>JACKLP010000025.1 GCA_024235875.1 Burkholderiaceae bacterium | reverse complement strand
TCCCGAGAAACATCAGTAGGCCGCCCGCAGCGACATGCTGCGGGCAAGCGGACGACGTCACTTCAGCGTGAAGCGCGCGGTGGTGGAGGGCTTGCCCGGCAACGTGACGACGGCCACCAACTTGGTGCCAGCGCCCACCTTGAAGCTCCCCTTGGCCTCCAGCCGGTCGCCGGCCGGCCTGAGTTCGACTTCCTGTTTGTCGGTGCCGGACAGAAGCGTGAGCTTGGCGCTGCCGTTGGTCACATCAACCGGTTTGCCGTGATCGCGCAGATGCAGCTGGATGACGTCCGGTTTGGCGACGAGCTCGAGATCAACGTCCTTGACCTCGACCACCAGGCCGCCGTGCATGGACTCATGTTCGTGGGCGTGGTCGTGCTTGTCCGCCGCGAAGGCGGGACCGACGGCCACCAAGGCGGCGAGGGTAATGAGTTTCGAGAGTTTCATGTTTTCTCCTTTCAGGTTCGGCGTCGTGAGTGGATCAGGGTCAGAACGCTTCGGCATTGCGGTCGTTGAGCAGGCGCTCGACGTCACGACGGCCGAAGAGCCAGAACATCGCGGGCGTAAGGAAGGTATCGAGGAGCGTCGAGCTGATGAGCCCCGAGAAGATCACCACCGCGACCGGGTGCAGGATCTCGGTACCCGGGCGTTCGGCCTCGAACAGCAGTGGCGCCAGCGCGAAGGCGGTCACCAGAGCGGTCATCAGCACCGGGGAGAGACGTTCCAGGGAACCGCGCAGGATCATCGGGTGATCGAAGTTCTCGCCTTCGATACGCATCAGGTTGATGTAGTGACTGACCTTCAGGATGCCGTTACGCACCGAGATGCCGGCGAGCGTGATGAAGCCGATCAGGGCCGCGACCGACAGCGGCTGGCCGGAGATCCACAAGCCGATCACTGCGCCAACCAGCGCGAGCGGAATGTTGGCCATGATCAGCGCCGAGAGCCGAACCGACTTGTAGCGGCTGTAGAGCACGACGAACATCAGCACGAGCGACACGATAGAGAGTAGTCCGACGAGGCGAGAGGCTTCTTCCTGTGCCTGGAACTGTCCACCGAGCGTGATGAAGTAGCCCTCGGGCAGCTTCATGTCGGCCACCACGGCGCGGATGTCTTCGACGATCTCCGAGAGCGGGCGCTGCTGCGCGTTGGCCGACAGCACAATGCGGCGCTTGCCGTCATCGCGGCTGACCTGGTTCGGCCCGTCGCCGTCCTCGATGGACGCGAGTTTCGACAGCGGGACATGCCCGGTCGGCGTTTCTATGAGGATCTGCGCGAGCCCCTCGACCGAACGCGCCGATTCAGGCAGGCGCACGACCAGCGCGAAACGCCTTCCACCTTCGACGATCTGGGTGACTTTCTCGCCCTCGACGAGGTTCTGCAGCGCGGCCAGGATCTGCGGTGCCGGCACGCCATAGCGAGCCGCTGCCGCATAGTCGATGCGCACCTTGATCTGCGGCGCGAGCACCTGCTTCTCGATTTCCAGATCTGCGAGACCGGGGATGCCGGCAAGCCGCGCCCGCAGCGCATCGGCCTGCCCCCGCAGCGTGTCGAGATCCTCGCCGAAGATCTTGATCGCGATCTGCGAACGCACGCCGGAGAGCATGTGGTCGATGCGGTGCGAGATCGGCTGGCCAATCGCGATCGCAGCGGGCAGATTCACGAGCCGGGCGCGGATGTCGGCGGCGATCTCCCCCATCGAACGGGTGAGTTCTGACGCCGGCTTGAGCCCGACATCGAGCTCGCTGACGTGCACGCCTTCCGCATGTTCATCGAGCTCCGCACGTCCGCTGCGGCGACCAACGTGCGTGACCTCGGGCACCTGTTTCACCAGCACCTCGGCCTGCTGCGCAAGCGCGGTTGACTCGGCGAGCGTCACCCCCGGATTGAGGCGCATACCGATGAGCAGGGTGCCCTCATTAAACGGCGGCAGGAAGGTCGTCGGAAAGAACGGCACGGCGGCCGCCGCGACGACGACCGCGATCGCCCCGGCGGTCACGGCGGCCCTGGGGCGATTCAGGACGGCCTGCAAGCTGTTGCGGTAGCGCGCCTTGAGCCACGCGAGCACGCGCGTGTCGCCATGTTCGAGCGATTTCATGCGCGGCAGCAGGTAAAACGACAGGACCGGCGTGACAGTCACCGACACGACCAGCGACGCCAAGGTCGACACGATGAACGCCACGCCGAGCGGTACGAAGAGCCGCCCCTCCATGCCGGGCAACGCGAACAACGGCAGGAATACCAGCACGATGATGATCGTCGCGTAGAGGATGGCCGAGCGCACTTCCATCGTCGCGTGCGCGACCAGTTCGATCGGGTGCAGGCGGTGATCGTGATGTTTCGCGCGATCCTCCTTCAGCCGGCGCAACACGTTCTCGACGCCCACCACCGCGTCGTCGACCAGGCCGCCGATCGCAATCGCCAGCCCCCCGAGCGTCATCGTGTTGATCGACAGACCGAAATACTTGAACACCAGCGCCGTCATGAAGATCGACACCGGGATCGCGGTGAGCGCGATCACTGTCGGGCGCAGCGTGCCGAGGAAGAAGAACAGGATCGCCGCGACGAACACCGAGGCGCCAATCAGCTTGCCCTGCAGTGTGCCGATCGAGGCCTCGATGAAGCTCGCCTGGCGGAAGGTCACCTGCGGCGCCTCCATGCCCGCGGGCAGCGACTTCTTCATCTCGTCGAGCGCGGCCTCGATCGAGCGGGTGAGGTGGATGGTGTCCGCGGTCGGCTGCTTCTGGATGCCGAGAATGACCGCGGGCTTACCTTCGAAACCCGCATCGCCACGCCGCAGGGCCGGCGCGAAGGTCACGGCCGCGATCTGGCGCAGCAGGATCGGCTGGCCGTAGCGCGCCGTAATCGCGAGATTCTTCAGGTCGTCCAGGCTCGACGTCCGGCCCAGGTTGCGGATCAGGTATTCGCGCCCGGTCAGCTCCAGGAAGCCGCCCGAGGTGTTCGACGAGAACCCGCGGACCGCCGCTTCCATCTGTTCCAGCGAAATGCCGAGTTCCGCCATGCGCCGCGTATCCGGCTGCACCTGGAACTGCCGCACTTCTCCGCCGATCGGGATGACCTGGGCGATGCCGGGGATGGCCATGAGACGCGGACGCAGCACCCAGTCGGCGTATTCGCGCACCTGCATCGGCGAGATCTTCGCGGTATCGATCGGGATCGCGATCTGCATGATCTCGCCCATCACGGAGCTGATCGGCCCCATGCGCGGAATCACGTCCTCCGGCAGTCCTTCCTCCATTGCGGACAGGCGCTCCGACACCATCTGCCGAGCCCGGAAGATCTCCGTACTCCAGTCGAAGGTGACGTAGATGAAGGACAGCCCCGCGCTTGAGATGGAGCGCACCGACTCCACGCCGGGCAGCCCGTTCATCGTCGTTTCGAGCGGGAAGGTGATGAGCTGTTCGACCTCCTCCGCCGCCATGCCGCCGGATTCGGTCATGATCGTGACCGTCGGCTTGTTGAGGTCCGGGAACACGTCCACGGGCGTGCGTGTGAGCGTGAATGCGCCGTAGGCCATCAGCACCAGGCTGGCGATGATCACCAGCAGCCGGTTGCCCAGACTGTTGTCGAGTAGCCACTTGAACATCGGTCGGGCTCCCCGTCAGCGGATCTGGTTGATCAGGGTGGCCGCGTTTGTGGCGACACGCTCCCCGGCTGCGAGGCCCGACGTCACGGCGACGTTCGCGCCGTCGAGCGGCGCGGTCGTGACGGTGCGCGGCTCGAAGCGCTCCGGCGCCGTCTTGACCCACACGATGGTCTGGTTCGCCGGGTTCTTCAGCACCGACGCAGCAGGGACGCTCACGCCCTGCAGCGTGCTGCGTGTCTGCACGAACACCTCGACCGGTTGCCCGACAGCGAAACGCGCCAGGGAATCGCCCGCGGCAACGAAAGCGAGCGGCAACGCCTGCTCGCGCAGACTGCGCGCCGCGCCGAGGAAGTCGAGCCTCACGCGCTGCTCGCCGACCGCGAGGCTCGCGCCTGCGACATCGATGGCGGTGTCGGCATCGTAGGCCAGCGCCTCGACGCGCAGCCGCTTAGGATCGACGAGCTCGAACCCTCGGTCGCGCGCGTCGCCGACCTGGCCGGCGACCGCGTGGCGGGCCGCGCGCCCCCCCGGGCCG
>JACKLP010000024.1 GCA_024235875.1 Burkholderiaceae bacterium | reverse complement strand
CGTGTTTGCCATTCGGGCAAGGGCAGTGGAATTTTTCTCCCGGTGGGCGTGGGCGCACGGCGGGCCGGCAGTTAGAATAGCGGCCATGTCAGGAAACACCATCGGAAAACTCTTCACCGTGACCTCGTTCGGCGAAAGCCACGGGATTGCGATCGGTTGCATCGTCGACGGCTGCCCGCCGGGCATGGCGCTGTCCGAGGCGGATATCCAGCCCGACCTGGACCGCCGTCGTCCGGGCACGTCGCGCCACACCACCCAGCGCCGCGAACCCGACCAGGTACAGATACTGTCCGGCGTGTTCGAGGGCAAGACCACGGGGACGCCGATCGGGCTGGTGATCTTCAACCAGGACCAGCGCTCCAAGGACTACGGCGAGATTGCGCAGAAGTTCCGGCCGGGCCACGCGGACTACACCTACAACCAGAAATACGGCATCCGGGATCACCGCGGCGGGGGTCGTTCGTCGGCCCGGGAGACGGCGATGCGGGTCGCTGCCGGCGCGATTGCCAAGAAGTATCTGCGCGAGCGCTTCGGCGTCGAGGTACGCGGATACCTGTCGGCACTCGGGCCGATCAGGCCGGACAGTTTTTCCTGGGATCCGGTCGAGTCCAACCCGTTTTTCTGGCCGGATGCGGGGCAGGTCGCCGAACTCGAGCAGTACATGGACGATCTGCGTAAATCGGGGGATTCGGTGGGTGCTGAGGTGTCGGTCGTGGCGACCGGTGTGCCACCGGGCTGGGGTGAACCGATATTCGACCGCCTGGACGCCGATATCGCCCATGCGCTGATGAGCATCAATGCCGCCAAGGGTGTCGAGATTGGCGCCGGGTTTGCCTGCGTCGCGCAGAAGGGCACGCAGCACCGTGACCAGATGACTCCTGAAGGGTTCCTGTCGAACAACGCCGGTGGCATCCTCGGCGGTATCTCGAGCGGCCAGGACGTTGTCGCGCGCGTCGCATTCAAGCCGACCTCCAGTATCCGTCTCGGCGGCCAGACCGTGGATGTCGAGGGCCATGCGACAGACGTCATCACCAAGGGCCGGCACGACCCCTGTGTCGGTATCCGGGCAACTCCGATCGCCGAGGCGATGCTGGCGGTCGTGTTGCTCGATCACGCCCTGCGGCATCGTGGTCAGAATGCCGACGTCAGGTCCAGCACCCCGGTGATCCCCGCCGCGCCCGGCAGCTGAGGCAGGTCCCGTGGCTACCGAAGGGCCCGCACAGCCGCAATCCTGCGGGGCGACCTGACATGCCGTATTGGCGCCTTTCTGCCTTCTACCTGTTCTACTTCGCGCTGCTTGGAGCGCTGGTTCCCTATTGGGGGTTGTTTCTGCGGGCGCGCGGGTTCGACGCGGTCGCTATCGGCGAACTGATGGCGATCCTGATGGCGACCAAGATCGTCGCACCGAACATCTGGGGCTGGCTGGGCGATCACCTGGGACACCGGATGCAGATCGTGCGCATGGCCTCGCTGGTCTCGGTGCTGGTTTTCAGTGCGATGTTTGTGGTCGAGGGCTTCTGGGCGATCGCCCTGGTAATGA
>JACKLP010000023.1 GCA_024235875.1 Burkholderiaceae bacterium | reverse complement strand
AAGCTTCCTGATGTCGGCCTTCCACCAGGGCAGACTCGGCACGATGAAGGCGCATTACACGATCGATGCCGGCGACCTGCGGGTGATCCGCCCGCTGGTCTATGTGCGCGAGACGCAGACCGCGGCATTCGCGGCCGCGGCGACGCTTCCGGTGGTGCCCGACTCCTGCCCTGCCTGCTTCACCGCACCGACCCAGCGCGCCCATACCAAGATCCTGCTGGCACGCGAGGAAAAGGCCCATCCCAACCTGTTTGCCAATCTGCTCAGCGCGATGCGCCCGCTGATGGGTGAGCGCGCGGACCACAGAGCGAAAAAAGCCGCGGACTGACTGCCACTTTAAAGAATCGAGATCTACGAGCGCTACAGGAACAAACCGGCGCGATTCAGACCGGTGGAACAGTACCCCACGCTCAGGAGATCCCGATGAAGACAATCCTCCAGTTTGCCGCCGTGGCTGCAGTATCCCTTGGCCTCGCCGCACCGGTATTGGCCGGCGACGTCTCACCCGAGCAGGTTGCCGGCGCGACCACCGTCGACACTGCGCAGGCACGCGCACTGTTCGACAAAGAGGTCGCGTTCGTCGACGTCCGCAAGGACAGCGACTGGGACGCAGGTCGCGTCCCCGGCGCCATCCACCTCGACCTGAAGGGCAAGTTCACCGAAGAAGGCCTGTCGGCCGAGGTCAAGAAGGACGAGCCGCTGGTGCTGTACTGCAATGGCAGCTCCTGTCTGCGCAGCTCCGAGGCGTCGGTGATGGCGGTCGCCTGGGGCTTCAGCAAGGTGCACTACTACCGCGACGGTTTCCCCGCCTGGAAGGCTGGCGGCAACCCGGTAGAGTGATCCGTACCGTCGGCCGCCCCGGCAATGCCGGGCGGCCGCAGCAAGAGAACACCCATGACGCTCACACTGAAAAATCGTCTGCTGCTGGCGACAACTGTCTGTACCCTGCTGGTCGCTGTCACCTTCTGGGTCACACAACGCATCTCGCTCGGTCACCAGCTGGAACTCAAGGCCGAGACCAATATCGCCTACACAGGGGCGCTGTGGTCCGCCGTATCCGGGACGAGGTTCGACAGCATGGAGACCGAGACCCAGGGGCTGACCCGCAACAAGGACGCACTGAACGCGCTCAAGGAAGGCGACGTTGCGGCACTGAAGGAGGCTGCGGTGCCGACGTTCAACCGGGTGAGTGCCAGCGGTGCGGTGGATGGGCTGATGATCAGCGATCTGTCCGGCAAACAGTTACTCAGTATGGGGCGTCAGGCAACTACCGGCCTGACACAGGCCGTCGCGCAGGAACAGAAAGTGCGCCGTGAGCTGGTGCTCGACAGCGAGGGCAGTCCTGCGCTGGCACTGGCCTTCCCGCTCTACTACCGGGGCAAGGCCAAGGGCGTCGGCGTCTACCTGGTCGGCCTCGAGCAGGTGGCCGAGCAGATCGCCGGGAACGCGAACTCGGCGGTCGCCATCATCGGCGAGGACGGCAAGCTGCTCTACGCCACCGATCCGCAGCAGGCATCGAATATCGACTGGTCCGCACTGACGGGCGGTGAGGCGCGCTGGGAAACCATCGCAGCCGCCGACAGGTATTACTCGACCACGCTGGTGCCTCTCCCGGGATTCGACGGCCAGTCCGCCGCCTTCCTGGCCCTGGAGCGTGACGTCACCGCGGTCACCCGCAATGTCGACAGGATCGGCATGATCCAGAACATCGCCGTCGTTGCCGTGGTGTTGCTGGCCATCGTCGTGGTGTACCGGCAGATCAGCAACGCGTTTCGCCCGCTCGGCAAGGCGGCCGAGGCCATGCAAGCAATCGCCAGCGGTGACCTCTCGGTCGAGGTCACCTGCAATTCGAATAACGAGATCGCGCAGATGCTGGCGGGCATGCAGGCCATGCGTGAATACCTTCGCGGCATCATCGGCGCCATTCACCGTGCGACCGGTGACCTGAACCAGGTCGCCAACGAGGCCAGACAGGTGGCCGAGCGCTCGATGAGCGGCGCGATGCAGCAGAAGGAGGATACCGACAGCGTCGCCACCGCGATGACCGAGATGGCCAGCACGGTTCACTCGGTCGCCGGAAATGCGAGCGAGGCCGCCGAGGCGGCACGAAACGCCGATGGCCAGGCGAAGCAGGGTCAGTCGATCGTGCAGGCCACGGTGACCGCCATCCGCAGCCTGGCCGACGAGGTACGTTCAGGTGCCGAGGCGATCGAGCGGGTGCGCCAGGAGTCGGATGCGATCGGCCAGATCCTCGACGTGATCCG
>JACKLP010000022.1 GCA_024235875.1 Burkholderiaceae bacterium | reverse complement strand
CGGCGGTCAGCGACAGTTCGCGCGCCCTGCGGTCGCGTTCGCTCACCACCCGGCGCACCCAGCCCTTGCGCTCCAGGCGGTCGATGACACCGCCAATGGTGGCGCGATCGTAGGCGATCGCCTCTGCCACCCGCGCCTGATCCGTACCCGGGTGCGAGTGGATGGCATCGAGGGCGGCGAACTGGACCGGCGTCAGGTCGAAGCCCGCGGCCTGCGTACGCTGCACGAACACCTGGGTCGACTGCTGGTGCAATCGGCGGATCAGGTGCCCTGCCATGTCGAGTAAGGCCATCCAGGGATTCCGTTCGAAGGCTTTGGTTCACATCGGTCACGCCATCTGGGGCGTGCATTGGTAAGTATACATACGACATTGACGTCCGATAATAAGTGTAGTTATTATTTGGCCATGCGCCCGCCAGGCGTTCGTGGCGCCCTTCAACCCGAGGAGACCGGCTATGCAGTTCTACAAGGATGGCTTCAGGGGGGGCAACCCCGACGTCAAGCAGGCGGCACCCAACCGGCGCAACCGGGGCGTGAACGAACCGCTGCCCGAGAAGGTGGATGTGCTGATCGCCGGCACCGGCCCGGCAGGCCTTTGCCTGGCCGCGCAGCTCGCGCAATTCCCCGAGATCGACACGATGATCGTCGAGCGCATGCCCACGAACATCATCAAGGGCAAGGCCGACGGCATCAACACGCGCACGATGGAGATGTTCCAGGCCTTCGGTTTCGCCGACAAGGTCAAGCGCGAGACCTACTGGGTGAACCAGACCGCGTTCTGGATGCCCGACCCCGTCAATCCGGATCACATCAAGCGGGTCGGTCGGGTGCAGGACGTGGCCGACGACAGCTCGGAGATGCCGCACATCCTGATCAACCAGGCACGGCTGCACGAACTGTTCCTCGAAGTGATGCGCAACTCGCCCTCGCGGCTCGAGCCCGACTACAGCTGGGAGATCGTGGGGCTCAGCATCGACCCCGCCACCGACGACCATCCGGTGACCGTCACGCTGAAGGACGCGAGCGGCGTGAACTGGTGGGCCACCCGCACCGTGCGCGCCAACTATGTCGTGGGTTGCGATGGCGCCCATTCGGTGGTGCGCAAGTCGATCGGCGGCGAACTGCACGGCGATGCCGCCAACCAGGCCTGGGGCGTGATGGACATCCTCGCCAATACCGACTTCCCCGACGTGCGCCAGAAGTGCCTGATCTCGTCGGCCAACGAAGGCAATGTGCTGATCCTGCCGCGCGAGGGCGGCTATGTTTTCCGGATGTACGTCGAGCTCGACAAGCTCAGGCCCGACGAGAAGGCGGCAAGCAAGAAGTTCACGCAGGACGACATGATCGCGGCCGCCAACCGCATCATCCGCCCCTACTCGATCGACGTGAAGGAGATCGTCTGGTGGTCGATCTACGACATCGGCCACAGCATCACCGACAGGTTCGACGACGTGCCCGAGGGCTCCGAGCGCAACCCGCGCGTATTCACCGCCGGCGATGCCTGCCACACCCATTCGCCGAAGGCCGGCCAGGGCATGAACGTGTCGATGCAGGACACCTTCAACCTGGGCTGGAAGCTCGTGCACGTGCTCCAGGGCCGGGCCGACGCCAGCCTGCTGCGCACCTACTCCAGGGAGCGGCTGACCGAAGCCCGCCGGCTGGTCGAGACCGACCACGAATGGGCGCGGATCATGTCGGCGCCAACCACGCAGGCCGAGCGCGACGGCACCGAGGAGCCACGCATCATCCGCCAGTTCAAGGCCAACCTGGAGTTCACCGGCGGCACCGCGGTGAAGTACGACCCGTCGCTGCTGTTCGGCCCCGCCGCCCACCAGGCGCTTGCGACCGGCGAAGAGATCGGTCGCCGCTTTCATTCTGCGCCGGTGGTGCGCCTGGCCGATGCCAGGCAGATGCAGCTTGGCCATGCGGCGGAAGCCGACGCGCGCTGGCGCATCTACGCGTTCGCCGGCAAGGCGGACGGATCGGATCCGGGCTCGGCGATCCACGAGCTTGCCGACTGGCTGGAGACCGATCCCGAATCCCCGGTGCTCAAGCACACGGGCGAGGACGAAGACATCGACGCGGTGATCGACTTCCGCGCGGTGTTCCAGCAGACCTTCGAGCAACTCGCCTACGAGAACATGCCGTCGCTACTGAGACCGAAGACCGGCAAACTCGGCCTGCAGGACCACGAGAAGATCTTCTGCGTCGATCACAAGGGCGCCGGGGACATCTTCGAGATGCGCGGGATCGATCGCGAGAAGGGCTGCATGGTCGTCGTGCGGCCGGACCAGTACATCGCGCATGTGTTGCCGCTGGACGCGTTCGAGGAACTGGCGGCGTTCTTCGCGGGCTTCCTGCGCTAGTCCCGCGCGGCGCACGACCGGGGCGCGGGTTGCGTTGTGGCCGACGTCTAGGATTGTCGGGACCCGTCCTGCCCTACGGCACGCTCGCGCACAACTGCCCCTCCGCCGAGATCTCCGCCAGCGCGCCATAGTCGGGCTGCCACGCCCGCCCCAGTCGACGGGTCATCTCGCCCAGTTCGCGCAGCGTGCCGCCGCCTTGCTCACGAAGCTGCTCGGTGCACGCCGCCAGATCGGGAAACGCCTGCATCGCCTGCAACCAGATCGCGCGACCGGCAAGGAATCCGTTCGCACCGGCCGCATAGGCATAGGTCATGACGCGCAGGAACTGGGCCGCGGTCACGCCGGCACTGAGCATCACCCAGGGCACGCCGGCATCGCGACAGATCGCGCCCATCTGGTCGAACCAGGCTTGTGCCTCGCGATGCGCGGCGCTGCCATCGGGCGCAGGCAGGGTGGCCCCGTTCACCGGGCTCTCGAGCTTGAACAGGTCGACGCCGTAGCGCGGGTCGGCGAACTCGCGCACGCTCTCG
>JACKLP010000021.1 GCA_024235875.1 Burkholderiaceae bacterium | reverse complement strand
GATCACGCCGCACTCGCGACGGCCTTCCTCGGCCAGGACCAGGTCGCGGACGATACGACTCACGGGTTCGTTTCGACCCGCGACCGCCACGGCGAACCAGTCGAGCAATGACATTTCGAGGACCTGGCGCGCGGACTCGGGAAAGCGGTCCGGATTCGCGCTGGCCGCGAAGCGCGCGAGCGCCACGCCGATGCCCTCGCCTGTGGATGTCGCCGCATCGGCGGCCGCATGTTCCTGGCGCGATGGCTTCATGTTCTTTCCTCCTTGCCCGATGGTGGCCTCGAGGTGAGTGCCGCCGTGTCGAATAGATCCGGCGTCTCGCCCACACGCGGTTCGCGTACGCCCGGAGTGGATGTCGTCGTTGGAACGTCTTGGCGCCGGTCGCGGTCGAGCTTGGCGATGCGAACACCGATCAGGCGTAGTCGACGCTCGAGCGGAATTCGCGCCAGGCAATCGAACGCGACCCGACGGATCTGCCCCGCGTCGGCCGTTGCGGTATCGATCGTCAGGTCTCGCGTCACGACGCGGAAGTCGTCGAAGCGGACCTTCACGCCGATGGTGCGGCCACGGTAGCCGCGTGCATCGAGATCCGCGCCGAGCTGGCGACACAGGCCGGCGAGCACGTGAGCGAGCGCGTCCCAGTCTCGCTTCGGATGCATGTCACGCTCGAAGGTGGTCTCCCGACTGCGCGAGACCGGTTCGCTATGGGTGACCACGGGGCGATCGTCTCGCCCCCGGGACACCTCGCCAAGCCAGCGCCCGTAACCGTTGCCGAAGCGCCTGACCAGCATCAGGGGATCGGCGGCCGCCAGATCGCCGATGGTATCGATCCCGATCGCATGCAGTCGCTCGCTCGCCTTGGGGCCGATGCCGTTGATACGGCGCGCGGGCAGGGGCCATAGCCGCGTGGCGATCTCGTCGGCCTCGATGATCGTCAGGCCGTCCGGCTTGTCCAGGTCGGACGCGATCTTTGCAATCAGCTTGTTCGGCGCGATCCCGATCGAGCAACTCAGGCCACTGGCGTCACGAACGGCCGCCTTGATCCGTCGCCCCAAGGTCGCGCCGCGCTCCCGGTCGATGCCGTCCACATCCGTCAGGTCGACGTAGACCTCGTCGATGCCGCGGTCCTCGATGGCCGGGGCGATGCGCGCGATCGCCTGCTTGAAGACCCGCGACGCCTTGCGGTAGGCATCGAAGTCGGTTGGCAGGAAAATGCAGTCGGGACAAAGCTCGAGCGCGCGCCGCAAAGCCATACCCGAATGAATGCCGAACTCGCGAGCCTCGTAGGTGGCCGTCGTGACGACGCCGCGCCGCGTGGGATCACCCCGGCCACCGATCGCCAGCGGCCGGCCGCGCAATTCCGGGCGACGCAACAACTCGACCGACGCGTAGAACGCGTCCATGTCGAGATGGGCGATGCGACGTTCGCGACTCATGATCGGGCGGGTTCGGGTTGCGTGCCGGCACGATACCCGATTCGGTGCGAAGACATGGGCCGGAGCACCTGACGCGCTCACCGCGCTGAGCGATAATGATTTCCGTAGGATGGATTTGGTTTCCGCAATGTAGAAAACGAGGTGATCATGGATCCGCAGCTTCGCCGAGCGGCACTCGAATATCACGAGACCGGTGCGCCAGGAAAGATCGCCATCGCCGCGACCAAGAGCCTGACCAACCAGCGCGATCTCGCGCTCGCCTATTCGCCCGGCGTCGCGGCAGCTTGCGAGGAGATCGTCGCGGATCCGGCGGCGGCGTTTCGTTACACGGCGCGCGCGAACCTGGTGGCCGTGGTCTCGAACGGGACGGCCGTGCTGGGACTGGGCAACATCGGGCCGCTCGCGTCCAAGCCGGTGATGGAAGGCAAGGCGGTCCTGTTCAAGAAGTTCGCGGGGATCGATGTCTTCGACCTCGAGATCGCCGAGACCGATCCCGAGCGTCTGGTCGAAATCATCGCCGCGCTCGAACCGACTTTCGGCGGCATCAACCTCGAAGACATCAAGGCGCCAGACTGTTTCCGTGTCGAGCGCGAGCTTCGCAAGCGACTGCGCATCCCGGTCTTTCACGACGACCAGCACGGCACCGCCATCGTCGTCGGCGCCGCGTTGCTCAATGCCTTGCGCATCGCAAGAAAAGGACTCGAGGAGATCAAGGTCGTCGTCAGCGGCGCGGGTGCGGCGGCGCTGGCCTGCCTGGACTTGCTGGTCGAGATGGGATTGCCCCTGGGCAGTATCTGGGTCACGGACCTGGCCGGCGTCGTCTATCGCGGGCGCACCGAACTCATGGACGAGGACAAGGCGCGATTCGCGCAGGCCACCGAGGCGCGCACGCTGGCCGAGGTCATCGCGGGCGCCGACGTATTCCTCGGCCTGTCGGCAGGCGGCGTCCTGAAGCAGGACATGGTCGCCCGGATGGCGGCGCGGCCGATCGTCTTCGCGCTGGCCAATCCGAATCCCGAGATCCTGCCCGAGGACGTCAAGGCGGTGCGCGACGACGCCATCATCGCGACCGGACGCACCGACTATCCGAACCAGGTCAACAATGTCCTGTGCTTTCCCTTCATCTTTCGCGGCGCGCTCGATGTCGGCGCGACCACCATCAACCGGGAGATGGAAGTGGCCGCCGTGCAGGCGGTGGCGGGCCTGGCGCGCGAGGAGCAGTCCGACGTCGTGACCGCGGCATACGGCGCAGCGGGCGAGGGCTTCGGTCCCGAATACCTGATTCCGAAGCCCTTCGATCCGCGCCTGATCGCACGGATCGCGCCGGCGGTGGCGAGGGCCGCGATGGACAGCGGCGTGGCGACGCGCCCGATCACCGACTTCGATGCCTACCGGGTCCGGCTCGAGGAGTTCGTCTATCACTCGGGCAACTTCATGAAGCCGATCTTCGCCGCGGCGCGCCGCGACGTCGGGCGTCGGATCGTCTACACCGAGGGCGAAGAGGAGCGCGTGTTGCGCGCGGTTCAGGTCGTGATCGACGAAAAGCTCGCCCGGCCGATCGTCGTCGGCCGTCCAGCGGTGCTCGAGAAGCGGATCGAGCGCTTCGGCCTGCGCGTTCGCCCGGGCGTCGACTTCGAGGTCGTGAACCCGGAATGGGACGAGCGATATCGATCCTACTGGCAGGCGTATCACCAACTGACGGAACGCCAGGGCGTCACCGCGCAGTACGCGAAGATCGAGATGCGTCGCCGCCTCACCCTGATCGGCGCGATGATGCTGCGCCAGGGTGACGCCGACGGCATGCTCTGCGGCACCTTCGGCACCGTGCCCTTGCACCTGCACTACATCGAACAGGTCATCGGACGCCGACCTGGCGCGAGTGTCTACGCCACGATGAACACGCTGATGCTGCCTGGACGCCAGATCTCGCTGGTGGACACGCATGTGAACGTGAATCCGGATGCGGCGCAACTGGCGCAGATCACGCTGATGGCGGTGGAGGAACTGCGCCGGGTCGGGATCCTGCCCAAGGTCGCGCTGTTGTCGCATTCGAACTTCGGTACGTCGAATGCCGGTTCGGCCCCGAAGATGCGCGAGGCGCTGCGGCTGATACGCGAGCAGGCGCCAGAGCTCGAGGTCGACGGCGAGATGCACGGCGATCTCGCGCTCGATGCCGCCATGCGCTCACGTTCCATGCCACGCTCCAGCCTGAGCGGCCCGGCCAACCTTCTGGTGCTGCCCGACATCGACTCCGCCAACATCGCCTACAACCTGCTCAAGACCGCTGCGGGGAACAACGTGGCGATCGGGCCTGTCCTGCTGGGGGCGGCGCGCCCCGTCCATGTGCTGACGGCCTCGGCGACCGTGAGGCGGATCGTCAACATGACGGCCTGGACGGTCGTCGATGCGAACAGCGAGCGCCGCCACGACTGACGCCCGCCGTCGGTAGCGCCAGGACGGCCGCGCGCACGGCCGAGTCGACCGTTCGTTCTCGCCGCCGGACCGCTCGTCGGGACATACCGGAAATAGTTCCTGTCCATCGCCGGAGTTTCTTGACCTCGACATCCGGCCTACCTAGTCTCGCCGCAGGTGGAGATAAGGGATGGTCACTGACATGGATGCGCAAGCTGATCTCGAGGAGCGAGTCCTCGACGAGAACGGCAACCCGATGGACAAGCGGCGCCGCTTCGAGTTGCTCGGAGACGCGCGCGAGCTGATCGTCTCGCGCATGAGCCAGGTGGTTTCCGATGCGCTCGAGAAGATGGCCAACGAATTGATCGCGCTGTCGCTCGAGAAGACCGCTCGCGCGGAACAGCAGGTCCTGCTGGATGCGGTCGCGATCATTCGCGGCCATCGTGCCGAGATCGAGACCAAGTTTCGACGCTCCTTCGTCGACGTGTTCGAACGTCGCTTGTTCAATCGCGCTCCGAGCGTGCCGGCGGCCAGGACCGATGCGCTCGAACTCGAACTGGTCGGCGACGATGTGATCGATGACCAGCTTGCGATCGAGCGGGTGGTGCGCAAGGCGCGCGCCAAACTCGACCCCGACGAGGTACTGGGCATGCGGGCGCGGCTGGCCGCGCTCGTCGAGCGCGACTGGTTCGAGGAAAACGTCCATCCGGCCTCGCCCGAGGCGATTTTCGAGGCGCTGAAGCAGTCGATCGACGGCCTGACCGGCGCGATGGAAGTCAAGACCGCGTTGCTCGATGCGTTCGAGCCCTATGTGACCTCGAACCTGAACACTGTCTACTCGAACGTGAACGCCTCGTTGCGCTCGCACCGGGTCCTGCCGCGCATTCGCCCGCGAATCGCCGTCAACGCCGATGGCGCCCGCCGCTCGAGCGGCAATGATTCGTCGGGCGCCGGCATCGACGGCGGCGATCCAAGGGGCTTGGCGGGTGCGGTGCCCGGAAACTGGGCTGGCCACGCTGCGGGAATTTCCACCGGTGCCGCGGCAGCTGCCGTGCCCTTCGACCCGATGCTCGCGGCAACCTTCGAGCAATTGGCGCAGCAGGTGTCGAGTGGCGACGCCGGTGCGCGCAGCTCGGCGGCGAGGATGCTTTCCGACCCGACCAGTTTCGGTGTCGCGGACCTGCCGTTGCCGATGGTCGAGCCGCCACTGCTCGATGCACTCAACGCGATGCAGCTCGACCCGACCACCGGCGCCGAGATGCCTGCCGGTGTGCTCAGCCGTGTCGGTGCCCAGGCGCGAGACAAGGGCTCGGCGGTCGATCAGCTCACGGTCGAGATCGTTTCGCTGGTCTTCGACTACATCTACAACGATGCGCGCCTGCCCGATGCCGCCAAGCAGCAGCTGCTGCGACTCCAGGTCGTCGCGGTCAAGGCGGCCTTGATCGACCGCAGCTTCTTCTCGCGTCGCCAGCACCCGATGCGTCGGCTGATCGACCGCGTCACCGAGGTCTGCGCCGATCCGGATGCGCAGGTCGAGCCGGGCTCGCCACTGATCGTCGGCCTGGCCAGGATCGTCGACGGTCTGGTTTCGGGGTTCGACCGCGACCTGGGCGTGTTCGAGCAGGCGATCCGGCAGATCGATGCGTTGGCAGCCGCCGAGGCCGATCGTCAGTCGGCGCATTTGCGCGAGCTTCGCGAGGACGCGGAGCGCCTCGAGCTGATGGCCCGCGCCCAGGAAGACGCGCGTACCGAGATCGCTGTCCGGCTCGATGACGACACGCCGCCGTTCGTGCGCGGCTTCCTGTTGCGCTGGTGGTCCGAGTCGATGGCGCGAGCCAAAGTCGATGGCCTGGTCGATGGTCTCGACTGGGACATGGCGCTGCGCCTCGGCGAGCAGCTTCTTTGGAGCGTGGCGCCGAAGTCGGCCGACGACATCGGACGGCTCGCGGGCGTGTTGCCGAAGATGATCAACGGATTGCTGCGCGGCTTGAAGGTCGTCAATCCGCCCCAGGACGAGCGCGAGCAATTCTTCAACGAGCTGCTCGAGTGGCACACGCGCGCGATTCGCCAGGCCAAGGAGAACAGCGCCGCCAACCGCGACAAGGTGGTGTCGAACGTGCGCTTGCGCTCGGATGGCAGCATCCAGTTCCGCCAGATCAATCGTGTGGCCGACGTGACGCCGACCGTGGCGATCCAGTATTCGCTGGTCGATGAGTTGGTTCGTGGTGATCTGATCGACCTGCGCGAATCGCCCGACGACGATCCTGTGCGCGTCAAGCTTGCCTGGGTCAGTCCGTCGCGCAAGCTGTTCGCGCTGACGCGCTATCCGGACATCGCCCGTTCGATCGCGCGCGCCGAGATGATCGCGATGTTCGACGACGGCCGAGCGGCGCGTGCCGACGAGGCGCCGACCGTGGATCGGGCGATCGAAGCGGTCACCGACGGTGAGTCGGGGGGCGCTGTGGCTTCGCGCCGCAAGACCCCGGCGCTCGAGGAGACCGCCTGAGCCGGCCGTGAGCATGCCCGGACGACCTGCCCGGCCGTTCGAGGAGGTGAACCTGGCCCGCGCTGCGTGGGTCCGGTGATCCGCTTCGCGCAACGGATTCGAATCCGGATTCCCGTCGACCGCCAACTGCTTTAGCATCTGCGGCATGAACCGGATTCGTTCGTGGGCGGCCAGGGCCGCCGGGGTGCTGTTCTCGATCGGCCTGGCCTTGACGCTGAGCGTCGGGTCGGATGCCAGCGCGCGCGCGCCGCGCGTGACCGAGACGCGAACGAGTTCCATCGAACTGCACGAACTCCCGCCGCAGGCTCGTGAGGTTCTAGAGCGCATTCGTGCCGGCGGACCGTTTCGCTACCGCAAGGACGGCACCGTCTTCGGCAACCGGGAGCGGCTTCTGCCGCGACGCGAGCGCGGCTACTACACCGAATACACGGTGCGCACCCCCGGCGTTCGGCATCGGGGGGCGCGCCGGATCATCGCGGGTGGCAACCCGCGCACGACGTCCGAGCTCTACTACACCGACGACCACTATCGGTCGTTTCGACGGATCAGGTTGCCCAGATGAGCGTGCTGTCGAACATTCCGCCGCAAGCCGTGCTGCCGCTCTCGGCCTACGACGCCGCCGAACTCGCCACCGCGGCGCGGCGTACCGACCAGCGTTGGTTACTGGTAGACCTGGCCGGAGCCGGGTCCAGGCAGGACGTGCTGGCGGCAATCGCGAGGGCCGCCGGCTTCCCCAAGCACTTCGGGATGAACCTGGACGCGCTCTACGATTGCGTCACCGATCTCAAGCCGATCGGCTCTGCCGATCGGCCGGGCTTCGTGGTCGTGCTTCGGGATCTACCGCCCGGCCAGCAACTGGCGCCGGACGATCTCGGGGCACTGCTCGATGTGTTCCGCGACGCCGCCGATCATTTCTTCGATCAGGGCGTCGCGTTTCGCGTCTTCTATTCGGTTCGGCGCACCGCCTAGGCCAGGCCCCGGGCCCGCCGCGGTGAGGTGATCGCCGATCTGTGCGGTGAAACGCGTGCGTTCAGCGCCCGCCGCCCAGCAAGCCGCCGAGCATGCCCATCAGCGATCCCATGTCGCCCAGGCCGCCCTCGGGTACCTGCCCGTTGGGTGTGACGCGGTCGATCACCTGCGGCAGGATATCGGCAAGCTGGCCCGACACCTGGCTGCGATCGACGCCGGCCTGACCGGCGAGCTGACCGAGCGTATCGCTGCCGAACACCTGCTCGATCTGGTTCGCGTCGATCGGCTGGTTCTGACCAGTACCGATCCACGACTGGATCTGGTCACCCATGCCGGCCTGCTGGAATCGCTGCAGCAGATCACCGAGGCCGCCGATGCCGCCCGACTGTCCGCCATTGCCGCCCGCCAGCATGCCAAGGACCGCCGTGATCAGCGGGTTACCGCCCTGTTGGCCGCCCGAGAGGGCACCCAGGACCGAATTCAGCATGTTCATCTCTTTCATCCTCCGTATCTGGCCGCGCAAGCGCGGGATTTGCGCGAACTGGTCCCCGCGCACACATCTCGCGGGCCGCAATAGGGTATCGCATGACGCGTGCGGCGACTGTAAAACATGCTGGTGGCCGGCGGCCCCGAAAACGGGTTTCCAGGTCATCGGCAAGCGCGCTGCCTTGCCCCTCGGGAACACCCGTCGATCAGAAATCGCCGATCAGTGCCTGCAATGCGGCCGCCGCGGCGAGCCCCGCGGTTTCGGTGCGCAGCACCCGTGGGCCCAGGCTCACCCGAACGAAGCCAGCGGCAACGAGGGTCGCCGTCTCGGCGTCGTCGAGACCGGATTCCGGGCCCACCGTCACGACCAGCTCTCGCGCTTGCGCGCGCGATGCCCCGAAATCGAGCGACGACAGCGCCAGGGGGGCGCCCGGATCCAGCATCAGGCGCCAGCCATGCGTGCTGGCCGGTGGCAGCATGTCGAGCCACTGGGTCAGCGCGAGGGGCGGGCTCACGTCGGGCAGCCAGTCCTGGCCGCATTGCATGCAGGCCGCGGCCGCGACGCGCCGCCAATGGGCGTGACGGCGTTGAGCCCGGGCGTCGTCGAGCTTGACCGCGCTGCGCCGGGTGCGCAGCGGCACGATCGCCGAGACCCCCAGCTCGGTCGCTTTCTCGATCACCAGGTCCATGCGCTCGCCTTGGGCGATGCCCTGTGCCAGGCTGAGCTGCAACGCCGAGCGAGGCGTCTTTCGCAAGGGCTCGATCGCCTCGAGCGCTGCCTGGCGGCGGCCATCGACGCACAGGACCGCCCGATAGCGGCCGCCGACACCGTCGAACAATTCGATCGTTGCGCCCGCGCGAAGCCGCAGGACGCCGAGCACGTAGTGGCTGTCGGCGGCGTCCAGAACGATTCGCGACGCGCCGAGCGCCGGCGGCGCGACATGGAGCCGTGGCGTCATGTGAGCGGTCCGCCGGCCGGGCGCGGCGCCGGCGTCAGCGGCCGACGACCTTGCGGTAGTAGTTGGGCAAGGCGAACAGCGCGCGATGGGTGTCGCCGTTGTAATACTGGAGCTCGCCGAGCCGGCGTTCGACGATCCTTGCCTCGACGGTGTCGCAATCGAGCGCAAGTGGGTCGAGACTGTCCGACGCGCAGGCCAGGCCCCAGTAGGTCCCGTAGAGCGGGATATAGACACCCATCGGACGCACGACCGAGAACACCGAGCGCAGCCCCTCGACGATTCTTCGGACCGTCTCGGGCTTGAAGACCGGCGTGCCGATGTGCAGGGTCAGGGCGGCGCCCGGGCGCATCACGCGCTTGACGAGCGAAAAGAAGGCCGGCGTGTAGAGACGATGCGCCGGTGTGTCCGGATCGGTCAGGTCGAGCACGACCATGTCGAACTGCTCATGGGTCTTCTCGACGAATTCCCATCCGTCGCCGATGTGGACCTCCAGGCGCGGATCGTCGAAGACACCGTGATGCACCTGCGCCAGGTACTGGCGGGCGACATCGATGACGACCGGATCGAGCTCGGCCATCACCACCCGCTGCATGGAGGGGTGCTTCAGCAGCTCTTCGCTCGAGCCGCCGTCACCGCCGCCGATGACCAGGGCCGACGAGGGCGAGTCGTGCGTGATCGCGGCAGGGTGGATCATCGCCTCGTGATAGAAGAACTCGTCCTTCTCCGAGGTCATGTAGCAGCCGTCGAGCCGGAACAACTTGCCGAACTGCGGGGTGTCGAACACCTCGACGAGCTGGTAGGGGCTCTGGCGGGTCTCGAGCCGTCGGCGGGCCCGGAAACCGTAGGCCGCGTTTTCATTGAGCGGCTCGAGCAGCAGTTCATCGGACATCTGCTCGGGGTCGGCCGAGCCACGCAGGATCCTGTTCGTGCCCTGGTGCTTCGGTTCGAACGCGACGATCAACGCATCGAGCAATTGCTCGGCCTTGTGCGAGTTGTCGGTGGAGAAGTTGCAGACGTAGACATCGAGCGTGACGCCGGCACGCTCGGGCCACGTGTGCAAGGCCAGGTGTGATTCGGCGAGCAATACCGCGCCCGTCACGCCACCCGGCTCCCCCTCGTAGTCCGGAAAGGTGAAGAACTTCTCGTCGACGATCGTCAGGCCGGCATCGAGCACTGCCTGTCGGCAAAGTACTTCGAGCTTGCCCGCTTGGATCAGAAGGTCCTTATCGCAGCCGCATCCGTACAAGTCAGCGGTGAGATGCAGTCCTTGCATTTCGTACCAACCCAGTCAGTGAACGGAAGCCCGACCCCTAAGGGAACGGCCCCAAAACCCCAGATCAGCGGAAATGTCCCCGACCACAGTCGAGGGGACTCCCACAACCAACCCGAACCCCGGCTCGCAAGGCATCGCGACGGCCTCGGCCGCTTTGCGAAACGTTCGCGGCCCGTCGGGCCCGGTACGCGCGTCCGTCTGGATCAATTGTCGTGCCAGGCGGCGCGCGGTTCGCGTTCCCCGCTGGCAGCGACGAGTCGCTGCGCGCAACGGAACATGGCATGCCATCGAACCCGCGAATCGCTTGGGCCCGGCTAAGCGCGTAAAAGCCGGCCAGTATAGCACTGAACAGATGCTCGCCGGGTTCAAGCCGCCGCCAAGTGGCTGTTTTGCTAGAATTATGGGTTTTCCAAGGGCAGCTTCCAATGAACCCCGAACCCGCCTCGCGCCAGTCCGAAACCACTGCGGCAAGCGCCAGTGCGCGATCGTCGACGAGCGAGGCCGGAGCCGATCCCAGCCTGTCTGTCCGAATGGCGAACGCGATCCGGGCGCTGACCATGGATTCCGTCCAGCGCGCCCGTTCGGGGCACCCAGGCGCGCCGATGGGAATGGCCGAGATCGCGGTGGCGCTATGGGGTGACAAGCTCCGACACAATCCGGCCGACCCGCAATGGCCCGATCGCGATCGCTTCGTGCTTTCCAATGGCCACGGGTCGATGCTGCTCTATTCGCTGCTACACCTCACGGGTTATGCGCTCGACATCGACGACCTGAAGGCCTTTCGCCAGCTGCATTCGAAGACACCGGGTCATCCGGAAGTCGGGATCACCCCCGGTGTCGAGACCACGACCGGCCCACTCGGTCAGGGGCTGGCCAACGCCGTGGGCTTCGCGCTCGCCGAGCGCCGGCTGGCCGAAGAGTTCAATCGCGACGACCTCGAGATCGTCGACCACCTGACCTGGGCGTTTGCCGGCGATGGTTGCCTGATGGAGGGGATCTCCCACGAAGCCTGCTCGCTGGCCGGTACCTGGCGGCTGTCGCGACTGATCGTCCTCTACGACGACAACCAGATTTCGATCGATGGCGACGTGCGCAACTGGTTTGCCGATGACACGGTCGAGCGTTTCAGGGCCTACGGCTGGCATGTCATCGCGAATGTCGATGGACATGACAGCTGGGCGCTCGGGCAGGCGATCGATTCGGCCAGTCGATGGGCGCGCGAAGGGCGTGACGGCCGCTTCGCCCCGACCCTGATCCAATGTCGGACGCAGATCGGTCGCGGTTCGCCGGGTCGGGCCGGAAGCGCCAAGGCCCATGGTGAACCGCTCGGTGACACCGAGATCGCGGCGACCCGGGCGGCGATCGGCTGGAGCGAGCCCGAGTTCGAGATCCCTGCCGAAGTCCGGCAGGCCTGGGACGGCCGCGAGCGGGGTGCCAGCGCTCAGGCCGCCTGGGAAGAGACGATGGCGAAATACCGCGAGCGCCATTCGTCGCTCGCGGCCGAGTTCGAGCGACGCATGCGCGGGGACATGCCGGCCGCGCTCGACGACGCCCTCGACGCGCTGCTTGCGCAAGCCGATGCGCGCCGCGAATCGATTGCGACTCGAAAGGCCTCAGAGAACGTGCTCGCGCAATTCGGGCCCGCGATGCCGGAGCTGATCGGTGGCTCGGCGGACCTGACCGGTTCGAACCTGACCGACTTTCCGGGCGCGGGCGCGATGCGCCCGGGCGAACGCGGACCGACGGGGGGGCGTCACATCAACTACGGCGTGCGCGAATTCGGCATGGCCGCGATCATGAACGGTCTCGCGCTGCATGGGGGTTTCGTGCCCTACGGTGGCACCTTCCTGACCTTCTCCGACTACTCGCGCAACGCGATCCGGATGGCCGCGTTGATGAAGCAGCGCGTGATCCACGTGTTCACGCACGACTCGATCGGCCTGGGCGAGGACGGTCCGACCCACCAATCGGTGGAACATGCGGCGAGCTTGCGGCTGATTCCCGGGCTCGATGTCTGGCGACCCGGCGATCCGGTCGAGACCGCGATCGCGTGGAACCATGCGGTCGAGCGAAACGACGGACCGAGCGCATTGTTGCTGTCGCGCCAGGCCATGCCCTACGTGACCCGGTCCCAGACCCAGGTCGAGTCCATCCGACGGGGCGCCTATGTCGTTCGCGATGCGGCGGAAGCCCAGGCGGTGATCATCGCCACCGGCTCCGAGCTCTCGATCGCGATGGCGGCCCGCGAGTTGCTGGCTGCACGCTCGATCGCCGTGCGCGTGGTCTCGATGCCGTCGACCACGGTATTCGACCGGCAGGATGTCACATACAAGGCCAATGTCCTGCCGCAGAATCTGCCGCGCGTCGCGGTCGAGGCTGGCGTCACCGATTTCTGGTGGAAGTACGGTTGTGCGGCCGTGGTGGGTATCGACCGCTACGGCGAATCGGCGCCCGGTGGGCAGTTGTTCGAGCATTTCGGCTTCACGGCCGCGAATGTCGCGGATACGGTCGAAGCCGCGCTCGCGTGAGCGCATCGTGGCCGACGGGCTCGAGTAATTCCGGTCGTGGATTGATGACGACCGGTCGAAACGGATCATCTTCATCGACAGGGGACCAGACATGACCATTCGGGTTGCGATCAATGGCTACGGACGGATCGGCCGCAACGTACTGCGTGCGCACTACGAGGGCGGCAAGAAGCATCCGATCGAGATCGTGGCGATCAACGACCTGGGCAATGGGAACACGAACGCCCATCTGACACAGTACGACACGGCCCACGGCAAGTTCCCCGGCACGGTCGCGGTCGACGGCGATTCGATCGTGGTCAATGGCGATCGGATCCGCGTCCTGGCCCAGCGCAACCCGGCCGAGCTGCCGTGGGGCGAGCTCAACGTCGACGTGGTGCTCGAGTGCACGGGCTTCTTTACGAGCAAGGCGGCAGCCTCGGCGCACCTGAAGGGTGGTGCGAAGAAGGTCGTGATCTCGGCGCCGGGCGGCAAGGACGTCGACGCGACGGTGGTCTATGGCGTCAACCACGGCGTGCTCAAGGCCGCTGACGAGGTGATCTCGAATGCCTCCTGCACGACCAACTGCCTCGCGCCGCTGGTCAAGCCGTTGCACGATTCGATCGGCGTCGTCAACGGCCTGATGACCACGGTCCACGCGTACACGAACGACCAGGTCCTCACCGATGTCTACCACGAGGACCTGCGCCGCGCGCGTTCGGCGACGTCGTCGATGATCCCGACCAAGACCGGCGCGGCCGCGGCGGTCGGCCTGGTGCTTCCCGAACTCAACGGTCGGCTCGACGGATTCGCGATTCGGGTGCCCACGATCAATGTTTCGCTGGTCGACCTGTCCTTCGTGGCGGCGCGCGACACCACGGTCGATGAGGTCAACTCGATTCTTCGCGCGGCATCGGAAGGTCCGCTCAAGGGCGTGCTCGACTACAACGAGGGCCCGCTCGTCTCGGTCGACTTCAACCACAACCCGGCATCGAGCACCTACGACTCGACCTTGACCAAGGTCTCGGGGCGGCTGGTCAAGGTCAGCAGCTGGTACGACAACGAGTGGGGATTCTCGAACCGGATGCTCGACACGACCGTCGCGCTGATGAACGCCAAGTGATTGGTCCACGGGGTCGGGCGCGCCGCCGGGCGCGACGCCGGCCGACGTGAAAACGGCGCCTCGCGAGGCGCCGTTTCCTTTTCTCAGGCGAGCGCTGCCGAAACCTCTTCGTAGGCCTGCTCCAGCTTCCTGAACAGCTCGGGAAACCGCGACGCGTCGCCCGCGTTCGCCTGCGTCTCGATCTGTCCCGCCAGCGCACTGGCACGCTTGGCGCCAACCGAGCTCAACGATCCCTTGATCGTGTGGGCCTGGAAGCCGACCTGCTCGAAGTCGCCATCGGCCATCGCCTGTCCGAGCCGAGCGAGCATCGGCGGCGTGTTGCGTCGGATCAGCTCGGAGATATGGACGAGCAGGTCCTCGTCGTTGCCGAAGACCCCGAGTGCTACCTCGCGGTCGAACCGGGTGTCGATGCCCCGAGGCAGCGTATCCGGAAGTGCCGCCTGCTCGCTCGTGACGTCGACGGGAGGCCTGGGCTCGCGATCGCGGGTCAGGCGGTCGAGCGCCTGGAACAGGGATTGTGGCCGGATCGGCTTGCTGACATAGTCGTCCATGCCGGCTTCCAGGCAGAGGTCGCGATCGCCTTGCATCGCACGCGCCGTCATTGCAATGATCGGCGTGTGCCGGTGGGGCAGGCCGTGGCGTGCCAGCTCGCCCTCGTGCTCGCGGATCGCACGGGTGGCGGCGATGCCACCCATGACCGGCATCTGCACGTCCATCAGGATCGCGTCGAAAGGCTCGCGTGCCGACATCACCGCATCGATACCCTCGCGGCCGTTCTCGGCCACGACGACCGTGTGACCCGCGCGCTCGAGCATCCGGGTCGCGACCTGCTGGTTGACCGGATTGTCCTCGACCAGCAGCAGCATCAGGGGATCGCTGTCGCTCGCCATCGGCGTGCGTACCTCGTCGAGGCCGTCGTCGAAGCTCGTGGGCAAGGCGGCGGCGGCAAGCACGCGAAGCCAGCCCGCCGCCGTCACCGGCTTGACCACGGCATGTGGCCAGTCGTTGGCCTCGCACAACCTGCGATCGCGCACAAGGCGGTGGGCCGCGGATGCCACGATCACGTGCGCGGCGCCGATTTCGGAGACGAGCTCGCCAGCACTCTCGGCGCGTAGCGAGGTCGGCTCCTCGGGGGTCTCGGCGGCTTCCAGACTGCGTGCATCGAAGGCGACGATGTCGAACTGGGCACGGCCCTGGCGCAGGATGCGTCGTGCCGCGGCAACGTCGTCGGCGAAGACGGCGATCGCACCCGACTTCCCGGTCGCGCTGCGCACCAGGGCCTGGCAGTCGGGGTTGGGGTCGACATAGAGCAGGCGTCGTTCGGCCAGATCGACGCTCGGCGGACCAAGCAGTTCCACGCCGTCGCAACCGCAGACCAGCGTCACGGTGAACGTGGTTCCGAAGCCGGGACGGCTCTGGACCGACAAGCCGCCGTTCATCAAGGCCGACAGTCGCCGGCAGATCGCCAGGCCGAGCCCGGTTCCCCCGAACTTGCGCGTGGTCGAGCTGTCGGCCTGGGCGAAGGCGTCGAAGATCACGGCCTGCTTGTCCGGTGGGATGCCGATGCCGGTGTCGCGTACCAGGAACTCGAGCGTGACCGAGGCGTCGTGTACCTCTGCCGCGCGTGCACGCACGAGCACTTCGCCCTGGCCGGTGAACTTGATGGCGTTGCCGACCAGATTGATCAGGATCTGTCCGATGCGAACGGGATCGCCGACCAGGCGATCGGGCAAGTCGTCGTCGAAATCGCAGATCAGGTCCAGTCCCTTGGCATGTGCCTGTGCGGCGAGTGGTCGCAGCAGGCTCTCCACCTCTTCTCGCAAGGAGAACGGAACATTCTCGAGCCGCATTCGACCGGCTTCGATCTTCGAGAAGTCGAGCACGTCGTCGACCACGGCCATCAGTGCTTCGGCACTGCGCTTGGCGGTTTCGAGGTAGTCGCGGATCTCACTGCTCGGACTGCTGTCGAGCGCCAGCTCGGTCATCCCGATCATGCCGTTGAGTGGCGTGCGGATCTCATGGCTCATGTTCGCCAGGAAGTCGCTCTTGGCCTGGTTGGCGGACTCGGCGACTTCCTTCGCCTCTCGCATCGCGATCTGGGCGGAGCGCTGATCGCGGATGTCGCGCAGATAGGCGGTAAAGAGCTGCTCGCCGTCGACTTCGATCAAGGAGATGCCGGCCTCGACCGGAATTTCCTCGCCGCTTTGGTGGAGTAGCTCGAGTTCGACGCGGATGCCGTCGACCGATTCCGTTGCGCCGGCAAGGCTGCGTTGCAGTCCGGCGCGGTAGGGTTCCCGGTAACGCTCGGGCAGCAGCAGGGTGTCGATTCGTTCTCCGATGACCTGTTCGCGCGCATAGCCGAAGCTTCGCTCGGCCGATGGATTGAACTCGACGATCTTGCCTTGCGAGTCGATCGTCACCACGCAGTCGAGCGCCGAATCGTGCAATGCGCGCATTCGATGCTCGCTGAGCACGACCTCGGCATGTTGCGTTGCGAGTCGCTCGGACGCGCGGTTCAAGGCGCCGGCAAGCTCGTCGAGTTCCGTACACAGTGGTTCGAGCCGGGTCTGCGCGCCGAAATCCGCGTCGAGACGGTTGGCGAACTCGGTGAGCCGGCGCACGCGATGCGTGGCGGGTCGCAATGCGAACAGGGAGAATCCCGCGGCGAGCATCACGGCGAGCAGCCCGGCGAGCAGGGTGCCAGCGATCAGGTGGCGGCGCACGTCAGTCGCGAGATCCAGGCTGAAGCGCACCCTGACCCAGCCCGCGGGCGGCACGCCGCCGACCGCACGCCAGACATCGAGCC
Organism: Burkholderiaceae bacterium; assembly: GCA_024235875.1. Taxonomy (GTDB): domain Bacteria; phylum Pseudomonadota; class Gammaproteobacteria; order Burkholderiales; family Burkholderiaceae_E; genus JACKLP01. The sequence goes on along the minus strand of JACKLP010000021.1, from coordinate 3,639 downwards.
ACTCCGGGCCGACCGAGCGGGCCGTGGTCGCGCCGTCTCGCAGCACCTCGGCCGGCGGTGCGAGTTTTTCACCGGGGAAATGGACTTCCCGGAACCCCTCGGCGCCGCTGACCACCCGAGCCACGGCGACGCCGCGGCGATCGACGATGTCGATGCTCAGCAAGCCGGGAAAGGCGGCGAACCGGTGCATCAGTTCACCGAGCTCGGCGTACTGCTCGGTCAGCAGCGGCATCGCGGCGCCGGTGGCCACGAAGCTGGCGGCCGCGTCGGCCTGGGTGCGCAGCGAGTCTTCGACCAGCCGGCTTTGCTCGCGTGCCATGTAGGCGCCGAAGCCGGTGATCGACAAGCCGATGATCAACACGACGCCAAGCATCATCTGATGCAGCATCCCGCGCGGCCACAAGGAAATGCGACGCTGGTCGGTCGAGGCGCTGGCCATTCAATCGTCTCCCTTCACGACGTAACGCTCCAGGCCCAGCTTTTCGAGCGGCGCGTAGTCGTTCTCGTAATCGGCCGCGACGGGGCGGTTCAGGGTCGTGGGTCGCAGCAGGTCCGGACGGTGCTTGCCGATGTCGACCAGGGCCGTGGCGATGCGAGACGCGATCTCTGCCGGCACGCGGGGATGCGCGGCGAGTGGATGTGGTTGCGCGCCCGGGGTCTCGTAGATCACGCGGAGCCGGTCTCGCACCGAGGGTTGCTCGCGCCCCAGCGTGGCGCGAATGCCGCCGGCGGCGGCGGCTCGCCCGAGCAGCACATGCAGGTAGGCGTTCGCGTGTGTGCGTACGTATTCGGGCACGATGTCGATATGTTCGTTCTCGGCCAGGAGCGCGCGCATGTAGAGCGATGCGCCGAATGCATTGGGTGCCGGAAAGGCCACGTGATGACCGTCGAGGTCGCGCACCGAGCCGATCGGCCCATCGTTCTGCGCGACGAGGATGCCGCGAAGCAGGCGGGATCCGTCCCGCACCAGCGGCCGGTAGCCTGCGCTGCGCCGGGCCTGGACCATGTGGTATGGGTTCAGGAAGACCAGGTCCGGCTCGCCCGCCAGGAAACGCGTCTCGAACTCGGGGATCGAGGGCGCGTATTGCAACTCGATCGCCTGGCCGGCCAGGCTGCCTACGGCTTCGATCAAGGGTGACCATGCGCCTTGAATCACGGTGGCCGGGAACTGGGGTACGACCAGGAGCCGAAGGGGCGCCCGGCTCGACGCCGCGCGTGCCGGGGACCAGTGTCCAAGGCCTGCCAACAGGGCGGCCCCGGCGCTCAGGCCGACTGCCAGGCGTCGGCGCCCGAGCGCGGTTTCAGTCGGTTTCATCTGGGTGACTCTCCCGAATCGATTCGACCTCGGCCCATCGCCCGAGGAAGGCGTCGACACAGCTTGGGTCGAAATGTCCGCCGCGCCCGTCCTCGAGGTAGGCGCGCGCGTCGACAGCCGACCAGGCGCGCTTGTAGGGCCGAGGCGAGACCAGTGCATCGAAGACGTCGGCGACTGCGACGATGCGACCGTGAAGCGGAATGGCGTCGGCGGCCAGGCCGTTGGGATAGCCGCTGCCGTCGTACTTCTCGTGGTGGGCGAGCGCGATCTCGGCGCCAAGGCGAAGCACCGGCGAGCTGTGTTCATGCAGGATCTTCCAGCCGGCCTCGCAATGCTGTTTCATCACGATGAACTCTTCTTCCGTGAGCCGCCCCGGCTTGAGCAGGATGCCGTCAGGCGTGCTGATCTTTCCGACGTCGTGCAGCGGTGCGGCCTGGAAGATTCGCTCGCACAGTTCGCTCGGCAGTTCGAGCGCCTCGGCGATCAGCTTCGAGTAGTGCGCCATCCGGACGACGTGGCTGCCGGTTTCCGGGTCCCGGCACTCGGCGACCCGTGCCAGGCACCACAGCGTCTCGCGCTCGGCCCGGATGATGCCGGCGGTCGCCCGCTCGACCTTCTCTGCCAGGGTCTCGTTCTGCCGGCGCAAGGCTCGCTGGGCGTCGCTGAGTCGCAGCATGTTGCCGACCCGCGCACCGAACTCCTCCGGGTCCACGGGCTTGGTGAGGAAGTCCGTTGCACCACCGCGCAATGCCCGATGCCGAAGCTGGCGATCGCCATCGGCAGTGACCATCAGGATCGGCACGTCCAGGCTGCCGGGGTCGGTCCTGACCCGGCCGATGAACTCGACGCCGTCCATGCCCGGCATCATGTAGTCGACGACGACGACATCGGGATCATTGGCCGAGAAGGCTGCGAGCCCGCTCGGCCCGTCGCCCGCGCAAACCGTCGCGGCGCCGCAGTCGCGCTCCACCAGTCGCGACATCAGCGTCTGGTTCACCGGGTTGTCATCGACGATCAGTACTTTCATCAACAGTCCGTTGGGCGGGATGCGCCGGCTCGATCGGCGCAAGCCTTGGTCGCCTGCGAAAGGAGGCTCGCGTGCCGTCGCGGCGCATCGATGCCGGCAACGGCGACGCGTGTCCGGCCATGGGTCAGATCGGATGAGACGAGAGAAAATTGAAGGCACGCGATGAACGGCGCCCGTTGGCGAACGGGCGGCGCACGAGTCGCATGGTTCCCGGCCCGGACGCGTGTTTCCGCACGAGAGAGCGCTCATGCCGGGCCTACAATAGTCGGCGTGTCCATTCCGCGGGCCGCGCCGTGAGCGCCGCCCGGCCTATCCCGAGGTGCCGACTTCCATGCAATTCAAGCGACTGACCGAGCAGTCACTGGCGGGCCGCAAGGTCTTCATTCGCGCCGACCTGAACGTTCCTCAGGACGATGGCGGCGCGATTACCGACGACACCCGTATCCGCGCGTCATTGCCGGCGATCGAGCATTGCATCGCGGCCGGTGCGGCCGTCATGGTCACGTCTCATCTTGGACGACCCAAGGAGGGGGCGTTGACGCCGGCCGACTCGCTGGCCCCGGTTGCCGAGCGGCTGGGCAAGCTGCTCGGCAGGCCGGTGCGGCTCGTCGCGAACTGGGTCGACGGCGGCTTCGAGGTCGCGCCCGGCGAGGTGGTCCTGCTCGAGAATTGCCGCGGCAATGTGGGCGAGAAGAAGAACGACGAGGCGCTCGCGCGACGGATGGCCGCCCTGTGCGATATCTATGTCAACGACGCCTTCGGCACCGCGCATCGGGCGGAGGCCACCACGCACGGAATCGCCCGGTTCGCACCGATCGCCTGCGCCGGCCCCTTGCTGGCGGCCGAACTCGATGCGCTGGGCCGTGCCCTGAATGCCCCGGCGCGCCCGCTGGTGGCGATCGTCGCGGGTTCCAAGGTCTCGACCAAGCTGACGATCCTCAAGTCGCTGGCCTCCAAGGTCGATCGCATGATCGTCGGTGGTGGCATCGCCAACACCTTCATGGCCGCCAATGGCCTGCCGATCGGCAAGTCGCTTGCCGAACCCGATCTGGTCGACGAGGCGCGCGGCATCATGCAGATGATGGCCGAGCGCGGCGCCGAAGTGCCGGTTCCCGTCGACGTCGTCTGTGCGAAGACCTTTGCCGCCGACGCGCCCGCGCAGATCAAGGATGCGACCGATGTCGCCGACGACGACTTGATTCTCGACATCGGCCCCAGGACGGCTGCGACCCTGGCCGCGCAGCTTCGAGAGGCGGGCACCATCGTCTGGAACGGCCCAGTCGGCGTATTCGAGTTC
>JACKLP010000020.1 GCA_024235875.1 Burkholderiaceae bacterium | reverse complement strand
GCTCGGCCTGAAGGCCGCCAAGCACTCGGCCTGGGTTGCCATCGCCCTGTGGACCGGCTTCACCTTCATCGGCTATTTCACGCCGATCCGCTCGCTGGCGGGCGAAGTGGTCTCGGGTGCGCTCGGCCCCTGGCAGACCTTCTGGATCCTGTTCTACGGCTTCGCGACCTGGGGCAATGCGGGCTTCATGCGCGAGCAGGTGTGCAAGTACATGTGTCCGTATGCGCGCTTCCAGAGCGCGATGTTCGACAAGGACACCCTGATCATCACCTACGACGCCGATCGCGGCGATCCGCGTGGCACGCGTGGCCGCAAGGCCGACCCCAAGGCACTGGGCCTGGGCGACTGCATCGATTGCGGACTATGCGTTGAGGTATGTCCGACCGGCATCGACATCCGTGACGGCCTGCAGTACGAGTGCATCGGCTGCGCGAGCTGTATCGACGCCTGCGACCGCGTGATGGACAAGATGGGCTACCCGCGCGGCCTGGTGCGCTACGACACCGAGAACGGGCTCAAGAATCACTGGAACCGCGACCGGCTGCTGCACCGCGTCTTGCGCCCCCGGGTCATCGTCTACATGTCGATCCTCGCCCTGGTGACGGTGGCGCTGTTCACGCACATGGCGTTGCGCACGCCATTCAAGGTCGATGTCATTCGTGACCGAGGCGCGCTGGGGCGCGAGGTCGAGGACGGCATGATCGAGAACGTCTACCGCCTGCAATTCATCAACAGCGCGGAAGTCCCGAAACGCTTCGTGATCTCGGTGGGCGGGCTCGACACCTTGTTCGTCGACTCCGAGAAAGAAATCGAGGTGGCCGCCGCAGGCAATCGCCTGGTGGCCGTTCGGGTTCGCCTCAAGCCGGGCCACGGTCACGCGGGCACGAACCCGGTATTCTTCGAGATCCATGCACGCAGCGATCCGTCGACTTCGGTGCGTGAGAAGTCGACCTTCTACATTCCTCGCTAGCGGCGCGGGCAGGAGACAACCGATGGAAGCCACGATGCCGGACAACGCTCAACCGCCCTGGTACCGACAGTTCTGGCCCTGGATGCTGATCGCGCTGCCCGCGACGGCCGTCGTCGCGGGGTTCATCACGCTCTGGCTGGCGGCGCGCACGAGCGACACGCTCGTCGTCGACGACTACTACAAGGAAGGCAAGGCGATCAACCGCCAACTCGAGCGCGATGCCGCCGCGCGCCGGCTGGGCCTTCGAGCCACGGTGCTCGATGCCCCCGATGGGTTGCGATTCGATCTCCAGGCCAAACCGGGCGCTCAGGCCTTCGAGTGGCCCGGACGCCTGAGCGTGCGCCTGGTGCATGCGACGCTGGCGCCCCTGGATCGCAGCTTCGATGCGCGGCAAGTGGGCGATGGCGCCTATGTCGCGCCGGGACAGTCGCTACCGGGCGAAGGTCAATGGACCTTGCACATCGAGGATCCGCGCGGAGGCTGGCGGCTGGTTGGCCGGCTGGCCGGCGGTGTGTCGACCACGACGATCGAGGCAGGACGATGACACAGTCGCATGCAGGAGCCCCCGGACAACCGGCCGGGGACGATCCGGAGTTCTACCAGGAGGAGCCGACCACGCCGATCGGCGAGCGCCCCGCAGGACGGCTGATGATGCAGGTGCTCTGGCCCGCGTTCCTGGTCGCGATCCTGGCCGAGGGGGTCGTTTTCTCGATGGTCGACCCGCACGAACTGACCATCGTGGGCATCCACCTGGGCGACAACCGCGAGGCGGCCTATACCGTCGGGTTCCTGATCTTCTGGGCGCTGTCGGCGCTATCGAGCGGGCTGACCTACATCCTTTCGCGCGGCGATCGTCAGCCACCGGCGACATCGAAGCCCTAGCAGGCTGCGTCGAGATACCCGACCGGGGCGTGACCTCGGCTTGCCCGATACGATGAAGGTCGGTCAGCGACCACCCCCGACGTCGAGCAAGGCGCCGGTCACGTAGGAGGCCTCGTCGGACAAGAGCCACGCGACCGCGGCGGCGATCTCGTCGGGCGAGGCGCCGCGCTTCATCGGCACTGTCCCCGCCAGCCGCTCGACCCGGCCCGGCGACCCGTTGTTGGCATGGATCTCGGTCAGGGTGAAGCCCGGCCGGACCGCGTTGACCCGAATGCCCTCCTCGGCCACTTCGCGCGCGAGGCCGATCGTCAGGGTATCGATCGCGGCCTTGGACGCCGCGTAATCGACATACTCGCCGGCCGAGCCCAGGCGCGCCGCGATCGACGAGATGTTCACGATCGCGCCACCGCGGCCCCCGCGTCGGCTGGACATGCGTCGCACCGCCTGGCCGGCGCACAGGAAGCTGCCGATCACATTGACCGCGAAAATCCGCTCGAGTCGCTCGCAGGTGAGAGTCTCGACACGTGCCCCGGGCGCCACGACGCCCGCGTTGTTGACCAGGCCGTCGAGCCGGCCGTACTCGGCGTCGATCCGATCGAACAAGGCTTGCACATCGGCCTCGCTGGCCACGTCGGCCCGGAGCGCGAGCGCAGACCCGCCCTTGCTTTGAATGGCGTCGACCAGCGCCCCCGCCGCGGCATCGTCGGCTCGATAGCAGATCACGACGCGACGACCTGCGCCGGCGAGCCGGCGTGAGACGGCAGCGCCGATCCCGCGCGCGCCACCGGTCACGAGCACTGTCGGCGCGTCGGCCGATGTCACCGGTCATCGTCCTGGAAAAGGCGTTCGATCACCCGGCGGTCTCGCTTGGTCGGTCGGCCCTCACCGGCCGCTCGCAATGGCTCCGGAGAAAGCCGACGCCGCTCGGCCGCCGCCTCACGCCGCGCGCGGGAATCATCGGTCTCGACATACAGTTGCTGGGCGATCGATGCGGGGCCACGCTTGTCGGACAGGCCCAGGACGCGGATCTCGCGCCAGTCGTCGGTCTGCCTGACCAACAGGGAATCGCCCGGTCGCACGTTGCGCGAAGCCTTCGGGCGCTCGGACCCGACCAGGACACGCCCATTCTCGATCGCGGTCTGCGCCAGTCCGCGTGTCTTGAAAAAGCGCGCGGCCCACAGCCATTTGTCGATTCGAAGCTCGTTCATCTTCCTGCGCGTTCGAGCCCGGCCAGGACTCGGCGCCCCCCTGTAACCTGGGAGCGCGCTAGCATCGCATGTATCCGCCGCGCATGCACGCGCGAGCGGACGCCTGAACTCATTCCGAACGGACGATCGAGATGGATCACGACTACCGACAGCGCTGGTTCGAGGACTACCTCGAAGGCGAGACCGCCGAATTCGGCGACCACCAGGTGAGCGAAGAGGAAATCGTGGCTTTCGCGCGTCGCTACGACCCGCAGCCCTTTCATGTGGACGCGGATGCGGCGCGCCGGTCCCCCTTCGGGGGCCTGATCGCCAGCGGCTGGATGACTTGTTCGATCGCGATGCGAATGCTGGTCGAGCACTTCATCTCCGAGCATGCCAGCATGGGCTCGCCCGGCCTCGATTCGCTTCGCTGGCCGGCCCCGGTGCGCCCGGGCGATCGACTACGCGTACGAGTCACCGTTCTGGAATCGCGACCATCGCGATCAAAGCCCGACCGCGGTTCGATCCGACTGCGCCAGGAAGTACTGAATCAGCACGATGAGGTCGTGATGCTCAGCGAGGGCTGGGGCATCTATCGCCGGCGCCCGCCAGGTGGCGCCGGGAGCCGCTAGGCGTCGCGCAAATAGCTGCCGCAGATCAGCACCAGGTTGTCATCGACCTTGATGATGAAGCCGGCCTTCTCGATCGTCTTGAGCGTGGCGCGATCGGGATAGAAGTACTGCACCCAACCCTCGCCCGCGTCGTCGGCGATCTTCCAGCAGGTCTCGGTGACATCGTCGCCATCGAAGGTCTCGAGTGGAGGCAGGGGTGAGCCGACCATGCCAGGGTCGGCCGTGTGGAGATGCACGACGCCGTCGCGCGAGAATCCGACCACTCGCAGATCGCGGTCGACGAATTCCGCTTCGGGTTGTGCAAGATAGGCGAGTCCGCGCTCGAGGCCCAGTCGCTCCAGGGTTTCGGCAGCCCGGCGGCACATCGCCTCGGCCTCGTCTGCGCTGCCGTGGGCGAGACGGATCGTGTAGACCGACGCGGACAGGCTTCGAGCCCTTTCCCTGACGGTGGAGATCTGTGCTTTCGCATCATGGATCAGTGTCAGGGTCTCGGCCGAACTGCCGACCGCCGACTCGAGCGTCCCGCCAGCCTGCGCCAGCACGGCGCTGCTGTCTTCGGAGGCCGTGACCACGGACAGGATTTCGCCTGCAAGCGACGTCGCCGTGCCGCTGAGCTGGCCCAGCTTGTCCTGGACGTCGGCGGCTCGACGCATGCTGGACTGGGCCGAACTGGCGGAGGTCGCAGCCAGCTCGGCGATCTCGCCGGCCGCCTGCGCGGAGCGCTGCGCCAGTTTGCGCACCTCGCGGGCCACGACGGCGAAGCCCTTGCCCGCGATGCCGGCGCGCGAGGCCTCGATCGCCGCATTGAGCGAGACCATGTTGGTCTGGAAGGCGATGTCCTCGATCAGCGAGACGACGTCTCGAATCCGCTCGGTCGCGCCGGAGATCTGCCCCGCCGCGCTGGCGGCGTCGACCGAAAGCTGCACGCACTCATCGGATGCGAAGCGCAAGCGCTCCGCCGTGCTGCTCGCGCCGCGGATGGACTCGGTCTGGCGTTGCAACGACGAGCTCAGCTGGTGCAGCGCCTGGCTGGTCTGCTTGATCGAAGCCACCTGGATCCCGGCCTTGTCGGACAAGGCGCCCGAGGTTTCGGCAAGGCGTGTTCCGACGATGTCGACTTCGCCAGCGCCGGCGCGCACATGCGCGACCACCGACGAGAAGCGCTCGCCGACCCCCTTGAGCCGAGTACCGATCTGCGCGAGTTCGTCATTGCCGTCGGTGGGCCAGTTCGAGGCGAGATCGCCATCGGTCAGCGCGCCCAGCCGGGCGTCCAGACGCGTCAGGGTGCGCCGCACGCTGGTATCGACGATGCCACAGAAAAGCACGAGCAGGAGCAACCCGGATCCGAGCGCAACGAGCTTGACGCGCCAGGTCAGCGTCAGCGAGGCGCCCGATTCCTGGAGGCGTCGGCTGATCAGCGCGGCGAGCTTGGCCGATTGTTCGTCCGCCGCCGTGAGGATTCGATCGCCGAGCGAGACGAACGCCGATCGGCCAGCGGCCTTGGGCGAACCGTCGCCTCGTCGCCCGCGGTCGACGAATTCACGCACCTGGACCAACAGCCCTTCCCACCCGCTTGGACGCTCGCCGGTGTAGTGCGAGAGCACGTCGAGTTCGAATGCAATGTTCCGCGCGCTGTACGCGATCACGCCGATTTGCTCCTCGACGCCCAATCCCTGCGTGCCGCTGGACGAGTGCGTGTAACGATCAATGCGCCCATGGCGCGCGCGGTCGACGAGATCGGCTACGCCCAGCCGGACAGTGGGCAAGCGCTCATTGAGCAGTTCCATTGCCGCCAGCCATTCTCCAGAGGCGAACATCGCCGACGCGCCATCATGGATCAGTTCGGCACGAACCGCGGTCAGCGAGTGGATGGCGGCGTCTATCCCATCGGCATCCACCCGGCGATCGGTTCCAATGCCCAGGTGGCCGCGTACGGCCTCGAACAATGCCTCGAACTCGGGCACGCGTCGGTCGACCGTCTGGGCAGCCAGAATCGCGTCGACCAGTTCATGGACATGCCGGCGTGCCGCACCGATCTCGCGCGGGTCGGGCATGCTCTTGTCGCCCTGGCCGAGCAAATCGGCCCGAAGCCGCAACAGTGCCGACTCCAATTGCCCGAAGCGCTCGACCTGGGCCACGCTGGCGAGCTTGAGTGCCACCGATCGCTCCTGCGCGCGGTGATCGAGAACGACCGCCAGCACGAGACTCGCGTAGAGCACCAGGCCGATCGTCCACAGCAGGGTTAGACGGGTGAACAAGCCGATGCGCGCAAGCGCTCTGGCGCCCGGCAACAGCAGCACCCGCGCGACCCGGCGCCGGACCGCCTCGATGCGTGCTCGCTTGGATTCCGACATCTCGGCTCAGCCTCCCGTCGCTCGCGCGCCATCGCCCCGGACGAGCCAGGACGGCACGTCGTTCAGGGCCAATACGGACTCGGCGGCACCGATTCTGATTGCCTCGGCGGGCATGCCGAAGACCACGCTGGTCGCCTCGTTCTGGGCGGCCGTGCGCGCACCCGCGCGTCGCATCTCGAGCAGGCCGCGCGCACCATCGTCGCCCATGCCCGTCATCAGGATGCCCGACGCATTTCTGCCCGCGCACTGCGCGACCGACTTGAACAGCACGTCGACCGAGGGTCGGTGATGATTGAACAGCGGCGCGTCGAACACCTCGACGACATACTGCGCGCCGCTGCGCTTGAGCCGCATGTGGCGGCCGCCCGGCGCGATCAGGACACGACCGTTGATCACCCGGTCGCCATCACGGGCCTCGGCGACCTCGACCTCGCACAGGGCATTGAGGCGCGAGGCCAGGCCCGCCGTGAACTTGGCCGGCATGTGCTGCACCATCACCATGCCTGGCGCCGTGCGCGGCAATCGCGGCAAGACAGCTTCGACCGTCTGGACGCCTCCCGTCGACAGCCCCATCGCGATCACGTGATCGGTGGTGGTCGCCATGGCCTGGCTCGCGGAGCGTACCGCTTCCCGCGCGGCAGGCGAGCCCGGGACCGGCATCGCCGCCGGCGCGACCGCCCCGCCGCCGGCCCGCACACCGGGCGCCTGCGCCGCGCGTGGCAACGCGCGCATGTTCGCCTGGGCGGCTGCGCGCACCGCGTGAACGATCCCGTTGGATCGATCCTCGAGAAAACCCTTGAGTCCGAGCTTGGGCTTGGTGACGAAGCCCACGGCACCAGCGGCGAGCGCCTGCATCGTGGTTTCGGCCCCCTTCTCGGTCAGCGTCGAGCACATCACGACCGGCGTCGGCCGCTCGGCCATCACCCGTTGCAAGAAGGTGATGCCATCCATGCGCGGCATCTCCACGTCCAACACGATCACGTCGGGCCACTCGGCCTTCATGCGTTCGAAGGCGAACAGCGGATCGGGCGCGGCGCCGATGACCTTGAGACCGCCGGCGGTGAGAAGATCAGTCAGGGTGCGCCGCACGACGGCGGAATCATCGACAATCAGTACGCGGGTCATCGCATGCCTCCGGCCTGGCCGCCTGCGGGCAGGTGGGTACCGCCGCGCTTGAGTTGAACGACACCCGAGACCATCTCGAGCGTGATGGTCCTGGGTTCCTCGCCGCCGACATCGATGCTGGTCAGCGAGAACCCGTACTGCTCGACCAGTGCCCACGCCTTCTCTACGTTGCGCTCGCCCACATTGAAGCGCAGCTTGCCCTCACCCTTCATGGTGTCGGCGCCGCCGTAGACCTGGGCCTCGTAGTCGGCGGGACGCGTGCCGCTGCGCTCGATCGCATCGACGAGTTGCTCGAGCGCCTCGTCGCCGAATCGGCCGTCGCGTGAGCCGTCGGCGGGTCGGTGTCGCTCCGGCAGCAGGTAGTGACACATGCCGCCGTAGCGCTTGTGCGGATGCCACAGCGTCAGGGCCACGCAGGAGCCCAGCAGCGTCTTGACCTGCGCGGCGCGGTTGCCGAAATAGAGCTGGCCCGGCAGCAGGTAGACCGACTGCCCGCGTGTGGCCTGGACCTTGCCGATATGGCGGTTCTCAAGGACGAGCATAGACGGCGGTCCTCACGGTCTTCAGTCCGGTGGGCAGGTGCCCGAGCGACTCGGCGTGTCCGCAGAACAGCAACCCGTCGGGCTTGAGCTGCCTCGCGACTCGTTGCACGATGTCGACCTTCGCATCGGCCTCGAAGTAGATCAGGACGTTGCGCAGGAAAATCACGTCGAAGAAGCCCACCTCGGGCAGGGTCTGGGTCAGATTGGCCGGCAGGAACCGAACCCGGTCGCGCAACTCGCGGCTCACCAACAACTCGCCTTCGTGCTTGCCTTCGCCACGCAGGCAGAAGCGCTTGCGATAGCCGATCGGCAGGTCGCGGGCGCGCTCGACCGGGTAGAGGCCGCGCCGCGCCGTCGCCACCATCGCGCGCGACAGATCCGTCCCCACGACCTCCCAGGGCCGCGTCCCGATCTTGTCCGCAAGCACCATCGCGATGCTGTAGCCCTCTTCGCCCGAGGAGCTGGCCGCGCTCCAGACGCGGAAAGGCTCACTGCCGCGGTACTCGGCCGCGAGCTCGGTCAGCAACTCGAAGTGCTTGGGTTCACGAAAGAAATAGGTCTCGTTGGTCGTGAGCCGATCGACGAGCCGGGCCAATTCCTTGTCGTCGGTGCGCTTGACGACCACCTGCTCGACATATCGATCCAGGTCGGTGTCGCCACGCGCCTGCGCGAGGCGTTGTAGGCGGCCGGTCACCAGCGCGCGCTTGCTCGCCACCAGGCGGATACCCGAGACCGACTCGAAGAAGTCGGTGACGATGTCGAAGCTGCGGTCGGTCAGCACCATGGTTCAATGCCCTTGCATCGCGATCGATGCGTTGTCCTCGGTGGGCCGCAGCGCGCCGCAATCGTTATCGAAGCCGCTGATCAAGCGGGCCAGCTCGACGGTATCGAGGGTGCGGCTCAGCTCGATGACCGGCACCAACCGCTCGCGCGAGCGCGCCACCCCGCTCAGGAAGCCCGCGTCCACGCTCGTGCCCAGCGTCGGCACCGGCTCGATGTCCTCTTCGGCGATCGCCACCACCTCGTGCACCGCATCCACGAACAACCCGATCGGCTGCTTGGGATCGTGCTCGTCGCGCTGCGCCGCCTCCACGATCACGATGCAACTCCTCGCGCTCGTCGCCAGCGCCCGTCGCCCGAAGCGCGCGTTCAGATCCAGCACCGGCACCACCGCACCGCGCAGATTCATCACCCCGCGAACGAACGCCGGCGTCAGCGGCAGCGGCGTCAGCGACCCCACCTGCAGGATCTCCAACACCGCCTCCAACGGCACCGCGAACGGCTCCGCGCCCACCGTCAGCCTCAGGTACTGCGGGCTGTCGTCGGCCGCCCGGCGCTCGGACGGCGCCGCCTTCGCGCCCGCCCCCGCCACACTGCCCGTCTCGACACTCATCGTCGCGTTCTCCGTCACGCCCAGGCTCAGGCGAACTTCCCGAAGCTCGACTCATCGACCCGATCCAGCTCCTCGTCGATGTCATCGAGCGGGTCCATCGCTCGCGCCGCCTTCGGCCTGCCCCCCGACTTCACCGGCCCGCTCGTCGCCATTCGCTTCGACGGGCCGGCGCGCATCGCCCGCGCCATCGAGCCCGAGGCCGACGACGTCCTGAAGTACGACATCAGCTGGCTGAGCTGCTCGGCCTGCGCCGAGAGCTCCTCGGCCGTCGCAGACAGCTCCTCCGAGGCCGACGCGTTGTGCTGCGTGGTCCGGTTCAGCTGCTCCATCGCCTTGCTGATCTGACCGACGTTCTCGTTCTGCTCGGTCGAGGCCGCCGCGATCTCCTGCACCAGCTCGCTCGTCTTCGTGATCGACGGCAGCACCTGGCCCAGCAGCGTGCCCGCGCGCTCGGCCAGGTCCACGCTCGAACCCGCCAGCTTGCCGATCTCCTGCGCCGCCACCTGGCTGCGCTCGGCCAGCTTGCGTACCTCCGCCGCCACCACCGCGAACCCCCGACCGTGCTCGCCGGCTCGCGCCGCCTCGATCGCCGCGTTCAGCGCCAGCAGGTTCGTCTGGTACGCGATCTCGTCGATGATCGAGATCTTCTTGGCAATGTCGCGCATCGCATCGACCGTGTCGCGCACCGCATCGCCGCCTTCCTGCGCCTCGCGCGACGCCGTCCCCGCCATCCCGTCGGTCATGTTCGCGTTGTCCGCGTTCTGCCGAACCGACGCCGAGATCTCCTGCAGCGACGCCGAGGTCTCCTCCACGCTCGCCGCCTGCTCGGCCGCCGACTGCGACAGCGACTGCGACGTCGACGACACCTGCCCCGACGCCGAGGTCAGCTGCTCGGCCGCGCTCACCACCTCGGTGATCGTCTGCGACAGCTTCGCCATCGTGTTGTTCACCGACTCCTTGAGCTGTGCGAACGCGCCCTCGTACTCGCCCTCGATGCGCCGCGTCAGATCCCCGCTGGCCACCTCGTCGAGCACCGACTTCGTCTCCTGCACCGGACCCACGATCGCATCCAGCGTCTCGTTGATCCCCGCGACGATCTCACGGAACCCGCCGTGATGACGCCCCGCGTCCGCTCGCGCATCCAGCTCCCCGGCCTGCGCCGCCTCGGCCAGCATCCGCGTGTCGTGCTGCAACGCCTTGAGCTTGCCCCGGACCGCGTCCAGCGCCTCGTTCACGAACACCTTCTGACCCGGCAGTCGATCGATGTCCGCGTCGAAGTCGCCATCGCCAAACTTCTGCACCACCCCGACCGCCGCTCGCTTCACGTCGATGTGCGCCTGCACCATCTCGTTCACGCCGTTGGCCATCTCGTAGTAACCCCCATCGAAACGGTCCGCATCGATCTGTACATCGATCTCCCCCGCCTCGTGCGCCTGCGCCATCCGGTGCATCTCGTCCAGTACGTCGTTGAGCGTCAGGCGAACCACCTCGAACGACTCGGCCACCTGGGCGAACTCGTCGCGGCCGATCACCTCGGTTTCCAGGTGCAGCTTGCCCTGCGCCATTCGCGACGCGCCGGCCTTGAGCTCGGCCGCGCTCGCGCGAACCACGTGGCGTACCGCCATCGACACATAGGTGACCGCCAGCAACATCACCAAGCCGAAGATCGCAAACAGCACGACCTCGCGCTCGAGTCCTGCCGCTCTAATCGCCAGCTTCTGGTCCAGCGCCGCCGACGCCGCGCTCATCAGCGCGAACTGCGCATCGACAGCCTGTGACGCCAGCGCGACGATCTCTGCGCCGGTGATGGTCGGTTCCGGCGCCCGCAACATGCGCTCGGCGATCTGAAGGTGGAACTTCTCGACCGATGCCGCAGCCGTCTGCCAGGCCGTCGTGATCTTCTCGATCATCGCGTCCTTGCCGCCGGCCAGCCCGTCGGCCGTTTCGGCGGCCTCGGTCCGAGCCTGGCCCGCCAGCGCGATACGCACCGACAAGGCCCGGCGCTCATCCGGACCGAACAGCCCTTCGGCATAGTCGGCGGCGGTGTAGGCGTCACCGCCGAGCCGATCGATCAGGGTCGGCAGCCGCTCCGCATAGAGTTCCATCAGGTGGTGCGTCTCGATCACCGAGTCGAAGGCCAGCTTGGAGTCCCCGGCGACCGCGGCAATGAACGCCACCGCCTTGCCCGACGCATTGCCGGCGCCGAGCGCCGCTCCGTTGCCCGCGACGCCGGTCGCGTCGAGCTTTTCCAGTGCGGTTTTCAGCGCACTCCAGGCCTCGCCGCCACCAACGCTCGGTCCGGCGGCGGCGTAGACCTCGCCGGCCTTCTTGGTGGCCGCACCCAGGCGCTCGCGAATCGAGCGCCCCTTCGACGGGTCACCGATGGCCGCGTTCAGGCGCAGATGGACCAGGCTCGCATAGACATCCTCGATTGCCGAGACCACACGCACCGCATTGCGCTCGGTACGTGCCAGCGCCGCGGCATCGTTGAGCTTGCTCGTCAGTGCCACCAGGGTACCCACCAGCGGCACCGCGATCAGTCCGGCGACCAGTACGAGCTTACTGGTCAGGCCGATCCGCGAAAGGGGTCGCTTGACTGGGGCGAAAATCCGGTCGCTGAAACGCTTCTTGCTCATGGGTGTACCTGTCGTTCGATCTCGGATGGCCGTCACCAGGGCGGATTCTTCACTGCGCGGCCTCGGCGCACGCCGGCGAATCGCCTGCGCCCTTGGACGCGATCGATGCGTTGTCCTCGGTGGGCCGCAGCGCGCCGCAATCGTTATCGAAGCCGCTGATCAAGCGGGCCAGCTCGACGGTATCGAGGGTGCGGCTCAGCTCGATGACCGGCACCAACCGCTCGCGCGAGCGCGCCACCCCGCTCAGGAAGCCCGCGTCCACGCTCGTGCCCAGCGTCGGCACCGGCTCGATGTCCTCTTCGGCGATCGCCACCACCTCGTGCACCGCATCCACGAACAACCCGATCGGCTGCTTGGGATCGTGCTCGTCGCGCTGCGCCGCCTCCACGATCACGATGCAACTCCTCGCGCTCGTCGCCAGCGCCCGTCGCCCGAAGCGCGCGTTCAGATCCAGCACCGGCACCACCGCACCGCGCAGATTCATCACCCCGCGAACGAACGCCGGCGTCAGCGGCAGCGGCGTCAGCGACCCCACCTGCAGGATCTCCAACACCGCCTCCAACGGCACCGCGAACGGCTCCGCGCCCACCGTCAGCCTCAGGTACTGCGGGCTGTCGTCGGCCGCCCGGCGCTCGGACGGCGCCGCCTTCGCGCCCGCCCCCGCCACACTGCCCGTCTCGACACTCATCGTCGCGTTCTCCGTCACGCCCAGGCTCAGGCGAACTTCCCGAAGCTCGACTCATCGACCCGATCCAGCTCCTCGTCGATGTCATCGAGCGGGTCCATCGCTCGCGCCGCCTTCGGCCTGCCCCCCGACTTCACCGGCCCGCTCGTCGCCATTCGCTTCGACGGGCCGGCGCGCATCGCCCGCGCCATCGAGCCCGAGGCCGACGACGTCCTGAAGTACGACATCAGCTGGCTGAGCTGCTCGGCCTGCGCCGAGAGCTCCTCGGCCGTCGCAGACAGCTCCTCCGAGGCCGACGCGTTGTGCTGCGTGGTCCGGTTCAGCTGCTCCATCGCCTTGCTGATCTGACCGACGTTCTCGTTCTGCTCGGTCGAGGCCGCCGCGATCTCCTGCACCAGCTCGCTCGTCTTCGTGATCGACGGCAGCACCTGGCCCAGCAGCGTGCCCGCGCGCTCGGCCAGGTCCACGCTCGAACCCGCCAGCTTGCCGATCTCCTGCGCCGCCACCTGGCTGCGCTCGGCCAGCTTGCGTACCTCCGCCGCCACCACCGCGAACCCCCGACCGTGCTCGCCGGCTCGCGCCGCCTCGATCGCCGCGTTCAGCGCCAGCAGGTTCGTCTGGTACGCGATCTCGTCGATGATCGAGATCTTCTTGGCAATGTCGCGCATCGCATCGACCGTGTCGCGCACCGCATCGCCGCCTTCCTGCGCCTCGCGCGACGCCGTCCCCGCCATCCCGTCGGTCATGTTCGCGTTGTCCGCGTTCTGCCGAACCGACGCCGAGATCTCCTGCAGCGACGCCGAGGTCTCCTCCACGCTCGCCGCCTGCTCGGCCGCCGACTGCGACAGCGACTGCGACGTCGACGACACCTGCCCCGACGCCGAGGTCAGCTGCTCGGCCGCGCTCACCACCTCGGTGATCGTCTGCGACAGCTTCGCCATCGTGTTGTTCACCGACTCCTTGAGCTGTGCGAACGCGCCCTCGTACTCGCCCTCGATGCGCCGCGTCAGATCCCCGCTGGCCACCTCGTCGAGCACCGACTTCGTCTCCTGCACCGGACCCACGATCGCATCCAGCGTCTCGTTGATCCCCGCGACGATCTCACGGAACCCGCCGTGATGACGCCCCGCGTCCGCTCGCGCATCCAGCTCCCCGGCCTGCGCCGCCTCGGCCAGCATCCGCGTGTCGTGCTGCAACGCCTTGAGCTTGCCCCGGACCGCGTCCAGCGCCTCGTTCACGAACACCTTCTGACCCGGCAGTCGATCGATGTCCGCGTCGAAGTCGCCATCGCCAAACTTCTGCACCACCCCGACCGCCGCTCGCTTCACGTCGATGTGCGCCTGCACCATCTCGTTCACGCCGTTGGCCATCTCGTAGTAACCCCCATCGAAACGGTCCGCATCGATCTGTACATCGATCTCCCCCGCCTCGTGCGCCTGCGCCATCCGGTGCATCTCGTCCAGTACGTCGCCGACCCGGGTCCGCACGCTTTCGAAGGACGCACCGATCTTCGCGAACTCGTCGCGCCCATCGACCTCGACCGCCTGCTTGAGATCGCCACTGGCCATTCGGGCCGCGGCCTCTTCCAGCGTACGTGCGGAGCGCCGGATCGAGTCGCCGATCGCCAGCACCAGGTAGATCGCCAGCAACACACCGCCGATCGCCGCGGAGACCGCCACCGCGAACCTCGACTCCAGACCGGATACACGCGCCGAGATCGAGCCCTCCAATGCGACGACGGCATCGCGGTGGGCCGCGGCAATCGCCGACTGGGCCCGGCTGCCCGTCTCGAGCGCCCGGCGACGCTGGTCCAGGCTGGCGGCGGCCAGCGTTGCCAGACCGTCACCGTCCTGCCGGCCGACCGCCTCGTTCACGAAGGCCGCCACGGCGTCCCTGGCCTTGGACCAGCTCTCGGGCACCTTGCCACCGGCGCGCTTGAGTGCGTCGAACTTCGCCTGCACGCCGGCGGTCGCCTGGCGCACCAGCACGCCAAGCGCCCGCAGGTCGGCCGAAATCTCTGACCCGGAGGCCTGGTCACCGGCCGCCAGGCGGGCGACCCGGGCCTCGAGCGACGAGGCGGCCTCACTGAGGACGAACAGCCGCTCGACCGACAGATCCATCAGGAAGTAGGTCGCCGCGTCCGGATCGAACAGGAGTCCGGAGGTCTCGCCGCCATAGATGGACAGCAGACCCAGGTTCTCCACGGCGTCGTGGAGCGCGTGGCTATCCGCCTTGGACTGGCTGCCAGCAAGCCCCTGGAGCGTGGCACGCAAGGGTTTCCAACGCTCGCCGAGCTGCAGCGACGGCTTGCCCTCGATCACGGTATCGAGCGATCGAACTCGCTTGTCGAGCTCGCCGCGAGCCGCCGTGGCCGACGGGCTAGGCCCCGATCGCTTCGGTTGGCCGAATCCGGCACCGCCGTCGGCCAGCTCGGTGACCCGCAACTCCTGGGCTGATCGCGCCAGCTCGAACAGGGCCGAAGTCACTGGCACCCCCTCCAGCTCTCCACGCGAGAACGCGATGTCCGACTGCAGCCGGGCCACGACCTGCGCCAGCAGCACCGAGATCGGGATCAGCAAGATGACGCCGATCAGGATGATGCGCGACACCAGGCCCAGACGGCCGATCACCGGTGCGACCGGCCGAAAGATCGCCGTGACGCGACCCGATTGACCACTGTTATCGTTACTCACTTCTCACTCTCCTTCCCGTGTTCGGTGACACTGACGCCAAGCGGCGTCGACATGGCGGACCCGCGGCACTTGCGCACGGTTTCCTCGGCCCGACCCACCAGGTTCGCGACGTCGAGGATCAATGCGACATCGCCGCTGCCAAGAATCGTGGATCCAGCGATTCCCTTCAGGTCCTGAAAAAGTGGCCCCAAGGGCTTGATGACGGTCTGGTACTCCCCCAGCAGGCGGTTGACCAGCAGGCCGATCCGCGCGCCGTGAGCCTTCACGACGATCATGCTCTGGCGTGATCGATCGGTGACCTCGTGCCCGAGAAACGCGCGCACATTCAGATACGGGAGTACCTCGCCGCGCAGGTCGAAGTAGCCCGCCACGCCGTTGCCGTGGCAGTCCTTCGGGGTCTCGATGCATTCGCTGACCGTCTCGAGCGGCACCACGTAGTGGACATCGTCGACGGTACACAGGAAGCCATCGATGATCGCCAGCGTCAGCGGCAGACGGATCTGCGTGGTGCTGCCCTTGCCAGCCGTGCTGGCGAGCAGCATCTGGCCGCGAAGGCTCTCGATGCTGCGCTTGACCACGTCCATGCCGACGCCGCGCCCGGAGATGTCGGACACCTTGTCGGCGGTCGAGAAGCCGGGCTGGCAGATGAGCTGGTAGATCTCGTGGTCCGACAGCGTCTGGTCCGGCCGAACGATGCCGCGCTCGGTGGCCTTGGCCAGGATCTTGTCGCGGTTCAGGCCGCGCCCGTCGTCGGACACCTCGATGACGATCACGCCCGACTCATGGTACGCATTCAGCGCCAGCCGCCCCTTGCGCGCCTTGCCCGTGGCCTGGCGATCGTCCGGCGACTCGATGCCGTGGTCCAGGCTGTTCCGAACCAGGTGCATCAACGGGTCGGCGATCACCTCGACCATCGACTTGTCGAGCTCGGTGTCGCCACCCGTGACCTGGAGCTCGATCTCCTTGCCCAGTGACTTCGATACGTCGCGAACGACGCGGTGAAAGCGCGCGAAGGTTTCGCCGATCGGCACCATGCGCAGCGACAATGCGCCGTCGCGGGCCGCCTCGACCAGGTTCCTGATCCGCATCGCGGCTTCGCCGAAGACGGCAGAACCTTCCTGCTGTGCGGCGATCTGCGCGCCGGAGCTGGCGATGACCAGTTCGCCGATCAGATCGATCAGCGCGTCGAGCTTGTCCGCCTGGACCCTGACGAATCGACTGCCCTCCGCACGCCGGTCGCCGCCGCCGCTTCGACGCTCGCCGCCGGCCGCGCGACGCTCGGGCGGCGGCGCGTCACCGGGCGCCGGCTCCAGCGGCTGCTCGGGCCCGGCCATCGACGACGCCGCTTCGACGGCACCGGCTTCGACCGGCGCAGTTGCCGGGCTCGAGGACGCGTCGGCCTTCGCCTCGATGGCCACACCCGAGGGGTCGGCCACAGGATCGGAATCGAGCGCCTCGATGTTCAGCTCGCAATCCTCGATCGCGAACTCGAACACGCGCTCCACGGTCTCGTAGTCGACCTCGCCGATCAGCTCGGTCGAGAAGCCGATGTAGCAGCTCTCGGGCTCGAGACTCTCGAAGTCGGGCACGGCCTCGTCGATGAGCCGCGTCTGGCGCACCTCGCCGACCGTCGTCAGGTAACGAAGGAAAGACTGCGGGTCCAGGCCACAGCGCAGGGCATCGCGGCCGAAGCGGGCGGTGATTCGCCATCCCTGCGCGCCACCGAACGATCGCGGCTCGGCTGCCGGCACGTCGCTCGCGCTCAGGTTCGCCGCCACGCCTTCGCCCAGATGGACCTGGCGCAACTCGGTCGCCAGCAGCTCGCCATCACTGGCAAGCTGCGGATCGAGATCGCCGTTCGGGTTCTCGAGCAGTCGTTCGATCTGGTCCCGGCTTCGGAGCAAGAGCGCGACCGACGCCTCGGTCGGCGAGCATTCGCCGGCGCGCATCGATTCGAGCAGGGTCTCGACTTCGTGCGTGAAGCCCACGACATGCTCGAGGCCGAACAACCCAGCCGTCCCCTTGATCGTATGAGCGGCCCTGAACGCCGCGTTGAGCAACTCGGCGTCGCCGGGATCGGACTCCATGCCAAGCAGTGCCGACTCGAACTGCGACAGCAACTGGGCCGCTTCCTCGACGAAGCCCGCTCGAGCAGCGGCAAGCACTGCCTCGTCGTCATCGAAATTCGGGTCAGACATTGGCCGACTCCTTCGGATTCAGGTCGGTTCCGAGCCGATACAGCGCGAGCAGGCTGCGCACCGCACTACTCGGGTTCGACCAGACCGGGGTTTGCCCACGTGCCGCGAGCGTTCGTCGGGCAGCCAGCAGCAGCTGCAGTCCGGCCGAGTCGAAGTCACCGATTCCCGATAGATCGAATGCGGCACAGCCACGGGTGAGCGCCGCACCGAGCTGCTCGTAGCGTTCGGCCGCCGTGTGGATCGTGAAGTCGCCTTCGAGGGCGTGCAGTTCGGCGTCGCTCATGGCGGTCGTCAGGCCATGCAGAGCTTGGAAACCGCATCGACCAGTTGCGACGGCTGGAACGGCTTGGTGATCCACGCCCGTACGCCCGCTGCGCGTCCTTCCGCCTTCTTCGATTCCTGCGACTCGGTGGTCAGCATGATCACCGGGGTGAACCGGTAGTTGGTCGCCTGCATGTGCTTGACGAAGCTGATGCCGTCCATGCGAGGCATGTTCACGTCGCACACGATCAGGTTCAGCTTTCGCCCATCGAGCTTCTCGCACGCGTCCTGCCCGTCGACCGCCTCGACGATCGCATAGCCGGCCTTTTGCAGGGCCATCTTGACGACCGTGCGAAAGCTGCTCGAGTCCTCGACAATCATCACCGTCTTGCTCATTACCTACTCCAGGGGACAATCTTTTCGGATCAGAAGAATTCGACGCCGCTTTGCTTTTCGATCGCGTCGTGACCGAAATGCTGCGAACGCTGTTCTTCCATCGTGTATGTGGCCTCGAGCCGCTCCAGCCACTCCGCGACCTGTGCATCGCCTTGCGGGTTACCCTGCGTGAGCCAGTCGCTGAGCCGATCGATGTCGGCTGTCACGGCCCCAAGCATCTGGCTCATCCGGTCCTGGGCCTGGAAGCCCACCATCGCCTGCTCGATCTCGCTCTTGACCGCCAGGCCGGCCTCGCGAAGGCCACGGCCGGACCGACCTACCTCTCGCAAGTTGCCCAGCAGCTCACCGATGACGGTTCGCGCGCACTGCTCCGTGGTCGCGCGTAGCTCCTCGCGACTGGCGTCGATCGCACGCTCGTCGTTGAGGGTGCGGTTCAAGGATTCGCGCAGGGCCTGCGCCTTGCTGAGGATCTCGCGGCTGGCACTGTTCGATTTCTGAGCCAGGTCGCGGACCTCGCTGGCAACCACGGCGAACCCGGCGTGGGTATCCTCACCCAGGCCGTTGTCGCCCCGCGTGGCCTCGATCGACGCGTTCAGCGCAACGATGTTGATTCGCTTCGCAAGCGCGCGGATCTCGTCGGCGCGACTGCACACGTCGGTCATCTCCCCGGCCACGTCGGCCAGCAAAGACGCCATCGACGCCCGAGCCTGAACGGCGGTCTCCAAGGGCCCCATCAGGCCCTGGATCGCGATCTCCTGCTCTCGAACGAACTCCTCGACGCCCGAACTGCTCAAACCGGAGGCTGCCTGCTCCGCCGCCGCCAGCGCGTTCTCCAGGCCATCGTAGATACCGCTGAATCGGGCCAGGAGGTCACCACTGGTCTTGTCGGAGAGCGCGCGAGTGGCTTCGATCTGGCGATGCCAGACCGGAATCACGCCCTCGACGAGGGGACTGTTCCCCGGATTCGCCCGTCCGCCGTCGGGCAATCCTGCGCGCCCGAACCCCGATGCAGCGGCGGGATGCCAGGCGGCCCAGCCGATCGCGGCAAGGCACACCGCAGTCGCGGGCAATGCGAACTCGGGGCGCCAGACGGCGCCGGCCGCCGATACCGCCGCGAGCACGCCGCCCCCGACTCGTCGGCCATCGAATGCCTTGTGCAGGCCACCCGCTGCCCTTAGTTGCTTGAAGAACGCTTTCATCGTTGCTTCTGTCGTCCCGAAGTGAGTCTCGAACCGCGGTCCGAGGTCGTCGCCGTCCAGTCCCGATCGCCCGATCCGGCTCGTCACCGACGCCACCCCTGCATCGGCAGTCGGATGGCGCGTGGCAAGCGCGGGCCGCGAGCACGGGCGATGCCGCTTCCGGCGCGTCGACGGGCACCGGACCCGCATTTCTTACCGGCACCACGAAGCGAATCTTGATGGCGTGGCCCGCATCCGAAGCGACGACAAGCGCGGGTAAACGATGGCTATTCGGGGCAACCGCCCGGCGGCTCGCGCCTACAGTCTGCGGTGTGCCGGTCGAAGACCGTGGCGACCCAATCAGGAAACCATTCGATGAGGCAAATCCCCGGTGCCCGGCTCTTCACGTCCGGCACGACAGCGGCAAGGAAGCTTCCGTCGCTCCCTCTCTCATTGGCTCGGCTGCCGCTGATCCTGCTTGCCCGGCTGTTCGGCGCCCTGCGCCTGGCCTTCGGCGGCCTGGGCTACAACGGCCCGATGCGTCCGGGCATCCAGCTACTGCGGCGACTGACGATCCGCCGACGCGCGGCGCTGCTGTTCGCGCTGGTGGCGGCACCGACCATCTACCTCGCCTTCTATTTCGGCACGCAAGGACGCGACGACATCCTCGTGATCGACCGGGTGGTGGCGACCAACCGGCTCTCCGAGCGGATCGTGCAGATCGGGCTGGTCGCGCGCCGGGCCCGGAACCGCCTCGGCGAGCTCGCCGGTGGAAGCACGGAGTTCGACGCCACGAAGCAGCAGCTCGACACCCTGTTCAAGCGCGCGCTTCTCGAACGCGCCAGCAGCGCGGCACTCGATGCCGATGTCGGGGTTCGGCGGGAAATCCGGCGCCTGGAGGAGATGGTCGCCGCCACGCTCGCGACCGACACCGACTCGCCAGCCAAGCGCTACGAGCGACTCGACATGCTCGAGAACCAAGCCTTCAAGACGGTCAATCAATTACTCGAGAGTGCAAACTCCCAGGGGGCGCCGCGCTACCCCGATAGCCACCTGGTCCGCCTGACCGTTGGCGCGGCCCCGCTGCTACAGGGACACCTGGACGATCTCGGCGTGCGCCTGGCCGAACTGGCGCGCACGACACCGCCACCGAGTCCGGGCCTGCTCGAGCGCGCCGCGATGACCAGCAGCGTTCGCCGCGCGCTCGACACGGTCAACGTCCTGCTCGACGAATTCGCGCAACGCCTGCCGCACAAGAAGAATCGCTTCGGCGAGCGCACCTTCTCCGACATCCGGACATTCGTCGATCGAGTCCGGTCGCCACACCAGAACCAGTTCGCCGAGTTGGCCGCCACGGCGACCCGGCTTTCCGCGGCGATCGACCAGGACCGGGCTCAGATGGGGCGCGAGGTCGAGGTGCTGCTGGCCGAGCAGCGAGAGCGCTCGCTGCGCAGCACCGGCTTGGCGATCGGCTTGCTCGGGTTGTGCTACGGCCTGACGCTGTATCTTTCGGCCGCATCCTTGTTGTTGTCTCATGGTGGCATCGTGCTGATCCAGTCGCATCTGCGCTCGCTCTCGCATGGCGACCTGAGCCTGCGCCCGACGCCGCGCGGCAACGACGAGGTGGCCGAGGCGCTCAACGAGCTCGGCCGTTCCCTGCACAGCCTCTCCGAGCTGATGAACAGGATCCGGGGCGACAGCCATTCGAGCCTGCAGGCGTCGGTCGAAGTCGCCAACGCGGCGAAATCGCTGGCCACCAGCAGCAACCGAACGCGAGACAGCGTCGGCGGCGTGATTCGCAGCGTCGACACGATCGCGGCGCTGATGGAAGTCCAGGAGATCGCCAGTGGCGAGTGCGTGAACCGGTCGGCGCACATGGTGGCGGAGGCCGGTCGCGGCTCGCGCGCGGTGGTCCGCCTGGATCAGCACATCGACGAACTCGACGGCAGCTTCGCCGAGATCAACAAGTTCGTCGGCGTGATGGAAGGAATCGCTTTCCAGGCTCATCTGCTCGCAATGAACGCGGCGGTCGAGGCCTCCAAGGCAGGCGACGCGGGCCGCGGCTTCGCCGTCGTCGCCGAAGAGGTCGCCCGCCTCGCGGCAAGGGTCAGGAGCGCGGCGCAGCAGATCCAGAACCAGCTCGGGTCATCGCAGCAGACGATCGAGCAGAGCCGACTGATCGTTCGCCAGTCCAGAGAGGCGACCTCGGCGACCGCGCTGCAGGTTCGCGAGGTCGGCGAAATGCTGGACCGGCTGGCCAACGCGAGTCGCGAGGGCATGCGTCAGATCATGGGCGTCACCGACGCGATTCGGACGCTCGAGGGCGACAACATGACGGCGGTCAGGATCGCGGACCAGCTCTCGGAAGCGTCGAAGCAACTCCGATCGCAATCGAACCTGCTCAGCCAGAAGCTCGACAAGTTCAAGACCGGCTGAGCCCGCCTGCCGTCACGCGCCCGATCGTGGGCGTGATACCGTTCCGGTGAGCGCGCGAACCTGCGCGCGCACGACGGTTCGGGCGAGGGAAGCACATGACGGCAGACACCGGCGGCGCACTGGCGCGATTCTTCGTGATCGACCTCACGAGGGTCCGGGCCGGCCCGACCGCCGTGCGCCAGCTCGCCGACTGGGGTGCCCGGGTGGTCAAGGTCGAGGCGCCAGGCGCCGGCGGCGGCTTTCATGCCCGCGACGGGTCGGACTTCCAGAATCTGCATCGCAACAAGCGCGCGATGACCATCGACCTCAAGACGGACGAGGGCCGCGACGTGCTGATGCGTCTGGTCGAGCGCGCCGACGTGCTGGTCGAGAACTACCGGCCCGACGTCAAGTTTCGACTCGGAATCGACTACGAAAGCCTGCGGGCGCGCAATCCACGCCTGGTCTACGCGAGCATCTCCGGCTTCGGACAGGACGGCCCGTACGCGAAGCGACCGGGTTTCGATCAGGTCGCCCAGGGCATGGGCGGACTGATGTCGGTGACCGGGCTGCCCGGCCAGGGCCCGGTACGAGCCGGCATTCCGATCGCCGATCTCGGGGCGGGACTGTATTGCGCGCTCGGCATCCTCACGGCCTTGCTCGAGCGCGAGTCTTCCGGGCAGGGACAATGGGTGCAGACCTCGCTGTTGCAGGCGCAGGTGGCGCTGCTGGACTTCCAGGCAGCGCGCTGGCTGATCGACGGCGAGGTACCCGCCCAGGCAGGAAACGACCATCCGACCTCGATCCCCACCGGCGTGTTTCCGACCCGCGACGGGCACATCAACATCGCCTCGGGCGGCGAGGCGATCTGGCGACGCCTCTGCGAGGCACTGGAGGCGCCGACGCTGGCCGACGACGCCCGCTATGCCGATGGCCGACTGCGCTCGCAAAACCGCCAGGCACTGAACGCCGAGATCAGTGCCATCACGCGTACCAACACCGCTGCGCACTGGATCGGGATCCTCAACGCGGCCGGCGTACCCTGTGGACCGATCAACCGAATCGACGCGGTGTTCGCCGACCCGCAGGTACAGCACCTGGAGATGGCTCGCGAGATCGTTCATCCGCGGCTCGGCGCGCAGCGACTGGTCGGACAGCCGATCCGGATGACGCGTTCCGCCAGTCCGATCCGAAGCGCAACACCGTCGCTGGGCGAACATACCGACGAGATCCTGGCCGAGCTCGGCTACGATGCCGGCCAGATCGCCTCATTGCGCGAGCGCGGCGCCATCTGACGACCCGGTTCGCCCGTCGACCGCCGCCGCGCGAGCCGAGTCTGCGCGCCCACGACACCAAGGAATGCAATGAACGAGACGCCCGAAAAGAAGATGATCGCCTACCGGGACGCAGGCACCGGGTGGCTGGTGTTCAGCAATCCGGCGCGACGCAACGCCGTCAGCTACGAGATGTGGGCGGCGATGGCGCCGATCCTCGAGGACTATGCAGCCGACCCCGGTGTGCGCGCCCTGGTCGTGCGAGGAG
>JACKLP010000019.1 GCA_024235875.1 Burkholderiaceae bacterium | reverse complement strand
GCGCCGAGCTTGCGGGCGGCCTCGATATAGGTTTCGAGCACCGGCAGGGTCTCGTTGCTCATCCGAAGGATGTCCTCCGTCTGCGCGGACGACTTCAGTGACAGGATCGCGCCCCTGAAGGTCTGCGCGCTTCGCTCGATCTCCTTGGTCTCGTCGGCGACGTTCTTCTTGTTGCCGACCGACGCCTGGTGCAGCGCGTACATCACGTTGGAGCGAAGGCCGTCGTGCATCATGTCGGCGAGCATCACCTGTCGTACCGACGAGGTCGTCCGGGCGATCTCTTCGGTGGCATCGAACATCCGGTTCTGGACGACCCACGAGACGACGCCGATCGCCAGTGGCAGGGCCACGGCCGACGCGCAGTAGCTGAGGACGAGCGTGCGGATTTTCATTTGGATTCGGCCGGCTGTTTTCTCGGGCGGATGCGAAGGAAGCGGGCGCATTCCCTGCAGCCCGCGAATCATGTCCTTCGATGCTGCCCCATCGGGTCGGGGCCGAATCGTGTGAATAGACCGCCAATGCCCCGCCATTAGGGGCCCGCGATTCGGCGACCTGGCTCAGGCCGCGTGCCAGTCGCTGGCCATGTCGAGCCGGGCGAGGGCGTCGACGTCGAGGTTCAGTCGGGTCGCGTCGACGAGTGCCTGGAGTTGCTCCTGGGTGGTCGCGCTGACGATCGGTGCGGTGATCGACGGGCGGGCGATCATCCAGGCGATCGCCACGCTCGCCGGGGTCGAGTCGAGTCGTTGCGCCTCTGCATCGAGTGCGGCGAGGATGCGCCGGCCGCGCGGGTCCAGATAGCGCTCCACGATACCGGGCCCGCGAACGCTCTTGGCCGCGTCGGCGGCCGAGCGGTACTTGCCCGAGAGGAAGCCGCGCGCGAGCCCGTAGAAGTTGATGACGCCAAGGCCGTGGCGTCGTACCACCGGCTCGAACTCGCGCTCGTACTCGGCCCGGTCGTAGAGGTTGTACTCGGGCTGCAGGCATTCGTAGCGTGGCAGGTTGCCGCGCGTGCTCACCGCCAGGGCTTCCTCGAGACGCGCCGCGCTGAAGTTCGACGCGCCGATCGCGCGGATCTTGCCCTCGTCGATCAGGCGCTCGTAGCAGGCCAGCGTCTCTTGTTGCGGGGTGTCCGGATCGTCCTTGTGAGACTGGTACAGGTCGATGCAATCAACCTGCAGTCGCCGAAGCGAGGCCTCGACAGCCTGCCGGATGTAGCTTGCGGAAAGGCCTTGGCGCCCTTCGCCCATGTCCATGCCGACCTTGCTCGCAATGACGACCCGGTCGCGCTTGCCGCTGCGCGCGAGCCACTTGCCGATGATCGTCTCGGACTCGCCGCCGCTATTGCCCTTCGCCCAGCGAGAGTAGACGTCGGCCGTATCGATGAAGTTCATTCCGGCGTCGACCCAGGCGTCGAGCAGACGGAACGACTGCGCCTCGTCGACGGTCCAGCCGAAGACATTGCCGCCAAAGCAAAGCGGCGCGACCTCGAGTTCGCTGCGGCCGATCCTTCGGGTCTTCATCGATTGCCTCCCATTCGACGATCCAGGGTGCCGGTCGCCTGCGTCGAGCGACATGCGTTCTCGGGTAATCTGTGAAGACTACACGTCGTCGAGGAGGATCGCCATGCCCCTGCATCCACTTGCCAAGGCTCACCTGGCGCTGCGCGAGCAGCATGGATCCAAGCCCTTCGAGGACTTGTCGGTCGAGGATGCGCGCGAAATGATCGAGCGCGTCGGCTACGCGATATTCGGCGACGGTCCTGCGGTCGCGCAGCTCGAGGACCGGCGCATTCCTGGGCCGCACGGCGAGATCCCGGTGCGCATCTACCGGCCTGACGTCGCCGGCGCGCTGCCGCTACTGGTCTACTATCACGGGGGCGGATGGGTCGTGGGGAACCTGGAGACCGTCGACTTCCCATGTCGTGCGCTGGCGAATGCGGCCGGATGCATGGTGGTCTCGGTCAACTACCGGCACGCGCCCGAGCATCGATTTCCGATTCCAGTCGACGATTGCGATGCCGCATTGCGATGGGTCGCCGAGCATGCCGTACAGATCGGCGCGGATCCGTCCCGGATCGCCGTGGGGGGGGCCAGTGCCGGCGCCAATCTGGCGGCCGTCGTCGCCCACCTGGCCCGCGACCGGGGCGGCCCGGCGCTCTCGATGCAGCTGCTCACGGTCCCGGTCACCGACTACGGGCTGGATACGCCGTCCTACCGCGACAATGCGGTCGGCTACGGATTGCAGCGCGAGAGCATGCGATGGTTCTGGGACCTCTACCTGAACGATCCGGCCGAAGGCAGCGACACCCGTGTCAGCCCGCTGCGCGCGGCCGATCTGTCGGGGCTGCCGCCGGCTTTCGTGATGACGGCCGAGTACGATCCGTTGCGCGATGAAGGCGAGGCCTATGCGGCTCGTCTGGCCGCGGCCGGCGTGCCGACGCAGCTCAAGCGCTACGACGGCATGATCCACATGTTTCTGGGTCCAGACGCCTTGCCCGACATGGCGTCTCGTCTGCGGGCCGCGTTCGCGCGCTAGCTGGCGAACCGGGCCGCCGGCTCATGTGCTCGGCGTCGGCGCGGCCCGGCCACTCGCCGCGAGCCGGATCGCCTCGGTCAATACATTCCTGTCGCCGACGTGATTGGCGAGGATCAGGATGAGTTTCGCGTTCATGAGCTCGGCCTGCTCGTCGTTCATGTCGCGCTGGCTTTCGATCAGCTCCTCGTAGAAGCCATCCGGATCGGCGATGTTCGGTGTGCGCACGAGGGTCATCATCGGTTCTCCATTCGGGCTCAGGCGGTCAGGCGGTCAGGCAGCGGGCCAGCGCCGCCGAGATTCGAGCCGGGTCGAACTGGCGCCAGCGCGCGGCCACGTGCTGGTCGGGGCGGATCAGGTAGGTGGTACCGGGTTGGCCGTCGTAGCGCTCGGCGAGCAAACCTTCAGGATCACCGATGTCCTGGCCCACGCCGACCACCTTGGCGGTGATCGGTCCGTGTTCGACCGTCGCGACCGGTCGGTCCCCGAAATGCAGCACCGTGAATCCGGAGCCGATCGTGTTCAGCAACCACCCCGCGCGACCGTCGACCGTGATCGGGGCGTCGGCGCAGTTCGTACCCGGCGCCATCCGCCCCGCGAAGCGCGCCTCGTCCGGCGTGTTCAACGGCGACTCTCGATAAGGCGTCGGGGTCGACAGCCGGCCGCTGTTGACCAGCGGCCGGGCGAAGGTCTCGTGTTCTGCCAGGTCGAGGACGGCATCGCGAAACCGCAGGCTCGAGCGGCTCTTCGGGGTGATGAAGTCGGTCGAGCGGGTCGAGTTCATCAGGTTGTCGTCGGCGGCGAAGGCGCGTTCGTCGTGATAGGTATCGATCAGCGACTCGGGCGCGTCGCCGGCGAGTACCAGCGCAAGCTTCCAAGAAAGGTTGTCGATGTCTTGCACGCCGGTGTTGGCGCCACGCGCCCCGAACGGAGACACCTGGTGCGCGGCATCACCGGCGAACAGCACGCGGCCGTGGCGGAACTGGTCGATGCGCCGGCACGCGAACTGGTAGATCGAGACCCACTCGAGTTCGAACTCCACGTTCTCGCCGAGCATCGCCCGAATCCGCGGAATGACGCGCTCGGGCTTCTTTTCTTCTTCGGGGTCGGCCTCCCAACCGAGCTGGAAGTCGATCCGCCACACGTCGTCGCATTGCTTGTGCAGCAGCACCGACTGGCCCCGGTGGAAGGGCGGGTCGAACCAGAACCAGCGCTCGGTCGGGAAATCCGCCTTCATGACCACGTCGGCGATCAGGAACCGGTCATGGAAGAACTGGCCGGTGAAGTCGGCGCCGACCATCTTTCGCGCATCGCTGTTGGCGCCGTCGCAGGCGATCACCCACTGGGCTTCGGTCTGGAACCGGCCGTCGGGCGTCTCGACCGTCAGCCCGACGTGGTCATCGAACTGGCGCAGCGCCGTGACCTTGTGCTTCCAGCGCAGGTCGATGCGAGGATCGGCCTCGCAACGCGCCACCATGGTCTCTTCCAGGTAGTACTGCTGGAGGTTGATCATGGCCGGCATCTTGTGGCGCGTCTCGGGCAGCAGATCGAACTGGTAGACCTGGTCGTCCTTGAAGAAGACCTTGCCGAGCTTCCACTGGATTCCCTTGTCCGCGAGCTGCTCGCCAAAACCCAGCCGGTCCCAGATCTCGAGCGGTCGCTTGGCGTAGCAGACCGCCCGCGAGCCGATGCTGACGGTATCGTTGTCGTCCAGCACCAGGACGTCGAGACCGCGGCTGGCGAGGTCGAGCGCCGCGGTCAGGCCGATGGGGCCGGCGCCGATCACGACGACCGGATGACGTACGACACGACCCTCGCTTTGCTCGGCCGACTGCCGGTAGGGAAACTTCGGGTACTCGTAGGTCTTTAGCATCGTCATTCGCCCGCGACATTCGAGAGCCCGGACAACTCGCGCTCATGCATGAAGGCCGCATGCTTGGGCGCCCGACGCGTGCGCGACCATTCCTCCAGCATCGCCCACTTCACTTCGTCGAGCTTGGCGCTGATGCCGGGCACCTCGACGTCGGCCGCCAACTCGAGCCGATGTCCGTTCGGATCGAAGAAGTAGATCGACTTGAACAGGGTATGGTCGGTCGGCCCGATGACGTCGATGCCGTCGGCCTCGAGCCGCGCCTTGGTCTCGGAGAGCGCGGCCTCGTTCTCGACCTTGAACGCGATGTGCTGGACCCATGGCGGCGTGTTGTGGTCGCGGTCCATCGTCGGCGAGTTCGGCAGTTCGAAGAAGGCCAGCACATTGCCGCCACCGGCATCGAGAAAGATGTGCATGTACGGATCGGGCTCGTGCGTGGAGGGCACGTGATCTTCGGCGAAGGCGAGCACATAGTCCATGCCGAGGTACTTGCCATACCACTCGACGGTCTCCTTGGCGTCGCGGCAACGATAGGCGACGTGATGGATCTTCTGGATCTTCATGGCGGCGCTTCCAGCGTGGTTTCGATTCAAATATAGTAACGAATGATACGAAAAACGGCAATAGCGATTCTGGTACTGATTTATATCGGGAGTTGTGGCCGATTAATTGGTATCATCAGTTACCAATAGGATGCAGAATGGCGTCGGGTATCAGGATGAACCTGCAAGAATTTCTTCCCTACCGGCTCGCCGTGGTCGCCGAGTCGGTCAGTCGCTCCGTTGCCCAGGTCTACGCGACGCGGTTCAGCCTGACGCGCGACGAATGGCGGGTGCTGGCGGCCCTGGTCGAGAGCGGTCGCATGCCCATGAAGGCGGCGGCCCTCACCACCACATTGGACAAGATGCAGGTCAGCCGAGCGGTTTCGCGGCTCGAGTCGGCCGGCCTGGTCGTTCGCGAAGAAGATCCCGGCGACCGTCGTGGTCGCATCCTGATGCTCACGAGCGCGGGCCGCGGGCTGCTGCGGCGCCTGCTGCCCATGGTGGAGGCGCGGGAGGCCTTTCTGCTCGAGACCCTGAGCGAAGACGAGCGGCGGCTCCTCGACGGGCTTCTCGAACGCTTGCTCGAGCGCTCGCAGCAACTGCAGCGCCAAGGCTAGGAGTCTGGGCGCCCGCTGCCGCGGGCACGCTGTCATCGCCCGGGCCCGGGTGTCAGACAAAGCCGCTGAGCACCAGTTTCCCCGTCGTATGTCGCGACTCGATCAGTGCGTGCGCGCGCCGAAGGTTCTTCGCGTCGATGGTCCCCAGGTCCGTGCTCATCGTCGTGCGGATCCGGCCATCGTCGAGTGCGGTCGCTAGCGCCTCGAGCAGGCGGTGCTGTTCGATCATGTCGGGGGTCTCGAACATGCTTCGGGTGAACATCCCCTCCCAGGCGAACGACGCGCTCTTGCGGCGCAGCTTCATCATGGGCAACGGCGCCGTTGCGTCGACAATCGAGCATATCGAGCCGAACGGTGCCAAGGCCTCGGCCAGCGCGCCGAACTGGCGATCGAGGTCGGCCGTGCACAGGGCGAAGTCTATCGGCCCGAATCCGGCCGCCTCGAGCTGGTCGGCATAGACCCGCGCGTCGGACTTCGGATCGCCGCCGCCGGCGGCCAGGGCCGAGTGGTCGATCACCAGGTCCGCGCCGAGGTCGAGACACCACCGCTTCGATTGCGGCCGCGAGGCGGTCGCGACCACCTGCAGGCCGGCCAGTCGTCGTGCCAACTGGATCGCGATCGATCCGACCCCGCCAGCGCCACCGACGACAAGCAGTCGGCGTCCGGCGTGGCGACCGTTCCGGTCCACGTGCAGGCGCTCGAACAGCGCCTCCCAGGCGGTGATCGCAGTCAGCGGCAGCGCCGCGGCGGCCGCGAAGTCCAGGCTCGCCGGCTTGTGACCGACGATGCGTTCGTCGACGCAGTGGTACTGCGCATTCGCGCCGGCGCGAATGATGCTGCCGGCGTAATAGACCGCGTCGCCGGGCGCAAACAGTTCGACATCGTCACCGACCGCCTCGACGACGCCGGCGGCGTCCCAGCCGAGCACGCGGGGCGGATCCTCGCGTCCGTCGCGTGGTGTGCGCACCTTTGTGTCGATCGGATTGACAGAGACCGCTTCGACCCGCACCAGCAGGTCGCGCGCCGTCGGAACCGGCCGCGGCAGTTCGAGGTCCTGCAGGGAATCCGGGTCATCGATCGGCAGATAACGGGTCAGTCCTACGGCCTTCACGGTGTGCTCCTCGGTTACGATCGCGGTTCGACAGTCGTCCAGTGCGAGGAGAATATCCGATGGGTGCCCGGTTCCCGATGCTGCGCGAAGACCATGTCGAGTTCATTCGCAGGCAGCCGATGTTCTTCGTCGCCACGGCGCCGAACGATGGTCGCGTGAATGTCTCGCCGAAAGGGCTCGACGCCTTGCGGATCGTCGATGCGAGCACGGTGCTCTGGCTGAACCTGACCGGTAGCGGCAACGAGACCGCCGCGCATGTTCGCGAGAACGGCCGCATGACGCTGATGTTCTGCGCGTTCGAAGGCAAGCCGTTGATCATGCGGCTCTTTGGCCGCGCCGAGGCCATCCACCCCGGCGACGCCCAGTGGCCCGCGTTGGCCGGTGAGTTCGGCGCGCCATTGGGCGCACGGCAGGTTTTCCGGCTGCGGATAGACACGGTCCAGACCTCGTGCGGCTTCGGCGTGCCCCTGATGCAATTCGAGGCACAGCGCGACCTGTTGCCGAAATGGACCGAGCAGCGCGGTGAGCGTGGCGTGGTCGATTACTGGCGCGAGCACAATGCTGCGAGCATCGATGGCCTGGACACCGGCATCAGCTCGGCGCTGCACCAGTCGTTGGGCTGAGCCCGACTTGGACCTTCGCCCGGAACGCGACCGGGGGAGCCGGCGCGGCGGACGCGGATAGTTGTCACTGGAGCATTCATAGATGAGACCACACGAGGCCCAGACGCTGGCAATCGCACCGGCCGCGGTGCCGGACCCCGAGGCGGTCGCGCACTTGCGCCCGAAGCTGGCCGAAGTCCTCGGGGCGGGCGGCCTGTTGCTCGATGCCGACGTCCGCGAGCGGGGCAGCGGCGGGCGCTACAACCCGCCCCTGCGTGCGAGCGTGCTCGCGCGCCCGGCGAACACGGCCGAACTCGCTGGCGTCATGCGCCTGTGTCATGAGGCCAGGGTCCCGGTGGTCGTGCATGGTGGCATGACCGGCCTCGTAAACGCCTGCGAAGCCGAGGACGGCACGGTCGTGGTGTCGCTCGAGCGCATGAATCGGATCGAACGCGTCGACGCGGTGCAGCGGGTCGCCATCGTCCAGGCGGGTGCCACGCTGCAGTCCGTCCAGGAGGCGGCGCAGGCGGTCGGCCTGTTCTTTCCGCTCGACCTTGGGGCGCGCGGCTCTTGCTCGGTGGGCGGCAATGCGTCGACGAACGCGGGCGGCAACCGGGTGATCCGCTACGGCATGATGCGCGACATGATTCTCGGCCTCGAGGTCGTGTTGGCCGACGGAACGGTACTCGAATCCCTGAACACGCTGATCAAGAACAACACCGGCTACGACCTGAAGCACGTGTTCATCGGTGCCGAGGGCACGCTGGGCATCATCACCCGCCTGTCGTTGCGGCTGCGCGAGTCTGCGGCCTGGCGGCAACTGGCCCTGGTTTCGCTGCCCGACTTCGAGGCCGTGCAGCGAACCCTGCGTGCGGTGGATCGCGGTCTGGGCGGCGGGATGTCCGCGTTCGAGGTCATGTGGCCCGAGTACTACC
This sequence comes from Burkholderiaceae bacterium, assembly GCA_024235875.1. Taxonomy (GTDB): domain Bacteria; phylum Pseudomonadota; class Gammaproteobacteria; order Burkholderiales; family Burkholderiaceae_E; genus JACKLP01. The sequence goes on along the minus strand of JACKLP010000019.1, from coordinate 15,605 downwards.
GGCTCGTCACCGAGCCGCCCGCCACCAATCGTCGCCCGCTGCCGGCCGACGCGGCCTTCTACGTGCTGATCGAGGCCGAAGGCGGCGGCGACGTGCTCGCCGGTCGCGAGCGCTTCGAATCGGTAATCGGGGAATGCCTCGAGGCGGGCGATCTGGTCGATGCCGCGATCGCGCAGAACGAGCGCGAAGCCCAGGATTTCTGGGCCATCCGCGACGACGTCCGCCAGATGTGGCGCATCCAACCCATCCAGGGATTCGATGTCTCCCTGCCCATCGCCGAGATGCCCGCCTACATCGACGGCGTTCGAGCGCGGTTGCGCGCTCGCTGGCCCGAGTCGCGCCTGTTCGTGCTCGGGCACCTGGGCGATGGCAACCTCCATGTCACGGTCAACGCAGGCAGTGGCAGCGACGACGAGAAGTTCGCGATCGAGCAGATGGTCTACGAGCCGCTGTTGCCGATCGGCGGCGCCGTGTCGGCCGAGCACGGTATCGGCCTGATGAAGAAGGCCTGGTTGCCGGCCAGCCGCAAGCCGGCCGAGATCGCGGCCATGCGACGCATGAAGATGGCCTTCGATCCGCTCGGCATCCTGAACCCCGGGCGAATATTCGACTAGCGTCGCGCGGACCGGTCCGCGCGCAAACGGAGGCGATGATGTTCGAGCCCACACTGGCAGGTAGTCTTCCGAAGCCCGAATGGCTTGCCGAGCCGAAGGCCTTGTGGCCGAAATGGCAGCAGACGGGCGGTGCGCTCGCGCGAGCCAAGGCCGATGCCACCTTGCTTTGGCTGAAGCTGCAGGAGGACGCGGGTCTCGCCGTGGTCTCCGACGGCGAGCAGTCGCGCCAGCATTTCGTGCACGGTTTTCTCGAGCAGGTCGACGGCATCGACTTCGAGCACAAGGTCACGATGGGGATCCGGAACAATCGCTACGACGCACAGGTGCCGCAGGTGGTCGGCCCGCTGCGATTGCGCGGACGTGTCCATGCGCCCGAGGCCCGTCTCGCTCGCGCCCATACGGCACGACGGCTCAAGTTCACCTTGCCCGGCCCGATGACGATCGTCGACACGGTGGCGGACCGGCACTACGGCGACCGGGTCGCGATGGCGATGGCGTTTGCCGATCTGCTCAATGCCGAGGCCAAGGCGCTCGAGGCCGATGGTGTCGATGTGATCCAGTTCGACGAACCGGCTTTCAATGTCTACATGGACGAAGTGCTCGACTGGGGCATCGAGGCCTTGCACCGAGCCATCGACGGCCTTCGATGCAAGACGGCCGTGCACATCTGCTACGGCTACGGCATCCAGGCCAACATCGACTGGAAGGAGAGCCTCGGTGGCGAGTGGCGCCAGTACGAGGCGATCTTCCCGGCGCTTGCCGCAAGTCGGATCGATCAGGTCTCGCTGGAGTGCGCGGGCTCCCATGTTCCGCCCGAGTTGATGTCGCTGCTCCAGGGAAAGGACGTGCTGGTTGGTGTCATCGATGTGGCCAGCGATCGCGTCGAGACGCCCGAGGAGGTTTGCGAGACGATCGGCAGGGCCTTGCAGTTCGTCCCGAAGGCGCGTCTTTTTCCGTGCACAAACTGCGGAATGGCGCCGATGGATCGCGATGTCGCGTATCGCAAGCTCGCGGCGCTTGGCGAGGGCGCGGCCTTGGCGCGCGCACGTTTCGCGGACTGACCGGCGCCTTTCACGCGCGGACCGGATCGTGTCCAACGGGCGCCATCGGCACGCGATCGCTCGATGCCCGGCGCTTGGCCGATAGCACGAATCCGACCGGGCCTCGTGTGGGCGTTGTGCCGGCCCGACGTCGCCTTGCCGCCAGGGGCCCGGCGCACAAGAATGCCTGTCTAAACGACAAGCGACGGCAATGGCGAGGTCGTGTCCACCGGCAACGTGGGGCTGGGACCGATTCGCCGTGACAGCCGGCTTCGCGAGGAGAGGACTGATGATCGACATGCACTGCCACGTGCTGCCGTGGGTGGACGACGGTGCTTCCAGTCTGGAAGAAGGGCTCGCACTGGTCGAAGTGGCTGCGGCTTCCGGCATTGGCACGATGGTGTTGACGCCGAAGGTCGACCCCGGCCGCCACGACAACACCCGAACCAATCTCACGCGCAAGTTCGATGCATTCAGGACGCTGGCGATCCGTCGCGGGCTCGAGGTCGAGCTTCACCTGGGCGCCGAGGCGATCCTCTCACCCGCGATGATGGAGTTGCTGGGCAGGGGCGAGGTGCCCTTCGTGGGGCGCTGGTGCGGGCATGACGTACTGTTGTTGCGGTGGCAGGAGCCCTATATTCCGGTCGGCGCGGTCGGCGCGATGAAACAGATGCTGGATCAGCACGTCCTGCCGATGCTCGTGCATCCGGAACGCAATCCGGGGGTGGTCCGGTTCCCTCAGGCGCTCGAGATGTTCGTTGGCGAGGGTTGCCTCATCCAGGTCGATTCGGCCTCGCTGATCGGCACGCACGGGCCCGAGGTCGAAGCGACGGCGCGGCTGCTGATCGAGCGCGGCTGGGCCTCGGTCGTCGCGTCCAACGCGCGTAGCGCCATCGAGTCGCCAGCGCGCCTGCGTCGCGGTTTCGAAATCCTGGCGGATCTCTACGGCGCCGACCGGGCCCGGGCCCTGGTGGTCGATCATCCGGCTGCCCTGCTGCGCGTCGACCCGAACGAGGCGGCCGGACTGCGCGATGCGCCAGACCCGATCGCGACCGACGAAGTCCCCACGCTGCCCCCGGAGTTCCAGATCAGTGGCCGGCGCTCGCCGGGCTTCGTTCACCCGTCGAATGTGAGCGTGCACTAGCAGGCACCTGAACGGCCTGCCGGCGGACAATCGGCTGCATTCCGGCGCCGCATTTTCCCGCTGGCGCCAACTCGGTCACATGGTGCCCGCGCGTGGGCGGCTATAAATCGTGCATGAACCATCTGGCACCCATGCACACCGGACACGTTGGCGTCTCGAACGCGGAAACCCGGCGCGGCTGGCCGGCCATCGAGCGCCGCCGAAGCCCGCGCGCCGGTATCGGTGATACCGATCCCTGCGCGCCCCTCGATCGCTACCTGGTCGACGGTGCGACGCCCGGCGACGAACGCTGGCTGGTCGGGGCGCGCGCGGCGTGCGAACAGGCGCTGGTCGAATTCGAGCGGCTCAGCGCGCAGATGATCAATGCGGATCGCGATTCGTCTGTTTGTCTCGACGCGATTCGGCACAGCCTGCAATGGGCGAGCGCCGAGGCGCCCGATGCGCTGGAGGTCCGCCAGACGATGGCCCGCGTTCGGCAGATCTTCGACTTGCTGCTTCAGGTCGACCGCCGCCGGACCGGAGTCGGCGGCTAGCAGATTGTCGACATGATGGCGGCCGCGAGCGCCCCAGGGCCGGCGCTCGGCGCCGTGTCGCTCGGCGGGGGGCTTGCTCAGGCGTTGCGAAAAGTCCCGACCACCTGCTCGGCGGCGGCACGCAGTAGCGCCGAATCGGTGCCGTGCACGACCAGGTCGAAGCCACGCTTTTTCATGTCGACCATCATGGCCTGGTTGCCGCAGAACACGCCGGCGATCTTGCCGTGCTTTCGCGCCGCGGCCTGGATGCGGTCGATCGCATCCGTCAGCGGGGCCTCGTTCCATTTCGGATTCGGCGATACCCCCAGCGCCAGGCTCAGGTCCGAAGGCCCGATGAACAAGCCGTGCAGGCCCTCGACGGCGGCGATCGCCTCGACCTGTTCCAGCCCTTGCGGCGTCTCGATCATGCCAAGGGTCAGCATCGCGTCGTTGGCGTGCTCATAATAGTCGGCGCCGCCGTAGACCACGCCGCGTGCCGGTCCGAACGAGCGGGTGCCCTGCGGCGGATAGCGGCAGGCCGAAACGAAACGCTCGGCATCGCCGACCGAATCGATCATCGGGCAGATGATGCCGTAGGCACCGGCATCGAGAAGCTTGTTGATCTCGAAGAAGTTGTTGGCCGAGCAGCGCGCGATTGCCAGCGCCGGGGTCGACGACAAGGCCTGCAAGGTCGGGACCGCTGCATCCAGGTAGAACGGGCCATGCTGCAGATCGACGCAAACGGCGTCGTAGCCGGCGTGCCCCATCATTTCGGCAGCGTACGGATGCGCGATGGACATCCAGCCCACCAGCGACGGCCGGCCGGCCTTGAACATGTCGATCAACGTATTGGGGCGCATTTCGTCTCCGGTGGGTTCGTTCTGGAAAGGTCGTCGCATGCTACCCGAACGCAAGACATCGCCGCAGCCTCGCGCCGGTTGCAGCGGAACACCCTGACGCCGATCGGGGCACTTGACAGCAGGCTTGTTTGCAGAAATAGTACGACCGTTCGAAAAAAGGCTCGTCCGGATACATCCCGATGTCGGCTTCCCGAAGCATCCACGTCCCACTTTCCCATGCGCAAAGGTGAACAAACCCGGGCGGCGATTCTCGACGCCGCGCTCGACCTGGCGGCGCGTCGAGGCCTCGAGGGCCTGACGATCGGCGTTCTCGCCGAGCGGATGCGCATGTCCAAGAGCGGCGTGTTCGCCCACTTCGGCTCGCGCGAGGATCTCCAGATCGCCGTGCTCAAGCACTACGAGCGACGCTTCGTCGAGTCTGTCCTGCTCCCCAGCCTCGAGGCCGCCCGCGGACTCGCGCGGGTTCGGGCCTTGTTCGGCCACTGGCTCGCCCACGCGGCGCTGGAGGCCGAGCAGGGCTGCATCTGGATCTCCGGCGCGGTCGAATACGACGATCGCCCCGGCGCCGTGCGCGACGAACTGGTCGCCATGGTGATGTCCTGGCAGCGAGAGCTCTCGCGGGCGATCGGGCAGGCGGTCGAACTGGGGCAGCTTCGGCCCGATACGGACGTGTCGGCCGCGGTATTCGACATCTATGGGGTGATCCTGGTGCTGCACCACGACGCGCGCTTGCTGCGCCGACCCGGCGCAGCGTCCAGGGCACGAGAGGCATTCGAACGAATCATCGCGTATTTCGGCCCGCGCGCTCCGGTCGCCGCAGTGGCCGTGGCCGGCGAGGCGAAGCTTCGATGATCGCCGGTCCCTTCTGTCAATCGAACCGGTCCTGATCATTTCGACGACCCGAATTCAAACGAGGACACAGCATATGGCTCGCTACACTCCCCCGATTCGTGACATGCAATTCGTCCTGCACGAGCTGCTCGAAGTCGAAACCGACTTGCGCCGTATTCCGGCCCATGCCGAGCTCGGCCGCGACCTGATCGACCAGGTGCTCGAGGAAGGCGGCAAGTTCTGTTCCGAGGTGCTGTTCCCGCTGAATCGACCCGCCGACGAAGCGGGTTGCCAACGGGCCGATGACGGGACCGTGACCACCCCGGCGGGCTTTCGCGACGCCTGGCGACAGTTCTGCGACGCCGGCTGGCCCACGCTGACCTGCGATCCCGAGTTCGGTGGCCAGGGGCTGCCCTCGGTCGTGGGACTGGCGTTCCAGGAGATGATGAACTCCGCGAGCCAGGCGTTCACGATGTACCCGGGCCTGACCCATGGCGCCTACGACTGCCTGCATGCGCACGGTACGCCGGCGCAAAGGGCGCAGTTCCTGCCCAGGCTCGTCTCGGGCGAGTGGACCGGCACCATGTGCCTGACCGAGCCGCACTGCGGGACCGATCTCGGCCTCCTGCGCTCACGGGCCACGCCACAGGCCGATGGCAGCTACCGGATCACCGGCAACAAGATCTTCATCTCTTCGGGCGAGCATGACCTGGCCGAGAACATCGTCCACCTGGTGCTCGCGAGATTGCCGGATTCGCCCGCGGGCACCAAGGGGATATCGCTGTTCATCGTGCCCAAGTTCCTGCCCGACGCCGACGGCAATCCGGGGGATCGCAACGCGGTGAGCTGTAGTCGCATCGAGGAAAAGATGGGCATTCATGCGAATGCCACTTGCGCCATGGACTTCGATGAAGCCACGGGATGGCTGGTGGGCGAGCCCAACAAGGGCCTGAATGCGATGTTCGTGATGATGAACGCGGCCCGGATCGGCGTCGGCCTGCAATCGCTGGGACTGATGGAGGTCGCCTGCCAGAATGCGTCCGACTACGCGAAGGAGCGGCTGCAGATGCGCTCGCTGACCGGTCCGAAGGCGCCCGACAAGCCCGCCGATCCGATCATCGTCCATCCGGACGTGCGGCGCATGCTGTTGACCCAGCGCGCGTGGATCGAAGGCTCGCGGGCGTTCGCGGCCTGGCTCGCGCTGCAGGCCGACATCGCCCACGGCGATCCCGACGCCGAGGTTCGCCGGGACGCCGACGAGATGCTTGCGCTGCTGACCCCGGTGGTCAAGGCCTTCCTCACCGACAACGGCTTCGCGTCCACCAACATGGCGATGCAGGTGCTTGGTGGCCACGGCTACATCCGCGAATGGGGGATGGAGCAATATGTTCGCGATGCTCGCATCAACATGATCTATGAAGGCACCAACTCGATCCAGTCGCTCGATCTGCTCGGGCGCAAGGTGTTGCAGGATGCCGGCGCGAAACTGCGCAAGTTCGGCAAGCTGGTGAGCGAGTTGATCGATGATGCCGGCACCGATGACGACATGGCCGAGTTCATCGACCCGCTGGCCGATCTGGCCGGCAAGGTCGAGAAATTCACGATGGAGATCGGCATGAAGGCGATGCAGAATCCCGACGAAGCCGGTGCGGCCGCGGTCGACTACCTGCGCGTGATCGGCCACCTGGTGCTGGGCTATTTCTGGGCCCGCATGGCGCGGGTGGCGCTCGCCAAGCGCGACAGTGGCGACTCGTTCTATGAGGCCAAGCTGGCAGTGGCGCGGTTCTACTTCGCCCGCCTGATGCCCGAGACGGCCGGCCTGATGCGCTCCGCGCGCAGTGGCGCGGCCAACCTGATGGCGCTCGACGCCGAATTGTTCTGAGAGCCGGCGAGCGCCGGTGCTCTGCCCACGGATTGCAGGAGACTTCGAATGAGATCGAAACCCGCCATGACCGGATCCCGGCTCGCCCGTCAGATGCGTTCCGCCGCGCTCGTGGGAGTGCTGGCGCTCGTGTCGGCGCCGGTGCTTGCGCAGCCGGGCTCGCCGGTCGGGCTCTGGAAGAACATCGACGACGAGACGGGCAAGGCCAAGGCCCTGATCCGGATCGAGGAGAAGGCCGGCGCACTGGTCGGTCGGATCGTCGAGATCCTCACGCCGGGCAAGGCGAACGCGGTCTGTGGCAAGTGCGAGGGGGCGCTCAAGGACAAGCCGGTGCGTGGCATGCAGATCCTGCAAGGCCTGAAGAAGGTCGAGGAGTGGTACGAGGGCGGGACCATCCTCGATCCCAACAATGGAAAGGTCTATCGCAGCCAGCTTCGCCTCGTCGATGACGGCAAGCGGCTCGAGGTACGCGGTTTCATCGGAATGCCGCTGTTCGGCCGCTCTCAGACCTGGGTGCGTCAACCCTGATCGTTCGGCCGCGATCGCGAATTCGCCCGAGACGGAGGCAATGTGTCGAATTTCATGGTGACAAAGGTGGCGGTGCTCGGTGCCGGCGTGATGGGTGCGCAGATCGCGGCCCATCTGGTCAATGCACGGGTCGAGGTGTTGTTGTATGACCTGCCTGCTCGCGAAGGCCCGAAGAACGCGATCGTCGACAAGGCGATCGGGGGGCTCGCGAAGTTGAACCCGGCGCCGCTCGGCGTCTCGTCGCTCGCCGCCGAGATCCAGCACGCGAACTACGACGACGATCTCGATCGACTGCGCGAGTGTGACCTCGTCATCGAGGCGATCGCCGAGCGCATGGACTGGAAGCACGACCTCTATCGCAAGGTGGCGCCGCATCTGCGCGACGACGCGATCTTCGCGACCAATACGTCCGGGCTGTCGATTACCCGGCTTTCCGAGGGTTTCGACGATGCCTTGCGACGGCGCTTCTGCGGCGTGCACTTCTTCAATCCCCCGCGCTACATGCACCTGGTCGAACTGGTGCCGACGGCCGACACGGATCCGGCGATCGTCGACTCGCTCGAGACCTTCTTGACCAGCACGCTCGGCAAGGGCTGCGTGCGCGCGAAGGACACGCCGAACTTCATCGCGAATCGGGTGGGCATCTACGGCATGCTCGCCACGATCCACGAGGCGGCGAAATTCGAGCTCGGCTTCGACGTGGTCGACGACCTGACCGGGGCGAAGCTCGGGCGCGCGCGCTCGGGTACCTTCCGCACCGCCGACATCGTCGGGCTCGACACGCTCGCACATGTCGTTCGCACGATGCAGGAGAACCTGGCCGACGATGCCTTCTTCCCCATGTATGCGACGCCGCCGGTGCTGGAGGCGCTGATCTCGAAAGGCGCGCTGGGACAGAAGTCGGGTGCGGGTTTTTATCGCAAGGACGGCAAGGCGATCCTGCGCATCGATCCGGCCAGCGGCGACTATGTGCCGGCCGGGGCCAAGTGCGACGAGACCGTGGCCCGGATCCTCAAGAAGAAGGACCCGACCGAGCGACTGAAGTTGCTGCGCGAATCCAAGAATCCGCAGGCGCGCTTCGTCTGGGCCGTGATTCGCGACTCGCTGCACTATGCGGCCGTGAAGCTGGCCGAGATCGCCGAGAATGCGCGCGACCTCGACTTCGCAATGCGCTTCGGCTTCGGCCAGGACAAGGGGCCCTTCGAGTTGTGGCAGGAGGCCGGATGGCAGCAGGTGGCCGAATGGATCCGGGCCGATATCGACGCGGGCGATGCGCCGATCGGTGCGCCGCTGCCCGATTGGGTGTTCCAGGGGCCGGTGGCCGAACGCGGCGGCGTGCACCAGCCCGAGGGATCCTGGTCGCCGGTGCAAGCGAGGTTCGTGCCGCGCCCGGAGCTCGCCGTCTATCGGCGCCAGCTCTTCCGCGCGCCCTTGCTGGGTGAGCACGCCGCCACCGGCCACGACGGCGGCACCACGGTCCACGAGGACGAGTCCATTCGATTGTGGACCCTCGATGGCCGCGGCGTCGACGATGTGCTGGTCGCATCGATCCGGACCAAGGTCCACGCGATCGGCCCGGGCGTGATCGCAGGCCTGCTGCGCGGCATCGAGTTGGCCGAGTCGAACTACCGGGGCCTGGTGGTGTGGTCGCCCGACGAGCCTTTCTCCTTCGGTGCCGACCTGCAGGCGATGCTGCCGTTGTTCATGTCGGGCGGCGCAAAGGCCATCGGTCCCGAGGAGAAGAAGCTGCAGGACGCGATGCTGCGGCTGCGCTATGCGCAGGTACCCACGGTGGCGGCGATCTCTGGAATGGCGCTCGGTGGTGGCTGCGAGCTCGCGATTTACTGCGCGCGGCGCATCGCGCACATCGAGAGCTACATCGGGCTGGTCGAGGTCGGTGTCGGCCTGATTCCGGGCGGCGGCGGGCTTGCCTATGGTGCGCGGCGGGCATCCGAGGAACAGGGGGCGGCGCCCGACGCCGCGATCCTGGACTTCCTCAAGAAGTACTACATGGCGGCCGGCACGGCGCAAGTGTCGCGCTCGGCGATCGAGGCGCAGTCGATGGGTTATCTGGTCGAGGGCGACCGGGTCGTGTTCAACCGCTTCGAACTGCTCTACGCGGCCATTCGCGAAGCAAAGGCGATGGCCGACGCCGGCTATCGTCCGCCGCGACCCGCACGTATCCGCGTGGCCGGGCGCAGCGGCGCGGCGACCATCGTCGCGCAACTCGTGAACATGCGCGATGGCGGATTCATTTCGGCGCACGACTTCCACCTGGGCCGCACCATCGCACACGTGATGACCGGAGGCGATGTCGAGCCGGGGTCGATCGTCGACGAAACCTGGCTGATGGCGCTCGAGCGCGAGGCCTTCACGAGCCTGCTGAACCATCCCAAGACCCAGGAACGCATCATGGGCATGATGCAGACCGGCAAGCCGGTGCGCAACTAGGAGGATGAGCATGTCCAGACAAGTCCGTGACGCCTATGTCGTCGCTGCCACCCGCACGCCGATCGGCAGGGCGCCGAAAGGCGTATTGCGCCATATGCGACCCGACGACCTGCTGGTCCACGCGTTGCGCGGCGCGCTGGCCCAGGCGCCCTCGCTCGACCCGGCCGCGATCGAGGACGCGATCGTGGGTTGTGCGATCCCGGAGGCCGAGCAAGGCCTCAACGTCGCGCGGATGGGCGTCCTGCTGGCCGGGTTGCCCGACACCGTGGCCGGTGTCACCGTCAACCGCTTCTGTGCCTCGGGTCTCACCGCGGTGGCGATGGCGGCCGACCGCATCCGCGTCGGCGAGGCCGACGTGATGATCGCCGCCGGGACCGAGTCGATGAGCATGGTGCCGATGATGGGCAACCGGCCATCGCTGAACCCGGCCGCGTTCGCGGCAGACGAGAACGTCGGCATCGCCTACGGCATGGGCTTGACGGCCGAGAAGGTCGCACAGCAATGGAAGGTCTCGCGCGAGGCCCAGGACGCCTTCGCCTACGAGTCGCACCGGCGAGCGGTCGCGGCACAGCAGGCGGGTGAGTTCGCCGATGAGATCAGTCCGATCGATGTAGTGCAGAAGTTCCCGAACCTGGCCAGCGGCGAGATCGAGGTCATGACGCGCACGGTGACACTCGACGAGGGGCCACGCGCCGACACCTCGGCCGAGGCGCTCGCAAGATTGCGACCGGTGTTCGCCTCGCCCCGGACCCCGGGCGGAAAGTCGACCGGCATGGGCTCGGTCACCGCCGGCAACAGTTCGCAGACATCGGACGGCGCCGGTGCGCTGATCCTCGTCTCCGAGGACGCGCTGAAGCGCTTCGGCCTCACGCCGCTGGCGCGCTTCGTGTCATTCGCGGTGCGCGGCGTGCCACCTGAGATCATGGGTATCGGGCCCAAGGAAGCGATCCCGGTAGCGCTCGAGCGCGCCGGCATCAAGCAGCAGGATCTCGGCTGGATCGAGTTGAACGAGGCCTTCGCGGCGCAGTCGTTGGCGGTGATACAGGATCTCGGTCTGGACCCGGCGGTGGTCAATCCACTCGGTGGCGCGATCGCGCTCGGGCATCCGCTCGGCGCGACTGGCGCGATCCGGTCGGCCACCGTGGTGCACGGCCTGCGCAGGCGAAAGGCGAAGTACGGGATGGTCACGATGTGCGTGGGCACCGGCATGGGCGCGGCCGGGATCTTCGAACGCGTCTGATGCGAGTACGTCGGCGCGGCGCGTCGGATCCGGCGGCGCCGCGCCAGGCAGGCTCAGGTCCTTGCGGATTGCAGGGGCTCGGTCACGATCTCGACCGTGCGCCGGCCGTCGCCGATCCACCAGCGACCGTCCTGACGATTGCATTGCAACCGCATCGAACGCGCGGCCAGGGCGCCGAGCGCCTGCGACTGCGCCGCATCGACCGCGTGCGCGGCGAGCTTGTCCAGCTTGGCGAGCGCGCGCGCGTTCTGGCGCCAATAGACCTCGGCGCCACGGCCGTAGGTGTACAGGTGGACATGTGCCGAACGTCCGGCCGCGCGGCGTAGGCGGCGTTCCTCGGGCAGGCCCACCTCGATCCAGTCGATGATGTCGCCGGCCAGGTCGTGGCGCCAGAGATCGGGCTCGTCGGTGGTGGACAAGCCGTTGCCGAAAGCCAGGGCTTCGTCGGCGTGTTCCAGAAAGGCGAACACGCGCATCATCATGCGCTCGTCGGTCTCCGACGGGTGCCGGGCGAGTGTGAGCGCATGGTCGCGGTAGTATCCGCGGTCGATGTCGGCGATCTGGAGTTCTGCCTTGTAGATGGTGGATTTCAGCGCCATGGGGGCCAGTCCGGAAATGGGGCACAAGAATACTGCTTTGGTGGCGGGTGCGGTCGGGCGTCTGGGCGAGGCGATCCTGAATGCGGTGATCGCGCGCGGCGGCTACCGGCAGGTGCTCGCGCTGGCCCAGGCGTCGCGCGACGGCGAGTTACCGTCGATGTCGTTCGGGATGGATCGATTGAGCCTGGCCACCACGGTGTCGTTGCCGGCGATCGACGACGTGTTCATCCTGGTCGGTGACCCGGCCGATGCGCATTCCCGCTCCTTTCACGGGCGCGACATGCCCTTCTTGCAGGTGCATCGTGCCAACCTCGCTGCCGTCTCGCAGGCGGCGGCGGCGGCCGGCGCGCGCCGGGTGGTTCTGGTCAGTCCCTTGCCGGCATGGCAGCAGGTCGGGCGCTTCCATCGTGCATTGGGCGACGAGACCGAGTTGGCGATCTCGCAGATGTCGTTCGAGCGCCTGTTGATCCTGCGACCCACCCGGCAGGGCGGACCGCAGGCTGCCGGCTGGTTGCAGCGCGTCGTGTCGGTCTACATGAGCATTCAGCTGCTGATGTTGCCGCGCTCGATCCCGCAGCTGACGTCCGAGCAGGTCGCGCGCGCGATGCTGCGTGCGCTCGAGGCCGGCGGCGACGCGGTGAGCGTGCTCGATGCCGAGGGACTGGCCGCGTTCGCCTGAGCCCGGCGCTCAGGCGCAGACCCGTTGCCTGGCCGCCTCGTACTCCGATACCAGCCGATCTACCAGCTCGCCCGCGCTCACGACGGCGCCGACTGCGCCGATGCCCTGGCCGCAGCCCCAGATGTCGCGCCACGCCTTTTTCTCGGCATTGCCGCCCGAGCCGAAGTTCATCTTGCTCGGGTCGCTCTGGGGCAGGTTGTCGGGGTCCAGGCCGGCATTGACGATCGATGGGCGCAGGTAGTTGCCATGGACGCCCGTGAACAGGTTGGTGTAGACGATGTCTTCGCCGGTGTTCGCGACGATCGCGTTCTTGTAGGCCTCGGCCGCATTGGCCTCGCGGGTGGCGATGAAGGCCGAGCCGATGTAACCGAAGTCGGCGCCCATCGCCTGTGCCGCCAATACGGCATTGCCGGTTGCGATCGAGCCCGACAGTGCGATCGGGCCGTCGAACCACTGTCGCGTTTCTTGCACCAGCGCGAACGGTGACAGCGTGCCGGCATGGCCGCCGGCGCCGGTGGCGACCAGGATCAGGCCGTCTGCGCCCTTCTCGATCGCCTTGTGCGCAAAGCGCTGGTTGATGACGTCGTGCAGCACCATGCCGCCATAGCTGTGCACCGCCGCGTTGACGTCTTCCCGCGCGCCGAGCGAGGTGATCACCAGCGGCACCTTGTATTTCACGCACATCTCCATGTCGTGCTCGAGCCGGGTGTTGGACTTGTGCACGATCTGGTTGACCGCGAACGGGGCGGCCGGCCGCTCAGGATGCGCCTGGTTCCAGGCATCGAGCTCGGTCGTGATGCGCTGCAGCCATTGATCGAGCATGTCGGCCGGTCGGGCATTGAGCGCCGGGAACGAACCGACGACGCCGGCCTTGCACTGGGCGATCACCAGGTCGGGGTTGGAGATGATGAACAGCGGCGACCCGATGACCGGGATACGAAGGCTTTGCTTGAGCTGCTGGAGATTCATGGAGTGTCCCGTTTCCTTTGTTTGACGGTCTTGCAGGCGATGACGGGCGCCGCCGACGAAAGCGGGGATCTTACACGCGGGTACCGGGGCCGGCCGGACGCGAGGGCGCCGGCCGGCGCGCGCCGCCGTCCGCCTTCCGGAACGGGCGAGGGGTCGGCCCGTGCTTAGATCGATCCTGCACAAGGAGGGGGAGACGCGCATGAATGCCAATCTGCATGCCCTGGCCGACGACAGCCTCGATCGTGCCGATCTGCCGCCGCCACGGACCGGTCCGCAGGTCTGGTACGGACCCCAGATGGTGGCGTCGGACCAATGGCTGTTCGGGCTCTCCGACACCCACGTGGCCGAGGTCGAGGCCGCCATGCGCCCGCTCGTGGACGCCGGCACCGACATCGCGACGATCCGGCGCGAGCACTTCCCGCTGCCGACACTCGGGCCCGCGATCGAATCGCTGCGACGCGAGCTGATCGATGGTCGTGGCTTCCTGGTGATGCGGCGGCTTCCGGTGGAGCGCTGGTCGATCCGTGAAGCCGCGACCGCCTACTACGGGATCGGCAGTTGGTTCGGCAATGCCCGCTCGCAGAACGGGAAGGGGCACTTGCTGGGCCATGTGCGCGATCTCGGGCGCGACGCGGTCAACGACCCGACCGCGCGGGTCTACCAGACGCGCGAGCGCCAGACCTTTCATACCGACTCCTGCGATGCGGTCGCGCTGTTGTGCCTGAAGACGGCGCGCTCGGGCGGCGCGTCCGCACTGGTCAGCTCGATGACGATCTACAACGAGATGTATCGACGGCGGCCCGACCTGTTGCGGCTGCTGTTCGAGCCTTTCGCGACCGATCGGCGCGGCGAGGTGCCCGAGGGCCGGCTGCCCTACTCGCGCTATCCGGTGTTCAACTGGTACGAGGGCCAGCTCTCGGCGATCTATGCGCGACGCTACATCGATTCGGCCACGCGTTTCGACGGCGTGACGCTGAGCCCGCGACAGATCGAGGCACTGGACCTGTTCGATTCGCTCGCCGAGGACCCGGCCTTGAACATGCAGATCGAGTTCCGGCCCGGCGACATGCAGTGGGTGCACAACCACACGCTCTTGCATGACCGCACCGCCTACGAGGACTGGGACGACCCGGCCGAGAAGCGACACCTGCTTCGGCTCTGGCTGGCCCTGCCGGGGGCTCGCCCGTTGCCGCCGGCCTATGCCGAGCGCTACGGCTCGGTCACGATCGGTGATCGTGGTGGCGTGATCGTGTCGGGCACGGTGCTCAATGCGCCGCTCGAGCCGGTCTGAGGCCTTTCGTCTGGTGGCCGTGGAAGACGCCGGGCTTCATTCCCTGCGCAATGCCTCGATCGGGTCGAGCCGGGCGGCGCGGCGGGCAGGGAAGTAGCCGAACACGATCCCGATTGCCGCGGAGAACGCCAGCGCCAGGAGATTCACGCTCGCATTGAACAAGTAGGGCACATGCATCAGGCTTGCGAGGAAGGCGCTGGCGAGTGCCGCGAGCAACACCCCGGCAATACCGCCAAATACGGCGAGCACCACCGCTTCGATCAGGAACTGAAGTAACACCTCGCGCTCGAGCGCCCCGATCGCCAGGCGGATGCCGATCTCGCGAGTGCGTTCGGTCACGCTCACCAGCATGATGTTCATGATGCCGATGCCGCCGACCAGCAGGCTCACCGCGGCCACGGCACCAAGCAGCGTGGTCAGGATCTGCGTCGTGCCCGAAAGCGCGTCGGCGATCTGTCGCGTGTCGAGCACGTTGAAGTCGTTGTCGTCGGCATCGGCCAGTCGCCGGCGCTCGCGAAGCAGCCGCGTGAGACCGGATTTCACCGTGGCCGGGTCGCTGTTCTCGCGCATCGAGACGAGCAGGGAATTGATCCGGGTGCTGCCCGTCACGCGGCGCTGCACGGTCCTCAGGGGCAGCAGTACCAGGTCGTCCTGGTCGAGTCCCATGGCGGCCTGCCCCTTCGAGGCGAGCAGGCCGATGATCTCGCAGGAGAATTGCTTGACGCGAACGCGTTGTCCCAGTGGGTTGGCGCTGCCGAACAACTCGCGTCGAACGGTGGCGCCGATCAGGCAGACGGCCGCTCCGGCGCGCTCTTCCGATTCCTCGAATCGTCGGCCCGATGCGAGCGTCCAGTTGCGAGTCTCGAAGTAGGCGTTCGAACTGCCGACGATGCTGCTCGACCAATTGCGCGCGGCGTACACCACGGTCGAGAAGCTGCGTACCTCGGGAGCCACCGCGCGGACAC
>JACKLP010000018.1 GCA_024235875.1 Burkholderiaceae bacterium | reverse complement strand
CGGGCCAAACTGCCGTTTATCGGCCGCGCTCCGTTAGAATCAGCGGATTCAAATTGGCAGGGCAACCATGATCAAGGGAAGCATTGTCGCGATCGTCAGCCCGATGAAGCCCGATGAGTCGCTCGATCTCGACGCGTACCGTCGCTTGATCGACTGGCACATCGACTCCGGGACCGCGGCCATCGTTGCTGTCGGCACCACCGGCGAGTCGCCGACCGTCGATCCGCAAGAGCACATCGAGCTGATTCGGATCGCCATCGAGCAGGCGGCGGGCCGCGTGCCGATCATCGCCGGCACGGGGGGCAACTCCACCCGCGAGGCCATCGAACTGACCGAGGCGGCGGCCGAGCTGGGTGCGACGGCGTCGCTCCAGGTCGTGCCTTACTACAACAAGCCCACGCAAGAAGGGCTCTATCGGCACTTCCGGACCGTCGCCGAGAAGGTCGATCTGCCGATGATCCTCTACAACGTGCCCTCGCGCACGGTCGCGGATCTTTCCAATGACTCGGTGCTGCGGCTGGCACAGGTCCCCGGGATCGTCGGGCTCAAGGATGCCACCGGCGACATGCCGCGTGGCAGTGCATTGCTGGCGGCCTTGCCGCCTGACTTCGCCGTCTACAGCGGAAACGACGATTCCGCGCTGGCACTGATGGCGATGGGTTCGCACGGGGTCATTTCGGTGACCGCCAACGTTGCGCCGGCCGAGATGGCGCGCATGTGCGATCTGGCGCTCAACGGGCAGTGGTCCGAGGCGCTGGCGATCAACCGCCGCCTGTTGCCACTGCACCTGAAGCTGTTCGTCGAGCCGAATCCGGTGCCGGTCAAGTGGGTCCTGTCCCAGATGGGCCGAGCCGATCCGACCGTCCGTCTGCCGCTGGCACCCTTGTCGGAGCAGTCGATCCCGGTCGTGCGCGACGCGATGCGAGCTGCGGGAGTCGGGATCTGATGGTGTTTCGATGCAAGTCGCGCCTTGCGCGCGCGCGTGCTGCAAGCTTGTCCCTCGTCGGTCTGGCACTCGTCGTGTCTGGATGCTCTCTGACCGAGACCATCGAGGAGAAATCGCGGGTCGACTACAAGTCGACGGCGCCGATCGTTCGTGAGCGTCTCGACGTGCCGCCCGATCTGGTGGCGCCGAAGACCGATGGGCGCTTCGACGGCATTACGGCCTCGTCGCCCAAGACGGCTTCCGGCTTCAACAGATCCGAAAGGGCGCCTGCTGCCCTGGCGGCGGGTGCAACCCCCGTTCTGAGGCCGATTCGCGGCGCGGAATTGCGCCGCGAAGGCAATCAACGCTGGATGGTGGTTCAGGAAGACCCGGCCAAGCTATGGCCGAAGATCCGCGATTTCTGGGTAGAGAACGGGTTCGTGATCGCCCGCGAGTCGCCGGAGACCGGCATCCTCGATACCGACTGGGCCGAGAATCGTGCGAAGCTGCCCCAGGACTTCATTCGCCGAACCCTGGGAAAGGTCATCGATGGCTTGTACTCGACGGGTGAGCGCGATCGATTTCGGACCCGTCTCGAGAAGACCGCCGCAGGGACCGAGGTCTATGTCACTCACCGCGGGATGCTCGAGGTCTATGCCGACGGCGACAAGACGCAGACCATCTGGCAGCCCAGGCCGTCCGATCCGGAGCTAGAGATCGAGATGCTTCGGCGCATGATGGTCAAGCTGGGCGTCGACGAGCAGCAGGCGGCCAAGGCTTCGGTGCGCGAGACCATTCCGGCCGGTGCGCGGGTCTCGGTGCTCAGCGATACCGCAGCCGGGGGCAAGGAACTGAAGGTCCCCGAGGGCTTCGAGCGCGCATGGCGACGCGTGGGTCTGGCGCTGGATCGGGGCGGTTTCGCGGTCGAAGACCGAGACCGTTCCAAGGGCGTCTACTACGTTCGCTACATCGATCCAGACAGCGATGCCCGGCGTGCCGACCCGGGCTTGCTCTCGAAGATCTTTGGTGCCCGCAATCCGGCGATCGAGCAGACCGAGGTCTATCAGATCCTGGTGAGCCCGGCGGGTGAGAACTCGGTGGTCAAGGTACTCACCAAGGATGGCAAGGCGGTGGCGGCAAACGACCGGGCCACCGCCGGACGAATGCTGGCCTTGTTGCAGGAGCAACTCAAGCCCTGAGTACGATGCGATTCGCCTCCCTGGGCAGTGGCAGCGAGGGAAACGGCCTTCTGGTCGAGACGGGGCCGGGAGGGGCGACCGCGATCCTGATCGATTGCGGTTTTGGCGTGCGCGAGGCCGAGAAGCGGCTTCGAGCGCTGGGTCGTGAGCCCTCGTCGTTGGCGGCGGTCATCGTGACGCACGAGCACGGTGACCACATCCGCGGCGCCTTTCGGCTCGCGGTGGCGCATGGTCTTCCGGTCCATCTCACGCACGGAACCTGGCGCGCGGCGCAACGGGGCGTGCCTGCACACGAGCGCGCGCGAATCTCGTTGATCGACCCGCACGCCGGCTTCGAGGTCGGTGACCTGCGCGTCGAGCCGATTCCGGTACCCCATGACGCCAATGAACCGGTGCAGTTCGTCATCGACGATGGTCGAACCCGGCTGGGCGTGCTCACGGATCTGGGGCACGGGACTGCTCACGTGGTCCGCGCGCTGTCACGGCTGGATGCGCTGGTCCTCGAATGCAATCACGACCCGTCGATGCTGGCGGCGAACCGGCGCTATCCGCCGAGCCTGAAGCAGCGAATCGGCGGCGCCTACGGGCATCTGGCGAACGCGGCCGCGGCCGACATCCTGGGGGCGATCGACCGTGGTCGGCTCAGGCGCGTGGTCGCGGCGCACCTTTCTCGTGAGAACAACCAGCCTGCGCTTGCCACGCAGGCACTGGCGTCGGTACTGGACGTGAACCCGACCGAGATCGACATCGCGGATCAGGACGGCGGCCTGGCGTGGGTGGATCTCGGCGCGGCAATGCACGCCTGATCCGCGAGCGTGTTCGACTCAGTTCGCCTTGGCCTTCGCCTTGGCGGCGGCGTCCTTGGCGGCCTGGACCGCGCGAGCGGCGGCGTCCTTGGCGCTGTCCTGCGAGGCCTGGAGCTTCTCGGTGGCGCTATCCTTGAGCGCTTCGGCGCCTTCCTTGACCGATTGCACCGCAGCGCCCGCCTTCTCCTTGGCGGCAGACACCGCATTGCCCGCGGCATCCTTCGCGGCGCTCATCGCGCCGGCCGCTTTGTCCTTGGCAGACTGGGCGCCACTGGCAGCGGCATCCTTGGCGGCCTGGGCGCCATTGACAGCCGCGTCCTTGGCGGCAGAAGCGGCTTCCTTGGCCGCCGTCGCTGCCTTCGAGGCCGCTTCCTTGGCGGCGTCGGCCGGCGACGCATTGCTGGCCGGCGCGCTCGGCGCCTCGGTCTTCTGGCCGCATGCAGCCAGCGTGAGCAGCAGGGATGCGACGATCAAGGGTTTGTTCATCTGGAGACTCCTCGGCAGTGTTCGGAGTGCGTGTGTCCACGCGGGCAGCGCGACTATACCGGATCGGTCTTGCGCCTTGCCCCGCCAGGCACAGGGTGAATCCATCCAAAACGGTAAGCGGCGTAAACGATTGTGTCGAACTCGGTACCTGCGTCGGAAATCGAGTCGATGAAGCGGCCAACGACCTCGGGCGGCAGATGGCGCCGATCGACCAGCGCTCGTAGCCAGGTAACGAAGCCGGGGTGGTTCGCCCGGTAGGCTTCGCCGTTGATGAAGAAGCGCTCGCCGGTGTAGGCGGCACGCGTGCGCCTGTCGAGAATCAAGCCGTTGTGCCGGGCGCGCTCGATGAAGCGGGCTCGCGTCAGCGGACGGCGCGGCGGCTCGAACCAGACGTCTGCCTTGGGTTCGGTCAGGAAGCTCCCGATGAATTGCTCGGTCGCCGTCCGTTCGGGACGCCAGCCATCGATCCACTGCCGAAGTGCCGTCATCATGCCCGGTGGGATGCGGCCCGGATTGCTTGTGGGGCGTGATCCGACATCGGTGTATCGCTCGCCGGGATGCTGTCCCGGTTGCTCGGCCCTGCCATTGCCCTCGGCCAGCCATTCGAAGAACGCGTCGAGCAACTCGGTCCTGGCCGGGCTGCGAAATCCGATCGACGCGGTCATGCAGGGCCCCCGCGCGATGCCGTCGTGGGCCCAGCCCGGCGGAAGGTAGAGCATGTCGCCGGCTTCCAGGTGGTGGCTTTCGGCAGGGCAGAATCCGTCGATGATGCGAAGCGGCTCGCCGGCGCGCAGCGGCCAGTCGCCCGGCGGTGCGATTCGCCACTCGCGTATGCCCTCGAGTTGCAGCAGGAAGACGTCGTACTGGTCGGCGTGCGGGCCCACGCCGCCACCGTCTCCGGCCACGCTGATCATCAGATCGTCCAGGCGGACGTCGGGAACGAAACGAAACCGGTCAAGCAACGCGCGCCCTGCCGGTAGGTGCAAGTCCACGCCCTGGACGAGTGCCGTCCAGCGCGGCGTCGCGAGCGACGGTATCTCGCTGGCGTCGAAGGGGCCGTCGGCAAGCCAACGGCGCGAACCGCGAAGCTGTACCAGCCTGGATTCGACCTCGTCGCGAGTGCTCATCTCAAGGACTGCGTCGATGTCGAACAGTCCGGATGCTTCCGGCACGGCATTGCGTACGACGAGCGGCGCGCGCTGCCAGTGGCGGCGCATGAATTGCTCTAAACTGGTCTTGCCCAGCGGCACCTGGCCGCGTCGGGTCTTTGGTCTGTGGACAGACATGAACGAATTATAGGAGCGTGGCTTGACGCACGATGACGCCGATGGCGAAAGCGCGCAAGAGGCGATGGCAGGCGACGGCTACTGGGTCACCTTGCGCTATCGACTCCATGATTCCACCGGCGAACCGATCGAAGAATTGCCGCGTGAGGTGACCTATCTGCATGGTGGCTATGGCGAGGTTTTCGCGGCCATCGAGAGCGCGGTCGAAGGCAAGCAAGCAGGCGAGACGGTCTCGATCTATCTCGAGCCCGACAAGACCTTTGGCGACTACGACGCCTCGCTGGTGCAGTTGGCCGCAAGATCCTCGATGCCCGAGGGGATCGAAGTCGGGATGAGTCTGGAGGGACTTCCCGATGAGCCTGCCGACGAGACGATCTACACGGTGACGGACATCGCCGGCGATACCGTCGTGCTCGACGGCAATCATCCGCTGGCCGGAATGGCCTTGCGCTTCGACATCGAGGTGATGGGGCTGCGCCTGGCCACGCCCGACGAGGTCGAGCGCGAGGCGGCATTGCGTGAGCGTGGTGCCTCGGGCTAGCCCCGGGATTCGGCTCGCGTTGCGTTTCGCGGGCCCCGGGGAAGCGTGGGTGATTGCCCTGCGGGACGTCGTGCGGCGGGCTCATTGGCCCCCGCTGGCTCGATCGGCTGGGCGCTGACCTCGAAACCGGCCTCTCGCCCCGGGATCCAGTCGATCCGAACCCAGGCGCCGAGCAGGGGCGAGCCGAAGCACTCGACCCGGCGCAGCGTTTCGAGGCGTCTTCGTGCCAGGGCAGAGAGCGGGTAGCCGGCGCGCTCGACCCAGGGCGCGAGCTTGCGCCATGGATGGTCGTCCCGGAAGCGATGCGTGTCGCCGTGCACGAGCAGTACCTGCCCATCGAACCCGATCGTCATCTCGAACAGCAGGCGCCGGAACTCGAGGTACGGGTCGCGACGACGCTGCTCGGCATCCACGGGCGGGCGCCCCGAGAGCGGGCCATCGGCGCCGATCTGCATCGACGGATCGGCATGGATGGCGACGACGATCGCGGGCGAGCCCATCGCACTGGCGCGAGCGAAAGCCGCTCGGATCCATCGTTCGTTGGCGCGTCGGCGCGCCTGTTGTTGGGCGGCCGGAAGCTTTGCCGCTTCACCATCGCGGCTGCCGGGAAGATTGATCGATACGAACGCAATGTTCCCCCGGGTCCAGGCGAGATTCTCGGGCAGACCATGGACGGGATCGCGCTCGTGTTGGCTATGAACCGCCAGCGCGCCGCGGCCCCGATGGAATGGCGGCACGAAGAATCGGCGCCGTAGCCAGGCCAGCCGATCCAAGGGGTCGAACGCGCCGGCCAGCACACGCCCGCAATCGGTCCATTCGTTGTCGCCCGGTACGTAGACCAGTGGAATGGTCGAGCGCTCGAGAATTCGCGCCCGCGATTCGAGCAATCCGTCGCTGCATGGGCCGACGCCGGCCTTCAGGTCGCCGAGGTGAATCGCGAAGTCGAGGTCGGTGGGCCACGCGGACACCAGGTTCGCCAGCACCGTCGCCTCGCCCCAGCGGTAAGGGATGTCGCCGATCAATCCGAAGCCGAAACGCCGGGCCGACCCGGCACTCGACGCGGTGGGGGCGGCGAGCGCCGTCGCTGCGTAGCCGGCCGGCGCGACAATGGCTGCGGTCGCCGCACCGAGCAGTCGTCGGCGCGACGGGTCGGTGTTGCACGCGCGGGCGTGCCTTGGCGCGCGCGTGGCCAGCGTCACGACCCCGCCCGGTGTTCGAGCCGGCTGCTAGCCGTCATGGTCGGGCCCTGGGTTGGCCTGGTCCAGCATCGCGCGGAGCCGATAGAGCGACTGCAAGGCGTCGCGCGGCGATAGGCCGTCGAGGTCGAGCGCGTGCAAGGCGTCGAGGACGGCCTGGGCTGATTGTGGTGGCATCGACGGCTCGTCGGGCGGCTCGTCGAGTGGCGCGGCGTCGCCGCCGAACAGGTCGAACTGGTCCGCGTCCTGACGCGAGCGGGCCTCGAGTTGCTGGAGTATGTTGCCGGCGGCCCGTACGACGGCTTGGGGAATGCCGGCCAGGCGCGCGACCTGGATCCCATAACTGCGGCTGGCCGGTCCATCGCGAACCTCGTGCAGGAACACCACCCGGCCGCGATGCTCGGTGGCCGCCAGGTGCAGATTGACCGCATGCGGATCACGGGCGGCGATCGCAGTCAGCTCGAAATAGTGGGTTGCGAACAGACACAGCGCCCGGTTGCGCGTGAGCAAGCGCTCCGCGATCGCGTGAGCGAGGGCGAGGCCGTCGAATGTCGAGGTACCGCGACCGATCTCGTCCATCAGCACCAGTGAATGCTCCGTGGCCGCGTGCAGAATGGCAGCAGCCTCGGTCATCTCGACCATGAAGGTCGACCGACCACCGGCGAGATCGTCCGACGCGCCGATCCGGGTGAAGATTCGATCGACCGGACCCAGCACGCAGCGCTCGGCCGGTACGAAGCTGCCGCAGAAGGCCAGCACGGTGATCAAGGCGACCGAGCGCATGTAGGTCGACTTGCCGCCCATGTTCGGGCCGGTCAGCAGCACCAGCCGGCGTTGCGCATGCATCAGGCAGTCGTTCGGCACGAAGCGCTCCACGCTGCATTCCACGACCGGATGCCGGCCGCCTCGGATTTCGATCCCGGGCAGGGTGGTGAACGAGGGTCGGATCCACCCCATCAGGCGAGCATGGCGGGCGAACGCGGCCAGGGCATCGAGCTCGGCGATCGCGCGCCCCAGCGCCTGCCAGCGCGATATCGACGGGCGAAGCGCCTCGACCAGGGCTTCGTACAAGGCCTTCTCCCGTGCCAGCGATCGCTCCTTCGCTGACAGCGCCTTGTCTTCGAACTGCTTGAGCTCCGGCGTGATGTAGCGTTCCGCGTTCTTCAAGGTCTGGCGTCGGCGATACTCGTCGGGTACCCGTTCGGTCTGCCCTCGCGAAACCTCGATATAGAAGCCGTGGACCTGGTTGAAGCCGACCCGCAGGGTCGCGATTCCGGTGCGTTCGCGCTCGCGGATCTCGAGCGCGGCGAGATAGTCGCCGCATCCGGCATCGATGGCACGAAGCTCGTCGAGGTCGGGGTCGTGGCCATCGCGGATCACGTTGCCGTCGCGCGCGAGCGCCGAAGGTTCGTCCATCAGCGCCGCCTCGAGCGCGGCGATCGCGTCGACGGGCGGCTCGAGCGCATCGGCCAGCGCGGCGAAGTGGTCTCCGGGCAGCTCGGCGATCTGCGTCACGATCGAGCGCAGCGCAGCGCGAGCATCGCGCAGTGCGGCGAGTTCGCGCGGTCGGACCGACCCGAGCGCGATTCGTGTCGCCACGCGCTCATAGTCGGGCTGGCCGCGCAGCAGCGGGCGCAGTGCATCGTCGGCGCCATGGGTCAATGTTTCGACACGGTCCAGCCGGGTGGTGATCTCTGCGCTGGACCGCAAGGGCGCCTGCAGCCAGCGCCGCATGGTTCGGCCCCCGGCACCGGTCGCACAGGTATCGAGTGTTCTAAGCAGGCTCGGGGCATCGGGACCGGCCAAGCCCTCGGTGATCTCGAGGTTTCGTCGTGCCGCCTGATCGATACCGACATGCGCGGTATCCAGATGCAGCCGCACTCCCTGGAGGTGGCGGGGCAACTGGCCCTGAGTTCGGGTCACGTAGTCGAGCAAGGCGCCGGCCGCGGCCAGCGCGAGCGGGGCCGACTCGACATCGAAAGCCGCCAGGCTGGACACATCGAGCGCCTCGCACAGACGCTCGCGTGCGCGTGAGGTGTCGAACTGCCAGTCGGCGCTCCGACTGACCGGTCCGTGCAAGCTGGCATCGACGTCGGCCAGCAGGGTGTCGGCGCTGCCATCGGGCACGATCAGTTCGGCGGGTCTGAGCAGCGCCAGGCGATCCGCGAGTGTCTCGGGCGCGATCTCCGCCAGCCAGCACTCGCCGCTGGCCAGGGCCAGCCAGGCGATACCCAGGCTCGTGCCGGACTGAGCGCCGATGCGGGTGTTCGGCGCGATCGCGAGGAGCAGGTTGTCGTCTCGATCGTGCAGGAGTTGTTCGTCGGTGACCGTGCCGGGTGTGACGACCCGGACGACCTTGCGTTCGACGGGTCCCTTCGAGGCGGCCGGGTCGCCGATCTGCTCGCAGACCGCGACCGACTCGCCGCTACGTAGCAGTCGGGCGAGATACTGCTCCATCGAGTGGACTGGAACGCCGGCCATTCGGACCGGCACCCCGTTCGACGTGCCCCGCTGGGTCAGGGTGATGCCCAGCAGGTTCGCCGCCTTCTCGGCATCTTCATAGAAGAGCTCGTAGAAGTCGCCCATGCGGTAGAAGACGAGCGTGTGCGGGTGCCCGGCCTTGATGCGCAGGTACTGCTGCATCATCGGCGTGTGCCCCTCCAGGGACGCCGACGGCTCGCGCGCCGCGTCGTTGGTCACCGCAGCCTCCTAGGCTGGCTTGCGCTGCTTCCTGGTGCCGCCGACCAGTGCGACCATCGCAGCGAAGATCTTCGGGGAACCGGCGATGACCTGCTGATCGAACAGAAAGCGCGCTTCGCCCGTGAAGTCGCCGATCAGTCCGCCGGCTTCCTGGACCAGGAGGCTGCCGCCCGCGACATCCCATGGGGCCAGCCCGAACTCGAAGAATCCGTCGTAGCGACCACAAGCGACGTAGGCCAGGTCGAGCGCGGCCGCACCCGGCCGTCTCACGCCGGCGGCCTTGACGGTGATCGCCCGAAACAGCTCGAGGTAGTCGTCGAGGTGATCGAGCTCTCGAAAGGGAAATCCGGTGCCGATCAGTGATTCGTCGAGACGTGCACGGCTCGAGACCCGGATCCGCCGGTCGTTCAGGAATGCGCCGCGGCCCTTGGACGCGGTGAACAGTTCGTCGCGACTGGGATCGTAGACAACGGACTGCGTGATCAGGCCCTTTTGCATCAGGGCGATCGAGATCGCGTACTGCGGAAACCCGTGGATGAAATTGGTGGTGCCGTCGAGCGGATCGATGATCCAGACGTAGTCGGCCTCCTGGGGCGGGCGATCCTGCTTGCCCGGCTTGTGCCCCGACTCCTCTGCTAAGATCGAATGGTCGGGATAGGCGCCGAGGAGCGTGTCGATGATCGCTTCCTCCGACGCCTGGTCTACCTCGGTCACGAAGTCGTTGCGTTGCTTGCGGGCAACCTTGACCGTGCCGAGGTCGAGGCTGGCCCGGTTGATGATTCGGCCGGCGCGCCGGGCGGCGCGAACGGCAACGTTCAGCATCGGATGCATGGGACGTTTCGCCTGTCCAAACCGGCAATTTTAAGGGATCCGCTTGCGTTGATGGACGCCAACGAGGCGAACCGCGATGGTTCTATGCTCGAGCGTGTCGATTTCGTGCTCGTTCGACCGAGTCATCCGGGCAATGTCGGGGCGGCCGCGCGTGCGATCCGCGTGATGGGTTTTGGTCGGCTGGTCCTGGTCGACCCGCGCATGCCGCACATGAATCTCCATCCCGATGCCGTGGCGCTCGCGAGCGGAGCCGACGATGTGCTCGCGAGCGTGCGTACGGTGACCGAACTCGACGCCGCCCTGGCCGGGCACGCGTTGGTGATCGGCCTGAGCGCGTCGGAACGTGAGTTCGTCGATTCCGTGGCCTCGCCAGAAGCAGCGGCGATCGCCGTGCGCGATGTGCTCGATGCGTACCGGGGCGCTTCGGCGGCCCTGGTGTTCGGGACCGAACGTACCGGCCTGACGATCGCCGAGGCGCAGCGATGTGGCCTCCTGTGCCGTATTCCCGGTGCCGACGACTACCGGTCTTTGAACCTGGCTCAGGCGGTTCAGGTCATGGCCTATGTGCTTCGCGGCGTGCTGGTCGGCGCGCTCGGGCACGAGCATCCCGCTCGCTCGCCACATGCCGACGACATGCCCGCGACCCATGACCAGACCGAGGGAATGCTCGCCCATCTCGAGCGGGCGCTGATCACGATCGGCTTCCTGGATCCGGGGCAGCCGAAGCGACTGATGCCGCGCCTGCGGCGCTTGTTCTTTCGAGCCCGGCCACGGCGCGAGGATATCGACATCCTGCGAGGAATCTGCACTCGGATCGAGCGGCTCGCGACCGACCGGCGCGATGAGTCTCGAGCCGTAGCCGCCACGTTCTCACGTGATCCGAAATGAATGTCTCGCGGATCCCGGCCGTGTTCATGCGCGGCGGTATCGTCAAGGGCTTGTTCTTTCACTATCGGGACCTGCCGAGGGCGAGTGCCGACCGGGACCGCTTGTTGCGACGGGTGGTCGGGGAACCCGATCCCCGTACGGGTAACGCCGATGGTCTGGGGGGCGTTTCCGGCGACGCCTGCCGGATCGTGCTCGTGACACCGTCCTTGCGAGACGACTGCGACGTGGAGTTCGACGCGGGCATCGTGCGCACCGGGCAGGCCTGGATCGACTACGGTGACGATTGCGTCGACGTCGCGGCAGCCGTCGGGCCGTTCGCGATCAGCGAGCGCCTGCTGCCGGCCATCGACGGCATGCACCGGGTGCGTGTCTGGCAACGTGGTGTCGGGCGTCGGATCGACGTGCTCGTTCCGGTGCACGGGAGCTCGGTCGTCGAAGAGGGATCGTTCCGCGAAGATGGCGTCGTGTTCCCATCGGCGGAGATCAGGCTGGAGGTATTCGAACCCGAGCCGCGGCCTGGGGCGCGGCGAGTCGCGTTGTTGCCGAGCGGTCATGTTCAGGATGGCCTGGACGTGCCGGGGCTGGGCGAGTTGCGGGTGACGATGCTAGTCGCCGATGTGCCGATGGTGATCGTGCGAGCCGAAGCGCTGGCGCTGACGGGTCGCGAGACGCCCGATTCGCTGGCAAAGGATCGCACCTTGAACACCCGAGTCGAGGCCATCCGCACGCGGGCGGCGACCGCGATGGGCCTGGGCCGGGACCTGTTCGGCGGACCGCGCGCAGGGCCCGCTTGGCCACGGCTCGCCTGGGTCGCGCCGCCTTGCAACTATCGAGCGGCAACGGGTGTCGAGATCGGCGCCCACGAGATCGACCTGATGGTTCGAACCTTCCCGACCGAGGGGCCTCATGCGATGCCGGGTAGTGCGGAGTCGATCGCGCTGGCCGCCGCGGCCGCCTTGCCCGGATCGGTCGCCAACGAGGTCGCTCGAACGCTGCCTGGCGTGCCGACGCGGCTCGGGCACGCGGCGGGCACGATCGCGGTCGGGGCCGAATTGGTACGCCATGCGCAGGGGTGGCGCATGGAGAAGGCGCTCATGTCGCGTGGCGCGCGCCGCCTGATGAGCGGGATCGTACACCTGCCCGTCGTAAGGACTTGACGGTCGTCCTAAACTGGAAATCTCGATAGGCCGGGGTTGGCCCGGCTCGCACGCAGGAGTGGAAGCACTATGTTCGAGCGGATCCGCGAAGACATCGCGACGATCATGGAGAAGGACCCGGCGGCGCGCTCGGCGCTCGAGGTGCTGTTGTGCTATCCCGGCCTGCATGCGGTCCTGTGGCATCGGCTGGCGAACGTGCTCTGGATCAATCGCTTCACCACGCTCGCACGGCTTTTCTCGCATCTGGGAAGATGGCTCACCGGGATCGAGATCCATCCGGGCGCGACGCTGGGGCGGCGGGTGTTCATCGACCACGGGATGGGGGTGGTCATCGGCGAGACCGCCGATATCGGTGACGACTGCACGATCTACCAGGGCGTCACCCTCGGTGGGGTCGCGCTGAACCAGGGCAAGCGACATCCGACCTTGGGCCGAGGGGTCGTGGTGGGAGCGGGTGCCAAGGTGCTGGGGCCGTTCACGGTCGGCGACGGTGCCCGCATCGGTTCCAACTCGGTCGTGGTCAAGCCGGTGCCGGCGGGCGCGACGGCGGTGGGGATTCCCGCCCGTGTGATCGTCGAGGACGAGGATCGTGACCGGGAAGAGAAGGCTGCGCGACTGGGTTTCTCCGCCTACGCGGTTACCCAGGGAGGCAACGATCCGCTCTCGTTGGCCCTGCACAAGCTGATCGACCATGTCGCGGAGCAGGATCGCTGCATGGAGTCGTTCAAGGCCATTCTCAAGCGGCAGGGCTACGACGTCGGCGACACCGGCGAGCCGCTGGATGCGCCCGAACTCAATCGGATGGTGGACGACTAGCGGCGGGCGCCTGGCGCAAGTCGTCCCGGCATTCGTCCGGCGCGTCCGACGGCCAAGGGCCGAGCCGTCGGATGCCGTCGGTCCCGATCCGCAGCAATCCACCGCGAAGGCCGTCGGCATCCCAGTCCGGCAGTACCCAGCGCTCGCAGGCGCGACCGTCGATTTGGATCCGGTGACAGGCCGGTCGGTGGGTGTGGCCGTGGATCAAGCGTCTCGCGCCGCTATCGAGAAGAACCTCGCGAACAGCCTTCGGATCGACGTCGCCGATGGAACCAGCATCGGCGTCCCGGCTGTTCGCCATGGCGGCTCGGCTCTGTGCGCGCATCGCTCTCGCGAGTTCGCGGCGCTCCACCAGCGGGCGAGCCAGGAATGCCTGTTGCCAGTCAGGTGAGCGGACGAGGCGTCTGAAGGCCTGGTAGTCGGTGTCGTCGGTGCACAGGGAATCGCCGTGGCAAAGCACGGTCCTGACCCCGAACGCATCCAGGAGAATCGGATCGTCGAACACGGACATGCCGGCGCGCGCGACGAAGCCGGGTGCCCGGTCGGGCAAGGGGGCACCCAGCAGAAAGTCCCGGTTGCCCCGCATGACCAGGGCCCGCAGCGGGCGAGAACTTCGGCGCCGGAGGCGCTCGAGCCAAGCCAGCGCGGCGAGCGCCGTGGCATCGTCGTCATCGTCGCCGATCCAGGCCTCGAAGACGTCGCCGAGCAGAAACAGCCAGAGCGTCCCGGACGAAATGCCCGGTTCGTCGTCGATCGCACGCTCGATCTCGCTGCCGAGCAAGTCGAGGAGCCGGGGATCGTGATCCCCGGCATGGATGTCGGATGCCAACAGGGCGACATCGCCCGCCCCCAGCGAAATGGCGGGCGGGCGCACGGGATCGATCGGCGCCCGGCCCAGGATGCCGGTCAGGGCTTGACCTCGCGGACCGACTCGATCAGCACGGCCTCGGTGGGCACGTCGCGAAACGGTCCCACGGTTCCGGTGGGCACGCCGGCGATCGCGCCGACCACCTCCATGCCGGATACGACCTTGCCGAAGACCGCATAGCCGTGCCCGTCCGGCGACGGATGATTCAGACCATCGTTGTCCACCGTGTTGATGAAGAACTGCGAGGTCGCGGAGTCGGGCACATTGGTCCGAGCCATTGCGATCCAGCCAACGTCGTTGCGCAGCCCGTTTCGCGACTCGAGTTCGATCGGCGCGCGCGTGGCCTTGGGCTGGAACTTGCCCTGGTAGAAGCCGGGTTCGAATCCACCGCCCTGGATCATGAAATGACCGATCACTCGATGGAAGATGGTGCCGTCGTAGTGTCCGTCACGGGTGTATTGCAGGAAGTTCGCGACCGTCTTCGGGGCCTTGTCCGGGTAGAGCTCGACCACGATCTCGCCCTTCGTGGTCTTGATCGTGACGCGGGGGCTGGCCTGGGCCGCGGCGGCATCGTCGGCGACCGCGGAAACCGACAGGAAGATGGCCGCGAGCAGTGGCAGCTTGATCATGCGCATTGGAATGGACTCCGTTTCATTGGTTGGGGATTTCTTGGTTCGGTTCAGCCGGCGATGCGATGAGACCAGACGACGCGGGCGCGCCTTCGACGAGCCGGCGGCGCGTCCGAATCCGGGTTCAGGGCCTGGCTGCACCTCCAGGCGCGATCTTGGCTACCAAGTCGCGGGCAAGACGCAGTTTGCGGCTGGCGTCGGGCGCGGGCGGCTTCGCGTCGCTGGCGCGCTGGTACGCGCGTATCGCCATCCGGAGGTACACATCGCCGAGATTCTCGTTCGCGAGCGAGTAGTCGGGGCGTGCCTGCAGCGCGCGCTGCAAAGAGGCCTGGGCCCGATCGAGATCGCCCCTGGCGGCGTACAAGGCGGCCAGGTTGTTGTGGGGCTCGGCAAGCTCGGGGAAGTCCCGGGTCAGCGCTTCGAAGGCGGCTTCGGCTTCGGTGTCTCGGCGGTTCTGCGCGAGGGCCAATGCATGCAGGAACCGAAGCTGCGCATCACGCGGATAGCGCGCGATGGCCATCTGCGCTTCGAGCAGGGCTTCGATCTTCTTGCCATCGGATAGCAGCCGGTTGATGGCATCGGCGCGAAGACGCGCTTGCTGAGCAGCCGGCAGGCGCCGGGTCTCGGGCGTGGACGGGTTGCCGACCGCTGCCGGCGCGGCGACCGGGGGGCTCGCGGACGACTGGATTCGATCGTCCGTGCCCTGCGCAACGGCCGTGCAGAACCACGCTGCGGCGAGCAACGGCCCGGCGCAGCGCAACAGGCCCAATGCTACAATCGCGCGCATTCCGGCATTCTAGCAACGGCCGGCCGCAATCGGCAGGCCGTTGCGCGCTATCAGGGCGCGATCGCCGATCGGTGCGCGCGATCGGCCGATCGAGCGGCAGGCGTCCCGGCCCTCGGCAGCTTCCCATGCTTCGCATTCACAACACGCTGACCCGTCGCAAGACAGAGTTCGTTTCATCCGAGCCAGGTCGGGTTCGGATGTACGTGTGCGGTATGACCGTCTACGACTTCTGTCATGTCGGCCATGCCCGCGTTCTGGTCGTTTTCGATGTCGTGCAGCGCTGGCTGCGCGCGAGCGGCTATCAGGTCACCTACGTACGCAACATCACCGACATCGACGACAAGATCATTCGTCGCGCGGTCGAGAATGGCGAGTCGATCCGGTCGCTGACCGATCGCTTCATTGCGGCGATGCACGAGGACGCCGATGCGCTGGGCGTTCAGCGGCCGGACGCCGAGCCGCGCGCCACGGAGTTCGTGCCCCAGATGGTGTCGCTGATCGATGCGCTCGAGCGAAACGGCCATGCTTATCGAGGTGCGGACGGTGACGTCAATTTCTCGGTACGCAGTTTTCCGGGCTACGGGCGATTGTCCGGCAAGTCGATCGACGAGCTGCGGGCCGGCGAGCGAGTCGCGGCCGACGAGCGCAAGAACGATCCGCTGGATTTCGTGCTCTGGAAGGCGGCCAAGCCGCAAGAGCCCGACGAGGCCAAGTGGCCGTCGCCGTTTGGTCCCGGGCGGCCGGGTTGGCATATCGAGTGCTCGGCCATGTCGACCAGCCTGCTGGGTGAAACGATCGATATCCACGGTGGGGGCGCGGATCTGCAGTTCCCGCACCATGAGAACGAGATCGCCCAGAGCGAGGGGGCCTTGTTTCACGGTCGCGAGGGGCAGTTCGTCCGCTACTGGATGCACAACGGGTTCGTGCGCATCGACGACGAGAAGATGTCGAAGTCGCTCGGGAACTTCTTCACGGTGCGCGAGGTACTGCAGCGCTACGACGCGGAGGTCGTGCGGCTGTTCATCTTGCGTGCCCACTATCGAAGCCCCCTGAACTACGCCGATGCGCACCTGGACGACGCGCGCCAGTCACTGCAACGTCTCTACACGGCGTTGGGCGAGGCACCGCCGGCCGCGCTCGAGCCGACCCGGGTCGACTGGACGACGGCCTATGCGAGTCGATTTCGCGAAGCGATGGACGACGATTTCAATACGCCGCTGGCCTTGTCGGTGCTGTTCGAGCTCGCGGCGGAGGCGAATCGCAGCGGTGCGCGCGAGTCGATCGCCGAGTTGCGCTCGCTCGGCGGTATTCTCGGTCTGCTCGAGCGCGAGCCGGAAGTGGTCCGGCGAGGCGGTCTGAGGGGCTCCGCGTCGCCGCAGGAAGGCCCGGCTGAGGACGAGATCGCGGCGCTGATCGCCGAGCGCGCTTCGGCCAAGCGTGCCCGTGATTTCGTCCGTGCCGACGCGATCCGGGACGACCTGTCCGAACGCGGCGTCGTGCTGGAGGACGGTCCCGACGGGACGAGCTGGCGACGCGCCTGATGCGTGGCTGCACGCACCGGGGGCTCGTCTGATGAAACCCGAGTTCTGGGATCGAGCCTGTCGCGAGCTCAGTGCCTGCGACCCGGTACTCGGCCGGGTGATCGACGCCCATGCGGGTGAGCATCTGGTCGCGCGAGACGATCCGTTCCTGACACTGGTCCGATCCATCGTCGGACAGCAAATCTCCGTGAAGGCGGCCCAATCGGTCTGGGACCGGCTGGCGCGCCGCTCGCGAACGGTGACGCCCGAGCGCCTGTCGAGAATGCGGACCACGACGATGCGCGACTGTGGGCTGTCGCAGCGCAAGGCAGAATACGTCCAGGATCTGGCACGGCATTTCGTGAATGGGACCGTCGACCCGAGCCACTGGGCGAGTCTCGACGACGAGGCCGTGATCGCCGAGCTCACGTCGGTGCGAGGGATCGGTCGGTGGACAGCGGAGATGTTCCTGATATTCAATCTCCAAAGGCCCGACGTGCTTCCACTGGATGACATCGGCCTGTTGCGGGGCATGGGGCACGGATACAAGGGGGGCGAGCGTGTGAGCCGGGCCGAGGCCGAGGCGATTGCGCAGGCGTGGCGCCCCTGGCGATCGGTGGCTACCTGGTTTCTTTGGCGCAGCCTGGATCCGCTGCCCGTGGAGTACTGATGAAGACGACATTCCTGGACTTCGAGCAATCCATCGCCGATCTCGAGCAGAAGATCGACGCCCTGCGATTCGTTCAGGACGATTCCGCTGTCGACATCGCCGAAGAGATCGGTCGCCTTCAGGCCAAGAGCCAGGCGATGATCAAGGAGACCTACGGCAAGCTCACGCCTTGGCAGGTGGCCGCGGTTGCGCGGCACCCCCAGCGTCCCTACACGCTGGACTACGTACGGGCGATCTTCACTGATTTCCACGAGATGCATGGGGATCGAAGCTTTGCCGACGATCCCTCGATCGTTGGCGGACTGGCCCGATTCAATGGAATGTCCGTGATGGTCATCGGCCACCAGAAGGGGCGCGACACCAAGGAGCGGGGCTATCGGAACTTCGGCATGCCGCGGCCCGAGGGCTATCGCAAGGCCTTGCGGCTCATGCGAACCGCAGAGAAGTTCGAGATCCCCGTCCTGACTTTCGTCGACACGCCCGGCGCATTTCCGGGGATTGGCGCCGAGGAGCGGGGACAATCCGAGGCGATCGGTCGCAATCTTTTCGAGATGGCGTCGCTGAAGGTGCCGATCGTCAGCACGATCATCGGCGAAGGGGGCTCTGGCGGGGCATTGGCACTCGCAGTCGCGGACCAGGTGCTGATGCTGCAGTTCGCGATCTACTCGGTCATTTCTCCGGAGGGTTGCGCTGCGATCCTCTGGAAGAGCGCCGAGAAGGCGCCAGAGGCGGCCGAGACGCTGGGAATCACTTCCGAGCGTCTCAAGGGCCTGGGGTTGGTCGACAAGGTCATCCCGGAGCCGATCGGCGCCGCCCATCGCGATCACGCACAGATGGCCGAGACGCTCAAGAACGCGCTCGCCGATGCATTGCGACAGATCCAGTCGATGCGTGTGCCGGACATGTTGAACAAGCGTCACGAGCGCCTTCAGGCCTACGGAAAGTTCAAGGAACAAGGCCGCTGAGACCTGGATGAGCGACGCCGGCGAGCCGATCGAACACATCGAGTCGATCGTTGGCGAGCGCCTCGCCGACCTGGCCGATGGTCCGCTGCTGCTCGGCTTCAGCGCCGGGCTCGATTCACGGGTATTGCTCGATGTGCTGGTGCGTGTCTGCGGCGCTGGCCGCATTCGCGCACTCCACGTCGACCATGGTCTGCAGGCTTGTTCTGGCGCTTGGGCCGATCGGGCGCTCGCGTGCTTGCGAAAGCTCGGGGTCGACGGGCGTTACGCTCGACTCCAGGCGCCAACGCGCGCCGAAGGGGGCATCGAGGCCTGGGCGAGAGAGCGGCGCTACGAGGCGCTGGAATCGGAGGCGAGGCGACTGGGCGCCTCGGCGATCCTGCTTGCCCATCACGCCGATGATCAGGTCGAGACGCTGCTATTGAATCTCGGCCGAGGCGCCGGGCTGGCGGGCCTGGCATCGATGCCCGCGCGTCGCGATGTCATCGGGCCCGGGCAGATGACGGGGCGCCGTACGCCGATCGTTCGGCCACTGCTCGATGTGCGTCGTGCCGACATCTTGGCCTATGCGCGGGCCCGCGGGCTCCAATGGATCGATGATCCGAGCAACGAGGATCGACGCTGGCGTCGCAACCGCCTCAGGCACGAGGTCCTGCCCGCCCTCGAATCGACCGTACCGGGGTTTTCGTGCAATGCGCGCCGCGCGGTCGCTCATCTGCAGGAATCGCTCGTATTGGTCGAGGAAATCGGCGCACTGGATCTGGACGCGGTGCGCGACCCCGACGGGCGGCTGCGGCGCGACCGTCTGCGGGATCTCAGTGAGCCGCGCCTGGCCAACCTGCTTCGACACTGGTTGCGGCAGTTGGGATTGCGGGTGCCGTCGCGCAGGCAATTGGCCGAGATCCGCCGACAGATCGTCGATGCGAATGGCCCCCATGCCCGGGTCGACTTCGATGGTTGGCGCCTCTGTCGGCATCGGCATCTGGTCTGGGCCGAACCGAGCCCGCGCACACCTGCGGACGTGTCGAGTTCGTCCCTGACGATGAGTGCACCGGGGCGCGTGGCCCTGCCGCAATGGGATGGCGCGATCCGCCTCGTTCGGTCGACGGGGGAGGGGATCGAATGGACGTGGCTTGGCGCGGTGCCGATCGTGGTCCGACCGGGCAAGGGGCGGGACCGGTTGCGGCCCGAGCGCCAAGCTGCCTCGAGAACCCTGAAGAATCTCTACCAGGAAGCTGGCATTCCGCCGGCACTACGTCGTCGACTACCGGTCCTCGAGCGCGATGGGATGCTGCTCTACGCCGCCGGGCTGGGGGCGAACCGGGATCCAGCCGTGCCCATGGAGCCGGGCGGAGCGCAACTATGCTTCGAGCCCGGCGCGAGCACCCCCGCTGCTGCAGCGTTCACGCGGGACTGAGCTAGAATCGCGAGTTTTTCGGACTCCGGGATCTACCGGCTGCCGGGCAACAGATGCCGCGGCGGGAATCGACAAGCGCGAAGTACCAGCATGGGTTTGATCGTTCACAAGTATGGCGGTACATCGATGGGCTCGATCGAGCGCATCATGAACGTCGCCAGGCGCGTGGCCAAGTGGCATGCGGCGGGCCATCGCATGGTCGTCGTTCCGTCGGCCATGTCGGGCGAGACCAATCGTCTGCTCGGCCTGGCGGCCGAGATCAGCGATCGGCCCGATGGCCGCGAACTGGACATGATCGCCGCGACCGGCGAGCAGGTCTCGGTGGGGCTGCTGGCGCTGGCCCTGAAGCAGGTCGGCGTGGACGCGATCAGCTTTGCCGGCTGGCAGGTGCCCGTCCGGACCGATGCCGCGCATACCAAGGCGAGAATCTCCGCCATCGACGGCGAAAGAGTGCATCGTGAACTCGACGCGGGTCGCGTGGTCGTCATCACCGGCTTCCAGGGCATCAGCGACTCGGGTGACATCACGACCCTGGGGCGGGGCGGCTCGGATACGTCGGCGGTGGCCGTGGCGGCCGGGCTCGGTGCCGAGGAATGCCTGATCTTCACCGACGTGGACGGTGTCTACACCACGGATCCGCGTGTGGTGCCCGAGGCGCGCCGCCTGCCGCGCATCACCTTCGAGGAGATGCTCGAGATGGCGAGCCTCGGATCGAAGGTCCTGCAGATTCGGTCGGTCGAGTTCGCGGGCAAGTACAAGGTCAAGACCCGGGTGCTCTCGAGCCTCACGTCGCCGGATATCCCGATCGACGAGGAAGCGGCTTCGGGCACCCTGATCACGTTCGAGGAAGAGGAATCGATGGAGCAGGCCGTCATTTCGGGCATCGCGTTCAATCGCGACGAGGCCAAGATCACCGTCATGAACGTACCGGACCGTCCGGGAATCGCCTATCAGATCCTGGGGCCGGTCGCCGCTGCCAACATCGACGTCGACATGATCATCCAGAATCAATCGGTCAATGGCACGACCGACTTCTCTTTTACCGTTCATCGCAACGAGTATCAGCGCGCGATCGAGGTGCTGGAGCGAGAGGTGCGCGGCATGATCGGAGCCGGTGAGATCGTTGGCGACCCCAGGATCTGCAAGGTTTCGGCGGTGGGCATCGGCATGCGCTCGCACGTGGGCATTGCCAGCCTGATGTTCCGGACGCTATCCGACGAAGGGATCAACATCCAGATGATTTCCACCTCTGAAATCAAGATCTCCGTGGTCATCGAGGACAAGTACATGGAGCTCGCGGTTCGGGCCTTGCACAAGGCTTTCGAACTCGAGGAATCGGGCGACAAGATTGCCGGCTGACAGTCAGGTACAATCGCGCCTGAGCCGGCATCGAGAAATCGAGCCAGGAGACGTGGCCGAGAGGTCGAAGGCACTCCCCTGCTAAGGGAGCATACGGGCTAAAACCTGTATCGAGGGTTCGAATCCCTCCGTCTCCGCCAATGAACAAACCCGCATCAGCGGGTTTTTTCATTGGCGAAACGCGAGTAGCGCGCCCGGGGTCGAGTGACGGGGCGCACGGAACTGGGGGCGCGCCTGCGGCTGGCGCCGGTCGGGTAGACTGCGTTCGGAAAGTAGACGACGCGGCCGCAGTCTTTCGGAGGAGGAGCAGTCTTGGCGACGATCAACATCCAGTTCACGCTTTTCTCGGCGTTCTACTCGCCGCTCATCTCCGCGATGTCGGGTGGATTCCTGCAGGCCGAGGGCCTCGAGCCGCAATGGTCGGTGGCGCCCGCGGGAGTCTCGGCCATCGATGCACTCAAGGACGGTAGCGCCCATGTGGTGCAATCGGCGCTAAGCCAAGGCTTCACGTCCTTGAACAACGGGCAGAAGCCGTTTGCCGTGCATTTCGCGCAGATCAATGAAATGGATGGGTTCTTTCTGACCGGGCGCCAACCCGATCCCGATTTCTCGTGGCGCCAGCTCGAAGGCGCCGAGGTCGTCATGTTCGGGGGCGGCCAGCCGTTGGCGATGTTCAAGTACGCGTGCCATCGCGCCGGAATCGATTTCTCGAAGATTCGGGCAATCACGCCGGGTGGTGCAGCGGCGATCGATGCAGCGTTTCGCGAGGGGCAGGGCCAGTTCGTCCAGCAGCAGGGCCCGTACCCGCAGCAGTTGCAGGCCGATGGCATTGGCCATGTGGTGGCACAGGTCGGCCCCCAGATCGGCCCGTGCGGTTTCTCCAGTCTCGCCGCCTCGCGCGAATGGCTCGAGACGGACATGGCGAAAGCCTTCATGCGAGCCTACCGCAAGACTCGGCTCTACATGAACGAGACCGCGGCGGCCGATATCGCGCGGGCCGAAAAGCCCTATTTCCCCGATGTGGACGAGGCCGTCCTCGGCGAATGCATCGCCACGTACCAGAAGCTGGGTTGCTGGACGCCGCACGTCGAGATCACACCAGCGGCCTATGAGCGCACGCTCGACATTTTCGAGTACAACGGCCTGTTGAAGGCGCGCTACGCCTACGATCAGGTGTGTGCGGCGCCGCCCGGTTGACTCGGGCGCTCAGGGGCGAGCGTAGGAGCAGCCTTTCTCCTGTAGTTCCATCACTCTGATGATCCCCGCCTTGACTCGGCCAACGCCCTTGAGCAGGACCGGCTCGTTGCCGGTCTTGCGCTTGATGGCAGCCATGGTGTTGCCACAGGCGCTGAAGGTGACGCCTGACATGGCGAGACTCTCGACTCGCTTGGCTTGCGTACTGCTGGCAGTCAGCAGCTTCAATCCTGGTCCCTGGGCAACCAGTTCCACATCGACGTTGTCGACGCCAAGCTCCCTGGGGACGTTCGAGACGATGTTCAGGGCCTGAACCATCGACTTCGGATCGTCCTGCGGCACGTGGACCACAAGGCAGCGCTTCTCGGCAGCGGTGGCCGAAATGAGTGGCAGCGCCAGTGCCAGGCTCGCTGCGGCCAGCGCCAGTGGTCGAGATACTCGGACGGTGGTCTTCATGGGTCGTCTCCGGTTCTTGTGTTGACGCGGCAGCGTCGTGCTACGGTCTCATCCGCATTCGGCATCCGATTGCATGATGCGTTGTTAGCATAAGCTCATGCGCCAACTGAGTAAATGCTCGCGTTATGTTTCCAGCCGATCGGAGCCTCGCTACGCGCCAAGGGCTCGAGGTCGGCGGTCGAAGCAGGCTTCGGGATCGACCAGGGGTCGGGGCCACCGGCGCGCCCTTGCGGCACCTGCCATGTGCCACAGGCGCTCAGTCGCCCGTCGCGGCGGTCTCGGGCAACTCCAGACGGACATCGATCGCGGCCGTCGCAACCACGATCACGTTTCGGCTTTCGGCGGCAGGGACGTTCAGGCCGCCCAGTTCGGTTCGAACATGGACCGTGCCGTACGGCAATCTTGCGCCGACCGCGCTGCAATCGACAGCATCCGGTTCCTGGACGCCTATGGTGACATCGATCTGCATCGTGCTCGGATCGATCTCGAGGGAACGAAACAATGCCAGCGAGCAATGGTGGAGCGCGTCGTCTACCGCACGCATTGCAGCCTTGGTGTAGTCCTGGCCATGAAGGTCGTTGCCGGTGCCCATTTCCAGAATGATTCGTTTCAGCGCCATGACCAGATCCTCATTCGATGTCGAGGTAGACGACCGCAGCCGCATTGGCGATGACGGTGACTCGTGTTCCAGTCGGATCTGGAATGTCCAGGCCGCCCCGGACCGCAGTGACCTTGGACTTGCCATAGGGAAGAACCCGTTGCACGGCGGTCGTATCGACTAACTCGGGTCGAGCGACGCCGACCGTGACCTCGACGAACATGTCATTGCGATCGAAGCCCAGGGCGGGGGCGATCGTCAGCGCGTTGTGCCAGAGTGCGTCGCGCAAGGCGCGTTCGGCCGCCTTCGTGTAGTCGGCACCGTTCAAGTCGGTGCCCATGCCGAGTTCGACCACCATGCGTTTCAGTGCCATATCGATCCGCCGTTTCCTGAGGGGGGCTTGGTTGTCGGCTCAGTCGGTGCCAAAGCCACGGTCTCGAACGAAACGCCCCCAATCGTCTCGTTGTGGCAGCGCGTACTGATCCGTCTTCGCCATCGACCAGGGGGTTGTCGGCTCGATCCGGCCGGCGACCCGCGCGGCATGTGCCTCGATCGCGAGTCGGCGCTGGTCGTACGAGGCGATCTGCGCCTCGCTGTCCGAGTCGTCGAAGCGGTCGACGTGGCAGGTCAACGACAGCGGCAGGCGGGGTACGACCCTGCCTTCGAGTACCGGGTATCCGATACAAAGGCCGGCGACCGGAAACACGTGTCGAGGCAGTTCGAGGATTTCCGCGACCTCGTCCGGGTGATTTCGAAGAATGCTGATCGGACAACAGACGAGCCCGAGCGCTGCCGCCGCACGAATGCTGTTCATCAGCACGAGCGAGGCATCGACCGTGGCGTTGAAGAACGAGTCCAGGTGCTCGTTGGTGAATGGCATGCCACGCCGCTCGAAGCACTGTCGCAAGCGTCGTCCGTTGCCGCAGAACACCAGAATCGATGGCGCGTCATTGAACCATGGCAGCGATGGCAGAAGTCCCGCAAGTGCCGCGCGCCGGGTCGGATCCCGCACCTCGACGATGTCGGCCTGCTGCAGGTCGCTCTTCGATGGTGCCGACAGCGCGCACGCGAGAAGCAGGCGCATCGTTGAGGGTTCGACCGAGCGTGGCGACCAGCGGCGATGGGTGCAATGCGCTGCAATCGACGCAAGGGCCTCCAGACCGGGGCCATCGGCAGTAACAGGAATGTCTTCGCCGAAGCGACGGGACAAGGCGTCCGCCAGGCGCCGGGCAGGGTCGTCGACGGTGATCGCTGGTTCCACGGGTACGGTCTCGATGTCAGTCAGCGGTGGTGCTGGCGGGCCCGCTAGGCCGATGGCCGCGGCAACGGCTCTGTCCGTGCTCCTCGACACGCAATGACCGCGAGCACGATCAGGACGAGCGCGACGGCATTGATCTCGCCATGTTGCAAGCCGATCAGCTTCTCGTTTCCGGGCAGGGCGAGCACGCCGCCGCCGATGACAAGCAAGGTGCGCCCCAATCGACCGAGGGCGGTCGATGCGATCGTGCCGACCCCGTAGAGGTAGCCTTGCAGGCCGCCAGAGATGAGGACGATGCCGACGATCGTCGTCGACAGCACCAACGCGATCTCTCCGATGCTGCCGCGGCCGATCAATGCGGGATTCAGGACGAAGAAAAACGGCACGAAATAGATGATGCTGCCCAGGCGCATGGCTTCGAATCCGGTCTTCATCGGGTCGGACTTGGCCACCGTGGCAGCGGCGTATGCACCGATCGCGACGGGCGGCGTGATGAACGAGATCATCCCCCAATAGAGAAGGAACAGATGGACTGCCACACGATCCAGTCCCGCCTCGGTCAGGCCGGGAGCGATCG
>JACKLP010000017.1 GCA_024235875.1 Burkholderiaceae bacterium | reverse complement strand
CTGGCGCCGCCCGAGGGCGAGCGCCTGCGCCGGCCGGGCAGTACGCCGGAGAGCTTCTCCATCCTGCACTACGTGGGAGACGCGCTGGTGTGCGTGGAGTCGATCAACGCGCCGGCCGACCATCTGGCCGCGCGCAAGATGTTCGAGCGCGGCAAGTCGGCGCCGCGCGCGCAGGCGATCGATCCGGCGGTGCCGCTGAAATCGTTCATGTAAGGTGTTTCCACAACAAGGAGATCGGGAGATGTCACGCAAGGTCTGTGTGGTCACGGGTTCATCGCGCGGCGCCGGTGCCGCGACCGCGGTGCGGTTCGCGCAGGCGGGATACGACGTGGTGGTGAATTGCACGCGTGACATGGAGGGGGCGCAGGCCACGGCAGCCAGTTGTCGCGAGCACGGTGCCACCGCGCTGATCGTCCAGGCCAACGTGGCGAGCGACGAGGAGTGCCGCAGCTTCGCGGCCCGCGTCGAGGCCGAGTTCGGGCGGGCCGATGTCCTGGTGAACAATGCGGGCACCACGAAGTTCGCGAACCAGAAGAATCTCGATCTGCTCGATGCGGCCGACTTCCATGCCATCTACGATGTCAATGTGGTCGGCCCCTACCAGATGACGCGCGCATTCCTGCCGCTGCTGCGGGCCAATCCGCCCGGCGCCGTGGTCAACGTGTCGTCGATCGCGAGCTTCATGGGCACCGGCTCCAGCCTTGCCTACATGGCATCGAAGGGCGCGCTCAACGCGCTCACGGCCGGGTTGGCCCGCTCGCTCGGGCCGCAGGTGCGGGTCAACGCGATCGCACCGGGCTTCATCGAGGGCGAATGGCTCAAGCAAGGGCACGGCGAGGAGCGCTACAACGCGCTGCGCGATGCCTGGCGCTCGCGCGCGGCGCTTGCCGAGACCATTCGGCCCGAGGACGTCGCGGCGATGGCATTCTGGCTCGGGGACGGGGCTACCCGCACCACCGGCGAGGTGCTGGTGCTCGATGGCGGATTCCGCCTGGGCCGCGCCTGAGCGGATCGTCGCGCGCCGCAGGCCGTCTGCGCGGGGTCCCGGAGGCGGGCCTTCGCGCGTCGCCGCCGCGCTCAGATGGTCGCGAAGCTGGCCTTGTCGTCGGGTGACAGGGGGGTGACCGACAGGGTGCCCGTGCGCATCGGGCCGACACGCCGCAACTCCAGCGGGGCGTCATCGGCGATCACGCAGTCGCGGCCGCAGGCCTTGGCATCGAACAGGCGTCGGTCGGCCGTGATCAGCAAGGCCTCGAGCGAGCTGCCCTCGGCCGGACCGAAGGCGATGCCGATCGAGATCGTCGTTTGCAGTTCGCGCCTGGAAGTGAGCGCGTAGGGCGACGAGCGCACGGCCGCGTTCAGCGCTTGCGCATGATCGAGTGCCTCGCGCATGCGCTCGCAGTCCAACAGCAGGCAGAACTCCTCGCCGCCATAGCGGGCGAGCAACGCGCCCTCGGGAACCGAATCCCGCAGGACACGTGCGACGTGCGCCAGTACTCGGTCGCCGACCGTATGACCGTGACCGTCGTTGATCGACTTGAAGCGATCCACGTCGAGCATCATCAGCACCGGCATCCGGCGCTTGGCGATCATCCGCTGGATCGCTTCGCGACCTTCCTCGAAGAAGCTGCGGCGCGTCATCAGTCCGGTCAGCGCGTCGCTGCGCGCCATCTGTCGCAACTCGCCGCCAAGCCGGCTGTACACCAGTCCGAGGATCACCATCGCGTAGACCATTGGTGCCAGCGCGAAGATCGCCGTCACCATGACCATCACCAGCGAGCCGCCGATCATCCCGTCCGGCCGGACGTCGACATCCTGTCGCACCGCGAGGTGGAGCAGTCGCGCCACATGGACCAGCGCAAAGAAGCTCGAGAAGCCGATCGCCCAGCGCAGGGGCAGCGCCGGGTCGATGCCGCGCCGACGCATCAGCAGCATCGCGCTCGCCAGCGCGAAGCCGCCCTGCGCGAGCGAGGTCAGCGCGATTCGCTCGGCGTGCATGTCCAGACTCGTGCCCAGCGCAAACTGCAGACCCACCAGCACGAGGATGGCGGCGACGGTCACGCCATTGCGCGGCTCGACATGGACCAATCGGCGCGTCCCGGCCCAGATCAGGACCGGGCCGCTGGTGCCGAGCGCGTTGGCCACGGGAATGGTGAGCAGGTCGGGCAGCGCACCGCGTAGCGCGATCAGCATCATCGCGGCCCCCAGCCAGGCCTCGGCCAGTGCCGCCCAGCGCATCGCCGCCTCGGACGGCGGATGCAGGCGACGCAGGTTGAACAGCGTGATCGCGCACACGACGCAGGTCATCGCGCCGAAGAAGAACAGGGTGCGGATATCGAAGACGACGCTCATGGCGCGGACCGCCGGCGCGGCACCCGGCCGTCTGGCGCGATCCGGGGCAAGGGCAGCCCGGCTGCCGGCGTGATCGATCCGCTCGCAGTCATCATGGGGGCCGATTGCGCCATGCGCGCGCGCGCGCCGCATCCGCGGCGCGACGCGCGGTCCGAGGCGGGGGACGAGCGCGCCCGATCGACCCGCCGGGGATCAGGCCCGGTCTTCGGGGAAGCCGCCGATCAGGTTGACCAGTTGCACGGCCGAGCGCGACGCCCCTTTGCCCAGGTTGTCGAGCCGCGAGATCATTACCCCCTGGCCCGCCTTGGGGTTCCAGTAGACGGCCTGCTCGAGCCGATTGCTGCCGTTGAGCCGATCCGGGCGCAGAAAGCGCTCGCGCTCGAGCCAGCCGGTATCGTCGGCTGGCCGAACCGAGATGAAGGCCTCGTCTCGATAGCGCTCGCTCAGGGCCTCGAGTACCGCGCTCGCCGGCACGCCCGGCGCCAGGTCGGTGTCGCGAAACGGAATCGAGACCAGCATGCCCTGGGCGTAATGGCCCACCGTGGGCAGGAACAGCGGGCGGGTCGCCAGCCGCCCGTAAGCCATGATCTCGGGCACGTGCTTGTGGTTCATGCCCATCGCGTAGACAGCAGCCGGCTCCGGGTCCGGGTCGGTCTCGTGGACGGCGA
Source organism: Burkholderiaceae bacterium (assembly GCA_024235875.1). Lineage (GTDB taxonomy): Bacteria > Pseudomonadota > Gammaproteobacteria > Burkholderiales > Burkholderiaceae_E > JACKLP01. The sequence continues at coordinate 24,399 of JACKLP010000017.1, read as the reverse complement.
TGAGGTCCTTGCCGCCGCCGGTGTAGCCTGAAAGGCCGATGATGGTGACCCCCACGTCCGGGCGGAATACAGCGGCATCCATGACCGGCCGCAACAGGGAGATCGCGCCGACGGCATAGCAGCCCGGGTTGGCGATCCGGGTCGCACCGCGCAGCCGGTCGCGCTGTCCGGCATCGAGCTCCGGAAAGCCGAACACCCATCCCGGCGCGATCCGATGCGCGGTGCTCGCATCGATCACGCGAGTGTGGTCGGAACCGATCATCGAGACGGCCTCGATGGCGGCATCGTCGGGCAGGCACAGGATCGCGACGTCGGCCTGGTTCAGGCGATCGGCGCGGGCGTCCCGGTCCCGGCGTTGTTCGGCCGGAAGCTCGATGAGCGAGACATCGGGATGGTGGCGCAGTTCCTCTACGATCTGCAGCCCGGTGGTGCCATGCTGCCCGTCGACATAGACCTTCAGTGTCATCTCGTATTCCCCATTGAGCCCAAATGATCCGATGAATTCCCGCCGACGTGAAGCGCCGTCGGCCCGGCGCTGCGAGCGATCGGTCGGAGATTCATCCGCATCTGCGCGATGCCGGCAACGAAGCTGATGCCGGCCGTGAAGCGCCAGGCCCATTCGTAGGAGCCCAGCCACGAGAACACCAGTCCGCCGCCCCAGGCGCCGACGAAGGAGCCGAGCTGGTGGCTGAAGAAAGCCACCCCGACCAGCGTGGCCATGTAGCGGATCCCGAAGATATCGATCACCAGGCCGTTGACCAACGGAATCACGCCCAGCCACAACGAGCCCATCACGGCCCCGAACAGGAGGGTCGTCGCGGGCGTCGGCGGCGTCGTGAAGTAGAGCGTCACGATGATGGCGCGCGCCATGTAGATGCCACCCAATAGTAGGCGCTTCGAGTAGCGACCCCCGAGCCAGCCGAACGCGAGCGAACCCAAGGCGTTGAACAGGCCGATCAAGGCGAGCGTGCTCGCCGCCACCGAGGGTGCGAGCCCGCAGACGTCGAGATAGTTGGGCAAGTGGGTGGTCAGGAAGACCAGCTGCAGGCCGCAGACGAAATAGGCCAGCGCCATCACGACGTAGCCGGGGTGCGCCGCCGCTTCGCGGATCGCGTCGGCGGCCGATTGCTTCTGCGCGCTGCCGGTCTCGGCCGCAGCACGGCCATCGACGCCGCCGGCGAACATTGCCGCCGGCAGCATCACGGCGGCGAGTCCGGCGAAACCCACGAATGCGAGCGACCAGCCGCCACTTGCCATGAGCTGCTGGGCCAGTGGCGAAACGAACAGCAGCCCGCCCGAGCCCGCGGCCGAGACCACGCCCATCGCGAGACTGCGTCGAGCCGGGCTTACGGCGCGCGAGGTGATCGCCATCGCGATCGTCGAGCCGGTGCAGGACATCGCGATGCCGGTGATCACGCCCAAGCCGATCGTGAACGGCAGCACGCTGCTCGAGTAGCGCGCCACCATCAGGCCGAGCCCGTAGCACAGGGCGCCGCCGGCGGCGACCCGGCGCGCCCCGTGGCGGTCGACGAGGGCGCCGAAGATCGGCTGGGTCAGTCCCCAGACGAGGTTCTGCAATGCGATCGCGAACGAATAGTCGGCCGCGGTCAGCGGCAGCTCGCGCAACACGGCAGGTTGCAGCAGGCCCATGCTCTGGCGCATGCCGGTCGAAAGCGCGAGCATCACGGCCGCGCCAACGAGGATCGCGGCGAGTGCGCCGCGGCCGGGTTCCGGTTTCGTGATCATGGCGCGAGTCTACGGGTTGTGCCTGGCGGTCGTTGCGTGCAACGGACCGAAAGCGGCCTGCCGATGCCGCGCCGGCCAGGCGCGCCCCGATTCCTGGCGCGAGTCTCGGTTATCGTGTCGCCGGGTCGCCGAGCCGGGTGGCCCCGCAACAGGAGAGGCCAGGCTTGGAACGTACCGACAAGGGCGCAGCGACCGTCCCGACGACCGGGGCTGGCCGCGCGATCGTCCATGCCGCGCTCTGGATGAGCGGGGCGCTGGTCTCGTTCATGGCCATGGCGATCGCAGGGCGGGAACTCTCGAGCGAACTGGGGACCTTTCAGATCCTCGCGTTTCGAAGCGCGATCGGCCTGGTGATCGTGTTGATGATCGCGTCGCACGACCGCTGGCGCGGGATCGCCACCCAGCGGCCCGGTCTGCAGGTGCTGCGCAATCTCGCCCACTACGGCGGCCAGTTCGGGTGGTTCTACGGCATTGCGCTGATCCCGCTGGCACAGGTCTTCGCGATCGAGTTCACGGTACCGATCTGGACGCTGGTGCTGGCCACCGTCTTCCTGCGCGAGCGACTGAGCGCGGCGCGGCTGTCGTCGGTGTTGCTCGGCTTTGCCGGCATGCTGCTGATCCTGCGTCCCGGCGTTCAGTCGCTGCACCCCGCCGCGCTTGCCGTGCTCGGTGGCGCGCTCGGCTATGCGGCCTCCTACGTGATGACCAAGCGCCTGGTCCAGACCGATTCGCCGCTGGCGATCCTGTTCTGGATGACATTGATCCAGTTGCCGCTCGGGATCCTGCCCTCGCTGTCCCACTGGATCTGGCCATCGCCATCGCTCTGGCCGTGGCTGGTGATCGTCGGTGTGACCGCACTGAGTGCTCACTTCTGTCTGTCCAGGGCGCTGGCATTGGCCGATGCCATGGTGATCGTGCCGCTCGATTTTCTTCGGCTGCCCCTGGTCGCGGTCGTTGGCGCCGTGTTCTACGGCGAGGCGCTCGACGCCTGGGTGCTGATCGGTGCGTTGGTGATGCTGGCCGGTAATCTGGTGAACATCGCGGCCGAGCGCCGCCGCCAGTCGCCGACGGCGCATAACCCGGATGCGCCGCGTCGAGCCGACTGAGCGCCGGTGTCGGAATACTTTTCACTGGTCGGATCCGGCCCCGCCGATCGTTTGCGCGGCGCCGCGCCCGACAAGACCAAGGACGGCGCGCGCCGGATCCAGAGGCCCTGCGCCATCCCGATCGGGCGTGGCCTTGCGGGTCGGCAATCGAACTGGCGGAACTATTCCACGCCGGGGCCTGGATGATTGGCCGGGCGTGGACCGAAACTTGCTTTTCTCGAATCGGCCGTCGCGATGCAGGAGAATCGACGGCGAGGCCGAGGCATCGCACACGAGTCGCGATGCCGACTTCTCCTTCGCATGCCGGTCAAGGCCTGGCCGGTCCATGAGGCAGCGTCAACATGATCATTCGGGCAAGGTCGAGACTCGCGGGCCTCTTGCTGCTGGGCGCGGTCTGCATCAGTGCGCCCGCATCGGCGGGCGTGCTCAGCCTGCTGCGTGGCGACGACGGATCGGTGTCGCTCGAGGCAGCGTTCGAGCGCTATGCCGACGCCTGGGCACGCCGCAATGGCAACGGGGGCAATGACGGCAACGCGCTCGACTCGAGCCAGTCCATCGCGCAATCCGCCGGGCCGGCGTCGGCCGTGATCGGGGCGCCGACGATGGATCCTGTCCTTGGCGCGTCGATCCTCGATCCGTTCGCGTCGATGGGCGCCTTTGGCAGCCTCGGCGCGCTCGGGACCTACGGGGCCTTCGGCTCGTTGTCCGGCTACGGCAGCGATGCCGGGTTCGGTGCGACCTCGCCGATGGCGGCGACCGGAGCACTCGGGCCGACCGGCCCGAAGACGATGCGTGGCGGCTGGTCGTTTGCCGTGCCGGGTGCGTCGGGAACCGGATTCGACGGTGGCCAGACGCTGACGCTGGCCAACGCGTCGAGCGCCGCGCGCTCGGCCTCGGTTCTGTTCCCGGGGACCTTCGAGCCCTCGGTCGTGCACGAGGTCGTGCGCCCGCTGCCGACGTCGGCGCCGGGCGAGGCGGGCCGCACCGCGGCCTGCGCGGCCGATGGTGGCAGCGGCATGTCCTCGGGTTGCACGTCCTACGCGCGCTCGGCGCCGGTCGCATGGACCGCGATCCTGACCAGCCTGGCCTTGTTCGTGGTCGGGATGCTGGCCGTGACCTATGCGTTCGTGTCGCAATCCAGGCAGCAGCACAAGCGGGCGTTTCGCAGCCTGGCCACGGCCAAGCCCGTCGCGGGGGCACGCTCGCCGCGTGGCCCCTCGAAGGCCGCCCTGGCGCCACGGCCGGCGCGCTCGCCGACGAAGTCGCGCCCGATCGGGGTGCGGCGCCCGGTCGCGGCGACGGAGTCGAAACCGCGCCCCAGGGCACGGCGCGCGACCGCGCGTACCTGACGGCCCCCGGGCGTCGTCCGGACAAGCCCTAGAATCAGCGGGCCGAGTCCGAATCGATCGACGCCACCCCGGCGTCGCGACCCCCGGGGATTGCCATGCTCGTTTTCAACGACGCCGATGTGCGACGACTGCTGTCGCTGCCGGCTCTCATCGACGCGATGCAAGACGCGCTGGTCGCGCTGTCGGCGGGCAAAGTCGTGCAACCCCTGCGCAATGTGATGTCCTGGCCGGCTACCCCCGATGCGACCGGCTACCTGTTCTGCAAGCCGGTCGTCCATGACGGCGCGCTCGTCACGAAGCTGATCACCCTCGTCGACGGCAACGACCGCCGCGGCCTGCCCACGCTGATGGCCACCGTGGTGCTGATGGACGCGAGTACCGGCCAACCCGTGGCGGTGATGGACGGTACCTGGCTCACGAACCTGCGCACGGCCGCGGTCTCGGCACTCGCGGCCCGGTTGCTGAGCCCGCCCTCGGCCGGCGTCGTGGCGATGCTGGGCAGTGGCGCGCTCGCGCGTACCCATGCGCTTGCGATGCGGGCGGTGCGACCGGTGCGGGAGATTCGGGTCTGGAGTCGCAACCCGGACAAGGTCGCGGCCTGTGCGGCCGAGATCGGCGGCATCGCCTGCGACACCGCCGAGGCCGCCGTCCGCGGCGCCGACATCGTTTGCACGGTGACCAACGCGACCGAGCCGGTGCTCCAAGGGCGGTGGCTCGCGAAGGGGGCTGTCGTCACTGCGGTCGGCGCGCCCCGTCCCGACTGGCGCGAGCTCGACGACGAGGCCATGCGCGGCTGCGTGATCGCCGACTCGCGCGAATCGGCGCAGCTCGAGTCGGGCGACGTGATGCTGTCAGGGGCCCGGGTCCATGCGGAGCTCGGCGAGCTATTGGCCGGAACCCGTTCGTGGCCCCGCGGCGAGACCGTCGTATTCAAGTCGCTGGGGCAGGCGGTCGAGGATGCCGCCGCCGCGCGACTCGTCTACGCGGCAGCGCTCGCCGAGGCCGGGCAGGCCGAGGCCGGTCCGAGGCCAGGTGATAGGCCTGGCGCGAGGTCGGACTGATGATGGGCGCCGGCGGGCGGCTGCTGGTCATGCTGCTCGCGTGCGGTGCACTCTCGCATCGCGAGGCTGGCGCGCTGCCCCTGTCGACGGCGGCCCTCGAGCGGGAGCTCGCGGCCCTGTATGGTCGCCCGCCGGTGGCGTCTGTCTGGCTCGGCGCCGACGGGCGGCCGTCGAGCGCCGCGTTCACCGCGCTGACCCTGCTCGGGAGCGCCGGTGACGACGCGCTGCCGCCCGAGCGCTATGACGCATCCGCGTTGCAAGGACTCGCACGCTCGCTCGCGGGCAAGCCCAAGCCCGCCGATGCCGCCGCCCGGCGCTTCGATCGCAAGCTCTCCTCGGCCCTGATCCGCTGGTTGCACGATCTCCGGCTCGGTCAGGTCGCGCCCGGTTCGGTGCACGAGGACATCCACTTGCCTTTGCGGCGCTTCTCGCCGTCGGCCCTGATCGTCGATGCGCTGCGCGAGAACCGGGTCGCCGAGCTGGCGCGGCTGGGCCGCCCCGCACTCGCCCTGTATCCGCGCCTTCGAAACGTGCTGGCCCGCTACCGGCGCCTGGCACGGTCGCCGCTGCCGCCACTACCCGATGTGCGCAAGCTGGCGCCTGGGGACGCTTGGCGTGGGTTGGAGTCGCTGCGCCAGCGCCTGGTCGCGTTCGGCGACATGGCCGCCTCGGCGCCGCCCGCACCGCGCTACGAAGCCGAGATCGTCGCCGCCGTGCGGCGGTTCCAGGCGCGCCACGGGTTGGTGGTCGACGGCATCATCGGCCGGCGCACGCTGGCTGCGCTGCGGGTGTCGCCGGCTGCCCGCGCGCGCCAGGTCGCGCTGGCGATGGAGCGTGTCCGCTGGCTGCCGCAGCTCGATGCCGACCGCGTGATCGGGGTCAACATCCCCGCATTTCGCCTATGGGCGCTGTCGGGCAGCGATGGCGATCCGGTGGTGGCGCTCGATTCGGCCGTGGTGGTCGGGCGCTCGGCGCAGACCCGCACGCCGGTGTTCATCGGCTCGATGCGCTGGATCGAGTTCAACCCGTACTGGAACGTACCGTACTCGATCACCATCAAGGAGTTGCTACCGAAGCTGCGCACCGATCGGGACTACCTGACGCGCAACGACATGGAGCTGGTGAACGGGGGCAGGCCAAGCCAGGTGGTCGGTCCGCACGACCTGGCCGGGCTGGTGGCCGGTACCTTGCGGATTCGGCAGCGTCCGGGCGATCAGAACGCGCTTGGCCGCGTCAAGTTCGTGTTGCCGAACTCGATGAGCATCTATCTTCACGACACCCCGGCCAAGGCGCTGTTCGGGCGGCCGCGGCGCGATTTCAGCCATGGGTGCATCCGGGTCGAGCAGCCGTCACGGCTGGCCGCGTTCCTGCTGGCCGATCTGCCGGGTTGGGACGCGGCCCGGATCCATGATGCGATGACGGCAGACACGACCTTGCGGGTCGACCTGAGCCGAGCGGTACCGGTCGTGATCTTCTATGTCACGGCGAGCGTGGCGCGCGACGGCATGGTCGCCTTCTACGACGACATCTACGGCTATGACGCGAGCTTGGAAGCGGCGCTGGAGCGGCGGCACTGACGCGCACACTGCCCGCGCGTCGCGATCACCAGCGTCGGACGCGCCCGGTGTCCAGATGGATGAACTTGGAGCGCGGGTAGTAGCCCACCCCGCCTGCGGCCAGTTCCAGGGCGGCATCGCGCACGCTGGCGAGCGACACCGAGGGGATGCGGATATCGATCGCGCGGCCTTCGATGTGCTTGCTGTGCCGTGCCACGCCCCGTCCACGACGACGGCGCAGCATCGCATTGGTCCGTGGCGAACGGTAGGCCGAGATCACGTCGATCGGCGTGTCCTTGCCGAGCAGGCGTTGCAGGCCCACGAGTTGTGCGAACAAGGCCGGGTCGATCTCGGTGACCTGGTTGTTGTAGTGATCGCGCAGGAAGTGGTTCAGCGTCGCGTGCTCGGTATCGATCAACCCGCCATCGGCACGCGCCGGCAGCACCAGGCGCTCGCCGGTGTGCAGGTTGCGCAAGGCGAGCTGGTCGGGGGCCGGCGTGGCGGTGGCGAGCGCGATACGCGGTGTACCGATCGATGCGAGCACGCCTGCGCCAGCGAGCGCGAACAGGCCGCGCCGACGCAGCGGCGAGGCTATCTCCGGGCGATTCATGCTTGGCTGGACCGACGCAAAAACGCCCTCCTGCCGTGTCTCAGGGGCATTTTTCATGGGCGAAGGGTATGCCAGCCGACGGGCGGGCGCAAGTGGCGCCCCGACGGACGCGCCGCGGGGATTTGCGAAGGGTCCTTCGGCGAAGCGTCCGTCACGCGCGTCGTCGCCGGCTCGGTCGGGGTTTCCAGTGCCTTGCTGGGCTATGCTCGCGCTCATGTCCAGCCAGCCTTCGAGCCCACGGCCGGGTGAGGTCGTTCGAGCGCCGGCGGTGGCTGGCGCCCCGCCCGGCCTCGACATGATCGCGCCGCGGCGCCTGCGCGGCCTGATCGTGGCGCTGGGCATCGCCCAGATCGTCTCGTGGGGACCGCTCTTCTATGCGATCGCCGTGCTTTGGCCGGCGATCGCTGGCGAGCTCGGACTGAGCAAGGCCTTCGTATTCGGGATCGTGTCGCTGAGCCTGTTCGTCAATGGCGTGATGGCGCCGGCCGTGGGACGGTTCATCGATCGTCGGGGTGGCCGGGTGGTGATGGCCAGCGGCTCGGTGCTGGCGGCCGTGGCGATGGCGCTCCTGGCCGGCGCCGCCGGCCCGGTGCAGTACGTGATCGGCTGGGTCCTCGGGGGCGCGGCGATGTCGATGACGCTGTACGACCCGGCCTTTGCGACGATCAGCCAGCATTCCGGCGCCGGACACCGGCGGGCACTCACCGCGATCACGCTGTTCGGTGGCTTCGCGAGCACCGTCTTCTGGCCGCTGACCGCCGAGCTGCAGGCGATGCTCGGCTGGCGAGGCGTGTTCGCGGTCTACGCCTTGCTGCAGTTGCTCGTGTGCCTGCCGCTGCATGCCCTCGTCATCCCGTCGCGCAATCGGCATGGCGGGAACGCCGATCATGGGCCCCAGGCCGCGCGCCCGGCGCCAGGCGTCGCCTCGAGTACGCCCGAGCCCCGGGTGCCCGGCCACGACGAAGCCCTGTGGCGCGAGCCCGCCATCGCGTCGTCGACGCGCTGGATGTTCCGGTTGCTCGCGCTCTCGTTCGCGCTGGTGGCGTTCAACATGTCCTCGGTCGCCATGCACCTGCTCGCGATGCTGCAGGCGCGAGGCCTGAGCCTGACCGATGCGGTCGTGGTCGGCAGCGTGATCGGCCCGATGCAGGTGGCGGGGCGACTGGTCGACATCGTCTTGGCCGACCGCGTCTCGCCGCTGGGTCTGGGGCGCTTCGCGATGGTCACGATGGTGCTGGCGATGCTCTTGTTCGTCGTCTTGCCAGCCGGCCTCGGAACGGGGGTCGTGTTCGCCGCGCTCTACGGCGCGGGGATGGGCCTGCAGACCATCGTCAAGGGGCTGAGCGTGGCCGAACTGTTCGGGCGCGAGCGCTATGGCCTGTGGCTTGGCCGCTTGGGGCGGTGGGTGTTCACGATGCATGCGGCGGCGCCATTCGCGTTCGCAGGCCTGCTTGCCAGCGGCGTCGGCTACGAGCGTGCCGCCTGGGCGCTGCTGGCCGTGGCCGTGGCGGCGACGCTGTGCTTCTCCGGCGCGCTGCGATTGGCGCCGAAGCGGCGCGCGCACTGAGCCGGGCGTCGGCGCCTGGACGCCCGATCGGCTATGCTCGCGGCATTGAACGAACGCGTCTTACCCCGGAGCCATGAAATGAATCGAACCAGGACACTGCGGCGTGCTGCCGCCATCGCTTTGCCGGCGCTCGCGCTGACGCTCGGCGCGGTGGCCTCCGCGGCCGCGAAGGACCTCAAGGTGGCGCTGCTCTATTCCAAGAGCGGACCGCTCGAGCCCTACGGCAAGCAGACCGCGACCGGTTTCGCGCTCGGCCTGGAATACGCGACCGGCGGCACCATGATGGTCAACGGCCGCAAGCTGGTCGTGATCGAGAAGGACACGCAGGGCAAGCCCGACCGCGGTCGCGCGCTGCTCACCGAGGCCTATGCCGACGACAAGGTCGAAGTGGCGGTCGGCCCCACCTCGTCGGGGGTGGCGCTGGCGATGCTGCCGGTGGCCGAGGAGTTCAAGAAGATCCTGCTGGTCGAGCCCGCGGTGGCCGACGTGATCACCGGCGCCAAGTGGAATCGCTACATCTTCCGCACCAGCCGAAACTCGACCCAGGACGCGATCTCGAACGCGGTGGCGATCGACAACGAGAACACCTCCATCGCGACGCTCGCGCAGGACTACGCGTTCGGTCGTGATGGCGTGAAGGCCTTCAAGGAGGCGCTCAAGAAGGCCAAGGTGGTCCACGAGGAATACCTGCCGATCAAGACGACCGATTTCACCGCCGGCGCGCAACGCCTGTTCGATGCGCTCAAGGACAAGCCGGGGCGGAAGATCATCTTCATCATCTGGGCCGGCGGCAACCCGTTCAAGATCGCCGACCTCGATCCGAAGCGCTACGGCATCGAGATCTCGTCGGGCGGCAACATCCTGCCGGCGCTCGCGCTCTACAAGGCCTTCCCCGGCATGGAAGGCTCGATCTACTACTACTACGAGATCCCGAAGAACAAGGAGAACACCTGGCTGGTGGCCGAGCACCAGAAGCGCTTCAAGTCGCCGCCCGACTTCTTCACCGCCGGCGGCATGTCGGCCGCGATCGCGCTGGTGGATGCCCTGAAGAAGACCGGGGGCAACACCGATGCCGACAAGCTGATCGCGACCATGGAGGGCATGAGCTTCGACACGCCCAAGGGCAAGATGAGCTTCCGCAAGGAGGATCACCAGGCGATGCAGTCGATGTACCACTTCAAGATCAAGGTGAAGGAAGGCGTGAAGTGGGCGGTGCCCGAGCTCGTGCGCGAGATCCGGGCCGAGGAAATGAACATCCCGATCCGCAACAAGCGCTGATGCGCGCGGCGCCGGCCACGCTCGAGACGATCGACCTGACGATCCGCTTCGGCGGCCATGTCGCGGTCGATCGTGTCTCGTGCGCGTTCGAGCCCGGCACGCTGACCGCGATCGTCGGGCCCAACGGCGCCGGCAAGACCACTTACTTCAACCTGATCTCCGGCCAGCTCGAGGCCAGCGCCGGCCGCGTGCGGCTCGGTGGCGAGGACATCACGGCGCTGCCGGCACCGCTTCGCACGCGCCGTGGGCTGGGGCGTGCGTTCCAGCTCACCAACCTGTTTCCCAATCTGAGCGTGCAGGAGAACGTCCGGCTCGCGATCCAGGCTCGCCGTGGCATCGGCCTGAACTTCTGGTCGATCGCGTCACGCGATCGCGCGCTGGTCGACGAGGCCGACGCCGTGCTCGAGCGCGTGGCGCTTGCCGAGAAGCGCTTCCAGATCGCGAGCAGCCTGCCGCACGGCGACCAGCGCAAGCTCGAGGTCGGCGTGCTGATCGCGCTCGATCCGCGCGTCTACATGTTCGACGAGCCGACCGCCGGAATGAGCGTAGACGAGGTGCCGGTGATCCTGGACCTGATTCGCGAGATCCGTGCCGATCGCAGTCGCACCGTGCTGCTGGTGGAGCACAAGATGGACGTGGTGCGCGAACTCTCGGACCGCATCATCGTCCTGCACAACGGCCGCTTGGCCGCCGACGGCGAACCGGCCGATGTCATCGCCTCGCCGGTGGTGCAGCAGGCCTACCTGGGCGTCGAAGCGTGAGCGCCGACGAGGTGCTGTTGCGCCTGGACGGCGTGCACACCCACGTGGGCGCCTACCACCTGCTGCACGGCGTCGATTTCGATGTGCCGGCCGGGCGCACCACCTTGCTGCTGGGCCGCAACGGCGCCGGCAAGACCACGACCCTGCGCACCGTGATGGGCTTGTGGAAGCCCAGTGCCGGCTCGGTGCGGCTGGACGGGGAAGCGATCGGTGGGCTTTCCACGCCCGCGATCGCCGCACGCGGCGTTGCCTACGTGCCCGAGAACATGGGCATCTTCGCCGACCTGAGCGTGGCCGAGAACCTGCTGCTGGCGGCGCGCGGCGCCGCCTCGCTCGATGCGATCGACCCGGCGCGGTTGCGCTGGATCTTCGAGCTCTTTCCGCCGGTGCGACGGTTCTGGAACCAGCGCGCCGGCTTGCTCTCGGGTGGCCAGAAGCAGATGCTTGCGGTGGCGCGCGCGATCGTCGAACCGCGCCGGCTGATCCTCGTGGATGAACCGAGCAAGGGGCTCGCGCCCGCCATCATCGGCAACATGATCGAGGCCTTCGCCGAGCTCAAGCGCGCGCGAACCACGATGCTGCTGGTGGAGCAGAACTTCGAGTTCGCGCGCCGCCTCGGCGACACGGTGGCGGTGATGGACGATGGGCGCATCGTGCATCGCGGCGACATGAGCGAGCTCGCCGAGGACGAATCGCTGCAGCAGCGCTTGCTGGGCCTCGGCCTGGGAGCGCATCAATGAGTCGGCCGCGTGCCGGCGGTGAACGCGACGCGCCGCAAGGCTCGGCGGCCGTCGACGCCACCGCGGCGGCCGAAATCTCGGCGGCCGTCGACGCCGACCGTCCGGTCGCGCCGCCGCGCGACTGGCTGCCCTGGCTGGTGGTGCCGGCGCTGATGCTGGCGGCCTTGCCGCTGGTGGGCAGCGTCTCGAGCTGGGCGACCTTGACCGTGGCCGGGCTCGCGATGGGGCTGATCATCTTCGTGATCGCGTCGGGGCTCACGCTCGTATTCGGGCTGATGGACGTACTCAATTTCGGCCACGGCGTATTCATCGCGCTGGGCGCGTTCATCGCCACCAGCGTGCTGGCGCCGATGAGCGGATTGATGCGGGCCGACTCGCTGGCACTGAACCTGGTCGCCATCCTTGCCGCGATGCTGGTGGCGATGGCGGCGGCTGGCGCGATCGGCTACGCGTTCGAGCGGGTGATCGTCGCGCCCGTCTACGGCCAGCACCTGAAGCAGATCCTGATCACGATGGGCGGCATGATCATCGGCGAGGAGCTGATCAAGGTCATCTGGGGTGCGCAGCCACTGCCCTTGCTGCTGCCCACCGCGATGCGCGGCTCGATCCTGATCGGCGACGCCGCGCTCGAGAAGTACCGGCTCATCGCAGTCGTGATCGGGCTCGCGGTCTTCGCGCTCATGCTGTGGGTGCTCACGCGAACCAAGCTGGGCCTGCTGATCCGGGCCGGGGTCGAGGATCGCGAGATGGTCGAGAGCCTGGGCTACCGGATCGAGCGGCTGTTCGTCGGCGTATTCGTGGCCGGGTCGGCACTCGCCGGCCTGGGCGGCGTGCTGTGGGGCCTGTACCAGCAGCAGGTCACGCCGCAGATCGGCGCGCAGGTGAACGTGCTGATCTTCATCGTGATCATCATCGGCGGCCTGGGCTCCACGGCGGGCTGTTTTCTCGGCGCCTTGCTGGTGGGGCTGCTGGCCAACTACACCGGCTTCCTGGCGCCGAAGGTGGCGCTGTTCTCGAACATCGTGCTGATGGTGCTGGTGCTTTTGTGGCGTCCACAGGGGCTGTTCCCCGTGGCGAGGCGGGCATGAGCACGCCCGCGCGTCGCGGCGTGCTGCCGGCGCTGCTCTCTGACGATCTGCCACGCAGTCGGGTGGTGGGGCTGCTGTTGATCGCGATCGTCGTGATGCTCGCGATCGTGCCGTTCGCGTTCGGTGGCGCCAAGGCGATGAGCGTGGCCGCCAAGGTGATGGTGTTCGTTCTGCTGGTGGCGAGCTATGACCTGCTGCTCGGCTACACCGGGATCGTGTCGTTCGCGCACACGATGTTCTTCGGCATCGGCGCCTATGGCATTTCCATTGCCAGCACCCGCATGGGCGCGGGTTGGGACGCGATCGGGCTTGGGCTCGTGTGTGCCTTGCTGGTCGCCGGCCTGCTCGCCTTGGCGATCGGCCTGTTCTCGCTGCGCGTGAAGGCGATCTTCTTCGCGATGATCACCTTGGCCGTGGCCAGTGCCTTCCAGACCCTGGCATCCCAGCTTCCGGGCCTGACCGGGGGCGAGGACGGCCAGAGCTTTCGTGTGCCGGCCGTGCTCCGGCCCTCGTTCACCTGGTTCGAGATCGAATCGCTGGGCGTGGAAGTCGGCGGACGGGTGCTGGGCTACTACCTGGTCTTCGTGGTGGTGCTGGTATCGTTCCTGGCGCTCATGCGCGTGGTCAACTCGCCGTTCGGTCGTGTGCTGCAGGCCATTCGCGAGAACGATTTCCGCGCCGAGGCGATCGGCTATCGCACGGTCGTGTTTCGCACGCTCTCGAACGTGATCGGCGCGATGTTCGCCGCCATCGCGGGCGCCCTCTATGCGATCTGGGTTCGCTACAACGGTCCCGATACCACGCTCGCATTCGAGATCATGCTCGACATCTTGCTGATCGTCGTGATCGGGGGCATGGGCACGATGTATGGCGCGGTGATCGGCAGCGCGCTGTTCCTGGTGGCGCAGAGCTATCTGCAAGACGTACTGGCGTGGGTGGGTGGCCTTCTCCACGCGGTGCCCCTCGCGGCCGAACTCTTCTCGGCCGAGCGTTGGTTGCTGTGGCTCGGCCTGTTGTTCGTGTTGTCGGTCTACTACTTTCCCAGCGGTATCGTCGGGCGCCTGCGCCTGGCCGCCTTCGCGCGTGCGAAGCGCGACTGATCCCGCCACCGTCATCGTCGCGTCATCGTGGTGTCATCGTGCTGAAAAGCGATGCGCTCAGGCTGTGCGAGTCCGTCATTCATGGAGTCTCGCCGATGACCGCCGTGATCAGCCGTCTGCCCCGCCTGCTCGATTCGAGACCGGATCCCCTCGCAAGAGTCGGTCATCTCGAGGCAAGAATCGCGACCCGGGTATCCGAGATCGAAGCGGCGCAGCGCCTGCGCCATCGGGTCTTCGTCGAGGAGCTCGGTGCCCGCCCGGACGGCGGCCGCCGCTGCGGCGCCGGCCTGGAGCGCGACATGTTCGATCCGTATTGCGAGCACCTGATCGTCACGGACCTGGGGCCGGGGCGGGTGGTAGGGACCTATCGCATCCTTGCGCCGCATCGCGCGCGCGAGATCGGTTGCCTGTACTCGGACGGCGCGTTCTGGCTGACACGACTCGATCCCTTGCGTGATGCCCTGGTCGAACTCGGGCGCTCCTGCGTGGACCCGGACTATCGCAACGGCACCGTGATCCGCCTGCTTTGGGCCGGCCTGTGGGCGTGGTTGGCCGAGCGCGACCATCGCTACCTGCTCGGGTGCGCGAGCGTGCCGATGAACGATGGCGGGCTCCAGGCCGCCGCGCTCTACGAAAGCCTGGTGGCATCGAGCCCGATCGAGGAGTCGAGGCGGGTCTGGCCGCGTCGACGCCTGCCGGCCGTCGACCATGGCTCGATTGGCGCGTTCACCGACGCCCCCTTGCAAGAGGACTCGATCTCGATGCCGCCGCTCGTCAAGGGCTACTTGCGCGCCGGTGCCCGCGTGATCGGCGAGCCGCATCACGATCGTGCTTTCGTGTGCGCCGATTTCCCGATGCTGCTCGAGATCGACCGGCTGTCAGCACGCTACCGGCGTCATTTCGGCGGGCACTGAGCGCCGGCTCGCACGCACCTAGAACTTCTCGTCCGGCCGCAGGTAGCGCCAGCGGCCCACCGGTAGCCGGCCGAGCACGACACTACCGATACGCACGCGCTTGAGCGCCGTCACCCGCAGGCCGACCAGCTCGCACATACGCCGGATCTGGCGCTTGCGGCCCTCGCGCAGCACGAAGCGCAGTTGCTGCTCGTTCTGCCACGACACCTTGGCCGGGCGCAGCACGACGCCATCCAGCATGAGCCCGTGATGCAGGCGCGCCAGCCCGTCGGGCGCGATCTCGCCTTCGACGCGCACCAGGTATTCCTTCTCTACCGCGCCGTCGCCACCGATCAGCCGCTTCGCGACCCGGCCGTCCTGGGTGAGCACCAGCAGGCCGGTGGAGTCGATGTCCAGGCGTCCGGCCGGCGCCAGGCCGCGCAACTGGCCCCGTGCGAAGCGCAGCGGCAGCCGGTCGTCTTCCCAGCGGTTCTCCGGCCGCACCAGCACCACGGCCGGGTCGTGCCCTTCCTCGGCCTGCCCCGAGACATAGCCGATCGGCTTGTTCAGCAGGATCGTGACGCGCTGCGCCTGGTGGCGGCGGGCCGCTTCGTCGATCTCGATGCGGGCATCGGGCGCGACCCGCACCCCCAGCGTGTCCACGCGCTGTCCGTCGACGCGAACCCAGCCATTGGCGATCCATTCGTCGGCCTCGCGACGCGAGCAAAGGCCCAGTTCGCTCATGCGCTTGGACAGTCTGGGAAGGGCTTGTTCTGTGTTCATCGGTGCTATGGTAGTCGGCCGCGCGCCCCGTGCCGGCAGACTCGCGAGCGAGGCCTTGCATGACGCTTTCCGAAATCGCCAATCTGGCCGACCTGCTCACCGCGATCGGCGTCATCGCGTCGCCGGGCTTCGTCGCGTACGAACTGCGGGTGGGAAACAGGCAGGCATCAGATCAGCAGGTTGCTCGGAATTGAATCCACGATTTCGTCCGTTCACTGAACCGGATCGCGACGCCGTCGTCGCGCTCTGGCAGGCCTGCGGCCTGCTGCGGCCGTGGAACGACCCGCATCGCGACATCGATCGCAAGCTGCGCGTGCAAGCCGACGGGTTCCTGGTCGCCACCGTCGATGACCGTGTGGTGGCCGCCGCGATGGCGGGCTACGACGGCCATCGCGGCTGGGTCAACTATCTCGCGGTCGATCCCGAACTGCGCGGCCGCGGGTTGGGGCGCGCGCTGATGGGCGCGGTGGAAAGCTGGCTGCTCGCGATGGGTTGCCCCAAGATCAACCTGCAGGTGCGCGCGGACAATCTCGATGCGATCGCGTTCTATCGGCGCGTCGGCTTCGGCCAGGACGCCTCGGTCAGCCTGGGCAAGCGCCTGGTGCCCGACGAGCCGACGGATCGGAACCCGACGTCTTGACGCTCGGGGCCATGCCGCCGAACATTGGCCGACCGACCCGCCGACCAAGACCGGCGGGCGCGCCGCGACCCGTCCGACCCGGGTGCCGCACAGGCCGGCTCGGGTAAGAGTCTCGGCGAGAACAACGGAGGAGAACCCATGAAACGAATCCTGATCAAGGCCGCCGTCGGCGCGCTCGTATTCGGCGCGCTGGGCAACATGTCCGCGATTGCGCAAGACAAGGTCATCATCGGCCACTTCGGCACACCGCTGCCGTTCCACGCCGCCGTGATCGGCGGCGACTTCGAGAAGGCCACCGGCTGGAAGATCGAGTGGCGCAAGTTCGGCTCGGGCACCGAGGTGATCGCGGCGATGGCCTCGGGCGACATCAAGCTCGCGGAACTTGGCTCGTCGCCGCTCGCGATCGCCGCCTCGCAGGGCGTCGACCTCCAGCTCTTTGCGGTCTCGGACGCGATCGGCGCCGCCGAGGCGCTGATCGTGCGCAACGGCTCGGGCGTGAACACGGTGAAGGACCTGAAGGGCAAGAAGGTCGGCGTGCCGCTCGGTTCCACCGCCCACTACTCGCTGATGGGGGCGCTCGAAGGCGCGGGGCTGAGCTCGCGCGATGTGAAGGTGATCGGCATGAGTCCGGACCAGATCGTGGCCGCCTGGAACCAGGGCCAGATCGATGCGACCTTCGTCTGGGAGCCCGCCAAGGGCAAGGCCATGAAGAGCGGCAAGCAGATCCTGCACGCCGGCGAGGTGCCGGGCAAGGCCACCTACGACGGCTGGGTCGTCAATCGCGAATGGGGCGCGAAGAATGGCGCATTCATGGCCGCTTTCCTGAAAGTGCTCGAAAAGGCCAATGCCGCGTACACCTCGAACCCGAAGGCCGCCACCGCCGACTCGGCGATGATCAAGGCGATCGCGAAATCAACCGGTGCGCCGGCGGCCGAGATCCCCGATGCGCTGACCGGCTATGCGTTCCCGAGCCTGAAGGAGATGGCCGGCGCGAACTGGCTCGGCGGTGGCGCGGTGAAGAACATGGCTGCGACGGCCGCCTTCCTGAAGGCCAACAAGAAGATCGATTCGGTCGCATCCGACTATGGCAAGTTCGTCAACGCGTCGTACCTCGAGGCGGCAATGAAGTAGCGCTCCGATGCTCGAGGTCGATCACGTCTCGGTCGTCTACCCGGCCAGCGGCGCGTCGGGCGAGGTGCTGGCGCTCGACGGCGTCGATCTACGGATCGGCGCGGGCGAGTTCGTCGTGGCGCTCGGCGCGTCGGGTTGCGGCAAGTCCACCTTGCTGAACCTGCTGGCCGGGTTCCTCGCGCCCAGCTCGGGCGAGATCCGGCTCGATGGCGCCCGCGTGCAGGGCCCGGGCGCCGACCGCGCGGTGGTGTTCCAGCGTCATGCGCTGCTGCCATGGCAGAACGTGATCGACAATGTCGCGTTCGGCTTGAAGCTGCGCGGTGTCGGCCGTGAAGAGCGCTACGCGCGCGCGCGTGCCTTTCTTGGGCAACTGGACCTGCAGCAGTTCGAGCGCCACCCGGTCTACCAGCTCTCGGGCGGAATGCAGCAGCGGGTCGGCATCGCCCGGGCGCTCACCAGCGACCCCGAGATCCTGCTGATGGACGAACCCTTGGGCGCGCTCGATGCGCTCACCCGCGAGAATGCGCAGGAGTTGATCCTGCGGGTCTGGCGCGAGTCGGGGAAGATGGTGTTCTTCATCACGCACAGCGTGGAGGAAGCCCTGTTCATGGGCACGCGGCTCATCGTGATGTCGCCCCGGCCCGGGCGCATCGCGCACACCTTCGAGATCGATTTCGGGCGTCGTTTCCTGGAGAGTCGCGACGCGCGCGCGGTGAAGTCGTCGCCTGAATTCATCGAGATGCGCGAGCAGGTTCTCGGCATCGTGCTCGGCGACGAGCGTGCGGCAGGTGCAGGCCATGTCTGAGCCGACGCGTGGCCTGCTCGGCCGCCTGTTCCGGTCGCGTCCGAGCCGCCCGGGCGACACCTATGGCGTGCCGGGACAGGGCGACAGCCTGCTGATCAGCGCGATCACCGCGGTCTTGCTGTTGCTGCTGTGGTGGGTAGCCACCACCTTCGGCTGGATCCGACCGCTGTTCCTGCCCTCGCCGCAGGCGATCGCCAGCAAGTTCTGGGACGTCGCGACCGACGGCTTTGCCAATCACACGTTGCTCGAACACGTGGGCATCAGTGCCTTGCGGGTGTTCGGCGCGTTGCTGCTGGCCATGGCCACCGCGATTCCGGTCGGCCTTGCCATGGGCATGAGCCGCGTGGCCCGCGGCATCTTCGACCCGCCGATCGAGTTCTACCGCCCGGTGCCGCCGCTCGCCTACCTGCCGCTGATGATCGTCTGGTTCGGTATCGGAGAGCTATCCAAGGTGCTGCTGATCTACTTCGCGATCTTCGCGCCACTGGCGATCGGCACCCGCTCGGGCGTGCGCTCGGCGGCGATCGAGCAAGTCCATGCCGCGTACTCGCTGGGCGCCTCGCGCTGGCAGGTGCTCTCGCAGGTGATCCTGCCGGCCGCGCTGCCCGAGATCATCACGGCCACACGAATCGGCATGGGCGTGGGATGGACTACGCTGGTCGCGGCCGAGATGGTGGCGGCGACCGACGGTATCGGCTTCATGGTGCTCTCGGCCTCGCAGTTCCTGCAGACCTCCACGGTGATCATGGGCATCGTGATCATCGCGCTGATCGCGTATGCCTTCGACTACCTGATGCGACTGGCCGAACGCAGGCTGGTGCCCTGGAAGGGGCGGATGTAGGGCCCCTCGGCAGCGTTCGACGGGTGTCATGATGGTCCCGCAGGCCTTGCGCTTCTACTCAATTCTGTGGATTCGTTCCGACCGCGGACGGCCTATCTTGTCGACCAACGGCCCGGCTGCACGGCGCGGCACGACGCTCCCCGAGATCCGGTGCCCGTCAACCGACGGAGGTGGGTCATGGCAAAGCTGCTCGCCGCACTCTACGCGGGTGCGAGCTACTTTGTGTTTCTCGTCGCGTTTCTCTATTCGATCGGGTTCGTCGGCAACCTGGTGTTCGACAAGACCATCGACCAGGGGGGCCAGGCCGCGCTCGCGAGCGCGGTTGTCGTGGACCTGCTGTTGCTGGGCCTGTTCGCGATCCAGCACAGCGTGATGGCACGGCCGGCCTTCAAGGCATGGTGGAAGCGCGTCGTGCCCGAGCACATCGAGCGAAGCACCTACGTGCTGTTGTCGAGCCTCATCCTGCTGCTGATCTTCTGGCAGTGGCGCCCGATCGTGACGATCGTCTGGTCGTTTGCCGATCCGTTCGTGGTCGGCGCATTCAAGTTCACATTCTGGCTCGGTTGGGCGATCGTGTTCTTCGCGACCTTCATGATCAACCACTTCGACCTGTTCGGCCTGCGCCAGGTCTGGTTGCGGATCCGCGAGCGTGCCTATCAGCCGCCGCCGTTCACGACCTTCGGCTTCTATCGCTTCGTCCGGCATCCGTTGATGCTCGGCTTCGTGATCGCTTTCTGGTCGAGCGCGACGATGACCGTCGGTCACCTGCTGTTCGCGATCGCGACCACCGGCTACATCCTGATCGCACTGCAACTGGAGGAACGCGACCTGCGCCGGGCGATCGGCAGCCAGTACGAGGACTATCGCCGCCAGGTTCCGATGCTGATCCCTTTCGCGCGTGCGCGTCGAAAGCGAGCCGACGACCGGATCGTGACCGGCTAGGACCCGGCTACCGGCAGGCCTGCCCGGCATTGATCGCCTGCACGCAGGCGATCTCTTCGGCCCAATAGCTCGGCAGCCGGTTCCACGGATTGCCGCCGCCGTCGTCGGTCACATAGACCCACCCGGCACGGCGTGACACCGCCCGCGAAACCGCGTCGCGCATCGCACTGGCCTGGGCGGCCGACACCACCAGGTGCGCGAAGCGCGAGGCGGGGTAGGCATCGACCCAGTCGGGTTGCCAGTAATTGCGGACATAGGCGCGACGCTTGTCCTCGAACACGTTGAGCACATCGGCGGCCGGCATCGACAGGTAGAGCGCCTGGGTGGGGGCGCCGGGGTTCCCGATCACGCGCCATTGCGGGTTCAGCGCCTTGATGTAGCCGTGGATCGCCTGGTAGTACAAGTAGTGGGCGGTGTCGTCGTCGTTGGCCATCTCGTCGATGAAGATGCCGTCGATCGGGTACATCGCCGCGTAGCGGTCCACGTCAGCAACCACATCCGAGAGCGCGCGCTCGCCGTAGCTCGTGTGGACATAGCCCAGGACTCGACCGCCTGCCGCCCGCAGTTCCGCCGCGACCTTCAGATAGTTCGAGTCCGCTCGCGAGCCCGGACCGCTGGCTGGATTCAGGATCGCCGTCACCGGCACCTGGCGTGCGGCTGCGATCAGGCGCGGCCAATGGGTGTCGCGCCGGGAGGGGTAGAAGTAGGCCGGCACCAGCAACTCCAGCGTCGGCGCGGGCGCAGGCTGCGCGATGGCCGGACTGCTGGCGAGAGCGACCATCAGCCCGAGCAGTGGGGCGAGCAGGCGAATCATCGGGGGGCTCCTCGGTGAGGCGAGCGTGGCCGCCGTCTTCTTTGACGTCATTGCATCCGAACCCGGGGCATCGAGCAAGCCTCGCGGCGGGCGCGCAACGCGAGCTTGACGTGGACCGCATGGACCGGAGACCTGTGTCGGTCCGGCCCGAGCGACGTGGGTGCGAGCGCTGCCGCAAACGAAGGCTGCCCCCGGGTTCGGAACACGCCCGTCGCGCCGCGCCGGTAACATCGGCCTCGGCGCCTCGATCCTGCGCCGAGCGCCATCCCCGCCCGGCGGGGCTCGGTCGTATCGGGCGCCACCGACTGCCACCTGGGGAAAACAATGGCGCCCACGCGACTGACTGCCTGGCTCTTGAACACGGGCCATGCGCTCGATCACATGTTCTTGCTGATCTTCGCCACCGCCGTCGGCGCGATCGCGGCCGATTTCGGATTCGCGCACTGGGAAGACCTGATGCCCTTTGGTGCCGGCGCCTTCCTGATGTTCGGCCTGGGCTCGGTGCCGGCCGGCCGGCTCGGCGACCTCTGGGGCCGCCGCCGCATGATCATCATCTTCTTCGTCGGGATCGGCGCGGCCGCCCTGCTGGCCGCCACCGCGCCCAATGTCTGGGTACTCGGGCTGGCGCTGACCCTGATCGGCGTGTTCGCGGCGATCTACCATCCGGTCGGGATCCCGATGCTGGTCCAGGGCGCCGTGCGGCCGGGTGCCACGCTCGGGATCAGCGGGCTGGCGGGCAACCTCGGGATCGCGGCGGCGGCGCTCGTGACCGGCCTGCTCGTCAAGTACGGCGGCTGGCGAGTCGCCTTCGTGGTCCCCGGCCTGTTCTCGATCGCGCTCGGCGCCGTGTTCGCCTGGCGCGTGCCCATCGAGACCGAGCCACCCGCACGGCGCAAGCCCACGATGCGCGAGGTACCGCGCTCGGTGCTGATGCGCGTGTTCTTCGTGATGACCGCCACCGCGATCACGGGCAGCTTGCTGTTCAATTTCAGCACCAACGGCAA
Source organism: Burkholderiaceae bacterium (assembly GCA_024235875.1). GTDB lineage: Bacteria > Pseudomonadota > Gammaproteobacteria > Burkholderiales > Burkholderiaceae_E > JACKLP01. The sequence goes on along the minus strand of JACKLP010000017.1, from coordinate 2,584 downwards.
TGGCGAGCTGATGCGCGAGCGTTTCGCGGGCATCGTGGTCGATCCGGCGCGGCTGGGGTTGCTGCTGGCCGGCGTCTATACGGTGGGCGCGCTTTCACAAGTGGTGGTCGGTCGCATGATCGATCGCTTTCCGATCAAGCGCCTGTACCTCTGGGTGCTGTTGTTGCAGGCGCCAGCCTTTCTGCTCGCGGCGCAGGCGACCGGCTGGGGCTTCTACGCCGTCGCCTTCCTCTACATGGTCGCGATCTTCGGCGCGATTCCGTTCACCGATGCGCTGATCGTGCGCTACGTGGACGATCGCATGCGCTCGCGGGTGGCCGGCGTGCGTCTGGCGGTGGGCTTTGGCGTGAGTTCGCTTGCGGTCTGGGTCCTGGGGCCGTTCGTGAAGGCCGCGGGCTTCGAGACGCTGCTCTTCACGATGGCAGCGATCGGTGCGCTGAGCTTCGTGTTCGCGATGATGCTGCCGGCCGATCGACAGCTCGCCGGCGTCGTGGCCGTGCGCGCATAGGCGCGCGCTGGCGCAGGAGGCCGGTGCGCCGATCGGCCAGCGCGCCGGCGGCGACGCTCAGGTCGCGGCGAAGTGAGTGCGCGCGAATTCGATGCGCTCGGCCTGCGGCCGCTCGTACACCCGCTGTTCATCGACCGCACGCAGCCGCAGGCCCAGCCCGGTCCGGTTGGCGATCTGGATCGCCAGGCCCGGGCGGGCATTGAGCTCGAGCATCAGGGGGCCGAGTTCGCGGTCGATCACCAGGTCCACGCCGACATAGCCGAGACCGGTCATTGCGTTGCATCGCGATGCGATCTCGAGCATGCGATCGAAGCGTGGGATCTCGACGCCGGTGACCCTGGCGTGCGTATCCGGGTGCGTGTCGACGACACCGTTGCGGTGGACGGCCGTGAGCGTGCGACCGCTGGCCAGATCGATGCCGGCACCGATCGCACCCTGGTGCAGGTTGGCCTTGCCGCCCGACTGGCGCGTGGGCAGCCGCACCATCGCCATCACCGGGACGCCCTTGTAGGCGATGATGCGAATGTCGGGTACGCCCTGGAAGGCGATCGGCTCGAACACCGGATCGAACTGCACGCAGTACTCGATCAGCACCTTGTCGGGCTGGCCGCCGAGGCTGAACACGCCGGTCAGCGCGATCTTGATGTGGTAGGCGAGCTCCTCGAGGCTCATCGTGCTGCGATCGGCCAGCCGCAGCGAGTCGCCGATACGCCCCTTGACCACGATGATGCCGTCGCCGCCGGAACCGGATGCCGGCTTGACCACGAAGTCCTGATGGCGCGCGGCCAGGTCGGCGAGCATCCGGGTTTCGGCCCCGTAGCGAATCGTCGCGTAGAGCTCGGGCGTGTTCAGTCCGTGCTCGGCGGCCAGCGTCTTGGTCTTGAGCTTGTCGTCGACCAGCGGATAGTTGCGCCGATGATTGACCGGCAGGATGTAGTCGGCATTGCGGGTGTTCAGGCCCAGCACGCCGGCCGCGCGCAGCGCGCGTGCGGTTCGCATCAGTTCGCGCGGCTTCCAGAGCAGGCTCACGACGACCGGTCTCCGATGATGGCCCGGAAGCGCGGCAGTTCGAGCAGTCGGTAGCCCGCGTAGCGACCGATCAGCAAGGTCAGCGCCAGCAGCACCAGGATCAGCTCGGGGAAGGTGAAGAACAGGTATTGCAGCGCCGGCAACGACATCGCCAGGTAGCACAAGGCGGCGATCGTCAGGCTTTGCATCGCCTCGCGCATCGCGGCCGCCGGACCCCGTTCGTCCCACAGAATCGACACCCGCTCGATGGTCATCGTCAGGATCACCATCGGGAACAGCGCGATCGACAGGCCCCGGTCGAAGCCGAGCTTGTGGGCGACCACGCTGACCACCGCCATCATCAGGATCACCACCATCAGGATCGCGCCGAGACGTGGCGCGAGCAGCAGCTTCAGGTGCTCGAGGTAGAGCCGCACCGCGAGTCCGGCCGAGACGATCATTACGAACAGCACGATCCCCCAGACCAGGGTGGTCTCCCGGAAGGCCAGCGCGATCAGCACCGGCATGAAGGAACCCAGGCCCTTGATGCCGATCAGGTTGCGCAGGATCACCAGGATGAACACGCCGATCGGCACGGTCAGCAGGATCCGGTAGAGCGCCTGTACGCTGGTGGGCAGGATGTAGAGCGAGAAGTCGACCAGCGTCGAGCCGGCCTCGGTGCCACGCAGCAGCGCCTGGTCGAGTTCGTTGCGGCTGAGTCGCTGCACGGCGATGCGGCGGGTGTCGAGCGTGCCGCCGTCGATCACCGCCATCGGCGTGCGGCCGCGCCACAGCGGCACGTAGCCATCGGGCAGGCGGGGCAGGCCGTTCGCCACCGAGAAGGCGATCCAGCGCGAATCGAACAAGACCTCGACCCAGTGCACGAGCGCGACCGACCGGCCGGTGTGCGCGACGTCGATGCCGTTGGTGACCCGGGCTTCGAAGCCTCGCGCAGCCAACACCGCGGCGGCGACCGTCGCGACCCGTCGTGCCGAGCGGTCCTCGCCGATCAGTGTGCGCACGGTCGGGGCCTGCTGTTGCGCACTCAGGGTCGATAGCAACAGCGAG
>JACKLP010000016.1 GCA_024235875.1 Burkholderiaceae bacterium | reverse complement strand
CTGCTCTCGCGCCGCATCGATCTGAGCGGCAAGCGGGTCGGCATCGTGGTCAGCGGTGGCAACATCGGGATGCCGCGCTTCATCGAGCTACTCGCCTCCGAGATGCTCGGCGCGCCCGCCTAGGACATGGTTACGGGCGCCGGACCCGAAACGGAATTCGGTCAGCTTGCGCGCCGATCGGGCCATCGTAAGATGTCCGCGACACCAAACCAGGAGAGATTTCGCGATGGGTAAATCGATCGAACTTCGGGCCGCCGACGGCCATCGCTTCGGCGCCTACGTCGCCGAGCCGAGCGGCGCGCCACGCGGGGTCGTCGTGATCGCGCAGGAGATCTTCGGTGTGAACAAGCACATCCGGGCGGTCACCGACGAATACGCCGCCGACGGATTCCTGGCCATCGCGCCGGCGCTCTTCGACCGCATCGAACCCGACTACGAGACCGGCTATTCGCCCGACGACATCCAAAGCGGCCGTGCGGTGATGCAGCAGATCGACATGGACCAGACCTTGCTCGACATGACCGCGACCGTCGAATGGGCCGCCCGCGGCGGCAAGGTCGCCGTGATCGGCTATTGCTGGGGCGGCACGCTCGCATGGCTCAGTGCCGCACGGATCCCGGGCCTGAGCGCCGCCGTCGCCTATTACGGCGGTGCAATCCACCGCTACCGCGAAGAGGCGCCGAAGTGCCCGATGCTGATGCACTTCGGCGAGAAGGATCAGTCGCCCTCGCCCGACCAGGCCCGGGAGATCATCGCCATGCACCCCGGCGTGAGCGCGCATTTCTATGACGCCGGCCACGGCTTCAATTGCGACCATCGCCCCTCGTTCGACGAGGACGCATCGGCGCTGGCACGCGAGCGCACGCTCGAGTTCCTCGCCACCGAGTTGGCCTGAATGCGGGCGGCGTTTTTTGCATCGGAGCCATCATGAGTGCCGTACACGAGGCCGATCCCACACTCGAGGCGCGGCGTTGGCAGGCGCGCGTCGACCTGGCGGCCTGCTATCGCCTGGTCGCGCACTTCGGCATGGACGACCTGATCTACACGCACATCACGCTTCGCGTGCCGGGCACCCGGGATCAGTTCTACATCAACCCGTTCGGCTCCATGTTCGACGAGGTCACCGCCTCGTCGCTGGTTCGAATCGATGTCGATGGCCAGGTGCTCGAGCCGGCCGACGCCCTGATCAACCCCGCCGGCTTCGTCGTGCACAGCGCCATCCACATGCGTAGCGAGGCGGCTCACTGCGTGCTGCATACCCATTCGCGCGCCGGCATGGCGGTGGCGGCCATGAATACCGGCCTGTTGCCGCTGAACCAGAAGGGCCTGATGTTCCACGAACGGCTCGCGTATCACACCTACGAGGGCCTGGCCTTCGATACCGCCGAGCGTGAGCGCCTGTTTGCGGACCTGGGACCGCACAAGGCCATGGTCCTTCGCAACCACGGGCTGCTGACCGTGGGCGAGGACTGCGCCGAAGCATTCTCGGCGATGTACTCGCTCGAGGTCGCATGCCGGCTCCAGGTCGATGCAATGGCCATGGCCGGCGGCGACGCGCGGGCCTTGCACCTGCCCTCGCCCGAAGTCTGTGAGCACACCGCCCGTCAGTTCGAGACCTACCCGGACCCGCCGCGCACCCGCGAATGGCCGCACCTGTTGCGCCTGCTCGACCGGGTCAACCCCGGCTATTCGGATTGAGCGTTTTCGCCGATCGCGCGACCCGCGCGCCCGGCACCGAGCCAAGGAGTTCCACACCATGAGAATCGTCCCAGAGATCGCAGATCAGCATGCCGAGATGACCGGCTGGCGACGCGACATCCACGCCCACCCGGAACTCGGCTTCCAGGAGAATCGCACCGCCGACATGGTCGCGGCCAAGCTCGAATCCTTCGGGATCGAGGTCCACCGCGGCGTCGGCAAGACCGGGCTCGTGGGTGTGCTCAAGCAGGGGAACTCGGCTCGCAGCATCGGCCTTCGTGCCGACATGGACGCGCTCCCCATCCTCGAGGAGAACGGCTTCGACCACGCCTCGCGAAACAAGGGCGTGATGCATGCGTGCGGGCATGACGGGCACACCACGATGCTGCTGGGCGCGGCCAAGTACCTCGCGGCCACCCGACGCTTCGACGGTACGGTGAACTTCATTTTCCAGCCGGCCGAAGAAGGCCTGGGCGGCGCGCTCGCGATGCTCGAGGACGGGCTGTTCGATCGCTTTCCCTGCGATTCGATCTTCGGCATGCACAACCGGCCCAGGCTGCCGGTCGGGCGCTTCGCGGTGCGCAGCGGGCCCATGATGGCGGGCGGCGCCTTCTTCGATATCGACATCACCGGCAAGGGCGCGCATGGCGCGCGCCCTGAAACCGGCATCGACACCTTGCTGGTCGGCGTGCAGATTGCGTCCACGCTGCAAACCATCGTGTCGCGCAACGTCCCGCCGCTCCAGACCGCCGTGCTTTCGATCACCCAGTTCCACGCGGGCGATGCGTACAACGTGATTCCGCAGCACGCTCGCCTCTCGGGCACGGTCCGGGCCTTCTCCAAGGAGGTGATGGCCATGGTCGAGGCCAACATGCGCCGCATCGCCGAGAGCACCGCCGCCGCCTTCGGGGCCAGCGCGCGGGTCGACTTCCGCGTCAATTTCGCGCCGACCATCAACGACCCCGAGCAGGCGGCATTCGCCGCATCGATCTGCGACGGACTGGTCGGTGCCGACCGGGTCGACCGCGAGCCGCCGCTGATCATGGCCTCCGAGGACTTCTCGTTCATGCTCGAGCAGCGCCCGGGCTGCTATATCAACATCGGCAATGGCGACGGCGACGGCGCCTGCGAAGTGCACAACCCGGCCTACGACTTCAACGACGAGTCCCTGCCCCTGGGCGCGAGCTTCTTCGCCCGCGCGGTCGAGGCCAAGCTGGCACCGGCCGGCTGACGCCACGCCCAAGGCCCGCACGTGCACGCCGGCGCAAGCACGAACGACATGACCGTGGCCGATGCCGGGCCCGCCACCGACCCGAGGGAACAGTATGCGTTCGCTCTCGGCCTGCAGGCCTTCGTCTATGCGTACCCGGTCTACGAGATGGCCCGGCTCCGGGCTTCGGTCGCGCCGCGCCGCAACGCAGCCGGCGAGTTCGCGGGCGCGAGCCCCGAGTCGGGATTGCGCTGGCTCAATCACGTCCACCATTCACATGCGCTGATCGGGGCCGGCGGCAGCCGCGTGGTCTCGCCCAACAACGACACGGTGTACTCGACCGCGTGGATCGATCTGTCTCGCGGGCCGGTGGTACTGGCCGTACCCGATACGGCGGACCGCTACTACGTCGCCGGCCTGCTCGACTTCTATACCAATCCGTTCGGCCATATCGGACGACGCACCACCGGCACCCGGGCCGGCGAGTTCCTGCTCACGCCACCCGCTTGGCGCGGCGAAGTGCCGCCGTCCATGCGCGAAGTCCCTTGCCCGACGCCCTTCGTCTGGATGATCGCGCGCGTCATGGTCGACTCGCCAGATGACCTCCCGGCCGCCAATGCGATCCAGGACGGCATCCGTCTTCGTCCGCTCGTCGGCGCGCCCGCCGGCTGGACGGGCGATGCGGTCGACTGTTGGTTCGATCGCGGCGCACGATTCGACGCCTCGCACTTCTCGGCCGTCGTGAACCGCGCGATGCGCGAGAACCCGCCACCGTGCGGTGACGCCGCGCTGCTCGAACAGTTCGCACGCGTGGGCATCGGCCCGCAATTCGCCGAGCAGGCGGCGGCGCTCGGCACGCTGTGGCGAAGCGGATTCGAACGCGCATTCGAGACCGGCCGCCGGATGCTCGACGGCGAGCGCCAGAATCGCGGCTCGGCGCCACGCGGCTGGCAACCCACGATGCTCATCGGCGAATCCTTCGGTGCCGACCATCTCCTGCGGGCGACGGTCGCACGCTCGTTCATCGGCGCACTGGCCAGCGCCGAAGCGCTCTACCCGATCGCCACCACCGATACCGACGGCGAGATCCTCACCGGCGCGTCGCGCTACCGGATTCGCTTCGCGCCCGGCGGGCAGCCGCCGGTCGATGCCTACTGGTCGCTGACGATCTACGACTTCGATACCAAGATGCTGGTGCCCAACGCGATCGAGCGCTACCGCATCGGCGATCGCTCCGCAGGGCTGGTGACCGACCCCGACGGCGGCTTGACGATCGACATCCAGGCGGCCCCGAACGACACCGCGCGGCAAGCGAACTGGCTACCGGCACCGGCGGGGCGCTTCTACCTGATCCTGCGCGCCTACCAGCCGCGAGCCGAGTTGCTCGACGGCCGCTACGTCTTGCCGGGTATCGAGCGCGTCGCGGCGAACTGACCGCCCCAGGGGTGCGCGTCGGGGCGGTCGATCCACCCCGATGCACATCGAGCCGACCCGCTCGCTATTTCGCCTCGGGTGGCACGATCGAGGCCGGGATCTTCCAGCCCTTCTCCTTGTAGTACTTGTACGCTCCGACATGCAACGGGATGTTCACCTGGTTCATGGCCGACTCCGGGTTGATCACCTTCATCCATTCGGCCGTCGCGTGGATTTCCTTGAGGTTGTCCCAGAATGCCTTGGTGATTTCGTAGACGGTCTTTTCGTCGAGCCACTTGTGGGTGCCGATCCCGACCCAGGAGCCGACGGTCTTGACCGGCTTGTCGTTGACCTGGTTCTTGTAGGTACCCGGCTTGATCGTCTCGATCGTGCGCCCCGGCAGGTTCAGGGCCGCCTTGACCTGCGGCGAATCGAACGCGGCGTCCGGTATGCTCAGGAAGCGCAGCTTGTTGTTCAGCGCGAACTGCTGCACCTGCGGCGCGGGCGCGTTGGTCGGCACGATGTAGACATCCATCTGGCGATCGATGAACGCGGTCTCGGCAGCCGACCAGTCGAAACGCATGGCCTGGTAGTCGGTGCCGGGCTTGTAGCCGGTCGCACCTTCGACCACCTGCGCCATCACCTTGGTCGCGGCGCCTGCCGGCGGCCCGAGGAAGACCTTCTTGCCCTTGATGTCCTTCAGGCTGGTGATGCCAGAGTCCGCATAGGTGATGATGTGGTAAGGCCCGAGCGGAAAGTTGAACAGCGCGCGCAGGTTGGCATTGAGTTCCTTCGCGTTCTTCACCTTCGCGAACATCGCCACCCCCTTCTGCATGAAGTGGTTGATCGATGCCGCGGTGAGGAAAAGGTCGACCCGCTGATTGGCCGCGTCCACCGCCGACTTGGTGGCAGGCTTGCCGGTCGAGACCTGGATCTTGATCGGCGTGTGCTTTTGCACGATCGTGGCCAGCGCCACATGCACCTGACCCGGCGTCGTCCCCGGCGGAAACGCATCGAGCTTGAGGAAGGTCGCCGCGCCGGCGGGCAGCGCAAGTGTTGCCGCTGTCACCGCCAGGGTGGCACTGAACTTGTATCGAATCGTCATCACCTGTCCTCCTTTGGAAAGATCCGAAGCATTCGGCGGGATCGGATCACCGCCATCATGTGCCGATCACATGCGCCGCCATCAGCGCGCTCGTGCCGAGGCCCCCGCCCGGGCCGCAAGCCAGCGATCAACCGCGATCACCGCGGCACCAAGCGCAAGACCGAAGATCTCGCCATCGACGGCCGGCCAGACCACGGCGATGGCCGCAAGAATCCGAAGCGAGCGTGAGGCCAGACCCAGCGCCCGGGTCTCATAGCCCTGGAAACCGGTCGACATCAACCAGATGGCCAGCAGCAGGCGCGCCAGTATCCACAGGAACGTCCCCCATTCGAAGTCGATGACCAGCAGCAGGCTGGGCTCGAAGACAAAGACGAACGGGATCAGGAAGCCCACGGCCGCCAGGCCGACCGCACGCGCCGCCGTGATCATCGGCCCCGCGCCGGCGATCGGCGCCGCGGCAATCGCGGCAATCGCGACCGGCGGCGTGATCGCCGAGAGCACGCCGAAATAGAACACGAACAGGTGCACCGCCAGCATCGGCAGGCCCATGTCCTTGATCGCCGGGCCCAGCACGAGCGCGATGATCAGGTAGGCGGGCAGGGTCGGCATGCCCATACCGAGCACGATGCATGCGCCGGCTGCCAGCAACAGCGCATAGATCAGGCTGCCGCTGCCCAGCGCCGTGAGCTCGAGCGCGAACTTCAGGCCGATTCCGGTCAGGTTCAGGACCGCGAGCAATACACCGATCGTGGCCACCGCGAGCATGATCTTGGCGCCGGCAACCCCGCCATTGACGAGCGCCTGCCAGATGCGGCCGGGCTCGCGTCGTAGCACCGGATTGAGCATGGCCGCCGTCACGATCGTCGTGACCACGGCCCAGAATCCGGCCATCGCCGGCGAGCGCCCGGCCAGCAACACGTAGATCAGCGTGACGATCGGCACCACCAGCATCAGCGAGGCCACGAGATCGTGCCGCTGCAGTCGCGGGCGCTGCTCGGCCGGCAAGGGCTCGATGCCCAGTCGGCGCGCCTCGATCGTGACCGACACGAACAGGCTGAGGTAGTACAGCAAGGAGGGCACCAGGGCCGCCAGGCAGATCGTGAGGTAGGGTGTCCCCGTGAGATCGACCATCAGGAAGGCGGCCGCGCCCATCACCGGTGGCATGATCTGGCCGCCGGTCGATGCCGCGGCCTCGACCGCACCGGCGAACTCGGCCGAGAAGCCACGGCGCTTGATCATGGGGATGGTGAATACCCCGGTCCCGACGACGTTCGCGGTCACGCTGCCCGAGGTGGTGCCGAACAAGGCACTCGCGGCGATCGCCGCGTGCGCGGGGCCGCCTCGGGTCGCCCCGGTGAGCCCGAATGCGATCCGGATCAACGCCTCGCCGGCCCCCGTGGCCTCGAGGAAAGCGCCGAGTACGATGAAGATCAGGATCAGCGAGAGCACGATCCCGGTCGGGAATCCGAAGACACCCTGGAACCCGTACCAGACGATCTCCATGGTCTGGTTCAGGTCGAAGCCGGAGTGTTGCAGCACCCAGGGCAGGTTCTCGCCGAACAGCGCATAGGCCAGGCTGACCGCGGCGACCGCCGGCAACACCCAGCCGAACGCGCGTCGCGCCAGCTCGAGCACGACCAGGATCGAGCCGAGTGCGGCGAGCTGGTCGAACAACGTGAACTCGACGACGAGATTGTCGATGTCCTCGATCGCGCCGATGAACCGGAAGCAACCGTAGGCCGCAACGGCCAGCATGGCGGCATCGGCCACCCAGCCCAGCGCACGGACGGCTGGCCCGCGAGCAGGCAATCGATCGGCCAGCGGCATCGTGCCCAGCCCGACCAGGATGCACACGAAGAGCGCCACCGCCCGGTGATAGCGCGGCTCCCAGCCGCCGAAGTACGCGACGTAGATCGTCTGCAGCGCGAGCGCTGCCGCGATGATCGCGGTCGCGGACCCGAGCACCGAGCGCCTCTCGGCGCGGGTGCCTGCCGTGGAGTCGGCCGCGCCCATGGGCGGTTCAACCGAGCAGGCGCGTCGACCGATCGGCCGCCGCACGGGCGTCCGCCACGAGTCGCTCGATCAACTCGGCGCAGCTCGGAATGTCGTCGATGACGCCCATGACCATGCCCGCCGTCCACACGCCGCCATCGACATCGCCGCCGCGCACCGCGGCGTCGCGCCCCCGCGTGCCGGCCACGAGCGGCTGGATCTCCTTGAAGTCGGTCGGCCCTTCGCGCGATTCGATCGCGAGCACCTGCTCGGCGATCTGGTTGCGATAGATGCGCGCGGTATTGCGAAGCGTGCGATAGACCAATGCGGTCGAGCGCTCGTCTCCGGCGACGATCGCCCGCTTCAGGTTCTCGTGGATCGGCGCTTCGCGGGTGGCCATGAAGCGGGTGCCCATGTTGATGCCCTCGGCGCCGAGCGCGAAGGCCGCGGCCATCTGCGCACCGTTGCCAATGCCACCCGAGGCGATGATCGGAACGCTCAGCTTTGCGGCAGCCGCGGGGATCAGCACCAGATTGGGGACATCGTCTTCGCCGGGATGCCCCGCGCACTCGAATCCGTCGACGCTGACCGCATCGCAGCCGACCTGCTCGGCCTTGACGCTGTGGCGCACCGAGGTGCACTTGTGGATCACCTTGGCGCCGGCGGCCTTGATCAGGGGCATGTAGGGCTCGGGGCTGCGGCCGGCGGTCTCGATCACCTTCACGCCTTCTTCGAGTGCCGCCTGCAGGTACTCGTCGTATGGCACCGGGTCGATCTTCGGCAGGATCGTCAGGTTCACGCCGAAGGGCTTGTCGGTCATCTCACGGCAACGTCGGACTTCGGCCCGAAGGGCCTCGGGCGTGGGTTGCGTGAGCGCGGTCAGGATGCCCAGCGCACCGGCATTCGAGACCGCCGAGGCCAATTCGGCCGTACCGACCCACTGCATGCCACCCTGCACGATCGGATAACGGGTCCCGAGGAGTTCGGTCACGCGTGTCTTCACTGAGTGTTCTCCTGGCGCCGCGCGCCGTTCAAGGCTTCAAGGTAGCCCGGATGGAAAGTATCCGGGCGTTCGTTCATCCGGGCCTCAGCGGCCATGGCCACCGGACCCGGCATAGCGGGCCGCGCGTGCAAGCCCGTCATGCGTCTGTCGCACCAGCGTCTCGATCAACTCGGCCACCGACTGGCGACGCCTGGTCCATGTGACCCCTTGCCCGGCTGGGGAATGGATCATCGGCTCGATCCCGAACTCGTCGATCGCCGTGAGCACGTCGCCCACCAATGCATGCTGGAAAGGCATCTTCAGCGGCTTGGGCGCGCCGGGCGCCGCCCAGGTGGCCGTCCAGTCCGAAACGATCTGGCGTTGCGGCTTGCCGCTGCTGCCACGGGTCACGGCGGTATCGCCGCTGCCGGCCTCGATCAGCTTCTCGAGCAGGCGCTCGCCGATCGCATGGTCGCCACCGGCGTGCTCATGGGTCGACAACCAGGAGGTGCCCAGCCAGGCGCCTTGCGCGCCCATCGCGATCGCGCCGGCGATCTGGCTGCCGTGACCGATGCCACCGGCCGCCAGGACCGGCATCTCGTCGGCCATCTCGACGATCTCGGGCACCAGCACCAGCGTGCCGATCGTGCCGGTGTGGCCGCCGGCCTCCGAACCCTGCGCCACGATGAAGTCGAGCCCCAGCGGGCGAAACGCCTCGAAATGCCGCGGACTGCCGATCAGGGCGCCGACGATCTTGCCACGGGCGTGCAGCCGTTCGACCGCGTCGGCCGTCAGCCCGATCCCGAACGCCACCAGGTCCACGTCGGACGCGAGCAAGGCCTCGAGTTGGCCCTCGAAGTAGGTCGGCGTGCGCAGGATCGAGTTGAAGAAGGTCTTGCGCGTCGGCGCCGGGATCCGGTACTTGTCGCGGATCGATTCCATGAACGCGACGTGCTCGGGCGGCAGATCGGCGCGCACCGACTCGAGGGTCTCGCCCTCGGGCATGCCCATCGGCATCATGATGTCGCAGCCGAACGGACGCTTGCCGACCCGGCGCCTGATCTCGGCGAGCTTGGCCGGTATCGCCTCGGGGGGATCATGCGCGATGCCGTAGACGCCCAGGCCGCCGGCATTGCAGATGGCGACGGTCACGTCGATGCTGTGCGAGAAGCCGAAGATCGGCTGCGCGATGCCGAGTCGCTCGGCAAACGGGGTCGGTATCGGAGTCATGGCGTGCCGTGATCGACGAACAGTCGGTGGAAGCGCTGTCGATTCGCGTCAGCGCATGCGCCGGCGAAACGGATGCGTGCTGCTCAGCCCGCCGTCGACCGCGATCGCCTGTCCGTTCACATAGGACGCGTCGTCGCTGGCGAGGAAGGCCGCCATCGCGGCGATCTCGGCGGGCCGACCGTGGCGTTGCAGCGGATTGAGCTGGCCGAGCTTGTCCTCGTTGCCACGTTCGCGCGCATAGTCGAAGATGGGACGTGTCATCCCGGTTTCGATCAGGCCCGGGCAGATCGCATTGACGCGTACGCCACTGCCCCAGAACGAGTTGGCGGCGGTTTGCACCAGGCTGATCACCCCGGCCTTGCTCGAACTGTACGGCGAACCACCGGCGTTCGAGCGCAGCCCCGCGACCGAGGCCGTGCACACGATCGAGCCCGCGCCTTGGTCGACCATCAGGGCACCCGCGTGCTTGATCGTCAGAAAGACGCCGATCAGGTTGACCCTCAGGACCCGCTCCCAGTCCTCGACGCGCTGCTCGAGCAGGGGCACGTCGCCACCGCTGATGCCCGCGTTGGCAAAGATTGCATCGAGCCCGCCGAGCTCGGCCACTGCGCGCTGGACGAATGACTGCACGTCGGGTTCATGACCGACGTCCGCGGCGACAGGGATCGCCCGGCCACCGGCCGCATGGACCTGGGCAGCGCTTTCCTCGACGGCGGCGGCGTCCTGGTCGACCAAGAGCAGCGACGCGCCCTCGGCCGCAAATCTGAGCGCACTCGCTCGCCCGATGCCGCTGCCGGCGCCCGTGATGACGGCGCGCTTGTCGCGGAGTCTTCCCCCGTGGGTCATGTCGTCTCCCGCGCGCCGTTCGCGGCGCTGGTCTTGTCGGTGCCGGCACTCGGCGGCCGGCTGATTGTGTCAATCTAACAGAGTGCCTCGTGGCGCGGTTCCAGTGAATGAGCGCCACGATCATCGTCCCGGAAGCGGCCATGAACCAGACCGAACGCTATTACCGAATCGATCAGCTCATCAACCAGCGCGGTGTCGTTCCGTTCAAGGACCTGCAGGCCGAGCTCGAGGTTTCGCGCGCGACCCTGAAGCGCGACCTCGCCTATATGCGCGATCGACTGAACGCGCCCATCGAGTTCGACCGCGAGGCCGGGGGCTACCGCTTCGCCAGCGGACGGCTCGGCCCCCAGTACGAACTGCCCGGGCTCTGGTTCAACGATCGTGAGATCCTCGCCTTGCTGACCATGCACCGCATGCTCGAGGATCTCGACACCGGCGGGCTGCTGGGCCCGCACGTGGCGCCACTGGTCGCGCGCCTGAATGCGTTGCTCGGATCGGCCGATGGTTCGGCCGACGAGATCATCCGGCGCGTCCGGATCCAGCGCGCCCAGGACCGCCCGGTTCCTCCGAACTGGTTCGAAGTCATCGGCAGTGCGTTGGTCAAGCGCCACCGGATCGAGATCGTCTACTTCACGCGTTCGCGCAACGCCCGTTCGCAGCGCGAAGTGTCGCCGCAACGGCTGGTGCACTATCGAAACGCCTGGTATCTCGACGCCTGGTGCCATCGCACGGATTCACTGCGCGTATTCGCGCTCGATGCGATCGAACACGCGCGCGCCGTCGAACGCCGCGCGCTCGATGTCTCGCCCGCCGAGATCGAGCGCACGCTTGGCGAAGGCTATGGCATCTATCGCGGCCGCCGGCTGCGATGGGCCGTGCTGCGCTTCACGCCCGAGGCCGCGCGCTGGGTCAGCGCCGAACTCTGGCACCCGCGCCAGGTCGGCGCCATGGGCGAGGACGGCAGCTACGAGCTGCGGCTGCCGTTCGGGAACTCGACCGAACTCGAACTCGACATCCTGCGCCACGGCGAGCAGGTCGAGGTGTGCTCGCCGCCGGACCTCAGGCGCCGGATCGCCGACCGACTGGAAGCCGCGCGCGCCCGCTACGACGCGCCCACATCGCCCGGCGCCACCCGCGCCAGGAGCGCGGCATCGAAATAGCGCCGACGGACGATCAGACCGTTTCGGGCGTCAGTTCCTGGACCTCGACGATCTCGACGTACGGGATGTTCGCGCGTTCGTTGGCCAGACGAACCGCATCGATCGAAGGCGCCTCGAAATAGCAATGCGTGCGACTCGAGCCAGGCAGGAAGAAACTGCGCAGCCAGCGCACCGGCGTTCCCTCGCATTGCATGGCCGTCGTGCACGACTTGATGGCGACACCGGCGCCGGCGATCTCGGCGGCCGTGACCCCGGGTAGCTCCCTGATCGTCACGAAAGTTCCCATTGAGAGGACTCCTGAAAAGGAAAAGCGCGGATGACGCAGTAAGGCGCGTTCAGCCTTCGGCGAGATCGCGTGGCTTGCGCAGGCTCGTCGAGGCCGCCAATGCCTCGACGTCATCGCGTCGGACCCGGATCACGCGGTCGCGACAGACCCGCATCGCGGGCAGTTCACCGGCTTCGATCAAGCCATGGACACCCGACTCCTCGATACCGAGTCGTCTTGCACATTCGGTGACCGAAAGCCATTCGACGGGTCGCACACCGGCTTGCGAGCGACGGACATCGGCCAGCGCGACCCGCCAGTTCAGGCGATCGATGTCGAGCCGATCGCACAGGGAAGAAAACAGCAACGGTCGCAGGTCGCCGATCGCCTCGAGGAAGTGGATCGGCGCCAGGCGCGCGCGATCGTCGCCGTAGGCGAGACTCGCCGCGAGCTTCATGACCTCGGTGGCTTCCGGCGTGAACCGTGGATCCGGCGACAAAGGCGTCCCGAGTTGCGTCGGCAGGTCGACGGCGCGCAGGTCGATCTCGAGCGCACCGATCCGCACCTTGCCGCGCCTGGATACGGCCAGCAACATGCCAACGAACAGATCGTCGGGCGAGACCTTGCCGTCCTTGCGCGCGCGCGCGCGATCGATCGCGTGCATGATCCCGATCGGATTGCGGTCGGGATCACTGAGCCTGGCGTCGAACACCGCCCGTGATGTTTCTTCCATCATGGTGGATTAATACCCGGCCGAGCACCCATGTCAATGGATTCCAGGGCGCGGCGCGTGATCGGAAGCCACTCGCTGACGTGCAGGCTCATCTGCTGAGCCCGCGACCGGGCACAATCGACCATCGGATGCACCAAAACCATGCCCTCGCTTTCTTCCACGACCCTCGAGCCCGCTTCATCTGGCACGTGCCCCGAGCCACTCGTCACGGGTTCGGGCCCGTCGCGCGCGCACCCGAATGGTGCGCCACCGCCCGACTCGGCCGACAAGCCGATAGCCGGCCCCCCGACCGACGCGCACGCAGCACCTGACGTGCTCTCCGAAGGCCCGCGCTGCGCGAATTGGCTGGCGCGCCTGAATCCCGAACAGCTCGCGGCGGCGACCTGGGGCAGCACCGATGAACGCGGCGCGTTCCGATCCGATCCGTTGCTCGTCATTGCCGGCGCCGGTACCGGCAAGACGGCCACACTCGCCCATCGGGTCGCTCATCTGGTCGTCTCGGGCGTGGATCCCGAGCGGATCCTCTTGCTTACCTTCTCCCGGCGCGCAGCCCGCGAGATGACCCATCGTGCCGAGCGGCTGGTCGCGCAGGCCATCGCCGAGCGGCGCGGCCAGGCCGTGCCGGGTGCCGGCAGCGCGGCGCCGGCCATGCGGCTGCCCTGGGCGGGCACCTTCCACGCGATCGGCGCCCGAGTACTGCGCGAGTTCTCGCCCGCCCTCGGGCTCCCACCCAATTTCGGTATTCTCGATCGTGGCGACTCGGCCGATCTCCTGGACATCGCCCGCCACGAACTCGGCTTTTCCACGACCGCCAAGCGCTTCCCACGCAAAGACACCTGCCTGTCGATCTACTCGCACTGCGTCAATACCGGCTGGCCCCTCGAGCGGGTACTCGAGTCGGTCTACCCGTGGTGCGCCGAATGGCAAGACGCGCTGCGCGCCCTGTTTGCCGACTATGTCGATCGCAAGCAGCGCAATGGCGTACTCGACTACGACGACCTGTTGCTATGGTGGGAAGCGGCCATGAGTGACGAAACCATCGCCCAGGCGCTCGGTGCCCGCTTCGACCACGTCCTCGTCGACGAATACCAGGACACCAATGCCTTGCAGGCGCGCATCCTGCTCGGCCTCAAGCCCAGCGGAACCGGGCTCACTGTCGTCGGAGACGACGCCCAGTCGATCTACGCGTTTCGCGCCGCCGACGTGGCGAACATCCTCGAGTTCCCCGCCCGCTTCGACCCACCGGCCCGGCGCATCACCCTCCAGACCAACTACCGGTCGATCCAGCCCGTCCTGGATCTGGCCAATAGCCTGATCGCCGAGGGCAGCCGCCAATACCCCAAGACCTTGCAAGCCCGCCGTCGTGGCAGTGCCCGCCCACTACTGGTCACCGTGCTCGATGACCGCGCCCAGGCCGATCACGTGGTCGCCGAGGTGCTTCGCCAGCGTGAGCAAGGCGTCGCCCTCAAGCAGCAGGCCGTCCTCTTTCGCAGCAGCCATCACAGCGACCTGCTCGAGCTCGAGCTGATCCGGCGCAACATTCCGTACGTCAAGTACGGCGGCCTGAAATTCCTCGAGGCCGCCCACGTCAAGGACCTGCTGTCCGTGCTGCGCTGGGCCGACAACCTCCACAACTCGATCGCGGCTTTCCGCAGCCTGCAACTGATGCGCGGCATCGGCCCGGTGGCGGCAAGGCGCTGCCTGGACTTCCTCACCGAGTCCGGCCAGGCCTCGAGCGATTCCGCGGCGTCGGGACACTTCGCCCGACTGGCCGGCTTCTCGCCACCCGCGGCCGCCCGCGAAGACTGGCACGGCTTCGTGTCCATGATGCACCGCCTGGCCGACCCGGCTGCCCCGTGGTCCGGCCAGATCGAGCAGGTCCGCGCCTGGTATCAACCCTTGCTCGAGTCCCGCTACGAGGACGCGACGGTCCGGGCCGCAGACCTCGACATGCTGGCCACGGTCGCCGAGCAGTTCGGCTCCCGAGAGCGCTTTCTCACCGAACTCACGCTCGACCCGCCCCAGGCGGCCGGCGATCTGGCCGGCACGCCCTTACTCGATGAGGACTATCTGGTCCTCTCGACCGTTCACTCGGCCAAGGGGCAGGAGTGGGACGCCGTCTATGTGCTCAACGTGGCCGACGGCAATTTCCCCAACGAGTTCTCCACGGGCAACCCGGAAGCCATCGAAGAAGAGCGGCGACTGCTCTATGTGGCGATCACGCGCGCACGCGACACGCTGCACCTGGTCGAACCACAGCGCTACTACGTCACTCAGCAGCCAAGACTCGGGGCCGGATACGTACATGGCGCCCGCAGCCGCTTCCTGACACCCGCGGTGCGCGCCCGCCTCGACCGTCCAACGCGTCCGCCCCTGCCCCATGAGCAGCATTCCGACGTGAGCACTGCGACAAGAGTCGACGTGGCCGCCCGGATGCGAAAGATGTGGCAACGCGGCTAAGTCGGCCGATCAGCGGCTAGCCCCGCGCCAGTGGCCCATCGGTCAATCCGACATTTATTCTGTCTTATCAATTACTTATAGCCACACACTCGCTGCTTTCGCGATTTTGACGCACTGCACAAAATTCTTCTTGACGCAGCGCTCGAGGCGGCGCAGAATGCGTTTGTGCGTCGCAGCAATGACAATGCCCGAGAAACCCGGAACGAGCTTGCAGCGACTGGAACAGCCCCCAAGACGAACTTCTTCCTGTTTAGGAGAATCGACATGATCAAGAACACCGACGAGCTCATCAAGCTGCACGCCGAAAACGTCAAGGCCACCAGTGCCGCCGCTGCTCGCGCCCTCGAAGGCTTCGAGAAGCTGGCCGAACTGAACATGCAAGCCGCCCGCAGCACCATCGAAGAAGCCAGCGAGCGCATCAAGGCCATGCTGGGCGCCAAGGATCCGAAGGCCCTGGGCGAACTGGTCGCCGAGTACGCCAAGCCGGCCCCGGAAGCCGCCACCTCGTACGCCAAGAACGTCTACGAGATCTCCTCGAAGACCGCGGCCGACCTGACCTCGATGGTCGAGAAGCAGATCGCCGACGCGAACAAGCAACTGTTCGCCACCGTCGACGAGATGTCCAAGTCGGCCCCGGCCGGCAGCGAGAGCGCGATCAGCTTCCTGAAGCAGTCGCTGACCGCCGCCAGCTCGGCCTACGAGCAGGTGAACAAGGCCAACAAGCAGATCTTCGACATGGTCGAGTCGAACTTCGCGGCCGCGACGAAGGCGCCCGCCAAGAAAGCGGCCTAAGCGTTCGCAGCGCCCGCCCCGACCGGGCGGGCTGACCCCCGGCTCGAGCCCAGCGCCCGTCCGGGGGTTTTCTCTTCACGGGCCGTGGCCGCGACCGAGATCGTGTCGCGACACCAGCCGAATGGATGACAGCCGGCGTCGATCGCGCGACCATTGCATCCGACGCCATCCGAAGTAATGGGAGGAACGCCAATGACCGGTCCAGAGGATTTCCTGAAAGCGGGCATGAACGCGGTACAGGCCTCGCAGGAGTTCAGCGCACGGGCACTCGACGGTTTCCAGAAGCTGACCGACCTGCAGATGCGCACCGCCCGCGACTCGATGGACGAGTTCGGCGAGCGGATTCGTGAGCTCATCGAAGCGCGTGACGTCCAGGCACTGACCGAACTCACGGCCGCGCTGGCCCAGCCGGTACCCGAGAAATTCGCCGCCTATGCGCGCGCCGTCTACGGCATCTCGAGCGAGACCGGGCAGGCCCTGGCCGAGTTGCTTCGTCGGCAGGCGAACGAGAGCAACGCGAATCTCGTGTCGGCACTGGGCTCCATCGCGTCGGGCGCCGTCGGCCAGAGTGGCTCGATGGACTTCGTCCAGCAGGCGATGCGCGCCGCCAGCGATGCCTATGCGCAGATGAATGGCGCGGCTCGTGATTTCGTTCGCCAGGCCGAGCAGGCCGCCAGCGACGCCGGCATCCCGATGCCGACCAGCGCTGCCGAGCCCGAGGATCAGGCGGAACCGACGACGGCCGGCAAGCCGTCGGCCCGCAAGACCCCGCCGCGTACCCGCCGTCGGGTCTGAGCGCCAACGCGGCATGCGTCGGTTCGCGGCCCGACGGTCGCCGGCCGGCGCATCATGTCGCTTGGCGCGGTTCGGGCTCGGCCGGATCAGTCGGTCGCCCGCGGACCGAGTGCGGCCTCGCGCGCGCGCGCCTGTGCGGCCACCGCATCGCCGTGGGTGACATGCAGTAGGTCGGTGATCCGACGCATCAGATGGCGCTCGTGGGCGTCGATCCTGCCGTCGGCCCAGATCACCTGCCACATCGTCTCGAGCACCCGGATCTTTGCGGGTTGATCGAAATGACGATCGATCAGCGACGTGAACTGGTAGTGGTCGTTGGCTTCGCGCACCTCGCGCTCGGCCAGGGCCAGCAGTTCGGTCGCACGCGACCCGTCGATGCCGAACCGGCTCGACACGGCGGCCAGCACCACCGCCCGCTCGCGATCGTCGATCCGGGCGTCGGCTCGCATCGCCTCCACCAGCAAGGCCGTGGTGGCCAGCGCAATCGCATCGCCTGAATGCGCGTTGTCGACGGGCCGGGCCCCGATGAAGCGCTCGAAGAAGTCGCGAATCGAATCAAGCATCTCGCGATGCTGCCACAGTGAAGCCTGCAGGGTAGTCCATCGCGCCTCGGCGCCCGAGTGCTGGATCGCTCGCTCAGTCGTCGTCGAGCAGCGACTCGAGCGCGGGCACACAGGCTTGCGACGCCACCACGAACAGGCGCATCGACGCCCGCGACGCACCGACGAACAGCTTGCGTCGCGCACGTGCATCGAGCGTTTCGAACTCGACCTCGGTGAAGATCACGCAAGGCGCGCTCTGTCCCTTGAAGCGATACACGGTCTCGAGGACCAGGTCGCCATCCGAATACCTGGGCGAACCGAAAAGATCGTATTGCCCGGTGAATCGGCGCAACGCGTGCGGCCCGAGCGTATCGAGCGACAGTAGACGCGAGCGTTCCCGCCCCGCGAAACTCAGCAACGCGATGTCCTGTCGGCGGAACCCCGCTCGCAGGGCCGCGGTGATCGCGCGCTTGCTGGCGTCGGCCAGGCCCTCGGTGTCGGCATAGCCGAACAATTCGATGCGCTCGCCAACGAACGGGCTTTCGGCGATCACCGACTCCCGCCCCGCGTGCGCCATGTCATGGAGTCGTGTCAGGAAACGAGCGAGCCGGCGCGGGCTGCGATAGTTCGACGGGGTACTCAGCGTGATCCAGCCATCGGGCTCGAACGGCTCGCGGTCATAAAGGTTCTGCATCGGATCCTCGAGCCAGACGATGCGCCCGCGAGCACCCGCCCGACCGACCTTGTCGAACATGTCTTCGCGCCAGCCGGGCTCGATATCCTGGCCTTCGTCGACGACGAGCAGGTCCACCCGATCCGATTCGGTCGCCGCGAGCGCCTGCGCCCGCGAGACCAGGTCGGCAAACGCGCCGGCGCTTCTGAAATCGATCGTGGCGCCGGCGGCCCGCAGTCGCTGCTCGCACCATTGGTGATAGGTCTGCACGCTCGTACCCGCCGGCGCGACCCGTGCGAGGTGATCGGCCAGCGGCCGGTTGAAGCAGATGTAGCGCGCCTCGCGTCCGTCGCGTGCGGCGTCCTGGAGCAGGGCGAGGGCCAGCTGCGTCTTGCCGCTGCCGGCCGTGCCCAGTACGCGCAGGCGGAACGGGTCGGCATCCAGACGTCGTGCCCAGGTCGCCAACCCACCGGAGAGCCGGGTCACGATCGCCTCGGCACGGCCCACCATCGCGCTGGCGTCGGGGACCAGCTCGAGCTCGTTGGCAAAGAAGCGATGCAGGCGATTCGCGATCAGCGGATCGTCGGCCGGTCCGTTCGAGCCGGCATCGGCGCCAAGCGCGGTGATCACGCGCTGGCACAGGGTGTCGGGCGCCGACGCATCCACGATTCGTGCCGGATCCATGCCGGCACTGCCGGGTTCGCGTACGTGATAGTCGGGGCAGTGGAGCAGGTAGCCAATCTCGGGCACCGCAGCCCCCTGCAAGGCGGGGCCCAGGCGGCGACGCAAGGCATCCACCGTGCGATCGACTTCCACGCGAACCAGCTTCTTGCGCCCCGCATGGCGCATCAGCAGGCCGTCGGGGCTCTCTTCGAGGAAGCCGGTCTTTTGCTCGATCAGCAAGAGATGGCCGGATGGCGCGAGCACCACGAAGTCGATCTCGCCGATCGAAGCGAGCCCACGCTCGACCCGGGTCCAGTGCACACCGTGAAAGACCGTCAGCGACGCGGGCAGGCCTCGAGCGAAGAGCGCCAAGGTCTCGATGACGCGCGCATTGCCGCCGAGCACCTCGGACGCGCGCCAATCGCCGGGAATGATCACCGCCATTGCGTCTGCGACCGGCCGATCAGCGCCGCGATCGCTGCCGCACGATCTTCACGGCCAGCAGCAGCAGCGGACTCGCATGCCAGACGAGGTCGAAGATGTCGATCGGTCGGTGAAGCGTGCCGCCGGCCAGCATCTTGAGCTTTTGCCACAGATGCGGCTCGGGCAGGAAAGGCGCCGCGCCCAACAGGACGGCCGCGACCAAGAGGATGGGGTACGGGAGGCGATCGAGCCACGCAAGCATCAGGATGTCGCCCGGGTGTCGCGACGCGCGATCCAGATCGTCGACGCGAGAATCACGACGCCGCCGACCAGTGCGCTCGGCGACGGTACGTTGCCGAACAGCCAGAAGCCGAAGATCGACGCGTAGATCAGATCCAGGAAGCGAACCGGTTGCGTGGTGGAGATATCGATCAGCGAGAAGGCACGCGTGAAACAGTAGTGCGCGAGGGTGCCGATGACGCCCGAGAGCGCGAACCAGCCCCATTGCGGTGGACTGGGCGCCGACCAGGAAAGGACCGCCATCGGGACCGAGAACAGGCAGACCGTGATCGCCTGCCAGGTCACGATGACGCTGGGCGAGTCGCGACGGGTCAGGGCCTTGGTGATCAGGAACGAGCCGGCGAACAGGGGCGCGGCGGCCAACATGATCAGACTCCAGATACCCGCGCCACGCCCGCTCAGGTGCGGCCAGACCACGACCAGCACGCCAATGAAGCCGACGGCGGCGGCAAGCCAACGCTGCGAAGGGATTCGCTCGCCGAGGAATAGGGTGGCACCGACCAGCACGAACAACGGCGTCGTGAACATGATCGCGGTCACGTCCGCCAGCGGCAGGTGTGGCAGCGCGGCGAAGAAGAAGGTCATCGCGCCGGTGTGCACGACCCCGCGCCAGATCTGACCACCCAGGCCATTTGGCCGGTAGGCCGTCCAACCGGTGCGCCAGACGGTGGGCACGATGACCGGCAGCATCGCGGCCAGTCCGAACAGGTAGCGCAGGAACTGGGCCTGCATCGGGTCCAATTGCAGTGTCATCTTGCGCATCAGCGCGTTGAGCGCCTGCAACATGAATCCGCCGACGGCCATCCACAGCAGACCCGCCAACACGACCCGGCCAGCAGGCGAAGGCTTCGGGGCAGACGACGGCTGTTGCCCGGATCCGACGTTCGCCGGCGCCGCGCCGGCACCCGGCCCACCCGTATCGGCGCCGCTACCGGGCAGGTTCGCACCCGCGTCGGCGATCGAGGAACCCGCATCGGCATTCATCCCTGCAGTATAGAAGCGACGCGGACTTGACGGCGTCGAGTTGGACGGCACGAAGCGCTCGTGTACCCTCTCGCCATTTGGCGAATCGAGTCGGCCCGATGAACCGGCCCACATATCCCCCCAAGGCGTCGAGCGGGCCACCGTGGTGGCTCATCCTCGGCGCAGTCATCGTGCTCGTCGCGGCCTTTTCGGTCTGGCAAAGCGGGGGCCGGCTGTTCGACAGATTCGTGCCGGATCTGTCTCCTGGCAAGTCCGGCGATTCCGCTGCCGCGACCAGCACCCAGGCGCCCCCCGATTCGGCGCCCGAGCCGCGCGAGCGGCAAACCGATCGGGTCGATGCCGCCGGCACCATTTCCGGCACCGTCGCCGCGACCGACGAGGGCGCGAACGACACACGCACTGGCGCCGAAGCCGATACACGCCCGCGCTATCCGGTACCGGGCGGCGTGACCGAAGGATCGCCGGCCGAGCCCGGCGAGAACACCGATGCGCCGATCCTGGCCGCACTCACCGGACTACAGCCCCGGATGGTGCTGGCGCGATTCCTCAACCTGCAGGACTTCGTGCGCCGATTCGTGGTCACGGTCGACAATCTGCCACGCGAGATCGTGCCATCGCAGTGGAGCGCCGTGCGACGCACACCAGGCCAGCTCGGCGTACGAGCCAACGGTGACCGCTTCACGCTGAGCCCAGAGAATTTCAGTCGCTACGATCCGGTCGTCGGCTTTCTCGAATCGATCGATCCGCGCAAGGCGGTAGCGGCCTATGTGGCGTTCTATCCGCTGCTGCAGTACGAGTACCGGGCGATGGGTTTTCCCAAGCTGCATTTCAGCGATCGCGTCGTCGACGCCATCGACGACATGCTGTCCGCACCCGAAGTCACCGAACCGATCGAACTGGTCCAGCCCAAGGTCTTGTACAAGTACGCCGACCCGACGCTCGAGAAGCTCTCGGCCGGTCGCAAGATCATGGTCCGGATCGGGCCCGAGAACGCGGCTCGGCTCAAGGCCTTGTTGCGCCGCTGGCGCGCGGTGCTGGTGCCCAAGCGCTGACGCCTGCCTGTGCTACGCGCGGCGGCGCTGTCGGGGCGCGGCGCCAAGCGCGCCGCGGCCTGGATCGTGCGCTCACCGACGCTTGATCGCGCGCTTCAGCCAGCCGCTCGCTTCCTGGCACCGGCTTCGCGCCGAGCGATCCAGATCGTGGCGGCCACGATCAGCGTGCCGCCGATGAATGTCGACAGCGCAGGGCGATCGCCGAACACCAGGAAGCCCAGAATGCTGGCCCAGATCAGGTCCAGGAACTTCACCGGCTGGGTGGCGGAAATATCGGCGATCGCGTAGGAGCGGGTCAGGCACCAGTGACCGGCACTTCCGAGCATCCCGGTCAGCGCGAACCAGCCCCATTGGGCCGCGCTTGGCCAGCGCCATGTCATCAGGGCCAACGGCATCGACAGCGCAGCCACCATCACGGCCTGCCAGAACACGATCACCGACGGATTGTCGTGGCGGGTCAGGCTCTTGGCGATCAGGAACGAAGCCGCGAAGGCCGGCGCCGCACTGATCATCACGAGATTCCAGACACCACCGCTGCCGGCGAGCTTCGGGCCGACCACGACAAATACGCCGACGAACCCGATGCCGGCCGCGATCCAGCGTGCGGCGACCAGCTTCTCGCCCAGGAACCAGGCGGCACCGAGCATGATGAAGATGGGTCCGGTAAAGCCGATCGCCGTGGTATCGGCCAGTGGCAGGTGGGGCAGCGCGCTGAACCAGAGCAGCAGGCCGATCGTGTGCGCAATGCCGCGCCAGACCATGCCGCGCGGATTGCGTGGCCAGATCGACGCCGCGCTGCGCCGTAGAAAGAAGGGCAGCACGGCCAGCAAGCCGAAGACATTGCGCAGGAACGCGACCTGCATCGGGTCGAGCTGCAGCGACATCGCGCGCAAGGTGGTGTTGAGCAGATTGAAGAGCAATCCGGCCACCGCGCTCCACAACAGCCCACGGGCCGTTGGCGGCAGGCTCGCGAAGCTGGTGAGTGCGCGCGTCACCAGGCCGGCGCGAACGGTGGCTTCGCGATCGGATCGCGGGAGGGGTCCGGGAGAAGGCATCGCGGGAGTATAGGAAGGGCCGCCCGCGCGGAACGTTCACCCGCCGGAACGGCGTACCGAAAACATCGTCGGGCGTCGAGCACGGGTCCGCGTCCGAGGTTCTATACTGCGCGGATGCTACGTACCACCGACGCCTTCGAATCCGCACACGACGTCCACCTCGACGACGACTCCATCGCGCATGTGTTCGTGCGCGATGCACTGGTCTTGTTCACCGATTCCCCAACCGCCCTGCCATGGCGCTTCTATCGTGAGCTCGGGTTGCGGCCGGCTCGTGTCTACGGAGTGGGCCGCGAGGCCGGCCAGGCCCATGTTGCCGTTGCACTCGACGACCCCGGCGCACCGCCCGAGCACCAGCCGCCGCTGCCCTCCGGTCTGCGCGCGGCCGGACTACGTCAGTGGTTCGGCGTCCTCGACGATGCGAGCCTGGCCATCGCGATGCGCGCCGTGCAGGTGCTCGAATGGGATCGCACGCACCGCTTCTGCGGTGCTTGTGGCACGCCGACCGAGCAGCTCCAGGGCGAGCGCGCCAAGCGCTGCCCCGGCTGTGGGCTGGTGGTCTACCCCCGCATCACGCCGGCCATGATGGTGCTGGTCACCCGTGGCAGCGAGTTGCTGCTCGGGCGCGGGATCAATTTTCCGCCGGGCCGATACAGCGCGCTGGCCGGCTTTCTCGAAGCCGGCGAGACGATCGAGGAAACAGTACGACGCGAAGTCCGCGAGGAAGTCGGCATCGAGGTCAGCGATCTGCGCTACTTCGGCAGCCAGAGCTGGCCGTTCCCGAATTCGCTGATGCTCGCCTTCTTCGCCGAGTATGCGGGCGGCGAGCTTCGACCGGATCCAAACGAACTCGCCGACGCCCAGTGGTTCGCGCCCGAGTCACTGCCCAAGCTACCGCCCCGCCTGAGCATCGCGCGCGCGCTCATCGAGGCTCGTCTGGCCGAGATTCGCGGATAGTCGGGTCGTCGGTCGCCTGCCGTGGCAGGCCCGCCAGGAAATGCCCGACCTCACGGGCGACGTCGTCGGGCCGATCCACCGCCGCAATGTGGTGCGCGCCGGCAACGGCCTGAAAGCGTGCGTTCGGCATTCGTGCGGTCGCATCGGCCAGAGACGCCACCGGGTACATCGCGTCGTCCGTGCCCGCGATCACCAGCGCCGGCGCCGTGATTCCAGCCAGCAGCGGCAAGGTCGAGCCCCGATCGATCAGTACGCTGCGCGCCACGGCGGCGAGCGCGTCCTTGTCGGCTCGACGCATCCAGTCGCGCCAGGCCCGGTAGGCCGCGGGCTCGGTTTCGCGCGTCGAGGGCGAGAAGAAGCTGCGCGCGACACCATTGATGAACAAGTCGGTATTGCCGATCAGTCCCGCCGCCCAGGCGATCAGGCGATCACCGATGCCGGGCCCGCTGGCGGGCATGTCGAACGGCGTGTTCAGCAGTACGAGGCCGGCGGTGCGGGCGGGGTAGCGATGCGCGAAGTGCACGCCGACCAAGCCGCCCCATGAGGTCCCGATGATGGCCGCGCGATCGATGCCATATGCGTCGAGGATCTGCGACACCGCCTGCGCGCAGGCAGGCAAGGTGAAATCCGCCGAAGCGCCGTCGGGTCCCGGCAGCGGCGGCTCCACGACGAGGAGTCGGTATCGGCCCGCGAATGCGCGCACCAGATCGGCATGGATGGCGCCACTGGCGAACACCGATGGCCAAAGGACCAGCGCCATTCCCGGGCCGGGGACTTCCAGGACCGGCTGAGCGCCGATGACGGTGTCGATGCGCCGATGCCGGGCGTCGGCGGACAAGGCGGCCGGATCGAGGACCAAATTCGGGTCGGGTGCCGTCGCGGCGCAGCCCGCAAGGCCAGCCATCAGCATCAGCGGCCCGGTCAGGGGCCGAACCCGGCGAAGGATCGGATCGAACATTTGCGGCCTCCTCGATGTAAACATTGATTACTTTAGCCATCGACGACGCACATGTCAACAATGCTTACATTGGCTAGAATGCCCTTTGAATGAACACCGAGCGCTACCACCACGGCGATCTACGCAATGCACTGCTCGCATGCGCGCTCCGACGCATCGAAGCGGAGGGCACGACGGCATTCAGCCTGCGGGCGGCAGCTGCCGAGATCGGCGTCAGCCCCGCGGCGGCGTACCGGCACTTCGACTCCAAGGACGCGCTGCTGGCCGAACTGGCGGCCGACGGCTTCGAGGCACTGAGCGCCGAGATGAGAGCGGCTGTCGATTCCGCGCTGGCCGGCGCCGGGACGGCCCAGGTCCGTGCGGGCGATGCCCTCGAGGCGAGCGGATTGAGCTATCTGTCGTTCGCCGCCCGCAATCCGACACGGTTTCGATTGATGTTCGGCGCGCGCAACGAACGCTATCGATCGATGGCACTCGAGCTGCGGGCATCGCGCGGCGGCGACTCCAGCCATGAAATATTGCGCGAGGCCATCGACGCACTGGCGAGCCAGGCCCCGGGACATGTCCGCGATGTGGAGGCTGCATCGCGGATCGCATGGTCGGCGGTTCACGGCCTGGCCATGCTCGCCCTCGACGGCTATGTCGAGATCGCCCAGCCCGCCTACGATGTGCTGTGTCGGCAGCTGGTGACCACGCTCAGAAAAGGCCTGACCGCCACCTAGCCGCTCATCGAGAGACCTGCCAGCCCCACCCCGGCGAGCCGGCGCAACTGCCGATCGCCACGACCGAGCCCGACCCGAATGTCAGTCGAAGACCTGCCCAATGCCTTCGTTCCCTACCCGCCCGCCCTCGTGGCGCAAGCGCCCGATGGTCCCCTCGCCGGCCTGAGTTTCGGGGTCAAGGACCTGTTCGACGTGGCCGGCTACCCCACCGGCGCAGGCAGCCCCACGATACTGGCACTCTCGGGCATCAAGACGGGCTCGGCCCACGCGGTAAAGCAGCTTCTTGCAGCTGGCGCTCACTTCGCTGGAAAGACCCATACGGATGAATTCGCCTTCTCGGTGACCGGGCGCAACGCGCACTTCGGCACCCCGCGCAACGGCGCCGCGCCGGATCGGATCCCGGGTGGGTCCTCATCCGGGTCGGCTTCGGCGGTCAGCAACGGGCTGTGCGACTTCGCCCTGGGCACCGATACGGGCGGATCGGTGCGCGCGCCTGCGAGCAACTGCGGCCTGTGGGGACTGCGCCCGACCCACGGCCGGATTTCACTCGACGGCGTCTGGCCGCTCGCACCGAGCTTCGACACCTGCGGCTTCCTCGCTCGCGAGATCGACGTCATGCGACGGGTCGGCGCGGTGTTGCTGGGCGAGGATCCGAACCCGTTGCCGGCCGCGGTCCGATTGCTCGATGCCCAGGACGCCTGGACCGGCGCCGAACCCGCGGTGCGAGCGGCGCTCGAGCCGGCACGGGCGGCCGTTGTCGCCGCTGTCAGGGCGAGTCCCGAGCCCACTGCGCTCGCGCCCGAGGGCTTCGAGCCCCTGCTGCTGGCGTTTCGGCGGCTGCAGGGCGCCGAGGCATGGGCATCCGACGGCGAACTGATCGAGCGTCACGGGATTCCCCTCGGGCCCGGCGTGGCCGAGCGCTTCGCATGGTCTCGTGTGCTCGACCCGGCGGATGTCGAGGAGGCCCGTCGGATGCGGGTGCAGTTTCGCGAAGCCCTCGAACTCCTGCTCGGACGTGACGGCGTCCTGATGCTGCCGACCATGCCCGACGTGGCGCCCCTGCTCGTCACCGACGAATCCACGCTCGACGCCTATCGGCAGCGCGCGATCGCCGTGCTCAGTGCCGCGAGCCTGGCGGGCGTCCCGCAACTGAGCATGCCGCTTGGCCAGATCGATGGCGTACCCATCGGCCTGTCGCTGATCGCGCCGCGGGGTGCCGACCGCAGCCTGCTCGATCTGGCCGGGCGGATTGCGTCGGTCGTGGCCTGCTGAGCGAGCGTACGGCGCCGGCGAGGCGAAGGGCTCGATCGTTCGCATGGGCGGATCTACCCGCCCAAACCGCATCTGTTCGACGCTTTCGACGGGCCGCCACGCCCTAAAGTTTTCCGGGAAGAACGTTCCGGAAAACACCATGCCAAAACCACGCGTCGTGGCCTTCGTCCCGGCCAAGGGGTCGAGCAGCCGCATCGAGAACAAGAACACCCGCCTGCTCGACGGCAAGCCGCTGTTCCTGCACACGCTCGAGAAACTGATGGCCTGCCCGTTCATCGACGAGGTGATCCTCGACAGCGAGTGCGACGCGATCCATGAGATGGCGGCCGAGATCCCGTGCACCAAGATGCGTCGCGACCCGGCGCTGGCGTC
Organism: Burkholderiaceae bacterium; assembly: GCA_024235875.1. Lineage (GTDB taxonomy): Bacteria > Pseudomonadota > Gammaproteobacteria > Burkholderiales > Burkholderiaceae_E > JACKLP01. The sequence goes on along the minus strand of JACKLP010000016.1, from coordinate 22,201 downwards.
GAATGCCACCGATGGCAATTCGCTGTTCATGAACGAGGTGCGCTTCACCGAGGCCGACATCTACATCCAGGTGTTGTGCACGAGCCCCTTCATCCGGATCGAGACCATTCGGCAGGCGGTCGATCGCCTGCTCAACAGCGACACCTACGACTCGGCGGTCCTGGTCCGAAAGGACAAGCTCTACCTCTGGAACGACGATCGACCGGTCTACGACATCGACCACATTCCCAACAGCAACACCCTGCCCGACACCACGATCGAGACGATGGGCTTGTACGTGATGCGCCGCGAGGCCGCACTGGGCACGGGCCGACGCATCGGCATGCGCCCTTTCCTGATCGAGGCCAGTCCACTCGATGCACTCGACGTGAACTTCCCCGAGGATCTGCCGATCGCCGAGCTGATCGCCGCGGGCAAGCGCGAGCACGAGCGTCGGCTGTTCGCCAACATCCGCGGCTACCTGACCAGCCCACTGCTCTCCGACACGCTCGACGAGCTCGGCTATCGCAACCAGGTCATCAAGGGGCTGAGCCCGAACATGGGCGACGCCAAGATCTTCGGGCGCGCCAAGACGCTCAAGATCCGCCGCATGCGCGAGGGCGAGGACTACCGCGGCATCTACGACGCCTTGCAGTCCTACAAGACCATCGTGCCCAACGACGTGATCATGGTGGAGAACGAAGTCCCGGACTACGCCTACTTCGGAGAGCTGAATGCCAACCTCGCGCTGCGTTGCGGTGCGGTCGGCGTCGTCGTGGGCGGGATGACCCGCGACACCTTCGACGTGCGCCGCCTGGGCCTGCCGGTGTTTGCCCGCGGCTCGACCTGCCAGGACGTCAAGGGCCGCGCCGTCACCGAATCGATCAATCGCACGATCCATGTCGAAGGCGTCGAGGTTCGTCCCAACTCGATGGTGTTCGGCGACGGTGACGGCATCGTGGTGATTCCGCCCCAGGTCGAGCAGGCCGTGCTCGAGCGCACCAATGCCGTCATCGGCACCGAGAAGAAGATCCTCGCCGACGTGGCACTGGGCGTCAGCGTCGATCGCATCATCAGCGAGCACGGCTTCTTCTGATCCCGGCTCCCCCGAACCACAGGAACTCGATGAACGCTTCCGTTTCCCCCGGCCTGGTGCTGGTCGCCAACTATATGCGGCTCGATGCACCGATGCGCGCCTTCTGGTCCGGGCTGGACCGTCGATTGCGCGCCGTCGGCCTGCAGCTGCTCATGCTCAGTACCACCGAGGTCGAGGACCTGCCGTTCCCGGTGATGAGCATTCCGTACCACCTGGGAGAATTCGCGACGCGCTTCGACATCCGGTTCGAGGCCGCACCCGTCTGGGCCGGCCCGATCATCGAACTGTCGAAGCAGGCCGACCCGCATTCGCCGCCCGAGATCACCGCCAGTGGCACGGCGGTCGCCGCCGAGTTCTACTCCAACCTGTTCGAGGCGCTGCGCCCCGCGGCAGTGATCGGCTGGAATGCCATGCACCCGCACACGCAGCTGTTCGTCGGCATCGCGCGACTGTTCGGCATTCCGGCCTGGAACGCCGAGCGCGGCTGGTTGCGCGACACCATGATGTTCGATCTGGGCGAGAACACCTTGCTTTGCGAATGGGGGCAGTCGGTGGCACTCAGGTCGATGCAGGCCCGGCCCACGGCCGACCCGGCATTGTTCGAACGCTTGCGCGCACACTACCTGAGCACACGCATCGGCAAGTACGCGGGCGAGGCCGCCGTGGACCCGGCAGCGGCGCGCGCACGCCTGGGCATCGGCGCGACCGAGCGCGTGGTCGCGGCCTTCACGCACGCCGAGCCCGGCATCCACGGCCCGGCCGAGGCGGTACGACCGGTCGTGCACGACGCGAGCACCAACCTGCTCGATCTGCGCCTGGCCGAACTCGCGACCCAGGCACGCGCGCAAGGCGCCGTGTTGCTGGTCCAGGAGCATCCGATCAACCGCGAACAAGGCATGGTGCGCGAGCGCGCGATGGACGCGGGCGCGCGCTTCGTGCACGAGAACCCCTACACCCTGTTCGACCTGGCCGAGGTCACCGCCCACACGCACAGCACGCTGCAGTTCGACTCGGTGCTGGTCGGCAAGCCGATCATGTTGCTCGAACGCACGATGCTCGAGCTCGCGAACGCACCCGGCGCCTATGCCCTGGACGAGTTCGGTTCGGTCGGGGCGGCCCTGTTGGCGGCGCTCGACGGCAGCGACTGGCCCGTGCGCCGCGCAAACCTGGCGGCCTTCGTGGCCGCAGTCGCCCGCCACCAGCTCATCGACATCGGCAATGGCATCGTGCCGCAGGACGCCTCTGCGCTGGCCAAGGTACTGGCCCGCTATGCGCGGCCGGCCCCCTCGGACCTGGGCGAACGGGTGAACGCCTTCCTGGAAACCTGGGGGCTCGCCAGCGCCGCCTGACCCCGAGGGGGTCGCACGCGCCCGTTGAATCGCACGCCGATGCCGTTACACCAGCCGGCGCGTACCGCCGCCGGTGTCGGCCTCATTCCAATCGATACGCAGCGTGGCAGGCCACGCAAGTCTGGGTCAGCTCGTGCAACAGCGACAGCGGCGCGCGCAGGTCGCGCGTCACGCTGGCCTCTTGCACCTTGACCGCGAACCGGCTCGCGACCCGATGCATGCGGGTACCGGCGGCCTGCATGCCCTCGGGCATGTACCCGGCCACATGGCGCGCATCGTGACGCTCGAGCGAGCTCATTCCCAGCCGGGACTCCGCCACGCGAGCGGCCTCGTCGAAGCGCTCGCCAGCCAGCGCAGCCTGGATCTCGGACAGTGCCGCGAGATGGTCTCGCATGTTGGCGAGCGTGTGAACGCGCATCTGTGCCGGAAACCGGACCGCGACCCGCGTATCGGCGGGTGCCGTGCCGGCGCCGACATGTCCGTGCCCCGCGTGCCCGCCGTCGCCGTTTGCTGCGCAGGCCGTCAGCATGGCGACCGCCAGGCCCGTCATCGCCCACTTCGTTCCATCCATGATGATCCCTTCAATCGAGGCATTGGCGGCAATGCTAGCGGCGAAATCGACCGCGACGATATGATCCCGATCATGTCGTCAGTCGCGTCCCTGTCGGCCGCCAGCGAGCCGCTCCGCTCGCTGATCGGCGACGCTTTGCTTGGCGTGGCGCGAGTGCAGCGGCTCGACCCGGGCCAGACGCTCTTTCGCGCCGGCGACGTGCCGGACCGACTGTTCGCACTGGCCGACGGCGAAGTGGTGCTGTGCCGCGCGGGCCGGAATGGCGAATCGGTCGTGCTGCAGCGCTGTCGCCGCGGTTTCATCGCGGAGGCCAGCGTCGATACCGCCAGCTATCACTGCAGCGCCGTCGCCCGCCGGCAATCGCGACTGCTGGCGATCCCGCTGATCGACATTCGCGAGGCCCTCGACGTCGACCCGGCATTCCGGCGCCGGTGGCTGGCCCACCTGTCGCGCGAGTTGCGACGGCTTCGCGAGGTCATCGAACGCCGCGGACTACGCAGCGCGGCCGAACGCATCAGGCACTACATCGAATGCGAGGGCCGGGCGGGCTCGCTGGCACTCGACCAGTCTCGGCGGGACTGGGCCGAAGAGTTGGGACTCACACCCGAGTCCCTTTACCGCACGCTCGCTGCGATGCGCCGGTCCGGCACGCTTCGGATCGACGGCACCACGCTGAGCCTGGACATCACGGTGGCGCCATCGGGCCCGGCGCGCGTCTCACCGGCCGGCGCGCAGGGCTTCCAGGATCCGTCCTCCGGCGCGACCGGTCTCGGGTAGGCCCAGCCGCTTTTCCTCGGCGCGAATCGCGGCGCGAGTGCGCTTGCCCACCATGCCGTCGACCGGACCGATGTCGTGACCCCGCAGCGCGAGCAAGGCCTGCAAGGCACGCCGGCCCGCGCGCCCGAGCCCGGGGTCATCGGTGGGCCAAGGCGTGACGAACGGGCCCCTGCCGCCGAGCCGATCGGCCAGATGGGCGATCGCCAGCGCATAGCTGACCGCCGCGTTGTACGAATAGATCGCGTCGAAATTGCGAAACACCAGGAACGCCGGCCCCGGCCCCCGGCCAGGCTGAGCATCGCGCAAGGCCGGTACCAGCACGGCCGCCGGCGTATCCGGCGCCACGCCGAGCGCCGCGGCCTCGATCGCGCCGCCATCGGCACGGCGCAGGCCCAGTGCCAGCCAGTCGGCCAGGGCCCGACGCTGCTTGCGGCCCGCGGTCGCGACATCGAAGCCAGGTGGCAATGCCACCTCCAGGCCCCATGCCTGGCCACTACGCCAACCGGCCCGCTTCAGGTAGTTCGCGGTGGATCCGAGCGCGTCCGGCACGCTGTCGACGATGTCGCGACGGCCATCGCCGTCGAAGTCGACCGCGGTGCGCAGGAAGGTCGATGGCATGAACTGCGTGTGCCCGAAGGCGCCGGCCCAGGACCCGCGCAGCTTTTCGGCTGCCACATGACCGTCGCCGACGATCTTGAGCGCGCTGACGAACTCGCCGCTGAAGTACTTTTGTCGACGCCCGAAGCACGACAGGGTCGCCAGCGACGGCAGGATCTCGCGCGAACCGAAGCGCTGGCCGAAATTGCTCTCGACTCCCCACACGGCCACGACCATCCGCGCATCGACCCCGTAGCGACTCTCGACCTGGGCGAGCACGTCGCGCCACTGAACCAGCATGGCCCTGCCCTGCTCGATCCGATCCTCGTCGACGAGCGCCGCCAGATAGTCCCATACGGGGGTCTTGAACTCCGGCTGGTAGTCCAGGCTCTCGAGCACGCTCGCGTCGGCCACGAGCCCGCGGGTGAGCCGCGCGAAGGTCGCAGCGTCCACGCCCTTGGCGGTCGCCGCCGGCTGCAAGCGGGCGACGCAGGCCCGAAAGCCCGCCGGGTCGATCGGCTCGAGCGTGCCCGGCTCGGCGGCCAGGACCCAGGGTGTCGGCAGCGCGAGCAGCACCGCGCCTGCGGCAATGATCGGGCGCGCGAAGCGCGCGAGCGCGCGCAAGCGGTATGCGGGGGTCATGCGCGCATTCTATGCCCGGCGATACACTCTCGATTCCGACCTCGCGTCAATCCCCGTCGCACCGCGAATGCAAGAATCCGTAACGCCTCCGGATGGCCCGGGCCCCGCGCCCGCCGATCCGGGCACGGCCCAGGCCATGTCCCCGGCCGGCATCCCCGCGCTCGATCCGGTCGACGCGCGGGCGTTGTTCGTGCTCGTCGAGAAGCAGCACACCGTGCCCGACACCTACCCGATGACGCTCAATGCCTTGCTCTCGGGCTGCAACCAGAAGACCAGTCGCGACCCGGTGATGTCGCTGCGCGAGCCCGAACTCGTCGAGGCCATCGACCGGCTCAAGGCACGCTCGCTGGTGATCGAGTCCAGCGGCGGACGCGTGATGCGCTATGAGCAGAACGTGCGCCGCGTCATCGACATGCCATCGGCGGCGCTCGCACTGATCACGGTGCTGGTGCTTCGCGGACCCCAGACCTCGGGCGAGTTGCGATTGCATAGCGAGCGCCTGCATCGCTTTGCCGACATCTCGTCGGTCGAGAGCTTCCTGGACGAGATGGCCGATCGTGACGGACGCCCTCTGGTGGTCCAACTGGCCCGCCAGCCCGGCGCGCGCGAAGCGCGCTGGGCGCATCTGCTCTGCGGCCCGGTACCGGCCGGCCCCGTGACGCATGCGCGCGTTGCCGCCAGCGGCGAGCCCGGCGAATCCGACCCATTGCGGCGCGAGCTGGCCGCCACCCGCGAAGAACTGGCCCGCCTGAAGCAGCGCTTCGATGCGCTGTGCGCCCACCTGGGCTGGCCCGACGACGCAGTCTGACGGAGTAGACCATGACGGCATTGATCATCGGCCTCGCGCTCTTCCTGGGCATCCACTCGGTGCGGATATTCGCCGACGACTGGCGCAGCGCGCAGATCGCGCGCCTGGGCGAGAACCGTTGGAAGGGCTTGTTCACGCTGGCCTCGCTCGCGGGCTTCGCGCTGATCGTCTGGGGCTATGGGCTGGCACGCACGGCCCCGATCGAGTTGTGGTCGCCACCGGTCTGGACCCGTCATCTCGCGGCACTGCTGACCTTGCCCGCGTTCATCCTGATCACGGCCGCCTATGTGCCCGGCACGCGGATGAAGGCCGCGCTCGGCCACCCGATGGTCGCGGGCACGAAGATCTGGGCATTCGCGCACCTGATCGCGAACGGCACGCTGGCCGATGTCCTGCTGTTCGGCGCTTTCCTGGTCTGGGCCGTGCTCGAGTTCCGCGCCGCCCGCCGGCGCGATCGGATCCAGGGCCGCCGCTATGACGCCGGCGCGTTTTCGCGCGATGCCATCGCGACCGTGATCGGCGTGGTGATCTGGATCGTCTTCGCGCGTTACCTGCATCTGTGGCTGATCGGCGTCCAGCCAGTGGGGTAGGAAGCCATCGAAGTAGCTGGCGGCGTCGTGATTTCGACTGCCTGCCAGGCCGGACGATCGGTTTCGCCGCTCGCGTCCGTCACAGGAATTACAAACGCTTACGCTCTGCCTGAGCCCGTTTACGGGCATCGGCTGGATGATTCAGTCGTCGGCAACGACCCCGGGCACACCAGAACCGCACCGGGACCTGCCGAGCGCCGCATGGCATCCCGCACCGATCAAGGAGAACGAGAATGTCCCGACTTCCAAGCACCCGCAGCGTCCTGGCCGCCAGTGCGCTCGCCTTTGGCCTACCTTTTGCCGCCTACGTGCAGGCGGCCGACGACTCCGCCCGCCCCGAGTTCGCCCGGGCCCACGCCATGAAGGCTGGCGCCCACGGCGCGATGCACCACGGTGGCGGCGAACACTTCGGCGGTGGCCGCGCGATGATGCGCGGGCTGGACCTGACCGAGGAACAGCGCGACAAGTTGTTTGCCCTGCGTCATGCCCAGGCGCCGGAAATGCGTGCGAAGATGAAGGAGATCCGGCAGAGTCGCCGCGCGCTTCGCGAGTTGACGATGTCGGACCAGTACGACGAGGCCAAGGCGCAGGCACTGGCCGATCAGGGCGCCAAGGCCATGGGCGAAGTCGCCATGCTGCGTGCGAAGATGGGCAACGCGTTCTACAAGGTGCTCACCCCGGCGCAGCGCGAGAAGCTCAAGCAGCGCATGGCCAAGCGCGGCCACGGTGGTGGTCATTTCGACCGCCACGGCGGTCCGGGAAAGGGCCAACACGGCATGGGAGATCATCATGGCAAAGGGCGTTCGGGCATGGGTGGCCCGGTCGACGCAGAGAGCGGTCGTGCACCGCGTAGCTGATTCGCGCGACGGCCGTCGCCGCGCCAGCCATCTCGGTGGCGCGGTGCTGGCGGCGAGCGCGCTGCTGGCCGGATGCGCGGTCGCGCCGGTGGGCTACGTGCCCGCCAGCGAGCCGGCGCCGGCCCAGCAGGCGGTCTCGGTCGAGGTCTTCGCCTACCCCAAGGCCGGGCAGAGCGCCGAGCAGCAACGCAAGGATCGCTACGAGTGTCACCTGTGGGCGGTTCGCGAGACCGGTGTCGAGCCGTCCTCGCTGACCGTGCGCGATCGCGTCGGCGCACCGCCCGAGGTGGTACCGGTCTATCCGCCGGTCGCCACCACGGCGGCGACGGCGGCGACCGGCGCGGCCATCGGCGCCCTGACCTCGAGTCGCGGCCATCGGACCGAAGGAGCCATCGTCGGCACGATCATCGGCGCGATCGTCGGCAGCATCGCCGAGGCCAGTTCGGAGCGCGCCGTCGCCCAGGCCCAGGCGGCCCAGCCGGCCAGCACCCCGGACCGGGCCAGCGCGGTGGACCGGGCCGACCGCTATCGTCGTGCGATCAGCGCCTGCCTGACCGGCCGCGGATACCAGGTGCGCTGAGCGCCGCGACATGCCGTGAGTGCCGATGGGGCACACGGCGTCAGACACAAGGAGGCTGTCATGAAAGCTCGTCAGTGCCTTCGCCTCGGCATCGTGGCGATGTCGCTCGCCACGTTCACCGCCTCGAGCGTGTTCGCGCAGCCGCGCGATGACGACCGGCATTCGCGCGATCGCTCGCGCGCCAACGTGCGGACCAAGCCGGCGCCGTCGCATCGTGCCGCACCGCCCACGAAGCTGCCGCAGACCCAGCGCATACAGCCGCAGGTCCGGCCGCAAGCGCGGCCGAACAACCCGCCGAACAATCGGCCGTACGTCCGGCCGACGCAGCGTCCTCCGGCGGTGGTGGTGCAACCGCATCAGGATCGTCATCGGCCGCCCGCCGTCGTGGTGGACCGGCGCCCGGACCATGCCCGCCCGCCGGTGCGCATCATCACACCGCCGCCGCGCGCACGCTATGTGGCCCCGCCGCCGATTCGCGTCCTGCCGCCCCGCTACCGTTCCGTCGATCATGGCGGGCACCGGCTGTTCCTGGCCGATCGCTGGTGGTATCGGCACACGCCCAGCGGCTATGTCAGCGTGATCCCGCCGTTCGGCTTCGTCACGCCCTACCTGCCGGCCGTGTTCGCGACGGTCGCGATCGGCGGCCTGGTCTACTACGTGGCCGAAGGCGTCTACTACCAGCGGGTGCCATCGGGCTACGAGGTCGTGCCCGCGCCCGCGTCGGTACCCGAAACCGGCCTGATGCCGCCGATCTACGTCTACCCGGCCCAGGGGCAGACCGAGCAGCAGACGGCGGCCGATCGCTATGACTGCCATCGCTGGGCGACCGGCCAGAGCGGCTTCGATCCGACGATCACGTCGGGTGGCGTGCCGCCCGAGAACGTGACCGAGGCGCGAGGCAATTACCGTCGGGCCATCGAGGCCTGCCTCGAGGCGCGAGGTTACTCGGTGAACTGAGCGCCTCAGTTCGCCGGCGCGGTCTCGAGGGCGCTCGGTCGCGCCAGCATGCGCTCGGCCCAGGCGGCCACGCGCGGCGGCGCGACGATCTCCATCAGCGGCAGGAACTGCATGAACGGGGTGTAGCTCACCTCGACCAACGAGTATTCGTCGCCGACCATCCAGCGTCGATCGCCGAGCTGCTGCTCGAGCACCGCCAGGTGCTTCTCGATCTCGGCCTTGGCGGCGGCCATCGCCTCGGGGTTCCACTTGCTCTGCGGAAGAAAACGCTTGGGGAACACGATCACGCCGGTCTGGCGCGCCATCTGGATATCCGAGAGACGCAGGTGCATGTCGACGAGCGCACGTCCCTTGGCGTCGGCGGGCACCAGCGCGGGGCTCGGGTGCCGCGCTTCGAGGTAGCCGAGGATCGCGTTCGACTCGTAGAGCAGCAGGTCGTCGTCCTGGAGCACCGGCACGCGACCATAGGGATTGATCGCGAGGTAATCGGGCTCGCGATGCGCGCGCCTTGCCATGTCCACGAGCACGGTCTCATGCTCGATGCCTTTCTCGATCAGCGCGATGCGCACGCGCCGCGTATAGGTCGACAGCGGATGGTAGTGAAGCTTGAGCACGCCTGACTCCTCGATTGCCGGGGCCGACGACTATTCTCGCCGCCCGTGACGCCGTTTGTCGAACGCGGCGCCTTGCGCCGTCGGCGGCTTGCGACCAAGATGCATCGTCATTCATCTCGTTCGACCCGACGCCATGCGAACCATTGCCGAAAACCTGCAATTCCCCGAGGGGCCTCTCGTGTTGCCCGACGGCACGCTGGTGCTGGTGGAGATCCGCCGCCAGACGCTCACGCATGTGGATCGCAACGGACGCCAGCGCGTGATCGCGAAGCTCGGCGGCGGGCCCAACGGGGCGGCGCTCGGCCCCGACGGTGCGGTCTATGTCTGCAACAACGGCGGCTTTCGCTGGCGCGACCACGAGGGCCTGAGCATTCCGGGCGTACAGGCCGACGACTACAGCGGCGGGCGCATCGAGCGCGTCGACCTCGACAGCGGCCGCGCCGAAGTGCTCTATGACCGGGTGGGCGAGCATGGCCTGAGAGGGCCGAACGACATCGTCTTCGACGCCCATGGCGGATTCTGGTTCACCGACCTGGGCAAGCACCGCCATCGCGACATGGACAACGGTGGCATCTACTACGCGAAGGCCGATGGCTCGTCGATCACCGAGGTCGTGTACCCGATGAACCGGCCCAATGGCATCGGACTCTCGCCCGACGGCAAGACACTCTACGTGGCCGAGACCCAGAACGCGCGGGTCTGGGCCTGGGACGTCACCGGACCCGGGGCACTGGCCCGCGAGCCGTTTCCGTCACCCAACGGCGCTCGCCTGATCCACACCCCGGACAGCTTCCGCATGTTCGATTCGCTCGCCGTGGAAGCGAACGGCAATGTCTGCGTGGCCACGCTGATGGAGGGCGGCATCTCGGTGTGCGCGCCCGAGGGCGGGCTGGTGGAGTTCGTGCCCTTCGACGATCCGTTCACCACCAACATCTGCTTCGGTGGCGACGACATGCAGACCGCCTACATCACGCTCTCGGGCACCGGAAGGCTGGTCGCCGTCGACTGGCCGCGGCCGGGGCTGGTGCTCAACGCCTGATCGAACCGTGCCCCGGGTTCGTGCATCTAGGCGACTCGGTGGGCTCCGGGGCGCGCTGCGTCGATCGTGAATCGCGCGAGCGTGCTCAGTGTGGGATGTTCGACACGCACGTCGCGCGTGGCACGGATCGACACGTCGATGCGCGCCGGCCCGATCTCGAGCAGGGTGTAGCCGCGCTCGGCCGTGTGCCCGAAATGCAGGTAGGGGAGTTCGTCCATCGCGCGTCGCGCCATCTTCTCGGTCAGGCCGGCCGGGCTGGTGATCGAGGTCGAGCAGATTTCGGTGGCCACGGTGGCGGAATCGAAGCGGGCATAGTCGCGCTTGATGTCGGCGATCCAGCCCGAGTGCACGTCCCCGCCCAGCAGCACCGGGTTGGTCCGGCCGGATCGGGCCAGGGTGTCGACCAGCCGATCGCGCGCCGGCGCATAGCCGTCCCATCCGTCGAGCCAGACCTTGGGGCCGAAGAACAGCGGCGAGAACAAGGTGGTTTGCGCGATCAGGTGCCAGCGCTCGCGCGCGCCCCGGACGACACCATCGAGCCAGCGCTCCTGGTCCAGGCCCAGCAGGCTGCGCGAAGGATCGAGCCGGCCGGCGCAGTCGCGTGGCGCCATCAGCGAGCCCGGCGGCGACGCCACCGACTTGCACGCGTGCTCGCTGCGGTACTGGCGACCATCGAGCAAGGTGATGCGCATCGCTTCGCCGAAGGCCAGCGTCTGGTAGATGCGCACGTGGGTGGTGTCGGCGCGCTCGCGCAGCGCGGCGCGGGTCGGCGTGAACTCGAGCCAGGCGCGATACGCGGCCGCCCGTCGGGCGGCCAGTTCGGGATCGGGCACCCGCGCGGTCAGGCCAGCATAGTCGTTGACCACCTCGTGGTCATCCCAGATCGTCAACCACGCGCAGGCCGCGTGGGATGCTTGCAGCAGCGGATCGCTACGGTACTGGGCATAGCGGCGCCGATAGTCGGCCAGGCTGCGGCATGCGCCGCCTTCGTGGTGACGCACGCGGCTGCGTCCCTTTCTGGCGCCCGACTCGTAGATGTAGTCGCCGACGAACAAGACCAGGTCCGGTGCCTGCTCGACCAGGTCGCGATGGGCGCCGAAGAATCCGTACTCCCAGTGCTGGCACGATGCCACCGCGATCCGCCAGGATGCGGTCCGGATCGCCGGCGCGTCGCTGGCCGGCGCGGTCCGGAAGCGACCGACCGGGCTGAGCATGTCTCGCGCCCGAAACCGGTACCAGTAGCGTCGCTCCGGCGCGAGGCCGTCGACATCGACATGGACGCAGTAGTTGCGTGCCGCCGTCGCACGCACCCGGCCGCGGCGCGCCAGTTGCGCGAAATGCGGATCGGTCGCGACCTCCCAGTCGAGTTCGATTGCCGGCGCATCGATGGCGCTCGACGCGCCGTCGACGCCGGGTGGCAGGGCGCGGGTCCAGATGACGGCTCGATCTGGCGTCGGCTCGCCGCTGGCAACCCCCGAGGCAAAGTGTCCGCTCGCCGCCGCACCAGGCTCGGCCGCGGCGCTCGTCGCGGCCGGTGGCGACGACTGGCAGGCGACCAGCCACGGAGCCGCCAGCACGCCGGCGCCGGTCGCGGCCAACCAGCGTCGACGCTGGGGCGAGGCCGGTTCGTCGGTCGCGGACGACGAGGCCTCATACTGCGGGATGTCGGCTCGTGAGGGGCCACTGATTCGCATGGGGAGACACCTTGAAGAAAGCGATACTCACCGGACATTCCCGCGGCCTGGGCGCCGCGATCGCCGAGCAACTGCTCGCGCGCGATATTAGCGTGTTGGCGATCTCGCGCGCGGGCAATGCGACGCTCGCCGGTCGGCTGACCGAACAGGCGATGGACCTCTCGGATACGACGGCACTCTCGGCCTGGCTCGCCGGCGGCGCGCTGCGCGAGTTCTTTGCCGACGCGAGCACCGCGATCGTGATCAACAACGCCGGGCTGCTGCAGCCGGTCGGGCCCTTGCCGATGCAATCGCCCGAGGCGATCGCGAAGGCCGTGGCCCTGAACGTGGCGGCGCCGCTGATGGTGTCGGCCGCCTTTGCGGCCGACTGCCCGACGAACTGCGATCGGCGCCTGCTCAATGTCTCGAGCGGCGCGGGCAGTACCGCCTATGCCGGCTGGAGCGTCTACTGCGCGACCAAGGCGGCGCTCGATCATCATGCCCGCTCGGTGGTGCTGGACGCGACGCCATCGCTGCGGATCTGCAGCCTGGCGCCCGGCGTGATCGACACCGACATGCAGGGCGAGATCCGGGCCACCACGATCGAACAGTTCCCGCTGCGCGAGCGCTTCGACGCGTTCAAGCGCGACGGCGTGCTGCAGGCACCGGCCGACTGCGCGCGGCGCCTGGTCGACTACCTGCTTGGCGACGCGTTCGGCCGCGAGCCGGTCGCCGATCTGCGCGCGGTAGGAACCAACGCAGCGTGATCCCGTTCACCGCGGCGACGGACCAATCGCAGCGGCGCTCGTCCCGCGGCCCGCACGACTAGAGCCCGATCAGTCGGCGATGGTGAGCGACGCGCGCGTGATCGGGATCGGCCATGACCGGCTGTGCCGCCAGGCGCGCACGATAGCCTGCCGGCAGCCCATGCGCGAGCGCGCCGGCGGTCACCAGCCCGTGGTACCAGTCGAAGGGCGCGAGCGAGGTGTCGATGTCGATCGCCCGGTACGCGAAGGCGTCCATCGTGCCGATGGCGGCAAGCACGCGCACCGGGTGGTGCTCGTAGCCATGGCCCAGCCCCTCGGCGGCATCGAGCAGAGGGCGCTCGCGCGCATCGATCGCATAGGCGACGCCCCAGACGCAATCCAGTGGCTCGCCGGTGGCGACGATGTCGCACTTGCCCGAGCCGTCGCGACCCCGCTTGTGCCAAGCCAGCCGATACCCGTGCAGGCGCGCCACGGCCAGCGGCTGGGCGGACGGCACGCGCTCGCGGATGCGCGCCACGAGCAGGTTCGATCCGTAGGCGAAATTGATGACGGTCGGCGGCGGATTCATGAGGGCGATTCAGGCCGCACGGCGCGACGAACCGCAGCGGCTTTGCGGATTCTCAAGGCGTCGCTGCCCCGATCATGCATGATCCCCACTTTATTCCTTGGAGAATCCCATGTCCTCGTACACGATCGACAAGACCCTGAGCGGCGTGAGCTTCGAGCAGGCCGTCGAGCAGACCCGCGCCGCGCTGGCGGGCAAGGGTTTTGGCGTCCTGACCGAGATCGATGTCAAGGCAACGATGAAGAAGAAGCTCGATGCCGACATCGACGACTACCTGATCCTGGGCGCCTGCAATCCGCAGATGGCGCACCAGGCGATCGGGCTCGAGCCGCGGCTCGGCGCGATGTTGCCTTGCAACGTGATCCTGCGTCGCACCGGCCCCGATACCGTCGAGGTCAGCGCGATCGATCCGGTGGCATCGATGGCCGCGATCGAGAACGACAAGCTCCATGCGGTCGCCGGCCAGGTGCGCACGATGCTGGCCGACGTGGTCGACGCCATCTGATGGCGGCATAGCCCCGAGCCCGATCGCGATGGACATCGGGCACCTGCTGTCGCGCCACGCGCGCTTTCGCGGCGAGCAGACCGCGCTCGTCTTCGGCGAGCAGCGGCTCGGTTTCGCCGCGCTCGAGTCGCGCGTGAACCAGCTCGCCAACGGGTGGCTCGATGCGGGCCTGGCCAAGGGCGACAAGGTCGCCACGGTGCTGCCCAATTGCCTGGAGCTGGTGCTCGCCTATTGGGCGGCAGCGTGCACCGGGATCGTGATCGTGCCGGCGAGCCCGCTGCTGCAGGCCGCCGGCCTGCGCACGCTGCTGGCCGACGCGGACGCCGCCATGGTGCTGGCCGACGCGTCGTTCGCGCGCATGCTCGATTCGATCCGCCCTGACCTGCCCGCGATCGCCGATGATCGCTACGTGTTGTGCGGCACCGATACGCCGCCCAGCGGCTATCGCAGCTTTGCTCGGTTCGTCGGTCCGGCCGATACCGGTGCGCCACCGGACGCAGCGCTCACCGACGACGACCCGTACAACATCATGTACTCGAGCGGCACGACCGGCGCACCCAAGGGGATCGTGCACACGCACTATGTGCGCGCCAACTACTGCACGCATTTCGCGTCGGCCTGGCGCATGACGCCGGAGAGCGTGGTGCTTCACTCCGGCTCGATCGTGTTCAACGGCGCGATGCTCGACTTCATGCCGTGGATGTTCGTCGGTTGCACCTACATCCTGCACCCGAGCTTCGATGTCGACGCGGTGATGGCCGAGATCGAGCGCTCGCAGGTCACGCACATGGTGATGGTGCCCGCGCAGATCAGCGCGCTGCTGAACCATCCGCACTATGCGCCCGAGCGACTGGCGTCGCTGCAGATGATCCAGAACGTCGGCGCGCCGCTGCCGGTCAAGTACAAGCACCGGCTCAACCTGGAGCTGCCGGGCCGCTTCTACGAGCTCTACGGCCTCACCGAGGGCTTCGTGACCATCCTCGATCGCACCGATGCCGTGCGCAAGGAGGGGTCGGTCGGCGTGCCGCCCCCCTTCTTCGAGATGCGCATCCTCGACGAACAGGGCGCGGACCTTCCGGCGGGCGAGATCGGCGAGATCGCCGGCCGCGGCCCGATCCTGATGCCCGGCTACTACAAGCGCCCGGAACTCACGGCGCAGGCGATCGTGGACGGATGGCTGCGCACCGGCGACCTGGGCTATGTCGACGAGGACGGCTACCTGTTCCTGGTCGATCGCAAGAAGGACATGATCATCTCGGGCGGGGTGAACGTCTATCCCAAGGACATCGAGGAGGTCGTCATCGGCCACCCGAGCGTCGTGGAGGTCGCGGTGTTCGGGATTCCCGACGCGCGTTGGGGCGAGTCCGCGGTGGCCGCCGTCACGCTGCGCGACGGCGAGACGCTGACGCCGGCCGATCTGGTGGCCTGGACCAATGCGCGTGTCGGCGCGAAGTTCCAGCGCATCGTCGACGTCGTCGTGCTGGCCGAGTTCCCGCGCAACGCGGCGGCCAAGACGCTCAAGCGCGAGATCCGCGAACGCTATCTGGCGCAGCAGGCAGGCGGCGCGAGCGGCTGACGTCGGCCGTGCGTCGGGGGCGCATGGAGCCCGGTATCCGATCCGGGTTACCGTAGGCGGTCCCGATTGCACCTGGGCCGGCGGGCCGATCGCTGGCGCGCCTGGAGAGACCGATGAGTTCCTGGACCGACCTGAAGGCCGACACCCACCGCCAGTACGGGCGCTTCTCCATGGCCGCCCTGGCCAAGGGCTTCCTGGCCAACCGGACCTTTCGCGTGCTGGTCTCGCTGCGGCTGTGCCAGGGTGTCTCGCGGGCCAACCCGCTCGCGCGCCTGATGCTGCCGCCGTGCAAGCTGCTGCACCGGCTCACGACCTCGCTGGCCGCGATGGACCTGCCCTGGCGAACGACCGTGGGCGCCGGCCTGGCGCTGACGCACGGCTGGGGGCTGGTGGTGAACCAGGAGGCCCGGATCGGGCGCAATGTGACGCTCTTCCACGGCGTGACGCTGGGACGGCGGGATCGGATCGCCCCGAGTGGCGAGCGCCTGGTCGAATACCCGGTGATCGAGGACGAGGTCTTCGTGGGGCCGCATGCGGTGATCATCGGAGGCGTGACGATCGGACGCGGCAGCCGGATCGCCGCCGGCGCCGTGATCACCGAGGATGTACCCGCCCATTCGGTGGTGGCCGGGAACCCCGCGGCCGTCGTCAAGAGCGGGTGCACGCCCGACGTGATGAATCCGGCGCCGTTGCCGGCGGATTGATCGCCGCGGCCGGGAGCCGCCTTGTCGTGCTCAGATCCGGGTGGAAACCGCGGTGAAGCCCTCGGCCGCCGAGGCCTGCGCGGGCGGGATCGCATGCCCGTCCTGCGGCGTGACCGGAAACACCACGTTGATCTGGCCGGTACCCGAGGCCCCGAAATATGGCGTGATCACTTCGGCCGGGGCGTCGTAGGCCGACCAGCCGAGGGCGCCGAGCATCATCGCGGTGTCGTGCATGAAGCCCTCGCCGTGGCCCTTGACCGCGTACTCGGGCAGCATCGCGCAGAAATCCTGCCACTGGCCCGATGTCCACATGCGGATCACTTCCTCGTCGAGGTGCTCCAGAAAGGGCGACCAGATCTTGAAGCCGAACTCGGGCGCCAGGCCGTTCTGCGCGAAGCGGTGGCTCAGGGACCCACTCGCGAAGAAGGCCACCGTGCCGTCGTAGTGGTCCTCGATCGCCTTGCGCATGGCCCAGCCCAGGCGGGCGCTGTCGTTCAGGTAGTGCACCGTGCAAAGCGCCGACACCGACACCACCTTGAAATGCTGGTCGGTGTTCATGTAGCGCATCGGCACCAGCGTGCCGTATTCGGGCGCCAGCGTGGTGGCATCGTGCGCCAGCGCCTCCACGCCCATCTCGTTGCAGGTCGCGGCCAGCAGCTTGCCGAGCGCCGGGTTGCCGGGAAACTCGTAGTTCATGTTGCTGATGAAGTGCGGCAACTCGTTGCTGGTGTAGAGCCCCTTGAAGTGCGGCGCACAGTTGATGTGGTAGCTGGCGTTGACCAGCCAGTGGGTGTCGAACACCACGATCGTGTCCACGCCCAGTTCGCGGCAGCGCCGGCCGATCTCGAGGTGGCCGTCGATCGCGTCCTGGCGGGTGCCCTTGCGCGGGCCGTCGAGCTCGCTGAGGTACATCGACGGTACGTGGGTGATCTTGGCGACGAGTGCGAGTTTTCCCATGATCGGTCTCCGGGCGAGGCGCTTGAGGACGGGTCGACGTGCCGGCCCGCACGCGCGGTCGACCTCTTCACGCTCGATCGGGCCGCCCCACGCCCGTCGATTATCGCCGAAGCCGCGCAGCGATCTGTCGGTTCGATCGTCTCCGTGTCGTAACACACGGCCTCTATCGTCCCGTCCCATCGGGGAGGACGACATGTCGACGGCGATTCGGGTCTCGGAGATCAGCAAGACTTTCGGTTCGCACCGCGCCCTCGATCGCGTCGGGTTCTCGGTCCGCGAAGGCGAAACCGTGGCACTGCTGGGCGCGTCGGGCTCGGGAAAGTCGACCCTGCTGCGCATTCTGAGCGGCCTCGAGATCGCCGATCGCGGCGCCGGCGAGGTCGAGATGCTGGGGAAGTCCCTTCAGGCCGGTGGGCGCCTATGCCGCGACATTCGGCGACAGCGCAGCCAGATCGCCACGATCTTCCAGCAATTCAATCTGGTCGACCGCCTGCCGGTGATGATCAACGTGCTGGCCGGCGGCCTGCATCGCCACCCGGCCTGGCGCAATCTGCTGCGCCGGTTTCCCAGGGACGAGTACATCCGGGCCTGGGAAGCGCTTGCCCGGGTGGGGATCGAGAACTGCGCCTGGCAGCGGGCATCCACATTGTCCGGCGGCCAACAGCAACGTGCCGCGATCTCGCGGGCGATCGTCCAGGGCGCGCGGATGGTGCTTGCCGACGAGCCGATCGCCTCGCTGGACCCGGAGTCGAGCCACCGGGTGATGGGCTTGCTCACCGCGCTCGCCGCGTCCCGGCAGATCACGGTGGTGGTTTCGCTGCACCAGGTGGACTTCGCCTTTGCCTATTGCGCGCGAACGATCGCACTGCGTGACGGCCGCATCGTCTATGACGGCGACACGCGCGAGTTGACCCCCCAACGACTGCGCTCGCTCTATGGGACCCAGAGCGAGTCGATGTTCAACGCGTCCTCGCCGGCTGTCTCGACGGTCGGCCCAAGAGTCGCATCCGCGACGGCCTGACGAAATCAACCGCATCCAATACAGCAGGAGAGAGAAGGTGAAACGACGTGTCTTTCTAAGTAGCGCGGTGCTCGTTGCCGCGATTGCCGCCAGCGCCCATGCCAAGGCGGCCGAGCTCAACTTCGGCATCATCTCGACCGAGTCGACGCAAAACCTCAAGGCGAACTGGACGCCCTTGCTCGCCGACATGCAGAAGGCCACCGGGATCAAGGTCAACGCCTTCTTCGCGCCCGACTATGCCGGCATCATCGAGGCGATGCGCTTCAACAAGGTGCAGGTCGCCTGGTTCGGCAACAAGTCGGCCATCGAGGCGGTCGATCGCTCGAACGGCGAGGTGTTCGCCAAGACCGTTGGCAAGGACGGCACCGAGGGCTACTACTCGCTGATCGTGGTCAGGAACGACAGCAAGCTCAAGTCCCTGGACGAGGTCCTGGCTCACCGCAAGGAGTTGAAGTTCGGCTTCGGCGATCCCAACTCCACCAGCGGCACCGTGGTGCCGGGCTACTATGCGTTCGCGCTGAACAAGATCGATCCGGTCAAGGATTTCAAGCGCACGGTCCGCTCCAACCACGAGACCAACCTGCTGGCCGTCGTATCCGGTCAGGTCGATGCGGCCACGAACAACACCGAGAATCTCGAGCGATTCTCCCGCTCCCATCCCGACAAGGCGAAGTTGGTGCGCGAAGTCTGGCGCTCGCCCATCATCCCGAGCGACCCGCTGGTATGGCGCAAGGACCTCGACCCCGCCATGAAGGCGAAGGTACGCGATTTCCTCCTGGCCTACGGCAAGGGCGGCAACGAACTGAAGGTGCTGCACGGCCTCAACCTCGGTGGCTTCAAGTCCTCCTCCGATCGTCAGCTCGTCACGATCCGCCAGCTCGAGCTCGTGAAGGCCAAGACCAAGCTGCAGGCCGACAAGAAGCTGGCCGCGGAAGAACGCGATCGCCGCATCCGCGAGATCGAATCCAAGCTCGATGCACTGCGCGAGAAGGTCGCGAAGAAGTGATCGGCTATCAGCATAGTTCGGGCGGTCTGCGACGATGACGTCGACCCCCTTGCCCGCGAGCCCGGCTCGCGGGCCTTCTCCTTCCGAAACGGCGGTGATCTTTCCGCCGAAGCCTTCGCTCGGGCGCTACGCGGCGTGGGCATTGGTATTGGCGGTGATCGCAGCGTCGTGGCGCGGCGCCGAGATGCGCCCGCTCGATCTGATCCGCGACGCCGGCAACATGGGCGAGTACCTGCGCGGCTTCTTCCCGCCGGATTTCGGCGAGTGGCGCTTCTACGCCCAGGAATCGCTGATCACGGTACAGATCGCCATCTGGGGTACGGTGCTGGCGGTAATCTCGGCCGTCCCGTTCGGGCTGCTGAGTGCGTCGAACATGGTGCCCTGGTGGGTGTACCAGCCTGCGCGACGGGTGATGGACGCCGCTCGCTCCATCAATGAAATGGTTTTCGCGCTGCTGTTCGTGGTCGTCGTGGGTCTTGGACCCTTTGCCGGCGTGCTGGCGCTATGGGTCCACACGACCGGGACCCTGGCCAAGCTCTTCGCCGAGGCGGTCGAGGCGATCGATCCGCAACCGTTGGAAGGGATCCGCGCGACGGGTGCGCGCAAGATCGAAGAGATCGCGTTCGGCGTGATTCCGCAGGTGATGCCGTTGTGGATTTCATTCACCCTCTATCGCTTCGAAGCGAACATCCGCTCGGCGTCGGTCGTCGGGATGGTGGGAGCCGGCGGCATCGGCATGGTGCTGTGGGACGTGATCCGTAGCTTCCAGTACGCGCAGACCGCGGCCGTTCTGTTGATGCTGACCGTCGTGGTCACCGGACTCGATCTCGTCTCGGCGCAGGTCCGCAAGCGCCTCATCTGAGTATCAGACGCCATGCCGATACCCGACCTTCGCTGGCTCGAGAACCTGCTCACCGCGCAAGGGAATCGACGCTACACCGGGCCCCACGAGGAATCCGTGACCGCCCTGGAGCATGCGCTGCAGTGCGCGCAACTCGCCGAATGGGCGCACGCGCCGGAACCCTTGGTCGCGGCGGCCCTGTTGCATGACGTCGGCCATCTCCTGGTCGAGGACGATCCGTCGGGCAAGCGCAACGATGTCCATGAGTTGCTCGGCTGCCGCCTGCTCGAGCGCGAGACACCGCCCGAGGTCACCGAGCCGATCCGACTGCACGTGGCGGCCAAGCGCTACCTCTGCGCCGTGGAGACCGGCTATCACGACCTGCTGAGCCCGGCCTCGCGACATACGCTGCTGTTGCAGGGCGGACCGATGTCGAACGACGAGGCCCATGCATTCGCCCGGGACCGGCATGGCCAGGCCGCGGTCAGCCTGCGCCGCTGGGACGACCTGGCCAAGGTTTCCGGTCGCCCGACGCCGCCGCTTGCGCACTACATGCAGATCGTCAGGCGAGTCGCGAGGGCACGCTGAGCACCCGGGCACCGCTGCGCATCGAGCGGTGCCCGCGGCGTCAGTGAACGCGAATGCCGCGGGTCCATACGTCGCGAACGGCGGGGTGTCCGTGAACTTCCCTCACACGGACCAGGTCGGCGCGCGCACCGGGGCGTACCTCGCCGCGGTCCGCCAGGCCGATCGCGGCGGCGGCGTTCGAGCTGACCGTCGCGACCGATCGCGGCAAGCTCATGTCGGCGTCGCGCTGGAGTTGCCAGGCCGCATGGATCAGGCTGGCCGGGACGTAGTCGGAGGACAGGACGTCGAGCAGGCCCGCGCGGGCCAGTTCGACCGCGGCCACGTTGCCCGAGTGAGACCCGCCACGCACGACGTTCGGGGCACCCGCGATGGTCGCCATGCCGAGTTCGCGGGCTCGGCGAGCCGCCGCCAGGGTCGTCGGGAACTCGCAGATCGAGGCCCCTTCGTCGTGCGCTTCGTCGACATGCGAGACGGTGGTGTCGTCGTGGGTCGCCAGCGGAACGCCGCGGGTCCTGGCATGGTCGACGAAGTAGCGTCGATTCGGCTGGGCATGCTGTGCCTGGCGCATCGGCGCGAGTCGCAGCTCTTCGTCGAAGCGGGCGTTCGTCCAGCCCTTCTTGCCGGTGTAATAGACGCGCGCATGCTCGGCATTGGTCCACTGGCGCTGGCCCGGCGTGTGATCCATCAAGGAGATCAGGCGCACGCGCTCGCTGTGCTCGAAGGCCGAGAACAAGGCGCGGGCATTGGGGGCGGGCAGCTCGCAGCGCACATGGACATGGTGGTCGGCGCGCAAGACGCCGTGAGCCTGGAGCGAGTCGAGCAACTCGAGCAAGCGGCCCTGGTCCGCGGCCCGGAAGCCCTCGTCGTAAGGATCACCGACGCCGATCGCGTCGAGGACCGTCGTGATCCCGGCCGCGACGAGCTCGGCGTCGTGCGCGAGGATCGCGGGCTGCGCCGGAAAGCTGGTTCGAGGCCTGGGCATCATGTGCCGCTCGAGATTGTCGGTATGCAGTTCGACCAGGCCGGGCAGCAAGTAGTCGCCGTCGAGGTCGATCGCGCCGCGCACGCTGGTGCCTCCGTCGGCGACGGCGGCGATTCTGCCGTCGATGAGCTGCACCGTCGCCCGGATCACATCGTTCGCCAGGACCAGGCGAAGATTGCGCAAGACGGTCTCGGCGCGGCTGGATTCCCGCGTCGACTCGGATGCCGCAGCCGCGCCCAAGGCGGCCGACGGGCCGGTGTGCCGGGTCACGCTCACAATGCGACCTCGCGATCGGCCACCGCGTCGCGAACGGCCTCGTCGTGGAAGATCCCGACGATGGTCGCGCCGCGACGCTTGGCCTCGTGGATGAGCTCGACCACCACCTCGCGGTTGGCCGCATCGAGCG
The DNA here is from genome assembly GCA_024235875.1 of Burkholderiaceae bacterium. Lineage (GTDB taxonomy): Bacteria > Pseudomonadota > Gammaproteobacteria > Burkholderiales > Burkholderiaceae_E > JACKLP01. The sequence continues at coordinate 154 of JACKLP010000016.1, read as the reverse complement.
AAGCGGTCGGTTCGTCCAGCAGCAGCACGGGCGCGGGCCGCACCAGCCCGCGCGCCAGGTTCACCCGCTGCTGTTCGCCACCGGAGAAGGTCGCCGGCGGCAGATGCCAGACCGACTCGGGCAGGCGCAATCGCTCGAGCAGCCTGGCCGCGCA
>JACKLP010000015.1 GCA_024235875.1 Burkholderiaceae bacterium | reverse complement strand
CCACGCAGAACCGCACGATGGCACGCTGCGTGGGCGTGCCCACCGGTCGAGTGGACACGCTCGCGTTCTCGCTCGGCGCGGGCATTGCCGGCCTGGCCGGCTGCGCGCTGTCGCAGATCGGCAATGTCGGGCCCGACCTGGGCCAGGGCTATATCGTCGACTCGTTCATGGTCGTCGTGCTCGGCGGCGTCGGGCAGCTCGCCGGCGCGGTCTACGCCGGGCTCGGCCTGGGCGTGCTCAACAAGTTGCTCGAGGGCATCTCGGGCGCGGTCATCGCGAAGATCGTCCTGCTGGTGCTGATCATCGTGTTCATCCAGAAACGCCCGCAGGGCATCTTCGCCCTGAAGGGCCGCAGCGCGGAGGCGTGATGTCGAGCATCGTGCATGAGCTGAACCCCTCGGTGCGCGCCGCATCCACTCGGCCTGGCGCGCTCGGGCCACGGCTGGCGATCGCCGCCGTGCTCGCGGTGCTTGCGCTACTGCCGGCCGCCAACCTGCTGCTGCCCGAAGGCAGCGCCCTGCACGTCAGCGACTATGCGATCACGCTGATCGGCAAGATGCTCTGCTATGCGATCGTCGCGCTCGCGATGGACCTGGTCTGGGGCTACGCGGGCATCCTGTCGCTGGGCCACGGGCTGTTCTTCGCGCTCGGCGGCTACGGCATGGGGATGTACCTGATGCGCTCGATCGGGCGCGACGGCGTCTACAAGAGCGACCTGCCCGACTTCATGGTGTTCCTGGACTGGAAGGCGCTGCCCTGGCACTGGAGCTTCACCGAGCATTTCGCCTGGGCGCTGCTGCTGGTGGTGGCCGTGCCCGGCCTGGTCGCCTTCGTGTTCGGCTATTTCGCGTTCCGCTCGCGCATCAAGGGCGTCTATTTCTCGATCATCACGCAGGCGCTCACCTATGCCGCGATGCTGCTGTTCTTCCGCAACGAGACCGGCTTTGGCGGCAACAACGGCTTCACCGACTTCAAGCGATTGCTGGGCATGCCGATCGCGACCGGCGAGATGCGGGCGGCGCTGTTCGCGCTCAGCGGCCTGACCCTGGTGGGCTTCTACCTGCTCGGCCGCGCGATCGTGCGCTCGAAGTTCGGCCGTGTGCTCGAGGCGATCCGCGATGCCGAGAGCCGGGTCATGTTCTGCGGCTACGACCCGCTCTGGTACAAACTGTCGATCTGGACGCTGTCGGCCGTGATGTGCGGCATCGCCGGTGCGCTCTACGTGCCGCAGGTGGGCATCATCAATCCGAGCGAGATGTCGCCGGCCAACTCGATCGAGATCGCGATCTGGGCCGCGGTCGGCGGGCGCGGCACGCTGGTCGGCCCGATCCTCGGGGCGTTCATCGTCAACGGCTCGAAGAGTTGGTTCACGGTGGCCTTTCCAGAGTACTGGCTCTATTTCCTGGGCCTCTTGTTCGTGGTCGTCACCCTGTTCCTGCCCAAGGGTGTACTGGGGTTGCTGCGCTCGCTGCGCGGCCGCCGCCAGGAAGGAGTTCGCTGATGTACCAGGTCGTCATGGACGAGGACGAAGCGGTCCTGGAGGCACCGGAGCAGCAGGAATCGGCGGCTGGCGGGCAGTCGGCATCGTTCGGTCGCGTGGTCAGCGACGAGGTCGACTTCAGCCACGGTGTCGCGCTCTATGTCGACGAGGTGACGGTGGCGTTCGACGGCTTTAGGGCCCTGAATGCGCTGTCGCTGACGATCGACGCTGGCGAGCTGCGCTGCATCATCGGGCCGAACGGTGCCGGCAAGACCACGATGATGGACGTCATCACCGGCAAGACGCCGCCCGATGCCGGGCGGGTGTTCTTCGGTCAGACCTTCGATCTGCTGCGCCTTCGCGAGCCCGACATCGCTCGCCTGGGCATCGGCCGCAAGTTCCAGAAGCCCACCGTCTTCGAGGCGATGACGGTGTTCGAGAACCTCGAGCTGGCACTGGCGGCCGACAAGCGGGCACGCCGGTCGATCGCCTGGCGGCTCGACGACGCGCAGCGCGACCGGATCGCGCAGACGGTCGAGTTGATTCGGCTTCGCGAGCATGCCGACCGCCTCGCCGGCGAGCTTTCGCACGGACAGAAGCAGTGGCTCGAGATCGGCATGCTGCTGGCGCAGGAGCCGGTGCTGCTCTTGCTCGACGAGCCAGTGGCGGGCATGACCGACGAGGAGACCGAGCGCACCGCAGAGCTGCTGCTCACGCTCGAGGGCAAGCACTCGCTGGTCGTGGTCGAGCACGACATGGCCTTCATCGAACGGATCGCACGCAAGGTCACCGTGCTGCACGAGGGTAGCGTGCTCGCCGAAGGCTCGCTGGCCGAGGTCCAGGCCGACGAGCGCGTGATCGAAGTCTATCTGGGGCGTTGAGATGCTCGTGCTCGATTCGATCGAACAGTACTACGGTGGCAGCCACATCCTGCGCGGCGTGGGCTTCGAGGTCCCGGTCGGCAAGGTGACTGTGCTGCTGGGTCGAAACGGCGTGGGCAAGACCACGCTGCTGCGCTCGATCATGGGCGTGGTGCCGGTGCGCTCGGGCGCCATCGTGTTCGACGGCGCCGACATCACCCGGCTCGCGCCCGAGGCGCGGGTCGCCCGCGGCATCGGCTATGTGCCGCAGGGACGCGAGATCTTCGGGCGCCTCACGGTCGAAGAGAACCTGCGCATGGGGCTGGCGTCAGTCAAGGGGCGTTCGCAGATCCCGGAGGAGCTGTTCGAGCTGTTCCCGGTCTTGCGTACCATGTTGCGGCGCCGCGGCGGCGATCTCTCTGGTGGCCAGCAGCAACAGCTCGCGATCGCGCGGGCGCTGGCCATGAAGCCCCGGCTGCTGATCCTCGACGAACCCACCGAAGGCATCCAGCCGTCGATCATCAAGGACATCGAGCGGGTGATCCGCCTGCTGGCCTCGCGCGGCGACATGGGTATCCTGCTGGTCGAGCAGTACTACGACTTCGCCGAAGCGCTGGCCGACCACTACCTGGTGATGGCACGCGGCGAGATCGTCAAGCGCGGCGAGGGCTCGACGATGGCAGCAGAGAACGTCCGCTCGCTGGTCGCGATCTAGGAGTCCCTCCCAGGATGGATCAGAGCGAGGCCACACGTATCGCCAAGGACGCGCACCCGGCCGGTGACGCACGCTGGCGCGCCTCGCTCTCGCTCGGCTACGCGCACCGCGATGGCGCCACGGTCCCGGTGCGCCGAGTCCACGAGGGACCGCTGCGCATTCAGCGCGGCTTTCTCCCCGAGGGACCGCAGACCTGGCATCAGGTCGTCGTGCATCCGCCCGGCGGCGTTGCCAGCGGCGACGCCCTCTCGATCGAGATCGACGCGCAGGCCGGCGCCCATGTGCTGCTGACCTCGCCCGGGGCCGCGAAATGGTATCGGGCGCGGCCGCCCAGGGCCGATCGACCGATCGATTCCCTCGAGGCGCGGCAGACCGTCCGGATCCAGGTGCGCGAGAACGCCTGTGTGGAGTGGTTGCCCTTGGAGAACATCGTCTTCGACGGTGCCTCCGCGAGTTGGCGTACCCGCGTCGACCTGGCCGCGGGCGCGGCCTGGATCGGCGCCGAGCTCGTTTGCCTGGGCCGACCCGCCAGCGAGGAGCGCTTCGAGCGCGGTGCGCTGCGCTGGCGCACCGAGATCCACCGCGACGGCCGCTTGCTCTTTCACGAGCAGGCGTTGCTGCGAGGGGGCGATCGACTGCTCGAGAGCCCGGCGGGGCTCGGTGGCGCACCGGCCTATGGCAGCCTGCTTGCCGTGGCGCCGCGAGCGCTTGCCGAAGACGCGGCCCTGCTTGCCGCGCTGCGCGCGATCGATGCGCCCGGCGAGATCGCCGTGACCGCGCTCCCCGACCTGGTGGCGGTTCGCTGGCGCGGCGCGCAGGCACAGGAAGGCTGGCGGGCCTTGCGCGCGGCCTGGGCGCTGCTGCGTCCCGAGGTCTGCGGGCGCGTCGCCTGCAGCCCCAGGATCTGGAACACCTGAGACCACCGACCGATCGATTCGAGGCGGAGACGAGAAGATGGAACTGAGCCCGAGAGAACGCGACAAGCTGCTGCTGTTCACCGCCGGCCTGCTCGCCGAGCGCCGGCGCGCACGCGGCCTCAAGCTGAACTACCCCGAGGCGGTGGCGTTCATCAGCGCGGCGATCCTGGAAGGCGCCCGCGACGGTCGCAGCGTGGCCGAGTTGATGGCGTACGGCACCACGCTGCTCGGACGCGACGACGTCATGGATGGCGTGGCCGAGATGATTCCCGAGATCCAGGTCGAGGCGACCTTTCCGGACGGCACGAAGCTCGTGACCGTCCATCAACCGATCGTGTGAGGCTTGCGATGATTCCAGGCGAAATACAGACCGTCGATGGCGATATCGAGCTCAATGCCGGCCGCGAGACCCGCACGCTCGACGTCGCCAACACCGGCGATCGGCCGGTGCAGGTGGGGTCGCACTATCACTTCTTCGAGACCAATCCGGCCTTGCGTTTCGATCGCGAGCGGGCGCTGGGGTTTCGCTTGAACATTCCGGCCGGCACGGCGGTGCGCTTCGAGCCGGGACAGACCCGTACGGTCGAGTTGGTCGCAGTCGCCGGGCACCGCCGAATCTACGGATTCCGGGGCGCGGTCATGGGCGCACTGGGCAAGGATTCGTCGCCAGGGGCGGGCAATGCCGCTGGCCCGGGCAAGCATGGAGCGCAGTCATGAAAATCGGGCGCGCAGCGTACGCGGAGATGTTCGGGCCCACGGTCGGTGATCGGGTGCGACTGGCCGACACCGAGTTGTGGATCGAAGTGGAGCGCGATCACACGATCCCCGGCGAGGAGGTGAAGTTCGGCGGCGGCAAGGTGATCCGCGACGGCATGGGCCAGGGCCAGGGGCTCGCCGACGAGGTTGCCGACACGGTGATCACCAACGCGCTGATCCTCGACTGGTGGGGCGTGGTCAAGGCCGATGTCGCGATCAAGAACGGTCGCATCAAGTCGATCGGCAAGGCGGGCAACCCGGACATGCAACCCGGCGTCGACATCGCGATCGGCGCGGCCACCGAGATCATCGCGGGCGAGGGGCAGATCCTGACCGCGGGTGGGGTCGACTCGCACATCCACTTCATCTGCCCGCAACAGATCGACGAAGCGCTCGCCTCGGGTGTCACGACGATGCTCGGTGGCGGGACGGGGCCCGCGACCGGTACCAATGCCACGACCTGCACGCCGGGCCCCTGGCATATCGCGAACATGCTGCGTGCCGCCGAGGCCTTCCCGATGAACCTCGGCTTCCTGGGCAAGGGCAATGCGTCGTTCCCGGCGCCGCTCGAGGAGCAGGTTCGTGCCGGTGCGATCGGCCTGAAACTCCACGAGGACTGGGGCACGACGCCGGCGGCGATCGACAACGCACTCGCGGTGGCCGATCGCTTCGATGTCCAGGTCGCGATCCACACCGATACGCTCAACGAATCGGGATTCGTCGAATCCACGATCGATGCGTTCAAGGGCCGCACGATCCACACCTACCACACCGAAGGCGCGGGCGGTGGCCACGCGCCCGACATCATCAAGGCCTGCGCCTTGCCCTTCGTGCTGCCGTCATCGACCAACCCGACCCGCCCGTACACGGTCAACACCATCGACGAGCACCTGGACATGCTGATGGTGTGTCATCACCTCGATCCGAACATCGCCGAGGACGTGGCCTTCGCCGAGAGCCGCATCCGGCGAGAGACCATCGCGGCCGAGGACATCCTGCACGACCTCGGCGCATTCTCGATGATGGCGTCGGACTCGCAGGCGATGGGCCGGGTCGGCGAAGTGGTCATGCGCTGCTGGCAGACCGCGCACAAGATGCGAGTCCAGCGCGGGCCGCTCGATGGCGACGGCCATCGCAGCGACAACCATCGCGCCAAGCGCTACATCGCCAAGTACACGATCAACCCTGCGATCGCGCATGGCATCGCCACCGACGTCGGCTCGGTCGAACCCGGCAAGCTGGCCGACCTGGTGTTGTGGAAGCCGGCCTTCTTCGGCGTCAAGCCCTCGCTCGTGATCAAGGGCGGGCAGATCGTGCTGGCCGCCATGGGAGACCCCAACGCGTCGATCCCGACGCCGCAACCGGTGCACTATCGACCGATGTTCGGTGCCTTCGGCGGCGCCTTGGCCGGCACCAGCCTGAGCTTCGTGTCGCAGGCTGCGCTCGATGCCGGCATTGGCGAGCGCCTCGGCCTGAAGCGGCCGCTCGCCGCGGTGGCGGGTGTGCGTACGATCGGCAAGCGCGACATGGTGCTCAACGACGCGTTGCCTCATATCGAGGTCGATCCGCAGACCTATGCGGTTCGCGCCGACGGTCGCCTGCTGACCTGCGAGCCGGCCAGCGTGCTGCCAATGGCGCAGCGCTACTTTCTGTTCTGATCCGTACCAGGATCGAACCCGACAAGGATGGCGTAGATGAAGATCCTGACCCGGCGTATCGGACGCGGCGACATCGGCGATCCGGTTCCGAGCGAACCAGTCGGCGAGGTGGCCTTGCCGTTCGAGAAGCGCCAGCGCTCGCGCCAGCGAATCGTGCTGGGCACCGGCGCGCAGGCCGGCACGGCCTTCGGGGTCGAGTTGCCCCGCGGTACGGTGTTGCGCGACGGCGACCTGATCGCGACGGCCGACGGCACCACTGTGCGGGTGCTTGCTGCACCCGAATCGCTGCTGCAGGCCGACGCCGCCGACGCCTCGCAACTCGCCCGGCTGGCCTATCACCTCGGCAATCGTCACGTCAGCCTGCAGATCGGGCCGGGATGGCTGCGGCTGCAAGCCGACCATGTGCTGGGCCAGATGGTCGAAGGCCTGGGCGCGCGGGTCGTGGCCGTCGAGGCGCCCTTCGAGCCCGAGTCGGGCGCCTATTCGCACGAGGTCGGTGGTGCCGGCGGCCACGGGCATGCGCACGGTCATCATCACCATCATCATCACGGCCACGACGACCCCTCGCACGGGCACCGGCACCCGGGTCCGGACGAACGCGGCGAGGCCGTTCCCGATCGACGCCATCAACCGCGCATCCACGATCTGCTGGCGGACCGGAAGGGTCGCGATGCCGCCTGACCGTCCGCTCGAAGCGACCGGGCCGGGTGTCGGCACCGGTGTCGGGTCGGCGCGCAGCGGTGCGCCGAGCGGCGCGGCACTGCTGTCGCTGCTGCGGCTGGCCAGCCCCGCGCTGCCAATCGGCGGCTTCAGCTATTCGCAGGGCTTCGAGACCGCCGTCGAGCGCGGCTGGATCCGAAGCGAGGCGGACGCCGGTGGCTGGATCGAGGACCTGCTCGATGCCGGCATCGGTCGCTTCGATGCACCGATCTGCCTGTCGATCGCCCGGGCGATCGCCGATGGTCGCGATGCGGCCGCGTTCGACCTGCATCGTCGGTTCCTGGCCTCGCGAGAGACCCGGGAGCTGCGTGCCGAGACCGAGCAGATGGGCTATTCGTTGTTGAAGCTGCTCGATGGGCTCGACGGTGCGGACGCCCATGTCGCGGCCACCGTGCGTGCGCTGCTCGAGCGCAGCGAGCCGTGCGGGCTGCCGCTGGCCTGGGCCCTCGCGGCTCGCAGCTTTGGCGTGCCGCCCGATGCGGCCTTGCACGGCTATCTTTGGGCCTGGCTGGAGAACCAGGTCATGGCGGCCCTGAAGGCGGTCCCGCTGGGGCAGCAGGCGGGCCAGCGCTTGTTCGCTCGCTTGATCCCGCGGCTGGCCGAGGTGATCGATGGCTGCGAGGCGATGGCCCCCGAGGCCTGGTCGAATTTCGCGCCCGGCTTCGCGTTGGCCAGCAGTTGGCACGAGACCCAGTATTCGCGCCTGTTCCGGTCGTGAGCCGGCGCAAAGCGACAAAGGAGAGTCCATGAGTTTTCGCCACGCACTTCGGGTCGGTATCGGCGGTCCGGTCGGCTCGGGCAAGACGGCGCTGACGCTGGCGCTGTGCCAGAAAATGCGCGATCGCCACCAGATGGCGGTCGTCACCAACGACATCTATACCCGCGAGGACGCCGAGTTCCTCGCCCGCCACGATGCCTTGTCGATCGAGCGCATCATGGGCGTGGAGACCGGCGGTTGCCCGCATACCGCGATCCGCGAAGACGCCTCGATCAACCTGGAAGCGGTCGAGCGCCTGCAGCAGCGCCTGCCCGGTCTGGAACTCGTGATCGTCGAGAGCGGTGGCGACAATCTGGCCGCCACCTTCAGCCCCGAATTGTCCGACCTGACGATCTACGTCATCGATGTCGCGGCCGGCGAGAAGATTCCGCGCAAAGGCGGGCCCGGGATCCAGAAGTCGGACCTGCTCGTGATCAACAAGATCGATCTCGCGCCCCATGTGGGTGCCTCGCTCGACGTGATGGCGGCCGATGCGGCCCGGATGCGCGGCGAGCGGCCGTTCGTGTTCACCAACCTGAAGACCGGCGAGGGTCTCGACACCGTGATCGCGTTCATCGAACGCGAGGGGCTCGGCGTCGAGCCGGCCGGCAGTCCCGGGATCACCAAGGAGCTTGCATGAAGCCGCTGTTCCAATCCTTTCGTCGATCTGTTGCGTCGGCCGCACGCGTCGTGGAGCGGCGGTTGCCGTTTGTCGCCGCTGCGGCATTCGCCGCGCTGTCCCCCGGTCTTGTTGCGGCGCACACGGGGGAGCACCCGGTGTCGTTCGTCGCGACGATACGGCATCTGCTAAGCGAGCCGGATCATCTCTGGCCGATCCTGGCGGCGGTCGTCGTGTTCGTCCTGTTGCGTCGCCGCAGTCGACGTGTCGGCCGCATCCGAGTGTCCGAACGCAAAGACTGAGCGCGGTTCGCCGACCGACGGTCGCGACCCGGGGGCAGCGTGACGCCTAACATGGGCGCATGTGCCCGAGTGTCCGTCCAATCGCCCGATCCGCGCTGCTCGTCGTGAGCCTCGCGGTGTACTGCGCTGGCGCCGTGGCGTCGCTACCGTCTGCCAAGCCTTCGGTTGCCCTCGGTGCCGCGAAATCTGCCGATACCCGAACCTCGGGCCTGCCCGCCGGCTTGCCCGAGCGCCCGCGGGCGCCGCATGCCACGCCGACCATGGAGCGCGCGCCGCGGCAGGCGCCAGCCCCCACGCTGACGGCACGCGACTGCGCCGAGGGCGCGGACTTCATCGGCAATGCCGCGCGCTCGCGCGACGCCGGGATGAAAGCGTCGCAGTTTCTCGATCGCCTGGAGCAGGATCTGATCGTCGTCATGGGGATGCGCCCGGCGGTGCGCTGGTTCGTCTATGGCGAGCGCGAGGCACAGATGCTGCGTGCGGCCTCGCGTGCGGTCTTCGATCGTCCGCAGCCGCCGAAGGTACATGCCCGCGCGTTTCGCGAACGGTGCGACGCGTCGCGCGGCGGCATGATCAGGATCGTCGATCCGCTCTGAGTCCGTCGGGTCGGCCCCGGTCGAGTTGATCGGTCGGCACCTCGGGCGCCAGATGCCCGATCGCATTCGCGTAGTACGCCAAAATGTCGTCTGCCCCGGTCGCGACCCGGTAGATTTCGTCGGCCTCGATCACGATCGCGCGCAGCACCAGCATCCGCAGTCCGACGCCGAACGCGTAGTCCTGGTCCTGGCGCGGCAGGTAGGTGTGTGCGCCCGCGGCATGAAGCATCGCCATCCGATCGAGCATCGCGGCCTTGAGCTCGAGTTCGGTCCAGCCGCGGCCGGGCGCCTGCATCAGGATCGATGCCAGCAACGAGACCGGCAAGACCGGAACGACGGCGCCGATGCGGGTCATCAGGTGCTCGGCGACCCGGGTCACCGCCTGCCGGCGCGCGTCGTCGTCGAGCCCGATGAAATCCGTACCGTGCGTCGCGCACCAGGCGCGCATCGAGATCGGCGCGCCGAAGTTCACGCACGCGTAACCGAATCGGTGCCAGCGACCCTTGATCGCGTAGGCGAGTTGCCTTGCCACGAAACCCACCGTCCTGGCCACGGCGCCCGTACGACCGGTCCTCGGGGCGTCGTCGCGCAGCTTCAGCAACTGGGTGCGGTCTTCGAGCACCCGGTCGTAGTTCAGCCCGACCGGCAGGAACACGATGTCGCGACGGCCGTCGCCCGGTCTCGGATCGAAGCCCTTGAGCATGTAGTCGAGCAGGCCGAATCGCGGCGGGCGCAGGCGCCCGTCCGCCGTCAGCCCGCCTTCGGGGAAGATCGCCTGGGTCACGCCGCCCTCGGTCGCCATCCCGACGTAGCGCGACAGCACCACGCGATAGAGCGGATCGCCGGAGTTGCGCCGCACGAAGAACGCGCCCATGGCGCGAACGAGTTGCTGCAGGCCCCAGATCCGCGCCCATTCGCCGACCGCGTAGGACAGGGTGACGCGCTCGGCCGCCAGGAAGGCCACGAGCACGTAGTCCATGTTGCTGCGGTGATTGATCACGAACACCAGGGTCGAATCCGGGGCGATCGAGCGCAGCGCGTCCTCGGCGGCGAAGCCGATCCGTACCCGATAAAGTGTCCGGGCCACGGTGCGTGCCAGCTTATAGCCGATCCGGTAGTAGAGGTAGGCGTTGAACGACGGCACGATCTCGCGCACATAGCCGTCGACGCGTCGCCACAATTCGTTCATCGGTTCGCCGGACTCGCTGGCGTGCCGCGCGATGGCCGCCTGGACCGCGGGATCGTGGAACAAGCGTTCGATGATCGCCTGCCGTCGAGTCAGCTTGAAGGTCGGCAGGCCGATCGACAAGGTCCGGTTCAGGTGATCGATCATCCGATTGACGCGCCGACGCAGGAACCAGCGCATGCCCGGGGCGAGCAGCAGCACCATCAGGCTCCAAAGCGCGAGCGCGCTCAGGGCGATGAAGGCCCAAAGGGGCAGGGTGACGGGCTCGGTCAGCACGAGGCGATTGTGCAATGATTCGGCGATGAATCCGATGCGCCGACCGCTGCTCGCCGCACTCGCGGGGATTGCCGGGCTGGGCACGGCCGGTGCGCTCGCGCTGTGGCCCGACGAGGGGCTTCTCAATCCCTGCCTCGCCCCGCAGGCCGAGCGCTGGCGCGCCGATCCACTGGTTCGCGCGGCACTCGACGGGCTCGATCCCGCCGCCCTCTGGGATGTCCACGCGCACCTGCTTCCGGTCGGAACCGCGATCCACCTGCATGGTCCCTGGCCCTGGCCGGTCATGTACGCGCAGGCTCGGCTGCAGGACAACGCGGCCTGCGTGGCGCCGGAAGCGACCGACCCGGTGCGTGCGTTTCTCGGCCCGCTGGTCGAGCGGCTGGCCGCGATGCCACCGGGCGCGCGCGTGATGTTGCTGGCGATGGACGACTTCTACGACGAGCGTGGTCGGATCAAGCCCGAGCGCACCCACTTCAGCGTCTCCAACGACACCTGTGCCGCGGCGGTGCGCATCTGGCCCGATCGCTTCGCCTGGGCGGCATCGGTGCATCCCCATCGCGGCGATGCGCTCGAAGAACTGGCGCGCGTGCGCGGCCTGGGCGCGCGCGCCTTGAAGTGGATTCCCCAGGCACAGGGTATCGATCCGGCCAGTCCGCGCTGCGACGCGATCTATCGCGCGCTGGCCGCGAGCGGCCTGCCGCTGATCACCCACGGGGGCGACGAGCGCGCCACCGCCGGCGACGACGCGCTCGGCAATCCGTTGCGGCTGCGCCGAGCGCTCGATGCAGGGGTGAAGGTCATCGTCGCCCATTGCGCGACGATGGGCCATGGCGCCGATCTCGACCGGGGGCCGAACGCGCCTGCACGGCCGAACTTCACCTATTTCGAGCGCCTGATGGCCGACGATCGCTATCGCGACCGGCTCTTCGGCGATCTGTCGGCCATCCCCCAGCGTGCACGTTCGGGACCGGTGCTCGCCACGCTGCTCGAGCGCGGCGCGGTGGGCGGCGATTGGCAGCGTCGCCTGCTCTACGGCAGCGACCACCCGATTCCGGGCGCGATGCCGCTTTTCTCGGTGCGCGAGCTGGCGAGCCAGGGCTATCTGGCCGATGCCGACGTCGATACGCTGCGAACGCTTCGGCGCCACAATGCCTGGCTGTTCGATCTCGTGCTCAAGCGTCGCCTGCGACACCGGGGTCGGGGGTTCGCCCCGGACGTCTTCGCGACGCGGCGCGTGCTCGAGCCCCGTGCCAGCTGAGGACCGCCCCCAGGAGTGCCCGACATGAACATGAGCGCCGGCCGCAGGCCGAACATCCTGCTGATCACCTCGGACCAGCAACGGCACGATTGCTACGGCTTCGAGAACCCGCATATCCGCACGCCGCACCTGGACCGCCTCGCGAGCCAGGGCACGCGCTTTTCGGCCTGCATCACGCCCAACCTCGTCTGCCAGCCCTCGCGCGCGTCGATCCTGACCGGGCAACTGCCGCTCACGCATGGCGTCTGGGACAACGGCGTGGACCTGGACCCGGCGCTCGGCGAGGCGGGTTTCGCCGGCACGCTGGCGCGCTCGGGATACCAGACCGCGTTCATCGGCAAGGCGCATTTCTCCACCTGGCGCACCTTCGCGCCCACCGGCACGCCGGAGGATCGGCACAGCGTCGATCTCTACGAGGGCGGCTGGATGGGGCCGTACATGGGCTTCGAGCATGCGGAGCTGTCGGTGCTCGGCCACATGTTCCGAAGCAGCGAAGTGAAGGCGCCGGTCGTCGGCCACTACGAGAACTGGTTCGTGCGGCGCGGCGAGGGCAGCGAGACCTGGCGACTCTGGGGCAGCTCGCTCGAACCGGAGATCGGCGCGGCGCAGACCTGGCATTCGGCACTGCCGCTCGCCTGGCACGGCACGACCTGGACCACCGAGCGCGCGATCGACTGGCTCGGGCACCGGGATGCCGACAAACCGTTTTGCATGTGGGTGTCCTACGGCGACCCACACCATCCGTTCGACTGTCCGGCGCCCTGGAGCTATCTGTACGACCCCGCCGACATGCCGCTGCCCAGGCACCGTATCCGCGATCTCGATCGGCGGGCCTGGTGGCATCGCGCCTCACTCGAGTCGGAGCCGCAGATGCTGCACGAGAGCCAGCGCAACTTCCGCGCCAAGCTGTCGCGAATGCCCGACCAGACCGACGCCCAGCTCGCGGCGATGACCGCCAACTACTACGGCATGATCTCGATGATCGACGACGGCGTCGGGCGCGTTCTGGCGCGGCTGCAAGACCTCGGGCTCGATCGCGACACGCTAGTGGTCTTCACCACCGACCACGGCGAGCTGCTCGGCAACCACGGCCTGTACCTGAAGCATCCGATCCCCTACGAGGACTTGCTGCGCATCGGCATGATCATGCGTGGCCCCGGCGTGGCCGAAGGCGGCGTGGTTCGCGAGCCGGTGTCCACGCTCGACCTGTCGCCCACTTTCCTGGACCTGGCCGGCGTGGCGCCCGCACTCATCCAGCAGGGCACGAGTCTTCGGCCGCTGGCGGCCGGCGAGCATGCGCCGCGCGATGTCGCCTATAGCGAATGGCACGTGCATCCGTCGCGTTGTGGTGTGCCGCTGAAGCTGCGCACGGTGCGGACCCGCACCCACAAGGCCACCTTCGAGCTCGAATCGGGCGCCGGCGAGCTCTACGACCTCGTGAACGACCCCGAGGAGATGAACGACGTGTTCGCCGATCCGGCCTACCGTGGGGTGCGCGACGAACTCGAGCAGATGATGCGTGCGCGGCCCGGCCCCGTGCGCGATTCGCTCGACCCGCCGATCGGCATGGCCTGAAATGTCGAGGCGTTGGGCGGCCCGGGCCGGATCAGGGTCGGGCAGGGATCGGGGTAAAGCACACCGAGCGCTGGTGCTCGAGTTCTTGCCGGCCGCTCGCAGATACCGAGACGGACGTGCGGCCGCCATCATTCGGATGGTGGTCGATGAATCCCCGCGCGTTGGCTTCTTCCCAGACGGGCAGTCGCGGGCACGATGTCTTCCACGCTTCGAGCACTTCGGCGTACGGGCGCCGGTGTGGGCCGATCCATTCGAGCAGGTCGAGTATCAGGGCATCGACTGGATCGGTCATCGCGACGACCTCCCTGTGATCGGGCCAGGCCACCAAGTCAAGTGCCGCCGATTATAGGCTTGTGGTGGCCGGCGGATCGGGCGCCCGCGCGGCATTTCAACAGCCCGCTAGGCGTCGTCGAAGCCGATCTCCACGCGCTTGTTGCGCTTGCCCTCGCTGCGGATACGCAGCACCTTGACGCGTCCGATCTCGCCGATGTTGCGCACATGCGTGCCGCCGCAAGGCTGCAGGTCGATGCCCTCGATCCGCAACAGCCTTACTCGGCCGGCGCCGCGCGGTGGTTGCACGCTCATCGTCTTGACCAGCTCGGGTTGGGCGTCGAGCTCGGCATCGGTGATCCAGACCGTCTCGGTGTCGACCGCGCGTTCGATCAATGCATTCACCCCGGCGGTGATGCGATCGGCGTCGAGCAGGCTCATGTCGATGTCGAAATCGAGCCGGCCCTTGTCGGCCGCGATGTTGCCGCCCGTCACCGGGGCCGTCACCACGCACGAGAGCACATGCAGGCAGGTATGGATGCGCATGTGGGCATAGCGCCGCGCCCAGTCGAGCCGGACCGTGACCCGTTCGCCGATGGCGGGCAAGGCGGCATCGGCGGCCGGCACGTGGACGATCGCCTCGAGGGATTCGCCCTTGCGGGTGTCGATGATCGCCAGCTCGCTGCCATCGGCGCGCACCAGGACGCCGGTGTCGCCGGGCTGGCCACCGCCGCGCGGGTAGAAGACCGTGCGGTCCAGCTCGATCCCCGCATCGCCCACGGCGATCACGGTGGCTTCGGTTTCCTTCAGGTAGGCATCGTCGCGAAAAAGGGCTTCGGTGGTCATGGCGTGTCGGCTCTCCTCTTGGCAGGCCCGTATTGTGCGATCTCGCGCGTGGTTCGGGCCGCCGGCCCAAAGGCACGCGGTGGTTCAACCGATTTCGCCGCTCGCGCGTTGATGCCACACTCGTGCCGCCGAGCGGGAGCCTGCGGCGCGATCCGACCCGACCCGACCCGATCGGTCCCGAGGAGCCTGAGATGCTTGAACGAATCCGACCGGCGCTGCGCCGTGCGCCCACCGCCCTGGCGGCCCTGGTCCTGAGCGGATGCGTGGTGTATCCGGCCGCCGTGCACCGACCCGCTGCGGTGGCGCCGGCCGGCGTGATCGTGCCGCCCGGAGTCGTCTATGTCGCCCCCGGCTATCCGGCCCCGGGGGTCGGCTGGATCTGGAGCTACCACGGTCGTCGCGGCTGGGGCTGGCACCACCGCCAGCGCGGCTGGCATCGCGGCTGGCGCTGATTCGGCTACCCTTCGTCGTTTCGGCGCGCGATGCGCGCACTGCGAACGGAGGGAAGCGATGAACTACCGCGAACTGCCGGGTACCGGCCTGAAGGTGTCCGAGATCTGTCTTGGAACCATGACCTGGGGCCAGCAGAACACCGAGGCCGAGGCGCACGAGCAGCTCGAGTACGCGGTCTCCAACGGTGTCAACTTCATCGACACCGCCGAGATGTATCCCGTGCCGCCGCGAGCCGAGACGCAGGCGCGCACCGAACGCTTCCTGGGCAACTGGCTCGGCTCGCGCCCCCGGGGCGATCTGGTCATCGCCACCAAGATCGCCGGTCCCGGGCGGCGCGACTGGATTCGTGGCGGACGGACCGACATCACGCCGGCGAACATCGCCGAGGCGGTCGGCCAAAGCCTCGAGCGGCTCAAGATCGACGTCATCGATCTCTACCAGATCCACTGGGCCCAGCGAAACATCCCGGCCTTCGGTCCCGGCCTGTTCGATCCATCCAAGGAACGCGAGGGGCCGTCGATCGAATCGCAGGTCGAGGGCATGGCGGCGATGATCGAGGCGGGGCGCATCCGCCACTGGGGCCTGTCCAACGAGACGGCATGGGGCGTGTCGGCCTTCCATCGGGCGGCCGAGAAGCTCGGCGTACCCGGACCCGTGACGCTTCAGAACAGCTACAGCCTGGTCTCGCGCAGCGCCGACTTCGATCTCGCCGAAGCACTCTTCCGGGAGAACATGTCGGTGCTCGCCTACAGTCCGCTTGGCGGCGGCATGCTCAGCGGGAAATACCTGGGCGGGGCGCTGCCGAAGGGCTCGCGCTTCGAGGCCTTCGAGACCTTGGGCCAGCGTTTTCGCCTGCCGATGGTGGTCGAGGCGATCGATGCCTACGCGGCGCTCGCGCGCGAAAAGGGCCTGAGCCTGGTCCAGCTCGCGCTCGGCTATGTACGCAGTCGCTGGTTCGTCGGCTCGACGATCATCGGGGCGACGACGATGGAGCAGCTCGCCGAGAACATCGCGGCGGGGCAATTCGAACTCGACGCCGATACGCTGTCGGCCATCGCGAAGATCCAGGCGCGCTACCCCAACCCCGGCGGTTGATCGGCCCCGTGACGAGGCTCGCCCGATCATCGCTTTCTGGAGCCGCATCGCGGCTCGCCGAACCGAGGAGGTCCACATGAAACATCTGTTCTCGCTCGATGGCCGGGTCGCGCTGGTCACCGGCGGCTCCCGTGGCATCGGCCGCATGATCACCGAAGGCTTTCTCGCCTATGGCGCCAAGGTCTACATCTGCGCGCGCAAGCGGGCCGCCTGCGAGGCGACGGCCGCCGAGCTGTCGGCCGGCGGGGCCCAGTGCATCGCGCTCGAGGCGGACCTGTCCACGCTCGATGGCGTTCGTGCGCTGGCGGCACAGATCGCCGAGCGCGAGCCGAAGCTCGAAATTCTCGTCAACAATGCCGGCGCCGCCTGGGGCGCGGCCTTCGACGAATTCCCCGAGAGCGGCTGGGACAAGGTCGTCGACCTGAACGTGAAGGCGCCATTTTTCCTGACCCAGGCGCTCGCACCGCAGTTGCGCGCAGCGGCGAGCGCCGAGCGCCCGGCGAAAGTGATCAACATCGCGTCGATCGACGGGATCTTCGTCAATCCGCGCGAGACCTACTCGTATTCGGCCAGCAAGGCCGGGATCATTCACCTGACCCGGCGCATGGCGGCAAAGTTGGTCGCGGACCATGTCAACGTGACCGCGATCGCACCCGGCGCCTTCGCCTCGAACATGAACAAGGAGGCGCGCGACAACCCGGAAGGCACGGCCAAGGCGGTGCCGGCACGGCGGGTCGGTGAGACCGAAGACATGGCGGCCGCCGCGATCTACCTGGCCTCGCGCGCGGGCGACTATGTCGTGGGCGCGACGCTGACCGTCGACGGCGGGGTCGCCTATGCGATGCCGGGTTTCAGCGGCCGCGAGCTGTTCGATCTCTGAGCCATCGGGTTCGAACACCGACTGCGTCGGGCACCCGGCCCGACCCGGATCATCCAGGAGGCCCCGATGTGGCAGCCCACCGAGCATTACCCCGATCCGGCCGTGCGCGTGCTCGACGAGCGCTTTCGGCCCTACGTGATCTTCAGCGCCGCCGTCGAGCGGCTGGCCACCGGGTGCCGGTGGTCCGAGGGCCCGGTCTGGTTCGGCGATGCGCGTTGCCTGCTGTGGAGCGACATCCCGAACAACCGCATCCTGCGCTGGGACGAGCAGACCGGCACGGTCGCGCCCTACCGCCAGCCATCAGACTATGCGAACGGCAACACGCGCGATCGCGAGGGCCGGCTGCTGACCTGCGAGCATGGCGCGCGCCGGGTCACGCGCACCGAGTACGACGGCTCGATCACCGTGATCATGGATTCCTTCGAGGGCAAGCGGCTCAATTCACCCAACGACATCGTCGTGAAGTCCGATGGCTCGATCTGGTTCACCGACCCGCCGTTCGGCATCCTTGGCCACTACGAGGGATACAAGGCCGAGCCCGAGCTGCCGACCCATGTCTATCGTGTCGATGCACAGACCGGTCGCGCCACGGTGGTGTGCAGCGAGGTGGCCCGACCCAACGGCCTGTGCTTCTCGCCCGACGAGAAGCGGCTCTATGTGGTCGAGTCCGGCGCGATGCCGCGTCGGATTCGCGTCTTCGACGTGGGCGACGATGGCGCCTCGCTCTGCAACGACCGCGTCTTCTACCAGTGCGAGGCGGCGCAGACGCCCGATGGCTTTCGCTGCGATGTCGACGGCAACCTGTGGGCCGGCTGGGGCATGGGCCCGGGCCACGACGGCGTGATGGTGTTCGCGCCGGACGGCACGCCGATCGGCCACATCGTCTTGCCCGAGCGCTGTGCCAACCTGTGCTTCGGCGGTCGTGCGCGCAACCGCTTGTTCATGGCGGCGAGCCAGGGTCTGTACGCGCTCTATGTGAACACGCAGGGCGTGGCCGGCGGCTGAGTCGATGCCACGACGCGCTGTCGGGGCTCGTGTATTCATGGGATGGACAGCCTCGCAGGCGACCCCTAGCATCGGCCATTCGGAAGAGCTTCTGAGTGCGGAGGAACAGCAGATGACGGCAGACGGTATTCGTGGCGCGATCCGCGCGGGCTTGATCGGCGTTCTGGCTTGCGCGCCCGTCATTGGCGCGGCGGCCAGTGTCTCCTGGGAGGCCGATCCCAATTCCTCGAAGGCCAAGCGCACTCGCGTCTCCGGCGTGCACAGCACCAGCAGCCATCCGTTCTGGATCGACCGCCGCGGTTTCATCTATGGCATCGAATGGTCCGAGCGCAACGACAAGCCCTGCTTCCTGAAGATCTACACGGCGCGCCTGCGTGGGTCCAAGCCGTCGGCGCAGTACGGTACCGAATACGACTACGAGTTCAGGGCCAAGACCTTCGAGATGGGGGGTGGCTGCGCGCTGAATGCTTCGAGCCTGCGCAAGCTGCACTACCAGATACCGCGTGCGCCCGGCTGGAAGACCAATGGCCTGCCGAAGTTCATCAACGCGGTGAAGGTCTGCGGCAACGACAAGCGCTCGAGCAACGACGAGCGCGTCAAGGGCATCACCGCCTATGCGGTGCAGGTCAGCCCCGACGGCCGCTTCCAGAATGTCGGCGCGGAGCTCACCGAGCGGCGCACCAACTGCAAGAAGTGGTACACGAAGACCGCCTGCCCGGCAGGCACCGCCGCCTATGGCGTGCAGGTCGTCGGCGACCTGTGGCTCAAGGGCCTGCAGCTCGAGTGCGCGCCGCTCAAGGGGCACTGACGGCGACGCGTCGATACCGGCGTCATCGGGGCCGGCAGTGCCCGATTGCGGTAAGCTTTCCCCCGACGTTCAACCGCATCGAGAGGGGCGATCCGTGAGCAATCTGCAAGGCCGGTCCATCATCATCACCGGTGCGGCACGCGGGCTGGGCCGCGCCTACGCCGAGCGCTGCGCGGCGCTCGGGGCCAGCGTGGTCGCCGCCGACATTCGTGATTGCACAGACACCGTGGGCGCCATCGAGGCCGCGGGTGGTCGCGCGCTCGGGGTGTCGCTCGACGTGGCCGACACGGCCTCCTGCCAGGCCATGGCCGCGGCCGCGCTCGATGCCTTCGGACGCATCGACGGCCTGGTGAACAACGCGGCGCTCTACGGCGGATTGCACAGTGCCAAGTTCGACGCCATTGACGAAGACGAATGGCAGCGCGTGATGAACGTGAACGTGTCGGGCATCTGGCGCTGTTGCAAGGCGGTGATCGATCCGATGCGCGAGACCGGCGGCAGCATCGTCAACATCGCGTCGCTCGCGGCCGTCTACGGCATGCCCAACAGCGTGCACTACGCCACCTCCAAGGCCGCCGTGATCGGCATGACCCGCAGCCTGGCGCGCGAGCTCGGGCGCAAGTGGATCCGCGTGAACTGCGTGGCACCGTCGGCCGTGATGACCGAGGGCACGCGCGAGTTCTTCGGCGACAAGCTCGAGCGTGCGGCGGCGGTCATTGCCGGCAACCAGTCGTTGCCGCGCAACCTCGAGACCGAGGACCTGACCGGCACCGTCGTCTACCTGCTCGGCGACGACAGCCGCTTCGTGACCGGCCAGACGATCATGGTCGACGGCGGCACGGTCTTTCTCTAAGACGCGCCGCCGCTTTCATCCGTCAGTTCTCGGCCCCCGGCATGGACAGAAAGACCCAGATCGCGCTCGTCGAACGCGTGCTCGCCCATCTCGACGCCGGCACGACCACAATGGCCGACGCGCCGATGCGCCAGCCCGTGTCGGCCTATACCGACGCGGCGCGGCTGGCGCGCGAGGCCGACCTGATCCGCACCGAGCCGGTGCTGATGGGCTTCTCGGCTCGACTGCCCGCACCGCGCAGCTTCTTCACCGACGAGAACACCGGCGTGCCGCTGGTGATGATCCGCGGCGAGGACGGTCGGGTGCGTGCGTTCGCCAATGCCTGCCGGCATCGGGGCGCGCGCCTGTTCGATGGCGAGGGGCAGATGGGCGCTGCGCGATCCTGCCCCTACCATGCGTGGTCGTTCGCGGCCGACGGCCGCCTGCTCGCCGTGCCCGATAGCGCCAGCTTCGACGGGCTGGACCTCTCGCGCTACGGGCTGCGCGAACTGCCGGCGCTCGAGCGCGACGGCCTGATCTGGGCGCGCGCCCGGGGCGAGGCGCCGATCGATGCCGATCTCGGCGGGCTGGCCCAGGAGCTGGCGAGCTACGGCTTTGCCGCTTACCACCACTACGAGACCCGAAGCATCGCGTGCGAGATGAACTGGAAGCTCATCATCGACACCTTCCTCGAGCCCTACCATTTCGCGGTGCTGCATCGGGACACGGTGGCACCGATCTTCTTTCCCAACCTGTGCCTGCTCGACACCTTCGGGCCGCACCTGCGCGAGACCCTGCCGCGACGAAGCATCGTCGAGCTGCGCGGTGTGCCGCGCGAACAATGGGACCTGGTCCGCCACACGGCCCTGGTGTACGTGCTGCATCCGAACACCGTGCTGGTGATGCAGATCGACCATGCCGAGGTCTGGCGCTGCTTCCCGCGCGACGGCCGGCCCGATCGCAGTGTCGTGCACCTGGAGTTCTACACGCCCGAGCCGGTCACGACCGATTCGGCGCGCCGGCACTGGGAGCGCAACATGGACCTGACCGTGCGCACCGTGCTCGAAGAGGACTTCCCGATCGGCGAGGCCTCGCAACGCAGCTTCGACGGTGGTGCGATCGACGAGATCGTGTTCGGACGAAACGAGCCGGCGCTGGCGCACTTCGAGCGCACGATGACGGCCGCCATCGCAGGATAGATCGCGACGCCGACCCGTGCGCATGCTTGCAGTGCTAGTCGGTTCGATCCCGATCGTCGTCGAGGGCGCGCAGCAAGGCCCGGTCGAATTCCGCATGAGCCTCGTAGGCCACCCAGTGTCCCGCGCCGGGGATCATCGCCAGCGAGCGGAACCGGGGCGCGCGGGCGAGCGCCTCGCCGACGACCGGGCGTCGATGCCGGTAGAGGATGTCTTCCGCGCCCCAGATCCCGCTGAGCGCGCACCGATAGGCCGGTAGCTTCTGGCGCAGGATGTCGGTGCGCGAGATCCGGCGGCTACGCATCCGGTCGCACAGCAGGTTGGCCCCGTGCAGCGCGATCGCAAGCGCATCGACCGAGTCCTCGCGCGCGAGCATCAGCGCGAGCAGGTTGTGGCGATGGATCGCGTCGCGCTCGGGGCCGGCCGGCGCTGATGTCCATGGCCGCAGGTCCAGCGCGGGCAAGGTCTGGGTGCTCAGGCTGGGCGCGCCGCTGAGCACCAGGTGCGAGATGCGATCCGGATGGTCGGCCGCCCAAAGCCCGCCGGTCAGCGCGCCGAACGAAAACCCGACCACATCGATGGGTCGATCACCGACCAGTCGGGCGATGCCGGTCTCCAGGATCGGCGGCAGCGCGTCGGCGTCGCCGCCCGACGGCGGCGTGGCCGATTCGCCGAAGCCGGGCAGATCCGGCACGAAGACCTGCCGTCCGGTGGCGACCAGCGCCGCCAGGTTGCGCACCCAGTGGGTCCAACTACCCGAGCCGCCGTGCAGCAGCAGCAGCGGCGGCCGGGCATCGGGCAAGCCCCAGATGCGCCAGACCATGTCGCCTTCGCCGCACGGGGTCTTTGCACGCGCAGCCAGCGCGTCGATCGCGGCAACGTCGGCCAGGGTGGTGACGGCGGCGGGCCAATTGGGCAGAGGCTGGGCGATATCGTTGTCGCGAGGCATCTTCGTTCGAGACGTCCTGGGAGTTCAAACCGTTGGCACGATCACGCCTTCAGCACGATCGGCTCGAGCGCATCGCCCGCGGCCAGGATCCGTCCGATCACCGCCGCGTGCGGATAGCCGTTCTCGCGCAGTTCGCGCATGCAGGCATCCACGCGATCGGCGGGGATGCTGGCGAGCAGGCCGCCCGCGGTCTGCGGGTCGAAGATCAGGCGATAGCGCGGATGCTCGAGCATCTCGGCCTGGTTTCGCAAGGCGCGTCGCAGCCGTACGTTGGCCGGTTGCAGCGAACTGAGGATGCCGGCGGCCGCCGTTTCCTGCGCACCCTCGAGCACCGGTAGTGCACCCAGGTCCAGTTCGGCGTCCACGCCGGAGGGACGGGTCATCTCCACCAGGTGGCCCAGCAGGCCGAAGCCGGTCAGGTCGGTGCAGGCGGTGGCGCCGTGTGCGAACACGATGCGCGCGCCCGTCTGGTTGGAGACGTCCATCGAGGCCAGCGCCGCATCGATCCATCGGCCGCGGGCCGCGAGCCGTGCATGGGCGGCAAAGAGCGTGCCGGTGCCGATCGGCTTGGTCAGGATCAGCGCGTCGCCCGCGCGCATGCCGCCCTTTCGCATAACCGCATGCAGGTCCTCGTCGATCAGGCCGTTGATCGCGAAGCCCAGCGCCAGCTCCTTGCCCTCGCCAGTGTGGCCGCCCACCAGTGCGCAACCGGCGGCATTGAGCACCTCGACCGCACCCGACATCATCTGGAACAGCGTGTCCTCGGTCTTGGCCTCGATGCCCGGCGGCACGGTCACGATCGCGGTGGCCGACTGCGGTTCGCCGCCCATCGCGAAGATGTCGCCGAGCGAGTGATTGGCGGCAATGCGGCCGAACAGATAGGGGTCGTCGACGAAGGCGCGGAAGAAATCCACCGTGTGCACCATCGCCTTGCCCGGCGGCACCCGCACCACGGCGGCGTCGTCGGGCGCGTGCAGGCCGATCAGCACGTCGTCGCGCTCGACCGGTGCGATGGCGCCGAGCGCGCGCGAGAGCACGCTGGCGCCGACCTTGGCGCCGCACCCGCCGCAGCGCATCGCGATCGCCGACAGCGCCTGCGTGGCCTCGTCGGGGTTCAGCGGAATCGGGCTTTGCCGGGGCGGCTTTTTCACGGCGCCTTCGGCCATCGGCTCGAACTCGGTGAACTTACGCATGAAGCGGCGGTCGATCCAGTCCTTCCAGCGCCAGACCCAGCCGCCCTCGAAGCCGATGGGCCCGCGCGAGGCCACCGCATAGCGATCGCCGGTGCTGATCAACGAGAGCCAGTGCAGTTGCGGCCGGTACGGCAGCACCGGCTGGCCCGCCACGGCGCGGCGCAGATTGTCGGCCAGCGGCGGCCCCATGCGGACCGCGAACACCCCGGCCTTCTCGAGCCGATAGCCGTCCATCGAAGCCACATCGCCGGCCGCGAAGAGCGAGGGGTCGGTCACGGTCTGCAGCGTGTCGGTGACGCGCACGAAACCATTGGCGTCGAGCGCGAGCCCGGTGTCGGCCAGCCAGGCGGCGCCCCCGGCCTGCGTGACCCAGACGATCTCGTCGGCGTCGATCTGTGTGCCGTCGGCGGTGACCAGCGTGTCGCCGCGCACCTCGGTGACCGCCGCGCGGCGATGCAGCGTCACGCCGCGCTCGCGCAGGATGCGCTCATAGGCCTGTTGCACCCGGCGGTTGTGGGTGGCGAGGATCTCGTCGCCGCTCGTGAACAGATGGAACTCGAGCGTGTCCGGATCGCGACCAAGCGCCACTAGCTCCCGCCGCAGCCGGTATTGCATCGCCAGCGTGGTCTCCACGCCACCGGCACCGCCGCCCACGATCGCGATCCGGCGCAGCCCTGCAGCCGATCGCACCCGCGCCAGCAACGCCAGCCAGCGCTCGTTGAAGCGATTGATCGGCTTGACCGGCACGACGCGGTCGAGCGCACCGGGCACCTGCGCCACTTGCGGCGTGGAGCCGATGTTGATCGACGCCACGTCGTAGGGGATCGGCGGACGATTGCGCAGAATCACCTTCCTGGCCGCGCGGTCGATGCCGACGACCTCGTCGGCCACGTAGCGGGCGCCGGCGAACTCGGCCAGCTTGCGCAGGTCGATGTGGACGTCGTCGTAGTCGTAGTGTCCGGCGATGTAGCCGGGCAGCATGCCGGAGTAGGGCGTGTGCGTGTCGCGGCAGATCACCGTGATGCGCGCGCCCGGCACCGGCTTCATGCCGAAACGCTTGATGACGACGACATGGCTGTGGCCGCCGCCGACGAGGACGATATCGCGGAGTACGGGTTGGTCGGGAGTTTGCATGGAGTCGGAACCGCGAATGATTGTGCGATGCGCCTGGGCCTTGCCGCCTCAGTGCCGGAAGCCCGGGTCGAGCCGGTCGAGCTTGCGCAGCAGCGCCGGCCACTCCATCACGCCATAGGGCCGGCGCGTGTTCGGCTGATAGTTGTTCCAGGTGGCCTCGAGCACCGCGTCGGACACCGGGTTGAGCGGCGTGCCACAGGCCATCGCGGCGAGCTGCGCCTTGCAGGCGAGCTCGAGCCGGTGCATCCAGTTGAACGCACCGCCGATCGTCGTGCCCACCGTGAGCAGGCCGTGGTTGCGCAGGATCATCGCCTCGCTGTCGCCCAGGTCGGCCAGCAGCGACGCCTGTTCGGCGGTGTCGAGCACCACGCCCTGGTAGTCGTGATAGGCGATGCGCAGGAATCGCATCGCGGTCTGGTTCAGCGGCAACAGGCCGCATTGCAAAGAGGACACCGCCATGCCCGGCCAGGTGTGCGTGTGGATCACGCACTTCAGGTCGGGGCGGGACCGGTGCACCGCGCTGTGGATCACGTAGCCGGCGCGGTTGATCCCGTAGTCGAGCTCGCCGAAGTCGCCCTTTTGCAGCACATTGCCGTCGAAATCGATCTTGATCAGGCTGGATGCCGTGATTTCCTCGTACATCATGCCGTAGGCATTGATCAGCAGCGCGCCCTCCTCGCCGGGAACGCTCGCCGAGACGTGGTTCGCGCCCATGTCGTCCATGCCGTACAGGGCGAGCAGCCGGTAGCAGGCGGCGAGGTCGATGCGGGTCTGCCACTCGGCGGGGGTGCAGTGGTTGCGCAGGGATTGAAGGGGGAGGAGGGGCGGGGTCATCGGGTGCTCTGCGGGTGGGTCGATGGCGTGGCTTGGGTATTACAACAGTGTTCGGGGCGTTGGGGCAGGGCGTAACCCGCAACATGTGCCCCTGTTCCACCCTGATAGAGATATTCTCGATCGACGATGGAAACGAACATTTGCGCGCATCCCGGACGAGCAGCCGGCACATGCGCAATCAGGCGAATATTCCGATGACTGAACCACCCGTACAATTTCGAAAGCTCAGAATCACCCTACGCTATTTGCTTCAGGGGGCCGCGGACCAGGATCCGCGCTACCTCGTGCCACTGAAGGCGTTCGAGTTCGCGGCGAACCTTCACCAGGGCACCCGAAAGGACGGTGTGACACCGGAGTTCATGCACCAGATCGATGTCGCACTATATGTGCGCACGCTATCGAAGAGCCTGATGTATCCAGCCGAGACCATTGCGGCTGCGCTCCTGCACGACACCGTCGAAGACTACGAAGTCTCGTTGGACGACGTGGCCAACCGTTTCGGGGACCGGGTCGCGCACGCTGTGAAACGTCTGACCAAGGTATTGAATGGCCGCCGGCTCGCGGATGAGGAGTACTTCGAAGCCATGCTCGACTGTCCGATCGCTAGTGTCGTCAAGGGCGGCGATCGGATCAACAACCAGCAAACGATGCTGGGCGTCTTCCGCTTGGCGAAGCAACAAGAATATATCTCGGAGTCCGAGACCCACATCCTGCCGATGATCAAGGCGGCCAGGCGACGCTACCCCGAGCAGGAAGCCGCCTACGAGAACCTGAAGCTCGTGCTGCGCAGCCAAGTTCAATTGCTTCGGGCCGTTCATGCGGCACAGACGCTCCCGCCCACCGACATCTAGAAACCTCACATGCCCGCTGGGCGGCCATGTGAGGCTCGCACCCGTGCTGTCGATGGCTGCCTTAGCTCGTGACCGAACCCGGCCGAGAAGCCTGGCGCCTCTCACGTCGAACCTGGAATCCGATCCAGCCGATCAAACCCGCGAGCGCTACCCACAGCGCGTGACCCCAGAGGTAGTCGAGGCTGCTCAGCCTGGCAGCGGGCAGCGACTTGGGGACGATACCCCGGGCCTGGAGCCTGGTGAGCCGATTGTCCTCGTAGAGGGGGATGTACTTCGACGCGTCACCGACCGGGGTCAGTACATAGCCCTTGCTGGAGATCGAGTATGGCAAACCGAAATGGCGAACGGTCACCAGGTGCCCGATCCGGAACTTGCCGCCGTTCGGTCCCGCGATGACGCGCTCGGAGAGGGTTCGCACCTGTTCGTCGGTACCGAACCGGAACTTGCCCTTGGCTTGCGCGGTATGCGACCAGAGCATTGCACTCGCGATCGCCGTGGCAACCAATATCTTGCTGTTCATCACATGGCCTCCAGAGGTTTCGAGCTGGCGAGGTGCAGTGCGTCTGCACCCTCGGCCAATAGACGGCGGGGGGTGGGGAATGTCAGCGCTTGTCGCGCCGGTTCCGGCGGTCTGCGGGGTTTTCCCGCCTGCAGTCCTGACATTCCCGCCGCGAGGTCGTCACATAGACATAGCCACATCCCTTCGGAGGGCAAGATGACATCGCAAACACGACTCCAGACGCGCGAGCCCAAGCGCAATTCCCGGGTGCTCGCAAGACGCTTGTGCTCTTGGACGATTCGGTGCTTGTCGCGGCTGCGGACCTCTCGGGGCCTGGTCGGCCGTTGCAATCGGTGGATTGCCGTCCTGTTGGTCAGTCTTGGTGCGCAGATCCAGGCGTCGGCCGAGGTCGTGACCGAATACTGGATTGGTCGCCCCGGAATCGGCGCGTACATCCAACGCTCGCTTGTGTCGGCCGGCAGGTCAGCCATGGACTATCGGCGCGCCGCGGCTGCGGGGCAGCTCGAACTCGCCCAAGCTCGGAAGGCTTACTTTACTGCCACGCCCGACAAGAAGTCAGCTGCGGGCGACGAGCTCGGTGACTTGCTTCTCGCCAAGGATATCCAACTGGCGGCCGGATACATCTCGAACGGCTGGTCCAAGCAGAGCAAGGGCATCCATACCTTCTTGGCACTGCTCAATGGGGGCCGTGCGTTCGACGGCGGGATACATGCCTCGGCCCGTCCGACGTACGACGCCTGGATTCGCGCGATGCGCAAGCATCTCGGGGCCAATAACGACGTCGACATGGTCTGGGTCACCCAGGCTTCGCTGCTCGGGGCGCTCAAGGCGACGCAATCGGTCTATGCCGTCTATCGCAAGGAGCGCGATCTCGCGGAGCGCAGGGCCTGGGCTGCCGGCCACGGCGGGTCGACGGCGGCCCGAAATCCAATATCGACCACGAGGAAGGCGGCTCGGGCAGCGCCGCTCGCGGGCCGTCCGAGCGGTCAGCAACCGAGCAATCCGAACCGAGCCGTTGTACGCAGCAGCGCAACCGGGTCTTCTGCACGCCCGCGCACCGATACGGGGGCGACGAAGTATCGGGTTGAGCTTCGGCGATGTGATGCGGTCTTCCGCACTGCTTACGCGAAGGATCGCCAATCTGCGCTCGAAGCGCGGACGAGCTGCTACCGGCGGGCGCGCACCGCACGGCCGCGAGAGCGCGCGAGTCGATGAGCCGGTCGATGAGCCGTTGCCCGTGGCGAGACCGAAAGCGAGTGCCCCATTTTGGGGGGTCGGTGCTCGGTTGCACCCGGCGGTTCGAGGGCCGGCGCTGAGCGCGCCTCGGCGGCGGCAGTATTCTTATCGCATACCCAACGAACTCGGGCTGCTCCACGCGCGCGCGGCGTAGCATGCTCGAACAGCTCGCCTCGAAGACGAGAAAGATTCTTCGTTGCCGGCTATCCGGTGGGATAAGAGGGCCTCATGACTATCAGTGATTCATTCATAGGTGCTCGCCTCCGGCGAGGCGACGCGGCGCACGTCACCGAGCCGAAGCGGCGGCGAGGAGCCGTTCGCGGACTCGCCGTTGTGGCAATGGTGTCGGCGGCGCTCTATGCGCCGATCTCCGGCGCGACTTCTCGAGCGTTGCTGGTCGGCGTTTCGAGCTACCCGCGGCTCGATTCGTCGAAGCAGCTCGAGGGCCCCAAGAACGACGTCTTGCTGATCCGTCGTGTTCTCGGGGACCGAGGCTTCGAGTCCGCAAGAATCCGGACGCTCGCTGATCAGGTGCCCGGCGCAGCGCTCCCGACCCGCCGGGCCATCCTGGCTGAGCTCGACCGGTTGGTCCAAGTCTCGACGCGCGGCGACTTCGCGTTCGTCTACTTCGCCGGCCATGGTTCGCAAGTGCCGGTCAGGCCCGGAGACCCCCACGCCGCCGACGAACCCGACGGCTTGCACGAGATCTTTCTGCCACACGACATCGCGCGCTGGGTGGACGGCAAATCGGAAGTCGAGAACGCGATTCTCGACTACGAGCTTGTCGAGCGACTCGACGCGATGCGGCGCAACGGGGTATTCGTCTGGGCCGTCTTCGATGCCTGCCATTCGACGACGCTGATGCGCTCCGGTGATCCGGCGGTGCGCTATCGGGACGTGAGCCCCGAATCGTTGGGTATTCCTCGGGCACGAATAGACGAAGCTGTCGCGCAAGCCGCTCGTCAGCCGCGATCGAAGACGGCCACGAACGCGCGGAATCAAACTGCCGGCAGTCCCTCGGCCCAAGGCGGCTATGTTGCGTTCTATGCAGCCCAGACAACGGAGCGCACGCCCGAGGAGCGATTGCCAGCCGGTTCTTCCGAACAGAAGCCCTATGGCTTGTTCGGCTGGGTGCTTGCCGATGCGATCGGATCTTTGCAGGGGGTCAGCTACCGCCAGTTGGGCCAGTTCGTGCTGCATCGATATGCGGCGATGAATCGCTCGATGCCCACGCCACAGTTCACCGGCACACACCTCGATGCCCCGATCTTCGGTATCCGGGTCGGTAAGATGGTGCAGCAATGGCCGATCGATACCCGTCGAGGATTCCAGATCCGGGCCGGACAGGTCAATCAACTCGCCCAAGGCCATATCCTGGCGTTGGTCGCGCGGCCGACCGATCGGACGCAGGACGCGCTCGGCTTTGTCAGGGTCACCGCGGCTGATATCGGGAGCAGCCGGCTCGAGCCGATCGCCCACCAAGGGAAAGCGGCGCTGGCCGTAGGGGATATTCCACGGGGTAGCTTCGCGCGCGTGTTCCGGCAAGACCTCGCCTTCGTGCTACGGATCGTTCGAGCACCTGCAGGCGCTACCGCCGCAGATCTTGCCGTGGCCCGTCAGATCGAGCGCATCGAGCGAGATGGTCTCGGGAGCATCCGCGTGCGTTTCGTCGCGGCCAACGAAGCCTACGACCTCGCACTTCGGGTCGAGGCGGGCAAGCTATGGTTGATACCTCGGGGCGGATTGCGGCACAAAGTCTCGCAGTCCGAATCCGATCCACGGCATTCGATTCGAATCGAACAGACCGACTTCGGCCCGAAGCTCGATGACAGCCTGCGACGCATCGGCAAGGCGCTCAACCTGCTCAGATTAACCGAGAAGGCGGCAGTCACCGAGACTGGTGTGGGACTCTCACTGGCGGGCATGACGCTGCGGCGAGGCAACGCGGTATCGGGCATCGATCCGTTGAGCCGTCCGGTTTTCGTTCGCGACGACCTCGTCAGCCTGCGGCTACGCAACGATGGACGAGTCCCGATCGACCTGAGCGCTCTTTACCTGGACGCAGGCTACGGAATCGGCTGCATCTATCCGAACTCGGGAGAGAACAACCGACTGCATCCCGGCAACGAGGCGACCGTCGATCTCCTGATCAACGATGACACCAAGGGCCTCGAGCGGCTCGTGCTCATCGCGCTCGAAGCCCGTGCGAACGGCGAGCGCGCCGACCTGTGCTGGCGGCTGGCCCAACCGACACTGGCAAGAGTCCGGGGTGAATCTGGAACCGACGCGCAGACCGCCGAGGCATTCGCGGCGGCAGGCTTCGGCCCCGGGAGCGACGCCGAGATGCTCCGGGGTGGTAGCGGGGTGCCCGTGCCGGCAAGACTCGGCATGAAGGCGCTGCTGTTCGAGATCAAGTAACAGGAGAAGTGATCTTGCTTTGGGAACTCAGAGATCGTCTCAGACGAGTTCGGGCCGTGGGTCTGGCGATGGCAATTGCCCTCACGGCGAGCGCGAGTGCACAGTCGATCCGAATCGAATCCAAATCGCCGCCGGTAAGGCTCCAGAACGGGCCGAAGTGGGATGGCGTCGCGTCGACGAGTTCGCCCGAAGCCTTGCGTCGAGCCTGTGCGGATCTCATCAAGCAAGCGCACTTCTTCGAAGCCGTCAAGGAATGCCGACGTGGATTCGAGTCCGTGCGTGGGCGCACGGTTCGTGACACGACTCGCGCCTCACTGGCGTTCATGCTCGCGCACGCCTATCTATTGTCGGGAGACGAGGCACGGGCGCGTCGACACTACGCAAATACGGTGGCGCTCGTTGGCAAGCGGGACCAATTCGAGAAGAACGGGCTGCACGACTTTGACCGCTTCATCCAGAACGGCTGGCGCGTCGAGACGGTGACTCGGATCCGCGCGTGGTATGCCGAGCGGGCGAACCGATGGTACGAGGCGACCGCCAAAATGGACGAAGCGGGGCGACTCCATCGCGAACGCGACGAGGCGGCCGCCATTGCCGCTGCCGACGACGCCGTGCGCATTGCCGTTGCCGCCGTCGGGCCGGAGGACCCGGGAGTCGCGCTGTTGTCTTCGCATGCCGGACGCATCGCATCGGACTTCGGGCGCGCCGCGAAAGCGCGAGAGCACTATCGGCGAGCGCTACTGGTCAACGAGCGTGCGCTCGGCCGCGCCCATATCGACGTTGCGCTGAGTCTGTCGCACCTGGCCGGATTGGACCTCAACGAGGGCCGGGTCGGCGCGTCGGAGATCGGCTTCCGGCGTGCCTTGACCATTGTCGATGACTCCGGGCAAGCTCGAACGTCGTGGGGTCGATCGCTTCAGATGACCTTGTTGAACAACTTGGGAGAGTTGCTTCGCGGCCAAGCTCGGTTCGCTGAGGCCTTGCCGGCGACTATCCGTGCACTCGATCTAAGCCGAGTCGCGCATGGCCCGGAATCGCCGCTCACGGCGATCGCGATGAGCAATCTGTCGCAGCTCTACGAAAAGCTTGGAAGGCTCGACGACGCGCAAGCCCTCCTGACGCAAGCTCTAAGAATCGAGGATCGGCATCTTGCCGATCATCCGAAGAGAGCGCTCGATCACGCACTGCTCGCCGCCGTGTTGTCTCAGAAGGGAGACGTGAAATCGGCTTCCAACGAGCTCGCGGTGGCCATTCAAGCGAGCCACGCCTTTCGGGCCGTCGATCACCCTCTGGTCGCGGATGTTCTGGATTCGATCGCAGCGGTGCTTTGTGAACTCGGGCGTCTATCCGAATGCAGGCTAGAGATCGAGCGCTCTCTCGAGATCCGACGGAAGGTGCAGGGGCCACAGCACCTGGATCTGCTGAAAACCTTGTCCATTCGGAACGCCCTGTGGCAACTGACGGGCCGGATCGAGGATGCGCGCCGAGGCGCCGAGGAACTCGTGACTCTGACCCGGTCGGGCTACGGCGAGGCCCATCCGGCCTACGCAGAGACGCTCATTGCGCTCGCGCGCTTCGAAGGCCCGGGGTCGGCGGAGCGGACATATCGTCGGGCACTTTCGATCTTCGAGTCTGCCTACGGCTCCGTGAACCCGGCGACCGCACAAATGATGACCACTTTGGCCGATTTCCTGAACGGACAGCAGCGCCACGCCGAGGCGCGGCCGATGATTTCCACGGCGATCTCCGCCCTCGAGCGGGCTCGAGCCGATATGGATTCGGCACTCGTCCAGGCCTTGCTCGTTCGCGGCGATTCGCATGTTGGCATGAACCAACGCGAATCGGCCGAAGAGGACTATCTTCGGGCCAGTCGGTTCGCTGCGGTAGCGGGATTGCCCTTTCTGTCCGCTTCCGTGCACAGGCGGCTGATGACCTTCTATGCGCCAACCTCGCCTGTGCCAAACGATCCGAGCCGCGCGCTGTCGCTGTCGATCTACCATGGCAAGGTGGCGGTCAATATCCTGCAGAGCTTGCGGATTCGCCTTCGAAACGCGACTGAGCAGCGCGGATTTCTCGAGCAGGTCAGGGATATCTACACCGAGTTGGCGCGGCGGCTCGTTGAGGCCGGGCGCATCGGCGAGGCCCAACGCGTTCTCGATCTGCTCAAGGACCAGGAGTATGTCGAGTACACGCGACGTGACGCCGGGGGCCCGAGTGCGGGGCAGGGCCTGGCGTTCGGTCCGCTCGAGGATCAATGGTCGCGACGAATGGAGCGCGCCCGCGATACCTTGTCAGTTGCAGAGACTCGCTGGCGCGGGCTGGGGCCGAGCTCGAGTCCAAGCGACCGTCGACAAGCACAGGCCGATCGCGAGGCTGCCGCGGTAGCGTTCGACGAGGCGATTCGGGCGCTTCGCGAGGCGTTCTCGACATACGAATCCAGGATTCTCGCTGACGCCCGGCTGCGAGCGGATTCAAGCACGCCAGGCCATCGGATCGAGCGCTCGGGGCTGGCCTTGCTCCATACCGCGACGCTACCGGATGGCGTACTCCTGATTCTGAGCAGCCGTGGCGGGCTTCGGACGCGGTTCGTTCCCATCGATCGCAAGGTCCTTTATCAGAGGATCCTCGACCTTCGGCTCGCGCTGCGCGAACCTGCCAAGGATCCTCGCCCGATTGCCCGTTCGCTCTACGATGTTCTGGTCGATCCCATGATCGAAGAAATCCGAGCGGCGGACGTGGAGGTCTTGCTCACCTCGTTGGATGGCCCGCTTCGCTACGTGCCGTTCGGCGTGCTCTTCGACGGGCGAAAGTACCTGGCGCAGCGTTTCGCAACCGCTTCCTATACCGGGGCCGCGCGGTTTGCGGAACCCTCGGGTGCATGGTCGGTTGCGACTGTTACCGCGTTTGGCGCAACCCGGGCGCAGGCGGGGTATCCCGCGCTACCCGGCGTTGCTCGCGAAGTTCACGCGATCGTCAAGGCGCCGGGCAATCCGGATGGCGCCGTGCCCGGGAGGATCTATCTCGATGCGGCATTCACGCGCCGGGCTTTTGCCCGGGCCTTGGGCAATCAGAAGGGCGCGATTCACGTGGCGAGCCATTTCCGATTCGATCCATTCAGCGAGGCAGAGAGCCGGCTCCTGTTGGGCGATGGCAGTACCTGGAGCCTGGCCGAGTTCCGCCGTAGCCCCTTGTCACTCCGGAGCGCCGATTTGCTGACGCTTTCGGCCTGCGACTCGGGCGCCGGCGCGGGCATGGGAGACGAGATCGATGGCTTGGGACGCACCGCCCAGGCGAAAGGCGCAAGGCAGGTGCTGGCGACCCTCTGGCCGGTTGCGGATGCCAGCACGGCCGAGTTCATGCGGCGATTCTATGGCGTCGGCAAGTCGGGAATCATGGCGACGGCACGCGCGCTCAGGCAGGCGCAGGTCGATATGATCGAAGGCCGGATTCGAACGGCGGCTTCGCCGCCAGTCGGGCTGGTGGCGTCGAGTCGTCGCGGCGCGACGGCGGCCGGGTCGCGAGCCGCCCAGACCTTCGAGGCCGACTCGCGAGCGCCCTTCGCGCACCCCTTCTATTGGGCACCCTTCGTGCTCATGGGCGCTTGGCTATAGCGCCTCGACGCTGACCGGTCGGATCCCCAAAGGGTCTCGGAGGTCGCGAGGCCTGACATCGAGCAAGTTCATGCGTCATAGGTGCATCGACCTCTCATTTGAAGGCTGATGTCGCCTGCCCCTTATCGGGCTCTGCCGGTGCGCTGCGCCGACCTACTTCCGAGGAAATGACCATGTTGACGAACTCCCAATGCGTTCTCGCCCGGCCTGCGTCGAGCGCACTTGCGCTCGCAATCGCTTCGACCCTTGCCGCCTGCGGTGGCGGCGGCGAGGGGCCGTCCCCGAGTGCCACCCCCGAACCGCCTGCGGCCTCGACCCAGCTCAGCGCAACCGTGGTCACCCCGCAATCGCTCGGCGCGACATCGACGAAGGCCTTGCGCCCCGCATCGGCGGCTGTTCGCTCAGTCAAGGACAGCGTCTGTCCGGATGTGCCCGACGGCTACGAGCCCGCCGCTTCGTCGAGTGTCGAATTGCTCAATGCCGAGGGTGCGGTCGAGGCCACGGCGACGACCGATGCCTGCGGACGCTTCGACGTGCTGGCCTCCGACAAGGTCTCGTCGGTGCGGATCTCGCCTGCGGGCCATCAACCCCTCGTGCTGGAATCTGGTCAATTGGATTCCGGTTTCGTCGCCTCGGCCTTGCCCACTGGTGCCCGCTTCGAGATCGCGGCTGTCCAACGAGCCGGCCCCAGAAGCTTGTCGGCCCTGGTCGTGGATTCCGTGACAAAGAAGGCGGTGCTTGGCCTGTCTTCGAGCAGTGTCTCGGTCATCCAGGGGGGAGGATCGATACCGGTTCTGTCGGTGCGAGCCGACGGAAATGCCTTGAATGCCACGCCATTCTCGACGGTGCTGGTCATGGACTCGAGCTCTTCGATGGGCGGTTGCGCAGCAAACTGCGTGGGTGACCCTGGGCGGGATTCCAGTCAGCCGAGCTACACCGGCTACCAATTGGTCGCCCGCGCAGCGCATGTCTTTCTCGACGGTAAGAAGCCGACCGATGAAGTCGCGATCAGCGCGTTCTCTTCCCGAGTTTTCTGGTTCGATGACGCCCGGTTCGACAGCGCGTTTCGAGGGGCGGGGGGCACGGTGACCAACTACACCTATGCGCCTGAGGGGTTCACGCTGTCCGCTGACGCGCTGAGGCTGCCGATCGACTACTACAACCGCTATTCCAAGTTCTGGCGCGCGACCGGGGACGACCTCCATCCCGTGACGCAATCGAAGGGCCTGTCCACCGTCGGAAACTATCCGCTGTCGGGGAACACGGCACTGTTCACCGCGGTCGACGATGCCGTCAAGCGGGTCGCGGTCCGCGGGGCGACCCGGCGGATCGTGATCGCGCTGACCGATGGCGAGAACAACAGCGGCAGCGTCAAGCTCGACGACGCGATCGCGACCGCAACGGCGGCCGGCGTGCCCGTCTACACGATCGGCTTTGGCATCGATCCCGCCGACACCGCCGGATCCGCACCCGCGGCCGACCTGCTCGCGCTCGCCAATCGAACGGGGGCGGACGCATCGTTCGTAAACGGGCCAGCGGTGGTCGGGCTCTTCGCGGGCTTGCAGACGGCCATTCGGTTCGAGACCACGATCAGTCTGTCGCAGGATCTGGACGCCGGGCTGCCCGCGTCACTGATCATCGCCGCGCCTGGCCAGCCGACGGTCAGCCGCGATGTCCTGGCCGTCGTGACCGGGAACTGACGCGCGCTGTCCCGCATGCGAATGGGCCGCCTGTCCTGGTGCGCCCATTCGCGATACTTCGACGACTTTCCCGCACAAGGACGCGGCGCAATGGTCCAGCACCTTCGAGACCGTCGAGTTGGCCGGCGTACAGCCGCCGACAAGGCGCGTGAGCAGCGCGTCGGTTCGGTCTCTTTCAATGAGTTCCTTCTGCGTTTCGTGCGTCCGGCCGAACCCGCGTCTAACGATCCGCGCAGACCCGGGTTCGCGAGCTTTCCGATGCGTCCCGCCGCACGTGCCCTTCACTTCGAGCGTCAATGGCGCCGCCTGCGGGCGGCGCTATCGCGCGATGGGCTGCTGCGACGCAGTGTGATCGCCTTGGGTGGCGGGGGCATCTCGGAGTGACGTCCGTGGTGCGGCGAGCGGCGCGAATTGCGCCGAGTTACCCGGTCCAAGTCCGGGAACGTCGACTCCGCGAGGCAATGACGAAAAGCTGTCAAAATCCGGCTCGTTACCAGCGAAGCGAACCTTTCGATGATGAACGATGATAGGTCGGAAGTTCCAGCGCAATCTCTCGATCGACGCGAGCGAGACGAGCGGGATCGGTTCTGTCTTGCCGAGATCGCGTCCAATGGCCCGGGCGCGGAGCGGGCGGTGCGCGAACTCTACGAGGTCTACGCGAAGAAGTTCATAGCGATCTGTGTTCGTCAAGGCCTATCGGAAGCGGACGCCTGGGATGCGACCCAGGAAGCATTCCTCAAGATTGTTCGCGGCGCTGGATCCTTCAAGCGCGATAGTCGCGTCTACACGTGGTGCTATCAGATCGTTCGAAATGCGGCGACCGACACCTACCGAAAGCGAAAGCCGGATCAGGCGAGCGGGCAGATCGATGCGTCGGAGACCGAATCGGATCGGGCGCACAAAGGCATGTCCAGCGTGCTCGAAAATGAGCCCCAGGACGTATTTCCGAACCCTGGGGAGACCCCGGAGGCGGTTTTCAAGCAAGCGCAAGACGACTGTGTCGATGAGGGCTTCGCGGCCTTCTCCGAAGACTATCCCGATTGCGCGGAGGCCGTGCGGCACGTGCACGTCGAGGGGCTTTCCATCGATGAGGTCGCCGACATGCTCGGTCGATCGAAGGGCAAGGATGGCAAGAACGGGCCGACGCGCACTTTCTTGTACGAGTGCCGAAAGAAGCTACGGCCCTACCTCGAGCCGTGCCTGAGCCTCTGACACGAACGGACCGACGATGAGCAATGACCAGGAATCGACCGGACCCGTCCCCAGTCCCGCTGACCAGGATTGGTTGGCTCGCCTTGCGGATCCGCGCGCCGTCGTCGCCGATCAACAGGCCGCGCGTGAAGCCGACGCCCTCTCGGGCGCGATTCGCCGCGAGGCTGAGCAGGTTTCGAAGCGAGTCGAGTCGGCCTTCCCCGCTGAGGTTCGCCAGAGACGGCTTGACGACCTGCTTGCCGCGATGCGCTCGGAAGGCCTGTTCTCGACGGCGACCGCCGCTGATCAGCGCAGCGCGCCCGAGACCTCGCCAGTGGCGAGATCGGGGATCGTATCGGCGCTTGTTGCCGCGCTGGCTGGTCCCTGGCGCTGGGCTGCGCCTGCCGCTATCGCGGCGTCGGTTCTGCTGGCAGTCGTTCTGGTTCGCCCGTGGAGTGACGACGGTGTATATGGCGCCCCGCCCCAATGGCGCGGGGACGCGCCCGCCGTCGTGGTCGTTGTCGACGCATCGCCCCGTAGCCGGGCCGAGACATTGGCCAAGGCCTTCGAGGCGGCCGGATTGACGGCCCGGTTATACCGGCGCGATGCGGTGTTTTTCGTGGACGTCGATGTCCCGCCCGAAGCGGTGGAGCCCGGGAAGTCGCTGCTCGAGTCGCTCGAGATCGAACCGAAGACGGGGCAGTATCGCGTAGAGATCCGCCCGCCCAAGTAAGGCAATCGGGCTCGTGTCCGCGAAATACGAAATTGGCGCCGACCTTTCGGTCGGCGCGGAACGCTCGTTACGTTGGGGCCAGTTCAGACGGGCGCGGTTTGCTTGACGAACTGTGCGAGTGCCGCGTCGGCCGATGGGGCTTCGCTGGTGCGCACGAGTTCGTAGCCTCGGCTGACGAGATTGCGTTCTCGCCACGCGTTGCCGAGGAACCCGGGCACGAGGCAGATCGCGCAGTAAGCAGCGAAGGCGAGCAGCGCGAGCAAGCCGTGGGCGCCCGAATCCCGGGTGACTCCCGCGACGATGCCCAGGGCCTCGGCGCCCAGCCAGGCTGCAATCGTCATGGCCATCTGAGGCCACAAGCGCTTGAAGCCCATCCACCAGAAGCTGAAGAAGAAAGCCGGCCAGGAAAAGCCTGTCTTGACGGTCTCGATTCCCTTGACCGGGTGCTGGTAGACCTTGAAAGTCTTCATCGTCGTTCCCTCGTGGTGCTCGTTGAGTGGCATGAGAGCCAACCGACCGGTGGCTCCTGAGCACATAGACGGCAGGAACGCTCGAATGTCAGCTGGGCGTGCAGGCCCGCTCGTCTCGAATAAAGCGCGCCGGCTGATTCGCCAGAAATCTCTGGAGCGAACTGGTGCGCAGCGAGTAGCTGATGCGCGCGGACTGCTTCTGGTCCACCGAGATGAATGTATTGACACCGACGACACGGCCGCACTCGTCGACCAGTGGCCCGCCGCTGTTGCCCTGGATGACCGACGCCGTATGGACGATGAGCGGAACGCCCGCGCCACTGTCGCGCAATGACTGAACGGCACCGCTGGTCACGTTCAAGTCGGGTGCCGCGGCGATGTCTCCGCCAAGCAGGCGCCGAAAGCTCGGGTCGCCACGAATGACGGCACCCGGGAATCCGGCGGCGACGATCGGCGAGAGCTTCGAGACCGAATCTCCGAGTGCGAGCGTGCCAGGTGCGTCACCGGTTGCGAGTCGTAGCAGCGCGAAATCGTCGCTGCCGGTATTCGAACTGCGCGTGACAGCGACGATCGATGCCCGGTGCAGGCGCCCCAGTGCGCGGCTGGTCACCATGATGCTGCCGTCTCTTGCCCCTTCGATCACATGGCGGTTCGTCACGAGGTGCTTAGCATCGATGAAGAAGCCGCTTCCGGTGCCAAGGCGACCGGCCTGCTGTTGTGGCGCGAGCACCAAGGCAGTGGCTCTCTCGAGAAGCTCGGCCAGCGCGGGCTTGCTCATGGGGCCGGCGCCGGCTCCGACGGCGGGCGCCGCAGGGGCTGGTTCTTTCTTGGGCTTCGGCGGTGTAGCGCTTTGTCGGTGCTCGGATTGCTTAGCCGTGGTCGAGCCGTCCGCCCCCCCTTTGCGAGGCGGAAGGATGACCTGTCCGTCGAGCATCAGACGCTCGTCTGGGCGGCAGACTGGGTCCTTCAGTGAGGCAAGTTCCTGACGCAGGCGTTGGCCTCGCGCGACCTCTTTTGCCAGGACAGCGACCTTCTCCTTCTCGGTGGCTTCCAGCAGGCGGTCGGCTCGCCAGCGCTGCCAGGCGTCGTATGCAAGAAGACCGACGCCCGCAAGCAATGCGAGCGCAACGATGGGAAGCAGCCAAGCCCTTCGCTTCTTGCTTTCCGCTGTCCCCGATTCCGCCATCTGCTCCACCCGGGTTTCTAGCTCCCTTGCGGCGATTCTAGCGACATCACGATGCGTGTCGATGCAAAATGTCAGCGTCGCGGCCCGTGGCTCGGAACCGATCCGATCTTTGCGCCGATGCGAGCGAGGGGGGAGCGATGGCGCAGCAGGTCGCCTTCAGCGATGACAACGAGCAAATGCAGTGGCGGTCGGTTTCGGGACAGCGCCTGATCGACCTGCGAGAAAAGCTGGCGACGGTTCTTCGGGCTCGGCTCGGCCTGGACCATGCGAATTTCTTCTCGAAAGTCGTCCCTTCGCAGGATGGGATCTCCTGGCGTACCGCGCTTGGCGGAGAGGTCAGGCCGGTAGGCGAGCTCGATGACGCCGACAGAGAGCGCCTCGAGCGACGTGCGCAGCAGATCCGAAGCGACGTTGCCGGGCTCGTTGCCGCGTTCCGCGATGAAGGGGATGCAGCCGGTTCGGTTGCCGATCTGCTTGACGCCATGCTCGAGTCCCTGGCCACCGCCCGGCTGTATTCGGTCGGCGGGCGCCCGGTCATGGTGGGCTGGGGGATGGGGCAATCCGTTGCGCCAGCTGCAGCCACGAGTGCCGCCGCGACCACGGCGGCGGCGACAAGCGGTGGCGCCGAGGCGGCCGTATCGACTACCGGTTTGGCCGGTCGTTCGGGTCTCGGATGGGCGTTTGTGGTACTGGGCCTTGCATTGCTACTGGCGCTTGGGATGTGGGGCTATTTTCGATGGTTGATGCCGCATCCGTCGGCTGATGGGACGCTCGATTCGAAGATCGAGAACGCGCGGCGCGATGCGGCTTCCACAGCCGCCAAACTGTCGCAACGCAAAGCCGACCTCGCTCGCATGCGTTGTGAACCGCGACCGCCGGACCCGATCGCGCTTCTGAAGAAGCGGATCGAGGCGGCGGGAGACGATTGCGACAAGCTCAAGGGACTATCTGGCGATCCGGTTCTTTCGGGTCGTGAGGCGCCCCTGGCCGGGTTGCGCGAGCAAGTCGCCGAGCGGATCGCAAAGCAATGCTCCCCGCCGCCGCCGCCGCCACAGATTGCTCGGGTCGACGACGACAAGCGGCCGCCGCCGAAGCCGATTCAGAAGGCCGCTTGTCCGGGAAAACGGCCAAAGACAGAAGCTCCCGATTTCGCGTTGGTATTCGATGCCTCGCAGTCGATGAAATTCAGCGTATCCGCATCAGAGCAGGAAATTGACCGCGTATTGGAATGGCAGGCAGTTCGACAAGCGCAATCTTCGATGGGCATGTTCGGCCGGCTGCTAGGCGGTTCGATCGCGGGACGGCGCCCGGACATCGAGCGTCTGACGGCGGAGCCGACCCGAATCACGCTGGCGCGCAAGGCAACTGAAGCGGTCGTTCGACGTTTGCCCAGTGATGTGGACATCGGGTTGGTCGCCCTCGAAAATTGCCCGCGGGCGCAGGCGATCGGTCGGTTCCCCGGGGGCAATCGATCCGCGTTGATCGGTCGCATTCGATCGATCAGGCCCTCGGGCGGTACGGCCCTGGCCGACGGCCTGCTGCAGGCCGGGCGACTGGTCGATGGCGTCAAGAAAGATGCCCTCATCGTCTTGGTTTCAGACGGGAGAGAAAGCTGTAAGGGGGACCCGTGCAAGGTCGCGGCGGCACTCAAGGCCCGGAAACCCAGGCTGCGGGTCAACGTTGTCGACATCACGGGTACCGGCGCGGGCAACTGTATTGCCCGTATCACCGGCGGGAAAGTGTTCACGGCACGCAATGCCGGTCAAGTCGGACGAATGACCGAGCGTGCAGCGGTCGATGCCATGGCGCCGGCGCATTGCAAGTGAGTCGGATGCGTTTCGGGTGAGAACCTTGGCACGGCGAGCAGGTGGGATCGGTGGCATCGTGCGTCGGACAGGGGTCGCTTTGGGTCGATCCGGCGCGGGTCATTGCGAGGCGATCGGTTCGCCGTCCCGCGTGAGGCGAACCGACCGGGTCTGTACCGGAGTGCTACCCAATTTTGAGTACGTCGATCTCGCATGCAACGGCAGGGCCGAAGCTATTGGGTAGACTGGGCGACCGCAGAGCGACCTCGCGGACTGACATCTCTGAATCGATCGCGTCTTAGATCTGCCGGCAGGTTCGCTCCTGCCGATCGGTTTCTTCCCGCGGTGTAGACCCTATGGAGGGCGCGACTCGATGTCGCAGCGCTTGACCAGCACAGAGGCGGCGGATGCTCGTTGGGCGGAGCATGGCGGGCAATCGATTCTGGCGTACTTTTCGCGGCTCCAGGGAATCCTGAGAGGGCGGCTGGGGCGTGGGCACGCGGCCTTCCTTGCCGAGCCCGTTTTCTCGTCAGATGGGACGGTTGATTGGCGCACGGAACTGGCTGGCGAGGTCGTCTCGGTAGAGGACCTGCCCGATGACGATGCGGGCCGAATACGTAGCGAAGCGAGCCGCGTTCGCGGAGACATTCTGGGGCTGGCTGACCAGATGCGCTCCGAGGGAGCGGACGCGGAACTGGCGGCCAGTTTGCTCGCCACGGTGGCAGCGTCGATCGAGTCTGGGCAACTCTTCTCGGTCGCCGGCAAGCCGGTCGTGGCGGTCTGGGGCACTGGTGAGTCGAAGCCCCTGCCGGGTCTGACGACTACACACGGGCCTGAAACTTCGACGGTCGCGGCTGCAGCCGCTTCGGCGTCGCCAAGCGTCGTCGGTCATTCCTGGCGCCGCAGCGCGCTACTTGCAATCATGGTGCTCCTGTTCCTTGGGGCACTCGCGGGTTGGTCCATCATGCGTTGGTGGCAACCCTCGCCGGTCGTCGATGCCGGGCTCGATCGACGAATCGCGCTGGCCCGCGCCGATGCTGATGCGTTGACGGGCGCGCTCGGGCAGCGCCGTGAAGACTTGTCCCGCATGGTGTGCGAGCCGCAACCGAAGCCCGAGCCGAAGCCCGAGCCGAAGCCCGAGCCGAAGCCCGAGCCGAAGCCCGAGCCGAAGCCCGAGCCGAAGCCCGAGCCAAAGCCCGAGCCAAAGCCCGAGCCAAAGCCCGAGCCAAAGCCGCAGCCAAAACCGCAGCCAAAACCGCAGCCAAAACCGCAGCCAAAACCGCAGCCAAAACCGGCCCCAAGACCGCCAGC
This sequence comes from Burkholderiaceae bacterium, assembly GCA_024235875.1. GTDB lineage: Bacteria > Pseudomonadota > Gammaproteobacteria > Burkholderiales > Burkholderiaceae_E > JACKLP01. The sequence continues at coordinate 23,470 of JACKLP010000015.1, read as the reverse complement.
GTCGCCGCCGAAGGTGATCGGCAAGAAACCTCAACCTTGCCCGGAACGACTCGAGTCCGACGCGCCGAGGGTCGTGATGGTGATCGACGGGTCGGCGAGTATGCGGGATCGATTCAGAAGCGAACCGATGTCGCGGATGCAGGCGGCTCGGTCATCGGCGACTCGAATGCTCAGGGGCTTGCCCACGGATGTCGAGACCGGTGTCGTCGAGTTCACCGACTGTGCCAGCATTCGTGTGCATGGCTTCTACTCGGCGCGAGAGCGCGAGAATGCGATCAGCCGAATTCAAGCGATCAGTCCCTCTCGAGGAACGCCACTCGCGCGTGCGATCTCCCGTGCCGGAAATGCGTCGACGATGCTCGGAGAAACCGTGATCGTGGTCGTCTCGGATGGCGCAGACTCGTGCGGACAGGACCCATGTGCTGCTGCGCGCGCAGTGAAGGCGCGGCACCCGGACACGACGATCAACGTGGTCGATCTCTCGAATGACGCTGGGAGTCGGGCGCAGCTGGCGTGCGTTGCTTCCGCCGGCGGCGGCAGAGTCCTGACGCCGCGTGATCTCCTTGATCTTGAGCAAAAGATGCACCAGGCCGCAGGGCCGGCGCATTGCCAGTGAGGCGAAGATGAACCGGCAAAACCGATCTGAAACGCATGTGGGCCCTGAAGTCGGGCGCGACAAGCTCGAGAAATTCCGCCCCTTCGGCGCCTTTGGAAAGCCGGTTTTTCAGAGCCACATTCAATTGCGTGCGATGCTGCGGCGACGGTGCGGGGATGGCGTCGCCAACTACTTCAGCAAGCCCAGTTATGACCCCGATACGGCGGAGTTGCGCTGGAACGCGGAAGTCCAGGGCGAGGTGCGATCCTGGTCTTCGCTGAGTGAACAGGAGAGGGCGAGCCGAGCCATCGACCTCGTAACGATTCGTTCTTCGCTTGTCGGCTTGATCGAGACCTTGCGTAAGACGGAACCCGAGGGAACCGGGGCCGAGAAGCGGAAGGCGGGCTCACCGTCGGACGCCAGCGGCCGCGACCGGCTTGCGTTCGCGAGTCTGCTCGAGGAAGCAATGAAGGTGCCGGCCGAAGGCGACTATCTGTATCTCGTCGGAGATCAGCCGGTCGTGGCCTTTTGGGGATTCCAGACGCTCGAAGGCCGCAGCGTAGACCCCCTCGCCCCCGTGCCTCGCTATGCTGAAGCCGCGCCTTTGGTGCCAGCGGTCGGCGCCGCCGTCGATCCCGATGGGCCCGCCGACGGCACAGCACCGGCGACCGTCGTCGGCGTTTCCAGGCGCAAGCGGCCGTGGTGGTGGTGGCTGCTTTGGTTGCTGCTTCTGCTCTTGCTGCTGCTGCTCGTGTCGATGTTTCTACCCGGCGGCTGTTCACGATTGGGGGTCCCGATGCTGACGCCGTCAGGCACGGCTCGATTGCCGCAGCACCAAGCAAAGCCGTCTTCTGTTCCGCGTCCGGATGGCGTTCGGCCCGGCACACCGACCGACCGCATCCAGGTGCGTCCGGGACGCCAAGGTTCGGCAGACGGTTCGGTTTCGGTCGGGCGCGATTCAGGCCTCGTGGGGCGTACCGATAGTGGTGGTTCGGGGCCGGGCGTCGCGGTCGACCCGCGAGGTGGCGCCAAGGACCCGGGGGGGGCAATGGGCGGGACCGGCTCGGCGAGCGATGCGAAGATGCCGCCGCCGGTGCCCAAGCCTGATGGCACTGACAAGGATCCCTCGACTGTGAAGCCGCCTGGCGGCGCCGACGACAAGTCACTGACGGATTCGACCAAGCCCGGTGCGGCCAAGAAGCAGGACGCCGAGACTCCCGCGAGTCCGCCTCAGCCCCCGGCCCCACCGAAGGCAGCCGGCGACGACGGCAAACCGCCGATGCCCGACCCTGCCCCGGGAGCACAACCACCGGGAGCACAACCACCGGGAGCACAACCACCGGGAGCACAACCACCGGGAACACAACCACCGGGAACACAGCCACCCGGAACACACCCACCGCCGATGAATCTTCCCACGGACCCGGGCCAGGCGCGCGACATGCGCTATCTGGAGGGGGGATGGCAGCCCGCGGATACGCTGATGGACCCGGTCTCGCGACAACCTCTGGACATGTCGCTGAGATTCAAGGAGAAGGGACAGGGCGAGATCGAACTGCGTCGCGCCGACGGAACGACTTGCCGGGGCCCGGTGACGGGGGGAATGCAGGGCCAGAAGCTACGAATCGAAGGCGCAGGCGCAGTGCCCTGTAGCAATGGCGGGTCTTTCGCTGCGCCCAAGATCGAATGCGAACGTGATGCGGCGGGTCAGACCCGGTGTTTCGGCATCAATCCAGACGGTAGCCGGTATTTGCTGGATCTGGTCCGACGGTGACCGAAACGATGCGTTCATCGCGAACCCTTCGATCGATCGACGATCGGTCAGAATACCAAACACACGTGCCTGCCCTGGGGGATAGGCGCGAAGAAGGCACACGAGAGGGGGCCGAAGATGGCGTTGAGCGAGCTGGTTGATTTCCCGGAGGTCGTGCCCTTGATTCCGGGTACCGGCGTTCAGTTCCTTGATTTCGGTTTCTCGATAGACAAGGCCACTCCGGTTCCCGGTGACTGGGGATTCTTCGATCCGCACGACCGACTTGGACAGGGAGACCCGCCGCGTTGCGTTCGCCGTGGCGATGAAGACGCGCGCGGCGTCGAGTCCTACGCCGTGGATTTGAAAGCGATCGTCCAACAATTCGATCGGGTCTGGGTGCCGCTTCCCTTTCTTCGGCGAGAGCCCGTTGGGTTCTTTCGCGGGCCGACCAACTGGGTGAGGGCGCAGCTGGTCAAACTCGATGAGCCGGATGAGGACGGGTACCACTATCGCCTGGTGCTCGCGATCGATACCAACCTGATCGGATTCGTCGAGAACGAGGCCTATCTGGCGCCGGCACCGGAGGACGCGCGCAACGGCCGCGAGTTCGCATTGCCGGGGCACAAGGACAAGGGCGAGTGGTTCTTCGCCGAGGCCTGGGTTCGTGCCTGGTGTTTCGAGTCGCTCAAGGACATGCTCGAGCGCGAAGAGCGCAAGCGGCGTCAATACTCGTTTCGTGGGCTCGCCGACGACGAGATCCATGAGCAGATGCAGGGCTCGAATGAGCATCTCGCCCGCTACATCGCGCTGGTCGATTTGCTCTACGAGCTGGATATCCTGCCGTCGTTTGCATTCGTCGATCGATTCACCGAGCCGCGAACCCCGCCCGTCGACGTCGACCTGGTGCTGGACCTAGGCAACTCACGCAGCTGCGGGCTGTTGATCGAATCGGATCCGGAGCAACTCGGTGTAGACATCACCAAGGCGGTAAAGCTTCAGTTGCGCGACCTGACGCAGGTCGAGCATGTGTATCAGGATCCATTTCCGAGTCGATTCGAGTTCGCTCGTGCCCAGTTCGGTCGCGAACATCTTTCGATCGATAGTGGCCGGGCCAGCGCATTTTCGTGGCCGACGGTCGTTCGAGTGGGCGTCGAGGCTGCAAGATTGGCGGGGTTGCGATCAGGCACCGAAGGCGCCTCGGGGCTGTCGAGTCCCAAGCGGTATCTGTGGGACGAAGATCCGCGAAGGGATTCCTGGCGGTTCAACGGTCGTGAGCCGGGCCAGTCGGATTTCGCGACCGGGGTGATGTTCACGACGCTCGTCAACGACCTGGGCGACCCCTTGCACCGGCTGGACCCGGAGGTCCTCGATGACTTTCCGGACAAGGGCTTTCCGGCCATTCAAGCGAAATACTCGCGCCGGAACCTGACCGCGTTTGCGCTTGCCGAGATCTTCGTCCATGCGCTTGCGTCGATGAATTCACCCGCACACCGCCTGCGACGCCCGGGCAACGCCAATCTGCCGCGCCGGCTGAAGCGGATCATCATGACGATGCCCACGGCGATGCCAGTGGCCGAACGAAAGATCCTCCAGGATCAGGCCGAGGCTGCTTGCGAGTTGGCCTATCTGTCGCTGGGTCTGGCCGATCTCGAGTACGACCCCGACGGCCGGGCTTCGGTCCACTATGCGCTCGAGAGCGACGCGAGCGATCGAGGCAAGTCGTATCGTCCCGAAGTGCGCTTGCAGTGGGACGAGGCGACCGCGACGCAGGCTGTCTATCTGTACACGCAGATCGCGCTCAACTACTCGGGCGATGCGCGCTCGTTCTTCGAGATGGTCCAGCATCCCGAGAACCGCGCCGATCCGGCGACCGCATCCTCGCTTCGGCTGGCAACGATCGACCTCGGTGGTGGAACGACCGATCTGGTGGTGACCAAGATCGTTGCCGAAGGCAGTGGGGCCAACGTCACACTGATTCCGACCCAGGAGTTCCGTGAGGGGTTCGGCATTGCCGGCGACGATGCCTTGCTTCGCGTGGTCCGCGAGCATGTGGTCAAGCCGGTCGCAAGACGCTTGAGGGAACTCGGGCTCGGCGAGCGCGCCGACTTCGCAATGAATCAGTTGCTGGGCGGAGACCGGGGCAACATGACGGCCGAGGCACTCGTGCGTCGACAGCAGTTCGCGACGCAGATCGCCGCGCCGATCGGGCTGGGCATGCTGCACGCGTACGAGGGATACGAGCGGTTCGCGCCTGGTCCCACCGAAGTGCGACCATTCGCGGAATTCTTCGACCCGGACAACGCGCCTGCTTCGGACCTACTGGCCTACTTCGAGGCCGAACTCGGCAAGCACGGTGCCAAGGAGTTCCGCCTGCAGGACATGGAGTTCGCGATCGACCTGGCCGAGATCGACGTGACGGTCCGAAGCGTTTTCTTGGAGATGCTGCAAGCGCTCGGCGAGGTCGTGAATCGCTTGCGCTGTGACCTGCTGATCCTGTCTGGCCGCCCCTCGCGATTGCCGGCGGTTCAGGCCATCATCACCGAGAGTGCGTCCTTGCCCCCGCACCGGATTCTGCCCTTGCACCGGTTTCGCGTCGGGCAGTGGTATCCGTTCCGGGATTTCCATGCGACGGTTGGCGACCCCAAGACCACAGCGGCGGTGGGCGCGATGATTTGCCTGTTGGGCGACGGACAGTTGACGAACTTCAACTTCCGCTCAGGCCTGCTGCAGCCGCGCTCCACGGCGAGGTACTTTGGAAAACTCGATCAATCCTCGCGCCTGCATGCAAGCGACGAGTTCTTCAATGATCTCGACCTGGACAATCTCGACTACGACCTCCCTGACCGCCCCTTCGAGTTTCGTGGGCCGATGCCACTGGGGTTTCGGCAGCTGGAGGCAGATTGGTGGCCGGCGTCGCGCCTGTACTCGATCGATTATGCGAGTCCGGAGCATGCGGCCAGACTCAATCCGCTGACGCCGCTGAGCGTGTCGATCAAGCGAATCGGCAAGAAGAAGAAGCGCGAATACACCGGCGAAGAATACGTCGACAGCCCGGAGCTCGGCATCAGTCGAATAGAGGATCGCAATGGCAAGACGGTGCCCCCGTCGCATCTGCGCATGCGGCTTCAAACGATCAGCCAGCACCAGGGGTACTGGTTGGATACCGGAATTCTGATCGAGAGTTGAGCCATGACAGAAGACGTGCAAAGACTGCATGAGGGAGCGCTTTCCCTGTCGAGCGCGGGCGGTGAAGCGCGTGCCTGGGTCAGGCGAGTCGCACAGGAAGCCACTTCGGTCTCCAATGAAGCCAACTCGCTGATCGCTGCAACCCGAAAGGCGGAGAATCTTGCCCGCAAGCTTGCGTCGGCTTCCGGGCGACGCAACAGTGCAGGTGTCTTCGGTCCCAGTCAGGCCGGCAAGTCATACCTGGTATCGGTACTGGGTCGCAGCAAGGATCGGCCCTTGATGGTCGACTTCGCGGGGACATCCAAGAACTTCATCGCGGAAATCAACCCGGAGGGCGGCAAGGAAGCCACCGGACTCGTGACGCGCTTCACGGTCGTCGAAGGTACCCGCGACTCGACTCATCCTGTCGAGTTGCGAATGCTCTCCGAGACCGACCTGGTCAAGGTCCTGGGCAACAGTTTCTTGTCGGATTTCGATCACGGCAATCGAAAGCTCGACCTGCCCGACGAGGATGTCGTGCGCTCCGTGGTCGCCAAGCTCGAGGCGATCGCCTCTACGCCGCAGGCGCATCTCGATGAGATCATGATGTTCGACATTGGCGAGTACTTCGCCGAAAACTTCTCGAGCGCCATCGATCGCCTGACGCGCGGCGGCTACTGGGACGCCTTGACCAACTTTGGTCATCGTCTCGATGCGACCGGACGTGTCGAGCTTTTCTCATTGCTCTGGGGCCAGAACCCGGATATCACGCGGGTCTTCAAGTTGCTTCAGCAGGCGCTGTCCCAGATCGGGTACGCGCCCACTGCGCGCTCGGCGATCGATTCGCTGGTACCCAGAGACCGCAGCATCATCGACGTCGATATCGTCAAGAACCTGCTCGGAACCGAGGAAGATGCGGCCGACACCATTTCGGTGGTTCCGGAGCGTGGCGACGGCACCGACGGCAGGCCGGTGAAACTTCCGCGGGCCACGCTGTGTGCGCTAGTGGCCGAGTTGAAGGTGGTCATGCATGACCGGCCATGGGATTTTTTCGAGCACACCGACCTGCTCGATTTCCCCGGTGCTCGTTCGCGCGAGAAGATGATCGACCTTCCATCCGAGCCGGACGAGCGCGAGTTCGCGGTTCGGAACATGTTGCTGCGCGGCAAGATCGCCTATCTGTTCCAGCGCTATACCGAGGAGCGCGAGCTGACCTGCATGCTGCTGTGCATGCCGCCGAGTAATCAGGAGGTCAAGGATCTGACCTCGCTCGTGCGAACCTGGGTCGCGCATACGCATGGTGCCCAAGCCGACGCGCGCGCGAAGTTGCCGTGTGCCTTGTTCTTCATTCTGACGAAGTTCGACATGGAGCTTGGCGAGAAGCCCGGCGACACGCCCGAGTCCTGGAGAAATCGGATCGACACGCGACTCGAAGCGTCGATGTATCAGCTCTACAAACAAGAGGACTGGCTACAGAATTGGGACGGTAGGCCGTTTTCCAACACGCTCTTCTTGCGCAACCCCGGGTTCAAGCTCGATGGCATCTTCGAATATGCCGACTCCGACTCGGGCGAGCGAGCCGAGACCGGAATCTCGAAGCTTGCCGCGGCACGGATCGAGGCGAATCGCCAAGGGATGATCGACTCCGCGACCTGCCAGAAGCATTTCTCGGACGCGGCAGGCGCCTGGGATGCCGCGATGGCACTGAACGACGGCGGCGTGAGATATCTGGTCGAAAGACTCGAGCGGGTGCTATCGCCAAAGCTCAAGACCATGCAGCTGGCGGGCCGCCTGACGGCCCAGGCCAGGGATCTCGATGATCGGCTGCGTCGGTTCTATCAAGCCGACGACGATGCCTCTCGCCGGGAAAGAGAAGAGGCCTTGCTGCAATTGCGCAGGCGGCTTCACGGTGCGTTCAAGGGCAAGGAGTTCCGCGATTTTCCGCACTTGCTGTCGCGAATGATGGTGTCGGATGACGAGTTTCGGGAAACCTTCCTCAATGTCGCATCGCTTCGAATCGATGATCCCATTGTCGAAGTCGAGGCGCAGGCGGACCCTATCGAGGGCGATCCGTGGGAAGACGATCCCTGGGCCGCGGACGAGCCAGCCGAGGCCGATTCGAACGCCCCCAGCGCACCCGTTCACAAGGCGCGCCAAAAGGACCGCTTCGACTTGTTCGCCACGCAGATCATCAACCTATGGACGGAGCGGGTCCGCAATCTGTCGGCGCAGGATTCCGTGATGAGTACGCTCGGGCTGGATCGGCAAGCGATGTCGGACCTGGCCAACGAACTGGTCGTTGGTGCGCATCGGCTGCGCCTCGGCGACCAGATCGCCCAGCGTGTGCGCTCGCAGGTCGCGGCGCCCAGCGTGCTCTGGGATCAGGTCGCCGACCGCTGTGCGACGATCGCCTCGAACATGGTCAATGACTATGTGTCGTTTCTTGGTTATGGCGGTCTTCCCGACATGGAGCGGCCGGCCTGCCCCGAGCCGCCGAAGCCGCGGGCGCGAGGCGTTTTTCCGGCTCCCGCCCTGATTGCGGACGGTGCCTTGCCGATCCTGGGCAAGACACGAACGTTCTTCGAGCGCGATCTCTTTCTGGATTGGGGCGTTGCCTTGCGGCAGTTCGGCGTCGAGAACATGACATTCTCGGGCGGACGCGAGATCAACGAAGAGGACAACCGCGAGCTCGGTGAAATACTGTCCCGAGTGGAGCACGCACGGGCGACGCCGGTGGGATGAGCCCCAGCCAAATGATCGACGAGGGAGCACGATGAGGACCAGGATGATTCCGGCCGGCGCCGATGGCGAGGCCGGCTCGGCAAGTCTGCATGTCCAGGGCAGAGGCGCATCAATGTTGGCACAAGTGCGATCGGTGAACATGTCGATCGTGTTGCCTCAGCCGGGTTCGCCCGATCGTTACCTGGATCCGACGACCGTCGACGATGCTTGGAAGACGGACCGCAGCCAGTTCGGCCCGTTCGCGCTGCGACGCGAGGGATCGTCGCTCGCCGTCGACCTCGACTACAACGTGACCTATCACCTGCGTCCGAACACCAATTACCGGCTGATTCTGGTCGACGCCGATCAATCCGGGATCCAGGTCGAAGAGGTCTTTTCCTGTCCGACCGGGCTGCGCCGGCCCAGTGCGCCGCCCAAGGGCTGGAGGCGGGCGGAGTCGGCTCCCGCAGTCGCGACAGTTCCAGTCGACGATGCCGTTCCCGAACAGGTGGCGACCGATTCGCAGGCGTCTGAAACCGAGACGCGAGTGCCTGCTAGCGACACCGCGGCGCCCGTTGCCAAGGAACCCGAGGCCCCGCCTGTACCCGCCTCGTCGAAACCGGATGATCCCGCGCGCTCGCGTCGGGGACTACTGCTTGCCGGATCCTTGCTCGGCATCGTTGGTCTTTGTGCATTGGCCTACTTCCTGCTCGGTTGGCCCATGTCGTTCGATCGGCTGACGGGCGCCAAGCCGAGTTCGAAGGTGTTGGCCTCGAACGCCCCTGACGCCCAGAAGAAAGAAGAGCCGAAGGTCCCGAGTAACGACAAGCCGTCTGACACCAAGGCTAAAGCCGACAAGCCTGCCGACACAGACAAAAACGCGGCGAACACGGCTACGGCGCAGAAGCCAGGCAGCGCGGCTGGCGGCGCAGTCGGCGGTGCGCTGGCGAGCATCGACTCGCTCGAGGGCGTGCGCAAGTTTCTGGCTGCGGAGCCGCCAGCCGACAGCGCCAGGGCGCTTGCCGAGAACCTGGCGCAGAAGAGTGCGCTGCGCGATGGCCGGTTTCTCGCGCTCAGATACGCGGCCAGACGAGGAGATCCAGCGGCCGCGCGCGCGTTGGGAGAACTCTACGACCCCGCGCACTGGTCTGCGCAGCGAAGCCCTTTCCCGAACCCTTCGCCGCAGAGTGCGGCCGACTGGTATCGCACGGCGGCTGAAGCGGGTGACACTGAAGCGCAGTTCCGCTATGCAATGATGCTGCGATCAGGCAAGGCGAAGGCGGCCGACCCTGCGGACGATGGCTCGAAATGGCTCGAGATGGCGGCCAAAGGGGGGCACCCGGAAGCGGCGAAGGCAATGGCAGCTAAGGGGGGATCGCAATGAATACCTGGAAACGCCGTGCGCACACCATGTCACCGGTTCGTCCCGGCTCGGTTGGGCGGTGGGCACTGATGGCAATCGTTTCGCTCGGACTGATTGGCGCCAGCGTCGCCGCGCATGCACGGCCGCCCCTTCTCATGCCCGGAAAGAAGACGCTCTACCAGAAGGTACTCACGCGACCTGGTGCGATCCTGTCGCCGACTCCCGGAAGCAGCAAAGGAACCCGGCTTGGTGCGTTCAGCCCGTATTTCGTCTACGAGCGGGTCAAGTTCGGTCCCGATGCCTGGCTGTTGGTGGGACCGGGGATCGACGGAAAGACCACCGGATACCTGCCCGAATCCGGTACGGCCCCATGGGAGCATGCCATCGTACTGGCGTTCACACCGCGCACCAGTCGCGACCGCGTGTTGTTCTTTCGTGATCGTGCGGCGATCGAAGGCTTGATGAACGAGGCCGACGCGCCCGGGAAAGTGGCCGAACTGCGCTCGCAGATCACGGCGGTGCCTGCCGCGGGCACGCCGAAGGATCATCCCGTGATCGCGATCGAGCCTGAGACCGCCGTCGATTTCAAGAAGAAGTTCTATCTGTTGCCTGCATTGAAGGCTGAAGAGATCCTGACCAAGCGAGGCCCGGCCGTACGCATCGTTCAGGCGGCCTCGGTCACGGTCGATTCTGCGCCTGCAACCGTCGCGAAGCCGAGCACAGCAACCCCGAAGCCCGCGGCCAAGCCGCCGGCCAATGTCGGCATCGCGAACTTCAATTCGGCTGTCGTGTTCGTGATCGACGCCACCGCCTCGATGCAGCCCTACATCGAGCGCACCCGCAAGGCGATGCAAACCGTGCTGGCCGAAATCGAGAAGGCGAAGCTCGGTGATCGAATCAGCTTCGGGCTCGTGGCGTTCCAAGATGATCCGGCCAAGACGAAGGGGATGGAGTACCTGGCAAAGGTCTTCGCAGACCCGGCCAAAGTGAAGGGGCGACAAGGGTTCACCAAGGCGATCGAGGCGCTGAAGGCAACGCAGAGTTCCACCCGCGCCTTTGCCGAAGATGCCTACGCCGGTATCGACATTGCGCTCGAGAAGATCGAGTGGGCGAAGTTCGGCGGGCGCTACATCGTCTTCATCACCGACGCCAGCGCGCGCGAAGGCGGCTCGGTGCTTGCAACAACGGGATTGACGACCGAGGCGATGCGCCTGCGAGCGGACGAAAAGCAGGTCGCGATCTATTCGATGCACTTGCGCACGCCGGCGGGCAAGTCCGACCATCGCAAGGCCGAACGGCAATTCAAACAGCTCTCAGCTTGGCCCGGTATCGATGCGCTGTACTTCCCGATTCAAGCCGGAGATCCAGCGAAGTTCGAGGAAGGCGTCCTTGGCATGGCCAAGTCGCTGGTCGATCAGGTCAAGTCGCCGGCGCGCCTGATCAAGCAGGCGCTGGCGCAGCCCGCGCCTGCAAGCCCGGTCGCCAAGCCGCCGCCAAAACCGGATCCAGCGGCCGAGGCGAAAGCGCGCCTGGACGCGGTCGGGCGTGCAATGGTCCTGGCCTACCTCGGGCGGGTCAAGGGCGAGAAGGCGCCGCCTTTCTATGTGGCATGGACCAGCGATCGCGACATCGCCGACCCGATCAGGGCGACGCTTTCGGTTCGAGTCCTCTTGACCAAGGATCAGTTATCCGACATGTACGAGGTCGTTCGTCGAACGATCGAAGCGGGCGAAGCCGGGCAGATCTCCTCGACCGCGCTATTCGAGCAGCTGCGCAGTGCGGCGGTCGCGCTGAGCCGTGATCCGTCCAAGATCGGCAAGGGAAAGGCAAAGAACCTGGCCGAGGCCGGTCTGATGGGCGAGTACCTCGAGGGGTTGCCGTACCGAAGCGTCCTAGCGTCCATGCCCTTGGACGACTGGACCAATCTAGGCGTGGCGAAGTCGGAGAAGATCCTGGAAAGCCTGCGTGCGAAGCTCGCTCTGTACAAGCGCTTCCATGCGGACGTGGACGCATGGGTGAAGCTCAATCCGGATGGCGGCGAAGGCGACAAGGTCTATCCGGTGCCCATCGACAGCCTGCCCTGAAGCCTGCGGGCGAATCGGGTTCGTCGATGGCCGACCTGCTACAGCTCGAACGCGTCTCATTCGTACGCGAAGGCCGCCTCGACGATCGGTTTTCATTGATGATCACGGCCCTTTCCCTCGCCCCAGAGCAGGTCCTTGGTGTGGTCGGCCCTTCAGGCTGTGGCAAGAGCACCATGATCGACCTGCTGGCACTGTTGCGCCGACCGACCGCGCTGGCGCGATTCGATCTGCTCGGCCGCTCGATTGCCCGCCTCTGGGCATCGGGTGGCGTGGCGGCGTGCACAGCTTTTCGCGCTCAGCACATCGGGGTGGTGCTGCAGACGGGCGGCTTGCTGCCGAATCTGAATGCGCTCGAGAACATCCTGGCGCCACAACGCCTGCTCGGAAAACCAGACCGCGCGCATGTCGGCCGACTGATGGAATCACTGGGTATTGCCGAGCTTGCTACCCGCCTGCCGGCGCAGCTCTCGACCGGCCAGCGACAGCGCGTGGCGATTGCGCGCGCGCTGTCGCATCGACCGGCGTTGGTTCTCGCCGACGAGCCGACCGCCTCCCTGGGTGTGGAGCACGGCCCTCGCGCGATGCAGTTGCTGCTCGAGAATACGCGCCAGACCGGCGCTGCACTGGTGATCGTGAGTCACGACCACGCACTGTTGGCCGAATCAGGGATCGAGACGGTCCAATGTCATGTCGACGATGACGGTGTCCGGATGGAGGCATGACCGGGATCCCTAGACTGCGGTTGTCACAACTGCTGCGACTGGCCTATTCCGACCTCTGGCGCGAGCGCTGGATCGGTGTCGCGGCGGCTTGCGTGGTAGCCGCTACGCTCGGGCCCCTGTGGACCCTGCTCGGACTGCAGCGCGGCGCGATCGACGCAGTCATCGATCGAATGGAGCGGGATCCAAGGATGCTCTTGGTGGATTCCGAGGGTGCGGCAGCGGATGCGCTGGCCCCGGCCTGGTTCGAAGAGGTCGCGCGATGGCCGCAGGTTTCCTTCGTGACGCCGAAAACGCGGGATATCGCGAACGCCGTGACGCTCTATCGGCCGGGCGGTACCCGGCCGGTCGATGTCACGCTTGTGCCAAGTGGCGTGGGCGATCCTGTGCTGGGCCGTGCAGAACCGCCCACTGGCGCCGCCGTCGTGCTCACGCAGGCGGCCGCCCAGGCGCTCGGCGCCGGTATCGGCGATTCGCTCCTGATGCAACTGACACGTGAGCTCGATGGTCGTCGCGAGGCCGTCGCCGTACCGCTGCGCCTGCAAAGTGTGTTGCCGGCCGACGCAGACGGGACGAAGTCGGCGCGCGCTTCTCTAGGCTTGCTTCTGGCCATACTGGACTGGCGCGATGGCGTTGCCGAGCCGCAGTGGTCGAGTCTCGATGTCGCGCCGGCCCAGCCCCGGTCGTACAAGCGATTCCGCGCGTACGCGAAGTCTATCCATGTCGTGGGGGCGTTGGTCGAGCGTCTGCAGGCTCAGGGATTGGCCGTGCGTTGGCAAAGTGCCGAGATCGCATCCGCCCTGGGAATGCAGCGAAATTTGCGCGCGATCTTCGCGCTGATCGCCGTGGTCGGCATCGTCGGCGCAGCCGTCTCGTTGGCGGCCTTGCAGGTGGCCAATATCAATCGCAAACGACGCGAATTCGCACTGTTGAAGCTGCTCGGACACGGTCGGTCATGGTTGATGTCGATTCCGGTCATGCAGGCGGGCACGATCGCGCTCGTTGGTGCTGCATTGGCCTATGGCCTTTACGCCGTGGCCCGAATCGCGATCGGGGCGTGGTACGGACAGCATCTGCTCGCGGGCGGCGCCGTCGTTCGTCTCTCTTCCGTCGACCTGTTGGGGGGGGTGTTGGGGGCGAGTATCGTTTCCGGGCTGCCGGCCCTGTGGGCCGGGTGGCGTATGAGTCGCCTGGAAGCCGCTGACGAGCTGCGCGACATCTGAACACTAGCAAGGAAGGAGTTCGCCGTGTCGACACGGAATTCATTTGTACGAGGGCTCTTGGGCCGCTTCGGTCTGGCGCTGCTTGCGGCGCATGGCGCGCTCGCCACGGCTGCCGAGCTCAAGCCGACCTGGCCCCAGGCTGCATTCAACCCCCAGCCGGCCGACGGAGATCTGCTCTTGCCCATGCCCTGCGGCGGCGCAATGGCCTTTCGCCGAGTTGACGTGCCGTCGCTCAGCCCGCTCGATGACCGCAAGATCAGTCTCGGGTTTCCGGACGAGGCGACCGGTTATCTCGAGGGCAACCATGATGCCTACATGGCGGGCGGCTTCGTACGTCGGGACACGTCCTCGATGCGCTACTACCTGCTGGCAAAGTACGAAGTGACTCACCAGCAATTCGAGGCGATGCGCGGGAATTGCCTGAAGCCGCAGGCTGGCAACGCCTTGCCGGCGACCGGTATTCAGTGGGCGGATGCGGTGGATTTCGCGCACCGGTACACGATGTGGCTGGCAAAAGAGGCCAAGGATCGATTGCCGCTCGAGGAAGGGCAGCCTGGATTCGTGCGGCTTCCAACCGAGTCGGAATGGGAATTCGCGGCGCGTGGCGGAGGGGCCGTCAGCGCCGGCGAGTTCGAGGAACCGACATTCCCGATGCCGGATGGTCCCGAAAGGTATGCTTGGTTCGCCGGTACGCAATCCTCGAACAATCGCCTGAACGCGATCGGCCTGCTCAAGCCCAATCCCCTCGGTCTGCACGACATGCTGGGCAACGCCAGCGAGTTCGTGCTCGATCCGTTCAGGCTGAACAAGCACTCTCGCTTGCACGGGCAGGCGGGTGGATTCACGCTCAAAGGTGCCGACTACCGAACTGATCTCGAGCAACTGCGCGCCTCGGCCCGGACTGAATATGTGCCAATCAGCGACCGGGGGCCTCGGGCCGACAAGTCCGCGGGTTTCCGCGTGATGATCGCCGCTCCTTCACTGCCAACACGTGCCCGGCTCAAGCTCGTCAAACAGGCATGGACATCGCTCGCCTCGTCGAAACCGAGCGTTTCGGCGGATTCGCTTGCGGACCCGCTGGCCGAGATCGAGCAACTCGCAAAACTCGTCGAACAGCCCGCGCTGAAGAAGCGAATGGACCGATTGGCGGCTCAGTGGCGCTCCAACATCCAGCAAAGAAACGAACAGCGTGATCGTGCCGCAAGGAGCGAGATCCGAATGGCCGCCTATCTCGTGAACAAGCTCGTTCGAGACCTCAATGGCATCGCTGCCAGCGAGAAGTTGAAGGCCGTGCTCCGGAAGGATTCCCAGGCCAAGGTCGTTGCCCAACTCGAACGCAGCAGGAAGTCGTTGCACGAAACCGCGGACTACCTTCTCGCGTCGATCAGGCAGATCGGACGCGACTATCCCGCAGACTCTGCCAACGGCCAGGCCGAAATCGCGAAAAAGGAGTTCGAGCAGCGCAAGGTCGCGGGATACGGGCCGCTCATCGATCTTGTCCGACGGAAAGTGGCTGAAGTTCGAGGCGGCCAGCGAATCGAGCGCCAGTCACTCTTGGACGAGATCACGAAACTCGAACGCGCCGGCTCCCGGTAGCGAGATACCTCATTTTGAGTAGATGAGTGTTTGGCACATGGATCGGAGCAATTTTGCTCGGCGCCGGTCACGCGCTCACTTCTTTCCGGCGACGTGATCTGCCAAAATTCATGGGACCCAAGGACAAGAATCCGCCGTGCCAGAACTTGTGGGCCGTGCGAGGGATGCAGATGAAACAACAACTGAAATATCGGGCCCTCGTGTCGGGCGTCCTGGTGGCGAGCGTGCTGTTCGCGTCTTGCGCCAGCGTCAAGGACAAGATGGAAGCAGCCAATGATTGGGTCGTTTCTCGTCTGCCCAAGTCGTCGGGCACGGACCAGGCCGCGCCGCCCAACGCGGATGGGCTCGCCCCTCAGGCCAGTGAGGAAGCTCCGTCGCGCTCTCGTTCGATCGCCGGCGCAGGCGAGCGGGTGCCGGAACTCTCCCCGGCAGAGAAACAGCTTCGCGAAGACGAGTCCAGGGTGTCAAGCCTGATGCTGGGCGGCGCAATGAACGCGCTGATGACCAAGGGCATCGCATTGCTCGCGATGTGTCAGTTGTCTCGCGCGACGTCGAAGCGCAATGTCAACTGCACCAAGATCGTGACGATGGGCGCCGCGCTCCTGACCATCCATGGCGCCGCTGAAGGATATGCAACGGCGGTTCGCGAGCGCAAGGGGCGCAACGAGCGTCGCGCGATCCAGCAAATGCTCGACGAAGTACGGGCCGACAATGCGTTGTCTCGAAAGGTGATGGCCAACATGAGCCAGGTCATTGCCGAGAGAAAGCGCGCCAAGAAAGCCAAGAAGGCCCAGCTATCGGCCGCGGACAGGGCGCGCGATGAGGAAAATGTCGAGAAGATGCGCTCGACGCTCAAAGAGATGAAGAAGGCGACAGGCACCTACCGGGAAGCGGCCAAGAAGATGAAGGGAAATCGCACATTGATTCGCCAAGTCAACGACCAAGTAAGTCAGATGGAGGCCCGCAACCGCAAGCTGGAAAGAGCGGTGGCGGCCTATGCGAAGGAAGTTGGGACTGTCACCACGGGATAGGGCATGAAAACTGCAAGTTTCTCGAGTTCGATGTCATTGGGATCGATTGTTCGCGTCGCGCTGCAGTTGGTCATGCTCGTGGGCTTGGCTGGCTGCGCAGCGATGATCGATTTTCGCAACGCGCAAGACTGTCAGCGCACCGGGTGTGATCGGGCAAAGACGAACGAACTGAAAGCCAGGCTGGATGCGGAACGGCGAGAGAACGAGGACCTTCGAGATCAGTTGCGTGCGGCAGAAGCGGACGCCAAAAAGATCGGCCGGGATCTCGAAACACTCGATCGACAACTGAAGGCAGCCAAGAAGCAGCGCTCTCCGGAGTTCGTTCGCGTGCAGGCCGAAGTTGCGGCAGCCAAACGAGAGAACGCTGCCGCGCGCCGCGATTTGGAAAGGGCCAAGCGTGAGGGAGATCCCGAGCGTCTGGCCAAGGCCAAGGCGAAGCTGCAGGCGCTGAAAAACGAATACCAGCATCTCGAGCAAGCGGCTGTTCAGGCCGTTCAGAACTGAGCCAAGCTTGGTTCGTCATCGACCTGGCCGCCATCGATGCTACGGTCCGCGCTGATCGCAGCATCGACCGCGTTGTTGCTGGGTGCGTGCAGCGGGCCGGTTGGCAAGCCCCCCGCCGGCACGGCGCATATTGACGCGCGGATGGAAAAGGCAGCGGATGCCACTCGCCAGGCGAATGCGTCGATCGCCGCCTGTCAGAACAGCACCAAGCGGCGCCCGCCCCAGGAGGCCCTGAAGCTTTGCGAGCGGGCTGCGTCCGATGCAGAGTCGGTGTTCGGTCCGGACTCACTCGAACTCGCCAATGCGCAGACGGTCCTGGCCTTCACGCTCGATGCGCTGGGCCGATACGAACGTGCGTTGTCCTTGCATCGGCGCGCATTGCAGATCCGGGTGAAACACCTGTCGGCGAACGATGCCGACATTGCCGAGTCGACCAACGGTGTCGGATTGGCGCTCATGCATGGTGGCGCCCTCGAGCCCGCCCGCGAGGCATTCGAAAAGGCGCTGTCGATGCGGGAGAAGGCGCTGCCGGCGGGGCACCCGCTGATCGCGCAATCGCTGTCGAATCTCGCGCTTGTATTGCGCCTGTCGGGCCGGTTCGAAGCCGCCGAGAAGCGGTACCGTCGTTCGCTACAAATCATCATCAAGGCGAGAGGGGCAGACGATCCGGTGACAGCGTGGCCCATCGACGGTCTGGCGGCGGTACTCACGGCCCTGGGACGCTACGCCGAGGCCGAGCAGCTCTTTCGGCAAGCCGTTGCAGTTCGGGAGCGCGGGCTTGGGGCCGACCATCCGGCACTCGCGCAGACCCTCAGCAATCTTGGCGTATTGCTGCAAACGGTCGGCCGCCCTGAAGAGGCGCTGGTGGTGCACAAGCGCGCGCTTTCGATCGTCTCGCGCGTGTTGCCGCCATCGCATACCGAAGTGATTCGTGTGATGAGCAACAAGGCCAGTGCCGAGCAAGCGGCGCGCCTGCGCGATGACGCAGAACAGACCTGGCAGCAGGCACTGACGCTGCTTCGAACACCCGGTCGACCAATGCTCGCAGCCGAGGCCGCGCTGCCCGGGAACCTGGGCGCGATGCTCCTTGACCGTGGTCGAGTGCAAGAGGCGGAGCAATTGTTTCGTGAGTCGCTCACGATCCGTCGGAAGCTGTTGCCGCCACTGCATCCGGAAGTTGCCATCGGCCTGGCGAATCTTGCGGTTGCATTGCATGAGCGTGGCGACGAAACGGTAGCGAGGTCGATGCTCGAGGAGGCCTATTCGATCGCTGTTTCGGCGGGCGACCCTCGGGTCGAGTGGGCGGTTGCCGCGCGCTTGATGGAGTTCCATGCGCCGGTGCCCATGCGCGCCACCAAGGCGCGGCGAGACCTTTCGCTGGCGATCTTCTACGGAAAAAGGGCTGTCGAGATCCTGCAGAAACTCAGCGGACGGGTCGGTGGGCTGCAGGCGCGACGCAGCTTCCTCGATCTCGTGCAGCGCCACTACACCGGGCTCGCGGAGCGGCTGGTCGAGGCCGGTCGCCTGGTCGAGGCTCAGCGAGTGCTCGACCTGCTCAAGGAACAAGAATACTTCGAGTACATCAATCGTGATTCGAGGGGCGATCCTCGTAGCCAGGCGTTGCCGTATGCACCCCTCGAGGATCAGTGGTCGCGCACAGTGAGCGCGCACGCCGTCCGA
This sequence comes from Burkholderiaceae bacterium, assembly GCA_024235875.1. Lineage (GTDB taxonomy): Bacteria > Pseudomonadota > Gammaproteobacteria > Burkholderiales > Burkholderiaceae_E > JACKLP01. The sequence continues at coordinate 5,036 of JACKLP010000015.1, read as the reverse complement.
CTCACTGCGTTGCAGCAACGGCAGATGGCGGTGACCGCCTCGATGCCGGATGCTCGCGCGCACCGCGAGCTGGCTTCCGCGTTGGAATCCGCCCGTCGCAGCTTTTCCGAAGCGGTCGGCGAGATGACCTCGGCCTTTGCCACGTACGATGCCCGGCTCGCGCAACTTGCCGAGAAGCGGGCATCCCGACAGGGCGCTGTCCTCACCGAGATCCGCCCCGCGGAGCGGGCAGCCTTGTTGCACACGGCGACGCTTCCCGAAGGCGTACGGCTGCTGCTGACTACCGCCGATGGAAAACTGACCGCGGCGCGATCAAATATCAAGCGCGACGAGCTTCACCGCCTGGTACAGCAGCTTCGAGACTCCTTGCGCTCTCCCGCCCAGGATCCGCGCCCCCCGGCGAAGCGGCTATTCGACGTCTTGATACGCCCGATCGTATCGACGCTGATCAACGCCGACGTTCAGATTCTCTATGTTTCGCTGGATGGAGTGCTGCGGTATGTTCCTGTCGGCGCGCTTTTCGACGGCAAGCGATATGTCGTCGAGCTTTGGGCCACCGCTGCCTACACTGGCGCGTCGCGGCCGCGGGGAACCATTGGGACAAAGCAAACCCCCGAGAACGTGATCGCCATGGGCGTGAGTCGGGGGCACCCGGGCTTTCCACCCTTGCCCGGCGTCGTTGGCGAACTGGGTGCGATCGTCATAGACGACGTCAATCCGAAAGGCGCGCTGCCCGGTAGCAAATGGCTCGACGATGCGTTTACCGCTGCGTCGCTGTCCAAAGCCCTGGCTTCAAGACCCCGCGTGGTCCATGTCGCCAGCCATTTTCGGTTCAGCCCATACAGTGACGCGGATACCGCGCTGCTGCTGGGTGACGGCAAGATGCTCAGCCTGAGGGACTTCCGTACGGGCGATTATTCTCTCGATCAGGTCGACCTGCTCACGCTTTCGGCCTGTGAGACAGGCATTGGAGCGAATGGCCTCGAGATCGATGGACTGGGCCGCACCGCCCAGGCCAAAGGTGCGCGGGAGGTCGTCGCAAGCTTGTGGTCGGTCGCCGACCGAAGCACCGCAAAGTTGATGTCGAGTTTCTACCGGCGGGCCTTTCGATCGGGGGTGGCGCCTGTGCTCGCCCTCGCGCAGGCCCAGCGCGAGCTTTTGAGGACACGCGACGCCGCAACGGATCCAAGTCGATCGGCAGAGGCCGCCGGGCCAGACCGTGGCGCCACTGGCGTGGGCCGCGAGGGGCTGCGTGCGGTCGACCCCCGCCTTCGGCTGGGCCATTCGCACCCGTTCTACTGGGCGCCGTTCGTCGTCATGGGCGCCTGGTTCTGATTCGGCCTCGAGAAAATTCCTGACAGTTCAGCATTCGTCTCGTCATAGAGGGGTAGCCGACTTCCGTCGGCATCTCTGGAGACGCAACGATGAATGGTCTTACCTGCAGATCGCTCGGGTGCCGCGCCAAGTATGGAGCGCGCGTCGCAAGCATCGTGACGGCAATGATGCTCGCCGTATCGGCCACCGCTTGCTCGAGCCTGAGGGGCGAATTTCCCAAATTGGGACCCGTGACGGCGGATGGACCCGGCCCGAGCAGACATGAAGAGTCCGCGCAGCGTACCCGCGATGAGCAGGTGCTCGCCGAGAATCGCTCCAGGATCTCCAGCCTGATGCTCGGTGGCGCGATGAACGCGCTGCTGACCCGCGGCGCCCGCCTGCTCTTGCAGTGTCAGATCGCCCGTTTCACGTTACCGCGCCACATCGATTGCAAGCGTTTGCTCAAAGCGCCCGTGCTGATGGTCGCGATCTACGGGGCGGCCGACGGCTACCTCGTGGCGCTTCGGGAGCGTAAGGGCCAGAACGAACGCGCCGCGCTCGCGCAGATGCTCGAGGATGCCAGACGGGACAATGAGCAACTGCGAGCCCATGCAGCAGTCCAAAGGCGCGTCATTCTCGAGGGTCGAAAACGTATTCGCGCGGCCAAGGCCTCGGGATCGTCGCAGTCAAGGCGCGTCGTCGCGGCCCGGGAACAAGAGAATCTGGAGAACATGAAGGTGGTCATCGAGGATCTCGACAAGATGACGAAGACCTACCGCGAAGCTGCCCGACAGCTGCGCCAGAAGCGCTCGGCGACGCAGGCCCGACGCGTTGAATCCGAGGTTCGCCGGATGGAGGCCGAAACCCAGAAGCTAAGAGCAGCCGTGGCCGACTATGCGAAGGAAGTCGGCACCGTTACCTCGGCCTGAACGGCTGGAGGTCGCGCCTGGCCGGGGCGATCGTCGTGACAGTCGCTTCGTGCCGGCTCGGATCGGGACTGCGTGCGTGCCGATGGGATGCTGCGAGACTTTCCTTGACCATGCTTCGGATGGGACGCCAAGATTGGGTTCGCGACGGTGAGGGAGATCACCGTCCCCCGTCGAGAGCGCGCTGGGCTCCGAGTGAGCACAACCCTGGTCAGGAGGATGGTTTGGAGCTTGTATCGATGGCCCTTAGTTGGTTTCTTCAGAACCCGGATGCGGTTGCGGCCAGTGTGAAGCAGATGACACGGCCCGGCGAGGTCAGTGTTTCCCAGATGAACCAGAGCTTCGGGGACCTCTCGAGAGGCGTCCTTGGTTGCTATCACCGGACAGGCCGTCTGGTCGCATCGGACATCGTCGAGCGGCCATGGGCCAAACAAGCACAGTATGGTGCTGATAGCTCCGTCGTCATCCGGTTGAAATGGCGTGGTCTCTCTAGCAACGAGTATCAGACAATCGTCGCGGTACTTTCCAAATCGGGTCGGGTCCGAGCCGCCGTTCTGTCGGACTCGGCAATGATTCCGTACAGCAAACGCTGCGTTCTCGAGAACTGGACTGGCAACTAGCGCCTGGCATGCCCGTGCGGCATATTGGCCGCCTCCGGGCAGTCTAGTGCCACGCGCCCATCATGATGAATGGTGCCCAGTAGAACGGATGCGAATAGCGGGCATGGGGTGCGCCGCTGACGTCGGCCCGCGGTAGCGCGTTCGCTGCGCTGGCGCCACGAGGCTCCCACCGGGGCCCAGCGGCGGCGGCATTTTTTCGGCCTTCGATCATGTCGATCTGGGCCTGTCTGAGCGCCTGCGCCTTGGACAATCCGCCGCTATGCCGTGCCTTGTAGAACCGTTGCATGAAGTGCGCAGTGCTTTCGTCGGCAACGGACCATAGCGTTGCCATGACCGAGCGAGCGCCCAGCTTTCGAGCGACCACCGCGAGCGCTTCGACTTCGATGCCACTGCTGCGACGTGCCCTGGCCGTCTCGCAAGCAGAGATTGCGAGAAGATCAACACCGGTGAAATCAAACCCGCCCTTGCGGAATTGCGCCAATGACAATCGCTCGCCATCTCCGGTCAACAAGAAGCTCTCGTGCTCTCCGAGTGGGCTGAATCGGTAGTGCGTCGCCAGGTGAATGATCGACGCGCGTCCCTCACTGAGCGAAAGCTTCAGGTGTTCCGCCGTAAAGGATTCATCGAGCGCGTAGCGCCCGGGCAGTGCACCGGAAGGGTTCGACTCGTCGCGCACGATCGCGCGCAACTCGAGCGCAACGGCGGGCAACGAACGAAACCCTGGGTGGGCCCGACTCACGCCCATTGCAGCGATCCACGGTCGACGCGATGCTGTCTCGGCCTGTCGACCGCTGCCGACGACGTCCAGTACCGTGGCCACGCGCTGGCCTAGATACCGCGTGCCATCGTGGAGCGCGGCGAACGGAAGCTGGCGCAGTTCGCCGTCGGTCGAAAGCAGGATTACTTTCGCTTCCGGCCTGGTGGCGATTTCGGCTTCCAAGGGCCGTATCAGGATCTCGTAGAGTTCGCGCGCGGCCGGGCGCGGATCGAGACGCGGTGAGCGAAGTGCTTCGGCCAAGGCATTTACTCGTCGCCTCAGCGTCTCGCGCGCAATCGCGACGGTGTAGGCCTTGCGGCCGCTTGCGCCGCTCACGATCAGTCGCAGATGTCGTTTGAGCGTGAGCGTCTGGAGCATCAGAACCGATTCTGATGCGCCGGATCGGGCGAGTACCTGATCGATAGGATCATGAGCCGGGTCAATGCTTGCCGACTCCGACAAAGCCGGGCCGGCAAGTGCGACAAAGGATTGCTTGACTCGATCCACTGCCGCAGCGAAGGCAGTTTCTGCGTTCGCAAGGGTCTTCGCGTCCTGCAGCAGTTGGCTCGCATGAGCTTCGGTCGATGTCATCGGCATGATTCGGAAGTTCGTCGCACCCGAATCGGTCTCGGCGCCCCGAATGAACTCCGAGAACTCCTGCTCCTTGAGCATTGATAGCACTTGCTGGGCCTCGGGTATGCGCCCGGCCTCGATCAGTCGATCCGCCAGTCCCGTGTATGTGTTGCGCCACGGACCGACAAAGGTGCGCTGTATCGCCGCGGTCGAGCCGCGTAATGCAGCACGAAGCGCCTGGATCGCATTGACAGACTGCTTTCCATAGAAGATCGAAAGGGCGAGAAGTTGTTTCGGTAGCGCTCTCCGATCGGTCGGCGCATAGAAGCGCATCAAGTTGCCCTGGATGGTCGCTGCCTCGCGTGGCATTCCCGCGTCCAACAAAACGCGATACGCGTTCAGGAACAGCGATTCGGCCTCGGTGGGGCGACCCGCCTTTTCAAGCAGGACCGCGAGATTGCTCATGGCGCTGGCTGTCTGACCGTGCTTGGCTGGCTGCGCTTGACGAAGCATTGCCAAGGCACGTCGAAGCAGCGGTTCGGCTTCGTTCAGCTTGCCGGCGTTCATCAGCCTCACGCCGAGATTGGACATCGTGATTCCAATCTCGCGATGACCTGCCGGTAGTAGAGATTCACGAATCTCGAGAGCACGCCTTAGTAAGCGCTCGGCTTCGTCGAACTGGGCAATCTGCGACAGGGCGCTTGCTAGATTCTGGTAGACCGCGGCAAGACGAAGGTCGTTGGCCGGCACGCGCCGCTCCAAGTCGGCGATCGCTTGCTCGAGCAATGCCCTCGCCTGCGCCACGCGGCCCGTGGTTCTGAACAGGACGGAGAGATTGTTCAGGAC
>JACKLP010000014.1 GCA_024235875.1 Burkholderiaceae bacterium | reverse complement strand
GCCAACAGCCGGATGAAGGATTACTTCGACCTTTGGATCTTGTCGCGGTACACCGAATTTGACGGCGACACACTGCGACGCGCGATTCGGGCAACCTTCAATCGACGCAAAACGACGTTGCCCCCGGACATCCCCTTTGGCCTGACGGATGGTTTTGCGCAAGATGCGCAAAAGCAGACGCAGTGGCAGGCGTTTCTGGGAAAGAACAGACTCGAAGCGCTGCGCTTGGAGGCCGTCGTGGCATCGCTTCGAGATTTCCTGCCTCCAGTCATCGCGGCGGCGAACGCTGAAGCCGACTACCCGCAACACTGGCCCGCTGGTGGACCCTGGTCATCAGTGGCGAGGTGAAACGGGTGGCAAAGCCCGACCCGCGCTCGCTGCTCATCCCAAAGCGCCGGCGGATCAACCGCCAGATCAAACAGCGTGACGTGGTTCGGCAGTGCGTCGTCCAGGATGGCCGCCACGATGTCGGGCGCCAACGTAGTAAGGTTGACCATGCGGCTGACGTAACTGTTGTCGATCCCCTCCCGCATAGCGATCTCCTTCAAGGACTTCGCCTCTCCTGATTCCAGCATCGCCAGCCAGCGGTGACCCCTGGCCAGCGCCAGCTGAATGGAGGTCGGTGCCACGTCCCACGGTCTGACCGGGGCGGTTTCGCCGTTCGGCAAGGTGACCAGCTTGCGGCCGCTGCGCCGTTTGATCTGGATCGGCACGGTCAGGGTCAGCCGGCCATCACTCGCTTCAACGATGTCCGGCTCGCCGGTTTTCTGGATGCGCGTTCGCGCCGGATCTGCGCCGATAGGCTGTAGAAGCGCTGCGGGCCGCCATCGGCATGCGCCAACTCGACCTGCCATTCAGCCAGTCGAGGAAGCGGCTGGTTTCGGCCTCGAGGCGATCGACCGGCGCGAGTGCGCCGATGTCCACGCCCAGCCTGCGGGCGATGGAGAAATGTTATTCGCCACCAGCCCCGCTTCTAGCGCAGCAACAACGTCGGGATCGTCGCCGAGCGCAGCAGATCGGCGGTCTTGCTGCCGAACAGCAGGCTACGCAGCGGCGAATGCCCGAACGCACCCATGATCAGCATGTCGATCGATCGTTCCTTCACGGCGCGGGCGATGACCGTCTCGGCGTCGCCCGGGACCAGCGCGGCCTCGACCGCGAAACCCGCGCGATCGAGCGTTTGCCGGGCCCACTCCAGTTGCCGGGCGGCGTCCTGGCTCTTCTTGCCGGACATCAGCAGGTCGATCGGGATGCCGCGGTACAAGGGGCTGGACGCGACCATCTCGACACCGCGCCGGGTCACCGAGCCCCCGTCGAAGGCGATCATCACCCGCTGGGGTTCCCGAAAGTCCTCCGACACCGTGAGGATGGGCCTGTGCAGCGCCCGCACCACGCGCTCCACATTGCGACCGAGGTCGCGGCGCGTCATCCCGTCAGCCTCGCCGCGACGGCCGATGACGAGCAGGCGAACGCCCGCGGCCTGCTCGACCAGCGTCTCCTCCAGCTCGCCGTAGCGCTGCCGGACATCGACCGACGACGCGCCCGAGGCGGTGGCCCGCTGGCGCAGCCGGTTCAGGAACACGCGCCCCCGCTCGCGCGCATCCTTGGTGCGGGCCTCGTCTTCGGCACTGAGCTTGGAGAGCAGGTTCTCCTGGGCGTCAATGCCGATGGCGCCGCTGTGATCCTCGCCGGACCCTTGCTCGGGATGACGATCGATCACGTGCAGGAACTCGAGTGGCGCACCCAGGCGCATGGCCGCCCAGGCGGCGTAGTCGGCCACGCAATCGGCAAAGCGGGACTGATCGACGCAGGCCAGGACCTTGTTCTCGTTCTTCACGACCGCCTCCCGTCTCTCAGTGGCCCATCAGCATGTCGTCGGCGCCGTCCTTGTCGTGCACGGCGAAGCGGTCGACCATCGTGGCGCTCGCCTCGTTGAGCCCGATGACCTCGACCTCGGTCGCCTCGCGACGGAACTTGATGACGACCTTGTCGAGCGCGCTGACAGCGGTGATGTCCCAGAAATGCGCGCGGCTGACATCGATGCGGACCTTCTCGATGACTTCCTTGTAGTCGAAGGCGTTGGTGAAGCGCTCCGCCGACGCGAAGAACACCTGGCCGGTGATCGTGTAGGTTCGCGCCCGCCCGTCCTCGTCGGTGCGCGATCGAACCCGCAGGATCTGGCCGACCTTGTGCGCGAAGAAAAAGCCCGACAGCAGCACGCCGACCAGCACGCCCTTGGCCAGGTCGTGTGTGCCGACGGTCACCACCACGGTGGCGAGCATCACGATGCTCGAGCTCTTGGGATGCGCGCGCAGGTTGCGGATCGAGCGCCAGTTGAAGGTACCGATCGACACCATGATCATCACCGCGACGAGCGCGGCCATCGGAATGCGCGCCACCCACTGCCCGGCGAACACCACGAGAAAGAGCAGGAACACGCCGGCCGACAGCGTGGAGAGGCGACCGCGACCGCCGGACTTCACGTTGATCACCGACTGGCCGATCATCGCGCATCCGGCCATCCCGCCCAGGAATCCGGTCGCGATGTTGGCGACGCCCTGGCCCACGCACTCGCGGTTCTTGTCGCTGTTGGAATCGGTCAGGTCGTCGACGATGGAGGCCGTCATCATCGACTCGAGCAAGCCCACGACGGCCAGCGTCACCGAGACCGGCACGATGATGCCGAGCGTCTCCAGGTTGAGCGGGACATCGGGCAGCAGGAACACCGGCAGGCTGTCGGGTAGCTTGCCCATGTCGCCGACGGTGCGAATGTCTAGGCCGAGCACGACTGCCACCGCAGTCAGCGACACGATGGCCACCAGGGGCGACGGAACGGCGCGCGTGACATACGGGAACAGATAGATGATCGCCAGGCCGGCCGCTGTCATCGCATACACGTGCCAGCTGACGTCGGTGAGTTCGGGCAATTGCGCCATGAAGATCAGGATCGCCAGCGCATTGACGAAGCCCGTGATCACCGAGCGCGAGACGAATCGCATCAGCGACCCCAGCCTGAGCCAGCCGGCGACGATCTGAAGTGCGCCGGTCAGCACCGTCGCGGCCAGCAGATACTGCAGGCCGTGCTCCTTGACCAGCGTCACCATCACCAGGGCCATCGCCCCCGTCGCAGCCGAGATCATGCCGGGCCGCCCGCCGGCGAAGGCCGCGATGGTGGCAATGGAGAACGAGGCGTAGAGCCCGATCTTGGGGTCGACCCCGGCGATGATCGAGAACGCGATCGCCTCGGGAATGAGGGCCAGCGCCACGACGATGCCGGCCAACAGGTCGTTGCGGACGTTCGCAAGCCAGTCCTGACGCAGGGACTTGATCATTGTTCTTGGGTTCCCTTTCGAGGATCGTGGCCGGGGCGCCCGATCCTACCGCGTTCGCTGCGGCGCAGCAAAGCCCGAGGCCCCTAGATCGTGACGCCCCCATCCACCGACAGGACCTGCCCGGTGATGTTGCGCGCGCCGTCGCTGCAGAAGAAGGCGACCGTCGCGGCGATCTCCTCGGGCGACTGCGCTCGCTTCATCGGCACCAGCGAGTCGATCCGCCACTGAAAGACCTCGCGCGCATTCGCGCCCTGCGCGCCGCCCGAGGACTGCGCCATGACCTCGCCGAGGTCTTCCCACAGCGGCGACCAGACAAAGCCGGGGCAGATCGCGTTGACCGTGACGCCGGACGGGGCGAAGTCGCGCGCCAGCACGCGGGTCAGCCCGTTGGCCGCGCTCTTCGACACCGAATAAGGCGGCATGAAGGGCGCCGCGATCACACCGGTGATCGACGTGATGTTGACGATCCGGCCGTCGCGCCGGGCACGCATCTGCTCGCTGACCGCGGCCGCGGTGTGCCGGATCGACTTGACGTTGATTGCGAAGGTGCGGTCCCACTCGTCTTCGGTGTTGTTCGTGAACGGCTGGCCGGGGCCGCTGACCACGCCGGCATTGTTGATCAGGAAGTCGACCCGGCCGATCGCTGCAAAGCAGTCGCGCACGGCGGCGGCGTCCGCGACGTCGCAGCGCACGGCGATGCCATCGCAGGCGGCCGCGGTCTGCCGGGCGGCCGCCAGGTCGATGTCCAGGACGTGCACGCGCGCGCCCTGTGCGCCCAGGCACGTCGCGATCGCGCGCCCGATTCCGTTGCCGCCACCCGTGACGACGGCAACCCGTTGCGAAAAGTCGAAGCTCAGCATCGCGTGCTCGCCGCCGAGCCGAACTGCGCCAGTCGCGTCGCTGCTTCGCTCGCCATCCGCTCGACGATCTCGCCGGCAGGCTCGATGGCGCCGATCAGGCCGGCCGCCTCGCCGAACCACACGCCGGTGTTTTCCGGATCGCCGGCGGTGAAGGCCTGGCGGTAGCGCGGCCCTTCCACGCTCACGTTGCGAGCGAGTTCGTCCTCGTGGCCGTGCCAGCGTTCGGTAAAGGCATTGCGGCGAATGCGCGCCGTGAATCCCCTGGGCCAGGCGATCTGGCGGGCGATATCGGCCACCGTGGTGCGCAGCGTGCCGTCGCCGTCGGTCTCGAGGATGGCCCGGTGGTGTCCCTCGGCCACCAGCGCCTCCTGCGACGCCCACAGCCGGGTGCCGACCAGCACGCCGTCGGCCCCGAGCATCAGCGCGGCGGCCAGGCCGCGGCCGTCGGCAATGCCGCCCGCGGCGAGCAGCAGCGTATCCGGCGCTTGCGCGGCCAGGTGGTCCGCCACTTCGGGCACGAAGCCGAGCGTGCCACGCAACGCACCGTGGCCGCCCGCCTCGGCGCCCTGCGCGACGACCACGTCCGCGCCCACGTCGACCGCGTCCATCACGTGGCCCATGTCCTGGCACTGGCAGATGATGCGGGCGCCGGCCGCGCGGATCTCGTCGACGAAGGGGCGCGGGTCGCCGAAGGACAGCATCACGGCCGCCGGCCGGTGCCGCAGCACATCGGTCAGCATCGATGGCGACTTGCGCAGCGACCAGGTAATGAAGCCCACACCCACCCGCGCGCCCGCGGCGGCTTCGAACTGTTCTTCGAGCCAGGAGGCATCGCCATAGCCGCCGCCGATCAAGCCCAGCCCGCCGGCGCGGCTGACCGCGGCCGCGAGCGCCCCGCCGCCGGCAAAGGCCATGGGCGCGGACACCACCGGGTGACGCAGGTCGAGCATCCGGGTCAGTCTTGTCGAAAGCGATGTCATATTCGATCCCCTGTCGTTCGACGCATTGGACCCGAGGAACGAAATCGGTTCAAATCCGCGCCCATGGAATCACTGCTCGTTTCAACCGGCGTCGTGGCGCTCGCCGAGATCGGCGACAAGACCCAGCTACTGGCCTTCGTGCTGGCGGCCCGCTTTCGAAAGCCCTTGCCGATCATCCTGGGCATCCTGGTCGCCACCGTGTTCAACCACGGGCTGGCGGGTGCGCTGGGCGCGTGGATCACCGCCACGCTGAGCCCCGAGCTGTTGCGCTGGGTGCTGGGTCTGTCGTTCATCGCGATGGCGATCTGGACGATGATCCCGGACAAGATCGAGGAAGAGGAAACGGCCGTCGCGCAGCGCTTCGGCGTGTTCGGTGCGACGCTCGTTACGTTCTTCCTGGCCGAGATGGGCGACAAGACCCAGGTGGCGACGATCGCGATGGCCGCGCACTACGCCGAGCCATTGCGGGTGGTGGCCGGCACCACGCTCGGCATGCTGATCGCCGACGTACCGGCCGTGTTTGCCGGCGACCGGCTCGCCACCAAGATCCCGATGAAACTGGTTCACGCGGTGGCCGCGGCGATCTTCGCCGTGCTCGGCCTGGCCACGCTGCTCGGCGCCGGCGCTAAGCTCGGGGTCTGAGTCAGAAGGTCACCACCGAGCGGATCGAACTGCCCTCGTGCATCAGGTCGAAGGCCTCGTTGATCCGCTCGACCGGCATCACGTGGGTGATCAGGCTGTCGATGTCGATCTTGCCATCCATGTACCAGTCGACGATCTTCGGCACGTCGGTGCGGCCACGGGCGCCGCCGAAGGCCGTGCCTTTCCAGACCCGGCCGGTCACGAGCTGGAACGGCCGCGTCTTGATCTCCTGGCCGGCGCCGGCCACGCCGATGATCACGCTCACGCCCCAGCCCCGATGGCAACACTCGAGCGCCTGGCGCATCACGTCCACGTTGCCGATGCACTCGAAGGAATAGTCGGCACCGCCGCCGGTGAGCTCGACCAGGTGCGCGACCAGATCGCCGCCGACCTCCTTCGGATTGACGAAGTGGGTCATGCCGAACTTCTCGGCGACGGCCTTGCGCGACGGATTCAGGTCGACGCCGATGATCATGTTGGCGCCGACCATCCGCGCGCCCTGGATCACGTTCAGGCCGATGCCGCCCAGGCCGAACACCACCACGTTGGCGCCCGGCTCGACCTTGGCGGTGTTGATGACGGCACCGATGCCGGTGGTGACGCCGCAGCCGATATAGCAGATCTTCTCGAACGGCGCGTCCTCGCGCACCTTGGCGAGCGCGATCTCGGGCAACACGGTGTAGTTCGAGAAGGTCGAGCAACCCATGTAGTGATGGATCTTGCGCCCGCCGATCGAGAAGCGGCTGGTACCGTCGGGCATCACGCCCTGGCCCTGCGTCCCCCGGATCGCGGTGCACAGATTGGTCTTGCGCGACAGGCAGGCCTTGCACTGGCGGCACTCGGGCGTATAGAGCGGGATCACGTGGTCGCCTTTCTTCAGGGTCGTGACCCCGGCGCCGACGTCGACGACCACGCCGGCCCCCTCGTGGCCGAAGATGGCCGGGAACAGCCCTTCCGGATCGGCACCCGAGCGGGTGAACTCGTCGGTATGGCATACGCCACTGGCCTTGATCTCGACCAGCACCTCGAAGGCCTTCGGCCCCTCGAGCTGAACCGTCTCGATGACCAGGGGCTTGCCCGGCTCGTAGGACACCGCTGCCTTCACATCCATCTGTGCTCCCCCCCTCTGGGTACTACTTTCCTCGGAAGCTGCGGATGTTCGGCCACCGCCGCATTCGCTGTCAATCTCGGGGCTCACCGCCTTGTGCGGCGCGCGTTGGATCGGGGCGCCCGACTCCACTAGGATGTCGTATCGAGAAGATCCTCCAGCGGAGAGCACACGGGCATGAGCGCCGGCGCCAGGAACATCCTTTTCATCATGTGCGACCAACTCCGGGCCGACTACCTGTCGTGCTATGGCCATCCGCGCCTGCACACGCCAAACCTCGATGCACTGGCGGCGCGCGGCGTGATCTTCGATCACGCCTATGTGCAATCGCCCGTCTGCGGCCCATCGCGCATGAGCTACTACACCGGCCGCTACATGCATTCGCACGGCGTGAGCTGGAACTTCGTACCGCTCAAGGCCGGCGAGATGACGCTCGGCGACCACCTGCGGCCCCTGGGCGTGCGCACGGTGCTGATCGGCAAGACCCACATGCGGGGGGATTCCTCGGGCCTGTCCCGGCTGGGCATCGATCCGAACTCGCAGATCGGGGTGCGCATCGCCGAATGCGGCTTCGACCCCTACGAGCGCGACGACGGCATCCATCCGTACTCGGGCCACGACCCGGACCCGAGCTACAACCGCTATCTGCGCGACCAAGGCTTCGACGGCGACAACCCCTGGGAGGAATGGGCCAATACCGTGGTCGACGAAAGCGGCAAGCTGCACTCGGGCTGGTTCCTCAAGTACAACCACCTGCCCGCGCGTATCCCCAGCGAGCATTCGGAAACGGCCTACACCACCCAGCGCGCGATGGACTTCATCGGCGAGGCCGGCGACCAGCCCTGGGTCGCGCACCTCTCGTTCATCAAGCCGCACTGGCCCTACGTGGCCCCCGCGCCCTACGCCGGCATGTACGAACCCGAGGATGCGCTGCCGGTGGTTCGCTCCGACGACGAATTGCGCGATGCGCACCCGGTCTACGCCGCCATGACGCATCATCGCGTCGCGCGCACGTTCTCCAGGCCGGAGATCCGCGACGCGGTGATGGTCGGCTACATGGGCCTGGTCAAGCAGATCGACGACGAGATGGGACGGCTGTTCGCATTCCTCGAGGCGCGCGACCTGATGCGGAACACGATGATCGTGTTCTGCTCCGACCATGGCGACTTCCTCGGCGATCACTGGCTCGGCGAGAAGGAGTTGTTCCACCAGCCCGTCGTGCGCACGCCGCTGATCATCTACGACCCGGACCCTCGGGCCGATGTCACCCGCGGCACCCGTTGCCAGGCATTGGTCGAGGCGGTCGACATCGCCCCAACCTTCCTCGATGTCTACGGCGGCAACCCGATGCCACACGTGATGGACGGCCGGTCGTTGCGCCCCTGGCTGTTCGGCGAGACACCGTCGTCGTGGCGCGGGATCGCGGTTTCGGAGTCGGACTATTCGTTCCAGGATGCGCGCATCGAGTTGCAGCAGCCGGCGATCGAGTCCTGGATGCGAATGGCCTTCGACGGCCGTTGGAAATACGTGTTGTGCGAGGGCTACCGTCCGATGCTGTTCGACCTCGAATCGGACCCCGACGAATTGCGCGACCTGGGCGCTTCGGAAGCGCCCGAGCACCAGGCGCAGCGCGCGCGCCTGCACGAAGCCTTGTTCGAATGGGCGCGCCGCCCACGCCAGCGGGTGACGATCTCGGACGAGCTCATCGAGAACACCGAGATCCAGGCCCGCATCGCCGAGAACGGCATCCTGATCGGCTATGCGGACGAAGACGACCTGATCGCCCAGCGCCGCCTGTTCAAGCCGCGCTACGCGAGCAGCAACCCGCTGGTGCGCCAGACGCTCGATCGCCTGACGAGCGAACATCGCGATGGCGCCGCCCCAGAGGAGAAGCCGCAATGAGCGAACACCGACTGCCCGACTGCGACCACGACCCGGTCGGCATCGACGGCGTCACCTGGAACGTCATGGGCCAGGTCTACACGCCCAAGCAATACGACGAAGCGCAGTTCGTCTGGCATGCAACCTTCCCGGAGGAAACCTTCGTGCCGCCGCACACGCACCCGGGTCAGGACGAATACCTGTGCCCACTGAACGGCGACATCGACGTGGTGATCGACGGCAAGCGCGGCGTGGTGCGAGCCGGCCAGATCGGGCATCTGCCGCGCGGGCTGCCGCACGGCTTCTACAACAACACCGGCAAGGTGGTGCAGGCGATCTTCTGGGCCGAGCCGGCGGGCCAGCTGCCGGCGCTCTATCGGCGCCTGCACAACATCGCCAATCCGCGCCGTGCCACCGAGATCGCGCCCGAGTACGGGGTGTTCTTCGAACCGCCGGTCTCGTCGGCCTGAGCCGCTGCCCGGGCCGCGCGCCGTGGACGGCCGTGCGTGCGGCGGCCGGTGCTAGTCCAGTTCCTTCTGGGGCACGGGCGCGCGCGGCTGCGACCGCGGCTGGAACTGCTGGGGCGCGGGACGGCCACCGGATCCCAGGATGATCCGCCAGAACTGTCCGGATACGTTCTGGCATTGAGCCAGGTGGGCCATCCCGAGGAGCATGGCTTTCGGGCCCCGCTTGTTGCCCTCGAGGCACATATTGTCTCGTTCCCGGAACTGGGTGGTGAGGTGATAGTAGCCACGCCCGGCGTCGACGAAGCGCCACAGCTGTCCGCTCGCCGCCTTGCAGCGATCCATGAAGGTGACGCCGCCCAGCGCCGACAAGACGCCGATCTGATTGCCCTCCAGGCAACGGTCGACCTGCGCACTTTGAAGGGTCTGGAGCCGGAAGTAGCCCGCCTGGTCTGGGATGATCTTCCAGATCTGTCCGGTCACGTTCTGGCAATCATCCTGGAACGAGCCGGTGAACATGTTGCCGGCCGCGTTGGGCAGATTGCCCTCCAGGCACTTGTTCTCGCCCTGCAGGTACCAGGTCTGAAGTCGGTATTGCTGCCCCGGATTCGCACGCACGTAGTCGATGCTGACGGCCTGCGCGTTGCGCATGTCCACGGTCGCGCGGGCGGCAAGCGCGGGCGTTCCGACGCTCGCCACGGCAAGGACAGCGCAGCCAATCGTCCAATGTGAGATCGCATTCATTCGAGTTTTTCCTCTGCCGGGTCGGCTTTGCTCGATCGTTTGGTCCGGAGTGTATCCGTGCTGTCGCGCCACGCTGGCGGACCGCACCGAGGTGTCAGGCCTGCCCGCCCGGCAAGCCCATTGCAAGCCCGTCGCCGGCCGGGTCCGCGCCGCCGTCCCAGCGCCCGTCGATGCATCGTACGGCATGGACCAAGGGGGTCATGTAGCTGACCGCATAGCGCTCGGTCGGGTAACCCATCGCCTGCAGCTCCCGCTCCACGCCATGCAGGACGCGATTGGTCAGTTCGATCCGGTCCGAGGTCGTGCAAAAACGCGGCGCGCTCACCGCCTCCTGTGCGCTCATGCCGAAATCGACCACGTTCAGGATGGTCTGGAGCACGCCCATGGTGATGGTCGTGCCGCCGGGCGCACCCAGCGCGAGAAAGGGCTTTCCGTCACGAAACAGCATGGTCGGGCACATGGCGGAGAATCGCGACTTGCCCGGCGCGAGCGAGCCGGGGTGACCCGGCCGAGGGTCGAACACCATCATGCAGTTGTTGTACATGAAGCCCAGGCCCTCGGTGACCACGCCGTTGCTGGAGCCCAGCGAATGGGTCATGTTCACGATGTTGCCGCGCCCGTCGACCACGCACAGGTGGGTGGTCTCCTTGCTCTCGGGGGCGCCGGCGTTCACGCGTGGCACATGCAGGCGCTCGCCGCCTCGAATGCGCGCCGCCATCCGACCCGCATAGTCCTTGCCCGCGAGTTCGTCGATCGGAATGTCGACGAAGCGCGGATCGCCCATGCGGCTGTCCTTGTCGATGGTCGCCGCCTTCATCGCCTCGGACACCGTGGCGATATAGCGTGCCGAGTTGTGCCCCATCGCGGCCAGGTCGAAGGACTCGAGGATGTTCAGCATCTCGAGGATCATCAGGCCGCCGCCGGGCGGTTGATTGGTCAGGATCTCGATGCCGCGGTAAGAGCCGCGCAAGGGCTGGTGGTGCTCCACCTCGCAGGCGGCGAGGTCCGCCAGCGTGATCAGGCCGCCATGCGCCCGCATGTCGGCATCGATCCGGTGCGCGATCTCGCCGTGATAGAAGTCATCGACGCCGTGCTCGGCAATGCGCCGATAGGTCCGGCCCATGTCGGGATTCCGGAAGCGCTCGCCGACCTGATAGAGCGAACCGTCGGGCTTGAAATAGAGCTTGCGCGTGGCCTCGCAGGCCTGGAACGCCTCGAGCCGCGCGATGCGCCCGGCGATCGCCGGTTGCAGCCAGAACGCATGCACCCGCGGGCGCACCATGAAGCCCTGCTCGCACCATTCGATCGCCGGCGCCAGCACGTCGGCCATGGTCAGCGTGCCGAAGCGGCGCAGCGCCTCGTCGAAGGCGCGCAGGCTCAGGGGCGTGGTCGAAGACGTGTGCCCCATCTCGTTGACGCGCCCACGCAGCACGAAGCCGAAGCCGTCGTCGGTCTCGCGTTCGATGCGATCGGCCCACATGTCGGGGCGCGTGGCCAGCGGGGCGCGACCATGGAAGTCGATGCATGCGTGCTGGTCGGACTCGGCCAGGTAGACATGCATGGATCCGAAGCCGGCGATGCCGCACATCTGGGGATCGACCACGCTTTGGACCAGCGCCGCCGCGATCGCTGCATCGATTGCATTGCCGCCGGCGCGCAGGACGTCGAGCCCCGCTTCGGTGGCCTCGGGCTGTGGGGTGGACACCATGGTCTGACTCATCGACGTTCTCCAGGAAATCGCAGCGCACCGCCCACGATCTCATGCGGGCCCGAGCGATGGTGCCACAGTCAGGAACTAGCGGAGCAGGCTCTGCGCGACCAGCGTCAGGCCCGAGACGGCCAACATCCCCAGAACGATCCGGCGAAACAGCGACGCGTCCACCCGGCCGTAACAGCGCCGGCCGATCCACACCCCGGCCAGGGTCGCGGGCAAGGAGAGCGCGACGAGCCGCACGAACTCGGGCGTCAGCAGGCCGGCGAGCCCGAAGCCGGCAAGCGCCGCCGACAGGATCGCGAAATTGAAGGGCTGGTAGACGGCACGTTGTTCGTCGGGCGTCCAGGGCTTGAGCCCGCACCACAGGGTCGCCAGGGGTCCGGACAACGACGCGAGCCCGCCCGACAACGCGCCCGCGAGGACCAGCGGAACATGCGACATCATGTCGGGGCCGGTCATCGGGGTCGCGGTGCGAGTGGCCGGCGCTCAGCGACGCAATCCCAGCAGATCGCGCGCGATGACCCAGCGGTGGACTTCGCTCGGGCCTTCGTAGACGCGCATCAGCCGGGTCTCGTTGGCCATTTGCT
Organism: Burkholderiaceae bacterium; assembly: GCA_024235875.1. GTDB lineage: Bacteria > Pseudomonadota > Gammaproteobacteria > Burkholderiales > Burkholderiaceae_E > JACKLP01. The sequence continues at coordinate 66,283 of JACKLP010000014.1, read as the reverse complement.
GCAGCGGCAATTCCTTGGTCATGCCCATCGCGCCGAAGGTCTGCATCGCGCGATCGATGATCTCCCAGGCCATCTCGGTCGCATAGACCTTGATCATCGAGACCTGGGTGCGCGCCTGGTCGCCACGATCGATGCGGCTGGCGGCCTCGTAGGTCATCAGCCGGCAGGCGTGGATCTTCGTCGCGGCGTCGGCGACCCACCACTGGATCGCCTGGCGCTCGGCGAGCGGGGCGCCGAATGTGGATCGCTGCGGCGCATAGTCGCAGATCATGTCGAGCGCCCGCTGCGCGCGTCCGATGCACCAGGCCGCCATCTGCACCCTGCGGGTGGACAGGCGCTCCTGCATCGGCGCGAAGCCCTTGCCCTCCTCGCCGAGCATCTGGGCGTGCGGCACGCGACAGTCCTCGAGGGCGATCTCGTAGGTGGAATGCCCGCCGAGCATGGGGATGCGGCGAAGCACATTGAAGCCGGGGGTGTCGCGATCGACGATGAAGGCCGAGATGCCCCCGCGCGCGCCCTTGGCCTTGTCGGTGACGGCCATCAGGATGGTCCAGTCGGCCTCGTCGGCACGGCTGATCCAGATCTTGCGGCCGTTGACGACCCAGTCGTCACCGTCACGCACGGCGCGCGTGATCATGCCCGCCGGATCACCGCCGGCACCCGGCTCCGAGATGCCGATCGCCGACACGGTCTCTCCCCGCACATAGGGCGCCAGATAGCGCTCGCGCTGCGCCGGCGTCGCGGTGAGCAGCAACATGCGCAGGTTGGGCGAATCGGGTGCAAGCCGGTAGGGCGTGATCGTTCGGCCCAGTTCCTCGTTGACACCGACCATCGCGCTCACCGGCAGGTCGGCGCCGCCGAGCTCGGCGGGCGCATCCAACCCCCACAGACCGAGCTGCTTCGCCTTGGAATCGAGCCGGGTGCGTTCTTCGTCGGTCAGCGACAGGCGGCCGCCGGCGGCTTCGCGCGCCATCACGGACGGCTCGAGCGGCTGCAGGTCCTCGCGCACGAATCGTGCGACGAGGTCCTTGAGCATGCGGTGGTCTTCGTCGAGCTGGAAGTTCATGGTCGGCGCCCCTGCGTCGTCGGTTGCGCTATCCGCGCGGTTTGTCTGGTCTGGCCCGTGCGGAGCGCAGCGCGCTCCAATCGGCCTCGGTCCAGGCGAGTAGATCCTCGGCGCCGGAACCGCGCAGATGCGCGCCGCCATCGATCGTCACCATCTCGCCGGTCACGTAAGCGGCCTGGTCCGAGACCAGGTAGCTGGCCAGGTTCGCGAGCTCGGCATGCTCGCCGACTCGACCGAGCGGGACGCGTTCGCCCGGGTCGCGTCCGGCACGCGGGCCCGACATGAGCTGACCGGTCGCGCCGGGCGTGGGGAACGCGCCCGGCGCGATCGCGACCAGCCTGATCCCGTGCGGCCCCCACTCCACGGCGAGGCTTCTGGTCATCGCCAGCAGGCCCGACTTGGCCACGGCAGAGGGCATGGTGAACGCGCGGCCGGTGATCGTGGACGTGGACAGGATGCTCAGGACACAGCCGCCACGCCTTGCTTCGATCCATCGCCGACCGGTCGCCAGCGTGCAGTGCAGCGCACCGTGCAGCGTGGGTGCGAGCACCGCGTCGAGCGCGCGCGCCGAGAGCGCCTCCGAGCGAGCAACGAAGGTGGCCGCCGCATTGTTGACCAGCACGTCGACCGGCGCACTGGCCCAGATCGCATCCATCATGGCCTCGACTGCGTCGGCCGAGCGCAGGTCGCAACGATGCAACTCGATCTCGGCGTCGAGCTCATTGCGCAAGGCCGCTGCCGTGGCCTCGAGCGGCTCTGCGCGGCGACCACAGATCACGAGCCGCGCGCCCAGCTCAGCGAAGCGCCGCGCCATTGCAGCGCCCAGCCCGGTGCCACCGCCCGTGACCAGGATTCGCTTGGCTGCCAGCAGCCCGGGGGCGAACATCAGCCGTCCGCCTTCCCTGTCAACGCAGTAATCTCGGCGTCACCGAGCCCGGCCTCGCGCAACACCTCGGCCGTGTGCTGGCCAAGCCTTGGTGCCGGCGAGCGGATCGAGGCCGGCGTGGCCGAGAAGCGCGTGGGCGGGCGCATCTGCCGGATCGCGCCCTCGGTCGGATGCTCGGCATCCTGGAAGAAGCCGACTGCCTTCAGGTGCGGATGCTCGGGCAGCTCGTCGATGCCATAGATACGGGTGGCCGGCACATCGAGCGCGTCGCAGGTCGCGAGCCATTCGGCGCTGGTACGCGTCGGCATGATCTCGCGAAGATGCGCGTAGAGCGCGCGCACGAACACGTTGCGATCGCTGCGATCGGCGCTTTCCATCCAGGCCAGCAGATCGGGCCGCCGCGCGCCCTCGAAGAACGCCTGCCAGTGGCGGTCCGTGTAGGGTAGCAATGCGATCCAACCGTCGGCGGTTCGGTAAGGTCGCCGGCCGCCCTCGAGCAGCCGCGCGTATCCGGCCCGGGTGGGCGCGCCGTCGTTGGCGGCATCGGGTGGTGCCGGCCGGAACGTGAGTCCACCCAGATGCTCTGCCAGGACGAAAGCCGCCATGGTCTCGAGCATCGGCACCTCGACATACTGGCCCTGCCCGCTGCGCTCGCGATGAAACAGCGCGGCCAGCACTGCGTTGGCGAGCGCCATGCCGGTGGTCTTGTCGGCGATCAGGCTCGGCACGAAATCGGGTGCATCGCGCCCGCGCGAACAGATGTCGACCATCCCGCTGGCCGACTGGATGATGTCGTCGAACGCGGGCCGATCCCGATCCGGGCCGTCCTGGCCGAAACCGGTGGCCACGCAGTAGACGATGCGCGGATTCATCGCTGCCGCCTCGGCGTAGCCGAAGCCGAGCCGTTCGATCGCCTGCACCCGCATGTTGTGCACCAGGACATCGGCGCCGGCGACGAGCCGGCGCATCGCAGCCGCGCCCTCCGGGCGTTTGAGATCGATGCAAACGGAACGCTTGTTGCGATTCAGGGTCAGGAAGATCGAACTCATCTTCGGGTGCAGCGACACGCCGTTGCGCCGCATCAGGTCGCCCTGCGGGCCCTCGATCTTGATGACGTCGGCGCCGAAGTCGGCAAGCACCTGCGTTGCGACCGGGCCCAGCACGACCGAGGTGAGATCGAGCACGCGCACGCCCGCCAGCGGGCCGGTGGGCGCGGCAACAGGAACGGTCGATTCAATCACGGGAATCGGGCCTTCGCGCGCGCGGCGTCGATCGCCGAAGCGAGCCCGCCGGTGGCCGAGCGCGGCGAGTTCATCGGCCCTTGAACGCCGGGTCACGTCGCTCGGCCATGGCGGCGACGCCTTCGCGGAAGTCCTCGGTCTGGAAATGTCGCGCCTGCAATTCGGCCTCCCGATCGGTTGCCGCCTGCACGGCGTCGGCCAGCCCCGCGCGCAGGGACGCTCGCGTGGCCTGCACCGCGATCGGCGCCGAGATCGCGATCTCCGTCGCCAGCGCCCTCGCCCTGGCGCGAAGTTCGTCGGCCGGCACGAGATCGTCGACCAGTCCGATCCGCTGCGCCTCGGCGCCGTCGATCCGGCGCCCGGTGTACAGCAGCCTGGCGGCTTCCTGCATCCCGACGAGGCGCGGCAGCGTCACGCTCAGGCCAAAGCCGGGATGAAAACCCAGGCGCGTGAAATTGGCGCTGAAGCGCGCCTCCGGGCAGGCGATGCGGAAGTCCGCGACCAACGCCAGTCCGAGCCCGCCGCCGATCGCCGGCCCCTGCACGGCGGCCACGATCGGCTTGCCGGCACGAAACATGCGCACGGCCTGCGCGTAGAGTGGATGCGCGCCGCCGCGACGGGACGGGTTGCGGTCCTCGCGCGGCGAAGAGAAGTCGGCGCCCGCGCAGAAGGCCTTGCCTTGCGCCGCCAGCAGGATCACGCGGCAATCGGGGTCTTCGTCGCAAGCGACGACGGCATCGGCGATCTCGGTCAGCAGGGTCTGGTCGAAGAAGTTGTATGGCGGCTTGCGCAATTCGATCAGGGTGAGATGGCCCTCGCGCTCGATGCCGATCGTAGTGGGCGCCCCGCTGCTGCTCATATCGCTTCCTCGTGTCTCGATCGACTCATGCCCGGCGGCGGCCGGCGTGCGACGCCGCTATGCCGCCCGCTCGAAGACTGCCGCAATGCCCTGCCCGCCACCGATGCACATGGTCTCGAGCGCATAGCGGCCCTTGCGCCGCTCGAGCTCGTGGAGCATCGTGGCCAGGATTCTGACCCCGGTGGCTCCGATCGGGTGTCCGAGCGAGATGCCCGAGCCGTTGACGTTGAGCCGGTCGGGATCGTTCCAGTTCCAGCCCTTCAGGACCGACAACACCTGGCAGGCGAAGGCCTCGTTGAGCTCGACCAGGTCCATGTCGTCGAGCTCGAGCTTGAGTCGCGCCATCAGCTTCTTCACGGCCGGTACCGGGCCGATGCCCATGTGCGACGGCTCGCAGCCCGCCGCCGTCCAGCCCACGAGCGTGGCCATCGGCGTCAGGTCGAGCTCGGCGAGCTTGTCCTCGGCCACGATCAGGCAGGCCGCGGCCGCATCGTTCTGCTGGCTTGCGTTGCCGGCACTCACGGTGCCGCCCTTCATCAGCGCGCGCAGCTTGCCGAGCGACTCCATGCTCGCGTCGGCCCGAAAGCCCTCGTCGCGATCGAATCGCCTGGGTTCGCCCTTGCGCTGCGGCACCATCACCGGCACGAGCTCGGAATCGAATCGCCCGGCCGCCCAGGCAGCGGCAGCACGCTCGTGGCTGCGCACCGCATAGGCGTCGGCCTCCTCGCGGCTGATGCCGTAGTCGCGCGCCAGGTTCTCGGCGGTCTCGATCATGCCGCTGATCACGCCAAAGCGCTCGACTGGCTGCGAGCGTTCCCGACCGCGGTCGAGTCGGTCGTGCAGCGTGACCGACCCGGCCCGCTTGCCCCAGCGCATGTCGGTCGTGTAGTACTCGATGTTGCTCATGCTCTCGACACCGCCGGCGATGACCACGTCGGCCGCGCCGCTTTGCACCATCATCGCCGCCGTGGTCACGGCCTGCAGGCCGCCCCCGCAGCGGCGATCGAGCTGCATGCCGGGCACATCCACCGGCAGACCCGCCTGCAGCGCCGCCCAGCGGCCTACGCAGGGCGTTTCGCCGTTGGCGTAGGACTGCGCGAACACGACGTCGTCGATGCGCATCGGATCGATGCCGCTGCTCTCGAGGACCGCGCGCACGACGGTCGCCGCCAGTTCCTCGACCGGCACGGTGCGCAGGGAACCGCCGAAGGTGCCGACCGGCGTTCGAACGGGCGTGACGATGGCGGCTCTGCGCATGGGGTCTCCTGGTCGTTGGGCGCTTGCCCGGGTTGATGGACGCAAGTCTGCCACAGGGCCCGTGGCCCGATGGGCCGTTCAGTCCAGCGCGCCGACCAGCGAAGCCCGCTGGGAAAGCTCGATGAAATTGCCGTCCGGATCACGCACGAACGCGTAGCGCACCGTATCGCCCAGCTGCCTGGGCGCCATGCCTTCCTCGGCGCCGCGCGCGAGTGCGCCGGCGTGTTCGGCAAAGCAATCGCGAATCTGGACCGTGGTGTAGCGCCAGCCGGGCCGGCGCCAGTCGTCGCAGCGCTCGACCGGCCGCTCGGCCACGATCAGGATGCGCGTGTCGCCGCAGACATAGACGCCCCGCCCCGGCGAATCGAACTGCATCACGTGGCGCCAGAAGCGGTCGTGGGCGTCGCGGCTGTTCACCGCGAGCTCGATCGCAATGCCGGTCACGCCCTCTTCGCCCGACGGCACCAGGGCGACCCGGTTGCCGTCCGGATCCGCGAGCTCGCGGCGTACCGCCAGCCCCGCGCGTGCGATCCGGATGCCAACGATGCCGCTGGCCGGCGCCGGCGCCAAGGGCTCGCGCGAATGATTGACCTTGATGATCGAACCATTGGCGTGGTGCCGATGCTGCTGCAAGCCGCCGCCGAGCTTGCCCATGTGGTCGTACTCGAGCCCGACCGTGCGCTGCCAGAAATCGAGTTGCGGGTCGCGCCGATGCGTGAACAAGCCGACGTCCATGTGGCCCTTGCCCAACTCCATCCTTTGGCTCCCGTTCCCTGATTCGCCGATTGTGCCCCGAGCGCGTCACCCGTGCGCGTTGCCACTATGATGACCGGATGCCGGCCCGCCAGTCCGCCCCGGATCCCCGGCATCCACTCACCCGCCGGAGCCCGCCGACATGAAGCTCTACATGGTGCCGCTCGCACCGAACCCCACCAAGGTCATGCTCTATTTGGCCGAACGCGCGGCCTTGGGGACCGACCTGGCGATCGAACAGGTCGTGGTCAATACGCTCAAGGCCCGCCATCGCGAACCCGAGCACCTGGCCCGCAACCCGTTCGGCACGCTGCCGGTACTCGAACTCGATGACGGCGATCATCTCATCGAGTCGCTCTCGATCATCGAGTACCTCGAGGAGCGATTCCCCGACGACGGCCTGCTGGGGACCGACCTGAAGGCACGCGCGAAGGCGCGCGAACTCGAGCGCATCGTGGAGCTTCGCATCGCGATCCCGATCGGTGGCTTCGTGCACGCGACCAAGTCGCCGATCGGCTACCCGGCAAACCCGACCCGGGCGGCCGAAGCCGAGGCGAGCGTGCAACAACCGCTCGACTATCTCGAATCGCTGCTGTCCGACGGTCGCGAGTTGCTGCTGGGTGATCGCGTCGCGGTCGCCGACTGCACGCTGCAGGCGGCCCTGCAGTTCATGCGCTTCGCGGGCGGCGATCTGCTCGGAGACCGACGAGCCCTGCGCGACTGGGATCGACGCTACCGTGCCCGCGAGTCGGTCAGGGACCTGATCCGCTGGTAGCGGGGCGAGCACTTGGCCAGGCGACACGAAGCCCCGGGCCGCGACGCGAAATCGCTGCGGCGAACGCAACACAAGGCCGCCGTGGCGGCGTAAGATATTGCGCTGCACCATAACCTCGAACCAACGGACGCCATCATGCAATTCACGAACAGGGTCGCCGTCATCACCGGCGGCGCCAGCGGGATCGGACGCGCGCTGGCGTCGGCCATGGGCACGCGAGACATCGCCGCGGTCGCCTTGGTCGACATGAGCTCGAACATCGTCGACGTGGCCGCCGAAATCAACGCCGAGGCCGGCCGCAAGTTTGCCGTTCCCTTCCAGGGCAACACCACCGACGAGGATTTCCGTCGCTCGGTGTTCGACGCGATGGCCGCCGAGCATGGGCCGGTGTCGCTGTGCGTGCCGGCCGCGGGCATCACCCGCGACGACCTGGCGGTACGCGTCGACAAGCATTCTGGAAAGGCGCGGATCTATCCGCAAGAAGAGTTCAAGCTGGTGATCGACGTCAATCTGATCGCGCCCGTCTACTGGGCGCTCGAGATGATCGCGCGCATCGCCGAGGATCGGGCCGCCAAGGGGCTCAAGCGCTGGCAGGCCGACGAAGAAGTGCAGGGCTCGGTCGTGTTCATCGGCTCGATCTCGTCTCAGGGCAATCGCGGCCAGATCTCTTACGCGAGCACCAAGGCCGGCCTCGAGGGCGCGGCGGCGACGATCATGAAGGAGGCGATCTTCCATGGCGTGCGCTGCGGCGTGATCCACCCCGGATTCACCGACACGCCGATGGTGCGCGCGATGGGCGCTGACTACGTGGCCAAGAACATCCTGCCGTTCACGCAACTCGGTCGGCTGATTCGGCCCGAGGAGATCGCCGACGCGATCTGCTTCATGCTCGCCAACTCGGCCGTGAGCGGCGAGCTCTGGGTCGACGCCGGCTGGCACGCCCCGGCCTGAACCCTCCCCGGCCCGAGCCGCAACGACCCGAGCCGCCGCAGCCCGAACCGGGGGCCCTCAAGGCCCCCGCGCCAGGTTCCGTCCCCACGCCGGGCCGGGCGTAGTAAGCTGACCCACTGGTCCGGCACCGCCAGGTTCGGCCCCGCAAACGACACGATCGCATCGAGGCAGCCATGAGCAAGAAAAAACCCGAGGCCCCGACGCCCCACGACTTCGACCGCGAGTTCCGTGCCCAGGTGGCACAGATGACAGCCGGCCTGGCCCCCACGGCATTCACCACGGCCTGGGCCGACTGGGCCATGCACCTGGCAATGGCGCCCACGAAGCAGGCGGCGATCCAGCGCGAGGCCATCGAGCGCGCCCAGGACACCTGGAACTTCGCGATCAAGGCGCTGTCGGGCGAGGCGATCTCGCCTGGCGAAGGCACGGAGGCGAAGCCCGACCGTCGTTTCGCGGCCCCCGACTGGACCCAGTTCCCGTTCAATGTCTATGCCCGGGCCTACAAGAACGTCGAGGGAATGCTCAACGACGCGGTCACCGACGTGGGCGGCGTCACCGAATACCACGAGAAGCTGCTCGAGTTCGCCGTGCGCATGCTGCTCGACGGCACCTCGCCGTCGAACTTCCTGGCCTCGAATCCGGAGTTGCTGGCGCTGACGCGCAACGAAGAAGGTCAGAACCTCGTGCGTGGCCTGGAGAACTTCGTCGAGGACCTGCGCCGCACGGTCAATGGCGAGGCGCCAGCGGGCACCGAAGACTTCGAGCTCGGCAAGAATCTGGCGATCACGCCGGGCAAGGTGGTGTTTCGCAACGAGCTGATCGAACTGATCCAGTACGAGCCCACCACGCCACAGGTCGGCGCCGAGCCGCTGCTCGTGGTGCCGGCCTGGATCATGAAGTACTACATCCTCGACCTCAGCCCCAAGAACTCCATGGTCAAGTACCTGGTGGACAAGGGCCATACCGTATTCATGGTCTCCTGGAAGAACCCCGACGAGAGCGATCGCGATGTCGGCATGGACGACTACGTCCAGAAGGGATTCATGGCCGCGCTCGATGCGGTCACGACCATCGTCCCGAAACAAAAGGTCCACGGCGTCGGCTATTGCATCGGCGGCACGCTGCTCTCGATCGGCGCGGCCACGCTTGCGCGCGACGGCGACGACCGGCTCGCCTCGGTGACCCTGTTTGCCGCCCAGACCGACTTTTCCGAACCGGGCGAGCTGGCCTTTTTCATCAATCCGAGCCAGCTCGCGCTGCTCGAGGCCACGATGCACAAGAAGGGCGTGCTCGAGAGCAAGCAGATGGCCGGTGCGTTCACGCTCCTGCGCTCGCAGGACCTGCTGTGGGCGCCGATCATAGAGAACTACCTCAAGGGCCAGCGCAGCCCGATGATCGACCTGATGGCCTGGAACGCCGACGCCACCCGCATGCCCTGGCGCATGCACTCCGAGTACCTCTACCGACTCTATCTCGACAACGAGCTCGCGACCAATCGCTTTCCCGTCGGCGGCAAGTTGATCCGCATGTCGGACGTCACCGTGCCGATGTTCATCGTGGGCACCGAGACCGATCACGTGGCCCCCTGGAAATCGGTCTACAAGATCGACAACCTGGTGCGCTCGGACGACTTCACTTTCCTGCTGACCTCCGGTGGTCACAATGCCGGCATCATCAGCGGCCCCGTCCACCCGAAACGACGCTACCGCAAGCTCACGCGTCGCCTTGCCGATCCGCACCTGGCGCCCGAGGACTGGATGGAGAAGGCCGAACAGCAGCAGGGATCGTGGTGGCCGGCCTGGGAGCAATGGCTCGTCGATCACAGCACCGCAAGCACCAAGCCGCCCGCAATGGGTGCATCGCGCAAGGGCTACGGAGTGCTCGAGGATGCGCCAGGGCAGTACGTCCGCCAGCGCTGACCCGCGATCGGCCAGCGCCCCCATTCGAACGGAGACCTCGGGTGAACGATTCGGATCGTGTGAAGTTCCACGCGGAAATCCAGGTGATGGAAGTCGACCTGAACGACGCGGTCTTCGATTCGGCCGCGCGCGTCGACGCTTTCTACGACGAGCTGACACGGCAGGTCGAGCAGACCGGCAGGAAATGGTATTTCCTGATCGACTACGGCAATTGCCGGGTCTGGCCCGAGGCGTGGATCGCCTGGGCCAACCGCGGCAAGCGACTGAACCTGGGCTGGTCCATGGGCACGGTGCGCGCGAAGGCCAGCGCCGAGATACGATCGCAGATCGAGGCCAGCGCCGGTCGCGACACCTTCGATGCGAACCTGATCGACACGCATGCCGATGCGCTGGCGACGCTTGCCGACATGAAGGCCGCCGACGAGCGCGCCGAGCTGGCTCGCCACCCGAAGCTCGACGCCGACACGATGGCCGAGTTCGAGCGCCGCCTGCGCTTCGACCCGGACGAGCACATCATGGAGACGGACTTCAGCGAGTACGAATTCGCCGATTCGCGTTCGGTGGATGCGTTCTACGACTTTCTCGAACGCCGCGTGAACGAGACCGGACGAAAGTGGTACTTCCTGGTGAACTATCGCAGGTGCCTGGTCGACCAGCTCGCCTGGATCGCCTTCGCGAGCCGTGGAAAGAAGCTCAATCTGGCCTGGTCGCTGGGCTCGGTGCGCTACGACGCATCACCCGAGACGGCCGCCGAGATCCGCGCCCGGGCAGGCACCGAGGCCTTCGACCCGAATCTCTTCCCGAGCCGCGATGAGGCGGTGGGCCGGATCCGCGAGATGCGGCAGGCCGCCTGAGCGGCTCGCGCGGCGGGGGCCCGGCGCTGGACACGGCCCCGCCTGGTGGCTCAGTCACCCGATAGCCAAGCCCGGATCCGCCGGGCCAGCGCCTCGACGCTGATGCCATAGCGCTCGTGCAGGGTCGGCAGCGCGCCGGCGGCGAGGTAGGCGTCGGGCAGCCCGGCGAGCTGGAAGCCCGCCGGCTGCACCCGATGCCGTAGCAAGGTGCCCGCCACCGCCTCGCCCAGCCCGCCGATCACCGAGTGGTTCTCGGCGACCACGACCAGCCTCGGGCGCGCTCGAACGGCGTCGACGATCGTCTGCTCGTCGAGCGGCTTGATCGTCGGGCAGTGCAGCACGGCGACGTCGACGCGGTCGGCGGCCAAAGCCTGCGCGGTCTCGAGCGCGCGCATGGTCAGGATTCCGCTGGAGATCACCAGGACGTCGGCACCGTCGCGCAACAGCTTGGCGCGACCGAGCTCGAAGCGATAGTCGTATTCGTCGAGCACGAGCGGCACATTGCCCCGCAGCAAGCGCATGTAGACCGGCCCTCGATGCTCGGCGATCTGCGGCACCGCCTGCTCGATATCGAGGGCGTCGCAGGGATCGACGACGGTCAGACCGGGCACGGCGCGCATCATCGCGAGGTCATCGGTCGCCTGGTGGCTCGGACCGTAGCCCGTGGTCAGGCCGGGCAGCGCGCAGCAGATCTTGACGTCGAGGCCCTCCTCGGCGATCACCTGATGAATGAAATCGTAGGCGCGGCGGGTGCCGAAGACGGCATAGGTGGTCGCGAACGGCTTAAGCCCTTCCTTGGCCATGCCACCGGCCGCGCCCATCAGCAACTGCTCGGCCATGCCCATCTGGAAGAAGCGATCCGGATAGGCCTGCGCGAACAGGTGCAGGTCGGTGTACTTGGCCAGATCGCCGGTCAGCCCGACGATCTCGGGCCGCTCCTGGGCGAGCTGCACGAGCGCCTTGCCGAAGGGTGCGGCCGCCACGCGTTGCCCCTCGGCGGCGATCGACGCGATCATCGCCGAGGTGGTCGGGCGGGGCTTCTTGTCGGCGAGATCGTTCATCGGCGCGCCTCCGAAGACCGCGACCGGTCCAGGACGGCGATCGCCTGCTGCCACTCGGGCGGATCGACTCGGATGAAATGGTTCTTCTCGCGCGCCTCGAGGAAGGGCACGCCCTTGCCCATCAGGGTATCGAACAGGATCACCCGGGGCTTCGCATCGGTGAGCGCACGGGCGGCATCGAAGGCCGCGAGCACCTCGGAGAGCGAATTGCCGTCGACACGCTGCACGTGCCAGCCGAACGAAGCCCACTTGTCGGCCAGCGGCTCGAAGCCCAGGATCTCGGGCGACGGCCCATCGGCCTGTTGACGATTGACGTCGACCAGGCAGATCAGCTTGTCCAAGCCGTGATGCGCGGCGCCCATGGCCGCTTCCCAGGTGGAACCCTCGTCGAGTTCACCGTCCGACATCGAGTTGTAGACGAATGCCGGGTTGCCTTTCTGGCGCAGCGCGAGCGCCATGCCGACCGCGATCGCCAGGCCTTGGCCGAGCGAGCCGCCCGAGATCTCCATGCCCGGGGTGTAGCTGGCCATCCCGGACATCGGCAGGCGGCTGTCGTCGGTGCCATAGGTCTCGAGCTCGGACTCGGCGATGATCCCGGCCTCGATCAGCGCCGCGTAGAACGCGATCGCATAGTGGCCATGCGAGAGCAGGAAGCGGTCGCGTCCCTCCCAGGCCGGCTCTGCGGCACGCAGGTTCAGTGCGTGCCCGTAGGCGACCGCGAGCACGTCGGCGTAGCCGAGCGCCTGCCCGATGTAGCCCTGCCCCTGGATCTCGCCCATCTGCAGCGCATAGCGCCGGATCCGGTAGGCGCAACCGGCAAGATGTTCGAGCGTGTCCGTCGATGCGTCCATCGCGTTGCTCCGTGTATCGAGGCCTGTGCCCGTCGTGCCGCCATTTCGTACACCGGCGGCGCCCGGGGCGCCGTGACGCCGATCCGAAGGCATCGACGCGCAGCCTGGATTCTCGGCGATGCGAACTCGTGATGACAAGCAACGCGATCCCGTCTTCGCGGGATGAAGTCCTGGACGCCTGGAAGATAATGTCCGTGAGGCTGCACCCGAGGATCACGCCTCCCGTCGGTCCGTCGCAGCGAACAGCGGAGATCCGTCATGAAGCAGATCATCTTCCCGGTCGTCCTCGCGCTCGCATTGTCGACCAGCGCGACAGCGCAGACCGCACCGGTCCCCTATCCCAACGTGGGCGGTGGCGGCGGCTCGAGCCAGGGCGGCGCCAAGCCGGTGAAGGCGGGAAAGATCCGCGGCGGCGGATCGGGCGGTGGGCGTGGCGTCGGCGACGGCACGCAGAAGTCCGTCGTCGGGGGAAACAAGAGCCCGGGCTTCCGGGTCGGCGCACCCAAGGTGCTCGTCGAGGGGAAAGGGGTCTCTATCACCGGCACGCCGCCCGCCGGCGGAAACTAAGGCGATCGCTCGCGGCTCCGGCCGGATCCCGTAGCGCGCTCGGGTCGATCACGGGTCGCGCCGAGCGCCGCGGCAGGCGCTGGCTTCAGAGCGGCTGGATTCGAATCCGGCGCTGCGAAGGGGTCTTGCCGAGCCCGCGGTCGTAGACACCGGCCAGCGGCGAGTCGCAACCCGGACAATGCCCGTTGGCGTCGAGCCCGTAGACCACCACCCGATGCCAGTCGCGCACGATCAACGCCTCGCCGCAATGCGTGCAGCTCGTCGTGCCGCCGTCGAGGTCGCGGACGTTTCCGGTATAGACGTGGCGCAGGCCGTTGGCTTGCGCGATGCCTCGCGCCCGCGCCAGGGTGGCCGGGGGCGTGGGCGCCACATCGGACATCTTCCAGTCGGGACGGAAGGCCGAGAAATGCAATGGCACGTCGGTACCGAGTTCATTCGCGATCCATTTCGTCATCGCGTCGATCTCGGCATCGGAATCGTTGCGGCCCGGAATCAGCAAGGTGGTGATCTCGAGCCAGCAGGCGGTCTCGTGCCGCACATGGCGCAGCGTATCGAGCACGGGTTGCAGATGCGCGCCGGTCAGCCGGTAGTAGAAGTCCTCGTCGAAGGACTTCAGGTCGATGTTGGCGGCGTCCATCTTCGCGAAGAACTCGCGACGCGGTGCATCGTGGATGTAGCCGGCCGTGACCGCGACGGTCTTGATGCCGGCTTCGTGGCAGGCATCGGCGGTGTCCAGCGCATACTCGGCGAAGATCACCGGGTCGTTGTAAGTGAAGGCGACACTGGCGCAGCCGTTGGCGCGCGCGGCCGCGGCGATGGCCGAGGGCGAGGCCTCGCTCGCCAGCGTATCCATCTCGCGCGACTTGGAGATGTCCCAGTTCTGGCAGAACTTGCAAGCGAGGTTGCAACCCGCGGTGCCGAAAGACAGGACCGAGCATCCCGGCAGGAAGTGGAATAGCGGCTTCTTCTCGATGGGGTCGACGGCGAAGCCGGAACTGCGGCCGTAGGTGGCCAGGACCATTTCGTTGCCGAGTCGCTCGCGAACGAAGCACAGGCCATGCTGGCCCTCGCCGAGCCGGCAATCACGCGGGCACAGGTCGCACTGGATCCGCCCGTCGGGCAGCCAGTGCCACCATCGCGCGCGATGGTGCTCGCCGAACCAGTCGTCGCGCGAGTTCATGACCGGCCCGGCTGCGACGGCGCGGGCCCATCGGCTTCGCACCACTTGGTGACCTGGTAGCGCCACAGCGAAAGCTCGGGCGCGGGCGCCTTGGGATCGAGCCCGGCCTTGGCCTTCAGTGCGCTGAGGAAATCGGCACGTCGCGGCAGTTGCTGCCAAACCTGCGGCAGGAAGGTCGCCTGGCGCTGGCCGCTCCTGAGCACCAGGCCATCGGCATGCGGCTCGACGACCCGCATCGCGGATTCCTCGTCGGCAGCGATGATGGCCTGCATCGGCCCGATAAGGGATACCTCGATCTCGACACGATCGAATTCGTCGGCCGTCAACGGCGGAAACCGCGGGTCACGGAAGGCCGCAGCCAGCGCTTGTTCGCGGATCTCGGTCTCGAGCGAACGCTGCGGCACCAGCGAGCCGATGCAGCCGCGCAGCCGACCGTCGAGCGTGAGGGTCACGAAAGCCGCCCCGGGCTGCGAGAGCCTGTCATCGGCGGGCTCGGGCCGGGCCGGGCGGCCGAACCGCGTCGCGATGGCATTGCGGGCCCGTGCCAGCAACGCGGTACCGAGCCGTGCGCCCGGCGATCGGGGCGCGGCTGCGTCCTGCTGCGACGCGTCGGCTACGGCCACGGCCCGGGAAGCATCGACGCGCGGCTCGAACGCGATCGACGCGTAGCCGACGACACGCTTCGGGTCGCCGTTTGCCGCGGCCGAGTTGGTCTGCGCGACCAGCCGCGGCTCGAGGCCATGGCGAACCGCGCACAGGATCGCGGCGTCGATGGCGGTGGAACCGCAGGCCTGGTCCGGTCGAATCGTGGGTTCGAGCGCCAGGATGCGCTCGACGGTGCGGCGATCGAGCGCGCGGGCCAATGCATCCTCGTGGTAATGCGAAAGGTCGGAGCTGATCACGATCAGCGTCTCTTCCTGGCCCCAGAGCGTCTCGATCGCACAGCCGACCTCTTGTGCCGTCGCACGACCGAAGACCATCGGCACGATCGAGAATCGCTCGAGCACGGTCTGCAGGAACGGGAGCTGGACCTCGAGCGAGTGCTCCCATGCATGGGCCTGGTCGTTCACCTCGAGGTTCGGGCAGGCAGCCCGCAGCGCTTCGATGGCGACCCGATCCACCGGTACCGGGCCCAGCGGCGTCCAGAAGGCATCGACCCCCACCACGGCGAGGCCAGTCACGGCAACGCGGTGTGCAGGCCCGATCATCACGACGCGCCGGATCCGGCTGGCCGTCGACGCGAGCAGCGCATAGCCCTGCGCCGCCGTCGCGCCCGAATACACGTAGCCGGCATGTGGAACGATCAGCATCTTGGGTGCCGGCAATGCGTCGCGCGGCGTGGAAGTGGCCGACGCGCGCGCCATCATCTCGGCCACCTGGCGACCGAGGACGTCGGCGGCGGCCGGATAGAAGCTTCCGGCGACGGCTGCCGGGCGCACGCGGCTGTGTTCCTGGTTCATGTTCATCAGATGCGGGCTCGAGCCCGCGTTTCAATCCCGTGGCGTCCACCGCTATGATCGTGCGTTTCAAACGAACTGCCCAGAGGGGACGAAAAAATGCCGGCCTACCGATCGCACCGAACGACCCAGGGGCGAACCCAGGCGGCCGCCCGCGCACTATGGCGCGCGACCGGCACGGCAGAGGCCGATCTGGCCAAGCCGATCATCGCGATCGCCAACTCGTTCACCCAGTTCGTGCCCGGCCACGTCCACCTGAAGGACCTGGGCCAACTCGTCGCTGCCGAGATCCACGCGGCGGGCGCGGTTGCCAAGGAGTTCAACACGATCGCCGTCGACGACGGCATCGCCATGGGACATGACGGCATGCTCTACAGCCTGCCGTCGCGGGAGCTGATCGCAGACGCGGTCGAGTACATGGTCAATGCCCATTGCGCCGATGCACTGGTCTGCATCTCGAACTGCGACAAGATCACCCCCGGCATGCTCATGGCTGCCCTGCGGCTCAACATCCCCACGATCTTCGTCTCGGGTGGGCCAATGGAGGCCGGCCGCATCGAGAAGAACGGCGAGGTCCACGTGATCGACGTGGTGGACGCCCTGGTGGGCGGCGGCGACCCGAACATCGGCGACGAGGAGCTCCACCAGCTCGCCGAGGGCTCGTGCCTGACCTGCGGCTCCTGCGCCGGCATGTTCACGGCCAACTCCATGAATTGCCTGGTCGAGGCGCTCGGCCTTGCGCTGCCCGGCAACGGCACCCTGGTGGCCACGCATGCCGACCGGCGCGGACTGTTCGTGCAAGCCGGTCACCGGATCGTCGAGATGACCAGGCGCTACTACGAAGGCAAGGACGAGAGCGTGCTGCCGCGGCGCGTGGCCGATCGGCGCAGCTTCGAGAACGCGATGTCGCTGGACATCGCGATGGGTGGTTCCACCAACACGGTGCTCCACCTGCTCGGTGCCGCGTTCGAGGGCGAGATCGACTTCACGATCGCCGACATCGACCGTCTCTCGCGCAAGGTGCCGAACATCTGCAAGGTGTCGCCGGCCGTGCACCACTATCACGTGGAAGACGTCCATCGCGCGGGCGGGGTAATGGGGATCATGGCCGAGCTCGAGCGCGGCGGCCTGATCGACGCAAGCGTCATCGACGTCACGGGTCGGCGCCTGGCGGAACGACTGGCGTCCCACGATCTCACGCGCGCGACCGACGATGCCGTTCGGACGTTCTACCGGGCGGCGCCTGCCAGGCGGCGCAGCGTTTCCGCCTTCAGCCAGTCCGAGCGCTACGACACGCCGGACACCGATCGCGAGACAGGCTGCATCCGTGATCTGGCCCATGCCTATAGTGCCGATGGTGGATTGGCGGTGCTCTACGGCAACATCGCGGCCGACGGCTGCATCGTCAAGACCGCCGGCGTCGATTCGTCGATCCTGCGCTTCACCGGCAAGGCCGTGATCTTCGAGAGCCAGGACGCGGCCGTCGAAGGCATCCTCGGCGGCCGGCTCGCGGCCGGTGACGTGGTCGTGATCCGCTACGAAGGGCCGCGTGGCGGCCCCGGCATGCAGGAGATGCTGATGCCCACGAGCATGCTCAAGGCGGTCGGCCTGGCCACGCAATGCGCACTGATCACCGATGGACGTTTCTCGGGCGCCACCTCGGGCCTGTCGATCGGACACATATCGCCAGAAGCCGGTGAAGGCGGCGCGATCGCCCTGATCGAGGATGGCGATGAAATCGCCATCGACATCCCGGCACGACGGATCGATCTGCTGGTGACCGACGACGAACTGTCGCGGCGTCGTCGTGCCATGGACGCGCGCACCGACGGAGGCTGGCGACCGGTCTCGCGCAACCGGGTCGTATCGCGTGCACTACAGGCCTATGGCGCACTGGCGCGCAGCGCGTCGTTCGGCGCGGTTCGCGACCCGGCTGCCCTGGGCTTGCCGGGCGCACCGCGCGGCTGACTCAGGCGCGGGCGGGCGCGCGGACCAGTTCCGCGACCACGCCCTGCCCGCTCGCCAGGCTGCCGTAGCGCAATTCGAGGCCATGCAGCGCGGCCACGCGCATGGCGATCGAGATCCCGAGGCCGCTGCCGGTGCCCGACGCATCGACACGGAAGAATCGCTCGCCCAGGCGGGCGAGGGTCGCGGGCGCCAGCGCCGGCCCACCGTTCTCGATACGCAAGGAATCGGTCTCGAAGCGGATGTCCACGGCACTCCCCTCGGGCGCGTGCCGCACCGCGTTCTCGAGCAGATTGCGCAGCAGCACGGCCAGCAGGCCGGCATCGCCGGTCAAGGGAAACGGTGCTGCACCCGCCGCCGGCCAGTCGCAACCGAGCTCGATCGCTCGTTCCTCGACGATCGGAAGAACATCGCCGACGACTTGCTCGATGATCGGATGCCAGTCGATCGCCTGCCGAGCCGAAAGCACGTCGGCGGCCTCGAGCCGGGAGAGCGCCAGCATCTGCGTGACCAATCGATCCAGCCTGGACAGGCCCGCCGTGACCCGCAGCTGGGCACGCTGCCGCTCGGCATCGTCACGGGCGCCGCGCATCGCGTCCCACTGGGCGCGCACGGCAGCCAGCGGCGTACGCAGCTCGTGCGCGGCATCGGCGGTAAAGCGTCGCTCGCGCGCGAAGCTCGTCTCGATGCGACCGAACAAGGCATTCATGGATTCCACCGGCGCCTTCAGATCGGGCGGCACATCCACGACCGGCAGGGGCGTGAGATCCGCCGCGCCACGCGTTGACAGGGCCTGCGCGAGTGCCCGCAGCGGCGCGAGCGCTCGCCGGACCGCGAAGCCCATCGCGAGAAAGAGCAGCGGCAATGCGACGAGCCACGGTAGCTGCTGGCTGATCAGCACGGTCCGCACCAGCTCTTCGCGCTCCTTGACCGGTTGCGCGACACTTACCCGGTATCCGGTCCGGGTCGCGGGTCGATAGAGCACGCGCCAACGCTTGCCGTCGATATCGAGATCGGCGAAGCCATTGCCTCCGACGCGCATCGGAATTCCGCGACCGCCGGTATCGATGAAGGCACGACCGCTGCTGTTCCAGACCATGATGACCAGGTCGGAATCATGCTCGCCATGGCCGTCGCCGCGGTCATGATGCGCCTTCGGCTCGCGCTCGTCGCGGCGCTCGCGGTCATCGTGGTCCGGCTCGCCGCGATCTCGCCCCTCGTCGTGATCGTCGCGTTCGCGCAAGCGCGACAGCATGGCCTCGGTCCGGCGCGCGAGCACGAGCATCTCGGTGTCGAAGAGTTCGTCGACCTCGTGCCGTGCACTATAGGTCGAGACGACCAGTGCGATCGCCCACACGATCGGGAAGGCGATCAGCAGGTAGACGAGCACGCGGCGCGACAGCGTCATGCCGACAAGGCCTCGGCCGGGCCCAGCGCATAGCCCACGCCGCGCACGGTCCGAATCAGTCGCGGATGGATCTTGCGGCGCAGGTGGTGCACATGGACCTCGATCGTATTGCTCTCGGGGTCGCCGCCCCCCCAGTCGTACAGCTTCTCGACGAGCACGCTTCGGGAGAGGACCCGGTGGGGTTGCGCCAGGAAGGTCTCGAGCAACGCAAGCTCGCGCGCGGTCAGCTCGAGCAGTTGCCCACGCCAGCGGACCTGGCGGCTGGCCGGATCGAAGCTGAGCGCACCATGAGTCCAGACCGACTGCGTCCGGCCACGTGTACGACGCATCATGGCCCGCAACCGGGCGGCGAGCTCGTCGATCGCGATCGGCTTGATCAGGTAGTCGTCGGCGCCGGCATCCAGCCCCGCGACTCTTGCCTCGACGCCGTCGCGAGCGGTGAGCACGAGAACGGGCAGCGACTGGTCGCGTGCCCGAAGCTCGTGCAGGATCGTCATGCCGTCGGTGCCGGGCAGGCCCAGATCGAGCACCATGGCATCGAACTCGGCGCCGGCCAGGGCGGTCGCGGCCTGGCGCCCGTCGCGAAACCAGTCGACGACGTGGCCGTGCTGGCGTAGCCCCTGCTCGAGCGCATCGCCGAGATCGGGATCATCCTCTACGAGCAACAGACGCATGACGAGCCTGGTGAGCGGCTTGAGTGACAGAGGGTGCAGGTTAGCACCCGGCCCGCCGCGGGTACCGTGCGCGCACCGCGCATTCAGTTCGCCGAGGCGGCGTCTTCGAGAATCAGGTCGGCCGCCTTCTCACCGATCATCATCGTTGCCGCGCAGGTGTTGGCCGACGGGATCGACGGCATGATCGATGCGTCGGCGAGCCGCAGTCCATCGATGCCATGCACGCGAAGTCGCGCATCGACCACGGCACCGGGATCGCTGCTCGGGCCCATCCTGGCGGAGCCGTTCACGTGGTATGACGAGGCACCGAAACGACGCGCGAAGTCGAGCATCTCGTCGTCGGTGCGGACCTCGGGCCCGGGCAGCGTCTCGCCGTCGGCGAAATCCGCCAGCTCGGGGGTTCGAAGCAGCGCCCGTGCCAGCCGCATGCCTGCGAGCAGCACGCGGCGATCGCGCTCGTCGGCAAGATAGTTCGGTTGGATCAGCGGCTCGGCGAACGGGTCAGCGCTCTTCAGTTCGACATGGCCGCGACTGAAAGGACGGTGCTGCCACACGCCGCAGGTCATACCGGGATAGCGATCGAGCATCCCGACATAGCCCTCGCGATAGCTCGCCGGCGAGAACACGCCTTGCAGATCCGGACGATCGAGCCCGGATCCCGATTGCCAGAACCAATGCACCAGCGACGGGCTCGTTGCGAGCAGGCTCGGCCTGCCCGCCAGCCAGGCGGCGAGCTGTCCCCAAAGCCGCGGCGCGCGCGCCAACTCGTTGATCGTCGCAATGCCCCGCACGCGCGCCACGAATCGCACCGAGTAGTGATCGCTGAGGTTTGCACCGACGCCCTCGAGCACGTGGACCGGCGCAATGCCATGACGCGCCAGCAGGCCGGCGGGACCGACACCCGATAGCTGGAGCAGCCTGGGCGTATTGAGCGCACCGGCGCACAACACGACCTCTCGTCGCGCGCGCACCGTCATTCGCGTCCCCCGGTCGTCTCCTGGCGCATAGCGCACGCCAATGGCGCGGCGCGCATCGAAATCGACGCCAACGACATGGGCCCCGGTGACGACGGTCAGGTTCGGCCGCCTGCGGGCGGCTCGAAGATAGGTGACCGACGTACTCATGCGCCAACGCCCCCGGATCGAGCGCTGGAAATAGCCGACGCCGGCCTGAGAGGCGCCGTTGTAGTCCGGGTTGCGCGGCATTCCCAGGCCCTTGGCCCCCGCGATGAATCGTTCGCAGACCGGATGGATCCACTCCAGATCGCTGACCGGCAGGCGACCCTCGCGACCCCGATATCGTTCGTCGCCGCCGCCATAGCGCTCGTTGCGACGGAAATACGGCAGCACTTCGTCCCAGGACCAGCCGGGATTGCCGATCGCCGCCCAGGCGTCGTAGTCCTGGGGCTGGCCCCGGTTGTACACGAGGCCGTTGATCGACGTGGAGCCACCGAGCACGCGCCCCTGCGGCAGCGGCACGCGCCGGCCGGCGGTCAGTTCGGTCGGCTCGGAACCGTAGGTCCAGGTGAGGCCCGGGTCGAACAGCACCTTGATGAAGCCGGCCGGGATATGGAGGTAAGGATGCCGATCCGGCGGACCGGCCTCGAGCAGGCAGACGCTATGGCGACCACTTTCGCTGAGGCGGTCGGCGACGATGGCCCCGGCGGCTCCGGCGCCGACGACCACGTAGTCGAACTGTGCGCCGTTCATCGCGTGCCTTGCGATTCGCGCCATTGCAGCAGTCGCGCTATGCCTTCCTTCATGCCGATCTCGGGCTGCCATCCGATGACTTCGCCGGCCCGCTCGTGCGGGATGTGGAAGGCGCCGCCCGACGTGAGTCGAACGGTGCCCGGCGGGTCGGGTTGCATCACGGGTTCGAGTTCGCTGCCGCAATAGTCGAGCACCATGCGCACGATCTCGCCGGTCGTGACCGGCGCGGGCCCCGAGACGTTGACCGCGACATCGGTGGCCGACGAGACGAAGGCGGCCAGGTTCGCGCGCGCGACATCGTGGACATTGACGAAGTGCTTGCTCTCGGTGCCATCGCCGGGCATCACCGGCGGCTCGCCGCGGCAAACGCGATCATAGGTATCCATGATGTAGAGCGCGTTTGCCGCCCGGTAGTGCTGGCGCTCGCCGTAGACGGTCGAGTAGCGCAACGCGACATAGTCGAGCCCGTGCTTCTGGTGCGCCTGCCGGCACAGTTGCTCGCCCATGATCTTCGACGCCCCGTAGAGGATCGCCGCGGGCGGCGCGCCGGCCGTGTGGAACGGGCCGTCCTCGACCAGGGCGCCCCGGATGCCGGAGCCATAGCCATAGACTGCGTTAGACGACGCGAACAGCAGCTTGCCGATGCGATTGACGCGGCAGGCTTCGAGCATGTTCTGCAGGCCGCGCAGGTTGACGTCGATCGCTTCCCAGGGCGTCTGGGAAAAGCCCAGTGTCATGTACGCGGCCAGGTGCAATACGCCGTCGACGCCCTCGGTCGCGGCGAGCACCGCCGGCAGGCGCATGAGATCGGCCTTCACGAGCCGAACCCGCGGATGCCCGTCGAGATGGGCGATCGCCTCCGGCGTACCGAAGGCGAAGTTGTCGAGCAGGATCACCTCCTTGGCGCCCGCGTCGATCAGCCGGTCGGCCGTATGCGAGCCCACGAGGCTCGCCGCACCGGCGATCAGGATCTTGCTGTCGGCCAGGTCGAGTGCCCGGCCCTGTTTGCTGGTCATCGGATCCGTCCTTGTCAAAGGCTCATCGGCGCATCGTGCATGCCGAAGAACACGCTCTTGACCTGCGAATACAGTCGCAGGCCGTGGAAACCCTTCTCGCGGCCGATGCCGCTGGCCTTGAAGCCGCCAAACGCGGTTGCGATGTGCGACTGCTTGTAGGTATTGATCCAGACCGATCCGGCCTCGAGTGCCCGGGCCACGCGCCAGGCACGCGCGTAGTCGCCGGTCCACATGCCGGCGGCCAGGCCGTAGACCGTGTCGTTCGCCTGCGCGATCACGTCGTCCTCGTCGTCGAAGGGCAGGCACACCAGGACCGGGCCGAAGATCTCCTCCTGGCAGGTTCGGGCGTGATTGGGCAAGCCCTCGATCACGGTCGGCTCGAAATACCAGCCGGCAGCGAGCGCGGGCGCCTCGGGGATGCCACCCCCGGCCAGTATGCGACCGCCCTCCTGCCGCGCCAGCGCCACGTAGCCGGCAACCTTGTCGCGATGCGCGCGCGAGATCAGCGGTCCCATCTGGGTCGCCGGATCGTCCGGCGCGCCGACCCGGACCGTCCGCGTGAATGCGACCAAGGCCTCGACGAAGCGCTGATAGATCGAGCGCTGAACGAACAGTCGGGTGCCGGCCACACAACTCTGGCCCGCCGACCCGTAGATGCCCGACGCCACGCCGGCGACGGCCTTCTCGAAGTCGGCATCCTCGAACACGATGTGCGGCGACTTGCCGCCAAGCTCGAGGCCGACCGGAATCAGTCGACGTCCGGCCGCAATGGCGATCGCACGGCCGGTCTCGGTTCCGCCGGTGAACGAAACCATGCGAACCCCCGGATGATCGACGAGCGCCGCACCGACTTCCTCACCGGTGCCCGGTAGCACGCTCAGGAGTCCCGCGGGAAGACCGGCCTCACGGCAGATCCGCTCGAGCTCGAGAGCGAGCTGAGGCGTTTCCTCGGACGGCTTGAGGATCACGGCATTGCCCGCGGCCAGCGCCGGTGCCACCTTCTGGGCCTCGGCCATGATCGGCGAGTTCCAGGGCGTGATCGCAGCGACCACGCCGTAGGGCTCGGCCACCGACATCGAGAAGTAGGGCCCGCGCGGGCTGGTCACTTCGTCTTGCCATGTCTCGCAAAGCGAAGCGTAGTAGCGGAAGAAATAGGAGGCGCTCGCGACCATGTTCGCGCACTCCTTGAGGGGCTTCCCACTGTCGCGCATCTGGAGCCGAGCGAGGCTGTCGTGTTCGGCACCGAGGCGGCGCGAGACCTCGTGCAGCAGGCCGGCGCGCTGGTCCGGACGCAGGTCGCGCCACGCGCGTCGACGAAAGGCCGCGCTGGCAATGTCTACCGCCGCCTCGACATCGGCCACGCTGGCCCGCGTCACCACCCCTGCGACGCTACCGTCGGCCGGATCGATCGAGACCAGGGCCTCGTCGTCGGACGCACGACGCCAGTCGTCGCCGAGCCGAAAGGGTCTTGCATGCGCTGATTCCATGACCGGACTCCGGTGAACCGCGCGACGGGCGTGCGCGCGTTCCCCTGGATTCTCGCGGGGGCGGCGATTCGACACAAACCGCCAGCCCCGATGCCGGACCGAAGCTGGGCTATGCTCGTGCGGATCCGATTCCCGTCCCAATTCAACGTCCGAACGTTGAGGCAGCCATGTACGTTCCCGAACACTTCGCGCTCACCGATCCGTCGACGCTGGCCCGCATCATTCGCGAGCATCCGCTCGCGACGCTGGTGAGCCAGGGTCCGGCCGGACTCGACGCCAATCACCTGCCATTCGATTTCGACCCCGACGCAGGTCCGGTCGGCACGCTGCGCGCCCACGTCGCCCGGGCCAACCCGCTGTGGCGCGAAATTCCCGACGCCAGCGAGGTCCTGGTGGTGTTCCGGGGGGTCGCCGGCTACGTGTCGCCGAACTGGTACCCGAGCAAGCAGGCCACACACCGCCAGGTACCGACCTGGAACTACGAGGTCGTCCATGCGCACGGCCGGCTTCGGATCCGGGACGATGAACGCTTCTTGCGCGGCCTGCTGGCGCGGCTGACCCGCGTCCACGAGGCGGCGGAACCGCGTCCGTGGAAGATGGGTGATGCGCCATCCGACTACCTGGACGCCATGCTTCAGGCCGTCGTTGGCATCGAGATCGAGCTGACGCGACTCGAAGGCAAGGCCAAGCTGAGCCAGAACAAGGAAACCGGCGATCGACTGGGCGCGGTCGCGGCGCTGCGGCGAATCGGCCATGACGCGCTGGCCGACGCGATGGCGCGCGATCTCGACGAAGCGGCGCCGGATACGCCCTGATCGGCCGCCCTGCGGGTTGCACCCGCGCCCGATCGGCGCGATGGAGGTCCCGGGTCGGCCGGATTCCGGAAATATGTCCGAGACAGGGGCGATCGAATCGCGTCCAATCGGGCCTGGCTGGCATCCTGCCGGGATGCCGCATGCCTTGTTCTGGGGACTCGAGATGGAGCACAAGCGCTACGCGATCAACCGCCACGACGTGGTCGACGAGGTCATCGACGGCGAGGCGATCCTGATCAACCTGAAGACCGGCCGCTACTACAGCCTGGAGGGCTCGGCCTGCCTGTTCTGGGAACGACTTCGACATGCACCCATCGATGCCGGGGCATTGGCCGAGTTCATGCAGCACAACTTCGTCGGCGGTGACGACGACGCGGTCGGCGCCGCAACGCGGTTTCTCGACGAAATGGTCGAAGAGGGCCTGATTGGATGGCTTGGCGAGGCCGACCTGGACGCGGACGCGAGCGCGGATACCGCGGCCCCGGCGCCCATGGCCGGCGCCCCGGCGGCGCCCGCGCCGTTCGAGCCGCCCGTGCTGACCAAGTACACCGACATGGAAGCCCTGCTGCTGATCGACCCGATCCACGACGTCTCGGAGGAGGGCTGGCCCAGGCGGCCCGAGGATACGGCTTGAACCGCCTGGCTCGGACCGGGCGGATCGCCGCCTTTCGCGACGCCCTCCTGGAGGCCCGGGATCGAGCCTGGGCCGGCGCCCGAGTCCGCAGCACCTGCGACCTCGAGTTGGCAGGCCACCCGGTCCGATGCCATTTCGCCGGCGCGTCGCTCGCCCCGCTCCTGATGCCGGCGCTCGCCCACCATCGCAGCGACGGGGGTCGCGAGCCCTTGCTCGACGTCTATGTCTGGGCGGGCGACGAGAGCGCTTCGCCGGCACCACGACCACCTTGGCAGCCGGACGCGGACACCGCCTGGCAACACGACTCGGAAGACCACTTCGCGATCCATCTGCCCTTGCTGGGCAGCCTGCTGTGGCTCGACCGCAAGCGCCGCATCGCGCTCTACCATGTGCCATCGGCCGCGCACCTGCCGCTGACCGAGCAAGGGTCGCCGCTACTGCTTCTCTGGGGGGCCTGGCTCGCGGACTTCGGTGTGCATCTGGTGCACGCGGCTGCCGTCAGCGGTCGACGCGGGGCGGCCTTGCTGCTGGGCCCGGGCGGTGCAGGAAAATCCTCGGCCGCGCTGGCATGCCTGGGCGCCGGCCGGCTGCGCTACCTGGGCGACGACTATTGCCTGGTGCGATCCGAGCCGCAGCCCGAAGTGCTGAGCCTCTATGCATCGGGCAAGGTCTACGTGGCCGACCGCGACCACCATCGCGCAATCGAGCACGCATGCGTCGGCGACAATGGCGAGAAGTCGCTCTATCAGTTCCATCCGGCGTTCGACGCGCGACTGTGCACCGAATCGCCGATCGTTGCACTGATCTCGATGCAGCGTGGCAACGCCGGCGCCTTGCGCCTGGCGCCGATGGCGCCGATGCACGCCCTTCGCGCGGTCGCGCCGAACTCCCTGCTCCAGATTCGGGTCGGCATCCGGTCCGCCGCCACCTTGTCGGCCCTCGCACGAATCGCGCGACAGGTCGACTGCTTCGCGCTCGAAGGCGATGGCACGCGCGAGGAGGTCGCCTCGCTGCTCGAGCGCTGCCTCGAGCGTTAGTGCCCGACCCCGGCGATGCGAATCATGCACTGGACCGAGTCCTTCCACCCCCGGATCGGGGGCATGGAGGTCTTCGTTCGCCACCTCGTCGCCGCGCAACGCGAGCGCGGGCACGCGTGCGAGGTCATCACGAGCGCCCTGCCCGGCGCGCCGGATGTCGAGCGGATCGACGGCTGTGCCGTGCATCGCCTGCCCTTCCATCGAGCCCTCGCGGCGCGGTCACTGCCGATGATCCGAAGCGTCCAGGAACAGGCCGCCGGCCGCTTGGCCGCGTTCGAGCCCGATGTCGTGCACCTCCATACGAGCCAGGCGTCGGCCTTCTTCCTGATGCGAATCTCGCGTGGTCGACCCATGCCGATCGTCTACACGGCGCACGACGGCTTCCTGGCGCCCTTGCACTCGGTTCCGACTTCCCTGCTGGGCAGCGTGCTGGCCGGCGCGAATCGCGTCGTGGCGCCATCGGATTTCGTCGCTCGCGCGCTCGCGGCATCGTTTCCGGATTCGCGCGGCGCACTCGTTCGGATCCACGGCAGCCTGCCCGCGCCGGCGGAGCCCAAGCAGTGCGCGCCGCACGACGTCGCCGCGGCGCCCACCGTAGCCCGGCTGGTCGCGCTCGGTCGCCTGACCCGCGACAAGGGCTTCGACACCTTGCTGGACGCGCTCGCACGGATAGGCCCCGACACGCCGGCATGGCGCGCCGAGATCGCCGGCGACGGCCCCGAGGCCACGCGACTGCGCGCGCTGATTGCGCATTTCGGACTGGAATCACGGGTGCGGCTTTGCGGTTGGACGGCGCCAGACGTGGTGCCCACGTGGCTCGGCTCGGCCGCGATGCTCGTGGTCCCGTCGCGCTGGCAGGAGCCTTTCGGCCTGGTCGCGTTGCAGGCCATGCAGTGCGGGATCCCGGTGATCGCGTCGCGGGTGGGCGGCTTGCCCGAGATCGTGGCCGAGGGGGTCAGCGGGCTGCTCGTGGAACCCGACGATCCACCGGCCCTGGCGGCGGCGATCGACCGCCTGCTCCGGGACGCGGACGCCCGCGGCAGAATGGGGATGGCCGCCAAGGCCCGGGCCGAATCCGCGTTCGCCTGGGAAGATCTGGTCGTCGCCTACGAAACCATCTACGAGGATCTGCGCCATTAAAGTCTTGTCGATGAGCGACTACTTTGCGCCGCGACTCGGCGGCATCGAGCGTTTCAGCAGCGCGCTGTGCGAGTCCTTGGTGGAGCGCGGGCATCGTGTCGGGGTCCTGTGCTCGGCCACCGGGGCGGGAGCCGACGAGCGATCCGAGTGGCGTGGCATTCCCGTGTGGCGAATGCCGCTTGCGGAAGGAATCGCACGACGCGACCCGGCGCTGATCCTGAAGTCGCAACGCACGCTGCGTGCCGCCGCGCAGGCACTGCAACCCGAGGTCGTGCATCTGCATCTGGGGGGGCCGATCGCCGGCGCCTGGCTCGGTGCCACCTTGCTCTCCGGCGTTCCCCTGCTGGTAACGGTCCACGACATGCCCGGCGCCCCCGAGGGCTTTCCATCGATTGGCCGCGTACTGCACCAGGCAGCGCGCATCACGACCAATTCCCGTGCCCGACTCGCCGATGTGCTCGGGTTTGGGGACGATCTGGGCGCCAAGGCGAGCTGCCTGCCCGTGAGCAGGCCGCCGCGCGGGGTCGACCGGACCCAAGTACAGCGCAACCGCACCCCGCTCGTCTTCATGGCGGGGCGCCAGGAAGCGCGCAAGGGCTTCGACCTGGCACTGCATGCGTTCGTCGCCGTGCTCGACCAGCATCCGCGGGCGCGCCTCGCCCTGGCCGGCGACGGCCCCGAGCATGCGGCGATCCGTGCGCTCGCCAACCGGCTCGGACTCGATCCCTTCGTCGAGCACCTGGGTGCGATCGACGACGAGGGCATCGCCCGGATGCAGGCGCGTGCCTGGTTGTGCCTGGTTCCATCGCGCCATAGCGAGTCTTTCGGACTCGCGGCGCTCGAGGCGATGCTGGCGGGGACGGCCGTCGTGGCGAGCGACACCGGCGGTTTGCCCGAGGTCGTCGAGGACGGCGTCACGGGCCTGCTGGTCGAGCCCGGTTCGGTCGATTCGCTGTCGGCAGCCATGTCGCGCCTGCTCGCTGACCCGGCGGCCCTGTTCGCGATGGGCGACGCGGGACGACGACGCGCCCAGGCGCAGTTCGGGTGGCGACAATGCGTCGAGGACCACGAGACCGCGCTGGCCACGGCAGCCGCCGCATGACTTCGCCGACCCCGACGATTGCCGATCCCGGTCGAAACCGACTGGACGAGACCCGGCAAGGGCCCGACGTACGCCGCAAGATCCTCGTGACCGGCGCGGCCGGCCGCGTCGGTCGGGTCCTGGTCTCGGCCTGGCGCGAGCGCTACCGGCTCGTCTGCGCCGACCTGCACCCGCCACGCGAGCCGGGCCCGGGCAAGTGGCAGCAGGCGGATGTCCGCGATCTCGAAGCGATGCGCGTGCTGTGCCGCGACGTGGATACCGTGGTTCATCTGGCGATCTCGGGCAATGTTCCCGACCCTCGAAGCCTGCATGAATCGGTCAACGTGGAAGGCGCGCGGGTCGCCATTCGCGCCGCGCTCGAGAACCGTTGCCGGCGGGTGATCCAGGCCAGTAGCCTGGCGATCGACCTGTATCCGCAGACCGACTATGCACTGATGAAGCGAGAGGTCGAGGACCATGCCCGGCAGGTCGCCCGGGTCGAGCCGATGTCGATTCACTGCCTGCGGCTCGGCCGCGTGATGCCGAGACACGACCGGGCGATCTGGCCGGGCGGGGACGAGCTCTCGCACATCCTCACCCATGGCGATCTGATTCGAATCTTTACCGCTAGCGTGGAGGCCCCTTGCTCGGCTCACTTCGGCGTGTTCAATGGCGTATCGAAGCATTCGTCAATGCGCCACCCGATCGACGGGGCCAGACGAGCGATCGGCTTCGAGCCAGCGGACGACATCGAAGAACTGGCCTGGCATCACTACCACAGCCCGCTGGGAGTTCTACGTCGCATCAAACGGAGCCTGCGTCCGATATGGAACTGATCAGCGTCGTGATTCCGGCGTTAAATGCAGCCCGCTTCATCGGCGACGCCATCGAGAGCGTACTGGCGCAGGATTGGCCCGATCTGGAGATCATCATCGTCGACAATGGATCGACCGACGGCACATACGAGATCGCCCGCGATTTCGGAGGCCCCGTTCGTTGCCATCGGTTTTCTCGGCGCGGGCAGCCGCGCGCGATGAACCACGGCATCGGACTGACGCGCGGCTCGTGGCTGAGTTTCCTCGACGCGGACGACCTGTGGGCGCCAAGAAAGATCGCCATACAGCGGGCAGCGTTCGATGCTTCGCCGCAGACGGATGCCGTCTTCGCCCACGCGGCGAACTTCAGCGGCGAGCCCCCGTCATCGCAAGACGTTCCCGGTGCCCCGGCGCCGTTGCACGGCACATTGCTGATCCGTCGCGAGGCGTTCTTTCGCGTCGGCTACCTCGACGAACAGTTCACGATCGGTTCGATCATGGATTGGTACATGCGCGCACAAGAGGCCGGGATTCGAATGACCACGCTACCGCAAACCCTGTTGTTTCGCCGCTTGCATGACGACAATCTCGGCACGCGGGAACGAGACCAGCGCAAGGACTACGCCCGTATCCTCAAGGCCGCACTAGATCGGCGCAGACGATAGGAGGCGGTACCGAGCCGCGATGACGTAGCCTGTGTTCAGGATTCGGGAGAAATCAGATACGGGTCGGTCTTCGAATCTGGCGATTCGCCCATGCAAGCGATTCGCGCAGCACGTGAACGAAGACGTCGGAATTGGATTCGATATTCAGCGCGACACGAAGAAAGCTGAGGAACTCCGAAGGTATGCGAAGCAGTCCCGAACGCCGCCGGCACACCAGGAATTTCCATACCGACGTTCGCGGCGTGCGCATGAAGCCGCCTTGCGTGTGTAGCGCGAACAGGCGCCGACTCGCCAGGCTCACGGGTGCCGCGCGCAGACGTGCGATGACGTCGTCGGGCACTGCCGCACCGAATTCGTCCAACAGGTACTCGAGCGCCGCCAGCAGATAGCAACTCACGCGCGCGCCAATCGCCATCGATGTCAACCGCTCCCAGTCCATCGAATCGCCGGCGACTTCAAGGATCATCATCGCGTCGGCGATCCAGCGCATCGGAGAGACCTCGTTCCAGACCAGGCCGTGCGCGCAGGCATGCAGGAGCTGATCCGCCGCGCAGAGGATACGCATCGGAACCCGGTTCAGGCTGACCGGAACCGCTGCCGCCCAGAATGAATCGCATGCATTCTCGTCGCCGCGAAGATCGAGCACCGCCCAGTGCAGGTCCAGCTCCATGCCGTCGGCGCGACGCAGCACGATCGACTTCCGGTACCGGAGCAGCGCATCCGACAGTCGTGGCCCATCCGGCGGTACGTGCCAGCCGGCCTTGGCCAGAGCCGCGATGGCCCGGGCGATCGATCCCGGCCGAACGAGAATATCGATGTCCGCCATCGGACGACTGCCGACGTCGCGGTAGTAGGTCTGTGCGATCGCCACGCCCTTGAGCACCATCGCATCGAGGCCGGCGCGTGCCAATGCCTGCAATGCGACGCTCGCAGCGCGCAGGCGGAACTGGTTCTCGTACCAGGCGCGCTTGTAGAGGCCTTGAAGGCGCTTGGCATGCGGCGCCGACGGCTCCGCATGCAACAAGCGACGATACACGAGGGGGAATAGTCGAAAGCTCCCCACGTCCACATGCTCTCGCTCGAGGTCGACCCTGCGGTTCCACTCGCGCCACGCCTCGAGCGCGCGTTCGTGCGGATCGATCGCCGAATGGAGCAAGAGAACTTGCAGCGGCCCCGGCCAGCAGCCCTCGACCAGAATCGGATCGGGCACAGTCGATGCGTTGGCGCTAGGCATCGATCGCCCCTCCGTCGAGCGGCAGGTGCTGAGCCTCGGCCATACGCCGGTACAGGCTGCAGGACTGCAGCAGCTCCCGGTGACGCCCCCGGGCCACGACTCGACCCCGATCGAGAACGTAGATCAGGTCCGCATCGGCGATCGTTGCCAATCGATGCGCGATGACGAGCGTGGTCCGTGCGCGCCGCAGCTGCGCGAGTTCGCGCACGATCGCACGCTCGGTCAGGGCATCGAGTTCGCTGGTCGCCTCGTCGAGGATCAGCAGCTCGGCGTCCATGAGCATCGCCCGCGCCAGTCCGATGCGTTGACGCTGACCGCCGGACAAGCGCGCGCCGTTTTCGAGCAGGACGGTGTCATAGCCCTGCGGGAGGGCTTCGATGAACGCATGGCAACGAGCTCGGCGGCAGGCGGCGACGATCTCTTCATCGCTTGCCTGCGGTCGTGCGAAGCGAAGATTCGCGCGAATGTCGCCATGCAGGACCAGCGCATCCTGGCTGACCAGCGCGAGCTGTCGACGCCAGCTGTCTGCGTCGATGTCGCGCAGGTCGCGCCCATCGACCCGCACGGCGCCGACCTCCGGATCGTAGAGGCGCAGGACCAGGTTGGCCACGCTCGACTTGCCTGCGCCCGAGGGTCCGACCAGGGCGGTCGTCTGCCCGCGCGGGATTCGCAGGTCAAGGTCCTCGAGCGCAGCCGCGTCGCCACTGGCATAGCGCATCCGGACGCCCTCGAGAACGATGGCGTCGTTCAGACCAGTCACGATGGCCCTGCCCGACGGCGGCGCGAGTCGCTGCGCGTCCCGGAACAGACCAGCGAGCAGTTCGACGACGGGGCCGATTCGAGCCGACTGCGCCAGGAAGTGCGTGATCATCGCGGCCGGCCCGAGCAGTCGAAGCGACACCACGATGAACAAGGCGATCTGTGCGAGCCCCGACGGGTCGGACGCGCCCACGACGAGCGAACCGACCAGCACGATCATCGCGAACGCGGTCACGCTGAACATCTCGAACAGGGGTCGATTGAGCGCGACCAATCCGCCCACCCGCCGATCCGCTTCGAAGAACCCGGATTGCGCGACGTCGAACTGCTCGCGACTCCATTGCTCGCGACCGAAGGCCCGGATCGACCGGATCATGCCCACCTGCTCCTGGCCGATGCCGTTGAGCTCGCGCAGGCGCGCCTGCATGCGCTGGTTGGCCCGGTGCAGGCGGGTACGCACGACGGGCCGCAGCAGCAACATCAGCAGGGTCAGCGGCACCACGGCCAACAACGCCAGCTGCCAGGAAACCAGCAAAGAGAAGACCAGGTAGGCGATCGCGGTCAGCACGCCGACCACCGCCATCGCGCCGGCCTCGGCCAAGGCGCCGAGCTCGCGGCCATACTGGACCAGGCAGGTATTCCAGTAGCCGCCTCGCTGCCGTTGCAGATAGTCGAGCGGCAAGCGGTGCAGGCTCTCCAGGACCCGCGCCTGCGTGCGGCGGGCCACCGACAGGCGCAGGTTCAGCGCGATCATGTTCTGGCCGATCGCCATCGCATTGCGAACCAGCGCCACGGCGATGAGGACAAGCGCGGCGAGCTGGACCCGGCGGGTCGCGGACAGCCCTTGCACCATGTCGGACCATTGCGACAGATTCAGCGCGTCGAGCCAGGCCGTTGCCCCGCCTCCCGCACCCAGCACGAGGAACACCGTCCCGAGGCCCATCGCTTCGACCACCACCAGCACGGTCGCGACCAACACCAATGCCGTGACATGGCGCGGGAATCGGGCAGCGAGCCGGAGCATGTGGCTGGGCGGCGACATCGAAGGAGGATAGCCTCCTGACGCGCGCGCGCCGTGAAGAAAGTCCGACGCAAACGGACTGCCCGACTCTCAGCCGTTCCGATCGACGACCGCGAACACGCCACTGGCTCGCAGCACGATCTTCTCGCCGACCTTGAGCGCGGCCTCGGCGAAGCCCAGCCGTCGCCCGAGCCGGGTCACCCGGGCATGCGCCTCCAGCCAGTCTCCGATCCGTGCGGCCGAGAGGAAGTCGGTCGACAGCGACACGGTCATCTGGGCGCCGCGGCGACCCCGCGCCAGCGACAGACAGCCGGCCAGCGCACCGTCGGCAAAGGTGACCAGCATGCCACCGTGGGCGACCTGCTGGAAATTCGAGTGCAGCGGCGCCACGCGGATGCCGAGGACGAGCTCGCCATCGCCCGCATCGCGGCGATAGACCGTGCCGAGCTGATTGAAGTAGGGACTGTAGAAATCGAACGGCTCGAATCCCGCCGGAGCGGGCAGTCCTTTGTCCGGGGCTTCGGCCTCGGCGGCGGTATCGGTGTGGCTCAAACGGAGTACCTGCGCATAATGGGCTGCGGATTCGTCCCGAATCCTAATCCAGCCGCCGAGATCATGCGTACCCCGCGCTTCCATCACCATGTCTATGTCGTCGAGCTCTCGGCCTCGGTCTGGCGCGAGGCGCGCTTTCGTCGCGCGAACGCTCATTACCTGGGCACCGCACCCTGCGTGTACGTCGGCATGACCGGCCTGGATCCGGATCTGCGCTTCGACCGTCACAAGGCGGGAATTCGCGCCAATCGCTTCGTGCGCGACTACGGCCTGCACTTGCGCCCGGACCTCTACGCAGTCTTCAATCCGATGCCTTACGACGCCGCCCGCGACATGGAGGTCGAACTGGCCATCGGCCTGCGCGAGCAAGGCTACGCGGTCTGGCAGGCCTAGCCGTGTGGGCGGCGGAACGACCGCTGCTTCTAGCGCCCCTGGACCTCGGCGCGTCGTTCGTTCGGATTCAGGTGCATGTCTTCGGGCTCCACTGCGATCGCTGCATCGGAGCGCGGGTCCAGGTCCATTGCGACCGCCGATGTCCGGCTGACCGGTAGAAAGCTGCCGCGATCGATCTCGGGCACTGGCGCGTCGACCCGGATCCGGTAGACGGTAAAGGCGGCCAGCACCGCGAACATCGCCGCGAGCACGGCCGGAAAAGCCTGGATCCCGAGCCCCTTCATCACGGCTCCGGCCAACGGCGGCCCTGCCATCGCCCCCAGGCCATGCAGCAGCAACAAGGCCTTGGTCGCCTCGAGCGAATCGCTCGGCCCGAATCGATCATGGGTCTGAGCGACCGCGAGGCTGTAGATGGAAAACCCCGTCCCGCCGAAGGCCAGCCCGCAAAGAACGGCTGGAAGCTGTCCGCCCGGCGCGGCAAACCACATCACGACCAGCGAAGCCAGGCTCAGGACCGAAGCGCCCGCCAGCACCGTGCGCCGGTCACGCCGGTCGGATAGCCAGCCGATCGGCCACTGCAGCACCGCGCCGCCGATCACGGCGGCCGCGATGAAGTTCGCCACGCCGGCGTCGTCCAGGCCGGTCGCATGACCGTAGACCGCCGCAAACGACCAGTAGCTTCCCATCGCCAGTCCCGTGCCCAGCGCGCCGGCGAAGCCCACGGGCGAGACCGCGTACACGCTGCGCAGCGACAGTGCACGGGTCTCGATGTGCCCCGGCTGCTCGGCAGGCGTCAGGGCGATCGGAAGCAGGCCGATGCAGAAGAACACGGCCGCCAGCGCGAACGAGGCGAGCCCGGCAGCACCATGCAGCACGATCAGATACTGTCCGGCGGCGACCGCGAACAGGTTGATCATCATGTAGATCGAGAACACGCGCGCCCTCGCCTGTCCGGCGCTGGCATTGAGCCAGCTCTCGATGACCATGTAGATGCCGAGCAGGCCGATGCCATTGAGGACACGCAATCCCCACCAGACCAGGGGATCGACGCTCAGGCCGTAGAGCAAGGCGACCGCGGCCGTCATCGCGGCGCAGGCGGCAAAGGCCCGCACATGACCGACCCGGCGAATTACCGGCGGGCAAACGCGGGCGCCGACCACATAGCCGAGAAAGAAGCCCGACATCACGACCCCGATCAGCAGTTCGCCGAAGCCCTCGAGTGTGGCGCGCAGTCCCAGCGTGGTCCCGAGCAGGCCCGAGCCGGCCAACAGAACGCCCATGCCGCCGAGCAAGGATGAGACGGACCGAAGCGACGCTTGCCTCATTGGCATCGGATCGATAGGCGCATCGCGCCGGCGCGCGCGACGCATTGGTTGGTCGGCCCCATGCGCACCGGCCGATCAGTCGCCCGTGGCGCCGACGACCTGATAGGCCGACGCATGATCGGACAGCCACTGGCGAATGCGTGCGTCGTCGCCGAGCTGGTCGGGATGAAAACCGGAGGCCAGGTAGGCGCGCCAGGGCCGGTAGCAGGCGCGGATCATGCCCCTGCGCCCGAACAGGAAGCGGGCGCCGCCGATCCAGGTCGACGGCCGCAGCAATGCGCGATCGTGCCAGAGGTTGTTGAGGGTCTGGCGCGTGACGTCGAGCAGGAAGTTGAAGGTCGCGATCCGGAACCAGCGCAGGCGCCAGGTCTCGTCCCCGCCGAGCGCCCGATAGACCTCGAACGCCACGATCTTGTGCTCCGACTCCTCGGCCGCGTGCCACAGCCACAAGGTGGCGAGCGGATCGGGCGCGCCATCGAGCGCCCGCGGATTGGCATGAAGCCAGTCGGCGAGGATGGCGGTGAAATGCTCGTAGGCGGCCGTCGCCGCCAGCGGGTGGCGGGGGTCGAGGCCTTCGAGACGGCGGATCCGGACCCGGGTGCGCTCCTGCCAGTGGTTGCGCAGGCCTTGGCGCTCGAGCTCCGCGTTGAACATTCCGTGCAGGCGCCGATGGGTGGCTTCCTGCCCGATGAATCCTCGTACCTGTGGCTCGAGTACCCGTCGGGCAACGGGATCGAGCGCAGCCAGGCCCGTCCTGACCGAGTCGATGAAGAACTGTTCTCCGGCCGGGAAACTCATCGACAGCGCATTCAGCAGTGCCGTTCGAAAGGCATCGCCGCCGACCCAGCGGCGAGCGAAGCCGTGCTCGAGATCGATCAGCAGGCGTCTTACGACCAGATCCGTCATATTCCCAGTGTACTCTGTCCTCTCCCAGACCGACCCGGCCCGGTGCCGCAGACCCAAAGGAGCTTCGTCGATGCGTGCGCGCACACCCAGGATCGGTATTCTCACCGGTGGCGGCGATTGCCCGGGGCTCAACGGGGTGATTCGCGCGGTCACGAAGACCGCCCAGAACGAATTCGGCGCCACCGTGCTCGGAATCGAGGACGGCTTCGAGGGACTGGTCGAGGGGCGCGCCCACGAGCTGAGCCACGCCGAAGTCTCGGGCATCCTGGGTCGGGGTGGCACCATCCTGGGCACCTCGAACAAGGGCGATCCCTGGCACTACCCGATTCCGGGGCCCGACGGCCGCATCGAGCGGACCGACCAATCGGCCCGAGCGCTCGAACGGATTGCGCAGTGGGGGCTCGATGCCCTGGTCGCCGTTGGCGGCGATGGCACCATGCACATCGCTTCTCGACTCGCCCAGGCCGGCGTGAGGGTCGTGGGCGTGCCCAAGACCATCGACAACGACGTACCGGGAACCGACGTGACCTTCGGCTTCGATACCGCGGTCTCGATCGTGTGCGAATCGATCGATCGGCTCGCGACCACGGCGTCGGCGCATCACCGGATCATGGTGGTCGAGACCATGGGTCGTTATGCGGGCTGGATTGCGCTGATGGGCGGCGTGGCGGGTGGCGCGGATGCCGTGCTGATCCCGGAGATTCCGTTCGGCTGGCCCGCGGTCGTGCGCAAGGTCAGCGAACGGGTCGAGCACGGGAAGCGCTTCAGCATCGTCTGCGTGGCCGAGGGCGTTCGGGTGCCGGGTAGCGGCGAGGTGATCGCCGAGAACGACCCGCGCAGGACCGACCCGAAGCGACTCGGGGGCATCGGCGCGGTCGTCGCCGACGCGATCTCGCGACTTTCGGGACACGAGACCCGGGTCACGGTGCTCGGCCATCTGCAACGAGGCGGTCCGCCAAGCGCCGCGGATCGTGTCCTGGCGACGGGGCTCGGCACCGAGGCCGCGCGCTGCGCCTGCAGCGGTCGCACCGACGTGATGGTCGCCGTACGCGATTGCGGCATCCGCCCGATCCCGCTGGCCGAGGCCACCGGCGCATTGCGTACCGTACCGCTCGATCACCACCTGATCTCGGCGGCCCGCGCCGTGGGCACGTGCTTCGGCGACGAAAGCTGCGAGTAGCGCCACTGTCGGCGCGCAAGTATGGAACGGCGCCACCGCCGGTGCTTGCGCGATGCCCGCGCAATCGGGCATTGTTGCCGGCTGGTTCGTCGATGATCTTGTCCCGGAGATGCCCGTGATCAGCACCGAAAAACTCTTCACCCTCACGCTCGAGGTGGCTTCGCCGCTCGATTCACTGGGCAAGACCCCGTACGGCGAGCGCCGCATCGCGGCCGTGACCGGCGGCCACTTCGAGGGCCCCCGGATCAAGGGCACCGTCAAGCCGGGCGGTGGCGACTGGATCCTGGTGCGCCAGGACGGCGTGTTCCAGCTCGACGTCCGGATCACCCTGCAGACCGAGGACGACGCACTGGTCTACATGACCTACCGCGGCTTGCGGCACGGGCCGGCCGAGGTCATCGAACGCCTGAATCGCGGCGAGCGTGTCGATCCGGCCTCGTACTACTTCCGGATCGCGCCGCAGTTCGAGACCGGTGCGCAACAGTACGAGTGGCTCAACCGCCTGATCTGCGTGGGCAGCGGCCACCGCTTGCCCACCGGCCCGGTCTACGAGGTCTACGCGGTCAACTGAAGCCATACCGCAACGGCGAGCGACGCAACGGACATGTCCGGGTCCGTGGCGCACGGCGATCGCGCGCGCGTGCCGACGGCCCAGCCGGGGCCACGTTCGTGGCGAACCGACATCCAGGCGCTTCGCGGTCTGGCGATCGTGCTCGTCGTCTGGTATCACGCCGAGCTCGGGTCGCCGGTGGCCGGCTATCTCGGCGTCGACGTTTTCTTCGTGGTGTCGGGTTTTCTCGTGACCCGGATCGTGATCGACGCGCGGGCGCTCGGGACCTTCGGTTTCGGCGCGTTCTGGTTCCGCAGGGCCATGCGCCTGCTGCCCGCCGCCTATGTGTGCTTTGCCGCGAGTGCGATCGCCGCGACCCGGCTGCTCGAATCCGAGGAATTGCGCGACTTCGGCGCGCAGCTTCTCGGTGCAACGGGTTTCGGGAGCAACATCGTGCTGTGGCGACAGACCGGCTACTTCGCCGGCGAGGCGGCGCTCAAGCCGCTCCTGCACACCTGGTCGCTCGCCATCGAAGAGCAGTTCTACCTGTTGTTGCCACTCGTGTTGGCCTGGGTGCCGCGCCAGCGTGTCGCACCCGCGCTCGCGCTCCTTTCGGTGGTGAGTCTTGCCGCCTGCGTGGCGGCCGTGCGCTGGCAACCGGTGGCGGCCTTCTACCTGTTGCCGACGCGCGCCTGGGAGCTCGGGCTCGGCGCGCTTGCTGCATCGACACCCGTGCTACGGGGGCGCGCGACGCGCCTGATATCGGGCCTCTATTGGCCTTCGATCGCCTTGCTCGTGTCGCTGCCATTCGCGCCATCGGGTCTGCCCCACCCGGGGTTCGACGCCTTGATCGTATGCATCGCGACCCTGGTCGTGCTGCTCGATTCGCGACCACGCAGGGATGCCGGGCCAATGCGTGGGCTCGCGCGTATCGGCAATGCGTCGTACTCGCTGTATCTCGTCCACTGGCCCGTGTTCGCGTTCGCCACCAATGCCTGGGTGGTGCCTGTCCCGTCCTCCCGACGCCTGGTCTTGGTGGGCTTGTCGCTGCTGCTCGCGGCCGGGGTCTACCGATGGGTGGAGACACCGTTTCGCCGACTGGGCACGCCCGTGCGAGCACGGGCGGTCGTGGCGCTCGTCGGCTCAGCGGTCGTGATCGTCGCATTGGGCGCGGTGCCGGCCCTGCTCGCTCCCGCACGCGAAAGCACCCATGGGCCGGTGCTCGGCCTGGCGAGCGCCTGTGACCAGAATGGACGCTTCGAACCCGCACTCGAATGCCGGCGCGGCGCGAAGCCGGCCCGTTTGCTGTGGGGCGATTCGTTCGCGATGATGCTCGCGCCAGCCTTTGCAGCCGATCCGGTGCGAGGTCTCGTGCAGGCGACGATGTCCGAGTGCGGCCCACTGCTCGACATCGCCCCGGTGTTCGGACAACGCGCACCGGCGGCGTGGGCGGCGCGCTGCATGGCTTTCAATGATTCGGTGCTCGAATATCTGGCGCGCACCCCGTCGATCGATACGGTCGTGCTCGCCAGTCCGTTCGCCGAGGCGGTCGACGGCAACGCCAGCTACCGCTCCAGCGCGATACGGGTCCGCGACCGGGGAACGATCACCGAGGTCATGGCGCGGGGCCAGGCGGGGCACGATGCGCTTGCCCGAACGGTCGGCGCGATCCGCGCGCTGGGTCGGCGGGTGGTGATCGTCGCGCCGCCGCCATCCACGCCGCTCGATGCCGGTCGTTGCCTGCGCCGCCGTGACGCGGGCCTGATCACATTCGGCGATACGCTTGGCGGCTGCCGGCTCGACGAATCGACCTACCGGCATCGAATGGCGGGCACGCTCGGATTCCTCGAGCGCTTCGGCCGCGAGCACGACGTCGCCGTGATCCGCAGCGATGGCTTCCTCTGCCACGACGGCGTATGCGATGCTCGCATCGGACAGGTCACGCTCTACCGCGACGGCGCCCACCTCACGCCGGATGGCGCCCGCTGGTTGGGCGAGCAACTGGACCTGCCGTCACGCAGTGATCGACTGGCGCGCTAGCGGCGCTGTCGAAACATGCAGAACACGACACCCGTATTCGACCGCGACTTCAACGACAAACCATGGAGACCCTCGTGACAGAAACCAATGCCGACGCGCTCGCCCCGCTGCACGGGATCCGGGTTCTTGATTTCGGGCGCTATATCGCGGGCCCTTACTGCGCGACCTTGCTGGCCGAGTACGGCGCCGACGTGATCCGCATCGAGAAGCGCGACGGAAGCGAAGACCGTTTCGTCTCGCCGGTCGGCGCCGACGGCGACGGCGCGCTGT
Source organism: Burkholderiaceae bacterium (assembly GCA_024235875.1). Classification (GTDB taxonomy): domain Bacteria; phylum Pseudomonadota; class Gammaproteobacteria; order Burkholderiales; family Burkholderiaceae_E; genus JACKLP01. Next base: position 25,930 of record JACKLP010000014.1, on the reverse strand, counting down.
TCCTGCAGATGGCGCGCAACAAGCGCTCCCTGACGCTCGATCCGATGACCACCGCCGGCCGCGAGGTCGTGCGAAGACTGGTCGCGAGCGCGGACGTGGTGGTGGCCAATATCCCGAAGCCGGCGCTTCGGGCCATGGGCCTGGACTACGAGCACCTGTGCAGCATCCGCCCCGACATCATCCTGACCACCAGCTCCGCTTTCGGTGCCACCGGACCGATGGCATCGAACGTGGGCTTCGACGGGGTCGGCCAGGCGATGTCGGGTGCCTTGTACATGACCGGCGAAGGCCAACCGCCCTACCGAGCCGCGGTCAACTGGGTCGACTTCGGCACCGCGTTGCACTGTGCGTTCGGCACGATGGCGGCATTGATGGCTCGCGCCCGCACCGGGCGCGGCCAGGTGGTCGAGGGTTCGTTGCTGGGCACCGCGATCTCGGCGACCAATGCGACGCTGATCGAACAGGCGGTCATCGAAGCCGACCGCGTGCCGACCGGAAATCGCGGCCAGACGGCGGCGCCGGTCGACATCTTCCGGGCCCGCGACGGCTGGGTGCTGGTGCAAGTCGTCGGGCAGCCGCTCTACGCACGATGGGCCCGCCTGATGGGGGAGCCTCAGTGGCTGGAAGATCCTCGCTTCGCCGACGACGAGGCGCGTGGGCGCCATGGCGAGATCATCAGCGAGCGGATGGCACGATGGTGCGCCGAGCGCGACACGGCGCAGATCGTGCAAGTCCTCGGTGAAGCGAAGATCCCGTGCGGACCGGTGCTATCGCCGCAGGCCGCGCTCGACCATCCCCAGGTGAATGCGCTCGGACTGATGCAGGCGATCGACTATCCGGGCCTGCCGCGGCCGGCACCGGTCGCGTCCGCACCCATCTGGTTGTCGGATACGCCGGGCGCGATCCGCCACCGCCCGCCGACGCTTGGCGAGCACACCGACGAGATCCTGGCCGAAATCGGCTACTCGAGCGCCGAGATCGCCGGCCTGCGCGCCGATGGCGTGGTCTGAGGACAGCGAGAATCACGGCCCAGGGCAGACGCGCCCGGCGAGTTCAGAGAATCCGATTGGCGTGATCCTTCCAGTATCGATCACGCAATAGCCGCTTGTAGAGCTTGCCGGTCGGATGACGCGGCAACTCCGCCTCGAAGTCGACCGTGCGCGGGCACTTCACGTGCGCGAGCCGCTGCCGACAGAACTCGATCAGCTCGGCCGCCAGTTCGGGGCCGGCGTCGGCCATGTCGCGCGGCTGCACCACGGCTTTGACTTCCTCGCCGAAATCTTCATTGGGCACGCCGAAGACCGCGACGTCGAAGACCTTGGGGTGCATGACCAGCACGTTCTCGGCCTCTTGCGGGTAGATGTTGACCCCGCCCGAGATGATCATGAAGGCCTTTCGGTCGGTCAGGTAGAGGTAGCCGTCGGCGTCCACGTATCCGACGTCGCCCAGTGTGGTCCACCCGTGTTCGTTGCGTGACGACGCGGTCTTCTCGTCATCGCCGTGGTACGAGAATTCCCGCCCGCCGGCGAAATACACCGTTCCCTGCTCGCCGGCCGGCAACTCGGCGCCGTCGTCGTCGCAGATCTTCAGCTCGCCGACGACTGCCCGGCCGACCGTGCCTGGGTGGGCCAGCCACTCTTCCGAGTTCACCATCGTGAGCCCGTTGCCCTCGGTGCCCGCGTAGTACTCCCAGAGGACCGGCCCCCACCAGTCGATCATTTGTTGCTTCACCGGAATCGGGCATGGCGCGGCCGCATGGATCGCGCAGCGAAGCGTGGACACATCGTAGGCGCGACGAACCGCTTCGGGCAGCTTGAGCATGCGCACGAACATCGTCGGCACGAGCTGTGAATGCGTGATCCGATACTGACCGATCAGCGCAAGGTAACGCTCGGCATCGAAGTGCTCCATGATCACGCTGGTGCCGCCCAACCGCATCACCGTCATGTTGAAGCGCAGCGGCGCGGCGTGGTAGAGCGGCGCCGGCGACAGGTACACGGTGTTCTCATCGATGCCGTAGAGCTTGCTGCTGACCGTGAGCAAGGGATTGCCGGCGTCGATCGGCTCGTTCAGGAACGGAACGGTCACCCCCTTGGGCCGACCGGTGGTGCCCGACGAATAGAGCATGTCGTAGCCGGCGACTTCGTCGGCGATCGGTTCGGTCGGATATCGCGCCACGACCGACTCGAGCGAATCGAAGCCCGGCTCCGTACCGCCGACCATCAACCAGGTCTCGATCGCGGGAACCAGCGATCTCAGCGCGGTCGCGACCTCGCCCAGCGCCTTGGATCCGATGAACAGCCTGGCCTCGCAGTTCTCGACGATGTAGCCGGCCTCGGCCGCGGTCAGGCGCGTGCTGATCGCCGTGTAGATGAGCCCGGCGCGCTGGGCCGCCCAGCAGATCTCGTAGAAGCGCGGATGGTTCTCGATCAACAGCGCGATGTGCATGCCCGGACGCAAGCCACGATCGCGGAACAGGTGCGCGATCCGGTTGGAACGTGCCTCGAGCTCGGCGTAGGTCACGACCTCGCCGCCATCGGCCATGATGTAGGCGGGCTTGTCGGGCGTTCGCTTGGCGTGATGAGACGGATGCAATGTCGTCCTCCATGGGCTCATGCCGGAGCCGGGTCATGAACCGCGATTAGACCCGATTTGGCGGCGACGGGCTCTGCGTTGCCTTCCACCTGCGATAATTCCGGAATGTCGACCATCTATCTCGTCCGCCACGCCCAGGCGTCGTTCGGAACCGACGACTACGACCGTCTCTCCGCGCTCGGTCACCGCCAGGCGCGTTGGCTCGGCGACCACATGGCCACGCGCGGACTTCGTTTCACGCGCGCACTCAGCGGCACGATGCGCCGTCAGCGCGAGACGGCCGAGAACATCCTTTCGGCGCTCGACGCACCGCCACCGGTCGTGCTCGAGCACCCGGGCCTGAACGAGTACGACGGCGACGCGATCTATCGCGCCTTCACGGCTGGTGCCGACCAGATCGCGCACCAGCGCCGCGACTACCGCGACTACTGGAAGACCTTCCGGCTCGCGATGCTGGCCTGGGCGGATGGCTCGCTCGAGGGCGTCCCCGAGACCTGGGCCGCCTTCGGTGATCGCATGCTCGACGGCCTGCGCGAGGCAGCCGCCGGACTGTCCCGGGACGACGCCGCGCTCGTGGTCAGTTCGGGCGGCGCGATCAGCCGTGTGCTCACCGGCTTGATCCAGGCGCCTGCGGCCGTGGCGATCGAGCTGAACCTCCAGTTCCGCAACACCGGCTTTTGCGAGCTCGTGAGCGTGCGCGACGGATTCCGGGTCGTCAGCTTCAACTGTATCCCCCACCTCGAGCATCCGGACCGCGCGGACGCGATAACCCATGCCTGATACCCCCTCGAAGCCTGATCCGGCCGCCGATCCTGCGGAGATGCTCGACGGCTACGTCGAAGAGGAACGCTCGGCGATGCTCTACGACGCCTTGGCCGAGATCGAGGGCGACCCCAAGCTTTCGGCGATGTTCGCCAAGCTGGCCAGTGCCGCCAGGCACCAGGCGGACATCTGGGGCGGCAAGATCGAGGCCGCCGGCGGCGCGCGCCCGAGCCCGATCGAGCTGGGGCTGTCCGCACGCACGGCCCTCGTCCTGGCACGCAAGCTCGGTATCCGGGCCGTTCGCCAGATGCTCGCGGCGCAGAAGGTCCGGGGCTTGTCGGCCTACTCGCCCAGCCCGGTCGGCGGCCATGGACCGGTCGGCCGCAGCCCCGAATTCATCGGTCGGCGCCACCACACCGGCAGCGGCAATCTGCGCGCGGCCGTGTTCGGCATCAACGACGGTCTGGTCTCGAATACCAGTCTCATCCTCGGGATGGCGGGCGCGGCGTCCGATTCGAGGACGCTGCTGCTGACCGGTATCGCCGGATTGCTGGCGGGGGCGTTCTCGATGGCCGCCGGCGAGTACGTGTCGGTGCGATCGCAACGCGAGGTGTTCGAGTACCAGATCGGCCTGGAGGCGGCCGAGCTGCGCGAATACCCGGAAGAAGAAGCACAGGAGCTGGCGGTGATCTTCGAAGCCAAGGGGCTCGAGCATGAAGAGGCCACTCGGCTTGCCAACACCCTGATCGCCGACCCCGAGCGAGCGCTCGATACGCTCGCACGCGAAGAACTCGGCCTGAACCCCGACGAACTTGGCTCGCCATGGGGCGCGGCATCGGCTTCGTTCGCCGCATTCGCGATCGGGGCACTCGTGCCCCTGCTGCCCTTCGTCCTCACCAAGGCCGACATCGCATTCCCGACGGCGGCGGTGCTGGCCGGCTTCGCGCTGTTCGGCGTCGGCGCGGCCCTCTCGATGTTCACGGGTCGCAGCGCCATCTTGTCGGGCTTGCGCATGCTTGGCATCGGTGCCGGCGCGGGTGCCGCGACCTATGCGATCGGCGCCCTGATCGGGGGCGGGATCCCGCTCTGATTCAGCGCGGCGGGGCGAACGCCTCGCCGTTGCCGGACGATCCGACGAGGCGCCGGACGGTCGGCGCCAGGCGTCGGAAGGCAGCCTTGTCTCGCGTTCGTGTCCGGGCGCCGGCCGCCGATCCCCTCTTTTAGCTCGCTTGGCGGGTCTCTGTTCAGAACCCCGACCGGCTGTCCCACGATCCGAGGACCAGCCAGAGTCGAGAGAACCCGCCAAGCGCGGAAATGTTCGTGAATAGCGTCCAGGAATCCAGACGAGCGAAGCAGTCGGTCGGGGATGCGCCACCGGCGCGCTCGTCGTCGGCCGTACTGATCATGCGCCGGTCAGCGCAGGACCGGGCCAGGCTCCATGCCGTCTGGCCTCAGGGCAGTCGACCCGCCAATGCATTGGTCGAGCTGGCCGCCCAGGCCCTGGCCGAGGCCGATACGCTCGCCAGGCGTGCGCCTGCAACCGACCAGCACCCCGAACTGACGCTGCTGGCCTTCCCCTTGGCCGACGCGACCCCCGGCACACCTGGCGGTGCGATCGCGATGATCGTGCCCCAGGGGCTCGGCGCGCATTCGCCGCAGCAGACCCACCCGAGCGCGGAGCCAGGCAAGGGCGACGAGGTCCTTCGACTGGTCACGGTGATTTCGGAGCACGGACGTTTCGAGCCGGCGGCGCGCGCGTTCGCGAATGAACTTGCCGAGGCGCTGGGTGCCTCGCGGGTGGCGATCGGAATCTACGATTCGCACGCCACTCGCGTGCGCGCCGTCTCGGGCGCAGCCACGATTGCAGAGCAGGCCCCGGTGGTTCGAGGACTGTCGAACGCGATGGACGAGGCCATCGACCAGGCCGCGACCGTCGTATATCCGTCGCGCGAGGGCGATTCCGCGCTGTCGATCGCGCATGCTCGATATTTCGACGCCCACGGACCGGTGTCGATATGCACGGTACCGTTGTTGGTGGCGACCGACGAGAACCGTGAACTGATCGGCGCGCTCTCGGTCGAGTTCGCCGATCGCGCGATGCTCGAGGCGCAGGTCATCGAGACGGTCGAGACGGTCGCCGCGATCGCCGGTCCCATGCTCGACATGAAGTACCAGCAAGACCGCGCGATCGGAGGTCGGATGGTCGGCTCGCTTATGCGCAGCAGTCGACGCGTGTTCGGGCCGCGTCGAACCGGCGTGAAGATCGCCGCCGGCGTCACGCTTGCGCTCGCGCTGGTCGCGATGCTTTGGCCGGTGACCTATCGGGTGACCGCGCACGCCCGGCTCGAGGGAGAAGTCCAGCGGGTCCTCGCCGCACCGGTTGACGGCTACATCGGACAGGTCCACGTCCGCCCCGGAGAACGCGTGCAGGCGGGCCAGCCGGTCGTCGAACTGGATGACCGCGAGCTCTCGCTCGAGCGCAGCAAGTGGCGATCCGAGGTCGCTCAGATCGAGAAGCAGTACGGCGAGGCCTTGTCCAAGGAAGACCAGACCCGTATCGCGATCCAGCAATCCAAGCTGGCACAGGCGCGGGCACAGTTGGCGAGCGTCGACGAACAATTGCGTCGTTCTCGACTGGTCGCACCGTTCGACGGCATCGTCATCGAGGGGGACCTCTCGCAGTCTCTCGGTGCGCCGGTCAAGCGCGGTGAGACCCTGGTCAAGATCGCCCCGGCCGACCGCTTCCGCGTGATCGTCGAAGTCGACGAGCGCGACATCGGATCGGTCGCGATCGGACAACAGGGCCGCCTGCTGTTGACGGCCCTCGAGGGCGGCACCGTCGACATCCAGGTCTCCCGCATCACGCCGATCGCCAGCAACCGCGACGGGCGCAACTTCTTCGAGGTCGAGGCACGCGCGACCAACCATCCGGCGGGAAGCCGTCCCGGCTTGGAAGGGGTCGCCAAGATCGAGACCGAAGAGCGCAGCCTCGCGTGGACTCTGGGGCATCGAGCCTGGCAGTGGCTGCGCGAATCGATCTGGCGCTGGAAGGTCTAGGTCATGGCCGAACAACTGCTCAGCGACGACTGGTACCGGGTGGCCAAGCTGCGTCCGAGTGTGCGCAGCAGCGTCCAGATCGCCCGCCACAGTTACAGGGGCGTGATCTGGTACGTGCTCCACGACCCCGTCAACGGTCGTCATCATCGCGTCAATCGAACCGCCTACGAGTTGCTTGCCCGACTCGATGGCAGCACCACGGTCGATACCGTATGGCGCGACCTGCTCGAGCGCCTTGGCGACGATGCACCGACCCAGGGCGATGTTCTCCAGGCGCTGGCCCAGCTCAATGAAGCACAGCTATTGCATGGTCAACTCGCACCCGATGCGCGCCAGCTCGAGCGACGCGCCGGCGAGCGGCGTCGGGCCGCCACGCTGGGCGCGGTGAATCCACTGTCGTTCAGGCTGATGCTGTTCGACCCAAGCGCGATCCTGGTTCGCCTCGACGGCCTTGCACGCACGTTGTTCTCCGTGCCGGGTGCCTGGGCATGGGGCGCACTGGCCGCACTCGCCGCCCTGGTGGCGCTGGTCAACCTGAGCGAGCTTTTCGCCACGGCATCGGCGGCCTGGCGCGAACCGCGCTTCCTGTTCGTGATGTGGATCATCTACCCACTGCTCAAGATCGCGCACGAGTTCTCTCATGGCATGGCGGTGCGGCGCTACGGTGGCACGGTCACCGAGCTGGGCGTCAGACTGCTCGTGCTCACGCCGGTTCCGTACGTGGACGCGTCGAGCTCGACCCTGTTCGCGGACAAGCGCGAACGCGCCCTGGTGGCCGCGGCGGGCATCGCCGCCGAGCTGCTGATCGCGTCGCTCGCCGTCTTCGTGTGGGCAATCGTAGAAGACGGTCTGGTGCGTGAGGCTTCGCTGGCGGCGATCGTGATCGGCTCGGTGTCGACCCTCGCCTTCAACGGCAACCCGCTGCTGCGATTCGATGCCTACTACGTCCTGGCCGACCTGCTCGAGATCCCGAACCTGGGACCGCGTTCGAGCGCCTACTGGCGCTATCTCGCACAGCACCGTTTGCTTGGCCTCAAGAGCGTGAAGGCTCCTCCCGTCGGTCCGGGCGAGGTGCCCTGGCTGATTGGCTACGGCGCGGCGTCCTGGGTCTACCGTCTGTTCGTCTTCGGGGCGATATCGATCTTCATCGCCGATATCCACTGGACGCTCGGCGCCATGGTGATCGCCGGGGGGATCTGGACACTGCTGCTGCGCCCGGCGTGGAAAGGACTCGAGTTCGTGACGTCCTCGCCAGCGCTCAGCGGCAAGCGACAAGGCGCGCTCGCCACGGTCGCCACCGGCACGCTCGTCGCACTGCTCGCCGTGTTGTTCGTTCCCGTGCCGTTCACCACCGTCGCCGAAGGCGTGGTCTGGCTGCCGGAGAAGGCACTCGTCAGGCCGGTGGCCGGCGGATTCGTGACGACCGTGCATGCCACCGACGGACAGCCGGTGCGCCCGGGAACTCCGATCCTCACGCTCGCCAATCCCGTGCTCGAGGCAGACCTTGCCCGCGCCCAGGCCGAGGTCGAGGCACTCGAAGTCGAACGGGTCTCGAAGCTCGACAACGATCCACTGCGAATGGCCGAGCTCGAGGAAAAGATCGCGGCGGCCCAGGCGGCCGTCACCCGGACCCGTCGAATGGTCGACGGCCTGACCGTGCGAGCCGACGCCAACGGCCGGCTGGCGCTCAACCGACCACAGGACCTGCAGGGCCGATTCCTGGCGCAGGGCGAGGTGGTGGGCCACATCATGACGGGCGACCCCACGACGGTTCGCGTGGCGCTCGAAAACGAGCTCGCACCGCGCGTGCGCGGTGAAATCGTCGATGTCGCCGTCCGCCTGCGCGAGGCGCCCGGGCGTGAGTTCCCGGCCCGCGTCGAGACCCAGATCCTGGCCGCCACCGATACGCTCCCGAGCGCGGCACTGGGCGACCGCGGTGGCGGTACGATCCCGACGCTTGCCGATGACCCCGCGGGACTCCGGGCCCGCCAACCGGTATTCCTGGTCGACGTCGCACTCCAGGCCAACGTACTGCATCGCGCTGGCGGCACCGCGCTCGTACGCTTCGACCATGGCTCTCGAAGCCTGGCGCAGCATGCTGCCCAGCAGGTTCGCCGAGTCCTTCTGCGGCACTTCGAGAGCTGAGCCCATGGACGCAAGCTTCGCACCGAGTCCGGGTATCGCGTGGGGACGCTATCCCCAGCGTGGCGACGCATCGCGGCCCAACGCGGCCGCGCGCTGGCAGAGGTGGCTGGGCAGCCTGGACAGCTTCGCACGCTCGATTCTGTCGCCGCTCGAGCAAGGCTCGCTGCGACGCTTCGCGGAGACAGTCGAGGCCGCGACGCTCGCCCTGCGCCTTTACGACGACGACGCGCTGCAACGCGAAGCCCGTCGCCTGAGTACCAAGATGCGGGTCGATGGCCTCATCGACGAACACATCGTGGCGGCACTGGCGCTGAGCTGCGAGCTCGCGGCGCGTCGCCTGGGCAAGCGCCCGTTCGCCGCGCAGCTCATCGCGGTCAGGATCCTGTTGTCCAACCGTCTGGCAGAGATGCAGACCGGTGAAGGCAAGACGCTGGCGGCCGGGCTGGGCGCAGCCGTCGCCGCGATGGCCGGCATCCCGGTCCATGTACTGACCGCCAACGACTACCTGGTCGCACGCGATTGCGAAGCGATGTCACCGCTGTTCGAGGCCATGGGACTGAGCGCGGCCGCCGTGACTCAGCCGATGCCCCCCGAGCAGCGACGCGAGGCCTACCGTGCCGACATCGTCTACGTCACCGCGAAGGAAGTCGCGTTCGACTATCTGCGGGATCGAATCGCATTGGGCCGGCGGCGCCGGGAGATCGACCTTCGTCTGGCCGGCAACGGCAGCGACTCCGACCGGCCCGCGCCAATGCTGCGAGGGCTTTGCATGGCGCTGATCGACGAGGCCGACAGCGTACTGCTCGACGAGGCCGGGACTCCGTTGATCCTGTCGCGGATGGTACGAGACCCGGCCAACGAGGTCTTGATGCAGCATGCGTTCGCGATGGCATCGCGACTGTGGGAGAACCGTGACTTCAGGGTCGATCGGGTCCGCCGCCGCGTCGAGTTGCTGGCCGCCGGCGATGCGCGCATCGAGGCCATGGCCGACGCCGAGGACGATCGCGTCTGGGGCAGCCGACGCCTTCGAAACGAACTCATCAGCCAGGCGCTCGCCGCACGCCACCTCTATGGCCGTGACCGCGACTACCTGGTGCGCGAAGACAAGATCGTGATGATCGACGAACCCACCGGTCGGATCGCCGAGGGGCGGACCTGGTCGCGGGGCTTGCACCAGATGATCGAGATCAAGGAAGGCGTCGCCATCACGGGCCGGACCGAGACGATGGCGCGCATCACGTTCCAGCGCTTCTTCCCGCGCTACCTGCGCCTGTGCGGAATGAGTGGCACCCTGCGCGAGGCACGATCGGAGTTGCGCGCGGTCTATGGACTGCCCGTTGCCAAGGTGCCATTGCGTCGCCCCTGTCTGCGTATCGATCAGGGCCTGCACACCTATGTCGATGCCGCCCGCAAGTGGCGAGCCGTCGTCGATGCGGTGGCAGCCGCGCAGCGTTCGGGCCAGCCGGTGCTGGTGGGAACCGAATCGGTTCGCGATTCCGCCGTGCTGTCGTCCTTGCTCGGTGCGCGCGGCGTCGGCCACCGCGTGCTCAATGCGGCCCAGGACCGTGACGAAGCCGACATCGTGGCGCGTGCCGGCGAGCCGGGTGCAGTCACCGTTGCGACCAATATGGCCGGCCGCGGAACCGACATCCTGGTTCCGGCCGAGTCCCAGGCACGCGGCGGCCTGCTGGTACTGGCCTGCCACCGAAACCGGGAACGCCGTATCGACCGACAGCTTTCCGGACGCGCCGCACGCCAGGGACAGCGCGGTGCGACACGAACGATCGCGGCGATAACGGATCCGATGGTTGCCGAACGGCTGCCGTCCTTGGCCCGCACGCTCGCGATCCGCGCCGCATCGCCCGACGGGCGAGTGCCACGAACCGTCGGCGCCCTGTGCTTCTTCCTTGCACAGCGCGGCGAAGAGATCCGCCGCAAGCGAGAGCGCGTCCGACTGATCGATGCCGACGAGCGGCGGGCGCGCCTGCTCGCGATCGCCGGCGAAGGAGAGTGACATGAGAGCCAGACCCAGTGAACCACCGATCCATTCGAGATTTGACATGAAATCCAAAGCCACCCTGGTCGCCGTCGCGCTCGGGTCTGTTGCGGGGGTCCCCGCCATCGCCCATGCCGACGGCTTCGACTGCCTGATCCAGCCGCACCAGATCGTCCAGGTCGGCGCGCCGGTGCCCGGCGTGATCGAGAGTCTGCCAGTGGAGCGCGGCGACATCGTCCAGAAGGGCGAGAAGCTGCTTCAGTTGCATGCCTCGGTCGAACGAGCCGCGCTCAAGCTCGCTCGTGCTCGCGCCGAGGTACAGGCCGAGCTCGAGGCAGCCGCCAACTCGCGGGCCTTCGCGAAGCGGGAGCTCGATCGGGCCAATGAGCTCGCCAGCCGCAAGTTCGTGAGCCAGAACTACGTCGACAAGGCGTCGACCGAAGCCTCTCTGGCCAAGTCCAAGCTGGGCCAGGCACGCGAACGCCAGGAGGTTGCGCGCAAGGAGTTCGAGGTCGCGCGCGCCCAGCTCGCGCAACGCACCGTGGTCAGCCCGATATCCGGCGTGATTGCCGATCGCTACATGTCGGTGGGCGAGTATGTCGAGGACAAGCCCATCTTGCGCATCGCTCAGATCGATCCGCTCAGGGTCGAGGTCGTCGTGCCGGCGGCCGCCTACGGCAAGATCAAGAAGGGCGCACAAGGCACGGTGATGCCCGAGTTCGGCAACGCGCCACCGCGCCTGGCGACGATCACCGTCGTCGATCGCCTGGTCGATCCGGCATCGAATACCTTCCGCGTGCGCCTCACGATGCCGAACCCGGACAACGACATTCCGGCCGGCTTGCGATGCAAGGTCGATCTGGGCGTTTCGCTGCCCAAGCCGACGCGCGCACCGGCACGACCCTCGCCGATGAAATCGGCCGCCCAGCCCGTGGCAAAACCCAAGAGCTGAAACCGACCATGCGGCGCGCCTCTCCAGTCACCCTGATCGCAGCCGGCCTTGCGTCGCTGAGCTGCGCACTGATCCTCATGGGCGACTTCTTCTTCGGCTACCTGCCGGATCGGGAAGCCGAGACGGCACAGGTGCGCCAGCGCGTGGTCAACAACATCGCCCTGCCCGCCGCCACCTTGCTTAGCGCCGGTCAGCTCGAGCGACTGCAATCGATTCTCGACGACTACCTGGGAATCAACGCCGACCTGGAGTCGATCGGCATCCGGCGCAAGGACGGTCGCCTGCTGATCTCGACGCGTGGACACGCGCGACGCTGGCTTGCGGGCGAGATCGACGGCGGCGACCCGACCTTCGTGACCGTGCCGCTGAACACGGGCAGCGGCAGTTGGGGGCGGGTCGAACTACGCTTCGCCGACCCGCCCACCGGGATTCTGGCGGCGATCAACCGCAACCCCGGATTCGTGCTGCTGGCGATGGTCATCTGCCTGGGCACGCTGACCTACTGGCTCTACATGCGCCGCGTGCTGCAGGAGTTCGACCCGGCCGCGGTGATTCCGGACCGGGTCCGCGTGGCCTTCGATGCGATGACCGAGGGCGTGGTGGTGCTCGACCGCAAGGGGCGCATCGCGCTCGCGAACAATCGCTTCCGGCAACTGAGCCCGACCCCGGACGAGAACCTGACCGCCAAGCCGCTCTCGAGCGTGGGTTGGCTCGCCCAGGTCTTGCCGAAGGCGACCGAACAGCATCCCTGGAACGTGAGCATGCTCGAGCGCCGCTCGAGCACCGGGACCATCGTGGAACCGACGGTCGGCGAGAGCGAGGAAGCCAGCAAGCTGGTCGTCAATTGCGCCCCGATCACCGACGGTCGCGACCGCGTCCGCGGGTGCATGGTCACGTTCGACGACGTGTCGGCCCTGCATGCGGCCAACGAGCGCCTGGAGAACGCGCTCGTCGACCTGCAGAAGTCGCGCGAGGAAGTCGAGAAGAAGAACGCCGATCTCGAGCGTCTGGCGAACTACGACTTCCTGACCGGCTGCCTGAATCGTCGCGCCTTCACCCGCCAGGCTGACGAGGCCTACAGCGTCGCGCATGAGCGCCGGCGGCCGATCGCCACCATGATGATCGACATCGACCACTTCAAGTCGATCAACGACCGCTTCGGCCACGCCGTTGGCGATCGCGTCATCAAGGCGGTGGCTGGCGTACTGATGGGCACGGTGGGCGAAGCCGGATTCGTCGGCCGCTACGGCGGCGAGGAATTCTGCATCGCGATGCCCGATGCCGGCGTGACCGCGGCCACGGCATTGGGCCACCGGGTGCGCGAAGCGATCGAGAACGAGGTGATCCGCCAGGTCGACGACGTGCCCGGACTGAAGGTGACGGTCAGTGTGGGCGTGAGCTCCTTCGACAAGTCGCTGACCTCGCTCGAGGCCATGCTGCAGGCCGCCGACGAAGCCTTGTACGAAGCCAAGCAGACCGGTCGGAATCGTGTCTGCGTCGCCGCCGTCGGTTCGGCAGAAGCGGCGGCATCGGCCTGAGGGCGCGATCCGCGCGCCGGCGTGGCCCACAATCGGGCCACCTCTGCCTGCGGCCGCGCCGCGCTATTGCGTCGAGCCAGCGCGCCGCGGCGAAATACTGGTCAGCGCAACCCCGACCAGCACCGCGAGCGCGCCCGCGAGCATCGTGTAGGTCGGTCGCTCACCGAGAAACGACGCCCCCCACAGGACGCCGAAGACCGGGACCAGGAAGGTCACGGTGATGGCCCGCGTCGCGCCGAGGCTCGCGATCAGGCGAAAGAAGATCACGTAGGCAACGGCGGTGCAAAGCACAGCCAGCACCAGCACGGCGCCCCAGGCATGGGCCGACGGTTGCACCGTCGGCCACAGTGGCACGGCCGCCGGTGCCAGCCACAGGCTCGCCGTCCATTGACTACCCGTGGCCACGCCGAGTGGATCGGCTCCCTGGAATCGGCGTCGGGTCAGGTTCGCGGCAAGGCCGTAGCTCAGCGTGGCGGCCAAGGCGGCGCCCACGGCCACGAGGGCGTCGGCCACCAGGGGCTCGCCGCGACCGAGCACCAGTGTCACGACGCCGGCAAAGCCGACCGCGAGTCCGACCAACTGGCGAGCGCGCAGCGTTTCGCCCAGCCATACCCGAGCGACGAGGGCGGCCCAGAACGGTGCGGTCGCATTCATGATCGACAACACGCCAGCACCCAGGTGCAGCGCCGCATAGCCGAAGAGCGCGAATGGCAGCGCCGAGTTCAGCAGCCCGAGCCAGAGCATGCCGAGCGGGTCGGCGCGCCAGGCAACGCGTCGCCGTGCGGCGAGCAACAGCGGCGCCAGGACGATGGCAGCGACGCCGGTGCGCACGAGCATCAGCGCGAGCGGACCGAACTCCGGTACCGCCACGCGCATGAACAGGAACGAAGACCCCCAGATCGCAGCCAGGAGCAGTAGCTCGGCGAACTGCCCGACGCTCATTCGGGCGCGCCGGCGGATTCGAGCGCAAGCAGGCGGCGCTTGCAGTCGAGCCCCGCCGCGAAGCCCGTGAGCGCCCCATCGGCGCCCAGCGCCCGATGGCACGGAATCACGACCGAGATCGGGTTGCGGCCCACGGCCGCGCCCACCGCGCGCGCCGCCCGGGGACGTCCGATCGCCGTGGCAAGCGCACCATAGCTGTCGGTCCGACCATACGGAATCGCCGCCAATGCCTGCCAGACGCTGCGCTGGAACTCGGTACCTGCGGGCGCGAGCGGCAGCTCGAAGCGAGTCCTTTGGCCCGTCGCGTAGTGCTCGATCTGCTCGAGCGTACGCGCGAAGATTGGGCGCGTGTCGTCGCGCTCGACGCCCTGTCCCGCAAGGGCCGAAGGCTCGGGCTGGTACTTCTGACCCATGAAATAGAGGCCGGCCAGCGCGCCCCGCGTCTCGACCAGCAACAGCCGCCCGAGCGCCGTATCGAAGATGCCGTAGTACTTCATGCCTGGGACTCCTCTTCGTGTGGCGAGGGCGAGGCCGCGCCGTTGGACATCGACCATCGTCGCCACAGGTGAATGACCGCGTAGGCGCGCCAGGGTCGCCACGCCGCCGCAAGCCGGCTCGCTTCGCCCGCCTTGCTCACGCCCAGGGCCTTGAGCACCACGAGATCGGCCGCCGGGAAGGCATCCGGCCAACCGAGTGCCCGCATGGCCACGTATTGCGCCGTCCAGTCGCCGATTCCGCGGATCGCGTGCAGCGCGCCGACCGTTTCCGCCACATCGGCGTCGGGCGCCAGCCGGAGCTCGCCGTCGACCAGGGCGCGCGCCAGCGCGACGATGGTCCGAGATCGCGTCCGGATCACGCCGAGCTCGCCAATGCACGCCGGATCGAGATCGGCGATCGCGGCCGGAGTCGGAAACAGGATGCCGACCCCGTGACGCGCCGCGAGGGTATCGCAAAGCGGCTCGCCGAACCGGGCCGCGAAGCGCGACGCCAGCGTATGCGCGGCCGCGACGCTGACCTGCTGCCCCAATACGGCGCGCACCGCGACCTCGAAGCCGTCGAAGCTACCGGGCAGCCTGAGCCCCGGGCTTGCCTGCGCAAGCTCGCCAAGCACCTCGGCCACCTGGGCGGGGTCGCATTGCGTATCGAATGCATGCCGCGCCCGATTCAGAATCTGCGGTACCCAGCGCGCGAGCGACGCCGACACGCGCAACTCCAGAACGTCCAACCGGGGCAAGGCACGAAGCTCGATCCAGCCCTTGGCCGCGTTCGGGCCCGTGCCCGCTCTCAGTGATCGCCGGTACACGCCGCCACGGACCGACTCCACGCCGGCCACGACCCGGGCCGCCAGGAAGGATTGCATCGCCGCCCAGTCATAGGGCGGGCGATAGGCGAGCCGGAAACGAAGCATCGCGGGCCGGCGGGTCGCCGACTCGCGGCGCAGCGCCGTCGGAGTGAGGCGGTAGCGCTCGCGGAACGCGGCATTGAACCGTCGCAGGCTGGAGAAGCCCGAAGCGTAAGCCACCTCGGTGACCGGCAACGGCGTGTCGGTCAGCAACTGCTTGGCCAGCAGCAGGCGTCGGGTCTGCGCATATGCCACCGGCGCGACGCCGAACTCGGCGTCGAACACCCGCCGCAGGTGGCGCGCACTGACCCCCAGTTCATTCGCGAGCGCGACCTCGTTGCCCGAGTCGAACGCGCCCGCGTCGAGCAGTGCGGCCGCCGCCTGCGCGAGCCGCGCGCCCGCCTCCACGCTCGAGCGGCCGGGCGCAAGCTCGGGTCGACAGCGCAGGCAGGGCCGATAGCCCTCGCGTTCGGCCGCCGCGGCGCTCGGATAGAAGCGACAGTTCCGCGCCAGCGGAAGTTTGACGCGACAGATCGGCCGGCAGTAGATCCCGGTCGTTCGGACCCCGACGAAAAAACGCCCATCGAAGCGCGAATCACGGGCCCGAAGTGCGCGATAACAGGTATCGTCGTCCAGTTCCATATCGCAATTATGGCGTCGCCGGCGTTTGGCTTCTCGCCGTTTTCGGACATCCAATCGACGGGACCCGCCAGATCCGCACTCGCGCGGCTATGATCGGAAGTCGCGTGTCCCCGGCCAAGGAGAAAACCATGCCGCGTCAATTCGTCGATATCTCGATGCCGCTGGAGAACGATGTCGTTTCCGACCCCCAGCCATTCGGCCCGAAGATCGAATACATCGACCACCAGATGAGCTTCGCGCAGATCGCGCCGTTCTTCCCGGGGCTCAAGAAAGAGGACTTGCCCGACGGCGAAGGCTGGGCCGTGGAGCGCGTCGAACTGATCACGCACAACGGCACGCACCTGGATGCCCCCTGGCACTTTCATTCGACGATGAATCGCGGCGAGCGTGCGATCACGATCGACGAAGTACCGCTCGAGTGGTGCTTCCAACCCGGCGTGAAGCTCGACTTCCGCCACTTCGACGATGGCTACGTCGTCACCGCCGACGATGTCCGGGCCGAGCTTGCGCGCATCGGCCACGAGCTCGCGCCGCTGGAGATCGTCGTGGTCAATACGCGAGCCGGCAGTCGCTACGGCTTCGACGACTATGTCAACTCCGGCTGCGGCATGGGCTACGAGGCAACGATGTATCTGCTCGAGCGCGGCGTACGGCTGACCGGGACCGACGCCTGGAGCTGGGACGCGCCCTTCGTCTACACCGCCGACCGGTATCGCGAGACGCAGGATCCCACGATCATTTGGGAAGGCCACAAGGCCGGCCGCGACATCGGCTACTGCCACCTGGAAAAACTGCACAACCTCGAGTCGTTGCCGTCTTCGGGATTCACGGTCTCGTGCTTCCCGGTCAAGATTCGCGGGGCGTCCGCCGGTTGGACACGCGCCGTCGCGATCCTCGACGACGCGGCCGCGGCCTGATCGCCGCGCGCGGATCTGCGCGGCCCGGCTACTCGATCTCGATCAGCAGGTCGTGGGCGGCGACGGTGTCGCCGGGCTTCGCGTGCAGCGCCCGCACCACGCCGGCACGCTCGGCGCGGATCTGCGTCTCCATTTTCATGGCCTCGATCGATAGCAGAGGATCGCCGGCTTTCACGCGCTGGCCCACGCTGACCGATACGGTCACGACCATGCCCGGCATCGGCGCGGGCACGTGGCCCGCGTTCGCGGGATCGGCCTTCGCGCGCTGCGGTGCCTTCTTGGCCCCGGCCTGCTCGACGCGCATCGTGCGCGGCTGGCCGTTGAGCTCGTAAAAGGCCCGGATCACGCCTTCGTCCTCGGCCGGCGCGGTGCCGTGCAATCGCACCACGAGCGTCTTGCCCGGATCGATGTCGATTGCGATCTCCTCGCGCTCGCGCATGCCGTAGAAGAACGTCTGGGTCGGGAGATTGCTGACGTCGGCATAGGTGCGCCGATGCTCCGCGTAGTCGCGGAACACCTTCGGGTACATCAGGTACGAGGCCAGGTCAGTGTCGCTCACATGGCGTCCGATGGCCTTCTCGGCCTCGGCGCGCGATTGCTCGATGTCGACCGGCGCGAGCGTGTCGCCGGGCCGGTAGGGCCTGGGCGGATCATCGCGCAGGACCTTGCGCGCCAGCTCGCGGGGGAAGTTGTCCGGCGGAAAGCCCAGCTCGCCCTTGAACAGGGACACCACCGACTCCGGGAACGCGACCTCGCGCGCCGGGTCGGCGACCTCGGCGGGCGTGAGGCCATTGGCGACCATGAAGATCGCCAGGTCGCCCACGACCTTGGAGGTCGGCGTGACCTTGACGATATCGCCGAATAGCCGGTTCACGTCTGCGTAAGCCTGCGCGACCTCGGGCCAACGGTGCTCGAGTCCCGTCGCGCGGGCCTGCTCGCGAAGATTGGTGTACTGGCCACCGGGCATCTCGTGCCGGTAGACATCGGCCGTGCCGGAGCGGATGTCGGATTCGAAGGGCTCGTAGAGCTTGCGCACGCCCTCCCAGTAGTGCGCGATATCGCGCATCGCTTCGGTGGCGACGCCAGACGGGCGGTCGGTCTTTCCGCCGATGAAGCGAGGGTCCCGATCGGTGCTCTCGAGTGCGGCCAGGATCGCGTTGAGGTTGGGCTGCGAGGTCAGCCCGCTCATGGCGTCCATCGCGCCATCGACCGCGTCGGCCCCGCCGGCGATCGCCGCCAGTACCGAGGCGGCCGAAATGCCGCTGGTGTCATGCGTGTGGAAATGGACCGGGAGCCCGGTCTCTTCCTTGAGCGTGCGCACCAGCGCCTCGGCGGCGCGCGGGCGGCAGACGCCGGCCATGTCCTTGATGCCCAGCACGTGGACGCCGGCCTTCTTCAGCTCGCGCGCGAGGTTCACGTAGTAGCGCATGTCGTATTTCGGCCGGCTGCGATCGAAGATGTCGCCGGTGTAGCAGATCGCCCCCTCGCAAAGCCCGCCCGCCTCGCGTACCGCGTCGATGGCCACGCGCATGTTCTCGACCCAGTTGAGCGAATCGAACACACGGAACAGGTCGACTCCACCCTTCTTGGCCTGCTCGACGAAATAGCGCACGACATTGTCGGGATAGTTCGTGTAGCCGACCGCGTTGCTCGCTCGCAGCAGCATCTGGAGCAGGATGTTGGGCACGGCCTGGCGCAGCTCGGCGAGCCGCTGCCAGGGATCCTCTTTCAGAAAACGCATCGCGACGTCGAAGGTGGCGCCACCCCAGCACTCGAGCGAGAACATGCCTGGCAGCATGCGCGCGTAGTAGGGCGCGATACGGCGCATGTCGACGGTACGCATCCGGGTCGCGAACAGCGACTGGTGTGCGTCACGCATCGTGGTGTCGGTCAGCAGCACACGCTGCTCGGCGAGCATCCAGCTCGCGAACTTCTCGGGCCCCATCTGGACCAGCAGGTCGCGCGTGCCCGGCGGCGGCTTGCTCGACAGATCGCAATCCGGCAGCAGCAACTGATGATGACTGAGATCGGGCACCTGCCGCCCCTTCATGTCGGGGTGGCCGTTGACGGTGACCTGCGTGATGTAGCGCAGCAGCCGGGATGCACGATCGCGGCGCGTCGAGAACTTGAACAGCTCGGGCGTCGTATCGATGAATCGGGTCGTGATCCGCCCGGCCCGGAAGTCCGGATGATTGATGACGTTCTCGACGAACTGCAGGTTCGTCGCCACGCCGCGGATCCGGAACTCGCGCAGTCCGCGATCCATGCGGCGGATCGCCTCGTCGGTGGTCTGGCCCCACGCGGTTACCTTCACCAGGAGCGAATCGTAGTAAGGGGTGATCACGGCCCCCGAGTACGCGGTGCCGCCATCCAGGCGCAGGCCGAAGCCCGACGCACTGCGATAGGCCTGGATGCGCCCGTAGTCGGGCGTGAAGCTGTTCTCGGGATCCTCGGTCGTGACCCGGCACTGCAGCGCATGGCCATTGAGGCGGATGTTCTCTTGTACGGGCACCGGGCAATCCGGCGCGCCGATCCGGGCACCCTCGGTGATGCGCAACTGCGCCTTGACGATGTCGATGCCGGTGACCTCCTCGGTCACCGTGTGCTCGACCTGAATACGGGGATTGACCTCGATGAAGTAGTACTTGCCCGTGTCGGCGTCCATCAGGAACTCGACGGTCCCGGCGTGCGTATAGCCGACCGCCCGCGCCAGCGCCAGCGCCGATTCGCACAATGCCGCGCGCCCGGCGTCGTCGAGATAGGGAGCCGGGGCCCGCTCCACTACCTTCTGGTTGCGACGCTGGACCGAACAATCGCGCTCGAACAGGTGGACGATGTTGCCGTGGCGATCGCCCATGATCTGGACCTCGACATGGCGCGCGTTGCGCACCAGCTTCTCGAGGTAGACCTCGTCATTGCCGAACGCCGCGGCGGCCTCGCGTCGTGCCACGTCGATCTGGGCCGCCAGCTCGTCCTCGTTCTCGATCACGCGCATGCCGCGCCCGCCGCCACCCCAGCTGGCCTTCAGCATCAGCGGATACCCGACCCCGGCCGCCATGTGCCTGACCGCGTCGAGCTCGCGCGGCAGTGGATCGGTGGCCGGCATCACGGGTACGCCGGCCGCGATCGCCGCATTGCGGGCCGCCACCTTGTTGCCGAGCTGGGTCATCACCTCGGGGGTCGGACCGACGAATGCGATGCCGGCCTTTGCGCAGGCGCGCGCGAAATCAGGGTTCTCGGACAAGAACCCATAGCCGGGATGGATCGCGTCGGCGCCGGCCGAGCGCGCGACGCGGATGACGTCGTCGATGTCGAGATAGGCCGCCAGCGGCTTGCGGTTGGCACCGACCTGGTAGCTCTCGTCGGCCTTGAAACGGTGCAGTGCGAAGCGGTCCTCGTGCGAGTAGATGGCCACGGTCCGAATGCCGAGTTCAGCCGCCGCCCGCATGACACGAATGGCGATTTCGGACCGATTGGCGACCAGGAGCGTATGTATGCGACGCATGTCAGAAGACCCGTTTCAAGACCCGACCGATGATACACGGGGCCTCTCGCCGCTCCCCGGACGCGACCGCCGGGGTCCGCCCGTCTGCTCGCAACCGCCGCATCCACCGGGGTGTTGCCTGAACCACACGGCAACAGGCGGAAAACTCGTACACTCCAGACGTTCCAAGCGACCCCGTCGACCAGATGCCGTTCGAGGTGCCTATCGCCGCGCCAAGACCCCCGCGGGCGCGCAGCCGGGCTTTGCCGGTCTCGGCGGGTTTCGCGCGCCTTTGCGCAGCGCTGGCAACGGCGGTGACGCTGGCGGCCTGCGGCGGCGGCAGTGACTCCGGCGGGACCGCACCCCTGCCCGGCCAGCTCAACGAGCCCAGCTGCGAGCTCCAGTACTCGCTGCCCACCTACACGGTCTCGACCGGTGCGGACCCGCTGTTCCCGAAGCAATGGCATCTGCTCAATACGGGTCAAAGCGGCGGCACGCCCGGCGCAGACCTGAACGTCGGCGATGTCTGGCCGACCGACCGCGGCGAAGGCGTGCGCGTGGCGGTCATCGACGATGCCATCGAAGTGATCCACGAAGACCTGATGCCCAATGTCGTCGCCGGCGGAAGCTACAACTTTCGACCGGCATCCCTGGGCAACGACTACCCGCTACCGTGCAGCAGCATCCAGACGCACGGGACGCCGGTGGCCGGGATCATCGCCGCGCGCGACGGCAACGCGCTGGGCGTATCGGGGGTCGCGCCGCGCACAGGGCTCGTCGGCCTGAATGCGCTCGCCACCAACCTCGATGCCGATATCGCGATGGCGCTCGGCTACGACCGATCCGTCAATGCCATCTTTCACAACAGCTGGGGTTCGCCCGACAACTCGTCGCTGAACCCCTCCGACGCGAGCTTCAACGCCGCCATCGATGGCGGACTGGCGAGCGGCCGAGACGGCAAGGGCTCGATCTTCGTGTTCCCGGCGGGCAATGGTGGCGCACTGGGCGACAATTCCAACTTCGACGGCTATGTGAACCGCCGCGGCATCATCACCGTCTGCGCGGTCGACCATACCGGTGTCCAGCCCTGGTATGGCGAATCGGGCGCGAACGTGCTGCTGTGCGGCTATTCGAGCAACACGAGCGTGGCGAGCGAGATCACGACCACGGCGATCGGCAATGGCTATCGTCAGGATTTCACGGGGACATCCGCCAGTACGCCGATGGTGTCCGGCGTGGTGGCATTGATGCTGTCCGCCAATCCGGCACTGACCTGGCGCGACGTCGAACTGATCCTCGCGTCCACGGCGCACAAGACCGATGCGACCGAGGCCGGCTGGACCACGAACTTCGGCCTGAATCACAATCCGAAGTACGGCTTCGGCTCGGTCGATGCCAAGGCAGCGGTCGATGCGGCCAAGACCTGGGTGAGCGTCGGCGGCAGCACCGACCAAGTACAGTGCGACTCGGAGACGCGCACGCCGTCGCTCGCGATCGGCGACGCCAGCGCCGTAGCCGACGGCGCGCCGGCCGAGGACAGCCTGACCATTGCCGGCTGCGGCATCGGCAGGATCGAGTTCATCGAAATACAGTTCACCGCCACGCACACCTACAGTGGCGACCTGCGCGTCGAGCTGATCAGTCCCAACGGACTGGTCAGCGTGCTCGCCAACAGCCGCGTATGCTCGTCGGACTGCGGTGACTACGTCGCCTGGCCCTTTGGATCGGTCAGGCACATGAACGAGCCGGCCAACGGCCAGTGGCGGCTGCGTGTGACGGACCAGCAGCGACTCGACACCGGCACCTTCGACCGCTGGAAGCTACGGATCTGGGGGCGTGGATGAACAAGGCGATGGCCCGATCGGAACCGGACGGCAGCGATCACGGCGCTCGACGGCATCGCGGCGTCGAGCGCGCGAGGGTCGGCATGATCGCCATCGTGATGGCCGTTTCTCTGGGGGTCCCTGCTCGGTCGCTGGCGGCCGAGAAACCCAAGACGAAGGCGAATCCGGCGGCCGTCTCCGACGCCACCCTCTACTGGTACGACGGCAGCGTGAAACGCGCGCTCGGGGTTTCGCAAAGTTCGATCGCCGAGATCGATCGCACGGGCCAGTCCCAATCGGCGATCGCGATCCGCAAGTCGCTTGGCGAGGTACGACTTGACCGACTCAAGTCGAATCAGTCGCCGGTGCTGTTCGACAAGTCCGCACCGGGTGCGGCAATGCGGGCACTGCCTGGCGGCGTGATCGTCACGCTCGAAACGCCCGCCACGGCAGATGCAATGGATCGCCTGCTGGCAGCATTCCGCACCCGCACCCTGCGTCGGATCGACGGCGAAGGACGACGCTGGCTGGTCGAAAGCGAGCCGGGGCTGGCCTCGCTGACCCTGGCCAATCGCCTGCACGAGAGCGGTACGTTCAAGTCCGCCGCGCCCAACTGGTGGCGCGAGAGAGTGCGCAAGTAAGCGGGCCTTGGCGCGCCTAGAAGCCGCTTTCGCGAACCACCACGGCCGCCACCGACTCGAACCAGTCGCCCAGCAGCGACCGGCGCACGCCATCGATGACGACGGTCCCCGCACGCGACTGAACGGCGGGCGGCGACGCGTCGAGCCGGATCCGCACCCGATACAAGACGTCGCGCGGAACCCATTGCCCGCGCTCGGAGCGGGACGCGGGCACATGGCCGCCGTTCTCCGCGGCCAGCATGGGATCGGGCAAGGTCTGCGCACGAGCCGAGTCGATCGCCTCGACGCGGCCGTGCAGTGGCGCCCTGGGATCGCCCCTGACGTAGAAGCGTGCAGACTGCCCGACCCGGATCCGGTCCAGGTCGCGCTGCCCGATCAAGGCCTCGACCAACCAGCTGGTCGGATCGATCAGGACCGCGATCGGCTGGTTCGCGCTGACCCAGGTCCCCGGTCGGATCTGGGCATCCCGGTCAACGACCAGGCCATCGAATCCCGCACTCAAGCGCAGCCGCTGCAACTCGTCGCGCTGCGCGTCGAGCTCGGCCAGTTGCCGTGCGAGCTGCTCGGCGATCATGTTGTAGCGTTCGGCACCATCGACCCTGCCCACGCTTTGCGCGAGCTCGCGCATCAGTGCCTCGGCCGCGGCTCGGGTCTGGTTGGCCTGGCCGCGGGTATCGGGCGAATCGAGCACCACGAGCGGCTCTCCTCGCCGCACCGGACCGTCGTCGCGAAGCTCGACGACCCTCGCCGCGAACGGACTGTAAATCGCCTGGTGTTGCGCGGCATGAACCCACGCCTCGCCACGGACGCCCGAGCGCCAAGGCAAGGCGAGAAACGCGATCACCGCACCGAGCACGGCGAGCAGAAGGAAGCGTCGTGTCCAGCTCGTCTCGGCACGACGCTCGCCCCAGACCCGCAGCTCCGCCCACACCGGCCGCACGATGAACCAGGCGATCTCGACCAGGAACAGGAAGATGCCCAAGGCCTTGAAGAAGAACAGGTACACCGCGACCGCGATGCCGGCGAACACGATCAGTCGATAGACCCAGGTCAGCAGCGCGAAGCCGACCAGGAAGCGACGAAGCCCTGGCGTGAAATGCTCCGGGTCGGGTTCGTGCCACCCCAGCAGGTTTCTGCGCAGCGCGGCCCGCGCCAGCGCAAAGCTGCGCGCATGAAGATTGGGCAGATCGAGCGCATCCGAGAGCAGGAAATAGCCATCGAAGCGCATGAACGGACTGGCGTTGATCCCGAGCGTCAGAACCCAGCTCGTGGTCGCGAGGAAGAACAAGGCACTGCGCGCCGCACCGTCGTCGACCAGGCTCCAGGCCAGTGTCGCGAAGCCCGCGAGCACGAATTCGGTGGCCATGCCCGCGGCGGCGATCCGAAAGCGGTCGCGCCGATCCGGCAGCTTCCATGACTCACCGGTGTCGGTATAGAGCATCGGGTACATGACCAGGAAGGCAACCCCCATGTGCGCCACGCGCACCCCCAGACGCGTTGCCGTGACGGCATGCCCGAGCTCGTGCAGGGTCTTGGCGAACGAAAGCGCGAGTGCGTAGCCGAGCAGGCCCGAGGGGCTGAAGAAGTCGGCAAAGGTGGCGACGAACACGTCCCACTGCCGCATCGCCAGCGCCACGCCCAACAGGGCGGCGGCGATGGCGACGAAGGCGAATCCTCGCGTATAGAAGACCGAACACCAGGGTGCCACCGCCTCCAGGAAGCCTTGCGGGCGCACCAGCGGAATCCGGAAGAAGAGGTAGTTGTGCAACAGCCACTTCCAGCGCGCGGTCCGGGACGACGCGGCCATGCGGGCCAGCTCGGCAACGCCGGCCGGGTCACTGACCCGGACGAGCTGCTGGTGACGAAAGAACGCCGCGACCCGCAGCACGTCGTCGCTGGTCGGCGCCAGCGGCGTGTCCTCGCGCACGGCGCGCGCGATCAATGACGGATTCCTGAGTGCCCAGCGCGACAGGATCTCGAACTCCAGCCAGCCGATTCGAAAGAAGCGGTTTCCCACCGGATCCAGCACCATCCACGCAGGCGAGCCGTCGCGGTTCGGCGCCGCGGGCATCAGCTGCAAGTCCTCGCGCAGCGGCGGAAGGAGCACGGCACGCTCGCGTCGAACCGTCGGACCGGCACCTGCCGGGTTCAGAGTCCGGTCCATGCCCGCAACGCCGCCACGGGCCGCCGGAACAGGTAGTAGCCCAGCGCCGCGCGCTCGCCGTAGATCTTGGCCGTCCCCTTCAGGCCGATCCGCGCCAGTCGGGTCGCGCGTTCGTCGCCCGCGGCGAACCGTGCCCGCAGGCGATACGCGCTGATGCCGTCGGGCGAGGTCGCCGACTGATAGCTCGTCTGCGACAACGTGGCCTCGATCGGCTCGAGTGGAGATACCTGCAGGAATACCCGCACGCTGGCACCAGGATCCAGATTGATCGCATCCGAGACCGGCATCCAAAGCAGCACGCCCGCCTGTCTGGGATCCGCCAGTAGGGCAACCCGTTCGCCGGTGACGACCGGCTTGCCCTGCCAATCGTTGATGTCACCGAACACGATCACGCCGTCACCGGGCGATCGCACGACGATTCGTCGCAGCAAGTCCTCCACGTAGGCGAGCTCCGCCTCGCGCTCGGCGACCTTGCCATTGAGCGACGCGAGCTCGGCGCGACTCGAGTCGACGCTGAACGCCTTCTGGGCGGCGGCCAGCGCGTCGGCTCGCGCCACGGCGAGCTGCTTGCTCACCACCTGGCGTCGATTCCTCAGTGTCGTGTCGTCGAGCGTGAACAGCACCTGCCCCGCCTTCACCCGCTCGTTGGGCTTGACCGAGAAGGACTCGATCACCCCGTCCATCGGTGCCGAGAGCGCGACCGCATCCAGCCCGATGATCTCGGCCGGCGCGAGCGCCGAGAGCCGCACCGGGATGAACATGGCGGCGACGCAAAGCACCAGCGCACCCCAGCCGCCCAGCCTAAGCGCCTTCTGGCGGCGTTGTCGTCGTGCCGGGGTCAGCGCGCTCCAGGCATGACCATAGGCAGCCGTGGTCCGCAGTGCGATCTCCTGGATCATCTCGGACGGCGGTGCGTCGACGTCGAAGGCC
>JACKLP010000013.1 GCA_024235875.1 Burkholderiaceae bacterium | reverse complement strand
CAGCGCCACCATGGCGCCGAACCCTTTGAGGAGGCGATTCATTGTCGCGTGTTCTTCAGGAAGACCCCGAAGCCGCGATCGGCGTAGACGGCGATCGGAATGTCGTCGGTGATCACGGCGGCGTCGATCTCGGCCATTTCCTCGGCACGCCGCGAATCCGACCATTGCGCGATCGAGACCAGGCCGAATGCCAGGAGCAACAAGGGGAGCACGACGACGAGAAGACCGGCCAGCGGCGTTGGTTCGCCGGAATCCGGGTCGCCAGCGCCCATCACCGCGGCATGACCCGCCCCGGTGGCCAGGACGGGGCCCGTGACATTCGCCTCGACGCTGCGTGGCAGTCGCTCGATCGCTCGCATCCGGGCCGCCGCAAGCCGGCTGGCAACGCGATATGGAACCCGAGCCGCCTGCTCGTCGAGAGCCCGTCGGATCCTTTCGCCGAATTCCGGTTCGTTCATAGTGTTATGCCCTTGGCCTTCAACGCGGCCGCCAGCGTGTGCGTCGCGCGCGAGCAATGTGTCTTGACGCTGCCTTCGGAGCAGCCCATCGCGCTTGCCGTCTCTGCGACATCGAATTCCTCCCAGTAACGCAGCAGGAAGGCCTCGCGTTGACGTTTTGGCAACTTTCTAATCTCGTGTTCGATGATCGTCAAGACCTGTGCCCGTTCCACCTGATCGGAGGCGCTCTCGGCGCGCTGGGAGCCGGGCTCCGGCTCGAGGGTATCGAGCGCGTCACGAGAACCGCCGTCGTCGCCCTCGACGGTCAGCGAGGACAGTAGCGTCGTCCACAGGTTGCGCACCTTCTGGCGCCGGAAGTGGTCGGTGATGACGTTTTGCAGTATTCGCTGAAAAAGCGGCGCCAATTCGGCTGCCGGGCGTTCCGCATATTTCTCCGCCAGCCGGATCATGGCGTCCTGCACCAGATCCAGCGCCGTTTCCTCGTTGCGGACCGCATAGAGCGCATGCTTGTACGCTCGCCGCTCGACCGAGGCGAGGAAGTCGCTCATTTCCTGTCGGCTGGCCATCGTCGGGCGTGGCGGGAGGGTGGTTCCGGTCGGGAAGGCCCCGGGGAGGGCATACCGTCTGATCGTAGCAGACACGGGGCCCTCGCTTGACCGCCTCTGCTGCGGCGCAGTATTCTAGAGAGCTTACCCGAAAGCGCTCCCAAAGCGGCACGCCGGTTCGCACAGGCGGCTGGTCCCGGGAGCGCTTCTTCGTGCGGCCGGGCTTTCGTTCATCAATCGGAGGCCTGGGCCCGCACCGTATGCTTCGGACCGCCTCACGAGGGTTGGCGAGGAGCGACCGATCAATATCGCAGGTCCTGTACCAAGGCCTGCGTCGGCGGAAGGCCCAGGCTCATCGTCGAGTCTCACCGGTGGCGCGTCGCACCCTCGGCACGCTGCGGTCAGTTCTCGAGTTGCGGTTTCGGACCTGCTGTTGGCGCCGGCGGGCAGGCTCCCTGGTCTTGAAAGGAATCAAGAGGATGGAACTCACAGGCGCCGAAATCGTCGTGCGCTGCCTGCAGGAAGAACGAGTCGAGCATCTGTTCGGCTACCCGGGCGGCGCGGTGCTGTACATCTACGACGAAATATTCAAGCAAGACACTATCCAGCACATCCTGGTGCGGCACGAGCAGGCCGCCGTGCATGCGGCCGATGCGTATTCGCGCTCGACCGAGAAGGTCGGCGTATGCCTCGTGACCAGCGGACCCGGCGTGACCAATGCGGTCACCGGGATCGCGACGGCATACATGGACTCGATCCCCATGGTCATCATCAGTGGCCAGGTGCCCACCCACGCGATCGGCGAGGACGCGTTCCAGGAATGCGATGCCGTCGGCATCACCCGCCCTTGCGTCAAGCACAACTTCCTGGTCAAGAACGTCAAGGACCTCGCCGAGACGATCAAGAAGGCGTTCCATATTGCCCGTACGGGCCGCCCCGGTCCCGTCCTGGTCGACATCCCGAAGGACGTCACTCGCGATCGTTGCCGGTTCGAATATCCGCAATCGGTCGCGATGCGCTCGTACAACCCGGTGGTCAAGGGGCACCAGGGACAGATTCGAAAGGCACTGAACCTGATCCTGCAGGCCGAGCGGCCGATGATCTACACGGGCGGCGGCGTGGTGCTGGGCAACGCCGCGCCGGAACTCAATCGATTCGTCGACAAGCTGGGCTTCCCGTGTACGAACACGCTGATGGGATTGGGCGGCTATCGTGCCTCGGACCGGAAGTTCGTGGGCATGCCGGGCATGCACGGGACCTACGAGGCGAACATGGCCATGCAGCACTGCGACGTGCTGGTAGCCATCGGGGCCCGTTTCGACGACCGCGTGATCGGCAATCCGAAACACTTCTCGCAGAACCCGCACAAGATCATTCACATCGATATCGACCCGTCGTCGATCTCGAAGCGGGTCAAGGTCGACGTGCCGATCGTGGGCGACGTTGCGGAGACGCTGCGCAACCTCACGGATCTGCTCGACGAGAGCTTCGGGAAGGGACAGGGTACCAATGCGAAGGCGCTCGAGGCCTGGTGGCACCAGATCGACGAGTGGCGCAAGCGCGAGTGCCTGAAGTACAAGACCTCGGACGAACTGATCAAGCCGCAGTTCGTCATCGAGAAGCTCTGGGAGGTCACCGGCGGCGATGCCATCATCACGTCGGATGTCGGGCAGCACCAGATGTGGGCGGCGCAGTATTACCGCTTCGACCGACCGCGTCGCTGGCTCAACTCGGGCGGCCTCGGGACGATGGGCGTCGGCCTTCCGTACGCGATGGGCGCCATGCTCGGCAATCCGGGGCAGCCGGTCGCCTGCGTCACGGGCGAAGGCTCGATCCAGATGTGCATCCAGGAACTGTCGACCTGTCGCCAGTACAACCTGCCGGTGAAGATCGTCAACCTGAACAACCGCTACCTCGGCATGGTCCGGCAGTGGCAGCAGATCGAATACGGCAGCCGCTATTCGCAGTCCTACATGGACGCGCTCCCGGATTTCGTCGCCCTGGCTGAGGCCTACGGGCATGTCGGCCTGCGCATCGAGCGTCCGGCGGATGTCGAGCCGGCGCTGCGCGATGCGTTCGGCAAGCATCGCGATCGGCTGGTGTTCCTGGACATCATCACCGACCAGACCGAGAACGTCTGGCCGATGGTCCAGGGCGGCAAGGGCCTGACCGAGATGCTTCTCGGCGCGGAAGACCTGTAGGAGAACGACGATGAAACACATCATTTCAGTTCTCCTCGAGAACGAGCCCGGTGCCCTGTCGCGGGTGGTCGGCCTGTTCTCGGCGCGCGGCTACAACATCGAGACGCTCACCGTGGCACCGACCGAGGACGTGTCGCTTTCGCGAATGACGATCGTCACCTCGGGCTCCGATGACGTGGTCGAGCAGATCACCAAGCACCTGAACCGCCTCATCGAGGTGGTCAAGCTCGTCGACCTGACCGAGAGCCCCTGCATCGAGCGCGAGCTGATGCTGATCAAGGTGCGCGCAGTCGGAAAGGAACGCGAGGAAATGAAGCGCATGGCCGAGATCTTCCGGGGGCGCATCATCGACGTTACCGAGCGCACCTACACGATCGAGCTGACTGGAAACGGTGCCAAGCTCGATGCGTTCATCGGTGCGATCGACAAGACCGTCATTCTCGAGACGGTCCGCACCGGGGCTTCCGGAATCGCTCGCGGAGAGCGGATCCTGAAAGTCTGAATCGAGAGCACGCTTTTGCCAACATACAGAGGGAAGGAATAAGAATGAAGGTCTTCTACGACAAGGACTGCGACCTCAAGCTCATCAAGGGCAAGAAGGTCGCCATCATCGGATACGGCTCGCAAGGCCATGCCCATGCGCTCAACCTCCACGAGTCGGGCTGCAAGGTCGTCGTCGGCGTGCGCAAGGGCGGGGCGTCCTGGGACAAGGTCAAGAAGGCGAAGCTCAAGGTCGCCGAGATCGCCGACGCGGTCAAGGAAGCCGACTTCGTCATGATGCTGATGCCCGACGAGCACATCGCCGACGTCTACAACCGCGATGTCGTAACCAACATCAAGAAGGGTGCCACGATCGCCTTCGCGCACGGCTTCAACGTGCACTATGGCCAAGTCGTGCCGCGCGAAGACCTCGACGTCGTGATGGTGGCGCCCAAGGCGCCGGGTCACACGGTTCGTAGCACCTATGCCGCGGGCGGTGGTGTTCCGATGCTGGTCGCGATCCACCAGGACAAGTCGGGTGCCGCGCGCGACTATGCGCTGTCGTACGCATGCGCCATCGGTGGCGGTCGTGCGGGCATCATCGAGACCGACTTCCGCGAAGAGACCGAGACCGACCTGTTTGGCGAGCAGACCGTGTTGTGCGGGGGCGTCGTCGAGTTGATCAAGGCCGGATTCGAGACGTTGGTCGAGGCCGGCTATGCGCCCGAGATGGCCTACTTCGAGTGCCTGCACGAGGTCAAGCTGATCGTCGACCTGATCTACGAAGGCGGCATCGGAAACATGAACTACTCGATCTCGAACAACGCTGAGTTCGGCGAGTACGTCACCGGTCCGCGGATCATCACCGCCGAAACGAAGGAGGCGATGCGCGCGTCGTTGCGCGACATCCAGACCGGCGAGTACGCGAAGGCGTTCATCCTCGAGAACAAGGCGGGTGCGCCGACCTTGATGTCGCGTCGCCGCCTGACGGCCGAGCACGAGATCGAGGTCGTGGGCGAGAAGCTGCGTGCGATGATGCCTTGGATCAAGGCCAACCGCCTGGTCGACAAGTCGCGCAACTGAGCGCCTGCCAGGCGGGCCCGGCCTTTCCCGGCCCGCCCGCCGCGAGATCCCGGTCGGACGGCGCAGCCGTATCGGCCGGGCACTGGGCGCGAGCGCGCTGCTTGCGGGGCATCGGAAGGGCCGGTCAGCCACTGCCTCGAGTGGGCAGGGCGCCGGCCCTTCTGCTGCCCGCGAGCAGCATGACGAAGAGCCTGCTTCCCAGGCTCGCCGCGCGTCCCGGCTCCGCCTATACTTGCCTGGCGGGTGCCGTCCTACGTGTCGGGCACTGCCGTCCTATCCGATCGAAATGAACTATCACTATCCTCATCCCCTGATCGCGCGTGAAGGTTGGCCATTCCTGGGAATTGCCGCGGGCCTGGCGTTCGTCGTTCACCTGCTCGGGGGCTTCTGGTGGGCGCTGCCGTTCTGGGTGATCGCGCTCTTCGTCCTGCAGTTCTTCCGTGACCCGGCGCGCATCATTCCTTCTGCCGCCGATGCGGTGCTCAGCCCCGCAGACGGACGAGTCATCGTGGTCGAGCGTGCGAGCGACCCCTACAACGATGGTCGCGACTGCCTGAAGATCTCGGTCTTCATGAACGTCTTCAATGTTCACTCGAATCGAGCGCCGCTCGACGGCATGGTCGAACGCGTCCATTATTTCCCAGGGCGCTTCGTCAACGCCGATCTCGACAAGGCCTCGGAGGCCAACGAGCGCAATGCGATGGTGATCCGCCGCTCCGATGGTGCGCTGATCACCTGCGTCCAGATCGCCGGCTTGGTCGCAAGACGCATCCTCTGCTATGTGGGCGACGGCGAGATGCTGGCGCGTGGGCAACGCTTCGGCTTCATCCGGTTCGGCTCGCGCGTCGATCTGTATCTTCCGGTCGAGGCCGAACCCTTGGCGGTCATCGGCGAACGAGTGAAGGCCGCGTCCACGGTGCTCGCACGCCTTCCGGTGGCTGGCGGCGGAGCGGGCGAGTGACGGTCGGGCGCAGGATCCGGCTACGGCGTCTGCGCCCGAACGCGTCGGACCCGGCGACGTCGAGCGGCCCCCGAAAGCGGGCCCGGGGCGTCTATCTGCTGCCCAATGCCTTCACGACGGCCTCGCTGTTCTGCGGTTTTTTTGCCGTGGTGCAGGCCATGAACAATCAGTTCGCCTACGCGGCGATGGCTACGTTCGCGGCCATGGTGCTCGATAGCCTCGATGGCCGGGTCGCGCGCCTCACCAACACCCAGAGCGCATTCGGCGAGCAATACGACAGCCTTTCGGACATGGTGTCGTTCGGCGTCGCGCCCGCGCTCATTCTCTACGAGTGGTCGCTCCGGGGGCTGGGCAAATGGGGCTGGCTGGCGGCCTTCGTCTACGTGGCGGGTGCAGGTCTTCGGCTTGCCCGCTTCAATGCCAATCTAGGCGTCGTGGACAAGCGCTACTTCCAGGGGCTGCCGAGTCCGGCAGCGGCAGGGCTGGTCGTCGGGTTCGTCTGGGTGGCGACCGACTACCGAGAGGCGCGATTGATCAGTCTGAGTGGCCGCGACCTGAGCGTGCTGTCGTGGCTGCTGACGGTGTACGCCGGCCTGACGATGGTCTCGAATGCGCCGTTCTACAGTTTCAAGGACATCAATTTCCGGCGCAGCGTCCCATTCATCGCGGCATTCGGTCTGGTACTGGCCTTCGTGCTGGTGTCATCGGACCCGCCGATGGTGCTGTTCCTCTTTTTCCTGGTCTACGGCCTGTCTGGTTACGCGGTGTGGTTCTTGCGGCGTCGGGCCGGTCTCGATCTGCCTTGGTCGCGTCGATCCGACGCCGCGGTGTCGCCCGAGGTCCCCGCGGCGGACGCCGACGTGCCGCCGAGCGTTAGCCAGACGGACTCCCCCGTCTCGCAGGGCGCGACGAATCCCCCGCAGGCTGCGGGGCCCGAGAAGCCAGAGGGGTCCGAGCGAGACCGGCCGGGCGCATGACGAGGCCTGGCTCCCGAGGCCCGATTTGACCAGTCGGACGTCTAAAACCTAAAATTTCGGGTTGGCTTCTTGCCGCTTGTATTGCCACTGGGTCTGGGCGCCTTCCGAAACCAGGAATAGCGTCGACGGGTGGTTTTGGCGAATCCGGGCTCGATGCAAGGCACGATGAACATGCGTAAACCAATGGTTGCCGGCAACTGGAAGATGAACGGTGACATCGTCACCAACGAGCATCTTTTCACCGCGATTCGCGGCGGCCTGGAGCGTGCCTCGATCGCGCAGGTCGACGTCGTCGTCTGTCCGCCGTATCCGTACCTGGGGCAGGCCGCGGCTTGGCTCAACGACACGGGCGTCGTGCTGGGCGCCCAGAACCTGTGCTCGCAGCCCAACGGCGCGTTCACCGGCGAGGTTTCGGCCACGATGCTCTCGGACCTGGGGTGCGGGTGGGTCATCATAGGGCACTCGGAGCGGCGCACGATACTGGGCGAAGACGACGAACTGGTGGCGCGCAAGGTCGAGATCGCCCTGGCCGAAGGCCTTGGCGTCATCGTTTGCGTGGGCGAGTCCCTGCAGGAGCGCGACGCCGGCGTCACCGAGGCCGTCCTGGGGCGCCAGGTCGATGCATTTTGCGCCCTGGCGGGCGGCGCGGCGGCTGAGCGCTTCGTCGTTGCCTACGAGCCGGTCTGGGCGATCGGCACCGGCAAGACCGCGTCGCCCGAGATGGCGCAGGCGGCCCACGCTTTCATCCGTGCCAGACTGGCCAGCGGGGGCGTTGGCCACGCCGCTGACATTCGGATCCTGTACGGCGGAAGTGTCAAGGCGAACAATGCGAGCAGCCTGTTCGGCATGCCCGACATCGACGGGGGCCTGATCGGCGGTGCTTCGTTGGTGGCCGACGATTTTCTCAACATCTGTCGCGCGGCCCAGGCGGCCTGAGCCGGTATCGGCTCGCGCGAAAAAGGAAAGACAACAAATGCAGTGGTTGCTCAATGTACTGATGCTGGTTCAGGTGATCAGTGCGATCGGCATCATCGTGTTGGTGCTGCTCCAGCATGGCAAGGGCGCCGACATGGGCGCTGCCTTCGGCGGCGGTTCGTCGGGCAGCCTGTTCGGTGCCACCGGTTCGGCCAACTTCCTGTCGCGCACGACGGCGGTGTTCGCTGGAGTGTTCTTCGTTTGCACGCTGGGCCTGGCAATGCTGGTCAACCACAAGCCTGCTGCGCCCGGCAGTGTCATGGACGCGGTCTCGGGGGCCACGCGCGAAAAGGATGCGGGCAAGGGCGATGCGGCTGCTTCGGGCGCTACGCCGACGACCTCGGTCAAGCCGTCGGATGTCCCGAGCGCGAATCCCGCCGAGCGTCAGTCGGGCAGTGGTGCAAATACGCCAACCCCCGCGCCGGCGCCGGTGAAAAGCTCCCAGCCGGCCGACATTCCGAAGTAGAATGCCGAGTTGAGCGGACACCGCGTTTCATCGACCATCCTCGGGTCGAATCGACGAAGCGCGATGCTTGTCTTTCGCAGGATTGCCGACGTGGTGAAATTGGTAGACACGCTATCTTGAGGGGGTAGTGGCGAAAGCTGTGCGAGTTCGAGTCTCGCCGTCGGCACCAATATCTTTCGAACGTGAATCTCGAGAACTATCTGCCCGTCCTGCTGTTCATCCTCGTCGGCATCGGCGTGGGTGTCGGTCCCATGCTGATCGGCAGAATTCTCGGTCCTCATCGCCCCGACCCCGAGAAGCTTTCGCCCTACGAGTGCGGCTTCGAGGCATTCGAGGACGCGCGGATGAAGTTCGACGTCCGGTACTACCTGGTCGCGATTCTCTTCATCTTGTTCGACCTCGAGATCGCATTTCTGTTCCCATGGGCCGTTGTCCTCGACTCGATCGGGTTCTTCGGCTTCATGGCCATGATGATCTTCCTGGGGATCCTGGTCGTCGGCTTCATCTACGAGTGGATGAAGGGCGCGCTCGACTGGGAGTGAGCTGCCGTGGCGCGACCTGTCATGCCGGCAGGTGAGCGTCGTGAACTGACGAGACCGCCTATGGGCGGTGGATTCGACGCCGGGTGCGCGCGAAGGTCGCTGCAGATGGCGTTGGCAAATCGGAACCGTCTGGCATGAGTATCGAAGGCGTACTGAATCAGGGCTTCGTGACGACCCAGGTCGACAAGCTCATCAACTGGACTCGTACGGGTTCGCTATGGCCGATGACGTTCGGCCTGGCCTGTTGCGCGGTCGAGATGATGCATGCGGGTGCGTCGCGCTACGACCTTGATCGATTCGGCATCATCTTCAGGCCGAGCCCTCGGCAGAGCGACCT
This sequence comes from Burkholderiaceae bacterium, assembly GCA_024235875.1. Taxonomy (GTDB): domain Bacteria; phylum Pseudomonadota; class Gammaproteobacteria; order Burkholderiales; family Burkholderiaceae_E; genus JACKLP01. Next base: position 69,958 of record JACKLP010000013.1, on the reverse strand, counting down.
GATGATCGTGGCGGGCACGCTGTGCAACAAGATGGCGCCGGCGCTTCGAAAGGTCTATGACCAGATGGCCGAGCCGCGTTGGGTCCTGTCGATGGGGTCCTGCGCGAACGGTGGCGGCTACTACCATTATTCGTACTCGGTGGTGCGCGGTTGCGATCGCATCGTTCCGGTCGACGTCTATGTCCCCGGTTGTCCGCCGACCGCCGAGGCCTTGGCTTACGGCCTGATCCAATTGCAGGCCAAGATTCGAAAAACCTCGACGATCGCGCGCTGACACGCATGTCGACCGGGGATATGGGCAGATTCTGAGCATGGTTCCAATCGAACAGCTGAAAGCAAACGTCGAGCAAGTGCTCGGCGAGCGTGTCGTCAGCTCGAGCGAGGCTCTCGGCGAACTCACCCTGGTCGTGAGCGGTGCCGATTATCTCGATGTCGCCGGCGCGCTGCGCGACGATCCGTCGCTACGCTTCGAGACGCTGATCGACCTTTGCGGGCTCGATTACGCCGGCTACGGCGGCGGCTCGCACGACGGGCCGCGCTTCGCCGTGGTTTCGCATCTGCTCTCGATCACGCATAACTGGCGGCTGCGCCTTCGCGCATTCTGCGCCGATGACGATTTCCCCGTGATCTCGTCCCTCACGGATCTGTGGCCGGCCGCGAACTGGTTCGAGCGCGAGGCCTTCGACCTGTTCGGCATCGTGTTCGAGGGGCACGCCGATCTGCGCCGGATTCTCACCGACTACGGGTTCGTCGGGCATCCGTTTCGCAAGGACTTTCCGGTCTCGGGTCACGTCGAGATGCGCTACGACCCGGAGCAGCGGCGCGTGGTCTATCAGCCGCTCACGATCGCGCCACGCGAGAACGTGCCGCGCGTGATTCGTGAAGACGGCTACGGCGGCGGCCGCTGAAGGCGCGGAGAGACGACGTGGCAGAAATAAAGAACTACACGCTGAATTTCGGTCCTCAGCATCCGGCGGCACACGGTGTTCTTCGGCTCGTGCTCGAGCTCGATGGCGAAGTGGTGCAGCGGGCGGACCCGCACATCGGGCTGCTCCACCGGGGCACCGAAAAGCTCGCCGAGACGCGCACCTACCTGCAAAGCGTGCCGTACATGGATCGGCTCGACTACGTGTCGATGATGTGCAACGAGCATGCCTACGTGATGGCGATCGAGAAGCTGCTCGGCGTCGAGGTTCCGCTGCGGGCGCAATACATCCGCGTCTTGTTCGACGAGATCACGCGGATCCTGAATCATCTCCTGTGGATCGGTGCGCATGGCCTCGACGTCGGTGCGATGGCCGTGTTCCTCTATGCGTTTCGCGAGCGCGAAGACCTGATGGACTGCTATGAGGCGGTCTCGGGTGCGCGCATGCACGCGGCCTACTACCGCCCGGGGGGCGTCTATCGCGACCTGCCCGACTCGATGCCCAAGTATCGGGCGTCCAAGGCCCGCAGCGACGCGGCGGTGCGCGAACTCAATCGTGACCGCGAGGGTTCGCTGCTCGACTTTCTCGAGGCGTTCACGAACCGCTTTCCCGGTTGTGTGGACGAGTACGAGACCCTGCTGACCGATAACCGCATCTGGAAGCAGCGCCTGGTGGGTATCGGGGTCGTCGATCCGGATCGGGCAAAGGCGCTGGGATTCACCGGGCCGATGCTGCGCGGCTCCGGCGTGGCCTGGGATCTGCGCAAGTTGCAGCCCTACGAAGTCTATGACCTGGTCGACTTCGACATCCCGGTGGGTACCAACGGCGACTGCTATGACCGTTATCTCGTGCGGGTCGAAGAGATGCGGCAGTCGAATCGAATCGTCAAGCAGTGCATCGAATGGCTCCGCAATCACCCGGGGCCGGTCATGTCCGACAACCACAAGGTGTCGCCGCCCGCGCGGGTGGACATGAAATCGAACATGGAAGAGCTGATCCACCACTTCAAGCTCTTCACCGAAGGCTTCCATGTCCCGCCCGGTGAATGCTATGCGGCCGTCGAGCACCCGAAGGGCGAGTTCGGCATCTACCTGGTTTCCGATGGTGCGAACAAGCCCTATCGCCTGAAGATCAGGGCGCCCGGGTTCGCGCATCTGCAGGCGCTCGACGAGATGTCGCGCGGGCACATGATCGCCGACGTGGTCACGATCATCGGCACCCAGGACATCGTCTTCGGCGAGATCGACAGGTAGGGAAGCGATAAAGGCAATGAGCGCAGTGCCCAAACCACAGCGTCTGCTCAGTGCGCAGGCGTACGAGAAGATCGACCGCGAGATCGCGAAATTCCCGGCCGAGCAACGTCAGTCCGCCGTCATGGCGGCACTCGCGATCGGGCAGACCGAGTTGGGATGGGTCTCCACCGAGCTCGTCGAGGAGTTGGCCGGCTATCTGGGCATGGCGCCCGTGGCGGTCCAGGAGGTCGCGACCTTCTACAACATGTTCGACACGAAGCCGGTCGGGCGATTCAAGCTCGCCGTTTGCACCTGCTTGCCGTGCGCGCTTCGCGACGGCGAAAAGGCGGGCGAGTACCTCAAGCACAAGCTCGGTATCGACTACAACGAGACGACCGCGGATGGTCTGTTCACGCTCAAGGAGAGCGAATGCCAAGGGGCCTGCGGCGACGCCCCGGTGCTGCTCGTGAACAATACGCGTCAGTGCAGTTTCATGAGTGCCGAGCGCCTCGATGCACTGATCGATGAACTCCGGAAGGCCTGACCCAATGGGTGCGAGCGAGATCAAGGCCGGGCTGGAGCGGGTTGCCGCTTCGGAGACCTGCTTTCACGGACGCCACATCGACCCGCAGATCATGGCGGGGCTGAACTCGCCCGACGGCTGGCACCTTGCCGACTACGAGTCGCGAGGTGGATACCAGGCGTTGCGCAAGATCCTGCAAGAAGGGATGACGCCCGAACAGGTGATCGCCGAGGTCAAGGCCTCGGGCTTGCGCGGACGCGGCGGTGCAGGGTTTCCGACGGGTCTGAAGTGGAGCTTCATGCCGCGGCAGTTTCCCGGACAGAAATACCTGGTCTGCAATTCCGACGAAGGCGAGCCCGGAACCTTCAAGGATCGGGACATCCTTCGCTATAACCCGCACGTCGTCATCGAAGGCATGACGATCGCGGCGTACGCGATGGGGATCTCGGTCGGGTACAACTACATCCACGGCGAGATCTGGGACGTCTACGAGCGTTTCTCGGCCGCCCTCGAAGAGGCCCGCGCGGCCGGTTTGCTCGGTGACCGGATCCTCGGAACGGATTTTTCGTTCCAGCTCCATGCGTTTCACGGCTACGGCGCCTACATCTGTGGCGAAGAGACCGCGCTGCTCGAGTCCCTCGAGGGCAAGAAGGGCCAGCCACGCTTCAAGCCGCCGTTTCCGGCGAGCTTCGGGCTGTATGGCAAGCCAACCACGATCAACAACACAGAGACCTTCGCGGCCGTGCCCTGGATCATCCGCAACGGGGGTCCCGCCTATCTCGAAGTCGGCCGACCGAACAATGGCGGCACGAAGATCTTCTCGATCTCCGGCGACGTTGCCCGGCCGGGCAACTACGAGATTCCGATGGGGACGCCGTTTGCCAAGTTGCTCGATCTGGCCGGTGGCATGCGCGACGGCAAGAAGCTCAAGATGGTGATCCCTGGCGGATCCTCGATGCCGGTGCTTCCGGCCGAGATCATGATGAACACCGACATGGACTACGACTCGATCGCGAAGGCCGGGTCCATGCTTGGTTCGGGCGCGGTGATCGTCATGGACGAGACCCGGTGCGCGGTCAAGTCCTTGCTGCGCCTGTCGTACTTCTACTTCGAGGAAAGCTGCGGGCAGTGCACGCCGTGCCGCGAAGGGACGGGCTGGCTCTACCGTATCGTGCATCGCATCGAACATGGCGAGGGACGCCCCGAGGACCTCGACGAGCTGGATCGGGTAGCCGAGAACATCCAGGGCCGTACGATCTGCGCGCTCGGCGATGCGGCGGCGATGCCGGTACGCGGTTTCCTCAAGCATTACCGTGACGAATTCGCTCACCACATCGAGCACAAGAGCTGCCTCGTGCCCAAGTACGTCTGAGCGACCCGAAACGCGAATCGACCACCACACGACGAATCCATGGTTGAACTCGAAATCGACGGCAGGAAAGTGGAGGTTGCCGAAGGCAGCATGGTCATGCATGCAGCCAACGCGGCCGGTGTCTACATTCCGCACTTCTGCTATCACAAGAAGCTGTCGATCGCGGCGAACTGCCGCATGTGCCTGGTCGAGGTGGAGAAGGCGCCCAAGCCCTTGCCGGCCTGCGCCACGCCGGTGACCAATGGCATGAAGGTCATGACCCGCTCCGAGCGCGCGGTCAAGGCGCAGCAGGCCGTCATGGAGTTCCTGCTGATCAACCACCCGCTCGACTGTCCGATCTGCGACCAGGGCGGAGACTGCCAGCTTCAGGATCTGGCGGTGGGCTACGGCGGTTCGGCCTCGCATCACCACGAGGAGAAGCGGGTCGTCTTCCACAAGCCGATGGGTCCGTTGATCTCGGCCGAGGAAATGGCGCGCTGCATCCACTGCACACGTTGCGTGCGCTTCGGTCAGGAGATCGCGGGCACCAGCGAGCTCGGCATGATTCATCGCGGTGAGCATTCCGAGATCGTCAGCTTCGTCGGACGGGCGGTTGAGTCGGAACTGTCGGGCAACATGATCGACGTCTGCCCGGTCGGCGCCTTGACCAGCAAGCCGTTCAGGTACTCGGCGAGGACCTGGGAGTTGTCTCGACGCCGCTCGGTGGCGGGTCACGATTCGCTCGGCTCGAATATCGTCGTCCAGGTCAAGCACGACCGTGTCATGCGGGTGGTGCCCCTCGAGAACGAATCGGTCAACGAATGCTGGCTGTCGGATCGTGATCGCTTCTCCTACGAGGGCCTGAACGCCGACGATCGACTGACCCGACCGATGATCAAGCAAGACGGCCGCTGGACCGAGGTCGACTGGCAAGTGGCATTGGCCTATGCCGGTCATGCGATCGGCGATGTCGTGCGCAATCACGGCGCAGATGCATTCGGGGCGCTTGGCGCGCCGAACGCCACCCTCGAGGAGCTGTATCTGTTGCAGAAGCTGGCGCGAGGGCTGGGCAGCGACAATGTCGATGCACGGCTGCGCCAGACCGACGCTTCGATCGAGGCGGCGCTCGACGGTGCGCCCTGGCTCGGAATGCCCATCGAGGAAGTCGCGCAACTCGACCGCATTCTGGTCATCGGGTCCTTCCTGCGGCAGGATCATCCGCTGCTTGCGCTTCGGATCCGTGACGCCGTCAAGCATGGTGCGCAGCTTTCGACCGTGCACGCGGTAGCCGAGGACCTGCTGGTACCAGTCACCGCCAGCGCGATTTGTGCGCCGTCGGCCTGGGGTGACGCGCTGGCCGCGATTCTGGCTGCGCTGGGGCAGACAGACCTGCCTGCGGGCAGCGCGTCGCTCGACGCGGGTTCGATCAAGGCGATCGCCGACTCGCTGGCCTCGGGTGAACGCGTCGGCATCCTTCTGGGCAACGCGGCCATGCAGCATCCTTTGGCGGCGTCGCTCGGCGTCCTTGCCTCCAGGATCGCGCGCGCGACCGGCGGGCGCGTCGGTGTTCTCGGCGAGGCGGCCAACAGCGTCGGCGCCTATGTCGCGGGCGCGACGCCCGGGGCGAAGGGCGCGGCCAACGCACGCGCGCTCGGGACCGCTGGCAAGACGGCCGCTCAGATGCTGGGCGAGCCGCTTCGGGCCTACCTGACGCTCGGCTTCGAGCCGTCCCTCGATACGGCTGCCGGTGGCGCAGCCCGAAATGCCCTGGCCAAGGCCGATACCGTGGTCGTGCTCAGTGCCTACCGTAGCGATGAGCTGCTCGAGGTGGCCGACTGCCTGTTGCCGATCGCGCCGTTCACCGAGACGGCCGGGTGTTTCATCAATTGCGAAGGCCGGGTGCAGTCGTTCAACGGGGTAGTCGTGCCGGCCGGAGAATCCCGTCCGGCGTGGAAGGTACTGCGCGTGCTTGGCAATCTGCTCGCGCTGGATGGGTTCAATTTCGACAGTGCGGAAGCCGTGCGTTCCGAAGCGATGGGCGGCAAGGAGCCCAGTCTGGCGACCGGGTTCGGCGGACAGGTGACGCTCGCCAGGCAGCCAGGTGCGCTGGAGCGGATCGCCGATATTCCGGCCTATGGCTGCGATCCGATCGTGCGGCGCGCCGAAAGTCTCCAGCTGACACGGCAGGCGGCCGCGGCACGGGCACGAGTCAACGCGAAGACGCTCGCATCGCTGGGCCTGGCCGATGGTTCCCAGGCCAGGGTGAGCGCTGGAGCGGCCCAGGCGTTCGTGGCCGTCGAACTCGACGATCGGGTGGCCGATGGGGTCGTGAGATTGGCGGCCGACAAGGCTTGCGCGTCGCTCGGGCTCGCCGGTGGTCCGGTCGAGCTCACGGCGGCCTGACGGCGACGGGTGGAAGAAGCGAGATGCAAGACCTGATTGCAACGATCAACGGCTTCGGTTCGGGACTGCTCGGACCGGTGTGGCCGGTGGCCTGGACGCTGATCAAGATCGCGTGCGTCGTGCTGCCCATTCTGGGATGCGTCGCCTATCTGACCTTGTGGGAACGCAAGATGATCGGCTTCATGCACCTGCGCAAGGGGCCGAACCGGGTGGGCTATGGCTGGCTGCAGCCGATCGCGGATTCGCTCAAGCTGATGTTCAAGGAAGTGATCGTGCCGTCTCAGGCCAATCGCGGCCTGTACATCCTTGGACCGATCATGACGATCATGCCCGCGATCGCGGCCTGGGCGGTGATGCCGTTCGCACCCGACGCGGCGCTTGCCAACATCAATGCCGGGCTGTTGCTGCTCATGGCGATCACGTCGCTCGAGATCTATGGCGTGATCATTGCCGGCTGGGCGTCCAATTCCAAGTACGCGTTCCTGGGCGCGATGCGCGCGTCGGCCCAGATGGTGTCCTACGAGCTGGCGATCGGATTCGCGCTGGTCGTGGTGCTGATGGTCTCGGGTAGCCTCAACATGACCGAGATCGTCCAGGGGCAGACGCGAGGCTGGTTTGCCAGCCATGGTCTGAACTTCCTGTCGTGGAACTGGCTGCCCTTGCTGCCGATCTTCGTCGTCTATGTGATCTCCTCGGTGGCCGAGACCAACCGCCACCCCTTCGATGTCGTCGAGGGTGAATCCGAGATCGTCGCGGGGCACATGATCGAGTATTCGGGGATGGGCTTCGCGATCTTCTTCCTCGCCGAGTACGCGAACATGATCCTGCTCTCGGCGCTCGCGTCGGTCATGTTCCTGGGCGGATGGGATGCGCCGTTCGGCTTCCTGCGGCTCGAATGGCTGATGCCGACCTGGCTCTCCGGCTGGATGTGGCTGTTCCTGAAGACTTTCTTCGTGGTGTCGCTGTTCATCTGGTTCCGGGCGTCGCTCCCGCGGTATCGGTATGACCACATCATGCGGCTGGGCTGGAAGATCTTCATCCCGGTGACGCTGGTCTGGCTCGTCGTGGTGGCGATCTGGATCCAGACGCCGCTGAACATCTGGAAATAAGGGATCGCGCGATGCAAGCGGTCAAGGATTTCTTCTCGAGCTTCATGCTCACGGAACTGCTGAAGGGCCTGATGCTGACCGGGCGGTACTTCTTCGCCCGCAAGATCACCATCGAATACCCCGAGGAAAAGACGCCGATGTCGCCCCGGTTCCGGGGCCTGCACGCGTTGCGGCGCTACGAGAACGGCGAAGAACGCTGCATCGCATGCAAGCTGTGCGAAGCCGTCTGCCCGGCCATGGCGATCACGATCGAGTCGAGCGTGCGCGAGGATGGCACGCGTCGCACGAGCCGCTACGACATCGACCTCACCAAGTGCATCTTTTGCGGCTTCTGCGAGGAGTCCTGTCCGGTCGATTCGATCGTGGAGACGCACATCCACGAATATCACGGCGAGAAGCGGGGCGACCTGATGTTCACCAAGCCGATGCTGTTGGCGATCGGTGACAGGTACGAGAAGGAAATCGCAGCCAACAGGGAGGCCGACGCCAAGTATCGCTGAGGGGGCGCTGCCGGCCGGGCGGGGCCCGACACGCAGCGATCGAGGCGAACAAAGAGCGGGCACAACCGGACCATGGACGTTCACAGCATCCTTTTCTACATATTCGCAGCCATCGCGATCTTCGCCGCCGCACGAGTCGTCACGGCGCGCAACCCGGTGCACTCCGCGCTGTATCTGGTGTTGACCTTCTTCAGCGCCGCCTGCATCTGGATGATGCTTCAGGCCGAATTCCTGTCGATCGCGCTGGTGCTGGTCTATGTCGGCGCGGTCATGGTGTTGTTCCTGTTCGTGGTCATGATGCTCGACATCAACATCGACAAGGCGGGGCGCGGCTTTTTCCGTAGCCTGCCGGGGGTCGTCGTCGGCGTGCTGATCGTGCTCGAACTCGCGCTGGTGTTGTTTCGTGCGTTCGGTGGCGTGCGGGCGATGGATGCGCCGCCAGTGCCGGCCAACTACGACAACACCAAGGCGCTGGGCAACCTGCTCTACACCGAGTACGTGTATCCGTTCGAGATCGCGGCGGTCTTGCTGCTGGTCGCGATCGTCGCGGCGATCGCGCTCACCTTGCGGCGACGCAAGGACACCCGCTACAACAATCCGTCCGCAGCCGTCCGCACCCGCAGTTCGGATCGCCTGCGCGTGCTGAACATCGCGCCGGTCAAGCGTCAGGCTGCAAGGCCCGATGCCGGGGAGGCGAAATGAGCCTGGTCAATGTCCTGATCCTTGGCGCGATCCTCTTCGCGATCGGCGTCGTCGGGATCTTCCTGAATCGCCGCAACGTCATCATCGTGTTGATGGCCATCGAGCTGATGCTCCTCGCGGTGAACATGAACTTCATCGCGTTCTCCCATTTCCTGGGTGACGCGGCGGGGCAGATCTTCGTGTTCTTCATCCTCACTGTCGCGGCCGCCGAGTCCGCGATCGGTCTCGCGATTCTGGTCGTCCTCTTCCGTAGCCTCGAGACGGTCAATGCCGAGGAACTGGACAGCCTGAAGGGATAGACAAGATCATGAAGACCGCCTATTTGCTGGCCGCTTTCGCTCCGTTGGTCGGCGCACTCGTCGCAGGCCTGTTCGGGGCGCGCGTCGGCCGCGCGAACGCTCACCGGGTCACCATCCTGGGCGTGGCCGTTTCGCTGGCCGCGTCGGTCTGGACCCTGACCGATGTCCTTGCCGGCCATACGTTCAACGGCGCGCTCTACACCTGGAGTGCCTTTGGCGACGTGCGGCTGGAGATCGGCTTCCTCGTCGACTCGCTGACCGCCACGATGATGTGCGTGGTGACCTTCGTGTCACTGATGGTGCACATCTACACGATCGGCTACATGGCCGAGGATCCCGGCTACCAGCGCTTCTTCTCGTATATCTCGCTGTTCACCTTCTCGATGATGATGCTGGTGATGGCGAACAACTTCCTCCAGCTGTTCTTCGGCTGGGAGGCCGTCGGTCTGGTGTCGTATCTACTGATCGGCTTCTGGTACACCCGGCCAACCGCCATCTACGCGAACCTGAAGGCCTTCCTCGTGAACCGGGTCGGCGACTTCGGCTTCGCGCTGGGCATCGGCCTGGTGCTGGCGTACTTCGGCAGCCTCGACTATGCGACCGTCTTCAAGGCGGCGCCGGGCCTGGCGGATCGCACCATCAACCTGCTCGGCGCAGCGGAGTGGTCGTTGCTGACCGTGACCTGCATCTGCCTGTTCATTGGCGCCATGGGCAAGTCGGCCCAGTTCCCGCTGCATGTCTGGCTGCCCGATTCCATGGAAGGCCCGACGCCGATCTCGGCGCTGATCCATGCGGCGACGATGGTGACGGCGGGGATCTTCATGGTGAGCCGGATGTCGCCGCTGTTCGAACTCTCGGACACGGCGCTGGGCTTCGTGATGGTGATCGGCGGCATCACCGCATTGTTCATGGGCTTCCTGGGGATCATCCAGAACGACATCAAGCGCGTGGTCGCCTATTCGACGCTCTCGCAGCTCGGCTACATGACCGTGGCGCTCGGGGCATCGGCCTACAGCGCCGCGATCTTCCACCTGATGACGCACGCGTTCTTCAAGGCGCTGCTATTCCTGGCGGCGGGCTCGGTGATCATCGGCATGCACCATGACCAGGACATTCGGAACATGGGCGGTCTGCGCCGCTACATGCCGATCACCTGGCTGACCTCGCTGGTCGGCTCGCTGGCCCTGATCGGCACGCCCTTCCTGTCGGGCTTCTATTCCAAGGACTCGATCATCGAGGCCGCGAAGGTGGCCGACGTCCCCGGTGCCGGCTTCGGCTACTTCGCGGTCATGGCGGGCGTCTTCGTGACGGCGTTCTATTCATTCCGCATGTACTTCCTGGTGTTCCACGGCAAGAGCCGCTGGGGACAGGGTGGCGATCACGCCCACGGGCACGATGACGCCCACGGAGACGATCATCACCACGGGCTCAAGGCCAACGAGGTGCCGCACGAATCGCCTGCCGTGGTGACCTTGCCGCTCGTGCTGCTCGCGATTCCCTCGGTGATCATCGGGCTTCTGACGGCGGGCCCCATGTTGTTCGGCGGGTTCCTCGAGGGACCGATCGTCGTGGCCAATCGTCATGGCGCGATGGCGGAGCTGGCTCATCACTGGCATGGCTGGATGGGCATGGGGATGCACGCGTTCGGGACGCCCCCGTTCTGGCTGGCGCTTGCCGGGGTGGTCAGCGCCTATTACTGCTACATGATCAACCCGGCCTTGCCCGAGGCCCTCAAGCGCGGTTTTGGCGGTGTCTATCGCCTGCTCGAGAACAAGTACTACATGGACAGGATCAACGAGATCGTGTTCGCCGGCGGTTCTCGGTTGCTGGGCCGCGGTCTGTGGCGTGCGGGCGACCAGGGCCTGATCGACGGATTGGCGATCAATGGCAGCGCACGACTGGTCGGCTGGTTCGCGGGCGTCCTCAGGGGCTTCCAGACCGGGCGACTGAACACCTACGCGATCACGATGATCATCGGCGTGGCCGTACTGCTCGGCTTCGTCATCGTCCCGCTGCTGCGCCACTAGCCACGACGACAACAGAGCGCGAATCCTGCAATGACTTCCTTCTCATACCTTAGCGCTGCGATCTGGATCCCGATCCTCTTCGGCCTGATCGTGCTGGCGTTCGGCAACGATCGCAACGCGGGCGTGGTGCGCGCCGTCTCGCTGGTGGGCGCGGTTCTCGGCCTGCTGGCGACCTTGCCGCTCTACACGGGCTTCGACCGAGCCAGTGCCGGCATGCAGTTCGTCGAGAAGTCGGTCTGGATCGATCGACTCTCGGTCAACTACCACCTGGGCGTGGACGGCCTCTCGGTATGGTTCGTGCTGTTGACGGCCTTCATCACCGTGATCGTGGTGGTGGCGGGTTGGGAGGTGATCCAGGAGCGGGTGGCGCAGTACATGGCGTCCTTCCTCATCCTGTCGGGATTGATGATCGGGGTCTTCACCGCGCTCGATGGCCTGTTGTTCTATGTGTTCTTCGAGGCCACGCTGATCCCGATGTATATCATCGTCGGCGTGTGGGGAGGGCCCAATCGGGTCTATGCGGCCTTCAAGTTCTTCCTGTACACGCTGCTGGGGTCGCTGCTGGCGCTGGTGGCGCTGATCTACCTCTATCTGAAATCGGATTCGTTCGCGATCCTCGACTGGCACCAGCTCCCGCTGAGCCTGGGCGAGCAGACACTGATCTTCTTCGCCTTCCTGATGGCGTTTGCCGTCAAGGTGCCGATGTGGCCGGTCCATACCTGGCTTCCGGATGCGCACGTCGAAGCGCCGACGGGCGGATCGGTCGTGCTGGCGGCGATCATGCTCAAGCTCGGCGCCTATGGCTTCCTGCGGCTGTCCTTGCCGATCACACCCGACGCCAGTCGCGAGTACGACTGGTTCATCATCGCGCTGTCCCTGGTCGCGGTCGTCTATATCGGCTTCGTCGCGCTGGTCCAGACCGACATGAAGAAGCTCGTCGCATATTCATCGATCGCGCACATGGGCTTCGTGACGCTCGGGTTCTTCATGTTCAACGACCTGGGCATGCAGGGCGGCATCGTGCAGATGATCTCGCACGGGTTCATCTCGGGTGCGATGTTCCTTTGCATCGGCGTCCTGTATGACCGGCTGCATTCGCGCCAGATCGCCGACTACGGCGGTGTCGTCAACACGATGCCCCGGTTCGCCTCGCTGTTCCTGTTGTTCGCGATGGCCAATTGCGGGCTGCCGGCGACCTCGGGCTTCGTCGGCGAGTTCCTGGTGATCCTGGGCGCGGTCAAGTACAACTTCTGGATCGCCTTCGCTGCCGCGTCCACGCTGATCCTCGGTGCGGCCTATTCGCTGTGGATGTACAAGCGCGTGGTGTTCGGCGCCGTGGCCAACGACAAGGTGGCCGGGCTGACCGACGTCAACCGGCGCGAGTTCTGGATGCTGGCCGTACTGGCCGTGGTGGTGCTCTGGATGGGGATCTATCCGAAGCCCGTGACCGACATGACGGCAGCCTCCGTCGACGCGCTACTGAAGCACGTGGCGATCTCGAAAGTACACTGAAATGGAAAATCTCAAGCTGATGGTCGCGCTGCCCGAGATCGCGCTTCTCGTGGCCGCCTCGATGGTGATCATCGCCGATGCCGCCGCGCCCGAGCGCTGCCGGATGGCCATCGACCGGCTCGCCCTGGGCGCGCTGCTGTTTCCTCTGACCGCGACCATCTGGCAGATGGGTGCAGGTCAGGGCAGCGTCTATGGCTTCAACGGAATGTACGTGGCCGATTCGCTCGGTCACCTGCTCAAGCTTTGCAGTTATGCGGCCGTTGCAGCGACGATCGTCTATGCGCGAGGCTACGGGATGTCGCGCGGGCTGCAGCGCGGCGAGTTCTACGGGTTGATCCTGTTCGCGCTGCTGGGCCAGATGGTGATGATCTCGTCGGCGAGCCTGCTCGTGGTCTACATGGGCCTGGAGCTCATGTCGCTGTCGCTCTATGCGATCGCCGCCATGCGACGCGATTCCCCGGCTTCGACCGAAGCCGCGATGAAGTACTTCATTCTCGGTGCACTCGCTTCGGGCTTCCTGCTCTATGGCATGTCGATGCTCTATGGCGGCGCGGGCGATCTGTCGATCGCGGGCATCGCCAAGGCGTTCTCCGACGCGCAGACGAACAAGATCGTGCTGGTGTTCGGCACCGTGTTCATCGTGGCGGGCCTGGCGTTCAAGTTCGGCGCCGTGCCTTTCCATATGTGGGTGCCCGACGTCTACCAGGGCACGCCCACCTCGGCCACCCTGCTCATTGCGGGTGCCCCCAAGCTGGCTGCGTTCGCGATCGCGTTCAGGCTGCTCGTCGAAGGCCTGCTGGCCGTTGCGGCCGACTGGCAGCAGATGCTGATCGTGCTGGCGGTGCTGAGCCTGGGCGTCGGCAACATCGTTGCGATCGCGCAGACCAATCTCAAGCGGATGCTGGCCTATTCGACCATCTCCCAGGTCGGATTCGTCTTGCTGGGCCTGCTCAGCGGCGTGGTTCAAGGCAATGCCGGGTCGGCTGCCGGCGCCTACAGCGGATCGCTGTTCTATGTGATCAGCTACGTCCTGACCACGCTGGGTACTTTCGGCCTGATCCAGGTGCTCGCGCGTCAGGGGTTCGAGGCCGAGGAAATCGCCGACCTGCGCGGCCTGAATCGGCGCAGCCCAGGTCTCGCCCTGGTCATGCTGATCCTGATGTTCTCCCTGGCCGGCGTGCCACCCTTCGTGGGCTTCTACGCAAAGCTCGCGGTGCTGCAGTCGGTCGTCAACGCGGGCCTGGTCTGGCTCGCCGTGTACGCGGTGCTGATGTCCCTGATCGGCGCGTTCTACTACCTGCGTGTCGTCAAGACCATGTACTTCGATGATGCGTCGGACAGCGCGCCCATCCTTGCCGGCGCGGACGCGAAGGCCGTGCTGGCCGTCAACGGCGCACTGGTGCTGTTGCTCGGTCTGGTTCCGGGGCCCTTGATGACCGCATGCGCCAACGCGATCCGGCAGGCGCTCTCAGGCTGAGGCGAATCGTGGCCGATGCGCGCGACCTGAGCGAACGCAGGCTCGCATCCGAAACCGTCTTCAAGGGCGTCTTCCTCGAGTTGCGACGCGACCGTGCCCGCATGCCCGATGGGCGGGAGGCCATCCGCGAGTATGTCGTGCATCCCGGCGCCGCCGCCATGGTGCCCCTGTTCGACGACGGCACGATCCTGATCGAGCGCCAGTTTCGCTACCCGCTAGGCCGCAGCTTCGTCGAGATCCCGGCCGGCAAGCTCGATCCCGGTGAGACCTCGCTGCAGACCGCACGCCGCGAGCTGCTCGAAGAGACCGGCTACCGGGCGCGCGAGTGGGCATTGCTTACCACGATCCACCCGGCGATCGGCTTCGCCGACGAAGCGATCGACATCTACCTGTGCCGCGGGCTCGAGCCGGTGGGCGAGACGGCGCTGGACGATGGCGAATTCGTCGAGATCGATCGCGTATCGCTCGAATGGCTCGAAGCCGAGTTGCGTGCGGGCCGGCTGACGGACGTGAAGACGCAGATCGCCGTGCACTGGCTGCGTGACCTGTACGAGCAACGGGTGCCATGGCCTCGCTTCGAGCCGGCGCCACGGGACTGACCCAGGTACTTGCCCGGTAGCGACGGCCGTGACCGGTGCCGATCCGGACCGAAACGCGGTACGATGCGCCCGGCACGGAGAGCTGGCAGAGTGGTCGATTGCGGCGGTCTTGAAAACCGTTAGGGGTTAACAGCCCCTCGGGGGTTCGAATCCCTCGCTCTCCGCCAGAAATCAAGGACTTACGTGCGCCGATGGTCGGAATATCGGTGCGAAAAGGTTAGGTATTCGAGTCGCGCGCGAGCAGAGATCGAGGCGCTCACAACGTGCGCGCTCCGACGCGGCCCCAACCCTTGAACTGAGCCGGGACGGCGTGTGGCCAGGCCAGTCGTCGCATTGGTTGACGTGCGGCGGTTGAAGACGCTAGAGACCGAGAACGCCCGGCTGAAGAAGCTGGCGGTCGCGGACGCTTAGATAGCGTTGAGCCGCCAAGCAAAAAAGATGGAATGTAGCGTCTCCCCGTCTACATTGGTCTCGGCCAGGTTGCTGAGCCTCAATGTTTCGACATGTTCTGGAGTCGGCGCTCAGCCAAGTCTTTATAGAAGCTATCTCTTTCTCCTGATATCTTGACAATTAGATTCAGCCATTCGCGCGCCTTGTTATATTCATTTTGTGACCAGTATGCTTGTGCAATCTGGTATCGGAAGGCCTGCAGCGTCGCCGCTGTTGGATGCTCTCTTTCAAAAGCTGTAAACGTATCCAAAAGCATTGGCATGTACTTGTTGAATGATTCCTCAAGGCCATACTTGCTGCCATATCTTCCGGGTTCTTCCCATCCGAGGAGCGTTCTGAGTTTGCCTTGGTAGGCTATACGTGATGCTGTAGATCTTGGAAATTCAGATATAACCTTGTCATACCATTTTGTCGCTGCTTCCACGCTTGGAATATAACTTGAGTCAATAGTGAGTCCGCTATTCTTGCCTTTTGACCAGAAGTTCGCGTGTTGAATGTATGATGACGCAATTGCGCTCTTGGTCGACTCTTTTGTCGAATCGCCCACTAGTTCAGAAAGCTCTTGAATTCTGTCTTTTACTGTTCTTGCTTGAGTTGAGCCGGGGTACTTCCGGACTAGATCCTGCCAGGCGTCAAGTGCGACAGGGATATTGTGTTCATCAAAAGCGATGCTGCCAAGTAGATAATATGCCTGTGCTCGATTTGAATCGCTGGACTTGCTGAATATAACATCTATCAGTTCAGACTTGGCGTTTTGATTTAACCCGTGCCTATTGAGCATTTCGGCTTTGTCTACTGAGGCTGCAAAGCAAAGTGACGATGCCAAGAATACTGCGGGTAGAGAGACTGCAATTAGTTTGCGTTTCATGTATTTCCTTATCGGTCACTGCATGTGTGCGAGGCTATCAGAACGACTTTGCAGGATATACGCCGGATACTCTGGCCGGCGAACCTCTTCGAAAGCCCCCTTATCGAGTTCGTTGTCACGTTCGGCACTGACGCGTAATGGGAGGAGGTCTTGCGTGTGGCCCGTTCACCCAGACAATGCCGGCGCCACAAGGGCTGCGAACGGCCGTCCGCCGCGTTTTAACATGAGTGCTACGCTTGAGTGGGCTACGTTCCTCGGATGCTCTTGATGAGGTTTGTAAGGTGTTCAACACCATCAAAGGTTGACGGAATGCCTTCGCTTTCTGCAACGAGGCTGCTAAAGACTACGGCTTCGAATCTTGCCAGTGCGTTCGGGTCATCCTTCTTGACCTGCGCTGCGTATTCGGCGTAGCTCTGCACGAATTGGCATAGAGCGATCCGAAGGTCAAGTTGAAGATCCTGAGCCTTGACGGATCGAAAATGGGCAAGGACCACTCGAAAGAGGTAGATGAGGATCACTTCAATTGCAAGGATAGTTGGAAGCGTGTAGAGCAGGACTCCCTTCTTTAGGTTAATCGTGTCTATGTGAGCAAGTACGTAAGCGATCTGACCGGCGGGCGGCGCGACCATTACTAGCCCAAGTGCAATCGCCGACCAGAACGCAACCTGGCGTTCAGTCTTCTTTGCGGCTGCTAAATGCCGGAATCCATCGACGAGTCCAACGAAGTTGTACGAAGAAGTCGCGTCCTTCAAGCCCTCTTTGATGGAGTCGACATGCTTTTGTCGCCTATCGAGTTCGGCGTCCCAGTCGGCTTTTAGCGTCGTTGCCGCTTTGACTGTTTCAGAGAATTTGCGAAACTCGGCAATGGCAGGATCGTTCAGCAGTCTCTTGGCGACCTGAACAGGCATCTGGTACCTCGAGAACGCGATCTGTTGCTGGTCGTTTTGGCTGAAGTTTTGTAGGTTTTCGTCGATGAAGTTGCCGATTCGCTGAATTTCAAAGCTAGGGGTGGTAGGTTGCGTGAACTCCAGTTCAGACAAGAAGCGAAAAGCGAATGTGAAATCTGAGGCGATCGCCGCAGATCTCTTGTCGGCCGCCACGTCTGGAAACTCGCGTACTGCGCTCATGAAGTGAGCGCCGATCCATTCAATGTTCGCGGGACAATACTCATCAAATTGAGCGGCGTGCGAAATCATCAGCTCGATAATCTGCAGCAGCGACTTGGTGACTGCAGTTGAATCCGATTCCGCAGGGAAGTTTCGGAGTGTTCTGGAGAAGAGTCGGAGGGCCTCCAAATTTTCGGTCGCAGCGAAGAATGGTGTACGGGAGGGCGTCGACATGGTTGCTTATTGCGCACGATGTGCAGAATATGGGACAGGTGTCGGCCCGCCGGCCCCTGTCTCTTTGGGCGACTCAATAGGTTTTGCCTTCTCCGATACTGATTCTTCGGGATTGGCAACTAGGGGCGCGGTAGTCAGGCCAAGTACTTCCCGGACAAAATGAAAGCGTGTGGAATGAACTCCGGCGAAAAACGCAGTGCAAAGCAAGGCTGCCGCGCTTAGCCACAGATTGACAGGTACGTGCTGAAACAGCCATCGAAGCGTAACGCGGTGCGGAACAGCTGGAGTAGGCTTGGATGAATTTCCAGGAGGGTAGTCTATTCGCGTGGCGATCGGCTCAGCGACTTGGGGTCGAGGCGCACCGCTATCCTCTTGCGAGTACTGATCACGAGAAACCGAAACCAAGAAGTCTTCAGCCTGAATGAAATGTGGACAGTCTTCGGGGCATTTCGGCCAAGAATAGCTGCTTGGGCCAGAGTATGCGGTGGTATCAATGGGCACATTGCGAGCCGCTACTTGGCTAGCCCAGTCAATCTTGCATTTGGGATAGAACGCAGACGCATGGCCGCGCTTGAGTGCCAGATGCCTGCATGGTTTGACCTGCGCAGTTCGTGCAAGCTCAACGAGATACGCGGCGACTTCGCCGCGTGACCAAATATCGACTTGGGCTGAGATACGAGTTTTCGCCATAAAGCTAAGTGAGACATGTGCGGGGCCACAGATACCACTTGCCCGGATGTGAGACAGACAACTTGGTCGGTGAACCACTTGGAACCGCCCGGGTCGGGTGCATATCCGTTGGTGTGGTTCGATTCGTGCAGGCATGACCGAACGGACGAGTTCTGAGGCGATCATACGTCGTCTGGTTGACCGGCGAGGAAGGGAGACGTTGTGTGGAGGCTCCCGGCGGCGCAGGCATCGGGTACTCGCGTATTGTCTCCCTCATGTTGGGGAGAGCGACGGCTGCGGCCTCGAGGCGCGGGAGCTGGCTGGTTGACGCGCGAGTCATGGCCGGTCCCGTGCGCGCCACTGCCGACGATCTGATTCTGACGCAGTCGGGCGGCGAGTGTCGGCATCCTCGTGACGCCCTCCGGGCGCTGCATGTTGCAGTCTGTGGAGTTAGGAATCTCGATTGACGAGACCGCGCGGCGCGGGTTTCCGCGGGGTGCCCACGCGCCGATTGCAAACGGGAATTGGCCCGAACAACGCGCCAGACTTGCCAAACGCCAGCTGACTTGAAAACCGTTAGGGGTTAACAGCCCCTCGGGGGTTCGAATCCCTCGCTCTCCGCCAAGAATCAAGGACTTACAGCTCAAGTACCGGCGCGGACCGAGAGGCGCCTGGAAGATCACGGGGGCCCTGGCGGCGGTCCGTCGGGCGACAGTACTTGTCGTAAGGGTGCGGTCTGGCTGCTCGCGATGAAGAGCGGGGCCTACGTCGACAAGATATCTGCGACCTGGTGCGCGTATCCGTCTCGTGGATATGTCGTCAAGAAGCGCCGGGACGACGAGTATCAGTTCATGGGCCCAACGATTGGCGGCGGTGCGATGGCGTTGAATTGCTCGATCAAGTGCCCGAGCGGAGAGGCGATGTATGGCCTCAAGGTTCGTTAGGGCAAGTGGGTCGACAGCGTCGAAGGGCTGTGCAGCCCATAGCGCCGGTCCATAGGGCCGGTCCATAGGGCCGATCGGGCTCCGAGCGCGGCTTGCCAACCCCGCCTTTTAGTACAATCAAGGAATAAGCGTGGGCCGTCGTTCAGGTGGCGCACAGCGGCGCAACGCCGTCGCAACATCCCCCGCAAGTTTCAGGTAGCGCGGCGCGCATTGCCGTCGACCGGTTTTCGGACGTACACCATGGCTGTGCGCCGAGCCGGGTCTAGTGTCCTTTTTTGGGGGTTGAGATGAGAAAGTTTTTCCCAAGCCAGCGTGCCCTTGCGGTCGCTTCGGTGCTCGCCATCGTCGGCTGCAGTTCGGCCCCGGTGGAGCGGCGCGGTGTGGTGCTGGCGACGGGAGGCGCGACGCCGGCCCCGATGCGCACCGAGACGAGCGCCGCGGCCCGAGAGGCTGTTCGGCGACGCGCTGCCGAGCGGATGCGCGCGATCAATGCGACGATGCGGGGCGAGAAACGTGACCCGTCGGTGCCGTCGTTGGCAGCGCCCACGCCGGTGCCGAGCACGACCGCGCCAATCGCGAATCAATCGACGCCGGTGCTCAGCGGTGGGTCTGGCGCGGTGGGCGCCGATCTGCCGCCGACGGCAAAGCCGGGCCAGTGCTACGCCCGCATCTACCTGCCCCCGAAGTACCGTACCGTGACCGAGCGCGTGGTCGTTCGCGATGCGCGCGAGGTGGTCGAGACCACGCCGCCGCGTTTCGCGCCGGTCAGCGAGCAGGTGCTGGTGCGCCCCGGGTCCGCGCGCATCGAGGTCATTCCGGCCGAGTTCAAGTGGGTCGAGGAGCGGGTGCTGGTGACACCCGAGACCCGGCGCCTCGTCGAGGTGCCGGCCCAGATCGAGCAGGTCAGCGAGCAGGTGCTCGTGAAGGCCGGCTACACGACTTGGAAGAAGGGGCGGGGCCCGATCCAGCGTATCGACAAGGCGACTGGCGAGATCATGTGCCTGGTCGAGGTGCCGCCGGTCTACAAGACGGTGACGCGCTCGGTCGTCAAGCGTCCGGCGAGCGTTCGCGAAGAGGTCGTGCCGGCGGTATACCGGACGGTGCGGACCCAGACGATGGTCAAGCCGGCGACGACGCGTGAAGTGCCCGTGGCGGCGCAGTACCGCACGGTCACGGTCAACCGCCTGATCGAGCCGGCGGGCGAGAAGCGCCGAAAGCTGCCGGCCGAATACGGCAGTGTGACGCGCGAGGAAATGATCACGCCCGGTGCGGTCGAGTGGCGCGAAATCCTGTGCGAGACCAACATGACCAAGGCGCGCGTTGCCGACATTCAACGCGCGTTGCGGGCGTCGGGCTTCGATCCGGGGCCGATCGACGGGGTGATCGCGTCGCGGACGATGGCGGCGGTCAATGCGTTCCAGCGCGCACGCAATCTGCCGGTGGACGAATACCTGAATATCGAAACCGTCCGGGCGCTGGGCGTCCCGGCTCGTTGAGGGCAGCGGGCCATTCACGGCCCGAGCGATCGTCGGCTCCGTTACGATACCCGCAGATCGGCCTCCGGCGCGGCAGCTGAGCCGGCGGTCGTCCATCGGGCAATCAATCGAGGTGACGACGGATGAATGGCGCGGAGAGTCTCGTTCGCACGCTGGTCGACAGCGAAGTGGACGTCTGTTTCACGAACCCGGGTACCTCGGAGATGCATTTCGTGGCGGCGCTGGACCGCGTGCCGGGAATGCGTTGCGTGCTCGGTCTGTTCGAAGGGGTGGCCACCGGCGCGGCCGACGGCTACTACCGCATGTCGGGTCGGCCGGCGGCGACGTTGCTGCACCTCGGGCCCGGGCTCGCCAATGGGCTTGCCAACCTGCACAACGCCCGGCGCGCCGGCTCGGGCATCGTGAACATCGTTGGCGACCACGCCACCTATCACCAGCAATACGATGCGCCGCTGGCGTCCGACTGCGCGGGCGTGGCGCGTCCGATGTCGCACTGGGTGCATTCTTCGGCGTCCGCGCAGGCCGTCGCGGCCGACGGCGCGACGGCGGTGCAGGTCGCCCGGACCGCGCCCGGGCAGATCGCGACCCTGATCCTGCCGGCCGACACGGCCTGGAACGAGGCGAAGGCGGCGGCACCGGCCCTACCGGTCCCGGCTCGCCCCGAGGTGGACTCGAGCGCCGTCGACGCCGCCGCGCGCCTGCTGTTGGCCGATGGTCCCAACGCGCTGCTGCTGGGTGGCGTGGCGCTACGTGCCGAAAGCCTCGAGATCGCCGGTCGGATTGCAGCGAAGACGGGTTGCCGCCTGTTGGCCGAGAACATGAACGCGCGCCTGCAGCGCGGTGCGGGACGGGTCCAGGTGCAACGGATCCCGTATCCGGTCGAGCAGGCCGTTGCCATGCTCGCGGACCTGCGCGGCCTGGTCCAGGTCGGCAGCAAGCCGCCGGTCGGTTTCTTCGCCTATCCCGACAAGCCCAGCATCCTCACGCCGGACGATTGCACGCTGACCGTCATGGGTACGGCCGCGGACGATCTGCATGCCGCGCTCGAGGCGCTCGCCGAGGCCGTGGGTGCGGGGTCGGGCGTGGCGCCGGCTCACACGGCCGAGCTGGCGCGCCCGCAGATCCCCGGCGGGGCGCTGACACCGGAGAGCGTCGGCCTGGTGCTGGCGGCGTTGATGCCGGAGCAGGCGATCATCGTCGACGAGGCCGTGACCACGGGGCGCGGCTTTCACGCACCCACCGCGGTGGCGGCGCCGCATGAATGGCTGTCGAGCCGAGGCGGGGCGATCGGCTACTGCCTGCCGTGCGCCACGGGGGCGGCGGTGGCCTGTCCCGATCGCAAGGTCATTGCGCTCAGTGGCGATGGCAGCGCGATGTACACGGTGCAATCGCTGTGGACGATGGCGCGCGAGTCGCTCGACGTGCTGGTACTGGTGTTCGCGAACCGGGGCTATCAGATCCTGCGTGGTGAGCTCAAGGGCGTGGGCGTCGCCGATCCGGGCCCCAATGCCGTGCGCATGCTGACGGTCGATCAGCCCGTCCTCGATTTCGTCGCGTTGGCGAGCGGGCAGGGGATCGCGGCCGAGCGCGTGACCGATGTCGATGGGCTGGTTGCCGCGATGCGGCGCGGCCTGGGCGAGCGCGGGCCGCGCCTGATCGAGGTCGTGTTGCCCTAGGGCTCGCCCCGAACGGGAGGCTTCTCGTCGGGGCGGTTTGCCGACCAGGCGTTCAGTTCAGCGCCGCCCCCAGCTTGCGACGATAGCTGCCGACCAGTTGCGCGTCCGGGCACGCGGCGAAGATCGCGAGCATGTCCTTGCGCGGCTGGTCGTCACGATAGCGCTTGTCGCGGACGATCACTTCGATGAGCTGGTCCATCGCCTCGGCCCAGCGTTGCTCGCTGACCAGGCGTTGGGAGAGCTGGTAGCGCGCGTCCAGGTCGGTGGCATCGCGCTCGATCGTGGCGCGAAGGACCGCTTCGTCGGGCGCGCTTGCGGCCGCCAGCGCCGTATGGATCAGCTGATTGAGCGCCTCGAACTCGGGCTCGAGCATCAGACGCGGCTCGAGCGGCTCGAATGCGGTGCGGGCTTCTTGCGGGCGCTTGCATGCGAGCAGGGCACGCACGTACGCAACCCGTGCCTCGTCGAGCGCCGGGTTGATCGCCAGGGCGGTGCGTAGCGCCTCGACCTCGGCATCCAGATCCCCGGCCTCGCGCGCCGCGGCGGCCGCGGCCAGCATTTCCTCGCCGGGTCTTGGCGCCAGCCGCTCGACGAAGGCACGTACCTGGCCTTCGGGCAGCGCCCCGACGAACTGGTCGACCGGCTCGCCGTTGCGGAATGCCACCACGTAGGGAATGCTGCGCACGCCATAGCGGGCAGACAGCGCCGGGTTGTCGTCGGAATTGATCTTCACCAGCTTGAATGCGCCCGCCATCGAGGACTCGACCTTCTCGAGGACCGGGCCGAGCATCCGGCACGGCCCGCACCAGGGGGCCCAGAAGTCCACGAGTACCGGCGCCTCGTACGATGCCTCGATGACGGTCTGGTCGAAATTGGTCTGGTCGGCGTCAATCATGTCGGTGCTCGCAAAGAGATTGGAGTCGCGGGAAGCGGATCCCGCCAGAGAAGGAGGGCGATCGGGCCTTGCACTAATTGGGTCCGGCACTTGGACAGATTGCATCGATCGCCTGGTTTTCAAGGCGAATCGTTGACGCTTGCGCGTTGGTCGGCGCCGACAGCGTCCGCAGGAACGCCTCCAGGTCGTCGCGCTGACCCGGCGTCAGGTTCAGCGCGGCAATCAGCGCCTCTCCCTCGGTGTGAAGCCGCTCGGCGTCCGGCAAATCGTAGTGGGCGATGACATCGGCCAGCCCCGCTGCACTGCCATCGTGGAAGTACGGGGCGGTTCCGGCGACCTGGCGCAGGCCCGGCACGCGAAACGCGCCCCAGTTGCGGTGCGAGCTTCGCAGGAAGCCCACGGCGGCTCGGGCGGCCCCGGCACGATCGTCCGAATGCGGCCCGGCGCGGTTGTTCCGATCGGATCGTACCCGGGCGATGCCGGCATGGCGTCCCGGGTCCACCCGGCCGTCGGCGCGCCGGTGGGGGCGGCCGATGTCGTGGAACTCGCCATGGCTGAACATCGGGCCGCTGTGACAGAGGTGGCATCGCCCTTGGCCGACAAAGATTCGCAGGCCCCGCTGCGCAGCGACCGGGTAGTCGACGCCGGCGGCATCGCCGCCGCGGGCGAGCGCGTCACGGTAGGCATCGAAGGAGGTGCGCGGCGAGATCAGCGTGCCGACGAAGGCGGCGAGCACCTTGGCCACGCCGCGCGCCACGGCTTCGGGCGAGCTCGTCGCCGGATCCTCGTCGATCGATGCCCGATACAGGCACCGGCGTCGCGGGTCATCGGTCATCAGTCGCTTGAGGTCTTCGGGCCGGGCGCCCATCTCGCGCGAATCCATCAAGGGGCGCATCACGAAGGCCCAGAGCGAATCGGATCCGCCGTCCCAACCGAGCCACCGGTGCTGTCCGACGTTCCACAGCGACGGCGTATTGCGATCCAAGGGGCGTCCGTCGCGGGCAAGCGGTCTGGCCTGGCCGTCGCTCCAGTCCCGGCCCGGGTGATGGCAGCTCGCGCACGAGACCCGGCCGTTCGCCGATAGCACCGGATCGAAGAACAATTCCGCGCCGAGGCGCCGGGCGGCGTGCCTGCCAGCGGCCCGGTTGCCCAGGTCCGGTATGTTCACCGGGGGCCAGGGGCCGTGCTTCAGGATGCGGCGTCGCTCGGCCTCGCTCCAGATCGGCCGCACGTCCTTGACGGCCTGGGGGCCGTACCCGCCCTGCCCACCGTCGGCGGGCGGCGCCGCTTGCACCAGCGCGAGCGTGTCGACCAGCACCGGGATTGCGGCGAGTGCCACGCCCGCGGCGATCGCCAGCCACGGTCGCCGTCTCCGCCGCAGCGAAACGCTCATTCGATCACGACCGAGGCTCGCAGCGTATGCCGCCGACCGGGCGACTCGAGGCGGACCTGGAACTCCCAGGTGCCCGCCATGTGCAGCAACACGCCGTCGGCGACCAAGCTACCGTCGGCTCGGCTCGTCAGGCGAGGGCGGGTATTCATGCCATGGCGATGGGCGGGCATCGTGGCGTCGAGGCCGACGACGCGGACCTGCGCGGGCGTTGCCTGCGGTGCGGCTGCCTTCGCAGGATCGCCGGGGCACAGGCGAATGCTGAGCGCCAGCGGTTCGCCGCTTCGAAACGCGCCATCGACCGGCGCCAGGCGAGCGGTGACACCGGCTTCCGGGGCGGATGCCACCAGCGCGCCCTGGGTCGCATCGCAATCGGCGCGACGCTGACCCAGGCGATACAGGCGCTCGGCGTTTCGCCACGCGATGCCTTCGGCGAGTTGTCGCGGCAAGGTGGCGAGCCATTCGCGAGCCCAGCGCGCATGCTCGACCACGTACTCCCATCGCTCGGGCGTAAACGTGTCCGTGCCAAGCATGAATCGGTCGGGAAACGCTTCGAAGGCGGCCAGCCATTCCGGATCGACCCGGCCGTCCACCGCCGGCTCGCTGCGAAACGCAAGGTCGGTCCACAGGCGCGGGTACGCTTCGAGCATCTTTCGAACGGTGGCCGGTCCGTCGAATCCGGCGTGCGCCCAAAGGATGCGTGCATCCGGGTTCTGGGCGAACAGCCGTCGGACCGCATCGGCATCGCCGTGGACGTGCAGAACCAGGTCGTACTCGCGTGCGAGCTCGACGACCCGCCGCAGAACGGGCAGGTCGGCATCGGCACCGTAGACGTGGAACTCGCCGATCGCGACGTATCGATTCTTGCGCAGGCGCTCGCGCAAGTGCTCGACGACGCTGGGGTCGTGAAACCAGGTCGAGAGCTCGCCGCGCCGCCGGTAAGGACGAAGCGAGGGCACGACCAGCGTCGGCGCTTCGCGCAGCAGCATCTGGGTACCGTCGTCGCTGGAACTCGAGACGACGGCGTGCCGGAGCCCGGCGCGACGCAGGATCTCGACTGCTTGCGCCGGTGGCGTCTGCGACCAGGCGTCATGGCTGTAGTGGATATGGACATCGATGATCGGCATCGGTGCCTTTGCCGGCGTGTCGGCGCGCGTCGGTACCCAGGAAGACAAGAGCGCGCTCGCGCACAGCGCGATCCCCATCCGGGCCCCTAGCGCCCGTGCCCGAAGGTGCAGCCCACGTGTGTGCGGCGCCCTGGCGCCCTGGCGCGCGCGTCGCTTCTCGCATGTATCGGACATCGCAATTCCTCCGATGGTGCCCATTGCCGTCGGCACCCGAGTGCCCGGTCGTCGGCGTTGGCGCATAATTACAGGTTTGGCAAAACCCGGCACGCCTTGGGGCCGAAAACGCCGGGGCGAAACGGAGCACGGGGAACACAGGGAACACGGGGAAAATGGCGCAGTACGTCTACACGATGAATCGGGTGGGAAAGATCGTCCCCCCCAAACGGCAGATCCTCAAGAACATCTCGCTGTCATTCTTTCCCGGGGCCAAGATCGGCGTGCTGGGCCTGAACGGCGCAGGCAAGTCGACGCTGCTGCGAATCATGGCGGGCATCGACACCGAGATCGAGGGCGAAGCCCGCCCCATGCCCGATCTGAAGGTGGGATTCCTGTCCCAGGAACCGGAACTCGATCCGGAGGCCACCGTTCGCGAGGCCGTCGAGGCGGGACTTGGCGAGGTCCTCGAGGCGCGCCAGCGCCTGGAGCAGATCTACGCGGCCTATGCCGAGCCCGATGCCGACTTCGACAAGCTCGCGGCCGACCAGGCTCACTACGAAGCCGTTCTGGCCGCCGCCGGCAATGACGCCGACCACCTGCTCGAGATCGCGGCCGACGCGCTGCGCCTGCCGCCCTGGGAGGCCAGGGTCGGCAGCTTGTCGGGGGGCGAGAAGCGTCGCGTCGCGCTGTGCCGGCTGCTGCTGTCGCGACCCGACATGTTGCTGCTCGACGAGCCAACCAACCACCTGGACGCCGAGAGCGTCGATTGGCTCGAGCAATTCCTGGCCAAGTTTCCCGGCACGGTCGTCGCGGTCACGCACGATCGATACTTCCTGGACAACGTGGCCGAGTGGATCCTGGAGCTGGATCGGGGCCAGGGCATTCCGTGGAAGGGCAACTACAGCACCTGGCTGGACCAGAAGGAGGTCCGCCTCAAGCAGGAAGAGGCTAGCGAGTCGGCTCGCCAGAAGGCCATCAAGAAGGAACTGGAGTGGGTCCGCTCCAATCCCAAGGGACGCCAGGCCAAGAGCAAGGCGCGCCTGGCTCGCTTCGATGAACTCTCGTCCTACGACTACCAGAAGCGCAACGAGACCCAGGAGATCTTCATTCCGGTCGCCGAGCGGCTGGGCAGTTCGGTGATCGAGTTCGACGGGGTCAGCAAGGCCTATGGTGATCGGCTTTTGATCGACGACCTGAGCTTCTCGGTGCCGCCGGGCGCGATCGTTGGCATCATCGGCCCGAACGGGGCCGGCAAGTCGACCTTGTTCCGGATGATCACGGGTCGCGAGCAGCCGGATTCGGGCGAGATCCGGATCGGCAATACCGTCGACATCGCCTATGTCGACCAGAGCCGGGATTCGCTCGACGGTACCAAGACTGTCTGGGAGGAAATCTCGAACGGCCTCGACATCATCAATGTCGGGCGCTTCGAGATGCCCTCGAGGGCGTACATCGGGCGCTTCAACTTCAAGGGGCAGGACCAGCAAAAGCATGTCGGCAGCCTCTCCGGCGGCGAGCGGGGCCGCCTGCACCTGGCCAAGACCCTGCTCAAGGGGGGCAATGTCCTGTTGCTGGACGAGCCCTCGAACGACCTCGACGTGGAAACCCTGCGTGCACTGGAAGACGCGTTGCTCGAGTTCGCCGGCAGTGCGCTCGTGATCTCGCACGATCGCTGGTTCCTGGATCGCATCGCGACGCACATCCTGGCGGCCGAGGGCGATTCGCAGTGGACCTTCTTCGCCGGCAACTACCACGAGTACGAGGCCGACAAGCGGGATCGGTTGGGCGAGGATGGCGCCAGGCCGACACGGCTGCGGTATCGTCCGATTACGCGCTGACCCCGGTTGTCACCGACGTTCGGCCGGGGTCTCGGCCCCGATCGACGCGTTATTCGTCGGAAATCGAGATATATCCGGGGCTTTGCGCGGGATCGCCGGTGTAATTGAAACGCGTCACCCCCTGTTTGCCTGCTCGAACTGGTGCTACGCTAAAGGCGCTGCCCAACTCGTCAAAGGAGGTGATCCGTGAAGAAGATTGCAATAGTGCTCGCCGCACTGGCTCTTGGCACGTCGGCCGCGGTCGCCTGCCCGGGGAGTGCGCAGAAGCATTCGGGTACCGGAGATTCGGTATCGCAGCAGCTTAAATCGAAGTCCAGTACCTGAGACTTCGTCGAGCACGGGGAAGCCCCCCGGCCGGGAGGCCGTGGGGCTTTTCTTTTGTCTGGACGACCCGGGCGACCGACCGGCTCGGTCCATCAGGTCCGGCGGAACCGGTACCCGGCGATCAGAACACGATCACGCCGCGCGCATTGCGGCCTTCGGCCAGATCGACGAAAGCCTGGGGAGCCTCGTCGACCGAATAGGTGCGCGTGACCAGTTCGTCGAGCTTGAGACGTCCGGTGCGATAGAGCGACAGCAGGCGCGGGAAGTCCTGGCGGGGGCGGGCCGATCCGAAATAGCTGCCAGTCAGGGTCTTTTCCTCGAAGGTCATCGACGCGGTCCGGAACGACGTGCTGTCCTTGGGGGGAGCCACCCCGACGATCACCGCGGTGCCGCCTCGACCCAGGCTGCCATAGGCCTGGGCGGCGATATCGCCGCTACCGACGCACTCGAACGCATAGTCGGCGCCGCCACCGGTCATCTTGCGCAATGACTTGACGACGTTGTCCTCCTTGGTCACGTTGACGGTGTGCGTCGCGCCAAGGCGTTTGGCGAACTCCAGCTTGGTGTCCGAGGTGTCGACGGCGACGATCATGCCGGCACCACAGACCGAGCAGCCCTGGATCGCGCTCAGGCCCACGCCGCCGGCACCGAACACCACGGCGACCGAGCCCGGCTCGACCTTGGCGGTATTGGCGGCGGCGCCGAAGCCGGTCATGACGCCGCAACCGACCAGCGCGGCACGATCGAGAGGAACGTCCTTGTCGATCTTGACCAGGTTGTCCTGGTGAAGGGTCTGGTACTCGGACATCACCCCACAACTGGAGAAGATGTTCAGCGGCGTACCGCTGGCGTCCCGGGTACGGAGCGTGCCGTCGGGCAGGGTCGTCATGGTGCTGGCACCCATCAGGCATAGCGCCGGCCGGCCGGCGGTGCAGTAGCGGCACTTGCCGCACATGGCCACGAAAGAGCTCAGCACATGGTCGCCGGGCGCGAGGTCGGTGACCCCTTCGCCCACCTCGACGACGACGCCGGCCCCTTCATGGCCCAGGATCAGCGGCAACGGGAACGGGATGGTTCCATTGGTCGCGGACAGGTCCGAGTGGCACACGCCGCAGGCCTTGACCTGGATGAGAACCTCTCCGGCCTTCGGGCCTTCGACAGTGATTTCCTCGACGACCACCGGGGCGTTCAATTCCCGGCAGACGACGGCCTTCGACTTGATGCTCATGAGTCGCTGCTCCCGTTGCGATGATGGATGCCAATTCGTCGATGTTATAAGAGAACGCGTCGTTAGCCGGGTTCCATTACCTGTACCCGAGTCCGATCCCGGTGTGACGACGAGTCGGGTCCGGCGTTCCCGAGCTGGGACACCGGACGAAATCCACATGCGGCGGCGGCCGCAAAGGAGGTCCGATCGCGGATGAAGAAGCGATATCGAATTCAGTTTCCCAAGCAAGGCAGCTTCGACCTGGGCCAGGACGAGGTCTCATTCAAGCTGATCGAGAGCGATCGGCGCATCGACTTGCGATTCCACGACTACGCGGAGATCTACGGACGTCCGGGCCTCTACGAGCAGTTGTTCTACGAGCGCCTGCAGTGCTCTTCACCACAGAAGGTCGGCGAGATCCTGGCCCAGACGCTGCGCGCGAACGGTCAAAGCACGCGCGAGTTGCGGGTGCTGGACCTGGGCGCCGGCAACGGCATGATGGGCGAGGTGCTGCGCGCACAGGGCGTATCGCGCCTGGTCGGGGCCGACATCATCCAGGCGGCCTGCGATGCCGCACTGCGCGACCGGCCCGATGTCTACGACGAATACTATGTTGCCGACTTCACCGCGCTCGATGCCGGACTGGTCGAGGATATCGGCGCCTGGGGAATCGACTGCCTGACGGTGGTCGCGGCGCTCGGCTTTGGCGACATTCCACCGGCCGCCTTCCTGCAGGCCATGCAGTTCGTTCGGGAAGGTGGGTGGATCGCATTCAACATCCGGGATACCTTCCTGGACGCCAGCGACGATTCCGGATTCTCGCGATTCGTGCGCGAGATGATCGCCGGACGCTTCCTCAGCGTGCATCATCTGGAGCGCTATCGGCATCGGCTCTCGATGGAAGGGGCGCCGTTGTTCTATTACGCGCTGGTCGCGCGCAAGAACGAAGACGTGCCGACGGACTTCCTGGCGTCGCGATCGATCGTTGCCTGAAGGGCAATCGGAGGCGAAATGGCATCACAGACGGGTAGCGGGCGGGCGCGGATCGCGATCTGCGACGACTACGAACGCCGCATGACCCGCAACCCGGCGTGGGCGTCGATCGCCGAGCGTGCCGAGGTCGTGGTCTTCGATCACCCCTTCGGGAGCGAAGACGAAGCGGCTCGGATGCTCGAACCCTTCGACGCCGTCTGCCTGGTGCGGGAACGCCTTGCATTCCCGGCGAGTCTGATCGAACGGCTGCCCCGATTGCGCTTCCTTGCGTTCACCGGTGCACGCAACCCGTCCTGCGACCACGAGGCGGCCGCGCGCCGGGGGATCCCGGTCGCCAATACGCCGGGCGGGCCCAGCAAGGCGTCCACGGCCGAGACCGCCTGGGCGCTGATCCTGGCTGGCATGCGATCGCTGGTCCGGGCCGATGCCGGCTTGCGCGCCGGTCATTGGCGCGAAGATGCCTCCGGCCAGCGCTTTCCCGTGCCGGCGGTACTCGAGGGCGAGCGGCTCGGCTTGCTCGGGCTGGGCGATATCGGCCAGCGAGTCGGCCGGGTCGGTTCCGCGTTCGGGATGGAGGTCGTCGCCTGGAGCCCGAACCTCACCGAGGAGCGGGCTCGAGCAGGCGGTGCCCGGCTGGTGTCGAAGGCCGAGTTGTTCTCGTCGTCGCGCGTGGTGTCGATCAGCCTCGTGCTCTCGGCGCGTACCCGGGGCATCGTCGGTGCGGCGGAGTTGGCATCGATGCGCGCCGATGCGATGATCGTCAACACCTCGCGTGCCGGCTTGATGCCCCAGGCGGCCCTCAAGGCGGCGCTGCTGGCCGGCCGCCCCGGTCATGCCGGGCTGGATGTCTTCGAGATCGAGCCCGCCGGTCCCGAGCTAGACCTGCTCGGTATGCCGCAGGTCACCCTAAGCCCGCATCTGGGCTATGTGAACGGCGCGGTCCTCGATGCCTTCAGCGCCGGCTTGGCCGAGGTGAGCGCCGCCTGGCTCGACGGGCATCCGACCCGCGTCATCAATGCCGTCACCTGACGCCTGCCGACATCGGCCACCGCCTGCGAGCGGTGGCAGTGCGGCTTCGCCTCATCACCGGGGCACTCAGCTCGGATGAACGCCAAGCGCCACCAGAAAGCGTGACACCATGTTGTAGGCGGCGATCGTGCCGACGATTTCCACGCTCTGCTGCTCGTCGAGGTGTTCGCGCAAGGCCGCGAACGTGGTGTCCTGGACGTCGATGTCGCGGGTCATCTCGATCGTCAGCCGGATGACCGCCTGCTCCACGGGCGTGAACAGCGCCGCCGCCGCGGCAGCAGCGGGATCTGCCAGCGCGTCGACCTGCGCCTGGGTGGCGCCGGTCTCGATCAGCAGCGGCGCATGCTGGACGAACTCGTACTCGGCACGGTTCAACACGGCCACGACGCACATGGCGAGCTCTCGCAGCCGGGCCGGGACGATCAGTCGGGTGCGGACGTTGTTCAGGAAGTGATTCCAGCCTTCGGCCAGAGGCGGGCTGTGAAGCAGCATCCGGTCGAGTTCGATGAGGCCGCCGCCACGGCGTGCGCGAACGGCGGCCACCACGTCGGCCGGCTCGGCCAGGTCCTCGGGAACGTAAGGGATTCGAGGCACGGTCATTCCTTGTTCTGGATCTCTGGATAGGGTGCGTCCAGACCTGCTGGTCTCGGCAGGCCGGGCATTCGTCGTGACACGCCCTGCGGCAATGCTCTGGCCTGACGAAGCAGGTCCGATTCGAAGAAGGGCGAACGTTCCAACCACGCCAGCGCCATGTCGGTCGCGTCCTGGCCCCAGAAGTTGTGCCCGTCGATGCGCAGGGTGGGAACACCGAACACCCCGCTCTCGATCGCGCGCTCGGTATTCTGCCGTAGTGCGGCCTTGACCTCGGTGCGCTCGACGTCCGCGGCGTCGATCTGCAACGAGTTCAGCAGTCTGGCGTACGCATTGGCGTCCTGCGGCAGGTGCCCGTCTACCCAGACGAAACGAAAGATCCGCTCGACGACGTCCAGTGTGCAGCCGCCCGCTATCGCCGCACGCAGCAACGGTAGCGGGACGAATGGGTGTGCCGCCGGCAGTTTCAGCGGGATCGCTTCTCGCCAGGCCAACCAGGCGACATGCTCGAAAGTCCATTGTCGCTTCGGCGCGACCTCGGCGGGGCCCTTGTTGCCATGATGCTCCAGCAGGCCGGCAAAGAGAACCGGCGTACAGGTCAGTCGAGCACGAGACGCGAGCGATCGCAGGCGGGTGCTCTGCAGGTAGGCGAACGGAGAGATGGGATCGAAGAACCACTCGATCCCGGTCGAATCCGTTGGGCCTGAATCGGCTGGAGTGTGCATCGGCGGGTCCGGGTGCGGCAGGTGGGCTGGGCAGGGCGAAAGGCTACCGCGAATCCGTACCCGGCGCGCGCCGCGAGCCCCCGGCGAAACATGGAACCCGCGCGCATCGGTTACGCTAGGCGCATGCGTTCAATGGCTCACATCGCACGATTCACCTGGCGTGACTGGCGCGCGGGCGAACTCAATCTGCTGATCGCCGCGCTCGTGATCGCGGTCGCCGCAGTGGCGTCGGTGGGATTCTTCGTCGATCGGATGCGACTTGCGCTCGAGCGGGAAGCGGCCGACCTGCTCGGTGCCGATCTGGTGATCGTCGGCGACCGGCCGCTGCCGGCAAGGCTGGGCGCGCAGGCGCGTCTCGACGGCTTGCGCGTTGCGACGACTGCAGTCTTTCCGAGCATGACCCGTGCGCAAGGGCGGCCGCAGCTCGCATCGGTCAAGGCGGTCAGCGCCGAGTACCCGCTACGCGGGGCCGTTCGCCTGCGCACGGGCGCTTCGGGCGACGCCGCCGCCGGCCGGCCCCCGGCCAGCGGCGAGGCCTGGGCCGACCCGCAGTTGCTGGTCAGCCTCGGCATCGGGGTCGGCGACACGGTGGGCGTGGGCCGATTGAAGTTGCGAGTCACGGGCGCGATCGCGCTCGAGCCGGATCGTGGTGCGGGTTTCGTCAACCTGGCCCCCAGATTGCTGATCTCGGCGGCCGACCTAGACGCTTCCGGGCTCGTTCAACCGGGCTCGCGCGTGACCTACCGGCTGCTCATCGCAGGCGGCGCACCCGATGTCGCCGATTTCCGCCGATGGGTGACGCCCAGGCTCGATCGTGGACAACGGCTCGAGGCATTGGACACCGGCCGCCCCGAGCTTCGTCGCACGCTCGAGCGCGCACAGCAATTTCTCTCGCTCGTCGCGCTGCTCTCGGCGTTGATCGCGGCGGTCGCGGTGGCACTGGCCGCGCGTCGCTTTGCCGATCGCCACCTCGATGCCTGTGCGGTGATCAAGGCGATCGGCGTGGAGCAGCGGGCGCTGGTCGGGATTCTGCTCGGCGAGTTGCTGCTGGTTGCGATGTCCGGTGGCGTGATCGGTGCATTGTCCGGCTGGGGCGTACACCACCTGCTCGTGGCGATCGCACGCCCCCTGGTCGCGATCGAGCTGCCGCCTGCGACCTGGGCCCCGGCGTGGCAGGCCATGATCGCCGCGCTGGTATTGCTGATGGGTTTCGGCGCATGGCCGTTCGTCCGGCTGGCCGGAGTGCCGCCCCTGCGGGTCCTGCGGCGTGAACTCGACGGCGGTGATCGCCGCGCGTGGATCGGTGGTCTGCTTGCGCTGGTGGCGTTCACGGCGCTGCTGGTCTGGTTCGCGGGCGACCAACGACTCGCGTTCTATGCGCTGGGCGGATTCGGGGCCGGGGCACTCGTGTTCGCCGTGGCTACGGGCCTGGTCGTGTCGCTCGTTTCGCGGCTCCGGAGCCTGGCGACATTCATGAGAAGCGCGGTGATGCGGCTGGCGCTCGCTTCCTGGGCTCGGCGACGCGAAGCGACGATCACGCAGACGGTGGCATTGTCGATCGGCCTGATGGCGATGATGCTGCTCGCGGTGACGCGGACCGATCTGATCGAAGGTTGGCGCCGAGCCAGTCCGCCCGACGCACCGAACCGCTTCGTGATCAACATTCAGCCCGACCAGCGCGCGAGCGTCGAATCGATGCTTCGCGAAGCGCTTGGGGTGCCGACGCCGATGTACCCGATGGTTCGTGGCCGCTTGATCGAACGCAACGGCGTTTCGACAGCTCGCAGTGCCGGCGAGCCTCGGGAGCGTGCCCGCTTCGAGCGCGAATTCAACCTGTCCTACATGGCCGAGATGCCAGCGCACAACCGGATCGTCGAAGGGCGCTGGTTGCGCCCGGACGCGGCCGAGGTGTCAGTCGAAGAGGGCCTGATGCGTCGGCTGGGCCTGGCCTTGGGCGATCGGGTCGTGTTCGACATCGCAGGCGAGCGGGTCGCGGTCACGATCACCGGAGTACGCAAGCTGGCCTGGGATTCGATGAAGGTCAACTTCTTCATGATTCTGTCGCCGGCCGCGCTGCGCGACATGCCGCAGACCTGGATCACCGCTTTTCATCAGCCGGCCGATGGGGCTGATGCGACCGACCGCAAGCTGGTGGCGGCCATGCCCAATCTGACGGTCTTCGACACCACCAACATCGTGCGCCAAGTCCAGACCATGCTCGATCAGGTGGTGCGCGCCGTGCAGGTCCTGTTCGCGATCACGCTGGCGGCTGGGATGGTCGTGCTGTATGGTGCGCTGGCCAGCTCGCGCGACGAACGCACCCGGGAGGCCGGCCTGATGCGCGCATTGGGCGCCTCGCGCCGACAGTTGGCATCGACCCAGCTGTGGGAGATCGGCCTGAGCGGTGCGATGGCCGGTGCGCTGGCGGCCTGTGGCGCACTGGCCACCGGCGCTTTGCTGGCGGACCGCGTCTTTCAGTTCGAACTGGCCGTGCGCTGGTCCTTGATTCCGGTCGGCATGATGGCCGGCGCCGCGCTGGCGATTCTCACCGGCTGGCTGGGCCTGAGGCCGGTCTTCAATACCCCACCACTGTCTACGCTACGAGATGGCTGAAACCACGGTCTTCGAACGGCTTGGCGGCGAAGTCGGCGTTCGCACGCTGGTCGATCGCTTCTATGACTTGATGGACGCCGATCCCCGATTCGCCACGATCCGCGCGCTGCATCCCAGCGATCTTTCCGGGTCCAGAGACAAGCTCGCATGGTTTCTCAGCGGCTGGACCGGGGGCCCCAACCACTACGTGGAGCGATTCGGCCATCCGCGCTTGCGGGCGAGGCACCTGCCGTTTCCGATCGGCGTAAGCGAGCGTGACCAGTGGCTCGAATGCATGGCCGCGGCGATGCGGCGATGCGAGGTGCCCGGCGATCTGTTCGAGCGTTTGCTCGAGTCGTTCCAGGGCACGGCCGACTGGATGCGCAACCAGCCGGGTTGATCAGTGCCTGGCGTCGTGACGGGCGCTGAGGACCTGGATGCGTTGGCTGGAGACCCGGCAGACGCGCGAGACCAGGTCGAAGCGGCCGCCCTGGCTGCGGCAGTCCAGGTAGGGATCGCCCCAGCGGACCCGATCGCCGGGTGACCCGGCCGCCACCGCGGGTGCGGAGCCCTGAACCACGCCACTGCCCTGGCTTCCCTTGGCGATCCCGGGGCGGGGCTGGCTCGGCTGCCAGCGTCGGCTGCGTGCGCCGGCGCACGGGCTATCGCCAAAGACCACGCGGCCATCGGCAAGGTCGCATCGGTAGGCTCGAAGTGGCTCGGCAACGGCTGGCGATGCGCCGATCAGCCAGGCCGTCGACGCAAGACCGACCAGCACGCTGGTCGCGACGCGAAGACGGTGACGGTTCCTGGCCGGGGATCGATGGCTTGTCACGGCGTTTCCTCTCTCGTTGCCACTGGTCTCGTAGGCGCAATGCTCGCAAACCCACCCTTCGCTGGCAAGCGCAGCACCCCATCCGACGTCTCGTTCGGTCGGTGTAGGCGGATCGGCCAGGAAGATCCCGTCCTCGCGCGAGCCTAGGGCTTCGATCAAGCCCGGCCCGCAGCGGTATTCTTGCGCTCGGAGCATGCCCTGAATGGATATCCCCGCAATCGCATCGTTGGACCCGGCCGTGGTCCTGGTCGGCATCGCATTGGTGGTGCTGGTCCTGGTTCTCGTCGGCGTCATCGTCCTGTTGCTGCGGCGCCCGGCCGATGCGGGGCCGGCGCTACTCGAGCTCGCACGGCTGCAGGCTGCGCAAAACGGCCATCAGCGCATCCTGCGGGAAGACCTGGTCGCGCAGGCGAGAGCCGATCGCCGCGAGGTCGCCGATACCCTGGGCGACATGAGTCGCAACCTGTCCTCGCAGATGACTTCGGTCGCCTCGCTGCAGAACCGCCAGATCGACGCGTTCGCCGGCCAGCTCGAGAAGCTGACCGGCGCCAACGAGGCGCGGCTGGCGGCGCTGCGCGACACGCTCGAGAACTCGATTCGCGAGCTACAACGTGACAATGCGAGCCGGCTCGACGCGGTTCGCGCAACGGTCGACGAGAAGCTCCAGGCGACGCTCGAGCAACGCCTGGGTGAGTCGTTTCGCCTCGTCTCGGCCCAGTTGGAACAGGTCCACAAGGGGCTGGGGGAGATGCAGGCGCTGGCGGCCGATGTCGGCGACCTGAAGCGCGTGCTCGGCAACGTGCGCACCCGCGGAAGCTGGGGCGAGGTGCAACTGGGCGCCTTGCTCGAGCAAATGCTGTTGCCGGAGCAGTATGCGACCAATGTCGAGGTAGTCGGCGGCAGTCGCGAGCGCGTGGAGTTCGCCGTGCGGCTGCCGGGACACTTGCCAGAGACGCCGGTCTGGTTGCCCGTGGACGCCAAGTTCCCTCGCGAAGACTACGACCGCCTGATGCTCGCCTACGAGCAAGCCGACGCGGCGGCGGCCGAGTCGGCCGCGCGCGCGCTCGAGGCGCGCGTGCGCGCCGAGGGTCGGCGAATCGCCGAGAAATACATCGCGCCACCCGAGACGACCGATTTCGCCGTGCTCTACCTGGCCACCGAGGGCCTGTATGCCGAGGCTGCACGGCGACCGGGGCTGCTCGACGTCCTTCAACGCGAGCACCGAGTGGTGCTCGCGGGGCCGACCACCATCGCTGCGATGCTCACCAGCCTTCAGATGGGATTCCGCACGCTCGCGGTCGAGCGGCGCTCGAGCGAGGTCTGGCGCCTGCTGGGCGCGGTCAAGACCGAGTTCGCGCGCTTTGGCGACATCCTCGCCAAGACCCGCGAGCAGATCGAGCGTGCGGCCAGCACGATCGGAAGCGCCGAGACGCGCACCCGGGTGATCGCCCGCCGACTCCGCGACGTCGAGTCCTTGCCCGAGCGCGAGGCCGGGCGCGCGCTCCGAGGCGACGTGGCGGGCGGCCCGGACGATGGCGCGACGCCGTCCGACTAGGGCGGTTTTCACTCGGCTGAATTTTCTTTCGCATTGCGAAAAATCGTGTGTGCGCCGCACCAGCGCGGTTTTTCATTGCGGCAAACCAATTATCACATCGTGCAATCTATGCGTATGTTCATGAAATAAAAGAGAAAAAATCTTTCGTCCAACTGTGACTTTTTGCTGTTGCTTTGCATCACAGACTTGTATCTTTTCGCCAGCGTAGCGCGCCGACCGTACGCGTGGTGACAGCGATGTGATCTCGCTCGTTCACGGCGGTGGCGCAAACCGGATCGTTTCGGAACGACCTGACGAATTCAACGAAATCTCGATTCAACTCGCAACCAGGAGCACCTCATGACGGCACGAGAACTCGAAGCACAGAAGCTGCAAAAGGAGTGGTCGGAAAGCGCCCGCTGGCGCGGCATCAAGCGTACCTACACGGCCGAGGACGTCATCCGTCTGCGCGGGTCGCTGCAAGTCGAGCACACGCTCGCGCGCCGCGGTTCCGAGAAGCTGTGGAAGCTCATCAACGAAGAGCCCTTCGTCAATTCGCTCGGCGCCCTGACGGGCAACCAGGCGATGCAGCAGGTCAAGGCCGGTCTCAAGGCCATCTATCTTTCGGGTTGGCAGGTCGCGGGTGATGCCAACATCGCTGGCGAGATGTATCCGGACCAGTCCCTGTATCCGGCCAATTCGGTTCCGCAGGTCGTACGCCGCATCAACAATGCGTTGACGCGTTGCGATCAGATCCAGTGGATGGAAGGCAAGAATCCCGGTGACGACGGCTATGTCGACTACTTCGCGCCGATCGTGGCCGACGCCGAGGCGGGCTTCGGCGGCGTGCTCAATGCGTTCGAGCTGATGAAGGCGATGATCGACGCCGGTGCCGCCGGTGTCCACTTCGAGGACCAGCTCGCGTCGGTCAAGAAATGCGGCCACATGGGTGGGAAAGTGCTGGTGCCGACCAAGGAGCAGGTCGCCAAGCTGACCGCTGCGCGTCTGGCCGCAGACGTGATGGGTGTGCCGACGATCCTTCTCGCCCGTACGGATGCCGAGGCAGCCGACCTGGTGACCTCCGACGTCGACGACAACGACAAGCCCTTCCTGACCGGCGAACGCACGGTCGAGGGCTTCTACCGTACTCGCAACGGTATCGACCAGGCCATCTCGCGTGGCTTGGCCTATGCGCCCTACGCCGACCTGATCTGGTGCGAGACCGGCACGCCCGACCTCGAGTTCGCGCGCAAGTTCGCCGAGGCGATCCACAAGCAGTTCCCGGGCAAGATGCTGTCCTACAACTGCTCGCCGTCGTTCAACTGGCGCAAAAACCTGGATCCGGACACCATCGCCAAGTTCCAGCGCGAACTCGGCGCGATGGGCTACAAGTTCCAGTTCATCACGCTGGCCGGCTTCCATGCGCTGAACTACTCGATGTTCAACCTGGCCTACGGCTATGCGCGCAACCAGATGAGCGCGTTCGTCGAGCTGCAAGAAGCCGAGTTCGCTGCGGCCGAGCGTGGCTTCACGGCCGTGAAACACCAGCGTGAGGTCGGGACCGGCTACTTCGACGCGGTCACCACGACCATCGAGGCCGAAGCGTCGACCGCGGCCCTGAAGGGGTCGACCGAAGACGAGCAGTTCTTCGACGGCGATCGCAAGGCCGCCTGAAGGCCACCGATCGTCGATGCGGCCGCGCGTCTGCGCCGGCCGCTGTCCTCGAGCCCCGTGCACGCGAGTGCCGGGGCTTTTCATTTTCTCCCGGTCCTGCGCGCCTTCGGGCGACAGGAGTCGGTGGATTCGCGCATTGACGCTAGACTTCCGGTTCGCCATTCGGGAGAGAACGCATGAGAGCGCTGCTTTGCAAGGCCTGGGGACCGCCGGAATCGCTGGTGGTCGAGGAGGTTGCCGACCTGCAGGCCAAGCCGGGAGAGGTCGTCATCGATGTGCACGCGGCAGGTGTGAATTTCCCGGATACGCTGATCATCGAGAAGAAATATCAGTTCGTTCCCGAACTCCCGTTTTCACCCGGAGGTGAGGTCGCCGGCGTTGTTCGATCGGTCGGTGACGGCGTCACGCACGTACGGGTCGGCGATCGGGTGATCGGGAGCATGAGTTGGGGCGGCTATGCCGAACAGGCGATCGCCCAGGCGCAGCGCGTGATTCCTATTCCAGGCGAAATGCCGTTCGACGTGGCCTCGGCCTTCGTGCTGGCCTACGGCACCAGTCTCTACGCGCTCAAGGACCGCGCCAAGCTCCAGGCCGGGGAGACGCTGCTGGTGCTTGGCGCGGCGGGTGGCGTGGGCACGGCGGCCATCGAGATCGCCAAGGCGATGGGCGCGCGCGTCATCGCGGCTGCCTCGACCGATGACAAGCTGGCCTTGTGCCGCTCGGTCGGTGCCGACGACACGATCAACTATGCGAGCGAGGACCTGCGGGCACGCATCAAGGAGTTGACGGGTGGCAAGGGCCCCGAGGTGATCTACGACCCCGTGGGCGGCGAGTACACGGAGCCGGCGTTGCGTTCCATCGGCTGGGACGGCCGTCACCTCGTCATCGGTTTCGCCGGTGGGCAGATTCCGCGCATCCCGTTGAACCTGTGTCTGCTGAAGAGCGCGTCGCTGGTGGGCGTGTTCTGGGGCGCCTTCCTGCAGCGTGATGCGGCTCAGACCCGCCAACACCTGAGCGATCTCTTTGCGCTGTATGGCTCGGGCAAGGTGAAGCCGCCGGTGACACGCAGCTACAAGCTGGCGGAGGCACCCGAGGCGCTTCGCGATGTCATGGAGCGTCGGGTCAAGGGCAAGGTGGTGGTGCTGCCGCGCGAGTGATCGCACCTGCATCGCCGGCCCGTCGCGGGCCGGTCGACCGATCGGGGCTGCCTTTGGGCAGCCCTTCTTGCTTAGGGCGCCGAGCCATCCGTTGGCGATCCTCGTCCGAAGGGCCGATTGTCACGTGATCGCGGAGATCGAAAACTGGCGACATCGATCCACGCACACGGAGAGTCGCCATGAACACCCGCAACAAGTCCCGCGGCCAGGGCATGACCGAGTACATCATCATCGTCGCCCTGGTGGCCGTGGCGGCTATCGGGACCTATACGCTGTTGGGCCAGACCCTGCGTAGTCAGACGGCCGGCCTGGCCATGGAGATTTCAGGCCAGAACGCGCAGACGGCCATTGGCCAGGCTCAGACAACGGCGACCAGCTCGCAATCGAACGCGAACCAGCGCAAGGGGCTGGACAACTACGATCTCGGCAATCACTGAACGCCTGCGGGGCCGTAATGCAACCCAGGCGATTCATGGGCGTCGGCGTGCGGGGTGTCGATCCGCGGTGGTCGCGCGCGGCAGGCCCGGCGCGCGGTCAGGCGCTGATCATCGGCGTCGCGCTGCTCGCGATCGCGATGGGCGCCTTGTTCTTTGCCGTGCATGCGGGCCAGTCGGTGGTGCTCAAGCGACGCGTCACCCATGTCGCGGATGCGGCGGCGTACAGCGCGGCCGCCTGGCGTGCCCGGGTCCTCAATTTCCAGGCCTACGCCAATCGCGCCATCGTGTTCCAGGAGGTGGCCGTGGCCCAGGCCGTGACCCTTGCTTCCTGGTCACGCTACTTCGAGACCTTCACGCGCACCGCGGCCGACTTCGGGCGGGCCTATCCGCCGGTCGGCGCGGTGCTCGAGGTCGTGGCGGACATCGCCGAAGCACTGCGCGAGGTGACCCACTATGCGGCCGATGCCGAGATCGCCTGGCGGGCGTCGCCGGATGTCGGCTACAAGTCCTTGCTGCAGGCGAGCCAGGAACTCCTGTTGGCGTCGGCCGGTGGATTCGGGGCATCGGCTGTTGCCAACGAGGTCGCCCGCGCGACCGACGCCCGCTTCTTCGCGTTCGTGTTGCCGGATCGCGGTGCCTTCTCCAGCCTGACCCGTCGCTATGACTCCGACGATGATCGCGGCCGGATCCGGGATCTCGTGGACCGCTCGCTCGATCCGTTCACGCGTGGCCCGCGTGGCGTCGACTTCGTCGTCTGGGGATTGCCGGCTGGCTGTGCGCTATCGAGCGCGAGTCCCGCCGATTGGTTCCAGATGTATCGGAAACGCGGCGCCACGACGCTTGCGCCGGGTCTCGATCGCTGGGAAGCGGCCGATGTCGGATCGATTCACGACAATGTACGAACCGGCTTCTTTCGCAGCCGTTGCAGCCGGGTAGAGACCGTGCCGCTCGGATGGGGGGCTCGCGAGGCCGGGCTCGAGGAGCCGGCACGCGAGCTGCTTGCCCGGGCCGGCGACGTCGAGACCGACCCGCAAGCACTCGAGCGTGCGCAGGCCGATCTGTCGGAGCAAGAGCACCAGTTCCAGTCGCGCTTCAGCGGCATCGAGCGAGTTCGCGACCTCGACTACGGGAACCTGGCCAACGATCGCTATCCGACCACGCGCACGGCCGTGCTGGCCAGCGCGCGGCCATCGGCCGTCGCATTGCTCGACGGACGGCCCGATCGTCTGCGCCCCGGCCACGCGATCGCGGCGGGTCGCATGTGGGCGCTGGCCGTCGCCGAGGCCTACTTCGCGCGACCGCCTGGCGCACCCGAACGGGTCGAGTTCGCCAGCCTGTACAACCCCTACTGGCAGGCAAGGCTGACCGCGCCCGAGGCGGCCGAACGCGCGTTGGCAGAGACCTATGTGCGCTAGGGCTTTGCGGGGCCAGGCCCTGCTGGAGACCTTGCTCGCTTCCGCCTTGCTGTCGGTCGCGTTTCTCGGCCTGGTGCTGTTGGGCAAGTACCAATCCTCGGTGGGCATCCTCGATGTCGCCGCTCGGCTGGGTGCGTTCACCTGCGCGGCGAGACCGGAGGATTGCACTGATCCAGGTGGGGGGGAGTCGCTTGCGCGGGCACTGCGCGCCCGACTGTTTGCCGATGAAGCGCAGGCAGTCAAGCCCCTGGAGCCGGCCACCGGAGTCATTCCCGCGGCGCGTCGCGTGGCGGTCTGGCACACGCACGCGGGCGAGCCATTGCTGGCGCGTTTCGAGGACATCGTCGCCGACCTGGCCGACGTGCATTTCGATGCCGGCGAGTCGGTCGCCGCAAGCGCGCGCCCGGCATTGGCGGCAAGCGGCGCGTTGACGGCAGCCGGGCCGTCGCGATTCGGCCTCGAGATGGCGGGGGGCTTGCGGCGGGTCGGCATCGAGGCAAGGCTTCATGCGCCAGGCCCCGACGCCGCATACCGAAACGTCCTTCAAGGTCTTGCGCTGCGGCCGCGCGCGACCCTGGCCTTGCTGACCGATACCTGGAACGCGTCGGGGCCCGAGGGGAATGCGTCGACCTCGGTCGCGAGCCGGGTCCTGGCCGCGAGCTCGCCCACCACGCTGGGGTCGGTTCAAGCAGCCGTCTACGAGCCGTTGATCGAGCTGATCCGCGGAATGGCGCAACTCGGGCTCGAGCCCGAGGGCGAGCGATTCCGCCACTACGAGATCGATATGGATCTCGTGCCCGACGACAGGTTGGCGCGATGAACTCCAATCCCGGTGCGTTTACGTCCGTTTCGCGATTCCTTGGCGCGCATCGCCTACGTTGCATACAGCCCATGTGCCTGGTTCTGGCACAAATTGCCCATATGCCGTCGGTCGCCGCTGAATCCGCGATGCACACCGTGCGCTGGCAACGAGTCGCCGCCGGGCTGCCGTCGCCCCTGGGCTCGCTGAGCCTGGAGATCGGCTCGATGCCGCGAACGGCGCCGGCGATGGCCAAGCGAATCGCGAGCGCCTGGCGCGCCGAGCGCGACGCAGCCGTCCACGCAGTGGCCGGGCCGGGATGGCAGGCTGTCTCCCGACTCAGGGGCGGAGTCCTGGAGACCATTCGGCTCTCGGACCAGCCCGACGGCTCGGCTCGAATCATTCGCGCCAGAACCCTCATTCGGCCGACGCTGGCGCGTGGCAATCCGGCGCCTGCAACTTGCCGACTCGCGCTGCTGGACCGGGTGCTGCCGACCGATTCCCGCCGGACGCCGAGCCCCGGGCCGATCCAGGTGGACGCCGGCGCCTGCGTCGCCTTGTATCAGGTCACCGATACACCGGCGGCTGCGGTGGCCGCCTGTGCCAGGCGCGGTGTGGTGGGAGGGCTTCGCGACATGACCCCGCATGACACCGGTGTCGCGTCCTTGCCCGTCGTGTGGCTGGAGGGCCCGCAAACGCGCATTGCAATCACGGCACACCGGGGCCAGGGCGAGACCATCCTGGTCGTCTACTGGCAAACGCGTCGCAATGCAACGCTCGGGAGGGCGCCATGATCCGCGGCCAGG
Source organism: Burkholderiaceae bacterium (assembly GCA_024235875.1). Lineage (GTDB taxonomy): Bacteria > Pseudomonadota > Gammaproteobacteria > Burkholderiales > Burkholderiaceae_E > JACKLP01. Next base: position 26,331 of record JACKLP010000013.1, on the reverse strand, counting down.
TAGCCCTCGAGTACCTGGTGGTGATCCTCGTGCTTGCCGCTGCGCTCTACGCGATGCCGGATGGGGTTGTCGCGCAGTTGCTCGAAGCGCTCACGAGCGCGTTCAGGCTATTCACCGAAGGCTTGTCTCGACCATGAAACCGATCAGAGTCCTGTCCCGATTTCGCCTGCCCTTGTTGTGGGGTATCGCTTTGCTCGCTGGCTTGGCAGGCACGCTCGGCGCGCAGCGCTACCTGGATGCGCGCGTCGGCGAAGAGCGCCATCGGCTGCAGCAGCGAGGACGAAGCGCATTCGTCGTCGTGGCCAAGCGTGACCTGCCTGCCGGCGCGCGGGTGGATCCCGAGACCATGGCCACGCGCAAGGTCCCGGCCATGTACCTGCCACCAGGCGTTGTCGACCCGAGCGATTTCGATCCGCTGATCGGTCGTCGGCTTCGCGAGCCGATGCGCGCCGGCGAGCCACTCTTCTCGGGCATCGTCATGCGCGCGCGTACCGAAGCCTTTTCGACTCGACTGCATCATGGCGTGCGTGCGATGACCATCGCGGTCGACGAGGTCAATGGCATATCGGGCATGCTGCTGCCGGGCGATCGGATCGACCTGATGCTGTCGGCACGGGTGCAAGGGGTCGATACGCGCGAGGTCGAGCGTACAGCGGTGCTGATGCAAAACGTGCTGGTGCTCGCGACCGGTCGGCACGTCGACGCACCCGAGGCCGGCCGACGCATCGAGCGATACCAGTCGATCACCGTCGAGGTTTCGCCCGAGCAAGCGCAGCGTCTCATCGTGGCGCAAAGAAGTGGCCGGGTCACTGCGCTGTTGCGGCATCCGACCGACCGCGCCAGGACGAGCGCGCGCGGATTGGATCTCGAAGCCTTGCTCGGCATCACGCGAAGTCATGCCCGGCGTGACAAGGGCCTCGAGCTCATCGTGGGTGGACGCGGCGTACTACAGGTATCCAGTGTCGATCGGCCTGGACCGGGACGAGGCAAGAATGGGCGGCCAGGTGCAGCGTCTGGGCTGGCGCCTTCCGGATCGGCGAACGGAGACCGACGATGAATGCGCCCAACCGGGCTTGCCGCGGCTACCGTCGCTGCGTTGCCGGATTGATCGGGCTCGGTTTCGTACTGAGTGCCTTCCCATCGGGGCGCGTGTGGGGCCAGGGCGTCTCCCCCCTCGCGATCGGCGTTTCGCCTGCGCCGGCAAGTCGAGTCGCCGTGACCGAGTTGTTCCTGCGCGTGGGCGAGGCGCAGGTGATCGAGATGCCGGGTGTTCGTCGGATTGCGGTCGGCAATGGCAGGGTGATCCAGGCCACGGCGATGGACAACAAGCAGGTACTGGTCGTCCCGGAGACCGAGGGCGTCAGCAGCCTACACCTCTGGAGCCACAGGGGCCGGCAACACCAGTACATGGTTCGGGTCGTCTCACCCGAGTCCAATCGATTGTTGGACCAAGTCCGGGCCATGCTTGCCGCCGACGCGAACCTGCGGATCCAGAACATCAATGGCAAGGTCGTCATTGATGGCGACCGGGTCACTGCGGACCAAGTCGCCCGAGTCAAGGCCATCGCGTCATTGGACGGCGAAGTGGTGAGCCTGCTCAACCCGGTCGGCGTCGAACGGATGATCGCGATGGATGTACGCATCGTGGAACTCAAGCGCTCCGCGCTGGAGAACATCGGCGTGCACTGGAATCCTTCGATGCAAGGGCCTGCGTTCGGTCTGATCGGCGATGCCCATCGCGCTGCGGCGTTTCGTGCCGGCGGGCCGGCTGCCGCCGCTGGGCTGGAGGCACGAGCCGGCGTCAACGGCCTGGCTGGCGTGTTCGGGATCGCCACAACCATCGGGTCCATGATCAACCTGATGCAGCAGACGGGCGATGCCGTGGTTCTTGCCGAGCCGCGTCTGTCTTGCCGCTCCGGCGGTAGCGCTCGCTTCGTGGTCGGCGGCGAGTTGCCGATTCCACAGACGAGTGGGCTGGGCGCCGTATCGGTGCAGTTCAAGGAATACGGGGTCAAGTTCGATATCTCGCCGCTGGTCAGTGGTGACGGCATGATCAGCGCCAAGGTCGCGACCGAGATCTCTTCGGTCAACTTCGAAGTCCAGGTCAATGACATTCCCGGCTTACTGAAGCGACGCGCCGAGACCGAAGTCAATCTGCGCGAGAACGAGACACTGGTCATTGCGGGGCTCGTTACCAAGGAATCGGTCGGCAGCATCGACAAGGTGCCGGGGCTGGCCGAGGTGCCCATCCTCGGCCATCTGTTCAGGTCTCGACAGTTCAGAGATCAGCAATCCGACCTCGTCGTCTTCGTGACCCCGCGCTTCATCGACTCCTCGGCGCCGACGACCCTGTCTTCCACCGCGCAGCCCTTGCGGCCGGGCGGGGCATCTGGCTCGGACCTGGCGCCCACGGCTTGGCGCTCACTCGTCGATTCGGGGTACTGAGCATGCTGGAGCTGAGCGTTCAATGCGACGGTGAGCCGGCCAGAACGGTTTGCGTGACCGAGTTTCCGTGCCGGATAGGGCGTCAGAAGGATCGCGGGCTGTGCCTGCCTAGCTGGCGGGTGGGGCGGGTTCACGCCGAACTGCGCCGAATGGGGCCCGCATTGGTACTGGCGGACTGCGGTACCTTGGGCGGTACCGTCGTCAACGGCGAAAGAATCAGCGAGCACGGACCACTGGCGGTCGATGACGAAATCCGGATCGGCGGCTTCACCCTGCGCGTTCTGCGCGTCGGTCATGTCGACGGCGCTGACAAGGGCATGGCGAGCGAACCCGAGGTGCGAGCTGAAGGCGCGACCGCGCCGCCGGCGCCGCGTGCCCCAGTACTTGCCACTGACGCCCAGGCGTCCGAGACCCCTGCGTGGATGGATGCTCGCCGCGAGTTGCACCGTCGACTGCTGGCCAGGCTCGATCTGCGGCGCCAGGAAGTTCGGCATCTGTCGACCGAGGCACTGGGCGCCGCGTTGCGCGCGCAACTTCTCGAATTGATCGAGGCGGACCATGCCTTTTCCGCCCTACCGAACAGGGATCGTCTGATCGACGAACTGATCGACGAGGCAGTGGGCCTCGGACCGCTCGAGCGCCTGTTGGCCGATCCGAGCATCACCGAGATCATGGTCAACGGCATCGAGTCGATCTATGTCGAGCGCAACGGAAAGCTGGAAGCGTCGGCCGTGCGCTTCAGCAGTGCCGAGGCGATCCGCTCGGTGATCGAACGAATCGTGGTTCCGCTGGGGCGCCGTATCGACGAGTCCTCTCCCATGGTCGATGCGCGGCTGGCAGACGGATCGCGGGTCAACGCGATCATTCCGCCACTGGCGATCAAGGGGCCCACGATCACGATTCGTCGATTCAATGCGCGCGTGTTCGAGCCCGAGGACCTCGTCCGACAGGGATCGGCGTCGGCGGACATGCTTTCGTTTCTCGACATCTGCGTTCGAACGCGCCAGAACATCCTGGTGTCCGGTGGCACCGGGTCAGGCAAGACTACGCTGCTGAACCTCCTCTCGAACCTCATCGATCCGGGCGAGCGAATCGTGACCGTCGAGGATGCGGCGGAATTGCGCTTGCGCCACCCGCACCTGGTTGCGCTCGAAGCTCGCCCCAGAAATGCCGAGGGGCGGGGCGAGGTCACGATTCGCGACTTGGTCAGGAATGCACTGCGTATGCGTCCCGACCGGATCATCGTCGGTGAGTGTCGTGGCGGCGAAGCCCTCGACATGCTGCAGGCGATGAATACCGGCCACGACGGCTCGCTGACGACCGTGCATGCCAACAGTCCCCGGGATGTCGTCGCGCGTCTCGAGGTCATGGTCTTGATGGCCGGCGTCGACATACCGGTCCCTGCGATTCGCGACCAGATCGCATCGGCGGTGGATGTCGTCGTCCAGCAGGCGCGACTGCCGGATGGATCTCGACGTATCGTCGAGATCGCCGAGATCACGGGTGTCGAAGGTGGCCGGATCCAGATGCAACCCTTGTTCAGGTTCGAGCGTCGATTCGACGCCGCCGGAAGGGTGGGCGGACGCTTCGTGAGCTGCGGGCACATGCCGACCTTCTTCGAGCAACTGGCCGACGAGGGGCGGCCCGTGACCCTCGATTGCTTTTCGAGGGGTTTCGCATGAATGACGATCCCCTGGTCCTGGTCTCGGCCTTCGTTGCAGCGGCAGCGGGTGGCGCCGCCTTGGCGGCCGTCGTCCCCGATTGGGTTCGAGGGTTGCGGTTTCGCCTGGGCGAGGGGCTGGCCGCGGATCTTGGTCGCTCCTTCGTGTTCGTGCACCGCGGACGCCTTCTCGCGATCAACGGCACGGCCCTGCTGATCTCGGCGGCGGGTGTCTGGCTGCTCTCGGGCAGCGTCCTAGCCGCAATGCTCGTGGCTCTGGCGGTGGCTTTGCTGCCGCGCCTGCTCATCGCCTGGGTCGAGCGGCGTCGCGCCCTGCGGTTTCGAGCCCAGGTCCCCGAGCTGCTGAATCTCCTCTCGGGTGGCCTGCGGGCGGGAAACGCGCTATCGGTCGTGATCGCGCAGATCGCCGACGAGATGGCGCCGCCGGCCGGGCAAGAGTTGGCGCTGATGCAGCGTGAGCAAAGGATGGGAGCGAGCTTCGAGCGCACCCTCGATCGACTTTCGAGGCGCGTGCGACTCGAGGAAGCGGTACTGCTGTGCGCGGCGCTGAAGCTAGGGAATCGTACGGGCGGAGGTATCGCCGACACACTCGACTCGCTGGCCGATTCAACCCGACGAAAGCTCGCACTGGAGGGCAAGGTCAGAGCGCTGACCGCCCAGGGTCGCTTGCAGTCCTGGGTGATGGGGGGATTGCCCGCAGTCATCGTCGGTCTGCTGGCGCTCATCGAGCCCACGATGCTGGATAGCCTCACCGGGACCTGGGCCGGTCGTGTCGTTTGCGTGGGCGTGCTCTGCGCGCAGATTGTCGGCCTCCTGATGATCCGCAGCATCGTCAGGATCGACGTATGAGTGGCGCACGGATCGACGCATGGTGGTTGATCTCGATGACCGGGCTGGGCCTGTTCGCGCTCGCCGGTGCGTGCGCCCTGGCGGCGTCGATTTCCGCGACCCGCGATGCGCCGAATGCGGCCCTCGACCCCGCGCCGGGGTTGTGGAGAGCACTCTGGTGGCCGATCGCGTTTGCGGGTGTCATATGCAAGCCACTGATCGTCGAGACCTTGGCGGCGCGTTGGCATGCCGACCTGCGTCGAGCGGGGCTCGAATTCTCGCTCCAGGTCGAGCACTACCTGGGCGCCAGGATGTTGTTTGCAGCCCTGGCGATGGCCGCGGCGGCCGTCGTGTTGACTCGCGTCGAAGGGGCCTCGTCGGTCTTGGTCGTGGCGCCGGCCGCGCTCGGCTTCTGGTTGCCCGTCGTCGATCTCCGTGATCGCGCGCGCGTACGGCGGCGCGAGATCCGTCGACAGCTCCCGTTCCTGCTGGACCTGGTGACGCTCGGCGTCGAGTCGGGCATGAACCCCGCCAGCGCGATCGGTCAAGCAGTTGCCATCGGGCCGCCGGGTCCGATGCGCGAGGAGTTGTCTCGAATGCTGCGTGACGTGCGGGCAGGCCGCCCGCGCAGCGAAGCGCTACGCGCGATGTCCGAGCGAGTCGGCCTGCTCGGCGTCACCAGCTTCGTGGCGGCGCTCTCTTCGGCTGAAAGCCAGGGGACGAGCCTGGGGCCGCTGCTGCGTGCTCAGGCCGAGCAGCGCCGAAACGAAAGATTCCTCGCCGCCGAGCGAACGGCGATGCAGGCACCGGTGAAACTGCTGTTTCCGCTCGTCGTGTTCATTTTTCCAGGGACGTTCGCGGTTCTCCTGTTTCCGATCGTCGACCGGCTGCTGGCGCATGGGTTCTGAAGTTCGCACGCGAGGCCCTCGCATCGAGCGGCTGAGATGCCGCATCGAACACGATCGATTCGTGACAGATGGCCCCGATCTCTTGATGCTGGCGAGCTTCACCGAACGCCTGCGAGGCGTACTCGGCCGGGAACCGCGCGACCATATGACGGGGTACTGGCTCGTTCCCTGTCGCTCGGTGCATGGCATCGGTCTGTCGCAATCCTTGGATCTCGTCTACCTCGATTGCGGTCTTCGTGTGATTCGCGCGGTAGGCGGGTTTCGTCCTTGGAGGCTGAGTGCCTGCCCTGAAGCGAACTCGGTGATCGAGATGCGTGCAGGCGCCCTCGAAAACTGGCCGGTCTTGCGACCCGGCTCACGGCTTTCATTGCATGATCGAGAACGCGTGTGAGCGCCTGAACCGTCGACCCGCCGGCGCCGGGTCGGCCAATGTCGGCCGGGCTGCGCCTCGATACGCGACCGGCGTCGCAAGCCTCGAGTGGCTGCTCGCGCTACCGGTCATCCTGATTCTCGTGCTGGGTGCGGTGCAGGCCGGCCTGGTCTGGCATGGTCGCGAGGTGCTCCAGCTCGCACTCGAGGCGGGGGCGCGCAGCGGTGCGGTGGGTCATGCGAGTCGGGCGGCGGTCATCGAGGGGCTGGCGCTTGGCTGGCGCACGAGGCTGGCGCCGGAGAATGCATCGAGCACGGCTTCGGCACTTCGCCCACTCGTGCTCGCGCGTCTTCACACCCAGATGGCGGGCGGGGTGCTGCAACTCTCGCGGCTGTCGCCGGACCCGGATGCCTTCGCGGACTGGGCGGTCCCTGCGCGCGATCCGTACGGCGAACTCATTGCCGGGGTCCAGGAGATTCCGAATGACAATCTTCGGTACCGCGACGCATCGACAGGGGCGCGCTCCGGGCTGAGCCTGCTCGACGCCAACCTTCTCAAGCTGCGAGTCGATGCGGGTCTTCCGCTGGTGGTGCCCTTTGTTGGTCGACTGTGGGCATGGATCATGCGCCATGTCGACGCTTGTGAAGTGCAGAATCCGCGGTGGCTAGGCCCGGTGCAGGTTCGGCCTGCGCGGCTCGATGGGGTGCAAAGACCCTGGCGATGTCGGTTCTACCAGTTCGCTGGCGCGGACGGAATCGTTCGGCCCTACTGGCCGGTTCGCGTCCATGCGATTTCCCGGATGCAGTCGAGCGCTCGCGATGACGCCGACTGGCGAGAGGCCGGTAGGAGTGCCGACGCGGGTACCGAAGCCGGCCCGATCGCAACGGGCAGCGAAGGCTCGCCCTCGGCGAGCGTGTCTGACCCAGTGACTGGCGCGCACGATGATTCTTCGGTACCGGGTCCGACGTCGAACGGATCAACCGCATCCGGTGCGGGTTCGACCGGTTCGATCCACGATGACAGTCCTGCTCGGGGGGCAGACGCCAGTGGCACCGATGTCTCGCCCATCGGGGAGCAAGCTAGGCACAGCGCGAGCGACGCTCAGACGCCGTCCGACGATCCGGGCGCATGCAATGCGATCGACTCGTCGCCCGGCTAGCGGAAACGGTGAAGACCGCGCCCGCGCTGCGACGCGCCTTCAGTTGAGCCCGAAATGGATGTTCGCGACCAGAAAGCCGCGCTTGCTGCCACAGTCGAATCGTTTGCCGCCGAAACGGTAGCCGTATAGTCCGGGCGAGTCGATCTGCTGCGCCAAGGCGTCGGTGAGTTGGATCTCGCCGCCCGCGCCGGGTTCGAGATTCTCGAGGGTGTCCAGAATGCTCGAGTGCAGGATGTATCGTCCAACCACGGCACTCGTCGACGGCGCTGAATCGACTGCCGGCTTCTCCACGATCGCGCGAAGTTTCATCAGCTGGCCATCCTGCGATGACGGTTCCACGATCCCATACTTGGAGACGTCCTCCGGAGGCACCTGCTCGATCGCAACGACCGATGCCTGGTTTTCGATGGCAACCGGCAGCATCTGCTTGAGCACGCCCTCCGGGTAGCCGTCGATCAGGTCGTCGGGAAGCATCACGGCGAAGTATTCGTCGCGCGCGATCATCGGGGCGGCACACAGCACCGCATGTCCGAGGCCGAGCGGTTGCGGCTGGCGCACGAACAGCACTTTCACGTGCGACGGGATGATGTCGCGAACGACTTGCAGCGCCTCCAGCTTGCCCTTCGCTTCGAGCTCTGCTTCGAGTTCCGGGTTTCGGTCGAAGTAGTCCTCGACGGCACGCTTGGAACGGCCGGTGACGAAGATCAAGGTATCGCAGCCGGCCTCGATCGCCTCGTCGACGGCGTACTGAATGATCGGCCTGTCGACGATCGGCAACATCTCTTTCGGGATCGACTTCGTGGCTGGAAGGAAGCGGGTTCCGAGTCCAGCAACGGGAAATACCGCCTTCTTCAGCTTCATGGGCATGGTCTCGCGATGTCCGAGCGGATGGTATCTGGGTTTCGGGAAGGGACTCTAAAGCGTTTGTCCGGGAATCTCCACCGACCGGGGATCAAACGCAACAAGTGAGTGACGGACGGTGCTACGAGAGACTTCCGGTTCGCCCGGGAGCGGCGAGCGCAATCGTTCTGCACTTGGATTGCCTGAGAGGCCTGCACTGATTGCGGGCGGTCGAACGAGGCGTTGATGTTGCTGCCAGCAATACTTTCGGGGGGCGGCACCAGGCTATGGCCGGTTTCCAGGGAATCCTACCCGAAGCCTTTCATTCGGCTCGGTGGCGGCGAGAGCCTGCTGCCGAGAACGCTTCTTCGTGCCAGTACGATGGCGACCGAGCGCCTGTGTATCGTCGCGAACGAAGCCTACGCTTTCAAGACCAGCGAAGAGGTGTTCGAGCTGCCAGCGCTCGATCGGCTCGAGGTCACGCAGCTGCTGGAACCCATCGGTCGCAACACCGCAACCGCGATTGCGCTCGCAGCGCACTGGGGGCCGCAATCTGACCCCGACGCGGCAATGTTCGTGCTGCCGGCCGACCATCTCATCGCGGATGTCGATGCGTTCGCTCGAGCGGCAACGGCTGCAGCGCTGCTCGCGAACCAGGGTGAGATCGTTCTGTTCGGCATCTCACCGAGCGCGCCTGAAACCGGCTTCGGCTATCTGGATCTGGGTGACGCACTGGGCGAGGCAAACGGATACCGGGTGCGACAGTTCGTGGAAAAGCCCGATCTGAAAACTGCTCTGCGCTACTCGGAGCAAGGTGACTACGCATGGAACAGCGGCATGTTCTGCTTCAGGGCCGACGTGTTGCTGGACGCCTTGTCGCGGCATGCGCCGGATGTTCCACGGGCGGCGCAAGGCGTCTGGAAGTCGGCATCGTCGCGAACGGCCGCAGGCGGTACCGACCATGGAACCCCGAGCCGCACCCTCGAGGTGCGCTTCGCGCGCGATGCTGTCGCCGCGCTGCCGGATATCTCGATCGACTATGCGCTGATGGAGCGTGCCGAGCAGGTCGTCGCATTGCGCCCGGAGTTCGGCTGGAGTGACATCGGCTCCTGGAGGGCGCTTGCCGAACAATTGCCGGCGGACGAGGGTGGCAACACGACGGTCGGCAAGGTCAAGCCCGGCGCGTCGCTCTCGATGCAGATGCACCACCATCGAAGCGAACATCGCCTGCACAACCTCGGCAAGCTTCCGTTGGTCATGATCGAGCCGCAACGCGGGGACTACGTCGGGGAGGACGACATCGTCCGCTTCAACGATCTATACGGACGCGCGACTTCCCCGGTCGACACCTGAGTCGAGCCCCGGTTTCGATGAGGTCCGTGATCCCGGACGCCTGCGCCCGGCGCTCGCAGACCTACATGCGCCGGCGTTTTCGAGCGGCCGAGCTGTCGATGCGCTTGGCGCGGCCGCCGACCAGCACGGTGGCGGCGGCCGGCACGCTGCCGCTCGCTCGTGCGTTTCCACCTGCTGCCGCGCGCTTTCGCGGCCTCTTGGCGACCGGGGCCGCCTTCGGGGGCGCCTTCCGGGCCTTTTCGAGGGTCGCGAGCTGACGACGGCCTCGCTCGTCGGTCACCGATCGGAAGCTGGTCGCCTGACGGACCAGCAGGCGCATGCCGGGCCGAATCGTGCCGCGCCGTAGACCGTTCATCTTGGCGATCGCGGACGTCGATGTGCCGTAGCGCCGGGCGATCCGGGCCAAGGTGTCGGTCCGTCGGACGCGGTGGTAGAGCTTGGGGCGGTGGACGACCTCGACGACTCGCGGGCCGACGAATCCCTGGATCTGGGTCGATGTCTCCGGCCCCTTCAGGGGAGCCAGGATGCGCGTGCCCGGCAGGATCTGGCGCCTGGGCGAAAGGCCGTTCGCCTTCATCAGCGCCAGCGTCGAGATGCCGGCCTTGGAGGCCACGCGTTGCATCGTGTCGCCGGACCTCAAGGTGTAAGGATGCCAAGTCACCAGGGGTTTGGACGCGGCTTCATGCTGGTGCAGTGCCAGCCGAAATGCGTCCAGGCGGTCCGTCGGAAGCTTCAGGTGCGTATTGCCGGCCGATGCGATGACGGGCCGGTTGTGCGACGGGTTCAGGGCGACGAAATCATCGACGTCCATGCCGGCGAAGCGAGCGGCCAGAGAGAGGTCCATCGGCCGAGCGATCGCCAGACTCGTGAAGTAGGGCTCGTCTCGGAGCGGCGGTAGCGGCAGACGCAATTCGTCGGCGCGCTCGACCAGATGCTTCAGGGCAATCAGCTTCGGGACGTAGTTGCGCGTCTCGCGGGGCATCGGCAGGCTCAGATAGTCGGTGCCGCGCCCGCGTGCATGATTGCGTCGGACCGCTCGGCTGACCGCGTGCTCTCCCCAGTTGTAGGAAGCCAATGCCAGGAACCAGTCGTTGCCGTGCATCGCATGAATCTTCTCGAGGTAGTCCAGCGCAGCACGAGTCGAGCGAACGACGTCGCGTCGATGATCGACCCACCAGTTCTGCTTGAGGTCGAAGGCTCTCCCGGTCGAGGGAATGAACTGCCACAGACCGACCGCCTTGGCCGATGACACGGCGGCGGGGTTCATCGCGCTTTCGACGAATGGCAGCAAGGCAAGCTCGGTCGGCAGGCCGCGACGGGTCACTTCCTCCACGATGTGGAACAGGTAACGATCGGCGCGCTCGAACATGCGCTTCAATGCGGCCGGGTCCGACAGGTACATCCGTTCCATCCGAGCCACCCGGGTGCTGGGCAGATCGGGCATCGCGAAACCGGCTCGGATCCGATTCCACAGGCTTCCTGGCGCCGGGCGCTCGACGGAGTCGATGCCTGGCGTGATCAGCGCTTCGGCCCGCGCGCTACCGGTAAACTGGAAATCTGCGGCGAGCGATCGTGACAGGCGCTTGGTCGCGGCGTCGAGGGGAAGCTCGCTGAGTGCGACCAGCGGCGGTTTTGCCTTCTCCGTGGTCGGCAGTGGAGCGTTGGTGCTCGAATTCGCCAGCGTCGCGGCCGCGCTGGCCGGAGCCGACTTGCCTGGCGCTCGGCCTGTTCCCGCCCGTTTGGCGGGCGTAGCGTTCGGGGCCGCCGCAGCGGGGCCCACGACGCCGGTCGAGGCACTCGGACCGGGCCGTGACGGCACGTGCGTCGATTGTTGCGGATAGCCAACGGATATGTCGCGCGTCTCGATGCGAGCGACCCGACCATCGTTCGATTCGTCCAGGCTCGCGCAGGCCCCCAGACTCAGGGCCAGGCAAAGGGCGGCGACCTGCGTCGCCCGCGAAACGCCACCATTAACGGGCGTCGCAGGCAGGCCACGCGCGCGTTTCGAGACAGCGCGACCGGGGCCGTGCGTCATGACGGCAGACGCATCAAACACGAATGCTCCTGGGAGTTTCAAGAGGGCGCGCGATCGATGCTAAGGATCGGCCCGGCACCGGTCAAGGCGCATGACCGCCGCACGGTGGCCCCGCCGGGTCGAATGGTCGGTACGCGACCCCGGGTGGACCGAACCCGTGCGGTTGCTGCACATGGATCACCGGAAGCCGTTCTTCCATTCGCGCAATGCGGCCAGCCGCTCGACCGGTGCCGCGCCGGCCAGGCCGGGCTGTCGCGCCTCGAGTGTCGCCACGATCCCGGCAGCGTCGTGGCGCAGGAAAGGGTTGGTCGAGCGCTCGATGGCAATGTTCGACGGCACCGTCGGCAAGTCGAGCGCCCTCATCCTGAGCGCCTCGGCGACCCGTCGGGTGACGGCTTCCGAATCCGGCTCGGCCGCCGCCGCGAAGCGAAGATTGGAGACCGTGTACTCGTGGGCGCAGAAGACCAGCGTGCTCGCGGGCAGGGCCGCGAGCTTTTCGAGGGAGTCGAGCATCTGTGCGGGCGTCCCCTCGAAGATGCGACCGCAACCACCGGCGAACAGGGTGTCTCCACAAAACAGCAGGCCACGAGCGTCGCCACCGTGCGAGGTGGCGTAGTAGGCGATGTGTCCGCTGGTGTGACCCGGTACACCGATGACCCGGAACCCGATGCGCGGTTCGTCCAGATCCAGGATGTCGCCATCGCCGACGGGATGGGTGATGCCCGCGATGTCTTCGTCGCGCGGTCCGTAGACCGGGCAATGCCATCGCTCGACGAGAGCCTCGACGCCACCCGCGTGGTCCATGTGGTGGTGGGTCAGTAGAATGGCCGTCAGGCGCAGGCCGTTGCGCTCCAGTGCTTCTTGCACCGGGGCGGCGTCACCCGGGTCGATCGCCACCGCAGCGTCGCCATCGGCGGCATGCAGGATCCAGAGGTAATTGTCTGAGAATGCCGGAACGCCGATCACCAGTGGGTGCGGGGGCGGCGCGAACTGCCATTGTTCTGTTTCGCTCATCGGAGTGGGATGAAGTTCGATAGGGACAAGATAGACGGAATTATAGGCGCCGAGGCCTGGGCCCAGTGGCTCGGCAGCGACGCCGGCCGCTATGTACTCGAATGGGAGAAGTCCCAGCTGGACGCTTGTGTCGCCGACCTGTTCGGCTATGTGGCGCTACAACTGGGTACGCCCTCGCTGGCGGCGCTCGCCAACAATCGGATGCCGAGCCGAGCGCTGGTCGTCGACGCAGCCGGTGCGCAAGTGCAGCTTGGATCACCCGGTACCGGAACCGAGCGCGACCCGGGTGACGCCGGTCGGTGCATGACCGAAGCGGAAACTCCACCGCAGGTCGCGGTTCAGGCATACACGGATGCATTGCGTCGGGGGCCGGGACGCATCATCGTCGAGCGCTTCGACGAGTTGCCGATTCTTCAACAATCGGTCGACCTCGTCGTCCTCCCGCACGCGCTGGACTTCGCCGAGGACCCGCACCAGCTTCTTCGCGAGGTCGAGCGGATTCTCCGCCCGGAGGGGCGAGTCGTGATCACGGGCTTCAATCCGGTCAGTTTGTGGGGAGTCCATGATCGGATCCCGATCGGAGCATGGCCGCGGCTCGTGCCAGGCGCGCCCAACTTCATTGCGCTGCCGCGCCTTCGTGACTGGTGCAAGCTGCTCGACCTGGATATCGAGCGCGGCCGCTACGGTTGCTACCGACCACCGTTTCGCAGTGGCAAGTGGCTCGCTCGCAGCGAGTTCTTCGAGGCGGCAGGTGATCGCTGGTGGCCGATCTGCGGCGCAGTCTACTGTGTCACTGCGGTCAAGCGGGTGCGGGCGATGCGCCTGATCGGACCTGCCTGGAAGAGTCGCCGCCGTACCCGTGCGCAGGTCGCGGTCTCGAGCGCGCAGTTCGACACCGCCGAGTTCTCCGCCGAGCCTCGTCTTGGCGTCAGCGCGCGTACATGTACCCGCGGCTCATCGGCAACGGAGATGTCATCGTCGAGCCCTCGAGCTTCGGGCGTACCGCCTGCAACTGATAGATGTTGAGCCAGTTGTACGCGAAGGCCTGCGCGCAGCCGGCCAGGTAGACTCGCCATATCCTGGTCTTGCGTTCACCGGCAATGCGGGAGAGCTCTTCGATGTTGCCCTCGAACGCTTCCGACCAAGCCCACAGGGTTCGCGCGTAGTGCCTGCGCAGGGACTCGGCGTCGGTGAGTTCCAGCCCCGCCGCGGACAGCTCGCGGATGGCCAGCGAAACATGTGGCAGTTCGCCGTCCGGGAACACGTATCGATTGATGAAGTCTCCGGCGCCGAGCCCGACGCTTCGGTTGTCGACATCGACCGAAGTGATGCCGTGGTTCAGTGTCACGCCCCCCGGCTTGAGCAGATCGTGCACGACCCGGAAATACTCGGGCAGGTTCTTCAGGCCGACGTGTTCGAACATGCCAACCGAACTGATCCGGTCGAATCCGGCGCCAGGCTCCACGTCGCGGTAATCCTGAATCCTGATCTCGATCCGGTCCTCGAGGCCGGCTTCGCGCACGCGTTCGGTCGCCAGCAGGTACTGGTTGTCCGACAGCGTAATGCCGAGTACGCGAGCGCCATGGTGGCGCGCCGCGTGGATCGCCAGCGCACCCCATCCGCAACCGATGTCGAGCATTCGCATCTCGGGCTCGATGACCAGCTTGCGGCAGATGTGCTCGAGCTTGCGCATCTGGGCTGTCGCGAGATCTTCGTCACCGTCTCGGAAGTAGGCGCAGGAGTAGACCATCGACGGGTCGAGCCAGAGCGAATAGAACTCGTTCGACACATCGTAGTGATATTCGATCGCCTGTTTGTCGCTGCGTCGCGAGTGCTTCGCGATCCATTCGGGCAGCTTGCCCAGTCCCTGATTGCGATCGCCGGCGCGCGCGAACGAGGTCGCGACTCGGATCACGTCGCGGATCGGCCCCTCGATGTCGATCTCGCCTTCGACGTAGGCAGCGCCTAGGGTCTCCATCGTCGGGTTGATGAGGTGACGCGCGGCATTCCATGTGTTCAGTCGCACCAGCACCGTGGGCGAATGACCGAGAGCGACCTCGGTGCCGCCCGGCAGCGCGAGCACGGTTGGTATCTCGCCATCGTCGCGCAACTGATCGATGAACCGGTTGAGCTGCTTCTGAATGACAGTGTCGATGACCATTCGGAACCCCCCGGTGGCAAGGTTAGAATTCGTGGTGAGAAAGGGCAAGTGCTCCGACAGGAGGGAAGTTGATATGAGGCGACCGAGCCCGTCGGGGGCTTTGCGATGACCCGGGTCCAGATCTATACCGATGGTGCCTGCAAGGGCAATCCGGGCCCCGGGGGTTGGGGTGTGCTCATGGTGTCGGGCGAGCATCGACGCGAATTGCATGGCGGTGAGCCGCAGACCACGAACAATCGCATGGAACTGACGGCGGTGATTCGCGCGCTCGAGGCGATGAATCGGGCGGCGGACCTCGATATCCATACCGATTCACAGTATGTACAGAAGGGCGTGACCGAATGGTTGCGCGGCTGGAAGGCCAAGGGATGGCGTACCGCGGCCGGGAAGCCGGTCAAGAACGTCGATCTATGGCAGAGCCTGGATGCGCTCCTGTCGGATCATCGGATACGCTGGCATTGGGTGAGAGGCCATGCCGGTCATCCCGGCAATGAACGGGCCGACGCACTGGCCAATCTGGGCGTGGCGCAACTGCGCCAATAGCGCCGGGCACTCCGTGACCCGGGTTTCAGGCGCTGGCGATGCCACTCGATTCGGCGCTCGCCTCTACACGCCCGTCATGTCATCGACCGGCGAGCGTGCCTGCGAGTCGTTCGGCCGCCGACCGAAGCTGCTCGACCGGTCTCGCGAAGCACCAGCGTAGGAAGCCCTCGCCCTCGGGGCCGAACGCCGAGCCGGGGGCAAGACCGATGCCTGCGTCGCGGACCAGGTGCTTTGCCAGCGCCAGGCTGTCGCGCTCTCCTTCGAGCGAGAAGAACAGATACATGGCGCCCGCTGGTACGTCGCAGCTCACGCCTGGAATCTCGCGCAGCGCCTGGACGAGGGTGTCCCGCCGGGTTTGCAATTCATCGACGAACGAATGGACCAGCGGTTCGCCATCGCGAACGGCGACCAGAGCGCCAGCCTGGACGAATCCGGGTGCGCAGGAGGTGTTGTACTCGATCAGCTTGGCCACGTCGGCGGCAAGCGACGCGGGAAGTACGAGCCAGCCGAGTCGCCAGCCGGTCATCTGCCATGCCTTCGAGAACGTGTTCGCGACGATCAAGCGGTCATCGTCGGCGGCCACATCCAGAAAAGACGGCGCCTGTCGGCTGCCGTCGAATACCAGGCGCTCGTAGGCTTCATCCGACAGGATCCAGATTCCTCGTTCACGGCAGTGAGCCAGAACGCGCGCCATCGGGTCGGACCCCATGACCCACCCGGTCGGGTTGCTCGGGGAATTCAGGATCAGCATCGTGGTGTCCGGCGTCAGCGCCTCGAGCAATTCCTCGATGTCGAGATGCCAGCGGGCCCCCGTGGCATCGGGTGCGGCAAAGCGCAGTCCGACGCGATGCACTCGGGCGCCGAGAATCGCCGGAATCTCCGTCACGTTCGGCCAAAGTGGCACGACGGCGACGACCCGGTCGCCGGGCGAGACCACGGTCTGGGCCGCCAGCATGATGGCATTGACTCCCGAGCTGGTGATGGCCACGCGATCGGCGCTCACCGGCTGGTGCCTGGCCGACAGGTAGGCTGACAGCGCCTGGCGCAATGGCTCGGACCCGAGATTGTGGTGATAGAAGGTGTCGCCGGCCTCGAGCGCACGGTGTGCCGCATCGCGAATGAAGCTCGCGGTTACCGCGTCCGGTTCGCCGAACCAGAAGGGCAGAACATCACTGCGACCCATAGCAGCGTTGGCCACCTCCCGGATCCGCGAGGCGCCGAGGGCCCGTACGGCAGGTCGTGCCGTGGCCGGAAACCGGGGCATGGCCGTGGCATCCGGATGTCGCAGATCGTGGCTCGGCTCCAAGCGAGTGCTCCAGTCGATGGCGGTGTGGTTTGATGGCGAGCCGATTATCGCCGCTATCTCGCGGCGCTAGAATGCCGGGATGAATCTGCGCCAAGTCGTTCTCGATACCGAAACCACGGGGCTGTCGGCCGAAGACGGCCACCGCATCATCGAGATCGGCTGTGTCGAGGTGCTCAATCGCCGCATTACCGGCCGGTCGCTGCACGTATACATCAATCCCGAGCGCGACATCGACCAAGGGGCGCTGGCGGTCCATGGCCTGACTCGTGAGCGTCTGGAGAGCGAACCCCTGTTCGCCGATGTGGCCGATCGATTCCTGGGCTTTGTCGACGGGGCGCAGGTGCTGATCCACAACGCGCCCTTCGATGTCGGTTTCCTCAATGCGGAGCTGCGCAGACTGGGTCGCGGGCGCTTCGAGTCCCTGTGTGACGAAATCCTCGATACGCTGACCCTGGCGCGGGAACTTCATCCAGGCAAGCGCAACTCGCTCGATGCGCTGTGCGATCGCTACGGTATTTCCAACGCGCATCGCAAGCTGCACGGTGCTCTGCTCGACGCTGAACTCCTGGCCGACGTCTACCTGGCCATGACCCGGGGGCAGGACAGCCTGTCGATCCTGGACGGCGAGCGAGGGCAGACGCGTGTCGTGGCATTCGACGAGGACGGATGGCCCCCCGAAGGGCTCGTCGTCGTGCATCCGGATGCCGACGAGCTGGCTGCCCATCTCGAGCTCGTCGAGAACATTGCGGCAGAAGCCGGCCGGCCGTCGCTCTGGGGCGCCGACTGAATCAGATCAATCCGGTGATTCGCGCCATTCCGTGGCGGTGACGCCAGGCTTCGCCAGCCAGCGATTTGACCGACGAATTCGCTGCCGATGCAGGGCATCCGGCACCGCCCAGGTAGCCGATCGCGGCGGCCAGCAGCGGCTCTGCCGGATCGCCCAACGCGTGATTCACAGGGTCGGACACCGCGCAGTCGGGCGCGAGCCCGGCGTCGTATTGCCCGAAGCCGTCGGCGTTCACCGAGCGGAACGACACGATGCTGTAGACGAGTCCGGCGTAAGTCGGTGGCGTGAAGCCGACCGGTTTGCCGCAAGTCATCGTCCCGATTCGGGTCGCTGTTCGAAACGACTGCAGTCCGACCATCAGCGCCTCGGACGCCGAGCAAGTGCTCGAAGAGGTCAACCAGATGATGCGGTCGAATCG
This sequence comes from Burkholderiaceae bacterium, assembly GCA_024235875.1. Classification (GTDB taxonomy): domain Bacteria; phylum Pseudomonadota; class Gammaproteobacteria; order Burkholderiales; family Burkholderiaceae_E; genus JACKLP01. Next base: position 8,483 of record JACKLP010000013.1, on the reverse strand, counting down.
ACCGGCGAAACCGTCGTCGACGAAGGCGATGCTGCGGTTGGCTTCCGGGTGGCGATCGTTGAACTCCAGTGTCGCCATCGTGAGACCGGCGAGTGGGCCGTTGCCAAGCGCCGATCCGATCTCGGCGGCCGCCTGGAGCCGCCCGCCGCCGTTGTCGCGCAGATCCACCACGAGGTCGCTGGCGCCCGCGGCCGCGAGTGCGCCGATCGCGCTCCGCCAGGCCTGGGGTGCCGGATCGGCGAAGGCGAACAGGCTGACGTAGCCGACGGTACGGCCACCGACATCGATCGTCCGGTAGTCCAGCACATAGCTGAGGTCATACCAGTCCTTGGTCACCGCGATCTCGGAGGCAACCCCGTTGCGCTCGATGCCGAAGCGGACCGTTACGCCCGGCTCAGACGCACCGAATGCGGTATCCAGGCCGTTCTGGGCCAGCAAGGTGGCTACCGAAGTGCCATCTATTGAAACGACCCGATCTGCTCGGCGCAGCCCGGCCCGGCCTGCCGGCGACGCGGGCTGGACCACGCGCAGCACGAGACGGCTGGACTCCAGGCCGTAGACGATCCCGAAGCCGACCGTGCGGCCTGACTCGAAGAAGGCGTCGTAGGTGGTCGCGTCGTCGATGTAGCTGAACCGGTCCTCCGGGACCCGCAGTGCGGCGAGCGCATCGGCCGGCGAGGGGTAGGACGCCGGGTCGATGTCCTGGGGCAGCTTCGCGTACCACAGGTACCAGTCGCGCATGTAGTCGATCAGATACTCGACGCTGCTCTTGGCCTGTGCGCCGTTGCCTGTTTGCGTCGCACCGGGGCCGCATGCGGTCAGCGCGGTCAGGCCGCCGACGAGCAGGATCGCGGTGAGAAGTCTTCTCGGCAGTGACATGAGCACCATCGGGTTCGATTTCGGCATGAGCGAGTGCGTCGCGGCTCCGGGTGGCGTTTCGTCCTCGCCCGATCGGGAACAAGTATGCCGCGCTGGCCGGCGTTGCCGGTTGGGCAGCGTACGATCGGCGCTACCCGCCGGTCGGGCGTTGCTACACTTCGGTGCTCAAACAGGAAAAACAGATGAAAGAACCCCGAATCGCACGCTCGGGCCGGGATCGAAAGACCCATCTCTCGCCCGACGCCGAGCGACTGGTAATGGCTGCGCTTGGGCTGGCGAACTCGGGTAGCCGCGTCGAGGATCGCTTTTGGGAGCAGCAGCTCGCGGCTCGGATCGACAAGCTGCTCGACGGCGCGCACCCGCGGGCGTTGCACGATGCGCTCGAGCGGCTCAACCAGACCGATGCCGAGGCCTACGGTGCGCTGATCGAGGCGGTCGAGGAGGGCTCGGAGAGCCTGGTCATCGAGGAAGGCGACACCCTTTGGCAAGTGCTGCTGGTGTCCGCGCCCATCGTTGCGTGGACGCGGTTCCGGATCCCCTCCGGGCCAATCTCGCTCGAGACCACCGATGCGCTTGCGCTCCAGTGGCGCTCCCATGTGCTTGCCCGGGAAGCCCGTTTCACGATGCTGCCCTATCTGCTCAGCCTGGACCAGCTGCCCAGGGACCACGCGGAACTGCGTCGTCTGACACGTCGGCTGGGAAACGCGGCCATTCGCTCGACCCGGGCCCGTCTGGACCAGAAATCGCTGCCGGAAACCGCAGACATGCTGGCCGATACCCGCTTTCTGATCGGCGCTCTCGCGGTTCCCCTGGGTCGGCCCGCGTTTCGTTGGCAGGAAGACGAGCCGCAGGAGCACGCCAGCCGAGTCCAGTGCCTCGAGAGTTGGGTCGCGCAGGGTCGCCCCAGCCTGGAGCCGATGTTGCCGGGCTGTGGCTTCGAGTGCCTGCTGCCCGACGCGTACCATATCAACCTGCGCGAATCCGATCGCCGGGCGCGCCCGTATGCGATCCGCGCTGGAGTCCACTTCCTGACCCATGCGCTCGGCGTCGAAGCCTCGGCGATCCGGGCCGTCGTTGCGCCGTTCGGCACCGAGCGCATCGACGAATACCGGATCGGCCTGTCCGTCGACAATGACGACGAGGAGGTTGCGCATGGCATCGTGTGGCCTTTGCTCGGCGCCGAGTCCGAAGACGACGATCCGACCCCGTTCGAACGAATTCGCGAGACCCTGCGCGATGTCGGCGTGATGGACCTGCGTACATGGTCGGAGACGACCGAGCCGGAGTTCTGCGAGGACTGCGGGGTGCCATTGTTCCCGAATGGCAAAGGAGAGGTCGTGCACGCCGAAATGCCGATGGACGTGGAGCCCGAGTCGACTCATTTTCATTGACGATCCACTCGGGCTCGAGCACAGCAGCGTCGGTTCAGCGCCGGACGTGTTCCGCGATGGCCTGGCGTGCCTGAGCGGTACGCTCGTCGAGGTACGCACCATAGAAGTCGGGCGACCCGTAGCCCTCGAGCCGTGGTGCGATCTCGCGCTCGTTGCTGACGAACAAGACGCTTGGTGCCAGGCGCACGCCGAGCCGACGCGCCATGGCGGCCGGGCTCTCGGGTGGCTCGGTTCCCGGTATCGGCCTACGGTCCGTCATCGAGAGCTCCACCACGCGAACGCCGATTCTTGCAGCGTCGCGGTGCAGATGAATGAGCTGCTCGGCGCGTAGCCGCTCGCAGAACGCGCAGCCCGGCAGCGAGAACATCAGCACCGTCGGCATCCCGCGGGAAACCTGCGCCCTGGCGTCTATCAGTGCCGAGGGGCCGGGTAGTGCCTCGCCCGCCTGAACCGGACCAGGAACGAAGACCGAAGCGAGAAATGCCGTTGCGATCGCGATCGAACGCAAGTTTGGCCACTGGGCGCCGAACGTGGACGATCGCCGGTCCTGGCGTGTTGGTAGGGTGTTGATCATCGATTGGATTGACGCGGGCCCCGGCAGGATCGTGCCATGGAACGATGTGGAAATCCACTAATTGACTATATGCGCATCGGCGCATAAAGTAATTCGGTGGCGGGTCGCTCGTGGTTGTGATTGGCGGGCTTCGAGAACATGCGCAGGGGGCAGGCTTGGACGGCATGGCACAGGTGGTGGAGTCGGTCGCCCGGTACTTCTCGTTGCTGGCCGAGCCGATGCGGATCCGGATTCTGCAGTCGATCTGTCGCGAGGAGAAGACCGTCTCCCAGATCGTTGCCGACACAGGTGCCACCCAGACGAACATTTCCCGGCATCTCAATACGATGTATCAGTCGGGCGTGTTGTCGCGCCGCAAGCAAGGGACCTTCACCTATTACGGCGTAGGCGACGAGGTCGTGACCGAAATGTGCCGGACGATGTGCGTCCATATTGCGAGCAAGGTCGCGATGTCGGGGCAGGTACCCGAAGCATTCATCTCTTTCGCGCGTGACCTCGATGGCACCTCGACGAATACAGTCGACGGGCTGCCTGCAGGCCCCCCGGGACCCGACGCGAACACGAAGCGCAATACAGTTCCAGGAGCAGGCAGACGATGAGTTCCAGCCAGACCCAGCCAGGGCGCATCCAGCAGGCGCCGGAAGACTTTCTAGACGCGACCCGGATGCGCGCGGCTCGACGGGCAAGGCGTTCGTTCATGGGCAAGGCCCTGGCCTTCGGCGCGGGCGCGACGGCGGCCGGGTCGGGACGCGCGCAAGCGAAGGGTGACCCGAACATCCTGAATCTGCCCGCCCATACGACCGGACTTGGGCAACCGGTGACGGCGCGCGTCTATGGCCTGCCGTCGAAATGGGAGCGCAATCTGCAGCGGCGCGAGAGCCCGGGGCTGACGCGGGTGGGGGCGTCCTCGGTTAGCTTCGCGCCGCTTCAAGGCCTGTTCGGGATCATTACGCCCAACGGGCTTCATTTCGAGCGCCATCACCAGGGCTGGTGGGATATCGACCCGAGCAAACATCGGCTCATGGTGCATGGGCTGGTGCGTGAATCCAGGGTGTTCACGATGGACGACCTGCAGCGGATGCCGGCCGTCTCGCGCATCCATTTCATCGAGTGCGGGGCAAACACCGGCATGGAGTGGGGCAACGTGGCCGTTCCCACGGTCCAGTACTCGCACGGAATGCTCTCTTGCTGTGAGTACACCGGCGTCCTGTTGTCGACGCTGCTCGACGTGGTGGGTGCCGACACGAAGACCGGTCGCTACGTGCTGGCCGAGGGTGCCGACGGATCCTCCATGACCCGGACCATCGATATGGATCGTGCCCTCGACGACGTCATGGTCGCCTGGGCCATGAATGGCGAGATGCTTCGGCCCGAAAACGGCTACCCGTTGCGTCTCGTGGTGCCGGGCGTGCAAGGGGTCTCCTGGGTCAAGTACCTGCGTCGGATCGAGGTCGGCGACAAGCCCTTCGACACCAAGGACGAGGTCGTGCACTACATCGATCTGATGCCCGATGGCATTCACCGGCAATTCACGTCGATCCAGGAGGTCAAGTCGGTCATCACGTCACCCTCGGGCGGTCAGACCCTGCTCGATAGGGGTTACTACAATGTGACTGGCCTGGCCTGGTCCGGACGTGGTCGGATCAAGCGCGTCGATGTGTCGGTCGACGGCGGGCGCAATTGGCGTACCGCGCGGCTCGAAAGCCCGACGCTGCCCAAGGCGCTGACCCGGTTCAACATCGACTGGGTCTGGGACGGCGGGCCGGCGATCCTCCAAAGCCGGGCGATCGACGAAACCGGGCATGTCCAGCCGAAGATCAGCCAGTTGCGTGCGGTGCGCGGCACCCGCTCGATCTATCACAACAACGCGATCCAGTCCTGGCGAGTGGCTCCGTCGGGCGAGGTTTCCAACGTGCAGGTGTACTGATGAACCCGACCATTCGCACAATCGTCGCCTGCATCGTTCTCGCCGGTTCCAACTGGTCTTCGGGCGCCGTCGCCGCGTCAAAAGCGCAGACGGCGTCGCCATGGGCCAATCTCGGTCGCGCCGCGACGCCAGACGAGATCAAGGCCTGGGACATCGATGTACGCGGCGACTTCAAGGGGCTACCACCGGGCAAGGGGTCGGCACTTGACGGACTGGACATCTGGGAGGCGCGCTGCGCGTCCTGCCACGGGGTGTTTGCCGAATCAAACGAGGTGTTCACACCGATCGTTGGCGGCACGACCGCCGCCGACATCGAGACGGGTCGGGTGGCCGGATTGACGCAGGGCAACCATCCGCACCGCACCACGTTCATGAAGCTGTCGAAGATCTCGACGCTGTGGGACTACATTCGTCGTGCGATGCCCTGGAACGCGCCGAAGTCGCTCAAGCCCGATGAGGTCTATGCGGTGGTCGCCTACCTGCTGAGCCTTGCAGAAGTCGTACCCGAGGATTTCGTTCTGAGCGACCAGAATATCGGCGACGTGCAGAAGCGGTTGCCCAACCGGAACGGCGTGCGCAAGTTCGAGCCGATGTGGAAGGTCTCGGGCAAGCCGGACGTTCAAGGCGACGCCTGCATGCGGGATTGTCGCACCGCGCAAGATGTTCGCTCCAGTATTCCAGCCTATGCGCGCAACGCGCACGGAAATCTTGCCGAACAGAATCGACTGATCGGCCCCGTGCGCGGCGCCGACACCACGCGTGCGGCGCCCGATACGCTTGCGCAGGCGCGTGAATCGGCTCGGCAGGGCACCATGCCCGGCGGGGCGGCCAAGGGTGCGGCGAGCGCGGCGCCCTCGGGGCCGCAGTTGGCGCGCGACTCCAATTGCATGGCGTGCCATGCGGTTGCGTCTCGCATGGTCGGGCCTGCCTTCGCCGAGGTGGCCAAGCGCTACCAAGGTGATGCCAAGGCCGAGGATCTACTGGTCAAGCGGGTTCGAGAAGGTACGCAGGGAACCTGGGGGCAGATCGCGATGCCTGCGAATTCCCAGGTCGCGGAGTCCGACGTGCGAGTGATCGTGCGCTGGATTCTCGGGGGCGCGAAGTAGTGGGCAGGCAAGCGATTCGGCCATCCCCCATTTTCTTATTGCGATTTTGGTATTAGAGTCTTGCGGGTTAACCCATTTAGGTGCAAATGATTCGACATGGCGGCTATCGAGCCGTTCGTCGACGACTTCAAAACAGGAGGCAACATGAAGCAGACGCGTCGTACTGTATTGCAGATGGCGGGAGGATCCGGCCTGTACGCTGCGCTGGTCGGCATCGGCATGGTCCGGCCGGGCACGGCCGAGGCCGCAACGCTGGCGGAGCTGTTCAAGGTCAAGGGCATCAAGGGAACCTTGGCGGCAATGGGTGCGGGCAGTGCCGGTGAGTCCGGCGATGTCGTCTTGAACGCGCCCGATATCGCCGAGAACGGTGCTGTCGTGCCGATCAACGTGACCAGCAAGATCCCGAACACCGAGATGATCGCGGTACTGGTCGACAAGAATCCGAATGCCCTGGCTGGCGCGTTCGAGATCATGCCCGGTGCGCTCGCGGATGTCTCGATGCGGATCAAGATGGGCCAAAGCTCGGATGTCGCGGCCGTGGTCAAGGCGGGCGGAAAGTTCTATGTCGCCAAGAAGGAAATCAAGGTCACGCTCGGCGGCTGCGGCGGCTGATCGAATCCAGGTACACCAATCAGGAGTAGAGGCAAGATGGCAGATCCGATGAAGATCCGGGCCCGGATGAAGGGCGACGTCGCTGATGTTCGGGTGCTGATGGCACACGAAATGGAAACCGGTCAGCGCAAGGGTAGTGACGGCAAGCTGATCCCGGCATGGCACATTGCAGAGGTGACCTGCTCGCTCAACGGCAAGGCCGTGATGAAGGCGCACTGGGGGCCAGCCGTTTCAAAGAACCCCTACCTGCAGTTCAAGGTGGCCGGTGCCAAGAAGGGTGACAAGATCACCGTGTCCTGGGTAGACAACAAGGGCGACAAGCGCACCGACGAAGCGACGGTCAACTGATCGGCACGGCCGTGGCGGGTCGCCGCGGCGAGTGTCCCGGGATGGGTGAGCGCGTGGCGCGCTCCGGAATTTTCCGGACCAGGGAGGAGACGATGAAAAGAGCAGTGCTCAAGTTGTTGATGGTACTCGGTGCGAGCGCCCTAGCCTTGCCGGGCGGTATCGTTCGGGCAGCGGACGACGGTATCAAGGCGGTCTATCACATCAACGAGAACACGAAGGCCAACGCGGCGCTTCGCAACATCCGCAATCACTTGGATGCGGATCCCAAGGCGAAGATCGTCGTCGTGACGCACTCGAAGGGAATCGATTTCCTGCTCGAGGACGCCAAGGCGCCGAACGGCGCGCCGTTCGCGGCGACCGTCGCGGCGCTAAAGGCGAGAGGGGTCGATTTCCGCGTCTGTGCCAATACGCTGAAGTCGCGAAAGATCAGCCCCGATTCGGTGATCCCGGAGGCTTCGATCGTGCCCTCCGGCGTTGCCGAGGTCGCGCGCCTGCAGGCGGTCGAGAAATACGTATATGTGAAGCCGTGATTCGCGTGGCGGCGCGTCGGCCGGGGCGCACTGGCCCGGCCGGCGTCGGGCCCGTTTGACGCTGCATCCTCGGTGCGGCGGGCCGGCTGTCGATCCGTTCAGAGATGGAGATAGGAATGAACCAGGGGAAGACCTTTGTAACTGCGCTAGCGCTCGCGCTGGCTGCCGGCGTGGCGCCGGTGGCCCAGGCGACCGACAACGACGCCGTGAAGGCGGGAATCGAGAAGTATCGCCAGATGCTTCAGGACGGGAACCCGGCCGAGCTGCTGGTGCTCAAGGGCGAGGGCCTGTGGAAGAAGCGTCAGGGTCCCAAGAACGCATCGCTCGAGGGCTGCGATCTCGGGAAGGGCCCCGGCGTGGTCAAGGGCGCGTTCGCCGAATTACCGCGCTACTTCGCCGATGCCGATCGTGTGATGGACCTCGAGTCCCGGCTCGTGCATTGCATGGTCACGCTTCAGGGACGTGACTACGGTACGGTGACCAAGAAGCCGTTCGCGGGCCGTGGCAAGCCGCAGACCGAGATAGAGAACCTGGTGGCCTATGTCGTCGATGCCTCGGCTGGCATGCCGGCCAACGTGCCGCAGTCGCATCCGAAAGAGATCGAGTCCTACAAGCGTGGCGAGAAGACCTTCTTCTATCGCGCCGGCCCCTATGATTTTTCTTGCGCGTCGTGCCACGGTGTGGATGGTCAGCGTATCCGCCTCCAGGATCTGCCCAATCTGACCAAGCAAGGTCCGGTCCGTGCCGCGTTCACGACTTGGCCGGCCTACCGGGTTTCGCTTGGGCAGCTTCGCACGATGCAATGGCGCATGTACGACTGCTTCCGCCAGCAGCGTTTTCCCAAGCTGAAGTACCTGTCCCAGACCTCGGTCGACCTGATCACCTATCTGGGGGTCGGGGCCAAGGGCGGGACGATGGCTGCTCCCGGCATCAAGCGCTGATCGCGGAAGGAGAGGAACACAATGAACAAGATGATCCGTTTGCTCGCTTTGGCGCCCGCCGTCTTCATGGGTGCCTGCGGAATTCCGTCGGGTGAGGTCAGCGACGCCGACACCCTGAAGGTCATGAAGGCTTCGTTCGTCGAAAGCGGCCAGGTGAAGCTCGATCGGCTCGAGC
>JACKLP010000012.1 GCA_024235875.1 Burkholderiaceae bacterium | reverse complement strand
CAAGAGCAAGTTCGACAACCTCTATGGTTGCCGCGAGTCCCTGGTCGACGGCATCAAGCGCGCGACCGACGTCATGGTCGCCGGCAAGATCGCCCTGGTCGCCGGCTATGGCGACGTTGGCAAGGGCTCGGCACAGGCGCTGCGGGCGCTGTCGGCACAGGTCTGGGTGACCGAGATCGATCCGATCTGCGCGCTGCAGGCCGCGATGGAGGGCTATCGGGTCGTCACGATGGACTACGCCGCCGACAAGGCCGACATCTTCGTGACCGCCACCGGCAACAAGGACGTGATCACCTACGACCACATGGCCCGAATGAAGGACCAGGCGATCGTCTGCAACATCGGGCACTTCGACAACGAGATCGACGTCGCCTCGCTGTCGAAATGCGAGTGGGAAGAGATCAAGCCCCAGGTCGACCATGTCATCTTCCCGGACGGCAAGCGGATCATCATGCTGGCCCAGGGCCGGCTCGTGAACCTGGGCTGTGCCACCGGCCACCCGTCCTACGTGATGTCGTCGTCGTTCGCCAACCAGACGATCGCCCAGATCGAGCTGTGGACGCATCGCGACTACTACGAGCGGGGCAAGGTCTACACGCTGCCCAAGCATCTCGACGAGAAGGTCGCGCGCCTGCAATTGCAAAAGCTGGGGGCCATGCTGACCGAGCTCTCGCCCGAGCAGGCCGGCTACATCGGCGTACCGGTCGAGGGGCCGTACAAGCCGGACACCTACCGCTACTGATCGACCGGCAACGGTTGCCTGGAAGCACCGGCGCCGCGGCGGCCGCGAGGTCGCGACGGCGCCGCTTTTCGCAGAGGCTGTCTTGCGAGCCGACCTGTTACTCGTGCAACGTGGCCTGGCCGCGTCGCGCACGCGGGCACGATCGATGATCGTCGAGGGCGCGGTGACGGCGATCGATCCCGCGGGGCAGGCGATCGTACTCAAGCCGGCAACCGACCTGTCACCGCAGGTGGTCTTCGAGGTGGACCCCGACAAGGTCTGCCCGTTCGTGTCGCGCGGCGGGGTCAAGCTCGCCGGCGCACTCGATTCCAGCGCGCTCGATCCGCGCGGCATGGTCTGTCTGGACGCGGGCCAGAGCACCGGCGGCTTCACCGACTGCCTGCTCGCGCGCGGCGCGACCCGCGTGATCGGCATCGACGTCGGCCACGACCAGCTCGACCCGATGCTGCGCACGAACCGACGCGTCACCGCGATCGAAGGTCGCAACCTGCGCGACCTCGACCGGCCCACGCTGGCGGCCTTGCTCGGCGGCACCTGCCCCGACTTCGACCTCATCGTGGCCGATCTCTCGTTCATTTCGCTGCGCCTGGTCCTGCCCGCCCTCACGGCCCTGGCCGCATCGGACACTCGGATGCTCGCGCTGATCAAGCCCCAGTTCGAAGCGGGCCGGGCCGCGCTGGATCGACATGGGGTCGTGCGCGCCGAATCCGATCATCGGCGGGTACGCGCGGAAATCCAGCGCGCCGCGCAAGCTGCGGGATGGCGATTCCTGGGCTGGCACGACAGCCCGATTACCGGCGGCGACGGAAACCGGGAGTTCTTCCTGGACCTGCGTCGCGCCGACTGAAACGATCCACTCATGAGCATTCCAATCAGCTTCGAATTCTTTCCGCCAAACACCCCTGCCGGCCTGGACAAGCTGCGCGACGTTCGCGGCCGCCTGGGTGCGATCGAGCCCGAGTACTTCAGCGTGACCTACGGCGCCGGAGGCTCCACGCAGGAGAAGACATTCACCACCGTCGCCGAGATGCTGGGCGAGGGGCTGGTGGTCGCACCCCACGTATCGTGCATCGGTGCGACTCGCGAATCGATCGATGCGTTGCTTTGTCGGTATCGGGACGCGGGCGTGTCCCGCCTGGTCGCGCTCAGGGGCGACCTGCCGTCGGGTTCGGGCATGTCGCATGCCGGCGACTTCCGATTCGCCAGCGACCTGGTCGCGTTCATCAAGGAGCGCTTCGGCGACACCTTCCGGATCGAGGTCGCGGCGTATCCCGAGATGCATCCACAGGCACGCTCGCCGCAGGCCGACCTGGCCGCATTCGTGCTGAAGGCCAAGGCGGGCGCCGACGCCGCCATCACCCAGTATTTCTATAACGCCGACGCCTATTTCGACTTCCGCGACTCGGCAGCGCGTGCCGGCGCCGGGATCCCCGTCGTGCCGGGCATCATGCCGATCACGAACTACACGCAGCTGACCCGATTCTCCGATGCCTGCGGCGCCGAGATCCCGCGCTGGATCCGCCTCAAGCTCGCCGGCTATGCCGACGACACCGCATCGCTGCGCGCGTTTGGTCGCGATTTCGTCTCGTCGATGTGCCAGCGGCTGATCGACGGCGGCGCACCCGCACTGCATTTCTACACGCTGAACCAGGCCGATCCGATCCTCGAGATCTGCCGATCGCTCGACTAGCGGACGACCGAAGCCCCTGGCGAGAGGCGGGTGATTCGACCATCGAACGCGCCTGGCCACGCCACTCGTCGTCGAATCGAGCGTGACCCTGGCGCCGCGCACGACCGATCGCGACCCGCTGCGAGCCGTCCGTCGGGCACCCGTCGATCGACCCCGCCGCCCGCCCGGCGGCGGTTCTCTGGCAGGCCCGACGACGGATACCATCGATCGGTCGACGATCCTCCTGCCCCATGACTCAAGTCGCCGAGAAAAAGACGCGAAAGCCCAAGGCCCCGCCGCAGCGCGCCGCGCTCGACGAGACCGACGGCAGCGACGTGCCCGCCCAGCTGAAGCGATATCGCCTCGCCGCGACCGACGTCGCGAAGGGCATGTTCGTCGCTGAACTGGATCGCCCGTGGCTCGACACGCCTTTTCTGTTGCAGGGCTTCCTGGTCGAGACCGACGACGAGGTCGCGACGCTTCGCAAGTTCAGTCGCTTCGTCTTCGTCGACATCGAGCTCTCGAACCCCGAGGTCGTCGAAGCGATCCGCGCGGCCGAGATCAAGGGCGGAGACGAGGAGAGGCGTCCGAGCTCTTCGTCGTTCCGACTACTGTCGACGGCATCCAGCCCGCAACGCGACAAGCGACTGAGCGCATCGACCCGCGCCCACTTCCGCCGAATGATGCAGCCGACCGATCGGCGCCCGCGCGGCTTCCTTGCCCGCTTGCTCGATCGGCTGCTGCGGCTGGTGGGCCTTGGCGAGGCGCCGGTCGATCGCGAGGCCGACGCCCGGCGGCGACGCGCCGAGTTGCGGAAATGCCTTCCTGAAGGCGTCGCGCTGCGACGCTACCGGGACCGCAGAACGGTCGAGGAAGAACTGCCGCGCGCGCAGGCGGCGTTCACCAAGAGTCGGCAGGCACTCGAGCAAACCGTCCGGGACCTGACCCGCGGCGAAACGATACAGGTGGAACGCCTGAGCGGTGCCGTCGACGACATGGTCAGGAGCATGCTCGACAATCCCGACGCGCTGATGTGGGTGGCCCGATTGCGCGACGCGGACGAATCGACGTACGCGCACGCGGTCAAGGTCGCCTTGTACATGGTCGCGCTGGGCCGACACCTCGGTCTGCCAAAGGAAGAACTCGCCAAGCTGGGCATGGTCGGCATTCTTGCCGACGTCGGCAAGACCCGCGTCCCGCGTGCGCTGCTGGAGAAGCCCGGCATGCTCACCGACGACGAATATGCGATCGTCAAGGAGCATGTTCGCCTGGGGATCGAGGCATTGCACGAGAGCTTCGAGCCGGACCCGGAGGTCGAGGCGGGCATCGCCCAGCACCACGAGCGCCTGGACGGGTCGGGTTATCCGCGCGGCCTCAAGGGCGATGAGATCGGCCTGTTCGGCCGCATCGCGGCGATCGCCGACAGCTTCGCCGCGATGATCACACCGCGAGCCTATGCCAATCCGACGGCGGCACAAGACGCGCTGATGAACCTGTTCGAGTGGGCCGGCTCGTCATTCCACGAGCCCTTGGTAGAGCAATTCGTGCAGGCGGTCGGCATCTTTCCGACCGGCTCGTTCGTCGAACTCTCGACAGGCGAAGTCGCCATCGTGCTCGCGCACAACCGCGTTCGTCGGCTCGAGCCGAAGGTGCTGGTGCTGACCTGGCCCGACAAGCGCCCGCTCTCGACGCCGATCGAGCGCAACCTGCTCGAGCGCCCGGTCGGGACCGACGGGCGTCCGATCCGAATTCTCAGGGGCTTGCCGCCTGGTGCATTCGGCCTGACGATGCACGACTACTACGGCAACGAGATGGCGAGCGCCAATGGCCTCCTCTGACGTGATCGAGCAGGCCCGCAGGCGACCGGCCGACGCGCCTGCCGAGCGTCCGAGCGCATCTCGGCTGACGCCCGCCGGCCTGATGGACGCAGTGCAGTCCGCGGGGTCGGGTCGGGCTGTCTTGCTGGTCGTGGAAATGAATCGCTCGGACAAGCTCCAGGCCTTGTCGCAGCAGCCGTACGCGAAGCAGGTACTGGCAGAAGTGGCCCGACGCGTGCAGGCCATGCTGCGGCCCGATGATCGCTATGCATTCGTGACCCCCGACCTACTCTGGGTGATGCTCAGGAATCTTCCGAGCGAGGCCCTAGGAGAACTCGCCGGCCGGACCTTGCGCGAGAACCTCTCGCGGCCCATTCCCGTGCGCCGCGACAACGGTACCGCCTCGACCGTTCACCTGCGCCCGGTGGTCGGCGGTGCCTGGATCCGCAACGCCGGCGGGGTCGATTCCATGGCCTTGCTGGCCAAGGCATCGGAAGCGCAGCATCGTGCCCGAAGTGCGGACGACCACCTGCTGATCGACCAACTCGAGGATGCCGCCGCGCTCGAGCGTCGCGACATCCTGGAGGCCGAGCTTCGCAAGGCCTTGCACGAGAACGAACTCGACGTGCACTTCCAGCCCCAGGTCGATGTCCCGACCGGGCGCTGCATCTCGGTCGAGGCCCTGATCCGATGGACCAAGCCCAACGGACAGAGCGTCAACCCGGCGACCGTCGCGTCGATCTGCGAAGAGCGTGGCATGATGGGCCAGCTCACGCAGTTCGTCCTCAATACCTCGTTGCGCCACCTGAAGTACTGGCGGACCAAGGGGATCGATCTGTCGGTCGGCATCAACCTGTCGGCGGTGACGCTGGCCGACAACAACTTTCCCGCGCTGGTCGGCCAGGCGCTCGCGACCTGGGATGTTCCCGGCGATCACCTGACGCTCGAGCTGACCGAAAGCGCGATCGTGCAAAACGAGGCGACCGCGATCGAGTTCATGAACCTGTTGCGATCGCACGGTTGCCGGCTGGCGATCGATGATTTCGGCACCGGTTACTCGTCGTTCTCCTACCTGCGCAAGTTCCCGCTCAACGAACTCAAGATCGACCAGTCGTTCGTACGCAACATGACAGTCGACCAGGGCGATCGGCAGATCGTGCATGCGCTCATCGACCTCTCGCACACCTTCGAGATGCACGCGCTCGCCGAAGGGGTGGAATCGCTCGAGGTGTTGCAGGCGCTCAACGAACTGGGCTGCAATCGGGCCCAGGGCTATTACTTCAGCAAGGCCTTGTCGCCCAAGGACCTGCCCGAATGGGTGTCGGTCTTCAACGCGCGGCCGCTCTGAGGCCGGGCCGCAGAATCCGGGTCGGGGTGACGATCAGGTCCAGCGCCCGATCGTGCGACTCGGCCGCGAAGCCGGGCCATTCGTCCTCGTCGTAGGCCACCCCGAGCGTGAATCCGTCGAAGTCCGCGAGCGTGCGATCGTAAAAGCCGCCGCCGTAGCCGAGACGATGGCCGCTCGGGCTGAATGCCACACAGGGAATCAGCAAGGCGGCCGGCACGACTGGCACGCAGTGCTCGGGTTCGGGAACCCCGAGCGGCGAACGGATCAGACGCGATCCGACCGACCAGCGACAAAACCGCAACGGCCGATCGAGCCCGGTCACCACCGGCAGCGCCAGGCGCAGGCCTGCCGATTGCCAACACGCGTACAGCGCGCGCAGGTCGGGTTCGCCCCTTATCGGGTAGTAGACCCCCAGCGCACCATCGAGTCCACCGTGTCGAGCGCAGGCGGAGACGAGTTTTTCGAGGGCGCGCGAAATGCGTCGGTCGGCCTCGCGACGCCACTCGGCCGGTCGCGCGCAACGCCAGGCGATCCGGCCGCGCCGAACGTCGTTCTTGAGGCCTTCGATCGGTATCACGCGTGATATTCTGAACTGAATCTTTCAAGAACGACGAATAAGCTCCAAGACGACATCCGGTACGACGCTCGCAACGATCCGACCGATCGCGCGAGCGGGCAGGCGGGTCCCGATCCCGTCGACAGGGCCGGCCATTCAGTCGTCATGAGGGCTCACGGATTGATTGCCAGCATGGGATTTCTCGAGTCGAGTGGCTGTTCGATGCGCCGTGGCGTGGCCGCGCTGGCAGTCGCGCTCGCGCCGCTATTCGCCGTGGCCGCAGACGGCCTGCCGCAACTCGACGCCAAGTTGGCCGACGCATTGCTCGAAGCGAAGCGCGCTTCATGGTCGCGCGACCCCGTGCGCTTCGCGCGCGCCGCCGCGGTCATTCCCGATCACCACGCGCTGTCTGCCTATGTGGGCTACTGGAAGCTGCGGATGCAGCTCGGGACCGGTCACGACGATGCCGGCAAGAGCAGCGCGCTCGATGCCGCCATCGAGTCCTACCTGAACCGCAATCGTGGCACGCCCGTCGCGGAATACATGCTCAGGGACTGGCTCCAGGCGCTCGGCGAGCGCGAGGACTGGGCCCGGTTCGATGCCTGGTTCCCCCGCCTGCGCCTGCACCGCCCGCGGGCCATCCTGTGCCTGGCAGGCGTCTCGCGCTTGGCCAAGGGCAAGCGCATCGAACGCGAGTCGATCGATGCGTACATGGGTTCGCGCAATCTGCGCGATGGTTGCGAGACGCTGGCCGATCGCCTGGCGATGATCTCGCCACAGCCGGTTCAATTGCTGCAGTCCCGCCTGCGCCGGGCGCTCGAAGACAATAACCGAAGCGTGATCCGCAAGCTGGGGCAGCAACTCGGATTGCCCGAGCAGGCGCTTGCCGATGCGATCGACAAGCCGCTCAAGGTACTGGCGCTCGGCAGCACGGGCGAGTTGACCGTGATCGCCCTCTCCCGGCTGGGGCGCGGCGACCCCGCGCAGGCGGGCCGTTACCTGGAGGCCGAGTCGGCACGGATGGCGCCGCGCGATCGCGCCTTTGCAGCCGCCATCATCGCGGCGGCCGCGGGCAGGGATCTCTCGGCCGACGCGCTCGAGCACACCCGCCGCGCGCTCAAGGCCGGGCACGATCCTTCGCTCAGCGATCGAACCCTGTCGTGGCTGGCCCGCACTGCACTGATCGAAGAAGACTGGTCGACGCTCGTCGAGGTGCTCGGCCGCATGTCCGCCGAGGAACGCGACACGCCGCGCTGGACCTATTGGCATGCACGGGCGCTCGCCAGGATGGGCGTACGCGACGTGGCCGACGGCCTGCTTGCGCGAATAGCCGGTGGCGACCGCTACTACGGCATGCTGGCCGCGGAGGAACTCGGCCAGCAGGTGACCGTGCCATCGCCGGCCCGCGCCACCACGGCGACCGAGGCGCAGGCGATCCGCCGCAATCCGGGAATCGGACGCGCGCTGCTTCTGTATCAGGCGGGCCTGCGCTACGACGGCAACCTCGAATGGAACGAGGCGATCCGCACCATGGACGACCGCGGGCTGCTGGCGGCCGCACGCTTCGCGTGTGCCCAGCAGATCCTCGATCGCTGCGTGAACACGGCCAACCAGACCCGCCACGAGCACGACTTCGCGCTGCGTTTTCCGTCGCCATTCCAGACCCGTCTGCGCGCCGCGGCCGGTGAGCGCGAACTCGACGACGCCTGGGTCTACGGCCTGATCCGCCAGGAATCGCGTTTCATCCAGAACGCGCGCTCGGGCGCCGGCGCCAAGGGCCTGATGCAGATCATGCCGGCGACCGGCCGGTGGATCGCGCGAAAGCTGGGCGTGCGCGGGTTTCGCACGGCGCATCTCGAGCAGGTGGACACCAATCTGCGCTTCGGCACGTTCTACATGAAGACCGTGCTCGACTCGCTCGACGGATCGCAGTTGCTCGCATCGGCCGCCTACAACGCCGGCCCGGGCCGGCCGCGCCGATGGCGCGAGCGCTTCCCGCGCGAGATCGACGGCGCCATCTTCGCCGAGGTGATCCCGTTCGGCGAAACCCGGCACTATGTGCAAAACGTCCTGGCCAACGCGGTTTGGTACGAATCGCTTCGTACCGGCCGGCCGGCCTCCTTGAGGGCGCGCCTCGGACGCGTGGGCCCGGTGCGCCCGAACGACAGCAGCCTCTGAGCGCGTCCGCCGGTCGGGATCGCATCGCGCGAGCGGTCCGCCGGGCCCCTGTCGAATCGAAGTTCGATGCGCGTTCGCGCGCATCCCGGCGCTTGTCTGCGAGAATCACGTATCGCCTCCATGCAGAGGCCATGCCCATTCATCGCCAAGACGGATTCAGATGCGCTATCCGAATGTTCTCGTCATAGGTGGCTCCGGTTTCATCGGCAGCCATGTCGCCGCCCGCCTGGGCGCCACCGGCCACCAGGTCCTGGTCCCGACCCGGCGGCTGGCCCGCGCCCGTCATCTGCTGCCGCTACCGACGGTACGTACGGTCGAAGCCGACGTGATGGCGCCGGGCGCGCTGGCGCCCTTGCTCGCCGGCGTCGACGCCGTGGTGAACCTGGTCGGCGTACTCCATGGTGCCCGCGGCCCCGCCGGCTCGTCCTACGGAGCGGCCTTCGAACGGGCGCACGTCGCCTTGCCCGCGCACGTACTGGCCGAGTGCCGCCGTGCCGGCGTGCGACGCTACGTTCATCTGTCGGCGCAGGGCGCCGACCCCGACGCCGCGCAGCCGCTGGCATCGATGTACCTGCGCTCGAAATCCGACGGCGAACGGGTGGTTCGCGATGCCACCGACATCGACTGGACCATCCTGCGCCCGTCGGCTGTCTACGGCGCCGAGGACCGGTTCCTGAACCTGTTCGCAAGGATGCTGCGTTACCTCCCGATCCTGCCGCTGTTGCGGGCGGACGCCAAGCTGCAGCCGATCCACGTCTCCGACGTCGCGACCGCGCTCGTCAACGCGCTGGAGAATCCGGCATGCGTCGGGCACAGCTTCGCGCTCTGCGGCCCCGAGGTGTTGTCGCTTGGCGAGTTGGCCCGGCTGGTGGGCAGGATTTCCGGCCACGAGCGCCCGGTCTACGAAGTACCCGATGATCTGGGTCGTATCCAGGCGATGCTCATGGAGTGGATTCCAGGGCAGACCATGATGTCGCGCGACAGCTTCGACACCCTGGGCGTGGACGCCGTATGCGCGGACCCGGTCTCGCCCGAACTCGGCGTGACGCCCGCGCCGCTGGCGGTCGTCGTGCCGACCTACCTCGGGAGCGCGCCGCCGCGCTTCGCGCTGGAGCGATCGCGAGCCCGACGGTGAAATGCTACCGGGTGGGAGGCGCGGTTCGAGACGCGCTGCTCGGCCTGCCGGTCAAGGATGTCGACTGGGTCGTCGTGGGCGCGACCCCCGAGCAGATGGCGGCACGAGGTTTCCGCCCGGTGGGCAAGGACTTCCCGGTCTTCCTGCATCCCGAGACCCACGAGGAATACGCGTTGGCGCGCACCGAGCGCAAGACCGCCCGGGGTTATCACGGCTTCAGCTTTCATTGCGATCCCAGCGTCACGCTGGCGCAGGACCTGGGCCGCCGCGACCTGACGATCAACGCGATCGCGCAGGACGAGGACGGCAGGATCGTCGACCCCTACGACGGCCGCAAGGACATCGCGGCACGACAACTGCGCCATGTCAGCGAGGCCTTCGTCGAGGACCCGGTCCGGATCCTGAGGATCGCCCGCTTTGCCGCGCGCTTCACCGATTTCACGATCGCACCGCCGACACTGGCGCTGATGCGCGAGATGGTGGCATCGGGCGAAGTCGATGCGCTGGTGCCAGAGCGCGTGTGGCAGGAGCTGGCGCGCGGGCTGATGAGCGCGCGACCGTCACGCATGCTGCTGGCGCTTCGCGCTTGCGGCGCGCTAGCGCGGATCCTGCCCGAGGTCGATGCCCTTTGGGGCGTGCCCCAGCCGATCGCCCACCACCCGGAGGTCGACACCGGCGTGCACCTGCTCCTTGCGCTGGACGCGGCGGCCGATGCGAATGCCTCGCTCGAGAGCCGCTTTGCCGTGCTCGTGCACGACCTCGGCAAGGCGTCGACGCCGCCCGACGAATGGCCTCGGCACATCGGCCACGAGGCCCGCTCGGTCCCCCTGGCGCTCGCGCTCGCGGAGCGACTGCGAGTGCCAGCCGCGTGCCGGGACATCGGCGTCGCGGTCGCGCGCGAGCACGCGAACGTTCATCGCGCCCTCGAACTTCGCGCGTCGACGCTGGTGAGCCTGCTCGAACGGCTGGACCTGATCCGGCGCCCGGAGCGCCTGGACGCGATCCTCGCGGCCTGCGAGGCCGACGCGCACGGACGCACGGGCCGCGAGAAGACGCCCTACCCCCAGTCGCAACGGTTGCGCGATGCGCTCGATGCCGCGCGCGAGATCGATGCCGGCGCGATCGCGAGATCCCAGGCGGAGCGCGCCGCGCACGACGATGCCCGTCAGCGAAACGAGCGCATCGCCCGCGCGATTCGCGAAGCACGGATCGCGTCGGTGCGCGCGCGGATCGATGCCAGCCGGTCAGAGCAGCCGGGCGACGGCGGCAACGATCAGTGACAACAGGATCGTCGACATCAGCGGGATCGAGAACTCGCGACCGAACAGGCGAAAGCTGAAGTCGCCCGGCAGGCGACCCACGCCCAGCCGGCGCAGCCAGGGCATCAGGCCCGAGAACAGGAACAGCGCCAGTACGGTCACGATCAGCCAGCGCATGCCAGGGCTCCGCGCCGATCGCCGCGCTCGAATCCGATCGCCTCGTCGGGCATCGAGCGCCCGAAGGCGATCACCTTGAACAACTCGCCCATCTCGGCCTCGGAGACCAGGGTCTGGACCGCCTGCGCCTGGCGCAGGTAGGCATGCTGCGCGCCGGATGTCGACTCCGAGACCTCGGACAGCGCTTCGAGCAGGCCGCAGTTCAGCAGGAAGTTCGCCTGCGAGGTGTAGCCCAGGCAACGCATGCCGGCCACGCTCGCGACCAGGTCCAGCCGCGTGAAATCGACGTGGGCGGTGACATCCTGCAGGCCGACGAGGCGCAGCGGATCGTCGTGGACGCGATGGCGGTAGTGGCAGACCAGCGTGCCGCGGTGCCGCTGCGGATGGTAGAACTCGCTGGCGGGGAAACCATAGTCGATCAGTAGCACGGCGCCGGTCTCCAGGCGCTCCCCGATGGTCAGCAACCAGGCATCGGCCCGCTCGGCGTACTCCGAGTGATAGCCATCGGGCCAGGCGTCGAGCCGCAGGTCGTCCGGGTCGCCTCCGCCCCAGCCGGCCTGCGCCAGCGACGCCCGAACCGATTGCTCGAATGCCGGCCCCGCAGGCCGGTCGGCCCAGGCGAAGCCGCCGATCGCCTGGGGATCCTGCACCACCCCGCGCTCGAAGAAGCGCGACTGCGACAGGGCGAACAAGCGCACCGGCACGGCATCGAGCAGTTCGTTTCCGATCACGAGCCCGCTGAAACGCTCCGGCAGCGCGTCGAGCCACTGCACCCGCCCGAGCGCCTCGGGCGCAAGGGTGCCGATGGTATGCGCCTGCTGCGCACGCAGTGCCGCGGAAACCTCGACGATCCGATAGCGGACATCGTCGCGTCCGTGACGTGCCAGTTCGTTGAGGACCTGGGCAGCGAGCTGCCCCGTGCCGGCACCGAACTCGTAGATATCGGCGGGCACATGATCGAGCCATTGCAGGCACTGGCGCGCCACGCAGGCCCCGTAGAGCGGCGAAATCCCGGGCGCGGTCTCGAAGTCGCCAGCGGGGCCGAATCGGACCGCACCGCCCGCGTAGTAGCCGAGCCCGGGCTCATAGAGGGCGGCGTCCATGAAGGCGTCGAAGCCGATCCAGCCGCCTGCGCTCGCGATCCGTCGATTCAGGCGCCGGGCCAGCGTCCGGCTGGCCGCCAGGGCGGCGGCATCGGGTTCGGGAAGGCTGTCCATCCTCCGATTGTAAAATCCGGCGATGAACTCGGAAGCAGATTCATCGTCGGGGGGCGGAACGGACCAACGCGCGGGTAGCGTGCTCGTGACGGGCGCCGCCCGCCGGATCGGGCGCACGATCGCGCTGGCCATGGCCCGGGCTGGCTGGAACGTGGCCGTGCACTACCGGCGCTCGGCCGACGAAGCACACGAAACCGTCGACTCGATCCGCGCCCTCGGGCGCCGGGCGGTGGCGGTGAGGGGCGACCTGGGTTCGCGAGCCGACGTCGACCGGCTGTTCGATGAAGCCGCGGCCGCGCTGCCCTTGACGGCAGTCGTCAACAACGCGTCGCTGTTCTCCTACGATGCACCGGCCTCGTTCACGACCGAGACCCTGCTCGCCCATGCAGGGCCCAACCTGGCCGCGCCGATGCAGCTCGCGCGGCGCCTGTACGAACGACTCGGCGCCCCCGAAGCCGAGCCACATCCGCCCGGTGTCGTGATCAACCTGCTCGACCAGAAGCTCGAGAACCTGAATCCCGACTTCTTCTCTTACACGGTGACCAAGTTCGGCCTGCTGGGCGCGACCCGGATGATGGCGATGGCCTTCGCGCCGCGCCTGCGCGTGCTCGGGGTCTCGCCCGGGATCACGATGGTGTCGGGCAGCCAGACCGAGGCCGGTTTCCAGCGCGCGCACGCGATGACGCCCATGGGACGCTCATCGGACCCGGCCGATATCGCCGACGCCGTGGTCTACCTGGCCGGCGCGCATGCGATCACCGGCGTCAACCTGTGCGTCGACGGCGGCCAGCACCTGCTGGCGTCGGAACGCGACGTGATGTTCCTCACCCCGACCGACTCCTGTTGAGGCGAACTTGTCAGCACTTCTCGATCCTCGCCTGGCCGGGTGCCGGCGCATCTACCTGAGCGACTTCGCGATCGACGCGTCGATCGGCTTCCATGATTTCGAGCTCGCGGCGCGCCAGCGGGTCCTGATCAATGTCGACCTGTTCGTCCCGATCGAGCAATCGACCTCGGCGTCGGATCATGTCGGCGACGTGGTCGACTACGACTTCCTGCGTCACCGCATCGTCGAGATCGCCGACGAAAAGCACTACAACCTGCAAGAGACCCTGCTCGATCGCATCGTCGACGCCTGCTTCGAGCAGGCCGGCGTGCGCGCGGTACGAGCCAGCACCGAGAAGCCCCACGTCTATCCCGATTGCCGCACCGTCGGCATCGAGGTGTTCAGGTTCCGGCCATGACCGCGGGCCTGCGCGACGCCCGTCGTGCCGACTACGAGCGAAACAAGTTGCACAAGCGCTTGCTGCGCCTGACCGGGCAGGCGATCGGCGACTATCGGATGATCGGCGAGGGCGATCGCGTGATGGTCTGCCTCTCGGGCGGTAAGGACAGCTACGCGTTGCTGGACCTGCTGCTCACGCTGCGCGAGCGCGCGCCGGTGGACTTCGAGATCATCGCGGTCAACCTCGACCAGAAACAGCCCGGATTTCCCGCCGACGTGCTGCCGCGCTACCTCGACGGGATCGGCGTGCCCTATCGGATCGAGACCCAGGACACCTACTCGATCGTCACGCGGGTCATCGAGCCCGGCCGCACGATGTGCTCTCTTTGCTCTCGGCTTCGGCGCGGCATCCTGTATCGCCTGGCCGATGAACTCGGCGCCACCCGGATCGCGCTCGGCCATCATCGCGACGACATCCTCGAGACCTTCCTACTCAATCTGTTCCACGGCGGCAAGCTGAAGTCGATGCCACCCAAGCTGGTCTCGGACGACGGGCGCCACATGGTGGTCCGCCCGCTCGCCTACGTCGAAGAGCGCGACCTCGAGGCCTATGCGCAGTGGCGGCAGTTCCCGATCATTCCCTGCAACCTGTGTGGCTCGCAGCCGAACCTGCAGCGCCAGGAGATGAAGAAGATGCTTCGCGACTGGGAGCGCCGCCATCCGGGCCGAGTCGACAATGCGTTCGCGGCCCTGTCGCGCGTGGTGCCGACCCACCTGATGGATCGCGGCCTGTTCGACTTCGGTGCGCTCGAGACCGGCGAAACGCCGCCGGGCGAACCGGAGCTGGGCTTCGACCCCGATCCGGCGCTGCGCGCGGTGGCACCCGATACCGTGACGACCCCGATCCCGATCAGACCCATCCGGCGAGAGCAGCCGTGAGACTGACGCGACTGGCGAAGATCGCCATCGTGGCGTGGCGCGCGGGCCTGGACGAGATCGTCGTCACCGGTGCCAGCCAGCACGCCGGCTCGCGCTGGTTGCTGCGGCTGGCCCGGCTGATGCGAATCGGGCGTCGGCTCGAGGCGCCGCGCGGCCAGCGACTTCGCGAGGCACTCGAGCGACTGGGCCCGGTCTTCGTCAAGTTCGGCCAGGTGCTGTCGACGCGTCGCGATCTGCTTCCGCCCGACATCGCCGACGAGCTGGCCCTGCTGCAGGACCGCGTGCCGCCATTCGCCCCCGAGCTCGCGATCGCGACGATCGAGAAGACGCTGGGTCGCCCCATCGACGTGCTGTTCGCGCACTTCGATCGCGAACCGGTGGCCTCGGCCTCGATCGCCCAGGTCCATTTCGCCGAGCTGCCCGATGGCCGGCCGGTCGCGGTCAAGGTGCTGCGCCCCGGCATGGCCGCCGTGATCGACCGCGATCTCGAACTGCTGCGCACCGCCGGCACCCTGCTGATGCGGGTCTCCGACGATGCGAGGCGGCTTCGGCCACTCGATGTCATCGACGAGTTCGACAAGTACCTGCACGACGAGCTCGACCTGCTGCGCGAGGCCGCGAACGCCGCCCAGCTCAAGCGCAACTTCGCCGACAGCGACCTGCTGCGAATCCCCGAGATGTTCTGGGACTGGTGTGCGAACGACGTGCTGACGATGGAGCGAATGGAAGGCATCCCGATCGGGCGGATCGCGCGGATGCGCGAGGCCGGCATCGACCTGAAGAAGCTCTCGCGCGACGGCGTCGAGATCTTCTTCACCCAGGTGTTCCGCCATGGCTTCTTCCATGCCGACATGCACCCGGGCAACATCCTCGTGGGCATTGGCGAACACGATTTCAATCGCTACATCGCGCTGGATTTCGGCATCGTCGGCACCCTGTCCGAGTTCGACAAGGAGTACCTGGCGCAGAATTTCCTGGCGTTCTTCCAGCGAAACTACCACCGGGTCGCGGCGCTGCACATCGAGTCGGGCTGGGTTCCGGCCGATACCCGAGTCGAGGAGCTCGAAGGCGCGATCCGCGCGGTGTGCGAGCCCTTCTTCGATCGCCCGCTCAAGGAGATCTCGCTCGGGCTGGTCCTGCTGCGGCTGTTCCAGGCCTCGCGGCGCTTCAAGGTCGAGATCCAGCCCCAGCTCGTGCTGCTGCAAAAGACACTGCTCAACATCGAGGGGCTCGGTCGGGAACTCGACCCGGACCTGGATCTCTGGGTCACCGCCAAGCCGATTCTCGAGCAGTGGATGTCCGAGCAGGTGGGCTGGCGCGGCTTGCTCGAGCGGGTACAACGCGAGGCGCCACGCTGGCCGGCGCTGCTGCCCCAGTTGCCACGCCTGCTCCACGCCACGCTCGCGCGCCAGGCCAGCCCGTCCGAGCGCCCCGGCACCGACCGCCTGCTCGCCACGCTGATCGCCGAGCAGCGGCGCACCCGGCGGATGCTTCGCTGGATGACGGTGGCGCTGGTGCTGCTGCTGATCGCCCTGGCTCTGCCCTGGATCGTCGAGGTCGTCGATATCGACGGACCGACCGAGACGGCCCCCGTCCCCCGGCGCCTCGGTTGAAAGCCGACCCGGACACCGGGCCGGCGGCGACCTTACAATTCGGTTCGAATCTTCGGTCCGCGGTGTGCGTACAGGGAGCGACGCGATGCTGGTCTGGCTGGTGCTGGTCTACTTGGTTCTGACGATCCTGATCGCGCTCTATGCCGCCCGCCGGGTGCACAACTCGAAGGACTTCCTGATCGCCGGCCGCAGCCTGCCGCTGTACATGAACACCGCCACGGTGTTCGCCACCTGGTTCGGCGCCGAGACCGTACTCTCGGTCTCGGCCACGTTCAGCCGCGATGGCCTCAGCGGCATCCCGGCCGACCCCTTCGGCGCCAGCTTCTCGCTGATCCTGTTCGGGCTGCTGTTCGCGCGGGTCATGTACCGCATGGACCTCCTGACGATCGGCGACTACTACCGGCAGCGTTTCGGCAAGTCGATCGAGGTGATCACCAGCCTGTCGATCACGCTCTCCTACCTGGGTTGGACCTCCGCCCAGCTCACGGCGCTCGGGCTGGTGTTCTACGTGCTCTCCGGCGGGGCGATCTCGCTGTCGACCGGCATCCTGCTCGGCGCCGGTATCGTGATCTTCTACACCCTGTTCGGCGGCATGTGGTCGCTCGCGCTGACCGACCTGATCCAGACGATCGTCATCGTGATCGGGCTGTTGCTCATCGCGGGCTTCGTGGGCGATCTGGCCGGCGGTCCGAGTCGCGTCATCGAGGCCGCGCGCACGGCGGGCAAGCTCGATCCGTGGCCCACCGGCGACGCCAAGGCCTGGATCGCCTACGGCGCCGCCTTCCTGACGATGGCACTCGGCTCGATCCCGCAACAGGATGTGTTCCAGCGCGTGACCAGTGCGCGCAACGAGAAGACCGCGGTTCGCGGCACGGTACTGGGCGCGGTGGCGTATTTCTGCTTCGCCTTCGTGCCGATGTTCATCGCGTTCTCCGCGATCGTCATCGATCCGTCCTTCGCCGACCTGTTCAAGTCCGAGGACGAGCGCGAGATCCAGCGCATCCTGCCCGAACTGATCCTGAACCGGACGCCGTTGTGGGCGCAGGTGATGTTCTTCGGCGCCCTGCTCTCGGCGATCCTGTCCACCTCGTCGGGCGCGCTGCTGGCGCCCACGGCCTTGTTCACCGAGAACGTCCTGCGACCGTTCATGCCCAGGATCTCGGACCGACGCTTCCTGATGCTTCTGCGCACCGTACTGGTGCTGTTCTGCGCGGGGGCCACCGCGTTCGCGCTGAATTCGCGCAGCACCATGTACCAGATGATCCAGCAGGCCTACTCGGTCACGCTGGTGGGCGCGCTGGTGCCGCTGGCAGCCGGTGTGTACTGGCGCCGTGCGACGGTCCAGGGCGCATTGCTATCGATCATGGCGGGGATCGCGACCTGGCTGTCGTGCCTGAACCTGTACGGCGACACGCTGGTGCCCCCCCAGCTCATCGGGCTGGCCGCGGCCATTGCCGGGATGTTGATCGGCAGCCTGGGCCCCCAACTGTTCACCGAGCGCCGCCCCCACTCGGCGCACCTGAAGACCGATCCCCGAACATCCTGAAGCGACCGATCGTCGCCACCTGCTCCCGAGTGTGCGGTTCTTCGTCGACATCGCGGTGTCGGCCTGCGTATGCTCGCGACTGCGCGAAGCCGTTGTGTGTTCGGCGACGGCATGGATGCGGCCGTCGTGCGAGCATACGGGTGATGGCCCCGATGCCGCGACGACGGTAGCCGACGCCATCGCGCGATGGTCCCCCGAAGATCGCCGTAAGGCACTGAATCGACTGAAAAAATGAACATCGTCGTACTGGCCGCCGGCATGGGCAAGCGGATGCGCTCCGACTTGCCCAAGGTCCTGCACCCACTGGCCGGCAAGCCCTTGCTCGGCCACGTCCTCGACTGTGCGCGCAGCCTGCAGCCCAATCGGCTCGTGGTGATCTACGGCCACGGCGGCGAGCAGGTGCCCACCGCGATGGCGGCCGACGACCTGCGCTGGGCCCTGCAGGCGCCCCAGCTGGGAACCGGGCACGCCGTCATGCAGGCGGTCCCCGAACTGGACGATTCGGTCCCCACCCTGGTGCTCTATGGCGACGTGCCCCTGACCCGGCCCGAGACATTGCGCCGGCTGGTCGATGCCGCCGGTTCCGATCGGCTGGCGCTGCTGACCGTCGTGCTCGACGACCCCAGCGGATACGGACGCATCGTTCGCGACGGCGATCGCATCGTTCGCATCGTCGAACAAAAGGATGCCGACGACGCGACGCTGGCCATCCGCGAGATCAACACCGGCATCATGATCGCGCCGACGCCGGCCCTCAAGCGCTGGCTCGCGGGCTTGTCCAACAGCAACGCGCAGGCAGAGTACTACCTGACCGACGTGGTGGCGGCCGCCGTGGCCGACGGCGTCGCGGTCGTGGCCGCGCATCCCGACGCCGAATGGGAGACGCTGGGCGTCAACAGCAAGCGCCAGCTGGCCGAACTCGAGCGCATCTTCCAGGCCGACCTGGCCGGGCGCTTGATGGACGACGGCGTCATGCTCGCCGATCCGGCCCGCATCGACGTGCGCGGTACGCTCCGATGCGGGCGCGATGTCTCGATCGACGTCAATTGCGTCTTCGAGGGCGTCGTCACGATCGGCGACGGCGCCCGGATCGGCGCGAACTGCGTGATCCGCAATGCCACCATCGGCGCGGGTGCGCAGCTGTTGCCGTTCACCCACGTCGAGGATGCACGAATCGGCGCCGACGCACGCATCGGTCCCTATGCACGCCTGCGCCCGGGCACCGAACTGGCCGAGCACACGCACGTGGGCAACTTCGTCGAGATGAAGAACACCCGCATGGGTGCGGGCTCCAAGGCCAATCACCTGGCCTACGTCGGCGACGCCGAGGTGGGCGAGCGGGTGAACATCGGGGCCGGCACCATCACCTGCAACTACGATGGCGCGAACAAGTTCCGTACCGTCATCGAGGACGATGCCTTCATCGGCAGCGACACTCAGCTCGTCGCACCGGTGCGGGTCGGTGCGGGCGCCACCCTGGGCGCGGGCACGACCCTCACGCGGGACGCGCCCGCGGGCAAGCTCACCGTCTCGCGGGCGAGACAGGTCACGATAGACAACTGGCAACGACCGACGAAGAAGAAGTCGGCGGCCTGAGACTGGAACCGGAGTAAAGACCCATGTGCGGAATCGTTGGTGCAGCAGCACGGCGCAATGTGGTTCCCATCCTCATCGAGGGACTGCGCAAGCTCGAGTACCGGGGCTATGACTCGGCCGGACTGGCAACGCTGAACGGCAACCTGGACCGGGTTCGCGCGGTCGGGCGGGTCGCCGACCTCCAGACGCGCGCCGACCAGGCACGCGTCGACGCGCCCACCGGGATCGCGCATACGCGCTGGGCCACGCACGGCGGCGTCACCGAAGACAACGCCCATCCGCATTTCTCGGCCGGAGCCGGCCACGAGATCTGCGTGGTGCACAACGGCATCATCGAGAACCACGAGGCCTTGCGACGTCGCCTGCGCGAGCAGGGCTACGTCTTTCATTCCGACACCGATACCGAGGTGATCGCACACCTGGTGCACAGCCGCGTGGTGAGCGGCGACACGCTGTTCGAAGCCGTACGTTCCTGCGTGCGCGAGCTCCAGGGCGCCTACGCGATCGCGGTCATCAGCAAGGCGGAGCCCGATACCGTGGTCGGGTCGCGCCGCGGCTCGCCCCTGCTGCTCGGCGTGGGCGTGGACGGCAGCGGCAAGGGGGAGAACTTCCTGGCCTCGGACACTTCGGCACTGCTCCAGGTCACCAAGTATGTCGCCTACCTCGAGGAAGGCGACGTCGTCGAGATCCGTCCCGACGGCTACACCATCGTGGACGCCGACGACGCCCCGGCGTCGCGTCCGATCGTCGAGAGCCAGCTCTCGGCGGACGCGATCGAGCTGGGCCAGTACAGCCACTACATGCAAAAGGAGATCTTCGAGCAGCCGGGGGCGATCGCCAACACGCTCGAGATGGTCGCCGGCGCGAGCGCGCTTTCACCCGAGCTGTTCGGCGCCGATGCAGCCGAGATCCTCGGCCGCACCCGACAGATCCTGATCCTTGCCTGCGGCACGAGCTTCCACGCCGGCCTGGTGGCCAAGTACTGGATCGAGAGCATCGCCAAGTTGCCGGTCAGCGTCGAGATCGCCAGCGAGTATCGCTATCGCGACTCGGTGGCGCTGCCGGACACCCTCGTGATCACGATCTCGCAGTCCGGCGAGACCGCCGATACCCTGGCCGCGCTGCAGTACGCCAAGCAGCTGGGCCAAAGCGATACGCTGACGATCTGCAACGTACCCGAATCGGCGCTGATCCGACAGTCGAAGCTACGCTTCCTGACCCGCGCCGGGCCCGAGATCGGCGTCGCGTCGACCAAGGCCTTCACGACCCAGCTCGCGTCGCTCTTCGTGCTCACGATGGTCCTGGCCAAGGTCCACGGCCGACTCGACGCCAAGCGTGAGCACGAGTTGATCACGCAGATGAGGCATCTGCCGGCCGCGATGAATCACATCCTGGAGTGCGAGCCGGCCGTGCGCCACTGGGCGCAGCGCTTCGCGCCCAAGGAGCATGCGCTGTTCCTCGGGCGTGGCGTCCACTATCCGATCGCGATGGAAGGTGCGCTCAAGCTCAAGGAGATCTCGTACATCCACGCGGAGGCCTACGCGGCGGGCGAGCTCAAGCACGGGCCTCTGGCACTGGTCGATCGATCGATGCCGGTGGTCGTGGTGGCGCCCAACGATGCCTTGATCGAGAAGCTGAAGTCGAACCTGCAGGAAGTACGGGCCCGCGGCGGCGAGCTCTATGTTTTCGCGGATCGCGACACCCACATCGACCCGAGCGACGGCGTCAACATCATCAACCTGCACGACCATGCCGGCCCGCTCTCACCGATCCTGCACGTGGTCCCGCTCCAGCTCCTCTCCTACCACGTCTCCCTCGCCCGCGGCACCGATGTGGACAAGCCACGCAACCTGGCGAAGTCGGTCACGGTCGAGTGACCGGCTTTGGCAGGTTGCGTGGCTTGCGGCGAAGGCTGACTTCGCGCAAGCGAAGTCAAGGGCGCCCAGCGCCCGGCCGTAGCCACAAACCTATCTTGATGGCGAAGTCGGTCACGGTCGAGTGACCGGCTTTGGCAGGTTGCGTGGCTTGCGGCGAAGTCGGTCACGGTCGAGTGACCGGCGCTAGCCCGCCCTGCGCGTGACCCATTCGACGAAGGCCCGGACCTCGGGCCGATGTCGATCATCGCGGCGCGTGGCGAGAAAGTGCACCGGTCGGCTCATGCGTCGCAGCCGGCGGGAACCCAGTACCACCAGTTCACCACGCTCGAGTTCGCGAGCGGCGAGTCGCGTGCTCTCGAGGGCAATGCCGAGCCCGTCCGACGCCGCGGCGATGGCCATCGCCGCGCGATCGAAAGCAAGGCGCGAGCGCGGCGGCAGCGGCAGGCCCTGGAGTTCGAACCACTCGCGCCAGCCCACGGGACTCAGGCTCGAATCGATCAGCGTCAGCCGTTGCAGCAAGGCGGTCACGCGAGCGCGCGCCGGAACCAGCCGTGGCGCGACCAGCGGAGCGATCCA
Organism: Burkholderiaceae bacterium; assembly: GCA_024235875.1. GTDB lineage: Bacteria > Pseudomonadota > Gammaproteobacteria > Burkholderiales > Burkholderiaceae_E > JACKLP01. The sequence goes on along the minus strand of JACKLP010000012.1, from coordinate 61,932 downwards.
CTCCTCGCCCAGTGATCCGACCTCGAGTGCGTCTCCGTCGGGCATGCTGCCATAGCTCAGATGGACATCGACCTGGCGCGCAACGGCCAGGTCGAGCGCATCGGCCCCCGTCGTCAGGCGCAGGTCCACGCCCGGATGCTCGGTGATGAACTCGGCGAGCCGGGGGCCGAGCCACTTGATCGCCAGGCTCGGGGCACAGTGCACGGCGAGCCTCGTACCTCCCGACGCGGCACCGACTTCGGCGCAGGCGGCCTCGAGCGCATCGAACACGCGCACCAGGCTGTCGTGCAAGCGCTGCCCGGCGGGCGTGGTGCGAACGCGGCGATGAACTCGTTCGAACAGCGCCAGACCGAAATGACGCTCCAGGTCCCGGATCTGATGACTCACGGCCGACGCCGTGACATGCAGCTCGGCGGCGGCCAGCGCAAAGCTCTGCAGACGGGCCGCGACCTCGAAGGTCCTGAGTCGGGCAAGAGGAAGACGATTCCTCACTGGAGCACCTGATAGATGAAACCTGGTCATGCTTTCATGAGCATTCATCGTTTGTCAAAGCCCACTCGACGCGTCAGGATGCGCGCTTCCATCGAAGTCGTCCGGGAGCACCACGTGTCCGCCGTCATCCAGAAGCTGAAGACCGTCCACCCCAAGGAATATCTGCACGACCCGCTGACGGACCCGAAGATCTCGGTCTACCAGCCGAGCCAGGCCGGCCTGATCTTTCCGGGCCAGCCGAGCTTCGACGATGTCGAGCAGGAGCGCCGGCATCGCAAGGAACGGCTCGTCGGTGCCTGTCGCGCATTCGCCCAGCACGGATTCGACTATGGCTTCGCCGGCCACCTGACCATTCGCGACCCGGAGCGCCCCGACCTGTACTGGACCAATCCGATGGCCGTGCACTTCCGGCAGGTGAAGGTTTCCAACCTGATCCTGTGCGATCACAAGGGCACGGTGGTCGAGGGTGAGTACGCGCTCAACCGGGCCGGCTTCGTGCTGCATGCCGCCGTCCACGACGCGCACCCGGACATCCTGGCGATGTGCCATGCGCATACCGTCTACGGAACGGCATTCGCGGCACTGGGCAAGCCGCTGGCGCCGATCTCGCAGGACGCGGCCGCGTTCTACGAGGACCATGTCGTGATCGGCGACGAGGCGGGTCAGGTTGCCGTGGAAGAGCGGGCGGGGCCTCGCGTGGCGGACTGGTTCAAGGGCGTGAAGGCGGCGATCCACCAGAACCACGGACTGTTCACCGCCAGCCGCCACAGCATCGAGGCGGCGGCCTTCTGGTTCATCGCGCTCGAGCGCTGCTGCCAGCAGCAACTGATGGTGGAAGCCACCGGTGTAACGCCGCGCCTGGTGCCGCCCGATCGCTCGCGGTTCAGTCGCGAGCACGTGGGTAGCGAGTACATCGGCTGGCTGCATTTCCAGACGATCTGGAACGACCTGGTCCGCAGTCAGCCCGACATGTTCGACTGAAGCCGGTCGCGACCTCGAATCGCGGCGCTCGCGCCAGAAAAGAGACAACGCCGTCGGGTCGCGACGGCGTTTTCGATGGTGCCGTCGGCAGAGGTCGCCGGCTGCTCGTTCAGGCGTGGGCGGCGGCCTCGCTGACGGTCAGACCCTGCGCGCCGATGCCCATCTCCCACTCGCGGACATCGACGTCGAGCGCGCCGCCGGACCACACGACGCTTGCCGCGTGGCCATCTGCGACCGGCACATCCCGGATCGACCAGTCCTGGCGCAGCGTCGGCGGATTGCGATCGTAGGCGAGCACGGGACGCCCGTCGGGACCCGGCTCGATGCTGATGTCGCGCATCGATCGGTTCAGTCCCTCCCCGATCGCCTTGACATAGGCTTCCTTGCGCGCCCAGGCCAGTGCGACCTGCTGTGGGCGATCGGCCGGGGACACTCGACGCAGTCGGTCCGACTCGGGCTTGGAGAAGACCATTCGGAAGTCCTCCAGCGATCGCATCGACGATTTCACCTGCTCGATGTCGATGCCCAGCGGCCCGCCGTCGCCGAGTGCGTGCAGGACCCACTCGCCGGAGTGGCTGGTATTGAACCAGAGCGACGCGTCCGGGTTCGACAGCAAATGCAGCTTGCCGTGCGCATTGGCGCCGAACTCGAGCGAATCGGGCTCTACGCAGAGTCGCTCGCCGATCAGGGCGCGCAGGCTCGCGCGCCCGATCATGAAGCGCCATCGATCTTCGCGCTTCCGAAAACGCTCGGCCTTGGAGAGTTCGGCGGCGCTCAAGACGTCGGACTCATCGACGACGAGACACGCTGCCTCGCTGACCCGAACCGCCACGACCTGAATCGTTTTCATGCATGTTCCCTTCTGGCTGTTCACTCGATCCGTCGACGAGGCGTCCGGCGTTCTCACCGAAGCGGGCCGGGCATCTTCGTCGACCGTTCGATGGTGCACACCGGGGGCGCGGCATCGGTGCGCGCGCCGTCGACCAGCCATTTCTGGCCGATGAACGGGCGATCGATGGCCGCGATCGCGTGGGGCTGACGCACCCGGGCAACGCGCGGCACGTAAACTCTGGAGCGTCGCATCTCGACGGGGGAAGGTCATGGCCGAGCGGACACCGGAAGATTCCTTGAGCAGGACCGCCACGCCGCCCGGGCCGGTGCGGCTGCGAGCGCATCGCCCCGGCGACATCGGCTGGATCATCGAAGCCCACGGCCGCCTGTATGCGCGCGAGTACGGCTGGGATGCCAGCTTCGAGGCGCTGGTCGCGGAGATCGGCGCCGACTTCCTGCGTCGCTTCGATCCGGCATCCGACCGTTGCTGGATCGCGGAGCGCGACGGCGAGCGCCTGGGCAGTGCGCTGATCGTTCGCAAGGATGCGCGCACCGCCCAGCTTCGGCTCGTGATCGTCGAGCCCGCCGCAAGAGGGCTGGGGGTCGGCAAGCGCCTGGTGCACGCCTGCATCGACTCGGCGCGTGAACTGGGCTACGCGGCGATGATGCTCTGGACCAACGACTGCCTGCATGCGGCCCGCGGCATTTATGAACAGGCGGGCTTCGAGCTCGTGGCCTCGGAGGCGCATCGCAGCTTCGGGCACGACCTGGTCGGCCAGAACTGGCATCTCGAACTGGGATCGGGCGCGCAATAGGCGGATCTGCCCGGGTTCGGCCGGGGTGTTCGCCGAACCGTTGCGGTCTGGCTCCGCTATGGTTCGGTCGTGGACCCGGTCACGCGATCATCGGGAAGCCCCGATCCCCTCGCATGACGCCGAGTCACGTTCCATTGGCCACCGCACACCGAATCAGCCTTGACCGAGCCCCAGGACACCCTAGAAGACCCGATCGATTCGGCGGCGACAGACAGCGCTTCGCCCGCGAACGCGGGCGAAGCGGTCGCGAGCGAAGCGCCGCCTGACGCCGAGCCCGCGGACGCGTCACAAGCCGAGGACCGGCCGCCGCCGTCACCGGCCCAGCGCATACGACTCGCATTGCGCGCGCATCCGGACCTGCCATCTTTGGGACACGCCGGGCCGAAGGCGGCGTCGATGTCCCTGTCCACGGCGAACTCGCTCGACGGCCTGGCCCAGATCGTCCTGGCCGACCCGTCGATGACGCAGCGAATGCTGCGCGCGGCCAATTCGCCCGCCTATCACACCCGCGCCGCCGACCCGGTCACCACCGTGACCCGCGCGATCATGCTGATGGGCTACAACGCGACGCGCTCGACGGCCCAGGGGCTGCAGACGCTCGACGATGTACTCGAGAAGCCGTTCCGGCCCCTCGCCTACGAGTTGTATGCAGAGGCCGGCCTGCGCGCGCTGCTGACGCGCAACCTGCTCTACCAGCGGCATCCGGCCGTCGCCGAGGAAGCCGCCATCGCGGCGATGTTCAGCGTGGTCGGGAAGATCTTCGTCGCCATTCACGCGCCGCAGGCGATGGCGATGATCGCGATCGCGTCGGAGGAGCATGCGATCGACGAATCGGCCGCCGCCAGACGCACGATCGGGATGAGCTTCGACGAGCTCACGCTCGAGCTGATCCATGCCTGGCGCATGCCGCAGAAGATGCTGGCGATGCTGAGATCCCTGCCCACCCGCCCGCGCGCGCCGGAATCGGCCGCCGAATGGGTACCACTGGCGATCGGCTATGCGGTCGAGACCTCGAGCGCGCTGTCGGAGAGCCATCCCGGCGAGCGCGAGAAGGCGCTCGGGAAAGTGGCCGAGCGCTATGGCGACGCGATCCGTTTCGATCCCGACGAGTTCACGGAGCTGATCGCCGACACTGCCGAAGACGCTGGCAAGATGGACCGCACGATCGGTGTACCCCAGACGGTGGCCTCGACCGCGCGCTTCATGCAGGCCCACCTGCGCAAGCAGGTGCGCTCGCCGGCTCTGCTGCCCGAGGTCTTCTCGCCCGCGATCGGCGGCGGTACCGGCGACGGTGGCGCCGCGGCGAACGAGTCGGGCGAGAAGCCGGCCGATGCAGGCGAGCGCCTGGTTCGGATCATCGACGCCTTGCGACCGATGTTCGAGTCCCAGAGCGACAGCTCCCTGCTGATGCCTCTGGTACTCACGGGCGTGCGCCGGGCAATGCGCTATCGGCGTGTGGTCTGGTTTGCCCGCGACCTCGGCGCCGGCCGCTTCCAACCCCGGATCGCGCTTGGCACCGACCTGGAATCGATGCGATCCAGGGCCCGCATGACCATCCCGTACGCCCCGGACCTGTTCCATGCAGCGCTCGCACAGGACGTCGACCTGCACATCGGCAACACGATGGCCGAGAAGGTCGCCTCGCGACTGCCGGCATGGTTCGCGAACGCGATGACCGGCGCCGGGAGCTTTTTGATCCTGCCGGTGCGGGTGCAGGACACGCCGGTCGGCTTCATCTATGCCGACCGCGAGTCGGCCGACCCCGATGGGCCGAACGAAGCCGAACTGAACCTGCTGCGAGAGTTGCGCGACCTGGTCGCGAGCGGCATGTCGCTGTAGGAGCACGGGCGGGTGGCCGGCCCCCGCGTCGGCGTCAGCCCACGCTGCGTCGTCCGCTGGCCCCCAGGCCGATCGGCGGCGGCGCGATCTGCACGATCTTGCGAAACAGCGGTTCGTATTCGGCCTCGGGCGTGTAACCCGAGAGCGGATCGCGATTGGCCTCGAAGGCGGCGTCGATCTCGGCCCAGTCGGCCTGGGTGAGCTCACGCTCGGCCAGCGGCAGGACCTCTCGCTCCTCGATCTGCATGTGGTCCCGGTAGAAGCTCACGTATCGTTCGAGCATCGCGAGGAAGGTGCCGCGACGGGCCTCGCCGAGTTGCTCGAACGCCGTCAGCGCATGTTCCAGATCCCGCACCGCGCGTCCGCCATCGGCATGCTCGGCATCGAGCCGATCGAGCACCGCGCCGATGCTGGGGCAACGACGCCGCAGCGGCGGGAACAGCAACGCCGACTCCTTGGCGTGGTGCAAGCGCTCGGGGAACTCGTCGACGTAGAAGAGGATGGCCCGCATCGCGTCGAAGTTCGCCGCATCGCCAGGCGCGGTATCGCGCGCGATCGTCTGGAGCGCATGAAGCATCGCGGCCAGCGTCTGGTGTTCGCGCCGCACCACCTGCAAAGTCTTGCCCGTGCTCATGCGCCGGCCCGCTCGTGGGCGCTCGCCGTGCCGTGTCGCGCATCGCCATCGCCGCCGTCGAGCCCGTCGAGAATCGGGCAATCGGGGCGATCGTCGCCATTGCAGCGGCTGGCCAGGGACTCGAGCGTGTCGATCATGGCCACCAGGCCATCGACCTTCTCGCGCAGCACCGCCACGTGACGCATGGCGAGCGCCTTGACTTCCGCGCTCGGGCGCTCGCGATCTCGCCAAAGATCGAGCAAGCGCGAGATGTCTTCGAGCGAGAAGCCGAGCCCCCGGGCGCGATGGATGAAGCGCAGGGTGTGCATGTCGTCCTCGGTGAACAGGCGATAGTTGCCACCGCTGCGGGCGGCCGGCGCGAACAGGCCGAGACTTTCATAGTGTCGGATCATCTTCGCGCTGACACCCGACTCGCGTGCCGCGACGCCGATCGTCCGGGCTCCTGCGATATTCCTGGTCATGTTTCCTCCATCGATTCGCTCGCGTGCCTTGTCGCGCTGGCGGCCGCTCGTGGCCGCCAGCGGCGCAGCAGCAGTGCGTTGCTCACCACGCTGACGCTGGACGCCGCCATCGCGGCACCGGCGATCACCGGATCGAGCATGCCGGCCATCGCCAGCGGAATGCCGACGACGTTGTAGACGAACGCCCAGAAAAGGTTCTGTCGAATCTTTGCGTAGGTACGCCGCGACACGTCGATCGCGTCGGCCACCAGCGAGGGGGCGCCGCGCATCAGCGTGATGCCGGCCGTATGCATGGCGACATCGGTGCCGGTGGACATCGCGATGCCCACGTCGGCTGCCGCCAGAGCGGGGGCATCGTTTATTCCGTCGCCGACCATGGCGACCACGCGCCCCTGCCCGCGCAGCGCGGCGACTTGCGCCGCCTTGCGCTCGGGGAGCACGCCGGCGTGGACCTCGTCGATGTGGAGCAAGGTGGCGATCCGCCCGGCGGCCCCGGCATTGTCTCCGGTCAGAAGGACGGTGCGCACGCCCCGCTCGCCAAGACGTGCGATCGCGTCGGCCGCGTCCGGCTTGGGCGCATCGCCGAATGCCAGCAGGCCGGCCGCTCGAACCGGCGCTGCGCCATACGCAACAAACGACACGGTCCGACCGGCGTCCGAGAGCTCGTCGAGCGAGCGTCCGAGATCACCGAGCACGACGCCCAGTTCATCCATCAGCGCGAGGCTGCCGACATACACGAAGTGATCGTCGACGAGGCCGCGTACGCCCTTGCCCGGCAGCGCATTGATCTCGCGCGCCGGCACGACCACGAGGTCGCGCCGGCGCGCGGCCTCGGTGACGGCACGCGCGAGTGGATGCTCGCTGCCCGCCTGTACCGCGGCCGCCAAGGCCAGAAGCGCCGCCTCGTCCACGCCGCTCGCGCAGACGGTCGCGACCAGAGCGGGTCGCCCTTCGGTGAGCGTCCCTGTCTTGTCGAACGCAACGACGTCGATACGGTGGGCGAGTTCGAGCGCTTCGGCATCCTTGATCAGGATGCCATGGCGTGCCGCCACGCCCGTGCCGGCCATGATTGCGGTCGGCGTGGCCAGGCCCAGCGCGCACGGACAGGCGATCACCAGCACCGCGACCGAATCGAGCACCGCCCGCGTCCAGTCGCCGCTCGCGAATCCCCATCCCAGCAAGGTGACCAGCGCCAGCGCCAGCACGACCGGCACGAACACGGCGCTGACCCGATCGACCAGGCGCTGGACCGGGGCCTTGCGCGCCTGCGCGTCCTCGACCATGCGGATGATGCGTGCGAGCACCGACTCGGCGCCGATCGCCGTCACCACGATCTCGAGCACGCCATCGCCATTGATGGCCCCCCCGGTGACCCGTTCGCCCGGCGACTTGACCACCGGCCGACTCTCGCCGGTGAGCAATGACTCGTCGACATGGCTGCTGCCCTGCTCGACGCGTGCATCGGCCGGAATCCGTTCCCCGGGACGCACTCGCAGACGATCGCCGACGGCCACTGCCGCGAGCGCGACCTCGCGCTCGCGCGGCACGCCGTCCTCGCCCGTCTCGAGTCGGATCGCGTGCTCGGGCCGCAGGGCGCGCAGCGCTCGAATCGCTTCGACGGTCTTGTGCTTGGCCCGGGCCTCCAGCCACTTGCCGAGCATGACCAGGGTAATGACCACCGCGGACGCCTCGAAGTAGTAGTGGGCGCCCGCATGGTCTCCGTGCCGCAACAATTGCCAGGTGCTCAGCGCATACGCGGCCGATGTGCCGACGGCCACGAGCTGATCCATGTTGCCGGCCCGATCGAGCATGGCCTTCCAGCCCGCGCGGTAGAAGCGCGCGCCCAACACGAACTGCACCGGCGTCGCCAGCACCCATTGCCACCACCCGGGAAGCATCGCGTCGATCCCGAACGGCTGCAACAGCATCGGCAGCACCAGGGGCAGCGACAGCAAGGCGGCCAGCATCACCGGCAGCCAGGTCGGCGTGCCGCCGGCCCGCGGGGCATCGTCCGCCGCATCGGCTGGCGGCCGTACCCGCGCCTGGTAGCCAGCGCGCTCGATGGCCGCGATCAGCACCTGGGCGTCGGGCACGCCAAGGGTATGCACCGATGCGACCTCGGTCGCCAGGTTCACCGACGCGGCCTCGACCCCGGGCTGCTTCTTCAGCGCCCGCTCGACTCGATTGGAGCAGGCCGCGCAGGTCATGCCCTCGACCTGGAGCTCGAGCTGGAATTCCTCTGCCGCCGGCATGCCGCCCATCATCGTCTCCCATCGCAAGTCGCGGGCCCCTGCCCACGGGCTTCAACCCTAAACCCTCACCTGATAGGAAGGTCAAACAAAGCCCTCGCGATGTGTCGCGATTGACTTTGCCATCGAGGGAAGGCTCATACTTTGATTGGAGTCAACAGGGCGAGACGAAGTCCCAACGGAGCAAGAAGCGATGATCAGCCTACAGGTCAAGGGTATGAGTTGCGGGCACTGCGTTCGCGCGGTCGAGCAGGCAATTCGTGACATGGATGCCGATGCCGGCGTGAACGTGGACCTGGGCTCGGGCAAGGTCGACGTCGACTCCACGAAGCTCGGTCGCGAGCAACTGGTGGCGGCGATCACCGAAGAGGGCTACGAGGTCACCGGCTGAGGTGTCCGTCATCCGGGCATGGGCGCGTCAACGCGCGCGCAAGCCGGCCGTTGAGTGGCGCGGGAGCCTTTCCCGTATCCATCATCGGAGCTCATGATGAACCTTCGTCATCTCGTCGCGGCGGTCGCCGTGGCCGTTTCTCCCGCCCTCGCGCTCGCCCAGGGTACGCCGGCGCCGCAGAACCCGTCTGCACCGGCCGCGACCGCCGGTACCAAGGCGCCCGCCGCCAAGGCCGGAAAGAAGGCCAAGGCCGTCAAGGGCAAAGCCAAGGGCAAGGCCAAGCGCAAGAAGGCGCGCAAGGCGAAGGCCGCCGCGAGCAAGGGCTGAGAACCGGGGCTGCGGCGCTGGCCGCTGCGGCCCAGGCCACGCCGAAAAGAAAGACGGCCCCGCGAGGGGCCGTCTTCCGTTGGGCTGGCGGCAACCGTCCGGCCGGTGCCCCGGACGCGGGCCGCGCGCCACTCGCTCAGGACACGGTCAGCTTGCGCCCCCCGGTGGCCTCTTTCTTGGGCAGGGTCAGCGTCAGCACGCCATTGTCGAACCTGGCGTTGGCCTGTGCCTCGTCGATCTCGCTGGCCAGCGAGAAAACGCGCGAGACCGCGCCGTAGTAGCGCTCGCTGCGCAGGACGCGTTCACCTTCCTTCTTCTCTTCGTTGCGCTTGACCTCGGCCGAGATCGCGACGCGATTGCCGTCGATCTGCACATGGATGTCGTCCTTCGCGACGCCTGGGATCTCGGCCTCGACGGTGTAGGCCTTGGCCGCCTCCTTGACGTCGACGCGGATCTCCATCGGCTTGTCGCCATTGGTGCGCACGCTCGGTTGCAGAACGCTGCGAAACAACTCGGGAAACACTTCCGAGAACGGGTCATAGACGGACAGGCGAGTCATTGCATTTCTCCTTGCAGGATCTTTTCTTCCCTGGCTGGCTTGCCTCGTTTCGGCTGCCATGGCACGAATCTGGGCGCGTGCCGGCGGTTTTCAAGCCCCCGCTCGGCCGCCGGTCGATTCGCCTTTGACGTCGATCAAGTTCCCCCGCCGGGCTTTGCGCCGGGCACGGAACGCCGGCGAAGCACCCGATCGACGACTTGCGTATGCTTGGCGGCCTGCAGGCTGCGAAAGGAGGACGCAGGAATGTATTCGATGCTCGAGGGCATGCGCGTGGTCGAAGGCGCATCGTTCGTGGCCGCCCCGTCATGCGCGCTTCACCTGGCGCAGCTCGGCGCCGACGTGATCCGCTTCGACCCGATCGGTGGCGGACCCGATTTCCACCGCTGGCCCCGCTCCGAGCACCCGGGCGCGAGCCTTTACTGGGAAGGGCTCCAGAAGGGCAAGCGCTCGATCGCGATCGACCTTGGCAGCCGCGAGGGCCGTGAGCTCGCCGTGGCCCTGATCACCGCGCCCGGCGAGGGCGGCGGGCTGTTCGTGACCAATTTCCCTCGGGGCGGATTCCTGGCCCACGACAAGCTCGCCCAGAAGCGACCCGACCTGATCACGGTGCGAGTCCAGGGCTGGGCCGACGGCAGCACGGGGTTGGACTACACGATCAACGCGGTCGCAGGCTACCCCCACGTCACCGGCCCCGAAGATACCGCCGGCCCGGTCAATCACGTGATGCCCGGCTGGGACATCAGCACCGGCGCGCTGGCCGCCTTCCACCTGATGGCGGCCGAGCGATTCCGGCGGGCCACCGGGCGCGGCCAGGAAGTGGCGCTGCCGCTATCGAGCGTCGCGTTCTGCGCGCTCGGCGCGCTCGGCCAGATCGCCGAGGTCGAGACCACCGGCGCCGACCGTCCCCGCATCGGCAACAGCGTGTTCGGCGCCTTCGGGCGCGATTTCGCCTGTGCCGACGGCCGTCGGGTGATGATCGTGGCGATCACCCAGAAGCAATGGAGCGGACTGCTCGCCTCGCTGGGGATCGCCGACGAGATCGCGGCCATCGAACGCGAACGCGGCGTGAGCTTCGCCGTCGACGAGGGCACGCGCTTCGAGCACCGCGATGCCATCGATCCGGTCGTCGAGCGGGCCGTGGGCGCGCGACCCTATGCGGCGATCAAGGAAGTCTTCGACGCGCAAGGCGTCTGCTGGGGGCCCTACAAGGACTTGTCGGAGTCGTTGCGCACCGAGCCCGAACTGAGCGAGGCCAACCCCATGATGGAGCGAGTCGCGCACCCGAGCGGCTACACCTATCTCACCCCGGGCAGTCCGGCGATCTATTCCGATACGGCGCGAATCCCCGTCGCTCGCGCGCCGCGACTGGGCGAGCATACCGAGGCGGTGCTCGCCGAGGTACTGGGACTGGCCACGCACGAGATCGGCGCCTTGCTCGAACGCGGCGTGGTGGCACGTGCCGGCGAAGCGGAGAAGCGGCGATGAGCAACGGAGTTCCCCAGGACCTGGTCGACCTGCTGGCCGCGGCCACGCAGGCGGCTACGCGCTATGTCGAGGCGGCCCGCCAGGGCGTCGCCGCGCGACTCGAGGCGCCGTCGCCGGCGCCGGCCGACGGCAGCAAGCGGCCTTCGCCCGTGGATCGCGAGCAGCGCGCGGTCCACGGCCTGGCCTGGAATGCGACCTATGTGCGCGCGCTGACCGAGCTCTCGGGCTGGATCCGGCGGCTCGATGCCGCACGCCGCCTGGGTGAGGTGGAGCGCATGATCGCGACCGTCGGCGCCGGCGAATACCTGGCCCAGCTCACGAGCGCGATCCCGATGAGCCAGCTCGAGTTCGCGCGCCCGGCCGACATGGGCGCCGGGGCGGCCGCAGCCGCGCTGGCGGCGCAGCCGGCGGTGCGATCGCTGGTCGAGGCCGGTTGCGCGCCCACGATCCGTGCCGCCCTGGCCGAGGCCGTCGTCGCGGGCACGGCCATCGACGAATCGCTCGATGACGAAACCCTCGACATGGTGCGCGACACCTTCCGTCGCTTCGCACGCGAGCGGATCCGCCCGAACGCCCACCGCTGGCACCTGGACGATGCGCTGATCCCCGATGAAATACTCGCCGAGATGGCGCAGCTGGGCGTGTTCGGCGTGACCATCCCCGAATCCCATGGCGGCCAGGGCATGGGCAAGCTGGCGATGTGCATCGTCTCCGAGGAACTCTCGCGTGGCTATCTGACCGTGGGCTCGCTCGGTACGCGCTCGGAGATCGCCGGCGAGCTGATCTCGGGCTCGGGCACCGACGCGCAGAAGGCCGACTGGTTGCCGCGCATCGCCAGCGGCGAAGTCCTGCCCTGCGCGGTCTTCACCGAGCCCGACATCGGATCCGACCTCGCCAATCTTCGCACGCGCGCGATCCGCCAGGCCGATGGCTCCTGGCGCGTGGACGGCGCCAAGACCTGGTCCACGCACGGGGCCCGCAGCGACATGATGACGCTGCTCGCGCGCACCGATGCCGATCGTGCCGGCCATGGCGGGCTGTCGATGTTCCTCGCACCGAAGCCACGCGGCACCGAGGCCGACCCCTTCCCTGCCAAGGGCATGCGCGGCGGCGAGATCCCGGTGCTGGGCTACCGCGGCATGAAGGAGTACGAGATCGCGTTCGAGGGCTTCTCGATGCCATCCGAGGCCCTGCTGGGCGGCGAGGAAGGCTTCGGCTTCCGGCAGTTGATGCGCACCTTCGAGAGTGCCCGCATCCAGACCGCCGCGCGCGCGCTCGGCGTGGCCTGGGATGCCTATGACGTCGGCCGCCGCTACGCCCTCGAGCGCCATCAGTTCGGTCGGGCGCTGGCCAGCTTCCCGCGGGTGGCCGACAAGCTCGTGATGATGCTGGTCGAAAACGTGATCGCACGCGAGATCACGTATTTCGCGGCGCGTCGCAAGGACACGGGCGAGCGTTGCGACCTCGAGGCCGGCATGGCCAAGCTGCTCGGCGCGCGCATTGCCTGGTCCAACGCGGACGGCGCGCTGCAGATCCATGGGGGCAACGGCTACGCGCTCGAGTACGAGATCAGCCGCATCCTGTGCGACGCGCGCATCCTGAACATCTTCGAGGGCGCGGGCGAGATCCAGGCCCAGGTGATCGGGCGACGCCTGCTCGAGGCGAGCCTGCCAGGCTGAGCGTGGCGACGAACGCGCACGGGCGACGCGCTCGCGGCAGCGGGCGCCTCGCCCTTGGCGCAGGCTCCGATCCGCCGCCCGGCGTCGACGAACTCGATGCCTGCGGGATCCCTGCGCTGCTCGATTCGATCGGCCGTGGGCGCTTCTCGACGGCATTCCATCGCTTCGTCGCGGCACGAGTCGCGATCGACCAGTGCACGGCATGGCGAGTCGCCGCCGGACAGGCCCCGCGATGCCTGGTGTCGGAGCGTCCGGGCGAGACAGGCGTCGTCGAGGCGCTTTGCCGCGTGTACGCCCAGACGCTCCACCGGCACGACCCGGTGCTGCGCGGCGGCATCGGCGATCTGCCGACCGTGCGGCGCGTGCGATTGGTCGAGATCGGACAGCCCGACTACCGACGCGAGCTGTTCGAGCGCGTGCGTCTCGACGAGAAGATCGTGGTGCATGGTCGCCACGACGATGCCGGCTACTACCTCAGCCTCTACCGACGTCGCGAGCGCGAGCCGTTCTCCGATGCCGAGATCGCCACCGTCGCATCCATGCAGCGCACGCTGCTCGCCGCGCTCGCTCGTCACGCCGAGCTGCGCGAGCCGCGCGAGGAGCGATCGCCCGCGGCCGAGGCCCTGGCCGTGAACCTGCGGCGGTTTTTCGCGACCCACCCCGCCCGACTGTCCGAGCGCGAAGCCGAAACCTGTGTGCAGATCGCCTTGGGACACGCCAACGGCGCGATCGCCGACGCACTGGGCGTGTCCACGCACACCGTCAACACCTTCCGACGGCGGGCCTACCGAAAGCTCGAGGTCGGGAGCGTCGGCGCGCTGTTCGGACTCTACGTCGGCGCGGTCGGCGACTGAGCCCGCACTCGCGCTGCCCGGGCTTTCAGCGTCCCGCGCCAACAAAGTTGCCGACACTGTCGCAAAATCGTGCGACAGACAGTGAGCGTCCGTTCGCCGAAGATGCGAATCCGTCTTCACCCAGCGCCCAGGCAGCACCCATGCATCGACCCGTCACCGAACCTCGCCGATCGCTCTACTACCCATATCGGATCCATCCGTTCGTGCGCCCGCCCGAGCTCGACGGCGAGGCACCAGCCTGCCCGGTCGCGATCGTCGGCGCCGGACCGGTCGGGCTCACCACGGCAATCGTGCTCGCGCAGCACGGCATTCGCTCGGTGGTGATCGAGGCCGAGGCGCAGCTCTCCGAAGGCAGCCGCGCGATCGTGCTCACGCGCCGCTCGATGGAGATCCTGCAGCACGCGGGCGTGCACCAACGCTTCGTCGAGATCGGCCTGACCTGGTCGACCGGCCGCTCCTTCTATCGCGGCCAGGAGGTCTACCGCATGCAAATGCCGGTGGACGAGGACAGCCGCTTCATGCCCGGTACCAACCTGCACCAGCAGCTCATCGAGGAGTACCTGGTGGACGCGGCGCTCGCCAGCGGACGGGTCGACATCCGGTGGCAGACCAAGGCCATCGGCCTCGAGCACAACGACGTCGACGGCGATCACGCGACCCTGTTGCTGGACACGCCCGCAGGCGAGTACCGGCTCGATGCGCACTGGATCGTCGCGGCCGACGGAGGCCGCTCGTCACTGCGCCGCCATCTCGGGCTGCGCTTCGAGGGCAACGCCTATTCGGGACGCTTCGTGATCACCGACATCAAGGCCGACATCGGCTTGCCGACCGAGCGCCTGTGCCACTTCGATCCCGCCTGGAACCCGGGAAACAACGTGCTCGTCCACCGCCAACCCAACGGCATCTGGCGCCTCGACTACCGACTGCCCGACGATGAATCGCCCGAGCAGGCGCTCGAGCCTCGTCGACTGGCCGAGCGCATCGACTCGATCCTCGAGATGATCGGTCAGCCCGTGCCCTGGGAGATCGACTGGGCGACTGTCTACACGGCCAATACGCTGACCTTGCCCGACTATCGCGCCGGTCGCGTGCTGTTTGCCGGCGATGCCGCTCACATCCTGCCGATCTTCGGCGTGCGGGGCGCCAACACCGGATTCCAGGATGCCGAGAACCTGGCCTGGAAGCTCGCACTGGTCGAGTCCGGCGCCGCCGACGTCCGGCTGCTCGACAGCTATTCGCACGAACGCGTGAACGCGGCGCGCGAGATCTGCGCCGAGGGCGGCCGCAGCACTCGCTTCATGTCGCCGCCGAGCGCCGGCTACCGCCTGTTGCGCGACGCGACGCTCTCGCTCGTGCTGTCGCAGGATTGGCCCAAGGACTTGCTGCATTGGCGCACCTCGCGTCCGCACGAATACACCGACAGCCCGTTGAACACCACCGATGCGACCGACGCCTACGACGGCGGCGTGCCACCCGGTGCGACCTTGGCCAATGTCCGGCTCGGCCAGGACGACTACCTGCTCGATCACCTGGGCAGCGGTTTCGTGGTACTCGCCTTCGTGGCCGACGATGCGCAAGCACGCGACGCGATCGATGCGTTCGACGCGGTCGACGCCGATGGATTGCCGCTCGAGCTCTTGCTGGTTGGCGGCGGCAAGCCGCGCACCACCGAGGGGCGACGCCGGGTACGCGCGATCGCCGATCCCGACAACCGGGTCGCCGCTCGCTGTGCGGCGACACCCGGTGCCGCCTATCTCGTCCGTCCCGACGGTCATGTCTGCGCGCGCTGGCACGCGCTCGATTCGGGGAAGCTGTCCAATGCCCTGGCGCGCGCCGTGGCTCGCCACTGAGCGGAGAGATCGATGAACGATTCCACCCTCCCGTTCGCGGAGCTCGAGGACCTCTACGACCGGCTCGCCGAGGCGATCGATGCCGTCGACCCGGGGCGCCGCGACGTCTTCCTCACCAAGCTCGCGCTATGCCTCGCCCACGAGCTGGGCGATCGCGAGCGGATCTGGCGCGCGATCGACGTGGCGGGACGGGACTTGTAGGTCAGGCCGGTGCATCGCCAACCCCCGTACCGCGATCGCATGGACGCCGCCGACGCGCTGATCGCGCTTCTGGGCGACTATCGCGGACGCGATCCGCTGGTGGTGGCGATTCCTCGGGGCGCGGTCCCGATGGCTGCGCGCATCGCGGCGGCATTGGGCGGTGAGCTCGACGTCGTGCTGGTGCGCAAGATCGGCGCACCTGGCTGGTCCGAAGTTGCGGTCGGCGCGGTGGACGAGAGCGGCTGGATGCACGTCTCCGATGCCGCCCGGATGGCGGGGGCCGATGACGCCTATCTCGAACGCGAACGGGTGCGACAACTCGAGACGATTCGGCGCCGGCGATCTGCCTATTCGCCCGGGCGTCGCCCGGTCGATCCGCGCGGCCGGATCGTCATCGTCGTCGACGACGGCCTGGCCACCGGCGAGACCATGCGCGTCGCCCTACGCGCGCTGCGCGCCAAGGCGCCCGCCACGCTGGTCTGCGCGGTCCCGGTCGCGGCGCGCGATTCGCTCGAGCGCGTTCGCGACCTGGCCGATGTCGTCGCCTGTCCGCTCGCGCCCGACGACTTCGTCGCGGTCGGCCACTACTACGAGGACTTCGCGCAGGTCGGCGACGACGAAGTGGTCCGCCTGCTCTCGGCCCGGATCACGCCGGCCCCGAGCGATACGCCTTAAGCGCGTCTTAAGCGAACTTCGTCGATACTTTCGGGACGATACCCAATGTCATCCATCGCCTGACCGGAGCATCGCCGCGAGGCCATGGCAGGCGTTCGAGTCTCGGAACGGACCGACCGATGAAGCTGCTGCTGATCGAGGACGACGCCATGCTCGGCCGCGCGGTCGCGCGCGGGCTTGCCGACGCGGGCTTCGTCGTCGATTGGGTTCGAGACGGCGACGGCGCCAGCACTGCCGTCCTTGCCGGCACCTACGACGCGGCCATCCTGGACCTCGGCCTGCCCGGACGCGACGGCCTGCAGGTCCTGGCCGAGATCCGTTCGCACGAACGCGGCTTGCCGGTCATCATCGTCACCGCCCGTGATGCGATCGGCGAGCGGATCGGCGGGCTCAATGCCGGCGCCGACGACTATCTGGTCAAGCCCTTCGATCTGGGCGAACTGGTCGCCCGCATCCATGCGCTGGTGCGCCGCTGCGCAAGGAGTGCATCGTCGGTACTGGCGGTCGGCCCGGTCGTCGTCGATCCACAGCAGCGGATGGCGACGGTCTATGGCCAGCCGGTTGCGCTCTCGCCCCGGGAGTACAGCATTCTCGAGACCCTGGCCCGATGGCGGGGCGGCATCGTCTCGCGCGACCGACTCGAGGAATCCGTCTACGGATGGCAGGACTCGATCTGCAGCAATGCGATCGAGGTCCACCTGCACAACCTGCGTCGCAAAGTCGGCGCGTCGGTGGTCGAGAATGTGAGAGGTGCGGGCTATCGGATCCGCACGGCCTGATGCCGACCTTGCGTCGATCGCTGCTGTTCGTGATCGGATCGACGATCCTGATCGGAACGGCGTCGATGATGCTCGTCGCGTACCGTTTCGGACATGATGAGCTCGGCGAGGCCTTCGACGAGATGCTCCGAGTCGCATCGATCGCGGCGGCCCGATCGCCTCGTGCCGGGACAGCGATCGACTTGTTCGATCCGGGCGCCGTCCCGGAGCTCGCGCGCAGGCTGGAAGCCGATGACGAAGACGAGATCGCCATCGTGCTCCAGCGGCTCTCACCAGGCGGCGAAGTCCTGGCAAGCCGCCCCGCAAGCGAACGCCCCCCCGTCCCGCCGTCGCAAGGGCTGCACCGCCTCGGGGCCGACGGCGCGCTGTGGCACGTGTTTCGGCTCGACCATGGCGATGGCAGCACGCTGGCCGCGCAGCGCGAGAGCACGCGTCGCATGCTCGCGCGCGATGCCGCTCTCGATCTGCTGGTGCCCGCCATCGCCCTCGTGGCCGCGCTTGCGGCGGCGCTCACCTGGGCGTTGGGCCGGGTGCTCGCGCCACTGGATCGGGCGGCGGCTACATTGCGACAGCGTCGGCCCGGTGCGCTCGAGCCACTCGACACCACGGGGATTCCGGGCGAGGCGCTTCCATTCGTCGATGCCACCAACGACCTGATGAAGCGACTCGACGAATCCCTCGCCACGCAACGTCGGTTCGTCGCCGACGCGGCACACGAGCTGCGTACCCCCCTGGCCGTGCTGCGGATCCAGACGCGCAACCTGTGCAATGCCCGAGACGACGACGGCCGCGCGAGCGCGATCTTCGAACTCGAGGCCGGCATGAAACGGGCCGAGCGCCTCGTTGCCGGGCTGCTCGACCTCTCGCGCGCCGACGATTCCGGGCGCGCGGAGCCGTTCCAGCGCTTCTGGCTCGGCGCAGCCGTCGAGGCCTCGATCGGCCGCGTCGCGCCCCTTGTGCGCGAGCGCGGCTGCATGCTTCACTTCGAGACATCCGAGCAGGCATGGATCGACGGCGAGCCCGAGCAGATCGGGATCCTGGTCGACAATCTGCTGCGAAATGCGATCAACCACGCCCCGTCCGCAAGCACGATCGACGTCGCCGTCGACTGCGACGAGCACCACGTGTACCTGTCGATCGTCGATCAGGGACCCGGCATCGCGCCCGATCAACGCGAGCGCGTCTTCGAGCGATTCGCGCGTGCCGGCGCCATGCCCGACGACTGGAACAGCCCCGGCATCATCCCGGGCAGCGGACTGGGCCTGTCGATCGTGCGTGCGATCGCCGACCGACACGATGCCGGGATCACGCTGGCAGACGGCCCGCGAGGCGTCGGCCTTTCGGTGCGCGTGCGCTTCGCGCGAACGCCGCCCGCGAGCTGATCGGCGACCGGCGCGCCTGCTTGCGCTGGCGGTCGCGATCACATTGCTTTGGCCCGTCGGCGCCGATGCCGCCGACTTCGGGTTCGCGCGGACCGGCGACATCGGGCAACGCAAGCTTGGCGCGACACTGGGCTTCGATGGCCGAAGCCGGGACCTTGAAGTCGAGCTGGCCTACGTTCCCCTGGCCTCGGTCGAGCTCGGCGTGGTGTTCGAGTTTCGATAGTCGCCGCGCTCACGAGCCTGGGGCGCTCGCAGTGGCGGTCGTTGCGCCGCCAGGCCCCTGCCGCCGAGCCGCAGCCGGCGTCGCGGAACCGGCCGGACAAGCGAGCGCGCGGGCAGCATCGGGCGATGCCGGATCGAAGCGCCGAAGCACCAGATGGCCCGAGTTCGCGACGATCGGAATCGCATCGGCGAACCCGCGCGGGCTTCGCGCCGGCGAGACGATCCATGCGGTCGGTCCGGCGCAAAGCCGTACCCGCGCCTGGGCATACGGAACCAGGACCTCGCGGCCGCGCGCGGGTGCGAATCGCGCCGCATCGGCCAACTCCTTGCGCCAGTTGTCCCGCGCCCGAATCGCGGGATCGGCCCATTCGTCGACCACGATCACGGGCGAGTGCAAGCGGGCGAGCAAGGGCAGATCGAAATAGTAGTCGCCCACGAAATAGATCGGCTCGCCCGCCTTCCGGTTCGCGTCGAGCGCATGCGCTACCGTCTGGGACGAGTACGGGTACCAGATCGCGATCGCGCCGATGCTCGAGACGCAGACGATTGCCGCGATGATGGCGCTCGCCCGCCACCAGGCCCGGGCACGCACGCCAGACGACCTCGATGCGGCCAGCGCGATCAGCCATGCCAATGGTGGCAGGCAGGGCAGGACGTAGCCCACGAGCTTGGACGACGGAATCGAGAAGAAGACCAGTACGGTCCCGGCCCAGACGAGCATCAGCGCGTGCATCGACGCCGGTTGCGCGAGCGCTTGCCCGCGCCTCAGCAAGCTGCGAACGCCACGGGTTCCCGCGAGCGGCAACCAGGCGCTCCAGGGCAGGCACAGCAGCGCAAGCGCCACCGGCAGGAACCAGAACGGATGCCGGTTGTTGAACGAGCTTCCGAGGTAGCGGCGGAAATGCTGCTCGACGAAGAAATAGTCGAGAAAGCCCGGCACCCTGTCTCCGACGGCGATGAACCAGGGCGCGGCCAGCAGGAAGAACGCGAGCAGGCCCGGCCACGCGCACAGCGCGACGATGATTCGCCAGCGGCGCAGCAATATCAGCCACAGCCCGACGATCGCGATGGGCAGGACGATGCCGATGAGGCCCTTGGCGAGCACGGCGAGCGCCATCGCCACCCATGCGGCCACGGCGACGGCTCGAAACGGCTCGCCGGTATCGGCCCGGACCGCCGCGATCGCGAAACACACGACCGATGCGGCGATCATGCCGGCGACCAGCATGTCGAGGTTCGCATACTGCGCGCCGGCATAGAAGAACGGCTGGGTCGCCAGGACCAGGACCACGTTGCGCGCGAACACGGCGCCCTTCACCCGCAAGGCGAGCGAATGGATCGCCGCGACGGCGACCACGGCGCCGAGCCAGGGTGCGACGCGGGCGGTCCAGCCCGAGACATCGAAGAGCGCGAAAGCACCGGCCGTCAGCCAGTAGAACAGCGGAGGCTTGTGGAAATAGGGCAAGCCATCGAGCGAGGGCACCAGCCAATGCCCCGAGCGGAGCATCTCCCACGCGACGCCGGCGTAGCGACCCTCGTCGGGTAGCGCAAGCGCTCGCCACCCGAGGGTGGCGCCCAACCATAGCGCCGCGAGCAGCACCGGCATCCAGGTACGGCTGCGGGACATCGGTCCGGCGTCGGCAGCCGACTCGCGCGGCAAGGCGTGCACCGTCATCGGACTAGAGTCGGGCCGGGCATGGATCCACGTGGCCAGGCATTACTTCAAGCCCGTGCCGATGTCGCGCCGCACGACCACCAGTGGACGCCCCTTGACCTCGCGATAGATCCGCCCGACATACTCGCCGACGATACCGAGCGACACGAGTTGCACGCCGGAGAAGAACATCAGGCCGACGGCCAACGTGGTCCAGCCCGAGACCGGGTTTCCATCGAGCAGGTAGGCGATGGTCAGCACGGTACCGTAGCTGATCGACGCGAGCGCAAGCGCCGCGCCGCAGACGAAGACCGCGCGCAAGGGCCAGCTCGTGAAGGCGGCGATACCATCGAGTGCGAGGGCGGCAAGGCGCCAGATCGAATAGTGACTCTTGCCCGAAGTCCGCGGGGCGGGCGTGTACGGTAGCGCGACGCTTCTGAACCCGACCCAGGCGTAGAGCCCCTTCATGAATCGGTTGCGCTCGGGCATCGAAACGATCGCGTCGACCACCGCACGGTCGAGCAGTCGGAAATCGCCCGCATGCGCCGGAATGTGCGCCTGCCCGCCGATGTTCAGCAAGCGATAGGCGAGCGCGGCGCCCATTCGCTTGCCGAGTGGCTCGCCACGGCGCTGCGCGATGCAGGCATAGACCACGTCCACTCCCGTGCGCCATTGCTCGACCATGGTCGGGATCAGTTCGGGCGGGTGCTGCAGGTCGGCGTCGAGCAAGATGGCGACATCGCCGCCGACCCGCTCGAGTCCGGCCGATAGCGCGGCTTCCTTGCCGAAGTTGCGCGACAACTGCACCAGGCGTACATGACCACCCGCGCACCAGGGCTCGACGACCCGAGCCGTCGCATCGGTGCTGCCGTCGTCGACGATGATGACTTCCCAGTCGGAGCCAAGGCCTTTGAGCACGTCGAACAGGCGCGGCAACAGCTGCGCCAGGTTCGCGGATTCATCGCGTGCCGGGACGACGCAGGAAATCCGCGGCGAACGGATCGCGCGACGTTGACCATCCGGATCCGTCCGCTTGCCAAGGGCTTCTGCCGGACGCCCATGGGACCCGGCGCCGGCGATCGCGTCGTGCTCCGCCCCGGTGGACCCGGCCACCACGAAACGGTTCAGGTGAGAGGACTCGGCTTTGCTGCTCATGACACGACCTGGCTGGCTTCGCCCCGCCGCTGCCGGCAGGAGGCGTTACGAGCATTGTGCGCGCCGATGATTAAATGGATATTAAGGGGCCTGCCGAACAGGACTCACGCATCGCGTCGCCGGTCCCTGGCCGCGCCAGCCGATCGGCCGCGCATCGAGTGACTCGAGCAGTTGCCCAAAGCCAGGGCTCGACAGCCAGGCGAACTCGCGCTCGCGCGCGCCGGCGATTCGATCGCCGGCGGCTGCGACCTCGCCCGGCAGCGCCACATGGCACATGATCACCGGCCGTGGCCCCGCCGATGTCGACACCCAGCGTCGCCAAAGCGCTGGCAGGTCCGCCGACGGCGAGAAATCGTAGACCCCCGCGAAGTCGCTGTTGGTCGGCAGGCCGGCCGCCCCGGCCAGGCTGCGCAGCGCGGACGCACCGAGTACACCGATCAGCGCCGCCTTCATGCCGCGCCAGCGACTCGGGGCGCAAATCCGGATGGCCGGCATGGCGTCGCCACGATATCGCGCCAGCAGCCGGTCGACGAGCACGTCGCGAACCCGGGGCAACTGGTGCACATGCTCATGGCCGTCCACGAACACCGGCGCCGCGCCGATTTCGTCCTCGAACCGATCGAGCTGGCGGTCGACCAGTCCCTGCAGCGCACCCCGCTCCAATTGCCGCGCATAGGCGCGCACGAGGGTGCGCGGCAGCCCGACGCCGGAGCTACCCAGGTCCAGGTGCAGGCCGATCTCGGGCGTGCCATTCCCGCCCGTGCCGAACGCGCCACGAAACGCGGCGGCCGCAATCGGCCAGCGCGACGGCTCGACCATCGCGCTGCACGCCGTCACCACGCCGAGCCGACCCAGCGCGATGATCGCGGCGTCGACCGACTCGACCAGGCCGTAGTCATCGGCGTTGACGATGATCGGCGTCACGGCGCTTGCCGATCGGATCGACCCGCATCCGCGAACGCCCAGACACGACCGAGCAGATAAGTGACCGCGGCCACGGCGATCAGCACCAGGGCCAGCAAGGGCAGGTACCAACGTTCGCCGAAGCGCTCGAGCAGCACGGCATAGGCTGCCTGATTGGTGAGGAAACCCGCGATCGCCACGGCGGCGAACCGAGGCAGCGCGCGCAGCCACCGGGCCCCCGTTCCCGCGAAGGTCAGGCTGAAATGGCCCGCGAATCCGACGAAGAACGCCACCGCGAACGCGATCACATTCGCGTTCAGCGGCGACATCCCGACCTGGCCGACCAACAACCAGGCCACCGACAGATGAACCAGTGCCGCCGCGGTGCCGACCGCGAGGAACCAGCCCAGGCGACGGGCCTCGGACACCCGGGGGCGAGACGGTGCGACACCGCCCCTGGCCGTCGTGTCACCCTGCCCCGTTACGGTCATCGAGTCGCAAGCGCGCGCGTGTCAAAGCACCTGGCAGGCTTCGTCGAAGCTCAGACGCGGACTGCGTGCAAAGACCTTGGCGGGATCGCTGCGACCGAGATTGCACAGAAAGTTCGACCGGAAGCGTCCGTCGGGAAAGAACTCGGCGTCGAGCCGGGCATTGTCGAACCCCGACATCGGGCCGCAATCCAGCCCCACCGCGCGCGCGGCCAGGATGAAATAAGCCCCCTGCAGGCTGCCGTTCCGAAACGCGGACAACTCGCGTGCGGCCTTCTTCTCGTCACCGTCGAACCAGGACTTGGCGCCTGGATTGTGCGGGAACACGCGCGGCAGGTGCTCGTGGAAATGCGTGTCGTAGGCCACGATCGCGACCACCGGGGCGGCCATCGTCTTGGCCAGGTTGCCCTCGGACAGGGCGGGCCGCAGTCGCTCCTTGGCGCTTGGCGAGCGCAGGAACACGATGCGCGCGGGCTGCGCATTGGCCGCGGTCGGCGCCATCTTCATCAGGTCGTAGGCCTGCCGCAACTGGGCGTCGGTCACCTCGGCATCGAGCCAGCCGTTGGCCGTTCGGGCTTCGCGGAAAAGCGCATCGAGCGCCTTGTCGTCGATCATTTCGGGTCTCTCGCTTGGGTTCGATCGGTCGGCTTCAGGCCGGGATCATCGTGGTCTGCCAGGAAACGAACTTCCACTGGCCGCCTTCCTTGGCCCAGACCTGCAGATAGCGGCTGGTGAAACTGCGCTCGTTGCCGTTCGCGACCACATGGATCTTAAGGTCGCCATGCACCAGCACGGTATCGCCGAAACGGCGGAACTCGCGGCGCAGGTTCTCGAGCGACTTGTAGTCGTAGTAGCCGTTTCGAAGGCGCTCGAGGTAGAGCGCGCGGTCCTCGTCGGTCGCACTACCGTGCACATAGCGCAGCGACGAACCGATCGTCTTCTCGACGGCATCGATATCGCCCGCGACGGTCAGTCGCAGTCGCTCCTCGTCGAGTGCGGTGATGGTGTCGAACACTTGCTGATCTGACATTTCGTTGATTCTCCTGCGGGTTGAAGACGAGCGAGGCGGGCCGCGCCACCGCGGCCCGCACTCAGGCGATCCGGATCACACCGTCGACGACCTCCAGCGGCACCGCGCACAGCCGCGACCCGAGGCCGGGACCGTCGACGCAGCGACCGTCGTCGAGATCGAAAAGGGCCGCGTGGTGCGGGCACAGGACCTGGCGACCGCCGCCGGGTGCATCGTGCACCGAAAAGACGCCCGGCGCGCACTCGAACGGGATGCCGAAGTGGGGGCATCGGTTCACATAGGCTCGCGCCGTGTCGCCGAACCGGAAGACCGCGATTCGCAACGGATAGTCGGCCGCGCCGAACACCACTTCGCGGCCGTTGTCCGGGGGCAGGTCGGCCAGCGCGCAGACCCGGGTGCCCCGCAAGGGAGCGCCCGGATGCGACCGCCAGTCGGGGGCCCGGGTCATGGCCGGATCAGGACTTGGCCAGGACGAAATCGTAGGTGGCCGTGGAGAACGGCCGATCGCAGCGACCGCCATCGGGCGTGGCCCCGGCCGGGTTTTGCGTGAACTCGACCACCAGCGATTCCTTGACGCCGAACACGGCGTCGGATTCCAGGTAGGGATCGCCCTTGACGAAGACATGCGTGGTCAGGCGCTCGTGGCCCGGTGCGGTGATCATCGTGTGCACGTGCGCGGGCCGCATCGGATGACGCCCCATCTTGGTGAGCATCACCCCGACCGGACCGTCGACCGGCACCGGGTAACTGGTCGGCTGCACGGTCCGGAACCCGTAGCGCCCCTCGGCGTCGGTGCGAATACGGCCGCGACAGTAGAACTCGCCATCGGGCACCTGGACATCGTAGAGGCCTTCCTCGCCATCGGACTGCCAGACGTCGATCAGGGCATTGGCGATCGGCTTGCCATCGGTGCCGCGCACCGTGCCCGACATGAAGCAGGGCATGCCCTTGGCCCCGTTGGAGAGGTCGGCCCACTTCTCGAAATCGGCCGCCCCCTCGACGAAGAACGGACCAAACACGGTGCTCTCGGTCGCGCCGGCCGGAAAGCGATGATTGATCGCGTCGACCAGCATCGAGACCCCGAGCGTATCGGAGGCGAGAATGTACTCCTGGCGCTTGTCGTCGCATTTCTGGCCGGTGGCGGTGAGCCACTGGATCGCTTCGAACCATTCACCCTCGGTGAGCTCGACGTCGCGCACGAAGTCGTGCAGGTGCCGGATCAGGCTGGTCATGATCGTCTTGAACCGCGGATCGTCGCAATCCTGCATGCGCGCGAGCACGGCGTCGGTCAGCTTCCCTTCTTCGAATTTCATCGCTTCTTCCTCTTGGCTGCGAGTGTTCGGTTGCCGATGTCGCGCTGACCGGTCCGTCGGGTCAGGGCGCACTGCCGTGCCAGGCACGGGTCAACAAGGCCTCGATGGCGGCCCGCTCGATCGGGCGCGGGTTCGGATACTGGTTGCGCGCCGCGATCTCGGCCGCGCGCGCAATCCCCTCTTGCGGCATGCCGATCGCCGCCAGCGTCGTGGGCGCATGCAACGCCTGCGCCAGCGCGAGCAGCCCGGCTGCCGCGTCGCCGCGTCCGAACGCCCCCAGGGCCGATTCGATCCGGCGCATGGCGAGCGGCGCGGCATCGCGATTGTAGGCGGTCGCATAGGGCAACACGACCGTGTGCGTGGGCGCATGCGGCAGATCGAAGCTGCCGCCGAGCGTGTGGCAGAGCTTGTGATGCAAGGCCATCGACGCGCCATTGAGCGCGGTGCCGGCGAGCCACGCGCCGTATTGCGCGCGCGCCAGTGCGTCATCGTCGGCCTGCACGAGCCCGGTGCCATCGCCGACGATCACCGGCAGGCTCTCGGCCAGGGCGCGAATCCCCTCCTCGGCGATCATCGAGACGATCGGGTTCGCGTCGACCGCATAGAGCGCCTCGACGCAGTGGGCGATCGCGTTCATGCCCGAGACCGCCGCCACGGCCGCGGGCAGGCTGCGCACCATCGCGGGGTCGTAGATGACCGTGCGCGGCAGAACCGCCGAGTCCCTGCCGGTCTTCTTCTCGCCGTTCTCGGTCAGTCCCCAGATGGCCGTCATCTCGGAGCCCGCGAACGTGGTCGGTACCGCCACGATCGGCAAGCCCGAGGTCAACGCGATGGCCTTGCCCAGGCCGATCGTCGAGCCGCCCCCCACCGCGACGCAACAATCGGCGCCAAGCGCCTGCGCGCGCTCGCGCGCCGCGACGGCGATCTCGATCGGCACGTGCATGGCGGCGCGATCGTCGATTCCCGCGGCCCGGTCACCGAGGGCCTCGGCCACCCGGGCCGCGGTGTCTCTTTGCTCGGGCGTGCTCAGCACCAGCGCACGGCGGGCGCCGAGGCGCTCGACCTCCTCGGCCAGGCTCTGGAGCCGGCCGGCGCCGAACACGACCCGGCCCGGATAGCTGGTGTAGACGAAGGCTTGCACGACTCGGGCTCCATGACCAACGACCGACGATGTCCGGACGGTACCCCAGGGCCGCCCGCGACCCATCGCGCATGGTACCGAAAGGCGGTCGAAGCCATCGTGTCCCGGGCCGGGCATCGCGAGCATCGACGATCCGGCCGCGAGCGGGCACACTGGGGCCGACTCGACCCCGACGGATCCGGCCGTGAAGAACGCTTCCTACCGCCTCTACTATTGGCCGATGATCCAGGGCCGCGGGGAGTTCATCCGCCTCGCCCTGGAAGACGCCGGCGCACCCTATGTCGATGTCGCGCGCGCCAGCGGCGCCGGCCTGGGGATGGACGCGATGTTTCGCCTGATGCGCGACCCCGGCCTCGCCCGGCGCCCGCTCGCGCCGCCCTTCCTGGTCGATGGCACGCGCATCATCGGTCAGACCGCCAACATCCTGCTCCACCTCGGCACCAGGCTGGGGCTCGCGCCGCGTGGGCTCGATGATCGGCTCTGGGTCCACCAGCTCGACCTGACGATCGCGGACTTCGTGGTCGAGATCCACGACACCCACCATCCGATCGCGAGCAGCCTCTACTACGAGGACCAGGCCGATGCGGCCGCGAAACGATCGAAGATCTTCCTCGAGGAACGTCTGCCCAAGTTCCTCGACTACTTCGAGGGCATCCTCGCCGCCAATCCCGCCCGCGGCGGCTGGCTCACCGGCGCCCGCGCGAGCACGGCCGACCTGGGACTGTTCCAGGTCGTCGCCGGGCTGCGCTACGCGTTTCCGAACGCGATGGCGGCGGCCGAGGTCGAGCGCCCGCGTGTGAGCGCCCTGTCCGCGCAGGTTGCCGAGCGCCCGGGCATCGCCGCCTACCTGGCGTCGCCGCGACGGATCGCCTTCAACGAATCGGGTATCTTCAGGCGCTACAACGTGCTGGATTGGGCGGACTGATCCAATCCGGGCCAGGCGGCGGCGAGCGCCGATACCGACCCACAGGAGACCCGCATGCGACTGAGCGATTCCCAGGTGGCGCAATACCGTGAGGATGGCTATGTGTATCCGGTGCCGGTTCTGGACACGGCCGAGGCCGCCACGATCCGCCAGCGCCTCGAGGCGTTCGAGGCAAGCCAGGGCGGCCGCCTGAAGGCCTCGCAGCGAAGCAAGAGCTTCCTGCTGTTCAAGTGGCTCGACAATCTGATCCGCGATCCCCGTGTGCTCGACCCGATCCAGCAGCTCATCGGTCCGAACATCCTGTGCTGGAACACGATCTTCTGGATCAAGGATGTCGGCTCGCCTAGCTTCATCTCCTGGCACCAGGACGCCACCTACTGGGGCTTGTCGAGCCGCAATGTCGTGACCGCGTGGCTCGCGATCGCGCCGGCCAGCATCGAGGCCGGCTGCATGCGCGTGATGCCCGGCACCCACGCCGGCGACGACCTGCCACACCAGGACACCTACGACGAGCACAACATGCTCACGCGCGGCCAGACGATCGTCGAAGGCGTCGATGAGACGCAAGCGGTCCACATGCCACTGGCGGCGGGCGAGATGTCCCTGCACAACTATCGCCTCGCGCATGGCTCCGGACCGAATCTGTCGGGTGATCGGCGCATCGGCGTCTCGATGCACTTCATGCCGCCCGAGACCCGCCAGGTGGTGGGCACCTGGGACAGCGCAGCGCTGGTTCGCGGCGTCGATCCATACGGCCACTTCGAGCATACGCCGGTGCCCAGCCGCGATCTGGATCCGGTCGCGCTGGCCTTCCACGAGCGCGCATCGCTGGCTGCGCGCGAGGTCTTGTACGCCGGCGCCAGCCAGCGAACGGGCCGGCTGTAGGTCGAAGGCCCGGGCGAAATCCCCTACTGCCACTGACGCCGATCAAGGCGACCCCCCGGTCGCCGGACTAACATTCCCGTTCGGGTTACGCCCAGCGTCGCTGCGGCGTCGCGAATCGCGGCCCCGGAACGCGAGGCCGCTTTGGGCCCGAGCAGAGAGGAGGAATCGAAGATGGCTCATATCGTCATCATGGGCGCCGGCATCGGCGGGCTTCCCATGGCCTTCGAGATGAAGGGGCTCGCCCGGCCGGGCGATCGGATCACGGTCGTCTCCAACACGCCGCGCTTCCACTTCGTGCCCTCCAACCCCTGGGTCGCCGTGAGCTGGCGCAAGCGTGGCGACATCGAGCTGTCCCTGGCCGAGGTGCTGGGACGCAAGGGCATCGACGCGATCACGGTCGGCGCGCGTCGCGTCCACCCCGAGCAGAACCAGCTCGAGCTCGAAGACGGCCGCATGCTCGACTACGACTACCTGGTGATCGCCACCGGCCCCAAGCTCGCCTTCGACGAAATCGAAGGCCTCGGCCCCGAAGGCCACACGACGTCGATCTGCCATGTCGACCATGCGGCGACCGCCTCGGAGACCTGGGAGAAGTTCTGCGCCGACCCGGGTCCGATCGTGGTCGGCGCGGTGCAGGGCGCCTCGTGCTTCGGGCCGGCCTACGAGTTCGCGATGATCATGGAGACCGACCTGCGCAAGCGCAAGATCCGCGATCGTGTCCCGATGACCTTCGTGACCTCGGAGCCCTATGTCGGCCATCTGGGCCTGGGCGGCGTGGGCGACTCGAAGGGCATGCTCGAATCGGGCTTTCGCGACCGCCACGTGAAGTGGATCTGCAATGCGAAGGTCGATCGCATCGAAGACGGCAAGATGCATGTGACCGAACACGACGAGGACGGCAAGCCCAGGAAGCAGCACGAGCTTCCATTCAAGTACTCGATGATGCTGCCGGCGTTCAAGGGCGTCGACGCGGTCTTCGGCATCGAGGGCCTGACCAATCCGCGTGGCTTCATCGTCGTGGACGAGCATCAGCGCAACCCGAAGTACAAGAACATCTACTCGGTCGGCGTATGCGTGGCGATCCCGCCGGTCGAGCCCACGCCGGTGCCGACCGGCACGCCCAAGACGGGCTACATGATCGAGTCCATGGTCACGGCCACCGCACACAACATCCGCGCCGAACTCGACGGCAAGCAGCCCGACACCAAGGCGACCTGGAACGCGATCTGCCTGGCCGACTTCGGCGACAGCGGCATCGCCTTCGTGGCACTGCCGCAGATTCCGCCGCGCAACGTCAATTGGTTCTCCGAGGGCAAGTGGGTGCACCTCGCGAAGGTCGCCTTCGAGAAGTACTTCCTGCGCAAGATGCGGCGCGGCTCGTCCGAACCGGTCTACGAGAAGGTCGTGCTCGAGGCGATGGGCATCATGAAGCTCAAGGACAAGGTCACGGGCAAGCACTGAGCCGGCCGCGCGAACCGACGCCGGCGCCCGCGCGCGCCGACGTCAGCGGGCGCTCAGCCTTTCTGCGCGTGGCACCAGGCCTCGTAGCGCGCCTTGTTCTCGTCGTTGGGCGGATAGAGCCCCGGCAGCGGCCTGCCCTCGTCGACCTGGGTCATGATCCAGCCTTCCAGTCGCTCCTGCTCCACCGCCGCCTCGATCACTTCGTCGAGAAGCGCCGCCGGGATCAGCACCGCGCCGTCGGCGTCGGCCACGACGACGTCGTTGGGAAAGACCGCCACGCCACCGCAGCCGATCGGCTGCTGCCACGCGACGAAGGTGAGCCCGGTCACCGACGAGGGCGCGGCCGTCCCCCGGCACCAGACCGGCAGATCGGTGCCGAGCACGCCCGGCAGGTCGCGGATCACGCCATCGGTCACCAACGCGGCCACGCCGCGCTTGTTCATGCGCGCGCAGAGGATGTCGCCGAAGATGCCGGCATCGGTCACGCCCATCGCGTCGACGACCGCGATGCAGCCCGCCGGCATCGCCTCGATGGCGGCACGGGTGGAGATCGGCGAGCCCCAGGATGCCGGCGTTGCCAGGTCCTCGCGCGCCGGCACGAATCGCAGCGTGAAGGCACGCCCGATCTTGCGACCGTGATCGACCGGCCCCAGGGGCATCGCGCCGCGCAGCCAGACGTTGCGCAGGCCCTTCTTGAGCAGCACGGTCGTCAGCGTGGCGGTCGTGACGCCGGCCAGCGCATCGATCACCGCCGAATCGAGCCCGATCGGTTCCTCGCCCATCATCTACTCCGGTGTTTCGGTTTGGGATGGCTCGATTGTAGGGGCGCGCGATGCCACGGGGTTCGGAACGCGTACCGGCAATCGGACGCCGATCGCTCCCGACTTCGTCTACCATGCCCGGGACACGCAGGCGAGGTCGACCGAGGCGACCGGCAAGCCCTTTCAGAGTGGATGCGATGCGCGCGTGCAAACAGTAACCACGGAGACAATCATGACGAAACTTCGCAGATCGATCGGCGCCACTGCGGCGACGGCGGCCATCGCACTGGCCTGCGGGTCGGCGGTGGCAGCGGACAAGTTCAAGATCGGCGTCATCACCTTCTTGTCGGGCCAGGCGGCTGAAAGCTTCGGCGTTCCCGCCTGGAACGGGGGCAAGCTGCTGATCGAGATGGCCAATCAGGGCAAGCTGCCCGCGCCCTACGGCACCAAGGGCTTCGGCGGCATGGAAGTCGAAGTGGTCCTGGTCGACGAGGCGGGCGGCGCGACCAAGCAGGTGCAGGAATTCCGCAACCTGGTCCAGCGCGAGAAGGTCGACGCGGTGATCGGCTATGTCAGCTCCGGCGACTGCCTGGCGGTGCCGCCGGTGGCCGACGAACTCAAGGCCTTCACGATCCTCTACGACTGCGGTACGCCGCGCGTATTCGAGGAAGGCAAGTTCAACTACGTGTTTCGCACTGCCGCGCACGGCGCCATGGACAACGTGTCGCTGGCGCGCTACCTGAAGTCGCGCAAGGTCAAGGTAGACAGCTTCGCCGGCATCAACCAGAACTACGCCTGGGGGCAGGATTCCTGGGCCGACTTCGAAGCCTCCATGAAGCAGATCATGCCGAATGCGAAGGTGAAGACCTCGCTGTTGCCGAAGTTCGGCGCCGGACAGTACGGAACCGAGATCTCCGCCCTGCTGCGCGAAAAGCCCGACCTCGTGCACTCGTCGCTGTGGGGCGGCGACCTCCAGGCATTCATCCTGCAATCATCGGCACGCGGGCTCCACAAGCGCTCGCAGATCGCACTGTCGGCCGGCGACCACGTGATGCCGCAACTGGGCAAGAAGATGCCCGACGGCATCATCCTGGGTGCGCGCGGCATGAATGGTTTGTCGGCCAAGGCCAAGGGCGGCGAACTGACCAACACGCTGTGGGCAGCCTACGAGAAAGCCTACGGCGTGTTCCCGGTCCAGGCCCCCTTCCGCATGTGGCAAGGGCTGCTCGGCCTCAAGACCGCGGTCGAGAAGGCGATGGCGGCCAACGGCGGCAAGAAGCCCACGCAGGACCAGCTCGCGGCCGCGATGAAGGGACTGGCATGGGATGCCCCCTCGGGCCACATCGAGATGGCCTTGTCCGACGGCCACCAGGCGATCCAGCCCAACGCGATCGGCAAGACCAAGTGGGATGCGGCCAAGAAGCAGATGACGCTGGTCGACATCGAGTACTACGACGCCCGCTGCGTCAATCCGCCAGATGGCCAGAAGGCTGCCGACTGGATCAAGGGCGGCTTCCAGGGCGCGAGCTGCAAGTAGCGCGGCAAGCGGGCGCCGCACGGCGCCCGCCCCGAAGGGCGTTCGCACACCATGGAACTCCTCGCGACCATCCTGGTCGACGGCCTCATCTACGCGGGCTGGCTGTTCATCGTATCGGTCGGCCTGACGCTCGTGTTCGGGGTCATGAACATCCTGAACATGGCGCACGGCAGCCTGTACGCGATCGGCGCGTACACGGCGGCCAGCGTCGTCGGTGCCTATCTCGCGTGGACCGGCGACGCCTTTCCGTTCGGCAGCTATGCCGCGATGATCGTCGCCTCGATCCTCGTCGCGCTGGTCCTGGGCCCGGTGCTCGAGCGCGGCCTGCTGCGATACTTCTACGGGCGTGACGAAGTCACGATCGTACTGGTCACCTATGGCGTCTTTCTGGTGCTCGAAGACGTCATGAAACTCATCTGGGGCGTGGACCCCTACTTCGTCTCCGAACCCTATGCGCTGCTCGGCAATGTCGAAGCCGGTCCGCTGAACTACGTCGGCTACGATTTCGCGGTGATCGCGGCCGCAATCGTCGTCGGACTCGGCGTCTGGCTGGTGCTCAACCGAACCCGCACGGGCAAGGTCGTTCTCGCCGTCATCCATGATCGCGAGATGAGCCAGGCGCTGGGTGTCGACATCCAGCGGATCTACCTGTGGGCGTTCATGGCCGGCGTCGCGCTGGCCGCACTCGGCGGCGCGCTGACCGCCCCCATGCTATCGGTGACGCCCGGCCTCGGAGTGAACGTCATCATCGTGGCCTTCGCCGTGGTGATCATCGGCGGGCTGGGCTCGATCGAGGGCGCCGCGATCGGCGCGCTGCTGGTGGGCGTTTCTCGCGCCGCATCGGTTCATCTGCTGCCCGAAGCCGAGTTGTTCATCATCTACCTCGTGATGGCGATCGTGCTGTTCTTCCGCCCCGAAGGCCTGTTCGTTCGGGACCGGGCTCGCAAGATATGAGGCAGGCATGAAGAACATCGCCATCGGCGTGATCGCGCTGGCCGTGCTGGCAGCCGCCGGGACCGTGCTGCCGAGCTGGGCCGTGTTCCTGGTCACAATGGCGCTGGCCAAGGGCCTGGTGTCGCTGGGCATCGTCACGATGATGCGCGCCGGCGTCGTTTCCTTCGGTCAGGGCCTGTTCTATTGCCTGGGCGCCTACGTCGCCGCGCTGCTGGCCCAGGCCACGGGATCGACCGACATCTTCTTGCTCGGATTCGCCGCGATCGTGGTGGCGATCGTCGTCGGGCTGGTTTTCGGGCCCCTGCTCTCGACCTATCGCGGCATCTTCTTCGCGATGCTGTCGCTGTCGCTGTCGATGATCCTCTACGGTGCGCTCTCGAAGATGACCGTCCTTGGCGGTACCGACGGCATGAACGTCGCGGCCGCCACCTTTCTCGGGTTTCACCCGGAAGACCGGCCGCTGCAGTTGAGCCTGTATTTCTTCACGATGGCAGTGACGGTGCTTGCGAGTATTGGGCTTCGGATCTATTTCGATTCGCAGCGCGGCCTGATTTCGCTTGCGATCCGAGACAACGAACTCCGGGTCGAGTACCTGGGCAGTTCGGTACGACACGCGATGACCGTGAACTACGTGATCGCCGCCGCGCTCGGCGGCATCGGCGGCGCGATCTCGGCAGTGGCGATCGGCCACGTGGACCCGGAGTTCGCCTACTGGACCACTTCGGGCGAGTTCGTGTTCGTTGCGATTCTTGCCGGCTACCTGTCGATACCGGCCGTGTTCGTGGCGTCGATCATCCTCGAGCTGGTGCGCTCCTTCTCCAATCTCTATTTTCCCAACAGCTGGCAACTCGCGCTCGGCGTGTTCCTGCTGGTCGTGATCTTCGTATTGCCCGATGGCATCGGCTCCTGGTTGTCACGGCGCGGATCCGCTGTGCGGGGAGCCGGGCGATGACCGGCGCGGACTGGATCCTGCGAGCCGAGGGCATTCACCGCCGCTTCGGCGCCGTCGTCGCCGCCGACGATGTCAATGTGGCGGTACCGCGGGGCGCCATCTACAGCCTGATCGGATCGAATGGCGCCGGCAAGACGACTTTCGTCAACATGGTCACCGGCTACGTGAAGCCCGAGCGCGGCCGCATCCTGTTCGACGGCGACGACATCACCCTGCTCGACCCGCGGCGAATTGCCCGCCTGGGCATCCATCGCTCGTTCCAGATCGCGCAGCTCTGCACCGGTCTCACTGTCCTCGACAACATGCTGGTGGCCGAAGCCATCAATGCCGACACGCCACCGGGCTTCTTCCGTCTGGCGCGTTCGAGCGCCGCGCTATCGCATGCCGAGGCCACGCTGGAGCGCTTCGGCATCGCGCAGTTCCGTGATCGCCGCATCGCCGAGTTGCCCGGCGGCGTGAAGAAGCTGCTCGACATCGCGATGGCCATGGCGGGACGCACCGAGCTGATCCTGCTCGACGAGCCGACCAGTGGCGTGGCCGCCGACGAGAAGTTCCCGATCATGGACCGCGTCGTCGAGGCCCTGACCGGGCGCAACGTGACCATCCTGTTCGTCGAACACGACATGGAGATCGTGCTGCGTTACTCGCAACGGGTGCTTGCCTTCTATGCCGGTCGCATCATTGCGAACGATGCCCCGGAGGCGGTGCTTTCCGATCCGGAGGTAAAGCGCTATGTGACCGGAGGGGGCGCATGACGCTATCGCTGAAGTCGATCGAAGTCACGATCCAGGCAGCCCCCATCCTGCGCGGCATCGACCTCGACGTCGGACCCGGGGAACGGGTGGGCCTGATCGGTCGCAATGGTGCCGGCAAGACGACCGTGATTCGGACCATCATGGGGCTCGCCAGGCCCAGCGCGGGCAGCATCCATTTCGACGGCCAGGCGCTCGCGGGCATCTCGCCCGACCGGCGGGCGGCGCTCGGCTTTGGCTTCATGCCCGAGGATCGGCGCCTGGTGCCGTTGCTCACGGTCGAAGAGAACATGCTCGTGCCGGCATGGGCCAACCGCGCGATCGACGCCAGGCGTTCGCTCGACCTGGTCTATCAGCTGATGCCCGAACTCCTCGAGATGCGCGAGCGCAAGGCGCTCCAGCTCTCGGGTGGCCAGCAAAAGCTCGTCGCGCTCGGCCGGGCACTGGTCGCCGGCAGCCGGCTGCTGCTGCTGGACGAGCCTTTCGAGGGCGTGGCACCCGCGCTGTCCCAGCGGATCAGCGAAGTGATCGCCAACCTGCAGGGCGAGAAACGCGCCATCCTGATCGCTCAATCCGAACTCAACCATGCCAACCGCCTCCTCGATCGCCAGTGCCTGATCGAGCGTGGCGAGATCGTCCGCTCCCAGTACCCGGCAGACGGCTGAGCGCGAGCGAGCCAGGCGCGGGCCGGTCACGACGCCTGCGGACCGGCGCGCATCGAGTCCGGCGCATAGCGCCCGACGAAGCTCGCGTCGCGGAGGTAGTCGAAGCGCTCGCAAACGACTGGCTCGCGGCCAGGCAGGCATAGCATCTGCATGCCCGTTGGCACACGCAGCGCGGCGCGCGCGTCTCCGAGCCCGAGCAGATCATCGAGCTCGCGCGAGGCCAGCATCGAGCGCGTGCCGAAGGTCTGGACCATGGTGTTGTTGATCATCGTCGACCAGTCCTGCGGATAGAGACGGCGAAGCTGCGATGCGTCCTGGAAGAACATCGCGCAACGCACGCCGAAGCCACGCATCAGGCACACCAGCGTTCGCAGGGAATCCAGCTCGCCAAGCGCCGCGCATTCGTCGATCATCACCAGCGTCTTGTGCCGAGGTAGACGCGAGCGACGAAGCAACGCGCCGAGCAGCACAGCCAGCCAAAGACGCAGCAGGCGGCCGTGCGAATAGAGCTTCTCGGCCGGCAGAACCAGATAGAGCGTCATCGGACGATCGTCGAGCAGGTCCTGGAGCCTTACCGTCGACGGGCCGGTGGCACGCTGCACACCGGCCGAGGCGAAGATGTCGAGGCGGGTCATCGCGGTAGAGAGCACGTCCTCGCGCACCCGCTCGGCATGGTGGAGATACCCGCAGAGATCGCGTACGCACGCGGCGGGTGCGCCGGCCTTGTGCTGCTCGAGGAAGACCGCCAGGCGATAGGCGAGATCGTCGTCCGAAAGCCAGGCATTGAGCGTGGCCAGGGTGTGTTCCTCGCGCGGCAGCGTGTGTCGGATCGCCAGCATCACGCCACGGATCAGCATGTTCGCATTCACGTCCCAGAACAGGTGGTGACCACTCTCGGCCTGTACGCCGCGGCCGAGCAGGCCGGTGAGTTCGTAGGCTGCGTCGACCGGATCGGTGTCGGGCAGATCGAACAGGTCGAAGGGGTTCAGCGCTTCGGTGTTGCCGACATCGAAAGGCGCGATGACGGCGGTTCGTTGGCCGAGGCTTCGGCGATAGCCGGCCGTGATGCGGGCGGCCTCGCCCTTGGGATCGACCACGATGCACGAGCCGGGGTAGTTCAGCAGGTTCGGGATGAGCACCGAGCGGCCCTTGCCGGCCCCGGTCGGCGCGATGCAAAGCAGATGCGACTCGCCGTCGTCGCGAATCGAGTCCGACTCGGGCGGCGCTTCCGACGGGGGCGCATCGAGTCGTGACAGAAAGCCGGCCGGGCGCGAGGGTGCGACACGCGGACGCGGGCGATGTCCGAGCAGCAGGCCGACATCCTCGGCCGCCCCGCTTCCGGGCAACGCGCAATCGCCATCGCTTGCGGCGACGGGCCGAGCCCAGAATGCCGGGTCATTGCCTGCCCGATTTCGATCGGCGCAAACGAAACCGGTGCCCGCGACCAGTCGCAAGCGGGGAAACGGGGGATCCAGGGGCTCGGTCATGTGGGTCTCCGACGGGGGTGGTGACGGAAGCTCGGGCGACGGCGAGGGTATGCGCGCCGCGCGAAGGCTGGGCCGGCCACGTTAGCCGAGGAGGTGGCGCGAGTGCACGGAAACCATGGCGACTGACGGCAGCGATATTCGATCTTGTGCTGCACTGCGTGGAAACGCGATTTCCCGGGACACTGGGCATTCGTCGAGAAAATCGCTGCAATGCAGCATCACCGCCACACGCCTCGGACGTCGCCGCGGGCTCGGCGGCGGCGCGAAGGCCGGTCGAGTTTCCCGAGGCCGCGATGAAGTCAAGCGACTTTCCCGAGCCGCCCAGACTCCTAGGTGCTGCCGCCTTCCGGGGAGACGTTGGTCAGGTTCCTGCGCGCCGAGGCGAGGCGCGCACGAACGATGTCGGGCAGTTCCTGCCAGCCCAAGGTGCCCAGTCTGGACTGCAGCCTGGCGGCGACCGGATCGGTCGAAAGAAAATTCTCCAGCGCGGCGAGGTCGGCCATCGGCTGCGGGCAATCGCCCTGGCGAAGCAGGACCACGGGCCGCGTCGTCACGCCGGTCACCCGCATGATGCCGACATACGAGCCGTCCATCACGTGGGTGTACTTGACGTCGTCGTCGTTCGCCAGCGCGAGCACCGCCATCTGCTGCTCTCCGCTCGAGCGTTCGAAGCTGAGCACGATCAGGTTGCCGGTCTTGCGCAGCGCGTAGCCGTCATAGACCTCGTCGATCGCCAGCATCGTGATGTCGCCGTCCGGATCCCGTTCCCGCTCGCCCATCCGGTTCGACTCATACGAGGCGAGAACGCCACCGGGCATCCGGTAGAGAACCAGCATGCCGAGCAGGCATCGACCCGGGAAGGAGACGCTGGGTCGATAGATCGCATAGACGCCGGCGGCGATCTCGGCCAGGCGCTGCTGCTGGCCCGGGCCCGATCGCACTGCCTTGACCCAGGCCGCGTAGAGCGCGTGTTCGTCGCGCGCGGACTCGCCCGCGACCAGCTCGCGCATCCTGAGCGGCCAGATGTCTACCAGGTAGGACGCCAGCCGCTTGAGGTCCCGTACCGTGTCGGGCTGCCGCTTCGCGGGCGCCGAGACCTTCGCATCCTGGCGGCGTCCGCTGGCCACCAGCTTGGAGAAGCTCGGGCCGGTGATCGACAGCAACACCGGCCCGTCCGGCAGTCGCTCGGCATGCGAAAGGCTCTTGTAGCCAAGGATCGACGTGGACAGGTGCCGCTTGCGCAGGTCGTCCAGATGGTGCCGGTAGAGCCCCAGCAGCGCCTGATCGTCTCCGCGTTCGACGGCCTCGTGCAACTCGTGCGCGTTCATGCGAGACCCCGCCTCCGATCGCCTGCCATCGCGACCTTGCCCGGTCCGTGCTAGGTCCGAGGCGGCTGCGGCCAGACGAAGCGCAGCGGCTGCTTGTCGCGAAACCGACGCACCGCGTCGGCGTGATACCCGGTAGCCATGCAGATGCCCTGTGCGGCGGCCTCGGCCTCGATCAGCGCGTTGACGTCCATGTCGAAGGACTGGTTCGTCAGTCGCTTGGTGATCGCGAACGCGACCGGATTGGCCTCGCACAGCCGCCCGGCCATCTCGAGTGCCGCCGAGCGCAAGGCCTCGGCCGGGTGGATCTCCATGACCAGCCCGAGCGCGCGCGCCTCATCGGCATCGACGACGCGCGCCGTCGCCATCAGTTCCTTGGCACGTTGCAGGCCGACCATGCGCGGCAGGGTGTAGAACAGGCCGACGTCGGGCACCAGGCCGATGCGCGCGAACACGGCGCAGAACTGCGCGCGCGGCGTGCACAACACGAAGTCGGCCATCAACGCGAGCCCGAGGCCGCCGCCGAACGCCGGGCCGTCGACGGCCGCGATCACCGGCCGCTCCAGGGTGCGGAAACGCTGGATCCATTCATGCAGGCCGTACATGCGACGCCGGATGTCGGCGGCACTCGCCCCACCCTGCTCGATACGCTCGACCATGCCCTTGACGTCGCCACCGGCGCTGAACACGCCGTCGGCGCCGATCAGCACCACGGCGCCGACCTGCGCATCGGCCTCGATCGCGTCGAGGCAACGCCGGAAGTCGGCGATGAATTCCTCGGTGAACGGATTGCGCTGCCGGGGTCGGTTCATGCTCATGACCGCCACGCCGTTCTCGACGCTCAGCGATATCGCCGGGGATCGTTCGTTACTCATGTGATCGCTCCTTGGTTCTGTATGCGGCTCGCGATCGGCGCCGGTGGCACCGCCGGGGATTCAGTCGGCCTGCTGGCAGCGCTGGCACTGCCCCTTGATCTCGACCGCCGTCTGTCGAAAACCGGCACCGGCGGCGCGCACCGTGCGCGCGATCGCCGCGGCCATCGCGTGGTCGTGCAGCTCGGTGGCGGCCTGGCAACTCGAGCACACCAGGAACAGCGGCTGGTGGTCGGCATGTTCGGCATCGTTGCAGGCCACGAAGGTGTTGAGCGCATCGACCCGATGAACCAGGCCCTGCGCCATCAGGAAATCGAGCGCGCGGTAGATCGTGGTGGGCGCAACGCGGCCATGGCGCTGCCGCATGTCGTCTTGCAGGTCGTATGCCTTGGCCGTGCCGCCGCGGCGCAGCAGCAGTTCGAGCACCTCGCGTCGCTGCGTCGTGAGCTGCGCGCCGCGCGCCCGGCATTGTCGCGCCGCGTCGGCCAGGCGTGCGTCGATCGCGTCGGCCAGGCGGGCGCCGGGCGGATCGGCCTGCGGCGCGTCAGCGCCCCGTGCCGTCGCCGCCGGCGTCGCCATTTTCGACCGTTCTGCGCTCATGGATCGAGTTTAGCCGCCGGATCGGCCATCCGAACAGAGTGGCCCGGCACGTGCGCGAGGCCCCGCGCCCGCCCGTCAGGCCCCCTGGGCCCCCGTTGGCCCGGCGGGCCCCATCGCCGCGAGCACCTCGCCCAGGTTCTGCGGCATCCCCAGCGCGCTGAACCCGCAGTCGACATGATGGATCTCGCCGGTCACCGCACCGCCCAGGTCCGAGAGCAGGTAGACGGCGGTCCCGCCCAGCTCGTCGAGTTCGACCGCACGGCGCAAGGGCGCCGCCAGCGTGTTGTAGCGGAAGATCGCCCGCGCCCCGCCGATCGCGGCGCCCGAGAGCGTGCGCATCGGTCCGGCCGACACGGCGTTGACGCGAATCCCCTGCGGGCCGAGGTCTGCGGCCAGGTAGCGCGTCGATGCCTCGAGGGCC
Organism: Burkholderiaceae bacterium; assembly: GCA_024235875.1. Taxonomy (GTDB): domain Bacteria; phylum Pseudomonadota; class Gammaproteobacteria; order Burkholderiales; family Burkholderiaceae_E; genus JACKLP01. The sequence continues at coordinate 21,945 of JACKLP010000012.1, read as the reverse complement.
GCCTTGGCCACGCCCATCACGTTGTAGTTGGGCATCGCTTTCTCGGCGCCGTAGTAGCTGAGCGTGATGGCAGCGCCGCCTGGCGCCATCAGCGCGGCGGCGCGTCGCATCACCGACGTGAACGAGTAGCACGACACGTGCATCGTGTGCAGGAAGTTCGCCAGCGTCGTGTCGAGGTATCGGCCCTGGAGCTCGTCGCGGCTCGAGTGCGCGATCGCGTGCACGACGAAGTCCAGCGCGCCCCAGTGCGCGCGAATCGCGTCGAAGGTCGCGTCGATGGAGTCCTCGTGCTCGACGTCGCAGTCGAGCACGAGATCGGAGCCCGCCGTCCGGGCGAGCTGATCGACGCGCTTGCGCATCGCGTCGCCCTGGTAGGTGAACGCGAGCTCGGCGCCCTGTGCGCGCAAGGCTCGCGCGATGCCCCAGGCGATCGAGCGCTCGTTGGCCACGCCCATCACCAGGCCACGCCGGCCCTGCATCAGCGCCGCGGTGCCCGTCGTGGCGATCCCTGTCATGTCAGGCCTCGAAGCGCGAAAGCGCCAGCGTGCAGTTGGTGCCCCCGAAGCCGAAGCTGTTCGACAACATCGTCTGGTGCGTCACGTCGTCGATGCGCTCGCGCGCGATCGGGATCGCGCCGACGCCCTCGTCGAGCGTCTCGATGTTGATGCTGGGCGCGACGAAGCCGTGCTGCATCATCAGCAGGCAGTAGATGGCCTCCTGGACCCCGGTGGCGCCCAGCGAGTGCCCGGTCATCGACTTGGTCGACGAGATGGGCGGCAACTGCTCGTCGGGACGATCGAAGACGGTACGGATCGCATCGAGCTCGGTGATGTCGCCGGCTGGCGTGCTGGTGCCGTGGCTGTTGATATAGGTGACCGGCGTTTGCACCGTGGCGAGCGCGCTTCGCATGCAGCGCACGGCCCCTTCGCCACTCGGGGCGACCATGTCGGCCCCGTCGGACGTGGCCCCGTAGCCGGTGACCTCGCCATAGATCTTCGCGCCGCGCGCCCGGGCGTGGCCGAGTTCCTCGAGCACGACCAGCCCGCCGCCGCCCGCGATCACGAAGCCGTCCCGGTTCGCGTCGTAGGGACGCGAGGCCGTCGCCGGGCGATCGTTGTACTTCGAGGACATCGCGCCCATCGCATCGAAGAGCACCGACAAGGTCCAGTCGAGTTCCTCACCGCCGCCGGCAAAGACGATGTCCTGCTTGCCCCACTGGATCAACTCGGCGCCGTGCCCGATGCAGTGCGCCGAGGTCGAACAGGCCGAAGAGATCGAGTAGTTGACCCCCTTGATGTGGAAATTCGTGGCGGCGGTGGCCGATGTGGTCGACGACATGCAGCGCGGGACCATGTACGGGCCGACGCGCTTGGGGCCGCGCGCCTTCGCGATCGCCGCGGCCTCGATCTGGTTGCGCGTGGAGGGTCCGCCCGAGCCGACCACGATGCCGGTGCGCTCGTTCGACACCTCGGTCGGCGCAAGGCCGGCATCCGCGATCGCCTGCTCCATCGACAGGTGCAGGTAAGCGGCCCCGTCGCCCATGAAGCGGCGCAATCGCCGGTCGACGGCCGCATCCAGGTCGATCTCGGGGCGACCGGCGATCTGGCTGCGAAAGCCCAGCTCGGTGTACTCGGGCATCGCGACGATGCCCGAGCGGCCGTCGCGCAGCGAGGCCAGCACCTGGCTCTGGTCGAGCCCGATGCACGAAACGATGCCGATGCCGGTGATGACGACTCGGCGCAATTCGAGGGGGGAATTCACGTCAGTGCTCCTTGCGGGGCGCGATCAGGCGGCATTCGGATTCTTGAACAACCCGACCTGGAGGTCACTGGCTTCGTAGATCAGCTTGCCGTCCGCGCGCACCGCGCCGTCGGCGACCCCGAGGACCAGCCGACGATTGATCACGCGCTTCATGTCGACGCGGTATTGCACCAGGCGAGTCTCGGGCAGGATCTGCCCGGTGAACTTGAGCTGTCCGAGACCGAGCGCACGCCCCGAGCCGGGCGCGCCGATCCAGCCGAGAAAGAAGCCGAGCATCTGCCACAGCGAATCGAGACCGAGGCATCCCGGCATGACGGGATCGCCTTCGAAATGGCAGTCGAAGAACCACAGGTCCGGGCGGATATCGAACTCGGCTTCGACGAAACCCTTGTCGAAGGCCCCGCCGGTCGACGAGATCGCGGTGATCCGATCGAACATCAGCATCGGAGGTAGCGGCAGCTTCGCGTTTCCGGGGCCGAACAGCCGGCCGTGACCGCACTCCAGCAGTTCGTCGTAGTTGTACTGTGCCTTTGGTGTGAATTGCATCGGGCCTTGGCCTGGTTTGTCGTCGGTGCCGGCGCTAAAGCCGCCATGATACGGAAATTCGCGCGCGTTCCCGCGATCAGCTTCCGGCCGCCAGGTAGCCGCCGTCGACCGGCAGCACCACCCCGGTCACGAATCGGGCCGCGTTCGAGCCGAGGAACAGCACCGGGTCCGCGATCTCGTCGGGCTGGGCCCAGCGGCCCATCGGCGTACGCGCCTCGATCGAGTGCATGAAGGCCTCGTTGGCGCGCCCCTTGGCCGATAGCGGCGTTTCGGTCCATCCCGGCGCCACGGCATTGACCCGTACGCCATCGCCCGCCCACCGACAGGCGAGCGACTGCGTCAAGCTGTGGATCGCGCCCTTGGAGGCGCAATACGCCGGCAAGCGCGCGCTGCCCACGAAGGAGAGAACCGAGGCCACGAACACGATATTGCCGCGCCCGGCCTTCAGGGCGTCGAATGCGGCGGTCGCGACCCGAAAGCTGCCGTGCAGGTTCACGTCGAGCACGCGCTCGAAACCGTCTTGCTCGATCTCGCGCTCCTGCAGGGTCACGCCGGCCGAGCACACCAGCGCGTCGATCGTCGCGAGCGGGCCGAGCACGGCCGCGATGCTGTCCGCGTCGGTGACATCCATGTGGGCGACATCGATGCCGTCGAAGGCCGGGTCGGCGCGCGCGGCGTCGAGTTCCGCGCTGTCCGCCGCACAGGCGAGCACGCGCGCGCCGCCGGCGCGGTAGGCCCGGCTCACGGCCGCGCCGATCCCCGAGGTCCCGCCCGTCACCAGCACCTGCCGGCCATTGAATTCGTGTTGCCCGAGAGCCATTTGCATCGTCTCCGTTTCCAGCCGTCGCCGGGTCAGGCGGCCAGCAGTCGATCGACCAGGCGGGTATTCACCCGCCCGGCGGCGAAATCCGCGTCGGCGAGCACACGATCCAGGAATGGCAGGGTCGTGCGCACGCCTTCGATGCCGAACTCGGCCAGGGCCGCGCGCATGCCGGCCACGGCGGCCTCGCGCGTGGGCGCGTGGACGATCAGCTTGCCGAGCAGCGAGTCGTAGTGCGGCGGCACGCGATACCCGCTCTCGCAATGGCTGTCCAGCCGAACCCCGGGGCCACCGGGCACGTCCCAGCGCGTGATCAGGCCCGGCGAGGGACGGAAACCCTGCGCCGGGTCCTCGGCATTGATCCGACACTCGATCGCGTGGCCCTCGAGGCGCAACGCGCCTTGTTCGACACCGAGCGGCTCGTGCGCGGCCACGCCTAGCTGCGCGGCCACCAGGTCGATGCCGGTGACCATCTCGGTGACCGGATGCTCGACCTGGATGCGGGTGTTCATCTCGAGAAAGTAGAACGCCTCGCGATCGGCATCGACCAGGAACTCCACCGTCCCCGCCCCGCGATACGACATCGAGGCGGCAAGCCTGACCGCCGCCGCACGCAACTGGTCGCGCAAGGTCGGTGACAGGCCGGGTGCGGGCGCCTCCTCGACGAGCTTCTGGTGTCGGCGCTGGACCGAGCAATCGCGTTCGCCCAACTGGACGACCTGTCCCTGCCCGTCGCCGAGCACCTGCACCTCGACATGGCGTGCGTTCTCCACGTAGCGCTCCACGTAGAGGCTGGGATCGCCGAACGCGGCACGCGCCTCGCCAGCCGCCGCGACGAAGCTCGCCGCCAAGGCCGACGGCTCGGAGACGATCTTCATGCCACGCCCGCCGCCGCCGGCCGCGGCCTTGAGCATGACCGGGAAACCGATCTGCGCCACCGCGGCGCTCGCATCCTCGGGCGAGTCCACCCGCGCCGAACCCGGCAGCAGGGGCAGACCGCATTGCTGCGCCAGCTCGCGTGCACGCAACTTGTTGCCCATCGCGGCGATCTGCGTCGGCGTCGGGCCCACGAAGCGCAGCCCGGCATCCTCGCAAGCCTGCGCGAAGGCCTCGGACTCCGCCAGGAAGCCGTAGCCGGGATGGACGGCATCGCAGCCGGTCCCGGTCGCCGCGGCGATCAGCGACGGGATGTGCAGATAGCTGCGCGCGGCCTCGCCGGGCCCGATGCACACCGTGCGATCGGCGCGTCGCGCCGGCAGGCTGTCGCGGTCCACGCTCGAGCTCGCCAGCACCGTCTCGATGCCCAATCGCCTGCAACTGCGGATGATGCGCAGCGCGATCTCGCCACGATTGGCGACCAGCAGACGCCGCAGCGGTGCGGCCATCAGCCCGCCCGCACCCAGGCGATCGGCTGGTCGAACTCCACGAACTCGCCGTCCTGGACCGGTAGCGCGACGACCTCGCCGGCGACATCGGCCGTGACCGCGTTGAACACCTTCATCACCTCGACCAGGCCGACCGTGGTGCCGGCCTCGATGCGCTGCCCGAGCCGCACGAAGGGCGCTGCGCCGGGCTCGGGCTGGGCATAGAAGCGGCCGACCATCGGCGAGCGCACCGGCGTGGCGTCGGCGGGCGCCGCGGGCGAAGCGGAAGCGACACCCGCGCTCGACGCCGACGTCGAGCCGGCCGGGCCGGGGGCAGGCGGCGGCAACGAAGGGCTCGAGGCCGTCGTTGCGGCGCTCGATCCGGCCGACACGGCCGCGCTCGCGATGCCCTCCGGCCGGGACGGCGCCGATTCGCCCACCGTGATGTGCAGGTCACCGACGCGCAGGTCGAGATAGTTGAAGCGCGACTGCTCCAGCCGATCGATGATCGCCGAGATCTCGCGCAGGTCGATGTCTTCGAGTGAGGGGCCTTGCTTGCGATCGTTCATCGGATCTCCGGTTTCTGGCAGGCCGTCGGCGCCCGGAACGCGGTCCGGACGCCCGCGGGCGCCGCGTCACTGGCGCAGGGTGACCTGATCATCGCCGCGGCGCACGCTGATCGAAGCCACGCGCCGCTCCTTGAGCAGCGCGTCGAGCAGGCCGAGCACCGAGCCGCCCGCGTCGCGCTCGAAGCGACGGTACGGCCCGGCCGCGCGCATGGCCGCGATGTCCTGGTCGCCCTTCATGATGTACTTGAGCAGGAAGGTCTCGTCGTCGTCGGAGGCATTCCCGGTGGCGGCGCGTACCTCGGCCAGCGTGGGTGTTGGACCGTCCAGTGCCGCGAGCGCCCGACCGATTTCTGTTGCCCGCGGCAGCGCGCCGATGCGATCGCGAAGCGCCTGGTCCATGTGCGTGTAGCCGGAGTCGGTTCCGAAGGCGCCCAGCGCGAAGCGGATGATCTCGTCGGTGATCACCTTGTAGCGCTCGCCCAGCGCCACGTTGAATGCGGCCTGCGTGACCACGAACTGCGAGTAGGGCGTGATCATCATCGGGTAGCCGAGCTCGCGTTGCACGTCGATGACCTCGTCCAGGACCTCGGGCAGGCGATCCGCGATGCGCAGCTCGTGGAGTTGCTGGCGAAGGTTCGAGATCACGCCGCCCGGAACCTGGTGCATGAACTGCCCCTGGTCGAATTCGAGCGGCGCGCCGATCGGCAAGCCCTCGCGACGGGCGATGGCGGCCAGATGCGCCGACGCGCCGCGCAGCGAGGCGTCGTCGATCTCGGCCGTGCCGCCGAGTGTGCGGATGTTGCGCGCAGTGGCGAACAGCGATGGCTGGCCGGAACCATCGGCAAGCGGCGGGATCGCCGTGTGCAGCGTGCCGACACCGAGCCGCGCGGCTTCCAGGTAGAAGTGCGGCGCCAGCCCCGTGGTGCAGTGCGAGTGCAATTCCACCGCGATGCCGCCGGCATTGGCCTGGATCGCCGGGATCAGCGTGCGCACGCGATCGATCGTCAGCAGCCCGCCCGCGTCCTTCAGGTAGATCGCGTCGGGCTCGAAGGCCGCCACCTCGCGCGTCAGGCGCGCATAGTAGTCGTCGGTGTGGCGCGGCGAGATCTGGTAGCACACGGCGATCGCCGTCTTCACGCCGAGCCCTTTCAGGAAAGGAACGAACCACGGGAAGTCGCGCTCGCGCTGGTTCATCGTGTTCGACATCAGTTGCGCCCGCTGCAGCGCCCCCGTGCCCGCCGCCCGTTGCATGAACAGCTTCACCACCTCGCGCGGCGCGCGCAGCTCGAACGGAAAGATCGTGGCCGCGATCATGCAGCCCTTGGTCGTGCGCGGCATCTTCTCGGCCATCAGCCGCAGCATCGCCCAGGGGTCCTCGCGGTGATCGCGAACGAATTTCTTGAAGTAGATCGGGTTGCTCGGCACCTCGATCGCCTTGAACCCCGCGGCATCCAGATCCCCGGCGACCGAGGCCATCATGCCGGTGGTCATCCGCAGCGCCCACAGGCTTTGCGAGCCGTCACGCAGCGTGGTGTCGATGAAATCGACCTTCATGTCTCCTCCGATCGGTGCCGGGTCGGTCGGGCCGCGGGGTGCCGGCGAGCGCAGCGCCACATTTCGTGCGGCGCCGGCAAGGGCGCCCGCGGCCTCGCAGCGCCCGCCTCAGACGCGTTCGATCAGCATCGCGATGCCCTGCCCCACGCCGATGCACATCGTGGTGATCGCGAAGCGCCCGTTGGTCTTCTCGAGCTGGTTCAAGGCGGTGATCACCAGCCGCGCGCCCGACATCCCGAGCGGATGACCCAGCGCGATCGCGCCGCCGTTGGCATTGACGCGGGGATCGTCGTCGGCCACGCCGAGTTCGCGCAGCGTCGCCAGGCCCTGGGCAGCGAAGGCCTCGTTGAGTTCGATCACGTCGATCTGGTCGATCTTCATGCCGGTCTTGGCGAGCAGCTTCTGGGTGGCCGGTGCCGGACCGATGCCCATGATGCGCGGCGGCACGCCGGCGGTGGCCATCGCCACGACCCGCGCACGTGGCTTCAGGCCATGGCGAGCGGCGCCGGCTTCGGAGGCGAGCAGCACCGCGGCGGCGCCGTCGTTGACGCCCGAGGCATTGCCCGCGGTCACGGTGCCATCGGGCCGCACGATGGGCTTGAGCCGGCCGAGCGCCTCGAGGGTGGTCTCGCGCGGGTGCTCGTCGCGCGCGACCATGACCGGATCACCCTTGCGCTGCGTGATCTCGACCGGAACGATCTCGGCGTCGAAGAAGCCCGAGGCCTGCGCGGCGGCCGCCCGCATCTGGCTGCGCAGCGCGAAGGCATCCTGGTCGGCGCGATTCACCTTGAAGTCGTCGGCGACGTTCTCGGCGGTCTCGGGCATGGAGTCGATGCCGTATTGCGCCTTCATCAGCTTGTTCACGAAGCGCCAGCCGATGGTGGTGTCGTAGACGGCGTTGCTGCGGGCAAAGGCCGTCTCGGCCTTGGGCATCACGAACGGCGCGCGCGACATGCTCTCGACCCCGCCGCCGATGCCCAGGTCCATTTCGCCGGTCTTGATCGCGCGCGCGATCGTGCCGATGGCATCCATGCCCGAGCCGCACAGGCGGTTGACGGTGGCGCCCGGCACGTCGTGCGGCAGACCGGCCAGCAACGACGACATCCGCGCCACGTTGCGATTGTCTTCGCCGGCCTGGTTGGCACAGCCGAAGATCACGTCCTCGATCCGCGTGGCGTCGAGGCCGGTATTGCGGGCCAGCAGCGCGCGCAGCGGGACCGCGCCGAGGTCGTCGGTGCGCACGCTGGCAAGCGCGCCGCCATAGCGACCGATCGCGGTGCGCACGCCGTCGCAGATGAAAGCTTCATTGGCCATGTAAGGATTTCCTCTTGTTCGATCGATGATCTCTGTGACCGGCGCGGGCGTCTCGGGTCAGGCCGAACCGGCGCCATCGGCGCGGCGCAACGGCGCCCCCGTGCGGGCACAGAGCTCCTCGAAGCTCAGTCCCTCCACCCACTCCACGGCCTCGAGGCCGTGCGCCGTGACGGCGACCACCGCCAGGTCCGTGTAGATCCGCGAGACGCAGCCGATGCCGGTGAGCGGGTAGCTGCATTGCTCCACGATCTTCGGCTCGCCCTGCTTGGTCTGGTGCTCCATCATGACGAACACCTGGCGAGCGCCGATGGCGAGATCCATCGCCCCGCCCACCGCGGGAATGGCGCCCGGCTCGCCGGTGCTCCAGTTGGCCAGGTCACCGAAGGCCGAGACCTGGAAGGCACCGAGCACGCAGATGTCCAGGTGACCGCCTCGCATCATCGCGAACGAATCGGCATGATGGAAGAAGGCCGCGCCGGGCAGCGTGGTGACCGCCTGCTTGCCGGCGTTGATCAGGTCCCAGTCCTCGGCACCCTTGGCTGGTGCCGGCCCCATGCCGAGCAGCCCGTTCTCGGAGTGCAGCACGATCTCGCGATCGGGCGGCAGGTGATTTCCCACCAGCGTCGGCTGGCCGATGCCCAGGTTCACGTAGGCGCCATCGGGGATGTCGCGGGCGATGCGGGCGGCGATCTGGTCGCGGGTGCGTCTGTTCATGTCCTGTCTCCCGCTCGGGCCGGGACCGGCGGCAAGGCCCCGCCCACCGCGACGACCCGGCGCACGAAGATGCCGGGCGTGACGATCGTCTCGGGATCGAGCTCGCCCAGCCCGACGGTCTCGCGCACCTGGGCGATCGTGCACCTGGCCGCCATCGCCATCACCGGTCCGAAGTTGCGCGCGGTCTTGCGGTAGACCAGGTTGCCCCAGCGATCGCCGCGCTCGGCCTTGACCAGCGCGAAGTCGCCGTGGATCGGGTACTCGAGCACGTAGTCGCGGCCATTGATGTGGCGAGTCTCCTTGCCCTCGGCCAGTTGCGTGCCATAGCCGGTGGGCGAGAAGAACGCGCCGATGCCCGCACCGGCGGCACGAATGCGCTCGGCCAGGTTGCCCTGCGGGATCAGTTCGAGCTCGAGCTTGCCGGCCCGATAGAGCCCGTCGAAGACGTGCGAGTCGGCCTGGCGCGGGAACGAGCACATGATCTTGCGCACGCGCCCCGTCTTGAGGAGCGCGGCGATCCCGGTCTCGCCGTTGCCTGCGTTGTTGCACACGAGCGTGAGGTCCCGGGCGCCCTGGGCGATCAGGCCGTCGATCAACTCGTTGGGCTGGCCGGCACCGCCGAAACCGCCGATCAGGATGGTGGCGCCATCGTGGATGCCGGCGACGGCCTCCTCGACGCTGGCGACGATGCGATCGATCACGAACCCCCTCCTGTGCGTTTTGCCCGCCGAGTAGACCCGATGCCCGATCCCACTGTCAAACCGTAGATTCCGCTCGCGATGCGGCGCGCCGCCCGGCCTCAGTCCCGGGGCTGGCCCGGTTCCGGGTCGAGGGCCAACACCTCGGCCCGAAGCCACCACAACAGCGCGATGCCGGGCAGCGCGGCGACCACGGTGAGCATGAAGAAGTCGGGCCAGCCGAAGGCCTCCACCAGCACCCCGGAGGCCGGCCCGACGTAGACGCGCCCGACCGCGGCCAGCGCCGAGAGCAACGCGTATTGGGCGGCCGAGTGGCGTCGGTCGGTCAGCGCCATCAGGAAGGCCACGAATGCAGCCGTGCCCATCCCGCCGCACAGGTTCTCGAACCCGATCGCACTCGCCATCAGCGCATAGCTCTTGGGCAGCACCGCGATCAGCCAGTAGCCGAAGTTCGAGACCGCCTGCAGCAGCCCGAACACCATCAGCGCGCGGTAGAGGCTGCGGCGGGCGAGCCAGGCACCGCCGGCGAGCGCGCCGACGATGGTGGCCGCGAGGCCCAGGATCTTGTTGACCGCCCCGACCTCGGCCGGCGTGAACTGCGCGCCGCGGATCAGGAAGGTCGTCGACAGGCTGCCGGCGAAGGCGTCGCCCAGCTTGTAGAGGACGATCATCGCCAGCAGCCAGGCGGCGCGACGGCGCGAGAAGAAGGCATCCCAGGGCTCCAGGAACGATGGAAACCCGGCCGCGCGGGCCGCGAACAGCGCCGCCGCCCCGGCCGCGAGCATCGAGACCGTATCCCAGGCCAGGTGCGCGAATCGGTCTTGCCCGAGCCAGTCGGCCGGCAGTCGGCGGCTGAGCCAGAACACACCGGCGCCGGCCACCAGCAGCGCGGCAAAGCCCGCGAGTTCACGCAGCACCGGCGCCTGCGCCGCCTCGGGCCGTGCCAGGCGCGGCACCAGCAGGCTGACCACCGCGGCGAGCGCCATCAGCACGCCCATCAGCCGATAGGTGTCGGGCCAGCCGAGCCACAGGTCGGCCAGCACCAGCGCCAGTCCGCCGGAGACCAGCATGGCCAGCCGGTAGCCGAGCACCGAGACCGCCGCCCCCGCGCCCCGCTCGTCGGGTGCCAGCAGGTCGCTGCGGTAGGCGTCGAACACGATGTCCTGCGATGCCGACAGGAACGCGATCGCGACCGCCACCGCGCCCACGGCAGGCACCTGCCGGGCGGGATCGAGCGAGGCCATCGCGAAGCAGGCGATGGCGAGCCCGACCTGCGTGAAGACCAGCCAGCCGCGTCGACGACCGATGCGGGGTGGCTCGAAGCGGTCCATCAGGGGCGCCCAGAGGAACTTGAAGGTGTAGGGCAATCCCGCCAGCGTGAAGAAGCCGATGGTGCCGATGTCGAGCCCCTCGATGGTCAGCCAGGCCTGGAGCGTTCCCGAGGACAAGGCGAGCGGTAGGCCGCTGGCAAAGCCGAGCGCGAGCATCGCCGCGATGCGCATGCTCGCGAAGACCTCGAGATAGGGGTGGCGAGGCGCCTGCCCGCGCGCGGCGTTCGACATGGGGCGGCAGTGTACCGCGCGGCCTCGTACCCCGATCCGGGTAACATCGTTTCATGTTCGCAAGCGACATGCGCGTGGTTCGGAGGCGAGGCGATCGCGCCTCGAGAAGGGTGCTGCCGGCCATCGTGTTCGCGCTTGCGATCACCGGCGGCACCGTTGCCCAGGCAACCCGCGCGGCCCCTCTCGAGGACTCGCACGCATTGCAGCGACAGCGCGAACCGACCCGCCGCGACGCGGTCGCGTTCGAGCTGCGCCGACGCGATGCCGCGCAACGAGGCACCCTCGTGCCGGACGACGATCCCGTGCTGCGCCGCTTGCGGCGCATCGATGCCGAGCTGATCGCCGCCGCGCCGCGCACCGCGCATCAATCACTCGACTGGCGCTGGGAACTGAACCTGTTCCGGGACCGGACCACGCCGCCGCTGTGCCTGCTCGGCGGCAAGCTCATGCTGGCCCGGTCGCTGCCGCGCGCGCTGCGCGCAACCGACGACGAACTCGCCGCGCTGCTCGCGCACGCGATGGCGCATGCACTGCTTGGCCACGAGGGCTCCATGCCCGGCCGCACGCGCTACGCCCCCGGACTGCGGTCGCGCTACACCGTCGGCGAGGAACGTGCGGCGGACCGGACCGCGATCGAGCTGGCTGCCCGTGCCGGCTACGACCCGCGCGCCGCCATCGCCCTGAAGCATCGGCTGGAATCGCTCGCCCAACCGGCCGCGCGCGCCTGGTCGGCAATGCACCGCGACTATGCCGGTCGCGCCGACGTGATCCTGGCGGCCGTGCGCACCGCGCTGCCATTGTTCGCCCGTGCGCGCGGGGTCTTGCCGGGACGCTTGCCGCCCTACGTATCGAACTTCGGCGAGCGGGTCGACTAGACTTGTGCGCGCACCACGTTCGATCCCTCGCGTCGTTCAGGCCCGGATCGAATAGTCGATCGTCAGCGGCGCGTGATCGGAAAAGCGCTGGTCCACGTAGATCGCGCTGTTGCTCGCCTTGGCCGCGATCCCCGGCGTGGCGATCTGGTAGTCGAGGCGCCAGCCCACGTTCTTCGCCCAGGCCTGTCCGCGGTTGCTCCACCAGGTGTAGCGCTCGGGACGCTCGTCGAGCCGGCGGAACACGTCGACGAACCCGACCTCGTCGAACACCGTGCTCAGCCAGGCCCGTTCCTCGGGCAGGAAGCCCGAGTTCTTCTGGTTGCTGCGCCAGTTCTTCAGGTCGATCTCCTTGTGCGCGATGTTCCAGTCGCCACACAGGATCACTTCGCGACCGCTCGCGATCAGCTCGCGCATGTGCGGCAGGAATCGCTCGAGAAACCGGAACTTGGCCTGCTGCCGCTCCTCGGAGCTCGAACCCGAGGGCAGGTAGATCGACACCACCGCATAGCGCCCGAAGTCGAGCTCCAGATAGCGCCCCTCGGCATCGAACTCGGCATCGCCAAAGCCGACCACGACCTTCCTGGGCTTGCGCCGGGCGTAGATACCCACGCCGCTATAGCCTTTCTTCTCGGCCGGATGGAAGTGACCGGTGAGCCCGCCGAACAAGCGCAACTCGGGCACGATGTCGTCGAGTTGCGCCTTGAGCTCCTGCACGCAGATCACATCGGCCTGCTGGGCCTCGGCCCATTCACGAAAACCCTTGCGCGCGGCCGACCGGATGCCGTTCAGGTTGAGCGTGATCACACGTATCATCGGGGCCTCACCTCCTCGGGATTGTCTTCATGTCCGCAGACCTGCGCGCGCAGTTTATCCGCTTCACGATCGGCGCCGGCATCCTGCGCTTCGGCGAATTCAAGACCAAGGCCGGTCGGCTCTCGCCCTACTTCTTCAATGCCGGCCTGTTCAACGACGGCATGCTGCTCGGGCGCCTGGCCGAGTTCTACGCCGGCACGCTGCTCGAGGCCGAGCGCACGCACGCACTGAAGTTCGACATGCTCTTCGGCCCTGCCTACAAGGGCATCACGCTGGCCAGCGCCACGGCGGTGGCCATGGCACACAGCGGCCGACGCGTGCCCTTCGCGTTCAACCGCAAGGAAGCCAAGGACCACGGCGAGGGTGGCGTGCTGGTCGGCGCACCGATGAAGGGCCGCGTGGTGATCGTCGACGACGTGATCAGCGCCGGCACCTCGGTGCGCGAGTCGGTCGAGATCATTCGCGCGGCGGGCGCCGAGCCGGCCGCGGTGCTGATCGCACTCGATCGGCGCGAGCGCAGCGGCGACGCCGAGAACATCGGCCCGCACTCGGCCGCCCAGGAAATCCGCGAGCGCTACGGGCTGCCGGTGTTCGCGATCGCCAACCTCGACGACCTGCTCGCCTTCCTGGGCTCGAAGGATTCCGAAGCCGGGGACCTGTCGCGGCATCGGGAGGCGGTGGCGGCGTATCGGGATCGGTACGGGGTGTCGGGGTAGGGGTTCGCGTTCGGTTCGTGCGCGCCGTTCGGGGCGTGCGTACGGTGGTTGGGGGCCGGCGGCGGCGGTCCCGCTGACGCGGGACTGCCGGCGTTCGCGGGCTCGGGCGCGGGGGGCGCAGAACTCGCCCACTCCCGCGCGCTACGCGCACGAGAGCGGGCTCAGACAGCTGCGCCCCTTTTTCCGCGCCCGAGCCCGCGAACGCCGCTTGCCGATGGCCCCCAACCACCGTACGCACGCCCCGAACGGCGAACCGAGGCAGTCCTACCGGGCCCAGGCTCGGACTACTTCAACACCTTCGAGCGTCCCGTCACGCCAGCGTGGCGGCCGGTGCGCGCAATCCGGACGCGGAACGACAAGCGCCCCGCGAGCCGGCTAAGACGTCCCGCGCCTGCACCGCCCAGGATCCCACGCGCGCCGGGCTCTGGCAGGGGAGTGGCCGTCGGGCCGTGGGTGCGTCGGCGAGCGCCGGATTGCGCGGGCAGACGGGGATCAGGCACGCAGATGTCTGAGCACGTGGACGGGCGCGCAGCGCCCGGATCGTGCGAGTTCTGCGTGCCCCCCGTCTGCCCGCGCAATCCGGCGGAAGTCCCGCGCAGCGGGACCGAAGCCGCTGCACCCGCCCACCGACAGCCGCCCGCCTGCCCGCACGACAGGAACACGCGCGAAAAACTCAGCCCAGCCGCTTCAGCAGCAGCTCGTTCACCTGCTGCGGATTCGCCTTGCCGCGTGTGGCCTTCATCACCTGCCCGACCAGCGCGTTGAGCGCCTTGCCCTTGCCGGCCCGGTACTCGTCGACCGACCTCGCGTTGGCCGCCAGCACCTGGTCGACGATCGCCTCGAGCTCGCCCGAATCGGAGATCTGCTTCAGGCCCTTCTCGTCGATGATGCGATCGACCGCGCCTGCCTCGCGATCCTCGCCGGACCACAGCAGCGCGAAGATCTCCTTGGCGATCTTGTTCGAGATCGTGCCGTCGGCGATGCGACCGATCAGCGCCGCCGTCTGCGCCGGCGTGACCCGGCTCGCCGCGAAATCGATGTCGTCGCGGTTGACCGCGGCCGACAGATCGCTCATCACCCAGTTCGCCGCAGCCTTGGCGCCGGTCGCCGCATCCGGCAATGCGGCGAGCAGCGCCTCGTAGTAGTCGGCGACATCGCGTGAGGCGGTCAGGGTGGCGGCGTCGTAGTCGGTCAGGCCGAAGCGGCTGGCGAGTCGCTCGCGCATCGCCACCGGCAGCTCCGGCATCTGCGCTCGAACCGTCTCGATCCAGTCGCTCGAGACCTCGAGCGGCGGGAGGTCGGGGTCGGGAAAATAGCGGTAGTCGTGCGCGTCTTCCTTGCTGCGCATCGACCGGGTCTCGTCACGGTCCGGATCGTAGAGCCGGGTCTCCTGCACCACCGTGCCGCCGTCCTCGATCAGCTCGATCTGGCGCCGTACCTCGAAGTCGATCGCGCGCTCGAGGAATCGGAACGAGTTCAGGTTCTTGATCTCGGCGCGCGTGCCGTACTCGGCCTGTCCGCGCGGACGCACCGAGACATTGGCATCGCAGCGAAACGAGCCTTCCTGCATGTTGCCGTCGCAGATGCCCAGCCACACCACCAGCGAATGCAGCGCGCGCGCATAGGCGACCGCTTCCTTCGCCGAGCGCATGTCGGGCTCGGTGACGATCTCGAGCAGGGGCGTGCCGGCACGATTCAGGTCGATGCCGCTCATGCCGTGGAAGTCCTCGTGCAGCGACTTGCCGGCGTCCTCCTCGAGATGCGCGCGCGTGATGCGAATCGTCTTCGCGTGGCGCTCGCCGTCGGCCTCCCACAAAACGTCCAGGCTGCCGCCCGCCACCACCGGGATCTCGAACTGGCTGATCTGGTAGCCCTTGGGCAGGTCCGGATAGAAGTAGTTCTTGCGCGCGAACACAGAGCGCGGCGCGATCTCGGCGCCGATCGCCAGGCCCAGGCGGATCGCACAGGCCACGGCCTCGCGATTCAGGACGGGCAGCACGCCCGGCAAGGCGAGGTCGACCGCGCAGGCCTGGGTGTTCGGTTCGGCGCCGAAGGCCGTCGACGCGCCGGAGAATATCTTGGAGCG
Organism: Burkholderiaceae bacterium; assembly: GCA_024235875.1. Taxonomy (GTDB): domain Bacteria; phylum Pseudomonadota; class Gammaproteobacteria; order Burkholderiales; family Burkholderiaceae_E; genus JACKLP01. Next base: position 6,553 of record JACKLP010000012.1, on the reverse strand, counting down.
GGTGGCGAGCTGGGCGTGCGTCTCGAGCCCGATCACCACCTCCCAATGCTTCGGATTCATCTGTGCTGTCAGCCGGTTCGTGCGCAGTTGCCGGTGGCCGGATCGAACATCACCGGCCAGGCCTTGTCGTAGATGGTGGGCGGCGAGCAGTAGCGCGCGCAGTTCGCGTGCGCGAGCGTCACGCGGCGCGGCTCCTGCCAGATCATCAGCTTGCAGCCGCTGCCGTCGCGCGCATGCAGCTCAATGTGGGGACGCGACTTGACCTGCCTGAAGTCCGCGCCGGCAAAGTGGCAGACACCATGCCGGCCGATCTTGATCTCCCAGTTCAGCGAATGGACGGTGTTGCCGCGCACATCGACCACCGCGCGCTCGCCAAAGCCGTCGGTCTCGGTCTGCGAACAACTGCCGGCCAGCTGGATGACCCGGTCCGCATGGGCGCCTCGGTAACCGGGCGAGCCTAGCGGCGCGGGCCGGGTCGTGCCGGGCGCGGCGGCCGGCGGCAGCGTGGCCGTGGTCGGCAGCTCGGGCGCCGGCTGCGACGGCGGCTGCGGGCTCGGGGTGGGCGGCGTCACGGGCTCGGGGCGGCCACCGGGGCGCAGCGAACAGGCCGCCATCGCCAGCACCACCGCCGCCAGCGCCGCGCTGCGCGAAACACGCGCGAACGTCCGGGATACGGGCATCTTCGTCGTGTCGGTCGCCATGCTCATTCTCCGTCCGGATTGCGCCGATGCCAGTCGGTGCGCTGCTCGAACGCATGCGCGATCCCGAGCAGGCGGGCCTCTTCGAAGTAGTTGCCGATCAGCTGCAGTCCGACCGGTCGCCCGCCGGCACCGAAGCCGGTCGGCATCGACAGGCCCGGCAGCCCGGCCAGCGAGGCCGGCAGCGTATAGACATCGGCCAGGTAGTTCCGGACCGGGTCGTCGGTTCGCTCGCCCAGGTTCCAGGCCACGGTGGGCGACACCGGCCCGGCGATCACGTCGACCTTGGCGAACGCCGCGCGGAAATCGTTGGCGATCAGCCGGCGCAGCTTCTGGGCCTGCAGATAGTAGGCATCGTAGTAGCCGTGCGAGAGCACATAGGTACCGACCAGGATCCGGCGCTGCACCTCGGGGCCGAAGCCCTCGGCACGCGAGCGTTCGTACATGTCGGCCAGGTCACCGTAATGCTCGGCCCGGTGGCCGTAGCGCACGCCATCGAAGCGCGACAGGTTGCTCGAGGCCTCGGCGGGCGCGATCACATAGTAGGCCGGTATCGCCAGCTCGGTGTCGGGCAGCGAGACCTCGTGGGTGCTGGCGCCGAGCGAGCGCAGCGTCTCGAGGCCCGCCTCCACCGCCGCGCGCACGTCATCGCCGAGCCCGTCGCCGAAGAACTCGCGGGGCAGGCCGATGCGCAGGCCTTCGAGCGGGCGACCGAACCAGGCCGAGAAGTCTTCGGTCGGACGCTCGGTGCTGGTGGAATCGCGCCCATCGAAGCCGGCCATGGCGCCGAGCAGCGCAGCGCAGTCGCCGGCGCTGCGCCCGATCGCCCCGCCCTGGTCCAGGCTGGAGGCGAACGCGATCATGCCGTAGCGCGAGACCCGTCCGTAGGTGGGCTTGATCCCCGTGACGCCGCACATGGCCGCCGGCTGGCGAACCGAGCCGCCGGTGTCGGTACCGGTGGCCAGTGGCGCCAGGCCGCCGGCCACCGCGGCCGCGGCCCCGCCCGACGAGCCGCCCGGGATCGCGTTGCGATCCCAGGGGTTGCGGACCGCGCCGAAATACGAGTTCTCGTTGGCCGATCCCATCGCGAACTCGTCGCAATTGGTCTTGCCCAGGCACACCGCGCCGGCCGCGGCCAGGCGTTCGACCACGGTGGCATCGAAGGGGCTCACATAGTCGGCCAGCATCCGGGATCCGGCGGTGGAGCGCCATCCCCGGGTGACGAAGATGTCCTTGTGCGCCACGGGAATGCCCAGCAGCGGCCCGGTCTCGCCCGCGGCCAGGCGCCGGTCGGCCTCGCGCGCCTGCGCCAACGTGAGCTCGGGCTGGACATCGATGAAGGCGTTCAGGTCGCTGGCGGCGATCCGCGCCAGGAAATGGCCCGCGAGCGCCTCGGCGGTGAATTCGCCCTCGCGAAGGCCGCGGGCGAGCGCCTGGATCGGGCGCTGGTGGATCGGCGCGCTCATTCGATCACTTTGGGCACGAGATAGAGGCCGCGCTCGACGGCGGGTGCCGCGGCCTGCATCCGGTCACGCTGGTCGGTCTCGGTGACCCGGTCGTCGCGCAGCCGCAGGCCGAGGTCCTGGACATGCGCCAGGGGCTCGACGCCGGCGGTATCGACCGCCTGCAGGCGCTCGATCAGCCCGAAGACCTCGTTGAGGCGCTCCAGCGTGTGCCCGGCCTGCTGCTCGTCGATCGAGAGGCGGGCCAGGCGGGCGATTCTCTGTACGTCGGTTGGGCTCAGCGACATCGCGGATTCCGGGAATTTGGGCTCTGGCGGCAGGGCCGCCGAGGTGTACACAGGCCGGGCCGAGGATAGCCGGCAGGACGCATCGCCCGTCTCGCGACGTCGCTCGACGGCCCGCGAAGGCATTCGGAACGGCGCTGAAAAACTAGTTTTCGCGAGCGAAAATATGCTTAAATCCCAATGAATTATACGGTAGCATTCACAATCTGATTTCAATTCGGTAAGCAAAGACCCTGGCTCCGGTCCACGTATTTCGGCACCGCGGCGAGCGTCTTGTGTACACGCCGCGCCGCCGGCCCGGTGCACCCGCGAGGTGCGTCATGCGGACTGTGCGAATCCCCCCGGAAATGGTCCGGACCGCAGCGATCGCGGTTCACCAGTCAAGACAGGACGATCATGTTCGGTTTCCTACGCAAGTATTTCTCCAACGACCTCGCGATCGACCTCGGCACGGCCAACACGCTGATCTATGTGCGCGGCAAGGGCATCGTGCTGGACGAACCGTCGGTGGTGGCGATCCGCCAGGAAGGCGGACCCAGCGGCAAGCGAACGATCGCCGCGGTCGGCCTGGAAGCCAAGCAGATGCTCGGCAAGGTGCCCGGAAACATCGAGGCCATCCGCCCGATGAAAGACGGCGTCATCGCCGATTTCACCGTCACAGAGCAGATGCTCAAGCAGTTCATCAAGATGGTGCACGAGTCGCGGCTGTTCTCGCCGAGCCCGCGCATCATCATCTGCGTGCCCTGCGGCTCGACGCAGGTCGAGCGCCGCGCGATCCGCGAATCCGCGCTCGGCGCCGGCGCCTCGCAGGTCTACCTGATCGAGGAGCCGATGGCCGCCGCGATCGGCGCGGGCCTGCCGGTCTCCGAGGCCTCGGGCTCGATGGTGGTCGATATCGGTGGCGGCACCACCGAGGTCGGCGTGATCTCGCTCGGCGGCATGGTCTACAAGGGATCGATCCGCGTCGGTGGCGACAAGTTCGACGAGGCCATCGTCAACTACATCCGCCGCAACTACGGCATGCTGATCGGCGAACAGACCGCCGAGCAGATCAAGAAGCAGATCGGCTCGGCCTTCCCTGGCTCCGAGGTCAAGGAAATGGAGGTCAAGGGCCGCAATCTGTCGGAAGGCATTCCGCGCAGCTTCACGGTGTCCTCCAACGAGATCCTCGAGGCGCTGACCGATCCGCTCAACCAGATCGTGTCGTCCGTGAAGATCGCACTCGAGCAGACACCGCCGGAACTGGGCGCCGACATCACCGAGCGCGGCATCATGCTCACCGGGGGTGGCGCGCTGCTGGGCGATCTCGATCGCCTGCTGATGGAAGAGACCGGCCTGACCGTGCTGGTCGCAGACGATCCGCTGACCTGCGTCGTACGCGGCTGCGGCATGGCGCTCGAGCGCATGGACAAGCTGGGCACGATCTTCACCCACGAGTGACCCGCCCCGCGTTCGGGCGATCTACCGATACGGCTGGCGCGAGCGCTTCGGGGCACGTGCGCCGCCGATTGCTGGCCAAGAGATGGACCGCAGCCCCCCGCCGTTCTTCAAGCAGGGCCCGTCGGCGAATGCGCGGCTGGCCTTCTTCGCAGTGCTTGCGATCACCTTGCTCGTGATCGACGCGCGCGCGCATCTGCTCGCCCCGCTGCGCCAGGGGATCGGCACCGTGCTGTATCCGCTGCAGCGCGCGCTGCTGGTACCACGCGACATCATCTCGCAAGGCGGCGACTACTTCGTCGACATCACCAAGATGCGCAAGGAGGTCGGCGAGCTGCGACGCATCGAGGCGGTCAACGCGCGCGCACTGCTGCAGGCCGAGCAACTGGCGGCCGAGAACGCGCAACTGCGACGGCTGCTGGGCATGCGCGAACAACTCGCGATCCGCTCGGCGGTGGCCGAGGTGCTCTACGAGACCCGCGACCCCTTCACGCGCCGGCTGGTGCTCGACAAGGGCTTGCAACACGGCGTGCTGGCCGGTCAGCCGGTGGTCGATGCCGAAGGCGTGGTCGGGCAGATCTCGCGCGTGACCACCTGGTCCTCGGAGCTCACCTTGCTCACCGACCGGCAGTCCACGATCCCGATCGCGCTGCGGCGCACCGGCCAGCGCTCGGTGGCCTTCGGCGGCCCGCGCGCCGGCCAGCTCGAGATCCGCTACCTGCCGCCGAATACCGACCTGCGCCCCGGCGACATGGTCGAGACCTCGGGGCTCGACAGCCTCTATCCGGCGGGCCTGCCGGTCGGGCGCATCGTCGAGTTCGAGCCCAGCGGTCCCAATTCCTTTTCGTCGGCCTCGATGGAGCCGGTCGCCGGGATCGAGCGCAGCAAGCTGCTGCTGATCCTGCTCATCGACAAGTCGATGCTGCCCGAGATTCCCGATGAACTGGTCGGTCCGACCAAGAAGCGCGGCAAGGGGAGACGCTGATGCAGATGCGCCCCGAATACCTGCTGCTGCCGGCGAACCGCATGTTCATCACGTTCTCGATCATCGCCGCGCTGTTGCTGAACATCCTGCCCTGGGGCCGCACCGGCGGCATTCCCGACTTCGTCGCGCTGGTGCTGGTGTTCTGGAACATCTACCAGCCGCGCATGGTGGGCATGGGCATCGCGTTCCTGGTCGGCTTGCTGATGGATGTGCACGCGGGCGCATTGCTGGGCGAGCACGCGCTCGCCTACACGCTGCTGTCCTTCGGCGCGATCAGCATGCACCGCCGGGTGCTGTGGTTCCGGCCCGCCGGGCAGATGCTCTACGTACTGCCGCTTTTCCTGACCGCACAACTGGTCACGATGATGGTGCGCATGATGATGGGGGGCAACTTCCCGGGCTGGACCTACTTCCTGCAAAGCTTCAGTTGCACCTTGCTGTGGCCGCTGGCCGAGTTCCTGCTGCTCGCGCCCCAGCGTCGCTCCAACGAGCACGACGAGAACCGGCCGCTCTGAGCGCGCGAGCAGATGGTCGAAGTACGAAACACCGAGCACGAGATCAAGCAGCTTAGGCTGCGCCTGGGCATCGCGATGGGCGCTGCGCTGGCCTGCTTCGCCATCCTGGCCGGGCGGTTCTTCTACCTGCAGGTGCGCCATCATGCCGACTTCCATGCGCTGGCCGAAGAGAACCGGATCGCGCTGATGCCGTCGCCGCCGGTGCGCGGCATCATCTACGATCGTCGCGGCGTGGTGCTGGCCGAGAACGAGTCGGCCTATACGCTGGAGATCGCGCCGCAGCGCGTGCGCTCCCTCGAGGCCACGCTCGACGCCGTCGGTCGCATCATCGAGATCTCGCGCCGCGACCGGCTGCGTTTCAAGCGCCTGCTCTCGGACTGGAAGAACTTCGACACCGTCCCGCTCAAGTCGCGCCTCACCGAGGACGAGGTCGCCAAGATCGCCGCTCGCCGCTACATGCTGCCCGGTGTCGAGATCAAGGGCCGCCACATCCGCACCTATCCGCTGGGCGAGACCGCCGCGCACCTGCTGGGCTATATCGGCCGGATCTCCAAGCGCGACCTGCAGCGCATCGACGACGACGGCGAATCCACCAATTACGCGGGCACCACCCATATCGGCAAGATCGGCGTCGAGCTGAGCTACGAGAAAGCGCTTCACGGCCGTGCCGGCGCCGACCAGGTGGAGGTGTCGGCGGGCGGACGCGTGGTGCGACGGCTCTCGCACACGCCGCCGGTGCCGGGCAGCAACCTGATCCTGTCGGTCGACATCCGCCTGCAGGCGCTGGTCGAGAACTGGATCGGCGATCGGCGCGGCGCGCTGGTGGCGATCGAGCCGGCCAGCGGCGAGGTCCTGGCCTTCGTGTCCAAGCCGACCTTCGATCCGAACCTGTTCGTCGACGGCATCGACGTGCCGAACTGGAACGCGCTCAACGACGATCCGGACCGCCCGCTGCTCAATCGGCCGCTGCGCGGCACCTACCCCCCGGGATCGACCTACAAGCCGTTCATGGCGCTGGCCGCCCTGAGCAGCGGCACCCGCACGACCGACTTCACGATCTACGACCCGGGCTTCTTCAAGCTCGGCCGACACAAGTTCCGTGATTCGCAGCGCTGGGGCCGCGGCTATGTCGACATGCGCAAGTCGATCGTCGAGTCCTCGGACACCTACT
>JACKLP010000011.1 GCA_024235875.1 Burkholderiaceae bacterium | reverse complement strand
CGAGGCCGAGCGGGCGATCTCGAACGGCCGCTTCATGGTCGGGCTCTACCACCGCCAGCACGAGGGCTCGAAGCTGAAGGTCAGGTTTCGGGCGCGCTTCCATCTACCCAACGTCGAGCGCTTCGGCTATATCTTCATCGGGCGCGACGACCCCGACGAGATCGTCGCGGACACGCCCGACGAACTGTCCCGTGGCGAGCGCCCTTCCAGGATCGGCAATCCGGACGACGGTTCCTTCTTTGCCGGGCTGGCGATCGGCGTGCGCAAGTACGTCGATTTCCGGATCGGCGCGCGCCGCGGCGCGCATCCGTATGCGCAGCTTCGCTATCTGCGTCCATGGCGGCTGAGCGCGCGCGACCGTATCGAGTTCTCACAGACCGTGTTCTGGGTTCTCGACGACCGCTTCGGGGCCACCAGCGTCGTGAAGCTCGAGCACACCCTCACGCCAAAGCTGGCATTGCGCTGGATCAGCGTGTACACGGCCGCGCAACGCGATCGCAAGCGGGAGTGGTCGAGCAGTATCGGCGCCTATCGCTCGCTCGGCGAGGACCGGCTCGTGTCGCTGGCCGCCGTGATCAGCCACCATGATCGCGATCCGAGCATCACCATCGACGAGTACGGGCTGGTCGCGAAATGGGAGCACCCGCTTCGAGGCAGGCGCCTGTTCGGCGAATTGAGCCTGGGCCGCTATCACTGGGACAAGTTCGATCGGGTGCCCTCCAGCGGCAAGAGCTGGGCCCTCGGCTACCTCCTGAAGCTGAGGTTCTGAGAGCGGCGGGCACAGCGATGAACGAGCGGGTTCGTCGGCGCAAGCGCAGGCATACGCTACTGATCGCCGCCGGCGTCCTGGTGCCGACGCTGTTGTGGGCGAGCGGCTACTGGGCCTGGCACTTGGGCCAGGCGCAGTTGCGCCAGCAGGCGTCGGAGAGTCTCGAGGCCCATGCCGCCAGCCTGCGCCAGCAGATAGAGAAGTTCGAGACCTTGCCGCGCCTGATCGCACTCGAGGCGGACATCGGTCGTTTCCTCGCAGCGGCACCGTTGGCCCGCGCAACGCAGGCCGACGCGCTGAACCGGCGGCTGGAGCAGGCCGCCCGGGTCGCCGGGGCGTCGGACATCTACCTGATGGATCGGCAAGGCATGACGATCGCCGCCAGCAACTGGCGCTCGGCGCAGTCGTTCCTGGGCCGCAATTTCGCGTTTCGCCCCTACTTCAAGCAGGCCCTCACCGGGCGCGCGGGACGCTACTTCGCGCTGGGAACGACCTCGAATCGCCGCGGCTACTACTATTCGGCGCCAGTCGGCGATGCCTCGGCGGTTCGGGGTGTCGTCGCCGTCAAGGTGAGCCTGCGCGCGCTCGAGGAAGACTGGGCCGCGCGGGCAGCGAAGCTGCTGGTGACCGACGCCGACGACGTGATCTTCGCCTCGGGCGAGCCGCGTTGGCTGTTCAAGTCGCTGGGCCCGCTGGACGAAGCCACGCGCGCACGGATAAAGACGTCGCGACGGTATGTGCATACGGTCATCGAGCCCCTGCCGGTCGTCGCGCGCTGGCAGAGTTCGGCAGGCACTCGGATGATCCGCCTCACGCTCGACGCCGGGCGGGGCGCGAGGCGGCGACAGGTGGACTACGCGATCCTGTCGCAGCCGATGGCCGACGTCGGCTGGACCGTGCACCTGCTCTCGGATGTCTCGCCAGTGCGCGAGCGCGTCGTCGCGGCCCTGCTCACCGCCGGGCTGGCGGCGGTGGTGGTGCTGCTGGCCGCCTTGTTCGTGCTGCAGCGGCGCGACCATGCCCGCGAGCGACAGGCGATCCTACAGCGCTCGACCGAGCAGCTCGAGGAGCTGGTGGCGCAACGCACCGCCGAGCTGACCCGGACGAACGCCAGGCTGGCGACCGAGGTCGGCGAGCGCCAGGATGCGGAGCGCGCGCTGCGCGACACGCAAGACGAGCTGGTGCAGGCTGGCAAGCTCGCCGCGCTCGGCCAGATGGCAGCCGAGATCACGCATGAGCTGAACCAGCCACTGACCGCGATCCGCGCCTACGCGGACAACGCCGACGCGCTGATCACCCGCGGCAACACCCGCGAGGCGCGATCCAATCTGACGCTGATCGGCGATCTGACCAAGCGCATGGCGCGCATCACCGGCCAACTAAAGACCTTCTCGCGCAAGTCGAGTGGCGATCCGTCCGAGGTCCAGGTGGCGCAATTGCTCGACCATTCGCTCATGCTGATCGAGCAGCGCCTGCGGCGTGCCGGGGTCGAGCTCGAGCGCGATCGCTGTGCGCCGACGCTCCATGTGCTCGGCGATGCCCTGCGCCTGCAGCAGGTGCTCGTGAACCTCTGCAACAATGCGATCGACGCCATGCTCGAATCGCCGCGCAAGCAGCTTCACCTGAGCGTCGAGGCCGATGCGCGAAGCGTGCGGATCCGGGTGCGCGACACCGGTCCGGGCATCGACGAGGATGCCCTGCCCAAGCTGTTCGAGCCCTATTTCACGACCAAGGAGATCGGTCGCGGCCTGGGCCTGGGCCTTTCGATCTCATACGGCATCATCAAGGACCACGGCGGCTCGGTCGCGGCCCGCAACCGCAAACGAGGCGGCGCCGAGTTCACGATCGAACTGCCTCGCGTCGAGGCGGCAACGGAGAAGAAGGCTTGAAGACGGGGCAATCGATCGTATTCTTCGTCGACGACGAGGAACACGTGCGCGGGGCGGCGCGCCAGGCCCTGGAGATCGCGGGATTCGACGTCGTATGCCTGGAACGTGCGGAGGGACTGAGCGCTCGGCTCTCGCGCGATTGGTTCGGGGTCGTGATCAGCGACGTGCGCCTGCCCGGCATCGACGGCATGAGCCTGCTGCGCGAGGTGGTCGCCCTCGACCCCGATATCCCGGTGGTCCTGATCACGGGGCATGGCGACATCTCGATGGCGGTCGAGGCGATGCGAGACGGCGCCTACGACTTCATCGAGAAGCCATTCTCTTCGACGCAGCTCGTCGAAGTGGCACGGCGCGCGACCGAGAAACGCTCGCTCGTACTGGATAACCGCGCGCTGCGCGCCGAGATCGACGGGCGCATCGGGCTCGAGGGCATTCTGGTGGGCCGCTCGGCTGGCATGGCTCGCCTGCGCCAGCAGATCGAGGCGCTGGCCAGTACCGACGTCGACGTGCTGATCATGGGCGAGACCGGCACCGGCAAGGAACTCGTGGCGCGCTGCCTGCACGACTTCGGCCCGCGCCGCCACGGCCCCTTCGTCGCGTTGAACTGCGGCGCCCTGCCCGAGACCATCATCGAGAGCGAGTTGTTCGGCCATGAGGCCGGTGCGTTCACCGGCGCGAGCAAGCGACGCATCGGCAAGTTCGAGCATGCCAACGGCGGCACCGTGTTCCTCGACGAAATCGAGACCATGCCGATGTCGCTGCAGGTGCGGCTACTGCGCGTGCTCCAGGAGCGCAGCATCGAGCGCCTGGGCAGCAACGTGCCGATTCCGCTCGACGTCCGGGTCCTGGCGGCCTCCAAGCGCGACCTGCGCCAGGCCTGCGATGCCAACGAGTTTCGCGAGGACCTGTACTACCGGATCAACGTGGTCACGCTGACGGTCCCGCCGCTTCGCGAACGTAGCGAGGACGTCGCCCTGCTGTTCCAGCACTTCGTCGTCGAGGCGTCGCTTCGCTACCGTCGCGCGCCGCCGGCCATCGACCCCGATACCCTGCAACGCCTGATGGCGGACGATTGGCGCGGCAATGTGCGCGAACTGCGCAACGCGGCCGAGCGCTACGCGATGGGGCTCGAGCCGCCCAGCGACGATTCGGCCTCGGGCGGCGGCTTTGCCGCGCGCATCGACGCCTTCGAGCGCTCCCTGATCGAGCAGGCCTTGCGCGATGCCGGCGGCAGCGTCAAGCGCGCGCACGAGGCGCTGGGCATCGCCCGCAAGACCTTCTACGAGAAGATGAAGAAGCACGGCCTGAGTCGTTCGAGCTACCTCGACGACTGAGTCGCCGCGCGCGCATCCCTGAGTCGCCGCGCGCGCCGCCCTGAGTCGCTGCGCTCGCTGCCGGGTGCCCGGGTTCGTGCAGGCGCCGACCCGATGGACTTGCCACCGGATCCACACACGGTTCCATCGCGCGACGGGCGGAATTCCACACACGCCACCCGCGCGCGGCGGGCTGACGCAGCCGGGACTGGCGCGCCAAGCCATTGAATGCCAAGGCCATTCTGGGGCGGATGGGCAGCACGCACGCCGGCAATACAGGCTGGCCCGCGACTTGCATTCACTTCGGCCGCCGGCCGTGGGCGAACGCAGTTCCCGGCGCACTTCGAAGGCTTCGGGGATCGGCGGCACCACGGCACGCGAAGCGGCTCGGTCACGGAACCGGCCGTCGACTCTCACGCATCATCCAGGAGACCAAGAATGTTCAAGACCCTGACCGCGACGGCCGCCGCCGCACTACTCGTGGGCCCGGCACCTGCCATGGCCAACTGCGACCCGGGGGAGATGGTGATCAAGTTCAGTCACGTCACCAACACCGACAAGCACCCGAAGGGGATCGCCGCCACGCTGCTCGCCAAGCGGGTGAACGAGGAGATGAACGGCAAGGCCTGCATGCAGGTGTTCCCGAATTCAAGCCTCTACGACGACAACAAGGTGCTCGAGGCGCTGCTCAACGGCGACGTCCAACTGGCGGCGCCGTCGCTGTCGAAGTTCGAGAAGTTCACCAAGAAGTTCCGGGTCTTCGACCTGCCCTTCCTGTTCCCCAATGTCGCCGCGGTCGACAAGTTCCAGAACTCGGCCGACGGCCAGAAGCTGAAGAACGCGATGGTTCGCCGTGGCCTCAAGGGCCTGGCCTTCTGGCACAACGGCATGAAGCAGATGTCGGCGAACAAGCCGCTGCTGATGCCAGAGGACGCCAAGGGACTGAAGTTCCGGGTCCAGGCCTCCGACGTACTGGTCGCGCAGTTCAAGCAGCTCGGCTCCAATCCGCAGAAGATGGCGTTCAGCGAGGTCTATGGCGGCCTGCAGACCGGCGTCATCGACGGCCAGGAGAACACCTGGTCGAACATCTACGGCAAGAAGTTCTTCGAGGTCCAGGACGGGGTGACCGAGACCAACCACGGCATCATCGACTACCTGGTCGTGACCTCCGCCAAGTGGTGGGACGGCCTCAAGCCCGACGTGCGCAAGCAGCTCGAGACCATCCTCACCGAGGTCACCACGGCACGCAATGCCGAGTCGGAGAAGGTGAACCAGGCCAACAAGGCCCGGATCATCGAAGCCGGTGGCAAGGTGCGTACGCTCAATGCCGAGCAGCGCGCGGCCTGGGTCAAGGCGCTCAAGCCGGTGTGGGCGAAGTTCGAGAAGGACATCGGCGCCGACACCATCAAGGCGGCTTCGGGCCAGTAATCGGCCCGGCGCGCGGCGAGGGCACCTCGGTTCCCCCGCCGCGCGCGCAATCATAAGCACGAGACGGATCGGCCGACGGCCACGATCCGCGGGAGGGACGGGACATGACAAGCGAGCCGGGCCGCATCGGCCGGATCGTCGACGCGATCGAGGAAACCCTGATCGCCTTGCTGCTGGCGGCCATGACGCTGATCACGTTCGCCAACGTGGTCGCCCGCTACGTATTCAATTCCAACATTCTGTGGGCGCTGGAAGTGACGGTCTTCCTGTTCGCCTGGCTGGTGCTCCTGGGCGCTTCGTATGGCGTCAAGAAGCACATCCACATCGGTGTCGACGTGCTCATCGCCGGTGTCCGCCCCGGCGTGCGAAAACTGCTCGCGTTGCTTGCCGTGCTCGCCTGCCTGATCTTCAGCGTGCTGCTGCTCAAGGGAAGCTGGGACTACTGGTGGGCCTTTGCCAGCGAGCGCTCCTTCCTCGAGACCGACGACGTGCCCATGCCCGAGTTCCTGCAGTTCCTCGCCGACGCGATGAACGAGGGCGAGCGCTACGAGAAGATGCCGCGCTTCATCCCGTACTTCGTGCTGCCGCTGAGCATGGCGCTGCTGACGCTGCGCTACCTGCAGCTTGGCTGGCAGGTGATCGCGGGCAAGACCGACCAGCTCATCGCCAGTCACGAGGAGACCGACGCCCTCGAGGAACTCCAGGCCGGTGCCGACGCGGCGGCCGCGGCGGCACAACCGCGACGGGAGGATTGAGCCATGGCCGTCGCACTGCTGTTCCTGCTGGTCATCGCGCTGTTGTTCATCGGCGTGCCGATCGCCATCGCGCTGGGCCTGTCGAGCATCACCTTCCTGATGCTGCATTCGGACGGTTCGCTCGCTTCGATCGCCCAGACCCTGTTCAATGCCTTCCACGGGCATTTCACCTTGCTCGCGATTCCGTTCTTCATCCTGGCGTCGACCTTCATGACCACGGGCGGGGTCGCTCGCCGAATCATCCGCTTTGCGATCGCCGTGGTCGGGCACTTCCCCGGCGGGCTCGCGATCTCGTCGGTGTTCGCCTGCATGATGTTCGCCGCGCTGTCGGGGTCCTCCCCCGCCACCGTAGTCGCCATCGGTTCGATCGTGATCGCGGGCATGGTGGGTGTCGGCTACACCAAGCGGTTTGCCGCCGGCATCATCTGCAACGCGGGCACCCTGGGCATCCTGATCCCGCCCTCGATCGTCATGGTCGTCTATGCCGCCGCGGTCGAGGTATCGGTGGGACGGATGTTCCTGGCCGGCGTGATCCCTGGCATCCTGGCCGGGTTGCTGCTGATGCTGGGGGTGGTCGTCGCCGCGAAGCTTCGCGGCCTGCCATCACAGCCATGGGCCGGCTGGGGGGAGGTCTTCGCCGCCGCGCGCGACGCGGTCTGGGGGTTGATGCTGATCGTGATCATCCTGGGCGGCATCTACGGCGGCATCTTCACGCCGACCGAAGCGGCCGCCGTCTCGGCGGTCTACGCCTTCCTGATCGCCAACTTCGTCTACCGCGACATGGGGCCGTTCAAGGCGGGCGGAACCGGCGCGAGCCGCCCCATGGTGGTCCGGGTCTTGTCGGTACTCTGGCACCGCGATACCAAGAGCGCGCTGTTCGAGGCGGGCAAGCTCACCGTGATGCTGCTGTTCATCATCGCCAATGCGCTGATCCTCAAGCACGTGCTCACCGAGGAGCGCATTCCGCAGATGGTCACGGAAGCCTTGCTCTCGGCCGGGCTGGGCCCGGTGATGTTCCTGGTCGTCGTCAACGTGATCCTGTTGATCGGCGGTCAGTTCATGGAGCCGTCGGGCTTGCTGGTGATCGTGGCGCCGCTGGTGTTTCCGATCGCGGTGGCGCTGGGCATCGACCCGATCCACCTCGGGATCATCATGGTCGTGAACATGGAGATCGGCATGATCACGCCGCCGGTCGGCCTGAACCTGTTCGTAACCGCCGGTGTTGCCCGGCTTTCGGTAGCCGACACCGTCAAGGCGGCCCTGCCCTGGGTGGCGATCATGTTCGTGTTCCTGATCCTGGTCACCTATGTGCCGATCATCTCGACCTGGCTGCCCACGACCTTGATGGGGCCGGAGATCATCACGAAGTAGCCAGTGCGGGCTGGGATCCGGACCCGGGCTGGCCGCTCGCGTCACACGCGCGCGGCCAGCCCGCGGGCGCTCACTTGGCCGAGGGAAGCCGGATCGCCCCCTTCGCACATTGCTCGAGCATCCGAGTGCGCTGGTCGGTTTCGGCCTGGGCGACCGAACGCGCCACCGTGATGCACCAACGGCGATGCAGGCCCGCGTCGCCGCTCCAGCGCGACCCCGCATATCCGCAGTGCTTCGCCCGGTTCTGTCCTGCCTGGGCGATGGCGCGCTTCGCGTAGAAGTGGTCGCACCACTGCCGATGTCGATCGCAGGTTCGCAGGTCGCGCTCCCGGATCCGGCGCTCGGCGCGGGCCGTCTCCTGCGAGACACTGCGACACCAGTCGTAGTGGGCGATCTCGTCGGCCGTCCAGCGCTTGCCGCCCAGTCCGCATTGCTTCGTGCGGGCAGCACCCGCGGCCCGGACCGCATCCTTTGCGTACTTGCGGCAGAAGCCTCGGCACTCGGCAAGCCGGGACTCGCGCCACTTGCGCTCCTTTTCGACACCAGCGAGCTTCCTGGCGCGACACTGCGCAATGTGGTGGAGCAGGTTCGGGGTCCATTGCTCGCCGACAAATGCGCAATGCAGTTTCGCCGCCTCGGCGATTTGCGAAATCGCGCCGCGTGCATAGGCTTCGCAGGTCGATGGGCCGTTCGCCGCCCAGGCCGGCCCGACGCCAAACCCGCCCGCCATGGCAATTCCGATCGCGATGCCCGAGATCCGTGCTTTTATCGTCATCACGCCTCCTCGATCCGGCCCGACGTCGACGGGCCGATCCAGGCCCGGGTCGTCGTCAGCGGCCGAGATCCTTCGCGCTCACGCCCGCGATTCCCCAGTTCTCCTTGGGTACGTCGTGGATCCAGACCCGTACGTGCTCCTTCGGTGCACCGACCGCTTCGGTCAGCGCCTGCGTGACCTTCTCGATCACGGCCTTCTTCTGCTCTTCGGTGCGGCCTTCGAGCATGTAGATCTGCGCAAATGGCATTTTGCCCTCCTTAGACGAAGCGAATCGACGCGCTACCCAGGTGCTGCACGCGCAGGTTGAAATGATCGCCGGCGGCCACCGAAACGGCTTCGCTCAGGCCACCGGACATGATCATCGTGCCGGCCGGAATCTCCTGGTCGCGCGCGCCGAAGTGATTGGCGAGCATCGCGACCGCCGCAGCCGGATGACCGAGCACCGCCGCCCCCGCGCCGAGCGCGACGATCTCGCCATTCTTCTCCAACACCACGCCGAGCGTGCGCAGGTCGAGCCCGTCGGGCCGCATGGCCCGGCCGCCGACCACATAGCGCGAGGCCGAGGTGTTGTCGGCGATCACGCTCTTGAGGTCGAACTTGAAGTCGCGGTAGCGGCTGTCGATGACCTCGATGCCGGGCATCACGCAGTCGGTCGCGGCGAGCACGGCACCGATATGGCAGCCGGGCCCGCGCAGCGCGCGCTTCAGGAGAAAGCAGATCTCGGGCTCCACCTTCGGGTGGATCAGTTCGGACATCCGCGCCTCGCCGCCGTCGGCAACATTGAAGCCATCGACGAGGAAGCCGAACACCGGCATGTCGACACCCATTTGCTTCATCTTCGCGTGCGAGGTCAGCCCGCACTTGAGCCCGCTGACCCTCTCGCCGCGTGCAAGCTTGCGCGCCAGGATGGCAGCCTGGATCGCATAGGCGTCGTCCCAGTCCATCTGCGGGTGTTCGTCGGTGATCTTTAGCGTGTCGCGCGCCTCGAGCTGACAGGCTTCGAGGTGCTCGGCGAGGCGCTCGATCGTGGCCTTGTCGAGATTCATTCCGTTCTCCCTTTCGCTCGCATCAGACGAAACGCACCGAGCACCCCCCGATACCGCCGATGGTCACCCGAAGCGCGTCGCCGGCTGTCACCGGCACCATGGCGGCGAGCGAACCCGAGAGCACGATCTCGCCGGCATTCAGGCTCATGTCGAGCGCGCCGAGCGTGTTCGCGAGCCAGGCCACGGCATTGAGCGGGCCGCCGAGTGCGGCCGCGCCGGCACCGGTCGCGATCACGTCGCCGTTCTTCTCCAGCACCATGCCGCAGGTCAGCAGATCGACATCGCGCGGGTCGACCAGCCGGTCGCCGAGCACGAAAACGCCGCAGGAAGCGTTGTCGGCCACCGTATCCTGGATGCCGATCTTCCAGTCGCGGATGCGCGAATCGACGATCTCGAAGCAGGCCATCACGCCCTCGGTGGCCGAGAGCACGTCGAGCGCGGTCACACCCGGACCCTTGAGCTCGCGCGCAAGCAAGAAGGCGATCTCGCCCTCGGCCTTTGGCTGGATCAGCGTTGATGCCTCGATCGCCTGGCCCTCGTTGTAGACCATCGCGTCGGTGAGCACGCCGAAGTCGGGCTGGTACACGCCGAGCATCTGCATCACCGCCTTCGAAGTCACGCCGACCTTCTTGCCCACCACCCGCTCGCCATCGGCGAGACGACGCGCGATCATGCGCTGCTGGATCCGGTAGGCGTCCTCGATCGTGGCCTCGGGATGGCGTTGCGAGATCGGATCGACGACGGTACAGGCGCGCATCGCGTCGTACAGCTCGTCGCCGAGCATTTCGATTGCTTGCGGGTTCATCCCCGATGTTCTCCTCGTGCCGGATCAGAGCAGGCGCTCAACGCTTGATACAGACGTTCTTCAGCAACGAACCGCTCCCCATGAAGCCGCCGTCGATCAGGTTCCGGCACGGCTTCGCGGAGATCGTGTCATTCGAGTCCGATCGCCGCGATGCCGGCGCGGGCGCAGACATCATCCTGCTCGGCCGATCCGCCCGACACACCGATCGCGCCGATCAGCGCCCCGTCCTCGTGAATCGGTACACCGCCGGCAAAAAGCACCAGCCGCGGCCGATGCGGGAAACCCATGCGCAAGGCTTCATCCCCCGCGAGCACATCCATCCACCGGCTGGTCGGAAAGCCGAAGCCAGCCGCGGTGAAGGCCTTGTCGATGGCGATCTCGACGGATGGCACGAAGGCGCCCGGCATGCGCAGGAAAGCGACCAGCACGCCGGCGGGATCGGTAACGGCTGCATTGATCCGGATGCCGAGCGACTCGGCATGCGCGACCGCCGCGCGCACCGCGCGATGCGCGGCGTCGGCAGCGATCGTGCGCGCCGGCACACTGATGGCGTTCTTGTCAGCGGGTTCGGTGCGCATCTCAGGTCACGACGCTCAGGAAGGCCGGGTTGAGCTTGCGATCGTGATAGAACACGCCGGCGCCGACCTCGTCCCAGGTCCAGGTGTTGGGCTGCATGTCCGGATACCACTGATAGCCGCCGCAGAAAGTCTCCATTCGGTTGCCCGACGGATCGAAGAAATAGATCGTCGTGCCCCGGGTGATGCCGTGGCGGGTGGGCCCCATGTCGATGGATACACGGTGCATCGACATGATGTCGGCGGCACGCAGCACCTGCTCCCAGGTCTCGAGCATGAACGAAACATGATGCAGCTTGTCGTTCTCGTCGTGGCGCACCATCGCGATGTCGTGTGCCTTGTGCGAACAGGTCAGCCAGGTGCCCAGATCGGTCTCGCCGTCCTCGAGCAGTGCACGTTCGACCAGCGAGAAGCCCAGCGCCTTCTCGAAGATGTCGCGCGTACCGTCGATGTCGGTGCCGTAGATCAGCGCATGATCCATGCGCACCGGATTGATGCCCTTCTGATTTTCGAGCCAGGCCTCGGGATTCACGTAGCCCAGCCCATTGCCGACATTGGTCTTTTCGGCATAGAGCTCGATCGTGTGGCCAGTGGGGACCTGGAAGCGCACCCGCTCGCCGGTCTCGAGCAGGTCGCCGGCCGGTACACGCTCGGTGCCGACGCCCATGTCATTGAGCTTGCCCTCCAGCTCGTTCAGGGCGGCGGCATCCAGCACCTTGTAGCCGAAGAAGTCCATGCCGGCCCGATCGGCCTTGCGCAGGATGAAGCTGTTGTGGTCCTGCTCTTCATTGCACTTGAAGTAGACACGGCCGGACTTGTCGCGCCCGGTCTCCTTGAGGCCCATCACATCGGTGTAGAACTGCACCGCCTCGTCGAGGTCCAGCACGCGGATCTGCGCGTGACCGGGCCGCAGCACGCCAGTCATTGCCATGATTCGATCTCCTTCCTCACACTTGGGTCGAGCTTGTACTGGTACCGGGCGTCGCCTCGAACCCCCGACGCACGGCTTTCTTCAACTGGCCCAGCACCGCCAGCCGGATGTCGCTGGTCGGTCTGGCGCGACAGGCCAGCACCCGGCCCTCGCGCTCGTCTTGCTCGCTGACGTGCGCGCGGCTCATCACGCGCGTGGCCACAGTGCCACTGAGAATCTGCACCTTGCAGACACCGCAACCGCCACCGCGACAGCCCACCGGGATGCCCTTGCGGCCCAGCGCCTCCATGCCCTCGAGCAGCGATCGCGTCTCGGCACAGCGGTAGCGCTCGCCGGTGTCGTCGATCACCACTTCGAAGCGCTGCATTCGTATCTCCTCCGGCGGCGTCTGGAAACGCCGCCTGCGCTAGCACAAGATGACTGCGGCAACTGATACTGTCCAATACCAATATGGACAGATACGATACTTTCTGGGTATCAGCTAACAAGTCCCTGCGGCGCGGCCAGCCGCCGCCTGTGGCCGGTCCCTTCCTACCGCCACGAGAAGCTTCACGATGGACCTGCGTGACATGCAGTGCTTTGTTGCCGTGGCCGAGGAGCGACACTTCGGCCGTGCCGCCGATCGCCTGCACATCGCCCAGCCGCCGCTGTCGCGGCGTATCCGGGCGCTGGAGGACGAACTCGGGGCGCCGCTGTTCGTGCGCTCGCCCAAGGGCGTCGAACTCACCGAGGCGGGTCTCACGCTGCTGGACGAGGCACCGAACCTGCTCGCCCTCGCAAACCGTGCGCGCGAGCGTACCCGCCTCGCTGGGCAGGGCCTGATCGGCCAGCTCGACGTCGGCCTGTTCGGCTCCGGCGTGCTCGACGCGATTCCACGCATGCTCGCGCGCTTCCACGTCGAGCGGCCACAGGTGAAGATCGTGCTGCACAACCTCACCAAGACCGAGCAGCTCCAGGCGCTGCGGGAGCGGCGCCTGACGTTGGGCTTCAATCGATTGGTGCCGGAGATGTCGGATCTCATCGTGGAGACGGTGTTGCGCGAGCCGCTGGTGGTGGCATTGCCCGAGGGCCACCGGCTGGCGACGCGCCGCCGGGTCCGCATCCCGGACATGGCGAACGAGCCGCAGATCACCTACCCGAATGCGCCGATCCGCGGACTGGCCCAGGAAGTGGCCGATGCCTTCGAGCGGGAGTGCACCCCGCTGAACGTGCAACAGGAGGTCGAGGACGTGCTGACCGCCGTGGCGCTGGTGGCCAGCGGCTTCGGACTGGCCATCACCACCCAGTCGGCGACCAGCCTGCGGCTTCCTGGCGTGGTGTTCCGGCCGCTGTCGTGCGCGCACCTGCGTGACGTCGAACTGGCCTGCCTGTACCGGCGCGGCGACCGCTCGCCGATCCTGCGGGCCTTCCTGGAGGTGGTCGCCCAGTTTCGCCGCGAAGTGGAGCGGCGCCGAGGCTGACCCTCTTCAGCGACCGAAGTCCACGACATACCAGGCGCCCTTCCCGAGCCAGTCGAACGACTGGCCCAGTGCGACCGCACTGGAATTCACCGCCGTCGGCAGCATGCGCGAGCCCCCGATCGCGGCGTGGGTGAGCATCAGGCGCTCCGTCCGACCGGCACCGTCGAGCAGGTCAGTACGGCCAGGCCGGCGAGCTGCTGTCTCAGCGCAAGAAAACGCTCAGACGACAGCGGTGTGAACCCGGTAAGCAGCCGACATCCACACGATCCCCCCAGGAAGTCGTTGCCGAAGTCGGCATCGACTTCCATTGGAAAGCAGCGTGCCCGGTCCAGCACCTGCGCGACGTGGAACTGGCCCAATCGCGGCCCGCTCGATCAGCGCTGCGGGCGCGAGGTGCAGCGAATCGTCCAGCGTGGTCCGTTGCAGCCGCGCGGCCACCAGTAGGTCGTCGCGCCGCTCCTGTAGGTGCCGCAGAAGTTGCGCCCGGAACCGCAGTTGCAGCCACTCGCGCCATGGCCACAGACCGGTTCGGTGTGGTTTCGCACCCAGCCGGTGGTCCAGCTACCACCCGACCCCGCGATCTTGTCCCAACGTGACTCATAGCGCCCGGTCGACCGCGCGCCGCACTGGGCCAGTTGCTGGTTGCGTGCCTGCGTTTCACCGTTGGCCGCGCTCGGCGACACGCCGCGACACCAGTTGTAGTGCACGTTGAAGCTGGACTGCCAGCGTGCGCCCTTGAAGCCGCAGCGACGATTCAGGTTGGCCTGATTCTGGCGCACCGCCGTGTTCGCATAGTCCCGGCAGCGGCCGGCCGACGACCCACAGGCGTTCAGGTCGCGCGTACGCGCAGTCCGCTCGCCATTGGCGGTGCTGCGCGAGACTCGCTTGCACCAGTCGAGATGCCCGCGATAGTCGGTCGTCCAGCGCGCGCCCGAGAACCCGCAGCGCCGCTGCTGGCTCTGCCGCGCCTGTTCGACCGCACTGCGGGCGTAGGACTCGCAGAACGAAGTGCTCGAGCCACACTGCCTCAGCGACTGGGTGCGCGCGTTGCGCTCGGCGTTCGCCTGCGCGCTCGACGCCCGCAGGCACCAGTTGCGGTGACCGTTGTAGTCGCTGGTCCACCGGGCGCCGCCGAAGCCGCAGCGCTTGGCGATGTTCTCGCGATTCTGACTGACAGCCGAACTGGCGTAGTCCGTGCAAAAGCGCTGGGAACCCTGGGGATGAACCGCGCCGACCAGCGCCGTCGATACTGCGAGCGCCAACGAGATCCTCGAAATCAACCTGCGTGCATTGGCCATGACCGCCTCCCTGTTTCGGAGTCCGCGTCCCGCGTTGATTACCTCCCGTTTCAGCCTAGCACGCGACGATCACCGATCGCGGCCCATGCACTTCGCCAATCGGCAGCGAGTTGACGTGCGTCAATCGTTGTCGAGCGGACCGACGCCTACGCTGCCGTCGACGAGCCTCCTCGTGATGCCAAGCCGCAATCCCGCGGCGTCTCAGCGCGGTACGCGGTCACGCACCCTCAGCCGCGCCTGCGCGATCGTCGCGATGACCGTGAAGCCCAGCATCACCGTCGCCAGGTTCACGGGTCCGTCGTGCGACACGAGCCCGACCAGGTAGCCGCCCAGAGCTCCCGAGAACTGCTGCGCGAGCCCGGCCACCGCGGCAGCCGTCCCCGCGACAGCGGGTATCAGCCCGACCGTGCCGGCAAGGCAGATGGGCATGAAGAAGCCGTGGCCGAAGCCCATCAGCAGCAGGGGCAACGAGAGTACGAGCGGGGACCTGGGGCCAAATGCCCCCAGGACGATCACCATCGCGATGCCGATCAAGGTGAGCACCTGGCCGGCCATCATGACCCGGCGCTGGCCGACCCGAACGATCAGCCGGCTATTGACGAAATTGCCGAGCACGAATGCGAGCGGCACCACCATCACGTACCAGCCCACGCCGGCCGGCCCCACCCCATAGCTGCGCAAGACGATCGGCGCGCCGGCGAGAAACGAGTAGAAGGCGGCCACGCTCGCCGCCAGCACGACGACGTAGAGCGGGAACTCGCGTTGGCGTGCCAGCAATGCGTAGCCGGCGAGCATCTCGCGAAACCAGTGTGTCGCGGCCGGCTCGCGTGGTGGCCGGATGGGCAGCCCGCGCCACGCCGCGACGAACAGCACCAGCGCGACGACGGCCATGGCCACGAAGTTGCCCTGCCAGCCGACACGCTCGTGGATCTGTCCACCGATCACGGTCGCCGCCGGGGGACACAAGCCCATTGCCATCCCGAGATACGCCATCACCTTCAGGCGCTGGGGGCCGGCGAACAGATCCTGGATCGCCGCCCGCCCCACGACCAGGCTCGCCGCACCGCCCGCACCCTGCAACACGCGCGCGGCAACCAGCGCAGGCAGGCTGCTGGCCGTTGCGGCCACGAGCGACGCGAGTCCACCGACGATCAGGCCGACCATCATCAGCCGCTTGCGCCCGTAGCGATCGGACAAGGGCCCGTAGACGAGTTGCATCGCGCCATAGGCGATCACGTAGCCGCTGAAGGTGAGTTGCACGCTCGCCTGTGGCGCGCCGAACAGCGCGCCCCACTCCTGCATCGACGGCAGGCAGATCGTCATCGCCAGGAGGCCGAACGCGATCTGCGCGATCACGTTCGCGACCAGAAGCCGGGAGGGCGCCTCTACCACGATCAGGCCGTCGGCCTGATCAGGTACTTCTCGCCGGTGTGCTTGGCGTTGTAGGCGCGCGCCGTATCGACGTCGAGCGCCTGCGCGAGCGAGATCTCGTGCGAATAGCGGCTGGCGAAGGTGGTGCCGAGTTCGGCGAGCACCCGCTCGCGCAGGCGCCGCCGACCGTCCGAGCCGATCTTCTGGAGGAAATAGGTGAGCAGATAGCCGCCCACGCCCCAGGCCATGCCGACCGCCGGCGGGATCGTCGTCGGCGACAGGTCCAGCCGACCGTAGACGTAGACCTGCTTCGGCGATGCCGAGCCATAGCGGCTATAGGTCTGACCACGGCTGGCTGCCGCCTCCATCGCGACCAGGATCTGGCCCGCCAGCGGGCCCCCGCCAATCGCGTCGAAGGCGATCGTGGCGCCGGTCTCGGCAAGCGCGTCGATCAATCGCTTCATGAAATCGGGGGCGGTACTGTCGAGCACGTGGGTCGCACCGATCTCGCGCAGGATGGCCGCCTGCTCGGGCTTGCGCACGATGTTCACCAGCGGCACGCCATCGGCGATACAGATCCGGTTGAGCATCTGGCCCAGGTTGGATGCCGCCGCCGTGTGCACCAGCGCCTTGTGGCCCTCCATGCGCATGGTCTCGGGCATGGACAAGGCGGTCAGCGGATTCACGAAGCATGACGCGCCTTCCCTGGCACTCACCGCCTCGGGCAAGGCCATGCACTGCGCGACATTGAGACAGCGGTACTCGGCATACATGTCGCCACCGAGCATGGCCACGGTGCGGCCCATCAGCGCCTGCGCGGCCTCGGACGCACCGGCCGCGACCACCACGCCGGCCCCCTCGTTGCCGACCGGCATCGCTTGCCCGACGCGCGACGCCATGCCGCGCATCGCGGCTTGCGGTACGTCGGCCACCAGCACCGGACGCTCGGCGCTGCCCTCGTTGCGCGCGGTTGCCAGGTCGCCCGCGCCGAAAAGCAAGCCCATGTCGGACGGATTGATCGGCGCGGCCTGGACACGAACCAGGACCTCGTCGGCGCCGGGCACGGGCATCGGCACGGCCGCGAGCGACAGCTTCAGTCGCGCATCGGCCGTGATCTCGGAGCGCAGTTGCAGGTATTGGTCGGGCAGCGTCGTCATCTCGGGGCTCCATTCGGTTCTTGGCAATGCCGCCGATTCTAAGAGCCCCGGGCCTGGCAGCGGAAACCGGCCCCCGCGCCAACGCGGACACCCGACTAGGGCGGCGGCTCGAAGCGATAGCCGACGCCGTAGACCGATACGATGCATTCGGCCGGCGCGTCGACCGCGATCAGCTTGCGCCGCAGGTTCTTGACATGGCTGTCGACGGCGCGATCGCTGGTCTCGCGCGGATCGTCGTGCAGGGCATCGAGCAGTTGCGCGCGCGAGAGGACCCGGCCCGGTTGTGTCGCGAGCTGGCAAAACAGCCGGTACTCGACCGGGGTCAGGTCGACGCGCTCGCCCTGCCAGTCCACTCGCTGGCGCGTCTCGTCGATTCGCCAGCCGGCACTGGGCGAAACCTGGCCTCTTGCGCGGCGCAACTGCGCCCTCACCCGGGCCATCACCTCGCGCGGGCTGAACGGCTTGCAGACATAGTCGTCGGCGCCGCTATCCAGACCGAGCAGGCGATCGATCTCGTCGACCCGCGCCGTGAGCATCAGGATCGGTATGTCGCTGCGCTCGCGCACCTCGCGGCAAAGGCTCAGGCCGTCCACGCCGGGCAGCATCAGATCGAGGATCAACAGGTCGGGGAGGTCCCTGGCGAGCGCGGCGCGTGCAGCGGCACCATCGCCGATCGCGCGCGGCGTGTGCCCCTCGGCCGACAGATAGTCGACCAGCAGACGCGCGATCTTGGGGTCGTCCTCGACGACCCAGACGACGGCTGCGCTCACGACGGGCTGCTCGCCGGCATGGCGAGCTCGATCGAAACACCGCCGAGCATCGATGCCCGCGCCGTGATCGACCCGCCATGGGCCTTCACGATCGCCGCGCAGATCGCCAGTCCCAGACCGCTGCCCCCATGCTCGCGACTGCGCGCCGCATCGGCCCGGTAGAGTGGATCGAACAATCGTGCGAGCGCCTCCGCCGGCACACCCGGCGCACTGTCCTCGACCAGGATCGTCACCCGGTCGCCGACTCGCGCCGCATGAATGCGCAGGCTACCCGATGCATCGGTGTAGCGCAGGCTGTTCTCGATCAGGTTGTCGAACACCTGGGCCATGCGCCGTGGATCCCAGGTGACCGCGATGGCATCGGGCAGGTCGGACACGACACCGATGCCACGCTGTCTTGCGCGCAGCTCGAAGCGGCGAATTGCCGACCGAAGCAGATCGGCGGCGTCGCAGGCCACGACATCGCGCGGCAACTCGCCGAGATCCGAACGCGACAACAAGTGCAGGTCGTCCACCAGCCGCGCCAGATGCAGCAACTCCTCGCGAAGCGATGCCAATGCGGCATGGTCCGTGGGCCGAACACCGTCGAGCATCGCCTCGACCTCGCCCTGCAGGATCGACAGCGGCGTGCGCAACTCATGCGACACGTCGGCAATCCAGCGGCTGCGCATCGCCGCGCTTTGCTCGAGCTCCGCCGCCATCTCGTTGACGTCGCGCATCAACTGCCCGATCTCCGTGGCCCGGTCCCCGGGCAGACGGATGTCGAAACGTCCCTTGGCGATCTCCGCGGTCGCGTGCTGCAAGGCCTGCAACGGACGACCGAGCCGGCGCCCCAACCCGAGCGCCGCGACCAGCGCCAGCAATGCCACCGCCAGCCCGACCAGCGCGATGTCCCGGTACTGGCCGAGCAGGAACTCTCGAGCCACCGGATCCGGCAACGCACGCGTCGGCATCAGGCGCAAGCGTCCGATCACGCGCTCGCCGGTGCCGACGGTACGCTCCAGCCCCTGTGATCCGGCCGATGGCATGGGCGGGCCACCGAGCTGGTGCCCGTGCGCGTCGAACAGTGCCACCCGCCGGGAGAATCCATCGGGTGGCAGTGCGCCGCGACCGAGCGCGTCACGGCCCCACGCGCGCGGACCAATCCCGGGCATGCCGGGCATGCCGGGCATCGGTCCGCGCGGCGGATGCGGCCCGGCATCGTCCCGAGCGAATCGTGGCGATTCGCCGTCTTCATCGCCCGCCTGCATCGCGAAGCGACGAAGCAGCGTCGGCCAGCCGGCCTGCCGGACCAGGGCGGCAAGCCCGCCGGGCTGCACCGCGCCCGCGGCGAGAAAATCGGCGAATCGCTGCAGGCGCTTGTCGTCGTGAGCGCGCAGGTAGCCACCGAAACCCTCGCGCAGGTTCCAGGCGGTCAATCCGCCCATCGCCAGCACGGTCACGAGCGTGCAGGCGATCAGGCTCAGGCAGAACAGGTGAACGAGGCGCAGGCGCATGGGCTCCATTGCACGACCGAACTGTGGAGCGATTGTGAAGGGCACTCCATTTTTCCTCCACACTGGATCGGCACGATGGCGACATCGGGCATCGATCGATCCCCGAGACCAATCCGCCTTCAATGCACGATCCAGGAGAATCCACCATGATTCGACCAGCACCGCTCGCGCCCGGCCTGCTCGTGGCCGCGGCGATCGCGCTCGGCGCCGCCATCGGGCCGGGCCTGGCGTTCGGCCAGTCCGGGGCCGAACGCCAGGCCGCGCAAGGCCGTCCACAGCGCCATGGCCCGCCTGCGGAGGCCATCGATGCGTGTCGCCAACGCAAGGCCGACGAGGCCTGTCGTTTCGAAGGTCGTCGCGGCACACTCAGCGGGCGTTGCTGGGCCCCCGAAGGCAGGCCGCTGGCCTGTCGCCCCGAGAATGCGCCCGCGCACGAACCACGCGGCCAGCGCTGATCCCGTTCCAGGAGGACTCGCCATGAATTCGATTTCACGACTCGCGCCACCGCGCTTGCTGCGCGCGTGGCCGCACGGACCGCTCGCGCTGGCCGTCGCCGCGCTGACGGCCGCGTGCGGTGGAGGCGGCGCGGGCGCCGCCGGCGACAGCAGCGCGACAGCGAGCTCGTCGGCCGGCGGCGGCTCGGGTACGCCGGCCGCCACGGCTGCGACCGGCACGGTCAAGTGCAACATCAGCGACAGCGGTACGCAGCGTCTCGTGTATTCGTGGACCGCACCGGGTCTCGCGGCCACGCCAGTGGACGAAACCCTGTCCTACCAGGCCATCTGGAGTTGCGACAGCAGCACGCGCCTGCTGACCGGCAACGGCGTGCCCAACCACGCGGTCACCGGCGGTGCATTTGCGACCAAGGTCTCGGCGCAGAGCATCTCCGCGAGCTTCACGCTCGCGCCTTCGGCTGGCAGCACCACCCAGGTGGCCGTGCCCGGCTATGCGATGAACGGCGTGAAGTTCGACCCGGCAACGGCCGGCACCTGCCCGGCCTCGGCGACATCCGACGCCAATTGCAACTATGCGATGGGCTCGGACGCGTGGCGAATGGAGGCGCTGCCCGGCTCGGTCAGCCCGTGGCAATTCGATTTCGGCACCGACTCGAGCAATGCCCACGTGCAGCCCAATGGCCAGTATCACTATCACGGCATGCCCGAGGGCCTGATGGCGACGCTCGCCGGTGCCGGCGGTAGCTCGATGCAACTGGTGGGATGGGCGAACGACGGCTTTCCGATCTACGCGCGCTATGGCCATACCGACGCGACCGACGCAAGCTCCGCGCTCAAGTCGATGAGCGGCAGCTATCGAGTGAAGGCTTCGCCCGACGCCGGAAGACCGTCGACGACCTATTTCCCGATGGGTCACTTCCAGCAGGACTGGGAATACGTGGCGGGCTACGGCGACCTGGACGAATGCAATGGCCGCACCGGCGTGACGCCGGAGTTTCCCGACGGCATCTACCACTACTTCGTGACCGATACCTATCCGTTCGTGCAGCGCTGCGTGAAGGGGGCGCTGTAGCCGTGCGTCGCCTGGCAACGCGCCTGCGGGAACGGGTCGTCTCGACCCGGCCATGGGCCCGGAAGGCGGCGCTGATGGCGCTGCTGCTCGCCATGCTCGCGTCGGCCCATGCCCACCTGATGCCGGCCGGGCGAGGCACGTTGAATCGGGTCGGCGCCGAGGTCTACCTGGTGGTGTCGCTGCCGGTGAGCGCCTTTGCGATGGCCGATCCGGCGATCGATCCCGACCACGACGGAACGATCGACGCCAACGGCCTTCGCAAGGCGGGTGCGGCGCTGCGATCGGCGTTCGCCCGGTCAGTGAGCCTTGCCATGGATGGACGCGGGGCGCAATGGCTCACCATCCTGCCCAGCCTGCCCGGCGACGCCGGCCACGCCCCCGGTGCCTCGCGCGAGATCGTATTCATGGCCGTCGCCCGGCTGCCGGTCGATCCCACGCAGGATGCACGGCGGGTCACGATGAGCTGCGCACCCTGCGCCGCCGCCCCGGGCGGCGTGCGCATCCGAGCCACGATCGCCGACGGCAAGGAAATCGTGGCCAGCGAGTTGGCGCTGATCGATGCGAACGCACCAGCGGCCACCTTCTTCGAAGGCCGGATCGAGCGGCTTTCGCGCTTCGTCGGCCAGGGAGTCGCGCACATCCTGGGCGGCGCCGATCACTTGCTGTTCCTCATCACGCTGCTGGCAGCCGCATCGGGCCTTCGTCGATGGACCTGGCTGCTTTTCGCGTTCACGATCGCGCATGCGGGTACCTACGCGCTGGCGAGCAGCGGTGTCGTCGGCGTGAGCGGCCGATGGGCGGAGCCCATGATCGCGGCGTCGATCGTGCTCGTGGCACTGGGGCATGTGGCCGGACTGCGGCTGCGGCTGCGCGACGAAATCATCGCGGTGTTCGCCATCGGCCTCGTGCACGGCCTGGGCTTCGCTTCGTCGATGGACGCGCAAGGCACGGCCGGCGCAGGCACAGCGATCGCGATCATCGGCTTCAACCTCGGCATCGAGCTCGGGCAGCTCGGCGTGGCCGCGGCACTGTACGTGGTGCTCGAGGCCCTGCGCCGGCTGGGCGGGATCGGCCTTGCTGCCGCCTGCGAGCGCGGGGCCGCCTACGCGGTCGGTTTGATCGGGCTCGCGTGGCTCGTGGAGCGACTGTAGCCAGCCGATGCGCGTTGCGCGAAGCTCGCGGCGACCGCTGGCCCCCCAGGGCCGGGACAGCGCGCAGGTAACATCTCGGGCATCACGCTTGGCAGGCCATTTCGATGAATGCACCCGAGGAAATCACACGCACGCCGCAAGACTCGCGAAGCCCTGCGCACGACTTCTCGCTCGAAGACCGCTATGCCTGCGAGCAGGGCCGCGTCTACCTGAACGGCACCCAGGCGCTGGTGCGCCTGATGCTCGATCAGCGACGCGCCGATGCACGCAACGGCCTGAACACCGCCGGCTTCGTCTGTGGCTATCCGGGATCGCCGGTCGGCGGCGTGGACGACGAGATGAGCGCCGCCAGGCGCTTTCTGGACGGCCAGCACATCGTGCACCAGCCGGGCCAGAACGAGGAGCTGGCCGCAACCGCGGTGTTCGGCACCCAGACCCTCCACGAGGCGCCGGATCCGCGCTACGACGGCGTGTTCGCGATGTGGTATGGCAAGGGGCCGGGCGTGGATCGCAGCGGCGACGCCTTCCATCATCACAACTTCCGCGGCGTCGATCGCCATGGCGGCGTGCTTTGCGTGGCCGGCGACGACCCCCAGGCCCGCTCGACGATCTTTCCGAGCGACTCCAACGCGGCCTTCTACAAGTTCTTCATGCCCCTGCTCGCGCCGGGCAACGTGCAGGAGGTGATCGATTTCGGCCTGCACGGCTACGCGCTGTCGCGCGCCAGCGGCCTATGGGTCGGCATGAAGTTCGTGACCGATGTCGCCGACAGTGCCAGCGTCGCCGAGGTCGGGCCCGAGCGCGTACAGCCGGTGATTCCCGAGGTTCGCTTCGACGGCCAGCCCCTGGAACCGCGACTCGGCATCAACGACCTGACCGTCGCGATGGTCGAGGCCGAACGACGCATCGTGGGCGGCCAGCTGGAGATGGCGCGCCGCTACGCGGCCTTCAACGGCCTGAACCGCATCGTCGTGAACCCTCCGCAGGCACGGCTTGGTCTGATCGCGCCCGGCAAGACCTACTACGATCTTCGCCAGGCCCTGCGCGACCTGGGACTGAACGACGCGATGCTGGCCGAGCACGGCATCCGGATCCTCAAGATCGGCATGATCTATCCGCTCGACCCGGAGATCGTGCGCGAATTCGCCGACGGTCTCGACGAGATCCTGGTCATCGAGGACAAGCGGCCTTTCGTCGAGCTGTTCGTCAAGGACATCCTGTACGCGGTGCGCAACCGGCCATGGGTGCACGGCAAGACCGGGCCACTCGGCGAGCCGCTGCTGCCGGCGCACGGCGAGCTCTCGGCCGACCAGATCGCACACGCGCTGCTCGCGCGCTTGCCGGGACTGGCCGACTCACCGGCGGCAGCCGCGCGCCGGTCCCTGCTCGACGCACCGGGGCCGGCACCGCTCGCGCTGTCCACGACCCGCATGCCCTACTTCTGCTCGGGCTGCCCGCACAACACCAGCCTGAAGGCGCCGGAAGGCGCGATCGTGGGTGCCGGCATCGGTTGCCACATCATGGACCTTTGGATGGGCAAGGGCTATGGCGTCGTGAAGGGCTATACGCAGATGGGCGGCGAGGGCGCTCAGTGGGTGGGGCTGGCCCCGTTCACGGACACGCCGCATTTCTTCCAGAACCTGGGCGACGGCACCTTCGCCCACTCGGGCAGCATTGCGATCCGCTTCGCGTTGGGCTCCAAGGCCAACATCACCTACAAGATCCTCTACAACTCGACCGTCGCCATGACCGGCGGCCAGGACGTCCAGGGCGGCATGAGCGTGCCCGACATGGTCAAGGCGCTCGAGGCCGAGGGCGTGGGCCGCATCCTGATCACCAGCGACGAACCGGATCAATTTGCCGGTCGCAAGCTCGGCTCGGCGCAGGTCTGGCATCGCGATCGCCTACTCGAGGCCGAGAAACTGCTGGCAGCCACACCGGGCGTGACCGTGCTGATCCACGTGCAGCAATGCGCGACCGAGAAGCGCCGGCTGCGCAAGCGCGGCAAGATGAACTACAAGCCGACGTGGGCCACGATCAATCCGCGCGTGTGCGAGGGTTGCGGCGACTGCGGCGAGAAATCCAATTGCCTGAGCGTGCAACCGCTGGCGACCGAGTTCGGCGACAAGACGCAGATCCACCTGTCGTCCTGCAACCAGGACCTGTCGTGCCTGAAGGGCGACTGTCCATCGTTCGCGAGCGTCGAGCCGCGCGGCGGCGAACTGCCGGTGCGCCGAAAGGCGGTCCCCGCCGCGCTGCCCGCCGAGATCCTGCTGCCCGAGCCCGAGCCGCGCGTCCCGGCCGAGGCGTTCTCGGTCTGCCTGACGGGCATCGGCGGTACCGGCGTCGTGACAGTGAACCAGATCCTGGGCACCGCCGCATTCATGGCCGGCATGAACGTGCAGACCTATGACCACACCGGGTCGAGCCAGAAGGCGGGGCCGGTGGTATCGCACCTGAAGGTGACGCCTCGCGGCGTGGCCGGATCGCCGACGGTGGGCAGCGGCGAAGCCGACCTGTACCTGGTGTTCGATTCGCTCGTCGGCGTCAACCCGAACAACCTGCGCGTCGCCGCCCCCGACCGGACCATTGCGATCGTCTCGGGCACCGAGGTGCCGACCGGCGAGATGATCGCCGATCGTGCCCGCCATTTCCCGTCGCGCGAGCAGCTCGGCGCGGCGATCGACGCCGTCACCCGTGCCGGGCACAACGTCTGGCTCGATGCCCAGGCGATCGCCGAGCGATTGCTCGGAGACCACATGGCCAGCAACCTGCTGCTGGTCGGCGCCGCGTTCCAGGCGGGCGCATTGCCCATCCCGGCCGAGGCGATCGAGAAGGCGATCCGCCTCAACGGCACCGCCGTCGACATGAATCTGGATGCCTTCCGCTGGGGGCGGCTCTACGTGTCCGATCGCAGCCGGGTACTCCAGGCCATCGAGCCGCCCGCGCAGGTCGTCGAGCTGCACGCCCGCCCGAAGCTCGCACCCGAAGCCGCGGCGCTGGTGGGCCGGATCGAGGCACGAGGCGAGCTCAGGCGCGTGCTCGAATCCCGGGTGCCCGAGCTGATCGCCTACCAGGACGTCGCCTACGCGACCCGCTACATGGACACCATCGTTCGCGTGCGTCGCGCCGAGGTGGCACGCGTGGGCGATCGTGACGGCGTCTCGGTCGCGGTCGCCAGGAACCTCTACAAGCTGATGGCCTACAAGGACGAGTACGAGGTCGCGCGCCTGCTGCTCGACGACGCCGAGGTGGCCCGGATTCGCCGCGGATTCGGCGAGAACGCCCGCGTGAGCTGGCACCTGCATCCAAGCTTCCTGCGCCGACTCGGCGTCAGCAAGAAGGTCCGGCTCGGGCCATGGTTCGCGCCGGCGCTCGGGCTGCTGCGGCTGGGCAAGCGGCTGCGCGGCTCCGGCCTGGATCCGTTCGGGCGCAACAAGCTGCGGGTCACCGAGCGCGCGTTGCGCGATCACTACGAGAAGCTTTGCGCCGCTGCCGCCGCGGCGCTTTCCGCGGGCAATCACGATCGCATCGAATCATTGCTCTCGCTGCCGGACATGGTCCGTGGCTACGAGGAAGTGAAGCTGCGCCGGATCGACCGCTACCGCCAGGCCGTGGTCGATGCCGCCGCCGCGCTCGAGATCGATGGCGCGCAGGGCGAGCCGCTCTTCGAGGGCCTGTCCGCATCCGCCGTGCAAGCGCATCGCGACGCCGCCTGAGTGGAAGCACTGGCCGCCGTGGGCGTCGCGTTCGCGATCGCCGGCATCCTCAAGGGCGCGACCGGGGCCGGCGCGCCGGTCGTCGTGGTGCCCGTGCTGGCGCTGTTCTACGACGTGCAATTCGCGGTGGCCGCCTTCGTCGTGCCGGGCCTTGTCTCCAATGCCTGGCAGCTGTGGCAGTTTCGCCGGCACCACCTCTCGCGACGGTTCTCGCTCATGTTCGCGGGGGGCGGCGTCGTGGGCGCCACCACGGGCTCGCTGATGCTCGCCTGGCTGCGATCGGAGACCCTGATGTTGCTGGTCGCGTTCGGCGTCATCCTCTACATCGGTGTGCGCCTGCTGCGGCGCGACCTGACGCTGAGCCAGGCGCGGGCCGAGCGCATCGTGGTGCCGGTGGGCTTCCTGGCGGGGACCCTGCAAGGAGCGGCCGGTATCTCGGCGCCCTTCTCGCTGACCTTCCTCAATGCGATGCGGCTGGCCCGGCCGCAGTTCGTCGCCACGATCTCGGGCTACTTCCTGTCGGTCGCGATCGTGCAGGCCCTGATGCTGACCGGCCTGGGCATCATGACGGCCGACCTCTACCTTTACGGCGCGCTCGCACTGATTCCGCTGATGGGACTGATGCCGGTGGGCGCCTGGCTGGTGCGCCATGTGTCGAAGGAGCGCTTCGACACGCTGATCCTGGCCCTGCTTTTCCTGCTGGCCGTGAAGCTGATGGCCGACGCCATCGCGTAGCGCCGGCGATGGGCGAGTCGCCCGCCCGGGTCCGGTGGCCAGCCAGGCCCGACCCGATGCTCCGGTGCTTGTGGCATCATCGGCGATCGTTCCAGCAGACTCCTGACGCCGGCCTGCAATCTGCGTGCGCATGACCCCCCGTCCCGCTGCCATGGTGAATTCGCTTTGAGCCGGGCGTTTCGCCAGGGACGTCGCTTGGCTGTGCATTGGCGGGCGTGGCTGTCGGCCGCCGCGCTGGTGTTCGCTCAGGCCTTCGCGGGCGTGCATGCGATCTCGCACGCCACCGGCCACGCGAATGACGGCGACCGCGCCGACCGGATCTGCGTGACCTGCGTCGCGCTGTCCAGCGTCAACGGCGCCCCGCCGCCCGTCCACGCGAAGATCAGCTCCTTTGAATTCGGGGCCATCGAGCGTCCCGCTCCCGCGCCTTCCGATCCGCGGCCGATCGCACCACGCAATTTCCGCAGCCGCGCCCCGCCCGATCTTCCGAACTGACATCGAGCCTTCCTGCGCCCGCGTGCCGGGCGCATGCCGTCGTCGTTTCGGGAGATCCCAGATGAATCGAGTTTTCCTGCTGGCGCTCGTCGCGCCGGCACTGCTCGGCTGCGCGCCCGCGCTTGCAGCCGACAACGATCTGAAAGCGCTGCGCGACGAGATCGCGCAAATGAAAGCCCACCACGCGAACCGCCTCGCCGAACTCGAGGCCAGGCTCGCAAAGGCGGAAAAGGCCGCCAGTGACGCAGCGAGTTCGTCGCGTCGCGCGCAGGAATCCGCCAGGCGCGCCACCGATCGCCCGGCAGCGTTCAACCCGGGTATCTCAGCCGTCCTCAACGGTACCTACGCCCGGCTGTCACGGGATCCCGGCAGCTATTCGATCGGGGGATTCATGCCGTCGGGCGACGAGATCGGACCGCCGCCCCGCAGCTTCGGCCTGGGCGAGTCCGAAATCGGCCTGTCGGCGAACATCGACACGCTGTTTCGGGGCCAGCTCACGTTCGCGCTGGCACCTGACGGTGGTGGTGAAGTCGAGGAAGCCTATATCCAGACGCTCGCGCTGGGCAACGGCATGAAGCTGACAGCGGGCAGGTTTCTGTCGGGCCTCGGGTATCTGAATGCCCAGCACGCGCACACCTGGGATTTCACCGATGCGCCACTGGCCTACGCCGCATTCTTCGGCGGACCGCTCAGGAACGACGGCATCCAGTTCAAGCTCGTGGCACCGACCGACCTGCTGCTCGAGTTCGGCGCGGAACTCGCCAGTGGCGGACCGTTTCCATCGACCGACCGCAACAGGAACGGAAGCGGGCTCGGGGTCGTCTACGCGCACATCGGCGGCGATCTGGGCAACGCGCACAGCTGGCGGGCGGGCGTGTCCCTGCTCCAGACCTCGCCCAGCGACCGCGCGTACACCGAGGCAGACGCGTCGGGTGCGGACGTGACCCGCTCGTTCTCCGGCAGGAGCCGCACCTGGGTGATCGACGGGATCTGGAAATGGGCGCCCCAGGGCAACGCGACCGCACGCAGCCTAACGATCCAGGGCGAGTACTTCCGGCGCCGCGAGACCGGCACGCTCGGATACGAGACCACGGGCACGCAACTGTCGGGCGACTATGCTTCGACTCAATCCGGCTACTACGCCCAGGCTGTCTACCGGTTCATGCCGCGCTGGCGCATCGGCTACCGCTTCGACCGGCTCGATGCCGGGACGCCAGCGATCGGGTTGGTCGACAGCGGCATGCTGGCCGCCAGCGACTTCGCTTCGCTCGGGGGGCGTCGGCCGCGTCGCAACACCCTGATGCTCGATTGGTCGCCGACCGAGTTCTCGCGCCTGCGGCTCCAGCTCGCACGCGACCGCTCGCGCCCCGATGTCATCGACAACCAGCTCTGGCTTCAGTACATCGTCAGCCTGGGGGCGCATGGCGCCCACCGATTCTGAGGAACCGAAATGAAGATACTGCTCGCTCTCTGGCTCGGGCTGGCAAGCCTGGGTGCGCACGCCGACCTACGGGTCTTTGCCACCGTGCCCGAATGGGGCGCGCTGGTGCGCGAGATCGGCGGCGACAAGGTGGATGTCTTCACTGCCACGACGGCATTGCAGGATCCTCACCATGTCCAGGCCAGGCCATCGCTGATCGCACGCGCGCGCAGGGCCGATCTGCTGGTGGCCACCGGGGCCGAACTCGAGATCGGCTGGCTGCCGCTGGTGCAGCGCGAATCGGGCAACGCTCGCATCCAGCCTGGCCAGCCAGGAATGTTCGAGGCGGTGAAGTACGTGCGCCTGCGCGACCTGCCGGCGCGACTCGATCGATCCGACGGCGACGTGCACCCGGACGGCAATCCACACATCCAGACCGATCCGCGCAACATCGCCGCGGTGGGCGCCGCGCTGGTCGAACGGCTCGTGGATCTCTCGCCAGCCGACGCAGAGACTTTCCGGCGCAACTGGCAATCGTTCGGCGAGCGCTGGCACGCCGCGATGGCCCGCTGGAAGACGCAGGCAGCGCCGCTTGCAGGCGTGCCCATCGCAGTCCAGCACAAGAACTTCCCGTACCTCGAGGACTGGCTCGGTCTGAAGGAAGTGGCCGCGCTCGAACCCAAGCCGGGCGTGGGCCCGAGTGCGGCCTACCTGAGCCGGCTGATCCAGCGGACGTCGGCGACGCCGCCCCGAGTGGTGTTGCGTGCGGCCTATCAGTCGGCACAGGCGTCGGAATGGTTCGGGCGAGAAGCGAAGGTGCCGGTCGTGGTGCTGCCGTTCACGGTGGGCGGGAGTGACCGCGCGAGCGACTTGTTCGGACTGTTCGACGACACGCTCGCACGCCTGCTGGATGCATTGAAGTGAACATCGAGCTCCATCTGCTGCTCGCGCCGCTGGCCGCCGGCATGCTGGTCCTCGGCACTCACGTGCCGCTGGGCATCGAGGTCCTGAAGCGCGGCATCATCTTCATCGATCTCGCCGTGGCCCAGATCGCCGGGCTCGGTGTCATCGTCGCCGCGCTGATGGGCTGGAGCGTACCGCTCCAGACTCAGTCGGCAGCCGCCGCGGCGTCGGTGATCGGCGCACTGGTGCTGCACGCCCTCGAGCGCCGATGGCCGCAGGTGCAAGAAGCGCTGATCGGGCTGGTGTTCGTTGCCGCGGCGGCCGGTGGCATCTTGCTGCTGGCTGGCAATCCGCATGGCGGCGAGCACCTGCAGGACCTGCTGGCCGGCCAGATCCTGTGGGTCGGCTGGGCACGCCTCGGGCCCGTGGCCACGGTCTATGTCGCGGTGCTCGCGCTGTGGTTTCTTGGCCGGGATCGCCTCGGCCGAATCGGCTTCTACCTGTTGTTCGCCGTCACCGTCACGGCGTCGGTGCAGTTGGTTGGCGTCCTGCTGGTGTTCTCGAGCCTGATCGCACCGGCCGTCGCGACCGCCATGTGCTCCCGGCACAGGCTGCTGGCGGCCTATGTGCTCGGCGCCGCAGCCTATGTCCTTGGGCTGTTACTGTCCGCGATCGCCGACCTGCCGGCCGGCGCGACGATCGTTTGCTGCCTGGTCGGCGTGAGTTTTCTCGCACTGCTCGTCACAGGCCGGGGCCGCGCCGCGCGCGCTGCGTCGTAGCGCAGCGGCGCCAACCCGCTCGATCAACCCAGATGCTTCTCGAAGTGCGCGACCGTGCGTTCCCAGGCCAGCTTGGCGGCTGCCTCGTTGTAGCGCGGCGTGGAATTGTTGTGGAAACCGTGGCGGGTGTTCGGGTACAGATGGCGTTCGTGGGCCTTGCCGTTGGCCTTGAGCGCGGCCTCGAAGTCCGGCCACATCGCATTGATTCGCGGGTCGTCCTCGGCGCTCTGGATCAGTAGCGGCGCCTGGATCTTGCCGACATCGGCGGCCGCGGGCGCGGCGCCGTAGAACGGCACGCCGGCCTGCAGGTCGGCGCCGAGCGTGACCGCCAGATGGTTGACCGTGCCACCGCCCCAGCAGAAGCCGACCGCGCCGAGCTTGCCGTCGCTGGCCGCGTGCGCCTTGAGCCAGCGCGCGCTGTTGAGCATGTCGAGCTTGAGCTTGCCCTGGTCCAGGTTGCGCTGCATAGCGCGGCCGTCGTCGTCGTTGCCGGGATAGCCACCGGCCGGGAACAAGCCATCGGGCGCCAGCGCCAGGAAGCCGGCCACCGCGGCGCGGCGGGCGACGTCCTCGATGTAGGGATTCAGGCCGCGGTTTTCGTGGATCACCAGCACGGCCGGGAACTTGCCGTCGCCGGCCGGCTTGACCAGATAGCCGCGCATGCGCCCGCTGTTGCCGCCCGGCGAGTCGTATTCGACGTAATTCGCCTTGATTCGGTTGTCGGTGAAGGCGATCGTCTGGGCCTGCGCGTAGCGAGGTAGCAGGGCTTGTGCCATGGCCAGGCCGGAGACGCCGGCCACGCTGATCGCGCCAGCGCGCTTGAGGAATTCACGCCGATCGATGAATCCGTGGCAGTACTCGTCGTAGAGGTCGAAGACGCGTTGGTCGATTTGCTGCGGGCTCATGGCGGGTCTCCTGGTTCCGGTACGGATGCGCGGATCGCTTTGACAGCATCGTTGCGTCGGCGTTTGTCGGTCGACCTTACAGCGCCAGCACGCGTCGTGAGACTCATCCAGCGAAGTCCACCTCCCAGCCCCGGATCAGGACCGCCGCGCGGGCGGGGCGCATCGGCTGCAGGCTTCCGAGGATGATGCGGCGGTTCAGCCAGGCGAAACGCCCGGCGGGCGCGGTCACCTCGATCCGGGACAAGGCGTATCGCTCGGGCTTCCGATCGGCGTCGATGATCACGCGGTTGCGGATCGAGAGCAATTCGCCCGAGTGGCAGCGCATCTCGTAGACAGCGTCGAGTTCCTTGACGCCGTCGGCGCGCAGCAGCTGACGGTCTGCACCCCCGGGCAGCACGACCCCGCGCAGGTCCTCGTAGCCCTCGCCACCGATGAAGACACCGCCGAGGATCGGCACGATCCACCGGTGGCCGTAGGGCCCTTCGCCCAGATCCTCGGTGTCGGCGATGTCGACGAGCGCCTGCCAGAGCATCCGATGGGCCAGCGCGGGCGCCGGGGTCGAAAAGCAAGTCGGGGCATCGGCGATCCCGTGATCGGTGGCGCTGCTCATCACGCATACCTCGATGGAACGATAGAAGGACGAAAGACTCGGCACCCGACATGCGCGGTGCCGACTTGATCATGATCTTCAATTGCAGCGGTTCGCGCAACGGCCCGACGCATGCTTCGCCACCCGGCGAATCATGCGTCTCCCGTCCCAGGAATCCGCCGTGTTCCACGATCCGCACCGGCGGCGCCCGGAGCGAGGAGTATCTTCGCGCCGACTCATCCCGAACCGGAGAACCCGAATGAAAGTCGTTTCCGCCGAGATCTTTGGCCTGAACCTGTGCCCGTCGCCGCGATGGCTCGAGGGCCAGCGCTGGCGCCCGATCATCCTCAAGCTCGTCACCGACGAAGGACTGGTCGGTATCGGCGAGGCGGGCCTGGCGTACGGCATCGCGCACAATGGCGCGGTCGGGATGGTCAAGGACCTGGTCGAAGCCTTCGTGATCGGGGCGGACCCGCTGGATCGCGAAGCGATCTGGAACAGGATGCACCGCCACTCGTTCTGGGGTGGCGCGGCCGGCCCGGTGATCAACGCCGGCATGAGTGCCGTCGATATCGCGCTATGGGACATCACCGGCAAGGCATTGAACCAGCCGATCTGGCGCCTGCTCGGTGGCAAGGTCAATGCCGATTTGCGCTGCTACGCGAGCCAGACCCAGTTCGGCTGGGACGACGGCTGGGTCCCCTGTACCGATCCCAAGTCGCATGGCGAGGCCGCCGCACGCGCGATCGCACAGGGCTACGATGCGATCAAGATCGACCCGATCATGCTGATGGAAGACGGTTCCACCGAGAACCCCGACCGACTCAAGGGCGCACTCGAGCGACCGATCATCAAGCGCGCGACCAGCCGCCTGGCCGCCATCCGCGACGCCGTCGGCCCGGACATCGACATCATCCTGGAACTGCACTCGCTGACCTCGCTGACCGGCGCCCAGCAGCTGGCCGAGGCCTGCGCGGAGTTCGACCTGTTCATGGTGGAAGAAGCGGTCAACTACAACTCGGACCGCCCGGCCAAGACGCTCAAGCAGCGCATGCCGCACGTGCGCATGACCGGCGGCGAGCGGATCTTCACGCGCTGGCAGTACCGCGGCTTCCTCGAGGACGGATCCTTCGACATGCTGCAGCCCGACTTCTGCCTGGTCGGCGGCATCTCGGAAGGTCGCAAGATCTGCGACATGGCGCATGCCTACGAGGTGACGATCCAGGGCCACGTCTGCGGCTCGCCGATCTCCACGGCCGCGGCCAAGCACATCGAGACGACGATCCCGAACTTCCAGATCCACGAGCATCACATCATCTCGACGCTCCAGGACAACCGCGACATCTGCCTGCAGGATCCGCAGCCGGTGAATGGCCGCTACACGGTCGACGATACGCCCGGCCTGGGGCTGGACCTGAACGAGGAGTTCGTCCGCAAGAACTCGCCGACGATCATCAAGATCTAGAGGCACGCCATCGCCCTCGCCGTCCCGCCATTTGGGATTCGTGGGGCCCGGCGGGCGGCACGGCTTGCCGGCCATGCATGGGGAAGCTATTGTGGCGTACGGGGTGCCGGCGGGTCCTGGCTCGTCGGCACGCAAAGACAAAGCAAGCATCGGAGGAGATTGCAATGAAATACGGAAAGATCGCCGCTGCCATCGCGGGCAGCCTGCTGGCGATGGGGCTGTCCACCGCGCAGGCGGCACAGTTCACGATGAAGATGGCCAACGGCCCCGGCCCGCTCGCCAACCACTACTCGCACACGCCGCAGCAGGAGTTCGCCAAGGAAGTCGAAGAAAAATCCGGCGGACGGATCGCGGTCAAGTTCTTCTGGAACTTTGCGCTGGGCAAGAACGAGAAGGTGCTCAACCTGCTTCGCACCGGCAAGGTCGAGTGCATCGTGACGTCGGAAGGCCACGTCGCCCCCTACTACCCCGACGTCCAGGTCCTGGGCGTGCCCTACCTGTTCATCAATCGCCAGGTCGCCTACGAGGTGCTCGACGGCCCGGTGGGCCAGGAGATCTCCGAGGGCATGGCCAAGAAGGCCGGCATCCGGGTGCTCGGCTGGTTCGAGAATGGCGGCTATCGCCACTATTCGTCCCGCGACAAGCCGCTCAAGACGATGGATGACCTCAAGGGCATGAAGATCCGCACGATGACCAATCCGGTCCACATGCAGATCGTCCGCTCGCTCGGTGCATCGCCCACCCCGGTCTCCTGGCCGGATCTCTATGCGGCGCTGCAGACGGGCGTCGTCGACGGACAGGAAAACGCGCTGGCCACCTTCCGCATTCCGAAGCTCGAGGAAGTGCAAAAGCACATCATGCTCGACGGCCACGTCTACTCGATCAATGGCTTCTTCGTCAGCGAGAAATGGTTCCAGTCGCTGCCGGCCGACCTGAAGAAGATCGTCACCGAGGCAGCGGCGCACGCGACCAAGCGCAACCGCGAGATCTCGCAGGCCAACTTCTCGATGCACCGCAAGTACCTCGAGGGCAAGGGCGTGACGATCTCCGACGTCTCGGCCGCCGAGAAGAAGCGCTTCCAGGATGCCACGCAGAAGCCGGCCATCGAGATGCTGCGCAAGGAAGTCGACGGCGCCCTGCTCGATCGCCTGCTGGTCGCCGTCAAGGCCGCCGAAGCCAAGTACAAGTAATCGCGAGAAGACCGGACCGGACCCGCCGTGCGGGGCCGGAACCGGCACGGCAGTACTTTTCGACCCGGCAACGTCCCTGGACGTCGCCGGGTCGGTTGACGCCGGAACCACCGGAGGAGACAGATGCTCACGACACTGCGCGGCTTTTGCCGTGCCGTCACCAGCGCGATGATCGTGCTGATGATCACGATGACCATCGTGGTCAACAGCCTGGTCGTCACGCGCTACGTGTTCTCCTACTCGCCGTCCTGGACCGAGGAGATCACCCGCTACTCCATGGTCTGGCTCGTGATGCTCGGTGCCGGCGTGCTCACGCTTTTCGACGACCACATCGCGCTGACGATGGTGGTCGATCGCCTCTCCAAGCGCGCAAGACTGTTCCAGAAACTGTTCGTGCAGCTGTTCGTGCTGCTAATGGGCGTGCTGCTGATCTGGGAGGGCTTCGAGTTCGCGTTCGGGCTCGACGGCGTGCTTGCGCCGGCGCTCCAGGTCTCGATGCTGTGGCCGGCCATCGCGGTGCCGATCGGCGCGATCTTCATCGCGCTGTTCGCGCTGCTCCAGGTCATCGACCTGCTCGCCCGGATCTTCGGCGGCGAGGGACTCACCATGCCCGACCAGTTCGACTACATGGACAACTCTTTCAAGACCGCCGAGGACAACGACGCGCACGTGTCGCACCCCGGTGACCACGGCGACCACCGGGGAGCGTACTGATGTCGGTCGAATGGTTCCTCGTCGTTTTCTTCGCGCTGGTCTTGTTCGGCGTGCCGATGGCCTTCTCGATGGCCGGTGCATCGGCGATCTATTTCGCTTTCAATGATCCCAGCAGCTTCTCGCTGATTCCCGACAAGATCTTCGAAGGGCTGGACAACATCATCCTCACGGCGATCCCGTTCTTCCTGCTCGCCGGCGAGCTGATGAACCGCTCGGGCATGGCCGAACGCCTGATCGTGTTCTCCA
This sequence comes from Burkholderiaceae bacterium, assembly GCA_024235875.1. Lineage (GTDB taxonomy): Bacteria > Pseudomonadota > Gammaproteobacteria > Burkholderiales > Burkholderiaceae_E > JACKLP01. Next base: position 77,232 of record JACKLP010000011.1, on the reverse strand, counting down.
ACCTCGTGATCGGGCGAGTGCGCGCGGGCTTCGCCTATGTGAACGTGCTGGCCAGCCTGCTGTTCTCGGGCCTGACCGGCGTGGCGGTCGGCGACATCGCGGCACTCGGCAAGATCGAGGTCAACGCGATGGAGAAGAGCGGCTACCCGCGCGGCTTCGCGGCGGCGGTCACGGTCGCATCGTCGCTGGTGGGGCCGATCATCCCGCCCAGCGGCATCATCATCCTCTACTGCGCGATCATGGACGTCTCGGTCGGCGGCATGTTCCTGGCCGCGCTGATCCCGGGCGTGCTGATGGGCGTGGCCGACATGATCGTGATCGCGATCCAGGCCAAGCCGCGCAACTTCCCGAAGTCCGACACGGTCCGCACCGTCCCCGAGCTGGCCCGCGCGACCAAGGACGCGATCCTTGCACTGCTGATGCCGATCATCCTGATCGGCGGCATCGTCGGCGGGATCATGACGCCCACCGAGGCCGCCGCCGTATCGGTGCTCTATGCGCTGTTCGTCGGTGGCGTGATCTACCGGGCGATGTCGCCACGCAAGCTGCTGCGCACGATCGGCACGGCTTCGTTCGAGACCGCGCGACTGCTGTTCATGCTCGGTGGCGCGCTGACCATGAGCTGGATCTTCGCGCTCGAGAACCTGACCGGTGTGGTGGCCGACATGTTCTCGGGGCTCGGTTCATCGCCGCTGGTGCTGATCTTCTTCATCAACCTGCTGTTCCTGGTGCTCGGCATGTTCATGGAATCGGGCATCGCACTGATCCTGTTCGCGCCGGTGGTCGGCCCGATCGCCTATGCGGCCGGGGTCGATCCGTTGCAACTCGGCATCATGCTGATCATCAACGTGGTGGTGGGCCTGGCCACGCCGCCCGTCGGCAATGTCCTGTTCGCGATCAGCAGTATCGTCAACGTGCGGATGGGCGAGCTGATCCGCGAACTGATTCCGTTCATCGCCATCAAGTTCGTCCTGCTGCTGATCATCGGGATGGTGCCGGCACTGACGACGGCGATACCGCGAGCCTTCGGGTTCTGAACCTTTTCTTCACGCTTCCTGAACCGGACTTCCCAAGGAGACACACATGAAGTTCAAAGGGATCCTTGCCGCCCTCGCCGGCGGGGTGCTGGCACTGGGCGCAACCGCCTACGCGCCCAGCACGCATGCCGCGCCCTTCCTGATCAAGATCGCCGAAGGACCGGGGCCGAAGCCCAACCACTACGGCCACACCCCGATCCAGGAGTTCGCCAAGGAGATCGAGGAGAAATCCGGCGGCCGCATCAAGGCCAAGATCTACTGGAACTTCGCACTGGGCAAGAACGAGGCGGTGCTGAACCGGCTGCGTACCGGCCAGGTCGAGTGCATCATCACCTCCGAAGGCCACGTGGCGCCCTACTACCCCGATGTCCAGGTGCTGGGCATTCCGTACCTGTTCGCCAACCGCAAGGTGGCCTACGAGGTGCTCGATGGCCCGGTTGGCGACAAGATCGCCGAGGGCATGGCCAAGAAGGCCGGCATCCGCGTGTTGCGCTGGTGGGAGAACGGCGGCTATCGGCACTATTCGTCGAACAAGCCGCTGAAGTCGGTCGATGACCTCAAGGGCCTGAAGATCCGCACGATGACCAATCCGGTGCACATGCAGATCGTGCGCTCGCTCGGCGCGTCGCCGACCCCGATCGCCTGGGCCGATCTGTACTCGTCGCTTCAGACGGGCGTGGTCGACGGACAGGAGAACGCACTGGCCACCTTCCGGATCCCGAAGCTCGAGGAAGTCCAGAAGCACATCATCCTGGACGGCCATGTGTATTCGGTCCTCGGCTTCTACATGAGCGAGAAGTTCTGGCAGTCCCTGCCGGCCGACCTGAAGAAAATCGTGTCCGATGCCGTCGATCGCGCGACCAAGCGTAATCGCGAGATCTCGTTCGCGAACTTCGAGAGCGATCGCAAGTACCTGGAAAGCAAAGGGGTCTCGGTCGTCGACGTGTCGGCCGCCGAGAAGCGTCGCTTCCAGGAGATGACCCAGAAGCCCGCCCTTGAGGCGCTGAAGAAGGAAGTCGATCCGAAGCTGCTCGCCGAACTGCTCGAGGCGGTGAAGGCGGCGGAGAAGAAATACCAATAGGCGGCATTGTCGCCATCCGCCGAGGCGGTGCGTCGACAGCGACGCCTCGCCTCGGCGGTCGGGGGCCGGGATCCGCGGGGATTCCGGCCCTTTTTGTGTCGCTCGCGGGGTCGACCCGAACGGCTCGTGGATCAACAGCTCCTTGCGCTCGTTCGAGCCAGCCGGGCCGGCACGCGGTGGCCGATGCTCGATAATGACGAATGCTTGAAGCTCGCGCACCGCGGCGCGCCCACCTGGGGCTGCTGATCGTCTGTCTGGGCGCGATTCTCTCGCCGCTCGACACCACGGTGAACACCGCATTTCCGGTGATCGGCGCGGCCTTCTCGCTGTCGCTGCGCGACATCCAGTGGGTGGTGATCCCCTATGTGCTCGCGCAATCGAGCGTGTCGATCGTGGCCGGCGACCTCGGCGATCGATTCGGCCACCGACGGGTCTTCGGCATCGGCCTTTTCGCCTGCGCCGCTGCGCATCTGGCCGTCGCGATGGCGGCGGACTGGCCGTCGATGATCGGGCTGCGGATCGTGCAAGGCGCGGCGGTCGGGATGGCGGTCGCCTGCGCACCGGCCCTGGCGACCCTGCTCTATCCGCCAGCCCGGAAGACCTGGGCACTGGCACGCTACGCGGCGGCTTTCAGCGCCGCCATGGCGGCCGGCCCCTGGATCGGCGGCCTGTTGCTCGATCGCTTCGGCTGGCCCGGCGTGTTCTGGTTTCGCACGCCGATCGCACTGGTCGCGCTGGCGATGCTGCCCTGGCTACGAGTCACGTCGCTCATGCCCATGCCCTCGCCGGCGGCGCTTGCGGGTTCGGGCACGGATGTCTCGCCGCGGGCTCGTTTCGGGGGTCTGGGGGCCCTGGCCGAGCCCGGATTCGCCGGCCTCCAGGCGAGTTCGGTCGCGATCAACATGGCCTGCTTCGCCAACCTGCTGTTGGTGCCCTATGTCCTGGTCCAGGGCGCCGGCGTGTCGATCGCGACGGCGGGGTTGGTGTTGTCGGCCTATCCGAGCGGTTCGGTCCTCGGCAACCTGGTCGCCGGCCGCCTCGCTTCGCGACTGACGGTGGCCAGGGGCCTGGCGATCGGCCTGGGCTTGACGGCGCTGGGCCTGCTCGCGACCGGCACCATGCTGGCATCCGTGCCGCTGGCATCGACGAGCGGGGCGCCCGCCTTCGCGGCACTCGCGTTGCTCGCCGCGACGATGGCCACCAGCGGCTTCGGGCTCGGCCTGTTCCAGGTCGGCTACATGGACGCCACCACCAGCTGGCTGCCGATCGGGAACAGGGGCAGCGCCGGCAATCTCGTCAACGTCACCCGACTGCTCGGACTGGTCGCTGGCGCCGCCGGCATCGGCGCGATGCGAGAGGCGCTGGCCAGCGACGCCCGCAGTTTCTTCGTGCTGGCTGCCCTGGTCTTGCTGATCGCCGCTTCGTGGTGGAGAAGGGCGCGCTAGCGCCTCTTGCGCCTCGCCCGTCAACTGGACTCAGGCCCGACCCGCGGGTACGCTGACCGGTGGTGGGCGCAGGCTCGCCCGCGGCGCGGCCCCGGCGCGTCGCCGAAGACACGGAGACAGAACACCATGGCCGAAGCAAGCAAGTTGATCCTCGACTATGTCTACGCGCACGTCGCGCAGCACCCCGATCGCGTCTACCTGACCCAGCCGATCGGCAACGGCCGCGTCACCGACTACACCTGGCGCGAAGTCCTGGACCAGGCCAGCCGCATGGCGACCCACCTGCGCAGCCGCGGATTCGAGCCGGGCGCGCGCATCGCGCTGCTCTCCAAGAACACGGCGCACTTCTTCATGGCCGAGCTCGCGATCTGGATGGCGGGCCATACCACGGTGGCGATCTTTCCGACCGAGACCGCCCAGACGGTCGGCTACGTCCTCGACCACAGCGAAGCGAGCCTGCTGTTCGTCGGCAAGCTCGACACCTGGCCCGACCAGAAGCCGGGGGTGCCCGAATCGATGCCGTGCATCGCCCTACCGCTTGCGCCCGCGAACGACTTCGAGACCTGGGACGACATCGTCGGTCGTACCGAGCCCATGGCACAGCATCCGGCGCGCGCGGCCGACGACCTGGCGATGATCCTCTACACCTCGGGATCCACCGGCACGCCCAAGGGCGTCATGAGCACCTTCGAAGCCATCACGCGAGCCGGCGAGATCGCGAACGCGCATGTGCGCCGCGAAGTGGGTCCGGACGAGACGAGCCGAATGCTTTCCTACCTGCCGCTGTCGCACACCTTCGAGCGCACCTGGGTCGAAGCGTCGAGCCTGGTCGACGGCAACATGCACGTATTCTTCGCCGAGTCACTGGACACGTTCCTGGCCGACCTGCAGCGGGCGCGCCCGACGCTGTTCATTTCGGTGCCCCGCCTGTGGCTGAAGTTCCAGCAGGGCGTCTTTGCGAAGATGCCGCCCGAGAAACTCGACCGCCTGCTGAAGATTCCGCTGCTCGGCCGCATCGTGGCGCGCAAGATCCGGGCGGGCCTTGGCCTGGACCATGTGAAGATGGCGGGCAGCGGGTCGGCCCCGATGCCGCCGAACCTGATCGAATGGTATCGGCGCATCGGCCTGCCGCTCTACGAAGGCTATGCGATGTCCGAGGACAACTCGATCTCGCACTCCTCGGACGCGCGACACAACGAGGTCGGCCGCGTGGGCGTTCCAATGCCGGGCGTACAGGTTCGCATCGCCGAGGACGGCGAGATCCTGATCAAGTCGCCCGCCCGCTTCAAGGGCTATTACAAGCGTCCGGACCTCGACGCCGAGTCGTTCACCGAGGACGGCTTCTTTCGTACCGGCGACCTCGGAGAGATCGACGCCAAGGGGCTGCTCAAGATCACCGGCCGAGCCAAGGAGTTGTTCAAGACCGCCAAGGGCAAGTACGTGGCACCGGCACCGATCGAGAATCGGATCAACGCGCATCCGATGGTCGAGCTCTCGATGGTCTCGGGCGTCGGCCATCCGGCACCCTACGGCATCGTGGTGCTGGCCGAGGAACTGCGCCCCCGCCTGGGCCAGCCCGGCGTGCGCGACCAGGTCCACCGCGAGCTAGAGGCACTGTTCGTCGAAGTCAACGAACCGTCGGCCGACTGGGAGATACTCCAGATGCTCGTGGTCGCCGCCGAGCCATGGACCATCGAGAACGGTTGCCTGACCCCGACGATGAAGATCAAGCGACGCGGCATCGAGGCGCTGGTGGCGCCCAACGTCGAGGCCTGGTACGCGGCGCAAAGCCGCATCGTCTGGGAATGAGCCGGACGGCCGCCGCATGAGCACGGGCGCCGCGGCGCTCGCGGCGTTCGCCCACGGTGGCGATCGGGTCGCGCAGGCCTTGCACGCACACGGCGTGCCCTGCATCTACACGCTTTGCGGTGGTCACATCTCGCCGATTCTCGCCGCCGCCAGGACCCGCGGCATTCGCATCGTCGACGTCCGCGACGAAGCCACCGCGGTGTTCGCGGCCGATGCCGCGGCGCGGATCTCGGGCCGACCGGGCGTCGCGGCGGTGACGGCGGGACCGGGTATCACCAATGTGATCACGGCCCTGAAGAACGCGCAGCTCGCCCAGTCGGCGATCGTCGTGCTGGGCGGCGCGGCACCGACCGCGCTGCAGGGACGGGGCGCGCTGCAGGACATCGACCAGCGGGCGCTGGTGGCACCGCACGTCAAGCGCTTCACGAAGCTGCGACGTGTCCGCGATCTGGGCCCGGCGGTGGCCGACGCATTCGCGCTGGCGCGATCCGATGTGCCGGGCCCGGTATTCGTCGAGTGCCCGGTCGATCTGCTCTACGACGAGTCGAGCATCCGCGACTGGTACGGACAGGCGGGCGGGCGCGGCCGATCGCTACCCGAACGCGCCCTGCGGTGGTATCTCGATCGCCATGCGGCGCGGATGTTCGAGGGCGCCGCCACGACCGGGCCCGTCGACGCCCACGCAGTCCAGGCCCCCAGAGTCGCCGCGCGGGCGCTCGATGCCGCACGCTCGGCCCTGGCCAGCGCCAAGCGGCCGCTTGTCGTGATCGGCAGCCAGGCGCTGGCCGATGCCGCCGGGGCCGACGCGCTGGCCGCAGCCGTCGAGCGACTGGGCATCCCGGTCTATCTGTCGGGCATGGCGCGCGGTCTTCTGGGGCGCGAGCATCGCCTGCAGATGCGCCACCAGCGCCGGGCGGCGCTGCGCGACTCGGATTGCGTGATTCTGGCCGGTGTCCCCTGCGACTTTCGGCTCGACTACGGCCGCCATGTGCGGCGCAGCGCCACGCTGATCTCGGCCAACCGCAGTCCACGCGACGCGCGGATGAACCGGCGCCCGGACATCGCGGCGATCGGCGACGCGGCCGGCTTCCTGCGCGCGCTCGCGCCATCCGTGCCACTGACCGCCACCGACTCGGCGCCAATTGGCGGATCCGGGCCCTACGATCACTGGCAGGGCACGCTGCGCGAACGCGATGATGCGCGCGAGACCGAGATCGAGGCACATTCAGCCGTCGTCGGAAAGCATGTCAATCCGGTCGCGCTGCTGCGGCGGCTCGAGGCCATCGCCGGCGAGAACGCGATCTTCGTGGCCGACGGCGGCGACTTCGTCGGTACCGCCAGCTACGTATTGCGACCACGCGGGCCGCTCTCGTGGCTCGACCCCGGGGCCTTCGGCACACTGGGCGTGGGCGCCGGATTCGCGCTGGGCGCCGGCGTCACCCGGCCCGACACCGAGGTGTGGATCGTCTTCGGCGACGGCGCCTGCGGCTTCGGGCTCGCGGAGTTCGACACCTTCGTTCGCCACGGCATCCCCGCGATCGCCGTGGTCGGCAACGACGCCTGCTGGACGCAGATCGCACGCGAGCAGGTCAAGATGCTTGGCGACGACGTCGGCACGGTGCTGGCCCGGACCGACTATCACGCGGTGGCTGCCGGCTTCGGCGCCGAGGGCATCCTGGTGCGCGCGATGAGCGAGGTCGACGATGCGCTGCGCAGGGCTCGCGCGGTGGCGGCCGCGGGCCGACCGGTGCTCGTCAACGTCTGGCTGGATCCGACCAGCTTCCGGGAAGGCTCGCTCTCGATGTAGGGCGGATCGGCGCAAGACGGCGCGGCGTCATCGGCCTGGGGGCATCGGGGTCGACGGGCTTGCTCGAAGCAATGCAACAGGCGGCCTTCGCCCTGGTTGATCGAGTGACCGGACGGGCGCACTCGCCGGCACGATGGCTCGAGCACGTCGTCACGCCCCACTACCCATGGGTTCCCGCTTCCATCTAGAGACCATCCGCAATGCCGCAAGCCATGGCTCGGCACCATGGACGCGGCCATCGCAACCGGCGTCGAGTCCCCGCCTGCCACTGCGCGTGGACAGCCTGGCGGCGCTCGAGTTGGAGATCGATCCGGAGCGGCGCATGGGCGAATCGCTGGAACTGCTGCTGAACTTCGGCTTCAGTCCCGACGCTGGTGGCGGGCATGCCCCGACGGGTACGATCCGGCTCGAATCGATGGTCCGGGTCCGTCTGCCGGGCGCAAGGCGGTCGGCGCTTGCGCCCCCGCAGGATTGGCACTTCGAGGCGGCCGAGCGCTGGCAGAGCGCGCTGGATCCCGAGTGCGCGCGCTGGACCGTCGCGCAGTTCTCGTGCGAGTTGCCCGGCCGGGCCGAACGCCTGGACCTGCTGCCGATGCTCGAGGACCTGCGACGGCGCGAGCTGGTCGATGAGAGCGACTGGCTCGCGTTCGCAGAGTGCAGGGTCTTCTAGAAGTTCCAGCGCAGCCCGACCCCGGCATAGCCGACGTCGACCTTCTCGGCGGCCTTGCCAAGCCCTTGGACTTCGAACGACACCGACATCTTGTCGGAGAGCCGATACTGGAGCTCGAGGCCCGGGAACACGAGGTTGCTCTTCGAACCATGCAATTTCGAGAATTCCGCCACCCCGGGCGTGGAACCGCGATCGTCGATTCGGTTGCGCGTCGCGCTCACCGACCCGATCAGCGTCCATCGATCCGTGAGCGGCAGGCGCCCCAGGGCGCTGATCATCAGCGATCGGGCGCGACCGCGAAATTCCCCGGTCGTGTATTTCTGCGTGAAGTTGCCCAAGGCCGCATAGCCGACCGATACGCCCCAGTTGCGGTGGAACCAGTAGCCGGCGGTCAGCTTGCCGGCGCCCACGCCATGGGTATCTTCGTCGACCTCGGCCAGCCCGATGGGGTTCGCCGAAACGACGCCGACGCCGGCGGATACGCCGGCGAAGAACCCGGTCGGCAGCTCTGCGGCGACCACCGGGGACGCGAGCAGCGCCAGGACCAGCGCGGGTGCGACGACCGGTCGCAGGTATCTGGAAAGGTGGGCGGCGTGAGGCGCGCGCCGTGCGGGCTTCTTGTCGGTCTGGGTCATCATCGAACGATCCTCCGTTTCAGGTTGCGGTTGTGTGCTCGATGTTTGCGAAGCCGGCCAAAGATCGTCCAAAGACGGGCGAAAGGCTTGCCGAAGCCGGGCCCGGCCGGCCTGGAGCGGCCCCGCTTTGGCCTGCCTTCAGGTGGCACAGGCAGAATCCCGGCATGAACATCTGCCTGGTCGAAGACGATCTGCTGCTCGGGCGCGCGGTCCAGGCCGCGCTCATCGGCAACGGTCATGCCGTGGTCTGGTTGCGCCTGGCGAGCGACGCGCGGGCACGCATCGCCAACGACGACTACGACGCGATCGTGCTCGACCTGGGATTGCCCGACGGCGACGGCCTCGCGCTGCTGCGCGAACTGCGGGATCGCGACACGCGGCTGCCGGTCATCGTGGTCACCGCGCGCGACACCATTGGCGAGCGCATCGACGGCCTCGACGCCGGGGCCGACGACTACCTTGTGAAACCCTTCGCAACGGCGGAACTGCTGGCGCGACTGCGCGCGCTGGCCCGACGCAGTCTGGGCGCGCATGACGAGGATGCGGGAATTCGGCACGAACTCGGCGACCTCGTGCTCGACGAGGGGCGCCATGCGGTCAGCCGTGCCGGTCGGCCGGTGGCCTTGTCGCTGACCGAGTTCGCGCTGCTGCGCGAACTGGTGCGCCATCGCAACCGCGTGCGCACGCGCCGTCAGCTCGAGGCCGCTGCCTTGCCCGAGAGCGAAGGCCAATCGCTCGACGTGCACATGTCGAATCTTCGCCGCAAGCTGGGCGCGCCGCTGATCCGTACCGTGCGCGGCGTCGGCTACCTGGTCGAGGACACGTCGTGACGCCCGCCGGAACCCGATCGACCGACACGCCACCGCCGGCTCGATCGTTGCGGCTGCGCTGGCGATTCTGGCGCCGATCGCTCAGCAGCCGCCTGCTGCTCGTCTTCGTGGCCAGCGCGACCGGACTGTGGCTGCTGTTGGTCGCCGCCGTCGCGATCGACGGCTTGCGCAGCGGCGAGTTGTGGGCGTCGCGAAATCTCAAGGACTATGCACGCCAGGTGATGGTGGTGGCCCGGGTGCTCGCCGATCGTCCGACCGAACTGGCCCGCGCGGTCGCCGGCGTACAGGCGATCGAGACCGAAGGCCACGCGGAACTCGGCGAGCGACAACCCGAGACCCGGATCCAGGTCTGGCGCGGTGGCGAGCTGCTGACCGAGAAGAGCGCGCTACCGTCGACGCCGCCGTCTGGCCCCGACCGCTTCTTGGAATTCGTCCACGAAGGGGCGACCTGGTGGTCATGGCATCTGAGCGATCCGGCGCTCGCGCTCGTGGTGCGCGTCGCCGTGCGTTGGCCGCGTTACTTTTCACTGGCCTGGCCGAGCGTCGGCATCTCACTGATGCCACTGGTGGTCAGCCTGCCGCTGTTGCTGATCCCGGCCTGGATCATGACCCGCACGGGCCTTCGCCCGCTGCGCGAACTCGGCGAGGTGATCACCAGGCGCCGGCTTGAGGGGTCGCTCGCCGCCCTGCCCCTGACCGACTTGTCGGAGCTCAAGCCGGTGGTCGATGCAATCAACGGCCTGTTCGACCGCCTCGATGCCCAGCGACAGCGTGAACGCGAGTTCGTGTCGGATGCGGCTCACGAACTCAAGACACCGATCGCGATCGTCCAGGCCAACGCCGAGATGTTGCGCGCCGCGCCGGACGCCGCCGATCGCAAGCGCACGCTGGCCGACCTGCTCGCGGGTGTCGAGCGGGCGAGGCGCCAGATCGAGCAGCTGCTTCGACTCACCCGCCTGGAAGCCGACGCACCGTTCGAGTCGGTTCGCTCGATCGACCTGGCGGAGTTCGTACGCGAGCGGATCGCACTGCTGCTTCCGCTGGCCGATCGACGCGGAATCACGCTCGACGTGCGCAGTCCGGCCCGCTGCGACATGCGCCTCGACGTCGACGCCATTGGCGCTGTGGTCGACAACCTGGTCGACAACGCGATCAAGTATTCCCCCGCGGGGTCCACGGTCACGACCAGCCTGACGCGCGCGGGCGCGCTCGGCGGTCCGACACTGGTCGTTCGGGACCACGGGCCGGGTATCTCCCCGGCGGCACGCGAGACCGCGTTTCGCCGCTTCGCCCGGCTGCACGACGATGCCGACGGTGCGTCGGCCGGGCTGGGCTTGTCGATCGTGGCACGCGCGACGGCCAGACTCGGCGCGCGGCTCGCACTCGACGACGCCCACCCTGGCCTGCGGATCGAACTGGACCTTCCGCCACGAGCCCCCCTGACGTCGACCCGCTGAGACGACCGGCCAGCGGGCGTTCGCCGCCGGGCCCGACGGGATCGAACGCGGCGCCATCGGCGCGCCACTGCGCGCCGACGCGCTTGAAGGGTCTTTCGGCTTTCCGATACAGTCCGGTATCGGCAGCCCGTCGACGATGAACGGGCAAGCCGTCAGCCTTTGGAGGAGACACCCGATGGCCCATATCCCCACGTCCGCCGCTCGACGCGCGCTTGCCGCCGCCTTGCTCTGTGGCGCATCTCTGTGGCTTGCCGCATGCGGCGACAGTGGTCCCGGACCCGGCGAGATGATCAGTTCGAAATCGATCAGCGCGCCGACGGGCGTCACGGCCTCTTCGGCCAACTATCTGATCACCTACAGGATTCGCGGGGTCGCAGGCGATTTTCGCGACGAGAAGGCAGTCGTCCTCATTCCTGGCGGCACGGCACCGAGCGGTGGCTACCCGGTCATCGCCTGGGGCCACGGAACCACGGGCGATGCCGACATCTGCGCACCATCGGCCAGCGCCGACCTGGCGCAATACGGCGCGTACCTGAACCAGTACCTGGCACAAGGCTATGCGGTGGTCGCCCCCGACTACGAGGGCCTGGGCACGCCGGGCGGGCATCCGTATCTGCATGTACCGAGCGAAGGCCAGGCGATGGTCCGCGCGGTGCAAGCGGCGAAGGCGGGATTCGCATCGCTGTCCTCGCGTTGGGCGGCCGTCGGCCACTCGCAGGGCGGACAGGCGGCGCTGGCTGCCGCCGAGTACGCTGGCCTGGCCACCGGCATGAGTTTCGTGGGGACGGTGGCGTTCGCGCCTGCGTCCAATGTAGAGACGATCGGCGATCAGTTGCGGGCCGCGGCCGACAACCCCAGCGCGCCGATCCCGGACCGGATCGCCGCCGGCACCGGCGCCGTGGGCTTCGGCGCGCTGATCCTCGGCGGGGTGCAAGCGGTGTCGCCGAGCTTCCAGTTCTCGAGTGCGCTCGGGACGGCAGGTGCGGGGCTCGAAGACTCGGTCAACACCAAGTGCCTGAACGATGTGTTCGCAGACGCGCAGGCGGCGGTCACCGCAGCGATCACCTCCAGCAATTCGCTCGAGTCGGTGCTCAAGGCGAGTTGGAAGACCGATCCGGCCGTGAGTGCCTATCTGCCGCTGATGGAACCCGGCACCAAGCAGCTCTCGGCCCCGACGCTATTGATCCAGGGCACCGCGGACACGACGGTGCCGGCCACCGCCACGCAGGCACTGCTGGCGCGGATGCAAGGCTTGGGCAGCACGGTCACGTATTCCGAGAAGGCCGGTTCGACGCACAGCTCGATCATCGTCGATGGCATCGTCGACGCCCTGGGCTTTCTGGCCACTCGCTTCGCGGCCACGCCCTGAGCCCGGCCGTCAGGCGGGAACAAGGCGGGGCGGGGCGAGGCCCGTCCCGCCGACGTCCGAACGGGCCTCGGGCGGGCCCTTAGTTCAACCGCGCGGGCCGCTCGCCTCTAGTACCAGTGCGAGGAAGCGACGCTCGAAACCCCGCAGCGCAACGCCAGCCCGAGTTGCGACACGTGCGACGTTGGCGGGAAGCGGTTCGTCGAGTTCCACGCGAACCAGGCCCGTGTCGCGAGCGATGTCGTACGCAATCTCGGCGATCAGCCCGACGCCGACCCCCAGGCTCACGTACTCCTTGATCACATCGGAGTCGATCGCCTCGAGCGCGATCTCCGGATGCAGACCGCTGGCAACAAATGCCTGGTCGACCTTCCGACGACCGGCGAACTCGGGCGTATAGGTCACGATCGGGTGCGCGGCAAGCGTGCGCAGCCCGATCGCGCCGGAACGACTCAGCGGATGGCCGTCGGGCACCACGACACAGTGCCGCCAAGTGTAGATCGCGTGCGTGATCAGCCCCGGGTGGTCGGCCAGCGATTCGGTCGCAAAGCCGAAGGTGGCGTCGCCGTGCGCCACGAACTCGGCTACCTCGTGTGGATTGCCCTGGTGCAAGCGCAGTCTGATGCGAGGAAACTCGGCCCGAAATCGCGCCAGCCGTCGCGGTAGTGCATAGCGCGCCTGCGTGTGCGTCGCGGCGATGGTCAAGGTGCCGGTTTCCCCATTGGCGAACTCGGCACTGACCCGGCGGATGTTCTGTGCGTCGCCGAGCAGTCGATTGGCGATTTCGAGCACACGCACACCCGCTTCGGTCATCGCCGCCAGCTTCTTGCCGCGACGAACGAACAAGGCCACGCCAAGCTCGTCCTCGAGCTCGCGAATCTGCTTGGACAGCGCCGGCTGCGAAGTGTGCAGTATCTGCGCCGCGTTGGTGAGGTTCAAGTCGCGTCGCGCGGTCTCGCGCAGGGCCCGGAGTTGCTGGAAATTCATGCGTGGATGGGTTGCTGCTTGCCAAACGCGCGGCAGCCGGAGTGCGGAGCCACATCGGCCGCGTCCGAAACCGGGCGGCCCGTTCCAGTGGGCAATGATAAGGCCCAGGCACAGCATTCACGATATAGCGGATCGCTCTTTCGATGCAACGAATCGATCGTTCGCAACCACGTCGCTTGGGGTCAATATCGCCAGTCCCTGCGACCCGATTCGGATCGACATGTACCAGTACCACCAGCTCGACCAACGCTTGGTCGAAGAACGCGCCGCCCAGTTTCGCGATCAGACGCACCGCTTTCTCGACGGACGCTTGAGTGCCGAGCGCTTCCTGCCGTTGCGGCTCCAGAACGGCCTGTACGACGAAAGACATGCGTACATGTTGCGGGTCGCCATTCCCTACGGTCTGCTCTCGAGCGCACAGCTACGCCGGCTCGCGGCGGTGGCGCGCGAGTTCGACCGCGGCTACGGTCACCTGACCACGCGGCAGAACATCCAGTTCAACTGGATCGAACTCGACGACGTTCCGACCATCCTCGAACGCTTGGCCGAGGTGCAAATGCACGCGGTCCAGACCAGCGGCAGCTGCGTGCGCGGGATCACGACCGACCATCTCGCCGGCGTCGCGCCCGACGAAGTCGTCGACCCGCTGGTCTGGGCCGAATTGTTGCGACAGTGGTCGGCGCTGAACCCCGAGTTTGCCTACCTCCCTCGCAAGTTCAAGATCGCGCTCAGCGGCGCGGCTCGCGATCGCGCCGCAACTGCCGTGCACGACATCGGCATTCAGGCGAGCACCGACGAAACGGGCGCGATCGGGCTCCGTGTTTCGGTGGGCGGCGGCCTGGGCCGAACGCCGATGATCGGTCAGGCAATTCGAGACTTCCTGCCGTGGCCGCACCTGCTCACCTACCTCGAAGCCATCCTGCGGGTCTACAACCGCTACGGGCGACGCGACAACAAGTACAAGTCTCGGATCAAGGTGCTGGTGCGCGATCGCGGCATCGCCGGGTTCCGCGACGAGGTCGAGCGCGAGTGGTCGCGGCTCGCCGATGGCCGCGGAACGCTCACGCGAGAGCAGGTCGCGCGCGTCGAGTCGCGCTTCTCCAGGCCTGCATACCGGATGCTGCCGGACCGCACTGTCGACGCCGATCGCCTACTGCCCGGCATCAAGCCCTTCGCACGCTGGGTCTCGCGCAATGTGCACGCGCATCGGGTGCCTGGCCATGTCGCCGTGAGCCTGTCGCTAAAGCGCACGGGCAGTGCCCCGGGCGACATCGACGCTGACAAGATGGACGCGGTCGCGACGCTGGCCGAACGCTACGGCTATGGCGAGCTGCGGGTTTCACACGAGCAGAACCTGCTGCTCCCCGACGTGGAGATCGACGCACTGCCCGGGCTATGGCGTGAGTTGCGCGGCATCGGGCTCGACACCCCGAACATCGGCTTGCTCACCGACGTCATCTGCTGCCCGGGCGGTGACTATTGCTCGCTCGCCAATGCGACGTCGATTCCGCTCGCCGAGGAGATCCAGCAGCGCTTCGACGATCTCGACTATCTGTTTGACATTGGCGAAATCGATCTCAACATTTCCGGCTGCATCAACGCCTGCGGACATCATCACATTGGCCACATCGGTGTGCTCGGCGTCGACAAGGCCGGGTTCGAGTGGTACCAGATCACGATCGGCGGCCGCCAAAGCGGGCCGGCCACGCTGGGCCGGGTCGTCGGCCCAGCGGTCGAGCGGGAGCGGGTACCCGCCGTGATCGAGCGACTGATCCGAACCTATCTCGCGATTCGAGCACACGACGCTGAACGATTCATCGACACGCTGACACGGGTCGGTCATGCCACCTTCATGGAGAGCTTCGATGCCCAGACTGATCGACCGCGACGGTGAGATCGTGGACCGCTGGATTCCTTCCCCCGCGGCGCCGGCGGCGATCCCGCCGGGATTCGGGGCGCTGCTACCGGCCGCCCGTTGGCGCGCGGAGCGTTCGCGATGGATCGCGTCGCCGCTGCCGCTCGGCGTGCGACTCGAGCCGCACGACGAGCCGGCGGAGCTCGTATCGGACTTTCCGCGACTGTCGCTGATCGCGGTGGCATTCCCGGTATTTACCGATGGCCGCGGCTACTCGCTCGCCCGCGTGCTTCGCGATCGCGACGGATGGCTGGGCGAGCTACGCGCGGTCGGCGACATTCTGCGCGACCAACTCTTCTATCTGGCTCGCTGCGGATTCGATTCATTCGAGCTTGCCGACGGTTCCGACGCCGCAGCCGCGGTCGACGCGTTCTCGGACTACAGCGTCGTCTACCAAGCGGGGGCCCGACTTCCCCTCAGTGAACGACGACCGGCAATTCGCTGATGCCATGGATCAGGTTCGAGCGCACCCGCCGGGCCGGTCCGACCACCTCGATCTCCAGCCCACGCGCGAGAATGCCTTCCCATAGCAGGCGAAGCTGCATCTCGGCCAGCCGGTTGCCCACGCAGCGATGCACGCCGAAGCCGAACGACAGGTGCTGGCGGGGTCGCGCGCGATCGACGATGAACTGATGCGGGTTCTCGATCGCGCGCTCGTCGCGGTTGCCCGACAAATACCACATGATGACCTTGCTGCCGGCCGGGATCCGCTGACCGTGCATTTCGACGTCGACCACCGTGTTGCGGCGCATGTGCGCGAGCGGCGTCTGCCAACGGATGATCTCGGATACAGCGCTGGGCACGAGCGCCGGATTCTCGCGCAGCTTGCGCCACTGCGCGGGGTTCTCGTGCATCGCGAGCAAGCCGCCAGAGATCGAGTTGCGCGTGGTGTCGTTGCCTCCGATGATCAACAGGGTCATCGTGGCCAGGAACTCCTGCGGCGAAAGGGAACGGGTTTCGGGCGAGTGCGCGAGCATCGAAATCAGGTCGGCACGCTGGGGTTCGCGCGCGCGCTCCCGCATCATCTCGGTGAAGGTGTCCAGGCAGGGCTGCAGCGCCGCGCGACGCTTCTCCTCTGAATCGATGGGACCCCCGGTGTTGACGTCGTGGGTCGCGATCTCGGACCACTCGATCAGGCGCCGGCGTTCCTCGTACGGAAAACCGAACAGCGTCGCCAGCATCCGGCTGGTGAGCTCGATCGAGACCTGCTCCACCCAGTTGAAGGCCTCGCCGCGCGGCAGGGTATCCAGAATGTCGTCGACCCGTTCGCGGATCAGTCCCTCGAGCCGGGCCAGATTGGCGGGCGCGACGATAGGGCTGACAACCTTGCGCTTGGCGTCGTGCTGGGGTGGATCCATGTGCATGAAGTTGGGCCGCTCCAGTCCCTTCGGGAAGTCGAACATGATCGCGCCCCCCTTGAAGGCGTCGGACGAGAACGCCTGGTGGTTGCTGTCCACCGCGATGATGTCGGCATATCGGGTGATCGACCAATACGGCCCATATGCGCTGCGCGCGCAGAAATGCACCGGCGCCTCGTCGCGCAGGCGGGCGAAATAGGCCTCGACCGTATCGTCCTGGAACAACTGCGGCTGGCTGACATCGAGGTCTTCGATCGGCAGCGACGCCACATGCGCGTGGGCCGCCTGCAGGTGTCGTGGGGTCGTCATGTCCAAAACCCTCCGGTGAAAGCCGTCTTGTAGGGGCCCACAGGCCTCGTTGCGGCATTCTATAAAGAGATCGTGTGCGACAGGCCGTCGTGCCGCCACTTCGCCGTTTCCGGAGCGCTCATGACAACCAGCCCATTGCCCTGCCATCGCCCAGGCCCCCTCGCCCACCCCGCTCCGTCGCGGCGCGGCCTGCCGGTCGTGTTCGCGATCGTAGGTGCACTGGGCGTTCTTGCCGCATCGGACTGCACCGCCCAGCCGCCGATCCGCCTCGCGCAGGCGTCGATGGCACCCGGCTCGAGCGCCGACATCGAGTTCTGGCGATCCGTCGAGAACAGCAAGCAGGTCGATGCCTATCGCGCCTATCTGAAGACCTTCCCCAACGGGGCCTTCGCGGAGCTCGCTCGCCTGCGGATTCGGCAGTACGGCGGCGGCAACGGGGCGGCGGCCGGCGCGTCGGCGCCACCGGGACCGGCACCCAGCGCATCCACGGCGGACGCGGCGGCGCCGGCGGTGCAGATCGCCGACGACGCCGACGTGGTGCCCTATCGCAAGCTGCGCTATCGCTACCAGGACCCCTTGGGGCGCGAGCGCACGCGAGACTTCCAGCTCTCCCTCTCGCGCCAGGCGGCGGGCAAGCTCGAGTTCAATGCGGGCGCACGCATCGAGACCGAATTGGGCCGCATGCTGAGCGCGAGCCCGGCACTGGCGCTGGGCAGCTTCGATGCCTTGGAGCCGAAGCAGGGCTGGCTGCGCGAAACGATGAAGGTCGGTGATCGATGGCCGCTCAAGTACAGCAGTCGCGACGGCCGCTATTCGCTCGATCTGGTCGGCGAGGTCACCAATCGCGACACCATCAAGCTGGGCTCTTCGACGCTGCCGGGGATCTGGGTCTGCTGGCAGGGAGAGATCGCCGATGCCTCCGATGAGTCCAACAGCGCCGGCATCAAGATCGATCTCTTCTACGCCCCCGAGGTCAGGCGGGTCGTCCAGGGCATCGCGGTCGCCACGCCCCGCTCCAACGTTGGCTCGATCCGGATCGAGGAACGTTTCGATCTGCTCGCGCTGGAATAGCGATTCGACCGACCGGCCGCTCGGGTCGCCGCTCAGCCCCGCCCTGCGCCGTGGGCACCATCGTTCGCGGCCTGGGATTTCACCAATTCATCCAGGTCGCGGTGAATGCGGTGCGCGCGCGCCTCGCCGATCTCGGCGTCGATCGCCGCATGCATGCGGCGCCAGACCGGCACCGCCTGCTTGAGCAGCGCGCGACCCGCGTCGCTCAGCTTCAGGCGCCTGCCCCGTGCGTCTTGCGGATCGGGTTCGGAGACCACCAGACCCCGACGCTGGAGCGGCTTGAGCGCCGCGCTCAGCGTCGTTCGATCGATGGCCAGCAGTGGTGCCAGATCGCCGACCCGAGGCGCGTGCGGCCGATTGAGCGACATCAGCAAGGAGAACTGACCATTGGTGAGCGCCAACGGGCGCAAGGCCTCGTCGAAGCGGCGCGCCAGCGCGCGGGCGGCCCGCTGGGCCTGCAGGCATAGGCATCGGTCGCGCACTTCATGCGTGACGGCGAGCGGCAGGTCGGGATCCATCATTTAGGTTGATATCAACTTAAATCGGTGTCAAGATGGCGCGTCGCCGAATCGGCGACGCATGGCTGGCGGCTCCGACCTACACCGACTGCCGATACGGCTCACAAGGAGAGTGTTCGATGGCATATGTACAGGGCTTCGTGCTGGCGGTCCCGGTCGCGAACCGCGCCGCCTACCTGGCCATGGCCGAGCAGGCCTGGCCCTTGTTTCGCGAGTTCGGCGCGCAGAGCATGGCCGAATGCTGGGAGGACGACGTGCCCGACGGCAAGCTTACATCGTTTCCAATGGCGGTAAAGAAGCGCGACGACGAGGCCGTGGTCTTCTCCTGGATCATGTGGTCGGACAAGGCGAGCCACGACCAGGGCATGGCGGCGCTCATGCAGGATCCACGTTGGGCGGCAATGACCGCCGAGTCGATGCCTTTCGATGGCCAGCGCATGATCTTCGGCGGCTTCGAGGTCGCGTTCGCGAGCTGATCGCACCCCTGGCCGAGGCGCATGGCTTCGGCGTTCGCGGATCGCTCGAGGAGGCAGTCGATGATTCCGCCTCGAGCAGCGAAACCTACGGGCTGTTGATCCCATCCGACTATCAACCTGGCCACGGCCGGGATACCTACCGAGCGGCACACGGGCCGCCTGGCCGAGCGGCGAGTCGTGTCACACTCCTCGGGGCGCGTCGAGAACGACGACCGGAAAAAGCGCGCCGAGCGAACGAGGAGAGTGACATGGCAGACAAGGACCGCGTCCTGATCGCAGGCGGCGGCCCCGGCGGGATGGCCACCGCGCTGACGCTGCATCAGATCGGCGTGCCCTGCGTGGTGTTCGAAGCCGTCAGCGAGTTGCGGCCGCTCGGCGTGGGCATCAACCTGCAGCCCAACGCGGTACGCGAGCTCTACGACCTCGGTATCGGCGAGACACAACTCGACGCCGTCGGCCTGCCGTCACGCGAATGGGCGCTGGTCGGCCTCAACGGCCGGGAGATCTACAGCGAGCCGCGCGGGATCCTGGCGGGCTACAAGTGGCCGCAATACGCGGTGCATCGTGGCCGCTTGCAGATGCTGATGTACGACACCGTGATCGAGCGCCTGGGCCCGCAGGCCGTGCGCCTGGGGCAACGCGTGACCCACTATGCCCAACAAGGCGATGGCACGGTCACCGTCCAGATCGAGCATGCCGACGGATCCCGATCCGACGAGCGCGGCGCGCTGCTGATCGCGGCCGACGGCCTGCACTCGGCCATTCGCGCGCAGATGCACCCGAAGCAACCGCCGATCCAGTGGGGCGGCACCGTCATGTGGCGTGGGACCAGCCAGGGCGTGCCGATCCGCAGCGGTTCGTCGTTCGTGGGCTTCGGCACGCATCGCCAGCGTGTCGTGTTCTACCCGATCTCGCATCCCGATCCCGCCACCGGCCTTTCCACCATCAACTGGATCGCCGAGGTCACGGGCGACAATTCCGCGGGCTGGCAAAGCGGCGACTGGACCAAGCGCGTGGCGCTGCACGACTTCGCCCACCATTTCGCCGACTGGAAGTACGACTGGCTCGACGTACCGGCCTTGCTCGCCGGTGCCGACCCGATCTACGAATACCCGATGATCGATCGCGACCCGGTGCCCACCTGGCAGGACGGTCGCGTGGCCCTGCTCGGCGACGCGGCGCACGTGATGTACCCGACCGGATCGAACGGTGCGACCCAGGCCATCGTCGACGCACGCGTGCTGGGCGCCTGCATGATCGAGCACGGCGTCGGCCCGGAAGCCCTGGCCGCCTACGACCGCACGCTGTGCGAGAAGATCTCGGCGGTGGTGCTGCGCAATCGCGGCGCCGGGCCCTTCGGCCTGCTGAATCGGGTCGACGAGCGATGCGGCGGCCACTTCGAGAACATCGACGACGTGATCAGTCCGACCGAACGGGCCGAGTTCATGGCGGGCTACAAGGCGGCCGCCGGCTTCGCGATCGAAGCCCTGAACGCGGCGCCGCCCACCATTGCCGCGGGCGCCCGCGTCGCTGCGGGCTGAACCGGATCGAAGCACGACGAACCCGCGAAGAACCCGTATGGGGATTCACGCGGGCACGGAGGAACGCGCAATGAGACTTCCGATACGCATCATGCTGGCCACGAGCGCTTCGGTCGCGCTCGCGCCGAGCGCGCACGCCGCGGACAAGGCCGCCCCCTGGTGGTCGCGCTCGCTGTTCGATGTGGCCGGCGTCTCGGTGAGCCTGGTCGACCTGGCCCTGGCGCTGTTCATCGTGCTGGCCGCGATGTTCGTGTCGGGCCTACTGCAGCGCGGACTGAGCCGGCTCTCGGCGCGCGGTCCGGACTCCTCGCGCGGCGCCTACTATGCGATCGGCCGCCTGCTGCACTACGCGATCATCGTGATCGGCATCCTGGTGGCATTGGCGGCGATCGGCATCGATGTCGGCAAGGTCGCGCTGCTGGCTTCCGCTGTCGGCGTCGGATTGGGCTTCGGCCTGCAGCAGATCGTCAACAACGCGGTCTCGGGCATCATCTTGCTGTTCGAGCGCTCGCTGAAGGTGGGCGACTTCGTCGAGCTCGAGTCGGGGGTCAATGGCGAGGTCCGCGAGATCAACATCCGAAGCACGCGCATCACCACGCCCGACAACATCGACGTGCTGGTGCCCAACTCGGCCTTCGTGAGCGGGGTCGTGACCAACTGGACCCTGCGCGAGGCTTCCCGGCGGCTACGCGTTCCGTTCGGCGTGGCCTACGGCAGCGACAAGGACCGGGTCCGGCAGGCGGCGCTGGAGGCCGCGGACGAGGTGCCGTTCACCCTGAAGGAGCCCGCCGAGCGCGCGCCGCAGGTCTGGCTGACGAACTTCGGCGCCAGCAGCCTGGACTTCGAACTGGTGATCTGGCTGGGCCCCGAGGCCTTGAAGAAGCCGATGGCCGTGAAGGCGGCCTACAACTGGGCGATCGAGTCCGCGCTCAAGCGCCATGGGCTGGAAATACCGTTCCCGCAATCGGACCTGCACCTGCGCAGCTACTTCGGCCTCACCGGTGGCGAGGCGATCGATGCAATCACGGCGAAGTCGGCCCGACGGGGCGACTGACGCGTTTGGCAGTCCAGACGCCTGGGACGCCGCAAGCCCTCAGCGGCAGCGGTCGATCGACATCGTATAGTCCTGCTGGGTCGTCCACTTGTCGACGGCCGGGAAGTACTGGGTTCGCTGCGTACCGTCGGCGCACTCGTAGATGATCCGGTAACGGCGCTTTGCGCCGCAGCTGAAAGTGGCGTGAAGCAAGGTTCGCGCCTGGCCACCGGCGGCGATCTTCGCACGGCCATGGGGGTAGGCGCCCGGCAATCCGAGCGCGGACCACAGGCCATTTCGCGACTTGACCGCCGACGAGCCCTGGGCCGTATCGCGTGCCCAGACGTCGACGGCCCCCCGGCCGGTGTTCTTCAACGTCAGGTTGATCTTGCAGCCGGCGTGGGCGGCACCACCAGCCACCGTCGCAAGTGCGACCACCGCGACACGAATCATGGCGATCCCTGCCTCTCGAGTCATGTCGATCTCCTTACTTGCACCGGCCGATGCGAATCGTCGGCGACTGTTCGCTCGTCCAGGTCGTCGGCGACGGGTAGTAGTCGACGTAGGGCTGGTTGTCACAGCTGTAGTGGATGCGCCAGCGGCGCTTCGCCTGGCACCCGAAAGTTGCCTCGAAGGTGTCGGTGACCTTTCGGCCGGCCGGCACCGTGACCCAGTTGTCGCCGTCGTGCCGATACCAACCGCCGGAGTAGAGACCGCGCCAGGTGCCCCCACGCGACTTGACGGCGGACTCGGTCGTGGTGACGCCACTGTGCCGGACCGAGATCGTCTTCGTTCCCGTATTGCGGATCGAGAGCTGGATCGAGCAGCCTGCGGCCGACTCCGGCACATGTCCCCCCAGCACGCCAACACAGGCGGTCGTGACCAGAAAGCGGATGACGGTCATCGGTGCACTCCTCCGTTCGGATGGTCGTTGGCGCCCCGCCAAGGCCACCACGTATCCGCAGTGTAGGTCAGGTAGCCGGCAGCGGACGATCCCATGTATGTGGGACTCGGGGACCCGGCGATCATGCGCCGGTCCGCACCAGCCACTTGTCCAACTGATTCGCGAAGAGCTGGCGGTCGCGCTGGCTCAGCGGCGGCGGCCCACCGGTGTCGACCCCGCTCGCGCGCAGGCCATCCATGAAGTTGCGCATGCTCAGGCTGGCTGCGATATTGCTCGCGTCATAGAGTTCGCCACGCGGGTTCAAGGCCTGCCCACCCTTGGCGATGACGTCGGCGGCCAAGGGGATGTCATTGGTGATCACCAGGTCGCCGGCGGTCATGCGCATGACGATCTCGTGGTCGGCCACGTCGAAGCCGCGTGCCACCTGCACGAAGCGGATGTTCGGCGACGGCGGCACGTACATCGGCTGGTTGGCCAGCAGCGTGACCTGCACGCCGCGACGGCTGGCCGCACGGAACAGGATGTCCTTGATGGCGGCCGGACAGGCGTCGGCGTCGACCCAGATGGGCATGGGCAATATCTCGTCTTCGGTCGCAACGCCCGCGTGGCGCGGCGGAATCGAACCTACCGGCCGGCGGCCTCGACGCCGATCACGATCAGCACCGCGTAGTCCTGCTTGGCGCACCCGGCCACTGGCGGCATCTCGGCGCCGGGGTCGACCGGGAACTGCGTCGGGTCGGCGCGCGCCGGCGTACACGATCGGGCACCGGCGGCCGGCCGGTAGCGGGCCGCGCGACAGGCCAAGTGGGTCACGTCATGGAGCGTGGCGCCATCGCTGAGCCGCCAGTGCATCCGGCCACTCGCGTCGGGCGCACTAATGGCCAGGATCGCTTCGGTTCCCCGGTCCCCGGTGACCCGGTAGCGGCGCGGAGGCACGGGAAACACCGGCTGCTCCATGATCAGGCCATGCTCCTCGAGCCACCAATCCTCGCCATCGAAGCGCCAGCCGGCCGAGGCGAGCCCGCCCTCTCGGACCAGGATCGGATAGCGGTCGAGATCGACGCCGCGATTGCCGGGATCGACAGTCCAAAGCCCCCATTCGGCCGCGTTGTCGCCCGAGCGCGCACCGGGCGCGCCAAGTGCGGCGATGAACTGCGCGGGAACGCGCACCATCGCGACATCGGGTTCGGCGGCACCTGCCGCGGTCGGCACGCCGGCGAGCAAGCCCCAGAGCACGACACCGACGAACGAGGCGCGCCAGCGCATCATCCGCTCGCCGAAGGCCGCGCAGCCGAGCATGCCCAGGCGCGTCGCGCTCACCCGCCCGCGACCCCGGCCGGCGAACGATCGCGTGCTGCGGCCAAGGGCTCGGCCTGCGTCATGCGCTCGATGAGCCGGTCGTAGCTCAGGCCCGCATCGACGACCGTGCCGGTCCATTTCTCCACGCTCACCACGCAGGTCTGTGCGGCGCATCCCTGCCCCATGCTCGACGTGGGCACGTCCTGCGTGAGCACGTTCGGATTGCCCGCCAGGTCCAGCGACGGGTCTTCCACGCTCGGCGTCCACCACGCCCCGGTGGGCAGCGCGACCACGCCCTTGCGCACGCCGTCGGTGACCACCGCCACCGCCAGGCAGGCGCCGCGCTCGTTGTGTACGCGAACGACGTCGTTGCTCGCGATGCCGAGCCGGGCGGCATCGTCGGTGTGGATCTTCAGCCGTTCGCGGCCATCGGGCATGCGCGCGCCGCTCGGCCCCGCATGCACGAGCTGGCTGTGCAGCCGGCCTTCCGGTTGCGGCGTGAGCATGTGGAACACGCCGCTGCCCTCGGTGGCGGCGTCGAGCCATTCGTTCGGCGCCAGCCACGCAGGATGCGGGAGACAGTCGGCATAGCCCTTCTTGGCCAGCATCTCGCTGCCCAGCACGATGCGGCCGCTCTCGGTGGCGAGCCGATGGGCCTGCGGGTCGGCGCGGTAGTCAGCCAGGTAGGTGTGGTCGTGGTCGGCGGGCACATCGGTGTAGCCCTGCGCCCAGAACTGGTCGAACTCGGGCATCTCGAAACCGAAGCGCTTCTTGGCGTCATTGCGCGACAGATCGTAGAGATGGCGAATCCATTCCATCTCGGTGCGCCCCTCGGTGAAGCGCTCGCGCACACCGAGCTTCTCGGCCAGGGCCGTGAAGATCTCGTAGTCGGATCGCGCCTCGCCCATCGGCGCGATCACCCGCTTCATCGCGATGATCATGTCCGAGCGGCTGTTGCCGGCGATGTCGTTGCGCTCGAGCGAGGTCGATGCCGGCAGCACCACGTCGGCGCGAAGCGCCGAGGCGGTCCACATCGGGTCCTGGATGACGATGGTATCGGGCCGGGTCCAGGCACGGGCCATCCGATGCAGGTCCTGGTGGTGGTGGTAGGGATTGCCACCCGCCCAGTAGATCAGACGAATGTCCGGGTAGTGGCGGGTAAGTCCCTCGTAGTCGTAGGCCTTGCCGGGGTTCTCGAGCGCGTCGGTGATGCGCGCCACGGGAATGAAGCTGTCGAGGTCATTGGCGAGCTGGAACATGCCCGGCGCGCGCGAGCGCACCTGCGGGCCGCCGACGCCGCCCAGCGAACCGTAGCCGTAGGCCACGCCGCCACCGGGAAGTCCGATCTGGCCGGTCACCGACGCCAGCGCCAGCGCGGCCCAGAACGGCTGCTCGCCATGCACGGCCCGCTGCAGGCTCCAGCTCACCGACAGCATGCTGCGGGTGGACGCCAGGGTGGACGCCAGCTCGCGTATCCTGGCCGGGTCGATGCCGGTGATCGATGCGGCCCAGCCGGCGGTCTTCTCCACGCCATCGGCGAGGCCGGCCAGGTAATCCAGGAACACCTCGCTGCCCGAGCAGTGGCGCGCCAGGAAGTCGGCATCGTGCTTGCCTGCCGCCACCACTTCACGGGCGAGCGCCAGCATCAGCGCGGTGTCGGTGTTCGGCCGGATCGGCCACCATTCCGCACGAACGAAATCGGGCAGGTCGTCCTGCTGGGGCGACACCAGTACGATCCGCATGCCGCGGTCGGACATCGCCTTCAGGTAGTCGGGCAGCCGATGGCGGGCAATGCCGCCCGCCTCGCTTTGCGCGGTGCGCAGCGCGATGCCACCGAACACCACCAGCGTGTCGGTGTGCTTGACCAGGTTCTCGAAGGTGTTGGCCTTGCTCTGGCACGCATCGGTGCTCCCCAGGACATGGCGCAGGATCACCGGACCCGCCGCGATCGAGTAGGTGTCGCGGTGGCCGGTGAAGCCCCCGACGCAGTTCATCGTCCGGCGCACCAGCGACTGCGCATGATGGAAGCGCCCGCAGCTCGTCCAGCCGTAGGAACCGGAGAAGATCGAACGATTGCCGTGGTCCCGGATCACGCGCTGGATCTCGCCGGCGACCAGGGTCAGCGCCTCGTCCCATTCGATGGGCTCGAAGGCCTCCTGGCCCCGCGCGGCGTGCTCGTCCGGGGTCATCGGCCGGCCCTCGCGCCGGGCGGCCAGCCAACTCTTGCGTGCCATCGGGCGCAGCACCCTGCGCCGGGTATCGGCCCAGCCCTTGATCGATTCGATCTGGTCCGACGGGTGCGGGTCCTGGGCGAAGGGTTCGACACCCACGACGCGACCGTCCTGGACGAGCACGGTGTACGCGCCCCAATGGCTGCAATGCTGGATGCGTTCGATCTTGGACATGGTGCTGCGGTCCCGGTGTTACGCGCCGAGCTTGATGATGGTCGGCGAATTCTTGCGAACGTACTCTTCGTTCAGGTCCAGGCCCAGGCCCGGCGTCTCGTCGACCGTGAATCGGCCGTTGATCGGCTGCGGATCCTGCAGGCAGATGTCGCGGTTCGGCTGCAGCGTCGCGTAGACATGGTGCTCGTGGATCTGGAAGTTCGGAATCGAGGTCTCGATGTGCTTGGCCGCGGCCGTGGAGATCGGCGAGCCGCAGACGTGGCCCTGGATCGTCACCTCGTAGGCATGCGCCATGTCGCAGATCTTGCGACCTTCCGAGATGCCGCCGACCAGGCAGAAGTCGGGCTGCAGCATGTCGAAGGACGCGTCTTCCAGGTAGTGGCAGTACTGCCAGCGCGTGAAGATCCGCTCGCCACCGGTCATGCGCATGTGCGGCATGCGCTGCTTGAGCGTCTTCGCCGGCTTGTCCGAGTTGTAGTTGACCGCTTCTTCCACCATGAACAGGTCGAACTCGGCGCAGGCCTCGGCCAGCCGCTGGCCACCGGTCAGCGAGGTCAGCGAGTGCAGTTCCAGGATGATGTCGATGTCCGGGCCGATCGCGTCGCGGATCGAGCGCATCCGGTCGGTGGCGCGCTTGATGATCTTGCGCTCCAGCGCCCCCTTGAGATTGTTCGGGTTCTCGACCGCCCCGCTCTCGTCGAGCATGATCGGGTCGACCTTGATCGCATCGTAGCCCTGCTCGATCGCGCGGGCCGCCGCCTCGCCGTAGGCCTGGGCCTCGCCGAGCGGGATCATGCCGTCGTTCCAACCGAACTGGGTCTGGCTCGCGTAGCAACGCAGATCGGGGTTGACCTTGCCGCCGAGCAGGCGCCAGATCGGCTGGTTCAGCGCCTTGCCGGCGATGTCCCACAGCGCGATGTCGACGGCGCTCATGGCCGAGTTGATCACCGGGCCGCAGGCGCCGCCCCAGAACGAATGACGATGCATCTTGTTCCAGATCGCCTCGCGCTCGAGCGGATCGGCCCCGATCACGAAGGCCTCGACCAGGTCCTTGACCATGCCGACCGCGCCATTGTGCGCCAGGCCGTAGGCGAGCCCCGCTTCGCCGATCCCCGTGATGCCCTCGTCCGTGGTCAGTTTCAGGATGATCGGCCGCCAGCCGACCGGCGAATGGTGGCGCGGCGAGAGGTGGACCTTGACGCCGAAGATCTCGGCGGAAACGATTTTCATCTGTGGCTCCGGATACGGGTGGCTGCGGTCTTGGCGCAGTATCGTACGTAGAAGCCATGGAATTGACACCACGCGTTGGAACGGTCCCAACATTCGGGACCCCGTCGTTTCATTCGGCCGAAACCTTCGTTGCCGGGGCGCTAGGATGCGAACGGTGCCCGCCACACGCCCAAGGAAACCCGACATGCCCCAAGACAGCCCCGACTACTGGAAGAAGAACCGTGTCGAGGTGCGCGCCGCCGGCTTCGACCCGGACCGTGCCGCCCACCTGAACACGATCGTCACGATCGCCAGCGCCTGGACCAACGCGCATCGCTGCAACAACCGGGTGCGCGAGATCACCGACCTGCTGATCGAGCGCATCGGCGCGCGCGGCGGCCAGGGGCTGGTGGTCGGCGCGCCGGCGGTATCCGACGCGCTCACCCAGGGCACGCCCACGGCCGGCTACAGCCTGGTGTCGCGCGACGTGGCGGCCGACTGCTTCGAGATCGGACACTACGCCCACCACGGCGAGGCGATGGTCGTGATTTCCGGCTGCGACAAGACCGGCGCCGCGGCACTGATGCCGCTGGCGCGGACGAACGCCTTCGGCCTCGTGGTCTATCCCGGCACGTCCTCGCCGGGACGGGTGTCCTTCGAGCCGTATGCGGCCAAGGGCACGAACATCACGATCATGGACTGGGCCGAAGGCCGCGCCGCGCACGAATCCGGTCGCCTCACCACCGACCAGTACCTCGAGCTCGAGAAGAACGTGATGCCCGGCAGCGGCACTTGCGGGGCGATGTTCACCGCCAACACCATGAGCACCTGCGCCGAGGCGATCGGCATGATGCTGCCGCGCGGCGCGTCGCATGCGGCCGACACCGATGCGAAGAGCGCGATCCACCCGGACGTTCGCGCTCAGGTGGACGCGTCGGTGGATGCGCTCTACCGGCTGATCGCCGCCGGCATCCGCCCGCGCGACATCATGACCGAGCGCGCATTCGAGAACGCGATCACCACGCTCTACGCGATGGGCGGCTCCACCAACCTCTACCTGCACGTGCTGGCGATCGCACGCGAGGCCCAGGTCCCGCTGACGATCGATCGCATCCAGGCGATCGGCGAGCGCGTGCCGCTGATCGCGAACCTGCAACCGCACGGCCCCTATGCGATGGTCAGCCTGCACCAGCTCGGTGGCGTGCCGGTGGTGATGAAGGAGCTGCTGCGCCACGGTCTGCTGCATGGCGACGTGATGACCGTCACCGGCCGTACGCTGGCCGAGAACCTGGCCGACGTGCCCGTGCTCGAGGACCTCGGCGAGCAGGACATCGTCCGCCCGGTGCTGCGCCCGGTCGCGGCGCCGAACAATCACATCAGCGTGCTGCGCGGCAACCTGGCGCCGGAGAGCTGCGTGCTCAAGCTCTCGGGCAAGACCCTCGAGCGCGGCGAATTCCGCGGCCGCGCCCGGGTGTTCGAATCCGAGCCCGACACGATGGCCGCGATCCGCGAGGGGCAGATCGTGGCCGGCGACGTGATCGTCGTGCGCAACGTGGGCCCGGTGGGCGGCCCCGGCATGCCCGAGATGGTGATGCTCACGATCCAGCTCCAGGGCCGGGGCCTGGGCAAGGACGTGGCCTTGATCACCGATGGCCGCTTCTCGGGCGTCTCGCACGGCATCCTGATCGGCCACATCGCGCCCGAGGCGGCCCGTGGTGGTCCGATCGCGGCGGTGCGCAACGGCGACACCATCGTCATCGATCCGGCCGCGCGCACGCTCACGCTCGAGGTGAGCGACGAGGAGATCGCGAAGCGGATGCGCGACTGGCAGGCGCCCGATCTGTCTGCGCGCGTGCGGCCCGGCTCGGTGCACGACAAGTACATACGGCTGGTGTCGTCGGCGAACTTCGGCTGCGTGCTGTAGCGCCGGGCCGGCGTGGGGCGCTCGCGGCAGCGGTCGTTCTGCCGCCCAGCCTCCTAGCTCGACAGCCAGTCGATGTACAGGCGCGGCGGCCCGGGGGGAAACCCCTTGGGCCGTTGCTGCGTGGAGAAGATCCAGATCATTCCGTTGTTGAACATGATCCCGCCATTGCTGACCGGCAGGTTCACGGTGCGCGCGCTCCGCAGGCTGCGCAGTGCTTGCGGGTGGAAGATCCGATCGAACCAGGCCTCGACGAAGGCCTTGCGGCTGGCCACCTTGGCGCGCTTGCGCCCGACAGAGACGGAGGCCGGAAACGCGAGTTGGTCGGCGACCCAGGCGCGATCACCGGCCAGGATCGCCGCCTTGAGTCGGCCCACATAGGCCTCGAGGGCGGCATCATCGGCGTGCACGACGTTGTAGCGCCGATCGGCCTCGACGCCAAAGCTCATGCTGCGCAAGACAGCATCGAGCGCGAATCGGCCGTCGGTGCCTGCGTAGGTGAAGTGACCACGCAGGCGCGGATCGCCATCGGACATCATCAAGGAGCCCTGGAAGTCCGCCACCGTGCCGCCGGAAGAATCGTGCGACAGGACCACCGTGCCGTCCGCGCCCCTCATCCCGACCAGCGCGATCTTCTCGCTCGTCTCGGTGTCGGTGAACAAGTAGCTGCCGACAAGCTCGCCGGATTCGCGCGGGAACAGGCTCACGACCACGGGCCGCTCGCCGAGCGTGCCGTAGAAGTCGCTCCATGCGCCTCGGTTCAGGCGCGCAGGCGTCTCTGATGCGGCAAGCGCAAGGCCCGCGGGCAGCAACAGCAACAGGCCGAGGGTCCTAAGGGTTCGAAGCAGCATCTCGTTTCACCGGGGAGCGGGTCGGACAGGGGAAAGCTAACACGGCGATCGACACGGACGGTCCCGGCGTCGGGCATTGGCGGAAGATCTACCGAGATGGCGCAAGCCGACTCCAAGCCCCTCGACTCGGCACCAGAATGGCACCATAATGGCCCCGTATCGACTCCGCGGCGGCGCCAGGGCATTCAAGCACTGCCCGGTTCGCACGACTGAACACATGGCCACCCTCTCGATCAAGGACGTACCCGAAGAGATCCTGGTCCGCCTGCGCGAGCGGGCCGCCCGCAATCACCGCTCGCTTCAGGGCGAGCTGATGTCGCTGATCAGCGAAGCCGTCCGACCGGCGGGCGAAGTGTCCGCCGGTTTGCCAACAGACGCTGGCGCGCCGTGGCCGCACCTGGGCGCGGGCCACCACCCCGGCGGGACACTCGCACAAGTCGTCCCACCCACAGGCATCAAGTCGGTCGCTCAGATCGCCCGCGAGCACCGGGCCCGCTTCCCGCGGCCGCTCGCTGGCGGCGCGCTGGCCGTGGATATCCTGCGAGCCGAGCGCGACGCTCGTTGACCCCCCGGCCGCAATGCCCCGCAACAGCCCCCGCCCCTACGTCGCCGAGCCGCCCGCGCACTATCGTGTGCGCCCGCCACTGATCGTGGATTGCAGCGTGGTGGCGGCGCTGCTGTTCGACGAACCGCAACGCGACGAAGCCCTCGCGGTCATGTCCGAGGCACGCCTGTTCGCGCCCTTTCTCCTCGATACCGAGATGGTCAGCGTCGCATTGCGCAAGTCCCGGCTCGGACTGGCCGACGCAGCCTCGCTCGGACTGGCCGACTATCGGGCGATGCCGATCGAGCGCCATGAAGTGGAACTTGCCGAGCAGATGCGAATCGCCCTCGACCATGGGCTCACCGCCTACGATGCCGCGTATCTGGCACTGGCGGCGAAGCTGCGGGCGCCGCTCGCGACCTTCGACCAGAAGCTCGCACGCGCCGCCGAACGCCACCTGGGCTCGCTTTGAAGTGACCCGGCCTAGTGAGTGCGTCCGCTACGGCGCTCATTGGCCATCGAGCTCGCGACCATCCCCCGCCAGACCGGAAGCAGCCCTCGACGAATACGGTCGGACGAGATGCACTGCCGAGCGGCGCACCACGGGTTCACGGGTGCGCGATCACCATCAGCGCCAGGCACTCGCTGCGCGCCGTGGCAAGGCAGCGCTGCAGGGTCTCGGGATCGAGCGCGGCGAAGCTCTCGTCGAGCACGGTCAGCGGCGCGCGCTGCAACAATGCGCGCGCGAGGAAGACCCGACTGCGCTCGCCGTGAGAAAGTTGCCAGCCGGTCTCGCCCACGTGTTGCATCAGCCCGGCCGGCATGCGCTCGAGCAGCGGGCCCAGGCCCAGCCGCTCGCAGATCGATGCGGCCTCGCGCAGCTCGGCCTCTCGTGCCGGCCAGCCGCGGCCCATCAGGAGATTGAAGGCGAGCGGCCCGGAGAGGATGTGGTTCTCATGGAACTGCGATGCCAGCGCGACCTGGGCATGCCAGTCGGCACCCAGCGTATGGCGGTCCAGCCCGCCCAGCAGCAGCAGCCCGCGCCGCGGTCGACGCAGGCCGCCCAATACGGCGGCAAGTGTCGACTTGCCACCACCTGAAGGCCCCTCGACCAGCACGCGCTCGCCGGGGCGTACCGCCAGCGTGATCTCGCTCAGTTGCGGCTCGGGCCGCTCGCCATGGCGGAATTCCACGGCATCGGCCTCGATCAGCGGGGCCGTCGGAATCGTTGCCGTGCCGGCGCCGCCGGCCTGGTCGAGCAAGTCGCGCCGCTCGAGCCCGACGCCTGGTTGTCCCGCACCGGCAGAGGAATCGGCCGCGGACGCGGCCATCAGCAACGGCTCGAGCTGATGCCACGCCGCTGCGGCCGACGACAATGCGGCGATGCTGCCACCGATCCCGCCCAGTGCACGCATGCCGAACAGCACGCCGCCAAGACTGACCGCCAGCAGGCCGGCACTGGCGCCGGCCACGAATGCCGGTGCCAGCGCCACCAGGCCAACGAACAACCAGCCGGCGGCACCGGCCACGGCGAGCGGAGTCGATCGCCGATCGAGTGCGCTCGAATCGCCCAGATAACCGACCAGCGACCGGTCTTCGTCGACATCGCGACGCCCGGCCGGCTCCTGTGCGACCCGGGTACGATGCCCGACCATGTGCTCGACCAACGTGTGCGTCATATCGAGCCGCGCGCGCGTCCAGCGCTGCATTCCCGCGCGGAAACGGCCACCCAGGCAGACCATCAGGCCGGTCCAGGCCAACAGCGCCCCCAGGTGCCAGGCTGGCGCGGCCCCCAGCGACAGGATCCAACCGGCGACGGCAAGCTCGATCACACCGACCAGCAAGGCGAGACTACCGTGGATCGCGACGCCTTCGAGGTTCTGTGATTCGAGCACGCGGGCGAGCATGCGGCCAGCGCCGTCGCCCCGCATCGAATCGACGTCGAGCGCGAGCGTACCGGCCAGCACGCGCTGCTTCAGGATCCGGGCCGCGTCCAGCGCCAAGCTTCCCTGCCACCAGCCGGCAGCGGCCCGTAGCGGCACGGTCGTGAGCAGTGCCAGTACCCAGGCGACCAGCCATCCATCGTCGAGCCGGCCATTCAATGCCGCCGCGCCGATCCAGCCCCAACCGGCCACCTCGAGCGCATAGACCGTCGCAAACGAGCCCAGCATGGCGAGCAGGCGCGCGCCCAATCCGGCGCGCAGGAACTGCTGGCGCAAGGGGGCCGTGTTCGGAGCACGCAGCAGCCAGCAACCGCTGACCGGCTGGGCGGCGGTCCGTTCGCGCAACATGGCGGCCCGAGCCGCTGGTCGACGACGCGCCCGAACCCGGGCCAGCTCGAGCAAGCGATCGACCTCGGCCCGGTGCGAGCGCTCGCCGGGCGCGCACAGCAGTTCGCGCAGCGTGTCCACGGGCACACGCACGATGCGCAGGGCCGGATCGAGCAGGCGAACCCGGCCGCCGCGGCACGCCGTGGCAAGTACGAAGCCCGGTCCGGCCTCGGTCAGCACCCGAAACAGGGCCGGGGCGGCACCCCGGACCATCTTCTCGGCCTCGGCTGCCGACGCCTCCACCGTCACTGCCGCCAGCCCGTGGGCATCGCCTACGCGCTCGACCCAACGCGCGATCGCATCGCGATCGCCGCGCGCGACCGCAGGCGGCACCGCTGGCGCGACCGCGCTGCCCCGATTCGCGAGCATGGGCAAGTGCACCGCCCGCGCCAGCGCAACGATTCCCTCGGCAAGCCGCTCCTGCGGCCACACCGCGGCATTTAGACTCATCGCGATCGCTCCCGATGATTCGGGCCGCGGGCCGCGCGCGCACCGCGGGCACCGTCATCGTGCGCGATGCGACCGTGCGCCACGACGATACGCCGCCATTGCCCCGCGCGATGCCATTGCGATCTCAGCGCGCGCTCCGCGTCGAGCAGTGCGCGATAGCGACTGTCCGCGCCGGCGAGCACCGCGGGCGCACCATCCTCCACCAATTCGCCACCGTCCACCACCAGCACGCGGTCGAAGGTGGTAGTGGACTCGACGTCGTGCGTGACGCATATCATCGTGGCATCGCGCCACCAGCGCCGCACGTCGGCGAGTAGCGACGCGCGGACCGCTGCGTCGAGCCCACGGAAGGGCTCGTCGAGCAGCGCCAGGCCCACGTCGGCCTGGAGCATGGCGCGCGCGAGCCGAACCCGCTGCCCCTCGCCCCCCGACAACAGACCGCCACCTTCGCCCAGGTAGGTCTGGAGCCCGGCGGGCAGGCGGCGCAACAGGTCGCGCAGATCGGCCGCGTCGAGAACCGAGCCGATGCGCGCCATCGCGGCGTCGCCGGCTGCGTAGGTGAGATTCTCGGCAAGCGGCCGATTCCATAGCTGCACGGCCGGATCGACCCAGGCGGTGCGCCGGCGCAAGGCCTCGATGCGCGCATCGGTGGCCGGTGCGCCGTCGATGTGCATCGTGCCCGCAGCCAGCCGATGCCAGCCAAGCAGCAACCCGACCAAGGTCGACTTGCCGGCGCCGGATGCGCCGACCACGGCCACATGCTCGCCGGCTTCGATCGCCAACTCGACCTGCTCGAGTATCGTGTGGCCACCCGCAACCACCCGTCCGCCCTCGATCCGTACCGACACCGCAGGCACGGGCGATTCGACCGCTCTCGGACCCGGCTCGGTGACCTGCCGCGACGGTGCCGGTATACCGGTCGCGGGTTCGCTCGCTTGCATCGCAGACGGCTGCGTCCCACCGAGGTCACCGGCCTGCGTGCCGGCTCGCGTCGCGGCGCCGATCGGTTCGAGCAGGCGGCGCAGCACATTGCGACGGGCCGGATACTGAAGCGCCAGTCCGACCATGCGCTGGCCGATCGCGGGCAGTTTCAGCGTCCAGTACACCAGCAGGATCTCCACCCCGGTCACGCCACCGGCGCGCGCGAAATGGGCCACCAGTAGCGCCGCCGCCAGGCCGGTGCAGACCAGTCCCTGGACCACGCCGGTGAACGTCGAGGCGCGCAACAGGTTCCGGGCCGACTTTGCCCACTCCACCAGCAAGGCCTCGTGCTGGCCGACGATCGCGGCTTCGGCGCGGTGCGCGCGGATCGGTCGCAGGCCAAGCAGGGCGTCCAGGTGGAATCCGCCGAGCGCCGCCGCATGAGTGCGCTGGCGCAGATCGAGCTCGCCGAGCGCCGCCTGGGCACCGGCCGGCAGCACGATGGCCACCACGGCCAGGGCCAGCGCGAATGGCAGGCTCGCCGGATCGATCAGGGCGACACCGAGCAGAGTCAGGCCCAGCTCGAACGCGAGCTGGATCGCGTTCAGTGCCAGGAGCGGCACTGCACGGCTCAGGTGCAGCGCGTGTGCGCGCTCCGCCATGTCGGAGATCGGACGGCTCTGGAAATAGCGATCGTGCAGCAATGGCAGCCGGGCGAGCAGCGCCATCCGCAGCCGGGTCTCGAGCGCACGTCCCAGGCGCAACGACTCGGTCACGATCGGTGTCTCGATCGCGATCAGCGTGGCCAGGAAGACGAGTAGCGCCAATGCCGCGTACAGGCGTTGATCGGGACGATTCAGCGACCATGACAGGTCGAACACGCTACGCAGCAGCACCGCCTCGACCAGTGTCACGGCCACCGCGAGCATCACCGCACCGGCCAACGCGAGCGGGGCAAGCAGACCGTCCTCGCGCAGCATCGACCAGGCGGTGGTGAACGGGCGCGCCGGCTTCTCCGCCAGGGCGGCCGAGAGTTCGGGCGCGATCGGCTCGTTGCCGTCGGGCGCAGCGCTTCGAGAGGCGACCCGCATCAGCACCACGCCGCGCAACACCAACTGAGCTTCGCCATCGTCAGCGCGTCGCGGATCGGGCACCACCGACCAGTAGCTTGGCGGGATCGCGCGAAAGATGTCGTGTTCGGCCTGGGAGGTCTGGCGGCACAAGACTTCGAGCAACCCGAGCGAATCGCGCCCGCGACGCAGGCCACCGCCGGTCACGAGGGTGGCGACCATCCGGGTGGCCGCGTCGAGCGTGGCGAGCGCGAACCAGTGCGGGATGGCGAGCGCCTGCGCGATGAACTCGCGCGCCTTCGCAATGCTCGCACCCACCGCGACGATCCGGCGATGCAGCGGGCGCAGGAAGTCGTCGGTCGCGGCCCATTCACGCCAAGCCGACGAGCGCACCACCAGGTCGTGGCGCAGCAGAGAATCGATGAAGGCATCGATTCGGACCCAGCGACGACCACTGGCCGGGTCCATCACCTGCAGGCGGTCGCCCACCCGGCGCCAGGCCACCACGAAATGCGTCGATCCGTCAGGCAGACGGGTCACCACCATCGCCGGCAGCGATCCGGCCGGATCGATCCGCAGGTGATCGGGCGGAATCATCACCTGTTCGGCCTGCAGGCCCAGGCGTACCGCGACCGCCTCCAGCGTATCGATGGAAGTGCCGTCGACCCCGGTCTGGCAGGCCTCGCGCAATCGGTCATAGCCGATCGGTGTGCCGAAGCCCTCGAGCAGGCACTTCAGCGACGCGGGCCCACAATCCATCGTCGAGCTCTGGATGACCTCGGGAGCCTGCCAGCGACGGCGCGCCGCGCGCGCGATCGTCCCGCCGGACATCAGCGCGCCGCTCCCGCCGCAGCCGGGCTCGATCCGGGCCGGTGCGACGTGTCCGAGCCGGCGCCAGCGGCCAGCAAATGTCCGGTGGCACGCTGAACCAGCAGCGCCGGGCTGGCGCGTTCGACCGCCACCTCGACCGTGCCGGGTAGGCCGTGCTGCGCGATCTCGGCAAGGCCCGTCTTGGCTTCCGGCACCAACTCCACGCGCACCGTCCCGTCGCGCACCTCGCTCGCCATTGCGCGCACCCGCGCGCCCAGGCTGCCGAACTGAATCCAAGGGAAACCATCGAGCCGCATCTGTGCCGCCATGCCGGGGCGGACCCGTCCGAGCACCGCGGCAGGGTCGAACTCGGCGACGATGATCAATTCGCCGGCCGGCACCACCGACGCGATACGCTGTCCCTCGGCCACATGGCTGCCGGCAGCCAGCGGTGCGACCTCGCCGAGCACGCCATCCACCGGCGCACGCACCTGATGCCGCGCTACACGCGCCTCGAGCCGGGCCACGCTCGCGCGGCTGGTCTCGACCTCGGCCGCGAGCGCCGCGAGCGCCCGATGCAACTCCTCGATCTCGGCGGCCGCGCCGATGTCGCGCGCCCGGGCATCGGCGTCGAGCCGTGCGACCTCGGCACGCAAGGCATCGCGTCCGGCCGCAAGGCGGCGCGCATCGGCGAGCGCACGCGATGCCTCGGCGCGCGCGATGCCGCCGTGCCGGCTCTCGGCATCGAGCCGTTGATGATGCTCGCGCGCGAACTGTGCTGCAGCATCGGCCTCGGTCACACGGTGGCGCGCGGCCTCGGCCGCAGCCATCGCCGTCCTTTGGTCGCGCGCGCGCCGCAGCACGCGCAGCGCGATCTCGCGTCGCATCGAGTCGACGCGGGCAGGCAAGGCATCCAGGTGCACCCGAGCCTCTCGCAGCGCCAGCACATCGGCCTGCGCATCGAGCGTCAGCAGCACGTCGCCGGCGCGCACCTCGCGGCCAATCGCCATCTTGCTGGCGAGCACATGTCCGGCCACCGGCACCGCGACCGCATGCGCGGCTCGCTTGGCCTCCAGCCGCGCATGTCGCGACACTTCCACCACCTCCACCTCGTCGAACACGAACCAACCGGTCCAGGCGCTGAGTGCCAGCACGCACAGGAGCCACACGAAATGCGCCCGCCGACCACGATCGGCCGCGAGCGCACGGGTGGTCTGCGAGAACTGGGCGGGCATCGAGGGGTACCGGCGCGGTCAGCGTGCACTGGCCAGCGGCGTGACCGCCGCCGGTGTCGACCAGCCACCGCCGATTGCGTGGATCAGGCCCACCGTCGCCAGTTGCCGTGATGCCTGCACGCCGAGCGCTCGACGACGGATTCGGAGTTCACCGCGCTGCGCATCGAGCACCTCGAGCTGACTTGCCACGCCGGCACGGTAGCGCGACGCAGCGAGCTCGACGGTCCGCTTGGCGTTCGCGATCGCGCCCTCGAGCACGGCGGCCTCTTCGGCCAGCCGCCGCAGTGCGCTGAGCTGGTCCTCGACCTCACGCAGCGCGATCAGCACGCGCTCGGCATAGGCTTCGGCCTGCGCGGCAACCTCGGCATCGGCGACTTCGATTTCGGCGCGCCGGCGTCCGCCGTCGAACAGCGGTAGCGCCAACAACGCGCCCAGGCTCCATGCGCGCGCCGAGCTGCGAAGCAACTCGCCCAGTGCCGACGAGGCAACACCGCCGCCCGCTGTCAGGGACAGATTGGGCAGCCAGGCGCTGCGGGCGATGCCGGCCCGCGCTTGTGCAGCCGTCAGTGCCGAGCGGGCAGCCGAGATATCGGCCCGTCGCGCCAGCACGGTGGCCGGGATGCCCGCCGGGATCGCCGGCAGTCGCACCGCGCCATGGGTCGGCGGCACCGTGAACCGGCTCGACGCGATGCCCACGAGCACCGCGATCGCATGCTCGGTCAGTTCGCGCCGCCGAAGCAAGACGGCCTCTTCGGCCCGTGCCTCGGCCAGTTCGGCCGCTGCGCGGGCCGCGTCGAGCTCGGATCCAAGCCCGCTCGTGCGGCGATGCTCGGTCAACTCGAGCGTGCGCGCCTGAGATGCGGCGGCATCACGCACCAGCACAAGCTCGCGATCGAGTGCCCGCAACCGGAACAGGTCGCGCGCCAGCTCGGCGCTGACCAGCAATCGGGTATCGACGAGACGGGCCGCGCGCGCCGACGCATCATGGTTGGCTGCGTCGAGCCGACCGGCTTGTCGACTCGACAGGTCGAGTTCGTAGACGAGCGATGCATTCACGCCGTAAAGCGCGCCGTCGGACCCGGCCTCGTTCACCAAGGGACCACCGATTCGCGTCGCTCGCGCCTGAATGCCGATGGCCGGTGCGCGGGCGGCATCGGCCGCACGGGCAAGTGCCCGCGCCTGTGCATACCGTGCCTCGGCAACGCGTACACGGGTGTTGTCGTGAGCGACACGTCGGATCAATGCATCGAGCGTTGAATCCTGAAACGCCGACCACCAATCGTCGCTATGACCCGTGGCTGGCGACGTCGCCGTCGCGGCGCCGCCGCTGAACCTCTCGGGCACGACGACGCGCGTCGACGACACTGGCGCCGGTGTCGTCGCGCATCCGCCGAGCAACAAGGCAAGGAGGCTCGACGCGAGCGGCATCGTGATTCGGTTCGACATGACCCGGCATCGCACCGGGAGCGTTCGCCGTCGAGCCCCGGCGGGGTTCTTCGGGAACGCTCCGGTTCGCTTGCTCAGATGCCCGTGCAGCGGCTGACCGGCGGCACGTAGACCGGCTCGAGTTCGGTCTCGACTTCGGTTTCGACGGGGTTGTCGCTACCACCACCGCGGTTCTGCTTTCCGGCGCGAACATTGCTTTGGACTTTCATCATGGGCTCCTAGGGGTTTGCGTGCGGGAGGCACGCGGCTTCGGTCGGCACCATGCCGCCCGAATTCGGGTCGTCTCCCGCCGGCGGCCGGCGGGGACTTTCGTTCATGTCTGGCCGCGACGCGAGACCTGCGCCTTCGTCCAGGGCGGCGATCTCGATCCGGTTCGCATCCACCCGGATCTCCAGACCAAGCAGGTCGTTCAACTCGTCGAGCAGGTAGGGCACCCGGCGCGCAACGTCGGTCTGCACCCGGTTGTGGAGATCTGCGTCGTAGGCATCGAAGACTCGCGTGGGGGCCGGGCGACCGAGTAGGCGATTCAGCTTCGCCTGCTCGGCGGTGGCGACCGCCAGCACCGGTGGCAGAAAGGTCAGGAAGCGCTCGCAGGTCGTGGCCAGGCGCTCGGCTGCGTCGGCGTCCAAGGCGACGCGTCGCCATGCCGTGCTCAACACCGCGCGAGTCGATGGCGCGAGCGCGATCCGCGCGGCGTCGAAGCGCGCGTGCAGGTCATCGCGATCGTCCGCGCAGGCCTCGCCCGGGCGTCCGGTCAACCCGCGACCGCACGCGCCGAAGATTTCCCGGTAGGCCGTCTCACGCGCGCGCCGCCATTCCTCGCGCGCCAGGTAGCTGCTCGTCTCCAGCGCGCGGCGGTGGGCGCCGAGCCGCGACCGCAGTCCACCTGGCAGCGCCGACCGCGATTGCTCGGCGACATCGGCCAGTTCGGCGTAGGCCCGGGCCATCGCCGGCCACAGCGAGAACAGCGACACATGGGCACGCAAGCCACGCAGCGCGTAGTCGATCCCGCGCTGCGCGTCATCGAGGGCGGCCCGAACCGCCGGCTCCAAAGCCGTATCGTCCAACCGGCCGGCCGTCGGCGCGCGATCGTCGAGCAGCACGCCGAGGAATTCCTCGACCATCGCCTGCGGCCCGGCGCAAACGCCATGCTCCGAATGAAACGCATAGTTGCGCTCGGCGAAGGCCAGGATCATCGCGGCGTCGACCGGCTCGCCCGGCGCGAGCAGCGGCTCGCCCATGGGCACGAACAGCATCTGGTGCATCACCATCCGCAGTCCGTCGGTCACCCGAAACAGCGACGACAGCGCCGGATGAAGCGCGCCGTTCGGCACGGGCTGCCGGGCGCGCATCATCGCGTAGGTCGGCAATGCGAGCACCGTGGTCGCGAGCATCTCCACCGAAGACACGGTCCAGGGTTCGCCGGCTCCCGGGAATCGGTCCAGAAAGTGCGCACGCATCCGAGCCAGCGCCGCCATCATCTGCGGCCAGTGCACTCGCATCGCCTTGAGCGCGCTCACGTTCATCGGCCGATCGACGCGGTGCCGGGTGCCCGGATAGATGCAGGTGCGCCAGCGCGTGGGCACATCG
Organism: Burkholderiaceae bacterium; assembly: GCA_024235875.1. Lineage (GTDB taxonomy): Bacteria > Pseudomonadota > Gammaproteobacteria > Burkholderiales > Burkholderiaceae_E > JACKLP01. The sequence goes on along the minus strand of JACKLP010000011.1, from coordinate 36,902 downwards.
ACACGAAGCGGCTTGGGGAAGACGTTCGACTCGCCGACCTGGCGCGCATCGCCGTCGAGTGCACAGTGCGCGACACGGAAGACCGGTACCGCCAGTTCGAGATGGCCGAGCTCGAGCGCTCGCCCCGTCGTTTCGAGAAACAACGTCTCGCATTCGTCCCAGAAGCGCGGCCGGCTCGCCGGCGCCGGCGGCAATGGCGAAGGACGCGCACCATCATCGACCGGGCAGCGAGGCGACTCGCCGCCAGCACGGACCAGGATGCCTTCGTTCACGAGCGTCTGCAGCAGGCTGCCAATCTGCGGCCAGGTGTAGCCATCGCCCCAGGCGAGCGCCTCTCGTGCAATGAAGCGGCCGCTGCGCGCCAGGCCTTCGCCGAAGGCGAACAACGGCGCCTCGTCGAACGAGATTTCCTTGTCGCCGTAGTAGAGGCGCAGTTCCGGAGCGCCGGTCTCGGCGTCGACCGTGTGATGCACCACGACGCGGCGGTGCAGCGGGAACTCGAGCACGTCGGTCGGCTCGAGCAAGGCGGCGCCCGAAGCTTCGCTGGGGTCCTCGCTGTCTGCCAGATGCCGGTCTGATTGCATGGTGTCGGAACGAATGGGTTTTCATCCCACATGGCAATAGTCGTGCCAGCTCGATGCGGGCTTGCGCGTCGACTGCGCCGGGTCGGACCGACCGAACCGCGGCCGCGATCGCAATGCTTCACTCTCACATACTGGTACACAGCCCCACCGCGGGCTCGAGACGCCAAGCGCCCGGCGCGCGCTCGCAAGGGCTCGCAGCGCGATGGCCGCCCACACGGCGCGCGCCACCCACCCGGGGCGCCTCGCGCTCACATGGGGCAAAACCCCCAACTTCGGGGGTTTGTCCGATTTCCTGGGGGTTCCTCGCCAGGCCGGCGTCTCGGTCCCCGTCTCGCGCGGACATGGCACCGCAATTGCTAGACTTCTCGACCATCACTCGTCGGGGCAACCCATGTCCGGCAAGAAGGGACAGTCCTACAGCATCCTGCGAACCTTCGCGGTATGGGCGGTGCTGTCGATCGCGGTTCTGGCGGCGATCGCCGCCTACCAGATGAATCGGTTCGTGGCCGAGCGGATGCTTCGTCACGACGCGCATATCACGGGCGAGGCGATGACCGCGCTGATCGTCACGCCCAAGGCGGTACGCGCGATGCTCGGCGATGGCAGCGAGGCGACGCGGCGCGAGTTCCTCGAACAGATTCGGCTGCTCTCGTCGATGCCGCACGTGCTGCGGGCCAATGTCTACGACCGCGCGCAACGTGTACTGTGGTCGAGCGACCCGCGGTTGGTCGGTCATATCCCGGGCAAGAACGACGAACTCGACGAAGCCTTGCAGGGCAAGCTCGTGATGCATCGCGGGCGAACCGACGGCTCGGATCTCGAAAAGCCCGAGCACCGCTATCTGGCGCAGTCGATCGGTGAGTTCGTCGAGACCTACGTGCCGATTCGTGACTCGCAGGGACAGGTGGTCGGCGCAGTAGAGCTCTATCGGATTCCGGTCGAACTGTTCGCTACGCTCAAGGAAGGCACGATCCTGATCGGCATCGGGGCGCTAATCGGCGCGGCTGCGCTGTTCGCGGCCTTGTTCTGGGTGGTCCGCAATGGCGATCGCACCCTGCGCTGGCAGCACGAGCGCCTGGTCGAGTCGAGCCGGCTGGCGGCCGTCGGCGAGATGGCGGCGTCGGTGGCACATGGTATCCGCAATCCGCTCGCGTCGATTCGCAGCAGCGCCGAGCTCGCCCTCGAAACCGACGCGTTGGATCTACGCCGCGAGGCCCACGACATCATCTCGTCGGTGGATCGTGCCGAGCGCTGGGTTGCCGACCTATTGCGTTGCGCGGTTCCGCCCGACGGCGACGAGAGCCAGGCCAGCGCCGACGCAGCCTTGGCGACTTCCACCGCCTTCGATCAGTATCGCGACGAATTCACCCGCCGCGGGATCCATGCGCGGCTCGCCGTGGCACCTCGATTGCCGCGGGTCGCAGGTTCCACGCAAGGCCTGGCGCAAGTGCTCGCGGGCCTGCTCGCGAACGCGGCGGAAGCCACGCCGGCCGGCGCGGGCGTGCGCGTGTCGGCACAGCCGCAGGGCCGCGGCGTGCGAATCGAGATCATCGACGAAGGGGGCGGCATTCCCCCCGGGGACCTGGAGCGGGTGTTCGAACCCTACGTGACCACCAAGGCGCGCGGGCTCGGACTTGGCCTGCCACTCGCCCGCACTTCGGTCGAGCGCGTTGGTGGCCGGATCGCGCTGGCCAGCAGCCCGGGGCACGGCACGACCGTGACGATCGACCTTCCGGCCACGGAGGAGCCCACCGAGAGCATGTCGGCGAATGCGCCGCATCCCCGGGAGGCCCGTACTTGAACGAGCACACGGCCGCGATCCTCGTGGTGGAGGACGAGACCACGCTGGCGCGAAATATTTCAGTCTATCTGGGACGTTACGGCTATGTCGTGCGGATTGCCGAGAGCGCCGAAGCCGCGCTGGCGACGCTGGCGGACTTCCAGCCAGATCTGATCCTGCTCGACTGCCACCTCCCCGGACGCTGGGGGCTCGACGCCATGCCGGATCTACTGTCGCGCGCGCGAGGTTGCCGCGTGGTGGTGATGACCGGCCACGGTACGGTGAAGCTGGCGGTCGACGCAATGAAAGCGGGTGCCGCCGACTTCCTCACCAAGCCGGTAGCGCTGTCGCAATTGCGCGGCGTGATCGAGCAGTCGCTCGCGCGCGAGCGCGACGGGCGCCTGGACGAGATCTCCCACGATGTCGGATTGGCGCGCCGGGCTCCGCCCGAGGTCGAAGGCCTGGTCGGTGAGTCCGCGCCGATGATCGAGTTGCGCTCGCGGCTGGCCAGGCTGCGCGAAGCCGACGCCACGCTTGCCGGGACCCGACTGCCGTCGGTGCTGATCACGGGCGAAACCGGGACAGGCAAGGAGTTGGTCGCACGGGCGATCCACGGTGACGGACCGCGAGCCGCCGGGCCCTTCGTGGAGATCAATTGCGCCGCGATCCCATCCTCGTTGCTCGAATCCGAGCTGTTCGGCTACGAGCGCGGCGCATTCACCGACGCGCGCGAGCGCAAGATCGGTCTGGTGGAGGCCGCGTCGGGAGGCACCCTGTTCCTGGACGAGATCGGCGAGACCGAGCCCGCGCTACAGGCCAAGATCCTGAAGCTGATAGAGGAGCACTCGGTGCGCCGGCTCGGCGGTTTGCGGGCGATGCCGGTGGATCTTCGGGTGGTGGCTGCGACGCACCAACCCCTCGACCAGCGCGTCGCCGAGGGACGCTTCCGGGCCGACCTGCTCTATCGCCTGCGCGTGTTCGAGATTCCGGTAGCGCCACTACGTGAGCGCGGCGACGACATCGAACGACTGGCTCGGCACTTCCTGCATGAGCTCGGCGAGCGCTATCGCAAGCCGAGCCTGACGCTCGACACCGAGGCCATTGCAGCGATCCAGTCGCACGGCTGGCCCGGCAACGTGCGGGAGCTGCGCAATCGCGTCGAGCAGGCGGTACTGCTGTCGGTTGGCGCGCGTGTCGGCGCCTCGGACCTGGGTCTGTCGGTCCATGCGCCTGCCGAGGCGAGCCTCGCCGCGCGTTCAACGGCGACCGACGAAACGCACGCTGCGCCGCCCGGAAGTCGGGCCGCACCATCGGACTTGCGCGCGCTGGCCAACGCCGAGCGCGCGATGCTGCAACGTGCGCTCGATGAAACCGGTGGCAACGTCAGTCGCGCAGCGCGGCGCCTCGGCGTGAGCCGCGACACGCTGCGCTACCGGATCGAGAAATTCGGGCTCGTGGTGCCGCGCTGAATTCGCATCGGCAAGCTGCCCGGCCTACGCGGTCTGGTCGAAGGTCTCGCCCAGCGCGCTCACCAACCGGTCGATCTCCTCGCGCGTGCTCGTGAAGGGCGGCGCGATCTGGATCGTGTCGCCGCCGTAGCGAACGTAGAAGCCCTTCTTGTACATCGCCATCGAGATCTCGAACGGACGCTTGGCCGGCTCGCCCGGCGCAGGATCCACCGTGATGCCACAGGCCAGCCCGTAGTTGCGGATGTCCGCGACGTGCTTGGCGCCGCGCAGGCCGTGGACCGCGTTCTCGAAATGCGGCGACAGCTCCTGCACCATCTGCACCGCGTTCTCGCGGGCGAGCAGATCCATGCCCGCGATACCGGCCGCGCAGGCGACCGGATGCGCCGAGTAGGTGTAGCCGTGCGGGAACTCGATCATGTAGTCGGGCCCACCGGCCGCCATGAAGGTATCGTGGATCTGCTGGCGTACGACGCAGCCGCCCAGCGGCTGTACCCCGTTGGTCACCTGCTTGGCGAAGTTCAGGATGTCCGGTGTCACGCCGAAGGCCTCGGCACCGGTCCAGGCCCCGGCACGGCCGAAGCCGGTGATGACTTCGTCGAAGATCAGCAGGATGTCGTTCTTGGTGCAGATCTCGCGCAGCCGCTGCAGATAGCCCTTGGGCGGAATGATCACGCCGGCCGAGCCCGAGAACGGCTCGACGATGACGGCGGCAATCGTCGATGCATCGTGCAACGCGATCAGGTTCAGCAGCTCGTCGGCGAGCTCGGCACCGTTCTCGGGCATGCCACGGTGGAAGCTGCCATTGGCGGGCTGGGTGTGCGGCAGGTGGTCGGCCTCGACGCCCTGGCCGTAGAGCTTGCGATTGGCCGAGATCCCGCCCACCGAGATGCCGCCGAAGTTCACGCCATGGTAGCCACGCGCGCGACCGATCAGCCGGGTCTTGCCGGCCTGGCCACGGGTGCGCCAATAGGCGCGCGCGATCTTCAGCGAGGTGTCGGCGGCCTCGGAGCCCGAGTCGGTGAAGAACACCCGGTTCAGGCCCTCGGGCATGCGCTCGACGATCTTGTTGGCCAGCGTGAACGACAGCGGATGGCCGAACTGGAAGGCTGGCGAATAGTCGAGCGTGGCGACCTGGCGGCTCACGGCCTCGGCGATCTCGGTGCGGCAATGCCCAAGACCCACGCACCACAGGCCCGAGAGGCCGTCGAAGACCTGCCGCCCGTCGTGGGTCGTGAAGTAGCAGCCTTGGGCGGCTGTGATCAGACGCGGGTCGGCCTTGAACTGGCGATTGCCGGTGAAGGGCATCCAATGGGCTTCGAGCCACTGGGCATCGGTGCGGGGCGGATTCTGGGTCCAGGCGTCGGTGGCTTTCATCGGGAAGTCTCCGGTGGGACGATGGTGTCGGCACGCGTCCGCCGCAAGGGAGCCCGTGCGAGCGCGTGAAAAAGTGCTGGCGCCAATGGCGCGATTGGCATCCTGCGCCGGCTCATGCTTGAATGCCATGACGAAATGCGCCGGTTCACTTGACAACCAATGCAAGTAAAAGAAAAGGCCTTGCTCGGCAATCTGGGCGACGTCGACCTGCGGCTGCTGCGCGTATTCAAGGCCGTGGCCGATTGCGGTGGCATGGCGGCGGCCGAGCTCGAGCTCAACGTATCGGTCTCCACGATCAGCCGCCACATCAAGGACCTCGAGATACGCCTGGGCCTCGTGCTGTGTCGACGCGGGCGCTCCGGCTTCGCGCTGACGCCGGAGGGCCAGCAGGTGGTCGAGGCCGCCGAGCAACTACTGGCGGCCACAAGCGGTTTTCGCCAGCGCCTCAACGACATCCACCGTCGCATGGCCGGCGAGCTGCACGTCGGGCTGTTCGAGAAGACCGCCAGCAATCCGGCGGCCCACATCGCGTCGGCGGTGGGCGCGTTTCGGACGCTGGCCCCCCGGGTCGACCTGCACCTGCACGTCGGCAGCATCGCGACGATCGAACGCGGCGTCATGGACGGTCGGCTTCAACTCGGCATCGTGCCCGAGCATCGCCGCTCGGAAAGCCTCGTCTACGAACCACTGTTCGACGAAACCATGAACCTCTATGCGGGGCGAGGCCATCGCTGGTTCGACGCCGACGATCGCCGCCTCGGCTGGGCCGACCTGCGCCGCCAGGCACTGGCCGGCCTCGGCTACCACTCGCCGAACCTCGAACTGGCGCATCGGCGGCGGTTGCCGCGCGCAGCGACCGCTTCGGACCAGGAGGCCGTCGCCACGCTGGTGCTCTCCGGCGGCTTCGTGGGCTTTCTTCCAGACCACTACGCCGAGCCGTTCATCCGTGCCGGCCGGATGCGGGCGATCGCGCCGGCCCGGCTACGGTACATGTGCCGCTATGCGTGCATCCATCGGCGCGCGCCGACCCCCTCGCGCGTGGCGCAGGCGTTTCGTCGCGAACTGCTGATCGCCCATGAGCGCGAACCACAGCGCTCAGGCATCGAGGAGCGGTGATCCGTCGTGCCGGGTCCGAAGGCGCGAAAAAGGCGCCGCGAGTGCGCGCAGGATGCGTTCGAAGCGCGCCACCTGCGCACTATGGTGCTCGCCGAACGTGCACCAGTTGCAAAAGTGCTCGCAGTTGTTGCGCCATAGATCGTATCGATCCTCTCCGATTCGCGAAACCGCCCTGGAGACGATCTGGGCCGCCGTGAACAACCCTTCGTGCGTGCTCGCCCAGACCGGGTGGCCCGCGGCGAAATCAGCCATCGTGGTCGCCTGGACCGGGCCATGCCGGAACCAACCGTGCGCGAAGCCGGCATAGTGCACGACGCGACCACCGCCGAGGTGGATCCCATAGTGCCGATAGCCGCGACGCGGTGTCATCAGCCGCGCGCCCACCGGAAGCGCCGTCGCCATCCCGGGCTCGACCGGCCGGAAGCCGGTTCGACGGTCGGGTCGTGATTCCTTGCGCTCCATCTGGCACCTCACGGGCGAGCGATTGCATGCTCGTGGGTACCCGCCCCGCCCGCAGCGGTTCAATCGGGATTGCTTCGCGCCATGACCGAGGTCCCGCATTTCCGGGATAGTGACGCGCAGGCCCCAGCGCATACCCTGGCGATACGTTGGTCCCGGCCGCGGCGTCGCCTGCGGCCGGGATAGTCACTTCGACCCGACAGGAGGGAATCAGATGTATCGACTGCGAAACGCCACGCTCATCGCCGCCATCTGCGCAAGCGTCCTACCCGCCTCGGCGCTGGCCGTCGATCGCTGCAACGCCAAGTTCGAGTTCAGCAACGGTACCGCGACGACCATCGAGGTCGTGAATCGCGTCGTCATTCGCGGCAATCGCGGCGACTATGTCGAGAAACTCGATCGCGCCCGCGAACTCCTCGGCGGGGCACGCGCAACAACCCGAAAGAACCGGCTGCAAAAAGTCGACGACGGCACGAGCGCCCAGTTCCGGATTCAGATCAAGCGTTTCCATCGGGGTGTTCGCTGGTCCAATGACCTCAAGCGACGCGCCTACAAGATCGGCGCCGGTTTCGCCGGGAACTTCAGCAACGCGAGCCTGGAGCGCATCTATCGCGAGATGGGCCTGATCCTCGACGTCACTTGCCGCGACGGCTGGACGATCAAGTTTCGAATCCGATCGCTTCCAAACACGCCCGCGAACCGGACCCTGGTCCAGCGCGCGCATCCTGGAACGAACTTTGCCAACGCCGGCGCCGCTCGCGCGATCTATCGACGCTACATGGATATCGAATAGACGGCGAGCGGCGTGCGCTTGACCTGGCGCAGAACCCCGCGCGCATGACGCGCTATGGTGGGGGTTTGGCGACCTCGAGAGGCCGATGCGTCGATTGGTTCATGCCAGCATGCAGGCGCGCGACAAACCCGCTCGGACCCGAATCAGTCGCGCTCGTGGCGTAAGCTTGGCCTGGCTCCTGATCCTGGCGATTACCACGCTCGTGCCGGCACTTTCGGGCGCGTTCGCACAAGTGCCCGACACGCTCACGCTCGAACGTGTCGTCGAGGCCAGCGAGCGTGCCTTTACGTTGCTGGTGCCCCGGGGTTGGCGCACGGCGGGCGGCATTGTCCGCGTTGATCCGATCGCCCGCGGCGGCCCCGCCCAATCGGTGGCCGCCAAGGTGGACTTCGCAGTGATGAGCGATGCGCGCGGCACCGTGATGATCCGCTGGCTGCCCGACGTGCTCTTTTTCGACATGCGCCAGTCACCGGCCGGGGCCATGGGCCTGTTTCCGCCGGGCAGCAACTACAACGGCATGCAGGTGATGCCATTGACCGCTGCGGCGCGCTTCATCGAATCGGTCGTTCTGGCGTTTGCCCATCCGCGAGCGCGCGACGTGCGTGTGATCGAGCGCCATCCGCGCCCTCGGACAGCGGCACTGTTTGCCCGGCACGCACGGGCCATGACGCCGATGATCGACTTCTCGCACGACGCCGCCAGCGTCGTGATCGAGTACGAGGAAGACGGCGCGCGCTATCGCGAAGCCGCGTTCGCGGTGATCGAGAACTGGGGCCGGGCCGGCGCGGGCATGTGGGGCAACCGCGCCACGGTGGTCGCGCGCGCACCGGCCGCAGCCTTCGCGCGCTGGGCGCCGGTGCTGGCGGCGATCCAGGGCTCCATCGCCATCGATCGGCAGTGGCTCGCCGGCGAGATTCGCGGCCAGGTCCAGCGCGGCCGGATCGTGGTCGACACGATGCAGGCGGTACAACGCATCGAGCGCGCCATCGGCGAGCACCAGCGGCAGACCAACGCCGAGATCCACAACGACATGTTCCTGACACTCACCGAGCAGGAAGAATTCGTGAACCCCTTCACCCGGGAAATCGAGGTCGGCTCCAACCAGTGGAAGCACCGATGGGTCAATCCCGACGGCCAGACCATCTACACCGACCGCGAGGACTACGACCCGAATGTGGACCTGCAGCTGAACCGCGGCGACTTCAAGCGCACGCCGGTGCGCAAGCGCCAGCCGCGCTAGCAGGCTGTTGAAATACCTGGCGGGGACCGGTCGGAGCACCCATCCGGCGCGACGGCATCTCGGACGCCTTGCACTGTCCCCTGTCCATGGGATGGCCCTTGGCGAGCGCATCGGGGTACGCTCATCGGACGCGTCCGCCATGAACCTCGGTGGCGGCTTATTGCCCTTGGCAAACGGAGGAACGAACCATGCTCCATTTTCCGACCGGGCTGTTCGTGACACTGATCTGTGCCAGCGTGATGTCGCCCACCGCCCATGCCGTCGATCGCTGCAACACCAAGTTCGAGTTCTACAACGGCACGGCAACCACGATACAGGTCGTCGATCGGGTCCGGATTCGCGGCAATCGTGGCCGCTACACGGAGCAACTCGACCGCGCCCGGGAACTTGCCCCTGGCCAGCGCGTAACGACGCGCCGAAATCGGCTCCAGAAGGTCGACGACGGGACGCTGGCGGTATTCAAAATCCAATTCAAGCGTTTCTACCGTGACCAGACTTGGACGCCATCGAAGAAGCGATCCGCGCGCCAAATCGGCCCCTGGTACGCCGAAGACATCGAAGACCCGGAACTCATGAGTATCCATCGACGGATGGGCCTGGTCGTCAGCGAGCGCTGCGTCGATGGCGGCACGATTCGATTCGCGATCCGATCGTTACCCAACACGGCGGCGAATCGCGCCTCGCTTCGACGCCTGCTCAACCTTCACCGCCATCCGGGCTCGGAGAACGACTGGTATCGCATCTACATCGACCTGAACTGACGCCTGTTTTCCTGGCGATCGTGCCCGGCAATGCGGGCGGTGCCCCTGTCGCTACTTCGGCGCTGCCGAGAACACCACCGACACGCCGATCCGCAACGTGGCCTGTCCCGGCGCGATCGGCACCGACTGCGATGATCGCATCATCGCGGGCTGGGCGCCCACGGGCGCGGGCAGCCGGGCGCCGGTTTCCTCGACCGAGATCGTGGGCCCCAGCGTGAGGCCGGCCGCCTCGGCGTAGCGGCGCGCGCGACGGCGGGCGTCGGCAATCGCGGCTTCGCGCAGCGCATCCATGACCGGCACCGGGTTGGCGATGGAGAAGCGCACGCCGTCGATGCGGTTGGCGCCGTCGCGAACCAGCGCGTCGAGCAGGCCGCCGAGCTTGCCGATGTCGTGCACGACGACACTGACCTGGTTGCTCACCGAATAGCCGTCGGGTTGCGGCTGGCTCGACACCGATCCGCGCCGATAGCGGCGAGTGATGCTGAAGTTGCGGGTCTGGATATCGGTGCTGGCAATGCCACGGCCCTCGAGGCTATCGAGTACGCGCGCCATTGCCGCGCTGTTCTGCTTCAGTGCCTCGCTCGCGGATTCGGCCTCGGCGACCACGCCCACGTCGGCATGGGCCGTGTCGGGCTCGACCGCTCGACTCGCTTCGCCGGCCACGGCGATGCGCGCCAGCGGCTCGGCGGCCATTGCCGGCATGCTCATCGCCGACGCGATGACCATTCCCGCAGCCACCACGACCCTTGCACTCCGTGTCTTCGACGCCATCGCCTGCTCCTCGCTCGCCGTATCAGCCGCCCAGGCGGCCGGCCTCGAACCCGGTGATGAACGCGCCCAGATTCTCGCCGAGCGCAGGGCCCAGGTAGCCGCCCTCCTGCACCAGTACCGTGGGCAGGCCGAGCGCGCCGATTCGGCGCGCCATCGTGGTGAAGCCCTCGGTCGTGACGCGCAAGCCCTGCAGCGGATCCGATTCCGATGCATCCAGGCCCAGTGCGACCACCAGCGCCGTCGGTCCAAAAGCGGCGATGCGCTCGAAGGCCCGCTGTGCCGCCGCATGCCAGTGCACGTCCTCGCTGCCGAGCGCCAATGGCAGGTTCAGGTTGAAGCCCTCGCCCGGGCCCTCGCCGCGCTCCTGGGCGTGTCCCCAGAAGTACGGATAGTAGTGATCGGGGTTGGCGTGGATCGAGATCGTGAGCACGTCGGCACGTCGGTAGAACACTCCCTGGGTCCCGTTGCCGTGATGCACGTCGACATCGAGGATCGCGACGCGCTCGTGGCGCCCGCGCAGGTGTTGCGCAGCGATCGCCGTGTTGTTCAGGAAGCAGAAGCCGCCGGCCATGTCGGAAAACGCATGATGCCCCGGCGGCCGGCACAGCGCATAGGCTTCGCCGGCGCCGCCGAGCACGGCGTCGGCAGCGGTCAGCGCCACCTGCGCCCCATGATAGGCGGCGTCCCATGTGTTCTCGCCGATCGGGCAGGCGGTGTCGGCCTGGTGCCAGCCGGCGCGCCCCACGATCCCGGCCGGGTAGGTCGCCGGCCGGCGTCCCGGATGGATGTTGGGAATCACCTCGGTGCTGGCGCCCGGCAGCTTGCGCCATTCGTGGTTGGCCGTTTGCAGGAACTCGAGGTATTCGGGCGTGTGGATCGCCGCGATCGGCCCGATGCCGAAGTCGCCCGGCCCCTCCACGACCAGTCCCGCGCGACGCACGGCATCGAGCAGCACATCGGCGCGTGCCGGCTGCTCCGCGCTGGGCTGGCGCTCGCCCCGTACCAGAAAGAAACTCGGATCGTGGCCGACATGGCGATCGCTGAAATAGACCTTCATCTTTCCTCCTGTCCCGGCGGGAAGTGAGCGCACGACCCGCTATGCATGCCCGGATGCGTGACCGAATTCCTGCTCGCGCGCCCGGATGATCGTGGCGAGGAGGGTGTTGTAGGGGGCCGCCATGCCGACCTCGGCGGCGACCACTGGCACCATGCCGTTGATCGCGTCGATCTCGGAGGGACGTCGGGCATCATGATCCTGCAACATCGATGGCCGCGAGTCCGGAATCCGCTCGCCGAACGCGAGTACGTAGGCGGCCGGGTCGTCGAACGAGATCGCGACACCCTTCGCGCGCCCGGCCGTGTAGGCCTCGTGGGCGGCCTCGACGCATACCGCGCGGGTGTCCTCCTGGGCCAGCATCTCGCCGATCGTGCGCCCGAACACCGTGCACGGACCGCTGTAGGCGCAATTGCAGATGAACTTCTCCCAGATCAACTGCTTGATGTCGGCGAACGCCTTGGTCTCGAACCCGGCCCCCTGCCACAGCGACACCACGCGCTCGATTCGCGCACTGATCCCCCCGTCCATCTCGCCGACCCGGATCAAGGACATCCCGTGGTGGTAGGCATGTCCCGGCGCGCGCATCGACGCGCCGAAGCCCTGCGCGACCCCGAGGATCACCGGCACGCCGGGCAGGTGCGCGCGGATCCGCTCGCCGGCCCCAAGTCCGTTCTGGATCGTCATGACCGTGGTGTCGGGGCCGATCAAGTTGCGCGCCGCAGCGGCCGCGCTGCCGACGCCCGACGCCTTGGTGGCGATGATCACCAGGTCACAGACGCCGACCGACTCGGTCACGGTCGTCGCGTGAAGCGTGTGCACGAGGCGATCACCGCTGGCGCCCTCGACGCGCAGCCCGTGGTGGCGAATCGCTTCCACGTGCGCTCCCCAGGTGTCGACCGCCCAGACATCGTGACCGGCATCGGCCATCAGCGCCGCATAGATCGAGCCCATCGCGCCGGTCCCGATCACCGCGATCCTTGCCATTTCCGTCCTCCCCGTGTCTCCTTGGCGCTCGCCGGTGGACGGCGCTCTCCCGACGCGATTGTCGCACCGGCCGCGCGCGCGGGTCGCCCGTCGCGCGTGCCGGTATCCAGCCTGGCCGGAACGCGGCGCGATGCGCCCGGCACGAGGCCGTCGAGCCCCCAGGGCCCGACCGCGACGCGAATCAATCGCAAGGTCGGAAAGCCGACGGCCGCGGTCATGCGACGAACCTGTCGGTTTCGGCCTTCGCGAATCCGCAGCTCGATCCAGCGGGTGGGTATCTGCGCGCGATAGCGCACCGGCGGATCGCGCGGCCAGAGCCACTCGGGCGTCTCGACCCGCCGCGCCGCACAGGGTCGGGTCGGCCCGTCGCGCAATAGCGGACCGGCCTGCAGCGCGGCCAGTGCCGCGTCATCGATCTCGCCCTCGAGCTGCGCCAGATAGACTTTCTCGAGTGCGTGCACGGGATCGGCGATGCGATGCTGGAGCGGGCCATCGTCGGTCAGCAGGACCAGCCCCTCGCTGTCTCGGTCGAGGCGGCCGGCCGGATAGACGCCGGGCACGTCGACATGGTCGGCCAGGCACGGCCGGCCGGCCGGGTCACTGAACTGGCACAGCACGCCAAAGGGCTTGTTGAGCAGGATCAGCGACGGCGACGCGGCACGCGGGCGAGGTCGCTTGGACGAAGGCGGCTTGATGCGCATGTCGCCAAGATAGCCGATCGCGCCGCGCGCGACGCGATCACCGGGTCGATCAGCGCAAACAGGAGCCGCCGGGCGTGTCAATCGAACTTCATCGACACGCCGGTCACGAACAGGGTGTCGCCCTTCTTCAGGCCGGTGCCCGGATCGCTGTTGTACCGGTACGCGAGCGAGGCCGTCAGATTGAGGGTCTTGCTCATCGCCACCGACAGGCCGGCGTCGAACAAGGCACGGTACTCGCCGCTGTTCGACAGGTTCGGATAGACGGTGAGGCGTTGCTTGAACGAGGTGGTGTCGCTGAGCTTGTGCGAGGACTCCTCGCCGACCAGCATCTCGGTTCGACCATAGCCGGTGCGCGTGGCACCGTCGATGAGAGTGGCCGAGAAGAAGCTGTCGCGCGCGTGGCCCAGGCCGCCGAACACGTCCCAGGTCGTCGTGTCGGTCTTGATCAGGTGGTAGCCGACGCCGCCGTAGCCGGCGATGCGCTGCTTCAGGTTGGCGGGACGGTCGCGCAGGAAGTCCAGCATCCCGAACACGAACAGGCGCCCGGTCAGGTCTCGATCATAGCGACCGCCCAGGCCGTATTGCTCGGCCGTGGTCGTGCCGCTCGACTTGGCACGCAAGGCCTTGGCATAGAGGCTCCACTTGTCGATGCTCGTCTTGCGTACCGCGTCGGCGACGAGGCTCAGGCTCGACGCGCTCGTGTTGCCGCTCGCGATGCTCAGGCCGGCACCGATTGCCGCGCGCCACTGTCCGTCGGGCTTCACGCTGGCCTGCGCATGGGCGGCGGTCGGCACGATCGACAGCGCGGCGGCGGCCACGACGGAAAGCGCGGTGGCGCGCCGGGGGAACTCGTTTCTCATGGATGATCCTGTTTTCGCTTGCTGGTTGTTGTCATGGTTCCGGTTCGATGGGCACCGGAGCGCACATCCTAGGACGCCTCACGACCAGGAACTGTCAGCAAGTGCAATCACGTTGCATTGGTCGCGGCGCACGCCGCGATACGGGCACTGGAACCCGGTCGCCGCGAGTCGCGGCCACATGGCGCTACCATCGGAGCTGTGCGACCCGACGAGGTCGCGTGAAACCATTGTCCAGACACGCATCAAGGATACGCACCGATGCCGGAAACCACGGGATTCTCGGTCGAGCGGCTCGACCTCATCGCCAGGCACCTGGAGTCGAACTACATCGCGCCGGGCCGATTGCCCTGCGCGCAGATGTCGGTCTCACGCCACGGCAAGACGGTCTGGAATTGCACGCTCGGCAAGGCCGACCTCGAGCGGGACCGGCCGCTTGCCGACGACGCGATCTTCCGCATCTACTCGATGACCAAGCCGCTGACCTCGGTGGCTTTCATGATGCTGGTCGAGCGCGGGATCGTGGCGCTCGATCATCCGGTCGATCGCTACATCCCGGACTGGAAGAAGCTCGGCGTCTACGCCGGCGGCACCTACGGCCAGTTCCGCACCACCGCCCCGACCCGCCCGATGCAGATCGTGGACCTGCTGCGCCACACCTCGGGGCTGACCTACGGTTTCCAGCAACGCACCAATGTGGACGCCGCCTACCGCGAGGCCCAGATCGACATGGGCGGCAAGAGCCGCTCGCTCGACGAGAAGATCGCGCTGCTGGCCGAGATGCCGCTCGAGTTCTCGCCGGGCAGCGCCTGGAACTATTCGGTATCGACCGACGTGCTCGGCTACCTGATCGGGCGCCTGAGCGGCGAGTCCTTCGAATCCTTCCTGCACAACGAGCTGCTCGCGCCGCTGGGCATGGTCGACACCGGTTTCCATGTGCCGCCGGAGAAGGCGTCGCGTCTCGCCGCCTGCTATACCGCCACGCCCGAGGGCGGCATGAAGCTGCTCGACGACCCCGAGCGCAGCCGCTTGCTGCGGCCGGCGACCTATTTCTCGGGCGGCGGCGGCCTGGTCTCGACGCTGGCCGACTACAACCGCTTCTGCCGCATGCTGATGGCGGGCGGCACGCTCGATGGCCGTCGCTACATCGGTCGGAAGACGCTCGAGCTGATGGGGGCGAACCACCTGCCCGGCGGTGTCTTCCTGCCCGCGGTCTCGGTCTCGATGTTCGCCGAGTCCACCTACGACGGTGTCGGCTTCGGGCTCGGCTTCTCGGTGGTCGAGAAACCGGCACTGACGCTGATTCCGGGCTCCGTCGGCGAACTCGCCTGGGGCGGCATGGCGAGCACGGCCTTCTGGCTCGACCCGCGCGAGGACCTCTGGGTCGTGTTCATGACCCAGCTGACGCCATCGTCGACCTACCCGATCCGACGCGAACTGCGCACGCTGGTGTATTCGGCGCTCAACGACTGAGTCGAGAGCGCGCCTCGTCGTCCGGCGGGGATCGCCCGCCGGCGATGCCGCGGCTCGAGGCTCAGGGCAGCGCCATGCGCAGCAAGCCGCCGTCGACGGGGATCTGCGTGCCGGTGATGTAGCGCGCCGGTTCCGAGGCCAGGAACACGACCAGGGCGGCGAGTTCCTCGGGCTCGCCGAAGCGCCCGATCGGAATGCCGCGATCGATCTCCGCCTGGCGGGCCTGCGGCGTCGGCAGCAGGCGCTCGACGATCTGGGGCGTATTGATTCGCCCTGGCTGCACGCAATTGACGGTGACCCCGTCGGGCGCGGCCTGCACCGAGGTCATCCGTGACCAGCTCCACAGCGCCGCCTTGGCCGGCCCGGCCGCGTTCGGCCCGGTGCTGGTCATCGCCCCGGTCAGCGTGACCACCCGGCCCCAACCCCGGGCACGCATGCCGGGCAACAGGCCGTCGGTGATGCGCCGGGCCGACTCGAAGTTCAGCGCAAAGGACTCGGCCCACCAGCCCTCGGTATCGAACTCCCCCTGCGGGCGCGGACGCGAGTTGCCGGCGTTGTTGACCAGGATGTCGACCTGGCCAAGACGCGCCAATGCCGTGTCGACCACCATCCGACAGCCCTCGAGCGTGCCCACGTCTGCCGCGACCGAATGGACGCGGGCACCCGTGGCGGCCACGGCGGCCACGGCATCGGCAAGCCGTCCCGGATCGCGCGAGCTGACCAGCAGCTCGACACCCTCGGCCGCGAGGCCCAGCGCCACGGCCCGGCCGATCCCGGTACTGGCGCCGGTGACCACGGCCTTGCGGCCGGCAATTCCAAACTCCATCGTCTTCTCCGGTACGGCGGGTGTCGCGCGGATGCGGGCAGCCATCGCCACGGTTTGCCGGCGGGCACACTAACATAGCCGGATCCTGGCATTGCACACCCCGGCGATCATGAACGCACGCGACGGCTCCTCGATCGAAATCGTCCCTTCGGTCTGTCCGCACGACTGCACCAGCGTCTGCGCGCTCGACGTGGAACGCAAGGATGCCCGCACGATCGGCCGCGTGCGCGGATCGATGCGCAACGACTTCACCGCGGGCGTCGTCTGCGAGAAGGTGGCCCGCTATGCCGAGCGGATCCACCACCCGGACCGATTGACCGTGCCGATGAAGCGCAACGGCCCCAAGGGCAGCGGCCAGTTCACCCCGATCACCTGGGACGAGGCCCTCGACACCGTGGCCAGGCAGTTCGAGGCCAAGGCCCGGATGCATGGCACCGAGACGGTATGGCCGTACTACTACGCCGGCACGATGGGCCTGGTCCAGCGCGACGCCATCAATCGCCTGCGTCATGCGATGCGCTACTCCCGCTACCACGGCACGATCTGCGTGACGCTCGCCGACAATGGCTGGATCGCCGGCACCGGCGCCAAGCGGGGTGCCGACCTGCGAGAGGCCGCCGCGCATGCCGACCTGATCGTGATCTGGGGCGGCAACCCGGTGAACACGCAGGTCAACGTGATGACCCACGTGGCCCGGGCGAAGAAGCGCGGCGCCAGGCTGGTGGTGGTGGACCCCTACCGCACCGGCACCGCCGAGCGCGCCGATCTGCACCTGGCGCCGCGCCCGGGCACCGACGGCGCGCTCGCCTGCGCGGTGATGCACGTGTTGTTCGCCGAGGGCATGGCCGACTGGGACTACATGCGGCGCTACACCGACGCCCCCGAGGCGCTCGCCGCACATGTCGCCACGCGCACGCCCCAGTGGGCCGAAACGATCACCGGCCTGCCGGCCGAGACCATCGTCGAGTTCGCACGCCTCTATGGCCACGCCCGTGCCCCCTACATCCGCGCCCACCACGGCTTCTCGCGCTCGCGCAACGGCGCGGTCAACATGCATGCGGTCGCCTGCCTGCCCGCCGTCAGCGGCGCCTGGCAGCGGCGCGGCGGCGGCGCCATGTACGGGCAGACCGGCATCTACCCGATCGACAAGACCTTGATCGAAGGCCTGGACGCGGTCGATGCCTCCATCCGGGTGCTGGACCAGTCGCGACTGGGGCCGATCCTGGTCGGCGAGGCCGACGCGCTGGCGGGTGGCCCGATGGTCAGCGCGATGCTGGTCCAGAACACCAATCCGGCCGTCGTCTGCCCCGAACTACACAAGGTTCGCGCCGGCCTGGCGCGCGAGGACCTGTTCTTGTGCGTGCACGAGCAGTTCATGACCGAGACGGCCCGCTATGCCGACATCGTGCTGCCGGCCACGATGTTCCTCGAGCACGACGACTTCTACACCGCGTCCGGACACACTGTGTTCCAGGTCTCGCGCAAGCAGATCGAGCCACCCGGCGACTGTCGCGAGAACCACTGGGTGATCAACGAGTTGGCCAGGCGCCTCGGCGCGGAACATCCCGGCTTCTCGATGAGCGCCTGGGAGATCATGGAGGAATCGCTGCGCCGCTCTGGCATGTGGGATGCGCAGACCAATGTCGAGCGGGGCGGCCAGGACTTCGCGCCGGCCTTCGAGCGGGCCAACTACCTGGACGGCTTCGCCTGGCCCGACGGCAAGTTCCGCTTCAGGCCCGACTGGCGCGCGCTGGGCGGACGGTGGCGGGACATGCCCACGCTACCCGACCATCTCGATGTGATCGATGCCGCCACCGACGAACACCCGTTTCGCCTGGTGACCGCGCCGGCACGCACTTTCCTGAACACGACCTTCACCGAGACGCCGGGCTCCCTGAGACGAGAGAAACGCCCGAGCTTGCTGATGCATGCCAGCGATTGCGCCGCGATCGGCGTCGCCGACGGCGATCCGGTGCGGATCGGCAACGCACGCGGCGAAGTGCGGGCTCACGTTCAGTTGCGCGACGGGCAGCAACCGGGGGTCGTGGTCCTCGAAGGCATCTGGCCCAACGAGCGCTTCGAGCAGGGCATCGGCGTCAACGCACTGACCTCGGCCGAACCGGGATGGCCCAATGGCGGCGCGGTGTTCCACGACACCGCGGTCTGGGTTCGCGCCGCCTAGGCCGCCGGGCCCCGGCGTTTACACCGCTGGGCCCCGGCGTGGACGCCGCTGGGCCCCAGGCGGCGACCCCAGCCCCCGCGCGGCACGATTCAGGCGCGCTGGCGCGGGAACAGATCCTGGGCCAGGTAGTGCTGGCGGTAGGTTTCGAACGGCTCGGCATCGGCGGCCTCGATCTCGCGCTGCTGGTCCAGCGAGGCGCGCGCCATGTCGTCGAAGCCCTGGAGGCTGCGTGAATCGAAGGGCATCGCCCGGATCGCGTCGCGATGCCGCGCCGACATCGCACGGGCAAACGAGATCCACGACTTGTCGTGCCCCGAGACCACTTCGTCGAGCACCCGCGCCGAGGGCACCAGCGACGGATCGGCCAGCGCCGCGTAGGCCGACAGCAGCGCATTCACATGGGCCGAACTGCCACTGGCGGCGTCGAGCGCCGTCGCGATGGGCGCGCACTCGCCCAGGATGCGGCTGCCCCAGTCGATGAGCGAAACGTCGCGATCGGGCGTATGCAGCCGCAGGTCCCGCTCGCGGCCGCGCTCGGCGACATCGTGCTGGTTGCGCGCATTGAAGACGATCTCGTCGGCGGAATCGTCGGCGCTGGTCGCGAGCAGGCAGTGCAGAAGGAAGATGTCGAAGAAGCGCATCGTGTCGGCGCAGATGCCGATCGGACAGAACGGATCGAGGTCGATCAGCCGCACCTCCACGTACTCGATGCCACGATCGTTGAGCGCATGCAGCGGACGCTCGCCAGGGCGCACCGGACGCTTTGGCCGGATCGTGCCGTAGAACTCGTTCTCGATCTGCAACAGCGATGTCGAGAGCTGGCGATACGCTCCCTCCTCGTCGGTGATCCCGATGGCCTCGTAGGGCGGATAGGGCTGGGTGAGCGCGACCTCGAGCGAGCTGGCGTAGCGGCTCAGGCTGTTGTAGCTGACCGCGAGCGAGGCCTGCGCGTCGCTTTGGTAGCCCAGCGGCCCCATCCGCAGCGAGGTGCCGTGCGGCAGGTACATCGTGCCCGCGCCCAAAGGCTGCAGGCGATGCGCGCGCCCGGCCACGAACGACGCGCACACCGCCGGCGATGCGCCGAAAAGGTAGAGCGGCAGCCAGGCATGGCGTCGGAAATTGCGGATCAATCCGAAATAGGCCGCGTTGCGAAACGCCGTCGGGTCACCGTCGTCGCCAGCCGCCCGCTGCAGCAAGGGCCAGGCGGCATCGGGCAGCGAGAAGTTGTAGTGGATCCCCGAGATCGTCTGCATGTGCCGGCCATATCGATTCGACAGCCCGGTGCGATAGACGTGCTTGGCCCGGCCCACGTTGGAGCTGCCGTACTGTCCGATCGGGATCTGGTCGTCGGCCGGCAGGCGGCAGGGCATGCTCGCGGCCCACATCATCTCGTCGCCGAGATGTCGATAGACCGCCTGGTGGATCCGGGTGAGCTCATCGAGACAGCTCTCGATGTCGTTGTGCACACCGGTCACGAGCTCGAGCTGCGACTCGCTGAAGTCGGTCGTGATGTGAGGATGGGTCAGCGCCGAGCCGAGCCCTACCGGATGCGGCGTGCTCGCCAGCTGCCCATCGGGCGTCACGCGCAGGCTTTCCTTCTCGATGCCGCGGCGGATGCCGCGCAGCACGTCGGGCGAGAGCGCCGCCAGGCGCTGGAGTAGTCGTCGCAACCCAGTCTCCTCGAATCGAACGGCCGCGCGAAACTGCCTGCGTCGGCGTGGCGCGAGATTAGCAGAGGCGGCCGGGGCGGGCTTTGGCACGTCTATTGCTTGGTTCCGGGATTCCTGTCGCCACCCCTTGCAGATGCCCTCACCGCCCGCCTCGATCCTCGTGATCGACGAAAACCGGATTCGCGCAACGATCATCGAGGCCGGGCTGCGCGATGCCGGTCATCACCAGGTCACCGTGGTGCACGACATCGTCGGCAGCGCGCGCCTCATCGTCGAGCTCGATCCCGACGTGATCGTGATCGACCTGCAGAACCCGAACCGCGACATGCTCGAACACATGCTGGCGCTGTCGCGCTCGGCGGCGCGTCCGATCGTGATGTTCGTGGACCAGACCGACCAGGCGGCCACCGAGGCCGCGATGGATGCCGGGGTCTCGGCCTACATCGTCGACGACCTGCGCCGCGAACGTGTCAAGCCGATTCTCGACATCGCGATCAGCCGCTTCAATGCCTTCTCGCGCCTGACCGAGGAACTCGACCGGACCCGACGCGAACTCGACGAGCGCAAGCAGGTCGACCGGGCGAAGGCGATCCTGATGAAGTCCCGCGGCCTGGGCGAAAGCGAGGCCTATGCGCTGCTGCGCAAGACTGCGATGAACCAGGGGCGGCGGATCGCCCAGGTCGCAGAGAGCCTGATCACGGCTGCCGGGCTGCTCGACGCCGGGGAGAGTTCCGAATGATGTCAACGCGCCACCAGATCACCTGCGGATTCCTTCCGCTGCTCGACAGCGCACTACTGATCGTCGCTCGCGAGCAGGGCTTTGCCGAAGACGAGGGCGTCGATCTTGCGCTCGTGCGCGAGTCGTCCTGGGCGAATATTCGAGATCGAATGGCCGTCGGTCACTTCCAGGTGGCCCATCTGCTGGCGCCGATGCCGATCGCCTTCAATCTGGGCCTGTCACCGATGCGCTTCCAGACGATCGCGCCGATGGCGCTGGGCCTGGGCGGCAACGCCATCACCGCCTCCAACGCGCTCTGGGCCGAGATGCTCGAGCACGGTGCCAGAGACGACCTGGACCCGGCCAACAACGGGCGCGCGCTGGCCGCGACCCTGGCCGCGCGCGCGCGCCACGGTGCGGTGCCGCTTCAGATGGCAGTGGTCCATCCTCATTCGGTCCACAACTACGAACTGCGCTACTGGCTGGCGGCAAGCGGCGTCGTGCCCGATCGCGACCTGTCGATCCAGGTCGTGCCGCCGTCCCTGATGGGCGACGCGATCGCGGCCGGGAGGATCGACGCCTTCTGCGTGGGCGAGCCATACAACACGCTGGCGGTTGCGTCGGGCAACGGCCATCTGGTCACGGTCAAGTCCGCAATCTGGCGATCGAGCCCGGAGAAGGTGCTCGGCGTGGCCGCGGATTGGGCCGAGCGCGAGCCCGAGGCGTTGGCCCGCCTGCTGCGTGCGCTCTACCGCAGCGCACGCTGGTGCGACGACGCAATGGCCGAGGGCCGGCAGACGGAGCTCGCCGCCATGCTTGCCGCGGACCGCTATCTTGCCTGCGCGACCGGCTCGCTGCTGCCGGCGCTCACCGGTCGCCTGAACACGGGCGACGGCCTGCGCGAAATCGAGGACTTCTTCCTGCCGTTCGCCCGCGCGGCCAACTTTCCATGGGTCAGCCATGCGGCGTGGATCTACACGCAGATGGTGCGCTGGCGGCACGTGGTGCACACCCGCACGAATCTCGAGATCGCGCGGGCATCCTATCGACCCGACATCTACCGACGTGCTCTGGCGCCGATCGGCGCCCCGGTGCCCGGTGCCAACGGGAAAGTCGAGGGCGCACTCGCCCAGGCGCAACTCGTCGGTGTCTCGCAGGGCAGTCTGGAGCTGGGTCCGGACGGATTCTTCGATGGCCGCGTGTTCGACCCCGACGAGGTCGACCGATATCTGGCCGACGCCTGAAGCCGCATCGCACAGCGACAGTGCATTGCGCCGCAACATGGCGCGCGACCGCGCCCTGTCGCAGTGCACAAGCCACCCCAGGGCGCCCGCCCGTGACCAAGGCCTGACGGCAAATCACTGATTCGAAAGGAAAGTCTCAGGCCACTCGCGCATTGGCATGCCGCTTGCATCAGGAGTGGCACGAGGACTTCGGTCCCGAAGTGAAGGGTCCAACGACGGGCCCGCCCCCAGGCAACGCCGCCTACACGCCGACCGCGAGCACATGCGGAAGACGTGCAGGCGGCTTTTTCGTTGGCGCCCACCGAATCGAACACGGATGCGCCCCGAACAAAGGAAGTCGAAGATGCCCATGACCGCCATTTCCCGCCTCACCCGGCGCACCCTGCTCGGCCTCGGCGTCGGTGCCGCGCTGCTCGCGTCGGTCCCCGCCGCCGGCGCCGGCGAACTCGCCGTCGAGAAGGACGAGCTGAAGTTCGGCTTCATCAAGCTCACCGACATGGCACCGCTCGCCGTCGCGAAGGAGTTGGGCTTCTTCGAGGACGAGGGCCTGTTCGTCACGCTCGAGCCGCAGGCCAACTGGAAGGTGCTGCTCGATCGCGTGATCACCGGCGAGCTCGATGGCGCCCACATGCTCGCGGGCCAGCCGCTGGCCGCCACGATCGGCTTCGGGACCAAGGCCGCGCTCGTGACGCCGTTCTCGATGGACCTGAACGGCAACGGCATCACGGTCTCGAACGCGGTCTGGGAGATGATGAAGAAGCACGTGCCGATGAAGGACGGCAAGCCCGTCCATCCGATCAAGGCCGACGCGCTCAAGCCGGTGGTGCAGAAGTACAAGGCCGAAGGCAAGCCCTTCAACATGGGCATGGTCTTCCCGGTCTCTACCCACAACTACGAGTTGCGCTACTGGCTCGCTGCCGGCGGCATCCACCCCGGCTTCTATTCCAAGACCGACGTGACCGGCCAGATCATGGCCGACGCGCTGCTGTCGGTGACGCCGCCTCCGCAGATGCCCGCCACGCTCGAGGCCGGCACGATCCTGGGCTACTGCGTCGGCGAGCCCTGGAACCAGGCCGCCGTGTTCAAGCGCATCGGCGTGCCGGTGATCACCGACTACGAGATCTGGAAGAACAACCCGGAGAAGGTCTTCGGCCTCACCAAGGCATTCACCGAGAAGTATCCGAACACGACGCTCGCGCTGACCAAGGCGCTGATCCGCGCGGCACGCTGGCTCGACGAGAACGACAACGCCAACCGGCGCAAGGCGGTGGAGATCCTCGCACGCTCCGAATACGTCGGTGCCGACGCCAAGGTGATCGCGGCGTCGATGACGGGCACCTTCGAGTACGAGCGGGGCGACAAGCGCAGCGTGCCCGACTTCAACGTGTTCTACCGCTATTTCGCCACCTACCCCTACTACTCGGATGCGGTCTGGTACCTCACCCAGATGCGCCGCTGGGGCCAGGTCGCCGACCACAAGGCCGATAGCTGGTACCACGACGTCGCCAAGCAGGTCTACCGGCCCGACATCTACCTGAAGGCGGCACGGATGCTGGTGGCCGAGGGCAAGGTAGCCGAGGCCGAGTTCCCGTGGAAGACCGACGGCTACCGCGCACCCACTGCCGAGTTCATCGATGGCGTCACCTACGACGGTCGCAAGCCGAACGCCTATCTCGCCTCGCTGGCGATCGGCCTGAAGCAGGGCCAGCGCGTCATCGGCTCGAACGTGGTGGGCGACTGAAAGCAACGCGGCCAAGGGGATATCGACATGACGCAAGCCACCGCCCTACCGACCGCCAGTGCGGTCGCACCCGCGCCGCGCTCGGCCCGGTTCCGGGCCCGGATCGACCGCGCCGAGAAGTGGATGAATGCGCTCGGTCTCGGCTGGCTGGTGCCGATCGCGCGCATGGCCGCCGGCGAGAGTCCGCGCGAGCAGATCGCCGAACTGCAACGCGCATTGTTGATCCCCCTGCTCGGCATCGCCGTGTTCCTGGCGGCCTGGGGCGTGCTGGCGCCGAAGGTGCAGACCTCGCTTGGCGCCATCCCGGGTCCGGCGCAGGTATGGGAACAGACGGTGAACCTGTGGCGCGACCATTGGGCCGAGCGCGACAAGCAGGCGGCCTTCTACGCACGCCAGGACGCACGCAATGCACGCCTTGCCGCCGAGGGGAAGGCCGATCGGGTCAAGTGGCGGTCGTGGACCGGCAAGCCCACCTATTTCGACCAGATCGTCACCTCGCTGGCGACGGTCGGGTTGGGCTTCGCGATCGCGACCCTGATCGCGGTGCCGCTGGGCATCGCCGCCGGCCTGTCGCGCACGGTCAATGGCGCGGTGAACCCGCTGATCCAGATATTCAAGCCGGTCTCGCCACTGGCCTGGCTGCCGATCGTCACGATGGTGGTGTCGGCGCTGTACCTGGAGCCCAGCGACCTGCTGCCGAAGTCGCTGGTGATCTCGGCCGTGACGGTGACGCTGTGCTCGCTGTGGCCCACGCTGATCAACACCGCGGTCGGTGTATCGAGCATCGATCGCGACCTCGTCAACGTCGGCCGCGTACTGCAACTGTCGACCTGGACCAAGGTGCGCAAGCTGGTGCTGCCTTCGGCCCTGCCGTTGATCTTCACCGGGCTGCGGCTGTCGCTTGGCGTGGGCTGGATGGTGCTGATCGCGGCCGAGATGCTGGCCCAGAACCCTGGCCTGGGGAAATTCGTCTGGGACGAGTTCCAGAACGGCGCCTCGTCCTCGCTGGCGCGGATCATGGTCGCGGTACTGACCATCGGCCTGATCGGCTTCGTGCTCGACCGGATCATGCTTGCGCTGCAGTCGACGTTCACCTTCTCGGCAACCCGTTAAGGAGCGCGACATGCCGCACCTCGAGATCAGCGGGCTCTCCAAGGGCTACGGCGAAGGCGCCGCGCGTACCGAGATCCTGTGCGACATCAACCTGAAGGTCGACGAAGGCGAGTTCATCGCGATCATCGGCTTCTCCGGATCGGGCAAGACCACGCTGATCTCGGCGATCGCCGGCCTGGTCGAGCCCGACGCCGGTGGGGTGATCATCAACGGTCGCGAGATCGCCGGACCGGGACCCGACCGCGGCGTGGTGTTCCAGTCGTACTCGCTGATGCCCTGGCTCACCGTGCTGGAGAACGTCTCGCTTGCCGTGGACGCGGTCCATTCACGCAAGTCGCGCCGGGCGCGCAAGCGACTGTGCCACCACTACATCGACATGGTCGGGCTCTCGCACGCGATCGATCGTCGCCCGGCCGAGCTCTCCGGCGGCATGCGCCAGCGCGTGGCGGTGGCCCGGGCGCTGGCCACACAGCCCGAGATCTTGCTGCTCGACGAACCGTTGTCGGCGCTCGATGCGTTGACGCGGGCCAAGCTGCAGGACGAACTGGCGCTGATCTCGCGCGAAGAGAAGCGCACCATCATCCTGATCACGAACGATGTCGACGAGGCGATCCTGCTCGCCGACCGGATCGTCCCTCTCACGGCGGGGCCCGGCGCCACGCTGGGCCCCGAGTTCCAGGTCGCGCTGCCGCACCCGCGCGACCGCGGCCAGATCAACTCCGACCCCGGGTTCATCGCGCTCAGACGCGAGATCATCGACTACCTGGGCCAGGTCGGCAGCGAGCGCGAGCGCAGCGAGGTCGGACCCGGACGCGAGCCACCACAGATCGTGCCGATCACCCGCGAGGCGCCACCGCGGGCCTACCGGGACGCGGCCCGCGCCACGAACGATCGCCGCTACCTCGAGTTCAGCGAGGTCACCAAGGTCTATCCCACGCCAAAAGGACCGTTGACCGTCGTCGACGGCTTCGACCTGAAGGTCAACCAGGGCGAGTTCATCACGCTGATCGGCCATTCGGGCTGCGGCAAGTCCACGGTTCTGTCGATGGCGGCCGGCCTGAACGATGTCAGTTCGGGCGGGATCCTTCTCGACGGACGCGAGGTCGCGGGCGCAGGACCGGATCGCGCGGTCGTGTTCCAGGCGCCCTCGCTGATGCCCTGGCTCAGCGCCCGCGAGAACGTCGCCTTGGGCGTGGACCGGGTCTACCCGAAAGCGAGCGCGGCCGAGCGCGACGACATCGTCACCTACTACCTCGAGCGCGTCGGCCTAGGTGACTCGATGGACCGGCTGGCGGCCGACCTGTCCAACGGCATGAAGCAGCGCGTGGGCATCGCCCGGGCGTTCGCGCTCTCGCCCAAGCTGCTGCTGCTCGACGAGCCCTTCGGCATGCTCGACAGCCTCACGCGCTGGGAGCTGCAGGACCTGCTGCTCGATGTCTGGAAGCGCACCCGCGTCACCGCGATCTGCGTCACCCACGACGTGGACGAAGCGATCCTGCTCGCCGATCGCGTCGTGATGATGAGCAACGGGCCGGCGGCACGCGTCGGCAACGTGATGGAAATCGACCTGCCCCGGCCGCGATCGCGAAAGGCGCTGCTCGAGCACCCCGACTACTACGCCTACCGCGAGGAGTTGCTCGACTTCCTCGAGGCCTACGAGGGCGGCGCCACGCCCGATCCCGAGCACCTGGACCGCATTCGCACGAAACGAGCCGCGCGCAGCGCGCCCGTACCGCTTCGCGCGACGGCCTGATCACGAACCGAGACCCGAGAGTGAGACCGGACATGAGCGAGAGACTTGTGATCGTCGGCAATGGCATGGCGCCGGGCCGAATGATGGAGAAGCTGTTCGAGAAGGCCCCTGGGCGCTACCAGGTCACCGTGTTCAATGCCGAACCGCGCGTGAACTACAACCGAATCATGCTCTCGCCGGTACTTTCGGGCGAGAAGACCTTCGACGAGATCGTCACCCACGACGAGGCCTGGTATGCGTCGAACGGCGTCACGCTGCACAAGGGTGCACGGGTGACGTCGATCGACCGCGACAACCGGCGCGTACACGCCGCCAACGGCATCGAGTGCGAATACGACAAGCTCGTCATCGCCACCGGCTCGACACCGTTCATCATCCCGGTGCCCGGCACCGACCTGCCCGGTGTGATCGGCTACCGCGACCTCGACGACGTGGAGGCGATGCTCGGGGCCGCCCAGACCGGCCGCCGGGCCGTGGTGATCGGCGGCGGCCTGCTGGGCCTCGAGGCCGCCGCCGGCCTGAAGGCGCGTGGCATGGACGTCACCGTCGTTCACCTGATGGCCACGCTGATGGAGCGCCAGCTCGACGAGGCCGCGGGCTACCTGCTCGGCGAAGCGATCCGCGAGCGCGGCATCGAGGTGCGCACCGGCGCCAACACCCGCGCGATCGTCGGCGACGGCCGCGTCGAGGCGGTGGTGCTGGAGGACGGCACCCGGATCCCCGCCGACCTGGTGGTGATGGCCGTGGGCATCCGGCCGTCCACGGCGCTGGCGCGCGAGGCGGGCCTGAAGACCGGACGCGGCGTCGTCGTCGACGACAGCATGTGCACCAGCGACCCGGCCATCTTCGCGCTGGGCGAATGCGTCGAGCATCGCGGCGCCTGCTACGGCCTGGTCGCCCCGCTCTATGAGATGGCCGAGGTGCTCGCGACCGTGCTCGCCGGCGGTGATGCCGCCTACCAGGGATCGGTGACCTCGACCAAGCTCAAGGTCACCGGCATCGACCTGTTCTCGGCAGGCGACTTCGCCGACGCGCCCGGCCGCGAGGAGATCGTGCTGCGCGACGCAGCGGCCGGCGTCTACAAGCGGCTCGTGCTCGAAGCGGGCCGGATCGTCGGCACGGTGCTCTACGGCGAGACGCGCGACGGCCCATGGTTCTTCGACTTGCTGCGCAAGGCCACCGACGTCGGCCCGATGCGCGACACCCTGATCTTCGGTCAGTCCTTCCAGGGAGGGACCCCGGCGGACCCTACGGCGGCCGTTGCAGCCTTGCCAGATGATGCGGAAATCTGCGGCTGCAACGGCGTGTGCAAGGGCCGGATCGTCGGCGCGATTCGCGACAAGCAATTGAGCACGCTCGATGCGGTGCGTGCGCACACCAAGGCCTCGGCCTCCTGCGGTTCGTGCAGCGGACTGGTCGAGCAGTTGCTGTCGCTCACCGTCGGCGACGCCTACGAGCCGGCCGCGGTGCAGCCGGTCTGCGGCTGCACCGACCTGGGCCACGATGACGTGCGCCGCCTGATCCGTGCGAAGCACCTGACCAGCATGCCGGCGCTCATGCAGGCGCTCGAATGGAAGAGTTCCTGTGGTTGCGCGAAATGCCGGCCCGCCCTGAACTACTACCTGGTCTGCGAATGGCCCGAGGCCTACGCGGATGACTACCAGTCGCGCTTCATCAACGAGCGCGCCCACGCGAACATCCAGAAGGATGGCAGTTTCTCGGTGGTGCCACGAATGTGGGGCGGCGTCACCAGCGCCGAGGAATTGCGCGCGATCGCCGACGTGGTCGATCGCTACCAGATTCCGATGGTCAAGCTCACCGGCGGTCAGCGGGTCGACATGCTCGGCGTGCGCAAGGAAGACCTGCCCGCGATCTGGGCCGACCTCGGGCGCGCCGGCTTCGTATCCGGCCACGCCTATGCCAAGGGGTTGCGCACGGTGAAGACTTGCGTGGGCTCGCAATGGTGCCGATTCGGCACGCAGGACTCGACCGGCCTGGGCATCCGCCTCGAGAAGGCGCTATGGGGCTCGTGGACGCCGGCCAAGGTCAAGCTCGCGGTCTCGGGCTGCCCGCGCAACTGCGCCGAAGCAACCTGCAAGGACATCGGCGTCATCTGCGTCGACAGCGGCTACGAGATCCATTTTGCCGGCGCCGCCGGGCTGGACATCCGCGGCACCCTGGTGCTGGGCTCGGTACGCACCGAGGACGAAGTGCTCGAGCACGTGTCGGCACTGCTGCAGATGTATCGCGAGCAGGCCCGTTACCTGGAGCGCATCTACAAGTGGGCCGATCGGATCGGCATCGACACCATCCGCGCCACGATCGTCGACGATCCGGCGCGTCGCGCGGCCTACGTGGCGCGCTTCGCTGCCAGCCAGGCGATCGCGCAGGTCGATCCCTGGCACGCGCGCGCGGCAGGCGTGCAGAAGCACGAATTCACGCCGCTACGACTCGTCGAGGTCGAGCGCAGCTCACCGGAGACCATCGCATGACGCGCTATCGAATCGGCTCGCTCGCCGACATCCCGCTGCGCGGTTCGCGCTGCGTCGACACCCCGGCCGGTCGCATCGCGGTGTTCCGCACCTTCGATGACCAGGTGTTCGCGACCGAGAACCGCTGCCCGCATCGGGGCGGGCCACTGGCCGACGGCATCGTGCACGGCCATGCCGTCACCTGCCCGCTGCACAACTGGACCTTCTCGCTCGAGACCGGCCGCGCCACCGGCGCCGACGACGGGGCGGTGGCGATCTTCCGGATCGAGAATCGCGACGGCGAGCTGATCCTCGATCTCGATGCGATCGTGCCCGAGCCGGCCGAGGCGAGCGGAGATTGACCATGGCAGGCGCCGCTTGCACGACGATCCCGATCGCCCCGGCCGCAGGCACGGTGCGCACCACCTGTCCCTACTGCGGCGTCGGTTGCGGCGTGATCGTGGCGCCGTCGCCCGAGGGCGGCTTCGAGGTCAGAGGTGATCCCGCGCACCCGGCCAATCGGGGTCGACTGTGCTCGAAGGGATCCGCATTGGCACAGACCCTCGGGCCCGAGGATCGACTGAGATTCCCCGAGATCGGAAACCGTCGGGCGGGCTGGGATGAGGCACTCGAGCTCGTCGCGCAACGCTTCACCGCCACGATCGACGCGCACGGCCCCGATTCGGTGGCCTTCTACGTCTCGGGCCAGTTGCTGACCGAGGACTATTACGTCGCCAACAAGCTGATGAAGGGTTTCGTCGGCAGCGCGAACATCGACACCAATTCGCGGCTATGCATGGCCTCCACGGTGGCCGGGCACCGACGTGCATTCGGCGCCGACATCGTGCCCGGCTGCTACGACGACCTGGAGCAGGCCGATCTCGTCGTGCTGGTCGGCTCGAATCTCGCCTGGTGCCACCCGGTGCTATACCAGCGCATCGTGGCAGCGATGCAGGCACGACCGCAGATGCGGCTGGTGGTCATCGACCCGCGCCGCACGATGAGCGCCGAGCGCGCGAACCTGCACCTGGCGGTTCGTCCCGATGGCGACGTGGCCTTGTTCAACGGCCTGCTCGCCCATCTGGCCGCGACCGATACGCTCGATCGCGCGTACATCGACGCGCACACGCGCGGCTTCGAGGCGGCGCTCGCCGCCGCTCGCGAGCGGCCCCGCGCGCAGACGGCGGAGCTGACCGGCCTGTCCGAGGCCGAACTGGCCTGCTTCTACACGATGTTCGCCTGCACGGACCGGGTCGTGACGATCTTCAGCCAGGGGGTCAACCAGTCACGGCACGGTACCGACAAGGTCAATGCGATCATCAACTGCCACCTCGCCACCGGCCGGATCGGGCGACCGGGCATGGGCCCGTTCTCGGTGACCGGCCAGCCCAACGCGATGGGTGGGCGCGAAGTCGGCGGGCTCGCCAACATGCTGGCGGCGCATCTCGACATCGATGAGCCGGCCGATCGCGACCGACTGCAGCGCTTCTGGCGCTCGCCGCGCATGGCCGTTCGCGCCGGCCTGAAGGCGCTGGACCTGTTCGAGGCGATCGAGGCCGGCCGTATTCGCGCGCTGTGGGTCCTGGCGACGAATCCCGTCGACTCCCTACCCGAGGCGGATCGCGTGCGACGCGCGATCGCCGCCTGCCCGTTCGTGGTCGTCTCGGATGTCGTCGCGCACAACGACACGCTGCCACTCGCCCATGTGCGCCTGCCCTCGCTCGCCTGGGGCGAGAAGGACGGGACCGTGACGAACTCCGAGCGGCGCATCTCGCGCCAGCGCGCGTTCATGGCGGCGCCAGCCCTGGCGCGCGCCGACTGGTGGCAGCTCGCCGAGGTGGCAAGGCGAATGGGCTTCGGACCCGCGTTCGAGTACGACGGCCCGGCCGCGATCTTCGCCGAGCATGCCCGACTGTCCGACTTCGAGAACGACGGACGTCGCGCCTTCGACATCGGTGCACATGCCGATATCGACGCGGTCGGCTATGCGCGCCTGGAACCGTTCCAATGGCCACAGGGTCGCGGGCAAGCGGCCGTTGATCGACGGTTCTTCGCCAACGGCGGCTTCCAGAGCGCGGATCGCAAGGGCCGCTTCCTGCCGGTGCGGACCCTGGACGCGGCCACGCCCGACACCGAGTACTCCCTGACCCTGAATACCGGTCGGGTGCGCGACCACTGGCACACGATGACCCGCACCGGCCGCAGCCCGCGGCTGTCGGCGCACATCGCCGAACCCTTCGTCGAGATTCATCCCGACGATGCACGCGTGGCCGGCATCGACGATGCCGACATCGTGCGCGTCGAGAGTGGCCACGGACAGGTCCTGCTGCGCGCCCTGATCACGGCGCGCCAGCGTGCCGGCTCGGTCTTCGCGCCGATGCACTGGAACGACCAGTTCGCCTCGATGGCCCGCATCGGAGCCCTGATCCCATCCGAGCGCGATCCGGTCTCTGGCCAGCCGGCATCCAAGCAAACCTTCGTGCGGATCACGCGATGCACGATGGCAAGCTTCATCTTTGCTGTCTCGCGCACCCGACCCCGCGCGATCGAGGCAGCCTACTGGTCGGTGGCCGCCTGCGACGGCGGTTGGCGCATCGAAGCGGCGCTCGAGCGCGTGCCAAGTGACTGGCCCGGCTTTGCCCGCCGACTGCTTGGCACCACCGACGACCAGCCGCTCGCGATCTACCGCGACGACGTCGGCGGCGGCTTTCGTGCTGCGGCCAGCGGGGACGGCCGCCTGGCCGGGGCCCTGTTCGCGGCGCCGACGCCGGTCGCGGTGGCACGCAATTGGCTGGTCGATCGTCTACGCGAACCGGCGCCGAGCGCGCCGCTGGCGACCTTGCTCGCCGGCGGACCCGGAGACACCGGAGAGGATGCCGGTGCAACGGTGTGTGCCTGCACGGGCGTGGGCGCAGCGACGATCGCACGCGAAATCGAACGCGGATGTGCGAGCGTCGACGAGATCGGGCGCTGTACCGGCGCCGGCACGCAATGCGGATCGTGCCGCTCGGAGATCGGCGCCATGCTCGCCGCGGCAGCACCTCAGCCGTTGGCGGCCTGAGCCGCCCGTCGAGGCCGGCCAGGCCTGCTCCCGGCGATCCGGCGCCCGGATCAGCCGATCGCCTGCTGCGCCAGCCCCAGGTAGCGCACGAACTGGTTCTTCAGCCCCGCCAGGTCCACGCCCTCGGTGCTCTTCTTGCCCGCCAGGTAGCGCGCGTAGACGCCGTGCACGATGCACGCGCTCTTCCACCAATTGAACGCCAGGTAGTACGAGAGTCGCGACAAGTCGCGACCGGTTCGATCCGCATAGCGCGCGGCCAGTTCGGCCCGGGTCGGGAAGCCCGGGCGCATCGTCGGTGCGTTCTCGCGCACCGGCACCGCGTCGCCCGGCTCCGCCCACTGGTTCAGCGCATAGGCCAGGTCGGCGAGCGGGTCGCCGAGCGTGGAGATCTCCCAGTCGACGACCGCCGCCACCCGGCAGTCGGGCCCGATCAGCACGTTGTGCAGGCCGAAGTCACCGTGCACCACGCGCACCGATTCCTGCTCGGGCAGGTTCTCGGCCAGGAACTTCTGCAGCGAGTGCGCGCGCTCGTCGTCGTACCTGGCGTCGTCGACCGACGCCGTCCACGAGCGATACCAGGTTCGAAGCTGCCGACCGACGTAGCTGTCGCGCTTGCCAAGCGTTCCCAGCCCGACCGCATCGGGGTCGACCGCGTGCAAGGCAGCCAGCGTATCGATGAACGACCAGCCCAGCGCGCGGCGCTCGGGCTCGGGCACCATCGCGTCGACGTCCTCGCCCGAGTACATCGGCCGACCGTCGACGTGGCCCATCACGTAGAAGCGCGCGCCGGTCACGGCCGGGTCATCGCAAAACCCCAGGGGTTGCGCCACCGGCACCGGCGTCGGCGCGAGCGCCGAGATGATCGCCCACTCGCGCGCCATGTCGTGCGCCATCGGCAACAGCTCGCCCATCGGCGGGCGTCGGATCACCGCCACCCGCCCCGAGGCGTCGGTGATCCGGTAGGTGAGGTTGGAATGTCCGCCGGGGAGTCGCTCCCATCTCAGCGGCGGCACGAGCGACGACAGGTTCGCGCCGATCCATCGTTCGACCGCGGCGGTATCGAAGCCCTGGGGGGCGTCGCTGACGTTCTCGACTGACATCGGGTCTCCTCGACGCGCGCGCTGCGCGAGTTCGCGGCACCGCCGCGGGCCAATTCTCGGTCTACCGGAATGTGATCTGCCGGCCGCCGGGTTCCACGATCATAGCCAATCGGCAGGCCTGCACGGTCCGCATGCGCCCGGGCGACGCCGTGGGGGCTAACATCGGCATGAGCACGACCCGACCGAACCAAGGAGCGCGACATGGTCACGATTACCGCCGAGGACCTGGCGGCCCTGAAAGCCTACGACACCCCGACCATCTGCAATGCGCTCGAGATCGTCGCGCCATCGCGTCGCGCGACGGGTTTCACGACCCGGCCGCTGATCTGCCGTGATCCGTCGATGCCCCCGATGGTCGGCTTCGCACGCACCGCGACGATCCGTTCGCTCACGCCGGCATCGCCCGCCGTTGCCGCGCGCCGCGAACCCTACTACGAGTACGTGGCCAAGGACCCGTTGCCCAGCATCTCCGTTATCCAGGACCTGGACCCGATCCCCGGCTTCGGCGCCTTCTGGGGCGAAGTCAATACGGCCATCCACAAGGGACTGGGCTGCGAGGGCGTGGTCACCGACGGCTCGATCCGCGATCTCGACCAATGTGCGCCCGGCTTCCAGCTGCTGGCGGGCATGGTGGCACCGAGCCACGCGCACGTGCACGTCGAGGATTTCGGCTGCGACGTCAACATCTACGGCATGGCGGTCTCCGACGGCGACATCATTCATGCCGATCGCCATGGAGCCGTGGTGATCCCCACCGAGGTGCTCAAGGACATCGCCGGCGCCGTCGACCTGCTGGTCCGGCGCGAGGCGGTGGTCCTCGCGTGCGCGCGCGCCGAGGACTTCGACATCCACAAGCTCAAGAAGGCGATGGCGAACGCGCGCGAGATCCACTAGCGGGCCGGCGACTGCACCGAGGTTTCCGATCGCGCGACGACGCCATGCGATGCGAGTGCGGGCACCGCGCGTGATCAAGGCCACGCTCCTCGTCCTGGCCATGCTGCTCGCCGCCGGTGCGGCGGGCCTGATGCTGCTTCGGCATCGCGACCTGCGCGACGACGCCCGCACCTGGGCTCAGCTCGCAAGCATTGTGCAAGACAGCGCTGCTGTGTTCGACGCGAACATGGTGGCCGGGCTGCCCGAGCCGGCCCGACGCTACTTCGAATTCACGATCCGACCCGGCACCCGGTTGCGGACGGCGGTCGAGCTTCGGATGAACGGCGTGTTCGCGCTCGGCGACAAGGCGAACCCGAACGAGCAAGCGTTGCGCGCACACCAGTTGCTGGTGCCGCCGGCCGGCTTCGTCTGGAAGGCCCGGATGGGCGATGGCGCAGTGCGGATCGTCGGCTCCGACGGCCAGCTCGGGGCACGATCCTGGACCCGATTCCGACTGTTCGATCTGGTGCCGGTCGCGCGCGCCGGGGGCGACCCGGACCATGCGCGATCGGCCTTCGGTCGCACGCTCGCCGAGGCGGCGATCTGGACCCCGGCCGCCCTGCTGCCGGCCCACGGCACGCGCTGGGAGGCCGTCGACGAGAACACCGCCCGCGCCACGGTCCGCGATGGCGAACGGGTCCAGGCAGTCGACATTCGGGTCGACGAGGACGGCCGGCCGACCCGGGTCTCGATCGCGCGCTGGAGCAATGCGAACCCCGAGAAGCGCTATCGGATCCAGCCCTTCGGTGGCGAACTGTCCGACTATCGCGAGTTCGACGGCTTTCGCGTGCCCACTCGCGTCGAAGGGGGCAACTTCATCGGCACCAACGACTATTTCGCCTTCTATCGCGTCGAGATCGAACAGGCCCGATTCGGGCCGCCGTTCTCGCCCGGACCCGACGTCGGCCGCTGATCCCCTTCTTCAGGCCGGCTCGAGCGCCATCAGCGCCGATGCGGTGTTCGAGATCGGGATGTGGTAGTTCGAATGGACGGTGCGCATGGTCCCGGGCACCGTGTTGCGCGCTGCCAGCCAGTTCAGCAACTCGAGCCCCTGGGTGCCGGTCTTCTCGATGATGTCGTGGATCGAGAACTGCGTCGCCCATTCAGGGTCGTCGACCATGCTCGCCATGAACTTCTCGTCGAATGGCTTGTTGATGAAGCCCGCGCGCTCGCCCTCGAGCTGGTGCGACAGGCCACCGGTGCCAAACACCACCACGCGCGCGTCGCTGTCCCAGGCCCGGATCGCATCGCCGATCGTGCGACCAAGCTTCGCGCAGCGCGCGGCCGACGGCATTGGGTACTGCACGGTGTTGACCACCACCGGCACGGTGCGAACCGGCCATTTCATGTCGGGCCAGCAAAGCTGCAAGGGCAGCGTGAACGCGTGATCCACGGCCATCTCCTGGCAGCTCACCGGGTCGAACTCGGCATCCACCAGCGATTCGAGCAGGTGCCACGACAAGTCCTCGTCGCCCTCGAAGGGCGGCACCACCGGAATGCCCCAGCCTTCGTCCGCGTTCTGGTACTGGGGCGCGACACCCAGCGCAAAGGTCGGCATCTTGTCGAGAAAGAAGTTCAGGCCGTGGTCGTTGTAGACCATCACCGCGACGTCGGGCTTCGCCTGGGCGAGCCAATCGCGCACCGGCGGAAACCCGTCGAAGAAAGGTTTCCAGTAGGGCTCCTGTTGCACGCCCTTGGCAATGGCACCGCCGATGGCGGGCACGTGCGACATCATCAGGACACCAGCGATCTCGGCCATGGGATTCTCCGGTCTCTTCGTCTTTGGTTTCGTCGGCGGGTGGGCTCGGCACTCAGTCGTTCGCGTGGGCCGCGAGCATGGCCTTGAACTCGTCCTTGGTCATGCCGGTCTGCTGCGCCCCGATGTCTTGCATGTCGAGGTGGAAGATGCCGGCGAACTTGGCCAGGTAGTACGCGTTGCCGCCGGCCGCGAGCAGCTCGAGCACGTTGCGGTGGCGAATCGCCTCGCGCTGTTCGGCATTCAGGCCGAAGCGCGCGCAGTAGGCGTCCTCGTCGGCCACGAAGGCGTCGCGGTTCGCCGCGTCGTTGAACGAGAAGCACATCTTGTTCAGCGCATAGCCCTTGCGCGCCATCTCGGCGCCGAACACCGTGGTGCCCGGGATCTGCCGCTTGTCCTTGCCCATGAACGCCTCCGTTGGGTTGCCGCCGCCCGAATGCCGGGCGCATCACGCCGGTCCTCGGCGACCTCGCGCCGCACGCCGCCTGCCGCCTGAGCATGCGAGTCTGACGCGCTGGACGCATCTTTGAAACAGGTAGATAGTCATACCCGTCATGAAGGAAATCGATCACTTGAGCCTGGATGGCCATCTGCTGGCCGTGCTGGTCGCGGTTGCCGACGAAGGCTCGGTGACCGGTGCGGCCGCGCGCCTCGGGGTCACGCAGTCGGCCGTCAGCCACCGCCT
This sequence comes from Burkholderiaceae bacterium, assembly GCA_024235875.1. GTDB lineage: Bacteria > Pseudomonadota > Gammaproteobacteria > Burkholderiales > Burkholderiaceae_E > JACKLP01. The sequence goes on along the minus strand of JACKLP010000011.1, from coordinate 230 downwards.
CGATCGGCTACGCGCCATCGTCGGCGACGCACTGTTCGTGAAGTCCGGCCGGGGCGTCGTCGCCACCGCCCGCGCCATGCGCCTGGCCACCCGTGCCCGCGACCTGCTCGGCGAAATGCGCCGCTTCGCGCACGAGGCCGGCTTCGATCCGGCCCGCCTCGACACCACGATCACGGTGGCCGCCAACGACCTCCAGCGCGACCTGTTGTTGCCCGCGGTCTTCGAGCGCC
>JACKLP010000010.1 GCA_024235875.1 Burkholderiaceae bacterium | reverse complement strand
CATGTCCAGCGCGCGCACGCGGATCACGACGTTGCCGGCGTCGCCGGCGCTCGCGGTGGACGCGTTGACCGCGCCGCCGTCCATCGTCATCGTGTCGGCATCGATTCGGATCGAGCCCGCGCGCCCGACCGACGTCGAGACCGATCCCTGCGTGCCTGACGCGGCCTCGATACGACCACCGGCGACGACCAGTCGGTTGGCCCGGATCGTGATGTCGCCCGCATGGCCGTCGGCTCGCGCACCGGTGGCGACTTCGGCGCTGGCACCGATCGTCAGCGTCGCTGCGTCGATGTCGATTCGACCGGCCGAACCGGCCGCGCTGGACGTCGCGGCGACGAACCCGCGCTCGATGTCGAGCTCCCCGGCCTTGATCGTGATGGAACCGGCGTCGGCCGCGCCGGTCGTGGTGGCGGTGATCCCGCCCGAGGAGGCGACCCGCAGGCGCTGCGGCGCCGATACGAGAATGTCGGCGCTTGCCGATGCGCCGGCGGCCAGCGCGTCGCCACCGATGCCGGCGTCGCCGAGCACGGCCACCTGCGGCGCACGCACGAGGATCGTCCCGGGGCGACCCGTGCTGGTTCCGTAAGAGAAGACCGCTGCGACGTCGCCGAGCTCGATCGACTGCCCGGCAACGAGCGATACCCGACCGCCATTGCCGCTGGCAGCACTCTGCGATGCGACGATCGACAGGCCGCGCAGCACGATGGCGCCCGCTTCGATCCGGACGTCGCCGGCTGGCGCAGGCCCGAAGGTGCCGCTGCCGACCTGGGCGACCGGCAGGTAGCCGCTCTGGTCGGCGATGTCCGCGCCCATCTCGAAACGACCGCTCGCGCGCAGCCGGAGCGTGGCGCCCGGTGCCGACAAGGTGTTCAGCGACAGGATCTGGGCGTCGCCCTGCAGGCGGATGTCGCGGGCCGAGAGCTCGAGATCGCCCGGCTCGGGATTGAGGTAGCTGCGCGACACGATCGAAGCGGAATCGGAAACGAGGATCTCGCCGCCGCGGATGAGGATGCCCCGCCCGTCCTGTTGCAGCACCCGGCTGCTGCCGCCGATCGCGACGCGCCCGTTGGCCGGCGCGGCGGGGTTCGGCGTGATCGCTACCTCGCCCGGCCCACCGATCGCGTGGAGCGTGAGATGGCCGACCGTGGACACCAGTTGGCCGGCGACGCGCGCGCCGGAGGCATCGATGCCGTCCTCGAGGTCGATATTGCCTGCGGACACATGGAGATCGGCGCCCGGCGCCGCGCCGGCGCCAGGCCCGAAGGGCGCGTTGGTTTCGCTGCGATGGACCCCCGAGAATCGGATGTCCATTGGCCTGGCGTCGACGAATCCGAAGGCGCTGGGCGGTGCCGAACTCAGTAGCGGCGCGGTGCCGCCGTCGGTATCGAAGTGCGTTCCGTCGGTGAATAGCAGGCGGTTGGCCGTGCTGAGGTAGAGGCCGCCCGGAATCGATATCGACGCATTCGGGCCGAAGGCGATGCCCGCCGGGTTGAGCAGGAAGAGGTTGGCGCCGGCGATCTCGGATGCCAGGGTGCCATCGATCCGGCTGGACGTTCCCCCCGTGACTCGCGCGATGATGTTGGAGATGCCATTCGGACCCGCGAAGACGGCGCGTTCTCCGCTCGCCAGTCCGAAGCGCTCGAAGCTGTGAAAAAGATTGGATCCACGCTGGGCGCCGAGCGCGGCGTCGATGCGATAGTCGGGGCCGGTCAGGGCCCCGCCGGGCCCGACCGAACCGTCGAGCACGACCTGGGCCGCCGTTGGCGCCACCCACGACATGGCCAAGGAAAGCAACAGCACGCGGCCGCGCAGCCCCGCTGCGCGGCCTGTCCATGGACGGTGCACACGCCCCCCCGCGACGAAGACCGGACGGCCATGTTAGCGGAGCCGCGCCATGGGTGGACAGCGCTCGGGTCCGAAGCCCGCCGGCGATCCCCGCGCCCCGCGGCCTCCCCGATTGCCGGGATGGGCGGTTCGTGCGCGTGCGCCTATGCTCGCCCGATCGCCGGGCCGCGCTTGACCCTGCTGGATCGTGAATCGACGCTGAGGGAGCGGATACATGGGAAAGAAGACGGTGGCCATGCCAGTGGAGTCCGTCCGTGTCGGCGCGCGGGGCCGCGGGCGTCTTGCCTGGGCCGGGCTGGTGCTGGCAGGCGGCCTGGCAGCCGTTGCGCCCCCCTGGGCGGCGGCGCAGACGGCGGTCGATCGGGCGGTCGCGGCCGTGGCCTACGACCTCGACCGGATTGCCCGCGAACTACCGGCGCTGACACCTTCGAAGACCGCCAACATCAAGCGGGTCGAACGCGTGCTGAGGCTGGCAGAGCAGCGCCTGATGGCCGCGCCCGCGCCGTCCGATCCCGGCTGGGCCGCGCAGAAGGGCCGACTGGACGAATACCGGGCCCGGCTTGCCAGCTTGTCGGCCCCGGCGCCCGCGCCAACGTCCCCCGCGCCGGTCGCCGCACCCGCGGCCACCGGTGCCAGGGTCCCGGGGCCGGCCTCCTCGGCTCAGGCGGCCCGCGCCCGGCCCGCGGCTGCGGCTGCGGCTGCGGCTGCGGCGCCTGCCGCGTCGCAGATGCCGTCGTACGAGGTCGTGAAGTTCAACAAGCTCGCGCGCGACCTGGACTCTGCCACGCAGAGCCTGGCGCGCCTGGATCCCAAGTCGCTGCACGACGCGCGCGAGCTCGCCAACTGGCGCGGGCGCGTCAACTTCCTGCGCAATGGCCTCGCCCGCTTCGCTCCGTTTGCCGCCGATCCGCGCGTGGGCGAGTTGGGCACGCGAGTCGAGCGCCTTGCCAACGACTATGCGGCCATCGAGAAGCCGTCCCTGGCGGCCTATCGATCGCTCGGCGACATCCCTGCGCGAGTCGGCGAGATCGAGCGGCATTACCGCGCGGTCAAGCCGCCAGAGCCACTGGCGCCGCCCTATACGGCCGAACGCGCGCAGGCGTGGGCGGGCTACATGTCGACGCTGGCGCGCGAGGCCGGTGGGCATGCGGCCTGGTTGCGGCAGGTGCTGGCCACCACCGGGCAGCATCAGCGCGAGGTAAAGAATGCGCTCAACGGCACGATCGGCAGCCGGGTCAACGGGGCGATCCGGCGCGCGGTCGAGGACACGCGGCGTGCCCTTTACGCGCCGCTGTCGCGAGTCGGCAAGGGCAGCGAGGTGGAGTTCGTCTCGAACCTGAAGCCCGGTGACACCCGGCAGGTACGAAACGCGCTGCTGGCCGAAGGACAGTACGAGAAGCTCGTCGGCGAGTTGCGCGCGGCGCGCGAGGCGGTCGAGAACGGTCGCGTCATCGACCGGGCGCTGGGCCAGCCCGAATCGACGCAGGCAGCGCAGGCGATCGCGGCCATCGACCAGCGGCGCCAGCGCATCGATTCGCTGTTCGAGACGGTGCTGGCCGATGTGCGCATGCCCAAGGCGCGCAGTACCGACCCGAAGCTGGTCGCCGCCGCCGAGCAGGCGCTGGCGCGGCTGGACCCCAGGCCGAAATGGCTACGCCTGGTCGTGAACACCGCGCCCACGCAACGCAGCGAGAGCCGGGCCTGGTGGCGCGGTGGCACCGTCACGATCGCCGACTACAAGTGGACTGAGTTCCAGGTGGCGACCGCCGAGGAGGTGAACGGCCAACACTTCGTCTTCTACAACAGCATCCACTACTACACGTCGGGCAGCGCGCAGACGCCGCTGAACAAGTGGATCGTCAACCGACGCTTCCAGTCGAGCCGGATCCTGAAGCAGAACGTGGCGCGCTCGCCGTAGCGCGAGCGCCCGCCCGGGTCTTCGACGGCCCGCTAGCGCGCCGACGGCGAGCGCCGGGCACCGAGTGCCGCCACGATGGCCGCGAGCGCCGGCGCGCCTGGATCGTCCTTGAATCCGGCCTGTCGTCGGTAGATCTCGGCCGCGCCGGCCCAGGCGCCGCCCGGCAGGCCCGCGGCCTCGAAGGCGGCGGCAATCTGGTCCATCTCGCCGTGCCAGCGCCAGGCCTTGCGAGCGCTCGCGCAAACCCGGCCGAAGCGGTCGATCACTTCCGGGTCGCGCTGCGCCCATTCAGCCTGCAATGCCGCATCGACCCCGTGCGCATCGGCCAATGCCAGGACGTTCGCCAGCAACGCGAGCGTGCCCTTGTTCCAGGCGGCGAATGCCGCCTTGAGCGCCGAGGCCTGGCCGATCGGGCCATCGAGAGCCACTACTTCGAGCGCCCCCGACGTGAGGGCGGGTGCCAGCGCGGGGGCCTCGGGGCCGCTGAGATAGAGCCTCGCGCGGCCGCGTGGGTCGTTCGGCCCCGGCGGCGGGCCGACGATGCCGCCATCGATGAAACGGGCGCCCGCGGCGCCGACGATCTCGCCGACCTGCAGCGTGGTGGCGGGGGCGATCGCATTGGCATCGATGTAGGTGCCGGCGTAGCCGCAGGCGGCCACCGCCCGCGCGGTGTCGATCGCGGCGTGCGGCGGGCAGACCGAGAGCGTCAGCGGACTCGCGGCGAGGGCACCAGCCAGCGATCCGGCCTCCTCGAGGCCGGCCGACCGCGCGCGGTCACGACTGGCCTGGCCGCGGCCCTGGCCGATCCAAAGCACGCGAAGACCGCGCTCGCGCAGTCGGGCGCCGATGGCCGCGCCCATTTCGCCGGGGTGCAGAATCGTGATCGTGTCGATCGTCACCAGTGGTCCTCCCGTGGTCGCATGATGCCGCGGCGTGCCGCTGGCAGGGATTCTCACCGAGAATTCGACGTGTTGCAGTCGCGATCAGAACACGCGCGCCGGCAGCCACAGCGAGAGCGCGGGTACGTAGGTGACGATCGCCAGGAAGACCAGCAGGACCGTGAGCCAGGGCAGCGCCGCCTTGATCACGTCGATCACCGGCATGCCCGTGATGCCCGAGGTCACGAACAGGTTCAAGCCCACCGGCGGGGTGATCATGCCGATCTCCATGTTCACCGTCATGATCACGCCCAGGTGAACCGGGTCGATGCCCAGTCGGGTGGCGATCGGGAACAGGATAGGCGCAAGGATCAGGATGATCCCGGTGGGCTCCATGAAGTTGCCGGCGATCAGCAGCAGCACGTTGAGTACCAGCAGGAACACCCACGGCGACATGCCCCAGGCCAGGATCTGCTCCGCGATCAGTTGCGGAATACGCTCGGTCGTGAGCACATGGGCAAACAGCAAGGCGTTGGCGATGATGAACATCAGCATCACCGTCACCTTGCCGGCATCGACGAGCACCCGCGGGACGTCCTTCATGCCGATGTCGCGATAGACGAAGACCGCGATCACGAACGCGTAGACCGCGGCCACCGCCGCCGCCTCGGTCGGCGTGAAGATGCCGCCGTAGATGCCGCCCAGGATGATCACCAGCAACAGCAGGCCCCAGAGGGAATCGCGTCCGGTGCGAAGCACTTCGGCCAGCGTCGCCCGAGGTTGGCGTGGAATGTCGAGCACGCGCGCGCGAACGTAGATCGCGAGCATCAGCATCAGGCCCAGCAAGATGCCCGGTATCACACCGGCCATGAACAGCTTGCCGACCGATGTCTCGGTGGTCGCCGCGTACACGACCATCACGATCGATGGCGGTATCAGGATGCCCAGCGTACCGGCATTGCACACCACGCCGGCGGCCATCGCCTGGGTGTAGCCGGCACGAACCATGCCGCCGATCACGATCGAGCCCACGGCCACCACGGTCGCGGGCGACGAACCCGATACGGCGGCGAACAGCATGCAGGCGAGCACCGAGGCCATCGCCAGTCCACCGCGCAGATGGCCGATGCACGCATTGGCGAACAGGATCATCCGACGCGCCACGCCGCCGGTGGTCATGAAGGCGCCCGACAGGATGAAGAACGGAATCGCCATCAGAGTGAAATGCTCGGACGACTCGAACACCTTCAGCGCCAGGGAGGCGAGCGAGTCCTTGGCGAAGAACAGGATCGTCAGCAGCGATGACAGGCCGAGCGCGATGGCGATCGGGATACCGATCAGCATGCATCCGAACAGCGCGATGAACAGGAAGGCGGTGGTCATCGCGGCTGCGTCGCCTCTTCGTGCTGCTGGGCGAGCGCCTCGGCGGCTTCGTCGACCAGTCCGAGCCCGATCTGGCGGCCGGTGACGATCCGCAAGAACACCTGAGTGAAGCGAAGCAGCAGCAGCGCGTAGCCGGCCGGCAGCACCGCGCGCGGAATCCACTGCTCGATCGGAATGTCCTGCGCAAGGATGCCGACGTCGTACATCTTCGCCACGTACTGCCAGCCGCCGACGAGAAGGATCACCGCATAGCTCATGCACAGCAGCGCCGCGATCGCACCGAGGACGCGTGCGGCGCGCGGGCCGAGAGACTTCACGAGCAGGTCGACCCCGATATGCGCGCCGACGCGAACACCGTAGGACATCCCGATGAAGATCAACCCCGCGAACAGGAAGGTCGTGAGCTCGAGCGCCCAGACGAAGCTGTAGTTGAACACGTAGCGCGCGACCACCTGCCCGAAGGTGATCAGGGTCATCGACGCGAGCAGCAGCGCGATCAGCCCTTCTTCGAGCCGATCGAGCAGCAGGCGAATCGTGCTCAAGCGATCGCTCCCGAGCGCGCGCGGGCCTCGCGGATTACTTGTTGTTCGCCTTCAAGGCCGCGTCGATGAGGTCGCGGCCGATGCCGCCTTCGAACTTCTTCCACACCGGCGCCATCGCCTTTTGCCAGGCGGCCTTGTCCTCGGCCGTCAGCGCGACGATGCGCGCCTTGCCGGCAGCCTCGATCTTGGTTCGTGCGGCTGCGTTCAACTCGGCCGCCTTGCCGTTGCCGTAGCGGGTGGCTTCGGCCATGGCCTCGGCGAGCCCCTTGCGGATGTCGGCCGGCAGCCGATCCCACCACTTCGCATTGGTCACCACCAGGTACTCGACGAGTCCGTGATCGGTGACCGCGATCGATTTCTGCACCTCGTGGAATTTCTGCGAGTAGATGTTCGACCAGGTGTTCTCCTGGCCGTCGACGACCCCGGTCTGCAGGGCCTGGTAGACCTCCGAGAACGCCATCTTCTGCGGATTGGCGCCGAGCGCCCGGAACTGGGCCTCGAGCACATCCGAACTCTGGATCCGGAACTTCAGGCCCTTGACGTCCTCGGGGCGCTTGAGCTGGTCCTTGTCGGTCGAAAGCTGCTTGGTGCCGTTGTGCCAATAGGCCAGGCCCTTGAGGTTCTTCGATTTCATCGCGTCGAGCAGCGACTGCCCGGCCGGGCCGGCCTGGAATCGCTCGACCGCATCGAGATCCGAGAACAGGAATGGCAGATCGAAGACCTGGAGCTTCTTCGTGTAGCGGTCGAACTTCGACAGCGACGGCGCGATCAACTGCACGTCGCCAAGCAGCAATGCCTCGAGTTCCTTGCCGTCGCCAAAGAGCTGGGAACTCGGGTACACCTCCACGCGAACCTTGCCCGGCAGCTTGGCTTCGGCGAGTTCCTTGAACTTGAGCGCCGCCTGGCCCTTCGGCGTCTTCTCGGCGACGACGTGGCTGAACTTGACGACGATGGGATCGGCCGCCTGGGCGATCGCGCAAACGGGCAGGGCAAACGCGAGGGTGCTTGCGCGCAGCAACATGGACAGGCGTGACATGGGCTCGTCTCCGGATTCGAATCGATCGCACCGGACGGTGCGAATTGCGGCCGGATCATACGCTCGGAGACCGGGGCGCAGCCGACAATTTCTCGAGATTTCAGATAGTTGCTAATGATTTCATGGCGTCGGGCCGTGGGCGATTGGCGCGGGATGCGATCCGAGAATTCGCACCAGCCTGCTTCGCCCCGTCGCCGGGTAAGCCAGAATAGTCGCTACCAACCGAACCCAAAGGAGTCGCCCGATGCCCGCCGCATTCGACGGGGTCCGCGTCCTCGATTTCAGCCAGGTCCTGGCGGGGCCCTTCGCCGCGCACCAATTGGCGCTGCTTGGTGCCGACGTGATCAAGGTCGAGCCGCCCGCCGGCGGCGACCAGATGCGCAACCGCATGCTGCCCAGCCGCTATGCCCAGGCGGACATGGCCTCGGCCTTCATGTCCCTGAACGTCGGCAAGCGCAGCCTGGCGCTGGACCTGAAGGCGCCGCGCGGCATGGCCGTGGCCCACCGGCTGATCGAGCGCGCCGACGTCATGCTGCACAACTTCCGCGCCGGGGTCGTGGATCGGCTCGAACTCGACTACGAGTCGGTGCTCGAGATCAACCCGCGCATCGTCTACTGCTCGGTGACGGGTTTTGGCAACGGTGGGCCGCGCGCCAGGGACGCTGCCTACGATGGCGCGATCCAGGCGGCGTCGGGCATGATGGCGAACAACGGCGACGCGCAGTCCGGACCGATGCGCACCGGCTACTTTCCGGTCGACATGGCCACGGGCCTGACCGCGGCATTCGCGATCTCCAGCGCCTTGTTCCGGCGTGAACGCACCGGACGCGGCCAGCGCCTCGACATCGCGATGCTCGATGTGGCGATCACGATGCAGTCGTCGGCCTTCGCCCAGTTCCTCGTCGACGGCAATCCCGGTGGCTTGATCGGCAACAGTTCGGCCACCCGGCTTCCGACGGCCAACGCCTTTGCCACCGCCGACGGCATCGTGCTGATGTCGGCGACCACGCAGGGCCACTTCGATGCGATCTGCGCCGAGATGGGACGCGAGGACCTGCTCGCCGACGCCCGATTCGCCGACACGGACGCGCGTCGGGCCCATGCAGCGGAACTGCACGCGATCCTGCTCGAATGCTTCGCCAGCGACACGGCCTCGAACTGGTCGGCCCGCCTGGGGCGGCGCGGGGTTCCCGTGTCTCGCGTCAACTCGATCGCGGACACCGTGGCGGAGCCACAGCTCGCGTCGCGCGGCGTGCTCATCGACGTGCCGGCGCCCATGGGCGTCGAGCACCCGGTGCGGCTGGTCGGCGCGGGCTACCTGGCCTCCGAGGATGGCCCGTCGGTCGCCTCGCCGCCGCCCGGTCTCGGCGAACACAGCCGGCAGGTGCTCGCCGAGCTGGGCTTGCCCGGGGCAGAGATCGATGCGCTGGTGACGGCCGGCATCGTCGGTGCACCTGCATGAGCCATCAAGGAGGATTGCCATGAATGTCGATCAACGACTCGAGTCGCTCGGGATCGTCCTGCCGCCGGTGCCGCGACCGGTGGGCAACTATGTGGGCGGCGTGGTCAGCGGCGGGCTGCTGTTCATGTCGGGTTGCGGCCCCCGGCGAGCGGACGGCAGCGCGATCACCGGCAAGCTCGGCGACGGGCTCGATGTCGCGCGGGGCTACGAGGCGGCGCGCCTGGTCGGCCTGAACATGCTCTCCAACATTCGAGACGTGCTCGGCTCGCTCGATCGCGTCGAGCGGGTCGTGAAGGTGTTGGGCATGGTCAATGCCACCCCCGGGTTCACCGCGACGCCGGCCGTCATCGACGGTTTCTCGGACTTGTTCGTCGAGGTGTTCGGTCCCGAGCGCGGACGCGGCGCGCGATCGGCGGTGGGCATGGTCACGCTCCCCAACGAGATCGCCGTCGAGGTCGAGATGATCCTGCAGGTCTGCGCATGAGCGTCGCATGGTTCCTGGTCGTGCGCGCTGGCGCCGGTTCGAGGGTCGGCGACGACGCCTTGGCGGGCGTGTCCGAATTGCTCGCCAGGACGCCGGCGCTCAGCCGTGGCCTGGTCCACACGCCGGCGACCACCCACGACCCCTACCTGGACGATGGTTCGCCGCCTGTGCTGGCGATCGAGCTGCACTTCGACGGGCTGCCCGCGCTCGAGGCCGCGCTGGCGCCCGGTGCCGCACTCCAGCGGCTGCCGGATCTGCTGCCCGAGGTCCGTCACGACGATGCCTCGCAGCAGGCAATGTACGTGCGGCGGTTCCCGGTGCCGGAGCCCTCGCAGGTTCCGGGCTCGGGAGGCACGCGTTGCACCTACCTGGTTTCCTATGATGGTCCGGCGACGGACCAAAATGCCTGGATGTGGCACTACGTGCACCATCATCCGCCGCTGATGGCGCGATTCCCCGGCATCCGCGAGATCGAGATCTGCTCGCGGCTCGACTGGTGCGGCTTCCTGCCTTGGCGACGGGCCGACTGCATGCAGCGCAACAAGGTCGTGTTCGATGATCCCGCCGCCTTGACCGCGGCATTGAACTCCCCGGTTCGCGACGAGATGCGCCGCGACTTCGCCGAGTTCCCGCCGTTCACGGGCGCGGTGTTGCATTTCCCGATGCTCACGCGTGAGCTGTCGCTCGCCTGAGCGCGTGCGCCGGTTGGCGGGCATCGGACGAGCCTGGACGCCTTCGAGCGCTCAAAGGCCCGCGAGAAACTCGAGCAGCAAGGCGTTTACGGCATCGGCGCGCTCTTGCTGGATCCAGTGACCGGCGCCCTCGAGCAGGTGGCAGCCGCGAATGCCGGGCAGCGTCCTGGGATAGGCATCGATCTGGGCCTTGGATGCCGGGAAGCGCAGCACGCCGTCGCGCGTGCCGGCGATGAACATCGATGGCTGCTCGATCACCTGTCCTCGCCAGGGCGCATGCAGGGCCCAGTTGCGTCGCAGGTTCCGGTACCAGTTCAGCCCGCCCCGAAAACCCGTGCGAGCGAATTCGCCGGCGAAGTAGTCGAGATCGGCCTCGCCAAGCCACGACGGCAGGGTTTCGGGATCGACGGTATTGGCCAGCATGCCGGCGCCGGGCGGCAGGATCGCGAAGCCCTTGCCGGTGTCGGTCATCTCGCCGCCCGCCGTGTAGTACAGGCGCCGCAAGGACGCACGCACATCGCGCTCGAGTTCGGCCTCGGCCACGCCCGGCGTCTGGAAATACTGCATGTAGAAGGTCGTGACGCCCGACTTCTCGAGCGCGCTGAGCAAGTCGATGTACGACGGCGGTGTCCAGGGCACGCTCATGCCGCACACGGCCCGAAACAGGTCCGGACGCAGCATCGCCGCATGCCAGGCCACCGGAGCGCCCCAATCGTGACCCACGATCACCGCCTCGGTCTCGCCGAGCGCATGCACCAGCTCGACCATGTCGCCGACCAGGTCGAACAGCGTGTAGGCCTCGATGTCGGCCGGGGCATCGGTGCCGCCATAGCCGCGCATGTCCGGCGCCACGCAGCGATAGCCGGCTTCGCCCAGCGCCCGGAGCTGATGCCGCCACGAGTACCAGCTCTCGGGCCAGCCGTGGCACAGGAGCACCAGTGGCCCGCTGCCCGCCTGCGCGTAGCGTTGCGTGATGCGATTGGCGCGGACGCTTTGCAGCGTGACGCCGGGGACCGGACTCGGTTCGGCGGCCGGGGTGGCGACGTCGGATCGATCGGGCGGCATGGTCGTCTCGTGCTTCGTGCGGGCGCTACTTGAACAGCCCCTTGAGCTGGTCGCCGAGCTTGCCCTTGAGTTTGTCGCGCAGTTCGTCGCGGCGGGCCTTGAGCTTCTCCTTTTCGGGCTCGAGCTTTTCCTTGAGCTTCTCGCCCGCCTTGGATTTGAGGGCCTCGCGCGCGGCGCTTTGCCAGTCGATCCGCCACGTCGGCGCGGCGAAGGGGCCGCTGAGCCGGACCGGAATCGTGACTCCGTTGAGTTCGGCCAGGTCGCGTCCGCCCTGGCCGGTGGACGTGCCGACCACCGATGCACGTACCGTGTAGTCGAGGGTGGAGGCGGCCAGATCGACCTGGCCGCCACCGCCGATCCGCAGCAGGGGCGACCTGGCGTCGAGGTCGTCGCTGCGAGCCACGCCGTTGCTGATCGCAAAGGACACGCTCATCGCGGTGAAGTCGGTCTTCTGGGCGGTGTCGGCCGCCTGTGACTCGGCCTTGCCGCCCGCCAGCGCGGACTTGGCCTTGCGCAGCGACTCGCCCAGATTGATCCCCTTGATCGCGCCGTCGCGCAACTGGACCGCGGCCTTGCCAGCGAGCGCCTTCTTCAGCGCCGCAACGCTCGGGCCGCCGGTGTTCACGTCGATCTGCACATTGCCGCTACCCTCGACGATGTCCTTGCCGGTCGCGTCCTTGACCAACGGTCCGATTCGCACCTGGGTCAGGCGGGCGTCGAGGCCGAGCCGGTTGCCGCCGGCCTGGGCGTTCGCCTTCGCCGCGAGCTGGCCGCCGTAGAGCTCGGCCGAAAGCGGCGCGATGTCCAGCCGGCCGCCGCTGGCACGAATCGTTGCGTCGATCTTGCTCGCGTGCATCCCCTGGACCTTGAGCTCGCCGATCCTGGCCTTGCCGTCGAGGTTCAGCGTCTTCAGTGGCGAGAGGTCGATCGGGGTGTCGGCCGGTGCGGATGCCGCCTTTGCATCCTTCGGCTGGGCCGGGGCGCCGGCGCCGGCAGCGACCGGCATCAGGGCATCGAGATCGAGGCGATCGGCGTCGAGCGTAAAGCGAATCGCCGGTTGCGCGAAGCCCTTGACGTCGACCTGGGATTTCAGCGTGGCATCGCCGATGCGGGCCGTGGTACGCGCGTTCACGACCTGGGCACGGGTGTCGATGCGCGCGGAGCCTTCGCTGCTGATCTTCATCGACTTCGCCGGCAGCGCGGGATCCTCGATCGTGACCTCGGATCGCAATGCCGGCAGCTCGAACACGCCGTTGTCCAGTCGTCCTTTCAGCGATGTGTTCAGCGCCGCGACCACGCGCCGGGCGGCCTGGGCGAGCGTGGCGTCGATCCGGATCTCGTCGGCGCCGAGCGCGTCGCCCGTGACCGAGAGCGCCGGCGCGCCAAGCTTGACCTCGATCGCCGTGGCGTCGAGCGTCGTGCCCACGCGCGCGTCGAGCCCGTAGAGCGCGATCCGCTTGGCCGCGGGATCCAGCGCCAGTTCGGCCTTGAGTGAGAGCTCACCGTTGCCCGCCGGCCGGGTGCTCGCGAAGCGGGCGCCCAGCGTCAGGGGGGTGCGCCGGCCATTGCCGATCGCGCCGGTCTTCAGGTCGAGCCCGGACACGGTGATCCTGTTGCCCGCCTGGCGGTCGTCGAAGACGATCTCGGCATCGTTGAGTTCGATGCCGCCGATCGCGAGTGCCAGCGGCGCACTGCCGCCGGTGGCACCCTTTTCGGCAGGGGCCGGCTTGGCGGCCGAGGCCTTGTCGGCGCCGACCAGGTCGTCGATGCTCAGGCGCCCCTTGGCGTCACGCTCGAGGCGCGCGCGCAGACGATCGATCCGAATGGTGTCCGCCCGGACCTCGCCGCGCAGCAGCGGCATCAGCGCCACGCTGACGCGCGCACCGCCGAGGCTTGCGAACTCGCCTTGGCCGTCACGGCCCGATATCGAGGATTTCGGCAGCGCCACCGCGATGTTCGGGAACACCGACAGCGACAGGCGGCCGTCGATCTTGAGGGTGCGCCCGTAGTGCGACGAGACGAAGGACTCGATCTGCGGCTTGAAGCGATCGACATCGACGAAAAGCAGCAGCGCGACCGCCGCCACCACCACGATCACCACCAGGGCGACCAGTCCGAGGAGGAGTTTCTTGATCATGGGCGCAGTATGCCGGCCCGTGCCGGGCGGTGTCGCCCGCTTTTACAGTTTGGAACGCTGGCCCGCGCGGGCCCCGCCGTACGGCATGCGATTCGCCGCGATGCCATAGAATGCCCGTGGAGCCAACGACATGACAGATCGCGTCATTCCGCTGCCACTGCATCACGACGGTATCGCCTTGCTTCTGAAGGCCACCGCATTCGCGGCCGAGAAGCATCGCTCGCAGCGTCGCAAGGACAGTGCCGCCTCGCCCTACATCAATCACCCGATCGCGCTGGCAGACCTGCTCGCCAATGCCGGGGGCGTGGCCGATGTCGACGTCCTGTGCGCGGCCCTGCTCCACGACACCATCGAGGACACCGACACCACGCCCCAGGAATTGCGAAACGAGTTCGGCGCGCGCATCGAGATGATCGTGGCCGAGGTCACCGATGACAAGGCCTTGCCCAAGGATGTCCGCAAGCAACTCCAGGTCGAACGTGCACCGTACGCATCGCCCGAGGCGAAGCTGGTCAAGCTGGCGGACAAGATCTGCAATCTGCGCGACATGGTCGAGGCGCCGCCCCATGGTTGGTCGGGGCAGCGCAAGCGCGAGTACTTCGAATGGGCGGCACGGGTCGTCGACGGCTTGCGCGGTGCGCATCCCTACCTGGAGCAGGTATTCGACGAGCAGTACTCGCGAGGGCTGCTCGAGATCGGCTGATCGGGGCCGTCAGAATACCTTGCCCGGATTGAGGATCGCGTTGGGGTCGAGCGCGGCGCGCAGTCGCCGCATCAGGGCGATCTCTTCGGCCGAACGCGAATAATCGAGGTAGTTCTTCTTGAGCAGCCCGATGCCGTGCTCGGCGGAGATCGACCCCTGCCAGTCGCGCACGGTGCCGAACACGATCTCGTCGAGCTCGTGCTCGGGAAACGGGCGCTCGTCGACCTTCGCGAACAGATGCAGGTTGCTGTCGGCCAGGTGGCCGAAGCAGATCGCCTCGGCGCCCGGCCAGCGCGCCTTGAGCCGCGCGTCGAGTTCGAGCGCGAAGGCCTGGATCCGGGCGGTGGGGATGCTCACGTCGTAGTTGCCCACGGGCGCGAGCGCCTGCACCAGTTCGCCCGACATGTCGCGCACGGCCCAGAGCTGGCGGGTCTCTCGGATCGATTGCGCGACCACGGCGTCGACCACGACCTCATCGTGGATCGCGCGTTCGATCAGTGCCGAAAAATGCTCGCCGTCCCGGGTGGGGTCGGTGCCCATCGACTCCACCAGCACATAGGCGATGTGGCCGGTGGGCAGTGGCGGCGTCCGGTCGGCGACCGCCCGCGAGTAGAACGCCGCCCACATCAGCTCGAACGCGGACAAGGTACCGCCCAGATGGCTGCGCGCGGCCCGCAGGAACGCATAGACCTGCTCGAAGTCGTCGAATGCGCACAGCGCGGTACTGGTCGTGATTGGCTTCGGAAACAGGCGAAGCACCGCGCGTGTGATCACGCCCAGCGTGCCTTCCGAGCCGATGAACAGCTGTTTCAGATCGTAGCCGGCGTTGTTCTTGAGCATCTTGTTCATCGAACTGACCACGGTGCCGTCGGCGAGCACGGCCTCGATCCCCAGCACCAGCTCGCGTGCCATGCCGTATCGAAGCACCCGGTTCCCGCCGGCGTTCGTCGACAGGTTGCCACCGATCTGGCAGGAGCCGCGACCGCCGATGTCGAGCGGGAACAGCATGTCCAGCGCGTCGGCCGCCTCCTGGACGCTTTGAAGCGCCACGCCCGCCTGTACCGTGATGGTCCCGGCAATCGGATCGACCTCCTCGATCGCCCGCAGCCGCTCCAGGGATAGCAGCACGGCGCCGTGCACCGGGATCGCGCCGCCCGTCAGCCCCGTCAGGCCACCTTGCGGCACGACCGCGACCCTGGCGGCATTGCACGCACGCAGCACCGCCGACACGCCGGCCGTGTCGCGCGGCAGCGCCAGCGCGATCGGCTCGACGTCGGCCGGGGCCTGCATCAGCCAGTCGCCGCGGTGGCGATCGCCGATTTGCGCACCGACCAGGATGTTCTCGGCGCCAAGTGCCGCGCGAAGGGTTTCGATGAGGGTCACTGCCGTCTCCATTGCGATGCCGAGATCCTGCCACAGGCGCCGATGGCGGGTCGCGCTGGGCGGGTCGCCGCGCAAGGCCTGGCGGATGCGCAGCAGCCCGAAGCTGTCGAGTCGGCAATAGGCGAGGAGCTGCGACTCGATCTCGCGACGGCGACTCGCGGTCGTGGCGTCGTCGACCGCCTCGAGCCAGGCGTGCTGGACGTCGATGCCACTGCGCACGCCGTCGAGCGCGGTGTGCGCCAGATCGGGTGCGATCGCCGCCAGCACGGCCTTCAGGCTCCAGCGACCATGTTGCGAGGGGTCGTAGAAATGCGCCTTCACGATCGGGTGAAGATCGACCAGCATGGCCTCGATGCGGGACAGCGCCTCGTGCAAGTCGGCAAAGCGTTCGGCCAGTTCGCGGATTCGCGCGCGCTCGAACGTCTGGTCGTACACATAGATCGTCGCCGCGTCACCGCAGGCAGCGATCAGGGCCAACGCGAACGGGCGCGACGGGTCGTCGCGGCCGAGCGCCAGGAAGGCGGTCTCGACCACTCGCCCGCCGGCGTCGACGCGGTGGCACGAGAACTGGAAGGGCACGGGCTGGAACGGTCTCATGCCCGGCCACGGCGGGACCGCGGCGGCGATCGCCTCGAAGTCGATGAAGCAGGCCGGTTCCGGGTGGGTGTCCAGCAAGCGCCGGGCCCCGTCCCGGTCGTGGTGGCGCGTGGCGGCGAGCGTGTGCGTCTTGACCCGTCGCTGGTCGGCATCGAGCAGTGCGTCGGGCACGTCGCGCAGGTCGCGCACCGCCGGATCGGCGAGATGCTCGCGAAGGCTGCGACGCTGCACGGCAGGCAGCCACGCGACCGGGAACTCGACGTCCGGGGCGACCGCCGGGCAGTCGTGGCGAAACTCGCATCGGCGCGGCGCGTCGCAATGCCGGCCGGCCGTGGGCAGCGGCGTCGTATCGCTGCCGAGCGCATCGCGGGCCGCTGCCATCCAGCGCTCGATCCGGGGTTCGCGCCCGGCCACTGCGGTGGTGATGTCCGACTCGAGCAGCAGACCCGATTCGTCGTCGTCGACCGGGCGGACCCAGCGCGCGTTCAGGTGGGCGAGGGAAACGCCGGACAGGTCCATGCCCGCGAGGCGCGCGATCCGGGCCTGGAGCGCGAGTTCGTCCAGGTACCGGCGCCTGGGCGCCGCGCTGGCCTTCACCGCGATCAGGCGCCACCGACCCAATGCGGACCTGCGATCGGCGACCAGGCAGTCGATCTGGACTTCGATGCCGTCGGCCGCCATCACGGCACCGAAGATCACCGATGTATCGGTCCGATCCGAGTCGAGCAGCGCGCGTCGGGTCGCCGCCAGTGCCTGGCAACGATCGGCATCGGAGGCGCCGCCTTCGCCGATCACAAGACCGGTGCGGTCCGGGTCGTAGCGACGACGCGCGGCCGCAAGGACCGATGCCTGCTGGGCCCGTGACTCGGGCTGCCACGCCAAGGGCGCGGCCGTCGAGCGTCGGACACTCAGCCACAACCGTCTCGCGCAATGGCGCAGCGCGAACAAGGCCTCGGCCCGCAACGGCGACCGGGGAGCCGCTCGGGCGGGTTCGCCGGCCGGCGATGGATCGTGTGAATCGGGCAGTGCTCGCTCCGGGGCGGTCCGGTTCTTGTCTGGGCGCGCGGTGCTCACAGCGGCAAGGTCTCGAGCAGGCGCGAGCCGTCGAGTAACATGATCGGGTCTGCCACCCGACCCTGTCCAGACCGCCATGTCGCAGCGCATCCAGACCGATACCGCCGGCGTCTTCGTCATTGCCGCCACGCCCTTTACCGATGAAGGGGCGGTCGACTACGCCAGCATCGACTCGCTCACCGACTTCTACCTGGGTCACGACATCGCCGGCCTGACCATCCTCGGGGTGATGGGCGAGGCGAACAAGCTCTCCGGCGAAGAATCCCTGGCGGTGATGCGGCGCTTTCTGGCCCGGGTCGATGGCCGGGTCAAGGTCGTCGTGGGTGTGTCCGCGCCGGCCTTCGATCCGATGGTGTCGCTGGCGGCAGCGGCCATGGACGCGGGGGCTGCCGGCGTCATGATCGCGCCGCCGCCATCGGTGAAGCACGACGAGCAGTTCTTCAATTTCTTCGCCGGCGCCTGTGCCGCGGTCGGGCCGGATACGCCGGTGTGCCTGCAGGACTATCCGGCGGTGACCGGCGTTCACATGTCGGTGCCGGTGTTCTCGCGCATCGTGCGCGAGCTGCCCCAGGTGGTGATGCTCAAGGCCGAGGATTCGCCCGGCCTGACCAAGATCTCCCGGATCCGCGCGCTCGAGGCCAAGGGCCAGCGTCGGACGTCGATCCTGGTCGGCAACAACGGCCTGTTCTATCCGCTCGAACTCGCTCGCGGCGCGGATGGCCCGATGACCGGCGTCGCCTATCCGGAGATGCTCGTCGATGTCTATCAGGCGATGAAGGCGGGCGATCGCGACCGCGCCGACGATCTGTTCGAGATCTACCTGCCCCTGGTTCGCTACGAGACCCAGGCCGGTGTCGCGCTGGCGTGGCGCAAGGAAATCCTGCGCCGCCGCGGTGCGATCGCGAGCGCCCGCCTGCGCGCGCCCGGTGCGCAGCTCAACGCAGATGAGCAGGCCGACCTGACCCGGATGATGGCTCGAATCGAGTCCAAGCGGGCCGCGCTCGGGTGAATCGCGCTCGGGCGATTGACAGCTCCCCTCGGTGTCGATATATATTCACCAATGGTTAATAAATTGTCGGTGAAGGGGACACCCGGCTCGCTGCGGCGCGTGCACCGCAGCCTGGTGCTGCGTGGCGTCTTCGATTCGCCCGGCATCTCGAGGGGGGAGCTGGCCGATCGTCTCGGCCTGTCCCAGATGGCGATCGGCCGGATCGTGCGCGAGCTCGAAGTCGCGGGGCTGGTGGTCGAGTCCGTGCAGGCGCCGGCGTCGGGCCGGGGGCGACCGGCATCGGCGCTCGGCCTGCGGGCCGATGGCGCCTATGCCGTCGGCGCCGTACTCAGCGCCTATTCGCAAGAGGTGACGGTCGTCGACCTTTGCGGCAACCCGATCGGCACCCGGCCGATCGCGATCGAGGACATCAGCGACGGCGAGGCCGTGCTCGGCCAGGCGTGCGACGCGATCGCGTCGCTGCTCGATTCGGCCGGCATCGACGCATCGCGGGTCGCGGGGGCGAGCTTCAGCGTCGCCGTCAACGTCGACCCGTCGCGTGGCGTGGTCCTGGGTGGCGGCTATCTGGGCTGGAAGCCGTTCGATCTCGGTGTCCGGGCCGAGGCTGCGCTTGGCGCGCCGGTGTCGGTCGAGCGGGTCGCCGACACGCTCGTGCGGGCCGAGACCTTCCACGGTTGCGCGCCTGACGCGCGCGCCGTGGTGCTGATCCACGCGGCCACCACGCTGGGCATGAGCGTCTGGTTCGACGGTGCGCTGATGCGCGGCGCGGGTTTCCATGCCGGGCGTATCGGCCATTTTCCGACCCGGCCGACGCGAATGATCTGCTCGTGCGGTCGCTCGGACTGCCTGAACTGCGTGGCCTCCGGCTGGTCCGTGCTCGTGCGGCTGGGCGAGGGGGGGGGACCCGCCTACGCGCCGGCGCGGGTTCGCGACTATGCGCGCCAGATCCACGACCTGATCGAACCCACCGTCCCGACCGCGAGCCGCGCCGCCCGGGTTCGTCGCCTGCTCGGCGACGCGGGGGTAGCGCTCGCACGGGCGCTGGCCTACGTGGACCTGTCGTTCGATCCCGACGTCGTCATCGTCGCCGGTTCGCTGGCTCGCAACGACAGCTATTTCCGGGGACTGCTGCGCGGGCTGCAGCAAGGTGGCGCGGTCGGCGCGGACCTGGTCCGCAAGACGACCCGCAGCACGATGGCGCCGGTACACGCGGCGGCCCTGGTCGCGCTTCTCGATCACGTGTACTCGCCCGGGCTCGAACTGGATTCGTTCGGCGCCGGGGCAGGCGTCGCCGGAGGGTTCGCGGATGGCTGAGTCGAACGTGGACTTCGCGGCAACGGTGCCGCCGCCTGCAACGGGCGGCCCCGCCGGCCCGGTGACGATCGTCCTCGCGCTCGTGCTGGCGGCGTTCTCGCTCTACACCGCGTTCTACGGCGTGTTCCCCGACATGATCCAGCGGCCCGCACACCTCGGCCTGGTCCTGGCGCTCGTCTTCGTGGGCGCGATGCGGGCGCCGTCGGGACCGGGACGCGGCCCCGGCCGTTGGATCGCCGCCCTGCTGCTCGTGGCGTCGGTCGTGGCCATGGGCTATCACGTGCTCTTTCACGACGAGATCGCCGCGCGCTTCGGCGAAATGACACGCGCCGAGTTCGTGCTGGGCATCGTGACGCTCGTCGTGTTGCTCGAAGCCACGCGCCGCACCATCGGACTGGCGATCGTGATTCTCGCCCTGCTGTTCCTGCTCTATGCGTATTTCGGCGACCTGCTGCCGGGCCTGGCCGGTCACCGCGGCTACTCGATCGAGCGCATCGTGGCGCAGCTCTACCTCGGCGGCAGCGGCGTGTTCGGCACGCCGCTCGGTGTCTCGGCCACCTTCGTGATCCTGATCGTGCTGTTCGGCGCCGTGCTCGAGCACACCGGGGCGAGCGGCACGCTGATGGATATCGCCACCGGAATGACCGGGCGCATGCGCGGTGGCCCGGCCAAGGCCGCGGTGGTCGGATCCAGCCTGATGGGCATGATCTCGGGAACCGCGGTGGCCAACGTGCTCACGACCGGCACGATCTCCATTCCGCTGATGCGCCGCAATGGCTACGACGCCCGGACCGCGGGCGCGGTCGAGGCCGTGGCCTCGACCGGCGGGCAACTGATGCCTCCGGTGATGGGCGCCGCCGCCTTCCTGATGGCGGACATCACCGAGATCGACTACCTCGACATCGCCGCCGCCGCGGTGGTGCCCGCGCTCGTCTACTACGCGGTGCTGTTCGCCGTGGTTCATTTCGAGGCGCTCAAGCGCGACATCAGCGTGCTCGATCGCAACGACCTTCCCTCGGTAGGCGGCGCCTTGC
Source organism: Burkholderiaceae bacterium (assembly GCA_024235875.1). Classification (GTDB taxonomy): domain Bacteria; phylum Pseudomonadota; class Gammaproteobacteria; order Burkholderiales; family Burkholderiaceae_E; genus JACKLP01. The sequence goes on along the minus strand of JACKLP010000010.1, from coordinate 98,183 downwards.
TGCAAGGCGGCCACCTGCTGCTGTCGATGGTGGTCTTCGTGTGGTTGCTCATCGGCGGCTACTCTGTGATGTACGCGTCCTTCTGGGCGATCGTCGCCGCCTTCGGCCTGGGCTTCGTGCGCCGTGCCACCTGGCTGACCCCGCGGCGCATCGTGGCGGCGGCCGTGGCCGGCGCCGATGCGATCCTGCCGGTCGCCACCGCCTGCGCAACGGCCGGGATCATCATTGGCGTGATCACCCTGACCGGGTTGGGCCTCAAGTTCTCTTCGCTGGTCGTCACGCTCTCGGGCGGCAGCCTGTTCGTGGCCTTGTTGCTGACCATGGCCGCATCGCTCGTCCTCGGGATGGGCCTGCCGACCGCCGCGGCCTACATCCTGGTCGCGACCCTGGTGGCGCCGGCGCTGGTCGAGCTCGGCGTGAACCTGCTGGCTGCGCACCTGTTCGTGTTCTACGCGGCCATGCTTTCGTCGATCACGCCGCCGGTGGCGCTCGCGGCCTATGCCGCCGCCGGCATCGCCCAGGCGAACCCGGTCGGTATCGCGGTCCAGGCCTGTCGCTTCGGCGCGGCCGCTTTCGTGGTGCCGTACTTCTTCGCCTACAACCCGGCGATGCTCGGCGTCGGTGCGTCGGCGCCCGCGGTGATCATCGCCGGCGTGACCGCCGTCGTCGGCGGGCTGGCGTTGGCGGCCGCGCTGCAGGGATGGTTGCTGCGCCGGCTCGGCTGGTTCGAGCGTGTCGGCTATGTCGTGGTCGCCGGCCTGCTCATCAGCTCGACCTGGCAGACGGACCTGACGGGCATCGTCTTGCTCGCCAGCTTGCTATGGATGCAACGCGGGGCCGCCCAGGCACCGCTGCGCTCCCCCGGCGCATCGTGAATCGGACGCGGGTCGACGGAATCGCCGGCGACCCAGACATGACGGCCCACCGAGGTCGAACCAGGAGGAGACGGACATGAAACACGGAATCAGGAACTTGGGCGCGACCGCGCTGGTGGCCGCTGCCGCGCTCGCGATCGGGCCGACCGGCGCGGCGCGTGCCGCCGACGTGAACATCTCGATCGGCTCGTGTCCGGTCGGCTGCACCGCCTACACCTGGGCCGCCGGCATCGCCGACGTCATCAATCGCAACGTCAAGGGCGTGCGCGTGACCGCGGAGGAGACGAAGGGTTATGTCGTCAACGTGAAGCTGCTGCAGCGCGGCGAACTCGAGGCCTCGATGGCGACCTCGCTCTCGGCCTACCAGGCCTACGCGTCGACGGGCAGCTTCAAGGGCGGCGAGAAGGGGCAGATCCTGAGCTGGATGGCGATCGTGCCGGTGGCCATGCACGTGGTCACGCTCGCCGACAGTCCGGTGAAGTCGCTCGCCGACCTCAAGGGCAAGCGCGTGGGCATGGGGCAGCCGGGCGGCACCTCGATGCTCGATGCCGACGCGATGATGGAAACGCTGGGCCTGAAGCCCGATGTCGATTTCAAGCCCTTCCGTGTCCGGCTCGGCAACATGGTCTCGATGCTGGCCGACGGCAATCTCGATGCGGCGATCTGGAACGGCAGTTTTCCGCTGCCCCCGGTCAAGAAGCTCACCGCGGAGCGCTCGATCCGGCTGCTGCCGATTCCGGACGACATGTATGCGAAGCATCATGCCGCCAACCCGCCGTACTTCCGCCTGAACATTCCCGGCAAGCTGTACAAGGGCGTCGACGCGCCGACGCCGAGCTTCGGCCTGTCCAACGGCTTGGTCATCCTGAAGAAGGTGCCCGAGGAACTGGTCTACCAGATGACCAAGACGATCTTCGAGAACCTCGACAAGCTCAAGGGCGTGCATCCCGCATTCGGTCGCGTCAAGAAGGAGACGGTGCTCAACGGGTTCGCGGCTCCGCTGCATCCGGGCGCACTGCGCTACTACCGCGAGATCGGCGTCCCCGGCATCGAGGAGTTCGTCAAGCGCACGTCCAAATAGGTGTCGATCGCGACCGTATTCCACGTCCTGGCGGGTTCCTGGCATGAGCGAGCGTCCGAACATCCTTCTGATCATCACCGACCAGCAGCGCGCCGACACGATCGGCGCGCTGGGCAGCCCCTGGGCTCATACGCCGTGCCTGGACTCACTGGCCGAGGAGGGCACCTCGTTCACCGAGTGCTTCGTCACTTCGCCGGTCTGCGTTTCGTCGCGCGCGAGCCTGTTCAACGGCGTCTACCCGCACGGCACCCAGGTCTACACGAACTTCGAGCCCTGGGAGCCGAGTTGGGTCCGGACGCTGGCCGACGCCGGCTACCACTGCGTGAACATCGGAAAGATGCACATCAATCCGTACGACGCCAGCGGCGGCTTCCACCAGCGCTTCGTGGTCGAGAACAAGGATCGGCCGCTGTTCCTCGACGAGCACGAGCGCGCGTTCTACGACGAGTGGGACAAGGCCCTGAAAGCGCACGGCCTGGTCAAGCCGTCGCGCTACACCCGCTCGCAGGCCGATCCGGCGGGCTTTCTCCGGGCGCTGGGCTGCTTCGAATGGGAGCTCGACGAAGCCCTGCATCCGGATGTGTTCATCGGCGAGACCACGGCCTGGTGGCTCGAGGAGCGGCGCGCCCAGGCGCCGTTCTTTCTCCAGGTCGGGTTTCCCGGCCCGCATCCGCCCTACGACCCGCCGGCGCGATGGCTGGAGCGCTATGCCGGGCTGGACCTGCCCTTGCAGCCGGCGACCGAGGCCGAGCTGGCCGCACAGCCCTCGATGCATGCGGCGCTGCGCGAGACGATGAAGCGATTCAACATCGACTCGGTCGCCTGGCGCGACCATCTTTCCCGCGAGGATCTGCTGCGCATCCGACGCCACTATCTGGCCAATGTGTCGTTGATCGATGCGCAGGTCGCGCGGATCCTGCGGGTGCTCGAGGCACGCCAGGTGCTCGACAACACCTTGATCCTGTTCACGTCGGACCACGCCGATGCACTCGGCGAGCACGGACACATCCAGAAATGGACGATGTACGACAGCGTCAACCGGGTGCCACTGATCGCGCGGCTGCCGTCGCGCTCGGCACTGGGCGATCATTCCGCGGCGCCGCGCGGCCTGCGGTGCGCGAATCCGGTGCAACTGATGGACCTGGCGCCGACCATCCTGGCGTTCGCGGGGATCACGCCACCGACGCACTGGGAGGCCCGCAGCCTCGCGCCGATGCTGGCCAACGGCGATGCGACGGCGACCGGTTTTCGCGAGCATGTCTATGGCGAGCTCGGCCGTGATCACATCCAGTCGGCCGCCGAGCATGTGATCATGCGGCGCGACGCGAACCTGAAGTACGTCATCTATCCGGGCACCGACGAGGGCGAGATCTACGACCTCGGCGAGGATCCGGGCGAGACGCGCAATCGCTGGCGGGATCCGGCCTTCGGTGCGCGGCGCGACCGCGCGATCGCCGAGATCCTCGAGTGGTCGGTGCTCGGCAGCTATCGCGCGCACCGTCGCCCGACGCCGCGGCCCCAGGCGCCGATGGCCGTGCGCCGATGACGACACCGCTTTCGGCCCGGCCGATCCCGGTCGTGCCCTGACCCGTTCCCGGAGAAACCCAGACCATGACCCGACCCAATATCCTGGTGATCCAGGCCGACCAACTCACGGCCAAGGTACTGCCCATGTACGGGCATTCGCTGGTGCGGACTCCCCACCTCAGCGCGCTGGCCGAGCGCGGCGTGACCTTTCTGAACGCCTATTGCAACAACCCGGTCTGCGGCCCCTCGCGCGGCGCGATGCTGACCGGTCGGCTTTCGTCCGCCGTGGGGGCCTACGACAACGCGGGCGACATCGCATCGTCCACGCTGACGCTCGCCCACTATCTTCGCCACCAGGGCTATCGAACCTGCCTGTCGGGCAAGATGCATTTCACCGGCGCCGAGCAGTTGCATGGCTTCGAGGAGCGGGTGACCACCGACATCTATCCGTCGGACTTCGGCTGGACCGCCGATTGGTCGAAGACCGACCAGCCCTATGCGCCGTCGCGCATGAGCCTGCGCTCGATCGTCGAGGCGGGATTGTGCGAGCGCAACCTGCAGATCGACTATGACGAGGAGGTCTGCTATCACGCCGAGCAACGGCTCTGGGACTATGCGCGCAGCAGCGATCGGCGCCCGTTCATGTTGTGGGCGTCGTTCACCCATCCGCACAACCCGTTCGTGACCACGCGCGAGTTCTGGGACTTGTACGATCACGATTCGATCGACATGCCGCAGGTAGCCTTCATTCCGATCGAGCAACGCGATCCCTGGTCGCGACGCTACGCCTATACGATTCGCTGCGACGAGCACGACATCAGCCAGGCGCACATTCGCACCGCGCGTCACGCCTACTACGCGATGACCTCCTACTTCGACTCGCTGGTCGGACGGCTGCTCAAGGTGCTCGAGGCCACCGGGTTCACCGAGAACACCTATGTGTTCATCGTCTCGGACCATGGCGAGATGCTCGGCGAGCGAGGTTCCTGGTTCAAGTTCCAGCCCTTCGAATGGTCGGTCCGGGTCCCGATGATCGCGGCCGGCCCGGGCGTGCATCGTGGTCGGGTCGAGGAGCGCGGCGTGTCGCTGATGGACTTGCTGCCGACCTTCAATGACCTGGTGGCCGATGGCAAGCCCATCGACCCGGTCGATGCGCTCGACGGCCGCAGCCTTGCGGCCATGATGCACGGCGAGGATCGCGACCGCGGCGACGACGTGATGATGGAGTTCCTCGGCGAGGGCGTCTATGCGCCCGCGCTGATGCTTCGCCTGGACGGGTTCAAGTACGTGTACTGCCGCCACGATCCCCCGATGCTGTTCGACCTGAACCAGGACCCGAACGAGCTCACGAACCTGGCCGGCGACCCTGCGCATGCGGCGACCGAAGCAAGGCTCCACGCCGAGATGATGAAGCGCTGGGACTACGACGGCCTGGAGCAGGAGATCCGCCAGTCCCAGCGGCGCCGGCTGTTCGCCCAGGAGGCGTTGCTGCAGGGGCAGTTCACCGCCTGGGACTACGAACCCAAGGTCGACTCGGCGCGGCGCTACGTGCGCGGTGCCGTCGATCCGAACACCACCGCCACGAAGTCCAGGGCTCGCTTTCCGTTCGTCGAGGAGGTCAGGCCGCACCATCCGCGCGACCCGCAGGCAAAGCTGGACCTGGGGCCCACGAATGGGCGCTGACACCCGCCGCCAACGACCGGAGGCGGTGCCGGCGGCCAGCGGTTGAACGGCCATGGCGCAGGACTACGACTACATCATCGTCGGTGCCGGCTCGGCCGGCTGCGTGCTGGCCAACCGGCTCTCGGCCGATCCCGCGATCCGGGTGCTGCTGCTCGAGGCGGGCGGCCCCGATCGTCATTTCTGGTTGCGCCTGCCGGTCGGCTACTTCCGCAGCATCTACGACCCGCGGTTCTCGCGCATCTTCGACACCGAGCCCGGCGAGGGCACGGCCGGGCGCCGCATCGCCTGGCCGCGCGGCCGGGTCGTCGGCGGTTCATCCTCGATCAACGGGCTGATCTTCATTCGCGGCCAGCACGAGGACTTCGACGACTGGGCGCGCCTTGGTGCCGACGGATGGGACTTCCGGTCGGTATTGCCGCACTTCCGCCGGATCGAGGCCTACGAGGGCGGCGAGTCCGAATATCGCGGCGGACATGGCGAGCTAGGCGTGTCGAACCTGCGAAACGACGACGCGAGTTGCGCGGCCTGGCTCGAGGCCGCCCAGTCGTTCGGGCTGCCGGCGAACCCCGACTTCAATGCCGAGAGCACTTACGGCGTGGGCGCCTACCAGCTGAGCATCCGGGACGGCTGGCGATCGAGCGCGTCGCGTGCGTTCCTGCATCCGGTGCGCGCGCGCCCCAACCTGACGCTCGTCACCCATGCCCAGGTCTCGCGCGTGCTGGTCGAGCGCGGCGCCGCGGTCGGTGTCGAGTGGACCCGGGACGGGACGCCGCGAACGGCCCGGGTCGCGCGCGAGGTGCTGGTCGCGGCCGGCGCGATCCAGTCGCCGCACTTGCTCCAGCTCTCGGGGATCGGGCCCGCGGACCTGCTCGAGCGCCACGGCATCGAAGTCCGGGCCGACGTGCCCGAGGTCGGCGCCAATCTGCAGGACCACTATCAGGTCAGGGCGATCGTCCGCCTGCGCGAGCCGGTGTCCTTGAACGATACCGTCCGCAATCCGCTCAAGCTGGCCGCCATGGGCGCCCGTTGGCTTTTCTCTCGTTCGGGGCCGCTGACCGTCGGCGCGGGCCAGGTCGGTGGCGCCGCCTGCAGCGAGCACGCGATCGGCGAGCGCCCCGACCTGCAGTTCAACGTGATGCCGCTGTCGGTCGACAAGCCGGGCGAACCTCTGCATCGCTACTCCGGCTTCACCGCCTCGTTCTGGCAATGTCGGCCGGCCTCGCGGGGGCGTCTCGCGCTCGCTTCGGCCGACCCGTCCGTCGCGCCGCGGATCGAGCCGAACTACCTGGCCGATCCCCTGGATCGGCGCACCGCGGTGGCCGGGATCCGTATGCTGCGCGAGATCTTCGGGCGCCCCGAGTTCCGGCGGCGCTGGGATGCCGAGATCCTGCCGGGCGAATCCGTCCGCAGCGACGCCGAGCTGCTCGATGCCGCGCGAACCCTCGGGGGGACCGTGTTCCACCCATGCGGTACCTGCCGGATGGGCAGCGATGCCCGCTCGGTCGTCGACCCCTCGCTTCGGGTCCGCGGCGTCGACGGGCTCAGGGTGATCGATGCGTCGGTGATGCCCACCGTCACCTCGGCCAACAGCAATGCGGCTGCGATCATGATCGGAGAGAAGGGCGCGTCGATGGTGCTGGGCCGCGGCTGATCGCCCAGGGCCCTGGGCCCTAGTTCATGTGCTCGCGCAGGCGGTCCACGTCGCGCACCCGGATCGAGCGGCCGTCGACCTCGATGAGGTCGCGCTGGATCAGCTCGTGCAGGATGCGCGAGAAATGCTCCTGCGTGATGTTGAGCCGCGACGCGATCACGCTCTTGCTGGTCGGTAGCCGAAGCTCGGCCTCGCCGTTGGGCTCGACATCCGGCGTCGTGCGCGATTCCTCGCATTCGCGCAGCAGGAAACCGATGACCCGCTGGACGCCGTTGCGCATCGAGTAGGCCTCGAGATCGGCCATCAGGCCATGCACGCGCATGCTCAGGCCGGCGATCATCCGGGCCGCGAAGTCCGGTTCGCGACGGATCTCCTCGAAGATGATCTCTTTCTGTACATAGAGCAGCATCGTGTCGCCCAGTGCCTGCGCGGTCACCGGGTAGGGCTTGCAAAGGAACATCACGGCCTCGCCGAAGGTGCCGCCGGCCTGCACGACGTCGACCACCTTCTCGTCCCCGCGAGGCGAGGTGAACACCAGCTTCACCTGGCCGAAGATGACCACGTACATCCCGGTCGAATCGGTGCCGGCATGGAAGATCACATCGCCGCGTGTCAGGTGGATCTGCTGCGTGCGCGCGGCGACGCGCTCGAGTTCGGCCGGTCCGAGTTGGCGAAACATCGGCATTTGCGACAGAAATCGCACCGGGCTGATGTCGGTTGAGCGCATGGCGAGCTACCTCCTTCCTCGCCGGCCTGTCCTGCCGGTCGAAGTGCGCCTCGATCTTACGCCCGGGCGCGGCCACCCGAAACCCGCACCGGCACCGAGCACGATTTTTCTTAGCACCGATCAAGGCTAGTCGCGCTGCGTCACGAGTATCGTCGAACGCCACGACAAGGGAAGCAGCGAGGAGACGATGAGCGATGACAAGCCCGCGGGCGATTCCAGCGCGTCGGCCGACGATGCAGGTGCCGAAGAGCGAATCCCGGCGATGCAGGCCTTGATGGACAACCCCTTCCTGTTGTTGTTCCTCGGGATCGCCATCCCGACGGTGCTCTACATCGTCTGGGGCGTGATGGAGATTCTTTCCGTACCCATCTCACCGCTGGCCCGGTAGGCCAAGCAAAGTCGGAGTACGCCGATGACTGCCATTCAACCGCCCGCCAGACGCATCTGGTGGAAGCAGCCGATCCACTCGGTCGAGATGGTTTGGATCGCGATTGCCTTCGTCTGGTGCATGGTGATGTTCTTCATGATGCCGTACTGGCATGTGTTCGGGCAGCAGAACCTGTCTCCCGAGACCTATCGCGTGCGGCCCGACATGTTCTCGCGCGCAACGCAGGAGATGGTCGACAAGTACACGGTACGGACCGAGACGGCAGAGAAGACGCCGGTCGTGCACCCGCCGGCCGGTGGCGACGTCTTCCTGATCTCGCGGTTGTGGTCCTGGTGGCCGATTCTCGAGTTGGAGAAGGACAAGACCTATCGCCTTCACCTGACCTCGATGGACTACCAGCATGGCTTCTCGCTCCAGCCCGAGAACATCAATGTCCAGGTGCTGCCCGGCTACGAGCACGTGATCACGATCAAGCCGAATCGCAGCGGTACCTACGCCATCGTTTGCAACGAATACTGCGGCATCGGGCATCACAAGATGGTGTCTCGGATCTACGTGAAATAGGAGCCGGCCATGGCAGCGTCAAAACCGGTCTTTAGAGTCTGCCCGCGTACCGGGCTCCAGTTTCATCGCAGCGCCGAACCGTTGATCAAGCTCAACGCGGTGGCCGCCGTCGTGGCCTTGCTGGTCGGCGGGGTGATCGCCTTGCTGATCACGCTCACGCGCTGGCAGGCGGTCCACCTGGTGGATGCCGAGAGCTTCTACATGTTGCTGACCGCGCATGGCCTGGACATGCTCGTGATCTGGATCATCTTCTTCGAGGTGGCGATCCTCTATTTCTGCTCCTCGACGTTGCTGAAATCCCGGCTCGCTGCGCCGTCCTGGGCCTGGCTCGCGTTCGCGTTGATGGTGATCGGCACGGTCACCTTCAATGCGGCGATCTTCAGCGGCAACGCGAGCGTCATGATGACCTCCTACGCGCCGCTTCCCGGGCATCCGGCCTTCTACCTGGGGCTGATCCTGTTCGCGGTCGGCGCACTGATCGCCTGCTTCGTCTTCCTCGGTACCCTGGTGGTCGCGAAGGCGGAGAAGACCTACGAAGGCTCGGTTCCGCTCGTGACCTTCGGTGCGCTGACGGCGGCGATCATCGCGATCTTCACCATCGCCTCCGGCGCGATCATCCTGATTCCGACCTTCCTCTGGTCTGTCGGCTACATCAAGCAGATCGACGCCGCGATGTACCGGGTCATCTGGTGGGCCTTCGGACACTCGTCGCAGCAGATCAATGTCTCGGCCCATGTCGCGGTCTGGTATGCGATCGCGGCCATCGTCTTCGGCGCCAAGCCGATGTCCGAGCGCGTGAGCCGAACGGCCTTCGTGCTCTACATCTGCTTCCTGCAGATCGCGTCGGCGCACCACATCCTGGCCGACCCGGCCGTCGGTACCGAGTGGAAGGTCTTCAATACCAGCTACGCGATGTACCTTGCCGTGCTGGCCTCGATGATCCACGGGTTGACGGTGCCCGGCGCGATCGAGGTGGCGCAACGCGAGAAGGGATTCACGAAGGGCCTGTTCGAGTGGATCCGACGGGCGCCCTGGGGAAACCCGGTGTTCTCGGGCATGTTCATCTCGCTGATGGGCTTCGGGTTTCTCGGTGGCATCTCGGGCGTGATGATGGGGACCGAGCAGCTGAACATGCTGATCCACAACACCATCTACGTGCCGGGGCACTTCCACGCGACCGTCGTGATCGGCACCACGCTGGCCTTCATGTCGCTGACCTACTTCCTGATCCCGGTGGTGTTCAACCGCGAGATGATCGCCCCCGGGCTCGCCCGCTGGCAGCCCTATCTGTTCGGCCTCGGCATGGGGGTGCTCTGCCTGGCGATGATGGGGGCGGGCACGCTCGGGATCCCGCGTCGGCACTGGGACGTGACCTTCGCCGGGGCCTCGCTGCCCTACGAATTCCCGGGTACGGCAATGCTGATGCTGGCCTTGATGGGCGTCGCCGGCGTGGTGGCGATCATCGGCGGCGCGATCTACATCTACATCACGGTCGGTTCGCTCTTGTGGGGCCGTCGGCTCGACGTGGGAGAGTACTCGACATCGCGCAGCGTACTGAAGATGCCGGTCGAGGCCGCGATGACGGGGCATGGTCGCGCCGGATTCGCGGCCCCCGGAACCTTCGTGTTCGCGCTCGTGTTCCTGGGTGCATTCATTCTGTACTACTTCGTGAACTGGAAGTACCTCTCGACCGTGTGGGGGCTCAGTTGACGCGATGAGTGCGACGGTGCCGCGCACGACATGCGGCGCCGCGCGATTCCCGTCGTTGCGGAGGTGGCCATGCGGATGATCTTCGATCTGTTCAAGCTGCGCATCGGGCTGGTCATCGCCTTGACGGCGCTGGCGGGTGTGGCCGTGGAGCCCGGGCCGGGGCCGGGTCCCGCCCGAGTCGCGTTGCTGTTCCTGGCCGTGTTCCTGTCTTCAGCGGCGGCCGGCGCCTTCAACCAGTACTTCGAGGCCGATCTCGATCGGCGCATGAAGCGTACCCGCGGCCGGCCGTTCGCGACCGGGCGTCTTCGACGCCACGCGGGCTGGCCATGGTTCCTGGCGGCACTGGTGGCATCGGCCGCCGCGCTCGCCTGGTTCGCGACCAATGCCGAGGCGGCGGCATTCACCTTCCTTGGCGCGTTCGTCTACGCGATCGTCTATACCGTGTGGCTCAAGCGGCGGTCCTGGACCAACATCGTGGTCGGTGGTGCAGCCGGTAGCTTTGCGGTGCTGGCGGGGGCGGCGGCGGTATCGCCAAGCCTGTCGGCCGAGGCCTTGCTGCTCGCACTGGTGTTGTTCCTCTGGACGCCGCCGCACTTCTGGAGCCTCGCGATCGCATGTCGAGCCGACTACGTCGAGGCCGGTGTGCCGATGCTCCCCGTGGTCAGCGGCGATGCACGTGCGGCTCGTGTGATCTTCGTTCATGCCGTGGTGCTGGTCGTGCTGAGTCTCGCCTTGGCGCTGCTCACGCCCGGCATGGTCTATCTCGCGTTCGCTGCCGGTGGCGGCGCCCTGTTCATGCTGCGTGCCTGGCAGCTCGTGCTCGAGCCGACGCGCGCGCGTGCCATGCGGTGCTTCTTCGCCTCGCTGATCCAGCTGTCGCTGGTGCTGCTCGGTGTCATGTTCGACGCGGGGGTGCGCCTGACGGCGGGCGCATCGTGATCGGTCCCGCGATCCTGGGCTGGCGTAGCCTGGGCATGGCGCTTGTCCTTTGGCTGACGCTCGGCCCGGCGTTCGCCGCCGGGCCCGACGCGCGCGTCGCCTTGGCGGCCAGCCAGGCGGCGATCGGTCGTCGCGTTGGCGACTACTTCCTGCGCGACAGCACGGGCCAGGCCTTTCGTCTCGGGTCGCTGGCCGGGCGCCCCTATCTGCTCGGGTTCGTCTACACCGGCTGCTTCCAGTCATGTCCGGTCGCGACCCGGTTCCTTGCGGACGCCGTGCGCAAGGCCCGTGAGGCGCTCGGACGCGACAGCTTCGAAGTAATCACCATCGGGTTCAACCAGCCGTTCGACGGACCCGAGGCCATGGCCGGCTTCGCGCGCCAGGCCGGTGTTTCGGATGCGCACTGGCGCTTCGCGAGCGTCGAGGGCGCCGATGTCGCGGCGCTGGCGGCCGACTTCGGATTCAGTTTCGAGCGCACCCCGAAGGGCTTCGACCACATCACCCAGGTCTCCGTGGTCGGACCCGACGGCGTGGTCTATCGGCAGGTCTATGGCGAGTCGTTCGAATTGCCGCTGCTGGTGGGGCCGCTGCGCGAGCTGATCATGGGGCAGACGCGCGAATCGCTTTCGCCAGGCGATCTCTGGCGTCGGGTCAAGCTCTATTGCACGGTCTACGATCCGGTCACTGGCGCCTACCGGGCGAACTACGCACTGTTCTTCGAGATCTTTGTCGGAGCGAGCGTGCTCGGGGTACTGGGCTGGACGCTGTGGCGCGGCTTCCGGCGGGGCGCGATGCGCCCCGGTCGCGGATGAGGCCCAAGGACACGATCGCGCGCCGCTGCGTGGTCGCGCTCGATCGCGTGCTGGACGCCCGCGTCGGTGCCGACGCCAATCCCTTGCGCCAACTCGGCGCCGTCGGCTTCTTCCTGTTCTGGACGGTCGCAGCCAGCGGCAGCATCGTCTATGTCTTCTTCGATACCAGCGTGGCCGGCGCCCATGCGTCGCTGCGCAGCCTGCATCAGGACCAAGCCTGGTTCGGCGGCCTTGCGCGCAGCATCCATCGCTACGCCTCGGATGCGCTGATTGCGGTCTCGGTGCTGCACTTGCTGCGCGAATGGGCGCTCGGCCGCTTCCGGGCCTTTCGCTGGTTCACCTGGGTCAGCGGCCTGTCGCTGGTCGTGCTGGCGCTCGTATCGGGGCTGGTGGGCTACTGGCTGGTCTGGGACGATGCCGCCGCGTGGATGGCCGCTGCCTTGCTGGAGTGGCTGGTCTGGCTACCCGGCCTGGGGGCCGCGCTGACGCGAAACGCCGTGGCCCAGGCCAATGTGACCGACCGCCTGTTCTCGTTGCTGCTGTTCCTGCACATCGGCGTTTCGCTGCTGCTGCTGCTCGGCATGTGGGTCCACATCCAGCGGCTGACGACGCCCAGGACCGCACCTGGGCGCACGACGGGCGCCTGGATGCTGGCGACGCTGGCTGTGCTCGGGATCGCGTGGCCGGCGCCGCTGGGCGCGATCGCCGATCTGGCCCGGGTCGGCGCCTCGCTGCGGATCGACTGGTTCTACCTGGCGCTGCTGCCCGCGGGCCAGGCCGCACCCGGACTGACCTGGGCCGTGCTGGGCGCCGTCTCGGCCCTCCTGTGCGCCTTGCCCTGGTCCGGGCGTCTCCCCAGGCTGCCTGCCGCGGTCGTCGACCCCGCCAACTGCAACGGTTGCAGCCGGTGCTTCGACGACTGCCCTTACGGGGCGATCGTGATGCGCGCCCACGTGGAACGGCGTCGTCACCACGCCATGGCGGAGGTGCGGGCCGGCGACTGCGCGGCCTGCGGCATCTGCGCTGGCAGTTGTCCGTCGGCCACGCCGTTTCGCGGCACCGAAAGGCTGGCGAGCGGCATCGACATCCCATCACTGCCGGTCGACGCGATCCGCGAACGGCTTCGCGAGGCCCTTTTGGCTTTGCCGGTCAGTGGCGGCGTGCTCGTCTTTGCTTGCGAGTGCGCGGCCGCGCCCCTTGCGGTCGAGGGCGCCAAGTCGGTGATGCTGAGCTGCGCCGGCCAGCTCCCGCCGGCCTTCGTCGAATACGCGCTGCGCCAGGGCGCCGGGACTGTCGTCGTCAACGCCTGCCCGCCGGGCGATTGCGAGTACCGTTTTGGCGCCATCTTCTGCGCCGATCGGCTCGAGCGGCGGCGCGAGCCGTCGCTGCGCATGGGCGTCGAGCGCGGGCAGGTCGTGTTGTCATCGCACGGTCGCGGCCACGAGGATCGCTTGCGAGCCCGGATCGCGACCCTGCGGATTCGAGCTCGGCTTGCCGGACTTGCGGCACATGCCGAACCGCCCGACGACGGAGTCCGTGGCAATGGCTGACTTCGGACGTTTCCTGGGCCAGCTTTGCCTCTATGGCGCGTTCGCGGCCTTCATCGGCTACTTCTCCAACGCGCCGGCACACCATCCGCTGCCTGCCGGCCATGCGCTGTTGCGGCTTTCGTTCACTCATGCCGCCCGGCCCGTCGCCGACTGCCGCAAGCGCAGCGCGGCCGAGCTCGACGCGAGGGTCCCCACCATGCGCGAGGCGATCGAGTGTCCGCGCGAGCGCTCGCCGGTTCGCGTACGTCTCGAGGTCGACGACACGGTGATGCTCGACGAACGCTTCGAGCCCTCCGGATTGCATCGCGACGGTCCCGCCAATGCCTATCGGCGCCTGCCGATACCGGCGGGCGTGCATCGGATCAGCGTTCAGGTCAATGACGACGTCAGGAAGAGCGAGTTCACGTATCGGCGGGAGGCCCGCCTGCAGACTGCGCCGGGCCAGGTCGTGCTGATCGACCTGGCCGGCGAACGCGGAGGCATCGTGATCAAGTGAAGCCCATGCTCGAACCCCGTTACAGGACAGATGTCGGTGCGCTGCTCGACGCAGGTACACGCTTTGCGCTGCCCGTTCCGGTGGCCGAGCGCCGCGGGCTAGCGATCGGCTGGCTCTGGCTCGGCGTCGCCGCGCTGGCGGGGTCGGGACTGTTCGCGATCCTGCTCGTCCTCGCGCGCACACCGGGCCTGCGCGCCTGGTTCCCGGTGGCCGATTTCTTCCGAGTCGCGTTGGTCATCCATGTCGACCTGTCGGTACTGGTCTGGTTCGTGGCCTGCAGCGGCTTGTTGCTGAATGTCGCTGCGCCAGCGCGGCGACCCGAGGCCGGCGTCACGGCGCTGGTCCTGACTTCGCTCGGGGCCGCGTGCATGCTCGCCTCGCCGTTCGTCGGCACCGGTGCGGTGATCATGTCGAACTATGTTCCGGTGCTGGATCGGTGGTTGTTCCTCTACGGCCTTGCGCTGGTCGCAGCGGGCTTTGCCGTGGACCTGCTGCGCTACCTTGCCGCGTCGGTACGCGCGACCGGCCTCTACGACGGCGACGACAGCCTGCGCTTCGGCCTGCTCGGTGCCGCCGTGGCCGGCGTGCTCTCGCTGGCGGCACTGGTGTGGTCGTGGATCGAGACGCCGCCTTCGCTGTCGGCGTCGAGCTACTACGAGGCCTTGTTCTGGGGACCGGGGCACGTGGTCCAGTTCGCCTGGACCCTGCTGATGCTGGTGGCCTGGCTCTGGCTCGCGTCGGCGAGTGGCGCGCGGCTGGCCCTGACGCCACGGATCGCGGCGCTGCTGCTCGGCGTAGGCGCCGCCGCGGCCTTGGTCTCGCCGATGATCTATGCGAGCTGGCCAGTGTTCGCCCCCGAGCACCAGCGCATGTTCACCTGGTTGATGCGCTTCGGCGGCGGGTTGGCGATCCTGCCGATCGGCCTGGCCGTGGGACTCGGCCTGCTGATCGGCGAGCGGCCGACCGGGTCTCGTCGCGTCCTGCGATCGGCCCTGCTCGCCTCGATGCTGCTGTTCGCGATCGGCGGCGCGATCGGCTTCCTGATCCGTGGCGATGATGTCCGGGTGCCTGCGCACTATCACGGCTCGATCGTCGGCGTCACGCTCGCAATGATGGGCATTGCCTACCTTCTGGGCCCGAAGCTGGGCAAGCGGCCACTGCCGGAGCGCCTGGCCCGCTGGCAGATCCGGCTCTATGCGGCCGGGCAACTGATGCACATTGCCGGCCTGGTCTGGTCCGGAGGCTACGGTGTGCGGCGCAAGGCGGCCGGTGCTGCGCAGTCACTCGATGCACTCTCGCAGGTCGCGGGCATGGGCCTGATGGGCGCCGGCGGCCTGCTGGCGATCGTGGGCGGCTTGCTGTTCGTGCTGGTGATGTTGCGGGTGCTGCCGATGCGCGAGTCGCGCGCGATGGACGGTTGAATGCGTACCGCCCGCCTGCTGGTCGGAACGGTGCTCGTGCTGCTGGTGCTGATCGTTGCATCGAGCGCCTATCTGCGCCTGGGCTCGAACGGTCTCGGCTGTTCGCCCTGGCCGCAGTGCTACGCGAGCCACGCGTCCGGGACCGGCGCGGCGGCGGACGCGACCAGCACCGCCACCGGAATCGCGCGCTCGCTGCACCGGCTCAGCGCGAGCTCGGTGGGCATCCTGATCGTGGCCATGCTGTTCGTGAGCTGGCGATCGCTGTCAACGCCGGCCATGCGGGGCGCAGCCGTGCTGCTGGTACTGTTGACGCTTGCGCTCGCGATGCTCGGTGTCGCGACGCCATCCAAGCTGCCGGCGGTCACGATCGGCAACCTGCTCGGTGGCATGGCCATGCTCGGATGCGCAGGCTGGCTTTTCGCCGCCCTCGGATCGAACCCCGGCGATACGTCGTCGCGCGGCTCGCATGGCAGCATCCGGGATCGCGCGCTGGCGGTGCTCGCGCTCGTGCTGGTGATGGCGCAGACCGCACTCGGCGGCCTGCTCAGTGCGCGGCTCGCGGCTGCCGCATGTACTTCCTTGCCACTTTGCGGCGCCGATGGCGGCACGGATCTGGCCGGTGCGACGGCCTTGCTCGACCCGTTCCTGCCGGCGCAGGCGCCGGCACTGACGCCGGCCCTCGACGATGCCCGCCGAGCCCTGCACGTGGTTCATCGCCTGTTCGGTCTGCTCGCGCTGGTCTCCTGCGTCCTGGCCGCGCTTCGTCCCGCGTCCGGGCCCCGGGACGGGTGGCAACCTGGCCTGATCGCGGGCCTGGCCGGCGGTGCCGCCGTGACCGGCGCGCTGATGGCGGGTCTGCACTATCCGCTGCCACTCGCGGTGGTGCACAACGTCATGACGGCCCTGCTGGTGGCGGTGCTCGGCGCCCGCATCGGCGCCGGCGCGCAGCGCTCGTAGCCGGGCCGCCTCCGCCCCGATTCGGCGTGGCCCGGCGAATGCCTCAGTCGCCGCCGGCGGGTTGCACTGCGACCGTCGCGGTGCCGGCGAACGCGTCCGACAGGCAGGCGTTCTCGTCCAGTCCCTGGGCGATGAAGGCGGGGCGGGCCGCCGCGATCATTCGGACCGAGCCGCAGGCGTAGACGAGATGGCCGGCGAGGTCCGGGAAGTCGGCCAGGATCGCCTCATGGACCAGGCCCGTCCTGCCGGCCCAGGCGTCGTCGGGCCCCGCCGCCGAGAGCACCGGCACGAAATGGAAGTTCGGATGCTCGCGGGCCCAGGCCTCGAGCTCGTCGCAGCGGTAGAGATCGCGGCGCTTGCGCACGCCCCAGTAGAAGTGCAGCGGGCGCGTGATGCCGCGCGCGAACGCCTCTTCGAGCAGGCTGCGCACGGGCGCGGCGCCGGTGGCGCCGGCCACGAAGATCAGTGGGCGCTCGCTCGGCTCGCGCAGCACGAACTCACCCATCGGCCCCTCGATCTGCAATGAGTCGCCGACGCGCAGATCGCTGAACAAGCGGTCGGTGAAAAGCCCCCCGGGGACATGCCGGATATGCAGTTCGATCCTATCGGTGCTGCCCGACGCGTGCGTGAACGAGTAGCTGCGCCGTTCGCCGTCCTCGAGCACGATGTTCAGGTACTGGCCCGCCAGGTAGTGGATCTGCCGACCGTCCTCGATCCCGAGCACCAGCCCGATGACGTCGTGGGTCAGGTGTTCCATCGACACGATGCTGGCGCGGTAGACCGGGAGCGCGAGCTGCTCGCGATCGATTCGCTCGACCTCGATCGAGACATCGCTGGTCGGGCTTGCCCGGCACATCAGCACCACACCGCGCGCTCGGTCCGCGCGGGCAAGCGCGCTCGGCTGCACCGGTCCGTACGCCACTTCGCCTGCCACCACGCTCGCACGGCACACGCCGCAACCGCCGTTTCGGCATTCGAACGGCAGTGCAAGCCCCTCGCGCAAGCCGGCATCGAGCAGGGTCTCGCCAGGCCTTGCCAGGACCGTGGTGCCGATCGGATAGTAGGTGACCCGGTGCGGACCCGTTGCCATGCGTTCGCGTGGCGGCAGCCAGGGCAGCACGAAAATCAGGGCGGTGGCGGCGCCGACCGCCCACCAGAGATGGATCGGGCTCCAGTTCGACAGCAACGCGAGTGCGCCCAGATAGAACCAGTCGATCGACAGGCGGGCGGCCTCGCTGCCCAGGTCGGCCGGCCCCTGGCCGCCGATCGGCAGCACCAGTGCCAGTGCGACCAAGGCCAGCAGGGTGCCGATCGCGATCGGTCGTGGCGGCATGACGCGCGCCGCCGGCACACGCTGGGTATGGATCCACAGGCCCGCGAGCATCGCCAGCGGCATTCCGATGTGCAGGAACGACAACAGCGAGAAGAAGCGGTCGGAGATGTTTTCGGCCAGCACGAAGTTGCGCACCAACGCACCCCGGAACACTGGCAACGCGTCCAGCCATTCGGCCGTCCGGGTGGCCGTGAACTGGGCCAGGCGGTCCCAGGGCAGCATGAATCCGTTGACGCCCGACGCGTAGGCGAGCCAGAGCAGGACCACGCCGCTGACCCACGAGAACGCCCGAAAGCCGCGGAAGTTGCCGAACACGAAGTGTCGCAGCAGGTGCAGCAGCATCGTCACCACCATGGCGTCGGACGCGTATCGATGCACGCTGCGCATGATGCCGCCGACCCGCCACGGCGAGTCGGACAGCGCCTGCACCGACGCGTAGGTCGTGTCGACGCCGGTGCGGTAGAAGGCGTACAGGTAGAAGCCGGTCGCGACGATCAGCCAGAACATCCAGTAGCTGATCGCGCCCAGGTGATAGAGCGGGTTCAGGCGCGATCCGAAGGCCCGGTCGAACAGGCCTTCCACGGCGAGAAAGAGCCGCTGGCCGAAACGCTGCAGCGTTCTGATCGGCATCGTCGACTGGCTCCCGTTGACAAAAATGCGGCCACCGCCGCATCGGGTCATCGAGCGGTGGCAGCCGCCAAGCGAGGGGCCGCGCCGGAGGTAGCAAGGCACGGACCCGCTCGTTGACCCGCGTAAGCGGTGGCGCCGCCGGGCACCACCATCCGGTCTGCGGGCGGTCTCGCGACTGACTACGGGTCGCGTGGCCGCCTGCCTGCGCTCGTCAGTAGATGTCGTGCTGGGTGTTGTAGACGTTGAACTTGCCGGTCGGCGTGATCAGGCGCTCGTCCTTGATCACGGTCTTGAGCTTGAGCGTCTTGTCGTCGACGACCACGATGGCCGAAGTCTTGTCCTTCGGTGCCCAGACCGAGATCCAGACTTCGTCGCCGGCCTTGTTGTACTCCGGATGGACGATCCGCTTCGCGTGGTCCCCGATGCCCGCCCACTCGCCGATGGGCAGCACCTTCGGCGGCTGGTCGAGATTCTTCAGGTTGAACACCGCGACCGACTGGCTGATCTTCGGATCAGGATTGAGCGGGGTATCGACCCAGAGGTTCTTCGACTTCGGGTGGGTCTTGATGAACAGCGAGCCACCGCCCTGGCCCTTGAGCATCTGCACCATCTTCCAGGCGCTCTTCGGGTGTTTGGCCGGATCGGTGCCGATCAACGCGATGCCTTCCTCGCCGAGATGGCTGGTGGCCCAGACCGGACCGAACTTCGGATGGACGAAGTTCGCGCCGCGACCCGGGTGCGGTACCTTCCCGACCGGAACGAGGCCGGCCAGCTTGCCGGTCTGCGTGTCCACCACGGCGACCTTGTGCGACTGGTTGGCGGCCACCAGGAAGTAGCGCTTGGTGCTGTCCCAGCCGCCGTCGTGCAGGAAGCGCGCGGCCCCGATCTCGGTCGTCTTCAGGTTGTTGATGTCGCTGTAGTCGACCAGGAGGATCTTGCCGGTTTCCTTCACGTTGACGACGAACTCGGGCTTGTGATGCGAGGCGACGATCGACGCGACCCGCGGCTCGGGGTGGTATTCCTGCGTATCCACCGTGGTGCCGCGCGTGGACTGGATCTTCAACGGCTCGAGCGTGTCACCCTTCATGATCACGTACTGCGGTGGCCAGTAGGAGCCCGCGATCGCATATTGGTCGGCGAACTTCTTGTACTTCGACGTGTCGACCGAGCGTGCCTCCAGCCCGACGCGGATCTCTGCCACGTTGTCCGGCGTCTCCATCCACAGGTCGATCAGGTTGACCTTGGCGTCGCGACCGATGACGTAGAGGTAGCGCCCAGATGCTGAAAGCCGCGAGATATGCACCGCGTATCCCGTCTTGACGACATTGACGATCTTCTTGGTGTCGCCGTCGATCAACGCGACCTGGCCGGTGTCGCGCAGCGTCACCGAGAACAGGTTCTCGAGGTTGATCTTGTTCATCTTCTTCTTGGGCCGCTTCTCGGCGGGCACGATGACCTTCCAGGTCTTCTTCATGTCCGCCATGCCGAATTCCGGTGGCACCGGTGGCTCCTGCTGGATGTAGCGGGCCATCAGGTCGACCTCGGCATCGTCGAGGTCGCCCGAGGTACCCCAGTTCGGCATGCCGGCCGGCGAGCCGTACTTGATGAAGACCTTCAGGATCTCGGTGCCCCGCTTGAGGGTGATGTCCGGAGTCAGCGGCTTGCCGGTCGCGCCCTTGCGCAGCACGCCGTGGCACCCCGCGCAGCGCTCGAAGTAGATCCGGCGGCCCTTGTCGAACTCCGCCTTGGTCATCGACGGTGCCTTCGGATTGATGTTCTGGTGCATCTCTTCCTTGGCCAGCGGAGACCCGCCCTCCTGGTGGTAGCGCTGTGCGACGCCACCTTCGTCCTGCTTGTGCTGCGCCCAGGCCGGGGAACCGGCCAGTGCCCACGCGACGGCCGTCAGCACGGCGACGCGGGTTCGTGAATTGATGCTTTCCATCGCGGACTCCCTTGGTCGAATGTCCCGCGCGACGCCGATCTCGGCCGCCACCACGGGTTGTCCTAAACGGTATGACCCCGGGGGCCGGATTTCCTTGAGGTGTATCAAGGCATTCAAGGCCGCTCGATCGGCAACATCGGTAGTCGCAGCGAAGGGGAAAACCGACGGCAAGGTGTGCGAACAAGCCGGACGCTGCGACTGACAGGGAGGTAGCAATGAACGAGCGAATCGCAGGCCCGCTGGTTGCGGCGGGATCGGTCGTGTTCGTGCTGGCCGCGGCGTCGTCGGTGCAGGCGGGCGACCTGGACGAAGTCGTGATCACGGCGACCCGTCATGAAACGCCGGCGCTGGACGTACCGGCGAGCGCGAGCGTGGTCGACGCGGCCGAGATCGCCCGCCGAGGACCGACTCGCTTCGGCGATGCCCTGGCCGATGTCCCTTCGGCCTATGTGCGGGGCTCCGCGATCGGAACCGCCTTCCCCAGTTCCGGCACGTCGGTGCTGAGCCTGCGCGGCGTGCCGCGAACGGTCCGTGCCCTGGTGCTGGTCGACGGGATGCCGGTGAACAACGCGCTGTCCGGCGGTATCAATGTCTCGGGCATTCCCCTGGACGACGTGTTGCGGGTCGAAACCGTGCGCGGTCCGTATTCGGCTCTCTATGGGGGCAACGCGATGGGGGGCGTGGTCAACTTCATCACGGCCGGGGCCGACCAGCCCCTGGCCGAGGTGCGCCTCGGCGCCGGCACACAGGGCTATCGGTCGATGAATGCCGTGCTGCGCCGCCGCCTGGACAGCGGCCTGGGGATCGCGATGTCCTGGGGATACCGGCACAGCGACGGCTACGACGACGCCGACTGGGCCGTGAAGACCGCGACGCCCGGGGCCGGTACGCCCGGACTCACCGGCGCGCTTCCCACCCTGCAGCGCGATGGCACGCCGGCATGGGTGGTCGGCTATCGCGGCGCGAGGCCCTGGTCCCAGACCCAGGCCGGCATCAAGCTCGACGCACCCATGGGCACACGTACGCGGGTGCAGACCGGCGTGGCCATCGCCGGCTATCGGGTCGGCTACGAACGGCCGCAGAGCTTCTTGCGTGATGCCAGTGGCGCCACCGTGCTGGCAGGTCGTGTCGACGTCGGCGGCGGGCAGCGCATCACGGTGAGCGAATCCGACTTCGGTACCGCGACGCCGGCCACCGAACGCGATGTCAGGTGGTGGGCCCGCATCGATCATGACCTCGGCGAAGGTCGAAGGCTCGACCTCCGGGCCAGCATGCTGGACCACGAGTTCTCGTTTCCGCTGGGTGACCGTGCGGCGTCCGGCTACGACTGGGGCAGCGGCCAGTGGTACGACCAGCCCAACCAGCGCTACGACCTCGATGCCAGCCTGCGCCTGCCGATCGGCTCGCGCTGGCTGCTCACGGTGGGGGGCGCGCTGTCGCGGGGACAGCTGTATCGAAGTACCTACGACACGACCTATTGGCGCGACGAAGCCAGCGCGACCGGTCTGGCCGCTCGCAGCCAGGGCGTCATCGATGGCATGGCCGCATTCGCCCAGGCCGAGTGGTTCGTCGATGACCGGACCACGGTCTACCTGGGGGGGCGCGCCGACCGCTATGCCACCTGGGGGCGGGTCGAGCAGAGCGGCGCGACCGGGTTCGTCACCGACTACGCGCGACGCGAGTTCGGCGCGTTCTCGCCGAAGCTTGCCGTGTCGCACCGGGTCTCCGAGAAGCTGTCGCTGCGCGCCTCGTTCGGCACCGGCTTCAGGGCGCCGGCCCTGCTCGACCTCTACTCGCGCACCGTGGCGCCAAGCACCCTGGCGGGCGGCATCTCGGTGAACGAGGCGTCGCCCGACCTCGGGCCGGAGCGAATCCGCGCGGTCGAGGTCGGTGCCGACGGACGCAGCGGGACGATGATGCGCTGGTCGGCGACACTGTTCAGGCAGACCCTGAAGGACCTGATCTACCGGCGTCGGCTGAGCCCGACGCTGACCCGGACCCAGAACGCCGGCGAGGCGGTCATCGAGGGGGTCGAGGCCTCGATGCGGCTGCGACCGTTCCCGGCCGGCGAGAGGCTTGCGCCGATCACGGTTTTCGTCAGCGCGGCCCACTTGTTCAAGTACGAGATCACCCGCAACGACGCGGTGCCCGCCAGTGTCGGCAAGCGATTGACCGATGTCGCACAGACGGTGGCGTCGGTTGGCGTCGAATACGAACGCGGGGCGTTCTCGGGTTCGATCGCGTATCGCTATCGCAGCGCGGTTTTCGGTTCCGGCGACGACCTGAATACCAACACGACGCAGGGGGTCTACGGCGCCTACGATGCCCACGGAACCGTCGATGCGAGGGTGGCCTGGCGCTTCGCCGATCGATTCAGGCTGGCGCTGGGCGTGCAGAACCTGACCGATCGCCGGTATTTCGAGTTCTATCGCCAGCCGGGTCGCACGGTCACGGCCGAACTCGCGATCGCGTTCTGATCTCCGGCACCCGCTCGGGCCAGGCCGTTGCCGATCGACGGGGCCTGACGCCGGGTGGACGGCGGGCGCCCCGACCCGCCGTCCGGAACGCGCCCCCCGGCACCGGCGCTACCATAGCGGCCATCTCGAATAACCTCGATCGCCGCGCCGGAGACCGCACGATGTCCACACCCGAAGCCGTATCCTCTCTTACCCTCGATGGCGAGATCGCCATCGTCTCGATCAACCATCCGCCGGTCAATGCGCTGTCGACCCATGTCCGGGCGGGCATCCTGATGCGGATCAACGAGGCCGTCGCCAACGATGCGGCCAAGGCGATCGTGTTCATCTGCGAAGGGCGTACCTTCCTGGCGGGGGCGGACATCACCGAGTTCGGCAAGCCGCCGCGCGAACCGGCACTGCGCACGGTGCAGGACGCGATCGAGAATTCCACCAAGCCGGTGGTGGCCGCGATTCACGGCACCTCGCTGGGCGGCGGCTTCGAGGTGGCCTTGTGCTGTCACTATCGGGTCGCGGTCCCGTCCGCCAAGTGCGGCTTGCCCGAGGTGAAGCTGGGGCTCCTGCCCGGGGCGGGCGGTACGCAGCGCCTGCCGCGAATCGTCGGGCCGGAGAAGGCCCTCGAGATGGTGACATCGGGCCAGCATGTCGGGGCCAAGGCGGCGCACGCGATGGGCCTTTTCGACGAGATCGTGCCCGAAGGGCAGTTGCGTGAATCCGCGATCGCGTTCGCGCGCCGGGTGCTGGCCGAGAACCGGCCCTTGCGCAAGGTTCGCGACCTCGACGAGAAGGTCCAGGCGGCACGCGGCAACACGGCGCTGTTCGCCGACTTCCGGGCCAAGAACGCGCGCAAGTTTCGTGGTTTCGAGGCGCCCGAGGCCAACATCAAGTGCATCGAGGCGGCGGTGAACATGCCCTTCGACGACGGCCTGAAGCGAGAGCGCGAACTGTTCATGCAGCTGGTCTCGGGCGTGCAGTCGGCCGCGCAACGCTATGTGTTCTTCGCCGAGCGCCAGGTGTGGAAGATTCCCGACGTGCCCGAGAGCACGCCGGTGGTCGACGTGAAGAAGGTGGGCATGGTGGGGGCCGGCACGATGGGCGGCGGCATTGCGATGAACTTCGCCAATGTCGGCATCCCGGTCACGCTGGTCGAGACCCGGCAGGAAGCGCTCGATCGCGGCTTCCAGGTGATCCGGCGCAACTACGAGAACACGGCCAAGCGCGGCCGCATCACGATGGACGACGTCGAGAAGCGCATGGCCTTGCTCACGCCGTCGCTGAGCCTCGACGATCTCGCCGATTGCGACCTGGTGATCGAGGCCGTGTTCGAGAACATGGACGTGAAGAAGACGGTGTTCGCCAAGCTCGACGCGATCGTCAAGCCGGGGGCGATCCTCGCATCGAATACCTCGGCGTTGAACATCAACGAGATCGCGACCGCGGTGAGCAAGCACGATGGCATCGTCGGCATGCATTTCTTCTCGCCGGCCAATGTCATGAGGCTGCTCGAGGTGGTGCGCGGCGATGCCACCTCCAAGAGCGCGATCGCGACGGCCATGGCCGTGGGCAAGAAGATCGGCAAGATCGCGGCGCTCTCGGGCGTGTGCCCGGGCTTCATCGGAAACCGGATCCTGTACGCGCGCCGCCTGCAAGCCGACGCCATGATGCTCGAGGGCGCGATGCCCTGGGACATCGACGACGTGATCTACGAATTCGGCCTGCCGATGGGGCCGTACGCGATGTCCGACCTCGCCGGGCTGGACATCGGCTGGTCCAAGGAAACCACGCGTCACGCCACCGTGCGCGAGGCCTTGTGCGAGATCGATCGCCGTGGCCAGAAGACCGGTGCCGGCTACTACGACTACGACGAGAAGCGCAACAAGAAGCCGTCGCCGGTCACCGAGGGCATCGTGCGCGAGTTCATGGAGAAGGCGGGCAACACGGCGCGCGAGATCTCCAAGGAAGAAATCCTCGAGCGCATCGTGTTCGCGATGATCAACGAGGGGGCGAAGATCCTCGACGAGGGCATCGCGATCCGGGCTTCGGACATCGACATCGTCTGGATCAACGGCTATGGCTGGCCGGTCTATCGCGGCGGGCCGATGTTCTATGGCGACACCGTCGGTCTCGACACCGTGGTCGGCAAGCTCAAGGCCTACGGGTCCAAGATGGGCGCCGACTTCACCATCTCGCCGCTGCTCGAGAAGCTTGCTGCCGAGGGCAAGCGCTTCCAGGACATGAAGTAAACCGAAACCAAGGACATCGAAATGCGTGAAGCCGTCATCGTCTCAACCGCCCGCACCCCGATCGGCAAGGCCTATCGCGGCGCGTTCAACGACACCCAGGGCCAGGCGCTCGCCGCCCACGCGATCCGGCACGCGATCGATCGGGCCGGCATCGATGCCGCCGAGGTCGAGGACGTGATCCTCGGCTGTGCGCTGCAGCAGGGCTCCACCGGCGGCAATGTGGCGCGCCAGGCGCTGTTGCGCGCCGGGGTGCCCGTCACCGTGTCGGGCATGACCATCGACCGCCAGTGCTCGTCGGGCCTGATGGCGATCGCCACCGCCGCCAAGCAGATCATGTACGACGGCATGCAGGTCGCCGTCGGTGGTGGCGTCGAGTCGATCTCGCTGGTGCAGAACGACAAGATGAACGCCTATCGACGCGCCGATCCCTGGCTGGTCGAGAACCTGCCCCAGACCTACATGAGCATGCTCGAGACCGCCGAGGTCGTTGCGGACCGCTACAAGGTCTCGCGCGAGGTCCAGGACGACTACGCCCTGCAATCGCAGCAACGAACCGCGGCGGCGCAGGCCGAAGGGCGCTACAAGGCCGAGATCGCGCCGATCACGACGACCATGCTGATCCAGAACAAGGAAACCGGCGCCACGCTGCAAAAAGAGATCACGCTCGAGCTCGACGAGGGCAACCGGCCCCAGACCCGGCTCGAGGACCTCCAGAAGCTGCAGCCGGTGTTCAAGAACGGCCAGCGCATCAAGGAAGGGGCTTGCATCACGGCCGGCAACGCCTCGCAGCTCTCCGACGGCGCCGCCGCCGTGGTGCTGATGGAGCGCAAGGAAGCCGAGAAGCGTGGATTGCAACCGCTGGGGGCCTACCGCGGCATGATGGTCGCGGGCTGTGATCCGGACGAGATGGGCATCGGCCCGGTGTTCGCCGTGCCCAAGCTGCTCGCCGCCCACGGCCTGAAGGTCGATGACATCGATCTGTGGGAGCTCAACGAGGCCTTCGCCGTGCAGGTGCTCTACTGTCGCGACCGGCTCGGGATCTCCAACGACAAGCTCAATGTCTCGGGCGGCGCGATCTCGATCGGTCACCCCTATGGCATGTCGGGCGCGCGCATGATCGGCCACCTGATGCACGAGGGCAAGCGCCGCGGCGCCAAGTACGGCGTGGTCACGATGTGCATCGGTGGCGGCATGGGTGGCGCCGGGCTGTTCGAGATCTTCTGAACGGAGTGTCTTCGATGAGTGATGCGCCGGCGGTGAGCGCGGCGCCCCTGCGGCGCCTCGACGCGGCCTGGGTCGATTGGTTGCGCTCGAACCTCTCGCGCGGGTGCAGCGAGCCCGATCTGGTCCGGATGATGGGCGAGAACGGCTTCTCGCCGGAAACGATCACGACCGCACTCGATGTCTGCCGCATCGGCCTGGCGAGCGCGGGCGCGACCGTGAGCGGCGACGTGAGCAGCTATCGGCCCGATCCGATTCGCATCGACGACGTCAACCATCCGACCGTGCTCGATCGGACCGTGACGCTCGCGATGCGGATGCAGGATCCGAACGTGGCGGTCATCGACGATTTCCTCTCTGCCGAGGAATGCGCGTCGTTGATCGCCCTGGCCGCCGACCGTGTGAAACGCTCGGTGGTGGTCAGCGATACGGCCGGCGAGAACGAAGTCCACGCATCGCGCACCAGCGAGGGCACTTGGTTTCCCAAGGGCGAGCAGGCGCTGGTCACGCTGATCGAGCAGCGGATCGAGGCCCTGACCGGCATCCCCGCCGAGAACGGCGAGGGGCTGCAGGTGCTTTCCTACGGCCCCGGCGCCGAGTACCGGGCCCACCACGACTATTTCTCGGTCCAGTCGGTCGGCGGGCGGGCGCACATCGGCGCGGCGGGCCAGCGCATCGCCACTCTCGTGCTGTACCTGAACGATGTCGAGGACGGTGGCGACACCGCGTTTCCCGATCTGCGGCTCAGCGTCAAGCCCAGGGCCGGCCGCGCGCTGTACTTCGAGTTCCACAACGCGGCCGGGCAGGTCGACCCGCGCTGCCTGCATGCCGGCATGCCGGTGAAGGCGGGCCGCAAGTGGATCGCCACCAAGTGGTACCGCCAATCGCGTTGGGGTTGAAGGCGAGCGGGTCGCGGGTCGGGTGAAGGCCCCGGACCAATGTCCGGGTCTGCAACGTGGGCACGAGCCACGCTGGGCTACACTTTCCTCGACTCGCCCCGGTCGGCGCCCATCGTCGGCCGGATTGTCGTTGTGTGGCGGACATGCGATGAACGAACAGGTTTCCTCGCGGGCCCTGGGCCCGGATCCCTCGAGCGGTGGCGCGGACGACGTGGCAGAGCCGGTGTCGGCTCGCATCCGCCAGCGTATCCGTCGGGCCAAGCGGCGCTTCCACGCCAACGACAACATCTCCGCCTACATCGAGCCCGGCGAGCTCGATGCCTTGATCGACGAGGTCGCCGGCAAGATGTCGGGCGTGCTGGAAAGCCTGGTCATCGACACCGATAGCGATCACAACACGCAGGACACGGCCCGGCGTGTCGCCAAGATGTATGTCAACGAGGTCTTCCGCGGGCGCTATGCGAGCCGGCCGCCGTCGACCGAGTTCCCGAACGTCGAGCAGCTCAACGAGCTGATGATCGTCGGACCGATCACGGTGCGCAGCGCCTGCTCGCATCACCTGTGTCCGATCATGGGCCGGGTCTGGATCGGCGTGATGCCCAATGGCCATTCGAACCTGATCGGCCTGTCCAAGTACGTGCGCCTCACCGACTGGATCATGAGCCGGCCCCAGATCCAGGAAGAAGCGGTGACGCAGCTCGCCGACCTTCTGCAGCAGATGATCCAGCCAGATGGCCTTGCGATCGTCATGGAGGCCGACCATTTCTGCATGCACTGGCGCGGCGTCAAGGACGACCAGTCCAAGATGCTCAACAGCGTGATGCGCGGCTCCTTCCTCAAGGACGCCACGCTTCGCCGCGAATTCCTGTCGCTGATACCGTCGCGAGGCCGCTGAGGCACGCGCGACGGGTCGGCGCCGACACCGATTGCGAGAACGGACGCCCCCGCCATGCTGGTTCGATTGATCTACGCTTCGAGCGCCGATTCGGCGCTGACCCCGGCCGATGTCGATGCCATCGTGAGTCGCTCGACCCGGCACAATGCCCAGGACGGCATCACCGGCGCGCTGTGCCACGACGGGCATCGCTTCCTGCAGGTTCTCGAGGGGGGGCGCGACGAAGTCAACCGGCTCTACGCCCAGATCATTCGCGATTCGCGCCACCACGACGTGGTGCTGCTCGACTATGCCGAGATCACCGCGCGTCGCTTCGACGGCTGGACGATGGGGCGCGTGAATCTCTCGAAGGTCAATCCGTCGGTCCTGCTCAAGTACGGCGCGCGGGCGAGCTTCGAGCCGCAGACCATGTCGGGCCGGGTCGCGATCGCCTTGCTCGAGGAATTGATTTCCACGGCCGCCATCGCCGGGCGCACCGACGCCGGGCGCTAGCGAGAACCCGAAACGCTTTCTGACGCCTTGTGGCGCCGATCGCACGGCGAGCCGGTGTCCACTGCCTCTACCATCGGGCATTGCCGCGGGGGGCGGCAATGACGCCGGCGGGGCGCGAAGGCCCTGCGTTCGCCCGCACGAGACGGGCATCGAGGAGTGGACGATGATACGGATTCGGTCGACGGTGGCTGCGAGCCTGCTCGCGCTTGGGATGATCGCAAGTGGCGCGGTGCAAGCAGCCGATGCCAAGGCCGATGCCAAGCCGGCCGATGCCAGGCCAGCCGCGGCACCGCTCGCCGCGCAGACCGGCATGGTGGCCTGGTACGGTCGCAAGTTCGCCGGCCGGCGCACCGCCAGCGGCGAGCGGTTCGATCCGGCCAAGCTGACGATGGCGCACCCGACGCTGCCGTTCGGCACGCGGGTCAAGGTGACCCACTTGGGCAACAAGCGCAGCGTGATCGTTCGCGTCAACGATCGCGGCCCGCGCACGCCGGGTCGGATCGCCGACCTCTCGCATGCCGCGGCGAAGGCGCTCGGGATGCTCAAGAAGGGAGTGGCCGAGGTTCGGCTCGACCCGCAGCCCTGATATCGGCCGGCGGGGACATGCCGGACCCGCGGCGTCGACGACCAGTACCGCGATCGCAAGCGGCTGGCGTGGGCGCTGTCGGTACTCTTTCCGCTGAATCCGCTGCTGGGTGTCGGGCTCCACGCCCTGAGCGGCAATCCGCTCTGGCACGGCTTGCCGCTACTCGTCAGCCACGTGCTGATGCCGCTGCTCGCCGCGACCGTCGGCGTCCCAGGATTCTGGGCCGCAACGGTCGTTCTATTGATCCGACGCCAAGCGCGTCCCCGCGGCATCGTCGGCGCCCAGCCATTCGATGATCGCGGCATTGAGCGCATCAGGGCGCCGAACCATCAGCCAGTGACCGGTATCGAGCGCGAGCACGCGCGAGCCCTGTCGCCGGGCCAGTGCCTCGAGCCAGGACGGTGAGTGGAACATGAAAGGCTTGCGCTGTCCGTAGACATAGAGCATCGGCACCACCGGGTCGGGACCCCTCGCCGAGCGCAGCCCGCCGTGAGAGCCGGTCCAGGCCATGTCGTACGGATAATTCATGCGTGCGCCGATGGTCTCGGGCGTGCCGGGTGCGCGCAGCCATCGCGCCATCGCGCGCGTCATGCGGTCGCCGATCGCGCCACCGATTCGCCAGGCCAGCGCGAGCCATGCCTGGTAGCCGAAGATCATCGCCATCTGCCCGGCGGTGATCGAGTCTCGGTGGGCGCGCGAACCGGCATCGCCGATGTCGAGCCCGATGATGCGCTCGACGCGATCGGGATGCGCGCGCGAGAACTCGTAGCCGAACAGGCAGCCCCAGTCGTGCACCATCAGCACCACGGGCGCCGACGGGCTGACCGCATCGGCGATGGCCGCCAGTGCCTGCGTGATCTCGGCGAGCGAATGCCCGCGTACCGGTGCGCCCGGCTCGAACCCGGGCAGCGAGAAGCGAACACAGCGATAGCGACCTGCCAGTGCGGCAACCTGGGCGTCCCAGAGTCGCCAGGTGTCTGGCCAACCGTGGACCATCAGCAGCGTGCGCGCGCCGTCGCCGGCCACGTGGACATCGACATCGCCGACCCGGATCGTGGCTTCGGTCGGCCTGCCGGATTCGGCGGCGCTCGGGACGGACATCGACTGGCTTCTCCTCTCGATGGTCCGACGATTCTACGCGTCCGGTTTCGAGTGGCCGCGGTTCGCCTCTCGACGGGCGATGGCCTATGCTGCCCGGGCAGCGCGGTGCGCCGCGCATCGACTCGGGGGTATGACGGATGACGACGATCAGTGGCTACGATGCGGATGCCGGCCCTTCGCTCGCGCAGCGGGTGGCGATCGTGACCGGCGGCGGCTCGCGCACCGACGGCATCGGCAACGGGCGTGCGAGCGCGATGCTGATGGCGATGCGCGGTGCGCGGGTGCTGGTGGCGGATGTCGAGTTGGCGCCGGCCGAGGACACGGTGGCCCGGATTCGGGACGCCGGCGGCGATGCGCTGGCCGTCGCGGCCGACGTCTCCCGCGCCGATGAATGCAAGGCGGCGGTGGACGCGGCGCTGGCAAAGTGGGGACGACTCGACATCCTGGTCAACAACGTCGGCATCAGCGGGCCGCCCGGCACCGCGCTCGACGTGGATCTGGATGGCTGGGACCACGCGATGCGCGTGAACGTGACGTCGATGATGCTGATGAGCCGGTTCGCGATCCCGGCGATGCGCGCGCAGGGTGCCGGTGCGATCGTCAACCTGTCGTCGGTCGCGGGCCTGGTGGGCGGGCACCCGAGCCTGCTGTACCCGACCACCAAGGGCGCCGTGGTCAACCTGACGCGGGCCATGGCCGCACAGCATGGAACCCAGGGGATCCGGGTGAATTGCGTGGCGCCCGGCATGGTCTACACGCCGATGGTGGCGTCGCGGGGCATGACGCCGGAACTGCGCGACGCTCGCCGGCGACGCTCGCTGCTACAGACCGAGGGCTCGGCCTGGGACGTGGCCGAGGCGGTGGCCTTCCTTGCCAGCGATGCCGCGCGCTGGGTCACGGGCGTGGTGCTGCCGGTGGATGCCGGCGCGACCGCCGGCTCGGCCTCGTCGCCGACCCCGGCCAGCGACGGCAAGACGCGCTAGGCGAAACGCCCGGGCGCGCGATGCAACAACAGGACAGCAGACAGAGACCCGCAAGATGACCCAGCCTCGCGTACCGATGATTCCGGCCGCACCGACGCATGACGCCACGCTTGCCGAGGTGCTGGCGCGCTGGCGCGAGATCCGTGGCAACGATGCCGAGTTGCCGACCCTCTATCGCGTGCTCGGCAACGCGCCGGCGCTGTTTCGGGGCTGGGTCGACTTCGCCTGGCCGCTGCGCAGCGAGCCACGCAGCGAGCGCCGCCTGCGCGAGATGCTGATCCTGCGCGAGGCGCAGATCTGCAACGCGCGCTACGAGTGGGCCCATCATGTGCCGATGGCGCTCCAAGCTGGCGTCACGCGGGCACAGATCGCCGCGCTGCCGCATTGGGCGCAGGCCGATGTCTACGACGCGCGCGAGCGCGCGGTGCTTCGGTTGGCAGAGGAAGTGGCCACCGGCCCGGCGGCGTCCGACGCGGCGATCGATGGCTTGCGCGAGGCCGGCTTCGAGGTCGACGAGGTGGTCGAACTGACCTTGACCGCGTCGTTCTACGTCTGCGTTTCGCGCTTCCTGCTATCGATGAATGTCGAGCCCGAGGGCGACTACCTGCGCTACCTGGACGACGGCGAGTGCCGATTGCCGCCCGGGCTCAGCGCCGCAACACCTCCGGCAGGAACCTGACGCCCGCGCGAGCCGGCCCGCCGCCGATGCCGATCGGCGTGCCGTCGGCGCGCCAGCAGGCCGCGCCCTGCAGGTCGCCATCGTCGCCGAACCCGATCGCGCACATGCCGCCGCCCACGTTGGGGACCCGGACGACGTCATGGCCGCGCGCGCGCAGACCGTCGGCGATCGCCTCGGGGAACGCCGGTTCCAGTTCGAGCACGCCGCCCTGGGTCCATACGCGCGGTGCCTCGACCGCCTGCTGGATGTCCATGCGGTGGTCGATCAGGTTCAGCAAGGCCTGGAACACGGACGGGAAGATCCGCAGGCCGCCGGGCAGGCCGAGCGCGAAGCGTGGCCGCCCATCGCGGGACACGATCAGCGGCGCCATCGACGATGTCACGCGCTTGCCCGGCGCGAGCGAGTTCGCCTGGTCCGGGCGTGGATCGAACACATGCAGGTAGTTGTTCGGCACGATGCCGGTGCCCGGCACCATGTAGCGTGCGCCGAACAGCGAGTTGATCGTCTGTGTCGCGCTGACGATCAGGCCGTCGGCATCGGCCACGCACAGGTGGGTCGTGTGTGATTCGTCGCGCGGGCCCACGCCGGCCTGCCAGGCCCCGGCAAGCGTCATGTCGATGCGCTCGCGCCGCTCGGCGGCATACGCGGCCGAAAGCAGTCGTGCCACCGGCACCGGCACGAAGTCGGGGTCGGCCGTGGCGGCACGACGATCCGCGAACGCGATCTTCAGTGCCTCGGCGATCAGGTGGACGCCATCGACCGTGCCGAAGCCCAGATCCCGGACCGGCATCGCTTCGAGGATCGAGAGCATCTGCCCGATGTGCAGTGGCCCGGAGCACGGCGGCGGCGGACCGACGATGACGTGGCCGCGATAGTTCGTGTGCAGTGGCTCGAGCGCGTTGACGCGATAGCGCAGAAGGTCGTCGCGCGACAGGAAGGCGTCGTGGCGCCGCATGTCCTCGCAGACCGCCGCACCGATCGGGCCGTCGTAGAGCGCGGCCGGACCGTCGCGCATGATCGTCTCGAGCGTGTCGGCATAGGCGGGGTTGCAGACCCGTTCTCCGGCCGCCAGCGGCGAGCCGCCGGGCAGATACACGGCGGCGATCTGCGGATCGCGCGCGAGGTCCCCGGCACACTCGGCCACGCAGTCGGCGAGATAGGCGGTGGCGCTGAAGCCGCGGCGGGCGTGGCGGATCGCCGGCTCGATCACGTCGGCCAGCGACAGGCGGCCATGCCCCGTCAGCAACTCGCACCAGGCCATCAGCGTGCCGGGCGTGGCCACGGCGGTGCGGCCGACGGCGTTGCGTCGGCCCACGGTGTCGAGCGAGCCTGGCGGCGCCTGCGGGTCGGGTTCGAAGCTCGCCGGGTGAATCGCGAACGGGCAGCGTCCCTGGCCCTCGAGCACATGATGGCTGCCGTCGGGTCGTCGCAGCAGTGCGAAGCCACCACCGAAGATCCCGACCATCATCGGCTCGACGACGGTGAGCGCGAACAGCGCGGCGACCGCCGCGTCGACGGCATTGCCGCCGGCGGACAGCATCTCGGCGCCGGCCGCCGACGCAAGTGGGTGATTGGTCACGACCATGCCGCGCCGGGCGATCGCTGTCGTCTTCTCGGTCTGGAAGCGGGTGCCGAAGTGGTTTTCGGGGGTATGCGTCATCGTGCTGGACTCGGGAGGCTCGAACGTCGGGAAGCAGCATAGACCCGCCGGCGCCGCCGCGCGACAGAGAAGGCACGCGCAACGAAACGCGCACGTGTTCGGAGGGGGCCCGACTATGGGAGCATAGGACGCGGCGGCATGGACCATGCCGCGGCGCGGCGGCACGGCAGCGTGCACGCTGGTCATTCGAATTCCCGGAGGCTTCGATGAAACTGTTCGACGACACGGATGCGGCAATCGTCACCGGGGCCGGCAATGGCATCGGGCGGGCGATCGCGCTGGCACTGGTGCGCGAGGGCGTGCCCACGGTGTTCGCCGACATCGATGCAAAAACCGTGGCGGCCGCGCTCGAACAGGCGAAGGCCGACGCCGGCGAGGCAATTGGCGCCGCAGTCGCGCCCGGCCGCGCGATCGGCTGGGTGGGCGACCTGGCCGAGCCGTCGGCGCGCGATCGCCTGCTGGCCGATGCGCGCGCGGCGATCGGGCCGGTGACGATGCTCGTGCACAGCGCTTCGCCACCGCGCCACGAACGCGATCACGTGTTCGCGGTCGACGGCGAGACCTGGCGCCGGATGCGTGCGGTCAACCTCGACGCCGCCTTCGATCTCGGCCGCGCGCTCGCGCGCGGCTGGGCCGACGACGCTACGCCCGGGCGCCTGCTGCTGCTGACTTCGCTACACACCCACACGCCCCGCAACCTGCCGCACTACAGCACGTCGAAGGCGGGCATGGGCATGCTGGTCAAGGAGTTCGCGAAATCGCTGGGCCGCTACGGCATCCGGGTCAACGAACTGGTGCCGGGCGCCGTCGCTGCCGGCGGCTTCAAGGCCGATCCGGCCCTGGCACGGCACATTCCACTCGGGCGCCTGGGCAGGGCCGACGACCTTGCGCCGCTGGCACTGGCCGTCCTGTCGAACCGGCTCGGCGGCTATGTCACCGGCACGCGCATCGTCATCGACGGGGGCCTGTCGCTGACCAACTGGTTCGAGCCGCCGGAACTGGCGAACGTAGTGTGAACAGGCCCTAGCGCGAGCGCATCAGCGATAGCTGCCGTCCCAGGGGCCCTCGTCGTTGCTGGCCGAACGGCCGTCGGCGCCGACCGTGGGGCGGTTCATCGTGAACATGGTCTCGGGCGTGATTATCGCGTAGTCCATGTAGCCCAGGCGCGCGATCGGGCGCATCGAGCGCGTGTCGACCATGCCATCCCGGATGAAGGCGTCGTCGATGTACACCCCCACCACCTGGCCGATCACGACCGTGTAGCGGTCCTGCGGGCGATCGGTGCTGGCCGGCATCTCGAGTGTCTTCCACAGCCGGCACTCGAGCGCGGCCGGACTGCGGGCCACGCGTGGCGGCTTGACGAAGCGAGACGCCGCGGTCTCGAGCCCAGCGAGCGTGAACTCGTCGACATCGTTGGCCACGGCGGCGGAGGTCAGGTTCATTTCGGCGCGCAGCGCGTCGGTGGCAAGCGAGCAGGTGAACTCGCCCGTCTGCTCGACATTGACCAGGCTGTCCTTGCGTCCCGAGACCGCGTAGTAGACGTAGACCGGTCGATCCGAAAGACCATTGAAGAAGCTGTAGGGCGCCACGTTGAGCTCGCCCGAGGCGCTCAGCGTCGACACCCAGCCGATCGGCCGGGGCACGATCAAGGCCTTGATCGGGTCGTGGCGAAACGTGTCCGGGCGGCGTTCGGTGGCGTCGTAGTGCATGGTCCAGGCTCTCGGTTTCCGGGTCGCGAATCATTATGCCGATGCGCGCGCGCCTGGACGGCCTGTGCGGGTCCGTTTGCGGGCCGGCGACGGCTGGCAGCGACTTCAGGACCCTGCCAGGGGCGGTGCTACCATCCCGGCACGCGGGTCGGCAGGCCCGTGGCTCGTGGCGGCCGACCGATCCCGACTCGCCGGGTCGGGGCCCGCGTCGGGTCGCTTCCAGTGCGACGGGGAGAGCATGAAGATTGCGGTGATCGGCGCCGGCTCGATCGGTGGCTATCTCGGTGCGCGGCTCGCGCTGGCCGGCGAGGAGGTGAGCTTCATCGCCCGCGGCGCCAATCTGGCCGCGATCAACGCCAATGGTTTCCGACTGATCGAGGAAGACGGCAGCACCGTGCACGCCGACAACGTGCGTGCAGTCCAGAAGATGGCCGATGCCGGCGCGCAGGACTACGTGCTGCTGGCGGTCAAGGCGCACCAGGTGGCGGCCGCGGCGGCCGACATCGGCGCCTTGATGGGTCCCGAGACGGCGGTGGTCACGCTGCAGAACGGCATTCCGTGGTGGTACTTTCATCGGCTTGCCGGTCCCCTCGAGGGACGCGCCGTCACCTCGGTCGACCCCGACGGACGCGTGGCCGGGCTGATCGATGCCGATCGCGTGATCGGCTCGGTCGTCTATCCGGCATCCGAGCTGGTCGAGCCCGGGGTCGTGCGGGTCATCGAGGGCAATCGCTTCTCGCTGGGCGAGCCCGACAACAGCAAGTCGCCGCGTGTACAGCGCATCGCCGAGGCCCTGGTGCGAGCCGGCTTCAAGGCGCCGGTGTCGTCGGACCTGCGCGCGGAGATCTGGCTCAAGCTCTGGGGCAACCTCACCTTCAATCCGGTCAGCGCGCTCACCCACGCGACACTGGCCGGCATCTGCCGCTTCGCGCCCACCCGGGCGCTGGCCGAGGCCATGATGCGCGAGGCGCGCGAGGCCGCCGAGAAGCTCGGCGTGCGCTTTCGCATTCCCATCGAGAAGCGGATCGCCGGCGCCGAGGCCGTGGGCGAGCACAAGACCTCGATGCTGCAGGACGTCGAGGCCGGGCGTGCGCTCGAGCTCGACGCCTTGCTGGGCTCGGTGATCGAGCTTGCCCGCATGACCGGGACGCCGACCCCGCATTGCGATGCGATCTACGCCTGCGTCGCGCTGCTGGGCGCAACGCTCGCCGAACAGGGCACCGGCCTGAGAATCGACTCCGACGCGGGCCGCTGAGCCCGCCGTCGCCATCACTTCTGGAGCTTTGACCATGACCCATGCGACGACGATCCGCGCGCTCCTGGACGCCGGTGCCGATGCCGACACCGCGCTGAGCGCGCCGGGTGGCGTACCACTGAGCTTTGGCGCACTGCGCACGCTCGTGGACGATACCGTGGCGGCGCTCAACGCCGCGGGCATCGGCCGCAACGACCGGGTGGCGATCGTGTTGCCGAACGGGCCCGAGATGGCGACCGCCTTCCTGGCGGTCGCGGGTGGCGCCACCTCCGCGCCGCTGAACCCGTCCTATCGTGCCGACGAGTTCGAGTTCTATCTGTCCGACCTCGGCGCCAAGGGCCTGGTCGTGGCCGCGGGCAGCGACTCGCCCGCGATCGAGGTCGCACGCCGGCTCGGCATCCGCCTGATCGAACTCCAGCCGCAGGCACAGGTCGGCGCCGGCGCTTTCCGGCTGGCGCCCGAGGGCGAGGCGCTCGCCTGCGCCGAACCGGGACCCGCGCGACCCGACGATGTCGCGCTGGTCCTGCACACCT
This sequence comes from Burkholderiaceae bacterium, assembly GCA_024235875.1. Lineage (GTDB taxonomy): Bacteria > Pseudomonadota > Gammaproteobacteria > Burkholderiales > Burkholderiaceae_E > JACKLP01. Next base: position 61,164 of record JACKLP010000010.1, on the reverse strand, counting down.
CGGGCACCACGTCGCGGCCGAAGATCGTGCCCTTGTCGCAACGCAATGTCTGTGCGTCGGCGCGCAACATCCGCGAATTCCTCTCGCTCTCTGGCAATGATCGCGGCCTGAACATCATGCCGCTGTTCCACATCCACGGCCTGATCGCCGGCATCACGGCGCCGCTGTCGGCCGGCGGGCAGGTCTGCTGCACGCCGGGCTTCAACGCCTTGCGCTTCTTCGCCTGGATGGACGAGGCCCACCCCACCTGGTACACGGCGGTGCCGACGATGCACCAGGCGATCCTCTCGCGAGCAGCCAACAATCGCGGCGTCATCGAGGCCAATCCGCTGCGCTTCATCCGCTCGTCCTCGTCGGCGATGCCGACCCAGGTGATCCACGAGATCGAGGACACCTTCGGCGCGCCACTGGTCGAGTCCTACGGCATGACCGAGGCCGCGCACCAGATGGCGGCCAACCCGCTGCCGCCGCGCGAGCGCAAGCCGGGCACGGTGGGCGTGGCGGCCGGACCCGAGGTCGCCATCATGGACGAGGCCGGCACGCTGCTCGCGGCCGGTCTGACCGGCGAAGTCGTGATTCGCGGCGAGAACGTCACCGCGGGCTACGAGAACAACCCCAAGGCCAATGCCGAAGGCTTCACCAACGGCTGGTTCCGCACCGGCGACCAGGGCGTGATGGATGCCGATGGCTATCTGACCATCACCGGGCGTCTGAAGGAGATCATCAACCGCGGCGGCGAGAAGGTGTCGCCGCGCGAGGTCGACGAGGTGCTGATGGACCACCCCGCGGTCGGCCAGGTCGTGGTGTTCGCGATGCCGCATCCGAAGCTCGGCGAAGAGGTCGCCGCGGCCGTGGTGCTGCGCGAGGGCGCGACGCTCACCGAGCGCGAGCTACGCGACTTCGCGGCCCAGCGACTGGCCGATTTCAAGGTGCCGCGCAAGGTGCTGTTCCTCGACGAGATCCCCAAGGGCGCCACCGGCAAGCTGCAGCGGATCGGCCTCGCGGCCAAGCTGGGGCTTGCCTGATGGCCCGGACCCGGCTTCGCGTCGCGGTCGTCGGTGGCGGCCTCGGTGGGCTGGTCGCGGCCCTCTACCTGGTTCGCGACGGCCACGAGGTCACGGTATTCGAGCGCACGCCCGAGTTGCGCGAATTCGGCGCCGGCATCGTCGTGGCGCCGAACATGGTGCGGCTCTACGATCGGCTGGGCCTGGGCGCCGCACTGCGCGATTGCGCGGTGTCGCTCGAGGCGGCCTGGGAGTTCCGTCGCTGGCAGGACGGACGGGTGCTGTTCTCGCAGCCGATGGGCGCGGAATGCGAGCGCCTGTACGGCACCAACTGCTTCGTCGCGCACCGTGGCGACCTGCAGCAGTTGCTGGCGGCTGCACTGCCCAGTGGCGTGGTGCGCGCCGGGCATCGGTGTCTCGGCGTCGATGCCGACGATGCCGGCGCTTGGCTCACCCTGGCCACGGGCGACGACGATGCCGCGGCCGTGCGCAGCGAGCGCTTCGATGCGGTGGTCGGTGCCGACGGCATCCATTCGGCCGTCCGTGCCGCGATCGGGGCTCGCGACAGCGCGCGTTTCTCGGGGCTGTGCGCGTTCCGTTGCCTGGTTCCGGCCGTCGATGCGCCCGAGATGGCGCGACGGCCGGTACAGACGCTGTGGCTCGGCCCGGGCCGGCACTTCGTGCACTATCCGATCTCGCGTGGCGAGTATGTCAACGTGGTCGGGATCGTGCCCGCCGGCGACTGGCGCGACGAGTCCTGGACCGCCGAAGGCAGCATCGACGACATGCGACGCGAGTACGCCGGCTGGGATCCCCGGGTGCTCGGCCTGATCGACTCGGCCACCGACACGCGACGCTGGGCGATGTTCGATCGCGAGCCGCTCGATCACTGGACGCGGGGCCGGGTGACGCTGCTGGGCGATGCCGCCCATGCGATGCTGCCGTTCTTCGCCCAGGGGGCGTGCCAGGCGACCGAGGATGCGGCCGTCCTGGCGGCGCGATTGCGCGACGTGGCCCCGGACGGCGTGGCCGCGGCACTGCAGGCCTACGAGAGCCTGCGCCGGCCGCGTGCGACCCGGGTCCAACTGATGAGCCGTGGGCGCGAGCACCAGAACCATCTACCCGACGGGCCCGAGCAGCAGGCCCGAGACGCCGCGCTCGCCAACGGCGACCCCTTGCGCCAGAGCGCCTGGCTGTACGGTCTGGATGTGGAGACGGACGGCTGATCGAGCCGGTTCCGGTGGCCGGTTCGATCCGTTAGGCTGGGGTGCGCGCGTCCTGCCGGTGAAGCAGGGCGCCGCGGGACCCGCGAGGCGTGCGCGGGCCCGGTTCCGAGCACCCCCCGATGAACGCCGTACGGATCCCGAACACCGAACCCCTTCGAATCGCTGCGCTGCGGCGCGAGTGCCTGCCCGGCAGCGAAGCCGACCCCGCCCTGGACGCGCTGACCCGGGCGGCCACGCTCGCCTGTGGCACGCCGATCGCGATGTTCAGCCTGGTCGACGACGACCGGCAGTGGGCGCACTGCGTGCGCGGTCTTCCAGCCGGTACCAGCACGCCACGCTCGCAGGCGTTCTGCGCCCAGGCGATTCTCTCGCCGTCGGCGCTGCTCCAGGTTCACGACGCACGCCTCGACGCGCGCTTCTCCAGCAATCCGCTGGTCACCGGGCCGGCCGGCGTGCGCTTCTACGCGGGCATGCCGGTACGCGCCGGCGATGGCCAGCCGATCGGCACCCTGTGCGTGCTCGATCACGAGCCGCGGCGACTCGACGATGCCCAGCGTGCCGCCCTGCGCGAACTGGCCCACGCGATCGAAGCGCTGCTGCGCATGCGCCAGCGCTGCGATGATCTCTCCGGGCAACTGGGCGAGTTTCGAGCCGGGGTCCCGGCGGCGGTCTGCGTGCTCGATGCCAACGGCCGGATCACCGAAGTCAGCGACGACTTCGTCGAGCAATACGGCCACACGCGAGCCTCGGCGCTCGGGCGCAACCTCAGAGCCTTCATGCCGCCGCCGGCTGCCGAGCGATTCGGGCGGCTGCGCGAGACCTTCTGGCTCAATGGCGGCTGTCGGCGCTTCGATACCCTGATCCTCAACGCCGACGGCGAGAGCGTCGACGTGACGATGTCGGCGCGCGCGCGCCGAGACGAGCGCCAGCGTCTACAGGAGGTCGTCTGCGTCCTCGTCGACGTGTCGCGCCAGCGCGGGCTCGAGCGCGAACTCGAACTCAAGGCCGGTGTCGACGCGCTCACCGGCGTGTGTGCTCGCGCGCCCTTCATCGAGCGGCTCGCCGACGAGGCGACGCTGGCGCTGCGGCGGCGACGGCCGCTGAGTCTCGTCCTGGTCGATGTCGACGGGTTGCGCCACCTCAACGATCGATGTGGGCTCGCGGCCGGCGACACGGTTTTGCGCACGCTCGCGGCGGAGATCGGCGCGGTGATGAACCCCGGCAGCCTGCTCGGCAGGATCGGTGCCGATCAGTTCGGGCTGCTGCTGCCCCAGACGCGGGCCACCGGCGCACTGCACCTGGCCGAGCGGATCCGAGTGCGCATGCAATCGCTCACCCCCTCGACGATGGGCATCGACGCGCCGGCAGCGATCCGCGTCGGCATCGCGACGCTGTCGCCGGAGATGGTCGCCGAATCGGCGCCCGACGCGCTCCTTGCCCATGCCCACTCGGCGCTCGATGTCGCCCGTGACAGCGGCGGCAATCGCTGTGTCGTCGCCGACGAGGCCTGCACGTCTTCGCCACCACGCCCGGGCTCACGTGCGACGCTGGCGAATGCCTGCGACCTGATCGTCTGAGGATCGCGGTCCGGGACGCGGGCCCGTTGGCCCGCGCCCGCGCGCTCAGCCCGCGCGCTCAGCCGGCGCGGTGCGCAAGCTGTAGCGCGGCCAGCGCGCTCGTAACAGCGTCGGCCAGCGGGGTCTCGGTCGGCGCGCCGATCATGTCGCGCAACTCGGTGTCGTCGAGCGCGTGGGGCTGCTGCCAGAGATAGGCCATCTCGGCGATCTCGCGGGCCATCGGCGCGACCAGCCCCGCCAGGCGGATCATCGGCCAGGGCACGCCGCCGCGCTTGAACCGTGTCTTCGGACCGAGCCCCAGCCGATGCGCCGCGCTCTCGATCGCATCGAGCATCTGATCGCCGGTCGGTGCGTGTCCGGCGAAGTGAAAGCACTGAAGGCCCGGCGCCAGGGGGCTGCCGGCCAGGCGCGCCAAGGCGTCGGCCAGGTCGGGCAGATAGGCCCAGGCATGGACGCGATCGGTCGGTCCCGGGTACACGAGGCGGCCCTTGCCCGCGTGCCGCGCCAGCATCAGATCGAACCAGCTCCCCAGGCCGCCGCCGAAGAAGTCGCCGGCTCGCAGCACGACGCAACTCAGGCCGGCGCGGGCCCGTTCGCCCATCTCGGCCTCGATCCGCATGCGGATCGTGCCCTTGCGGGTGTCCGGGTGCGCCGGCGTGTCCACGCTCAGCAGCGCCGGCATTGCGTGGCCGTAGTGGTAGACGTTTCCGGGCAGCATGAATCGCGCCCCAAGGCGCTCGGCCAGGTCCATGCCGGCGCGGGCCAGCGGCAGGGCCTCCTGCGCCCACCGGGTATACACGGGGTTGACCGCGTGCACCACGACGTCGGCGCGGCCGATCTCGGCGGCGAGTGTCGCGGTCTGGTCCAGCGGGGTGTGCACGCGAGCCGCCATGTGTTCCCCGCGGGGGTCGCCAGCCCGGCGGCAATGCCCGACGACCCGCCACCCGGCACTCGCGAATGCATCGACGGCGCTTGCGCCGAGCCGTCCGCGGGCGCCCAGGATCACGACGGTCCGCGGCAATTGGCTATCGGCAGGGCTCGAGGGATTCGCGCTTCGGGTGCTCATGTCGGCCTCGGTTCGGTAGTCTCGATCCGATCCAGTCTGACGCGATGCCGGGCCGATTAGAAGTGCATGTTTGCGATCGACAGCTATGCGAACCTGAATATCATTCGCGTCGCGCGGCCAGCGCCCTCGAGACGACGATGCCCAGAACCGCGAGCAGCGCACCCAATAGCGCGAAGCCGGCCGGGTAGCCGATCCGCTCGATCAGCAGCGCCGACGCGCTTACGCCGATCGACTGGCCCACGAACAGGCTCAGTGCGAAGCCGGCGATCGCCGTGCCGCGTGCGCTCGGATGCGCCTGCGTGGCCTGGGTCTGCAAGGTGTTGTGCAGCAGGTTGAATCCGAATCCCGCCGCCATGCAGGCGAGCCCGACCAGCATCCAGTTCGGCGCCAGTGCCGTGCCGATGAAGCCGGCCCCCAGCAAGAGGCCACCGCCGATCGGCATCCGAAGCGTTCCGAGCGCGCCCAGCAGGTGCCGCGCCCGCCAGGCGAACAGCAGGCCGCCCACGCCGTAGGCGGCGACGATCAGGCCCGCCTGCCATAGCGGTACCTCGAAGCGTTGGTGCAGATAGCTGGGAATGAAGGCGAGGGTGCCAAACGCGAACGCGCCCTCGAAGCCGGCGGCCAGGTTCAGAAATCGCGCCCAGGGATTCCTGAACAGGTCGACATAGCCGCCAAGAAACCCGCGTCCGCGGCCGACCGGCGACACGACCCCGCTCCTTCTTGCGGCGCGTCGGATCATCAGGCCGGCCGGCAGGAACATCGCGGTGGGCACCAGGAAGGCGGCACGCCAGCCCAGGGTGTCGGCGAACAGGCCGCCGATCACCTGGCCGGCGATCAGGCCGCCCGTGGTGGCGGCGGCGAAGCGCGCCAAGGTCTGCTGCCGGATCGAGAAGTCGACCGAATCGCCGATCCAGGCCAGCGCGATCGGAATGATCGCGGCACAGACCGCACCGGTCAGGAAGCGGAACACGATCAGCAGGGTCGGGCCGCTCGCCGCGAGACAGGCGATCGAGCCCAGGGCCGCGATCAGCGTGGCCCAGGCGATCACCTGCAGCTTGCCCCGGCGGTCGGCGATCGGGCCGTGCACCAGGCTGAACAGGCCATAGGCGATCGCAAACGCGGTCACGACGCCCGCCATCTCGGTGACCGAGCGGCCGAACTCCTGCGCCAGCAGTGGCAGCATCGGGTCGCACAGCCGCATGGACAGCGCGCTGGCGAAGGCCGCGACGGCAAGCTGGCGCATCGTGCGCTGCACGCCCGGATCGATCGTGGCGGTGCTCATTCGAAGATGACGCCGCGCATCGCGATCGCTGCAATGTCGTAGCCGGTGGCGAAGAAACGCAGCCCGTCGTGCGCCGTGCGCATGCCCTGGGCATAGAGCAGCGGCAGGTAGTGATCGGGCGTCGGCACCGCGAGCGCGGCAGACGCGCCGGCGCGCTCGAAATGCACCAGCGCATCGTCGTCGTTGCGCTCGAGCGCGTCGGCGACATAGCGATCGAAGGCCTCGTTCCAGGCCAGCGGGGCCGATGCTTCGCGCCGGATCGCACCCAGGTTGTGGACGATGTTGCCGCTGGCCACCAGCATGACGCCCTCGTCGCGCAAGGGCCGCAGCGCGCGCCCGATCTCGAGATGCTGGCGTGCCGGCGCGAGGCCATCGACACTGAGCTGGAAGACCGGGACGTCGGCCGCCGGAAAGAGCGAGCGCAGCACGCACCAGGCGCCGTGGTCCAGCCCCCAGTGATCGTCTTCGGCCACCGGCCGCGGGGCCAGCATGGCGGCGGCACGACGGGCGACGCCCGGCGCACCGGGCGCGTCGTAGCGCAGCGCATGGAGCGCGTCGGGAAAACCGTAGAAATCGTGGATCGTCTCGGGGGTCGGGGTGACCGCGACCCGCGTGCCGCGCGTGTACCAGTGGGCCGACACGCACAGGATCGCCTCGGGGCGCGGCAGCGATCGACCGAGCGCTTCCCAGGCCGGCCGAAACGGATTGTCGGTGATCGCGATCATCGGGCTGCCGTGGCCTACGAACAGCGCGGGCATGCGTTGGGGTGCGGGCGCGTCGGTGGCGGGCATCTGGCGTGGCGGCTCTGCGTGGGTGGGCTCGGGCCCGGCGATCGTCGAGATTACTGCGGTCGCGACTTAACCGCACGCGCTTCATGGATTTTGTGCGGCTTTTCGACCGATGGCCGATCGCGCAGGTGCCTAGCATCGATCGCGACTGCAAATCGATGAACAACAAAAAGTCGAAGTGAGTGCCTCAAATGTCCTCTTTTCTCTCCTCGTTCTCCATCGCGCGCAAGCTCGCCGTGCTGGCGTCGCTGGTCGTCGTGGGCGCAGTGCTGGGCGGCGCTCTTCTCGTGGCCAACGCCGGGTCCCTCGGCATCTGGGCCCGCCTGGGCGCGGGCATGGCCGCGCTGGCCAGCGCCGGTCTCGCCCTGTGGCTGGCGCACTCAGTGTCGCGCCGAATCGGGCAGTTGCAAGATGCGGTGACAGGCCTGGCAAATGGTGGCGAGCGCGCGGCCGGGCCCGAAATGCCTTCGGACGAAGTCGCCGAGATGTGCGCGCAGCTTTCGGCTGTCTGGCGGCGCGCGTGCGAGACCGGGCGCCAGCAGGCGCAGGCGCTGGCCGAGCAGGCGAGCGCGTCCGATGCGGCGAGCGCCCCAGCGCCGCTCGACCAGCTCATTCGAAGCGCGATCGACTGCACCTCGAGCAACCTGATGGTGGCCGACCCGGACGGCGTGATCGTCTACATGAACCCGGTGGTGCGCGCTATGCTGACGTCGCGCCAGGCCGAGTTGCGCAAGGTCTTGCCGGAATTCGATGTCGAGAAGGTCGTCGGCACCAACTTCGACGCCTTCCACCGCAATCCCTCGCACCAGCAGAACCTGCTGCGCCGGCTGCAGGGCGTACACAAGGCGCAGATCACCGTTGCCGGGCTGCATTTCGGCCTGCAGGCGAGCCCGATCCACGACGAGCGCGGACGGCGGATCGGCAGTGTCGTCGAATGGCGCGACCGCACCGACGAGGTCCGTGCGCAGAAGGAAGTCGGGGTGCTCGTCGAGGCGGCAGCGGATGGTGATTTCACCTGTCGGATCCCACTCGAGGGGAAGGACGGCTTCAACCGCGATCTCTCGGTCCAGCTCAACCGACTGGTCGAGACGTTCGTCGAGACCCTGCGCGAGGTGCGCAGCGCCACGCTCCAGCTCGGCGCGGCCTCGGACGAGGTCTCGCAGACTTCGCAGTCCCTGTCGCAGGCAGCGGCGACCCAGGCCGCCAGCGTCGAGGAGACGACCGCGGCCCTGCAGCAGATCGCGGAGTCGGTCAACGAGAACGCGCGCAATGCGGCGTCGACCGACCGGATCGCGTCGGCCGCCTCCGACGAAGCGACCCGGGGCGGCGAAGCGGTCGGGCGGACCGTCGAGGCGATGCGCACGATCGCGGGCAAGATCGCGATCATCGACGACATCGCCTACCAGACCAATCTGCTGGCCCTCAATGCGGCGATCGAGGCCGCCCGTGCCGGCGAGCACGGCAAGGGCTTCGCGGTCGTGGCGGCGGAGGTGCGCAAGCTGGCCGAGCGCAGCCAAGTGGCGGCGCGCGAGATCGGCGACGTGGCGACCTCGAGCGTGGAGCTCTCGGAGAACGCCGGCGAGCTGCTGCGTCGCATGGTGCCGCAGATCGGTCAGACCTGCGAACTGGTGCAGCAGATCTCCTCGGCCTCCGAGGACCAGTCACGCAACGTCAAGCAGATCAATGGCGCGATGAACCAGCTCAGTTCGGGTTCGCAGCAGACCGCCTCGGCCTCCGAGGAACTGGCCGCGACATCGGAGGAGCTCTCGGCCCACGCGCGACAACTCCAGGACGTGATCGAACGCTTCCGCTTCGACCCGACCTGATCACGGCGTGCCGGCAACGCCGGCCCGTGCGCATCGAAGCCCCTGAGCCGGGCCGCCCCACGGGACGGCCCGTTTTTCGTTTCCGGTCCACGAGCCCGTCGCCCCGGGGCGACGCGATGTGCTCCTCATTCGGTACCATCGGGCATCGATTCGAACGGGAGGGAGGCGGTGCCGAGCGATCGCAGCAATGGGAAGCCCCAAGACACCGGCCCGGACGGCATCGCCGCGGTGATCTGGGATTTCGGTGGCGTGATCACCGAAAGTCCGTTCGAGGCCTTCGAGCGCTACGAGGCCGAGCGCGGCCTGCCGCCCGGCTTCCTGCGCTCGGTCAATGCCCGCGATCCGCACACCAATGCCTGGGCACGGCTCGAGCGCAGCGAATGCACCCTCGACGCCTTCGACGCGGCATTCGCCGACGAGAGCGCCGCGCTCGGCCACCGGGTACCGGGCCTTGAGGTGCTTGCCTTGCTCGATGGCGCCGTGCGTCCCCCGATGGCCGAGGCGGTGCGCCGCATCGGCCGGCGCCTGAAGACCGGCTGCATCACCAACAACTTCCGCGCCGATGCGGGGCGATCGCCAAATGCGGACGCGAAGGACGCGGTCATCGCTTCCTTCCACCATGTCATCGAAAGCGCCAAGGTCGGCTTGCGCAAGCCCGACCCACGGATCTACCTGATGATGACCGATGCGCTCGGCGTTGCCCCGGCACAGTGCGTCTTTCTCGACGACCTCGGGGTCAACCTGAAGCCTGCTCGAGACCTGGGGATGCGCACGATCAAGGTACAGGGTGCGGACCAGGCCTTGCGCGAACTCGGGGCACTGCTGGGTTTCGCCTTGAGCGGCCCGAACGGAGACGAACGCGATGCGCAGTGATGCTTTCGGACTGAAGGTTTCCACCGATGTCGAGGCGGCGATCGACGCGCTCGACGCCACGATCGTTTCCTACCTGAGCTACCGCGTCGATGTCCCGGTCCGGCTCAAGGCCTTGCTCGATGCCGATCCCGACTTCGCGCTCGCGCACATCATGCGCGGCTGCTTCACGATGCTCGGATTCCGCGCCAGCGACCTACCGGTGGTGCGCGAGGCGATCGCGGCGGCAGCCCGGCTCTCGAACCGCATGCTGCCACGCGAGGAAGCGCATCTGCGTGCGCTTTCGGCCTGGGCCGGTGGCGATCCGGAAGGCGCGCTGCGGATCTGGACCGCGATCCTGGCCGAGTACCCGAGCGACGTGCTCGCGTTCCGGCTTCATCATTTCGTCGCCTTCTGGCTCGGTCGGCCCGAGGCGATGGTGTCGACGCTCGACTCGATTCGTCGTGCGTGGCAGCCCGAGATGCCGGCCTATGGCGCCATGCTCTCGTGCTGTGCGTTCGCCAGCGAAGAGGCAGGCCTCTACACGCCGGCCGAGAACTACGGCCGCGAGGCGGTGGCGATCGACCCGGGCGATCCCTGGGGGGCGCACGCGGTCGCCCATGTGCTGCAGATGCAGGGACGAACGCGCGAAGGCATCGATTGGATCGATACGCTCGCACCCAACTGGCATGATCGAAACAACCTGCGCCACCACCTCTACTGGCATGGCGCGATGTATCACCTCGAGCATGCCGATTTCGAGCAGGTGCTCGCGCTCTATGACAACGGGTTCCGCAACCTGGCCTCGCCCCTGACCCAGGCAGCGCCGGATCTCTATATCGACGTGCAGAACGCGGTGTCCATGCTGTTTCGGCTCGAGCGCCAGGGCGTCGACGTCGGGCAGCGCTGGGACGAGCTCGCCGTGCATGCGCAGGCGCGCATCGACGACAGCCTCTCCGGCTTCAGCGTGCCGCACTGGATGCTCGCACTGGTGAGAACCGGCCGGCGCGACGATGCCGCGCGCATGCGCGCGGCACTGGCCGAAACGGCGGCGGGCCAAGCCCACGCAAGCCCCACCCAGGCCATGCTGGCCGGGATCGCCCTGCCGATCTGCGATGCGATCATCGCGCGTGCCGACGGTCGTTGCGCAGAGGCTTGCGAGCGCATGCGTCCGGTGCTGGGCTCGATGTACCGGCTCGGCGGCAGCCATGCCCAACAGGATCTGCTCGAGCAGCTCTTTCTCGATTGCGCGCTGGCCGCCGGTCGCGATGCCGATGTGGCGCTGCTGCTGCAACGCGTCCGGGCCCGCTGCCCGGTCCCGCCTGAGCACCGGATCGGGTATCGGATGGCCGTTCACGACGAATGAATCGCCGTCGCCCGGTCCTCGCGTGGGCCCTGACGGTGCTGTCGCTGGCCGCAGCGCTCTTCGTGGCGCTCGCGACCGGGCCGTATCCGCTGGCACCGGCCGACATCGGCGATGCGCTGCGCGCCGCGCTGACGGGCGAGGCCTCGCCACTGGACCGGACGGCGAGCAGCGTGCTGTGGCAGATCCGGCTGCCGCGGATCGCGGCCGCGCTGGTGGTCGGCCTGTCGCTGTCGGCCGCGGGCGCAACCTTCCAGACCCTGTTTCGCAATCCGCTGGTTTCTCCGGACATCCTCGGTGTTTCCGCCGGGGCGGCGCTGGGCGCGGCCGCCGGAATCTTCCTCGCGTTCGGTCCCGGCGCCGTGCAGGCGATGGCCTTCGCCGGCGGACTGGTGGCCGTGTTCGCCGTGCACGGGGTGTCGGTCGGCCTGCGCGCCCACGACCCGCTGACCGCGATCGTGCTGGTCGGCATCGCGATCGGCAGCCTGCTCGGCGCCGCCGTGTCGCTGTTGAAGTACCTGGCAGACCCCAACGACGAATTGCCGGCGATCACCTATTGGCTGCTCGGAAGCCTGGCCTCGGTCACGACGGCCAGCTTGTACGCGGTGCTGCCGGCCGTGCTGGCCGGCGTCTCGGTCATGGTCTTGCTGCGATGGCGCATCGGCGTGTTGTCATTGGGCGATGACGAGGCCCGTTCGCTCGGCGTGTCCGCCCCTGTCGTACGCGCGGTCGCGATCGGCGCGGCCACCCTGGTCACGGCGGCGGCGGTGTCGATCTGCGGGATCGTCGGCTGGGTCGGCCTGGTGGTGCCGCACGCGGCCCGGATGCTGGTCGGTCCGGCCTATTCGCGCCTGTTGCCGATGGCCCTGTTCCTGGGCGCCGCTTTCGTGCTGGCGGTCGACACGCTGGCGCGTACCGGCACGCGCATCGAACTACCGCTTGGCGTGCTCACGGCGGTGATCGGCACGCCCCTGTTCGTGGCCTTGCTCGCGCGGACCCGCCGGGGTTGGCAGTGAGCGCTCGCCACTCGCCATCGACCGCGAGCGGGTCGCGATCGGGTCTCGAGCGCTCGCAGGCCCTGCTGCGCGCCGAGGCGCTGGCGATCGGCTATCCGGGCCACCCGGTTGGCGCCGGCCTGGACCTGACGCTGCATGCGGGCGAAGTGCTGTGCCTGCTGGGCCCGAACGGCGGTGGCAAGACGACGCTGATGCGTACCCTGCTCGGACTGTTGCCCGCCCTGGGTGGCCGGGTGATGCTCGACGGTCGTGCGCTCGAGTCTCTGGCCCGACGCGACATCGCGCGCCATCTCGCCTTCGTCCCGCAGTCGGTGGCCGGCTACTTTCCGTTCACGGTGCGCGAGCTGGTGCGAATGGGGCGAACCGCCCACCTGTCGCTGTTCAGCTCGCCGTCCCGGGACGACGAGGCGATCGCCGACGAGGCGATCGACCGCCTGGGCATCGCGCATCTGGCCGACATGGCCTATACCCGTATCTCGGGCGGCGAGCGCCAGCTCGCGCTGATCGCGCGGGCGTTGGCGCAACAGGCGCCCTTGCTGGTGATGGACGAGCCGACCGCGAGCCTGGATTTCGGCAACCAGGCGCGGGTGCTCGGCGAGATCCGGCGATTGGCCGACGATGGCATCGGCGTCCTGTTTTCGAGCCACGATCCCTCGCACGGGTTTCTCTGCGCCGACCGGGTCGCGATGATGCGCGGCGGCGAATTGCTCGCGCAGGGACCCGTCGACCCGGTGCTGAGCGCCGATGCCTTGTTCGCACTGTATGGAATACGGGTCCGGCTGCTCAGCGATGATGGCCCGCGTTCGACGGTGTGCGTGCCCGAGCCCGGTGTCCGGGAGTCGGACGCGACTCCGCTCGATGCGCCAACGCAGGCTCAGTCGAGCGTCCGCCGGTAGCGCGCCAGCGCGATTGCGCCGGCGGCCAGCATGAACAGCAGGATCGGCCACAGATGCGGGGCGATCTGCGTGAGGCCGTGTCCCTTGAGCAGGATGCCGCGCACGATCCGAAGGAAATGCGTCAGCGGCAGCGCCTCGCCGATCGTCTGCGCCCACACCGGCATGCCGCGAAACGGGAACATGAAGCCGGTCAGCAGCATCGACGGCAGGAAGAAGAAGAACGTGAGCTGCATCGCCTGGAGCTGGTTGCGCGCGATCGTCGAGAAGGTGAAGCCGACCGCGAGATTGGCGGCGATGAACAGGACCAGCGCGAGCATCAGCGCCAGCGGATCGCCCTGCATCGGAATCCCGAACAGCAGCCGTGCGGCCCCCAGAATCACTGCCACCTGCACATAGCCGATCAGGATGTAGGGCACGATCTTGCCGAGCATCACCTCGATCGGCCGCGCCGGCGTGGCGAGCAGGTTTTCCATCGTGCCGCGTTCACGCTCGCGGGTCATCGCGAGCCCGGTCATCATCACCATCGTCATGGTCAGGATCACGCCGACCAGGCCCGGCACGACATTGAAGCGCGACAGGCCTTCGGGGTTGTATCGTCTCTGGACACGGATCTCGAAGGGCGACGCTGTCGCGCGCAGGCTCGACAGCGTACCGGTCAGCTCGCGGCCGATCGCCTGCTCGCCGACCGCGGCCAGCGTGGCCAGCGCGTTGCCGGTGGCCGACGGATCGGTGGCATCGGCCGCGAAGCGAATGGCGGGGCGCTCACCGCGCACCAGCGCGCGCGCAAAGCCGGCGGGAACGATGAGCGCGAACTGCGCATCGCCATTGTCGAGCAGGCGGTCTGCGTCGAGTTCGTTGGCGGGCGTCGCGATCACTTCGAAGTAGCCGGTGTTGCGCAGCCCGGCCACCAGGCTGCGCGAGAGCACGCTGTGATCCTGGTCGACGACCGCCAGCGGCAGGTTCTTGGGGTCGGTGTTGATCGCATAGCCGAACAGCACCAGTTGCATGACGGGCACCATCACCATGATCGCGAAGGTGAGGCGGTCGCGCCGCATCTGCCGGAACTCCTTGACCAGAATCGCGACGAAGCGCTGCCAGGACATGTCAGTCGCCGTGGCGCGCGGCAGCCGGTGCCGCCGCGGCCTCCTCCATGAGAACGATGAACACGTCCTCGAGGCTGGGTTCGACGCGCCGAACCCGAACCGTGTCGGCGGGCAGGCCGTCGAGTGCCTGCTCGATCGCGTCCGGGGAGCGCGCGCTGGCATGCAACGTATTGCCGAAGGCGGCCACGCTCAGGATCGCTTCGTGATGGTGAAGCCGCTCGGCGATTCCGGGCAGGCCTGGTCCGTCGATCGACCAGGTGATCAGGCGGGCGTCGCGGATCACCTCGGCGCTGGTGCCCTGGGCGATCAACTGCCCGCTCGCGATGTATGCGAGCGAATGGCAGCGCTCGGCCTCGTCCATGTAGTGGGTCGAGACCAGCACGGTGATGCCCCGTGCCGCCAGTTCGTGGATGTGATCCCAGAAATCGCGCCGGGCCTTGGGGTCGACGCCGGCGGTCGGCTCGTCGAGCAGCAGCAGCCTTGGTTCATGGATCAGGCAGGCGGCCAGCGCCAGGCGTTGCTTCCAGCCGCCCGAGAGCGTGCCGGCGAGTTGGTCGCGCCGGTCGTGCAGCCCGAGTTCCCGGACCGTCTGCTCGACCCGCGCGCGGCGGTCCCGGACCCCGTAGATACGGGCGACGAAATCGAGGTTCTCGGCGATGCTCAGGTCTTCATAGAGCCCGAAGCGCTGCGTCATGTAGCCGACCTGGCGCTTGATCGCGGCCGCCTCGCGTCGGATGTCGAGTCCCAGGCAATGGCCTTCACCGGCGTCGGCACGCAACAGGCCGCACAGCATCCGGATCGTGGTGGTCTTGCCGCTGCCATTCGGTCCCAGAAACCCGAAGATCTTGCCCGCTGGCACGCGCAGGTCGAAGTCGCGGACCACGGTGCGCGTGCCGAAGCGCTTGGTCAGGCCGCGGACCTCGATCGCGATCGCCGCGCCGCTCGGCGCGGCGGCTTCGCGCGCGAGGGCAGGACCCGCAAGGCTCGTAGCCATCAGCGCGTGGTCCCGGCGGTACCAGCGGCCGGCTCCAGCTCGACCTGCAGCGGCTGGCCGGGGTGCAGGCGCAGCGCATCGGCCGGCGTGGGCCGCGCCTCGACCCTGAACACCAGGGTGCTGCGGACCTCTCGGCTGTAGATGATGGGCGCCGTGAATTCGGCCGAGCGCGCGATGTAGTCGATGCGCCCGCCGATCGGTGCGCCGCAACCATCGCAGTGGGCACGGATCGCCTGTCCGAGCCGGATCTCGCCCAGCCGGTCCTCGGGCACGAAGAAACGCATCCGGCGGTTGCCCGGCGGCAGCAGCATGACGACCGGCGAGCCCGCGGGCACCCATTCGCCCAGCCGGTAGTTCACGTCGATGATGTCGCCCGCGACCGGCGCGACGAGCGCCTTCTGCGCCAGCCGCCAGTCGGCCTGCGCACGCTGCGCGAGCGCCGAGTCGACCGCACGCCTGGCCGCGACGATCTCGTCCGGGCGCGCACCCTGGCGAGCGACCCGAAGCTGTGACTCGAGCTCGGAGATCCGCGCCCGGTCGCGGTCGCGATTCGCGCGGGCCTGATCCAGCGCCGCCGGCGAGACGAACAATTCGGCGACGAGTTGCGCCTGGCGCCGGAACTCGCTCTCGGAGAGCTCGAGCGCCGCGCGCGCCTGTCGGAGCTGTGCGCCGATCGCCGAGATCTCGTCGGGACGGCGGCCTTTTTCCAGGTTCGCGAGCAACGCCCGCGCCTGCGCC
Source organism: Burkholderiaceae bacterium (assembly GCA_024235875.1). GTDB lineage: Bacteria > Pseudomonadota > Gammaproteobacteria > Burkholderiales > Burkholderiaceae_E > JACKLP01. The sequence continues at coordinate 45,436 of JACKLP010000010.1, read as the reverse complement.
ACGTGGGAGTCGGCGTCTTCGCGGGCCAGTCGCTCGCTGTCGGCCTCGAGCGCGAACAGCGGCGCACCGGCGTTCACCTGCTCGCCTCTTTGCACGTTGACCGTCACCAGGCGGCCCGGCGCCGACGCAGCAAGTCGCAGCTCCTCGCCTTCGGCATAGCCGAGCAGGCGGCCGTCGTCGGTGCGCTCGCAGCCGCCGAGCAGCGCCAGCGCGGCCAACGTGCATGTCGCGGCCAGCGCGCGCCGCCAGGCACCGCTGGCGCGCCCGGTCGTCCCGGCCGCGCGCCCGGCGGCGATTCGGCCCGCCATCACAGGCCCGGCGTCGGGTTCGGCCGGTCCAGGCTCGACCACAACGGGTCGAGGCGATCGAGTTCGCGCGCCAGTGCCGCGAAATGCAGGTCCGACTGCTGGCGCTCGCCGATCATCTGGCGCGCGGTCTGCTCGGCGACTTCTTCGGGGATCTCGCGCATCGGCCGGCCGGTGTGCTCGGCGAGCACCTGCACCATCGCGGCGCGCTCGAGGTAGTAGAGGTCGTCGAAGGCCCAGGCCACGCTCGGACCGGTGACGATGACGCCATGGTTCGCCAGGAACAGCACTTCGGCGTCGCCCAGCGCGGCGACGATCCGATCGCCCTCGGCGTCGTCGAGGACCAGCCCGTTGTACTGGGGGTCGTAGGCAATGCGGCCATGGAACTTCAGCGCGTTCTGGCTGACCATGCGCAAGCGCGGGTCCTCGAGCAGGCACAGCGCGGTGGCATGGGGCATGTGCGTGTGCAGTACGCAACGCGCGCGCGCATTCGCGCGATGGATCCGCGCGTGAATGAAAAAGGCGGTCGGCTCGACCGTGTGCGTGCCTTCGATCCGGTTGCCATCGGGATCGATCACGACGATGTCGGCCGCGCGGATCTCGGACCAGTGCAAGCCCTGGGGATTGATCAGGAAGCGATCGTCGCGCCCCGGCACCGCCAGGCTGAAGTGGTTGCAGACGCCCTCGCCGAGCCCGAGCCTCGACGCCTGACGCAGCGCGCAGGCCAGGTCGATGCGGGCCTGGTCGATGTTCGATTCCTCGCTCATCCGAGCATTCTCCTTCGCAAAGCGACCGCACCGACATTCGTGCATTCGGACACGCCGCGCGTTTGATCTACGTCAAGCGTCCATCGTTCGGGCGCGCCGTTCGATCGATGAAATCTCGATTTTGATGCGTATCAAGGATTTTGGTCCGTTTGCCCCGAATCATCGCACCGAGAAAGAAAAGAGATCGTCGCCGATTGCGTCGAGTCGTGATGGCTCGCAAGGCGTCGGCCGATCGTCCACCGGGTTTCGGAGGTAGTTCGTGTCTGCAACGGTAACGATGTCCCGAAGGCGGCTGCTGTTCGGGGGTCGGCAAGCCTTGGTCGCACCCGGTCCGGGTGTCGAGACCGAAACCGCGGGCCGCGTCGCCGTGGTCCTGCCGTCCTGTCTCGAGCATCGGGGCGTCACCTGTCGCAGCTGCGAGACCGCCTGCGATCCGCTCGCGATCCGGTTTCGTCCCCGACCGGGCGGCCGCAGCGAGCTTTCGATCGACGCATCGCGCTGCAATGCCTGCGGGCAGTGCATCGACCTGTGTCCGGTCGGCGCGTTGGCGCTTGCCCAGGCGACACCATCCGACGCCGACGGAGCAGCCCGATGAGCGCGACCGGCCCCGCGGCGGCGACGCTCGCGAATACCTGCGGCGTGCTGGTGCACGCGATGCCCGAACGCGATCCCGACCTGGCGCGTGCGATCGGTGCCTTGCCCGGCGCCGAGGTCCACGCCGGACCTGCACCGGGCCGGCTGCTGGTCGTGGTCGAGGATGTCGGCGAATCCCGGGCCTTCGACACGATCGCCGCCATCAACCGACTGCCGGGCGTCATCGCCGCATCGCTCGTCTATCACCATTTCGAACCCCTCGATGTCGATGACCGGGAAGCGCCGGTCGCCGACATCGCGCCCTGAACGGACCAGGAGAGTGTCAGATGTCTGAACGAATCACCGATACCAGCCGCCGCAATGCGATCAAGGCCAGTGCGCTGGCCGCGACGGCGGCCGCCGCCGGCATGCCGGTCGCCGACGCCGTCGCGCAAGGCGGTGGCAGCGCGGATATCCGCTGGGACAAGGGGGTCTGCCGCTTCTGCGGGACCGGCTGCGGCGTGTTGATCGGGACCAAGAACGGTCGCATCGTGGCCTCGCAAGGCGATCCGGACGCGCCGGTGAACCGCGGCCTGAACTGCATCAAGGGCTATTTCCTGTCCAAGATCATGTATGGCTCGGACCGGCTCACCCAACCCCTGCTTCGCAAGAAGGACGGCAAGTACGACAAGAACGGCGAGTTCACGCCGGTGAGCTGGGACGAGGCCTTCGACGTGATGGCCGAGAAGTTCAAGAAGGTCCTCAAGGAGGACGGCCCGACGGCGATCGGCATGTTCGGTTCGGGCCAGTGGACGGTCTGGGAAGGCTACGCGGCCTCCAAGCTCTACAAGGCGGGCTTCCGCAGCAACAACATCGACCCGAACGCGCGCCACTGCATGGCTTCGGCCGTCGCCGGCTTCATCCGGACCTTCGGTATCGATGAACCCATGGGTTGCTACGACGATCTCGAGAAGGCCGATGCGTTCGTGCTGTGGGGCTCGAACATGGCCGAGATGCACCCGATCCTGTGGTCCAGGCTCTCGGATCGTCGGCTCACGCACGAGGGCTGCGAGGTCCACGTGCTGTCGACCTTCGAGCATCGTTCTTTCGAGCTCGCCGACAACGGCATGGTGTTCAAGCCGCAGACGGACCTCGCGATCCTGAACTACATCGCCAACTACATCATCACCAACGGCAAGGTGAACAAGGCCTTCGTCGACAAGCACACCAGCTTCAACCGCACCGAGGAGGACATCGGCTACGGCCTGCGACCGACGCACCCCCTCGAGAAGAAGGCCAGGAACGTCAAGACCGGCGGCAAGATCACGTCGATCGATTTTGCCGCCTATGCCAAGCTGGTCGCGCCCTACACGCTCGAGTACGTCTCCAAGCTCTCGGGCGTCGAGCCGGCCAAGCTCGAGCGGCTGGCCAGGCTCTACGCCGATCCGACCAAGAAGGTCACGTCCTACTGGACGATGGGCTTCAACCAGCACTCGCGCGGGACCTGGGCCAACAACCTGATCTACAACATCCACCTGTTGGTCGGAAAGATCTCCGAGCCGGGCAACGGTCCGTTCTCGCTCACCGGCCAGCCCTCGGCCTGCGGCACGGCGCGCGAGGTCGGCACCTTCGCCCATCGCCTGCCGGCCGACATGGTGGTGGCCAATCCCAAGCACCGGGCCGTCGCCGAGAAGATCTGGAAGCTGCCCGAGGGCACGATCCCGGGCAAGGTGGGCTACCACGCCGTTCTGCAGAACCGCATGCTCAAGGACGGCAAGATCAAGGCCTACTGGGTCCAATGCAACAACAACATGCAGACGGCGCCCAACATGAACGAAGAGGGCTACCCGGGGTATCGGAACCCCGCGACCTTCATCGTCGTCTCCGATCCGTATCCGACCGTCACCGCGCTCGCGGCCGACCTGATCCTGCCCACCGCGATGTGGATGGAGAAGGAAGGTGCCTACGGCAATGCCGAGCGGCGCACCCAGTTCTGGCGCCAGCAGGTGAGTCCGCCCGGGCAGGCGCGCTCGGACCTGTGGCAGACGGTGGAGTTCGCCAAGCGCTTCAAGGTCGAGGATGTCTGGCCCGAGGAACTGATCGCCAAGAAGCCCGAGTACCGTGGCAAGACCCTCTACGACGTGCTGTTCCGCAACGGCCAGGTCGATCGCTTCCCCGTGGCCGAGACCCAGAAGGGATTCGAGAACGACGAGGCCAAGGCCTTCGGGTTCTACCTGCAAAAGGGATTGTTCGAGGAATACGCGAGCTTCGGTCGCGGCAAGGCGCACGACCTGGCGCCGTTCGACCAGTACCACAAGGCGCGCGGCCTGCGCTGGCCGGTGGTCGGGAACCAGGAAACCCTGTGGCGCTTCCGCGAGGGCTACGACCCGTATGTGAAGGCCGGCGAGGACGTTGCCTTCTACGGTCGCCCGGACAAGCGCGCGCGCATCATCTTCTGCCCGTATGAGCCGGCGGCCGAGAGCCCCGATACCGAGTACCCGCTGTGGTTGTCCACCGGACGGGTGCTCGAGCACTGGCACTCGGGCAGCATGACGCGTCGCGTTCCCGAATTGCATCGCTCGGTGCCCAGCGCGACCGTGTTCATGCATCCCGACGATGCCCGCGACCAGGGCTTTCATCGCGGCCAGGCGGTCAAGGTCGTCACCCGTCGCGGCGAGGTCGTGACCCGGGTCGAGACGCGGGGGCGCAACAAGCCGCCGCGCGGGCTGGTGTTCATGCCGTTCTTCGACGAATCGCAGCTCGTCAACAAGCTCACGCTCGATGCGACCTGCCCGATCTCGAAAGAGACCGACTTCAAGAAGTGCGCATGTCGGATCGAGAAGGTCTGAGTCGGCGCCGCGTGCTCGGTGCGGCCGCCTACGCCTGCGCGGCCGCGGGTGCGGCAGGCCTGCTGGCCGGTTTCGCCCAGGCCTCCAGGGCGCGGCCGGCCGTCGCGATTCGCCCGCCCGGCGCGCGGGCCGAAGCCGAGTTCCTCGCGGCCTGCGTGCGTTGCGGGTTGTGCGTGCGCGATTGTCCATACGACACGCTGCATCTGGCGCAGCTAGGCTCGGGCGTCGCGTCGGGCACGCCGTACTTCATCGCGCGCCAGGTGCCATGCGAGATGTGCGAGGACGTTCCATGCGTGAAGGCCTGCCCGACCGGTGCGCTGGATCCGGCCCTGACCCGGATCGACGATGCGCGCATGGGGGTGGCGTCGCTGGTGGGCCGCGAGAGTTGCCTGAACATGCTCGGACTGCGCTGCGACGTCTGCTATCGCGTCTGCCCGGTGATCGACGAGGCGATCACGCTCGAGCGCACGCACAACCGGCGAACCGGCAAGCACGCGGTGTTCGAGCCCTTCGTGCATGCAGACAAGTGCACCGGCTGCGGCAAGTGCGAGAAGTCCTGCGTGCTCGAGGTCTCGGCGATCCGCGTGCTGCCACGTGAACTCGCGATGGGCGAGATCGGTGGCCACTATCGACTGGGCTGGAAAGAAAAGGAGAAGGCAGGGCGCGAGCTCGTGCCCGGGCTGATCGACCTGCCCGACCGCATGCCGGAGAAACCGCGATGAGCGCGGTCCGGAATCCGGGGGCCGAGGCTCGCCTGCGGTTCGGCTGGTGGCGTGCCCATCGGTGGCTGGTCGCGCGCCGCGCGGTCCAGATCGGCATCTTCGCCCTGTTCGCGCTGGGCCCATGGCTCGGCGTCTGGATCGTCAAGGGCACGCTCGCCTCGAGCCTGACGCTCGGCGTGCTGCCGCTGACCGACCCGCTGATCCTTCTGCAGGGCCTGCTCGCCGGGCACTGGCCGCATACCTCGGCATGGATCGGCGCCGGCATCGTGCTCGGGTTCTATCTGCTCGTTGGCGGGCGGATCTATTGCTCCTGGGTGTGTCCGATCAACATCGTCACCGACCTGGCGGCCTGGCTTCGACGACGGCTGGGCGTCGAGAAGGGCTGGCGCGCCGCGCGCCAGGTCCGGCGATGGTTGTTGGCAGCCATCCTGGTCGTTGCGGCGCTGACCGGCAGCATCGCCTTCGAACTCGTGAACCCGATCACCACGCTCTATCGAAACCTGCTGTTCGGCGTCGGCTGGGGGCTGCTGTCGGTCGGGCTCATCTTCCTGTTCGATGCCTTCGTCGCCCAGCACGGCTGGTGCGGTCACCTCTGTCCCGTCGGCGCCTTCTACGGCCTGCTCAACCGGCACGGACTGGTGCGGGTTGCCGCGGTCGCGCGCACCCGATGCGACGACTGCATGGATTGCTACGCGGTCTGTCCCGAGATGCATGTGTTGCCGCCGGCACTGAAGGGCCAAAGGCGTGCGGCCGCGAATGAACCCCTGGCCGATGGCATCGCCGGTACGCCGGTCATCGCGTCGGCGGATTGCACCGCCTGTGGACGCTGCATCGACGTCTGCTCGAAGGACGTCTTCAGATTCACCCATCGCTTCGATCATCGCGTGACGATCGTGGCGGAACCGGAGTCGCCGCTGGCGATGATCGACTCGCGAGAGCATTCAACGAACGATGCCCGACACGGCACCGACTGGAACGTACGGAGGTCAGCATGAAACCTACTTCGAGCGAGCAGGCCGGCGCGCTCGCCAATCGCAGCGACCGGCGTCGGATCGGTATGCGCTACCGTAGATCCGGCGCCATGAGCCTGGCTGCGCTGGCAACCGCTGCGACCCTGAGCGCCTTGCCCATCCGGGCCGGGTCGGCCGAGCTGAAGTCCCTGGGCGGCGGCCCGACGCTGGAGCAGACGAACCCGGCGCCCGAGGTGGTGAAGCAATCGGTGCCCGCGGGCGGCTTCGGCCGTGCCTATCGGCAGCAGCCGCCGCTGATCCCGCACAAGGTCGACGGCTACCAGGTCACGGCGACGAACAACCGATGCATGGAATGCCACGACTGGCCCGGCCATGTGAAGGCCAAGGCGCCCAAGGTCTCCGAGACGCACTACGTGGATCGGCAGGGGGCGCGGCTCGACCGGATCGCCGGTACCCGCTACTTCTGCCAGCAATGCCACGTCCCGCAGGCCGACGCGCGCCCGCTGGTCGGCAATACGTTCCTCAACGCGATCGAAGCCAAGTGACGGGCGTGCGCAAAAGGACAACAACTCGAACGGGGGAAGGACATGGCTGATGATCGATCGGGGGGCGGCCAGGGCGGCTGGTGGCGCAAGCTGTGGCGGCCGGCCCCTGCGACCGCGCTCGGAACATTGCTGATCGCCGGTTTCATTGCCGGCGTGGTCTTCTGGGGCGGATTCAACTGGTCGCTGGAGCTGACCAATACGCAGGCCTTCTGCATTTCCTGCCACGAGATGGAGAAGAACGTGTTCGCCGAGTACAAGGGGACGGTGCACAATGGCAACCGTTCGGGCGTTCGTGCCACCTGCCCGGATTGCCACGTACCGCGCGAATGGCAGCACAAGATCGTGCGCAAGATCCGCGCCTCCAACGAGTTGTGGCATCACCTGCTGGGCACCGTCGACACACCCGAGAAGTTCAACGCCAAGCGCCTGGAGCTCGCGACCAACGAATGGCGACGAATGAAGTCCACCGACAGCCGCGAATGCCGGAACTGCCACGAATTCAAGTCGATGGACTACACCGCGCAGGAACCGCGCGCCGGCCAGACGCACCAGCGCGCGCTCACCGAAGGCCAGACCTGCATCGATTGCCACCGAGGCATCGCCCACACCCTGCCGGCGAATGCGACCCAGGCCTACGAGCAGATGGTGCGCCAACTCAAGACCGGCAAGCCTTGACCCGGGCGTGGCGAGCGGCGCTGGGACACCGGCCCCTTCGGCCGGTCCCGGGCGTGCTCGCGGTTGCGGGCCGGGCGCCCGAAGGCAGGCGGCCGTGAGTGCCGGAGACGACGATCTCTACGACGACTGGCTGGAGCTGACCGAGGCCGTCATCCATAGTCGCCGGCATCGTTCGGCCAAGCGGCTGAACGAACCCGGGCCGAGCGCCGACGAACTGGCTCGCATCGTCGCCGCGGCGTCGGCGGCACCCGACCACGGGCGCATCACGCCCTGGCGCTTCATGCTGATCCCCGCGGCCGCCAGGCAGGCCCTGGGCGAGTTGTTCGCGCGTGCATTGCTCGAGCGCGACCCGAAGGCGGACGCCGGCGCGGTGGCGACTGCCCGGCAAAAGGCCGATCGCGGCGCGGTGCTGATGTTGGCGCTCGCGAGGGTCGACGCGGGCGAGTCCACGGTCCCGGCACGCGAGCGCCTGTTCTCGCTCGGTTGCGCGGTGCAGAACATGCTGCTCACGGCCCACGCCATGGGCTATGGGACCGGCCTGCTCAGCGGCAAGGCGATGGACTCGGACGCGCTCGCGCAAGGGCTCTCGCTCGCCGAAGGCGAGCAGCCGGTCTGCTTCATCGTGATCGGCACGCCGAACTCGGACCCGAAGCCACAGGGACGGCCGTCGCCGGCCGACTACTACTCGGTCTGGCCGGGCGTTTCGCTCGACTGAGTCGGGGTGTGCCCGACAGGCCGTCGGGATTCCCGGCGCGTCTTGCCAGGCGCTGCGCAAGCGTCGGCCCGCTGCATCGATAGTCCGCGTCGAAGATATGGGTATCGGACGCCGACAAGGTCCTCCCGCCGATCGGCACGAACCGCATGACCAGTGGCGCCGGTACCGTGTCACAGGCGTCGAAACGGGGAGTATGTTGGGTTTCATGTTCACGGCATCTAGGAGACACGGATGCTTTCGACCGAAACCATGACCCGCCCCGCGATGGGCAGCGCCTTGCAGCCGCGGCCGTGGATGCGGCGCTCCGAGGCCGGATTCATGCGCCAGCCCGGCTTGCCCGCGAACGTGCTGCTCATCGAGGACACCCCCGACATCCGCGAGTTGATCCGCTTCATGCTCGAGACCTCGGGCATGCAGGTCCTGACGGCGGGCGACGGCCGCCACGCGATCGAGATGATCGAGAACTGGCCCGCGCCCGACGCGGTGGTGCTGGACCGCATGCTCCCCTTCGTGTCGGGTGATGAATTGATCACCCGCATCCGCGACGACGCGATCTGGCACGAGGTGCCGATCGTGGTCGTGTCGGCCAAGGCACGGGGTGATGACGTCGCCGCGGCGATGCGGCTCGGCGCCGACGACTATGTCGTCAAGCCGTTCAACCCGATCCGCCTGGTCGAGGTCGTTCAGGGCTTCCTGCAGTAGCCGCGCGCACGCGCGAACCAACAAGAAGAGACAGGAGACACGGACATGATTTCCACCTGCTTCGAGCGGTCGTCGCATCCGACGGCCCGTATCGGGCGCTGGCCCGATCCACTTCGAGATGACCAGAATGCGCGCGTGCTCGTGATCGACGATTCGAGCGATATCCGCTACCTGCTCGACTTCTTCCTGCGCAGCGCGAGCATCGACGTCGATCTCGTCGGCGACGGACTGGCCGCGATGCGCTGGATCGACGACCGGTCGCCACCCGACCTGGTCCTGCTCGATCGCATGCTGCCAACGGTGTCGGGCGAGCGGATCCTGGGCGCGATGCGCTCGCGCGAAGAATGGGCCGCGGTACCGGTCGTGTTCGTGTCCGCGCTTGCCACGTCGAGCGATGTCGCCACCGGCCTGTCCCTGGGCGCGAGCGCCTACGTGACCAAGCCCTTCGTCCCGATCGAGGTGGTTCGGCTGATCGGCGAGCTGCTTGCAGGTGAGCTCGCGCGCACGGATCGGGTCCCGGACCGCGCGGTCACGGTGCAATGAGCGCCAAGCCGTCGCCGGGTGCGTCGTCGGGCACCAAGGCCCCGGCATCGTCGGTGTCGAGCGCCGCGCGGACGCGGCCCGCTTCCTGTCGGGAACGGGCCGAATCGGCGGCGCTGGTCGGCGCATTGAAGCAGGCTCATGCCAGCTATGGCGCCGGCATCGAGGCGATCGAACGCGTCGTGCACGATCGCACCCGCGCGCTCGATGCCGTTCGGGTCCGCCTCGAGACCATCATCGACGCGGTCTCGGACGGCATCGTCGTGTTCGATGCCCGTGACCGCATCGAATCGATGAACGAGTCGGCGGCCGGCATGCTCGGCCTCTCCGGCACTCAGGCGCATGGCAGTTCGACGACCGCGCTTTTCGGTCAACCGCTGGCAGACTTCGTCCGGCAGGACGAGCCGCGCGAACTGCGGGCGCGGAGCATCGATGGTGGCTGGGTTCGGATGGAAGTCGGTGTCCATCGGATCTCGATCGAGGGCGAGGTGCATTTCGTGGCCACGCTGCGCGACCTGACCGAGATCACTTACACCCGCCAGCGGCTTCTCGAGCAGGCCTTCCTGCTCGAGAAGACCCGGACCTTCATGCTCTCGTCGACGCCGGGCCAGGGGGTCGACTGGTGCAATCCGAGCTTCGAGGCGCTGACCGGCTACAGCCTCGACGAGATGCGGGCGCGCTCGGCGCTCGACTTGCTCCTGGACGAGTCGTCGCCGCCGGCTGCCCGGGGCGAGATCGACGCGGCGATCGCGGCGGGCGAGCCGTTCAGCGTCGAGCTGGTGCTGCGTCATCGCAGCGGGCGGCCGTTCTGGGTCAAGGTCGACGGCTATCCGCTGCCCGATTCGTCGGGCGCACCGCAGCGCTATGTGGCGCTGGGCAGCGACATCACGGCGCGCAAGCGCGAGCAACAGCTTCGAACGGACTTCGTGTCCACGGTCAGCCATGAACTCAGGACGCCGCTGACCGTCGTCAGCGGCGTCTTCGACGCGATGGAGACCCGCGCCTCGATTGGGCAGGCGCCGGCGGCCGACCCGCTCGTCGAGATGGGGCGACGCAACGCGCTCACCTTGGGCCGACTCATCGACGACCTGCTCGATACCAATCGGCTGGAAGCCGGCGTGGTGCGATTCGAGTCGGAGTTCGTGGACCCGCTGGGCGCGCTGCGCGATGCGATCCAGTCGATCGCCCGCATCGCCGATCCGGCGAGCGTGGCGATCCGATTGGCTTCGACAGCCGAGTGCGGGCGCGTCTTCGTCGACCCGTCCCGGCTGCAACAGATCCTCGCCAATCTGTTGTCGAATGCCGTGAAGTTCTCGCGCCCGGGCGGCGAGGTCGAGCTTCGCGTGGGCGACCATGGCGACCAGCTTCGAATCAGCGTCACCGACCATGGCGAAGGCATCCCGTTGGAGTTCCAGTCCGAGGTCTTCCAGCGTTTTGCGCGGGACCCTTCGGTGCGAGCCCGAGGTACCGATGGGTTCGGGCTCGGACTCTACATCTGCCGCAGCCTGGTCGAACAGATGGGCGGGGCGATCGGCTTCGAATCCTCGCCCGGCATCGGCACCCGTTTCAACGTGGACCTGCCACGCATGCCGCCGCGACATGCGACCCCCGAAGGACTCGAAGCGCTGGCTGTCTGAGGCGGGCGAGCGCGGACGCCTTGCGATGGTCGAGAGCGCGCGCCGCACAGTGCGGCGCGCGACTCAGAGTCCCGACAGGCCGCGACCGTCGTCCGTGTTGTCGGCGTCGAGATGCCGATGGCAGTTCAGCGTCTGTATCGCGTAGGGCTCGTTCGGAGCGAACACGGTCACCGAGGTGTTGGCCAGTCGCTCTGGGACCGCCATGCCGGACGGCAGACGCAGGTGATTCTCGACCAGGGCCCGGATGACCAAGCCGTGCGTGACCACGGCCAGACTGCCTTCCTGGTCGGCCCGGTGACTGAGGATGCAGTCGAAGGCCTGGGCGACCCGTTGGCGAAACACCGACCAGCTCTCGCCGTTCGGTGGCTCCACGTCGAGCCCGAGCGGGTCGAAGCCGATGGCATCGTAGGCCATGCCGCGCAGGTCGCCGAAATTGCGCTCGCGCAGCAGCTCGGTGCTCACGACCGGCAGGCCGGTGCGCTCGGATATCGGCGCAGCGGTCTGGGCGGCCCGGGCCAGGTCACTACTGAGAATACCCACGATCTTCATCGCCTCGACGCGGACCGCCACGGCGCGCGCCTGGGCGCGGCCGCGATCGCTCAGGGGCGTATCGGGGGGTTGCACGACCCGCGCCGCGTTCAGCGGCGTCTCGCCGTGGCGAATGAGAATGATCGGCATCGTCTTCGTCTCCCGGGCGGCGCGCCGCATGGGCAATGAGTGCCCGATCGTCGCCGTCCCGCGCATTTTGCCCGCGGCCGGACGTCATGGCGAGCGGGATCCCGAGTCGGCAATCCTCTAAGATCACGTCATTCCAGCCCGAAGAATCGCCATGACGAGAAAGCAATCGGTCGAATCCGCCGTTACCGAGGCCGGTCGGCAGCTCGATGCGCGCGTGCGCACCGCCAACGTCCCGGTCTATCGCGCGTCGACCGTGCTGTTCGATTCGCTCGAAGAGGCGGCGGCGACCGGCGCCCGGTCCATGGCCGGCGAGCGACATGCCACGACTTACGGCACCGTCGGCACGCCGACCACCTTCGCGCTGACCGACGCGCTCGCCGAGATCGAGGGCGGCGGCCACGCCTGCCGGGCGGCGCTGATGCCGTCGGGCCTGCTCGCGATCACGGTGCCGCTGCTGGCCTGCCTGAAGCCGGGCGATCACATGCTGATGAGTGATTCCGTCTATGGGCCGGCACGGGTGTTCGCCCAGGGCATGCTGAGCGAACTGGGCGTTCGCACCACCTTCTATCCACCGAACGCGAGTCCCGAGGCCGTGGCGGCCCTGATCGAGCCGGGTACCCGGGTCCTGTACCTGGAGAGTCCGGGCAGCTATACCTTCGAGGTGCAGGACGTGCCGGCCCTCTGTGCGCTCGCACGCGAGCGCGGGCTGGTCTCGATCATCGACAATGCCTGGGCCTCGCCGATCTTCGCCCGTCCCTTCGACTGGGGGGTCGACATCTCGGTGCTGCCCCTGACCAAGTACTGGGGCGGACATTCGGACCTGCTGATGGGTGCCGCCGTCGTGCGCGAGCCGCTGTGGCCGGCGATCTTTCGCGTGATGCGCCAGCTCGGCGTGTGCGTCGGCGGCGACGATGCCTACCTGGTGCTGCGTGGCCTGCGCACGGTGGGGGTGCGGATGCGACAGCACGAGGCCAATGCGCTGGCGCTGGCGCGCTGGTTGCAGGCGCAGCCCGAAGTGGCCCGCGTGCTGCATCCGGCGCTACCCGATCATCCCCAGCATGCGCTGTGGCAGCGCGACTTCACCGGCTCGAGCGGCCTGTTCGCCTTCGAGCTCGATCGCGCGCGCTTCGGCGGCGACGATGACGAGCGGCTTCCCCCCGGGCGCCGGCAGGCGGCGTTGGCGGCGCTGTGCGATGGCCGGCGCTACTTCGGCATCGGCTATTCGTGGGGGGGCTACGAGAGCCTGATCATGCCGGCAAAGATCTCCAGCCTGCGCAGCGTGGAGCCCTGGCGGGGCGGACCGCTCGTGCGTGTCCATGCCGGGCTCGAGGCGCCCGAGGACCTGGTGGCGGATCTTGCCGACGGCTTCGCGGCGATGCGCCGGGTCCTGCAGGGCTGAGGCCGGCCGAATGCTTTCGCCCGCCTCAGCCCAGTGCCTCGACCTGCGCGGGCGAGTGCTGTTCCTGAGCACGCGCCCCGAGCTCATCGAGGCGCAACTCGCCGGCATCGATCCCGATCCGGTGCCGGCCGACGCGTTGCGTGACGACGTCTCGACCGACGAGATCACGCCGATGCGCGCGCTGGCAGTCTTCGACGAGCGCCTGGCCCGCTTCCCGTACACCGGGCTGCGCTGTGGCGGCCGCAATCCGATCCCCGATGACGCGATCCGCGCGGGCGGGTTCACCGTCACGGTGGCGGGTCATCGCTACGGCAAGGGGTCGTCACGCGAGCATTCGCCCGCGGCCGAGCTGGCGGCCGGCATCCGCCTCGTGATTGCGCGCAGCTTCGAGCGCATCTATCGGCAAAACGCCGACAACCTCGGCTTGTTCACCTCGACCGATCTTTCCCTGGTTCCGCGCATCCGCCGCGGCGAGCCGATTCCGATCGATGAACTGCTGGCTTCGCGCGATGCCCTGGCGGCCGAGATCCTGCGCCATGGCGGCTTGCTCGGCTACGGCCGGGCGCGTTTGCTGGGCGCGGGCCCGGCGTCGGCCGCGCGGGGCTCGCCCCTGGCCTCGCCGACGGGCGAGGCGCCTGCCGCGCGCGTCGCGAGCGATGCCCAGGGGCCCGAGCCGCGCACGCTGGCCGAGAAGATCCTCAGGCGCCATCTGCTCGACGTGGCCGGAACCCATGCCGCGTCGGGTCCGGTGCCCGGCGACGGCTGTTTCGTGCGCGCCGAATGGCGCTTCATCCACGAGTACTACACCGGCATGTGCGCACGCCTGCTGCGCGACGACGCGGGCCGGCTGCCGGCGTTGTGCGAGCCGGCATCGATCGTCGCCTTCGAGGACCATCTCTCCTATGCCCATCGCAGTGAACTGCACCTGCGCAACGGGCTGATTCCCAATCTCCGCGAGCTATCCAGCGCGCACCGCGAGTTCGTGGCCGCCGCCGGGCTGCGCTCGCATGGCGTCCTGCCCGAGGGCGAAGGCTCGGAGGGCATCAGTCACGCGATGATGGCCGAGCAGTACGCACTGCCGGGGCAGGTGGTCGCCGGCACCGACTCGCATACGCCGCACAGCGGTGCGCTCGGCTGCCTCGCCTACGGCGTGGGCACGACCGACATGGCCGCCGCGATGCTCACGGGGGCGGTACGGATCACCTGGCCCGAGTCCCTGCGGGTTCGGCTCGACGGCGAACTGCCGCTTGGCGTGACTGCCAAGGACGTGGCCCTGCATCTGCTGTCGCTGCCGAGCATCCGGGCCGGCGAAGGGCTCGGCAAGGTGTTCGAGTTCTGCGGCGATGCGATCGCCCGGATGCCGACCGACGAGCGCGCCACGCTCACCAACATGTGCGCGGAGCTCGGTGGACTGTCCGGGATCGTCGCACCCGACGCCGAAACCCGTCGATTCCTGCGCGAGCGTCGCGGCATCGACATCGATATCGCGGACTGGATGCAAAGCGATCCGGGCGCGCGTTATGCCGCCACCCTCGAGGTCGATTGCACCCGACTCCAGCCCATGCTCGCGCGCCCCGGGGATCCAGGCAATGGCCAGGCGATCGCCAGCCTCGGGCAGGCCGTGGCCATCGACATCGCCTACGGTGGCTCCTGCACCGCCGGCAAGCGCGTGGATTTCGACCACTATCACGCGGTGCTTCGGTGGGCGGCCGATCGAGGCCTGCGGGTGGCGCCCGGCGTGAAACTGTTCCTCCAGTTCGGAACGGGCGCGGTGCGTGACTATTGCGTCGAGCGGGGCTACCTCGATGCCTTCGAGCGCGTCGGGGCCGAGATCCTGCAACCCGCCTGCGGGTCGTGCGCGAACTGTGGCCCCGGTGCCTCGGTCGATCCGACCCAGGTGACGGTCAGCGCGATCAATCGCAACTTCCCCGGCCGTTCGGGCCCGGGCGAGGTTTGGCTGGCGAGTGCCCCAAGCGTGGCCGCCAGTGCGATCGCCGGTCGATTGACCTCTTTCGAGGCGCTTCGCGCCACCCACTCCTGAGCACGATGCCATGTCGAAGACGATCTTCATCCTCAATGGCCCCAATCTGAACCTGCTCGGCACGCGCGAGCCGCATCTCTACGGCACGACCACGCTCGCCGAGATCGAGGCCTGTTGCCGCGAGCGGGCGAACGCACTGGGCCTGGGCATCGAGTTCCGACAGACCAATCACGAGGGTGTGCTGGTCGAGTGGATCCACGAGGCGATCTCGGGCGCCGATGGCATCGTCATCAACCCGGCCGGCTATACCTTCCGCTCGATCGCGATCCTCGACGCGCTGAAGATGTTCAACGGACCGAGTATCGAACTGCACATCACCAACATCCACAAGCGCGACCCGATCTATCACCACTCGGTGATCTCCCAGGGCGTGACTGCCGTGATGGCAGGGCTGGGCGCCGGCGGCTATGTCACCGCGCTCGAGTCCGTCGCGCGCCTGGCCGACGAGTGGGCGCGACCCTGAGCCGACGATGCCGCGCCGGCGAACCAACGCGCCATGGCGCGCTTGCGCATGAGCCCCGAGCACGAAGTCGACCTGATCGTCGTCGGTGCCGGCGCAGCGGGCATGACCGCCGCGATCGTCGCGGCGTCGCACGGACTGAGCGTGGAACTGCTCGAGCGCGCGGACGTGATCGGCGGCACCACGGCGATCTCGGCCGGGTCCGTGTGGATCCCCAACACGCGGCATGCAGCGCAGGGCAGCGACAGTGTCGAGCGCGCCAGGACCTACCTGCGTGCGACGGTCGGAAGCCGACTGCGCGATGACCTCTGCGAGGCCTTTCTAGCGAGTGGCCCCGAGACGGTGGAATGGCTCGAGACGAACTCGGCCTTGCGGCTGCGCCCCTATGCGCACCATCCCGACTATTTCGCCGACGCGCAGGGCGCAACGCTCGCCGGCCGGGTGCTCGAGGCGCATCCTTTCGATGGCCGGCGCCTCGGGCGCCGATTCCGCCTGCTGCGCGCGCCGCTGCCCGAGTTCACCTTGTTCGGCGGCATGATGGTCGATCGCCACGACATCGCGCAACTGCTGTCCGCGACGCGCCGAGCGGGCGCGGCGGCACATGCGATGCGCCTGCTCGTACGCTACGGTGTCGATCGGCTCTCGCATCGGCGCGGCACGCGCTTGGTGATGGGCAATGCGCTGGCGGGCCGGCTGCTCGCCTCCGTCCTGGCGCGTGGGGTCGGCGTGCGCACGCGCGTCGAGGTGATCGAGTCGCTCGTCGGCGATGCCCGACTCGAAGGCCTGCGGGTTCGGGTCGATGGCAACGAACGTCGAATCCGCGCGCGTCGTGGGATCGTGCTGGCCAGCGGTGGGTTCTCGCGTGATCCGGTGCTGCGCGAGGCACTGCTGCCCAAGCCCGTGGCACGCCACTCGCCGCTGGTCGAATCCGTCGCGGGCGACGGCGTGCGGCTGGGGCTCGCGGCCGGCGGGCGTCTGGTCTCGGGTGTCGACGGCGAGTCGCTCGAGCATGACGCCCGGACCAGCTTCTGGGCGCCGGTCTCGATCCGTCATCGCCGCGATCGCAGTATCGCCGTGTTCCCGCATTTCGTGCTCGATCGCGGCAAGCCGGGCTTGCTCGCGATCGACGTCGATGGTCGACGCTTCGTCAATGAAGCGACCCCGTACAACCAGTTCGGTCAGGCCATCCACGCTGCGCGGCGCCCGCAGCCCGGCGCGCCGTGCCGATTCGTCTGCAATCATCGCTTCGTGCTGCGCTACGGTCTGGGCATGGTTCGCCCGGGAGGGCACGGCATCCGGACGGCGGTCGCCGAAGGCTATCTGGTGCGCGCGGACTCGCTCGAGGCGCTCGCCCGCGCGATGGGCATCGATGCCGGTGTGCTGCGCGAGACCGTCGCGCGCCACGACGCCTTCGCGCGCCAGGGCGTCGACGAGGATTTCGGCAAGGGCGGCAATGCCTACCAGCGCAATCTGGGTGATCCGTCGCACCGGCCCAATCCCTGCCTCGGCGAGCTTGGCGAGCCGCCTTACTATGCGCTCGAGGTGCATGCCGGCGACATCGGGGCCAGCGCCGGGCTGCAGACCGACGCCGATGCACGCGTGCTCGACGGCCATGGCTCGCCCATCGCCGGCCTCTATGCGTGCGGTAACGACATGGCCTCGATGATGGCCGGCGTGTACCCTGGACCGGGCATCACGATCGGACCTGCCATGGTCTTTGCCTATCGTGCGGCGAAGCACGTGGCGGCCATCGCGAAAGGCTGACCCGCGCCGACGGGCTATCCTCTGGCCTGCCGCCCAACCACGTCCACGGAGACAAGAGAGATGGCAGATTCCGGCAACAACGGCGCCAGCGTCGATACCCGCGAAGGACCGGTGCGGCGAGTCAGCCGCGCGCAGATGGAAGCCATGGTCGGTACCGAGGCCGCGGTGTCGGACTGGACGCGCATCGACCAGTCGATGGTCGATGCGTTCGCCAATCTGACGGGCGACCGCTTCTTCATCCACGTCGACCCGGACCGCGCGGCCCGCGAATCACCGCACGGCGGCACCATCTTGCACGGCTTCCTGACCCTTTCGATGCTGCCGCACATGACCTACCAGGTCTGCCCCTTCGTCGAGGGCACCAAGTCGATGCTCAACTACGGCCTCAACCGCTTGCGCTTCGTGGCCCCTGTGCCCACCGGGTCCAGGATTCGTGGTCGCTTCTTCCTGAAGTCGTTCGACGTCAATGCCGAAGGCCGTTGGACCTCGGTGTGGAACGTCACCGTCGACATCGAGGGGGCCGAGCGCCCGGCGATCGTCGCCGAGTGGCTCTCGGTGGGGTTTCTCTAGCAGGCAGTCGAAATACCTGGCGAGGTCGAGACCTTGGCTGGCGCTCAGCGGCAACCGCGGCCGTTCCAGTTTCGATCCGGCGCCGCCTCGCAGTACGACCACTTGCCGCTGAAGCCGGTGCCCGTCATGGTCGCGACGAAACGGCCCCAGTAGAAGCTGCCGTCGCGCTGCGTCTTGCAGCGCTGCGCCGAGGCCTTTTCGACCCAGTACCCGTCGATGCGACCGCCAGACACACGACCGACGATACGGCCGTTGTCGCTCGGATAGCGGGCCAGCACGCCGGAGGCCCGGTGGGTGAACGTGAAGGTGCCGTAGTCCGTCGAACAGGTGGTGGGCATGCCATGCAGGCGTCCGCCACCCACGCCGCTACCGATCCCCGCACCTGCGCCTGCACCCGCACCTGCACCCGCACCCGCACCCGCACCCGCACCCGCACCCGCACCCGCACCCGCACCCGCACCCGCACCCGCACCCGCACCCGCACCCGCACCGCCGCCACTTGGCGTCACGCCGCGTGCGGCCAGAAACCGTCGACAGGTGTCGTTGCGGAAACTCTGGCGATCGCAGCCGCATTGCACCCGGGTATAGGCCTGGCAGGTGGTGAAGCCGCGCCGGTCGCGCACGCCGTAGAGGCAGCACATGCCCGGACCGCTCTGGTTGGTCCAGTCGCCGGTGAGCCGAACGAAGCGGCCGTCGGGCATCACGTAGTAGGGCCCGTTGTCGCGTTTGCTGGTCAGGTCGTGGACGTAAGTCGGCTGCCAGTCGTTGCTTCGGCATGGCGCGGCCAGCGCCGGAATCGCCAGCGAGCCGAGCAACAGGCAGACGATGAATCGGATGGTCGCCATGAGTGCCTCCCACAATGACGGGTGTTGGAGGTACGCACCATCGAACGACAGGCGCTCTGGGTACGCCAGACAGGCGCCTGGACGGCCTGTCGGCTTCAGTTTACGCGAAGCTTGCGCAGCAGGGCAGCCAGGGTTGCGCGCTCTGAAGCGTCGAGTCGCTGGCGGATGCGCGACTCCATCTCGCGCGCGCGTGTCCGCGCCTGCTCGTAGAGCGAGGCACCGCGTGTCGACAGCGCGACGATCTGCACGCGGCGATCCTCGGGCATGCGCCTACGCTCGACGATGCCTGCCTTCTCGAGCCGGTCGAGCACGACCGCGAGCGCAGGCGGTTTCATGCCCAGCGATGCGCACAAGGCCTTCTGCGTCGTCTCCGGATTGGCGCCGGCGAGCATCACCAGGGAGAACTCGATCTCCGAGATGCCGAGCGGCTTGCCGATATGCCGTCGGAAGTCGCGTTGCAGCACGTGATCGGTGCGCCGAAGCGCGTACCCGGTGATCGACCAGAGGGCGCTTTCATCGATCGCATGCTCGTCGATGACGGGGGTGTCGAGGCGTTCCGCAGTCATGGCTCGCCGGCAAAGACCGTGTCGGTCGGCGTGCGTGCATTGCGCACGATCGCGGCGCAGGCATGGGCCTGGGGCAGCACGTAGTCGAAATAGTGCATCGACAGCGCGCGCTTGGATCGGGCCATCGGCTCATCGTCCGCGCGGCGCGCGGCGGCCGCTTCGATCTTGAGCCACATCATCGCCAGCGCGGCCAGGCCGGTCAGTCGCAGGAACTCGCCCGCCACGCGCGCCGGCAGCATCGCATCGTCGGCCGATTCGGTGCCGAGCCATTGCGAAAGCCCGAGCAGTTCGTCGGCGAGCGCCCGGGTCGAATCGGCCCGCGTGCTCGCCTCGCCAGGCGCGGCATCGGCGCTTGCGCGCATCTCTTCGACGAACCGCGCGAGCGTGGCGCCACCGTCTCCGAGCACCTTGCGACGCAGCAGGTCGAGCGCCTGGATCTCGTTCGTCCCTTCGTAGATCCGGGCGATGCGCGCGTCGCGCAGGTGTTGCTCGACGCCGGTCTCGACCATGAAGCCGTAGCCACCGAAGACTTGAAGCGCGCGGTCGGCGCACTCGGAGCCGAGCTCGGTGAGAAAGGCCTTCACCACCGGCGTGAGCAGCGCGAGCAGCGCGTCGGCACGCTGGCGCGCCTCGGCGTCGCCCGAGGTCTCGGCGACGTCGATCTGGTAGGCGGTCCAGAGCGCCAGTGCACGTCCACCTTCGACCAGCGCGCGCTGGTCGGCGATCAGGCGCTGGACCGACGGATGCGCGCTCAGGAGATCGGGCCCGGCGCCGGCGCCGGCGCGGCCCTGCCGACGCTCGGCCGCATAGGCGCGCGCGAGCTGCAATGCGGCCTCGGCATGGCCTAGCCCCTGCATGCCCACATGCAGGCGAGCCGCGTTCATCATCAGGAACATCGCTGCCAGGCCGCGATGCGGCTCGCCGATCATCCAGCCCTGGGCCTGCTCGAATCGCATCACGCAGGTGGCGCTCGCGCGGATGCCCATCTTGTGCTCGAGCCCCTCGCAGCGGATGGCGTTGCGCGGGTCGCTGCGGCGACCGTCGTCGAGGTGCTTCGGCGCCACGAACAGGCTCAGGCCGCGCGTGCCCGGCGGCGCATCGGGCGTGCGCGCGAGCACCAGGTGGACGATGTTCTCGGTCAGGTCGTGCTCGCCACCGGAGATGAAGATCTTGGTGCCGGTGATCGACCAGCTACCGTCGGCGCGCGGCTGTGCCATCGTGCGGATCTGGCCCAGGTCGCTACCCGCCTGCGGCTCGGTCAGGCACATCGTGGCCAGCCACTCGCCACTGACGATGTTCGGCAGGAAGCGCGCCTTGAGTGCGTCGCTGCCGTGATGGCGCAGCGCCTCGTAGGCGCCGTGTGCAAGCCCCGGATACATCGTGAACGCATGGTTGCTCGCCGCCATCATCTCGTCGAGCGCGGCCCGAAGCACGATCGGCAGTCCCTGGCCGCCGAGTTCCGGGTCGCAGGCGAGCGCGGCCCAGCCGCCGTCGCAATAGGCCTTGTAGGCGGCCGGGAAGCCCTGCGGCGTGCGCACCTCGCCGTCGGCCAGCGTGCAGGCCTCGCGATCGCCGCTGGCGTTCAACGGGGCGAGCACGCCGGCGCAGAAGCGCCCGGCTTCTTCGATGACCTGCCCGATCAGTTCACGATCGAGCGCATCGCCGGCGGGCAAGGACTCGGGCAGGCCCAGCACGTCGAAGACCAGGAAGCGCAAGTCCTCGATCGGCGCGCGATAGCTGTTCATGTTCGGTGCTCCGAAGGCTTTCGGTTTTTCAGGACCGGTGCTCGCCCGGCGCCTCGCAGATCTCGCGGATCGACGGCGGTGGCGAAACGGCGCGGATGCGGTTCGGATCGGTCGGGTGGGGGCCGGCGAAGATCCGCACGCCGGTGGCCACGGCCAGCAGGTCGTCGCCGCGGCGCAGCTCGTGGCGATGCACGAAGCTGCGTTCGCGCCATTCCTCGACGGTGGTGTGGACCTCGACGATGTCGCCGTAGCGGCAGGGCAGCTTGAAGTCGCACTGCGTCGAGACGATCGGCGTGCCGATGATGCCCATCGTTTTCGCGGTTTCGCGCCAGGGCGGCAGGCCGGCCGCGCGAAAGTAGTGCAGTGAACCGGCATCGAACCACGCGAAGAAGTTCGGATGGAAGGTGATGCCGCTAGGGTCGCAGTCGCCGAACTCGACCGTGCGGGTGAGGATGTGTTTCATTGATCGGCTCGTCGCTTTCAGGCCTGGTAGTCCGGGTTCTCGATCAGCAGCGCCATGCCCTGGCCGCCACCGACGCAGGCCGACGAGATGCCCCAGCGCTGGTTGCGGCGCCGGATCTCGCGCGCCACGGTGATCGTGAGCCGCACGCCGGTGGCCGCCAGCGGATGGCCGATCGCGATCGCGCCGCCGTTGACATTGAGCTTGTTGCGATCCATCTCGAGCGCCTTCATCACCGCCAGCGTCTGGGCGCCTTGCGCCTCGTTGACCTCCACGCAGCCGATGTCATCCATCGACAGGCCGGCGCGCTCGAGCAGCAGGCGGATCGCCGGCACCGGGCCGATGCCCATGTACTCGGGCTCGACGCCGACCGCGGCCGAGGCAGCCACGCGGCCCAGCGTCTTCAGGCCGTGGTCGCGCACATAGCCGCCACGCGCGACGACCGCGCCGGCGGCACCATCGACCAGCGCCGAGCTGTTGCCGGCGGTCTGTACGCCGTCCCGATAGACCGGGCGCAGCCGGGCGAGCGCATCGACCGGCGAGGGCCGCGGATGCGTGTCGCGGTCCTGGGCCGGGGTCTTGCGCGGCAGCTCGATGCCACGCGACGCGTAGCCCTCGAGCTCGAACTTCTCGTTGTCGGTCGGCACGATCTCGCCGGCCAGGAAACCGTCGGCCTGAGCCGCCACCGCGCGCTCGAAGCTCTCGTGCGCGAACTGGTCGACTTCCTCGCGGGTGATGCCGTACTTCCTGGCCAGGTTCTCGGCGGTCTGGATCATCGTGATGTTCGGGGCGGTGTCGATCAGCGCTTCCCACAGGAAGTCCTTGAACTCCACCGGCGCGCCCAGCCGGAATCCGCCACGGTGCGTGTAGCTGGCGATCGGATTGCGACTCATGGATTCGGTGCCCACGCACAATGCGACGTCGGCATAGCCGCCGTTCAGGTCGTTGGCCGCCTGCCGGAAGATCTCGAAGCCGGTGCCGCAGATCCGCTGCACCAGGATCGCGCCGACTTCCTGCGGCACACCCGAGTACAGGCCGATGTGGCGCGGCAGCATGAAGGCGTCGAAGCTCGCCTGCGCGACCGAGCCGGTGACGACCGAGCCGACGTCGGTCGCCGGCACGCCGGCACGCTCGAGCGCGGCGCGACCGACCTTGATGCCGAGATCGATCGGCGAGACCAGCGAGAAGGCGCCCTGGTAGTCGACGAAGGGCGTGCGCACGCCGTCGACCATCCAGATGTCGTCGTAGGTGGCGGCGAATCCCTTGTTGTTGTTGCTCATCGTGTCGTTTCCGTCGGTAAGTGTTCGATTGGGTGATTTTTCGATCGGTCGGATGCCGGGTCAGGCGGCCGGCCGGACCACGTCGTCGGCGTCGCTGTAGAGGCGCTCGACACTGGCCTGTCGATTGCCGAGCACCGCGCGCTGGTTCAGCGATCCCTTGTCGGTGACTTCGCCGCGATCGATCGCGGCCGGCTCGGTCATCAGCAAGGCGCAGGCGATCCGGCTCGACGCGCCGGTGCCAGCCGCGTGCATGCGGTTCACGAAGCCCTGGAAGAACTCGCTGACCGCGGGCGCGGCGACTACTTGCGCCGGCGTCGCGCCCGCTGGCAGGCCGCCGAGCCGGGCGCAGGCCTCGTAGTTCGGGAACACCAGCAGGCCGACCGAATCGCGATCATGGCCGGCCACGACCACGTCCTGCACATAGGGCGAACCTTCGGCCAGCGCCCGGGTGCGCAGCGGCCCTACGCTGACCCAGGTGCCGGTCAGCAGCTTGAAGTCCTCGGCCACGCGGCCGTCGAACGCGAAGCCGAGCTCCGGGCGCTCGGGGTCGACGAGGCGAATCGCATCGCCACTGACGAAATAGCCTTCGTCGTCGAAGGCCTCGGCGTTCGCCTGCGGCGCCCGCCAGTAGCCGGGCATCACGCCCGGGCCCTGGTAGCGAACCTCGAGCTTGCCGCCGTTGGGCACGAGCTTGATGGTCATGCCGGGCGCCGGGCAGCCGATCGCACCGGGTAGCTCGCCGACGATCGAGGGTCCGAGCGCGAACGGCGCGGTCTCGGTCATGCCCAGCCCGGAATACAGGCCCACGCGGGTGCCGCAGCTCATCTCGCCGAGCCGGTAGAGGCCGTCGGCGACCGAGTTCGGCATGCCGGCACCGGCCGAGAAGAACATCTTCACTCGCGCGAAGAAGCTCTCGCGCAGCGCGTCGTCGGCCTCCATCGCGTGGACCAGGTCCTCGAAACCACGCGGCACGTTGAAATAGATCGTCGGCGAAATTTCGCGCAGGTTGCGCAGGGTCTCGGGGAACAGTGCCGGCACCGGCTTGCCGTCGTCGATGTAGATCGTGCCACCGTTGGTGATCACCAGGCCCACGTTGTGGCTGCCGCCGAAGACATGGTTCCAGGGCAGCCAGTCGACCAGCACCGGTGGCTCCTCGGTGATGCAGCTGAGGGTCTGGCGCAGCACCTGCTGGTTGCTGGTCATCATCCGGTGGGTCGTGATCACACCCTTGGGCGCCTTGGTGGAGCCTGAAGTGAACAGGAACTTGGCGATGCGATCGCCGTCGATCGAATCGAATGCCGCGTCGACCACCGCGGTCGCCTCGGTGGCCAGCAGCGCCTCGAAGCCGGTCGTGGCCCGCGCATCGAGCGCGCCCCGGGTGCAGACGATCTCGGCGTCGGCCGGCATCACGGCTTCGATCGCGCCACCATAGCGGGCCGCGTCGGACGCGAACACCAAGCCGGGCGTGAGCAGCTCGATGATGCCGCGCAGCTTGCCGTAGTCCTTCGAGACCAGCGAGTAGGCGGTGGAGATCGGCGCGTAGGGCACGCCCACGTGCATGGCCGCCAGTGCCAGCGTCAGGTGCTCGAGGTCGTTTTCCGACAGGATCACGACCGGGCGCTCGGCATCGAGCCCGCGGTCGAGCAGCGCCTGGCCCACTCGGCGCGCACGCTCGACCATCTCGCCATAGGTGATCCGGCGCCAGTCGCCCCCGTCCTCGCGCCGCGCGGCGAGCACGCGCTCCGGATGCGCCTGCGCATGCCGCAACAGGCTTTCGGTGAAGCGACGCGGGTAGTCGCCGAGCGGCTCGCGCAGCCGCGCCAGCATGGTGCCGTCGGCCCGGGCCTCCAGGTCGACCGGCTTCACGGTCTCGATGGGGTAACGGTAGGTCATGCTCATCGTGTTCTCCTGCGCGCCGGCTTCAGTCGCGCGTGACCTTGGCGGCCCGCTTCTCCATGAAGGCGGCCAGGCGCGACTTCGCCTCCGGGTCGCCCGAACTGATCGCCGCGATCATCGATTCCATGATCAGGCCCTCGGCCATCGGCTGGCTGGCGATGCGTGGCAGCACGTGCATCACCGCATAGTTGGTCAGCGGCGCGTTCTGCGCGATGCGCTCGGCCAGCGCCATCGCCTTCTCGATGCCCTTGCCGGCGTCGACCAGATACTGGGTCAGGCCGATGTCCTGGCCTTCCTGGGCGTCGTAGACGCGGCCGGTCAGCATCATGTCGGTCATGCGGGCGAAGCCGATCAGGCGCGGGATCCGCACCGAGCCGCTGCCGCCCACGAACAGGCCGCGCTGGCCCTCGGGCAGCGCGTAGTAGGCGCTGGGCTCGGCGATGCGGATATGGGTCGATGCCGCCAGCTCGAGCCCGCCGCCGATGACGGCGCCGCGCAGCACCGAGATCACCGGTACCCGTCCGAACTGCACCTGGTGGAAGGCGTCGTGCCAGCTCAGCGAGTGGTACATGCCCTCGGCCGTGGTGCGCTCGCGCAGCTCGGACAGGTCCAGGCCGGCACTGAAATGATCGCCGACACCGTCGATGACGATGGCGCCGACGTCCGATGGCATCTCGAGCATGCACTGCTTGATCTCGGCGATCAGCGGGTCGCTGAGCGCATTGCGCTTCTCGGGACGGTTGATCTGGACGTGTGCAACGGCGCCGACGCGCTCGAATCGCAGCAGCTCGAATTGGCTCATGGAATCGGCCTCCGGATCGGGGTGCCCACCGCACGCCCGAAAGTTAGTCTAGTTAATCGTTAATGATGTTAACTAAATGGCCGCGCACGAGCAATAGCAAGAAACCGGCCTCGCTCAGGCCTGCTGGTCGTCGGCCGAGGGATCGAAGGGCTTGGCGGCGCGCTTGACTTCGGCCATGTCGAGCTTGCGAACCTGTTCGACGATGTCCGTGACGGCGCCTCGCGGCAGTGCCCCCGGTTGCTGGAACACGATCACCTGTTCGCGAAAGATCATCATGGTCGGAATCGAGCGGATGCCGAAATGCTGGGCCAGTGCCCCTTCCTCGTCGGTGTTCACCTTGACGAAGGCGACGTCCGGGTTCTCGTCGGCGACCGCCTCGAATACCGGCGCGAACGACTTGCAGGGGCCGCACCAAGGGGCCCAGAAATCGATGACGACGATGTCGTTGCCGGTGATGGTCTCGTCGAATGCGTCCGCCGTCAGGGCCTGGACTGCCATGTTGCGCTCCGATGTCGGAATGATCACATCCTCGAATGTACGCCCAGTGAGGCGATCGCACGACATCGACCCCCATCGCCATCGGGGATGAAGTGCTCGCGCCCGCTCGTAGAATGCAGGCGAGCGCAGCGAAGTCCACGGCACTGGCGCGCCCATTTCGAACCCGAGGAGACCCGACGATGCCGACCATCCCGAATCCCTATCGCGAAGGGCTGCAGCGCCGTCGCGCGAACTTCCAGGCCCTGAGCCCCCTGTCCCTGATTCGATGGGCCGCCGATGTCTACCCTGACCATTGCGCGGTCGTTCATGGAGAGCTTCGGCGCGACTGGCGCACGGTGCATGCCCGCTGCCGACAGCTTGCCGGGGCGCTGGCCGCGCGCGACATCGGCGACGGCGACACCGTTGCGGTGATCCTGCCCAACACGCCCCCGATGATCGAGGCGCACTTCGGCGTGCCGATGACCGGCGCGGTGCTCAACAGCATCAATACCCGCCTGGACCCGGCGATGGTCGCCTTCATCCTCGAGCACTCCGCCAGCAAGGTCCTGATCGCCGACCGCGAGTTCTCGCCGACGGTGGGTGCGGCGCTGCAGATCCTGCGCGACGCCGGCAAGCCGCTGCCCTTCGTCATCGACGTCGACGATCCCGTCTTCGAGGGCCCGGGCGAGCCGCTCGGAGAGATCGAGTACGAAGCCTTCCTCGAGACCGGCTCGCCCGATCATGTCTACGCGCTGCCCGAGGACGAGTGGGACGCGATCGGCCTGAACTACACGTCGGGTACGACCGGCAATCCCAAGGGCGTGGTCGTCCACCATCGTGGCGCCTACCTGAACGCGCTCGGCAATGTCGTGGCCTGGAACCTGCCGCGCCATCCGGTGTACCTGTGGACCCTGCCGATGTTCCATTGCAACGGCTGGTGCTTCCCCTGGACCCTCGCGGCCGTGGCCGGTACCAACGTCTGCCTGCGCAAGGTCGACGCCGGCCTGATCTTCTCGCTGATCCGAGCACATCGGGTCAGCCACTACTGCGGCGCACCGATCGTGCACTCCACGCTGATCAATGCACCGGTCGCGCAGCGGGCCGGCATCGACTGGTCGGTGCGTGCCATGGTGGCCGGCGCGGCGCCGCCGGCGTCGATGATCGAAGGCATGAACACGCTCGGGTTCGATGTCACGCACGTCTATGGGCTGACCGAGGTCTATGGTCCGGCCGCGGCCTGCGCCAAGCACGACCACTGGGACGCGCTGGATCTTGCCGGGCAGGTGTCCAAGAACGCCCGGCAGGGAATGCGCTACCAGGTCCAGGAGGAATGCACGGTACTGGATCCGGCCACGATGCGGGAAGTGCCGCGCGATGGCGAGACGATCGGCGAGGTCATGTTTCGTGGAAACATCGTGATGAAGGGCTACCTCAAGAATCCCAAGGCGACCGAGGAAGCCTTTGCCGACGGTTGGTTCCACACGGGCGATCTCGGGGTGCTCGAGCCCGACGGCTACGTCAAGCTGAAGGACCGGGCCAAGGACATCATCATCTCCGGCGGCGAGAACATCTCGTCGATCGAGGTCGAGGACGCTCTCTACAAGCACCCCGCGGTGCTCGCCTGCGCCGTCGTGGCCAAGCCCGACGACAAGTGGGGCGAGACCCCGCTTGCGTTCGTCGAGCTCAAGCCCGATGCGGCAGTGGAGCCCGAGGCCCTGATCGCGCATTGTCGCGAGCACCTGGCCCGGTTCAAGTGTCCGCGCGAAGTTCGCTTTGCCGAACTGCCCAAGACTTCCACCGGCAAGATCCAGAAGCATGTGCTGCGCGAGCTGGTGCGTTCGTCCAGCGCGATCGGCTAGCGAATTTCCCCGGCGCCGGCGGCGCCGACCAAAAGCGGGCCGGTGCGCTTGACATCGATCAAGCGCACCGGCCCCGACGGCTCTCAAAATGTGGGCAAAGGAGGCCCGAACGCATGTCCCAATACGTTGACAATCATCCGCTCGGCAAGGATTTCCCCGAGATGCGCGATGCGATCCACCAAATGAAGACCAACAACTCGCATTTCTCGAAGCTGTTCGACGAGTACGAGGCAATCGATCGCG
This sequence comes from Burkholderiaceae bacterium, assembly GCA_024235875.1. Taxonomy (GTDB): domain Bacteria; phylum Pseudomonadota; class Gammaproteobacteria; order Burkholderiales; family Burkholderiaceae_E; genus JACKLP01. The sequence continues at coordinate 17,350 of JACKLP010000010.1, read as the reverse complement.
AAGTCGTACGTGCCGAGCAGGGGGTCGACCATGTCTCCGACCTGATGCTCGAGGAAATGAAGATGAAGCGCGTCCACCTGAAGGACGAACTCTACGGGATGCTGGTGGCGCATCAGCAGCAGCAGTAAGCCGGGCGCCGGGCCGGTGCCCGCGGTGCCGGCCCGGGGATTCTCTCAATCCAGCACGCAGGCCCCCGAGGGTGCTTGCAGACTCGCTCGCAAGGCGGGCGCATCGCCCACACGGGTCCGTATCCTTGGTTCGGTCGCGCCAAGCGGCGTCAGGCAGGCCAGGGTGTCGGCATCGGCCTCGACCTCCAGGGACACCAGGCTCACGCCTCGATCGGGCAGGCTTCGTCCGGGCGGCGTTGCCGTACCCCAGTCGATCAGCGTCGGGGCGACGCCGACACCGGCCACTCGCCCGGGCCCGGGCACCGTGATACGCCATCGCAGCGCGCCGCGCGACATCTCGGTCACATCGCCAGGATCGTGTCCCATCAGGTGCCGGGCCGCGTCGATGTCGTCGGTCCGCACGATGAAATGCACGAGGCGCGGCCTGTGCGCGAGCATCTGGCGCAGCGTCGGGCTGTCGAGCCCGAAGGGCCGCGGGCGTGCCGGCTCGGGCTGACTCGGGTCGGGGGCGATCAGTTCCAGGTAGGTGTCGCCGCCCAAGGCGAGCAGGCGGTTGTGCGTGCCCCAGCCGGGATGTGCGCCGCCGCCGTCGAGCGCGACGCCCAGCCGCGACGCGAGCCAGCGGGCACCGACGTCCAGATCGAGGGTGGCCAGGACGAGGTGGTCCAGCGCGAGCATAGGTCGTCGATCCATGGGCAGGCTACCTGAGTACAATTCCGCCCCATCATGCTACGCGAACACAAGCAGCGCCTGGCTGCATTGATCCGGGATGTCGCTGCGGGCCTGGTCGGCGACACGTCGATCGAGATCCCGAGCGTCGAACTCGACCGTCCCAAGCAGGCCGACCATGGCGATCTGGCCTGCAACCTGGCGATGCAACTCGCGCGACCGCTCAAGCGCAAGCCGCGCGACATCGCCGAGGCGATCGCGCGCGAGCTGCGCGAGCGCGACGGCGGGGCGCTGCTCGAGGCGGTCGAGATCGCGGGCCCGGGATTCATCAACCTGCGCCTGGCGGCGGATGCCAAGCGTGCCGTGGTCGCGGTCGTGCTGGCGCAGGCCGAGCGATTCGGGCGCGGCGATCGCGGGCGCTCGAGGCCGATCGTCGTCGAGTTCGTCTCGGCCAACCCGACCGGGCCGCTGCACGTGGGCCACGGTCGCCAGGCGGCGCTCGGCGACTCGCTCTCCTCGCTCCTGGCGGCCGACGGCTGGCAGGTGACGCGCGAGTTCTACTACAACGACGCCGGCGCCCAGATCCAGAACCTCGCGCTGTCGGTCCAGGCACGTGCGCGTGGCATCGAGCCGGGTGAACACGGTTTTCCCGAAGACGGCTATCGCGGCGACTATATCCGCGACATCGCCTGTGATTTCCTGGCGGGCGAGACGGTCGGTGCCGAGGGCGTGGCGCCGGTCACCGCGGGCGGCGACCCCGACGAACTCGAGTCGGTCCGCCATTTCGCGGTGGCCTATCTGCGGCACGAGCAGGACATCGACCTGCGTCACTTCGGCGTGCGCTTCGACAATCACTACCTGGAATCCTCTCTGTACGCCGACGGGCGGGTTGCGCAAGTGGTGCAGTCGCTGCGCGAGTCCGGTCACACCTACGAGGACGGCGGTGCGCTCTGGTTGCGCACGACCGACTACGGTGACGACAAGGACCGGGTGATGCGCAAGTCCGATGGTGGCTATACCTATTTCGTGCCGGATGTCGCCTATCACGTCACCAAGTGGGAGAGGGGCTTCGAGCGCGCGATCAATATCCAGGGCTCCGACCACCACGGAACCGTGGCCCGGGTGCGGGCCGGCCTGCAGGCGCTCGACGTCGGCATTCCCGAGGGCTACCCGGACTACGTGCTGCACAAGATGGTCACCGTGATGCGCGGTGGCGAGGAGGTGAAGATCTCCAAGCGGGCCGGTGCCTATGTCACGCTGCGCGACCTGATCGAATGGAGCGGCGGCCTTGGCCCGGACGCCGAAGATCTCCCCGAGGCGCAGCGCGATGCGGCGCTACGGCGCGGTCGCGATGCGGTTCGGTTCTTCCTGGTTTCGCGCAAGGGCGACACCGAGTTCGTCTTCGACGTCGACCTCGCGCTGTCGCAGTCCGACGAGAACCCGGTCTACTACGTGCAATACGCGCATGCGCGTATCTGCTCTGTCCTGGCCCAGTGGGCCGGCGGCGAGCCCGATGCGGCCCGGCTCGAGGCCCTGGCCGGCGTCGACCTGTCGCCGCTCACGCTCGATCGGGAGTATGAGCTGATGGCCCGGCTGGCCGCCTTCCCCGAGGTCCTGGAAAGCGCCGTCGATGAACTTGCGCCACATGCAATCGCTTTTTATATCAGAGACTTGGCGTCGGAAGTTCATAGTTACTATAATGCGGAACGGTTCCTCGTCGATGATGAGGCGGTCAAGCATGCGCGCCTGGCCCTGCTGCTCGCAGCGCGCCAGGTGATAAGGAACGGGCTGGCGCTGATCGGCGTCTCGGCTCCGGAAAGGATGTGATGGCGAGGAAGTCGATGCGTTCGCGGCGTACGCGTGCCGCACGCAGCGCGGGCGGCACGCTGCTCGGGTTCATGATCGGGCTGGTCACCGGCCTGACGGTGGCCGTGGTGGTCGCCATCTTCGTGACCCGGGCCCCGGTCCCGTTCGTGAATCGGGCCGCCCAGACGGCCGAGCGCCTCGAGCCACGCACCGCCGCCGAGGCGCCGGATCCCAATCAACCCCTGCACTCGCGCGTCAAGCCCGAGACCGAGGCCGGCAAGCCGGCGGCCGACGGGGCCGGTGCGCGCCCGCCGGGCACGCAGGCGACCGGTGCGGCCACTGGCCAGGCGGCACAGGGCGCGGTCAGCTATCTGCTGCAGGCGGGTGCGTTCAGATCCGTGGGCGATGCCGACGCCATGCGGGCCAAGCTCGCGCTGGTCGGTTTCGAGGCCCGCGTGGTTCAGGCCCAGGTCGGCGGCCAGGCCTTGTTCAGGGTTCGGGTGGGGCCATACGCCCAGCTCGACGACATGAACCGGGTGCGGGCCAAGCTGGCCGAGGCCGGCATCGAGGCGTCGGTCGTTCGCCAGAAGTAAGCGACCGCTATTGGGCGCGACGAAATGGCGTCGCGTTGGGCTGGTGCCGATCGCGCCCGATTGCGCGTCATCCCATTGCGCGTCAACCCATTCGAGCGGTTTGGACGTTGTCACCCATTCAGGCCCGAGGCGCCAGCCGACGGCAACGACTTCGAGGAGCTGCCATGATCGTCCGTACCCGCCCCACCCAACCGGCATCCGACGGCCGCCGCGATGCGACCCGGGCGTTGGCCGTGGCCTCGCTGGGCCTGCTGGCCGCGCCGATGGCGCTGGCGCAGTCGACGCTGCCGCCGCCGGGCAAGTCCTACCGGCTGGTCAAGCCGGCGCAGGCGACCGGCGTGCCCAAGGGCAAGCTCGAAGTAATCGAGTTCTTCTGGTACGGATGCCCGCATTGCAATGCGCTCGAGCCCCTGATCAAGGCCTGGGCGCTGCGCCTGCCCATCGACGTGACGTTCCGACGGGTTCACGTCCCGTTTCGGGAGCGGCGGCACCAGCGGCTCTATTTCACGCTCGTTGCGATGGGCAAGGACGATGAACTGGGCCAGAAGGTCTTCGACGCGATCCACAAGGCGCACGACCCGCTCGACACCGATCGCCTCATCACCACCTGGGCCGAGGCGCAGGGGCTCGAGCGCAAGGCCTTCACCGATGCCTATCGGTCGTTCGGCGTCGACGCCGCGATGAAGCGCGCCGACAAGATGGTCGATGCCTACGGCGTCGATGGCGTGCCGGCATTGGCGGTCAACGGCAAGTACTACACGTCCCCCTCGATGGCGGGATCCAACGGCGCGGCCCTGCAGCTGGTCGACGCGCTGCTGGCCGAAGAGCGGCGTCTGGCGGCGCAGTAGGGCGTGGCCGCGTCGGCTTGCATCGGCGGCCTGCGACCGAGCCCGCGGCGGCCGCGATGAGGGTGTTCATCACCGGCGCCTCGAGCGGTATCGGCGAGGCGCTCGCGCGCGAGTACTCGGCGCGCCATCCCGATGCCCTGATCGGCCTGTGCGCCCGGCGCGGCCAGCGTCTCGAAGCGCTCGCGGCCGCCTTGCCGGCCCGTTGTCGTTGCTACCCGCTCGATGTCACCGATCGCGCAAGCCTGGCCGCGGCCGGCAACGATTTCCTGCAGCATGCGGGCGGGGTCGATCGGGTCATTGCCAATGCCGGTATCAGTGCCGGTACCGCGACCGGCGAGCCCGGCGACGGCGAGACCTTCGCGCGCATCGTGCAGACCAATCTGTGCGCGATGCACGATACCTTTGCTCCCTTCGTGCCGGCGATGCGCTCGGCGCGACACGGCGCACTGGTCGGTGTGGCCAGCGTGGCGGGCATCCGCGGGCTGCCGGGCGCGGGCGCCTACAGCGCTTCGAAGGCCGGGGCGATCGCCTACCTGGAGAGCCTGCGCGTCGAGTTGCGCGGCAGCGGCGTCGGGGTGGTCACGCTCGCGCCGGGCTTCGTACGAACGCCTCTGACCGAGCGCAATCGCTATCCCATGCCGTTCCTGACCGAGGTCGATGCCTTTGCCCGCCGGGCGGTCGATGCGATCGAGCGCGGCCGCGACTTCTGCGTGATCCCCTGGCAAATGGGGGTGATCGCGCGGGTGCTGCGATTGCTGCCGCGCCCGATCTACGACCGCGCGTTTGCGAGGGCGCCGAGAAAGCAGCGGGCGACGGTGGGAGGGTCGTCTTGATCGCCTCGGTGTCGGCGCGGGCCTGCGCGCGGCTGGCGCTCGCCGTGTCCGTGGGCCTCGCGGCTTGCTCGACATCGAACCGCGGGGCGTTCTACCAGGACGATGGTCCAGGGCGTGGTCCGCCGACCGACATTGCCCGGATCCCAGATGCGCAACCGCGCGACGAGCCGCTTCGCAGGGCCGCCAACCGGCCCTATCTCGTGTTCGGCAAGCGATTCACGCCGATGACCGAGCGGCGCCCGTTCAAGCAGCGCGGCGAGGCGTCCTGGTATGGGCGCAAGTTTCATGGTCGCAAGACGGCGATCGGCGAGCGCTACGACATGTATGCGATGACGGCCGCGCATCCGACCCTGCCGCTGCCCAGCTTCGTCCGCGTCACCAACCTCTCCAATGGCCGCCAGGTGGTCGTGCGCGTCAATGATCGCGGCCCGTTCCTGAACGATCGGATCATCGATCTGAGCTGGACCGCCGCCGCCAAGCTGGGCTACGAGCGTGACGGTCATGCGCAGGTCGAGGTGGAGTTGGTGATGCCCGGGGCGGATGCCGCCCCGATGGTCGCGGCTGTCGCCCCGGAAACGGCAACGAATGATGCGGCCGGCGAGCCGTCCGCTTCGGTGAGTGCCGCTTCGTCGGTCGACGCCGAGCGGGTGGACGTCGTGCCGGCCGGCGCGACCGCGGTGGCCGCGCCCCAGGCGGGGGCCGGCGGCGAGCGCCCGGCAGACGCGGCGAACCGTGTGGTGGTGCCCGCTGCCAACGTGGTGTTGGTGAACACCGATCCGCAGGACGCCGCGGTGGGCGCCGCAAGCGACGCAACGCAAGTTGGCTCGGCCTCGACGTTGCAAATGGAGACCGTGGTCCAGGGCGAGCGCCTGCCCGCGCGCGCGCCGCAGGGGATCTTCGTTCAGCTCGGCTCGTTCGTCGAACGCGACAAGGCCGAGGCCGGGGCGACGCTCTTCGCCTTGCGCTTTCCCTGGCTCGGCGAGCGCCTTGCGGTTCATCCGGAGAATCAGCGCTTCAAGGTCCTCGCCGGGCCCTACGAGTCCGCGATCGACGCCCGTACCGCCATGGCGCGCGTGCGTGCCTCATCGGATCTGAAGGCCTTCGTGATCCGACGCTGATCGGCGCCGCGATGCCGCGTACGCGCGATTCGCAAGCGTACGCGATGCGGAACAGGCGTGGTCGCCGCTCCCCTCACAATGCGTCGAATGGCCCGCCACGGCCCCGCGGCCCGCCACCAGGAGACATCATGGAAACCACGACGACGCCGCGCACACGAGCGCTGATCGAGCGAGTGCGCACGTTTTGCGACGCTCATGTATTGCCACGCAATCGCGAGATGCTGGCACACGAGATGACCGATCCGGCCGATGATCCGCCCTTCGTCGCGCAACTGCGCGAGAAGGCTCGCGCCGAGGGCCTGTGGAACTTCGCGATGACCGAGCTCGATCCCGGGCGGCCCGGCGAGCCCATGAGCAACACCGACTACGCGGTGCTCGCCGAATACCTCGGCCGGGTGCTGTGGTCCTCGAAAGTGTTCAATTGCCAGTGGCCGGACGTGCCGAACATGGTCGCATTGCAGCAATGGGCGACGCCACAACAGAAGCAGGCTTGGCTCGATCCCCTGCTCGACGGCGACTGCCACTCCGCGTTCGCGATGACCGAACCCGCGGTGGCCTCGTCCGATGCCCGCAATATCGGCACCCGCATCCGGCGCGACGGCGACCAATACGTGCTCGATGGCGAGAAGTGGTACATCACGGGTGCCGGTCATCCTCGCTGTCGTTTCTACATGTTGCTCGGGCAGACCGACCCGGATGCGGCACCCGGCTCGCGGCACAGCGTGGTGATGGTGCCGCGGGACACGCCGGGCCTGACCATCGGTGCGCCCAGCACCTTCTTCGGCTACCGCGAGCCGAGCGGCCCGGCCCATTCGCTGCGCTTCGAGGGCGTGCGTGTTCCGATCGAGAACCGGATCGGCGCCGAGGGCGATGGCTTGCGCGTGGCACAGGCCCGTCTCGCACCGGCGCGACTTCACCATTGCATGCGCGGCATCGGCATCAGCGAACTGCTGATCGAGCTGATGCTGTCGCGCGGCCGCGAGCGCCACACCTTCGGACGTCCGATCGCCGACTACGATGCGGTCCAACATGCGGTGGCACTGTCGCGCGTCGATGTCGAGCAGATGCGATTGCTCACCCACTCGGTGGCGGCGCGCGTGGATCGGCTCGGTGCGAAGGGTGCGTTTCGCGAGCTCGCGATCCTGAAGGTGGGCGTCGCGCAGGCGATGTACCGGGTCGCCGAGCGCGCGGTGCAGGTGTTCGGCGCGATGGCCGGCTACCAGGGGGCGCCGGTGGCCAATGCCTACGCCTGGGCGAGGGCGTTTCGAATCGGCGACGGCCCCGACGAAGTGCATCTGCGCACGATCTTTCGCATGGAGTCGGCACCGACCGAGACACTCGATGAGTCGCCCTACGTGTTGCCGCCGTCGTCGTCCGGCTTGAGCGCGAGCGCGCGCGCATAGAGCGCGCGTCGATCCCCGCCGGTGAGGCCCTGCACGAGGCGGGCGCTGCGATTCGCGCCGAGCTCGGGCATCAGGGCCGCGAGCAGCGCGTCGATCCCCAAGGACACGACGTCGCCCGGGTCGACGCGCGGACGAGCCGGCGCCGCCGCCAGCGCGATCACATACTCGCCGCGCATCCGGTTCGGGTCGGCCTCGAGCCAGGCCAGTGCGTCGCTCACGCGCAGGTCGGCGATCTCCTCGAAGCGCTTGGTCAGTTCGCGCCCGAGCACCAGGCGGCGTTCCGCCTCGCACTGCGCCTGCATGGCGGCAAGCGTATCGCCGATCCGGTGTGGCGACTCGAAGAACACCGTCGGGCGAGGGCTGTCCCGGGCGGCGCTCACGAAGGCCTCGCGATCGCGCCGACGCGAGGGCACGAAGCCGGCGAAGCAGTAGCCGCCTTCTCCGAAGGCGGCGACCGAGAGCAGGGTCGTCACCGCGCAGGCACCCGGCACCGGCACGACCCGATGGCCGGCCGCACGCACCGTCGCCACCACCACCGCGCCAGGGTCGCTGATCGCCGGCGTACCCGCATCGCAGACCAGCGCCACCCGCAGCCCGGCCTCCAGCGCCGCGACGATGCGCGACGATGCGTCGCGCTCGTTGTGCTCGTGTGCGGCGATCGTCCTCGCGTGCACGCCGATCGAGTCGAGCAGCACGCGGCTGACCCGCGTGTCCTCGCAGGCGATCAGGTCGACTTCTTTCAGGATGTCACAGGCCCGCCTGCCTAGGTCCGACAGATTACCGATCGGCGTGGCCACTACATATAATCCGGGTTCGATTCGCTGCTTGGAGTCTTCGTTCATGACGCGTCATTCGGCGCCTCGCCGACGCAGTCTGCGTCATGGCCTGAACCTCGGGGCCGGTGTGCTGGGGGCGCAATTGCTGGGTGCCACCGGATTCTGCGCACTGGCAGCCCGGGCGGCAAGCGCGGCCGAGAACAAGCCGAAGCAACACCGCTTCATGCACTTCGGCCGCGGCCCGACCCGCATCGCCATGCTACTGCCCTCCATGGTCGGCCCGTATCGTCGTGCCTCGGCCGCGGTACTCGAGGGCTATCACGCGGGCCACAAGATCGACGGCGACGGAATCCAGGTCCGGGTCTTCGAGATCGACGACGATCGCACCGACCTGCAGGGCCTCTACCAACGGCTGGTGAACTGGCGCTACACGCTGGTGGTCGGGCCGATCACGCGTGCCAACGTCAATCGGCTGTCCCGCATCGGCAACCTGCCGCTGGCCACGCTCACGCTCAATCTCCCCGACGATGGCCTGCCCGACCCCGCCAACAGCGTGCTCTTCGGCTTGCCCGTCGAGCGCGAGGCCCAGGAGATCGCGCGCCAGGCGCTGGCCGAGTCCGGCGGCACGGGGCTGGGCGCGCCGCCGCCGCGTGCGCTGGTCGTGGCCGACAGCGGGTCGCTCGCGCAGCGTGGCGCCAAGGCCTTCCTCGAGACCTGGCGTGCGGCGGGCGGCGAAAGCTACGAGCTCCTCACCATCGATGAATCCCGCTATCACGAGCTCTCCCGGGTCCTGGTGGGCGTGCAGGCGCAGGCCGTGTTCGTGGCCACCGGCCGCGCCGCGGTGCCGGTGATTCGCGCGGCCCTGGGTCCGCCCACGCGGCTCTATGCGACGTCCATGCTCAATGTCGGCGCCAGTCGCGCGTCCAAGGTCAGCGAGCTGCTGGCGGCGCCTGCCCTCGATGGCCTGACCCTGGTCGAAATGCCGTGGCTGGTCCGACCCATGGCGCCGCTGGTGCGCCTCTATGAGCACTCGGAGCGCCTGCCTCACCTCGAGTTGCAGCGACTCTATGCGCTCGGCATCGATGCGTTTCGTATCTCACGCGAGCTCCTGGAGGGTCGCCAGCGCTTCGACATCGAGGGCGTGACTGGGCGACTGCGCCTCGATGTCGCGGTCTCCGGGCCGCGCGTCGATCGCACGCCGGTGCTCTCGCTCTACCGCGACGGCTATCTCGAACCGGCCGACGGGGTCGGCGCCTGGGTCGAGCCGCCGGTCGATCCGGCTGCCGCCAAGCGGCCCGGGCGCTGATGCCGCGGCGTGCGCCGGCCCGGACGCCGCGCGCGCATTCGCTTCCCCGGCGATCGCCGACCCAGCGTGTCGGCGACGTCGCCGAGGCAACCGCGCTTCGGTTCCTGCTGGCGCGCGGCTTGCAACTGCTGGCCCGCAACGTCTCCAGTCCCCTCGGTGAGATCGACCTCGTTCTTCGTGACGGCGAGCAGTGGGTCTTCGTCGAGGTTCGCATGCGCCGCAGCGATCGCTTTGGTGGCGCGCTGGCCAGCGTGACGCCCTCGAAACAGCGGCGCGTGCGCCTGCAGGCGCAGCGCGTGCTCAAGTCGCAGTTCGGCGATCATGCGTGGCCTGCCTGTCGCTTCGACGTCTGTGCCGTTCACGGCGAGCAGGTCGACTGGGTGCGCGACGCGTTCTGACTGCCCGATGCCGCGTGTCCGGGGCCGTGCCCCGGAAGGCGCGCAGGCGTCGCGATCCGACCGATGCACACACTGCCGACCGTATAATCGGCGAAACGTCGGCCGTGACCGGCGACACTTCAGCAAGAGCCAGGAGTCCCCCCGATGTCCCGACTGCCCCGAATCATCACTGGTGCGCTGCTCGTCGCGCTCACGCTCAACCTCTCGGGTTGCTTCACGCTCGCGGCAACCGGGCTCGCGGTCGGCACGATGGCCGCGATCGACCGTCGCACCATCGGTGCGCAGACCGAAGACCAGGCGATCGAACTCAAGGCCAGTGCGGCCGTCTCGCGACGCGTTGCCGATGCCGGTGGCGTGAGCGTGACCAGCTTCAACCGCCGCGTGCTGCTGACCGGCCAGGTGGCCAGCCAGGCCGAGCGAGACGCGGCAGCCGAGGCGGTTCGCACCATCGACAACGTGGCGAGTGTCCATAACGAACTCGTGGTTTCCGGTCGGGTCGGTCTTGGCGTCACGGCCAGCGACACCGCGATCACCGCGAAGGTCAAGACGGCCTTGCTCAGGGCAGACGGTGTGCCCGCGAATTCGATCAAGGTGGTCACCGAGGCCAGCGTGGTCTACCTGCTCGGGCTCGTGACGCCGGCCGAGTCGCAAATGGCGGGTGGCATCGCGTCCCGGGTAGGGGGCGTCACGAAGGTCGTCCTGTTGTTCGAGCCGCTCACGGCCGAGCAGGCCGCCACCATCGACGGCCAGCGCAACGCCGCCAAGAACTAGCGGGACAATCCGGCAGCTCCCCGCCAGGGCGTTCGAACACGAAGCCCTCGGCCGGCCCGCGTCGCTTCTGATACCGAACGCCCCCGCGCTGGCGCTTGAGCCCCGGCCGCTGCACGTTCGCCTTCGCCCGATACACGGTCGCCTCGTGATGCGGTGCCGATGGGCCCCGGACGTATGCGCCATCGGGACCGACGGGCGGCGCGAACAGGGCGATCTTTCCCGGCCTTTTCCGTCGACAATCGCGTCATTGTTTCGTCGGAGCGGCAGAGTCGATGGTGACTGCGGCGAATGGACTGATTCTCTTCGTGGCGCTTCTGGCCGTGCCCGTGATCTGGGGCGTGGTCAAGTTCAACGAGTTCGTGGCCTTGCGAAACCGTTTCCAGAACGCGTTCTCGCAAATCGACGTTCAACTGAAGCGACGTCACGACCTGATTCCCAATCTGGTCTCGGCCGTTCGTGGCTACATGACCCATGAGCGCGAGACGCTCGAGGCCGTGACGAACGCGCGTCGCCGTGCGGTCGACGCACAGGAGATCGCGCTGCGCGCACCCGCCGACATCGGCGCCCTGGCGGCTTTCGAGGCCGCCGAGAGAGCCCTCAATGGCGAGCTCGGCCGGATGTACGCGCTCGCAGAAGACTATCCGAAGCTTCGTGCCGATGAATCGGTATCGAGGCTGATGGAAGAGATCGGTTCGACAGAAAACCGAATTGCATTTGCCCGCCAGGCCTTCAACGACCAAGTGACGAGCTACAACACGGGGATCGAATCGTTTCCCGCTTCGCTGGTCGCGCAGTTGTGCGGGTTCAGGCCCGCGATGAGGCTGCAGGCGACCCGAACGAGGCGTGAGCGCGAAGCGATTGTCGTGTCGCTCTGAGCGAGACTTCGGCGGCATCGATTCGGATGGATTTCTTTCAGCGCCAGGCGCATGCGCGCCGGCTCACGCGTCGGCTGGTTCTTTTGTTCCTGGGCGCGATCGCCGCGGTGATCGCCGCGGTCAACGGGGCTGGTTGGCTTCTTTGGCGCGTGCTCGCGTCGGGTCTGGATCTGCCCGGGCACTTCTTTGCAACGAACACCTTCGTGGTGCTGCTGTTCGTCGTGGGCAGCGCCTGGTTGGAGAGCCTGCGCCTGCGCGAGGGCGGCTCGGCCGTTGCACACCGCCTCGGGGCCAGGTCGCTGGACGAGTACGATCCCGGACACCTGCGGCTGCGCAATATCGTCGAGGAGCTCGCGATTCCGTCGGAGATCGCCGTGCCCGAACTGTTCGTGCTCGATCATCCGTCGATCAATGCGCTGACGGCGGGCGACGTCCCCGCGCGATGCGCGATCGTCGTGACCCGTGGTGCGATCGAGCGATTGACTCGCAATGAACTGCAGGGCGTGCTGGCGCACGAAATGGCGCACATAGTCAACGGCGACGCGATGCTCAATACGCGACTGGCCGGTGCGCTCTACGGACTGTACTGGCTCAGCCTGATGGGACATTCGATGATGGGCGTGCGGATGCGCTCGAGCAGCGGCGGCCTGTATGCCAATCCCCTACTGTGGATCGCGGGCGCGGCCTTGGCCGCGATCGGCTGGGTGGGCAGCGCGGCGGCGCACCTGGTGCAGGCCGGCGTGAGCCGGCAGCGTGAGTTGCTTGCCGATGCACTCGCGGTCCAGTTCACCCGCGATCGCGACGGCCTGGGCCAGGCGCTGCGCAAGATCGATGGCGCCCGGGTCGCGCCGATCCAGACCGACTACCTCGAGGTGGTCGCCCACCTGCTGCTCGCGAGCAACCGCCCGCAGACCGGGCACTTCGACAGTCATCCGCCGATCGCGGAGCGCGTGCGGCGCCTGTACGGACGCTGGATGCCGCCGATTCGCGACGACCAGTCGGCTGACGACCAGGGCACCCCACCGGCTCATGCTCGAACCCTGCCCGGGGCGCCGGCGCTGGCACCGCTCGACTTCGATGCCGGTACCCGTTCCAGCGCGCAGGCGCGGGTCGCGTCGGATGCGGCCGCTGGCGTTGGCGCGTTGCTCGACGCGTCGGTCGACGCGGCCGACCATGCCAGTACGCTGCTGCGACTGGCGCGCTCGCCCTCGCCGCGACTGGCTGATGTTCGTCGACTGCTGGTCACGCTGGTCGGCTCGCCGGCGAGCCGCCAGATCGAATGCGATTCGCCGGGCGCCACGGCCGATCCCGCCGACCCGCTGGCCGCCGCGCTGGCCTGGCTCGCGCGCGCCGACTCACTGTGGTTGCGGGTCCCCCTGATCGAATTGCTCACGGCCCGCGTGCGTCCCTGGCCCGAATCGGTCCGAACCGCACTGATGTCCTCGTGTCGCGAGGCGGTCGAGGCCGACGCGCGGATCGAGAAGGTCGAATGGGTCTACTACACCCTCGTTCGACATCGTCTGCTGCCGGTATCGGTGCGTCGGCAGCCGTTCTCGATGAGCGAACAGCGTCGGGCACTCGCGCGCGTGTTCGCGCTCGCGGGCTACCTGGGTGAGGCGTCGGCCAGGCGGGTGCGCGACGCGCTGGCGGCCACGGCGACCACGATCGGCATTCCGCCACCGGCGGGTACGCCGGACGCCCTGGACGCGGCGACCCTGTCCGGGTCGCTCGACGTGCTCGCGAGCCTGTCGCCCTTGTCCAAGCCCTTGTTGCTGCGCGCACTCGCGGGGCTGGGACGAAACGGCGAGGAGCCGGTCTACCAGGCCTTCCTGGTGGCCGTGAGCGCAGCGATCGACGCGCCGCCACCTCAGCGCAAGGGGATCGGCGCCGACGCAACGGATACGATCGGCGCTGATCAGTAGGGCGCCGGCCAGCCCAGCATCGCGCAGATCGCCTCGAAGCGGCGACGCAGATCGGGTTCGTCATCTCCGTGCAGATTCACGACCCCGTAGCGGTGGCTGCCGAGCCACTTGACCTCGCGTGCCAGCGACGCGCCGCGCTTGTGGAAATCCATCACGATCGCGTCCGGGAATGCCTCGGCCACGCGTTGGCGCCGCGCGGCACCGATCGGCGAGGTCGGTCGGATCGCGTCGCCAAAGCTGCGCAACACGCAACTCGCCGCGGCGCCGCCACGCGACGCCTTGCGTGGCACCCGGGCAGGGTCTTCGCCACAGGCGAGGGCGAGCGTCATCCCGTAGATGTCGATGCCGTCGACCCGCTCGTAGAGATCGGCGAGTTGTGACGCCAGGCGCGGATTGATCTCGATGACCTTGACCTCGCCGGTCTTCGGGTCGTGGAAGAACTCCATGTTGAAGAAGCCGTGATCGAATCCGGCTGCCCGCAGTACGCGCGTGGCGATGTCGAAGGCACGGGCCCTGACCTCGGCCGAGAGCCGCGATGGGTAGGCGAAGCGCAGAAAGGCCTGGGTCCCTGGGTACATCAATTCGTCGACGGCGCCGATCAGGACCGGCTGGCCGCGATAGACGTAGCCATCCAGGTTGAACTGCTCGGCCTCGATCGCTTCTTCGACCAACATGTGACGCGCATCGACATCGATGCGCAGGCGTCGGCGCGCGATGTCGTCGAAGGGCTTGACCAGTCGGGCGATGATGAATCGCTCGAGCGGCCCGAAGCGGATGTGACGGACGAGGTCGGCCTCGTTTTCGATCCGTCGCGCGAGCACCGAGTACGCCGCCTTGATCGGCTTGACGAAACTCGGGTACTCGATCGTGCCGTACGGGACGCCACCGAGTTCGCAAGGGAGCAGCCGATAGCCGATATTGGCCTCGGGCGCGACCTGCTCGACGAGTTGTCGGAGATGGTACTTGTGCTGACAGGCGAGGATGGCATCGGGATTCGTGCCGGGTAGCCCCAGTCGCTCGGCGATCAGCGCGGCGGCGAGGGCGCCGAACTGCTCGTTGGCGGAGATCACACCGTCGATCCGACCGCCATAGCGCTCGACCAGCCGATCGACGAAGCGCTCGATGTCGAACCACAGCAGTCGCGCGTTGCCGGGAAACGAGAACAGGTCGAACCCGGCGTTGAAGAAGCGGAATCGGTCCCGGAAGGGGGTCAGTCCGATCGTGTCCCAATCGAAGTCGAAGAGCAGCAGCAGGTCGCGCATGGCCGCGGACGCGTCGCCGGCGCGATGCCATTGGCCTGCGACGCGTGAGCTAACGCCGACGGGCCCGACCGTGGCAGGCACGCGGGCATCGACGGGGCTGGCACCGAGGGTGCGCGGTTCGGCGTTGGAGCGCTCGGTCATCGCTGGATTCGTCGCAGCGCTCTCGCCGACCTGACAGCGCACGCTTGCTATGATGGCCGAGGATATCAGCTTTGCGACGGACCCCATTTCAGCCATCCATGCGCTCCATGCCCGACCCGCAGGCGACCCGCTCGCCATCCCCCTTGCGCCTGCCCGGCGAGGGCCGCGCTCGCCGCTGGCTGTGGGCCGCGCTGGCGATGATCGCCTTGCTCGCGGCACTGGCGTCAGGCGCGCGCGTGCTGTTCTCGCCATCACCGGCACCCGACGTCAGGCTGACCACGACCGACGGTGGCACGGTTTCCCTTGCCGACTGGCGCGGTGAGGTCGTGCTGGTCGAGTTCTGGGCCACGACCTGCGCGATCTGCGTGGCCGAGATGCCCGCCATCGATTCGCTCCACCGCGACCTGCGCGGGCGGGGATTGCGGGTCGTCGCCGTCGCGATGTCCTACGATCGACCCGACCATGTCCTGGCCTACGCGCGTCGCGTCGCGCCCTCTTTCACGATTGCGATCGACCCCTATGGCGAGGCCCAGGCGGCGCTGGGGCCCGTACCTGGCACGCCCACCCGATTGCTGGTGGATCGAGACGGGCTGATCGTCGCGCGGCTGATCGGTCGCGCCGACATCGCACGGCTGCGCGATTTGATCGAGCAGGCCTTGAACCGCCCCGCGCAGTCTGCCGGTTGACCGACGTCCAGGCGCTCCCGACCCGTGCCCGATCGGGGCTCAGTCGTGCTTGCGCGCGCCGGCTCGCACCGCGTCGCGGTAAGTGGCGATCCGCTCCCGCAGTCCGGGCGTGGCGGCCGATCGGACCAGCGCCGCGAGATCCGCCTCGAGTGCGCTGGCATCGCCTGAGCGCGAGGCAGCGCGAAGTGCGCCCGCGGTGGCCGCGGTCACTCGCGGTGCCGCGCTGCATTGCGCGAGCAGGGCATCGGTTTCGTCGGGCGCTGCCAGGGTGGTGGCCAGGCCGCAGGTCTTGGCCATGTCGGCATCGATGGTCAGCGCGTTCGTGACGAGTCGGCGGCCAAGATGCTCGCCCACCCGCGCGATCAGGCGCCGCGTGCCGAGCACGATCCCGAATCCCGCGCCGGGAAAGCGGAAGCTGGCGTCGGTCGAAGCGATCCGCTCCTCGCAGGCAGCGAACAAGTCCGCGCCCGCGCCCCAGCAACGTCCCTGGGCCAGTGCCACCGTGCGCACCGGGGCCGCCCAGACTCGTGCGAGCAATTGCTCGATGCGCACGAACCGAAGGAGCAGGTCGCCATCGCTGGAGGTGTCGAGGTCACCGAGATCGAAGCCGGTGCAGAAGTGCGCGCCTTCGGCCCGAAAGACCAGCGTGTGCACGGACGCGTCGGCCAGCGCCGAATCCATCGCCGTGTGGATCGCGTCGACCAGTTCGGCGCTCAGGGCGTTGCCACGGCGCGGCCGCGCCAGCGTGATCGTTGCGATGCCGTCGGCCACACCGAGGCCGACCGGTATTTGTGTGGAATCGAGCGGATCGGCCTGGGTCATCGCGGCCTCGTTTCAGCCCAGCGAAGCACGGACGGTCGCGGAACGATCCCACAGGTTCGGCACTGCCTCGGACGAATATCCGGATACGAACGGCTTTTGCGTCCCGTCGGCTGCGAATACGTGGCGCGAGACCGCGCCGATGTTCGCGCCGTAGACGTGAATGCTGATCGATGGCCGATCCGCCAGCGCGTTCGCGACCGTGTGGATGTCCCCGATTCGCGGCGACACCGCGTCGATCTCACCGACCTGCAACAGGGCTTCTTCGCCGAGCGCGCCGAAGCGACCGTCGGGGAGTGTCCCGAAGCGCTGGCTGCGCTCGACGCCGCGCAGAATGCCGACCAGGCCCCAGACCATGTGGTCGTGCACCGGCGTGATCTGTCCGGGGCCCCACACGAAGCTGACCACCGAAAAGCGCTCGAGTGGATCGCAGTGAAGCAGATGCTGCTGGTAGTAGACCGGATGCGGCTTGGCCGCGGCCTCCGGCAACCAGTCGTCGCGCGAGATCAGCCTGGCCAGCAGCGGTCGCGCCGACTCGAGCATCGCGGCCTCGTCGAGGTCGCGCTCGACCAGCCGGGTCATGTCGATGATGAACTCGCGCAATGGGGCGATCGAATCGACCGGGGCGGCCGTCTCGGCCGGCGTGGAAGTGCTCATCTTGATGCTCCTGCGCGCCTGCGCGTCAGCCACGCCCCACGAAAGGCATCTTCGTGGCCATGATCGTCATGAACTGGATATTGCTCTCGAGCGGCAGGTTCGCCATCTGGAGCACGCCCTGGCCGACATGATCGACGTCCATCAGCGGTTCGGCACGCACCGTGCCGTCTGCTTGTGGCACGCCGGCGGCCATGCGCTCGGCCATCTCCGTGGCCGCATTGCCGATATCGATCTGGCCGCAGGCGATGTCGTACTTGCGTCCGTCGAGCGACGCGCACTTGGTCAGGCCCATCACCGCATGCTTGGTGGCCGTATACGGCGTCGAGTTCGGGCGCGGCG
>JACKLP010000009.1 GCA_024235875.1 Burkholderiaceae bacterium | reverse complement strand
GCAACAGGCCTCCTCTTCCAGCCATGCAAGAGTTTTCCTCCCTGGCTGGTTTGCCCCGGTTCGTCCGGGGCTTTTTTCATTTCGGGCCGAAGTTGAACCCACCCCCGACGACCTTGGTTAGAATGCGGTTCAATGGGGGGACCGGCGATGAGCCGCCTACGAACGGCGGGTGCTCGGGTACCGGTCGAGAAAACAAAGAATAGGCGAGCGGCGCCGGCTAGCAACGCCAAGAGCGCTCGAACGGCCTGCCGGCCTCGGCCGGCAGGCGCGGGAGGACAGCTTGATCGACTTCGAAATCCTGCTTCAGCAGATCCTCAACGGACTCGTGCTCGGCAGCGTCTACGCACTGGTCGCGCTCGGGTACACGATGGTGTACGGCATCCTCCAGCTCATCAACTTCGCCCACGGCGAGGTCCTGATGATCGGCGCCATGGTCGGCGTCACGGTGGCGCGTGTCCTGGCCGAAGCCGCATTGCCCGGATGGGCCGTGCTGGTCATCGCCACATTGGTCGCGATTCCGGTGTGCGTGCTCGTCTCGCTCGCCATGGAGCTACTGGCTTACCGACCGCTCAGGAACGCACCCAGGCTGACACCGCTGATCACCGCCATCGGGATCTCGATCGTATTGCAGACCGTCGCCATGATCATCTGGTCGCCGAATCCGCAGGTCTTTCCCGACCTGCTGCCCACCGATCCGATTCCAGTGGGTCCGGCGGCCATCGCGCCCAAGCAGGCCCTGATCCTCGGTGTGGCCGCGGTCATGATGGCCGGGCTCTTTTTCCTGGTCAATCACACCAAGCTGGGCCGGGCCATGCGGGCCACCGCCGAGAATCCCCGAATCGCGGCACTGATGGGCGTGAACGCAAACCGAGTGATCGCTGCCACGTTCGCGATCGGCGCCACGCTCGCGGCGGTCGCAGGCATCCTGGTGGCCCTGAACTACAACATCGTGCATTTTTCGATGGGCTTCATCCCGGGCCTGAAGGCGTTCACCGCCGCCGTGCTGGGCGGTATCGGCAACATCACCGGCGCCATGCTCGGCGGGCTGCTGCTCGGCGTCATCGAAAGCCTTGGCGCCGGCTACATCGGCGATCTCACCGGCGATTTCCTGGGTAGTCACTACCAGGACATCTTCGCATTCGCGGTGCTGATCCTCGTGCTGCTGTTCCGGCCGTCCGGCCTCATGGGCGAGCGCGTCGCCGACCGCGCCTGAGGAAGCTTGCGATGAAGCTGTTCTTCCCTTCCCTCTCGCGCAAGCCGGGGGCCGCGTTCGCGGCCACCGCCCTGATTGCGGTCGTGCTGCTCGTCCTGCCCTTCATCGCCGGCTACGGCGGCAACAACTTCTGGGTCCGGATGATGGGCATGGGACTTCTCTACGTGATGCTGGCGCTCGGCCTGAACATCGTCGTGGGGTTCGCAGGCCTGCTCGACCTCGGCTACGTCGCCTTCTACGCGGTCGGCGCCTACATGTACGCGCTGCTCGCCTCGCCGCACCTGACCGACAACTTCGAGTGGATCGCCGCGCTGTTCCCGAACGGGATGCACGTCAACGTCATCGTGGCCGTCGTGCTCGGCGCGGCGCTGGCGGCCTGCTTCGGGGTTCTGCTCGGCGCTCCCGTGCTGAGGCTGCGTGGCGACTACCTGGCGATCGTCACGCTCGGCTTCGGCGAGATCATCCGGATCTTCCTGAACAACCTGAACGCGCCGGTCAACATCACGAACGGACCCCAGGGAATCGGCAGCATCGACCCCGTCAGCGTGCTCGGGCATTCGCTGTCCAAGCCGCTCACCTTGCTCGGCGTGGAAATCCCGTCGGTCCACCTGTACTACTACCTGTTCCTGAGCCTGACCATCATCGTGATCATCATCAATCTGCGGCTGCAGGATTCCCGGATCGGACGCGCATGGATGGCGATCCGCGAAGACGAGATCGCGGCGAAGGCCATGGGAATCAACGTGCGCAACATCAAGCTGCTCGCGTTCGCGATGGGCGCTTCCTTCGGTGGCGTCTCCGGCGCGATGTTCGCCGCCTACCAGACATTCATCTCGCCCGAGAGCTTCATCCTGATGGAGTCCATCGTGATCGTCGCGATGGTCGTGCTGGGCGGCATGGGGCACATTCCCGGCGTGATTCTGGGTGCCCTTCTTCTCTACGGCATTCCCGAGTTCCTTCGGGTCTGGGCCAAGCCGGTGCAGGAACTCCTGATCGGACACGAGGTCGTCGCCCCGGAAGCGCTGCGCATGCTGCTGTTCGGTGGCGGCCTGGTGCTGATCATGCGGTTCCGCCCCGAAGGCCTCTGGCCGGCGCCCAAGCACGGCATTCGGCCGTCGGGCGCCGTGACGGCCGACGCCGGCCCGGCGCCGCGATGAGGGCATCTGCATGAGCGAACCCAATGGCGTGATCCTGGCGGTCACGGGCGTCAACAAGCGCTTCGGCGGGCTGCAGGCACTGGCCGATGTCGGAATGGAAATTCGCCGCAACGAGATCTATGGGCTGATCGGGCCAAACGGTGCTGGAAAGACCACGTTCTTCAATGTCATCACGGGCCTGTACACGCCCGACTCGGGCAGCTTCGTCCTCGATGGCAAGTCCTACGAACCGACGGCTGTGCACCGGGTCGCGGAAGCGGGTATCGCACGGACCTTCCAGAACATTCGGCTGTTCGGCGAGATGACCGCGATGGAGAACGTGATGGTGGGCCGTCATGTGCGAACCCGCGCGGGAGTGCTCGGCGCCGTGCTCAAGACCCGCGCGGAGCGCCGCGAAGAGGACGGAATCCGGACCCGCGCGCTCGAATTGCTCGACTATGTGGGAATTCGGCGCTTCGCCGACTACCAGGCGCGCACGCTTTCATACGGCGACCAGCGTCGGCTCGAGATCGCGCGCGCGCTGGCGACCGAGCCACGGCTGCTTGCGCTCGACGAACCGGCGGCCGGCATGAATGCGACGGAGAAACTCGCGCTGCGCGACCTGCTCGAGCACATCCGCGCCGACGGCCGCACGATTCTGCTCATCGAGCACGACGTCAAGCTCGTCATGGGACTTTGCGATCGCGTCACGGTGCTCGACTACGGCCGCGAGATCGCCGCCGGACCGCCGGCTCAGGTGCAGCGCGACCCGGCCGTGATCGAGGCCTACCTCGGAGGCGGCAATGGCTGAGGCGCTGCTCGAAGTGAAGGGGCTCGAGGTCGCCTACGGCGGAATCCACGCGGTCAAGGGGGTGGACCTGCGCGTCGACGAAGGCGAGCTGGTCGCGCTGATCGGTGCCAATGGCGCCGGCAAGACCTCGACGCTCAAGGCCGTCACCGGGCTGCTGGCGCCCAGCGCTGGAAGTGTGCACTATCGGGGCGTGTCGTTGGCCGGTGTCGGCGCGCATCAACTCGTCGGGCGCGGGCTCGCGATGGTGCCCGAGGGCCGCGGAGTATTCGCACGCATGACCATCGAGGAAAACCTCCAGATGGGCGCTTTCGCACGCGACGACACCGCCGAGATCGCTGCAGACGTCGAACAGATGTACGAGGTATTCCCTCGGCTCAGGGAGCGTGCGGGCCAGCTGGCCGGCACGATGTCGGGCGGCGAGCAGCAGATGCTGGCGATGGCGCGCGCGCTGATGTCGCGGCCCAGGCTGCTGCTGCTCGACGAGCCATCGATGGGCTTGTCGCCGATCATGGTGCAGACCGTCTTCGACGTGATCCGCAATGTCGCCGGCAAGGGGGTCACCATCCTGCTGGTCGAGCAGAATGCCCGCCTCGCGCTCGAAGCCGCCAACCGCGCCTACGTGATGGAGTCCGGCAAGATCACGATGGAAGGAGACGCCGCCACGATGCTGTCGGACCCCCGGGTTCGGGCCGCCTACCTCGGCGAGGAGGCCTGATCGTCGGCGGGCCTCGGGTCGTCTTCGATTGGCGAATGCTTGTCCTCGGCCACGAAGGCCGCCGCACTCGTTGCATCTCCGGCCGCGAGCACGCCGTAGAGCTCCTCTCCGAACTCGAGCGACTGATGCCCGCTGGCCGCGCGGGTCGCCTCGGCGCTGGGCTGGACCAGCTTGGCCTCGATCGCGGCCGTCTGAGCATGCCCGGAACTCGCGCCC
Organism: Burkholderiaceae bacterium; assembly: GCA_024235875.1. Classification (GTDB taxonomy): domain Bacteria; phylum Pseudomonadota; class Gammaproteobacteria; order Burkholderiales; family Burkholderiaceae_E; genus JACKLP01. The sequence goes on along the minus strand of JACKLP010000009.1, from coordinate 115,311 downwards.
GCAGCCTGCGGCGATGCCGGCTGGGATCGAGCCGTCGGGCGCTCGCCCAGGTCGCGATCGGCGGGATCGCGAATCCCGGTCGCTGTCGCGACGCCTGCGGTCGCATTGGTCTTGCCGGGCGGCCCAGCGGCGACCAGTGCATCCCGCTCTTCCTCGGCATGCGCAGCCGAGATCCGCACCCTCGCCACGCGCCGCCATAGCCAGATCACGAACAAGACCATGCCCATGGCCGCGACCAGTAGCGCGATCGGCGCGCCGGTCTGTGACGCCAGCGATCCTATCGCCAGCGCCCCGAGCGCCTGCATGCCGAAGACCGACGCGGTGAACAGCGACACGACCCGCCCTCGCATCACATCGGGTACCGCGGTCTGGATCAGGGTGTTCGCGGCAACATTGCCGCAGGTTCCGCCAAATCCCATCACCGTGGCGAACAACAGGGCCGGCAGCATCACCGAGGTGTGAGAGAAGGCGGCCGCGCCCAGCGCCGCGGTTACGCAGCCCAGCAGCATCGAGCGCACGGCGCCGAGCTGCCCACCGCGTGACGCCAGCAGCAGTGACGCTGCCAGCGCGCCCACGCCGGCAGCGCCGACGAGGTAGCCGAAGGCGCGCGCATCGCCGCCGAACACCTCGCGCGCGAAGATCGGCATCAGGACGACGTAGGGCGTGATCAGAAAATTCATCAGCACGACCATGGTCAGCGCCACTCGCGTGTGATAGGAGGTCCACGCGTAGTGAAGGCCATCGACGAGCGCCCGGCCAAAGCCGCTCGATGCCGCGCGCTTGGTATCGCGTCCGGCGACCGACATCAGCGCGATCACCACGACCAGGAAGGAGGCGGCATTCACCGCGAAGCAGATCGCCTCGCCGGCCAGCGCGACCACCACGCCCGCCAGCGAGGGTCCGACGAATCGGGCCGTATTGAACAGTGACGAATTCAGCGCGATCGCATTGAACAGATCCGCGCGCACCGGCACCAGCAACGGCAGATAAGAATGGCGCAGCGGCGCATCGAGGCTGTTGAACAGGCCCAGCAAGGCGGCGGTCACGATCAACCAGGTCTGGTCGATCCGGTCGGTCATGGTCAGGAACGCCAGCAGCGCCGCCTGCGCGGCAAGCAGCGCCTGGATGATGATCATCGCGCGGCGACGATCGACTCGATCGGTCAGGACGCCCGCCATCGGCCCCACGACGAGTTGCGGTACCTGGGTCAGAAAGGTGATCAGGCCGAGCAAGGCGGCAGATCCAGTCACGCGATAGACGAGCCAGCCCATCGCGATCTGCTGCATCCAGGTGCCGAGCATCGACACCGCCGTGCCGATGAAGTAGATGCGATAGTCGCGATGGCGGAGCGCCCGAAAGGCGCCGGTGCCCGAGCTCTGGCCGCTCAAGTGATTCCTCGTGCTTGCACCGGTCTCAGGCGAACCGGAACGCGACCGACCCGAGCGGTCCGTAGTCGACGTGGAAGGAATCGCCGGGTCGCCCGAACGTTGGCCTCGTGAAGGAGCCTCCCAGGACGAACTCGCCCGCTGCGAGCGACTCGCCGTACGGTGCCAGCTTGTTGGCGAGCCACGCGACGCCGGTTGCCGGATGGTTGAGTACGGCCGCCGCGATGCCGGTTTCCTCGATCACCGCATTCTTGTGCAGCAATGCGCCGACCCAGCGCAGGTCGACTTCGGTCGGCCTGACCGGCCGTCCGCCCAGCACGACCGCCGCATTGGCGGCATTGTCCGAAATCGTATCGAAGACCTTGCGCGGCCGACCGGACTCGCGATCGGTCATCTCGATGCGCGAGTCGATGATCTCGACCGCCGGAATCACGTAGTCGGTGGCATCGAGGACGTCGAATATCGTCACGTCCGGCCCCTGCAGCGGCTTGGAGAGCATGAACCCGAGTTCGACCTCGACCCGGGGCGCGATGAAGCGTTCGAACGGCAGGTCACGCCCGGTCTCGTAGAACATGTCGTCGAACAGCACGCCGTAGTCGGGCTCGTCGATCTGCGACGCCATCTGCATCGCACGCGAGGTCAGGCCGATCTTGTGTCCGCGGATCCTGCGTCCCTCGGCCAGCTTCAACGCCACCCAGGCGCGCTGGATGGCGTAGCCATCCTCGATGCGCATCTCGGGATGCCGCGCCGAGAACTGTCGAATGGTCTGGCGGGACTTCTCCGCCTGGTGCAGCTCGGCCGCAAGCGAACGAACGAGATCTTCGGACAACATGGTTTCGCTACTCCATTGATCGCGACGAGCGCGCAGCATCCGGCCCCCAGGGCTTCGGGCCATCGTCGCTCACCGGAAATTACTTAACATGTTATTCAATTAGACGCCGCAGCGATTCCGCGCGTCAAGGCGGCGAAGCGCGCGACTCGTCGGACGCCGCGATATCGGCCGTCGTCGTGAATGCATCCGCGAAGAACCGGTCCGACGGCAGGCCCCGTTCGGCAATGAAGTCGCGCTTCGCGGCCTCGACCATCGCCGGCGCACCGCAGGCGTAGACGTCGTGCCCGGCCAGATCCGGGAAGTCTGCCATCACGGCACGATGCACGAGGCCACTCCGACCGCTCCAGTGGTCGGCTGGCTGCGCGTCCGAGACCACAGGCACGAAGTCCAGGTTCGGCAAGCTCTGCGACCATTCCTGCGCGAGCGAGATCATATAGAGGTCTTGCGGCCGGCGCCCCCCCCAATAGAGGGTCATCGGTCGCTCGACTTCCCGAGCGATCGCCTGCTCGACGATCGCCTTTATCGGTGCGAAACCGGTTCCGCTGGCAAGCAGCACGATCGGCCGCTCGCTGTCCTCGCGAAAGAAGAAGGTGCCCATCGGCCCTTCGAAGCGCAGGATGTCTCGCGGCTTGACTGGTGGTTCGACGACACCGAAGAGCGCGTCGGTCAGCTTGCCGCCGGGCAGGTGTCGAATGTGCAGCACCAGGCCGTCGTCGGCCCCGCCCGGGGCGACCGCCATCGAGTAGGGTCTGCGGGTACCATCGCGCAGGATCAGTTCGATGTACTGACCGGCCAGGTACTGGAAGCGCTCGTTGGCCGGCAACTGCAGGCGCAACACGATGACATCCGGGCTGATCCGATCGATCGAAGAAACCCGGCAGGGCATCTTCCGAACCGGCACGTCGGCCACCGCCTGCACCGTCCGGGCGGCAAGCTCGAGGTCGCTGCGGGCATACGCGCAGCACAGCAGCGCCCGCCCCGCACGGCGATCCTCGTCGGTCAGCGCCGATGCATTGTGGCGACCCTGCTCGATGTCGCCCGCCAGGACCGTGGCCTTGCAGCTCCCGCAAGCCCCGTTCTTGCAGCCGTAGGCGAGCACCACCCCCTGCCCCAGCGCCGCATCCAGGATCGTCTCGTCGGGCTTGGCCGTAAACTCCCTTCCTCCGGGTGCGAGGACAATCTTGAAACCCATGTGCTTCGGTCCCCGGCGGCACCTCCGGGCCCGCAGGCCGCAAGCGGTACTCGCTCGTTCAATCAGTTGGTCAAACCCGAGATTATCGCCCGATGTACCGACCGCTCAGACCCCGTCGCCCAACACCTGTCATCCCGAACGCAAGCGCAAGCGCCTCCGCCACGTTGCGACGTCCGGCGCGCCCCAACGAGACCCTGCCACCGGCGACCCTGCCCCGGCGCTTGCGCCGTCCACGCCTGGTCATTGCAGGTTGCGGCGACGTCGGCTTGCGACTGATCCGACAACTGGCACCGCGCCTGGGCTCGCGGGCACGTCTCATCGGGCTGGCCCGCGGCACCGAGGCGCTCGCCGCCATCCGGGCGGCCGGCGGCACGCCGATCGCATTCGACCTCGACGAACGCCGACCGCGACGTCGACTCGGATCGATCGCGAGCGGATGGATCCACCTGGCGCCGACACCAGCCGAGGGGCGACGCGAGACGCGGCTGCGCCGGGTGCTCGCGCAGATGAATCGTCGTCGTCGGTTGCCCTGCGGTCAACCGGTGGCCAGTGCTGCCCCGCCGCGAATCGTCTACGCCAGCACGACCGGTGTGTACGGCGACAGTGGTGGCGCCTGGATCGACGAGACCCGGACGCCCACGCCGGCCAGTGACCGTTCCCGGCGACGGCTCGATGCCGAACGCTGCCTGCGCTCGGCCGTTCGGCAAGGCATCCAGCGGGCCGCGGTCCTGCGGGTTCCCGGCATCTACGCCGCAGATCGGCTGCCGACCGGTCGGCTTCAACGTGGACTCCCGGCCCTGCGCGACGAGGACGACGGCTACTCCAACCACATCCACGCCGAGGACCTGGCCCGGCTGGCCTGGATCGCATTGCATCGCGCAAGTTCCGGTCGCGTCTACAACGCGGTGGACGCGACCGAACTGAAGATGGGGGACTGGTTCGACCTGGTCGCCGACACCACGGGATTGCCCCGCCCCCAGCGCTTGTCGCGAGCCGACGCCAAGGCGCTCGTCTCGCCGATGCTCTGGTCGTTCATGAGTGAATCCCGGCGAATCCGGGCCCATCGAATCGGGCGGGAGTTGCGCGCGCGCCTGCGCTATCCGGACGTGCTCGACGGCCTTCTGGAAGTGCCGGCACCGAGCGTTTCGACCTGAATCCGGCGCAGCGACCACGCGCCGGCGCGAGCGTTCGGCTCTGCTACAATCTGCGCCGGTTTGCTGGTGTAGCTCAGTTGGTAGAGCAACTGATTCGTAATCAGTAGGTCGGACGTTCGAGTCGTCTCACCAGCACCAACGCGCCGCGGGCGCTGCCCGGCGCGGGCGTCTGGCCCCGCCGGCCGCCGCGCGCGCCGGAGCTACCGGCACTGCTGCCGGACGCGATTCGCCTTGCCGCTCGAGCCGATGCGCGAGGTAAGATCGCCTGGCAAGGCTTCGGCGATACACACATGAGCGATTCGAGGCCGCATCCGGCCAATGCCTCGATCGCGGCGATGTTGCGCGAGATGGCCCGGCTGCTCGAAGCGCAGCGCGACAACCCCTATCGTGTCGCCGCCTTCGAACGGGCAGCCGACACAGTCTTGCGCCTGGACCGGTCGCTGCGCGAGATCTTCGACTCGGGCGGACTCGAAGCCCTGGTCGCGCTGCCGGCGATCGGCGAAGGCATCGCCGCCGCCGTGGCCGAGATCATCGTGACCGGCCGTTGGGGGCGCCTCGACCGACTGCGGGGCGAGCACGACCCCGTCGTCTTGTTCGCCCAGATCCCCGGCGTGGGCGAGCGGCTTGCCGAGCGCATCCACGACGGTTTGCATGTCGACACGCTCGAAGCACTCGAGGCCGCCGCCATCGAGGGCCGGCTGGAGGCGATCCCGGGCGTCGGACGCGGCCGCGCCGACGCAATCCGGCGAACGCTGTCCAGGCAGCTGGCCCAGCGTCGGCGCGCCGCCGGCGTCCCGGGCCGAGCAACGCCCCGGACGTCCGAGGCACCGGCGGCACCGGCGAGTCCATCATCCGAGGCGCAGGAACCGGCGCGCCACGACACGACGGGCGGCCCTCGGCTGGAACTCGAGCTGGGCGCGTCCGAGACCCGCGTTCATGAGGCGCCCGAGCCGAGCGTCGCACTGTTGCTCGAGATCGACGATGAATACCGCCGCGCCGCCGCCGACGATGCCCTGCCCCGCATTGCGCCGCGAAGACTCAATCCGCAAGGCCTCGCGTGGCTCCCGGTCATGCACGCGCACCGCGACGGTTGGCATTTCACGGCGCTTTTCTCCAATACCGAGCAGGCGCATCTCCACGGCCGCACTCATGACTGGGTCGTCGTGTATTTCGACGACGATCGCCATCGCGAGCGCCAACGTACCGTGGTGACCGAGTACCGCGGCGAATTGGCCGGCCGGCGCGTCGTTCGCGGCCGCGAAGCCGACTCCCGGGCCCACTACGGATCCAAACCACAAAAGCCATCCACCGACGCCTGAACGTGATCGCTGGAAGATGCCAGCGAAGGCGAATGGATCAGCGCAGCGCGGTCCGAAGCGCCGAGACGAGTAGCGACGTCACATCGATCGAATTGGTCGAATGCACCACCGTGGTGCAACTCCACACCTCGCCGATGCCGGAATCGCGAAGCATCGTCATTGCCTCGGGCGCCAGCAAGGCGTGGGTCACGGCCACATCGACCCGAACGGCGCCGTCGCCAAGCAAGCCCCGCGCCGCCGCCGCGAGCGTGTGGCCGGTACTCGCGACATCGTCGACCAGCACGACACGGCGCCCCGCCACCGCGATGTCCGGGCGCGCGACGGTGACGTCGCGATCCCCCCGGCGAGCCTTGAGGCAGATTCCGTAGTCGGCGCCAGCGACCTCGGCCGCCATGTGGACCCATTGCCGGGATTCTTCATCGGGCCCGATCAGAACCGAACCGGGCGCCCGTGCCGCCACGAAGCGACCGATCTCCGCCGCCGCCGATACCGCGACGGCGCGCGGAATCGGGATGGCCTCGTCCAGGCGCGAGATCCGGTGCAGGTGCGGATCCACGGTGACCACCGCATCGAACAGCTGGGCCAGAAATCCGCCCACGATTCGCTGGCTGACCGCCTCGCCGGGCGAGAAGCGTGCGTCCTGGCGCATGTAGCAGAGATAGGGCGACAGCAGGCTCAGATCGTGTGCACCGAGTTCGCGCGCCGTCCGGGCGGCGATCAACAGATGGACCAGTTTCTCGGCGGGGTGATCGAGGCCACGCAGCAGCACGACCCGCCGCGGCAGGACGGGAGGCAACTTCAAGCGCCATTCGCCGTCGGGAAATCGATGGGTCTCGATGGTCGCGAGCGCGTACCCGCTCCGATCGGACAGGCGACGCCCTAGGTCCAGCTCGTCATCGAAGGCCAAAATAATCGGATCTGCCGATATATTTTTACTATTCATCCTTCCACATACGCTTTGGGCACATCCTCCGGCCGACCCAATCCGATGCCCGGATCCTGAATCGCCATGCGACGAGCGAATGCCAGGTCAGCGGCGATGCTTGCATGAATCCGGTAGAGCGGTTGCCCCTTGGCCACCCGGTCACCGAGGCGGCAGAAGAGATCCACGCCGGCCACCGGGATCTTCGGGGCGCCGGCCAGGCGAGCGATCGTGGCCAGCCGCAAATTGTGCAGGCGGCAGACCACGCCGTCGGACGACGCAAGGACCTCGTGGACCAGGCTGGCGGGCGCCGGCGGAACCCGTCGCCCCTGGGCCTCGATGATCTCGTTCATCTTTGCAAGCGCCCGCCCCGAATCGAGGATGTCGCGCGCCAGCGCGAAGCCATCGCCCCCGCGGACGTCGGGATCGAACTCGAGCACCCGCCCGGCCAGCCGCAGCGCCTTGTTGCGCAGATCGGCCGGAGCCCGCGGGTTGCCGTCGAGCACTTGCATCACGTCACGAGCCTCGAGCACCGGCCCGATCCCGCGACCGATGGGCTGGCGGCCATCGCTGACGACCACATCGAGGACCAGGTTGAGTCGGCTCGCCACGTACTCGAAGAGCCGGCGCAATCGCTGGGCTTCGGCCATGCTGCGCACCTTGGCCGACGGCCCGACCGGGATGTCCAGCACCAGGTGGGTCGAGCCGGCGGCCAGCTTCTTGGACAGGATCGAGGCCACCATCTGCGGTGGCGAGTCCAGCTGTAGCGGACGCTCGACCGAGATCAATACGTCGTCGGCCGGCGACAGCCCGGCATGGCCGCCCCAGGCCAGACAGCCACGCAGGCCGCGAACGATCTCGCTCATCCGCCCGATCGACAGGTCCACTTCCGCCAGCACCGCCATCGTGTCGGCCGTTCCGGCCGGCGACGTGATCGCCCGAGACGAGGTCTTCGGCATCAGCATGCCATGGGCCGCAACGATGGGAACCACCAGCATCGAGGTGCGGTTTCCCGGGATGCCGCCAATACAGTGCTTGTCCACGACCGGCCGCTCGTGCCACTCGAGCCGCCGGCCGGCGGCGGTCATGGCCTCGGTCAGGTCGACGATCTCATCGCGGTCGAGCTCGAACTGGCTGGTCGCCACGACGAATGCCGCCAGTTCCAGCTTGGAGTAGCGATAGCCGGCGATGTCGCGCACCAGGGCTTCGAAATCGGCCCGATCGAGGCGCTCGCCGCGAATCTTGCGGCGCAATGCGGGCATCGACGCGGGCGCCTCGGCGTGGGCGATCTCGACCGCATCGCCGTCGCGCGCACGCAGCCGCCGAAACGCCTCGCTCGACAGGCCCAGCTCGCCCGGCTCGATCAGCGAGTCGCTGTCGACCATGTTCAGCACCGCGAGGATCCGACGACCGCCCGAACGGATCTCGACCTTGTTCAGCGCCTCGAAGCCTTCCGCCCGATAGACCGGGCAGGCGCGGTGCAGGTAGGCGACATGCTCTTGGAAGGTATCGATCCCGACCGCACGCGCCCGCAACACCGGGCCCGGCATCCCGGGTTCGGGGCCGGCACCGCCTTCGAGCGGCGCACCGGATTGCTCGTGATCGCCCATCGGGGCGCTCGCGCGCTAGCGCGCCACGCTCCGTGCGCCCTTGCCCATCCCCTTGGGCAACGGGAAGGTCATGGTTTCGGTCGCGCCCGGCAACTGCCGAACCGCGATCACGCCGAGTTCGCGCAGCCGCGCAACCAGCGCCTGTACCAGGACCTCTGGCGCCGACGCGCCCGCTGTGATGCCCACTTTCCGCACTCCTTCGAGCCAGGCGGGATCGAGCTCGTCGGCATTTCGGATCATGTGCGCCGCGCAGCCGAGCTTTTCGGCGACTTCACGTAGCCGATTCGAGTTCGAGCTGGTCGGAGAGCCGATCACCAGCACCAGATCAACCCCCGGGGCCATCATCTTGACGGCGTCCTGGCGATTCTGCGTGGCATAGCAGATGTCTTGCTGCTTGGGCTCCCGAATCGCCGGGAAACGAGCCTTGAGCGCGTCGATGATGCCTCGACAGTCGTCGACCGAAAGTGTCGTCTGGCTCACGAACGCCAGTCGATCGGGGCGTTCGATGCGCAGGCGCGCGACATCGCCGACGGTCTCGACCAGATGGATGCCGGAGTCCGCCTGGCCCATCGTTCCCTCGACCTCCGGATGCCCCGCATGCCCGATCATGACGACCTCGCGCCCTGCGCGACGCATCTTGGCGACCTCGACATGGACCTTGGTGACCAGTGGGCAGGTCGCATCGAACACCACCAGCCCGCGAGTATCCGCCTCCGCGCGCACGGCCTGCGAAACCCCATGCGCCGAGAACACCACGGTCGCGCCTTCCGGGACCTGATCGAGCTCGTCGACGAAAACCGCCCCCTTGGCGCGCAGACCGCCAACGACATGCTCGTTGTGGACGATCTCGTGACGTACGTAGATCGGCGCACCAAAGAGCTCCAGCGCGCGTTCGACGATCTCGATCGCGCGATCGACCCCGGCACAGAATCCGCGCGGCTGCGCCAACAGGACTTCCATCAGAGCACCCCCAGAATCTCGACCTCGAAGGCGATCCGGCGCCCCGCCAGTGGATGATTGAAGTCGAGCTCAACCGCTTCGGCATCGATCGACTTCACCACGCCGGCATAGCGCCCCCCGCCCGGCATCGGGAAGTCGACGACGTCGCCGGGAACATGCTCGCGGCCGGGATCCACGTTGGCGTCGAAGCTCGATCGGCTGAGCGTGCGCACCAGCGCCGCCTGTCGGTCGCCATAAGCCTGTTCGGGCCCCAGCTCGAACACGGCGCGCTCGCCCTCGCGCATTCCGATGATCACGCGCTCCAGCGACTCTGACAGCTGCCCCTGGCCGAGTTCAAAGGTCGCAGGCTTTCCACCGAAGGTACTAATGACATCTTCGCCGCGCTCGGGAAGACTGAGGCGATAGTGGACCGTCAGGTGAGCCCCGGGCCTCACGACCCCTGCATCGGGGCTGTTTCCGTCGTTCATGCCAGCATCCGTTCCCGAGCCAATGACCCGAGATCCAACTCGAAACCTTGCCCAAGCACCGAATTCTACGGTACGCAAGAGCGCGCCCAACACCAGCACTGACAGCGATTCGAACGATTCCGCCCGTCCGCCCGGGTGCGCGCCTCGCCCGGCCGGCGCGCATGCCGCACGGGCGCCGGTCTCGGCCTGGCCGCCCGGTGAACGACCGCGCGAGCGGCTGCTGAGCAAGGGCGCGGAAGCCCTCACCGACGCCGAACTGCTGGCGGTGGTGCTACGCACGGGGCTTCCCGGAACGCCGGTCCTGGAACTCGCCCGCCACCTCCTCGTGCGCTTTGGCGGCCTGGCCGGCCTCACCGGCCAGCCGGTCGCCATCGCCTGCCGGGAACCGGGCCTCGGCCCGGCCCGATGGGCCGGCCTGCAGGCCGCCATTGCGCTGGCTCGTCGAACGCTGCATGAAGACTTGGTCCGGGGCGACATGCTGGCCGATCCGGCCAGGGTTCGCGATTTCCTGCGGCTCTGGTTGCGTGACCGCCGCTACGAGGTATTCGCGGCATTGTTCGTCGACGCCCAGCATCGCCTGCTGGCCGCCGAGGAGCTGTTCCGCGGCACCCTGACCCAGACCGCCGTCTACCCGCGCGAAGTCGTCCGCCGCGCGATCGAGCTCAATGCGGCAGCGGTCGTGTTCGCGCACAATCACCCATCGGGCGCCACCGAGCCCAGCCCGGCGGATCGCGCGCTGACTCGGGCGCTGGTCGATGCGCTGCGCCCGCTCGACATCGGCGTGCTCGACCACTTCATCGTGGCCGGCAATCACTGCCTGTCGTTTGCCGAGCGAGGACTCCTCTGATCCTTGTCTGGCTCGTCGCTGAAATGCTATAATTTTCGGCTTTGCGGCAGCTGCCGCAGTCCGTGGCTTTGGCATGCTCGCTTCTTGCTTACTTGGCCTGCCACGGTCGGGGTCTAGTCAATAGAGTCAATATCCGACCCGGTGAGTGGCCCAGGCTTGGCGTTGGCGGCGGATTTCATGGAAGTCCGGAGCCGCCAGTCCAGCCTGCCGACACCGGCAGCGAACCGGTAAACAGGAGAATCCGCCATGGCGCGTGTATGCCAGGTGACAGGCAAGGGGCCGATGGTCGGCAACAATGTCTCCCATGCGAACAACAAGACGAAGCGTCGGTTTCTGCCCAACCTGCAGAGCCGTCGCTTCTGGGTCGAAAGCGAGAACCGCTGGGTTCGGCTGCGCCTGACCAATGCAGCGCTGCGCCTGATCGACAAGAAAGGGATCGATAGCGTCATCGCGGAGCTGCGCGCCCGCGGCGAGGCCGTCTGAACATCACGGTATGGCGGCCAAGCGCCACGCCCTGCGACAGAACACGGCAGATCGCGGCGTTCGGGTGCACCAAGCCACATCGATCGCCGCTATGATGGCGGCTATGTCGGATTTGGTGAAGCCGCCTGCTTCCGCTACGGAGAACTCACATGCGTGACAAGATCAAACTCGAATCCACAGCCGGTACCGGCCATTTCTACACGACGACCAAGAACAAGCGGAACATGCCCGAGAAGATGGTGATCAAGAAGTACGATCCCGTCGCCCGCAAGCATGTCGAGTACAAGGAAACGAAGATCAAGTGATCGGCTCATCGCCGGCGTGGGCCGGTGAAACAAAAAAGGCGCCTCGAATCGAGGCGCCTTTTTTGTTTGCCCTTTTCGCTGGCCTCGAAGCAGAGCGCCCCTCGGGCACCGCCCCGGGCCCGAGGGCCTCAGGCGCCCTGCCCGCCAGCCGCGTGGCGCGAGTAGCGTCGAACCCGCAAAGCCAGTTCCTGGAGCGCGTGAACGCCGCTTTCTTCGGCGCGCCGGCACCAGGCCTGCAGGTGGGAGACGAGTTGCTCGCGCGTGAGATTCGAGCGCTCCCAGACGTGGGAGAGTTCGCGCCGCATCTCGACCAGGGTCTTGACCCGATCGCTGGCCGCCAGGACCTCTGAAAGCTTGGCCTTGTTGCCCTCGGTCCACCAGTTCACGTCACGCGGCAACCAACGACGGGCGGACTCAAGCAAATGAAACTCGGGGCGCTGCAACTTGCGCAGGCGCTCGGCTTCCTCGGTGCAGGCATTGCGAAGGCTGCGAGCGAATTGCGCCATCACGTCATAGCGCATCGTGATGACCGCCTGCAGGGTTTCGGCGTCGATCGTCGCCTTCGGCGACTCGAGCCTGGGTCGCGGCAGCACCCGGCGCACCTTGGCCAGGCCCAGCATCGACATGATCCGGATGTACATCCAGCCGATATCGAACTCGTACCACTTGGCCGACAGCTTCGCGGAGCTGGCGTAGGCGTGGTGGTTGTTGTGCAACTCCTCGCCACCGATCAGGATCCCCCAGGGGAACACATTGGTGCTGGCATCGGGGCAGTCGAAATTGCGATAGCCCTTGGCATGCCCCAGGCCATTGATGATGCCCGCCGCGGTCACCGGGATCCAGAGCATCTGCACCGCGAACACGGACAACCCGCTCACGCCGAACAACAGCAGGCAGATCGCCAGCGTCACGTAGACGCCGAGGAATGAATACGGCGTATACAACTTGCGCTCGAGCCAGTCGTCGGGTGCGCCGTGACCGTATTTTTCAACGATCTCCTTGTCGGCCGCCGCGACGCGATAGAGCTCGACACCCTCGAGCAATACTTTCTTGAGGCCATAGACCCGGGGGCTGTGCGGATCTTCCGGCGTCTCGCACTTGGCGTGATGCTTGCGATGCACGGCCGCCCACTGGCGCGTCACCATGCCGGTCGTCAGCCACAGCCAGAACCGGAAGAAATGAGAGACGATCGGATGCAGCTCCAGCGCACGGTGGGCCTGGCAGCGGTGTAGATAGATCGTGACCGCCGCGATCGTGATGTGAGTGACGACAAGCGCATAGACGACGATCTGCCACCATTCGAAATCGAGCAGACCCGTGTCGAGGAATTCGAGGATCGTATTCACCAGTCCGTGTACCTAGGTCGGGAATTCGCGCAATTCTACCTTCTGGATGCAATGACCAGCCGTCTTCGTCGCGCGAAGAAAACGCTTTGAACGAGCTTGCGGACCGTACGGCCCTATTTCCCCGCCGCCCGGCTCCAGGCAGCAGCGAAGAAGCCGTCGCTGTCGTCGCGCTCGGGGCTCAATCGTAGCTCCCCTCGTTCATTGCACCAGGCGTCGAACGCCGCGGGTGCCGGGCGCCGCTGCCAGCCGGCATCGGAGTCGAACCAGGCGGCGACCGCTTCGTTCTCGGCTTCGAGCAGGCTGCAGGTGGCATACACGAGCACACCGCCCGGCTTCACCAGCCTCGAAGCGGCGCCGAGGATCGCCCGTTGCTGGTTCGCCAGCCGCGCGATTGCGTCCGGCGCGAGACGCCACTTGAGGTCGGGATTGCGACGCAGCGTGCCGGTTCCGCTGCATGGCGCATCGACGAGAACGAGGTCGGCGCGCGAACGCAGGCGAGTCAACCTGGGATCCACCTCGCTCTCGATGCGCATCGGTTGCACGTTGCTCGCGCCAGAGCGCACCAGCCGCGGTCGCAGCCGAGCCAGGCGGGCGGCCGAGACGTCGCAGGCGAAGACCTGCCCACGTGATCGCATGGCCGCCGCCATCGCCAGCGTCTTGCCACCCGCACCTGCACACAAGTCCACCACGGTCTGACCACGACGCGGGCCGGCAAACGCACACAGCGCCTGGCTTCCGGCGTCCTGGACTTCGACCAGGCCATCGACAAAGGCACGGCTGCGCTCCAGCGCCGGCTTGCCACGAACCCGCAGCGCGGTCGCGGCCAGGGGCGACGGGCCGGCGTCGATGCCGTCGGCAGCCAGCACGGCCAAGGCCTCATCTCGCGAGCCCTTGAGCAGATTGACCCGGAGATCCAATGGGGCCGGTCGCAATAGCGAAGCGGTGATCGCCTCGAAACGCCCGGCCCCGTATTGGACCGCGAGTGCCGTTGCGAGCCAGTCCGGGAGGCTCGCGCGTACGGCGGGCGGCAAGGAGGCCTCGTCGATGCCGGCCAGGCGGGCAAGCCATGCGGATTCCTCGGGCGAGCGAGCCAGCGCATTGGCCGCGGGCGACAGCAACAGCAAGCGCCGCACCGTGTCACCGGCGCCCCCTTGCGCCAGCCAGGCATAGCGGCGACGGTTCCGAAGGACGTCGAAGACCGCCTCGGCGATCAGACCGCGATCTCGGCGGCCCAGCTTGGGGTGCGCGCGGAAAAAGCCGGCGAGCACCCGATCGGCCGGCAAGGGCCCGTCCAGGGACTCGATCGAGATCGCCAGCGCCTGCGCGGCGATCGCCGCCAAGCCGCCCACGGCGGGCGTGTCCTGACGATGTCGGCGCCGCTCAGACATCGGGAGTCTCGGTGGGCAGGAGCAGCAGCGACTCGCCGGGTTCGGCCCGCAGAACTGCCCGCGGACCATCGGTTCGAAGCCTGCCTTCGATCAGCCATCGCAGAACGGCCGGGTAGAGCCGATGCTCGGCAGCGAGCACCCGCCGGGCCAGTCGATGCTCGTCATCGTCATCGAGCACCGGCACGACTGCCTGAGCCAGGATCGGCCCCGAATCGAGCGCGGGCTCGACCAGGTGCACGGTCGCACCATGGACTCGGACGCCCGCGGCCAGCGCGCGTCGATGCGTGTGCAGGCCGGTGAACGCGGGCAGCAAGGACGGATGGATGTTGACCAGCCTGCCCTGGAAGCGGGCCACGAAATCATCGCCGAGCACACGCATGAATCCGGCCAGCGCGACCCAGTCGGGTGCGTGCCGCTCGACCGCATCGCCAAGCGCCCGATCAAAGGCCGCACGGGAATCGAAGTCGCGGTGGTCGACGACCAGGACCGGCACGCCGCGCTCACGCGCCCGCTCGAGCCCGGCCGCGTCGGGACGGTTCGAGACGACCGCCGCGATGCGTGCCGGCCATCTCTCGTCGCGGCAGCAGTCGACGATCCGGGCCATGTTCGATCCGACCCCGGAAATCAGCACCACGACGTTTTTCATCGCGCGGATTCTAGCACCGCGCCGCAACATGAGCGGGTTTGAAACCCTTATAATTCAAGGTTTTGCCAACCCGGACGAAGCCAATCCAGATGGAGGTGTTCCGCACCCTGCCGCCACCCGACGAGCGTCGAGACTGCGCGCTGACGATCGGCAACTACGACGGCGTCCACCGGGGGCACCAGGCCGTCATCGAGCGCCTCAGAGCCGCTGCTGCGCCGACGGGACTGCCCGTTTGCGTGCTGACCTTCGAGCCGCACCCGCGCGAGTACTTCGCTACGCTCGGGCGCGGCACGCCACCAGCCCGCATCCTGACCGAGCGCGACAAGCTGGATGCGCTGGCGGCCTGCGGCGTCGATCGCGTCTGCATCGCGCACTTCAACGAAAGCTTCGCGCAACTGAGCGCCGAGCAGTTCGTCTCCGAGATCGTCGTCGATGGCCTTCGGACGCGCCATCTGCTGATCGGCGACGATTTCCGCTTCGGCGCGCGCCGGGCCGGCGACGTGGCGCTGCTGAGCGCGTTCGCGCAATCCGGCGGCTATCGGCTCGAACAAATGGAAACCGTCGTCGAGGATGGCCAGCGTGTGTCCAGCTCGGCCGTGCGCGATGCACTGGCGAGCGGGAATTTCGATCGGGTCACCAAGCTGCTCGGTCGGCCGTACGCGATCTCGGGCCACGTGGTGCATGGGCGCAAGCTGGGTCGCCAGCTCGGTTTCCCGACGCTGAATCTCCGCATCCCTTTCCCGAAGCCCGCGCTCAAGGGGATCTTCGTCGTGCGGGTCCACGGGCTCGCGGACTCGCCATTGCCGGCGGTCGCCAGCCTCGGCACCCGCCCGGCGGTCGAAAGCGACGGCAAGCTGTTGCTCGAGGTCCACCTGTTCGATTTCGCGCGGGAGGTCTACGGCCATCTGGTGAGGGTGGAATTCCTCGCCCGCCTGCGCGACGAACTCGATTTCGACGGACTCGATGCGCTGCGCGCCCAGATCGATACCGATACCCGCCAGGCGCGCGCCTGGTTCGAGCAATCGGGCAGGCTCACGCCCGCCACCGCTGCGCCTGTGCCCGCAGCCCAAACAGAGAAACGAGAGAAAGACGATGGCTAACGCCGGCAAGAAGGCCAAGGCGGAACAGAACGCGTATCGCAACACGCTCAATTTGCCCGAGACCCCCTTTCCGATGCGCGGCGACCTGCCCCGGCGGGAACCGCAGTGGACCCGCGAGTGGGAAGACAAGGGTATCTACACGCGTATCCGCGCGGCTTCGGTCGGTCGTCCGCTGTGGCAACTGCATGATGGCCCGCCCTTCGCGAACGGCGACATCCACAACGGCCACGCCGTGAACAAGATCCTCAAGGACATGATCGTCAAGAGCCGGCAGATGGCGGGCTTCGACGCGCGCTACATCCCGGGCTGGGACTGCCATGGCATGCCGATCGAGATCCGGATCGAGAAGGAGTTCGGTCGCGGCCTGCCGCCCGAGGAAGTGCAATCCAAGTCGCGGGCCTACGCGACCGAGCAGATCGCACGCCAGAAAGCCGGCTTCATGCGCCTGGGCGTGCTCGGTGACTGGGGCGACCCGTACCTGACGATGGCGCCTCGCAACGAGGCCGACGAGCTGCGAGCGCTTGGACGAATCCTCGAGAAGGGCTACGTCTTTCGGGGCCTGAAACCGGTCAACTGGTGCTTCGACTGCGGTTCGGCGCTGGCCGAGGCCGAGGTCGAATACGCGGACCGGACCGACTTCGCCGTCGATGTCGGTTTCGGCTTCAATGCCGACAGCAACGCTGCGCTGGCACGGGCCTTCGGCTTGCCCGGCCTGCCGCTCGATCGCGGTTTCTGCGTGATCTGGACCACCACGCCGTGGACCTTGCCGGCCAACCAGGCGCTCAACGCCCATCCCGAGCTCGAGTACGCGCTGGTTCGAACCGACTGGCTGGACCAGCCCACGTTGCTGTTGCTGGCGCGCGAGCGAGTCGAGGCCTGTCTGGCCCAGTACGGGCTGAACGGCGAGGTGATCGCGATCTGCCATGGCAAGGCGCTCGAAGGAATCGAGTTCGACCATCCCTTCTACGATCGTCGCTCGCCGGTCTATCTGGGTGACTACGTGACCACCGACACCGGTACCGGGATCGTCCACTCGGCACCGGCCTATGGCGTCGAGGACTTCAACTCGTGCCGGCACTACGGCATGCGCGACGTGGACATCCTCCAGCCGGTTCTCGGAGACGGCCGCTACGTCGAGACGCTGCCGCTGTTCGGCGGGCTCTCGATCTGGGACGCGAATCCGAAGGTCGTCGAACATCTGCGCGAGTCCGGTCGCCTGCTGCATGTCGAGAAGCACGCTCACAGCTACATGCATTGCTGGCGACACAAATCGCCGATCATCTACCGGGCGTCGTCGCAGTGGTTCGCCGGCATGGACATCACCCCCAACGACGGCGGCCCGACCCTGCGCGAGAGCGCGCTGGCGGGCATCGATGCGACCACGTTCTATCCGGCCTGGGGCAAGGCGAGACTCTACGGCATGATCGCCAATCGCCCGGACTGGACCTTGTCTCGCCAACGCCAGTGGGGCGTCCCGATGGCCTTCTTCGTCCATCGCGAAACCGGCGAGCTGCATCCGAAGACGCTCGAGCTGCTCGAACGGGTTGCGCGTCAGGTGGAGCAATCGGGCATCGAGATCTGGCAGCGGCTGGACGGCGAGGCCCTGCTGCGCGAGGTCGGCGAAGAAAACCCGCAAGACTGGCAGAAGAACCGCGACACCCTCGATGTGTGGTTCGACTCTGGCACGACCCACCAGACCGTGCTGCGCGGTTCCCATGCTTCCAAGTCGGCGTTTCCCGCCGACATGTACCTGGAGGGCAGCGACCAGCATCGGGGCTGGTTCCATTCGTCACTGCTGACCTCCTCGATGCTCAACGGCGTACCGCCGTACCGCTCGCTGCTCACCCACGGCTTCGTGGTCGACGGCCAGGGCCGCAAGATGTCCAAGTCGCTCGGCAACGGCATCGAACCACACGAGATCTACGAGAAGCTCGGCGCCGAGATTCTGCGGCTATGGGTTGCCAGCACCGATTACTCGGGCGAACTGGCGCTCTCCGACGAGATCCTCAAACGCGTCGTCGAGTCCTATCGTCGCATTCGCAACACGCTGCGCTTTCTGCTCGCCAACGTCAGCGACTTCGATCCGGTCGCGGACGCGGTGCCGATCGACGAATTGCTAGAGCTGGATCGCTACGCGCTTGCAATGACGGCGGCCTGGCAGGCCGAAATCGAACGGGATCTCGATCGCTTCGAGTTCCACCCGGTAGTCGCCAAGCTGCAGGTCTTCTGTTCCGAGGACCTGGGCGCGTTCTACCTGGACATTCTCAAGGATCGCCTCTACACGACGGCCCCCGGGAGCCATGCCCGTCGTTCCGCGCAAACCGTACTCCACCACATCACGGATGCGATGCTGCGGATCATGGCGCCGATGCTATCGTTCACCGCCGAGGAAGCCTGGCCCGTGTTCGCGCCCCGGCTCTGGAAGGAAGGTGGCGAAACCATCTTCACACAGACCTGGCATCGATTCCCGGCAATTCCGGACGCCGACGCCCTGATCGCCAGATGGACCCGAATCCGCGAATGGCGGGGCGAGGTGCTCAAGTGCATCGAGGAACAGCGCGCAGCGGGAAGAATCGGGTCGTCCTTGCAGGCCGAGGTCAGTGTGCGAGCCGACGCCGACACACATGCCCTGCTCTCGACGATCGACGAGGAACTGCGTTTTGTTCTGATCACATCGAGCGCGCGCGTGGTGCTCGGCAACGCCGACGACAACGGTATCGACGTCACGCCGAGCGCCAACGCGAAATGCGGCAGATGCTGGCACTACACCGCCGACGTAGGGCATGACCCGGATCATCCGGAGCTGTGCGGCCGTTGTGTGTCGAACCTGCATGGCGCAGGCGAGAAGCGCCGATTCGCCTGACACGATGCTCGCCCGGCCCACTCGCGCTCCCCTGCCCGGCACGGCTTCATGGCTGGCGCGATGGCTCGCACTCGCCGGCGTCGTGATCGTCATCGACCAGATGACCAAGCAGATGGTGCTCGATCGCTTCTCGATCGGCGAGCGGGTCGCGGTCGTGACCGACTGGTTCGATATCACCCTCGCGTTCAATCCGGGAGCCGCTTTCAGTTTCCTGGCCGATGCCCAGGGCTGGCAGCGCTGGCTGTTCGTGGCGATCGGCCTGTGCGCGTCGGCCCTGATGGGCTGGCTGATCGGACGCCACCGGGGCGAACCGGTGTTCTCGGCTGCGATGGCATTGATCATCGGCGGTGCGATCGGCAATGTCATCGACCGGCTCGTCCACGGGCAGGTCGTCGACTTCTTGCTCGTCCATCATGCTGGGTGGTTCTTTCCGGCGTTCAACGTCGCCGACAGCTCGATCACGCTGGGCGCGATCCTGCTCATCCTGGACGAGTTCCTGCGCTGGCGCTTCAGCCGCGCGACCACGCACTGAACCCATGGGTCAGGCCTGGTCGCCCTCTGGCGCCTTGGTAACGGACGGGCCGCAACGACGAATGATGGCGACGATCGTCGACATGCCGGCATCGCCGACACGGGTGGCCACCAATTCGGCCTCGAATACCCGCCCGTTGGCACCCGATGCGTGAACGCGGGTCGGCTCTCCGTCGCCGGGCACCTCGCCGGTTGCCCAGAACCTCGCCATCGCACGACGATATTCCTGTCGCCAACCGGGTGCCAGCAGGGACTCCGCCCGTATCCCGGTCAGCTCGCCGAGTCCGAACAAGGCCCGGGCAGCCGGGTTGAACTCGCGAACGACGCCGTCCCGATCGAGGATCAGGACGGCATCGAACGAGTGTTCGAACAAGGCATGCCGGACACCGATTGCCGGAACGCTGCCTCTTTCGAGCACGCTGACCGCTTCCGAGAGGCGACGCAGCCGACTCACCAGGGCTCGCGCCTCCTCGAATCCGCGAACCGACGGGGGCGCAAGCGAGGGACGCTTTCCGCCGATCGGACGCTGTTCGATGGCCGCCACGTAGCGCTCGAGTCGGACCAGCCCGCGGCGATAGGCGCCGAGCGCGAGCCAGGTCAGGCCCGACACCACGGCCAGTGCCGGCAACGCACCCGCGAGTACCTGCCACATGCCGATTCGAGCGGCCGCGAGAAACGTGCTGATGTTGCGTTCCACCCGCACCCACCCGGAATGCGCCGTCGATCGGATCGGCACCCAGGTCACCAGCCTCGCCGCGCCGGGCGTGCCGACGAGCGCCGAAAACAGCGACGGGCGATCGACCCGGGATTCGGTGCGTAGCCCTCGCGGAAGCGCCAGGCGCCGGTCGCGCTCGAGTGGCGCGGTGCCATAGAAGCTGGCTTGCCCCACGATGCGCCCGTCCGAGTCGACGAGCGACAGATTGCCCACCCCCGGCAGCACGTCATATCGGCGCAAGACGGGCTCGACCTCGGCGGCGCCCATGGGCTCCTTGCGCGAGGACAGCGCCAACTCGCGCACGATCGTCTGCGCGAGGCTTTCGTTGGCTTCGACCAGGCTGCGGTTGGCGACGGCCTCGAAGCGTTGAACGGCGAGCAGGACGAAGGTGACGAGCACGACGGCGGTGCCCGCCAAGACTGCCAGATGGACCCGGGCCACCAGGCGTCGGGGCAACAAGCTTGTCAGCGCCGCGCTCAAGCGACCCGGCAGTCGGCCGCTCCGGGACGTCGCCGTCGCCGCCGCCGTCGCCTGATGGTCGCCGGCGTCCGAACGAGCGCGCGCACGGGCTTGGCCGGCAGTACGGGCTTCGGCGCGAGATTCTGATCGGGGGCGGCTCATGTGCCGATTTCGCGTGAAGCCGACCTCGCCCGGCGTGCGAATTCGCACATCCGCTCCGCCCACCCGACGCACGGTCGGCGGCGGGCGACCGAGCGGCGAGCCGTGCACACGCGATACACTGGGTCGGCCAAGGAAAACGGGAGCCAGGCATGCCAAAGACCATCGAATTGCTCGAGCGGCTGGTGGCGTTCGATACCGTCAGTAGCCGCAGCAATGTCGAACTGATCGAATGGGTCGCCAATCATCTGGACGGCCTCGGCGTGCGTGCGATGGTCCAGATGGCGGGCGAGCCGGGCAAGGCGAACCTGTTTGCGACGATCGGCCCCGACGATCGGCCCGGCCTGATGCTGTCGGGGCATTCCGACGTCGTCCCGGTCGAGGGACAAGCCTGGCAGTCCGACCCGTTCAGGCTGACGCATCGCGACGGCCGTGTTTTCGCGCGTGGCTCGGCCGACATGAAGGGCTTCATCGCGTGCGTCCTGGCACAGGCCCCGACGCTCGTGCGCGCCGATCTGCGTCAGCCGGTGCACATCGCGCTCTCGTACAACGAGGAAAGCGACATGGGCGGCATGCGCCAACTCGCCGCGCACCTGTCGCAGGCGAGCGTCAAGCCCGCTGCCTGCATCATCGGCGAGCCGACCTCGATGCGCGTCGTGGTCGCGAACAAGGGCGCGGCGATCTACCGATGCCATGTGCGCGGGCATTCGGTCCACTCCTCGCTGCGCGACGACGGCGTATCGGCCGTGGAGGTCGCTGCCGATCTCGTTGCGTTCATCACCGCCCTGCAGCGACGCCTGCGCGACGGCCCGCGCCATGATGGCTTCGAGTTCCCATACACCAGCTTGCATGTCGGGACGATCGCTGGCGGAACCGCCCACAACATCACCGCCAGCGATTGCAGCTTCCTGTTCGAGATCCGCGCCTTGCCCGGCGTTTCCTCGCAAGAAGTCCTGGGCGAGATCAGGCATCACGCCGAGTCGGTGCTGTTGCCAGCCGCGCGTCGGATCGCGCCGAATTGCGCCATCGAGTTCGAGGAAGTCGTCGACTCCCCGGGCCTGGACGAGCGCGGCAACCACCATCTGGCCGAGACCATCATGCCGATTTGCGGTTGCCTGGCCCCCGGCCGGGTCAGCTTCGGTACCGAAGCAGGTTTTCTGGCCGACATCGGCGTGCCGACGATCGTCTGCGGCCCCGGCGAGATCCGCGTCGCCCACCAGCCCGACGAGCATGTCAGCCTCGACCAACTCGACGCCTGCGACCGCTTTCTCGCCGAGATCGGCCACCGACTGACGCGACAAGCGCTGGTCTGACCGGCACGCCGCGACCATGGGCATGGCGCGGCGAGCGCTGGCACGTGTGCGAAAATCGCGGGTCTACTGCATGCGGGCTCGCGAATGGCGTTCTGGCTCTTACTTGGCGCGATCACGCTGTGCGCGCTGATCCTCGTTCTTTGGCCAGTTCTCGTTGCAGGCCGGTCACGTACCGCGCCGGTCGACGACGATCCGGCCCGTCGCCTCGCCGTCTATCGCGATCGACGCGGCGAGATCGAGCGCGAGCGCGATGCTGGGCGCATCGGCGACGAAGAAGCGCAAGCCGCAGAACGCGAACTGGTCGACGAGGTCGCACGCCAGTTCGTCGATGCCGAGCCATCGACCGGCTCGAAGCCGGTGACGAGCGCCGGCCGCCTGGCGACAGGGCTGGGCCTGATCGTCATCGTGCCTGCCTTGGCCTGGAGTATCTATCTGCGAGTCGGAATGCCCGCCGCCGGGGTTCGCCCCCCGGATGCACCGCCAATGACCGTCGCGCAGCGCGCCGCCGAGATCCGACGTATCCAGACCGAGCTCGAGCAACGCGTGAAGGTGGCGCCCGAGGACGCGGAAGCCTGGGCGACACTGGGCGAATTGCGCCGCATGCAGGGTGATCATCGCAATGCGGTCGTCGCCCTCGAGAAGGCGCTCGCCCTGATGCCGGCACATGCCGGCCTGATGACGGATCTGGCCGAGAGTCTGGCCGTTTCGGCGGGCGGCAACTTCGCCGGACGCCCGACCGAACTGCTGCGCAAGGCGATCGCCTCGACCCCCGATGCGCCGAAGACGAACGGGCTGCTCGGTGCCGCACTGTACCGAGCCGGCAAACTGGCCGAGGCGCGTGGCTATCTTGCGAAGCTGGTGGCGCTGCTCGGGAACGATTCACCGCAGGCCGCGCAGATCGCCGCCGTGCTCGCCCGAATCGACGCGCAGCTCGGATCGGCCACTGCCGGCGGTGGTTCCGCGGGCGCCAGCGCGCCGGCGCCGGCGCCGGCGCCGGGGGCCGCGGCGATCGCGAGCCGGGCGCGTCTGTCCGGTTCGATCGACATCGACCCGGCGCTGCGCCAGCGACTGGCGGCCGGAGCCACACTGTTCGTCTATGCGAGAGCGGCACAAGGCCCGCGAATGCCATTGGCCGCACTGCGACTGCCACTGCCGACGAACTGGCCTTTCGCCTTCGAACTCGGCGAAGCCCAATCGATGAACCCGCAACGTCCGCTGTCGAGCGCGGGCAAGCTGGTGATCGAGGCACGAATCAGCGCGAGCGGCAATGCAATGCGAGCCACCGGCGATCTGTTCGGTACCAGTGATGCCGTCGAACTCGGCGCGAGCGCCGTTGCGATCCGCATTGCCAAGGTCGTCGAATGAACGCGCTCGAGCTGGTCGACCTGTCCTGTGCCGCCGGCTACCGAACCCTGTTCGCCGGGCTCGGGCTGGTTGTCGAGCCAGGCAGCTGGGCGATGCTCACGGGCCCCAATGGCAGTGGCAAGTCGACGTTGCTGCGAACCATTGCCGGTCTCGCACAACCGATCGCCGGCGTCATCCGATGGCACGGCGTCGACCTCGCGACGATCGGCCGTCGATGGCATTCGATCATGCTCTATCAGGGACACCAGGCAGGCGCCAAGGATGCGTTCTCCACGCGCGAGAATCTAGCCTGGCAGGTACGGCTCGATTGCGGCCACGTCGTCGCCGATGCCCAACTCGATGCCGCGCTCGCGCGCGTGGGCCTGTCGCGCCAGGCAAGGCTGCCGTTCGCGCGGCTCTCGGCTGGCCAGCGCCGGCGCCTGCAAATGGCCCGGCTCACGCTCAACGTCGGTGAGGGCCGTCCGCTCTGGCTGCTCGACGAACCGACCACGGCGCTCGACGCGCCAGGCCAGGCATTGCTGGGCGAAATCGTCGACGCGCACCTGGCCGCCGGCGGCTGCGCCGTCGTCGCGACCCACCAGGTGCTCGGGATCGACGCCACGCCGACGCACTGCGAGCTCGCGCGCCCGGCCAGCCCCCCCGATGCAGGATTGCACACCCGATGAGCACGACGGTGGCGCCGACCGATTCGCGCGGGGAGCCGGAACCGGGCCCTCTCGAGGCACTCGTCTGGGCCATGCGCCGCGATCTCGCCCTGGCAATGCGGTCGCGAGCAGAGATCGGCATCGTCATCGTATTCTTCGTGTTGGTGACCAGCCTGTTTCCGCTGGGCGTCAGCCCGGAGCCGGCGCTATTGGCCACGATCGCGCCGGGCATCGCCTGGGTTGCCGCGCTGCTGGCCAGCCTGCTCGCGCTGCCGCGCCTGTTCGGCGGCGATCATCTCGACGGCACCCTGGAGCAGATGGTCCTCGCGCCCGGTCCACTCAGCGCGATCGTCGCCGGCAAGGTGCTGGCGCTCTGGATCAGTACCGCGCTACCGCTGGTGATCCTCTCGCCGCTGGCCGGCCTGCAGTTCGGCCTGGATCGCTCCGCGATCGGGGTACTCGCGGCCTCGCTCGCACTCGGTACGCCGACGCTGGCGTGGCTCGGCTCGATCGGCGCGGCGCTCACGCTCGGTGCGCGCGGCGGGGCAGCGCTGCTGGCCTTGCTGGTATTGCCCCTGGCCGTACCGGTATTGATCTTCGGCGCCGGTGCGGTGGAGTCGGCCAGAGCCGGGTTGGGGGCCGAGGCGCATCTCTCGCTGCTCGCCGCCGGGCTGCTGCTTTCCTGCGTGCTCGGTCCTTTCGCAACCGCCCTCGCGGTTAGAATCGCGTTCGAATGACGACAGGCCGTGGATTCTTCAGGTTTTCTTCGCCGGCGAGCTTCTACCCGCTCGCGGGGCGGCTCGTGCCATGGTTCGGCTGGAGCGCGGCCGCCCTTGCCGTGATCGGGCTCTACCTGGGCTTCTTCGTCGCACCGACCGATCATCAGCAAGGCGAGTCCTACCGGATCATCTTCATCCATGTCCCTTCGGCATGGATGGCGATGTTCATCTACCTGGTGATGGCAGGGTGGTCGATCATCTCGCTGATCTGGAACACGCGCCTTTCGGCGATGATGGCGCAGGCACTTGCGCCAACCGGCGCGAT
This sequence comes from Burkholderiaceae bacterium, assembly GCA_024235875.1. Lineage (GTDB taxonomy): Bacteria > Pseudomonadota > Gammaproteobacteria > Burkholderiales > Burkholderiaceae_E > JACKLP01. Next base: position 90,262 of record JACKLP010000009.1, on the reverse strand, counting down.
GTTCGCCTTCGTTTCGCTATGGACCGGTGCGTTCTGGGGCCGCCCGACCTGGGGCGCGTACTGGGTCTGGGACGCTCGGCTCACGTCGACCCTGATCCTGCTGTTCCTGTACCTCGGATTCATGGCCTTGCGCGCGTCGATCGACGATCCGCGCCGCAGCGACCGTGCGGCCGCCCTGTTGGTGATCGTCGGTTCGGTCAACGTGCCGATCATCTACTTCTCGGTGCGTTGGTGGAACACGCTGCACCAGGGCGCGAGCGTTTCGATGACGGCCGCGCCCAAGATGGCGACGATCATGCTCTCGGCCATGCTGGTCATGACCTTCGCCGCTTGGGCCTACGCCATCGCGGCCGCACTGCACCGAGTACGCAGCGTCATTCTCGAACGTGAAGCGCATGCGGCCTGGGTCCGCGAACTGCCCGAAGTGGGCGAAGACCGATCATGACCGACACGCTGTCGCGCTGGCTCTCGATGGGCGGCTACGGTTTCTATGTGTGGAGCGCCTATGGCGCCCTCGTGCTCGCGATCGCAGCCGAACTGTTCTTGCTCCGGGCTCGCAGGCGCGCCGCGATCGATCGCGCACAAGCGCTCGACGATGCGTTTGCCGACTCACGCCCACCCGATGATGGGCCGAAGGGATCTTCATGAAGCCGCGACAAAAACGAACCCTGTGGGTTCTCGCCGGCGTAGCCGCCCTGGCAGCCGCCGCCGCCCTCGTGTTCAATGCATTGGGCAGCAACCTGTCGATGTTCATCACCCCGTCGGACGTGGTTGCGGGCAAGGCGCCGGCGGGCCGCACCTTTCGGATTGGCGGGCTGGTCGAACCGGGCAGTCTCAAGCGGGACGCCGACAAGGTCGGCGGCAGCTTCGTCGTGACCGACAATGCCCACTCGGTTCGAGTCGCGTACTCGGGCATCCTGCCCGACCTGTTCAAGGAGGGACGCGGCGTCGTCGCACAGGGGCGGCTGGCCAACGACGGTAGCTTCGTGGCCAGCGAAGTCCTGGCCAAGCACGACGAGAACTACATGCCCCCGGAAGCCGCGGAAGCGCTCAAGCGCGCCGGACATCCGGTCGGCGCCCCCGAGCAATTCCGCAAACCCGCGAAAGGCGTCGGCGCCGCGCGCGGGAACTGAGCACCATGATCGTCGAAGTCGGACATTTCGCGCTCTCGCTGGCACTGGCCTTGGCGCTGTTGCTGGGCATCGTTCCCCTGATCGGCGCCCATCGCGGCGACACGCGGCTGATGGCGCTCGCGCCACGGGCGGCGTGGGCGGTCTTCGGACTCGTGGCGTTCGCATTCGCGTGCCTGGTCGATGCGTTCGTGGGGCACGATTTCAGCGTGGCGCTCGTGGCCAGGCACTCGAACAGCGCGCTGCCGCTGTCGCTTCGCATTGCGGCGTCCTGGGGCTCGCACGAGGGCTCGATGCTGCTGTGGACCCTGATGCTGGTCGGCTGGACGGCCGCCGTCGCGGCGTTCTCCAGGAGTCTCGCGCAGGTCCTTCGGGTTCGGATCCTGGCGATCATGGGGCTGGTCGCCGCGGGCTTCCTCTTGTTCCTGCTCTTCACCTCGAATCCGTTCGAGCGCCTGGTGCCGTCGCCAGCGGACGGTCGCGACCTGAATCCGCTGCTGCAGGACCCGGGCATGATCTTCCACCCGCCGATGCTCTACATGGGCTATGTCGGGCTGTCCGTCGCCTTTGCCTTCGCGCTGGCCGGCCTGATCGGCGGGCGCTTCGATTCGGCGTGGGCCCGCTGGGCCCGTCCCTGGACAACGATCGCGTGGTGTTTCCTCACCCTGGGCATCGCGCTCGGATCCTTCTGGTCGTACTACGAGCTTGGCTGGGGCGGCTGGTGGTTCTGGGATCCGGTCGAGAACGCCTCGTTCATGCCCTGGCTGGTGGCGACGGCGCTGATCCACTCGCTGGCCGTGACCGAGAAGCGTGGCGCGTTCCGCAGTTGGACCGTGCTACTGGCGATCCTGGCTTTCAGCCTCAGCCTGATGGGGACCTTCCTGGTGCGATCGGGGGTCCTGACCTCGGTGCATGCGTTCGCGACCGATCCAGCGCGCGGCATCTTCATTCTCGGCTTCCTCGCCATCGTCATCGGCGGCTCGCTGACGCTGTTCGCGTGGCGTGCGCCCACGATATCGAGCTCGACGGCGTTCGAGCCGATCTCTCGCGAATCGATGCTGCTCGCCAACAACGTGCTTCTGGTCGTTGCCATGGCGGCGGTGCTGCTGGGCACCTTGTACCCGCTCGTCCTCGATACCCTGGCGCTCGGCAAGATCTCGGTCGGTCCCCCCTACTTCGACGCGGTCTTTTATCCGTTGATGGCGCCGGCGCTGTTCCTGGTCGGCGTCGGACCGTTCGCCCGCTGGCGTCGCGCCAGCGTGCCCGATCTCGCCGTCCGGCTACGCTGGGCCCTGGCCGTCGCGGTCGCCAGTGGGCTCGCGATCCCGGCACTGCTGTCGCTGCGCGGAGCCGGAGCGGCCGTGCGGCCGCTGATCAGCCTCGGCCTGGCGTTTTCGATCTGGATCGCCGCCAGCGTGATCCTTGGCGTCCTCGACATGCTTCGCGGCCCGGACGGTCGGCTCGTGCCCGGTGCGATCGGTCGGCGCGCCGCGATGCACCCCGCTTCGGTCTGGGGCATGCACCTGGCCCACCTGGGAATCGCGGCGTTCGTGCTGGGCGTCACCCTGGTCAATGGCTACGAAGTCAACACGGAGCAACGCCTCAAGGCGGGCGACACGGTCGTGCTCGGGGACTATCGGCTTCGCTTCGAGTCGCTGGGCGAGGTCCCCGGCCCCAACTACGATGCCACGCGCGCCCGCTTCGTCTTGCGACGCGACTCGAATCCCGGCGCCGAGGCCGTGGTGCTGGAGCCCGAGAAGCGCGTCTATCGTGCCAATCGCCAGCCGATGACCGAAGCGGCCATCGACCGCGGGCTGACGCGTGACATCTATGTCTCGATGGGGGAACCGGTCGGCAACGGGGCCTGGGCCGTGCGCCTGCACATCAAGCCATTCGTCAATTGGATCTGGATCGGTTGTGTGATGATGGCCTTGGGCGGCTTCCTGGCCGTCGCCGATCGACGCTATCGCCGGATGCGCGAGGCCCGCCGTGCCCGGGTCGACAACGCCGCGATCGAGACGCCCTGACGGAACCTGCCACCATGCGTTCGCTCAGATTTCTGCTGCCTTTGGCCGTGTTCGTGCTGATCGCGGCGTTCCTGTACAAGGGCTTGTCGAACGACCCCCGGTTGATCCCGTCGCCGCTGATCGACAAGCCGGCGCCGGCCTTCTCGCTGCCTCGGCTCGACGATGCCACGACGACCTGGGGACCCGAGGCACTGCGAGGAAAAGTCTGGCTGCTCAATGTCTGGGGCTCTTGGTGCGCGGCTTGTGAACTCGAGCATCCGCTGTTCAACCAGCTCGCGGCGCGCCGGTTCGTGCCCATCGTCGGCCTGGCCTGGAAGGATCGGCCCGAGGCCTCCCGACGCTGGCTCGAGCGGCTTGGCAATCCGTATGCGGTGGTCGTCAGCGACGCCGCGGGCAAGGTAGCCATCGACTACGGCGTCTATGGCGCCCCCGAGACCTTCGTGATCGACCAGCAGGGCCGGATCCGCCACAAGCAAACGGGCCCATTCACTGCAGAGATCGTGAAGAACCAGCTGATCCCGCTGGTGGATCGGCTCCGACGCGAGGCCCAGTGATGTCGGACGCCAACCCGAGTACGTCCCAGGTCGAACTCGACGCGGCCGGCAAGGCACGCTTCGAACGCCTGGCCAGCGAACTGCGTTGCCTCGTTTGCCAGAACCAGACGCTTGCCGACTCGAATGCGGATCTCGCCGGGGATCTCAGGCGCGAAGTGCAAGGCCTGATCGCCAAAGGTCGCAGCGACGACGAGATCAAGGCTTTCCTGGTCACGCGCTACGGCGACTTCGTCCTCTATCGCCCGCCCCTGAAGGACACGACCTGGCCCTTGTGGATCGGCCCTTTCGCCTTGCTGGCGGCCGGTGCGGCCGGCTGGTGGCTGGTCCAGCGCCGGCAGCGCCGCGGCATCGATCGCGCGGAATCGGCGACCGGCGTCGAATCCGAAACAGGCCCGGCACCGGCAGAGGACGCGCGCGCACGCGCACGCCGCATGCTCGACTGACCACGCCGCCGTCGATACCGTCTCAGCGGCGTCCGTAGCCCGGGCAGCGCGCAAGCGCCCAGCCGGCGTAGGCCACGATCGACGCGAACGCACCGGTCGCCCACCAGGTGTGGTCCCACCCACCGGTACTGGCTGCAAGCCAGGCCACGACCGGGGGCATCAGCAGTTGACCGAGCCCCGAGCCCTGCTGCATCAGTCCAACGGTTCCGGCCGCAGCCGACGGCGTCGGCGCCAGGCGTGGGGCCAGGCCGAACAGGGTCCCGGGAATCAGACCCGCAATCAGCGACAAGGCGGTCACCGCGCCGTAGCGCCACGCGAAGCCGGCCCCCGAACCGAACGCCACGTAGGCGAGCAACGCCATCGCAGCCGAAGTCGCGACGATCACCCCGCGCGCCGGCACGCCTCGGTGGGCAAGAAGACCGGCACCGACATTTCCGAATAGATTGATCCCGGCAGCCAGCGCAGTCAGAGCGCCGATGGCCGCCGCGCCGATACCCGCTTCCTCGTACATGGTCGGAAGAAAGGCGAAGATGCTCGTGTACTGCGCCGCATAGAAGCCGAATGCCAGCGCCAGCAGCCAAGGGCCTCGTCGAGAGACGACAGCGCCTAGCGAGGTACGCAATCCGCCCGCGGCCGCCGCGACGCCGTCGAGGCGGTCGAAAGGCAACAGTCGGTGAATGACCACCGCCCAGGCCAGCGACACGACGCCCATGCCGATCCAGACGCTGCGCCAGCCCAGCATCGAAACCACCAAGGGCGAGAGCAGCAGCGCGAGGCTGAAGCCCGTTGGCATGTACGCGCCCCAGGCGCCCATCCAGCGCGCAGTCACTGCCGGCGCCAGGACACGTGCCAGCATGGCCGGGCCGGGCAGCACCGCGAGCATGAAGCCCAGGCTTTCCAGGGAACGCGAGGCGAGCATGGCGCCCGCCCCCTGCGAGAACGCGCCGCCGATGCTGCCCGCGGCGAGCAGGACCTGTCCGGCGATCATCGAGTGCCGATGCCCGAACCGGTCGGCGAGCCCGCCGCCCAGCACGCCCGCCACGGCCGAGGCCAGCGCGAACAGCGCCACCAGGAAACTCGCCTGTACCAGCGACATGCCGAGGGTGTCGCGGATCGCCGTCAAGGCGGTCGGCAACTTGCCGACATGCATCGCGGCAATGATGCCCGCCATCATCACCAGCGGCCCCCCGACGACCGATGCCGCCCTCGCCGGGTGCGGGTCGGATTCGGTGAGCAGTCGATCGGGAGGCGGGGCGTTCATGTCGGCATTCGCGAGGCGACAGCATTCTACGTGGCCAACGCCTGGGCTCGACCAGATCGAGCGCAATGCGCTCATCCGTCAATTCGGCTATCTTCATGGCTGGAAGCCGCAACTGCGGCATCGCGCCGGAGCCCGACATGTCGAATTCGATCCAACGATTCTCCCGTGCCTGCCTGATCACGCTGCCCGCGACCGTGGCCCTGAGCGGATGCCTCGGGTCGATGCCCGTGCAGATGGGCACCGCATCGGCCAAGACGCCGGTCACCGGCTCGGCAGGCGGCGCCAATGCCCAAGGCAACAACGGGCAACTCGAGCGCTGCAACGAGTCCCTCGGCACGCTGGCCGTGATCGAAAATCAGTCACAGCCCTGGTATGCCCAGTTGCGCAGTTACCAGCTCGGCTCCACCGTCCCGCTGGTTCGCCTGATGGTTCAGCAATCGAACTGCTTCGTCATTGTCGAGCGCGGGCGTGCGATGCACCAGATGCAGCAGGAACGGGCGCTCGAGCGCTCGGGCGAGTTGCGCCAGAGCAGTCGATTCGGCAAGGGCCAGATGGTGGCCGCCGACTACAGCATGTCGCCCAGCATCACGTTCACCCAGAAGGACGCCGGCGGGATCGGGGGAGCCCTGAGCCGCTTCAGTGGCTCGCTCGGCGTGCTCGGCTCGCTTGCCGGCAGCCTGAAGTTCAGGGAAGCCTCGACCTTGCTGACGCTCGTCGACAACCGATCGGGTGTCCAGCTTGCCGCCGCCGAGGGTAGCTCGAGCACGACCGACTTCGGCCTATGGGGCGGGCTGTTCGGGCGACATGGCGGCGGCAGCCTGGGCGGTTACACGAACACCGCCGAGGGCAAGGTCATCGCCGGCGCTTTCGCCGATGCCTACAACAACCTGGTGCGCGCAGTGCGCCAGTACAAGGCGCAGGAAGTCAAAGGTGGTCTGGGCACGGGTGGGCGTCTCGGCGTCCAGGGCGGTCAGACCCCCGCCTCCGGCCGCTGACGCGAAAGCCCGCCAGGCGCAGTGCGCGGGCCGATTGGCGCCACGTATGCGCAAGCCGCATGCTCAGCACGGTGGGCAGGCGGACTTGGTGAGTGCCGCCGACACGATCCAGGCCGCTGCAATCACGGCCGCCAGCAACGCGAGTCGGCGTTCGCGCGGGCGCGTCGAATGGCTCAGCGCAATGCGTCCGAAGCCCACATAGGCGACCAGCGCCACGATCTTGGCGAGGATCCAGGCGGGCAAGGGCCACCAGGCCAGCCAGACCATCGCCACGGCGCTGGCAAGCAGGACGGTGTCGATGACATGAGGCAGGATCCGCCAGGCCCGCGCGTCGAGTCGCGGCGACGCGAACTCGCGCATCGTCGCTCGCATCGCGAAGCCCGACAGGCTCAGCACCACGCAACCGACATGCAATGCATGAAGCCATTGGTAGGCATTGCTGGTCACAGCGCGCCCGCCGTACATCGATTGACGGCGTGGGGAAGCCGCTTCACAGTCGCTTCGCGACCTCGTCTAGCATGACCTCGGTCGCCCCCCCGCCAATCGACTGGATGCGCGCGTCACGGGCCATCCGCTCGATCGCGGTCTCGCGCACATAGCCCATGCCGCCGTGGAATTGCACGCAGTCGTACATGACACGGTTCACGAGCGTGCCGCACAGGGCCTTGATCATCGACACTTCCCGGACCACGTCCTGCCCCTGGGCAACGCGCCAGGCCGTGTTGTAGACCAGTGCCCGTGCCGCCTCGACCTCGGCGAACCGGGCGGCGAGCCGCTGCCGGATCGCCTGCTTGTCCCAAAGGGTCGCACCGAAGGCCTTGCGCTGCCGGACCCATTCCAGGGTCAACTCCAGCGCCCGCGAGGCTTCCCCGATCGCTTGCGCGCCCAGCACGAGACGCTCGTTCTGGAGGTTTCGCACCAACGCGTAGAAGCCACGGTTCTCGGCCCCCAGAAGCTGGTCCTGGGGCACGAAGCAGTCCTGGAAGGACAGCTCGGCCGTGTCGCTCGACCACCATCCGTGCTTCTTCAAGGGGCGCGCGATCTCGAATCCCGCCATCCCCTTCTCGAGGACGAACATCGTCATGTCATGGTTGCGACCTGCGGCACCGGTCTTGGCGGCGACGAAGAAAAGATCGCCGTGAACACCGTTGGTGATGAACATCTTGCTGCCGTTGAGCACCCATCCGCCCGCGCTGCGCTCGGCCCGGGTGCGCATCGACGCGAGGTCCGAACCGGCATCGGCCTCGGTCATCGCAACCGCACTGATCTTGCGTCCCGAGATGAGCTCGGGCATCCAGCGCTCGAGCTGGGCGGGCGTCCCGGCGTGGTGCAGATGCGGTGATGCCATCTCGGTGTGCACCAGCACGGTCACGGCGAAGCCGCCATAGGTGCTGCGACCGAGCTCCTCGGCAAGCACCACGTTGGCCAGTGCATCGAGCCCGCCACCGCCATACGCGGGGTCGAAACTCATGCCGAGCAGGCCCAATTCGCCCATCTCCCGCAGGATCTCACGAGGTACGTAACCCGCCTCTTCCCAGTCATCGGCGACCGGGAGCACCCGCTCGGCAATGAATCGCCGTATCGTGTCGCGCAACATGACGTGTTCGTCAGAGAAGAACGGGTAGGCGCGTGCATCTGCACGCGTGGGTCTGGACATGGCTGGAGTCTCCGCAAGCTGCTCGATGGACGAGGAGCGATCGCCTTCGTCGTGCCTGTTAAGCTACCAGATCGACACGCGACGGAATCGACGATGGCAGGACTCTACTTCGAGGAATTCACCCAGGGACGGGTGTTCGAGCACCCGTGGACACGCACCGTGACCGAGATGGACAACGTCTTGTTCTCGACCCTGACCATGAACGTGCAACCGCTCCACCTGGATGCGGAGTTCTCGAGCCAGAGCGAATTCGGCCAGAGAATCGTCAACAGCCTGTTCACCCTGGGGCTCATGATCGGCATGACCGTGAACGACACCACGCTCGGTACCACGATCGCCAACCTGGGCATGACCGACGTGCGCTTCCCGAAGCCGGTCTTCCACGGCGACACGCTTCGGGTACGGAGCGAGGTACTCTCGAGTCGAGAAAGCCGCTCTCGCCCGGACGTCGGCATTGTCGAATTCCGCCACGAGGCACTCAACCAGCGCGGTGAAGTGGTGGCGATCTGCGTTCGTCAGGCAATGATCAAACGCGCGCCGCTCGACAGCGGCGCGCCGAAAGGAGCCGATCAGTGAGCCGCAGTTATCTCTTCGTTCCCGGCAATCGCCCGGAACGCTTTGCGAAGGCCGCCGCAAGCGGCGCGGACGCGATCATCCTGGACCTCGAAGACAGTGTCCCGACCGATCAGCGCGAGGCGGCGCGAGCGGCGGTGTCGGCATGGCAACCCGATCCCGGGACCCGCGTCGCCACCTGGGTTCGGTCGCGTCCGCTTGGCACCGACGGCCTGGAGCGCGACCTGGAAGCCGCGCTTGCCGGTGTGCCGGCCGCAGGGATCGTGCTGCCCAAGTGCGAAGGCGCCGAGGACGTCCTCGAGCTCGGGAGCATGCTCGATCGACTCGAACGTGCGGGCGGGCTCACGCCGGGCAGCACTGCGATCGTCGCGATCGCCACCGAGACCGCGCGTGCAATGCAGCGCATCCACAGCTTCGATCGCCCCCTGCCACGCCTGAGCGGCGTGATGTGGGGCGCGGAGGACCTCGCCTCGGGGCTCGGGCTCAGAAGCCTGCGCGACGAGGATGGCGCCTGGCTGTCGCCTGCCATCGCCGCACGCAATGCCGCGCTGCTGGCGGCCGTGGCCTGTGGTGCAGACCCGATCGACACCCCCTATACCCGTGTCTCCGATCCGGCAGGCCTCGTGAACGAGATGCGCGCGCACGCAAGAATGGGCTTCACGGCCAAGGCCGCGATCCACCCCAGCCAGGTCGCCGGAATCCACGAGGGCCTGCGCCCGGCAAGAGCCGACATCGACTGGGCCCGCGCAGTCATCGAGGCACTCGAGGATGGACGCAAGGCGGCCGCGCTTCTCGACGGCGCGATGATCGACGTACCGCACCTGACGGTCGCCCGGAGGATCGTCGCGGCGGCCGGATGAGTGACCGGCACGGCCCGGACGATACCGGGCCTCAAGAAGCAAGGGCCCGGACGATGCCGGGCCCTTGGATTTGGTGGAGCGGAGGAGGATCGAACTCCCGACCTTCGCATTGCGAACGCGACGCTCTCCCAGCTGAGCTACCGCCCCAATCAAGCCAGAAATTATATCAGGGGATTGGCTGCAAGCCGGCAACCCGGTGGCCCGCCTGCGACCACCCCTCGCATCTGACGCGCCGGCACCACAACCTGTCGGCGGCCGCGTGATCGCCGGCTTGCCGCCCTGTCGGCCGATCTGACACCCGTACCAGGTGCCATCCCCTACCAGCCGGGCCGCGATCACAATCTCCTGCGAAAACAAGCCCATAGATGGCCTGGCACGAAGCTCGCTACGGCAACCCGCAAGGACTTGATTAGAGACCATGCGCAAGATTCTGGTGTTCGCCATTTCGGCCGCCCTGACCTCGAGCCTTCTGTCGGGCGCCGCAAGGCTACCCGGCGGCGAAGCCGTCAGGGGCTGGTTGATCGGGGCTGCGTCGAGCATTGCCCCGATGATCGAGCACGCTCAGTCCGGGATCACCGAGATGCTGTCTGGCAACCCGCCGCGCGCGCAGGCGCCCCGCAGGCGCTTGCAGTCTGTCCGCTTGGTCGTCGGGCTGGCCGGCGCACCACACGAATCGGCCGATTCGGAGTTGCTCGCAGGCGAGCGCCTGGCGGATCGCATGCCCGACCCGGGCGCCGAGACGACCCCGACACTGGACCTGGAGCGCCGAGGCATTCGGATCCGGATCGTTGCGAAGCGATCGGTCGACGCGAGCGACGCGAGCCTTGGTCACCGACACCACATCGATGAACGCGGCCTCGAGGGTCTGGACGGATCGATCGGTGAACCCGATGTGCTTGCATTCGCATCGATGCTCGCGCAAAGCGTCTCGACCCATCGCCAACTCGCCAGGCGCAATTGGTTCGACCAGATCTTCTCGGCGGATCGCGAGCTCGGAGAAACCGGCTGGACCGCGGGCGCGGTGGCCTCGAGCCTTGGTACCGAGGGCATCGGATTGCCGTCGCGCCGGCCCGCTGTGCTTGCGGCCGCGGCGGTGCTGGCCCTGTTGCTGATCAGCGTGGTTGCCCGACAGAGAGCCTGAGGGGCGACCCAAGACCACCAGGTGGGCACGCGCCGGATCGGCGCACCCGCTCTGAACGACTAAAAAACCAGCGCGTCGCAAGACGCCATGAGAACGAAAAAAACCAGACCCGTTCTCGCAGGGGGAAAACTCGGTCGGCCTTTTGGTCGGCCTTTTTTTTGCCCCGGAGGCTTGGATGACGTGCAAGCTGCCGGCCGCGCCACTTTGCGCGACCGGCAGTGTCACTGACTTACTGGAGCTTGGCGATCTCGGCGCGATACTCCTTGAGCACCTGTGCCGCGTTCTTCAAGCCGCGCGCCTGCGCGTCCTTGATCCACTGCTGCTCGAGCTTGCCGGTCTTGGCCTTGACTTCGGCCACGAACTTGGCGTCGGCAACGGTGCGCTGGATGCCGACCGCTTGCTGCACCCCTCGGCTCTTGACGTCCTCGGCCTCCCAGAACTTGCCGAAATGGCGGGCCGCGACCTCGCCCGAGAGCTTGGTGATGATCGCCTGATCCTGCTTGGGGATCTTCTTCCAGGTCGCCGGGGTCATGACGAACGCGAAGCTCGTGTTGTACAGCCCGCCTGGAAAGGTCGTCGCGTACTTGATCAGCTTCTCGAGGCGGAACGAGGTGATCGACTCGTCCGGGAAGAACACCCCGTCGACGACGCCCGAGGACAACAATTCGTAGGACTGCGGCGCGGGCTTGAGGGTGATGTTGGCACCGAGCGCCTTGCCGACGTCGTTGACCATGCCACCACCGACACGGAACTTGAGCCCTTCGAGATCGGCCGCGCCATTGACCGCGCGCTTGCCGTTGAAGATGACGCCAGGGCCATGCGTGAAGACGCTCAGCACGTGCAGGCCGCGATGCTCGTTGAACTTGGCCAGATGCTTCTCGTAGATGCGCTGATATGCGACCGAGGAAGCGATCGGCGAGTCTCCAAGGAAGGGCAACTCGGCCATCTTCGTGAGCAGGTAGCGCCCGGGCGTGTAGCCATGGACACCGAACGATACGTCCATGATGCCGTCACGAACCGCATCGAAAGTCTTCGGCGGGGGAGCCGCCGGCTTGGCCAGGATGTTGCAGCTCACCCGGCCCTCGGTCGCCTTTTTCACGTCATCGCACCATGCCGCCTGTGCACGCGAAAGAAGGTGGGCGGGCGGAACCCAGCTCGAGACCGTCAGCACGACGGCTGCGTTGGCCGCACCGGCAAAGCCGAGCGTGCTCGCCGCCAGCAGCGGCGCCGCAAAGATCTTCTTCATTGGAAACGTCCCCTTGTGTGTGTGCGCGGCCAGTTTACCAACCCCAACTGGCGTTTCAAAATCACGCTATCCGGGCTCGCCGCGGACACGAACACGGCCGCCCATCACCCGAGCAGGCCCAGGGTGCGCGCGCGAGCCCGCGCCAGCGCGGCGACCTGTCGGATCGTGGGCACGTCTACCCCGGCACGCTGCGCCAACTCGATGACGGCATCGAGCAGGCCTTCGAGTTCGGGGCGCCGACCGGCTTCGAAGTCCTGCAGGGTCGAGAGCCGCGCCGGACCGATCTCGCGTGCCATCTCGATGCGACGTTCCACACCGACCGACAGCGGCACGCCAAGCGCCGACGCGACCGCGAGCGATTCGGCAATGAGCGGGCGCACGACGGTGAGCAAGGCCTCGTCGGTCGCGATCTCGTCGAGCACGCAGCCGGTCAGGGCGGCCACAGGATTGAACGCCAGATTGCCGACGAGCTTGGTCCAGATGTCCTCGCGGATCCGGGTCGAGACTCGCGCATCGAAGCCCGCCGAATCGAGCGCGCGCGCCAAGCGCCGCACGCGGTCGCTATCCTCGCCGGAAGGCTCGCCCACGATCAGCATCTGGCTTGCGGTGTGAACGATCTCCCCCGGGGCGATCACCTCCGCGGCGGTATGAACGACGCAACCGACGAGACGGTCGGGATCGAGAGCCGAAAACAGGCTCGAGTCACGATCCAGGCACTCGATTCTGGCGCCGTCGTGGCGCGACCCCTCGCGATGAAAGTACCACCAAGGTACGCCATTGATCGCGGGCACGACGATCGTGCCATCGGCGAGCAGGTCCCCCAAGCGGGGCAGCATCGCCGGGATCGCCGGGCCCTTGAGACCAAGAATGACGATGTCCTGGGCCGGCAGATCCTCGGGCCGGGCCTCGGCGCGAACCTGGCCATGCCAGCGATCCGCACCGCGCCACCGATCGGTCACCCACAGGCCTCCGGCACCGCGAATCGCGTCGAGGTGATCGCCTCGAGCCACCACCGAAACGGCGTGTCCCGCTCGCGACAGGCGCGCCGCCATGAGCCCGCCGATGGCTCCCGCGCCCACGACCGCGATTCGCAGTGGACTCATCGGGCCAGACCCGCGCTGATGGCGCCATCGACCGGGCGCAGGGTCACGCTCGGGGCCAGCATCTCGATGAACGCATGTGCAAAGCCACGCAGGAACGCATCGCGCCGGACCGCGATACGCGTGAGGTTCATGCCGAACAGCGCACCCGCCGGCAAGGCGACCAGACCCGAATCACGGCGCGGGTCGACGGCCATCTCGGCCACGATCCCGACACCCAGGCCGAGTTCGACATAGGTCTTGATCACGTCGGAGTCGGTGGCCTCGAGCACGACGTCCGGACGCAGCCCGTCGGCGGCGAACGCCAGGTCGATCCGTCGCCGCCCGGCGAACTCCTCGACATAGGTCACGAGCGGGTGCGCGGCCAGCGCCGGAAGCGTCAGCATGCCATCGAGCATCGAATGGCCCTTGGGCACCAGCACCACGTGTTGCCACTCGAGCGCGGGAACCACCTGCAATTCATTGGCATCGTCGAAGACTTCGGTCGCAATGGTCAGATCGACCTCACGGTCGACCAACAGTCGGACGATCTGCCGCGGACTGCCTTGCAGCAGGGTCAGCCGTACGCCCGGATACTGCTGCCGGAATCTCGCCACGACCGGCGGCAGGATGTAGCGTGCCTGCGTATGTGTGGTGGCGATACGCAGGTGCCCGGAGTCGCGCGACAGGAACTCGGCCGTGACCTGCTCGATGCCTGCCACGTCCGCAAGAATTCGCTCGGACAGCTCGAGAACCCGGCGCCCCGGCTCGCTCAGGCCCACGATCCGCTTGCCGTGCCGGTGAAAGATGCTCACGCCCAGCTCGGCTTCGAGCTCGAGGATCGCCCGCGACAGCGCCGGTTGGGAGGTGCCCAGGCTGGCGGCGGCCTTCGTGAGGTTGTGACCGCTCCTGACGGTCTCACGCAGGAATCGGAGCTGCTGGAGGTTCATCGATGACAGGTCCGGTCCGGAAAATGGCGCTCGCAGCGGTAGCGATGCCCCACCGCTACCAGGCTGTTGAAATACCTGCCAGCCAACGGGGCACCTGATAGTACCGTCGCCGGATCGCGTCGAGCACCTGGTCGCGGTAGACCGCACAACGGAATCCTTCGCCTGCCACGAGCCAGGACCCGGCGCGATGGAGCGTGAGCTCACGACCGCCATGCCAGCCGATCAGGCTGGCATGGCGGTCCCAGCGATAGCATGCGTCGGTCGCGACGGCATCGGCGCGCCCCGGGGCCGAACGCGCTCAACGGGCCCGATCCACCCAGGCCAGCATGCTCAGCGCGAGCAGCAAGGCGACGACGCTGGGCAGGCTGGCAGACAACCACGCGGGCCAGGTGTTCAGAAGCCCCAAGTGCGCGAACAATCCATTGAGGAAATGGAAGGCCACGCCGAGCATGATGCCCGCGAACACCTTGTACCCGACCCCGCCCGCCCTCGCCTGCATGTACGCCGACGGAAGCGCCAGGGCCAGCATCACCAGAACCGCGAACGGGTAGACGAGCTTCTTCCAGAACGCGATCTCGTAGCGAACCGCATCCTGCTGGTTGTCGCGCAGATGCTGGATGTACCTGAACAGATTCCAGGCCGACATGCGCTCGGGCATCACGATCAGTACGCCCAACAGGTCGGGGGTCAACGACGAGGCCCAGTCTATTTCAGCCGCCGTGGTGGTCTGCGAGCTCAGCAAGGGCGCGCCCCGGAACAACTCCCGGTGCGAGAGGGTCACCGTCGTGACGCCGAGGAGCCGCCACTGCCCCCGATCGACATAGACGCCGCGATCGGCCCGAATGATGCGCGACAGCCGCTGGGCATCGTCGAACTCGAAGATGCGGACCCGGCGCATGCTCGCATCGGGCTCGAGTTCGCCGATGTTCACGAAACGTCGTGCGCGCGCGCTCCCTCCCTCGGCCTGCCCGCCATCGCGCGGATCGTCCTTGATCCAGATCCCCGACCGGAACTTGCCGCCGATCGATCCGCCGATCGCGCCAAGCCGGATCCCCTGCGCAAGCTTCTCGGCCGACGGCGCGACGAACTCGCCGATCAGCGCGGTCGCCAGCGCCAGAACCACGCCGGTGCGGAACATTGCCTGCAGCGCCCGCCCCCGCCCCAGCCCGGCGGCGCGCATCGCGGTGAACTCAGAGTTCGACGCGAACTGGGCCATCGCGTAGATCGCCCCGATCAGTACTGCGATCGGCAGCAACTCGTAGACATGCGCGGGCAGGCCCAGGAGCACGAAGATCAAGGCGTGGCGCAGGCCGTAAGCCCCCTTGCCCACGTCCTCGATCTCGGAGATGAAGTCGAAGAAGGCGAACAGGGCCAGGAAGCCGGCCAGCACGAAGATCACGGCCGCGCGGATCTCGCGCCCCATGTATCGAGACAGTACGCTCATGCTCGCGCCTCGCGCGCGCGCTGCCTGGAGACCCCGGGCCGCGGCAGCCGTCGCCACCACCGGCCAAGCGGCATGCTCGTCTTGCGCTGGAAAAGGAACACGATCAGCACGAGCAGTCCCGCGTGGATGATCCAGACGGCCAGGCCGAACGATATGCGCTGTTGCACGACCCAACCCTGCATCAACGAAAGCAGGTTGCTATAGACGACGTAGACCAGCATCGCTACCACCAGGTTGATCGAGCGGCCCATTCGCGGATTGACCGAGGCGAGCGGGATCGCCAGCAATGGCAGCAGCAGCGCCGAGACCGGCAGCCCGATCCGCCAGAGCAGTTCGGCCAGGTTGCGTGTGGTCGGATCCCGAACCAGATCGAGCGTTCCCTTTGCCTTGGCCGGCGGGACCGCGGTGGCGCTTCGTCGGCGCTCGATGCGAACGCCGTAGCCTTCGAACTCCATCAGGCGGAAGTCGCCGCCGTCGGCCCCGGCATCGTAGCGACGACCGTTCATCAGGACCAGGAAGCGTTCCCCGTCGGGCCGGGTCTCGATCCGCCCTCCCTCGGAGGCAACGACCGTCAGTCGATCGCCTCGTTGTTGCGCCACGAAGACGTTTCGAACCTCGGTCTGGTCCTCATTCAGGGACTCGATGAAGAAGACACGATTGGCACCGGTCGACTCACGAAACTGTCCCGCCGCGAGCTGCGAGACGTCCTCGCGCTCGTTGAAGCGGCGCTGGTACTCGTCGCGTTGCGCGTTTGCCCACGGCGCGAGCGCCATCGCGATCAGCCCGACCAGGATCACCAGCGGCATCGAAAAACCCAGAACCGGGCGGATCCAGGCCGTCAGCCCCAGGCCACTCGCCTGCCAGATCACCATTTCCGAGTCCCGCCAGGCGCGCGTGAACGCCATCAGCGTGGACACGTAGAGCGTCAGGACCAGCAGATTCGGCAGGTAGTTGATCGACGCGAAGGCGATCATCGGCAGCACGCTGGCCGTATCGACATTGCCGGAGGCCGCGTTGCCCAGGAGTCGGATCAGGGTCGTGGTGACCATGATCGTGAACAGGGTCGCGAACACGATGCCGGCATGGTTGCCGAGCTCGCGACGCAGTGTCGTCCTCAGTAGCATCAGCTCATGGCCGGGTGGCGGTCGCTATAATCTTGCGCGATGCAAAAGAATCGGCGCCTGTCGTTGCCGGGGAACAAGCCCGTTGACGGTCGAGCGAATCGGGATCGATCGAGGCGGCTTCGAACCATTCGGCCATCGGCGTCCGATATGAGCGGTCAGGCGTTCGACGATACATGCAGCTCACGCCCTCGGGGCATGCTCCGGCACGGGGTCTGTCGCAACCGGGGCCACGCTGCAAGCGTGGCTCGATCGGGGCGGCCACTCGATGCTGCATTCCATGGGCGAGCGCAGGCGGCGACATCGGAACAAGTACCAAGAGGCGACCAGGCGCCCGACTGACACCCCGGAGAAGAAGGCGATGCAATTTAGCACAAAGCAGGTAAACCCCGAGAAGCTGCGCACCGACTGCGCGGTGGTCGCTGTCCAGAACGGCAAGCTGGCCGGCGCGGGCGCACAAGCGCTCGATCAGGCGCTTGGACAGGCATTGATCGGGGCGCTCGGGCGGGGTGATCTCGGCAAGCGGGTCGGCGCCACCCAACTCGTGTCGCTCGACGGCAACGTCCAGCGCGTGCTGATGGTTTCGCTCGGCGAATCCGCCCAGGCGAGTGATCGTCAGTTCGTCGACGCCTGCACCGCGGCATACAAGTCGCTGGCGACGACCGCGAGCCGCGACGCCACGTCGTGGCTGCACGAGGTCGCGGTCGAGGGCCGCGAACTCGACTGGAAAATCCAGCGCTCGGTCCGTGTTGCGCGAGACACGACCTACCGCTTCGATCGCATGAAGAGCAAGCCGGACCCCGCACCCAAGGGGCCGGCACGGATAGCGCTGGCGGTCGGCTCCGCCGCCGAAGGGCGCGCCGCGGTCGCAAGCGCGCAGGCCCTGGCCAACGGCATGGACCTGGCCAAGGACCTGGGCAATCTGCCCGGCAATGTCTGCACACCGACCTATCTTGCCGATGAGGCTCGCCGGCTAGGCAAAGCGCACGGCCTGAAGGTTCAGGTCCTGGACGAGAAGCGGATGGCCGCGCTCAAGATGAACACGCTGCTCTCGGTCGCCAAGGGCTCGGCGCAGCCGCCTCGACTGATCGTTCTCGAGTACCGTGGCGCCGGCGCGCGCCAGGCGCCGGTGGTCCTGGTCGGCAAGGGCATCACCTTCGACACCGGCGGCATCTCGCTGAAGCCCGGCGCCGGCATGGACGAAATGAAGTTCGACATGTGCGGCGCCGCCTCGGTGCTCGGCACGATGCGAGCGATCGCCGAGATCGGGCCGAAGATCAATGTGATCGGCATCGTCGCAGCCGCGGAGAACATGCCCGGCGGCCGCGCCAGCAAGCCGGGCGACATCGTGACCAGCATGTCTGGGCAGACCGTCGAGATCCTGAACACCGATGCCGAGGGACGACTCGTTCTATGTGACGCGCTGACCTATGCCGAGCGATTCAAGCCGGCGGCGGTTGTCGACATCGCGACCCTGACCGGGGCCTGCGTGATCGCGCTCGGCCATCACCACTCGGGCCTTTTCTGCCGCGAAGACGACCTGGCCGAGGATCTGATCGCCGCGGGCCGCACCGCGGGAGACACCTGCTGGCGCATGCCCCTGGACGACGAATACCAGGAGCAGCTCAAGTCGCCGTTTGCCGACATGGCCAACATTGGCGGGCGCGATGCCGGCGCCGTGACCGCCGCCTGCTTCCTCGCGCGCTTCACCAAGCAGTACCCCTGGGCTCACCTCGATATCGCGGGTACCGCATGGAAGTCGGGTGCGGCCAAGGGATCGAGCGCACGCCCGGTACCACTGCTGACCGAATTCATCCTCGCCCGAGCAGGCAACTGAGGGGCGAATCACCGACCGATGACCCGAATCGACTTCCACTTCAACACGCCAGAGAAGCTCGTCTATGCATGCCGGCTGGTGCGAAAGGTCATGCGAAGCGGCTCGAAGACGGTCGTCTTCTGCTCGGAACACGAGCCGCTCGAACGCCTCGATCGCCTGCTCTGGACTTTTTCCGATCGCGACTTCCTGCCCCATGTCCAGGTCCATGACCCACTGGCGCCAGAGACGCCGATCGTGCTCGCGACCGGTGCGGTCGATACCCCGCACCACGATGTGCTCGTCAACATCGGCGCCCAGACGCCGCCGATCTTCAGCCGCTTCGAGCGCGTCGTGGAGCTGGTCTCGACCGAGGAAGCCGACCGGGCCGCAGCCCGCGAGCGCTGGCGTTTCTATCGCGACCGCGGCTATCCAATGAACCGACATGACTGTGCCGAGCGCCATTGACATGGATTCGAATCCTGACGGCAGCAGGCCCGCCCGCGGGCCAGCGCCGACCGACCCCCGCGACGACAGCATTCCGATGCTGACCGAAGTGCTGCAAGCGCCCAAGGTCGGGCGACCTTTCGACGAGGCCGACGCAGACTGGAATCGTCTTGCCCGACTGGTCGAGGAGCGGGTCGTCGAGCGCCTGGGCAACACCGTCGAGATGATCGACGAACCACTTCGGCGCGGCATGCGTACGGTGGTGGATCGAGCCGCCGAGCGCCTCGGCGCGGAAATCCAGGACCTGGTGCGCGAGGTGATCGAGGGCGCGGTCGGGCGCGCCGTCACCGACGCGGTGGCACAGCTGCGCGAGGAATCCGAGATGCCCTCGACAGATTCGGAAGCGGGCGACCACGAGCAGCACTGATACCCGGTGCCCCTTCTCGGGACACCCAGAGTCGAGGACATTCGATGAACCCAACAAACGACGGCGAGGCCGCACAGGCGCTCGCCAAGAGCTTCGAGCCCGCTGCAATCGAGGCGCGCTGGTATCCCCTGTGGGAGTCGCGCGGTTATTTCGCGGCGGGACGCGAGCAGGCGGCCGAATCCTTCAGCATCCAGCTTCCGCCACCGAACGTGACCGGTACGCTGCACATGGGGCACGCGTTCAATCAGACGCTGATGGACGCCCTGACCCGACATTACCGGATGAAGGGTCGAAATACCCTTTGGTTGCCCGGGACCGACCACGCGGGGATCGCCACGCAGATCGTGGTCGAGCGCCAACTCGATGCGCAGGGCGTTTCGCGCCACGACCTCGGCCGAGAGGCTTTCGTGGACCGGGTCTGGGAATGGAAGCACGAATCCGGTTCGACGATCACCCGCCAGATGCGACGCATCGGTGCATCGACAGACTGGAGCCTCGAGTACTTCACGATGAGCGACACGCTCTCGTCGGTGGTGCGCGAGGTCTTCGTCAGGCTGTTCGAGCAGGGCCTGATCTATCGCGGCCAGCGCCTGGTGAACTGGGATCCGAAGCTGCTCACGGCGGTCTCGGATCTCGAGGTGATCAGCGAGGAAGAAGATGGTTCTCTCTGGGAGATCCGCTATCCGCTCACCGATGGAAGTGGCCATCTGACGGTTGCCACGACCCGGCCCGAGACGATGCTGGGCGACACCGCGCTGATGGTGCACCCCGAAGACGAGCGCTTCTCCGCGCTCGTGGGCAAGACCGTACGGCTGCCGCTGACCGGTAGCGCCGCCAACCCGGCCAGCGCCGAGGCTCATGGCGGCTGGCGAGAGATTCCGATCATCGCCGACGAGTACGTGGACCGGGAGTTCGGTACCGGCGTGGTCAAGGTCACGCCGGCGCACGACTTCAACGACTACGCGGTCGGCCAGCGCCACGCGCTGCCGATGATCAACATCCTGACCCTGGATGCGCGGATCAACGAGCAGGCGCCGCCGCGCTACCAGGGGATGGATCGCTACGAGGCGCGCGAGCGCATCGTCGCCGATCTCGAAGCGCTGGGCCTGCTGGCCTCGGTCAAGCCGCACAAGCTGATGGTGCCGCGCGGCGATCGCACCAATGCCGTCATCGAGCCGATGCTGACCGATCAGTGGTTCGTCGCGATGACCCGACCGGGCCCCGCGGATTCGCCGCTGGCCGGGCGCAGCATCACCGAGCGGGCGCTCGGCGTCGTCGCCGACGGATCGATCCGTTTCGTTCCGGCGAACTGGACCAGTACCTACAATCACTGGCTGGAGAACATCCAGGACTGGTGTATCTCGCGCCAGCTGTGGTGGGGCCACCAGATCCCCGCGTGGTACCGGGCCGATGCCGACGGCCAACCGATCCATGATGGCTCGGTCTACGTGGCGCGCGACGAAGCGACCGCGACTCAGCTTGCCAGGGCCGACGGTTGGAACGGGCCGTTGGTACGCGACCCCGACGTGCTCGACACCTGGTTCTCGTCGGCGCTCGTTCCCTTCTCCACGCTGATCGATCCGGAGCGTCCCTTCATCGATGGCCGCGCGAACCTGCAGCCGGCGCTGTCGCGCTTCCTGCCCTCTTCGGTCCTGGTCACCGGCTTCGACATCATCTTCTTCTGGGTCGCCCGGATGGTGATGATGACCGTCGCCTTCACCGACACCGTGCCCTTTCGCGACGTCTACGTCCACGCGCTGGTGCGTGACGGCGAGGGACAGAAGATGTCCAAGTCGAAGGGCAACACCCTCGATCCAATCGATCTGATCGACGGCATCGGCCTCGACGAGCTGGTCGCGAAGCGCACCACCGGCCTGATGAATCCCAAGCAGGCCGACGCCATCGCCCGGCGTACCCGCCGCGAGTTTCCCGACGGCATCCCGGCGTTTGGCGCCGACGCCCTGCGTTTCACCTTCGCCGCACTGGCGACGCCCGGACGCAACATCAATTTCGACCTTTCGCGCTGCGAGGGCTACCGCAACTTCTGCAACAAGCTCTGGAATGCGACGCGATTCGTGCTGATGAACTGCGAAGACCGGGACTGCGGGCTCGAGCCGCACGCGGCCGAGGCCTGTGCGCCTGGCGGCTACCTGGATTTCAGTCCGGCCGATCGCTGGATCACGTCGCTGCTGCAACGCGTCGAGGCCGAGGTCGAGAGGCACTACGAGGAGTACCGGTTCGACCTGGTGGCACGCGCTGTCTACGAGTTCGTCTGGGACCAGTATTGCGACTGGTATCTGGAGCTCGCCAAGGTCCAGCTCGGCGGCGACGATCCCGCCCGACAGCGAGCCACGAGACGGACACTGCTGCGCGTACTCGAGACGGTGCTGCGCCTCGCGCATCCGATCATCCCGTTCATCACCGAAGCGCTCTGGCAGAAGGTCGCACCGCTGGCGCACCGATACGGCGAACGTGGCGAACAGACCTTGCGCGGCGAAGAACTGGTCGCCGCCGTCGCCGAGCAGCGGTTCTCGATCATGACGCAACGGGCCCCGGAAGCGGATGCCGGCCGGATCGACGAACAGGCCGAAGCCTGGGTCGGCCAGTTGCGTGCGCAAGTCGACGCCTGCCGCGCGCTGCGCGGCGATATGGGCATCTCGCCGGCCCAGCGTCTACCGCTGATCGCAGCCGGCGAGCGCGCCCGTCTGGTGCAGTTCGCCCCCTACCTCGCCGCGCTCGCAAAGCTTTCGGCCGTCGACATCGTCGAGTCGCTCCCGACGGATTCCATCGCACCGGTTCAGATCGTCGACGACACGCGACTGATGCTCAAGGTCGAGATCGACCGGGACGCCGAGCGCGAACGGCTCTCCAAGGAAGTCGCCAGGGTCGAAGCCGAAATGAGTCGCGCCCAGGCCAAGCTCGGCAACGCGAAGTTCGTCGCGCGTGCGCCGGCAGAGGTGGTTCGACAGGAACGCGATCGGCTCGCCGGGTTCGAAGCGCAGCGCGACCGATTGAACGAGCAGCTCGAGAAGTTGGTGCGTTGACGCGTCCTCAGTCGCCGCGGCGCACGAAGACCTCGTAGACTTCGTCGCGCCTGGCGATGCCGGTCACCTCATGCGAGGTGAGACGAGCGAAGCGCTCGAAATCGCGGTCGATGGCCGGGTCGGTCGACAGGACGCGCAGCACTTCGCCTGGCCGCATGCGCGCCAGCGCCACCCGCGCGTGGATGATCGGCAACGGACAGTCGAGTCCGCGACAATCGAGGGTCGCGTCGGACGATGGCGCGGCGGCCCCGGGGTTCAGGCCGTCGTCTTTGCCACGATCCATGCGCGCACGCTGGCCAAGGCGGCCGGCAGGGCCGCGACATCGGTTCCGCCCGCCTGGGCCATGTCGGCACGGCCGCCGCCCTTGCCGCCGACCTGTCGCGCGACATGGTTCACCAACTCTCCGGCCTTGAATCGATCGGTGAGGTCCGGGGTGACGCCCGCGATCAGGCTCACCTTGCCATCGCGATCCGCGCCCAGCACGATCACCGCGGACTTGAGTCGATCCTTGAGCTTGTCCATGGTGTCGCGCAAGGCCTTGACGTCCACGCCTTCGAGGCGTGCGCCGAGGTAGCGAACCCCCTCGACCTCGGCAACGCCATCGGCGAGATCGTCACCCTGCGATGCCGCCAGTTTGGACTTCAGCCGTGCAAGTTCCTTTTCGAGCCCGCGGCTGCCCTCGAGAATCTGCGCCAGCTTGCCGGCGACCTCACTGGCACCGACCTTCAGCGCCGCAGCCGCCTCCCCCAGTATCCGCTCGTCCTGCTGAACCCGCACGAGCGCCACATCGCCCGCGACCGCCTCGATCCGGCGGATTCCGGCGGCGACGCCGCCCTCGGCGATGATCTTGAACAGGCCGATGTCGCCAGTGCGCCCCACATGCGTTCCGCCGCAAAGTTCCCGCGAGCTGCCGATGTCCAGGACACGGACATCATCGCCGTATTTCTCGCCGAACAAGGCCATGGCACCACCACGCACCGCGTCATCGAATGCCATCACCCGAGCCCGGGTTTCGGCGTTCTCGAGAATCTCCAGGTTGACGATCGTCTCGACGCGCGCGATCTCGGTCGCCGTCATGGGCGCGTTGTGGCTGAAATCGAATCGGGTCTTCTGGTCGTCCACGAGCGACCCTTTCTGTTGAACATGCACACCCAGCACTTCGCGCAATGCCTTGTGCATCAGATGCGTGACGGAGTGATGCCGCATGGTCCGGCGACGACTGGTGACGTCGACCCGGGCCTCGAGGGTATCCCCGACGCCCAGGCCCCCGGCCGTCAATTCGCCATGGTGGCCGAACACGTCGGCCTGGATCTTCTGGGTGTCGTCCACTCGGAAGTTCGTGCCGGAGGTGCCGACCAGCACGCCGCGATCGCCGACCTGCCCGCCGGACTCGGCGTAGAACGGCGTCCGGTCGAGCACGACGATCCCGGCATCGCCCGCCGCCAGCCGCCCCACCGGCGTACCGTCGCGATAGAGCGCCAGCACCGTCGCCCCGACCTCGAGCGTGTCGTAGCCGCGAAAATCGGTGGCCTGACCACTGTACTCGACGCCGGCCGCCGCGCGGAACTTGCCCGCTGCCCGGGCCTGCTCGCGTTGGCGATCCATGGCCCGCTCGAAGCCGGCATCGTCGACCGTGACGCCGATCTCCCGGCAGACGTCGGCGGTCAGGTCCAGCGGAAAACCGTAGGTGTCGTGCAACTTGAACGCGGTCTCGCCGTCGAGCGTGCCGCCCCCGGCGGCACGCAGCGGCGCCAGGGCCTGCTCGAGAATCTCCATGCCGTGCGCGATGGTCTCGAAGAAGCGCTCTTCCTCGAGCCGGAGCACCTCGGTGACGCGTTCACCCGCACTTCGAAGCTCGGGAAAGGCGTCGCCCATCTCGGCGACCAGTGGCCCGACCAATCGATGGAAGAACGGCCGGCGGGCGCCGAGCTTGTAGCCATGACGGATGGCACGACGCGCGATCCTGCGCAGCACGTAGCCACGGCCCTCGTTGCCGGGAATCACCCCATCGCAGACGGTGAATGCACAGGCGCGGATATGGTCGGCCAGCACCTTCAGTGACGGGCTGTCGGCCGGCGGGTCGCCACCGGCATCGCGCACGGCCTCGGCGGCGGCACGCAGCAGGTTCACGAACAGGTCGATCTCGTAGTTCGAGTGCACGCCCTGCAATACCGCGGCGATCCGCTCCAGGCCCATGCCGGTATCGACGCTGGGCTTGGGCAGCGGATGCATGACGCCGTGCTCGTCACGGTTGAACTGCATGAACACGTTGTTCCAGATCTCGATGTAGCGGTCGCCGTCCTCGTCGGGACTTCCGGGAGGCCCCCCCTCGATGCCCTCGCCATGGTCGTAGAAGATCTCGCTGCAGGGCCCGCAAGGCCCCGTGTCGCCCATCATCCAGAAATTGTCCGAAGCGTAGCGTGCCCCTTTGTTGTCGCCGATCCGCACGATGCGCTCGGCCGGCACGCCGATGTCCCGCGCCCAGATCTGGTAGGCCTCGTCGTCTTCGTCGTAGACGGTGACCCACAGTCGTTCGGCGGGCAGGCCGAACACGCGGGTGAGCAATTCCCAGGCATAGGCGATCGCGTCGCGCTTGAAATAGTCGCCGAAGCTGAAATTGCCCAGCATCTCGAAGAATGTGTGATGCCGCGCCGTATAGCCGACGTTCTCGAGGTCGTTGTGCTTGCCCCCGGCACGGATGCACTTCTGGGACGTGACCGCGCGCGAATAGGCTCGCTTGTCGAACCCGAGGAACACGTCCTTGAACTGGTTCATGCCGGCGTTGGTGAACAGCAAGGTCGGATCGTCGCCGGGCACGACCGGGCTCGAGGACACGATCGTGTGCCCCTTCGATTCGAAGAAGCGGAGGAATTTCTCGCGGATTTCGGCCGATTTCATCGTGGACCTGGCGTGGAACGCCTTGATTTTTCGAAAGAATCGGGATTCTACCGAAGACGTTCCACCCCCAGCACGAGCGCGCCCCGGATTCCGGCCGTTGGCGTCTTGCAGCAACAAAAAAAGGCGCCCGGGGGTGGGCGCCTGAGGAGGGAGGAGACTCGATGAAACCATCATCGAAGCGGGGGGACTGCAATCAGGGGGGAACCGTCCCGCCCGCAGTCACAATGTACGGCGCACCCGCATCGAATGCCATTCCCGTCGGGTAAACGGTGTAACAAGAAGTTACCCCTGGCAGACCCAGTGTCGGCGGGGCCGGGCGGCCAGCCGGGTTCGGCGCCGACGACGGCGTCTGCTCGTTGGGCCACAGCGACGCCAGCGGCCGAACGTGCTGTAATCGGCGAGCCAGGATTCGCGCCGACGAGCATGAGGAAAGCCTACGCGGTTCATCCCGACAGTGCATCGCTGACAGCCAGCATGACCCCCGAGCGGCCGCCGCGCGGGCTGCGCCTGAAATTGCGCTGGTTGGTCGGCGCCAGTATCGCGACGCTGGTCGCCGTACTCGCTGGCGCACTGTGGCTGTCGTACGACTACGAGCGCAACCGAAAGCAGGACTCGCTTCGGGACACCGTCACCACGGCTGCCGCGGGCATTCGTACCCGGCTGCGCGAGACCGAGAAAGGCCTGCTGCTGCTGAATGCGGACCTCGACCGGGACGACGCGGCGGCACGCTTCGAGCGCGGCGCGATCGAAGCGCTGAAAGCGAATCCGGCGATGCTGCGGCTCGAGCAGCGCTCGGCGAGCGGGCGCCTGCTCGCCGCGCTCGACGCCGCGCCGCCGCGCCCCAATCTGGCCGCGCTCAGGCCCGAGGCCCTGCGCTCAGAGGTACGCGAGGCCATGATCGAGGCCCGGGGTTCGGGTCGGATCGCGTATTCCCGGCCCTACATCATGCCGATCACCGGCATCCCGGTCATCGAGCTGGCCGTGCATCGGCCGGGCGAGATCGGATCGGCGCTACTGGCGGTCATTTCGCTGCAGCTACTGCTCGATCGTTTCGTCGGCCCCGACGTACTCAGCGAAAATGCGTTGCGCCTGACGCTGCCGGGCGGCGACCCGCTGGCCGCGGCGAGCGCGCCGACCCGTGGTGCAGGCGTCTATGTGGCCAGCGCACCGCTGCAACTGGGCTCGACCCGACTCGTGCTGCAGGCGAACAGCATCCGGCGCCTTCCCAGCGTCGTCCCGAACCTGCTGACGGCGCTGCTGGTGCTGCTCAGCGTGGCGCTGGCGGCGAGCGCCGGCCTGTTGTGGCGCGACACGCGCCGACGGGTATGGGCCGAACGCCAGATGCGCGCCCAGTACGCGTTTCGCAAGGCGATGGAGGACTCGCTCGTGACCGGCCTGCGCGCGCGCGATCGCGACGGGCGCATCACCTACGTGAACCCGGCTTTCTGCGCCATGACCGGATTCGATGAACACGAACTGATCGGATCGCGTCCACCAATGCCTTACTGGGACCCGGAGGCACGCGAGGAATACGAGCATCGCCAGGCGGAGCTCCAGGCGGGCCGCCTGTCGAGGCTCGGCGTCGAGACCGTCTTTCTTCGCAAGAACGGTGAACGGCTTCCGGTACTGGTCTTCGATGCGCCCCTGATCGACGATTCCGGACGACACACCGGCTGGATGGGATCGATCCTGGACCTGAGCGAGCAAAAGCGCGCGGAGGACATGAATCGCCGACATGCCGAGAAACTGCAATCGAACGCGCGCATGGCCACCCTCGGCGAAATGGCCTCGGCACTGTCGCATGAGCTCAACCAGCCGCTGGCGGCGATCACCAGCTATGCGACCGCGTGCGAGAACCTGGTCGGGCGCGGCGATCCGGAGCCGGTCCTCGGCGCGCTGGAGCGCATCCGGCAGCAGTGCGAGCGCGCCGGCCAAGTCATCCGCAGCGTCAACGACTTCGTGCGTCGGCGGCGCATCGAGCGGCGCACGGTCTCGGTTGCCGAGCTGCTCTCCAGCCTGGACCCGCTGATACGGCTCCAGGCCAAGAAGCCCGACGTGCGCGTCGCCTGGCGCGCCGAGGGCGGATGCGACGTCATCGGTGACCACACCATGCTGGAGCTCGTGGTGCTCAACCTGACCCGCAATGCGATCGATTCGATGAGCGATGTCCCCCCCGAGTGCCGCAGCCTCGAGATCGTGGCCCGCCGGGTCGAAGGCGGGCCACGCCCCGAGGTCGAGGTCTCGGTCACCGACCGGGGACGCGGGGTTTCGCCCGAAGACGAGCCGCATCTGTTCAATCCCTTCTTCAGTACCAAGACCGAGGGCATGGGAATCGGGCTGAGTCTGTGTCGATCGGTAATCGAGCAGCATCACGGGCAGCTTGGTCACGTGCCTCGCGATGGCGGCGGCGCGCGCTTCTGGTTCCGGGTGCCGGCGGCCCCCATCCAGGCAGGTAGCGCCTCGGCGCCCGCCCACATGGAACCGTGAACCGGAGCAAGCGATGAACGCCCTACCCCGTCCGGCTCCCTCGTCACTGCCGCCGGCCGTCTACCTGATCGAGGACGAACCGGTGCTGGCCGAGGCGATCTCGTTCCTGATGTCATCGCGCGGACTCGATTCGACCCACTTCCCCAGCGGCGAGAGCTTCTGGGCCAGCATCGAAGCCCGCGAGCGCTGGGTGTGCCGGCCGGCCTGCATCGTGCTCGACGTGCGGATGAAGCACATGTCCGGGCTCGAACTGTTCGATCGGCTGCGCTTGCGCTACCCCGATCTGCCGGCACCGGTCATCTTCCTGACCGGACACGGAGACATCGACATGGCTGTCGACGTGCTCAAGAATGGCGCGTTCGATTTCTTCGTGAAGCCGTTTGGCGACAACCGGCTCGTCGATCGCGTGCTCGAGGCCATCGAGGAATCGCGCCGACGTATCGCGCGTCGCGAATGCGCGACCGAGGTCGATGAGCGCCTGGCCCGCCTCAGCGCACGCGAACACGACGTGATGCGCGAAGTCCTGGCCGGCAAGCTGAACAAGGTCATCGCCGCCGAACTCGGGATCAGCATGCGCACGGTCGAAGTGCATCGCTCGAATGCGTTCGCCAAGATGGAGGTTCGAAGCGCTGTCGAACTGGCCCGCCTGCTCGAAAGCGCGGGCATGTCGATCGACATCGCCGCCGCGCCAAGGAGCGCCGAGGCCGGGCTCGGCTCGCCGGCTCGTGGAGAGGCATAGGAGGCCCTGGACCGATGGAACACGATCAGAACATGCCGCGACGCCCGCAGGTGCTGGCATTCGACGTCTTCGGCACCGTCGTCGACTGGTACTCGACGGTGCGCCGCGAGGTCGAGGCGCTCGGACGCGGCCTGGACGCGGACGCCGTGGCGAGCGCCTGGCGCGCCGGCTATCCGGTCGCGATGGAGCGGGTGCGCAGCGGCGAGCTCGGCTGGACCCGGATCGACGACTTGCACCGCATGATCCTCGACGATGTGCTCGAGAAGGCGGATTGCGCACTCGACGAGGCAACCCGTGTCGAGCTGAACCGGGTATGGCACCGGCTCGATCCCTGGCCCGATTCGCCGGGCGGACTGGCGCGCCTGCGTCGCGGCTTTCACATCTGTACCCTGTCCAACGGCAATCTGTCGCTGCTCGCCGAGATGGCCAAGCATGCGAGCCTGCCCTGGGACCTGATCCTCTCGGCCGAGAACTTCCGCCACTACAAGCCCGACCCGCAGACCTACCTCGGTGTCGCCGACGTGTTCGACGTCGATCCGGCGCAGGTGATGATGGTCGCGGCCCACAAGAACGATCTGGCCTCGGCGCGCGCCTGCGGCCTGATGACGGCCTTCATCCGCCGCCCTGCCGAGTTCGGCCCGAACCGTCCGAACGACACGAGCGATGATCCGGTCGCGGATTTCAACGCCGACGACATCCACCAGCTGGCCACGATGCTGGGCTGCTGAGTCGACCCGCCAGGCAGGCCCCGGCAGCGGCGCGGCGAATCCCGCGATCGGCACGCGCCGGCCTGCTAGACTCGCCGATTGCCGAGCGGGCGCCGGCCCGACGTGTGTCGGGGCCTCGGATCCTGAACCCCCGGCCGGCCTTTCGCTCATCCACGCGGAGACATCGTTGCCATGGACCACTATCCATTCGACTGGCAGGCCAAGTACCCCACCGTGCGTGCACCGCTTTTTGCGCGCAACGTCGTATCGACCTCCCACCCGCTGGCGGCACAGGCCGGCCTGCGCATGCTCTTGAAGGGCGGCAATGCAGTCGACGCCGCGATCGCGGCAGCGGCCGCGCTCACCATCACCGAGCCGATCTCCAACGGCCTGGGCAGCGATGCATTCTCGATCGTCTGGGACGGCCGATCGCTGCACGGCTTGAACGCTTCGGGCACGGCGCCGGCGGCATGGGACCTCGCGTATTTCAGACGTCGCCATGGCAGCGTCTATCCGAAGCGAGGCGTCGATACCGTGACCGTACCCGGGGCGGTGTCCGCCTGGAGCGCGCTGCACGAAAAGTTCGGCCGGCTCGCGTTCGAGGAGCTGCTCGAACCGGCGATCGAACTGGCCGAGCGCGGCTTCGGCATCACGCCGATCGTCAATCAGAAGTGGGTCGCGCAGGAAGATGAGCTGAAGTCGATTCCGGGCTTCGCGCAGGCCTTCCTGCCGCGCGGTCGCTCGCCGCGGATCGGCGAGCGATTCAGCTTCGCCGCGGCCGGCCGGACCCTGAGACGGATCGCCGAGACCAAGGGTCGCGACTTCTACGAGGGCGAGACGGCCGATCGGATCGCGGCCTTCATCCGCGAGCACGGTGGGGCGATGACCACGGCCGACCTGCGCGACTATCGTCCCGATTGGGTCACGCCGATCTCGCGCGACTACCGGGGCTACACCTTGCACGAGATCCCCCCGAACGGCCAGGGTATCGCTGCCCTGATGGCGCTGGGCATGCTCGAACACTTCGATCTGGCGTCGATGCCCGCCGACTCCGTGCAGGCGCGACACTTGCAGATCGAGGCGATGAAGTGCGCGTTTGCCGACGTCTATCGCTGGGTCGCCGACGAACGCCACATGACGCAGGTTCGCGCCGCCGATCTGCTGGACGACGGCTATCTGGCCGAGCGCGCCAAGCGCATCGACCTGGAACGCGCGACCGACTTCCAGCACGGCATGCCGCCGGCCGGCGGCACCATCTACCTGAGCGCTGCCGACGAAAGCGGCATGATGGTGTCATTCATCCAGTCGAACTACATGGGCTTCGGCTCCGGACTCGTCGTCCCGGAGGCAGGCGTATCGCTGCAGAACCGCGGACATTGTTTCTCGCTCGACGAGAATCATCCGAACGTCGTCGCTCCGCGCAAGCGCCCCTTCCATACGATCATCCCCGCCTTCCTCACGCGCGATGGCAAGCCGCAGATGAGTTTCGGTGTCATGGGGGGCAACATGCAGCCGCAAGGGCATCTTCAAACGCTGGTGCGAATGATCGACTATCGCCAGCAGCCGCAGGCTGCATGCGACGCGCCGCGATGGAAGGTCAACCGTGGCCTTTCGGTCGACGTCGAGCAGACGATGGAACCCGAGGTCCGGGAGGCGCTCGCGGCGCGCGGCCATCAGATCGAGGAGATCGTCGACAGCTACATGGACTTCGGTTCGGGCCAGTTCATCTGGCGTCTGTCGGACGAGCTCGAAGACGGCTATGTGGCGGCCAGTGACAGCCGGCGTGACGGATGCGCGGTCGGATTCTGAGCCCGCGACTGCAAGGCTCGCGCCGCGCGGCGCTGCGCGGCGCGTTCGCGACCGCAGCGCTCGCCTCCGCCGCGCCGGCATGGCTGTCGGGATGCGCCGGCGCCCGCCCCGGCGTCGCCGATGGCTACCGTCCGATGCTGATGCGCGTCACCGTGCCGGGCTCGAAGGGGCCGGCCTGGCTGTTCGGATCCATACACGCGGGCGCAGACAATCTTTATCCGCTGCCGGGCCCGGTGACGCGCGCGTGGCAGGCTTCGACACGCTTGGCCGTCGAGATCGATCCGGTGGCCCGCGCGCATGAACTTCGCGGTGCCTATGCCCGCATGTCCGTCCTCCCGAGGCGCCAGCGCATCGAGGACCTGGTCGGCGTCGAAGCCACGTTGCGGATCCGGCGACATTTCGGATTCGACGACGCGCGCTGGAAGCACTTGTCACGACTGCAACCCTGGGCGCTCGGGCTGCGGCTGCTGCAAACGAGTGCCGCTCGGCAAGGACTGGATCCGGCATTGGGAATCGATCGCCACTTCGTGCGCCGCGCGGGCATTCGTGGCCTGGCCATCACCGAACTCGAACAAGCGCTCGAGCAACTCCGTGCGATCGCGGGCGGAACACCGGAGGCACAGGCGGCCGAGCTGCTGGCGCGCTTCGAGCGGCTGCGCCGAGCACCTCGTGCCGGGCACGGGCTGATGGCGGCCTGGCGAGCCGGCGATGCGGCCGCGCTCGAGGCGCTCAAGGATGAGACCTTCGGTCCGATCCCCGCGGCGCGCCAGCGGATGTTCGGCGATCGCGACCAGCGAATCGCCAGCCGCTTCGTTGCGCTCGTGCGCCGCATCCCCGACGTGTTCGCCGTGGTCGGCGCGCTCCACCTGGTCGGCCCCGACGGCCTGCCCAGCCTGTTGTCGCGTGCCGGTGCGAGCATCGAGCCCCACGACTATGGAGCCCCGGCATGAACGACACGGCGATCGCCGAACCGGAAGTGCATCGCATCGATGACGACCGCGGGCCGGCCCTCGAGATGCTGCACCTGCCGGCAACGGCGGCGACCCGACACGGGCCGCCGATCCTGTTGGTCCATGGCGCCTATACGGACGCTTGGTCGTGGGCCGAGACCTTCATGCCGTATTTCGCGTCGCTCGGGTATCCGTGCTGGGCCCCCACGCTGCGCGGTCGCGGTGCCAGCGATGGCGGCGCCGCGCTGGACGCCTGGGGCTTGTCCGACTACCTGAACGATGTGTCCCGGGCGCAGGCCTGCATTGGCGAAGTCCCGATCCTGATCGGTGCCTCGATGGGCGGCCTGCTCGTGCAACGCTGGCTGAGCACGCGTCGCGATGCCCGGGCCTGCGTGCTGATCGGGAGCATCCCGCCGGTCGGCATGACGGCGGCGCTGATGCGAATGGCCTTCGGTGCACCGCGCGACTTCTTCCATGTCATGCAGTTGGCGGTTTCGGGCAACGCGGATCGACGCTTCGTGGACCTGCTTGCAAAGGAGCCGATCCGCACCCGGCGCCGCGGCTTCTATCGCGACCACCTCTATCGCGAATCGTCGCGCGCACTCTGGGAGCTGACCTGGCTTCCGATGGTCATGCCGACGCACGGCGTCTGTCCGGTACTGGCGATGCATGGCGAGCAGGACCGCCTGGTGCCGCCGGCGAGCGTCGAGTCGATCGCGAGCTATTTCGATGCGCGCGTCATGATGTTGCCGGATACCGGCCACGCGCCGATGCTCGAGAAGAACTGGATCCAGACCGCCGAGAAGATCGCGGAATGGATCACGCAGGTGCTCGATACGCAACGCAATGCAAACGAGGAGAAGGATCCGTGAACCAGAAGACCTACGAGGCGACCGCGCCGCGCAAGCTCGCTTTCATTGGCCTGGGCGTGATGGGATACCCGATGGCGGGCCACCTGCGCCGGGCCGGGCACGAAGTCACCGTCTACAACCGGACCTCGGCCAAGGCCGACCAATGGGCCGCCGAATACGGCGGCAAGGCCGCGCCCACGCCGCGCCAGGCCGCCCACGAGGCCGAGATCGTCTTTGCGTGCGTCGGCAACGACGACGACCTGAGATCGGTCGTTCTCGGCGAGCATGGCGCGTTCGCCGGCATGCAGGCGGGCGCCACCTTCGTCGACCACACCACGGCGTCCGCGGAAGTCGCGCGCGAACTGAACGCGGATGCGGCCGGACGCGGCCTGTCCTTTCTCGACGCGCCAGTCTCCGGCGGCCAGGCCGGCGCCGAGAACGGCGTGCTGACGGTCATGGTCGGTGGCAAGGCCGAGGTCTTCGATAGCGTTCGCCCGGTCGCGATGGCCTTTGCGCGCGCGTTCACACGCATCGGAGAACCGGGGGCCGGCCAGCTCGCCAAGATGGTGAACCAGATCTGCATCGCCGGGCTCGTACAGGGGCTGTCCGAAGCCATCAACTTCGGCTTGTCGGCCGGACTCGACATGAAGCTCGTGCTCGATGTGATCGGGAAGGGGGCGGCACAGTCGTGGCAGATGGACAATCGCGGCAAGACCATGGTCGACGACAAGTTCGACTTCGGTTTTGCGGTCGACTGGATGCGAAAGGACCTGGGGCTTTGCCTGGCCGAAGCCGATCGCAACGGCGCGACGCTGCCGATCACGGCGCTGATCGACCAGTTCTATGGCGAGATCCAGCGCGCAGGTGGCGGTCGATTCGACACCTCGAGCCTCATCCGACGCCTGCGACACCCGAGCGCCGACTGACGAGACGCGTGCCGAAGGCCGGCGCCGGGCCGGCGCCGGATTATGATCCAGGATCGGCTGTGTCTTGCAGCGCAGCAGCTTGATTGGGAGAAAGAATGGGTTTGTTCAGCGGAAGCCGGCCGGCCAGCCTGGGTGTCGAGGACGGACGCCTGGCGCCGATCGCCACGCGCAAGCAGAATTCGGTCTCGAGCTTCGCCGATACCGACTACCATCGAATCGATCCGCTCTCGACCGGCACCGACCCACAGGCCGGCTTCGAGCGCCTCGCCGAGATCGTCACCGGCATGCCCGGCGCACGCATCATCGAGCGCACACCGCTCTACCTGTACGCCGAGTTCGAGACCGCGTTGATGAAGTTCACCGACGATGTCGAGTTCCTGCTCGACGCAACGCACGGTATCGTTCACGTGCGCTCGGCCTCCCGGCTCGGGCGCAAGGATTTCGGGGTCAACCGACGCCGGATCGAATCGATTCGCGAAGCGCTGGATGCGGCGCAACCCAAGCAACGACGAGCATCGACAAAAGGAGAGGAAGCGATGACGATCCAGACCACTGCGTCCGGCCTTCAGTACCAGGACACGGTCGTGGGCGACGGCGAGGTCGCTGCCGCAGGCAACACCGTCCAGGTGCACTACACCGGCTGGCTCTACCAGGACGGACAGGCCGGCGCCAAGTTCGACTCCAGCAAGGACCGCGGGCAGCCGTTCCGATTCCCGCTCGGCCAGGGCCACGTGATTCCCGGCTGGGACGAAGGCGTCGCGGGCATGCGTGTCGGTGGCACGCGACGACTGATCATCCCGCCGGAGCTCGCCTATGGAAGCCGTGGCGCCGGCGGCGTGATCCCGCCGAATGCGACGCTGCTCTTCGAGGTCGATCTCCTGGGCATCTGACGGGCAGGCCACATTGACAGCAATCAGGAGTGGCGCCGATGAATGACGCGCCCGCGGGGAACTTCATTCGGGCCTTCGTACAGCAGGACCTGGCCAGCGGTCGTCTCGAGGGGCGTCGCTGGTCCGGGGCACCCGGGCCCGCAGCGGATCACGAGTCGGCCACGCTCGACCCGGCACGCATTCGAACGCGCTTTCCGCCGGAACCCAACGGGTACCTGCACATCGGCCATGCCAAGTCGATCTGCCTGAACTTCGGGTTGGCCGCCGATTTCGGCGGACGCTGCCATCTGCGCTTCGATGACACCAATCCCACGCGCGAGGAGCAGGCCTTCGTCGATGCGATCATCGACACGGTTTCGTGGCTCGGCTTCCAGTGGGCCGACGACCAGGAATCGAATCTCTATTTCGCGAGCAACTACTTCGAGCATCTGTATCGGTTCGCGGAAACGCTGATCGTCGCAGGCCACGCGTACGTGGATTCCCAGAGCCCCGACGAGATGCGCGAGCATCGCGGCACGCTGACCGAGCCCGGCCGCGACTCGCCGTTTCGCGACCGCGATGCCGACGAGAACCTGCGCTTGTTCCGTGCAATGCGTGCCGGCGAGTTTGACGACGGCGCGCATGTGCTGCGGGCGCGCATCGACATGGCGTCGCCCAACATCAATCTGCGCGACCCGGTGCTCTACCGGATCCGCCGTGCCCATCATCATCGAACCGGCGATAGCTGGTGCATCTACCCGATGTACGACTTCGCCCATCCAGTGGGTGACGCGCTCGAGCGCGTCACGCATTCGCTGTGCACGCTCGAGTTCGAGGATCACCGCCCCTTCTACGACTGGCTTCTCGCCCGCCTGGCCGAGGCGGGCGCGTTCGATGCGCCACTGCCGCGGCAGATCGAGTTCGCGCGCCTGAATCTCAGCTACACGGTGATGAGCAAGCGCAAGCTGCAGGAGCTCGTTCGACACCGACATGTCGACGGCTGGGACGACCCGCGTCTGCCGACCTTGGCGGGCCTGCGACGGCGCGGATACACCCCAGCGGCGATTCGTGATTTCTGCGAGCGCATCGGCGTCACCAAGTCCGACGCCTGGATCGACATGGGTGTCCTGGAGCAGGCACTTCGCGACGATCTCGAGGACCGCGCCGATCGCGCCATCGCGGTGCTCGACCCACTGCGGCTTTCGATCACCAATTGGCCCGCGGATCGGATCGAAGCCTGCCATGCGCCGGTCCATCCGCGGATGCCCGACAGGGGTCGACGCACGATCGCGTTCGATGGCGAACTCTGGATCGAGCGCGAGGATTTCGTCGAGACGCCCCCGAAGGGATTCTTCCGCCTGTATCCGGGCAATCGCGTGCGCCTGCGCTACGGCTTCGTCATCGAGTGCACCGGTTGCGAGAAGGACGCCAACGGCCGCGTGACCCGCGTGCTGGCTGAAGTGCTGCCCGACTCCAAGTCGGGAACGCCGGGGGCCGACAACTACAAGGTGAAGGGGAACCTGCACTGGTTGTCGATCTCGAAGGCACTGCCGGCCGAGTTCCGCCTCTATGACCGCCTCTTCGTCGAGGCGCAGCCCGATGCCGGCGGCCGGGACTACCTGACCACGCTCAATCCCGACGCTCGCCGGTTCGTGTCGGGATTCGTCGAGGAGGGACTGGCCGATGGCGACCCGCATACCCCCTACCAGTTCGAGCGGCACGGGTATTTCGTCGGCGACGACGGCGACTCGCGGCCCGGCGCACTCGTCTTCAATCGGGCCGTGACGCTCAAGGACTCCTGGGCCAAGCGCCGCTGAGCCGTCCGGATGCCCGAGCGCAATCGAACGGCAGCGCTCGCATGCGTATTCGCGGCCAACGGCTTCGCGCTCACGGGCGTGTTCATGTTCGGCCCCCTGCTGGTGTTCCGGCTCAACGGCCTGGGAGCATCGCCTGCGACGATCGGCCTGTTCTCGACCGCGGTCTGGGTCGGCGTGCTGGTAACGACGCCGTTTGCCTCGCAGTGGGTTCGCCGAATCGGTCATCGGGGCGCGCTGGCATTGTCGGGCGCGATACCACTGGCCGCCATCGTCGGCGTCGCCACGACCGAATCGGTTCCCTTCTGGGCGCTGTGCCATTTCGTCAGCGGTGGAGCGAGCGCCTTGCGCTGGATCGTTTCGGAGGCCGCCGTCGCCGAGTTCGCCTCGGACGCGCGCCGCGGGCGCGTCGTCGGGCTCTACCAGACCATGATGGGCGGATGCATCGTCGGCGGCCCCGCACTACTCGCCATGCTGGGGCCTTCGTCCATGCACGCGATCTGGGCATCGGGCGCGCTGATCACGATCGGGTTGCTCGCCGGCCTGCCGATGCCGAACCCGCAACCCATGACGGCGGAATCCGCCCCCGCCGGGTCTCGCAGCCTGCTGGCGAACATGCGACGAGCGCCTGCGGTCATGATCGCCGGCATCCTGGGCGGATTCTTCGAGATGGGCATCACCAGCCTGCTGCCGGTCGCCGGGCTGCAACTCGGCTTCTCCGCC
This sequence comes from Burkholderiaceae bacterium, assembly GCA_024235875.1. Classification (GTDB taxonomy): domain Bacteria; phylum Pseudomonadota; class Gammaproteobacteria; order Burkholderiales; family Burkholderiaceae_E; genus JACKLP01. Next base: position 53,277 of record JACKLP010000009.1, on the reverse strand, counting down.
GCGGCTGCCGCACTCCTGGTTTCGGCCAGCGGTGCCGGCAGCGCGCTGATGATGCTGCCGATCGGGGAATTGGCGGATCGCTGGACGCGTCGAACCGTGCTGCTGGGCTGCGCGAGCGCCGTCCTCGTGGCCTGCCTGGCGCTGCCATGGGCCGCGCACGCGGGCTTCCCGCTGGCCGTCGCCGCCTTCGTGTGGGGAGGCGCCGGCGGCGCGCTCTACACGCTCGCGATGATCGAGATCGGGCATCGCCACCGCGGCCCCGACCTGATCGAGGCGACCTCGGTGCTGGTCCTGGCCTATACGTTGGGCGGGTTGTTCGGACCGGCCGTTGCCGGCGCGGCGATAGGCGTATCGCCGCGGTTCGCGCTGCCGGCAGTGCTTGCCGTGATCGCGGCACTCGGCCTGCTCGCGTTGACTCGGCTGCTGCCACGCGCGCCTTCGCGCCACTGACCCCGGCGGCCCTCGCCTGCCATCAGTCCAGGACCGAGTCGGCCACGAATGGATTGCTGCGGCGCTCGTCGCCGAAGCTGGACATCGGCCCGTGACCGGGCACGAAACGCACGTCGTCGCCCAGCGGCCAGAGCTTCTCGCGGATCGAGGAGATCAGCTCGGCATGGTTGCCACGCGGGAAATCGGTCCGGCCGATCGACCCCTGGAACAGGACGTCACCCACGAAGGCGAGCCGGGCCTCGGCGAGGAAGAAGACGACATGCCCAGGCGTGTGCCCCGGGCAATGCAGTACCTGCATCGAATGCTCGCCACAGCGCACGACATCGCCGTCTTCGAGCCAGCGCTCGGGCTCGAAGGCCGACAGGCCGGCCATGCCGAAGCGCCCCCCCTGCTCTCCCAGTTGCTGGATCCAGAAGCGGTCTTCGAGCTGTGGTCCCTCGATCGGCACCCCGTGCCGCCGGGCGAGTTCGGGCGCCTGGCCGCAGTGATCGATATGGCCGTGCGTCAGCAGGATTCGCTCCAGGCTCGCCCCGGCCTGCTGGAGGGCCGCGTCGATGCGATCGATGTCGCCACCGGGGTCGATCGCCACGGCTCGAGCGCTTTCCTCGCACACCAGTAGCGAGCAGTTCTGCGCGAAATCGGTCACGGGCACCACATAGAGCTTCATCGATACGCCTCCAGCGATGGTCGGGGGCACGGGCTTGGAAAGCACCCACGCGTCGGGGACTTGCCTCGTCGCGCAACCATCGCGATCGTCGGAATCCTTTACAAGCGCGCCAGACTGGCGTTTCGAGGCCAGCCGGGCTAAAGCCATTTTTTCATACAAATCAGCTATTTAAAAGCAATATCACCGGATGGCACGGCGATTGCTTTTATCGTCCTGCGTTTCGGCTTCGGCCGATTCACGGGGGAGGAAACTTCGGGGGAAGTTTCGATTCTTCTTGGTTCTGATAGGCGGCGCGCTCGCGTCGTCGGCGATCGCGGCTCCGGCCGCGTCGCCCAAGGTTTACTCCTAGCATCAGTCCTTGCGCCGCCTTCGGGCGGCACCTTTTTTTGTAGATCCGCAATCGGCGCGGACACACTACAGAATCCGGGGCCGATCAGGCAACTCGTCGCGATCACCCGCGGTCGCGGGAAACGCTGCCTCGAGGGCGACATTCATCGTTTCGATCGCTGCCACCAGGCCTGCGGCCGGATCCGAAGACACCAGCGCATCGCCAACCTGCCCGCATACGCGCTGCCAAAGCGCAGGATCGACACGCGCGGCCGCTTCGCGATCCGCAATGACCTCGACCGCACGATCCGCGAGCAGCAGATAGAGCAAGACGCCGTTGTTCGCGGCGGTATCCCAGACCCGAAGCAGTCCGAACACTTCGAGCGCGCGGTCCCGCGCCCCCTGACCGCGCAGCACGTCGGGCAAGTCCATCGAGGCCTCGATCACGACGCGAATCTCCGCGTCGTGGCGCCGCTCGCCGGCGCTCACACAGGCCTCGATTCGATCGAGCGTGCGGGCTGGGAACATTCGCCGTGCCATCCAGCCGGTGCAAAGCGCATGGCCGAGCGCCCGGACGAGCCGATTCCTCGATCGCGCCATCACCAGTCCCCCGATGCGCCGCCGCCGCCGAATCCACCGCCGCCGCCGCCGAAGCCACCACCCCCGCCGAAGCCGCCTCCGTCGCCCCATCCGCCGCCCGGCCCGAAGATGATCGGCGGACGGGATCGATAGGTGTGGCGACCGACCCGGCTCAGCTTCGAACGGCCACCGCCGAACAAGACCACGATGACGAAGACGGCCACGCCGACCAAGGCAGAGATCCCGATCGCGGCCCCCCCGATGAGCAGCCAGCCGCCGCCGGCCGCCGCCCCCAGGCCAGCGCCGAGCATGCGCCCGACGACGGCACTGGCGATCGCGCCGGCAACGATGCCGAGCGCGAATGCGAGCCCCCAGTCCTGCGGAAGGCGATCGGGTGGCGCGCGTGCCGGAGCCGGAAGCGGTTCGCCATCGATCAGTCGGCCGATCGCGTCGACGCCGGCGCTCAGCCCGCCAGGGAAGTCGCCCTGGCGAAAGCGCGGCGCGATGACGTCCGAGAGAATGCGCTTGGCATAGGCATCGGGGATCGCCCCCTCGAGCCCGTACCCGACCTCGAGGCGGGTGCGGCGATCCTTGACGGCCACCAACAGCAGCGCGCCGTCGTCGACGCGACGCCCATCGACCTTGCCACGACCGAGTTTCCAGGCTTCGGCAACACGCATCGAATACTGCTCGATCGGCTCGGGCCCCGTCGTCTGGACGATCAGCACCGCCACCTGCGCACCCTTGCGAGCCTCGATGTCGGCCAGGTTCTTCTCGAGCGTGGCACGCTGGCTCGCATCCAGCACGCCGGCAAGATCAGTCACCCGCGTCTCGAGCGCCGGGATCGCGGCTTGTGCCACCGAAGTGGCGGGCAACAGGGAGAGCAGGAAGACCAGGAACAAGCAGCCGCCGGCGAGCGCCTGGCGCCAGCCCTGCAAGCGCATCGGCACGCGCCCGCGGGACTGGCCGGCCAAGGAACGCATGGCTCGCCGATTCCTTCCCGGTTCCCGGCGCCTACTTCGCAGCCGGCTTCGAGTCGAAGTTCACGCTTGGCGCGCGCGAGACCTCGCGCTCGTTCTCGACGGTGAACTGCGGGCGCGCCTCGTAGCCGAACACCATGGCCGTCAGGTTCACCGGAAACCGTCGGACCAGCACGTTGTAGCCCTGGATCGCATCGATATAGCGCTTGCGCGCAACCGCGATCCGGTTCTCGGTCCCTTCGAGCTGGGCCTGGAGGTCACGGAAGTTCGCGTCCGACTTGAGCTGTGGATAGTTCTCGACGATCACCATCAGCCGGGACAGTGCACTGCCGACATTGCCCTGGGCCTGTTCGAACTGCTTCAGCGACGCCGGGTCGCTCGGATCGACCTTGACCTGCCCGACCTTCGCCCGGGCCTCGGTCACACCGAGCAGGACGTCTTTTTCCTGCTTGGCATAGCCCTTGACGGTGTTGACGAGGTTCGGAATCAGATCGGCCCGGCGCTGGTACTGGTTCAGAACCTCGGACCAACTCGACTTGGTGGCCTCGTCGGCCGACTGGATATCGTTGTAGCCGCAGCCGCTCAGGACGCTCACGAGCAGCGCGGCGGCCAGTAGACGACTCAGGGAAGGGATTCGCATCTTCGGGGGACTCCGGGCCAGAACGCCGGTGACGGCACGCGACATGCGTACCGATCTCGCCTGTGGGAATGTCAGTCTAACCCAGCACGGGCCGACTACCATTTGGCGAAGTGTGACCTGCCCGATCCACCGACGGAGTCTCCCGATGAACACCGACAATCGTCCGGTCGTCGCCGTGCTGGCCGTCCTGTTGCTCGCGTCGACTCGCGTATCGGCGGCATCGACCGAGGCCGTCGCGCCGCGGTCGGCAGCAATGGTGGCTGCGCCGGCAGTGCGCGTGCTGCTCGACGACGCGCTTGCTCTGCATCGACGCGGAGAGACCGAATCGGCGCTGGCACGATACCGCGAGGCGGCGAGCCTCGGTGACGCGAATGCGCAGTTCAACGCCGCGGTGATCCGACTCTCGGGCGACAGTGAATCCCTGCCGCTCTCAGAGGCCCTGGTGCTGCTGCGCCGAAGTGCCGAACAAGGCTATCCACCCGCCGAGTACGCGCTCGCCACCGCGCTCGAGAACGGGCTTTGGATGCCCCGGAACCTGAGCACCGCCAATGACTGGTACGAACGCGCGGCCGGGCATGGTCATGCGCAGGCGCAACTCGCGATCGGCCTGGCCTTCTATCTGGGTCGCGGGCGCCAGTACGACCCCGTTTCGGCGGCGCGCTGGCTCGAGCGCGCCGCCGCCAGCGACGAGGTCACCGCGCAATACATGGTCGCGTCCATGTACGAGTCCGGCACCGGCGTCGCTCGCGACCTTCGACAGGCCCTGGACTGGTACGCGGCGGCCGCGCGCGGCGGCGACATCGCTGCCCGAGAGAAGGCACGCGAGGTCGCGGAGCGGATCGCGGCCGAGCAAGCCGCCGAACAGCCCGCCCAGTAGCCGACGGATTCGTTCACCTGGTCGCGGTCGACCTGCCTACCCGCTGCGCGGGGGCACCGGCCATGACGACGGGCCCGATGCGCCGGCCGCTTCACCGCCCGGGCGCGGGCGAGCTCGACGCTGCTGATCGATACGATCGCTACGCAGCTTCTGGTACTCGCGAGACGCCTGGTCCGCGCCGCTCAGGTAGGGCGCGGGCCAGGTCTGATCGGCGACGCCGTACCAGGCCGCAGCCTGGCGTGCGAAATACGGATTCCACAGATGGGGACGCGCGAGCGCGACCAGGTCGGCACGACGCGTGTGAAGGATCGTGTTGACCTGGGCCGGTTCCGTGATGGCGCCGACGGCCATCGTCGCCATTCGCGGCACATTGCGAATCGCCTCGGCGAACTGGACCTGGAACATCCGTCCATAGACCGGTTGCTGGTCGGCGACGGTCTGGCCCGCCGAGACGTCCATCAGATCGCAGCCCGCGTCTCGAAAGGCCTCGGCGATCGCGAAGGTGTCGTCCTCGGAGATGCCGCCCTCCATCCAGTCAGAGGCCGAGATACGAACCGACATCGGCCGATCCGCCGGCCAGACCGAGCGCATCGCCCGGAAGACCTCGAGGGGATAGCGCAGCCGGTTCTCGATGCTGCCGCCATACTCGTCGTCGCGACGGTTGGTCAACGGCGACAGGAAAGACGCCAGCAGATAGCCGTGCGCGCAATGCAGCTCGAGCATGTCGAAGCCGGCATCGGCCCCCCGTTGCGCGGCACTGACGAAGGCATCGCGCACCGCGTCCATTTCGGCGCGATCCATCGCGCGTGGCACCTGGCTCGTGCCGGCCAGATACGGAATCGCCGACGCCGAGATCAGCGGCCAGTTGGCCGCCTCGTCATCGATCGGATGATCGGCCCGCTGCCAGCCGAGCTGTGTCGAGCCCTTGCGGCCGGCGTGGCCGAGCTGCAGGCATAGTCGGGTATCGCCGTTCGCATGGACGAAATCGACGATCCGCTTCCATTGCGACGCCTGGGCATCGGTCCAGAGCCCGGGGCACCCCTGCGTGATGCGCGCATCGGGCGACGGACAGACCATCTCCGTGAACATCAGGCCCATGCCCCCGAGCCCGTGCGAGGCGTAGTGGACGTGGTGCCAATCGGTCAGGTTGCCGTCGGCGTCGGCCCGGTACTGCGCCATCGGCGACATCACGACACGATTCGACAGTGTCATGTCCCGCAATCGAAAGCGCGTGAACATCGGGGTCGGTCGACTATCGCGGTAGTCGTCGCCGGTCTCCCGGAAATGACGCTCGTACCATTCATCGTCGACCGCCCGTACGAATTCGGGGTCGCGCACCACCAGGTTGTCGTAGGTGATCGACTTGGCGCGACACATCACCACCATCGCGAACTGGTACGGATCCATGTCCCAGGAGCGTTGCATCCGCTCGAACCAGGCCAGCGACACGTCGGCATTGTGCTGAATCACCTGGCAGGGCACGCGTCGCGCTTCATCGTACGCGGCGAACGCACGGCCGACATCGCGCTCGGCGTGCTCGAGAACGGCATCGGACAGGGCGATCGCGCATTCCATCGCGAGCTTGGTTCCCGACCCGATCGAATAGTGCGCCGACGCCTTGGCGTCGCCCAGGATTGCGATGTTCTCGACATGCCAGTTGTTGCAGAAGATTCGAGGGAATTGCCGCCACTGCGAGCGATTCAGGAGCAACGGATGCCCATCCAGCTCTTCGGCATAGATCGACGAGAGCAGGGCCGCGCTGCCGGCCTCGTCCAGTGAATCGAAGCCATGGCCGCGCCAGCATTCATCGCTCATCTCGAAGATCCAGGTCGAGCGTCCGCGCTCGTACTGGTAGGTGTGCGCGCAAATGATGCCGTGCGCCGTCTCGCGAAAGAAGTAGTTGAATTCGCGCATCGGGCGCGTCGAGCCCATCCAACAGAAGCGATTCGACTTCACCGCGACGCTGGGATCGAAGCCCTCGCGATAGTGTTCGCGAATCGGCGAGTTGATTCCGTCGCTGGCCAGGATCACATCGGCGTCGGGGAACCGTGCCCGGAGCGTGGCCGGATCGACCTGTTCGCCGAAGTTCAGGATCACGCCTTCTTCGCGACAACGGTCCTGCAAGATGCGCAACAGCGTGAAGCGCGACATGCCGCAAAAGCCGTTGCCCGCGCAACGCATTTCCCTGCCCTTGTAGTGGATCGCGATGTCGTCCCAATACGCGAACTCCTCCTGGAACCGATCGAAGGACCGTGGATCGCGCGAAAGGAACTCGTGCAGGGTCTCGTCCGAGAACACCACGCCGAAGCCGAAGGTATCGTCCGCACGGTTCTGCTCGTAGACCTCGATGTCCCAGTCGGGGCGCGACTTCTTGGTCAGTAGCGCGAAATAGAGTCCGCCGGGACCGCCGCCGACAACCACGATCTTCATGTTCATCTCCAGGTTCGCTCGTCGTCGCCGATGCGCGCCGACGATTCAATTTAGATGTAAACTATTGCCGTGTAAAGTATTTACATGGCATTCGAGCGGATGGCCAAGAGCGCGGCAACGACGATGAAGCGATTCGAAGGGCGACAACAGCGTGCCCTGAGGGCGTGGCTGGAACTCGTGCGGGCGGCCCGCGCCTTCGAGGCGCGCATCGATGCCCGCATGCTCGCCACCTTCGGCCAGCATTTCACCCGCTTCGACCTGATGTCCCAGCTCTACCGGACGCCCGATCACCGACTCAGCATCACGGAGCTCGGATCGCGCCTGCTTTCGCCGTCGAACAACATCTCCCGACTGCTGGACCGGATGCAGGCCGACGGCCTGGTGGCGCGAGCACCGAACACGAGTGACCGACGTCGCCTGGACGTGGTCCTCACCACCGACGGGGCCGCCACTTTCGAGCGCATGGCCGGCGCCCACGCGGATTGGGTCACCGATGCGCTCGCCGCTTTCGACGATGCGACGCTCGAGCGCATCACGGGCGATCTGCGCGCGCTTTCGGCGCCGGCCGGAACGACCGCCAAGTGAGGTTCGGCCGGCTGTTGAAATACCTGGCGGGGTCGTGATTTGCCCCCCAGGTATTTCAACGGCTTGCTATCGCTTGAGCCGCCTCGCGAACTCGCGACGAAACTTGAGCACCTTGGGCGCAACCACGAAGCGACAGTACCCGGCGCCGGGATTCTGCTCGAAATAGCGCTGGTGATAATTCTCGGCCGGGAAGTAGTTGGTCAGCGGCATGACCTCGGTGACGATCGGATCATCGAACACGCGTTCGCGCTCCAGTCGCTCGATCATGGCATCCGCCACCTCGCGCTGAGAGGCGTCGACCGTGAAGATCACCGATCGGTACTGCGGTCCGACGTCGTTGCCCTGGCGATCCCGGGTCGTCGGATCGTGGATCGAGAAGAAGATGCCGAGAATCGTCTCGAAGTCGATCAGATCGGCGTCGAAGCGCACGCGCACGACCTCCGCATGCCCGGTGCGACCACCGCAGACCGATTCATAGTCGGGCTGATCCACATGGCCGCCACTGTAGCCGGATTCCACGCCCAGCACGCCATCGACGTCGGCATAGCAGGCTTCGAGGCACCAGAAGCATCCGCCACCCAATACCGCCACCTGTTCGTTCATGTCGCCGCTGCTCCTCGCGATCGAATGTCATCCGCTCGGTCGCCCGTGCCCCCTTCGCCTGACAGACGCGCCAACGCCGCCGAGCGATACATGTCCCAGGCCGGCGCCGCCAGGTTCACCCCGCGTTGCTCGAGCGCCAGCGATACCGCCATGAGACGACGAGCCCGCCGATGCGCGCACGCGCTCGAGCCGGTATCCGATCCCGCTCGCGACGACTGCGCATGGACCCGCTCGTCCGATGCACAGGCGAGCAGCTCGCCCAGTTCGCGCACCGCCACGACCTCTGGCGGCACGTGCCCCGAGTTCTTCAACACCCGATAGGCGACCCGAAGCGTCTCGGGCACCAGTCGATCATCGTCGAGTACGAGTGGACGGCCACGCCCGGGCAGATCCTGGAATTCGCCCCGCGCGCTCGCCTCGGCAATCCGCTTCTCGACCAACTCGTTCAGAATCGAAAGCATGTCGTATTCGTCGCGTGCGCCAAGTGGCATCCAACGCAGGTCACGCGGTCTGTCGATGCCGACATGATAGCCGCACCCACGAGACGAGCCCGTGCCGGCATCGGCCCCGCCGCCCATGGCGGGCCGCATCAAGATCTATACTTCGGCACGACCGAATTCGGGGTTCACCCCACACGGGGGGCATAGGCCCCCAGGTGGCGCGTGCACCTCGACGGAGCCTCGAGCACACCACCGATGAAGTTCACCCGAGAGTACCTGGTTCGCTATGCCCATTGCGATTTCGCCGGCATCGTGTTCTTTCCGCAGTATTTCGTGCTGTTGAATGACCATGTCGAAGACTGGTTCGCCGAGTTGGGCGCGGATTTCGCCCGCTTGCACGGGCCGATGGGCCTGGCCGTGCCCACGGTTCGCCTGGAGACCGACTTCGACCGTCCGTCGCGGATCGGCGACCGGCTCACGATCTCGCACGAAATCGAGCGCCTCGGTACGAGCTCGGTGACGCTCAGGCGCGAGGCGCGATGCGGCGACGAGTCAAGGGTACGGGTTCGGCAGACGCTCGTGTGCATGGCCCAGTCGAGCGCGCGACCGCAGCCATGGCCCGAGTCGCTGCGCGAGAACATGCAGCACTATCTTGCCGAGGAGACGCCAACATGAAGATCCTGCAGCCCGATGGCTGGGCAAAACCGCGCGGTTATTCGAACGGGATCGCCGCGCGCGGCACAGTGGTCTCGATCGCCGGCCAGATCGGCTGGAATGCCCAATGTCGATTCGAGCACCACGACTTCGTCGGTCAGGCTCGCCAGGCGCTGGAGAACCTCCTGCGCGTCCTGCATGAGGCCGGCGGCCGACCCGAGCACATCGTCCGAATGACCTGGTATGTGACCGACAAGAAGGCCTATCTGGCGGGGGGGCGCGCCCTGGGCGACGCATACCGGACCCTGATGCACACCAGCGAGGGGGGCACGGCCTACCCGGCCATGACCGCCGTGCAGGTCGTGGCCCTGATCGAGGACGAAGCGCTCGTGGAGATCGAAGCGACTGCGATCATCCCGGACTGATGTCGCCCGCACCCGCGGGCGATCTCCGCCGAATCGCCTGCGATGGCGGCCGCGCCGGAACGACCGTCCGCTCGGGCGGGCGTAAACTTCGCTGCGAACGCGCGACGGCATGCCGCGGGCGTCAGATTGAACCAATTCGAAGGAGCTGCAGATGGCCGGGCCGGGTAAGGCGTCGTTCAAGTGGGACGACCCGTTGTTGATGGAGTCTCAGCTCACCGAGGACGAGCGCATGGTGCTCGAGGCCGCGCGCTCCTATTGCCAGGAGAAGCTCGCGCCACGCGTGCTCGAGGCCTTCCGCCACGAAAAGACCGACCCGGCGATCTTTCCGGAAATGGGCGCGATCGGCCTGTTGGGCCCGACCATTCCCGAGCAGTACGGCGGCCCCGGATTGAACTATGTCAGCTACGGCTTGATCGCCCGCGAGGTCGAACGAGTCGACTCCGGCTACCGGTCGATGATGAGCGTGCAGAGCTCGCTCGTCATGTTGCCGATCTACGAGTTCGGCACCGAAGAGCAACGGCAGAAGTACCTGCCCAAGCTGGCCAGCGGGGAATGGATCGGCTGCTTCGGCCTGACCGAACCCAACCACGGCTCCGATCCGGGCTCGATGCAGACTCGCGCCAAGGCGGTCGACGGCGGCTACGAGCTCACCGGCTCCAAGATGTGGATCTCCAATTCCCCGATCGCCGATGTGTTCGTGGTCTGGGCCAAGTGCCAGGGCGGCGAGTTCGACGGCAAGATCAAGGGATTCGTCCTCGAAAAGGGCATGAAGGGGCTTGGCGCGCCGAAGATCGAGGGCAAGGTCGGGCTGCGCGCGTCCATTACCGGCGAAATCGTGATGGACCAGGTGCCCGTCGCGCAGTCGCAGTTGCTGCCTGGCGTGGAAGGGCTCAAGGGTCCGTTCACCTGCCTGAACTCGGCACGCTACGGCATCGCCTGGGGCGCACTGGGCGCCGCCGAGAGCTGCTGGCACACGGCGCGCCAGTACGTACTCGATCGCAAGCAATTCGGGCGCCCGCTGGCAGCGAACCAGCTGATCCAGAAGAAGCTCGCCGACATGCAGACCGAGATCACGCTCGGGCTGCAGGGTTGCCTGCGGCTGGGACGGATGAAGGACGACGGTTCGGCCGCGGTCGAGATCACCTCGATCATGAAGCGCAATTCCTGCGGCAAGGCGCTCGACATCGCCCGGATGGCGCGCGACATGCTCGGTGGCAACGGCATCAGCGACGAATTCGGCATCGCCCGCCACATGGTGAACCTCGAGGTGGTCAATACCTACGAGGGAACCCACGACATCCATGCGCTGATCCTGGGCCGTGCGCAGACCGGAATCCAGGCCTTCTTCTGACGTGAGCCTGCAATCGGCCGATCGCGCGCCGGAACCATTGCGCCTGCCGCGAGCGCAGGTGCTTCGGATCGTGCTGGGCCTGCTGCTGTCGCTGTTTCTAGCGGCCCTGGACCAGATGATCGTATCGATCGCGCTGGTCGCGATCGCCGGCGACCTGGGCCGACTCGACCTCGTTCCCTGGGTGGTGTCCGGCTACCTGGTCGCATCGACGGTCGCCACCCCGATCTACGGCAAGCTCTCGGACCTGTTCGGCCGATGGCCGGTGCTAGCCGCGGCGATCGTCATCTACGTGGTCGGCGCGGGCCTGAGCACCCTGGCGCAGTCGATGAGCTGGCTGCTCGCGTTCAGGCTGCTGCAGGGCATCGGTGGTGGCGGTCTCATTTCCCTGGTGCAGACGGTGGTGGCCGACGTCGCGCCGGGGCCCGAGCGCGGTCGCTACCAGGGCTACCTGGCGGGCGTGTTCGCGATCGCGGCCGTCGCGGGTCCCTTGCTTGGCGGCCTGCTGACGCACTACCTGTCCTGGCGCGCGGTGTTTGGTATCAGCGTACCGCTGGGGCTGCTGGCATTCGCGCTGGCCGCTCGGGTCCTGCGCACGCTTCCGATCGTGCGTCGACGACGGCCGATCGACTATGCCGGCGCCTTGCTGCTCGGTGCGACCCTGGGTTGCCTGATGACCGCCCTCACCCGCATCGGCCAGGGACACGGCGCGCAATCCGTGATGACGCTGGGCCTGTTCTGCACCAGCGCGCTTGCCGCCGTCATGCTGGCCTGGCGCGAGCACCGGGCGCCTGAACCGATTCTGCCGCCGAGCCTGCTGGCGAACCGCACCGTGTGGCTGTGCTGCGTGACCACCGGCATGTCCTTCGTCGTGCTCGTCGGCGTGTCGGTACTGCTTCCGATGCTGTTCCTGTCGCTGGGAGGCATGCGCGCCGACCAGGTCGCCCTCTGGCTGGTCCCGATCTCGCTGGCCGTGCCGGTCGGATCCATGTTCGGCGGCCGCGCGATGTGGGGCCTGGCGAGGCCGCGGACCCTGCTGATCGGGGGCGCCGTCATGCAGATCGCCGGCATGGCCGGGCTGAGCACGCTGCCACTGCACTCGCCGCTCGTGCTCGGCCTGGCGATGGTCGTTGGCGGGCTGGGGGTCGGCATCACCATTCCGCCAACGATCGTTGCACCGCAGGAGGCCGTTCCCCGCGAGCAGGTCGGCATCGTGACCGCCACCACTGCGCTGTGCCGCACGCTGGGCAGCGCGTTCGGGATCGCGGCATTGAGCGCGGTCCTGTTCGGTCAGCTCGAGATCGGCACCTCGATCGCCGGCGCGGGTACGGCGTTGAAGTCGATCCCGGCCGAGTCGCTGGCCCCGGCGTTCACCCGTGTATTCGAAGCCGCGACCCTGTTCGCCGCGATCGGCCTGGCGTTCGCGCTCGCGCTCCCCCGGCGAGGGCTCTCGAGCGCGAACTGATCCTCGCATCGGGCCCGGCCGCAATCGAGCCCCACCGCGAAGCCGTCGCCCTCAACCGTCGGCCGCGATACGACGCAGCGCCGCGAGATCGGCGCGATAGACGCGTCCGACGCGATCGAGCGACTCGAGTACGCCTTCGCGCTGGAACCGGCTCATCACCCGGCTCACGGTCTCGAGTGCCACGCCGCCGAGCATCGCGCCCATGTCCTGGCGCGAACACACGGTGATCCGGTCTTCAGGGTCGGCGGGGAACTTCAGCAGCAGCCGCGCCACGCGCGCACCGATCGAGCCGACCGACAGCTCGGTAAGCCACGCATTGGCCTCGCGCAGCGCCGCAAGCCACTTGGCCTCCAGCCCCGCCTGCAAGCGGGGCGAGCACGCCTCGAGCTCTCTGAGCAGCGATACCGGCAGGCGGCACAATTCCACCTCGGTGAGGGCCACCGCGCGGGCATCGTGTCGGCGCGCGGCGTAGCCCGACAGTCCGATCAGGTCGCCCGCATGATGCATGGCCGTGATGCGCGAGCGCCCGTCCGGCAGCACGTGCTCTATCTTGACCGCGCCGCGCCGCACAGTGAACAAGGCCTCGGCCGCGTCGCCGTCATTGAAGATCACGGCTCCCGGCGCGAGGCGAACCCGATCGATCGGCCGATGGATCCGCTCGAAGTCCTCGTCGGTGAGCTCGGCGAACAAGGCCGACGAGCGTATCGCGCAATGGCGGCATTCGTCGTCGAGCGCGGCTCGCTCCCATTCGCTGACGCGCTGCAAAACCGAGGCTTTGATGTCCACGACTACCTCTCGATCGTCCGGGTCGGCACGGCGCGATGATCGCGGTGACGGGCAGGCGGCCCTTCGCTGCGATCATCGTCAAGCACAGGCAAGCGCTCGCCAAGCCACGCGACAAGGACAGCAGATTCCGTGCCATCGGTATCACCGGGCAGGATCGGTCGGCCATTTCCCGGTCATCGGGGCGATCGGCACTCCCGACCGACGCTCACGACTCGACGCGCTGGAAAGCCTGACGTGGCATCTGTCATGACGCCATGACACAATGGCAGTCATGACCAACCTGCAATCGACCCCGCTGCCGCCGCCCGAAGACGGCGTATTGCAAATCCTCGAGACCCATGACGACCCGGTGGTGCTGATCGCCGACGACTACCGCATCGTGGCCGCGAACCGGGCCTACCTGGCCAACTATGGTGCCGAAACCAGCGGGATCGTCGGGCTTCGCTGCCATCAGGTCTCGCATCACTCCGACGTTCCATGCCACGAGCGTGGCGAGGACTGCCCGCTTGCACGCGCACTGAGCAGCGGACAGGCCGTCGACACCCTACACGTCCATCTCGATGCCGATCACCGCCCCGAGCGAGTGCGCGTTCGCGGCACGCCGATCCAACTCGGCGGGCGCTGGCTGCTCGCCGAGCGCATCGAGCGCATCGAGCGACTCGAGCGCGAGTCGACGAGCGGCGGACGAACGCTCGATCGAATGATCGGGCAGTCGCCGGCATTCCTGCAGACGGTCCAGCGCCTGATCCATGCTTCAAGCTTACCCGGCAGTGTCCTGCTGACCGGCGAGAGTGGCGTTGGCAAGGAACTGGCCGCCCGATTCGTCCACGAGCGCTCGCCGCAGGCCGGCGGCCCCTTCGTGGTCGTGGACTGTGCGTCGATCCCCGAAGCCCTGTTCGAGAGCGAGCTGTTCGGCCATGAACGCGGCGCGTTCACGGGCTCTTCGCAATCACGCGCCGGGCTATTCGAGACCGCAAACGGTGGCACGCTGTTCCTCGACGAGATCGGCGAGCTGCCGCTGGCGATGCAGGCCAAGTTGCTGCGGGCGATCGACACCGGGGAAGTCCGCCGCCTGGGCGCGCACCAGCCCTCACAAGTCAGGGTCAGAATCGTCGCGGCGACCAACCGCGATCTGCGCGCGCTGGTCGACGGCGGCGAATTTCGGCTCGATCTCTTCTACCGGCTGGCGACGCACGAGGTCCGTATCCCCACGCTTCGTGAGCGGCGCGAGGACATCGCACTGATCGCCCGCGCATTGCTGGCGCGACTCGATGGCCATCGCGGCACCGTCATCGAGGATGCTGCGATCGAGTTGCTGCGCGAGATGCCGCTGCCAGGCAACATTCGCGAGTTGCGCAATCTGCTGCAGCGCGCACTGGCTCACGGACCGTCGATCAGCGCCGACTCGATCGGCCGAACCCTGCCCGAGGGCAGAGGGCCGTTTTCGAACACCGACGGCCTCAGCGTGCCGCCCCGTGTCGAACCGGGACCCCCGCTCGATCCGCGACCGGTGACAGGGCGCCTCGAATCGACACGCAGGCACCTCCTCGAAGAGGCATTGCAACGCCACGGCGGCAATCGGGCCCGGGTGGCCGCCGAACTCGGTGTCAGCGAGCGAACCGTCTATCGTTGGCTGCGGGCGTCCTGACACGCGGCCGAGGGTCGAGCGAGCAGGCACGCAAGCCCGCAGGCGATCGTCAGAACCCGCCTCGCAGCAGCCCCTCCGCCTCGCGAAGCAGGAATTCCCGGAACTCTGCGGCAGCGGGCCCGAGACGGCGCCCTGCCTCGCCGACCACGAACCACTGACGGCGCAGCGGCAGCCCGGCGACATCGAGCATGGCGATCCGCCCGGCCGCGAGCTCGGCACGCACCGTGTGGATCGACAGGAATCCGATCCCCATGCCGGCCATGACCGCCTGCTTGATCGTCTCGTTGCTGTCGGCTTCCATCACGGCCCGGAAGTCGATCCCGGCCTCGCCGAACAGGCGCTCCATCGCGTGGCGCGTACCCGAGCCACGCTCGCGCACGATGAATGCCTCGCCACCGAGTTCCGAGAGCTCGATCGCCCGCCGCCGGGACATCGGATGCGACGGCGCCGAGACGACGATCAGCGGATTGGGCGCAAAGGCCTGACCGTCGAAGTCGCGCTCGTTCGGTGGCCGTCCCATGACACCGAGATCGATCGTGTAGTCGCGCAGCGCCGCGATGATCTCCTCGCGGTTGTGAACGGTGAGCCGAAACTCGACGCCGGGATGAGCCCGCATGAACAGTGCGATCAAGCCGGGCACGAAATACTTGCTCGTACTCACGACGCCAAGTCGCACCCGACCGAGCCCTGCACCGCGCAACGCGTGCGTGGTGGCGTCGAAATCGTCGAGCCGGCTCAGGATCTCCTCGGCATGCTCGCGCAGCACCCGACCGGCGTCCGTGATCCGCAGCCCCCGGCCCACGTGCTCGACCAGCGCCAGCCCGACCGCGTTCTCGAGCTGGCGCAACTGCATGGAGACGGCCGGCTGAGTCAGGTGCAGCCGCTCGGCTGCCGCCGTGACGCTGCCTTCGCGCGCCAGCGCCACCAGCACCTCGAGTTGCCGCAGCGTGAACCGCCGCCGCCCGACGGAAGGGAGCCGTTCGGCACCGGCTGCCGGCGGGACGGTCCCCGCCAAACCCTGCCCGCGATGCTGCGGTACCGCTTTGGACCTCTTATTCATAACTCTTGATTATGTATTTGTTCATTCGTTTTGAATAGACCTGATCTCGATACCTCCTTAGGCTTCGAACGTCGACAGCACAACACGAGGCCGATGGCGATGGGCACGAACGACCTGAATCGGATCACCGACACCAAGAAGCGCTACTCGGCCGGGGTGCTGAAATATGCGCAGATGGGCTACTGGCAGCCCGACTACCAGCCCAGGGAAACCGACCTGCTGGCGCTGTTCCGGATCACGCCACAGGAAGGCGTGGACCCGCAGGAAGCGGCCGCGGCGGTGGCCGGCGAGTCGTCCACCGCGACCTGGACCGTGGTGTGGACCGATCGCCTGACCGCCTGCGATCGCTATCGCGCCAAGGCATACAAGGTCGAGCCGGTTCCCAACAATCCGGAGCAGTACTTCGCGTGGATCGCCTACGAACTGGACTTGTTCGAGGAAGGCTCGATCGCGAACCTGACCGCCTCGATCATCGGAAACGTCTTCAGCTTCAAGCCGCTGAAGGCAGCCCGACTGGAGGACATGCGCTTCCCGGTCGCCTATGTGAAGACCTTCCGAGGCCCGCCCACCGGCATCGTCGTCGAGCGCGAACGGCTGGACAAGTTTGGCCGGCCGCTGTTGGGCGCGACCACCAAGCCGAAGCTGGGCCTGTCGGGCAAGAACTACGGACGCGTCGTTTTCGAGGCCCTCAAGGGCGGGCTGGATTTCGTCAAGGACGACGAGAACATCAACTCGCAGCCGTTCATGCACTGGCGCGACCGCTTCCTGTATTGCATGGAGGCGGTGAATTCGGCGAGCGCGGCCACCGGCGAGATCAAGGGCCACTACCTGAACATCACCGCCGGCACGATGGAGGACATGTACGAGCGCGCCGAATTCGCGCACGAACTGGGCTCGGTGATCGTGATGGTGGACCTGATCATCGGCTGGACCGCGATCCAGTCGATCTCCAACTGGTGCCGCAAGCACGACATGATCCTGCACATGCACCGGGCCGGCCACGGCACCTATACGCGCCAGAAGTCGCACGGCGTGTCGTTCAGAGTGATCGCGAAGTGGTTGCGCCTGGCCGGCGTCGACCATCTGCACACGGGCACCGCGGTCGGCAAGCTCGAGGGCGACCCGATGACGGTCCAGGGCTACTACAACGTGTGCCGAGAGACGCACAACCAGGTCGACCTGCCGCGCGGCGTCTTCTTCGAGCAGGACTGGGGCGGCTTGCGCAAGGTGATGCCGGTGGCCTCCGGCGGCATCCATGCGGGCCAGATGCACCAGCTCATCGACCTGTTCGGCGACGACGTCGTGTTGCAGTTCGGTGGCGGCACGATCGGCCACCCGATGGGCATCCAGGCGGGCGCCACCGCGAACCGGGTCGCCCTCGAGGCAATGGTGCTGGCCCGCAACGAGGGCCGCGACATTCGCACCGAGGGGCCCGAGATCCTGAAGCGCGCCGCCCAGGACTGCCAGCCGCTGCAGGCCGCGCTCGACACCTGGAAGGACGTGAGCTTCAACTACGCCAGCACCGACACGTCGGACTTCGTGGCCACGCCGGCCGTGGCCTGAGCCCGTCTGCCGCGATCCCGCCTTTCGCGAATCAAGAGGAAACCGACATGCGAATCACACAGGGTGCCTTCTCCTTCCTGCCGGACCTGAGCGACGACCAGATCCGCAGCCAGATCGCCTACTGCCTGGCGCAGGGCTGGGCCGTGAGCATCGAATACACCGACGACATCCATCCGCGCAATACGTACTGGGAAATGTTCGGCCACCCGATGTTCGACCTCGCGGACCCGGCGGGCGCGATGGCCGAACTGGCCGAGTGCCGCCGCACGTTTCCGGAGCACTACATTCGCATCAATGCCTTCGACTCCAGCTACGGCTGGGAGACGGTCCGGCTCTCGTTCATCGCGAGCCGGCCGTCGCAGGAGCCGGGCTTGCGCCTGCGACGGACCGAATCGTCGGGCCGGATCCAACGCTACTCGATCGAGCCGTACGCGACGACCTCACCCGTGGGCCAACGCTACGGCGGCTGAGCACCGTCGGGCTGCATGAACCGGAGGAGCGAGCATCGTGAACACGCGTTGGCAAAATCCGAACACCGGCGGCGCACCCGCGCCGTCCGCCGGGATCGCCGCGCCCGCCCGAGCGGCGACGGATCAGGTGTCCGAACCTGATGCGCGAAACGGCACCACGCCCACCCCGAGCTTCGGTGAGGCCGAGGTGCTCGCGTTGCTCGCTGAACTCGACGACGAGCTGATCGGCCTGGCACCGGTGAAGCGCCGGATCCGCGACATCGCGGCCCTGCTGGTCGTCGACGCCGCGCGCCGCGCCCATGGGCTCGCGTCGGCGGCACCTGGCTTGCACATGTGCTTCACCGGCAATCCGGGCACCGGCAAGACCACGGTCGCGATGAAGATGGCTTCGATCCTCCATCGACTGGGCTACGTCCGCAAGGGTCACCTGGTCGCGGTCACCCGAGACGACCTGGTCGGCCAGTACATCGGGCACACCGCGCCCAAGACCAAGGAAGTACTCAAGCGCGCGATGGGCGGGGTCTTGTTCATCGACGAGGCCTACTACCTCTACCGGCCCGAGAACGAGCGCGACTACGGCCAGGAGGCGATCGAGATCCTGCTTCAGGTCATGGAGAACCAGCGCGAGGACCTGGTCGTCATCCTGGCCGGCTACAAGGACCGAATGACGACCTTCTTCGAGTGCAATCCGGGGTTCTCGTCGCGCATCGCGCATCACATCGATTTCCCCGACTATGACGACGCCGAGCTGATGCAGATCGCGCAGAAGATGCTCGTGAACATCGGGTATCGTTTCGACGAGGGCGCCCAGGGCGCCTTCGTCCGGTATATCGAACACCGGCGTCGCCAGCCGCACTTCGCCAACGCGCGCAGCGTGCGCAATGCACTCGATCGGGCGCGGCTTCGACATGCGAGCCGGCTGTTCGGACAAATCGGCGAGGCCGATGCCGCCCGGCTCTCGACCCTCGAAGCGACCGACATCCTCGCGAGCAGCGTGTTCGCACAAGCGGAGTAGACGATGGCCCTGAGCGTACTGATCTTCGACATCGACGGGACGGTGGCCGAGACCGAGGAGCGTCACCGCGCCGCCTTCAACGCAGCATTCGCCGAAGCCGGCCTGCCCGACCGATGGGATCCGGAGACCTATCGGAAGCTGCTGACCGTGCCGGGTGGGCACGAACGACTGTCGGCCTGGTTTCACGGCGGCCTTGCGCGACCGCAGGGGCCGGCACACGAGGTCGACGGCGAGATGATCGCCCGCCTGCACGCGCGCAAGACCCGACACTACGCGCAGATGGGCGACGAACTGACCTCGCGACTGCGCCCGGGAATCGTCCGCTTGCTCGACGAGGCAGAGGGTGGCGGCCTGGTTGTCGCGATCGCGTCGACCACCACGCAGGCGAACCTCGACGTATTGCTCGAGCCCGCACTGAGTCCCGACTGGCGCGAGCGCTTCGCCGCGATCGTCGCAGGCAACATGGTGGTTCGCAAGAAGCCGGCGCCCGACGTCTATCTCGAGTGCCTTCGACGGCTCGGGGTCCCGGGATCCGAGGCGATCGCCTTCGAGGACAGTCCGCCCGGCGTCGCGGCCGCAAGCGCCGCCGGCATCGCGACGATCGCCACGCCCAGCCTCTACACCCGCGCCGAGGACCTGGGCGACGCCAACCTGGTATTGCCCAACCTGGGCGACCCCGACCATCCCCTGGATGCGCCGCCGACCGGCATGCCCAACCGATGGGTCGACGTCGCGGGCCTTCGGGCATGGCACCAGTTGCTGCCCCCACGCGAGGCCTCGCGTGGCCCAAATCGCTCGCGCCTGCAGACCAGCCCAGGAGAGATTCGATGATCCGTCACGAGACGACGCTGACCCAGTTCCTGATCGAGGAGCGCCGTCGCTACCCCGATGCCTCCGGCGGCTTCAACAGCCTGCTACTGGCGGTCGCGCTGGCCTGCAAGACGATCTCGCGCAAGGTCGCCTACGGGGCGCTGGCGGACATGCTGGGTTCGTCCGACGCCGTCAACACGCATGGCGAGACCCAGCAGCGGCTCGACCTCATCGCCCACGAGACCTTCACGCATTGCGCCGGCTGGGGAGGCAACCTGGCCGGCCTGATCTCCGAGGAAGCCGACGCGCCGATCGTCGTTGCCACCGACGAGCACGATGGTCGCGAATACCTGCTCGCGTTCGACCCGCTCGACGGGTCCTCCAACATCGATGTCAATGTCTCGGTTGGCAGCATCTTCTCGATCCTGCGCGCGCCAGCGCACGGCCGACCGGTGACGGCGGAGGATTTCCTGCAGCCGGGTGAGCGGCAGGTGGCCGCCGGCTACGCCATCTACGGACCGTCGACGATGCTGGTCCTCTCGGTCGGACGCGGTGTGCACATGTTCACGCTCGAGCCGGAGATCGGCGAGTTCATCCTGACGCGCTCCAATGTCACGGTACCCGAGCAAACCAGTGAGTTCGCGATCAATGCGTCGAACAGCCGCTTCTGGCAGCCGCCGGTGCGCCGCTACGTCGAAGAATGCCTGGCAGGCCGAAACGGCGTGCGCGACCGCGACTTCAACATGCGCTGGATCGCGTCGCTGGTGGCCGAGGCGCATCGGATCCTGACTCGAGGCGGCGTGTTCATGTATCCGCGCGACACCAAGGACCCGAAGAAGAAGGGTCGATTGCGATTGCTCTACGAGTGCAATCCGATCGGCTTCCTGATCGAGCAGGCTGGCGGGCGCGCGAGCACCGGTTCAGTGCCGGTGCTCGGTGTGAAGCCGGAATCGATCCACGAGCGCATGGGCTTCGTGTTCGGTTCGCGCGCCGAGGTCGAGCGCATCGAGCGCTACCACGCGGAGGATGGCACCCGCGGCGGCCCGGACACCCCGTTGTTCAATGCGCGCGGGCTCTTCCGCGACGCTGCCTGACGGAGACGACGATGTCGCACAAGCACCCGATCATCGCGATCACCGGCTCCTCGGGCGCCGGCACCACGTCGGTGACCCGAACCTTCGAGAAGATCTTTCGCCGCGAGGGCGTCACGGCGGCGCTGGTCGAGGGCGACAGCTACCATCGCTTCGACCGTGCCGAGATGCGCCATGCGATGGCCGAGCAGGAGGCCGCCGGAAACCGTCAGTTCAGTCATTTCGGTCCGGACTCGAACCTGTTTGCCGAGCTCGAGGAGATGTTCCGCGACTACGCGCGAACCGGTACCGGGAAGTGCCGCAAGTACCTGCACAACGAGGACGAAGCAAGACCCTACTCGCAGGAGCCGGGCACCTTCACGCCATGGGAGTCCATTCCGGCCGACACCGACCTGTTGTTCTACGAAGGCCTTCACGGCGCGGTCCGCGACGGCGACATCGATGTATCCAAGTACCCGGATCTGCTGGTCGGCGTGGTGCCGGTCATCAACCTGGAGTGGATCCAGAAGATCCATCGCGACCGCTCCACGCGGGGCTATTCGACCGAGGCGGTGATGGACGTGATCCTGCGTCGGATGCCCGACTATGTCCACTACATCTGCCCCCAGTTCGAACGCACCCACGTGAACTTCCAGCGCGTGCCGATCGTCGACACCTCGAATCCCTTCATTGCGCGCGACATCCCGAGCGCGGATGAGAGCATGCTGGTGATCCGCTTCGCAAACCCGAACGGAATCGACTTTCCATATCTGATGAACATGCTGCACGACTCCTTCATGTCGAGGGCGAACACCATCGTCGTGCCTGGCGGCAAGATGGAACTGGCGATGCAGTTGATCTTCACGCCATTCATCTGGCGACTCATGGACCGACGCAAGAAGACGCTCGGCCTGGGCTGATGGCTCGCCCTGCCCGACCACTCGAAGGAGAAGCCCTGATGACCGATCCTGCCAGGACGGGTACGCCCGTGGTCACGCCCGACACGCTCAGCGCCAATGCATTGCGCTTTCTTGCGATCGATGCAGTCAACCAGGCCAAGTCCGGACACCCGGGCGCGCCGATGGGCATGGCCGAGATGGCCGTCGCGCTCTGGCAACGCCATCTGCAACACGATCCGGGTGTGCCCGACTGGCCCGACCGGGACCGCTTCGTGCTCTCGAACGGCCACGCGTCGATGCTCATCTACGCGCTGCTGCACCTGAGCGGCTACGAACTGCCACTCGAGGAGATCCGGCGCTTCCGCCAGCTTGGCAGCCGTACGCCCGGACATCCGGAGGTCGATGTGACCCCGGGCGTCGAGACGACCACCGGCCCGCTCGGCCAGGGCCTGGCGAACGCCGTCGGGATGGCGCTGGCCGAGCGACTGCTCGCCGACGAATTCAACCGCCCCGGGCACGCCATCGTCGATCATCGCACCTATGCGTTTGCCGGCGACGGCTGCCTGATGGAGGGCATCAGCCACGAAGCCTGCTCGCTCGCCGGCACGCTGGGCCTGGCCAAGCTGACCGTGCTGTTCGACGACAATGGCATCTCGATCGACGGCAAGGTCAAGAACTGGTGCGCCGACGACGTCGGCCAGCGTTTCACCGGCTACGGCTGGAACGTGATCGGGCCGATCGACGGCCATGACGTCGACGCCGTGGATCGGGCGCTGCGCGAGGCCAAGGCGGCCGGCCGCCCGAGCCTGATCCGCTGTCGCACCCACATCGGTCAGGGTTCGCCCGCACGCGTCGACACGGCCAAGGCGCATGGCGAGCCGCTGGGCGCCGACGAGACCACCGCGACGCGACGCGCGCTAGGATGGGAATATGCACCCTTCGAGGTGCCGCCCGCGGCCCGCGAGCAGTGGGACGCTCGCGCCGCCGGCCATGCGCGCCGCCAGGATTGGGAAGGCCGGTTCGCCGCCTACCGCGCCGAGTACCCCGACCTTGCCGACGCGTTTCGGCGGCGCATGCGCGGCGAGTTGCCGGACGACTTCGAGCAGCTCGCGTCGAGTGCGATCGCCGCGCTGGCGGCCGACGACAAGGCGGTGGCGACCCGCAAGGCCTCCCAGCTCGCGATCGCCCGGCTCGCTTTGGCCCTGCCCGAAATGCTCGGTGGCTCGGCCGACCTCACCGGCTCGAACCTGACCGACTGGCCCGGCTGCGAGCCGGTGCGCGCGGGCACGCCCGGCGGGCGCCACCTGAACTATGGCGTTCGCGAATTCGGCATGAGCGCGGTGATGAACGGGATCGCGCTGCATGGCGGCTACATCCCGTTCGGGGGGACTTTCCTGACCTTCTCCGACTACTCGCGCAACGCGATCCGCATGGCGGCCCTGATGAAGCGCCGCGTCGTGCATGTGCTGACGCATGATTCGGTCGGATTGGGCGAAGACGGGCCGACTCACCAACCGGTCGAGCATGTCGCCAGCCTGCGGATGATCCCGGGCCTCGACGTCTGGCGCCCCTGCGACGCGGCCGAGACCGCAACCGCGTGGGTGAGCGCGCTGCGTCGTGCCGACGGGCCCACCGCGCTGGTGCTCTCGCGCCAGGCGCTGCAGGTCCAGGCTCGCGACGGGGCGACCACGGATGCGATCAGCCGCGGCGGCTACGTGCTGCGCGACGCTGATGGGGCCGCCGCCACGGTGATCGCGACCGGTTCGGAGGTCGGCCTCGCGATCGCAGCGGCCGACTTGCTCGGTGCCGAAGGCGTCGGCGTGCGCGTGGTCTCGATGCCCTCGGTCAGGACCTTCGATGCGCAGGACCCCGGCTGGCGCGACGCGGTGCTGCGGCGCGACTTGCCGCGCGTGGTCGTCGAGGCCGGCACCACCGACGGCTGGTGGCGACTGGCCGGCTGCGACGGCGAGGTCGTCGGAATCGATCGCTTCGGCGAGTCGGGCCCTGGCAACGAGGTGTTCGATCATCTCGGCATGACAGCGGCACGTGTCGCCGATGCCGTTCGTACGGTGATCGAACGACGTCGAACCGGCGCCTGAAGCCGGTCGGCTGCGCCGGCCACGGATTCCACCATCCCAAGAGCCCCCGACGAGAACCACGATGGCACTGATATCGCTGCGACAACTACTCGACCACGCCGCCGAGAACGACTACGGCGTACCCGCGTTCAACGTCAACAATCTCGAGCAAATCCAGGCGATCATGGAGGCCGCGCAACAAGCGATGAGCCCGGTGATCCTGCAGGCCTCGGCAGGTGCACGCAAGTACGCCGGCGAAGCCTATCTGCGCCACATGGTGCTCGCCGCGGTCGAGACGCATCCGGACATTCCGGTGGTCCTGCACCAGGACCATGGCACCAGCGTCGCGGTCTGTCAGCAGGCGATCCGTTCGGGCTTCACCAGCGTGATGATGGACGGATCGCTGCGCGAGGACGGCAAGACGCCGGCAAGCTATGAATACAACGTCGCGGTCACCCGTCGGGTCTGCGACATCGCTCACCCGATCGGCGTCTCGGTCGAGGGCGAACTCGGCTGCCTCGGGTCGCTCGAGACGGGCGAAGCGGGCGAGGAAGACGGCATCGGGGCGAGCGGCAGGCTTTCGCACGATGCGCTATTGACCGACCCCGACGAGGCCGCCAGGTTCGTCGCCGAGACCCATGTCGATGCGCTGGCGATTGCGATCGGCACCAGCCACGGTGCCTACAAGTTCTCTCGTCGTCCGAGCGCCGACATCCTTGCGATCGATCGCATCGCCCGGATCCACGAGCGCATCCCCGATACACACCTGGTCATGCACGGCTCGTCGTCGGTGCCGCAGGAGTGGCTGGAGATCATTCGTGCGTACGGTGGAAGCTTGCGCGAGACCTACGGCGTTCCTGTCGAGGAGATCGTGCGCGGGATCCGCAATGGCGTGCGCAAGGTCAACATCGATACGGACATCCGTCTGGCAATGAGCGGCGCCATCCGCCGCGACCTCGCCGAGCAGCCGTCCGAATTCGACCCCCGCAAGGCCTTGGCCGCCGCTCGCGCCGCGGCCGGCGAGATCTGCCTGGCCCGCTTCGAGGCCTTCGGCAGTGCCGGTCAGGCCGAGCGGATCCGGCCGATCGCACTCGAGGCGATGGCGCGACGCTATCCGGTCGCCGACCCGATCGCCGCCTGAGCCGCAAGGGCCTCGGACTCGACGACGGACCTCAGTCGGCCACCGCGACAGGATCCGACTACGCGTAGCGGCGCCCGATCGACTCGGCCACACAGGCAGGGCGATCGGCCCCCTTCATCTCGATCGTCACCTCGGTGGTGACCTGGGCACCGTAGCCGCTGGCGACCTCTAGAGGCTCGTACTTGAGCAGCCGCGTACGCGCGCGCAGCATCGAGCCAGCCGGCACTGGCGAGGTGAAGCGGACCCGATTCAACCCGTAGTTCACGCCCATCTTCACGTCGGCGACCCGCAGGGTCGACTCGACCAGCTTGGGCAGCAGCGACAGGGTCAGGAAGCCGTGCGCGATCGTGGCACCGAACGGTCCCTTCGCGGCGCGCTCGGGATCGACGTGAATCCATTGATGGTCGCCGGTTGCATCGGCAAACAGATCGATCTGGTGCTGCGTCACCTCCATCCATTCGCCGACCCCGATCTCCTCGCCTTGCAATGCCTCAAGCTCCGAGAGCCTCTCCAACTCGCGCATGTCCCACTCCATCGTTGTCTGGAAAACCCGACGGCGACGGCACGCCCCGTGTACGGAACCCGACCGCTCGCCCATGACTGATCGCGGAGGCCCCGACCGCCGCCGCGCATGGCATTATCGGCGCAAGTCGGATTCTTCGCGGAGACACCAATGACGCGCCGTTTCGTCGTCGCCGGCATGCTGCACGAGACCAATACCTTCTCGCCCGTCGCGACCCCACTCGCCTCGTTCTTCTCGCGCACCTCGGCGCTGGGCCCACAGGACGGCCCGATGCTCACCGGACAGCGGGCGATCGATGCGTTCGGCCATGTCAATGTGGCCTTTGCCGCCTTCGTCGCCGCCGCACGTGAAGCCGGGGGCGAAATCGACGTTCCCGTCTATGCCAACGCCGCGCCCAGCGCGCCGACCGACCGGGTCGCCTACGACACGATGGCCGATGCGATCGTCGAGGCGGTGAAACGTGGCTGCGATGCCGTGATGCTCGACCTGCATGGCGCGATGGTCGCCGAGGGGCTCGACGACGGCGAAGCAGAGCTGTTGCGCCGAATTCGGGACATCGCACCCGAGGTCCCGATCGCAGTCGCGCTCGACTTCCACGCCAATATCAGCCCGGCGCTGGCCGCACGGGCCGACATCA
Source organism: Burkholderiaceae bacterium (assembly GCA_024235875.1). Lineage (GTDB taxonomy): Bacteria > Pseudomonadota > Gammaproteobacteria > Burkholderiales > Burkholderiaceae_E > JACKLP01. The sequence continues at coordinate 27,107 of JACKLP010000009.1, read as the reverse complement.
TCACGGGCTATCGGACCTATCCGCATGTCGACATGCGCGAGACCGGCGAGCGAGCCGCCCATACGCTGCTGGCACGGCTCGAGGGCCGCGCAGCGCCGTTCGTGATTCACCGCTGGCTGCCCATGCTCACGCACATGAACCAGCACTCGCCCCAGTTCCAGCCGATGAAGGACATCATGGGCCGTGCCCGCGCGGCGGAAGCCAGTGGCGAGGTGCTCAATGCATCGGTCTTCGGCGGGTTTCCGCTGGCCGACATCCCGTTCGCCGGCCTGTCGGTGGTCGTCGTCGCCGACGGCGAGGCCGGACGCGAGCGTGGCGAATCGCTGGCCGACGAACTCGCGGAGCAGGCCTGGCAGCGCCGCGAGGAGTTCATCTTCCGACTCGAGCCGATGGCCACCACCATCGCCCGTGCGAAGACGGCCACAGCGTTCCCGGTGGTCCTGGCCGACCACAGCAACAATACGGCCTCGGGCGGATCGGTCGACACGATGGAATCGATCGAGGAAGTCCTGCATCAAGGACTGGAAGGCGTCGTGGCGGGCCCGATCTGCGATCCGATCGCGGTGCAGACGATGATCGAGGCAGGGGTTGGTCGACGGATCACGCTGGCCGTGGGCGGGCGCACCGACATGCCGTCGATCGGCCGCAAGGGCCGTCCCCTGACATTGACGGGTACCGTACGCGCGATCACCGACGGGGAATTCACGATCACCGGCCCGATGATGACCGGTGCGCGGGTGAGCGCCGGGCGCACCGCGGTGCTCGACACCGGCACGATGCAACTGGTCGTGTCCGAGCGGCGGATAGAGCCGGCCGATCTCGGTGTGTTCACGCACTGCGGCATCGATCCGCTTCGGGCCAGGTACCTGCTGATCCACTCGCGCCAGCATTTCAGGGCCGGCTTCGAGCCGATCGCCCGCGAGATCCTGATGGTCGCCGGCCCCGGGGTGTGCAGCTCGGACTACAGCCAGTTTCCGTTCGAGCGCGTGACCCGACCGATCTATCCGCTAGACCCGCAGATGCGACTCGAGCGCTGATTCACGTCATTCGACCCGGATCGAGCCCGGGTCGAAGTCGGGTTTCGGATACTGCGGGTCCATGCGCCCGAGCGCGTCGACCAGGATCGACATCACGGCCCAGTCTCGGAACCACTTGCGATTGGCCGGAATGATGTACCACGGCGCCTCGTCGGTGTGGGTCTCGCGAATCGCGTCCTCGAACGCGAGCATGTAGTCGTCCCACTTGCGACGCTGCACCAGGTCGTGCTCGTCGAACTTCCAGTTCTTGCTGGGTTCGTCGAGCCGCGCCTGCAGCCGTTCGCGCTGCTCGTCACGATCGATGTGCAAGTAGAACTTCAGGATCGTCGTCCCCTCGTCGACGAGCATGCGCTCGAAATCACGAATGTGCGCGTATCGCCGACGCCAGGTCTGCTCGGGGACCAGTGAATTGACCCTGACGACGAGCACGTCCTCGTAGTGGGAGCGGTTGAAGATCACGATCTGGCCCCGCTCGGGCACTCTTGCATGGGCGCGCCAGAGATAGTCGTGCGCAAGCTCGAGTTCCGATGGACGCCCGAAGCGCGCAACCCGGATTCCGTTCGGATTCACCCCCGAGAACACTCGCCGGATCGTGCCGTCCTTGCCGCCCGTGTCCATCGCCTGCAGCACCACCAGCAGTTTCTGGCGGGACTCGGCGAACAGCCGCTCCTGCAGGCCGAGGAGCTGGTCGCGCAGGCCATCGGTCTGCTTTCGGGCCCTCGCGGCCCCGCCCCGCCACCCCGGCGTCGCCGACGCGTCGAGCTCGGAAATGTGGTCCTTGCGACCGAGCGTGAGCCAGCATCTCTTCATGACATCCCCCTGGCGTGGCGAATTCTGAAAGTCCGAGTCTATTCCCTGAATGCCCGGACACCGCGACGTGCGGACACCGACTTGCCCAGCCCCCTCGTGCGCGGCATGATTCGATGCTGTCCCGCTTCGCCGTTCCACGCCACCCGTGAACTGTCTGCGCCTGCACAACGGCCACGAGATCGAGTACCGTCTCATCGGCGCGCCAAGCGAGGAGACGCCGACCCTGGTCTTCCTGCACGAAGGACTCGGTAGCGTGAGCCTGTGGCGCGATTTTCCCGACCGGCTCGCACGCGCTTGCGGCCTGCCGGGACTGGTCTACTCGCGCTACGGCTACGGTCGATCCACGCCGTTCGAGCCGCCGCCTGGCATCGACTTCATGCACACGGCTGCTCGCGACGAGCTGCCGGCCGTGCTGGCGGCTGTCGGCGTCGGCCCGGCCGTGCTGGTCGGGCACAGCGACGGTGCGTCGATCGCACTCGTCCACGCCGGCGAATCCGGGGCGCCGCCGCTCGCGGTGGTGGCGATGGCCCCGCACCTGTTCGTCGAACCGATCTGCATCGAGGCGATCGCGGCGACGACGGCGGGTTTCGATACCAGTGGCCTGCGCGAGCGACTGGGACGCCACCATCTGGATGCTGCGAGGACCTTCGGGGGCTGGTCCGGCGTCTGGCTTTCGGGCGGCTTTCCCGCGTGGTCCATCGAAGCCCAGGTCGCCCGGATTCGATGCCCCGTGTTCGCGATCCAGGGCAGCAGGGACCAGTACGGCACGATGCGCCAGATCCACCGAATCGCCGAGCTCGCGCCCGATACGATGCTGCTCGAGTTGCCGGGTGTTCGTCACTCGCCGCACCTCGAATGCACCGAGCATCTCGTGGCGGTCGTATCGGGCTGGCTGCGGTGCCGGCTGGCTCGATCCGAATGAGCACGAATACGCGCATCGAAGACGATCGGCTGTTGCGCGGCCTGGGGCGCTTCGTCCAGGACCTGGACTCTCCCGGAACGCTGCATGCGGCATTTCTTCGCAGCCCGCATGCCCTTGCTCGGATCACGGCGATCGACGCCGATGCCGCCCGCGCCCTCGCGGGCGTTCGCGCCGTGTTCACCGGTGCCGAACTTGCCACCTTGCCGATGCCGGCGGTCAACCCGTTGGTGGCCGACATCCGGCTGCCCGCCCGCGCGCCGGTCGGCGCCGGCATCGTGCACGCGGTTGGCGAGCCGGTCGCGATGGTCGTTGCCGAAACGCGCGCGATTGCCCAGAGCGCGGCCGAGTCGATCGAGGTCGACTACGACCCGCTGCCGCCGTGCGCCGATCCCCGCCTCTCGCTCCAGCCCGGCCCGTCGTCGCCATCGAGCCAGCCCACGCTACACCTGGCCTTTGGCGAACCGTCGCCCGATGCCGGCCTCGAATCCGTCGAGGTGGCGCTGCACCAGCCCCGCGTGATCGCGATGGCCCTGGAGCCGCGTGGCATCGTCGCGCGCTGGGAAGATGAGCGACTGGTCGTCTACCTGCCCAGCCAATCTCCGGCACGCGCACGACAGGACCTGGCGGCAGCCACGGGGCTGACGACGGCGCAGATCAGGGTGGTCACGCCCGATGTCGGCGGTGCCTTCGGGGCCAAGGCATCGGTCGGACTCGAAGACCTGCTGGTCGCGTTCGCCGCGGTGCGCCTTCGCGAGCCGGTGCGCTGGATCGCGTCGCGTTCCGAGGAGTTCCTGGCCGGACCGCACGGACGCGGTGCGGCACTGCGGGGGCAACTCGAACTCGCCGCCGACGGTTCGCCCTGCGCGCTGCGCGCGCGTATGGCCTTCCCGCTCGGGGCCTGGCTGCCCTTCAGCGCCAGCGTCCCGGCGCGCAATGCTGCCCGGATTCTGCCCGGTCCCTACCGGATCGCACGGGTCGACATCGAGGCCGCGGCCTTCGCCGGCAACGCCGCTCCGGTCAACATCTATCGCGGCGCGGGCCGGCCCGAGGCGGCGATGCTGCTCGAGCGCCTGATGGATGAGGCCGCTCGCCGGCATCACGAGGACCCGCTCGCGTACCGGCGCCGCCATCTCGTCTCGGCCGACGCGATGCCGCACACGACGCCGACGGGCGAGGTGCTCGACTCGGGCGACTATGCCGCCTGCCTCGAGACGGCCGCCGACCGGTTCGGTTACACGTCGGCCAGGGAGAATCAACGGCAGCGGCGCGCGGCCGGCGAGATCGTCGGCATCGGCGTCGCCTGCTACGTGGAGCCCTGCGGACAGGGCTGGGAGAGCGCGAGAATCACCGCGCATGCCGACGGCAGCTTCACGGTCGCAAGCGGATCGAGCGCGCAGGGGCAAGGCCATGAGACCACGTTCTCGACGCTCGCCATCGAGGCGCTCGGCGACCTGGTGTCGCCGGAAACCGTGATTCGAGTCCTTCAGGGCGATACCGATACCTGCCCACCCGGGATCGGCGCGCTCGCCAGCCGCAGCGTGGCCATCGGCGGCAGTGCGATCACGCTCGCTGCAAAGCGACTGGCTGCCCGCTTGCGGGCCGACCCCGATGCGCCCCGTCCGCTGACGGAGGAATGCATCTACGAAGCCCCGGCCGAAGCCTGGGGTTTCGGCTGCGTGATCGCGCAAATGCGAGTCGACACCGAAACAGGGGCCCCGACGATCGAGTCGATCACCTGGGCCGACGATGTCGGCCGAATCGTCTCGCCCACGCTGGCGCACGGGCAGTTGATCGGCGGCCTGGCGCAGGGCCTCGGGCAGGCGATGATGGAGCGCATCTTCTATGATGACGACGGGCAGCTGCTGACGGGCTCGCTGATGGACTACGCGGTGCCGCGCGCCGCCGACATGCCGCCAGTGCAGATCGTCGGCGTCGAATCGGACGCTGCTGCGACCCGGGCCAATGCGCTGGGCGCGAAGGGCGTAGGCGAGGCGGGCTGCATCGGCGTGCCAGCAGCGCTGATGAACGCCGCCGCCGACGCGGTATCGGTTCTGCCCGAGCCCGATGCGGCGATCGCGGCGCTGAGGTTTCCGCTCACCGCGGAGACCCTGTGGCGCGCCCTGCACGCCGGTGGCCACCTGAACGACGACGCCCGGGGGGCGGCGCAGCAAATGGAGCAAGAATGAGCAAGAGCACGTATTCCCAGGCAACGCCGCGCTACACCAAGAGCGAGGCCAAGGCGTACGCGCGCGCCCACTTCAAGGGGGTCTGGGCCGCCACGATGACGCCGTTTGCCGGCGCCGACCTGGCGATCGACGAGCTCGCCTATCGAGCCAACCTGCGGCATTGGATCGACGAGCTCCGTCTGGCCGGACTGTTCGTCAGTGGCAAGCAGGGCGAATTCTTCTCGATGAGCGTGCCCGAGCGAAAGCGCAGCTTCGAGATCGCCGTCGAGGAGGCGGCCGGAAAGGCCGGGATCGTGACCTCTTGCTCCGATACCAACCTCGACGTCGTGCTCGAGCTGGCCCGCCACTCCCAACACATCGGCGCCGACTGGATCGTCGTGCACAGCCCGGTGTTGCACTTCGGCTCGGACACCGACGAGACCATCTACGAGTACTACCGATACCTGAGCGAGCAACTGGACATCGGCATCGCGTTGTGGAATCACCCGGACTGCGGCTACCTGATGAGTCCCGAGCTGTGCGCCCGCATCGCCGAGCTGCCGAACGTGGTCGCGATCAAGTACAGCGTGCCGCGCGAGATGTACGTCCGCCTCACCGAGCTCGCCGGCGATCGCATCCTGGTCAGCACCGCATCCGAGGACGAATGGTTCGAGAACATCGTCGAGCTGGGCTGGCGCCTGTACCTGTGCTCGACGCCGCCCTTCATGTTGCAGACCCCGGTCGACCAACGCATCAATGAATACACCCGCCTGGCCTTCGAGGGCCGCGTCGACGAAGCGCGAGCGATTCGCGACAGCCTGGAGCCGGCGCGAGCGGCTTTCAAGTCCTCTCGCCCCAAGGGCAAGATGCACGCGCACAGCAAGTACTGGATGGAACTGCTGGGCCAGGCCGGCGGCCCGGTTCGCCGGCCGCTGCTAAACCTGACCGACGAAGAGAAGGTCACGACCCGTGCCGCCTTCGAGCGCGCGGGGCTGCGCACGGCATAGGGCGCAGGCCGTGCCCGAATCGACCCAAGCCGAGCCGGAAGGCGCCGCGCCCGTTGCGGGTGCGACCCTGGGCAACCAGGCCGCGGCTGTCGCCGCCGTCACCCTCGTGGTGAATGGGCAATCCCACGCGCTTCGCGTCGAGGCCGGCGAGTCCCTGGTGGATTGCCTGCGCGATCGCCTCGGCCTCACCGGCACGCACATCGGCTGCGACACGGCCCAATGCGGCGCCTGCACGGTGTTGCTCGACGGCGAGGCCGTCAAGGCCTGCAACCTGCTCGCGTGGCAGGCCGAGGGCGCCGAGGTCGAGACCATCGAAGGCCTTTGCTCTCCGGGCCAGGCCCTGCACCCGATGCAGGCCGCGTTCGGCGCGCAGCATGGCCTGCAATGCGGCTTCTGCACGCCCGGCATGATCTTGCGCGCGATCGCGATGGACGCGGAAGGCGTGCCGGCCGAGCCCGACGCGGTACGGGCCGCGCTTGCCGGCAATCTTTGTCGCTGCACCGGCTACGAGGGCATCGTGGCCGCGATCGTCGATGGACTGAACGCGATGCGATCTTGCAGGAAGGCCAATGTCTAGCGCGACGCCCGCGTTACGCGTCGCCCGCCCCGGCGGCATCGAGGCGGCCGTCGCCTTGTTGCGCGACGAAGAGGACGCCCGCCCGCTGGCCGGCGGCCAGAGCCTTTTGCCCACGATGCGACTCGGACTCGCGGCCCCGGCGCTGCTGATCGATCTGAGCGCCATCGACGAGATGCGCAGCATCCGTGCCGATGGCGACGGCTTGTGGATCGGCGCCATGTGTACCCATTCGCGCGTCGCCGCCGATCCGATGGTCCGGGCACGGCTGCCGGCGCTCGCCCGCCTCGCGCTGGGAATCGCGGATCGGCAGGTGCGAAACCGGGGCACGATCGGTGGTTCGCTCGCCAATGCCGACCCGGCTGCCTGTCATCCGGCCGGTGCCCTGGGCTTCGGCGCTGTCGTCGTGACCGACCGGCGCGAGATCGCGGCCGACGCGTTCTTCACCGGCCTGTTCTCGACCGCGCTGGCCGGCGACGAACTGATCGTGGCGATCCGGTACCCGCGACTGGAGGGCGCGGCTTACGAAAAGATCGAGCAGCCGGCGTCACGTTTCGCCCTGCTCGGACTGGCGCTCGGACTGACCCGCGACGGGCCCCGGGTGGCGATCACGGGGGGCGGATTCGGCGTGTTTCGCGCGACCCCCTTCGAATCGGCCATTGCCGGCGCGCTCGGGCGCGAGGCGGGTGCAAGGCCGCATCGCCTACCCCCGGACATCCTGGACATCGGGCACTTCATCGACGACCTGCACGCCAGCGCATCGTATCGTCGACATCTGGCCGGCGTCCTGCTGCGGCGCGCGCTTGCGCGCGCGATGGCGCCATGACCGGCGCGACGACCGGATCGGGTCCGATGCGGATCGGCATCATCGGGTACGGTGCGATCGGCCAGGCCTTGCATCGCTGCCTGCGGGCCCATGCCTCGATCACGGTCGCGGGCATCCTGGTGCGACCGGGCGGGGCTGCGCGCATCGGCGAGATCGGGATCCCGGTGTGCGAGGACATCTCGTCGCTGCTGGCGCTCGACGTGTCGCTGGTGGCCGAGTGCGCCGGGCACGAGGCGCTTCGAACCCACGGCCTGGCCTGCCTGGCGGCGGAGCGGGACCTCGTCGCGATCTCGGCCGGTGCGCTGGCCGACGACGCGCTTCGAGACGCGCTGGGTGCCGCGGCTCGAAGCGCGGGCCGGCAGCTGATCGTACCCGCGGGCGCGATCGGTGCGCTCGACCTGCTGCAGGCCGGGCGACTGGCCGGCCTGGACAGCGTTCGCTATGTCGGGCGAAAGCCCCCCGCCGGATGGCGCGGGTCGCCGGCCGAGGAATGCATCGACCTCGATGCGGTGAACGCCGCGACCCCGTTCTTCGAGGGCAGCGCGCGCGATGCGGCCCGGCTGTACCCCAGGAATGCCAATGTGGCGGCGACGGTCGCGCTTGCAAGCCTTGGCCTCGACGCCGTGCGCGTCGAACTGGTCGCGGATCCCGATGCACCCGGCAACGTGCACGAAGTCGTCGCCGAAGGCGCGGCCGGACGCCTTCAGTTGCGCACCGAGAGCAAGCCGTCGCTCGAGAATCCGCGCACTTCGATGATCACCGCCTACAGCGTCGCCCACGCGATCCTCGATCGCAGGCACGCGATCGTGTTCGGCTGATCGCGCGCCGTCTGTGCTAGGCTCGCGACAGGGTCGCGTGACATGGGGCTTGTGCCGGCACAGCGCCTACGCATGACCGATGGATCCGACAACACGAACACCGAAGGAGGCTACCCGCATGTCCACAACCACCCGAATGGCCGCGTTTGCACTCGCGGCCGCCACGCTCGCGGCCGCACCCGCCGCCCAGGCCGAGGTCAAGATCGGCTTCATGGCCATCCTCACCGGTCCGCAGGGGCGCCTGGGCCAGGATCAGCTCGATGCCCTGAACATGGTCGTGGAGCGCAATGGCGGCAAGCTCGGCGGCGTACCGGTCAAGATCTTCGTCGAAGACACCCAGCTCAAGCCCGATGTGGCGAACCAGATCGTCGACAAGTTCCTCCAGAAGGACAAGGTCGACCTGGTCACCGGCGTCACCTTCTCTCACATCATGATGGCGGTGCACAAGAAGATCACCGACCAGAAGGTGTTTCTGATCGGCTCCAATGCCGGCCCCTCGCCGATCGCGGGCGCCGGCTGCTCGCCCTACTTCTTCTCGACCTCCTGGCAGAACGACCAGCAGGCCGAAGTGGTCGGGAAGTACGCGGCCGACAAGGGCTTTGGCACGGTCGTCACGATCGCGCCGAACTACCAGGCGGGCAAGGACTTCGTGGCGGGCTTCAAGCGACGCTTCGGCAAGCCCGTCGCCAACGAGTTGTGGCCGCGCCGGGGCCAGAAGGACTTCTCGGCCGAGATCGCGCAGATCGCCGCCAGCGCGCCGAGCGCGGTGTTCGCGTTCCTGCCGGGCGGCATGGGCATCAACTTCGTCAAGCAGTGGACCCAGGCCGGCATGAACGGGAAGATCCCCCTGCTGACCTCCTCGACCACCGACGGCATCGGCCTGCCGGCCATGGGCGACGCGGCACTGGGCGTCGTCTCGGGCACGTTCTGGGGCCCCGACTTCGCCAACCCGACCAACCAGGCGTTCGTCAAGGAATTCGAAGCCAAGTACAAGCGAATCCCCTCGCAGTACGCCGCCCAGGGCTATGACGCCGCGTTGTTGCTCGACTCGGCGATCGGGAAGGTCAAGGGCAAGGTGTCGGACAAGAAGGCGTTCATGGCTGCGCTCAAGGCTGCGGACTTCAAGTCGGTTCGCGGCGACTTCAAGTTCGGCAACAACCAGTTCCCGGTCCAGGACTTCCACATCTTCGAAGCCGTCAAGGACTCGAAGGGCCGGATGAACCTGAAGACCATCGCCACGCCGATGAAGGCCGCCGTCGACAACTACGCGGCCAAGTGCGCGATGAAGTAAGGGTGCAGGACCTCGCCGTGCGGGGCGGGCGAGCGCGCCCGCCCCGTCTTCGACGCGCCCCTGCCCTCCCTGTCCCGACCACGCCCGACCCATGACCTTCGGCCTGTTCGTCACCCAGGTGCTCAACGGACTGCAGTACGGCGTGCTGCTGTTCTTGCTGGCCGCTGGTCTGACGCTGGTGTTCGGGATCATGAATTTCGTGAACCTCGCCCATGGTTCGCTGTACATGGTGGGCGCCTATGTCGCGGCCGTCGCGGGCACCGCGACCGGATCGTTCATCGGCGGCCTGCTGATCGCGGTACCGGCGACCATCGCCCTGGGCATCGTGCTGGACCGGGTCGCGTTGTCGGGCCTCTACGAGCGTGACCACCTCGACCAGGTCCTCGCCACCTTCGGCCTGGTGCTCTTCTTCAACGAGATGGTGCGCATCATCTGGGGCCCGAGCCCGCTCTACTCCGAAGCGCCCGAATGGCTGTCCGGGCAGGTGACTCTCTTCGGCTTCACCTACGCCGCGTATCGCTTCGCGATCATCGTCGTCGGATTGCTGGTTGCACTGTTCCTTTACTGGCTGATCAATCGCACGCGCGTGGGCATGCTGATTCGTGCGGGCGCGCAGAACGCCCCGATGGTGGCCGCGCTCGGCGTGAACATCCGCATGCTCAATGCCCTGGTATTCGGTCTCGGCGCCGGACTGGCGGGACTGGCAGGGGTGATGGCGGGACCGATCTTTTCGGTCGAATCGGGCATGGGCGAGTCGATCCTGATCACGACGCTGGTCGTGATCATCGTCGGTGGCATCGGCTCGATTCGCGGCGCCTTCCTCGGTGCCTTGATCGTTGGCGTCATCGACACGCTGGGCCGGGTCTACCTGCCGATCTGGATGCTGCAGGCCATGGAGCCCCGCTTCGCCCAGGCGGCCGGACCGGCTATCGCGTCGATGCTCGTCTACCTGTTGATGGCCGTCGTGCTCGCTTTCAGACCGGGGGGACTGTTCCCGGCCCAGCGGGGCTGAGCGCCGTGTTTCCCGAGCACATCGACTTCCGCTCACCACGCGCCTGGTTGGTCGGGCTCCTGTTCGCGGGCCTGGCCCTGGTTCCCGCCTATGCGGCGCTCTTCGACGAACCGTTCTACCTGACCCTGTTCGGCCGCATCCTGATCTACGCGATCGCCGCGTCGAGCCTGAACCTGTTGATCGGCTATACGGGGCTCGTCAGCTTCGGCCATGCGCTCTACCTGGGCCTGGGCGCCTATGCGGTCGCGATTCCGGTCTTCCACGGGATCGGCAATGGCTGGGTGCATCTTCTCGTCGCACTGCTGGCGGCGATCGTGGTTTCCCTGCTCACGGGCCTGATCGTGCTGCGTACCAGCGGCATGGGCTTCATCATGATCACGCTGGCCTTCGCGCAGATGTTCTTCTTTCTCGGGCTATCGCTGAAGAACTACGGTGGCGACGACGGCATGCGCCTGGAGCGGCGATCCATGCTTGCGCCGCTCGAGCTCGAATCGCCGGTACAACGCTACTACCTGGTGCTGGGCGTCCTCGTCGCCGTCGTCTACCTGTCATGGCGATTGGTGCACTCGAGATTCGGCTACGTTCTGCGCGGCATCAAGGGTAACGAGCGGCGGATGAAGTCGCTCGGCTATCGGACGACGCGGTTCAAGCTCGCGATGTACGTCGTTTCGGCCTGCATCTGTTCCATCGCCGGCTTTCTGTTTGCGAACCTGACCGCGTATGCCTCCCCGGCCTATACCGCCTGGCACGTCTCGGGCGAGCTGATCGTGATGGTCGTTCTGGGTGGCATGGGCACCGTCGTCGGTCCCCTCGTCGGCGCGCTCGCCCTGCTACTGGTCGAGGAGTGGCTCTCGGGTTTGACCGTGCACTGGATGGCCCCGATGGGTATCGCCATCTTGCTCGTGGTGTTGGTGCTCAAGCAAGGGATCTACGGCAGCCTGCACGCATGGGCGACGCGCGGCGCGAACGTTCGCCGCGGGGATCCCGAATGAACAGTCGCCCGGTCATGCTGGAGACCCGCAGCCTCGTCAAGCGCTTCGGCGGACTGGTCGCGACCGACCATGTCAGCCTGCGCCTGCACGCCGGCGAGGTACACGCGCTGATCGGGCCGAACGGCGCCGGCAAGACCACGCTGATCGGCCAGATAACCGGCGAGCTGATTCCAGACGAGGGCACGGTCATGCTGGACGGTCACGAGTTGACCCGCCTGCCGGTCGCGGCACGCGCACGCCGTGGCCTGGGGCGCTCCTACCAGATCACGCAGTTCTGTGCCGAGTTCACTGCGCTCGAGAACGTGGCGATGGCGGTGCTCTCGCACAGCGGCAGTGCGTTCGGTGCATGGCGCCCCCTGTTGCGCCAACGCGGCATCGTCGATTCGGCAATGCATGCGTTGCGGATGGTCGGCCTGGAAGACCAGGCGGCCACGCGCGCGGGCGTGATGGCGCACGGCGAGCACCGCCAGCTCGAGCTGGCGATGGCGCTGGCACTCGAACCCAAGGTGCTGTTGCTGGACGAACCGCTGGCCGGCATGAGCGGCGCCGAATCCGAAACCATGGTCGCCCTGCTCGACACCTTGCGTGGCCACTATCCGCTGCTGCTGGTCGAGCACGACATGAATGCGGTCTTCGCACTCGCCGATCGCGTCAGTGTGCTCGTCTACGGCCGGATCATCGCGTCGGGAACGCCCGACGAGGTCCGCAACGACCCCGAGGTACGAACCGCCTACCTCGGCGACGAAAGCATCGCGATGTAGGAGCGCTGCACGATGTCGCGATTGCTCGAAGTGCGCGGACTGCAGGCCGGCTACGGCGGTAGCCAGGTGCTGTTCGGCCTGGACTTCGCCGTCGGCCATGGACAGGTGATCACGCTGCTCGGCCGCAACGGGATGGGCAAGTCGACCACCGTCAAGTGCCTCAGCGGCATGCTCAGGCCCGGCGCCGGCAGCATCGTCTTCGGCGGCACCGAGATGTCGCGCCAGCCGCCACACCGGTTCGGTCGGGCCGGTGTCGGACTGGTGCCCGAAGGGCGCCAGGTGTTCTCGGACCTGAGCGTGCGCGAAAACCTGGTCGCAACCGCCTCCATGCGCAACGCCGGCGACGCACCATGGACTCTCGATCGCGTCTATGCGCTGTTTCCTCGCTTGGCCGAGCGAGAGCGCCAGCTCGCCGGAAAGCTCTCGGGCGGCGAGCAACAGATGCTTGCGGTCGGGCGCGCACTGATGACCAATCCCCGCTTGCTCATCCTGGACGAGGCGACAGAGGGCCTGGCGCCGCTGATCCGGCTCGAGATATGGCAATGCCTCGACCGTCTCAAGGGCGACGGGCTGGCCATGATCGTCGTCGACAAGAACCTCAAGCCCCTGCTGCCGCTGGCCGATCGCCACTATGTGATCGAGAAGGGGCGCATCGCCTGGGAAGGCGACAGCAATGAGCTCCAGGCCTCGCCGGAAGTGATCGAGCGCTACCTCAGCGTCTGACCCGGCCCGCCCGGCCGACGGTCTCAGGCGGCATGGCGCTCGAGCAGCGCCGGGTCGGGCTCGAAGCCGAGCCCGGGGCCATCGGGCAGCGACAACTCTCCGTGGCGCGGCAGCGGAATTCGGGAATCGAGCCAATCCTGCGGCTCGATGTAGAGCATCTCGAAGAGTTCGCATTCCGGCCGCGCAGCCATCAGGTGCGCCGTCGCCCAGTAGCCGGGCCCGAAATACGGCGAATGCGGCATCACTCGCTTGCCGTGGGCCGAGGCCAGCTCGCAGACCGAGACGAACTCGCTGATGCCACCGACCTTCGTCACGCTCGGCTGAAGGAAATCGATCGTCTTCGCGATCGCGGCGAAGCCCTCGACGGTGGCCGCGTTCTCGCCACTCGCTATCGATACCCGATGCCGGGATTGCAGGCGCCCGAGCGCCTCGGCGGCATCGGGTGGATAGATCGGCTCTTCGACCCAGTAAAGTCCCATGCGATGCATCTCGACCATCAGGGTCTCGGCCTGGTCGGGTGTCCAGTTGCAATTGACGTCGGTGACGAGCCGAATCGGCGCAGGCGCAGCCGCCCGACCGGCCTCGATGGCCGCCAGCTCGATCTCGTGCAACTTGATGCAGGCATAGCCCTCGTCGCAGGCCTTTCGCGTGAAGCGATCCACCAGCGCGGGATCCCCGTAGCGCACCAGGCTCGCATACGCCGGCAGCCGAGTCCGGGCGGTCGTGCCGGCCTGCGCACACAAGAGCGCGGCGACGCTCGTGTCACGCGCCTTCGCGGCCAGGTCCCAGAGCGCGATGTCGACCGCCGACAGGGCGAAAGATGTGATTCCGAAGCGACCTTGCAGGTGCAGTCTTTGCTGCAGCGTGCGCATGAATTCGGCGGGGTTCGTCACTTCGGCGCCCAGCACTTGCGGCAAGACCATGTCTCGAAGCGCCGCATGCGTGGCGCTTCGACAACCATAGGCGAAACCATCGCCCCAGCCCACCAGGCCGTCTTCGGTCTCGAGGCGCAACAACACCATGTCGAGATGCGTCCAGGCGGTCGGCATCAGGCCCAGGCCGGAACTCCCGTCGGTGAACGGAATCCGCAGCTCGAAGGTCTGCGCGCGGGCGATTCGCATTGCGGCGCCGGCTCAGCGCGCGGGCTTGATTCCCTGGCAATCGGCCGACAACCACTGCCCCCGCATTTCCGTGCGCATCGGCTTGCCAGGATGTTGTGGACCGGAAATGCTCATCCAGCCCGAATAGCCGGTGTCGCTCGCGAAATTCATCTCGCCTCGACCTGTCGTGCCGTCCTTGCACTGCATCTCGAACTTGCCGACGCGCCCGCTCCAGGTGATGTTCTGCTTGCAATCCTCGCGCTGCTGTGGCGCGCGCGGGCCACGCCGCGCCTGCTCGGGCGTGATGCAGACCTTGACCGACCGACCGCCGATATCGACGCCACGGCTGGACATCATCTGCTGCATCATCTGCCGCTGGGCCGGGGGCATGTTCTTCATCTGTTCCTGCAGGCGCGCCATTGCCGCGTCGACCTGGTCGTTTCGCATCGACATCTCCCAGAGTCCGGGCTTCATGGACTTGGGCTGAGCCATCGCGGGAGCGACCAGGCTTGCGGCAGCGAGCGCGGCAAGCACCGGCATCCGGAACACAGTCAAAGCATGATGCGAACGCATTGCCGATACCTCCATCTTGATCGTCACAGCCCCAAAGATACCGCAAGCCTGCGCAATCGAAGCATCGCGCCGTGACTCGCGGACCGGCGGGGTCGCCCCGAATCGGTGCAGGCACCGCCGTGGCGGCGAGTCGCTCCAGCCGTGCGCCCGCACCCCTTCAGCCACCGGCGATCGAACTGCGCCGCGCCCGTATCGCCGAGCGCGCCAGCGCGCCCAGCGTGAGCACGGTCACGCCCCAGAAGAACCAGGTGATCGGACTGCGGAACAGAATTCCCATGCTGCCCTGCGACATCAGCATCGACTGGCGAAAGTTGTCCTCGAGCAGGGGGCCGAGGATGTAGGCGACCAGGAACGGCGCCGCCGGCACCGCCATCACCCGCAGCAGATAACCGAACCAGCCCATCACGAACATCAAGGCCACGTCGAAAAGCGAGTTGTTCACCGCATAGACGCCGAAGATGCACAGCACCAGCACCGACGGGAACAGCAGCGAGCGCGGTACGTCGGCAACGTAGCGGAATCCCCGGATCGCCACCGAGCCGACCGCCAGCAACAGCAGTGAACTGGCGATCAGGCCGATGAACAATGCATAGATGATGTTGGCATTGGCCGCGAACATGGCCGGCCCCGGCTGCAAGCCGTGGATCATGAAGGCACCGATGATGATCGCGGTGATCACGTCGCCAGGCACGCCGAGCGCGAGCAAGGGGATCAGCGTGGCGCCACACACGCCATTGTTGCCGGCCTCCGACGCGGCGACGCCCTCCAGTTCGCCCTTACCGAAGTTGGCGCGGTTCTTGGACTTGCGACGCGCCTCGCTGTAGGAAAGGAAGGCCGCGGGTGCCGCGCCGATGCCGGGAATCGCGCCCAGCACGACGCCGATCACGCTGCCCCGGATGATCGTGCGGAAGTTCTGGCGGTACTCGGCAAAACTCAGGTGCTGGTCGCCCAGGGCGCGAACCGTGCCCAGGTCTTCGACAGGCCGACGCACGAACGCGATGATCTCGGGCAGCGCGAACAGCCCGATCAGCACGACGATGAAGTTCAGCCCGCCCATCAGATTGGGGTCATCGAAAGTGAACCGATTGGTGCCGTACACGAGATCCAGTCCGACGGTCGCGAGCAGCAAGCCGAGGCCGGCGCCGATCGCCCCCTTGAGCAGCGAGTCCCCCGACACGCCGGCGATGATCGTCAGCGAGAACAGGATCAGGGTGAAGAACTCGGGTGGGCCGAAGCTCAGGGCGAACGAGGCCAGCCAGCCGGTGAACAGGATCAGCGACAGGTTCGAGATCATGTCGGCGGTGCACGAAGCGAACAAGGCCATCGACAAGGCCTTGCCGGCCTTGCCCTGCTCGGCCATCGGATAGCCGTCGAGCACGGTCGCGCTCGATGCCGGCGTTCCCGGCGTCTTGATCAGGATCGCCGGGATCGAGCCACCGAAGATCCCGCCCTTGTAGACGCCGAGCAGCAGCAAGATCCCCTGGATCGGCTGCAGCGAAAAGGTGAACGGCAGCGTCAACGCCACCGCCATCGTCGCGGACATCCCCGGGATCGCGCCGGCGATCACCCCCACGACGACGCCGATCGCCAGTGACAGCAGGCTGCTCCACTGGGCGACCAGCGCGAGCGCGCTACCCGCATGGTCGAGAAAGCTCATGGCAACCTCAGAAGATGGCCCTGCGGAATCGGAACACCAGCGACATGGTCGAAGAAGCCGAACATCACCAGCGGCACCAGGATGGCCGTGGCCAGTGCAATCAAGCGATACCGGGTCCGCACCAGCAAGAACAACAGCGCCAGCAACAGCACCGACGCGATCGGCATGCCAAGCCGCGGTATCGCGACCCAGTAGAGCGCCATGAGGACGGCGCTGGCCGGCAATCGCCACCACGCTCCGGGCAGGGCCGCGCCGTCCCCGGTATCCGGGTCGGCCGCACCGGTCCGCCCCGCACGCTGCGCGAGCGCGGCCTGCACGACCTGGACGAGACCGAGCACGATCAGTGTCCAGGCAATGATTCTGGGCCAGAACAAGGGCGAGAGCACTGGCACGCGCACATTGCTCGGCGAGGCCACCCCCAGAGGAATCAGGAAGACGAGCAGACTCACGCCAAACAGCGTGACCGCGCCGCCGAACAGGATGTCACGGTTCAGTCGCATGCGATTGCCACCAGCCGAGGAATCGGGGTCGCCACTACGAACAGTGGCGCGATCCGGCCCCGACGCCGGTCGCGCCCCCGCGGCCCCGGCGCCTGCCGGGGCCTCGCACTCACCCGATCAGTTCTTGATACGCAGGCCGAGTTGATCGACGAGCTTTCGGAACGTCGAGTACTGCGTGTGGATGAACTTGCGCGATTCCTCCGGATCCATCAGCCGGATCACCGACCCGCGCGCAGTCATCTTGCCGACGAAGTCCTTGTCGGCGGTCGCGCCGGCAAGCCACTTGCGCCAGGTCGCTGCGACCTCGTCGGAAATGCCCTTGGGTCCCGCGATCCCCGTCCAGCCGACGAGTTGCTCGAGCTCGGGCTTGCCGAGTTCGGCAGCGGTCGGCGCGTCGTCGAAGCCGGCGAGGCGCTTCGGCGTCGTCACCATCAGCGGCCGCAACTGCTTGTTCTTCACGAAACCGGCCAGTGCCGACGAGTTCGTACACACGACCGTGGCGGTTCCATTGAGCACCGCGGTGGCCGCCGCGCCGCCACCCTTGAGTGGAATGTGCGTCGCGTTGTTGGCCGCGTCTTTCAGACCGAACGAGTCGAGCACCATCACGGCGGCCAGGTGCAACAGCGAGCCGACGCCGGACGAGCTGTAGCTGACCGCCCCCTTGGCCGAGTTCGCCTTCTTCATGAGGTCGGCCATGGAGTTGATCCCCGAGTTCATCGCGGTGGCGCAGACCACCGGATTGATCTCGTAGACGCCCACGAAGCGGAAGTCCTCGATCTTGTAGGGCAGTGTCGCCTTCATCGCGGGATTGACCGAATGCGAGCCCACCCGCGCGAACAGCATCGTGTAGCCGTCGGCGTCGGCGTTCTTCACCGCGGTCGATCCGGTGGCGCCGCCCGCGCCGGTCCGATTGACCATCAGCAGCGGCTGCGGCGACTGCTGGCCGAGCGCACGCGATATCGTCCTCGCCGAGATATCGGTCGCACCGCCCGGCCCGTACGGAATCACCATCGTGACCGGCCGATCCGGATAGGCCGCCAGCGCGGGCGCCGCAAGCGTCGAGCCGACGACGGCCGCAGCGGTGATTTTCAGCAGATTCCTCATGTTGCCTCCTGTTGTCGCGAAACAGCGGCGACGCGCTCGCCGCCCCGTTCACCTCGAATCGCCGGCCCTCGCCGACTGTGGGTGTTCGTCCTTGCCCTCGATGACGGGCACAGCCTACATCAGTTCGTCGCGTCGATCGTCGGTTTCACCATAGCGGTGCAATGTCGGGGCCTTCAGCCCGCGATAGGCGGCGTCGATTCGTTGGTTTATCAACTCGCCCTGCTGTGCGAAGAGCGAATTTCCGGCAATGTCGCTGTCAACGATGAATGGCCCGAAGTTCTCGACCTCGAAGAGCCAGTTCGCTTGTGCGATCCCGAGTTCGTCGAGCCAGTTCACGCGACGCACGCCGCGCACGCCGCGACCGAGCAGCGCGCCGGTGCCATAGCCGACCGTCGTCAGGTAGACGACACCGCGCGGCGCGAAGATCTCGCGATAGACGGACTGCGGCATGCCCCCCTTGCCGATCACGATCTTGGTACCGGTCCGATCGAGCCAGTCGGCCATCCACTTGACGAACCGAAAGCTCGCGGTCGCGGTCACACCGCCGACCCGAAAGCTGCCATCGGGCTCGACCGAGGCCGCCGGCGAGCAATGGAAGTTGACGTTGCTCGACTCGACGAGCCCCTCGGGCAACGGCTCGCCATCACCGAGTACCCGCTGATAGACCCCCTCTCGTGCGGTATAGACGAGGCCATCGAGGAAGACGACATCGGCCAGTTCCAGTCGCGCGATGTCTTCGGCCTTCGCGGGCAGCGACAACCTGACCTGCCTCGGTTCCGTGATCGACATGCTCTGCTCCTCAGTCGGCGATCGACGCGCGCACGCTATCGTGCGGTTCCCACTCGATTCCCTCGCGTCGCATGTAGGGCGTGAACCAGCGCGGATCGGTGCGGTACTCGACACGGCCGTCGGCATGGATGCGGGCCGTGGCACGACGAGACGAAAGGCAGAAACTGTGGACACTCATCGGCATGCCGCCGGTGTGGGTGAATCCGACCTCGATGTGACAGTCGACGACCATCGACGAGCCGGCGAAACCCATTGCGCCGATTCCGAGTCCGTTGCCGAGCGTCTTGAGCTCGGCCTCGAGCGCCGCGATCTTCGGATCGGGGTTGCGCTCGCCAACAGTGCGCAGGCAGGCCGCCTGCTTGCCGAGCACCATGCACGTGTCCTTGGATCCGCCCAGCCCGATGCCGACGATGGCCGGCTGGCACGCCAGGCCGCGCTTGCCGAACGAGACCATGGCATCGAGGAAGAAACGCTTGATGCCGTCGATGCCATCGCCAGGGAACAGCATCCGGTAGTCGGTGCCGAACAGCCCGCCCTTGTGGACCGTCGTGATGTCGATCCAGTCGGCATCGGGCTCGAAGCTCCAGTCGATCTCGGGCGAGTTGACGCCGACATTGTTGTTGTGCTCGGTGCGCCACAAGGGGTGAACCCGATTGGGACGCAGCGGCACGTCGTGCGTGGCGCGCGCCGTGGCCGAGCGCAATGCCCGCTCCAGGCCCACGAAGCCGCCCGTGAATCCGGCCTCGTTGCCGACCTTGACGTAGTAGCGCGGCAAGCCGGTATCGGCACACATGGGTCGACGATCCTCGGTGGCCGCGTCCCAGTTGTCGAACATGGCCTTGAGCACGAACACCGGCAGTCCGTTGCGCTCCTTCTCCATCAGCGCCCGCATGCCCTCGGCATAGTCCGGCGGAATGTCGATGGCGGCCCGCTTCATGATCTCGTAGGCCGCGTCCTCGATGGTCCGGTTCTCGATCATTGATTCACCTCCGTCAGGCTGCCTTGGGCGCGCCGACCTCACCGTCGATCAGCGACTCGCCCGGCCGCACGATCGTGAACTCCACCGGGACATTGCGGATCAGCAGCCTATCGCCATCGGGTCGCTCCAGGCTGACCTGCGTGTACGCACTGGATTCGATGTCGCGGGTCTCGGGAAAGTCTTCGCGGAAATGGGCACCGCGCGAGTCCTCGCGCGCCAGCGCCGCGCGCGCGATGACCTCGCTGACCAGGAGCAGGTTCTCCAGGTTGAGCCAATCGTGCCAGGTGAGATTGAAGGCCCGGTCACCATCTGCCAGGCCGATGCCGCGCAAGGCCTCGCGGTGGCCGTGCACGGCCGCAATTCCTCGCTCGATGCCTTCGGCGGTACGCAGGATGCCGACTTCGTCCCACATCGTGTCCCAGAGCTCCTCGCGTAGCCCGAGCAGGTCGCCCGCGCGCTGACCGAACGGATACTCGGCCCGGGCCACGCCGGCCTCGATGACGCCGCGATCGGGATCGCGCCAGGCGCCCTCGCGCGCCACGAACGCCGCCATGCTGTCGCCGGCGATGCCACCGAAGACGGTCGAGTTGGCCACGCCGTTGCCACCGAGACGGTTGGCGCCGTGCACGCCCCCGCAGTCTTCGCCGGCAGCGAACAGGCCCGGCGAGGCCGTGCTGGTGTCGGCCTCGAACTCGAGCCCACCCATCAGGTAATGCGCGGTCGGCACGACCTCGACCCGCCCTCCGGCGAGATCGAAGCCGCAGTCAGCGCAACGCTTGACCATGCCTGGAAAACGCTTGGCGACATTCTGCGGTCCGAGGTGCCCCATCTCGATGTACACCCCGCCCATCGGCGTGGTACGACCGGCCCGCATCTCGGCGAAGATCGCGCGACTGACCACGTCGCGGGTGGCGCGCTCACCCTGGTCGCTGTAGTCGCTCATGAACCGACGGCCATCGCCGTCGAGCAGGTAGCCGCCGGCGCCGCGCAGGCCTTCCTCGAGCACCGTACCGGTCATGCGGGTGTCGGGCCCGCCGAGCAGGCCGGTCGGATGGAACTGCACCATTTCCATGTCGCGCAGCTTCAGGCCGTAGCGCAGGGCCATGGCCAGGCCATCGCAGGTCTTGTCGCCCGACGGCGTGTGGAACTTGTACATCGTCGGACCGCCGCCGGTCGCGAGCAGCACCGCCTTGGCCTGCACGAAGCGGTAGCCACCGCGGCGCATGTCGATCAGCAGCGCCCCCGAGATGCCGGAGCCATCGGCGGCCGGGACCAACTCGATCGCGCGGTGCTCCTCGAGCTTCTCGACGTCGAGCGCGAGCACCTGCTCCATCAGGCGGTTGATGATCTCGATACCGGTGAGATCGCCCTTGTGCACGGTGCGATCGAAGCTCTGGCCGGCAAACGCCTTCTGATGCAGCGTCCCGTCGGGGTTGCGGTCGAAGAAGCAACCGATCTCGTTCTCGAGCTCGCGGATCCGCTCGACGGCGCTGACACAAAGGCGCCAGGCGAGGTCCTGCCGCGGCAACCACTTGCCGCCCACGATCGTGTCCATGAAATGGCGCTCGACCGAATCTCCGGCCGCGATCGCCACGTTGTAGCCGCCTTGCACCATCCGCGTACAGCCGCACTTTCCGAGCAAGCCCTTGACGGCGACGGTGACACGCAACGACGGGTTCGCGCGCTTCGCATGCAGCGCCGCGAACAGGCCTGCACCGCCAGATCCGAGGATCAGGATATCGGTTCGATGGGTTTCGATCGGTTTCATGACAAGGACCCGAAGACGAAGGCCGCGCCACAGGCGGCCGCCACCAGCACGCCCGGCACGATCCAGCCCAGACGCAGATCGTCATCGCGGCGCCAGTGTCCGAACTCCAGGAGCAACAGGCGCGCGCCAAAGACGAGGTGCACGACCAGCAGGGTCACCAGGCCCCATTCCGCAACGCGAACGAGTGGCGCATTGGTACGCGCGAGAAACGCGTCGAAGGCCGCACTGCCCTCGAGCGCGAGTCCGAGCGCGAGGAAATGCAAGGGCAGGAACGCTGCCAGCGCCAGGCCCGACACCCGATGGCCAACGAAGGCCCAATAGCCTCGATGACCGCGCACGCGCCAGGCGGGCAGGCCGCCGGAGCCCCTGGCGCCGCTCATGACGCCACCACCGCGAACACGGCCCGCGCGCCGAGTCCGAGCAATACCAGTGCGAACAGGGCGCAGACGAAGTCGATCCCGCGACGCGGGAGCCGGGTCCATTCGACCAGCACGTTGCGCACACCGATCGGCGCGTGCACGGCGACCGCCACGACGAACACGCCGTAGAACACGGCCCAGCCACCACTGCCGCGGGTACGCTCGAGGATCTCCGCCGCGCTCAGCCCGCCTTTCGCGGCATAGAGCATCAAGCCCAGGTGCACCAGCACGAAGGGCGCGACCAGCATCGCGGAAACCCGCTGCAGCGCGAACAACCGGGCCTCGAGCACGGCGCGGGCACTCATGCCTTCGCCTCCGGACGCCCGCGCCGGAAACCGAGCGCCTGCCACAGTGATGCGCGCTTCAGACCCGCCGTCGCGCGGGTCGGACTGATTCCGACCGGACAGTGGCGGGTACAGTTGCCCTGGGTGTGGCAGCTCTGGCAGCCGCCATCGGCCAGTACCGCCTCGAGCAGGCCGCTGCGATCTGCGTGGCGATCGTCGTTGTAGAGCGTCCAGGCTCGATTCAGTGCCGCCGGCCCAAGGTATTCGGGGTTCCAGCCGACGACATCGCAGGCCGCATAGCAGACCCCGCAATTGATGCACTCGATGCCGGCGTCGGCCGCACGCCGTCGCCGACTGCCGGGATCGACCGCCTGGGGTTCGTCGGCACGCGTCAGCGCCCCTTCGAAACGGCCGCCGGCACGCGTCCATTTGTCGAAGAACGGCGACATGTCGGCCACCAGATCCTTGATCCGCGGCAGGTTGCGCAGCGGCTCGATGGTGATCGTCCTGGCGCCGGTCTCACCGCCGTCCTCCAGTACCCGTCGCACATGCGTTCGGCAAGTCCACCGCGGCACGCCATTGACCGTCATCGCGCACGACCCGCACACGCCGACGCGGCAGGCGAAGCGGTACGCGAGCGCGGGTTCGTGCCGACGCTGGACCTCGGTCACGATATCCAGCACGGTCTGGTTGGCTCGTAGCGGCACCTCATAGGCGTGGAACCGTCCCTCGTCGGTGCCACGCCAGATGCGCACGGTGATCCGTTCCTCGGCCGCGACCGGCTTTCCTCTCATCTGGTCGACTTGCTCGCTCAATGTCCACCTCCGATCGCCGGCGCACTCGCGAAGACGGGCGCGCCACGGCCTTCGATTCGCATGTCGATCAGGAACGGTCCCGCAGCCGCCTGCGCACGCTGGAGCGCGCCCCCGAGAGCCTCTGGCACTTCGACACGCTCGCCGCCGATACCCAGCGCCCGCGCACTCGCCGCATAGTCGGTCGCCGGGTCGAGTTCACAACCGAACTGCCGCGCCGCACCGTAGTCCCGCAACTGGATCAGGTGCTCGGCATTCCAGCGACCATCGTTGCCGATGATCGCGACGAAGCGCGCGCCCGCGCGGGCCGCGGTCTCGAGCTCGGCGAGATGGAAACCGACCGTACCGTCGCCAAGCAAGGCGATCACCGTTGCCTCGGGCCGAGCCAGGCTGGCGGCCACCGCGCACGCGAGGCTCCCACCGATGGTTCCGGAACAACCATTGATGACGCGGGTGCGGGCCGACAGGAAGGCCTGCGCCCACTGGCCGAACTCGCCGCCGTCCACGATCAGCACCGGGTCACGCGCCGCATCGAGCACGGCCTGGATCTGATTCAACGCGCTCACCCAGGCGGGCGCACGGCCCGATGCCAGCGCGCGGGAAGCGATCGCCGCCGCGCAGCGCGCACGCCATTGCGTCCGATCGGCCGAGCGATCGCCGTTGGCATCCACCACCAGTGCATCGGCGACACCCATGGCATCGGCTTCGAGCGCCAGCGCCAGTTGGTCACCGAACAGGCGCCGGCCTCGCTCGATCAGTTCGCGCTCCGGCGCGACCAGCACCACCTGCGCGTCGGATGCGCGCGGGCGCCCGAAGTCGGTGGTGAAATCGGGCGCCTTGCCCAGATAGACGAGCAAGTCGGCCTGTGCGAACACGTCGGCGAAGGCGCCCAGCGACGGATCCCGAAGACCACGCGGGCTCTCCATCGACACCACCGGCGCGCCGGTGGCAGCGACGAGCGCGTCCAGCAAGGCGCCGGCGCGACTCCGGTTCAACTGCGGTCCGGTCAACACCAGCGGTCGACTCGCCTCGCCGAGCAACTGCCGCAAGCGATCGAGTGAATCCGATGCGGGCTCGGCCGGTCCGGCTGCCGCCGGCGCCCCAGCGATGGCGGCATCGGCCAGCGTGGCGTTGAGCAGATCGACCGGCAATGCCAGATGCACGGGCCCGGGCCGGCCCGTACCCGCGAGGCGGTGCGCCGTCCGGAAATCGTCACCCAGCGCGGCGGCTTCCCGGGACCGGTGCGACCACTTGGTGAACGGGGTCGAAGCCGCGACCTGGTCGAATTCCTGGAATGCGCCCATGCCGTCCTGGGCGCGCGGTGAATCGCCGCTGAGCAACACCACCGCGCTTTCGGCCGCGCGTGCGGAAATCAATGCCCCGAGCGCATTGCCGAATCCGCCGCCAGCCGTCACCAGCGCCACGCCGGGCTCTCCCGTGAGTTGCGACCAGGCGTCGGCCATGAACACCGCCGCCGCCTCGTGGCGGGTATGGACGATCCGGATGCCGGCATCCAGGCAGGCGTCGTATACCGGCATGATCTGATTGCCCGACAGCGAGAAGACCGTGCGTACCCCAGCCGACGCCATCGTCTGCACGAGCAGATCCGCTCCCCTCATCTTGCCGCCTCCACGATCATCGCGGCGCTGAAAGCGCCTGTCGGCTTGGAGTCTACTCGATCAATCGAGAACCATTGCCCGATCAGATTTACTATTTCAAAACTTGCGCACCATCCCGCTCATCACGACCGAACGTCCGCGGCACGACCATCGACGATGGACATCAAGACCCTGAACTCACTCGTGGCCATCGCCGACTACGGCAGTTTTGCCGAAGCGGCCCGTGCCGTCGGCCTGTCCACCTCGCGGGTCAGCCTCCAGATCCAGGCCCTGGAGGCGGAACTCGGCTTCGGCCTCTTCGACCGGCGTACGCGCCCGCCGCGCATCACCGACGCCGGCCGGCGCTTCGTCGCCCGCGCGCGTGCATTGCTGTTGCAATGGGACGAACTGACGCAGGCCGGCGAAGGACAGGCCCGGCGCGGCCTGATGCGAATCGGAGCGGTCCACACGACGGTGGCTGGCATCGTGCCGGCCGCGCTGCGCCTCTTGCGCGACCGCCAGCCCGAGCTGCACGTGCACCTGAGCACCGGCCTGTCGCACGAACTCGAGGAAGCCTTGCGCATCGGCCAGCTCGATGGCGTGATCGTCACCGAGCCGGACACGGTCACGGCCGGTCACCGCTTCCATGCGTTCGCCGAGGACGAGTTGGTCGTGATCGCCCACGCCTCGGCCGCCGGCACCACCGATCGCGAGGTACTCAGCGGCAACCCGTACGTTCGGTTCTCGCGTCATGCACGGGTGGCGCGTGTCATCGAGCTGGCCCTCGCGCGGCGCGAGATCGCTGTCAACTCGTTCATGGAAATCGGCACCTTCGACGCCGTGGTCTCGCTGGTCGAGCACGGCCTGGGCGTCTCGATCGTGCCCGTGATCGCTGCGAGCACGCTGCCACCGGCGATTCGCGTGATCCCGTTCGGCTCGCCGCCGCTGAAGCGGCGGCTCGGGATCATCGAGTCGGCACAGAACCCTCGCACGCACCTGGTCGCGGCCCTGCTCGAAGCGCTCACCGAGGTGGTGACCGCGCGGGCCAGCGGGTCCTCGCCGCTGCGCCGGCTATCCGCGGTCGACCTCAGCCCGGTGGCGAAGCCGCGCCGGACCCGAAGGCGGCCCGCTTCAGACGGTCGTTGACGGCCGCCCACAGGGAGCCGTCTGCGCCATCGGGCGGTGCCTCGAGCACGATGCGCTCGACATCGAGGCGATCGAATCGGCGCAAGGCGTCGTAGAGGACGCGCGCATAGTCGCGTGCATTCCCGGGCGCTCGCTCCCATTCCCCGACATGCCCCGCCGGGCGTCGTCGGGACCAGAGCACGACCCGAACGCCCTGGTCGCGAAGCACCGCCAACCGATCGGCGAGCTCGCCCGGGGATACGAGCTCGAGCGGACGAACGGGCGCATAGTGAGCGGCCATCGAACCCGAGGTGCGAGGAGGCGCATCGGGTTCGGCGCGGCGTCCATCGGCCACCTCGAAGGCCTCTGGCGCCATGCTCGCCTCGCCGCGATCCTCTATCGGTGCGCCGAGCGCATCGGCGATCTCGGCGGCCGTGATCGCACCGGGCCGAAGCAGCACCCCGCGGCCCCGGCTCAGGTCGACGATCGTCGACTCCACGCCGACCTCGGCATCGCCGCCATCGAGGATCAGGGGAGCCTCGGCGCCGAGGTCCTCGAGCACGTGCAGCGCGCGAGTGGGGCTGATCCGCCCGAAGCGATTGGCGGACGGCGCTGCGATGCCGTGTCCACCCGCCCGCCTGAACGCGGCCAGGAGGCGGGTCGCGACCGGATGGGACGGGCAGCGCAATCCGATCGTCGGTTCGTGCCCACAGGCCCAGGCCGGCACCCCCGGGCGTCGGCGCAGGATCAGTGTCAGCGGACCCGGCCAGAACCGACGCGCCAGGCACGTCGCATCCGCATCGAACTCGGCCCACCAACGCGCGGATTCCAGACCGTCGACATGCACGATCAACGGATGGCCGACGGGCCTGCCCTTGATCCGGTAGATCCGGGCGACACCCGATTCGCTCGCGGCATCGGCACCGAGCCCGTAGACGGTTTCGGTCGGAAACGCCACCACGCCACCTGCACGAAGCAAGGCCACGGCATCCCGAAGGCTGGCCTCGTCGGCATCGCGAATCGGACCGCCCACGGCACTCAAGAGGCTTCTTCGATTCCCAGATCGCGCTCGATTCGGCGGACGATCCCCATGGCCTGGTCGAGCGAATCGCCCAGCACGGTCACATGCCCCATCTTGCGGCCCACCCGGGGCTCGCGCTTGCCGTAGAGGTGCAGCTTCGCGCGCGGATGGGCGACGACATGCAGCCAGTCGGGCTCGGTCGCGGCACCCTTGTCCTCGCCCCGGAACCAGGCGTCGCCGAGCAGGTTCAACATCACGGCCGGTTCATGCTGCTGGGTTCCTCCCAGCGGCCAGCCGGCCAGCACACGGGCCTGCTGCTCGAACTGGCTGGTCACGCAGGCATCGATCGAGTAGTGACCCGAATTGTGCGGCCGTGGCGCCATCTCGTTGACGATCAGGCTGCCATCGTCTTGCACGAAGAACTCGACGCACAGTACGCC
>JACKLP010000008.1 GCA_024235875.1 Burkholderiaceae bacterium | reverse complement strand
AGCGGCCCAGGCGGCTACCGACCTGGCACTGTCGGCGCTTTGCACCGAGGGCCTGGACGGCGATCGCACCTGCGCGCTGATCGACGCCGCGGTCGTGGTGAGCGGAGACGCGGTGTCCTGCGTCTACGATGCCAGCCACCAGGTCCATGGCGCCATCGGATTCACACGAGAATATGCGCTGCACCACCACTCCCTGAACCTGCTGCGCTGGCGGGCCGAGGCGGCCGAGGCCCTGGGCGGAGAGATCGGCTGTGCCGAGCGTCTTGGCGCGGCAGTCGTGCGCGAGGCAGGCCTGTGGCGCACCGTCACCGACATGATGGCGCTACCGAGCCAGTCCGCCTGAGGCCCGGGTTGCACCGATTCATCCGCAACAGGAAGAACCCACGATGAGCACCGAATTTGCCCAGGACTTCGTCCGCGTCGAGCACGACGCCGGGATCTACACGCTGACCCTGAACCGGCCCGATGAACGCAACGCCCTCTCGACCCAGGCGCAGTGGGACGAGCTCGTCGCCGCCTGCGACGGCGTGCGCGCCGACCCGGACGCGAAGGTCGTGATCCTCACCGGTGCCGGCAGTGCGTTCTCGGCCGGCGGCAACGTCAAGGACATGCGCGACAAGAAGGGCATCGCCGGCGGCACGCCCTACCAGATCTCGCAAGGCTATCTCGGGGGCATCCAGCGCATCCCGCTCGCGCTGCACGCGCTCGAGGTGCCGACGATCGCCGCGGTCAACGGCCCGGCCGTGGGCGCGGGCTGCGACCTCGCCTGCATGTGCGACACGCGCATCGCGTCCGAGAAGGCCCGCTTTGCCGAGAGCTTCGTGAAGCTTGGGATCATTCCGGGCGACGGCGGTGCCTGGCTTCTGCAGCGCGTGATCGGCTACGCGCGCGCGGCCGAGATGAGCTTCACCGGCGACATGATCGATGCCGCGACGGCCTTGTCATACGGCCTGGTCTCCAAAGTCGTCGCGCCCGAGGCGCTGCTGCACGAGGCCCGAGCGCTGGCCATGCGCATGGCCGCCAATCCGGCCCCGGCACTACGAATGGCCAAGCGCTTGCTGCGCCAGGCACAGACCGCCAGACTGGACGAGACGCTGCAGCTCTCGGCCGCGCTGCAGGCCCTGGCGCACCACACCACCGAGCACGACGCCGCGGTGGCGGCGTTCTTCGACGCCCGCCGCTGAGCCCATCGTCGGCGACCGGTGAGCCTCGACGCACTGCGCGCCGCGTTCGATGCCGGCACGATCATCACGCTGGCACCGATCGTGTTCATCGCGAACTTCGTGTTCGCGACGATCGGCTTCGGGGGCGGCGTGGTGGGAACGCCGATCGCCGCCCAGTTCGTCGAGCCGCGGTTCGCATTGTCCTTGTTCGCGCTGTTCGAATGCCTGATCACGGTCCGGATCCTGGTCGCCGGAGCAGGCGACGTCGCCCGACGGGAGCTCGCCGGGCTGATTCCCGCCTGCCTTGTCGGCGTCGGCCTCGGCACCCTGCTGCTGGTGCGGCTGCCGGTGCCGGCGCTGATGCTGGCGATGGGCGTGTTCGTGTGCCTGTTCGTCTTGCACCGACTCTGGCCGGGCAACGCCCGGACAACGGTATCGCGACGCTGGGCCCCGGTCGCCGGATTCGCCGGGGGCATCGCATCGGCGGTCTTCGGGGCCGGCGGACCGCCCTACGCGATCTATCTGAGCCTGCGCCCCCTGTCGGTCGCACAGATGCGCGCGACGCTTGCCGCCAATGGCGTCGTCAGCGTCGGCGCCCGTGTCGTCGCCTTCGCGCTCGCGGGTCTGTACTCGACACCGCGGGTATGGATCGCATTCATCACCTTGCTGCCCGTGATGATCCTGGCGATCGTCGTCGCGGAGCGCCTGGCCAGGCGCATTCCGCGCGCGCAGATGACCCGCGCGGTCTACTTGCTGCTCGTTGTCTCCGGTGCGTCGCTGATCGTGCGCGCGCTCGCCGGTTCATGAGCGCCGACGTTCGAAATCCGCCCCCGAGGAATACCCGATGACGAAGACACCCTGGAGAATCTACGGGGCCGAGATGTCACCCTACTCGGTCAAGGTGCGCGGCTATCTCCGCTACAAGTCGATTCCTCACGAATGGATCGTGCGCACGCTTGCCAGACTGCCCGAGTTCGAGCGACACGCGAAGCTGCCCCTGATCCCGCTGGTGGTCTCTCCAGAGGGCGAGGTCATGCAGGATTCCACGCCGATCATCGAGGCACTCGAGGCGCGCTTTCCCGAAAACTCGATCCACCCGCCCGACGCCGTGGCCGACTTCGCCTCCTGGCTGCTCGAGGAGTTCGCCGACGAGTGGGGAAACAAGTGGATGTTCCACCTGCGCTGGGCACGTCCGGTGGACCAGCATGCGGCGGCCGTTCGCATCGCACGCACGCTCGAGCCCGATGCCGACGAGGCCGCGCTCGAGGCACGCGCCGAAACGGTCCGACATCGCATGGTCGCGCGCGTGGGCTTCGTGGGCTCGAGCCCGGAGAACGCACCGCTGATCGAGGCCTCGTTCGTGGACACCCTGCGCCTGCTCGACCGTCACCTCGAGGGCCGCGCCTACCTGTTCGGAGAACGTCCGGCACTCGCCGACTTCGGCCTTTGGGGACAGGTCCAGACCGCCTGGACCGATCCGACCGGCTACGGCCTGGTGGTTGCGCACGGCGGCCGCGTCATCGACTGGCTTCACCGAATGGCCTGGCCGCATGCCAACGGCGATTTCGAATCCTGGTCGAGCCTCGCACCCACGCTCGACCCCCTGCTGCGATCCCAGGTCTGCCGCCGCTTCCTGCCCTGGACGCAGGCCAACGAGCGGGCAGTTGCCGATGGCGCAGAGCGCTTCACCGTCGAGATCGATGGCCACCCCTGGACCCAGCGGCCCCAGCGCTACCATGCGCGGTCGTTGGCCTCCTTGCGCCAGCGACTCGCCACCTTCCGCGACCGCGACCAGATACACGAGATGCTGGCCGCCGCCGGCTGCGATCAATTCCTGAGGACAACCCCATGAGCTATCAGTGCTTCGACCTCGAGATCGAGAACCGCGTCGCGCACATCCGGCTGAACCGACCTCAGCAGCGCAACGCGATGATCCGCGAATTCTGGGACGAGTTGCCGCGCCTGGTCCGCGACATCGACGAGAACGCCCGCGCCCGGGTGATCGTGATCTCGTCGACGGGACCGCATTTCACCAGCGGCATCGACGTCGGGATGTTCGCCGAGACACCGCCGCCCGATGCCGAGGCAGCCCGGCGCCATCGAATCCAGTACGGCGCCGACTTCTATGCGGTGGTTCAGCGCATGCAAGACAGCTTCACCGCGCTGGAGCGCAGCCGAATTCCGGTCATCGCCGCGATCCAGGGCGGCTGCATCGGCGGTGGCGTGGATCTGGCGACTGCCTGCTGCATGCGCTATGCCACCGCCGACGCCTTCTTCACGATCTTCGAGACCAACATCGGGATGACCGCGGACGTCGGCACCTTTCCGCGAATCGTGAAGCTGCTGCCCGAGGGCATCGTGCGCGAGCTCGCGTACACGGGTCGACGCATGGGCGCGGACGAAGCGCGCGCGGTCGGTTTGGTCAATGCCGTCTATCCGGACCAGGCGACGATGCTCGACGCGGTCATGAAGACGGCGCGGGAGATCGCATCGAAGTCACCCATGGCGGTCTACGGCTGCAAGCGCATGATCACCTATGCGCGTGACCACGACACCGCCGACGGGCTCGACTACATCGGCATCTGGAACGCGAGCTTCCTGCAGCGCGAAGAGATCGCCGAGGCCATGCGCTCGCGCGCCGAGAATCGCGCGGCCGAGTTCGTCGACCTGCCGCCGATGCGCCGCACGATCGGCAAGTCGTGAGCGCAATTCAACGCCCCCCACCCACGAAGGAAGCCAAATGACGATCGAACGACGCCACACCAACCAGCGCATGAGCCAGGCCGTGATTCACGGCAACACCGTCTACCTGGCGGGACAGGTCGGCGAACCCGGCGCGCCCGTTGCCGACCAGACTCGACAGGTGCTCGAGAAGATCGACGCCCTGTTGTCCGAGGTCGGGTCCTCGCGCGAAAAGGTCTTGCAGGCCGTGATCTGGCTGGTCGACATGCGCGACTTCGCCGCGATGAACGAGGTCTGGGACGCCTGGGTGCCAGCCGGACACGCGCCCGCCCGCGCCTGCGGCCAGGCCAGTCTGGCTCATCCGGGCATGCGGGTGGAGATCACCGTGATCGCCGCGCGCGACTAGCAGGCTCCCGCGCGTCGACCGGCCTCAGGCGCGCAGCGCGTAGAAGGCCTGCGCCGGACTTCGAATCGGCAGCAGGTCGAAACGCGAGAAACCCGCCTCGCTGGCGAGCGCGCGCGCCCGTGCCGGCCCCCAGCAGGCACCCAGCCCGGGGCCGCCCTGGGCCAGCGCCTGCGGTACGCAATGAAGGCAGCTGATGCCATAGAGCATGCGTCCGAACGGATTCCGATTCTCCTCGAGCCGGTCGGAGACCTTGGGTTCCACCATCAGGTAGACCCCGCCATCGGCGAGGCGGTCCCGAATCCGCTGCAGCGCGCCCAATGGGTCGGGTAGATCATGGACGCAGTCGAAGGTCGAGACGAAGTCGAACGGCGCATCGGCCTGCATTTCATCGACCCCGGCGCACTGCAGGTGCACACGATCCCCCACGCCGGCCTGTGCCGCCTGCGCGCGCGCGATCTCGATCGAGCGCGCATCGATGTCCAGCCCGCCGACCCATGCCTGTGGAAACGCCTTGGCGAGCAGGATCGGCACGATGCCGGTGCCGGTGCCGATGTCCATCGCGCGGCCCCCGGCGCGCAGCCGCTCGACCACCTCGGGCATCGTCGCCAGCCAGACGTCGACCAGCCGTCGCTCGTAGACCGGGCGGTTCATGGCCTCGAGGGCCTGCGGCAGCTCGGCACCGAAATCGGCAAACGCGATGCC
Source organism: Burkholderiaceae bacterium (assembly GCA_024235875.1). Taxonomy (GTDB): domain Bacteria; phylum Pseudomonadota; class Gammaproteobacteria; order Burkholderiales; family Burkholderiaceae_E; genus JACKLP01. The sequence continues at coordinate 142,134 of JACKLP010000008.1, read as the reverse complement.
GCGCCCTTGCTCGAATGCCTCGATCACGCGGGGCACGGCCGCGGACACGAGCGGCAGTCCGCCGAACAGCCCGCCGAGGTAGTACTCGGTGTCGCGATTCGAAAAGAACAACGCGTGTTCCTCGGGCAGGAGGTAGGTCTGTTCCTGCGGGTCGAATTCGACATAGTCGGCACTGACCATTGCGCCGAGCCATTCCTCCACGTAGCGCGGGGCGATCCCGGCACGCTCGGCGAGCGCGTCCGACGTGATCGGGCCCGCGCCCGCCATCGACCGAAACAGGCCGACGCGATCACCAACGAGAACGAGATTCGCGATCATCGCGGTACCGACGTCTCCCACCACCTTGAGCATGAATTGCTGCGACTTGTTGCGGTCCATCGTCTCCTCTCCTGTGATGTCGTCCGCCGTCCTTGGCGGCCGCCGTGCCCCGCCGCGGGCGAATGCGCCAGGGGCTCACCCACCCGCGGCGCGCTCGTCCTCGCGGGCCTGCAGCACGCGCCACAACACCTTGCCCGATCCCGACTTGGGCAGGGCATCGACGAACTCGATCTGGCGCGGCACCTTGTAGGCCGCCATTTCGTCACGTGCCCACGCAATGATCGCATCGGCGTCGACACGATCGCCGGTACCGGCCTTGAGCACGATCACCGCCTTGACGGTCTCGCCGCGGTACGGGTCGGTGGCGGCGATCACGCAAGCCTCCTGGATGTCGGGATGGTGATAGAGCATGTTCTCCACCTCGGCCGGCCACACCTTGAACCCCGAGGCGTTGATCATGCGCTTGAGGCGGTCGGTGATGAAGAAGTAGCCGTCCTCGTCCACGCGCCCGAGGTCGCCGGTTCGAAAGAAGCGCTTGCCCTCGAGTTCGAAGAACGCCTCCTCGGTTTCGCGGGGCCGCTGCCAGTATCCGACGAAGACCTGCGGCCCGTGGATGACGATCTCGCCCGAATCGCCTGGCTCGACCTCGCGCATCGTGTCGGGATCGATGATTCGCGCATCGGTTCCGATCCAGGGAATGCCAAGGCATTGCAGCTTCGGCGCGTCCGGCGGGTTGCTGTGCGAGGGCGCGGCAGTCTCGGTGAGCCCGTAGCCCTCGGCATAGTCGAGCCCGAGCCAGCGCTTCAGGCGCGCGGCCACCGCATGCGGCATCGCCGCGCCGCCGCCACCGATGTAATTCAGGCTGGTGAGATCGAAATCGTCCAGATTCGGTGAACCTAGCAGGTCGATGATCATCGTCGGAATGTTGGTCCAGGTCGTCACCCGATGCCGCGAGATCAGGCGCCCGGCAAGCTCGCGATCCCAGCGCGCCATCAACACCACGGTCGCGCCGAGCAGGATCGGCACGTGCATCACGAACAGCATGCCGGTGATATGGAACATCGGCACGACCCCGAGCGACACGTCGGCCGCGCTCATCGTGAACCAGGCCGGCGCCGAATAGACGTTGTGGCCGATCGTCCGATGGGTGTGCATGCAGCCCTTGGGCAGGCCGGTCGTACCCGAGGTGTAGCACAACGCGACCAGGTCTTCGGCCACGCCGGCATAGGGCGCAGCCATCGGCTCGCCGACGAGTGCATCGCCCCAGCGCGACGCCCAGGCGGGAAGTCGAGCCTCGGCATGCAGCCAGGAATCCCAGGCCTCGGGCCCGGCTTCGCCGGGCTCGACGACATCGGGCATCGCATCGGCATAGGCGGTGACGAGCGCGCGACGTATCCGCGCCGGCTCGTCGATCTCGCGTTGCGCGGCGTCGAGCTCGCCGATCAACTCGGCAGAGACGATCGCGACCCTGGCCTGCGGGTCGGTGACGTAGTGGGCGAGCTCATGTGCACGGCTCATCGGATTCACAGGCACGACAACGGCGCGAAGCCGCATCGCCGCATAGAACGCAACCACGAACTGAGGCGAGTTCTGCATCATCAGCAAGACCCGGTCGCCCGCCGTCACGCCGGCCTCGCGCGCCAGCCATCCGGCGATCCGCTCGGCCTGATCCAGCAGCTGCGAGTACGAGATTCCGCGTCCGAAGAACATGAAGGCCGGCCGGTCGGGATAGCGCACCGCCGTGAACGCCAGGTTGTGCCACAGCGTGGATTCCGCTGGCGGGATCGCATGCGGTGACCGCTTGGGCCAGAACCTGTGGTGCGCCCGCACCGTCTCGTCTTGCTTCATCGAGCTTGCCTTTTTTCGTTCGCATGCAAGGTATTGCCGGTACCGGAATTTACAGCACGCCGGCGGCCGCGACCGGGTGGTGGTTGACCTATGCGAGCCCCCGGGCCGAGGATGTGGGCATCGCGCTCAAGAACGTCATCGCCAACAGGAGCCATCGATGCGCTACCGATCGTTCGGCCGGACCGGCCTGGAAGTCTCGGAACTGGTTTTCGGCGGCGGCGCCGTCGGTGGCATCCTGATCGACGCCGACGACGACACGCGCCGCGCCGCGATCCGACAGGCCTTGGACGCCGGCATCAACTGGATCGACACGGCCGCGCTCTACGGCAACGGGCGATCGGAACAGGCGCTGGGCTGGCTGCTCGCCGAGATCGATGCGACGCCCTACGTCTCGACGAAGGTCATGCTCGATCTCGCCGCCGGCGACATCGCCGGGCAGATCGAAGCCAGCCTCGTTCGCAGCCTGACCCACCTGCGCCGCGACTCGGTCACCTTGTTCCAGCTTCACAACCCGATCGCCGCGGCGTCGACGGCAAAGATGATCTCGCCGCGCGAGATCACGCGCAACGGAGGCGTGCTCGACACACTCGAGCGACTCCGTTCCCAGGGCCTGTTCGATCACCTCGGGATCACCGCGCTCGGTGAAGCGCCGGCGATCATCGAGGTACTCGACACGGGCCGGGTGGCGTCGGCCCAGGTGTACTACAACCTCCTGAATCCGAGCGCTGGTCGCGCACTGCCGACGGCCTACGAGCATGCAAGCTTCGCCGGGGTGCTGGCCGCTTGCGAGCGCAACGGCGCGGCGGCAATGTGCGTGCGCGTGCTCTCCGCGGGCGTACTCGCGACCGATGCCCGCCATGGCCGGGAAGGACCACTGACGGCGGGCGATACCGTCGAGAGCGAAACGGCCAAGGCGAAGGCCATGCAGGCGGCGCTGGGCGACGCGCATGGCACGCGGGCACAGGCCGCGATTCGCTTCGCCCTGGGCGAACCCCGCCTCTCGTGCGTGGTCGTCGGCCTGGCCGAGCTCGCACACCTCCATGAGGCCCTCGACGCACAGGCGATGGGGTCGTTGCCGGCGGACGCGCTCGAGCGTATCGAAGCGGTCTATGCGATGGGCGCAACGCGCGCGCCGGCCCCCTAGGCATCTGGGCGGCAGAACGACCGCTGCTGTCCAGACGCCTGGCAGACGCTCAGCGCTGCGCGCGGATCAGCCGTCCGGGCAGCGCCCCGGTGTCGATCCCGTTCTCGCGCACCGGCACGCCGGCGACGATCGTCGCCACGTACCCGTCTGCCCACTGCACGAGTCGCCTTGCGCCGGTCGGCAGATCGAATGCCATCCGGGGCGCGTTCAGCCGCAGGCCCGCATGGTCGATGATGTTGATGTCGGCGCGCAGGCCTGGCGCCAGGACGCCGCGATCGCCGATGCCATAGGATCGCGCCGTATCATGCGTGAGTCGGCGCACGACGAACTCGATCGGCAGGCGCTCGCCTCGCGCCCGATCGCGCGCCCAATGCGTGAGCATATAGGTCGGTAGCGACGCGTCGCAGATCACCCCGCAATGCGCGCCGCCGTCGCCGAGCGACAAGACGGTCGCCTCGGAGCGCATCAGCGTCACGAGGTGATCCATGTTGCCGTTGGCATAGTTGAATACGGGGAAGTACACGAGCGCCGTGCCGTCGTCGGCCATCATGGCGTCATAGAGCATGGACTCGGGCGAACAGCCACGAGCCTCGGCGCGCGCGGCAATGCTCGTCGACGGATCGGGTTCGTATTCGGGCGCATCACCCAGCACGAACATCTTGTGATGGCTGCGCGTCATGAAGTTCGCGAACTCGCCCAGATCACGCGGACGCTGGGCCAGCATGCGGGCCCGAAACGCCGGGTCGCGCAGCCGCGCGAGCTTTTCGTGCCAGGGCAAGCCGGCGATTTCGCGCCAGGACGGATAGCCGAAGAACGGGTGCAGGCTCGAGCGCCAACTGAACAACAGGCCGGCGGGTCGCCCCGCGATGCCGGCGAAGACTCGCGAGCCCGCGGCCTGCGCGCGCTCGATCATCGCGAGGACCTCGCGCCACTGTTCCGGCGCCGCGTCAGCCTGTTGCAGATTGAACTGAACGGTCACGCCGAGCGTGCGGGCGAGCTCCTCGATCCAGGCGTACTCGGAATGCAGGCTCGCGTGGATCGAGGTCAGCTGGAACACGCCATGGCCGGCCTGCGCGATCGCGCGGCCGATGCCGAAGAGCTCGTCGCGGCTGGCGAAGGTCCCCGGCACGAGCTCACCCGACTTGGACTTGTGGATCAGCACACGCGAGGTCGAGAACCCCAGTGCACCGGCGTCGAGCGCCTCGCGCGTGAGGCGCGACATCTCGGCGATATCGCGCTCGGTCGCCTCCTCGTTGGCCACGCCGCGCTCGCCCATCACGTAGGTGCGCAGCGGACCATGCGGCATCTGCGCGCCGACATCCATCGCGTAGCGACCGGCGTCGAGCGCATCGAGGTACTCGGGAAAGCTCTCCCAAGACCAGCGGATCCCCTCGGAGAGCGCGCTGCCCGGGATGTCCTCGACCCCTTCCATCAGGTCGACCAGCCATACCCGCTCACTCGGCCTGGCCGGCGCGAATCCCACCCCGCAATTGCCGAACACCGCAGTCGTGACACCATGGCCGTTGCTCGGGCTCAGATGCGCGTCCCAGGTCACCTGCCCGTCGAAGTGGGTGTGGATGTCGACGAAGCCCGGGGTCACGAGTGCGCCGCTCGCGTCGATCTCGCGCCGACCGGCGCCCGCACGCCCCCCGACCGACGCGATGCGGCCCCCATCGATGGCCAGATCACCGCTCACCGGCGCGGAACCGGTGCCGTCGACGAGCTGCCCACCGCGAATGACGAGATCGTGCATGCGCGCTAACCGGCCGGCGCGTCGCGACCAGCGAGCATGCGCACGGCCACGTAGCTCATCACCTTGTCGCCGTGCTGGTTGAACACTTCGTTGGTGGCCGACACGATCGCCCGGTTCCCCTTCGAAGTAGGCCGCACGCCATCGATGGTCACGACCGCATGCACGGTGTCACCGGCATGCACGGGGGCCAGCACCTTCTTGTGCACCTCGAGCAGCGCCAGCCCGGTGCCCTGGATCAGGGTCTGGCACAACAGGCCCTCGATGATCGTGTAGGTCAGCGCGGCAGGCGCGAACCGGCCGCCGCCGATCGAGCCGCGCCCCTGGGCCTGGAATGTCGCGTCGACGAACATTTCCTCGAGCATGCCAGTCACCGACACGAAGTTGATGATGTCGGTCTCGGTGATCGTGCGCCGCATCGTGCGAAACCGATCACCGACGGCGATGTCCTGCCAGTAGACGCCGGGCATCAGGGATTTCATCGCGGCCTCCGGCTCAGCTCATGACGATGCCGCCGTCGATGTGAACCGACTGCCCGGTCACATAGTCGGCGGCAGGCGAGGCCAGAAAGCCCACGACGTTGGCGACGTCGTCCGGATGCTGGACGCGCCGCATCGGGATCGCCGCCGCGCGCGATTCCTTGGCCGATCCCGGCTGCGCACCGGTGATCTCGCACCAGCGTCGGTCGATCTCGTCCCACATGTCGGTGTCGACGATTCCCGGGCAGACCGCATTGACCGTCACGTCCGGCGACAAGGCCCAGGCCGAGGACTGGACGGTGCTGATCACGGCCGCCTTGGTCGCCCGATAGGAGCCCAGCATCGTGGCCAGCGGGCCCGTGGCGGCCCGCCCGGCGATCGACGCGGTCGCGACGATCTTGCCGCGGGGACGTCCGTCGGCGATGGCCGGCTGGGTACGCATCTGCCGCGAGGCAGCCTGGATGCCCAGGAACACGCCACGCGTATTGACCGCGAAGATGCCGTCCCATTCGTCGGCGCTCAGCTCGAGCATCGGCTTGACGTGGACGATCCCGGCATTGCAGACCATCAGGTCGAGCCGGCCGAACGCATGCGCGGCCGCCTGGACGATGCGGGCATTGTCGTCGGCCTCGCGGACGTCGGCCCGCACCGCGACCGACTCGACGCCGAGCGCGCGAATCTCGTCGCAGACGCGATCGGCCGAGTCGCCATCGAGATCGCTGACCAGCACGTTCACGCCGGATCGCGCCAGCAGCATCGCGATGGCGCGGCCGATGCCGCGTCCGGCGCCGGTCACGGCCGCGCTGGTACCGGCCAGGCCAGGGGCGGCCACGGCCTGGGCGCTCGGGATCACCTGGGATTCCGCCGTCATGTCAGAGCCTCTCGACGATGGTCACATTGGCGAGCCCGCCGCCCTCGCACATCGTCTGCAGGCCATAGCGCTTGCCGCGCTTGCGCAATGCATGGACCAGCGTGGTCATCAGCTTCGCGCCCGAACCGCCGAGCGGGTGACCGAGCGCGATCGCGCCGCCGTTGACGTTGAGCCGGTCAGGGTCGGCGCCGGTGGTCTTGAGCCAGGCCAGCGGCACCGGCGCAAATGCCTCGTTGACTTCGAACAGGTCGATGTCGTCGATGGACATGCCAGCGCGCTGGAGCGCCCGCTCGGTCGCCGGCAGCGGTGCCTCGAGCATGATGACCGGATCATGGCCGATCAGCGTCATGTGATGGATTCGAGCCAGCGGCTCGACGCCGAGCGCCTTGAGGCCGCGCTCGTTGACGACCATCACGCCAGCGGCGCCATCGCAGATCTGGCTGGCCGTGGCTGCGGTGATGCGACCGCCCTCGGCGATGAGCCGGACGCCGGCGATACCCTCGAGCGTGGCGTCGAAGCGAATGCCCTCGTCGACCGTGTGCATCTCGTCGGTCGGCGTGCCGTCGGCGAGCTTGACCGCGATCGGGACGATCTCGTCGGCAAACGCGCCCGCCTCCACGGCAGCCTTCGCGCGCCGGTGGCTTTCGAGCGCATAGGCATCGAGCGCGTCCTTGGTGAGCTCGTACTTCTTGGCCATCATCTCGGCGCCGGTGAACTGGCTGAACTGCACGCCCGGATAGCGCTTCTGCATCGCGGGGCTCATGTAGGTCCCCATGCCGGCCTTGGCCGCCAGCGTCGCCGGCGAGCCCATGGGCACGCGGGTCATGCTCTCGACGCCGGCCGCGATCACGCAGTCCATCGTTCCCGACATCACGGCCTGGGCCGCGAACTGGATCGCCTGCTGCGACGATCCGCACTGTCGGTCGATCGTGGTCGCCGGAACGCTCTCGGGCAGGCTCGAGGCCAGCACGGCATTGCGTCCCACGTTCATCGCCTGCTCGCCGACCTGCAGCACACAACCCATGATCACGTCGTCGATCAGCGCCGGGTCGGCGCCGGTGCGCGCCACGAGTGCATCGAGAACCTGGGCGCCGAGATCGGCCGGATGCCAGCCGGAGACCCGCCCCCCCTTCTTGCCGCCAGCGGTTCGAGCCGCCGCGACGATATATGCCTCTGCCATTGCAATCTCCTCCTGTGTTCGACCGAATCCTTCGGTCAGGATTCTCTCATCGACGGCCGGCCACGCGAGGCCCGCATGTCGGGCGCGCGCGGCCGCAACGGACGATATCGATCAGGTCACCGTCACGCCGCCGTCGACGACGATCGTCTGCCCCGTGATGAAGGCACCGGCCCGTCCGGCCAGCATCACGGCAACGCCGCCGATGTCGTCGGGCACGCCCAGCCGGCGCAACGGGTATCGCGCCTCGGCCGCGGCCCGGCGCTCCGGATCCTCGTAGAGCGCCCGCGCGAAGTCGGTCTGGATCAGGCCCGGCGCGATGCAGTTCACGCGGATGTTCTCCGGCCCCCACTCGGCGGCAAGATTGCGCGCGAGTTGCATGTCGGCCGCCTTGGAGATGCAGTAGAGACCGATCTCGGTCGACCCCTTGAGCCCGCCGATCGAGGACACGATGACGATCGCACCGCCCCCGGCCGCCTTCATGTCGGGCCGGCACATCGTGGCGAGCCAGTGGTTCGACAAGATGTTGTTGCGCATCACCTTGTCGAACACTTCGTCGCTCATGCCGTCGGCGGGCCCGAAGTAGGGATTGGAGGCCGCGTTGCAGACCAGGATGTCGACGGGACCGAGCTGGGAACGGGTCTGGGCGACCAGGTTCTCCATTTCCTCGCGGCGCGAGATGTTGGCCGGAACCGCGATTGCCTCGCCGCCGTTGGCTCGGATCGCGGCGACCACTTCCTCGCAGGGCCCGGCCTTGCGGCTCGAGATCACGACGCGCGCGCCATGGGCAGCGAGGTTCTCGGCGATCGAGCGACCGATGCCGCGGCTAGAGCCGGTCACGATCGCAACCTTGCCCGTCAGGTCGAATAGATTGGCCATCTGATGTCTCCTTGAAGTCGTTTGCCGGCGCCTGGAAGAGGACATTCTATGAGAACGCGCGCGCCGCCTGGCGGCGCCTGCCCGGCACGATCGACACCGCGATCGAGCGCGGATATAGTGCGCGCACGGCGCGGGCGCTCCCCGCCCGCGCCGGGGCTTTCGGTCCGCAACGTCCGATGCGGCAGGCCCGTCTCAGCAGTCCGAGCGGATCACCCGGTCCGCGCTTCCTGAAGTTCTATTCCGACCGCCTTGCTGGCGGTATTTTTCGGCGCGTCGTCCGGACGCGCCCTCGTCGTGTGCGTGTGCGCGTCATGTCGAATGTCTGCATCGGTTGTGGTGTCTGTTGCGCGACCTACCGAGTCGCATTTCACTGGTCCGAGACGACCGAACATCCGGACGGCTACGTACCGCTGGCACTGACCGAGCCATTTCGACGGCACGAGGTCGTGATGCGGGGCACCGCCTGCTCGCCGGTGCGTTGCGCTGCGTTGAGCGGTGAGCCGGGCGTCGATGCGCAATGCTCGATCCACGGCCGGCACCCGGGCTGTTGCCGCGAGGTCGCGGTCGGAAGTCGCCAGTGCGCGCACGCCCGTGAGCTGCACGGTATGCCGGCGCTCACCGCCGGCGCCATCGCGGCCGCCTACGGTGCGGCGAACCCGCCCGCGCGCGATGCCGCGCCGCCCGAAGCCGCCGGGGCCTCGACGCGCATCGAGCCGATTCAGATCAATGGATCGGAGGTGGTCGGGGGCAGCCAGTCGTCGATCGAAGACGCGACACCCTCGGCACCGCGTTTGGACGAGGCCAGGGCCTCCGGCACGACGTCCAAGGAATGGGTCAGGTCGGCCAACCTCAGTGTCGAGCTGCCGTCCTCGGACTGACTGCCCACGCTGGTCGATATGTAAACGCTGCGCTGGGCCACGCCACTGATATTGCCGGCCGCGTCGGTGGCGGCCGCATACACGGTCTCGTACCCGCGGCCGGGCACCTGGCCGGTGAAGTCGGCATGCCAGACGCCGTCGGCGCCGGCCTGCACGACCCGGCTTACGATGCCCCAGCTCACGGTCACGCGGCTGCTCGCCTCGGCTTCGCCCGAGATGATGAACTCGCCGCGAGCCTCCGACGTGGCAACCCGGTCGTTGCCGGCCACGACGTCGATCGACGGCGCATCGGGAGCCACTCGATCGAGAATGATCCGATAGCCGGCGCTGCGATCACCCGCGCGCCCGTCGGCGGCCTCGACGTAGGCCTCGTAGCGATAGCCGGCGTCAGCGGACAGGGAGTCCTGGTACTGCCAGCTCGAGCCGGAAATCGACAGGCGGGACGACCCGGCGACGTCGAGATCGACCCCATTGCGCACCAGGTGCAAGACCTCTCCCTGACCCAGCGGCGCGGCCAGGCGCCCCTGGATCAAGGGCGTGGCATCGTTGCTGGACTCGCCGGCCGCCACCACGCCGGTCGACGGCGAGCGGTTGTCGATGGCCGCCGTGATCTGTGGTGCGCCGGGCAAGGGAGGCGGCGACGAATCCACCACCACGGCGCGCACCGCCGGCGCGGCGACGTTGCCGGCCGCGTCGACCGCGTCGACCCGAACCTGGGCCACACCGTCGGGCGGCGCCGCACCCGCGGCAAAGCGAACCGACCAATCCCCGTCGGTGTTCGCGAACGCATCGCCGGCCAGGTTTCCCCAGCTCACGAAGACCTGCGCGCCGGGCTCGACGCGACCGGATATCGTGACCCCCGCCGCGATCTCGCTGGCGGTGATCAGGTCGTCGCCGGTGACGGGCGCGATGCTCGCCGCGGCCGGCGCCAAGGTGTCGACGGTGAACCGGAACACGGCCGAGGCGGGACCGAGATTGCCGATCGCGTCCTCGACCCTCGCATGGTACTGGTGCGAGCCATCGGCGAGTGCGACCCCGTCGGCGAAAGACCAGTCCGTATCCACCAGATCCGCATAGCCGACCCGCGCACCGTCGCGCCAGATGGCCACCCGCTCCCCAGGGACGAGCGCCTGGTCGATGCGTCCGAGCACGCCCGGGGTGGCATCGTTGGTCACGACGCCGTCTCCGCTCCAACCGACCTCGGGTGCGACGTCGTCGTCGAGCCAACTCACGTCGACCTGCTTGTCGGGCGCCGTGCGATCGACGATCAGGGTCTCGTTGACAGCGGGCCCCCAGTCGCCGCTGCCAACGTCCGGTCGCAACGAGACCGTCAGTTCGCCCTCGGGCAGCCCGTGTTCCGGCAAGACGCCATCGGTCGGCACTGCCGAGCCGGTATCGATGCGCCAGAAGCCATCGGCATCGGCCGTCGCTTCGAACGTCGCCAGGACGTCTCCGGCTGGACCCAGGATTCGGACCTCGACCCGCCCCGTCGGTGCCGCAGTTCCTTCCAACACCGGGAAGTAGTCCGACAGCGACTTCGCACTGGTCAGCGCCGGCGCAATCACCGTGCCGGTACCGCCCGAACCGTCGCCGCCGGCACTGCCGTCGCCACTGCCATCGTCGGCACCGCCGCCTGCATCTGCGCCCGCCGGGTCGCCGCCCGCGCCAGCACCTGAACCCGCATTGGCCGCCGGGGGCGCCGCGTCCGAGCCGCCGCCGCCCCCGCCTCCCAGCGCGGCGGCAACACCCAGCACGCCGGCGAGCAACCCGATCTTGCTGCCCCCGAACGCAGCCGACGCCGTGCCACCGGTCGTTGCCATCGGCGTCACGGCGGCCGGCACCGTCTGGCCGGCGAGCATCAGGAAACTGTCGTCTTGCAGCGCTGCGACCGGTATCGACTCCGGCGTGATCTGGACCGGCGCCGAACCGCCGCTGGCCTCGAACACGCAGGGCCCCGTCGCCGTGCAGTCGGCGAAGAAGCGCTCGAGCACCAGCGCGCGTGCCTGTGGCAACTCGTCGATCACCAGCGCATCGCCGACACGCCGCACGCGGTAGCCGTCGGCGATCGTCGCTTCGTTCTCGTCTATGAGCCGATAGCGCGAGCCCGGTCGAGCCGAAATCGCCGAACGGGCATCGTCGAGCCGATATCGGGTGACCGCACCATCGGCGGCGAGAACTTCGAGCAGCACCGCCATCGGCCTGCCTCCTCCTTGCACGGGATCATCCGCGCACGCGCGCGCAATTCCCGTGCCAGCCGGCGATCCGCGTGACATCGGTCACCGATTGGCGGCAGTTTCGGTGCCTGTATCGTCGTGGCGCGGCCTCGGCCCACCGCGACGGGGATGCCGTGTAAAGTGCGCCGACACCGTCACGCATCTCAATCGCCTGCCGATCCATGCCCGTCGAGCACCGTCGAATCATCGTGGAGACCCCCGGTCGGGGCACGGTTCGCATCGACGAAAGGATTGCCCGCGAACTCCAGGCATCCGGACTGTCGACCGGCCTGTGCCATGTGTTCCTGCAGCACACGAGCGCCTCGCTCGTGCTCACCGAGAACGCCGACCCCGACGTCCGTACCGACCTGGAAACGATCTACGCGCGGGCGGCACCGGATGGCGACCCCGCCTATCGCCACGACGCCGAGGGCCCCGACGACATGGCCGCGCACGCCCGTGCCGCGCTCGGCACCGCTGCGATCTGCATTCCGTTCGCGGATCGACGCTTGATGCTCGGCACCTGGCAGGGGCTCTTCGTCTGGGAGCACCGCCATCGCGGGCACCGGCGTCACCTCGTGCTGACGCTCATTGGCGAGCCCTGAGGCCACCGGCCCGGCGGCTCTTGAAATACCGCGACCAGACCCTATAATCAGCACTCGAATGCGGCGAGTGCTAACAGCGACATGGTCGCCGGCTCCCCGCCCGCATCCGTCTGGCGGTTCCCGCCAAAATCAATCAGTCCTGAAAATTCAAGACTTTAGGAGCTCTCTCATGAAATTGCGTCCCTTGCATGATCGCGTGATCATCAAGCGCCTCGACAACGAGACCAAGACCGCCTCGGGCATCGTCATCCCCGACAACGCGGCCGAAAAGCCCGACCAGGGCGAGATCCTGGCGGTCGGCACCGGCAAGGTCGGCGACGACGGCAAGGTCCGTGCGATGGCCGTCAAGGTCGGCGACAAGGTCCTGTTCGGCAAGTACAGCGGCCAGGCCGTGAAAGTCGACGGCGACGAACTGCTCGTCATGCGCGAGGAAGACATCATGGCCGTCGTCGAGTGACGAGCGGCAAAACGGTTCTTCCCTGAATCAGATACCGAATTTCGGAGTTAACAGAAGATGGCAGCCAAGCAAGTTCTTTTCCATGATGACGCCCGCCACAAGATGGTCGCCGGCATCAACCTGCTCGCCAACGCGGTGAAGGTCACCCTGGGCCCCAAGGGCCGCAACGTCGTGCTCGAGCGCAGCTTCGGCGCCCCGACCGTCACCAAGGACGGCGTGTCGGTGGCCAAGGAGATCGAACTCAAGGACAAGTTCGAGAACATGGGCGCGCAGATGGTCAAGGAAGTCGCTTCCAAGACCTCGGACACCGCCGGTGACGGCACCACCACCGCCACCGTGCTGGCCCAGGCGATCGTGCGCGAAGGCATGAAGTACGTGGCCGCCGGCATGAACCCGATGGACCTCAAGCGCGGCATCGACAAGGCCGTGGTCTCGCTGATCGAGCAGCTCGCCAAGAACAGCAAGCCCTGCAGCACGCACAAGGAGATCGCCCAGGTCGGCTCGATCTCCGCCAACAGCGACCAGGAGATCGGCGACATCATCTCCCAGGCGATGGAAAAGGTCGGCAAGGAAGGCGTGATCACCGTCGAGGACGGCAAGTCGCTGAACAACGAGCTCGACGTGGTCGAGGGCATGCAGTTCGACCGCGGCTATCTGTCGCCCTACTTCATCAACAACCCGGAGAAGCAGATCGCCGTGCTCGACGACCCGTTCGTCCTGCTGCACGACAAGAAGATCAGCAACATCCGTGACCTGCTGCCGGTGCTCGAGCAAGTGGCCAAGGCCGGCCGCCCGCTGCTGATCATCGCCGAGGAGATCGAGGGCGAGGCGCTCGCGACCCTGGTGGTGAACAACATCCGCGGCATCCTGAAGACCTGCTCGGTCAAGGCCCCGGGCTTCGGCGATCGTCGCAAGGCGATGCTCGAGGACATGGCCATCCTGACCGGCGGCACCGTGATCTCGGAAGAGACCGGCATGTCGCTCGAGAAGGCCACCCTGCAGGATCTGGGCCAGTGCAAGCGCATCGAAGTCGGCAAGGAAAACACCACGATGATCGACGGTGCCGGTGAAGCCGCTGCCATCGAGAACCGGGTCAAGGCCATCCGTGCCCAGATCGAGGAAGCCACCAGCGACTACGACCGCGAGAAGCTCCAGGAGCGGGTCGCCAAGCTGGCCGGCGGCGTTGCCGTCATCCGCGTCGGTGCTGCGACCGAAGTCGAGATGAAGGAGAAGAAGGCCCGCGTCGAGGACGCGCTGCACGCCACCCGCGCCGCGGTCGAGGAAGGCATCGTGGCCGGCGGCGGCGTCGCCCTGCTGCGTGCCCGCGCCTCGGTCAAGGTCAAGGGCGACAACGCCGACCAGGACGCTGGCGTGAAGATCGTCTTGCGCGCCGTCGAAGAGCCGCTGCGCCAGATCGTTGCCAACGCCGGCGACGAGCCGAGCGTGGTGGTAGCCAGGGTGCTCGAGGGCAAGGGCAACCAGGGCTACAACGCCGCCAACGGCGAGTACGGCGATCTGGTCGAGATGGGTGTCGTGGACCCGACCAAGGTCACCCGCACGGCGCTGCAGAACGCCGCTTCGGTGGCCGGCCTGATGCTGACGACCGATGCGATGATCGCCGAGTCGCCGGAAGACAAGCCGGCTGGCCCGGCGATGCCGGGCGGCATGGGCGGCATGGACATGGGCATGGGCATGTAAGACGCCCGGGCCTCCGGAAGCGACCCCGGTCGCTCCGGGTCCGAAAACAAGAACGCCCCGCGGCTCGCCGTGGGGCGTTCTTGTTTTTTCTCGAGCCGTCGGCTTCATGGCGGGGCGAGCGGCGTGAGAACGAATCCACGCGTGAGCGATCGACCGGGCGACACCACGAATTCGACCGTGCCGGCAAGCTGGCCGAGATCGTTGACGCCGTTGAGCTGCGTGTAGGTGGCGCCCGGCACATCCACCGTGACGACCCGCCCCTCTTGCCATAGGAACCCGTGCACGACGCCGCGTGTGTCGCCATAGTGGCCCGCCACCACACCACCGTCGGAAATCGCACGCGCCAGGCTCCATGTCGCGCCGGGCACCTCGATTCGTACCAGGCCATCGCGGCCATCGACGAACGCCCGGCCGACGCCATTGTCTTCGACCAGTTCACCGACCAACTCGCCGTGCGCATTGATCCCGCGCAACCCGACCTGCAGGCTCGCCGGAGCCGATGACGGCACGTAGTCTTCGAGCGCGCCGAGTGATCCGACGAAGCCGCGACGACGTCCGTCGTCGCCTTCGTAGTCGCCGACCATCACACCCAGACCGTTCATGTCGTAGGGCGTCGTACTGTTAAACGCAGGACACCACGGCGGGCCTGCTCGTACGCTGCCGGGTGCCTCGACCTTCACGTAGCCCCCGGGCCCCGGTCGCCACACGAATCCGTGCGAGACCAGCGGAAAGCCGGCCAGGTCCCGACAGTCGCCACCGCGCCCGATGACGGCGCCAGCGGGCCCCAGACCATAGGCGGCAGAGACCAACGGGCTCCCGGTCGCGTCGCTCGGCAGGTGCTCGGTTCGGCCATCGACGACGACGATCGCCTGCCCGGGAAACTCGAGTGGATCGCTCCAGCGCGAACCCGCCAGCCGTCCATCGACATGGATATGCTCGATGCTCACGCCGTTGCTCGTCCCGGCCGCCGCGTCGGCATCGATCAACGTCACCGCGTAGTCACCGCCATTGATCGTCATCCGGCCGGGAATGCCGTCGGCGCCGGAGCCTTCGCCAGCTCCACCACAGGCGGCAAGCCCGATCAGCGCTGCGACGGCGACACTGGTGCGCCGACCCGGCATCAACGCGCGCCCGGCCCGCGCAATCCGACAAAGGCCACGAGCGCGACCAAGGCAACGGTCACGGCCAGCGCGAAGCCGGAGAAACCCGTCGCGGCGACCAGCGCCGACCCGCGGCTGTCACCGAGGGATCCGAGGCCGAAAAGCAGGCCGGCCACGGCCAGCCAGCGGCGCATGTAGACGGGCAACAGGCGCGCCCGATCGCGATTGCGCCGCTGTGCGGCGGCCCTGGCGAGCGCGGAACCGTCGCTCGCGTCCGCGAACATCCAATCGAAGAAGAGGTAGCGATAGGCCTGCACCCGCAGCGGGAGTTCGGACACCATCGAAGGCAGGATGGAATCGGCGGCGGGCGCGCGCGGCGAGGGGTCGGCGGGTTGCGTGTACGACATGACGGCTGGTCCAGATGAAGCCGGGCTCTACAGGCCCGATGCCGCCATCCTTGCACGGACCGCCGGCTCGAGCGAGCAACGGCGTCGGCGACCCGCCCAACGGGGCCCATCGCCGACCGACGGCCGATCCACGAGGCATTACAATCCCGGGTCCTCATCGCGAACCAGACCGTAGAGACATCCAAGATGCGCGACGTATTCAATTTCAGCGCCGGGCCGGCGGTACTTCCCGAAGAAGTGCTGCGACAGGCCGCCGACGAAATGCTCGACTGGCACGGCAGTGGCCAGTCGGTCATGGAGATGAGCCACCGCGGCAAGGAGTACATGGGCATCCATGCCCAGGCCGAGGCCGACCTGCGCGAGCTTCTCGCCGTGCCGGACGGCTACAAGACCCTGTTCCTGCAGGGCGGGGCCACGCTGCAGTTCGCGATGATCCCGATGAACCTGCTGGCCGGCCGCACCGGAGCCGACTACGTCAATACCGGTGAATGGTCCAAGAAGGCGATCAAGGAGGCCGGCCGGCTGTGCAAGGTCAATGTGGCCGCCAGTAGCGCGGATCGCAATTTCTCCTATGTGCCGGCCTTTTCTGACTGGAAGCTCGATCCCGCTGCCGCCTATGTGCACGTTTGCATGAACGAGACGATCGGCGGCGTGGAGTTCGACGGCATCCCCGATACCGGCGATGTCCCGCTGGTGGCGGACGTCTCATCGAACTTCCTGTCCCGTCCGCTCGACGTCTCGCGCTTCGGGATCGTCTACGGCGGTGCGCAAAAGAACATCGGCCCGGCCGGGATGGCGATCGTGATCATTCGCGACGACCTGATCGGCCAGGCGGGCGAGCACGTGCCGGCCATCCTCGACTACAAGGCGCATGCCGAGGCCGATTCCATGCTCAATACGCCGCCGACCTATGGCGTGTACGTGGCCGGGCTGGTGTTCCAGTGGCTCAAGCGCCAGGGAGGGCTTGCCGGCATCGAGAAGCGCAACATCGAGAAGTCGGCCATGCTCTACGACTACCTGGATTCGGGCGACTTCTATCGCAATCCCGTCGAGAAGCGCAATCGCTCGCGCATGAACGTGCCATTCACTCTGGCCGATTCGGCGCTCGACGAGGCCTTCCTCGCCGGCGCCAAGAAGGCAGGCCTGCTGCAACTCAAGGGCCACCGGTCGGTCGGCGGCATGCGCGCCTCGATCTATAACGCGATGCCGCTCGAGGGCGTGCAACGCCTGATCGCCTACATGCGCGATTTCGAGAAGACGAGGGCCTGACGATGAGCGCGAACTTCCGTGTGCTGGTGATGAACCAGATCTCGGCGCTCGGCCTCGAGCGCCTCCCGCCATCGATCTATCAGGTCGGCAAGGAGGTCGCCGACCCCGATGCGATCCTGTTGCGCTCGGCCGACCTCCATGGCGCTGGCGTGCCGCAGTCGGTTCTTGCGATCGGACGCGCGGGCGCGGGCACCAACAACATTCCGGTCGCCGACATGAGCCAGCGCGGCGTGCCGGTCTTCAATGCGCCGGGCGCCAACGCGAATGCGGTCAAGGAGCTCGTGGTCGCCGCCATGCTGATCGCGGCGCGCAACCTGCCCGGGGCGCTCGACTTCGTACGAGGACTCGACCCGGCCGATGTCGCGCTCGAGAAGAAGGTCGAGGGCGGCAAGAAGACCTACGCCGGCTTCGAGATCGCCGGCCATACGCTGGGCGTGATCGGACTGGGCAAGATCGGTTGCCTGGTGGCCGACGCGGCCATCGCCCTGGGTATGAAGGTGGTCGGCTACGACCCTGAGATCACCGTCGACGCGGCCTGGAACCTGCCATCGCAGGTCGTGCGCGCGGCGTCGGTCTCGGACCTGCTCAAGTCGTCGGATTTCGTCACGCTGCATGTCCCGCTGGTCGATGCGACCCGCCATCTGATCGGCGTTCGCAACATCGAACTGATGCGACCGGGCTCGGTGCTGCTGAACTTCTCGCGCGAGGGCGTCGTGGATGACGAGGCAGTGGTCAGCGCGCTCGACGCGCAGCAGCTACGCGCCTATGTCTGCGACTTCCCGAACCCCGAGTCGCTACGCCATCCGGGCGTGATCGCGCTGCCGCATCTGGGCGCCTCGACCCAGGAGGCCGAAGACAATTGCGCGCTGATGGTGGCGGACCAGCTGCGCGACTATCTCGAGAACGGCAATATTCGCAACTCGGTCAACTTCCCCGAGGCCACGATGCCGCGTGGAACGAACTACCGCATCGCGATCGCGAATGCGAACATGCCCAACATGCTCGGTCAGATCTCGACCACGATGGCCGATGCGAACCTGAACATCCACGACATGCTGAACAAGTCGCGTGGCGATACCGCCTACACGATCGTCGACGTCGACAGCGAGGTGCCGTGGACGGTGATCGACACCCTGCGCCAGATCGAAGGCGTTCTGTCGGTGCGCTATCTGCCCACCGGCCGGCGCAACTGATCCGGGCGCGCCCTCGAGGCGTGGCGAACGATAGAGCGGCTTCAGCCAGCCGCAGTCAGCACGTGGATCGTGCGCTCCGCGAGCATGTCCTTGACCCGGGCGCCATAGGCGGCCATGTGCGGCGCCGCGGCGTGGGCTTTCAGGGCATCGACGCTGGCCCACTTCTCGATCACCACGAAGCAGTCCTCGCCGAGCTTGGCCTGGAACGAGCCCAGGCCGCTGGCGTCGACCGCAGGCCCGTACTCGATGCAGCCGTCCTCGGCATGGACCGCGGGCATGTTCTCCCGAAAGGCCTCGAGCACCTTCTCGCGCATGCCGGGCTTGGTTCGTATGATCGCGATGACGTGAATCACGTGGCTTTCTCCTTGGCTTAGTCGATCGAATCCGAAGACCGAAGTATCACCGGTTTCCGCGTCTGGGGACCCGTGCAGGGCCACGTGTCGTTTCACAAGGGTTCCTCGCCGGCGGACGTGGCACTGGCGCTGTCGACGGGCGAGAGCACGAGGCCACGCTGTCGCGATCCCGTCTGTCCGGGCGGTTCGGCGATCCGAACGGCGCCGACCATGGTGCCTGCACGATTGAGGCCGTTTAGCCGCGTTTCGAGCGCCCCCGCGATCTCGACTACGTCGAGCCGTGCATTTCGCCAGACGAAGCCCCGAACCTTGCCGAGCACGTCGCCGAAACTGCCCACGACCACACCCGTGTCACTGATGTCGCGCGCCTCGCTCCACAGGGCGCCCGGCACCTCGATCCGACGCCAGTTTCCGTCGCGGATCACGATCGCGTGCCGGGCTCCGCCAGCATCGACGGCCTCGCCGGCCAGGTCTCCGGCCTGGTTGATCGCGCGCAGACCCGAGGCCGTCACCCCGGCGCCGAGCGGCGGCTCGACGGCATGCAGATCGTCGACGGGTCCGGAGAAGCCCCGTCGTGTCCCGGAAGCATCGGTGAACTCGCCGACGGCAATGCCCAAGACCGACACGTCGTAGACGATCGTGCTGTCACGCTCGCAGCCCAGTACCCGGGTGATCGCGCTGCCGGGAGCGCGAAGCCGTTGCCGTTCACCCGTTCGGCGGTCCCATAGATAGCTGTGCGTGGCGATCGGAAGGCCACCCGAGAAGCAGTCCGACCCGAGCCCGACGATCCAGCCGTTGTTGCTGATCCCGTAGGCGGTCAGCGCCAGGCCGGGAATCGGCTCGGACCCCTTCGCATCGATCAGGACGCCCATCGGATCGATGCCAGCCCCCTCGCCGACCATCGTGCCCGAGTCGTTCAGGCTTTCCAGGCTGAGAAAATTGGGATAGCTGTCCGCCCCCACGATCTCGATTCGATACGGGTCGCCACCGATCCTGACCGATGCCGCCGTCGACACCGCGTCGCCATTCGAACCCGAGCCACATCCGCCAGCACTCAGGAGTGCGAGGAACAGCCACGCTCGAATCCCGCTCGGGCAAGTGTCATGGCGCCAGCCGCCCTGGGTCATTTCGCGAAGAACGGAAAGATCGGCAGATCACGGTAGGCCCGCGAATCATGCGACGGGACCAGGTGGATGGCCGGGTCGAGACGGCGCAGCGCGAGCACGCGCGCGATCGCCAGCCGCACGCCGGCCTCGTCGTGGTCGACGAGCTTGCGCACCAGCCACGGGCGCTCGGCCGGCATGCTCAGCCCGTCGAGTTGCCAGACGATGTCGCCGAGCAATGCATAGCGCTCGCCCGAGCCCAGCGTGACGAAGACGATCACCGAGCCGGGGGTGTGGCCGGGGGCCGGTACGACGACCACGGTGCCGTCGCCCCAGAAATCGAAGCTGCGCTCGAAGCCCAGATAGGGCCCGCCGTCGAAGCGATAGCTGCGCAGGCGGCCTGATGTCTGATGTCGGGCGAGTTCGGACAGGGGATCGCCCGAGGCGATGAAGGCCGCCTCGGCCTCGCTGGCCCACACGGGCACATCGGGGAGGTCCTCGACGCCGCTGACGTGATCGTAGTGCGCGTGCGTGAGCAGCACACCGGCCAGACGCCGAGGATCGTAGCCGTTCTCGCGCATGCGCACGGCGGCAGGTTTTTGGAGGGTATAGGTGCTCGTTGCCCGCGCCAGGGCCGGCAACGCCGCGAAATGGGCGTCGAAGGCCGTGCCGAAACCCGTATCGACGAGCAAGTCGCCACGCGGATGACGGACCAGAAGCGCGGTCGCGGCAAGATCGCGGACATCATCGATGGCGCCGCCGCGGAAAGCGAGCATCGCCCGTGCGCGAATCGAACCCGTGGGCAAGGCGGCGATCCCGACGCCTGGCGGCACCTGGGGCGACGGCAACTCGAGCGGGACCGCCACTTCCGGCAAGGCCAACGAAGCCGCCCGGAAGCTCCAGCCAAGGAGCAGGCTGCCCACGATCGCGGCCAGCAGGACGCCAGCGGCCAGAAATCGCAATGCCCGCCTCACCGGCCCCGGTCCCTCGTGATCGATCCGCAAGCCTAGGCCTCGTCGAGAAGCGCACCCGTGCCGCAGGCGTCGGGGTTGGACCGGCACCAGGCGTCGAGCGGATTGGCCGCGCGCCAGGCCCTGGCGAACTCGCCCATCGGCAGGAATCCGACGCCATCGTGCGAGGCGAAATGATCGAGCAGCCGCTCGAGCATGAGCAGGCGATTGCCACGCCCGATGGTCTGGGGGTGCAAGGTGAGCACGAAGACCGAGCCGGGTTGATCGCGGTAGAAATAGTCGAAATCGCCGCGCCAGTTCTCCTCGAGCGCCGACGCCGCTTGCAGGCCACTGACCCGCCCGGGTACGAATTCGCTCGCGGGGAAATCGTCGAGACTCCAGCTCACGGGCATCTCGACCAGCGTACTCGGGGTGCCGAACCGATACGCGCCGTCGACCGACCACTGGTCTTGGCTGCGAAGGTAGTAGGGACGGCAGTCGTGTCCCATGCAGCTCGAGTCGTACTCGAAACCGTACTCGATCAGCAACTCCACGGTGCGCACCGACAGCGCCCATGCCGGCGAGCGATAGCCGCTCGGGCGCACACCCGCTACGCGTTCGAGCGCGGCCAGGCCCTTCTCGAGAATACGGCGCTCGGTCGGCTCGTCGCAGCGCGCAGGATTCTCGTGGACCCATCCGTGATGGACCAGCTCGTGACCGGCATCGCGAATTCGCGCGACGAGTGACGGATACGCGAGCGCCGTGTGGCCCGGGACCGCGAAACTCGCGCGGATTTCACGTGAAGCCAGCAAGTCGAGCAATCGGGGCACGGCCACGGCGCCGAACTCGCCGCGCGAGATTGCGCTCGGGTTGTTGGACCCGAACGACCCGATCCACGACGACATGGCGTCGAAATCGAAGCCGATGCAGCAGGTGACACGGGGCGCTGGATCCATCACCCGAGTCTATCGCGCCGCTGGCGCGAGCGCGACTGGGACCTCTGCTCGCATCAGCTATCGCTGCAAGCGATCCGTGAACCAACGGATCAGGTCGAGCCAGATCGCGCGCTTGCCGGCCTGGTCCTCGACACCGTGCTCCAGGTTGGGGTTGTCGTTGATCTCGATGACCACGACGCCTTCGGGCGTCTCCTTCAGGTCCACCCCGTAGAAGCCGTCGCCGATCAGGCGTGCCGCGCGTACGCCGATGTCGAGCACCTCACGCGGCGTATCGGCGAGGTCGAACGCCCGGAACCCGCCCTCGATCGCGCGCCCATCGTCGCGATGGTTGACGATCTGCCAGTGGTTGCGCGCCATCCGGTACTGACACGCGAACAGGGGTTCGCCGCCAAGCACGCCGATGCGCCAATCGTAGTGGGTGGGCATGAAGCGCTGGGCAAGAAGCAACTCGGTGTCCTGGAAGAATTCCGCCGTGACGCTGCGCAACGAACCCAGGTCGTCCACCTTTCGCACGCCGCGCGAGAACGATCCGTCGGGGATCTTCACGACCAGGGGAAAGCCCAGGCGATCGGCCACTTCGGTCAGATCGGTGGCCGGCCGGATCGAGATCGTCTGCGGGGTGGGCAACTCCGCCAGCGTCAGGCGCTCCCATTGATAGACCTTGTTCGTGCACCGGATCATGGAGACCGGATCGTCGATCACCGGCATGCCTTCGGCCCGCGCCCGCTGTGCGAAGCGGTAGGTGTGATTGCGGATCGAGGTGGTCTCGCGAATGAACAGGGCATCGAACTCGGCCAGCCGGGCCAGATCGCGACGTCGGATCGGCTCGACCTCGACGCCCTGTTTCTCTGCCAGCCTGGCCCAGTAGCGCAGGGTCTTGACCGAGCTCGGCGGCAAGGCCTCATCGGGATCATGCAGCACCGCGATCGACCATCGCGGCGCGACCCGCGGGCGCGGGCTGCGCCACGAGCCCCGGGTGTGGGTCCCAAGCGCGCTGGCAAAGCGCTCGAGCGCCGGCTTTTCGAGTCGGTTCAGCGGCCGCAAGGCGATACGCCCGATCCGCAGCCGCTGGCCACCGTCCGCCGCTGCTTCGATCGATGGCGACGAGGTGATCGTGACCGCCAGCACCGGCGCCCGGAACCAGTCGAACAAAAGGCGCGCGAAGGCCACGTAGCGTGCGTCGTCGGCCTGTCCCAGGAAGACCAGCAACTCGGGCGGCGCCTCGCCACCGGCCCGGGCCTGGTCGCGGTTGAGCATGTCCTCGAGCTCTGGCAGCGCCCGCGCATAGCCCTCGCGCGTGGCCAGGTCCAGAATGGTCTCGACCGACGGAATGACCTTGTGTCCGCGCGCCTCGGCCAGCAGCGACGCATAGTAGCCGGCGCTCTGGTACGCGTAGCTCCGCGACAGGTTGAGCACGCGCGTGATGTTCTGCGCGAACAGCGCCGGACGCGTTATGTAGTCGCGTGTCGTGGCCATGCGGTAGGGGCCGCCCAATGGCTCGAGATCCGCCAGCTCGGCCGCGATCAGCACCGATTCGCTCATCGATCATCCTCCGTCCGGCTGGCTCGCGGACCTTCGACCAGGACCATCGCGCGCAGTCCCGACTTGCCCCAGTGCCACATCCGATCGAGCTCCGCGAACGGAATCGGGATCGCGACCGCATCGGTCGCCGATTCGAGCCGCTCGCCTTCGACCCAGGGGTCGTGAATCATCACGTGGTCGTCATCGGCGGCATAGGCCAGCACCCAGTGCGGCACGCGCTTGGCGAACATGCGATTTCCGGAGATCAGCAGCGTCGCCAGGGCCCCGCCCCGCAGGCGCCGGGCCAGGGCCGCCACCGAGCATCGCCGATGGCGAACCGGTATGCCGAGTTGCTGGGCCCGCTTGCGGAAATCCTGTTGGGCGAGGCGCATCACCCGTCGCTTCTCCTCGCTCGCGACCGTCTGCAAGAGCAGGTCGCCGGCCCGGCTGACGTGGATCTCGACCGCCAGGCCGCGCCCGGCCAGTGCCACGGCCATGCCGTAGGGACCGCAGCCGCCGAGCCCCGAGCTCATGAAGATCATCGTGGCCTCGCGCCACAATCGGACCTCGTCGAGCGGATCGGGCGCATAGCCGGGCACGAAGTGCGCGAGCGCCATCATCAAGCAGGCAGGCCCACAGGTGAAGTCGGTGGTCTGCTCGTAGTAGGGCGGCGCATCCGGTCCATGCCCCAGCGGTCGCAGCAGCTTGGTCATCCGCAGTGCATCGCTGCCGTCCTCGTAGTAGGCCGGCAGCGAGGCGATCTCGCGATAGCCGGCCCGGCGATACAGTGCCCGGGCCGCGACATTGGCGACACCGACTTCCAGCCGCAACTGGATCCGGCCGGCTTCGTAGGCAAGTCGCTCGCACGACTCGAGCAGTCGCGCCGCGGCACCCACGCCGCGAGCTTCCGGTGCCACCGCGATCGAATACAGGCGCGCGGCGGCCGTCCCCTTCCTGAACAAGACCAGCGCGTCGCCGATCACCGAGGCGATCGAATCGGGCCGGCCACCGAGTTCGGCCACCAACAGGATTGCCGTCGGCGAGCGCATCAGGTCGCGCAGGCTGCGGCGCGACAGGCGGTCGGTGGAGAAGCAGCGCGACTCGAGTGCCGCGAGGTCGTCGATATCGCGGGCCTCGGCCCGGCGCACGCACAAGACGTCCGTGATTCGCTCCGCTCAGGCCGGCGCTGGCAACGGCACCAGCATGCCCGAAGACGACGCCGTGGCGACCAGTCGCCCGGCGGCATCGGTGAGCGTGGCCGACATGAAGGCCACTCGACGGCCACGCCGCACGACGCGACCTTCGGCCACGACCGGTCCCGGGCCGAGTCGCTCGAGGAATCGAACGTTGATGTCTAGGCTGGCCACGGTCTGGGTCATCGCGGTGTCGAGCATCGCGGCATGCGCCATCGCTGCATCCAGCCACGCCGTGATGAACCCACCCTGCACCACGGTCTGGTTCGTATGGCAGAACCGGGGCAGCGCCTCGGCCTCGAGCCGCACCGCCGAGCTTGCGGGGTCGGCCGAGACCACGTGCAGGCCACCCAGCGATTCCATGAGTTCGCCATTGAAGCGCGTCATTCCACGCATCCGTGCCAGGGCCTCGTCGGCGCTCGGCGCCACTTCGTCGCGATTGTCGGCTTTCATCGCGCGAGATCATAGCGGCAAAGCCGGCACCCGGGTTGAGCGCGCCAGCCCGGCGGGCCGCATCGCCGATGGTCGTGGCGCGATGGCAAGTCGTATGATCGGTCATGCCCGAATACAAGGCCACCCTCGGCGCCACCGTCCATCGCTTCGACGATCTCCGGGACCTGATGGCGCGCGCGAGCCCCGCTCGATCGGGCGATCAGCTTGCGGGCATCGCCGCCACCAGCAGCGAGCAGCGGGTTGCGGCCAGGATCGCGCTGGCCGAGGTGCCGCTTCGACGCTTCCTCGAAGAGCAACTGGTTCCCTACGAGAGCGACGAGATCACCCGCCTGATCGTCGATGGTTTCGATTCGGCCGCGTTCGCGCCGGTGGCCGGGCAGACCGTGGGCGAGTTCCGCGACTGGCTGCTCGGGCAAGCCGCCACGGGGCCCGCACTCGCGGCGCTGTCCCCAGGACTGACGCCGGAGATGGTGGCCGCGGTCTCCAAGCTGATGCGCAACCAGGACTTGATCGCCGTGGCCCGGCGCCGGCGCGTGGTCACGGCGTTTCGCAACACCATCGGCCTGGCCGGGCGGCTCTCGATCCGGCTGCAACCCAATCACCCGACCGACGATCCGGCCGGTATCGCGGCTTCGATCGTCGACGGCCTGGGCTACGCGGCTGGCGACGCGGTCATCGGCATCAATCCGGCCAGCGACGATCCGGCCCGAATGCGCGAGCTGCTGCACCGGCTCGACGAGCTGCGCACGGCGCTGGCGATCCCGACGCAGACCTGCGTGCTCGCCCATGTGACCACCACGCTGGCCGCGATCGAGGCCGGCGCACCGGTCGACCTGGTGTTCCAGTCGATCGGTGGCACGCAGGCCCTGAACCGCAGCTTCGGCATCGACATCGCGCTGCTCGACGAAGCGCACGACGCGGCCCGATCACTGCAGCGCGGCACGGTCGGATCGAACTGCATGTACTTCGAGACGGGCCAGGGCAGCGCGCTGTCGGCCGACGCCCATCACGGCGTCGACCAGCAGACTTGCGAGGCGCGCGCCCATGCCCTGGCGCGCCGCTACGCGCCGCTGCTCGTGAACACCGTGGTCGGATTCATCGGTCCCGAGTACCTGTACGACGGCAAGCAGATCGTGCGCGCGGGGCTCGAGGACCACTTCTGCGCCAAGTTGCTGGGCGTGCCGATGGGTTGCGACGTCTGCTACACCAACCACGCCGAGGCGGACCAGGACGACATGGACGACCTGATGACCTTGCTCGGCGTCGCGGGCTGCAACTTCTTCATGGGCGTGCCCGGCGCCGACGACATCATGCTCGGCTATCAGAGCACCTCCTTCCACGATGCCCACTATGTCCGCGAGGTGCTGGGCCTTCGACCCGCACCGGAGTTCGAGTCATGGGCCGAGTCGATGGGCTTGCTGCGGGACAACCGCCTGCGCTCGATCGGCCCCGGGCACCCCTTGCTCGCCTACGCGACACCCACGACACCATCATGAAGAACGACGCCGCCAGGCCGGCGATTCGCCCCTCGCCCACCACGACGCCCGACCCGTGGAGCGCACTGCGGGCCGCGACGCCCGCTCGCATCGCGCTCGGGCGTGCGGGTTCGTCCCTTCCGACCCGGGCGATGCTCGAGTTCCAGCTCGCGCATGCCCGGGCGCGCGACGCCGTGCATCGCCCGCTCGACGTACAGGCGCTCGGGAACGAACTCGCCCTGCAGGGTCTGAAGTGGATCGGCGTCGACTCCCAGGCGAGCGATCGACGCGTCTATCTCGCCCGACCCGACCTGGGCCGGCGGCTCGCGCCCGCGTCGCGGCATGCACTCGAGGCGGCACGCGACCCCGACGCGCGCGAGTTCGACCTGGTGTTCGTCCTCGCCGACGGCCTCTCGAGCACCGCGCTGGCGCACAACGCCCTGCCCCTGCTGCTGGCCTGCCTGCCCGCGATACACGCGTGGCGATGGCATGTGGCGCCCATCGTGATCGCGCGCCAGGCACGCGTCGCGCTCTCCGACGAGATCGGCGATGCACTCGGCGCGAGGCTCGCCGTGATGCTGGTCGGCGAGCGCCCCGGCCTGTCGGCGGCCGACAGCCTCGGCGTCTACCTGACCTGGATGCCCAGGCCGGGGCGTACCGATGCCCAACGCAACTGCGTCTCGAACATCCATGCCAACGGACTGCGCACCGACGAGGCGGCGCAGCGCGTGTCGTACCTCGCCAGCGAAGCGGCGCGTCGCCGGATCAGTGGCGTCGCGCTGAAGGACGACAGCCAGCAGGCCGCGCTACCCGGCGGCCAGGCGCCTGCCCCCCACTCCCAGGCCCCCGTTCCCGCCCGGGATGACGCAGTCGTTTCCGCGCGCCTGCGCGAGCGGCAAGGACTCGTACGACCATAATCTCGGTCAGGATCGATGCGTCTCGGTCCGGCCCGTTTGCCGGCAGCGCTCATGCGTTCTATTCCGACGCTCGCTTGGAAACCAGCGTCAGGATGTCGTAGGACGCCACCGTCTCGCCGTTCTGGTTCGTGACCTGCACGTCCCAGGCGACCACGCCTTGGCCGGCATCGCCGGGCCTTCGCGTTGGCCGGTCGATCTTGCGCTTGCAGGTCAGGCGTGCCTGGATCGTGTCGCCGATGCCCACCGGCTTCACGAACCGCAGCGTGTCGAGCCCGTAGTTCGCGAGCACGGGTCCCGGCGACGGCGACACGAACAGGCCGGCAGCGGCCGACAGCACGAAGTAGCCGTGCGCGATGCGCTTGCCGAACTGCGACGCGCGGGCCGCCTCCTCGTCGAAGTGCATGTAGAAGAAGTCGCCCGACAGGCACCCGAAGTTGACGATGTCGGCCTCGCCGACCGTGCGGCGATGCGTGAGCAGCGACTCGCCGATCCGCAGATCGTCGAAGTAGCGACGGAACGGGTGCACGTCGCTCTCGATCACCGGCGCGCCGCGCACGTATTCGCCAGAAACGGCGGCCAGCATCGCCGGCGATCCCTGTACGGCCGCGCGTTGCAGGTAGTGATGGACCGCGCGAACCCCGCCCAGCTCCTCGCCTCCGCCGGCACGCCCCGGGCCGCCGTGCTTCAGCGGCGCGAGCGGCGCCCCATGGCCGGTGGACTCGGCCGCGCAACTCGCGTCCAGTACCAGCAGTCGGCCGTGCCAGGCCGCTGCCTGCCGGACGACATCGGCCGCGATCGCCGGCGTACGGGTCACGACCGTGCCCACCAGGCTGCCTTGGCCGAGCGCGGCGATGTCCACGGCGTCGTCGATGTCTGCGTAAGGCATCAGCGTGGTCACCGGGCCGAAGGCTTCGATTTCGTGCGCCGCGACAGCGGTTCGGGCATTGCGCGCGACCAGCAGGCTCGGCCCGACGAAGGCGCCGCCGGCGCAACGCTCGCCGCGCAGTGCCAAAGCCGCATCGCCGAGCACGAGCTCGGCATCGGCGCGCAGGCGTGCGATCTGGGCTTCGACGTCGCGTCGCTGCTCGAGCGAGGCCAAGGCGCCCATCTGTACGCCCTCGAGCGCCGGGTCGCCGACGACGATGGCCGCCAGTCGCGCGCGCAAGGCCTGCGCGACAGCATCCAGGCGTGAAGCCGGTACCAGCGCGCGCCGAATCGCCGTGCATTTCTGCCCTGCCTTGACCGTGACTTCCCTGACCACTTCATCGATGAACAGGCCGAACTCGGGATCCTCGGGCGCGACATCGGGGGCGAGGATCGCGCAATTGAGCGAATCGGCCTCGGCGTTGAACGCGACCGCATGCCTGACGAGGTTCGGATGCACGCGCAGCTTGGCCGCGGTCGCCGCCGAGCCGGTGAAGGTCACCATGTCGGCGGCTTCGAGACGCTCGAGCAGGTCGCCCGTGGAGCCGATCACGAGTTGCAGCGCACCCGCCGGCAACAGGCCCGATGCGTCGATCAGGCGAACGCAGGCTTCGGTCAGGTAGCTGGTGGCGGTGGCCGGCTTGACGATGCAGGGCATCCCGGCAAGGAAGCTCGGCGCGAGTTTTTCCAGCATGCCCCAGACCGGAAAATTGAATGCGTTGATGTGGACGGCGACGCCACGGCGCGGCACCAGGATGTGCGTGCCCGCAAAGCTGCCCTTGCGCCCCAGGGGCACCACCGGTCCCTCGTGCACGACATTGCCCGACGGCAGGTCGGCCGCGCCGATGCCGGCGTAGGCGGCCAGCGTGCCGATCCCTCCCTCGATGTCGATCCAGCCGTCGGCGCGGGTCGCGCCGGTCCAGGCCGATTGCGCGTACAGCGATTCCTTGTGCTCACCGAGATACTTCGCCAGCGCGCGCAGAATGGCCGCGCGCTGCTGAAAGTCGATTGCCAGCGTCCCGGCCAGTCCGCTCGTGCGCGCATGTGCGAGCGCCTGCTCGAAGTCGAGTGCTTCGGCGTGCGTGCTCGCGACCACTTCGCCACCGATCGCATCCCGCAATTCGATGGCACCAGCGGCGCCGATCCAGCGCCCCCCGATCCAGCTCTGCAGAACTCTGCTCACGCGTAGCTCTCCTGTCGTTTCATTGTTCGGCAAGCTTCAGGCGCTGCACCTTGCCCGACGGCCCCTTCGGCAACTCGTCGACGAAGCGGATGTACTTCGGCGTCTTGTAGCGGCCGAGTTCGTCCAGGCAGAATGCCCGCAGCTCGGCCTCGTCGCACCCGGCACCGTCCTTGAGCACGACGGCGACCAGGATCTCCTGGCCGTAGTTCGGATCGGGAACGCCGACGGCCGCGGCCTCGAGCACGGCCGGATGACGCAGCAAGGCCTCGTCGATCTCGCGCGGCGCGATGTTCTCGCCCCCCTTGATGATCAGCTCCTTGAGCCGACCGGTCACGAAGAAATAGCCGTCGGCATCGCGGTAGCCCAGGTCGCCCGAGCGCAACCAACCCCCGTCGGCGAGCGCCGCAGCCGTCTGCTGCGCCGACTTGTAGTAGCCATTCATGACATTGGGGCCGCGCAGCCAGATCTCGCCCCGCTCGCCGTCGGGCTGCTCGCGCCCGTCGGCATCGACGATCATGGCCTCGACGCCGCAAGGCAGCCCCGGCGTGCCGCTTCGACGCTCGCCCGGCGGCATCGGGTTGCAGAACACGATCGAGGCCGACTCGGTCATGCCCATCGCCTCGATCACCGGGAACCCGAAGCGCGCCTCGAAGGCCTGGTGATGCTCGGCGGGCAACGGGGCCGAAGCCGAGCGGCCGAAACGGATGCCCGCCAGCGTCGGCGGCGCCTTGTCGGCCTCGTTGAGCAGATAGGCGATGATCGTCGGCACCATGTTCAGCCAGGTGCACCGCCAGCGAACCGCCGAGTCCCACCAGCTCGAGACCGAGAAACGCCGCGGGGCCACCATCGAGCCGCCCGACACGAACGGCGACAAGGTCGCGATCACCTGGCCATTGATGTGATAGAGCGGCAATGCGGACAGCACGCGGTCGTCGGGTCCGAGCTGGTGCCAGGCGGCGACCGCCCGGGCCGCGTAAAGCAGGTTGGCGTGGGTCAGTGCGACGCCCTTGGGCGTGCCCGTCGTGCCCGAGGTGTACATGAGCAAGGCCATGTCGTCGGGATCGGCCTCAGTGGCGCCCGGACGCGGCGCGGCGGCCTGCCACGGTCCGGCATCGATCGCATCGGCATCGACGACCTCGATGGCCACCGTCGCGCCCCCCGTTTCACCGGCCACGCGCATGACGGCCTCGCCCGTCGCATCGGTCAGCACAAGCGCCGCATCGCAATGAGACAACACGTAGGCGAGCTGGCTCGGCTGCGACACCCGGTTCAGCGGTGCGATCACCCGCCCGGCGGCCATCGTCGCGAGAAATAGCGCACTGGCCGCCAGACCGTTCGGAAGGTATAGGGCGACCTTCGCGCCGCGTCCGATGCCCCGCGCGTCGAACCAGGTATCGAGCTGCCCCGATAGCCGCTGCAGGTCCGCGTAGTCGAGGATCCGGCCGGTCTCGGGCGCGATCAGGAATTGGGCATCGGGCCGTTGCGCCGAATGCTCGGCAAGCACGGCGCCGAGGGTGGCGGTCGATGCGATCGGGGTTCGCATCAACGCCGCCCGTGGCGCTGGAAGTAGTCGCCGAAGATGTCGTCGACGCCGGGCTCGCGTGGTGCGATCGGGTAGGCGACCCGGGTCACGTTCAGATAGTGCCGGTAGTGCATGTTCTCGCTGAAGCTGTTCCCCCCCCAGGTACCACAGCCCATCGACAGCGAGAATGGCAGTCCATTGTCAAAGCTGCCACCGGTGGCAATGCAATGCGCCTGGTTCACGATCACGCGCGATACCGGCAGGCGCAGCCCCAGGCTCACCGCGTCGCTCGGCGTGGCGGTGTGCAGGCCGACCGAATGCCCCGCGCCCTGATAGCCGTAGATCCCCTCGACGATCCGCGCCGCGTCGTCCAGCCCGCGCGCCCGGTAGACCGCAAGGACCGGCGAGAGCTTCTCGCCCGAAAACGGGTGCGCTGCGCCCCAGGAATCCTCGGCCACCATCAGGAAGCGCGCATGGCGGGCACGTGCATCGGCCAGCCCCGCGATCTGCGCGATCCGCGGCGCGGTCTGCGCGATCAACGCGCTCGCGAGCTTGCCGTCCGGCCACATGGCCGACGCGAGTCGCTCGGTATCGGGCCCATCCAGCATCACGCCGCCCTCGGCCGCGAGCGCCGCCATCGTCTGGTCGAAGATCGAATCGACCACCACCAGTGCGTTCTCGGACGAACAGCTGGTGGCGTTGTCGAAGGTCTTGGAGCGGGCGATTCGCGAGGCCGCCGCCACCGGGTCCGCGCTTGCATCGACGATCGCCGCCACGTTGCCGGCGCCCACGCCGAAGGCCGGCGTGCCGCTGGAGTACGCGGCACGCACATTGGCCTGCGAGCCGGTGGCCACGATCAGGTCGGCCTGGCGCATCAGTTCGTGCGTGGCCGCCTTCGTCACCGGCGCCGGCAGGACCTGCACCAGGCCGGTCGCGAGCTCGGGCGCCAGGCCGCTGCGGACCATCTCCGCATGCATTAAGTCGACCAGGCGCTGCGCGGTGCCCTGCCCCTTGGGCGAGGGCGCGACGATGACGGCATTGCCGCACTTGAGCGCGTTGACGATCTTGTTCGCGGGCGTGGCCGCCGGGTTGGTCGACGGCGTGATCGCAGCCACCACGCCGACGGGCCGCGCGATCTCGACGATGCCCCTGTCGTGGTCCTCGCCGATGACGCCGACCGTGCGTGTCCCCTTGAGGTCTCGCATCAGGCCCAGCGTCTTGCGATGGTTCTTCTGGATCTTGTCCGCGACATCGCCAAGCCCGGTGTCGCGAACGGCCAGCTCGGCCAGTTCCCGGTTGCGCGCGGGCTCCATGATCGCCCAGGCCGCCGCCGCCGCGACGTCGTCGACGCCGCGCTGATCGAAGCCGGCATAGCGCCGCTGCGCATCGCGGGCTCGCCCGATCAGCGCACCCACCACCGCACGCACCTCGTCGGATGCTTCGGCCAACCGAATCCCTGCTGCTGCCATCGTCTCATGTCTCCTTTGCAACGGGCATCGCCCCAACCGACCCGATGCATCGGGAGTGTACGCAAGGCGACCGCCTTGCGCTCGCGGCGACCGTGTCCGACAGGCACGCGTCGACGCACCGGGAACGCCAACGAAATCGGAACCGACCCGCCACACGGGCACACACCACTGCGCGTCGCGCTGCTAAGCTGACCCGAAACAATGCCCGGCCCACCTGCGGCCGTCGCACCGAGAGCGGGGGAGACATGGAGTTCCTCGAGTACCTGGGCGGCGTCCTGGCGCCAATGCCCATTCTGCTGCTGGTCGTCGGCACGGTCGGTGGCCTTGTGCTGGGCGCCACGCCGGGGCTGTCGCCGACCATGGCGGTCGCGCTGCTGATCCCGTTCACGTTCCGCATGGAGGCCGTCAACGGTCTGATCCTGCTTGGCGCCACCTATACATCGACCGTCGCAGGTGGCGCCGTTTCCGCGATCCTGCTGCGCATTCCAGGCGCGCCGGCCAACATCGCCACCACGCTCGACGGCTATCCGATGGCGCGTCGCGGCGACGGTGCCCGCGCGCTCCAGCTCGCGTTTCTGGCGTCCGGCATCGGCGGCGTGCTCGGGGTGCTGGTCCTGATGTTCCTGACTCCGGTGCTGGCTCGCTGGGCGCTCGAATTCGGGCCGTCGCACCTGTTCTGGATGGCAATCCTCGGCGTCACGGTCATCGGCACGCTCGACTCGAAGTCCGTCGGCAAGGGAATGCTCTCGGGCTGCCTCGGCATGTGGCTCTCCACGATCGGCTATGACGACATCCAGGGGGTCGAGCGCTTCGTGTTCACCGATGCACTCACCGGTGGCGTCAACATCATCGCGGCCTTGATCGGCCTGTTCGCGATCCCGCAAGTCATCGACATGTTCGAGAAGGGCCGGAGGCAGGTCGACATCACGACCTTCGAGACCCGGCCCCACCGGATCTCGGCCGCGATTCGCGAAACGGCGGCGCATCCGCGGGCGCTGACCATCGGTTCATTGGTCGGCATCCTGATCGGACTGATTCCGGGCGTCGGTGGACAGATCGCGGGGCTCGTCGCCTACGACCAGTCGCGCAAGTTCTCGCCCCAGCGCAGCCGCTTCGGCGAAGGCGTATCCGAGGGCGTGATCGCGGCCGAGTGCGCGAACAATGCCATGGTGGGTCCATCGCTGGTGCCGCTGCTAACGCTCAGCATTCCCGGCAGCCCGACCGCGGCCGTGCTGCTCGGCGGGTTGCTGATCCATGGCATCTTTCCCGGCTCGGATCTGTTCGAGAATCACCCGGAGGTCGCTTGGACCTTCATCGACTCCATGCTGATCGGCCAGTTGCTGATGGTGGTGCTGGGCCTGTACCTGGCCGGCCTCGCGGCCCGGGTCGCGCGCGTGCCCCAGTCGATCATGGCCGGCACCGTGCTGGTGCTGTCGGTGTTCGGTGCCTATGCGGTGCAGCAGTCCTACGCGGACGTACTCGTGATGGCCGTGCTCGGCGTGGGCATGCACTACCTGGGCAAGCTGGGGTTCTCGGCCGCCCCCCTGGTGCTGGGCCTGATCCTGGGGCCGATCGCCGAAACCAACTATGTCCAGGGACGCCTGATCGCCGAGGCGGGCAACGGCATGGCCGACTACTTTCTGAGCGGGCCGCTGAACCTCACTCTGATCGGGGTATGCCTCGCCTCGGTCGTCTACAGCGTCTGGATGGAACGGCGTGAGCGCGCGCGCGAGCATGTGCTCGGGGAGGCCGCATGAGCCGGACCGCCAGCCGCGCCGGGTTCGCATGGCTGCCCGCACTGGGGGTCACCGTGTTGGCGGCCGTGATCGCGTGGCACAGCTTCGATGCCGACGATGCGCGCGCGTACCTGTTCCCGCGCCTGGTCTCGGTCGCCATGCTGCTGTTCGCCTTCGTGAACCTGCTGCAGAGCCTGCGGGCCCGCGCGTCCGAGCCACGCGCGAACGGCACGCTTCGCCACGCACTACCGGGCCTGACGGTGCTGGCGATCTATGTGTTCTGGGGCGCCGAGGCCCTCGGCTTCTACCTGGCGGGCGCGGTGACGGTCTTCACGATCCACACCCTCTATGACCCGGCGCCTCGCACGCCGCGCCGCATCGCCGCACAGGCGGGCGTGGGCGTCGGGACCGCCATCGTCCTCTACCTGCTTTTCTCGGTCGTGCTGCAGGTGCAATTGCCGCGCGGCATCCTGATCTGACCCGGCCCGGCTGGGCCATTGTGCTGAAGGAGCGCTGACATGAACACCAAGATCCGCATCCTGATGGGCGCGCTCGCACTCGCCACGGCGACGGGCGCGCAAGCCGACGACTATCCGTCGCGGCCGATCTCGCTGATGGTCTCGTACTCACCCGGCGGCGCAACCGACTTCCAGGCGCGAATCGTGACGATGATGGCAGCCGACGCCAAGCTGCTCGGCCAGCCGATCGTGATCATCAACAAGGCCGGTGCCGGCGGCAAGGTCGGCTGGAACGCGTTCGCCGACAAGGCATCCACCGACGGCTATGAGCTGGCCGCGTACAACGTCCCGCATTTCATCGCCCAGTCCATCACCGGCAAGACCAAGTACAACATCGACAATCTGGAGCCGATCGCGAACTGGGGGGCCGATCCGGCGGTCCTGATCGTGCCCAAGGCGAGCCCGTTCAAGTCCGCCAAGGACCTGGTCGAGTTCGCCAAGAAGAATCCGGGCAAGCTCACCGTCAACGGTGCCGGCCTCTATGTCGGTCATCACATCGCGATGCTGCAGTTGCAAAAGGCAAGCGCCACGAAGCTCGCCTACATCCCCGAGAAGGGCGGCGCCCCGGCGATGAAATCGGTGATCGCAGGCCAGGTGATGGCGGGATTCAACAATCTCTCCGACGCATTCCGGGCGCGCGACCAGGTCCGAATCCTCGCGATCGCCGATCTCGAACGGAACAAGGACTTCCTGCCCGACGTGCCGACCTTTCGCGAGCAAGGCATCGACATCGACGACTCGAGCGTGAACTTCCGCGGCGTGATGGTGCGCAAGGGCACGCCGCAGGCCGTGATCGACCGGCTCGCCGAACGGGTGCCGGCGATGTTCTCGCATCCGCGTTCGCTCAAGCAGATGAAGGCGGGCGGCTCGCCCGTCCGGGTGATCAAGCGCGATCAGGTTCGCGTGATGTGGCAGGAACGACAGAAGGCCCTCACCGCACTGCTGTCCGACTTGAAGAAGAAGTAGCCCGATTGGTCTTACCATCGAAGGCGGCGCGCACGGCACGCCAGTCGTGCGCGCGATGATGGATCACGAAGTCCCGGAGGAATGATGAGCGAGTCCCAGCGTCGCTGGAAGAAGCGACCACCCGGTTCGAACTGGGGCGAGTTCGGAGACGACGACCAACTCGGTCGACTGAATCTGATCGACGCCGCCAAGGTCAGACAAGGCGTGGCCGAAGTCCGCGAGGGCCTCACGTTCTGCCTGAGCCTGCCACTGGACCATCCGGGCGGCAACGTGCTGAACCCGCGTCGCCATCCGCCGCGGCTGCGACCGACCGCCCACGCTAGCGTGCCGCGATGGATGTACGAGGCCCGACGCGACACGCCCGGCGCCACCGACGTCATCAATGACGATGCCGCCCTGATCCACCTCCAGTACTCGACCCAGTGGGATAGCTTTGCCCATGCCGGGAGCCTGTTCGATGCCGACGACGACGGTCGGGCCGAACCGGTCTTCTACAACGGCTTTCGCGGCGGCGTCGAACTGCCGCTGGCCGACGGCGAAGGCGAGGCGATGCGCAGCGGCGTGCGCAATCTCGGCATCGAGAACTTCGCCGTCCACGGCGTCCAGGGCCGCGGCGTACTGGTCGACCTCAATGCCCATCATGGCGATGAACGCGTCGCCGTCGGCTACGATGAACTGATGCGGATCATGGATGCCGACGGGGTGAGCGTCGAGCCGGGCGACATGCTCCTCTTGCATACTGGCTTCGGGCGACGGCTGCTCGAGTGGCGCCGCCAGCCCGACCCGGAAGCGATCCATCGCATCTGCCCGGTGCTCGACAGTCGCGATGCCCGGCTTCTGGACTGGATCACCGAGTCCGGCATCGCCGCGCTGATCGCCGACAACTACGCGGTCGAAGACGTATCGGTCGGCAAGGGTCCCGGCGATTGCGCACTGATGCCCCTGCACGAGCATTGCCTGTTCAAGCTCGGCATTCCGCTCGGCGAGATCTGGTATTTGTCCGAACTGGCCGGCTGGCTGCGCGCCCATTCGCGCTCACGCTTCCTGCTCACGGCCCCGCCCTTGCGCCTGCCCGGGGCGGTCGGCTCGCCGGCGACGCCGATCGCCACCGTATAGGATCCACGACCCCCATGCTTCACTCGCCCAAGCTACCCCGATCGGCTGACGGTCACCTGGAGACCACGGCCTTCCTCGATCACGAGCATCCGATCGTGCGCGATTTCGTCGCCGCCGCCATCGGCGACGCCCGCGGGGAGCGTGAACAGGCGGTTGCGCTCTTCTACGCCGTACGCGATCGCATCCGCTACGACCCCTACCGATTCTCCTGGGCGCCCGAGAGCTATCGGGCCAGCGCGGTGGTGACCGCCGGCTACGGCTGGTGCGTTCCCAAGGCGGTCCTGCTCGCCGCCTGCGCGCGTGCGCTCGGAATCGCCTCGGCGATCGGCCTGGCCGACGTGGTCAATCATCTGAACACCGAGAAACTGCGCCGCCGCATGGGCGGCGTCGATGTCTTCTATGACCACGGATATGTCGCGATGTTGATCGAGGGCAAGTGGGTGAAGGCCGTTCCGGCGTTCAATATCGAGTTGTGCGACCGCTTCGGTGTGCGACCCACGGAGTTCGACGGGCGCTCGGACGCCCTCTACCAGGAACACGATGCTCTCGGCCGTCTTCACATGCAGTATCTGGCCGACCACGGGACCTTCTCGGACCTGCCGCTGGCGCGGATCGCCGAGGACTTCCAACGTCACTACGGGACCGGTTTCGACGTACCGGACGCATCCGGGTCGCGCCAGGCGGAGCGGTTCGAGGACGACGCACCGATCTGAGCGTCCTGTACCCGCCCGGGACCGGTCATGAGCCGACCGGACCCCTTCGACCCATGGCGACTGGCGCTGGGGCCGATCCGCGAGCTTTCGCAATGGTGGCGTTGGTGGGGTTCGACCCAGGACTGCATGATGGCCGTGCATGCCGACGCAGCGGGCCTGGCGAAGCGGCGCGACGCCCGTCTCGCGGGTCTGGTCGCCCATGCGGCCGCAAACTCCCCCATCTATCGCGAACTCTATCGAGACATCGACCCGGGCCGAGCCTCGCTCCAATCCTTGCCGGTCGTGCGCCGGCAGACGTTGATGCATCGATTCGACGACTGGGTCACCGACCGGTCGATCCGGCTCGATGAAGTCCGCCGCTTCATTTCCGACCCGGCCCGCATCGGCGAGCCGTATCGCGATCGATACGTGTTGTGGACCAGTTCGGGCAGCACGGGAGAGCCCGGGATATTCGTCCAGGACGAAGCCTCGCTATCGGTCTACGAAGCCTTGCTATCCACCCGCTTCTCGGCGCGCGAACATGCCGAGTCGCTGTGGCAGACGCTGGCCGTGGGCGGGCGCATGGCAATGCTCGCGGCGATCGACGGCCACTACGCGGGGGTCGTGACCTGGGAGCGCCTGCGTCGCCGAAACCCGCTGCTGCACGCATGCGCGCGCACCTTCTCGGTGCTGCAGCCGATCGGCGAGCTGGTCGAGGCACTCAACGCCTTCGAGCCGCGTTTCATCGCGAGCTACCCCACGACCATGCTGTTGCTCGCCGACGAACGTCGCGCCAACAGGCTGCGAGTCGCGCCGCAGACGATCTGGTGCGGAGGCGAGACGCTCGCCGACGCCGAGCGGGCGCGAATCGAATCCGTCTTCGAGTGTCGCGTATTCCAGGACTACGGCGCCTCGGAGGCGATGGCGATCGCCTTCGATTGCGGGTGCGGCCACCTGCACCTGAACTGCGACTGGGTCATCCTCGAACCCGTGGACGCGCATTACCGACCGGTCCCGGCCGGCACGGCCTCGACCACGGTACTGCTGACGAATCTCGCCAATCGGGTTCAGCCGATCATTCGCTACGACCTCGGCGACAGCATCACGATGAGGGCCTCGCCATGCCCCTGCGGCAGCCCGCTGCCGGCATTGACGGTCGACGGCCGTCGCGATGACATCCTGTGCTTCGTCACGCCTGGCGGGCGCTCGGTCCGACTGCTTCCACTGGCCGTGGAGACCGCCGTGGAGGAAGGCACCGGTCTGGCACGATTCCAGGTGATCCAGATCGCCGACGATGCCGTCTCGGTTCGCTTCGCACCACCCGCGGGCACGAGTCGCAACGCCGCCTGGAGGCGCATCCGCCGTGCGCTGGGTGACTACCTGGTGGCCCAGGGGCTCGGGGACGTGGCGGTGAATCGCGACGAGCAGGTGCCGCGAGCCGATCCGGTCAGTGGGAAATTCCGGCAAGTGATTCGGGGCCCCGGGGTGGACTCGCGCCCCTGACGGAACGCGCCGCGCCTGCGCATGCGCAAGCCGTTCCGACGTCTTCTTGCCGCCGCCGATGCGTCGCCATCGGCCGCCCGTCCCGTTGCCGCAACCGTTGGTCGGGGATTGGCTGTCGCGGCCGCCCGCCTCGCCACTAGCCTTCGCCGTGAAGTTTTTCACGCTGAACGGAGGCGAGCTTGCAGTCACGCAGCCTGTCATCAGTCCCCTTGGCGCTGGCCATCGCACTCGTACTGACCGCCTGTGGTGGCGGTGGCGGCGACGACGGCCTGACCCCCACTTCGACCCAGGCGCCCATCGCGCATCCGCAGACGAAGGCCGCGGGGTCGCGCTTCCTGGCGCAGGCGAGCTTTGGCGGCACCGAATCCGAGATCGGCGTGATGAGCGCGATGGGATACGAGCGTTGGCTGCAGATGCAGTTCGGTACGCCGGCCAGTTCTCACCTGGCCTATTTCGATGCGCAGCTCGCCAAGCCCGATTCGGATGGCAGGCCGCGCATCGACTGGGTCTACAACAGCTTCTGGGAAAAGGCGTTGAGCGCCCCGGATCAGCTCCGCCAGCGGGTCGCCTATGCGCTGTCGCAGATATTCGTGATCTCCGCCGCGGACAGCACGGTCGACGACTACCCGCGCGGGATCGCGGCCTACATGGACATGCTCGGACGCCACGCGTTCGGCAACTTCCGCGATCTGCTCGAGGACGTCGCGCGTCACCCGATGATGGGCCTGTACCTGTCGCACCTGCGCAATCAGAAGGAAGACCCCGAGACGGGGCGGGTTCCGGACGAGAACTTTGCGCGCGAGATCATGCAGTTGTTCAGCATCGGCCTCTACGAACTCGACCCCGACGGCAGCGTGCGCCGGGATGGCAACGGCAAGCCGCTCGAGACCTACACCAATGACGACATCACGGGCCTGGCCAAGGTCTTCACTGGCTTCAGCTGGGCCGGCCCGGATCAAAGCGACGCGCGCTTTCGCGGCTCGACGAAGTCCCCGAACCGCGACGTCGAGCCGATGCAAGGCTATCCGAAGTACCACTCCGGCAGCGAGAAGCGCTTTCTGGGTGTGACGATCCCGGCGCAGTCGTCTGCCGATCCCGACGAAAGCCTGCGCATCGCGATCGACACCCTCTTCGCGCATCCGAACGTGGGTCCCTTCATCGGCCGGCAACTCATCCAGCGACTGGTTGCCAGCAACCCGAGCCCGGCCTACGTCGGCCGGGTCTCGGCGGCCTTCAACGACAACGGCCTTGGCGTCCGTGGTGACATGCGTGCCGTCATACGCGCGGTCCTGTTCGACCAGGAAGCGCGCGACGACAACTCGGCGTCCGCATCCGCGGGCAAGCTGCGCGAGCCGGTACTGCGGGTCGCGCAATGGTTGCGCGCCTTCCAGGCCGTCTCGGCGTCGGGCGAGTATCACGTCGGGGTCACCGACGATGCCAGTTCGAGCATCGGCCAGACACCCATGCGCGCACCGTCGGTGTTCAACTTCTATCGCCCTGGATACATCGCCCCGAATACGCCCTCGGGCGACGCCGGCCTGGTGGCGCCCGAGATGCAGATTACCCACGAGACCTCGGTCGCCGGCTATCTGAACACCATGCGCGTGGCGGTGGACCGAGGCTTCGGTCGCGACAACCCTCGCGACCTGCAGCCGGACTACACCCGTCTCATCTCCCTGACGACCGATCCGCCCGCGCTCGCCGATCGCCTCGACCTGCTGCTGATGCACGGCACCATGAGCGCCAGCCTGCGAGAGCGGATCACGACCGCGGTCGAGTCGGTCACGATTCCCGCGGACCCCACGCGCGTCGCCGGTGCGCTGCGCAACCG
This sequence comes from Burkholderiaceae bacterium, assembly GCA_024235875.1. Classification (GTDB taxonomy): domain Bacteria; phylum Pseudomonadota; class Gammaproteobacteria; order Burkholderiales; family Burkholderiaceae_E; genus JACKLP01. Next base: position 101,467 of record JACKLP010000008.1, on the reverse strand, counting down.
AGCCATGCTCGCGACCTTCCTCGTCCTGGCTTCGCCCGAATACCTGGTCATGAAATGAGCCGCAGGAGGCAATCACCATGAGATCGATCGACGCCGGACGCCGGCGGTTCCTGCGGACCGCCTCGCTGCTCTCGCCGCTCGGAGCCGCTGCGCCGTTCGCGGTCAACCTCGCCGCGGTCGGCGCGGCATCGGCGCAGGCAGCCACCGACTACCGGGCCCTGGTATGCGTGTTCATGTTCGGCGGCAACGACCAGGGCAACACAGTCCTGGCAACGGATCCCGATTCCTGGGCCGCATATCGCGGATTGCGGGCGAGCGCGTCCACTTCGCTCGCCCTGGACGCGCCCGGCGCTTCGGGTGGCGTGCTCGAGATCGTACCGAGCACACCGCAGTCGGGACGAAACTTCGCGATTCATCCGTCCATGGGCCCCATGAAGGCGATGTTCGACGACGGTCGCGCCGCGGTGATCGCCAATGTCGGCACGCTGATCGCACCCACCACCAAGAGCCAGTTCCGCGCCGCCAGCGTGCCGCTCCCGCCCAAGCTCTTCTCGCACAACGACCAGCAGTCGACCTGGCAGGCCTATGCCCCCGAGGGCGCACGCGTCGGCTGGGGCGGTCGACTCGGCGATCTGCTCGGCGACACCAACGCCACCAACTCGTTCACCTGCGTGTCGGCCTCGGGCAATGCCGTCTGGCTGGCCGGCCAGCAGACCATTCCGTTCCAGATCGGCCGCAACGGCGCCGCCTCGATTGGCGGTCTCGACGGCTGGTTGTTCGGCTCTCGCCAGGCGGCCGAGATCTACCGCAACGTGATCACGTCTTCGGGACCGAACCTGATCGAGCGCTCGCATGCCGGCGTCACGACCCGTACGCTCGACGCGCAGGCCGCGTTGAACGCGGCCATGATCGATGCCGCCAGCCTGGAACCTGTCCCCACCCTCCCAGGGACGACCCAGACCAATGGTCTGGCGACGCAACTCAATACCGTCGCCCGCATCATCGCCGGTCGAGGCGCGCTCGGCCTGCGCAGACAGACCTTCTTCGTGAGCACCGGCGGCTTCGACACGCATAGCGGCCAGCGCGCCCGCCAGGCGGAGTTGCTCGGCGGCCTCGCGCAGGCGCTCGAGTACTTCGAGCGCCTGCTCGCGAGTCCGGCGATCGGCGCCGCCGGAGACGTCACGACCTTCACCGCGTCCGATTTCGGTCGGACCGGCACCAGCAATGGCGACGGCACCGACCACGGATGGGGTGCACACCACTTCGTCGTTGGGGGCGCGGTCCGCGGCGGCGACATCTACGGCCGCTATCCGACCATCGGGAACCTGACCGACGACGACGTCGGCAACGGCCGCCTGATCCCGGGGATCTCGGTCGACCAGTACGGCGCGACACTGGCACGCTGGTTCGGCGTGGAAGATGCTGCCTTGGCGGACGTATTCCCGAACCTGGCGAATTTCGGTGCCGAGCGCGATCTCGGCTTCATGGGCTGAGCGCCCGGCACCCCGCGACGGCGGGCTCCCGGCACGAAACCGAGCCAGCCGACGCGCGCCCCCGCCTCCTGGGGCCTGTTCACACGACGTTCGCCCCCGGCGCAGCGGGCAGGATCGCTGTTCGAGAAGGCGCGGCCGACGCCGTGTGCGTGCGCACACAAGGAGGACGCAACGCACTCGAGCGGCGATCCTGCCCGCTGCCCTTCGGGTGGCACCATGAAATGGCGAGCCCAGCGTTGAAAATGCTCGCCGTAGCCCCGCCACGACTGCGCTTTTCGCCTTGCTCTCGCCATTTCATGGTGCCACGCCGGGCGCGAACGTCGTGTGAACAGGCCCTAGCGCCGGGTGTCCAGCCAGGCGCCGAGCTGCTCATAGGCATGACGGCGTATCGGCTCGATCTCGTTGAACAGCTCGTGCCAGGCCTCGTCGTGCCAGTGCAGCGTGGTGCGCGAGGGCGGCGCGGCGTCGGCGAAGCGTCGCGCGGCCAGCGGGTCGACCAGGGTATCGGCACCCGAGACCAGCAGCAGCACGTCGGTCTCGAGCGCGCCCGCCCGCCTGACCGACGCCAGACCGGCATCGACCAACCATCGCACGACGCGCGCACTGACCCGGTCGTGGACCAGCGGGTCGTCGCGATAGGCCGCGACGACGCCGGCATCGTGGGAGATACGCTGCGGGTCGAGGCCGTTGCCGATCGCGAGCCCCGGCGCGAGCCGCTCCATCAGCGCGAGCAGCAGCTTCTGGACCGGGTTCATGCCGGGGTCCAATGCTGGCGACGACAACACCAGTCCTCTAGCGGGGACCCCCCGCACGACGACCAGCTCGGCCGCAAGCGCCCCGCCCAGGCTGTGGCCGAGCACGATCGGCGGCCGCCCGAGCATGCGTTCGAACGAGGCGACCAACTCGGTGGCGTCGTCGGTGAGCGCTTGTGCCCGCGGCATCGTTCCGCGGCGCCCGGCAGAGCGGCCATGCCCGTGATGATCATGGGAGGCCACGTGCCAGCCACGCTGGCAAAGGAAGGCCGCCAGCGCATCGTATCGACCGACATGCTCGCCCAATCCATGCAACAGATAGACCCCCGCGCCGTCGTGCGGCGCGATCGGTTGCCAGGCGCGACAGTAGAGCTCGCCGCTGATCGGCGAAACCCAGCCCGACTCGCGAATCGCTGCCACCCCCGGCAATGCCGCCTCGCCCATGCCCGCCTCCGTTGCGAACAGTCCTGCCCGAAGATACCCCAGGCCTCAGGCGCGAGCGACTTCGCGAATGACGATCGTGCGCGACCCGCCACGCCATTGCGCGAGCAATTCGGTCTCGCGGCGTTGGGCGGCATCCTCGGCGGCCTGCTTGACCGGGCCGAATCCACGGACCTCCAGCGGCAGTGAAGCGATCTCGACCGCGAGCCCGTGATTGCCCGCATCGAGCGTCGACATCAGCTCGTCGATGAGCGCTTCATAGGATGCGAGCGCGGCGCGCTCGCGGCGACGCTCGGCACCATGCCCGAACGGATCGAGCCAGGTGCCACGCAGGAAACGCAGGGAGGAAAGCAACGCGAACAGGGGTCCTGCAAGTGCACCGTAGGCCCGCTTGCGCGGACGCCCGCCGGGCGACGCGGGTCGGGCGAGGCCTGGCGGCGCCAGATGGAAGCGCACCCGATAGTCGCCCTCGAACTGTGCTGCGATCGCGTCCAGGAAGCGCGGATCGCGATGCAGACGCGCGACCTCGTATTCGTCCTTGTACGCCATCAGTTTGAAGAGCCCCGCGGCCACGGCGCGAGCGAGGCGCGCGCCCGCACGCGCCTCGCCCAGTCGATCGTTCTCGGCCAGGCGCACGCGCGCGACCAGCGCCGCGTAGCGCTGCGCATAGGCCTCGTTCTGATAGTCGACGAGAAAGGCGCGCCGTCGCTCGACGAAATGCTCGAGATCGTCCGCTTCGGCCGCGCGCCCCTGCGCCGCGGCCCGGCTCGGCGCCAGGTGACGCGCAACCGCCTCCGGGTCGCTCGCATAGCGCCGCCCCCAGGTGAAGGCCGCCCGGTTCTTGTCCACGGCGACACCATTGAGTTCGATCGCGCGCTCGATCGCCTCGCGCTCGACAGGCAGCCAACCCTTCTGCCATGCATAGCCCAGCAGCAGCGGGTTGGTGAAGATCGCATCGCCCATCAATGCGCTGGCGAGCGTCGTGGCATCGAAGAACGCCATATCCTCGGCACCCGCCGCGTCGACGACGTTCTCGCGCAGGCCCGAGACCTCGAGATGCCAGTCGGGATCGCGCAGGAAGTCCGAGGTCGGCGCCACGTCGGTATTGACCACGGCCCGGGTCACGCCGCGGCGCATCTTCGAGAGCGCCTCCGTGCCCGCGGTCACGACGAGATCGGCCCCGATCACCAGGTCGGCCTCGCCGGTCGCGATGCGGGTCGCGTGCAGCGCTCGCCCGGCCGGCGCGAGCTGTACATGCGAGAACACCGCGCCCCCCTTCTGGGCCAGGCCCGCCATGTCGAGAACAGAGACCTCGAGACCTTGCAGGTGCGCAGCCATGCCCAGCAGTTGGCCGACCGTGACCACGCCGCTGCCACCGACGCCGGTGACCAGGATGCCGTAGGTGGGATTGCCCGAGTCGCCGATGCCGACCTTGACGGGCTCGGCCGGGCCGGGCCAGTCGGCCGAGGCCGCCTGCGATGCCACGGCCGGTCGGCGAAGTTGCCCCCCTTCCACCGTCACCAGGCTGGGGCAAAAGCCCTTCAGACAGGAATAGTCCTTGTTGCAGGTCGACTGGTTGATTCGACGCTTGCGGCCGAACTCGGTCTCGATGGGCTCGATCGACACGCAGGCACTCTGCACGCTGCAATCGCCGCAGCCCTCGCAGACCAACTCGTTGATCACGACGCGGCGCGCCGGGTCCGGATAGCCCGGCTTCCCATCAACCACACGCTTGCGCCGGCGCCGCTTCTCGGAGGCACAGGTCTGGTCATAGACGAGCACGCTGCACCCGGGCAGCTCGCGCAACTCGCGTTGCACGCGATCGAGCGCATCGCGATGATGCACCGGCACGCCCTCGAGTGCCGTCGCCGTGCGGCCCCGATACTTGTCCGGCTCGTCGGTCACGATCACGACTTCCCGCACCCCTTCGGCGCGGACCTGGGCGACGATCTGCGGCACCGAGATCGAGCCATCGACCGGTTGCCCACCGGTCATGGCCACCGCATCGTTGTAGAGGATCTTGTAGGTGATGTTGACGCCGGCAGCGATCGAGGCGCGGATCGCGAGCAGCCCCGAGTGAAAATACGTCCCGTCGCCCAGATTGGCGAAGATGTGGGTCTCGTCGGTGAACGGCACCTGCCCGATCCACGGCACGCCCTCGCCGCCCATCTGCGTGAACGTGGACGTGCGCCGCTCGGGCATCCAGATCGTCATGTAGTGGCAGCCGATGCCGGCCACGGCTCTCGATCCCTCGGGCACATGGGTCGAAGTATTGTGCGGACAGCCCGAGCAGAAGGTCGGCGTGCGCACGGCGCTCACCGACGGTTGGGCCAGCGCACCCTCCTTGGCCTCGATGATCGCCAGCCGCTGTTCTATGCGCTCGCGCAGGGCCGAATCGAGCTCGAAGCGCGCACCGTACTTTCCGGGCCGCAGCAGCCGCGCGGCAATCGCCTTGGCGATGATCGCCGGCGAGAGCTCGGCGTGGGCCGGAAGCAGCCACCGGCCCTGTGGCATTGCCCATTCACCGCCGCGTCCGTCCTTCTCGTCGAACTTGCCATAGACCCGCGGCCGCTCGGCGTCGGGCCAGTTGTAGAGCTCTTCCTTGAGCGCGTACTCGAGGATCTGGCGCTTTTCCTCGACCACCAGGATCTCGCCCAGGCCACGCGCGAATCCCGAGATCGTCTGCGCCTCGAGAGGCCAGACCACGCCGCACTTGAACAGGCGCAATCCAATGCGCCGGCAGTCGTCTTCGTCCAGCCCGAGATCTTCGAGCGCCTGCCGGGTATCCAGATAGGCCTTGCCGCCGGTCACGATGCCGAACCAGGCATCGGGCGAGTCGATGACGGTCCGGTTCAGGCGATTCGCGCGCACATAGGCGAGCGCTGCATACCACTTGTAGTCGAACAGCCGGGCCTCCTGCGCCAGTGGCGCGTCGGGCCAACGGATGTTCAAGCCGTCGGGGGGCAGATCGAAGTCGTCGGGCAAGGCGATCCGAACGCGCCAGGGATCGACGTCGACCGACGCGGACGCCTCGATCACCTCGGTCACCGCCTTCATCGCGACCCACAGGCCGGTGAACCGCGACATGGCCCAGCCGTGCAAGCCATAGTCGAGGTACTCCTGGACCGACGACGGATACAACACCGGCAGGCCGCAAGCCTTGAAGATATGGTCCGACTGGTTCGGCAGCGTGGACGACTTCGCCCCATGGTCATCGCCGGCGAGCACCAGCACGCCACCATGCCTGGAACTGCCGGCGGCATTCGCATGCTTGAACACGTCGCCGCAGCGATCGACGCCGGGCCCCTTGCCATACCAGAGGCCGAATACACCGTCGACATTGGCCTTCGGGGTCAGGTCGAGCTGCTGGGTGCCCCAAAGGCTGGTCGCTGCGAGATCCTCGTTCAGGCCGGGCTGAAAAACGATGTGATGGCGCTGCAGGTGCTCACGGGCCTTCCACAAGGCCTGATCGAGGCCGCCGAGCGGCGAGCCGCGATAGCCCGAGATGAAGCCGGCGGTCGCGAGCCCGGCGGCCCGATCGCGTTCGCGCTGCAGCATGGGCAGGCGAACCAGCGCCTGCGTGCCCGACATGAAGGCACGCCCACGCTCGAGCGTGTATTTGTCGTCGAGGGATACGTCGCGAAGGGCTCGTTCGAGCGCCTCCGAAGCCGCGGGGGTCAGCGGTGCGTTCATGCGTCTCGTTCTCCGGCGTCGATCGTGTCTGCCATCGGCCGCCCGCAGGCGGCCCGTCCCGGAACGCGCGCTTGTGGCGCACGCCGGACGAGACCATCTTACCCCGGTGATCCGAGCCCGTAACAATCCCGACCCGCTCGGGCGGCATTAGTTCTCGTTTCGTGCCCGACGAACGGCCTTCGCCCGCCACCCCGGCGGAATCGCTCAGCGCCGCGACAGGGTGCGGGCGAGCGAATCGTGCCAGCCTTCGAGCCGCTGGCTGCGGGTGGCTTCGGGCATCGCCGGCTCGAATCGCCGCTCGCGTTGCCAGGTTCGCGAGAACGCCGCCTCGTCGGGCCATTCGCCGGCCTGCATGCCCGCCAGCCAGGCAGCGCCCAGCGCCGTGGTCTCGAGCACACGCGGCCTGTCGACCGGCGCACCGAGCAGGTCGGCAAGCCGCTGCATGGTCCAGTCCGACGCCACCATGCCGCCATCGACCCGCAACACGCGACCGGCCGCGTCGGACCAGTCCCGTCGCATGGCCTCGATCAGGTCGCAGGTCTGGAAGCACACGGATTCGAGCGCCGCGCGCGCGAGCTCCCTGGGACCGGTCGCGCGCGTGAGCCCGAAGATCGCACCGCGCGCATCGGCATCCCAGTGCGGCGCCCCCAGGCCCGTGAACGCGGGCACCAGGTAGACCGACTGGGTCTCGTCGGCCGCGGCCGCCAACTCGCCCGATTCGGCCGCGTCCCGGATCAGGCCGAGCCCGTCTCGCAACCACTGGATGGCCGCGCCGGCCACGAAGATCGAGCCCTCGAGCGCATAGCTCGTGCGGCCGCGCAGGCGATACGCGATCGTGCTCAGCAGGCGATTGCCGGAGGTGACACGATCGGCACCGGTGTTGAGCACCGCAAAGCAGCCCGTCCCGTAGGTGGACTTGAGCATGCCGGGCTCGAAGCAGGCCTGCCCGAGCGTTGCCGCCTGCTGGTCGCCGGCCACCCCGCGGATCGGGATCGCGGCACCGAACAGGGCCGGGTCGGTGGTACCGAAATCGGCGGCACAGTCGTGCACCTGCGGCAGCAAGGCGCGCGGCACGTCGAGCGCCCGCAGCAAGTCGTCGCACCATGCGTTTCGGCCGATATCGTAGAGCAGGGTCCGGGCGGCATTGGTCGCATCGGTGGCATGGACGCGCCCGCCGGTCAGCCGCCACAGCAAGAACGTGTCGACCGTGCCGAACGCCAGTTCGCCGGCTTCGGCGCGACGCCGCGCACCAGGAACCGTATCGAGGATCCACGCGATCTTGGTGCCGGAAAAATAGGGATCGAGGAGCAGGCCGGTGCGTTCGGTAATCAGCGGCTCGAGCCCCTCGGCGCGCAGGCGATCGCATTGCGACGCGGTGCGACGATCCTGCCAGACGATCGCCCGGTGGATGGGTTCGCCCGTTCGGCGATCCCACACGAGGGTCGTCTCGCGCTGGTTGGTGATGCCGATCGCCGCGATCGAGGCCGCATCGACCGGGCACGCCGCGAGCGCGGCGCGCACGGCATCGCAGGTCGTTCGCCAGATGTCTTCCGGGTCGTGTTCCACCCAGCCGGACTGCGGAAAATGCTGGGCGAACTCGAACTGGCCGATCCCGGTCGGACGGAATCGCCCATCGAAGACGATCGCACGCGAACTCGTCGTGCCCTGGTCTATCGCTAGAATGCTGCCCAAAGTCTCCTCCGCTGCGCAGGAACCGGCTTGCCGTCAAGACCAATGATCGACCAAGACGCGCCATCGCGCGAGTCCCTGTGTGCGCGACTCGACACCCGAGCCGCCTGGGACGCCGTGATCGTCGGCGGCGGCGCCACCGGACTCGGTATCGCGCTCGAACTGGCCATGCGCGGCTTGCGCGTGGCCCTTCTCGAGCGCGAGGATTTCGCCAAGGGGACCTCGTCGAGGGCAACCAAGTTGCTGCACGGGGGCGTGCGTTACCTGGCCCAGGGCAATCTCGCCCTGGTGCGCGAGGCACTTGCCGAACGCTCGACCGTGATCGGCAACGCACCGCACCTGGCGCAGCCGCTCGAGTTCCTGATTCCGCTCTACGGGCTGTGCGGGCGCGTGCGCGACCGCGCGTTCTATGGCGCCGGGCTGCACCTCTACGATTTCCTCGCCGGGCGGCGCAACATCGGACACGCGCGATTCGTCGGGCCGGCGCAGGTTCGAGAGATGTCGCCCGGCATCAAGCATGAAGGACTGGCCGGCGCGCTGGCCTACTGGGACGGCCAGTTCGACGATGCCCGCCTCGCCCTGGCGCTGGCGCGTACCGCGATCGCGGAAGGGGCGTGCGCGCTCAATCACTTCGAGGTGGTCGCCTTGCTGCGCGAAGGCGAGCAGGTTCGCGGCGTCGTTGCCCAGGATCGCGAGAGCGGGCGCCGCCATGAGATTCGCGCCCGCTGCGTGATCAACGCCACCGGCGTCTGGGTCGATACGCTGCGCCGGCTCGACGACACCGACAGTCGTTCGATCGTCGCGCCCAGCCAGGGCGTGCACCTGGTCGTCGACCGGGAATTCCATCCGGGCAAGCGCGCGATCCTGGTGCCGCGGACCAGCGACGGGCGCGTATTGTTCATCGTGCCCTGGATGGGCAAGACGATCCTCGGCACCACCGATACGCCCCGCGCCGATGTCCCGGCCGAACCGGCGGCCTTCGAAGACGAAATCGACTTCATCCTGCGTGAGACCGCGAACCGTCTCGCGCGTGCACCGACGCGGACCGACGTGCGTTCGATCTGGGTCGGCCTGCGACCGCTGGTTCGCCCTGCCGGCGACGACGTCGCCTCGCAACGGGTATCGCGCGAGCACACCGTGCTGGTGGCGCGATCCGGCCTGGTTTCGGTCACGGGCGGCAAATGGACCACGTATCGCGCGATGGCACATGACGTGGTCGAGCATTGCGTCTCGGCGGGGCTCATCGATCCCGGCCGTCCGGCCGACACGGCCAAGAGATCGCTGATCGGTGCGCCAGGCGGCGATGCATCGGGCGGCGCCGGCGTGGCCGATGCGCCGGGGCCGCATCTGTACGGCGCCGACGCGGCCGAACTCGATTCGTTGCCGGGATCGAACCGTGCCATCGCGCCGGGCCTGTCCGAGGCCATGGTGCGATTCGCCGTGCGGCGGGAATACGCTCGCAGCGTCGAGGACGTGCTCGCTCGCCGCTCACGCCTGCTGTTCCTGGACGCCGAGGCCGCCGCGGCCGTGGCCGACGATGTCGCCTCGGTCATGGCCAGCGAACTGGAGCCCGGTTTCTCGCCTGAAGCGTCGGCCACCGCGTTTCGAGCGCTGGCGCGCGGCTATCGGCTGACGGATCGAGACGGCTCGCGACGATAGAATCGTCGACTGTCATCTAGCGCGAAGGGAGACGCCGTTGGAATCCGGCCTGGACTTCAATTCGAAGCTGCGCGGCGCCTGGCAGCACAATCGCTCGCTGCTGTGCGTCGGCCTCGATCCGGATCTGGCGCGGATACCCCTGGCGCTTCGTGAGGCACCCGACGCGATCGAGCGCTTCTGCGTCGCCATCGTGGACGCGACGGCCGACTACGCCTGTGCGTTCAAGCCTCAGATCGCGTATTTCGCGGCGGTGGGCGCAGAGGCACAACTCGAGCGGGTCTGCGCCCACATTCGCAAGCGCCATCCGGGCATACCCATCGTGCTCGACGCCAAGCGGGGCGATATCGGCGCGACGGCAGCCCAGTATGCTCGCGAGGCCTTCGAGCGCTATGGCGCCGACGCCGTCACCCTGAGCCCCTACATGGGCTTCGATTCGATCGAGCCCTATCTGGCCTGGCCGGGCCGCGGCCTGTTCCTGCTCTGCCGGACCTCCAATACGGGCGGTGACGACCTCCAGGCGCTCGAGCTCGCCCAGGGCGAGCGGCTATTCGAACGCGTGGCCAGCCTGGCCGCCAACGCCTGGAACCGTGATCGACGCATCGGCCTGGTCGTCGGCGCCACCTACCCCGCCGAGCTTGCCCGGGTGCGGGCGATCGCGCCCGGGCTGCCGCTGCTGGTGCCCGGGATCGGCGCCCAGGGCGGGGATGTCGATGCCAGTGTTGCCGCCGGGCGAGATGCCGATGGGGCCGGCATGCTGATCAATTCGTCGCGCGCGATCCTCTATGCAAGCGATGACGCCGACTTCGCCCAAGCGGCGGCACGGGTCGCGCGCAAGACCCGGGATGCGATCGAGGCCGCTCGCGCGCGCTGACTGAATCCGGCGCCGGCACCGCCCGGGTGGCGGCGAATCGGCCGCCCCGCCGCTGGCGCTGCGCCTGCTATCCTTGCGGCCACAACGAGGAGACGGGGGCGAGCCGATGCGCGTGCTGATCGCCGAAGACGACGAAGTGCTGGCCGATGGCCTTTCGCGCTCGCTTCGCGCCGGCGGCTACGCGGTCGACCGTGTCACTTCCGGGACCGAAGCCGACCTCGCGCTGTCCACCCAGTCCTACGACCTGCTGATCCTCGACCTCGGGTTGCCCAAGCTGCCCGGGCTGGAGGTACTCAAGCGACTGCGCGGGCGCAATGAATCGCTGCCGGTCCTGATTCTGACGGCTGCCGATTCCGTCGAGCAGCGCGTTCGAGGCCTGGACCTCGGGGCGGACGACTTCATGGCCAAGCCGTTCGCCCTCTCGGAGCTCGAAGCCCGGGTCCGCGCGTTGGTGCGACGTCGAATGGGCTCGAGCAGTACCCAGGTTCGCTACGGACCCATGGTCTACGACCAGCTCGGGCGTTCGGTCTACATGAACGACCACCTGCTGGAGTTGTCGGCCCGGGAGGTCGGCTTGCTCGAAATTCTCCTGCAGCGCATCGGGCGACTCGTCAGCAAGGAGCAGATCGTCGACCACCTCTGCGAGTGGGGCGAAGAGATCAGCCACAACGCGATCGAGGTCTACATGCATCGGCTGCGCAAGAAGCTCGAGGGCGGCGGTGTGCGCATCGCCACGGTACGCGGCCTGGGCTACTGCCTCGAGCGCCTCCCGGAAGCCGACGGCTCGTGACTGACGGCGGCGCGCGGAGCGACGGCGCATTCGCGCGCCAGACCTGGCTTTCGGCGGCGATCGCCGACCTGGTCGCGACCCGCGAAAGTCCGGCTCCGAGCACGCCCGGCGCCTCCGACGTCGCGGCCGACACGCTGTTCGACGGGTCGCGCACACGCCCCCGGGGCAGCCGCCTCGGTGGCCGGGCGGCCACCGCCCAGCGATCCTTGTTCGGCGAGATCCTCGACTGGATGCTCGCGCCGCTTTTGTTGCTATGGCCACTGTCGGTGGCGATCACCTTCCTTTTCGCCCGCTCCCTGGCCGATGCGCCCTTCGACCGGGTGCTACAGGACCGCGCCGTCGTGCTCGCCCAGCAGGTCCGTTTCGTCGAGGACCAGACCCTGCTGAGCCTTCCGCGCGCCGCACGCGAGCTGCTCAGCCCGGAGCAGGGAAAACAAGTCCTGTTCCAGGTCGTCGACCCACGCGGCGAGGTCGTCGCCGGCGACGCCGCATTGCCGCGTCCCTCGATCTACGATTTTCCCGAGCCGGGGCGCGTGAAGGTGCGCTCTGCGCGGCATCGGGGCGTCGAGATCCGGGTCGGCTACACCTACATCGGCGTGCGCGGTGGCGAGGAACTCGGCCTGCCGGTCCTGGTCCAGGTCGCCGAAACCCTGGAAGAACGAAGCCGGCTCGCCAACGAGATCATCAAGGGGGTGATCTTCCCGCAGTTCGTGATCCTGCCGCTGGCGGTCGCGCTGGTCTGGTTCGGCCTGTCCCGAGGGCTCAAGCCGCTCAAGAGCATGCAGCGTCGCATCCGGGCCCGTGCCCCCGAAGACCTGTCGCCGATCGACCCGCGCGAGGCCCCCGAGGAGATCTCGCCGCTCGTCGGAGCTTTCAACGACATGCTCAGCCGACTGACCCGCACGATGGCCAGGCAGCGGCGCTTCGTTGCCGATGCCGCGCATCAGATGAAGACCCCGTTGGCCGGCCTTCGCACTCAGGCCGAGCTGGCGCTGCGCCAGACCGATCCGGACGAATTGCGCAGCACCTTGACCCAGCTCGAGCGCAGCAGCACGCGTACCGCCCACCTGGTCAACCAGCTGCTGGCGCTGGCCCGGGCCGAGAACCAGCGCGAGATGCTGGCCCGGGAGCCAGTCGATGTCGAGGCGCTGGTGCGCGACGTGGTGGCCGAGCTCGCGCCCCAGGCACTGGCACGGCACATGGACGTCGGCTTCGAGTCGGCGAACACGCCTGCCTTCGTACGCGGTGCCCCGCTGCTACTACACGAACTGGTCGCCAACCTGGTCGACAATGCGCTCCAGTATGCCGGCGACGGTGGCGTCGTCACGGCGCGGGTGAAGGTGGCAGGCGCGACGGTCACGATCGAGGTCGAGGACAACGGCCCGGGCGTGCCCGCCACGGATCGAGACCTGATCTTCGACCGCTTCTATCGTGTGCTGGGCGGCCCCAGCGATGGCAGCGGCCTGGGTCTGGCGATCGTGCACGAGATCGCCGAGCAGCACGGTGCCCGGATCGAAGTGGGCGACGGCCTGCCCTGGCCGGCCGGCCGCGGCCAGGGATTCGGCGCGGCCTTCGTCGTGCTGCTTGCGCGCGCCGAAGTGCCGGCACCGGGCGCGTCGGGATCGACCTCGCCGTGACCCACCGGACCCGCGCTTTGACGCGCCGGGATCGGCCGGCTACAATCGCGCGCTCTGGCGGATTAGCTCAGTTGGTTAGAGCGACGGAATCATAATCCGCAGGTCCGGGGTTCGAGTCCCTGATCCGCCACCAGAATTTTCGCGCCGGGATCGTCGCACCGAAATCGTCGCACCGGAAGGCTCGCCCCATGCGGCGGGCCTTTTTTCATGGTGTGTCCCGACGCCCGGAGAAACCGATGCGCCTGCCGCGACTCCCCTTGCGCCGCTCGCCCGGCCCGATTGCCTGCAAGCTCACCGGCATGCTGTTCGCGGTCGCAATGCTCGCGGTCGCGCCGCTGCCGGTGACTTCGGCCTTCGCCGCCGACCCGCAGACCCCGATTCCAGCCAAGGCCGCCGAAGGCTGGCTCGCGATCACCGTCTTTCCGCAGGCCAGGCTCGATGGCGAGCCGGCGCGATTCGCGCCCGGCGCGCGCATCGTCGATGCCACGACGCGGCTCACCGTCACCCCCTCGAGCATTCGCTCGCGCGTGCGCGTGCGCTACCTGCGCGATCGACAGGGGCTGCTGAGCACCGCCTGGATCCTTCGCAACGAAGACACCGAGCCCTACCGAAGCCCCCAATGAGCAAGTCGCCGCGGAACCCGACCGGCAGCGGACAAGACCCGAACCCGCTTCGCCCCACGCGCAAGGTCTTCGTCAAGACCTTCGGCTGCCAGATGAACGAGTACGACTCCCAGAAGATGGTCGACGTGCTCGCCGCGGGCGGCGAAGTCGAGCCGGCCGCGCGCCTCGAGGATGCCGACATCGTACTGTTCAATACCTGCTCGGTACGCGAGAAGGCGCAGGAGAAGGTGTTTTCGGATCTCGGCCGCGTGCGCCTGATCAAGCGCGAGCGGCCCGAGCTGATCGTTGGCGTCGGCGGCTGCGTGGCGAGCCAGGAAGGCGAGGCGATCGTGGCCCGCGCCCCGTTCGTGGACGTCGTCTTCGGCCCGCAGACGCTGCACCGCCTGCCCGAGCTCATCGAGACCCGACGTCGCAGCGGCCGGGCACAGGTCGACATCAGTTTTCCCGAAGTCGAGAAGTTCGATCACCTGCCACCGGCTCGGGTCGAGGGCGCGAGCGCTTTTGTCTCGATCATGGAAGGCTGCAGCAAGTACTGCAGCTTCTGCGTGGTGCCGTATACCCGCGGCGAGGAGGTCTCGCGCCCCTTCGACGACGTGCTCACCGAGGTGGCGGAACTCGCCGCGCAAGGCGTGCGCGAGGTCAACCTGCTCGGCCAGAACGTCAATGCATTCCGGGGCCCGATGGCCGACGGCGAGATCGCCGATTTCGCGCTCCTGCTCGAGTATGTCTGCGAGATCCCGGGAATCGAGCGGGTGCGCTACACCACGTCGCATCCCAAGGAGTTCACCGGCCGGCTCATCGACGCCTACCGTCGGCTGCCCAAGCTCGTGAGCCACCTGCACCTGCCGGTGCAGGCCGGCTCGGACCGCGTCCTCTCCGCCATGAAGCGCAACTACACGGCGCTCGAATACAAGTCGATCGTGCGCCGGCTGCGCGAGGCGCGCCCGGATATCTCGCTTTCGTCGGACTTCATCGTGGGCTTTCCGGGCGAGACCGACGAGGACTTCGAACAGACCATGAAGCTGATCCGCGATGTCGGCTTCGATACCTCGTTCAGCTTTGTCTACAGCGCACGCCCCGGCACACCGGCCGCGAGCCTGGTCGACGACACGCCGGCCGCCGTCAAGAGCGAGCGACTGCGTCGACTGCAGTCGGCCATCGAAGAGCACGCGGCCGGGATCTCGCAAGCGATGGTCGGCACGGTGCAGCGCGTGCTGGTCGAGGGACCGTCCAGGAAGGACCCGAACGAGATGTCCGGCCGCACCGAGAACAACCGCGTCGTCAACTTCCCGGCACCCGCGCGCCTGGGCGGCACACTCGTCGACGTGCGGATCATGCAGGCACTGCCGCATTCGCTGCGCGGCGAGGTCGTCACGGGCGAATCGTCGTCGAAGGTGTCGACGGGCAAGGGCGGCGACGCGTGAAGTCCGTTCTCGTGCTGCTCGCCGGATGCGGCCTCGCCGCGTCGGTCGCCGCACAGCCGACGCCGGGCACGCGCTTGCTGTCGCAACTGCGTGTGCCGGCGCCGTCTGCGCCTAAGGTGGCGCCGGCGCGCACGCCGCTGCAGGCGCTCCTGCGTCGGGCGGCCGACCAGCTTCGCGACGGCCAGTCGAAGGCCGCCTACGAAGCGCTCGCCGCTCGCACGGGCGACTACGGGGGCTCGCCCGAGTTCGACTATCTGCTCGGTATCGCCGCGCTCGACGCCGGCCACCCCGGCGACGCGGTGCTCGCGCTCGAACGAGTACTCACGGTCGCGCCCGGGCACCTGCAGGCACGCGCGGAGATCGGGCGCGCCTACCTGGCCCTGCACGAGCGCGAGAATGCCCGCGCCGCGTTTCGCGACGTCGCCGCAGGGGACATCCCACCGCAGGCGCGCCGCCTGATCGGTCGCTACCTCGACGCCATCGAGCGCCTGGACGAAGACCAGCGGGTGCGCTGGCGCGGTCACGCCAGCATCGAGGCCGGCATCGACGACAACGTCAACTTCGGGTCCGCCTCCGAGCGTTGGGTGCTCGCCGACGGCACGGCAGTCACGCCCCTCGCGGTCAGCCTGCCCGAGCGCAGTGCGCTGATCGGCGCGGCCGGCGGCGTCGACGCGTCCGGCCCCTTGCGAGCGGGCTGGCGTTGGAGCGCGTCGGCCCAGGGCGCACACACGCGCTACCCGTCGGCCTCGGCGTTCAACCAATCACGCCTGGACCTGTCGGTCGGCGCGAGCCGCCCTGCCCGTTGTCACCAGTGGAACCTGCTCGCGCAGTACCAGCAGATCCACCTCGATGGCAGCCATTTCCGCGACGCCACCGGCGCCACCGCCCAGTGGCAGTGCGCGCCGTCACGCTCGTGGCAGCTCGGCGCCTGGCTGCAGGCGTTCGCGCTGCGCTACCCGTCACAGCCCGCCCGCGACGGCAGCCGCCAGCTGGTCGGCGCGCACGTCGCACGCGCGCTGCCCCAGTGGCGCGATGCGATCGTGCTCGCCGCCGTCCATGCGGGCCGCGAACGCCCGAGCAATGGCCTGTCGAACCTCGCCTTCGACTTTGCCGGCCTGCGCATCGGGCTCGATGCCCGGGCCAGCGTCAATTGGCGCGCCAGCGTCACGATCAGCTTCGAGGATCGCCGCTTCGATGGGCCCGAGCCGGTCTTCGGCGCCGCCCGCCACGATCGCGAGACCAGTGTGCGAATCGCCGGCCAGCGCGAGCTCGGCAAGCGCTGGAGGATCTCACCCGCGCTCGAGTTCACGCGTAACCGCTCCACGCTGGCGCCGAACGATTTCCGGCGCATGCGCTTCGTGCTGAGCGCGGCGTATCGGTTCGAGTAGCGAGCTTGGCGCACGCCAAGGCCCGGCCAGCCGATCGCGATCGATTCAGCGCCGCAGCGCGTAGATCCAGGTATCGACCTCGCCGCCGGCTCAGTCACGTCGGAACCCGTAGTCGCGCAGCGCACCCTTCTCGCTGATGTAGCCGTCGACCAGGTCGTTCTCGATCGCCTCGCGCGATCGCCGGGCCGGATCGCCGAAGCCGCCACCCCCGGGCAGCGCCAGCATCAGCACCGAGTCGGGGGGCACCATCGAGCTGATCTTGGCCTGGACCTGCGCATCCCCGCTCGCGCTGACGCTGCCGGTCGCACCGGGCAGTCCGCCGGCGAGCCCCGGGGCCGAGAAGCGGCAGCGCTCGTAGAGCCCCGAAAAGAGATACGGACGTCGGGTGCGCACCTCGACCTCCATCACCTGCCCGAGCCCCCCGCGGCTCTCGCCGGCGCCGCCGGAGTCCTGACGCAGCGCGCGCTGGCGCACGACCAGCGGCGTCAGCGCCTCGATGATCTCCACGGGCACGCCCGCCACGCCGCTCGGGTAGGAGGTCGCGGACAGTCCATCCTGCCCCTGCAGCGCGCCGGTTCCACCGGTCGAGAACCAGGTGAACGAGAACGGCGTGCCGTCGCGCGCATCGAAGCCGCTGATGTGCGTATTCCACAGGCTGTCGGCACCGGGCGCCATCACGCGCTCGGGCAGCAGGCCCGAGAGCGCGCCCATGATCGCCGACGGCAGGAAATGTCCGACGGTGTGCCGACCCGCGACGGCGGCCGGCGACTTCGCATTGAGGATGCTGCCCTCCGGTGCCATCGTCAGCACGGCCTGGAAAGCACCATGGTTGTTCGGGACCTCGGGCGCGATCGCGCACTTCACGCCATAGGTGGTGTAGGCGACGGTGTAGTTGAAGCCGACGTTGATGCCGATGTCCACGCCTGGCGACGAGCCGTCGTAGTCCACCACGATGCGCTCGTCCTCGATGGTGACGCGGGTCTTCAGCTCGATCGGTTCCTGGTAGCCGTCGATCGTGATCGTGAATGCGTGCGAGCCGTTCGGCAGCGCGGCGATCGCGGCGCGCATCGCGCGCTCGGAGCGATCGATGATCGCGTCGGATACCGCCTCGATGTCGTCGAGCCCGAACTCCTCGAGGAAGGCGGTCAGCTGTCGCGCGCCGACCTCGTTGGCCGAGATCTGCGCGTGGATGTCGCCCAGCACCTCGTCGGGCGTACGCACGTTGGCCTTGATGATCTCGTAGACCACTTCGACCGGCCGACCGGCGTCATGGAGCTTCAGGATCGGCAGGAACAGGCCCTCCTCGAAGATCGAGCGGGCATCGGCCGACAGGCCGCGGCCGCCGATGTCGAGCGCATGGCAACAATTGCCAAACAGCGCGACGACTCGGCCCTTGTGGAACACCGGTGTCGCGATCGTGATGTCGTGGAGTTGCGAGACCGTGATCCACGGATCGTTGGTGATGATGACGTCTCCGGGCGACAAGGTGTCCACCGGGAAGCGCTTCACGATGTGCGCCATGCCCACCGCCATCGAATTGATATGGCCAGGCGATCCGGTCACGGCCTGCGCGACCATGCGGCCGCGCCGATCGAATACGCAGGCCGAGAGGTCCCCGGCGTCACGCACGATCGACGTGAAAGAGGAGCGGATCAACGCCGCCGCCTGCTCGTTGACGGTGGCGATCATGCGCCCCCAAAGGATGTCGAGCGTGATCGGGTCGAGGGCTTCGACTCTCATGCCGCGGGCTCCATGTCGACGATCAGGTTGCGATTCGTGTCCTGGTGGATCCGGCCGCGGCCGTTGACGACCACGGTCGACTCGCGCTCCTCGATGATGGCCGGCCCGTCGAAGCGCTGCCCCTGGCCGATGCGGTAGCGGTCGAGCACCGGCACTTCGGCCAGTGCTCGGATCTCTGGCAGGTAGATCGCGCGACGCCCCTTGACCGGGTCGCGCGTGTCCGGACCGGCCTGCGGCAGCGCGAGCGAGGGCTTGGGGCCGTGGGCCGTCACCCGCCACGACATCACGTCGATCGGCGTGTCGGGTACCGTGTGGCCGAACAAGCTCGTGTAGCGCGCCTCGAATGCAGCCACGATCTCGGGCAGGCGATGCGCGCCCAGCGGCCCATCCGGCAGGGCCACGCGGATGTCGGAGCCCTGCTTGCGATACCTCATGTCCGCGACGCGCTCGAACCGGACCGCGTCGGACGGTACCGAACCGGCCAGCGCATCGCGCCCCTCGGCCTGCATTTCCTCGAGCAGCGAACTGGCCCGAGCCCAGTCCAGGCTTTCCAGATGATCGGGACTCGAGCGCACGAAGTCGAACGACAGCGGCGCGGTCAGGAAACCCACCGCCGACATCACGCCGGCACCGAACGGATAGACGATCCGCGGTGTCTTCAGGATGCGGGCCACGCCATAGGCGTGCACCGGGCCGGCGCCGCCGAAAGCGAACATCGGGAACTGCGAGATCTCCAGGCCGCGCTCGATCGCGTGCATGCGCGCGGCCGATGCCATGGCCTCGTTGGCCATCTGGTGGATGCCCCAGGCCGCCTGCAACGTGTCCAGCCCGAGCGGGGTGCCGGCACGGCGCGCGATCGACGCCGCGGCCGCGTCGCGATCGAGCCGCATCTCGCCACCCAGGAAGAAGTTCGGGTCCAGGTAGCCCAAAAGCAGGTCGGCATCGGTCACCGTGGGCTCGGCGCCGCCCTGGCCATAGCAGGCAGGCCCGGGCACCGAGCCGGCACTGTGCGGACCCACGCGCAGCCGCCCCAGCGAATCGACCGACGCGATCGAGCCACCACCGGTACCGATCTCGATCATCTCGATCACCGGCACCTTGACGGGCAGGCCGCTGCCCTTCTTGAACTGGTACTGGCGATCGACCTCGAACTCGGGCGCCACCAGCGGCTCGCCATCCACGATCAGGCACGCCTTGGCCGTGGTGCCGCCCATGTCGAAGGACAGCAGCTTCGGCAGACCGAGCAACCCGCCGTAGTGCGCGGCGGCCAGCGCGCCCGCCGCCGGGCCCGATTCGACCAGCCGAATCGGCGTGCGCGCCGCCTGCGTCGCCGCCATCAGGCCGCCATTGGACTGCATCACGTACAAGGCCGCGCCGTCGTGGCACTCGCTGCGCGTGCGCGCTTCCAGGCGGCCCAGATAGCGCCGCGCGATCGACTTCACATAGACATTGCACAAGGCCGTGGAGGTGCGCTCGTACTCTCGCACCTCCGGAGCGATGTCGGTCGACAGCGTCACCTCCAGCGACGGTGCGACCTCGGCCAGCACGCGACCGACCAGGCGCTCGTGCGCAGGATTCGCATACGCGTTGAGCAGGCATACGGCGACCGCCTCGATTCCCTGCTCCAGCAGCAGTGCCGCGATCTCCCGCACCTGGGTCTCGGAAGGCGCCGAACGCACCGAGCCGTCGGACAGCACCCGCTCGTCGACCTCGAAGCGATGGCGCCGGGGCGCGATCGGTGTCGGTCTCTTCAGGCGCAAGTCGTACATGTCGTAGCGGTGTTCGCGTGCAATCTCGATCGCATCCCGGAAGCCACGGGTGGTGATCAGCGCGGTGCGCGAGCCCTTGCGCTCGATCAGGGCATTGGTAAAGAGCGTCGTGCCGTGAAGCAGGTGCTCGACGGCATCTGCGGGCACTTGCGCGGCATCGAGCACCTGGCGCATGCCCGCGATCACGCCATCGTCGGGCTGCGCCGAGGTGGTGAGCACCTTGCCCAGCTCGAACAGGCCGCTCGCCTCGTCCACCAGAATCACGTCAGTGAAGGTGCCACCGATGTCTGCTCCCAAGCGCATCGCACTGCCCCGGTCCGGATCGATGCCCCCGAGTGTATGCGTCGCGGCCGGGGACCGGAATCACCGTTTCGGCCAATCGCCCAGCCGGCCCCACCACGAACAACCCTCGGTCGCACGGATCACCCGGCTCACTGCAGGCGCAGCCACGTTCAACTGGAGCGACGCCTTCGACAGGCTGCCGGCCTCGGCAACCGAAAGGAAGTAGCGCAATTGCCAGAGTTCCATCGTCGCGCCTGGTTTCCGGTCGGACAATCCGGGGAACGACGCGCTCGTGGGTCAACGGCGAGTCGCCACGGTGAGGAGCGCCACGGCCGGCACATCGTAGCCCGTGCCGTCTTCTACACGATACGGAACGAGTGCGACCCGCAGCGCCTCGAGCACAGCAGGTCTTGTGCCGGCCCCCGCGGCGCGGATCGCGGCCGCCCCACGGGCCGTGCTGCGCGCTGTGATCTCGAACAGGCGCTCGGCACTGGCCACTCGGATGCTTGCCTTCAAGCGACTGACCCTGGCAGATGCCGGCACGTAGTCACCGCTTGGCAGTAGCGCGAGGCAGCGCTCGGGCCGATTCAGCTCGCCATGCGGCGCGCTCGGCAGGGAAGCGGTGGCCACGCCGCCATCGGCCATCGCGTCGAGCAGTACCTGCTGGAATTGGTTGTCCTCGCCGGACCATGAAGTGAACGCCAGCCTGCCACCCGGTCGCAATACCCGGCCCGCCTCGGCAATTGCCGACTCTGGCGCCGGAAAGTGCTGCACACCGAACCCGATCACCACGGCATCGCAGGCTCCGTTCCGAATCGGTAGACGACCCGCGTCGGCACGGATCAGGTTCAGCCCCGGGTAGCGGGCCAGCGCCTCGTGCAGCATCGCTTGGCTGAAATCGACACCGACGGCATCGGCGCCGCGGGCCCCGGCCATGGCCGCGATGCGCCCCGTGCCGCAGGCGACCTCGAGCAGTCGGACACCCGCAGCACAGTCGACGGCGTCGAGAACAGGCGCGGCAAACGGCCGCGTGACCCCGCCGAAGTCTTCGGCGTAGTGCGGTGCCGCCCGCTCCCAGGCGGCATGCTCGAAGGCTCGGTACTGGTGTTCTGAGCTGGACAGCGACATCTGCAATCGTGGCCAGCTAGTTGAACAACTGCCACATCACCATGCCCCCGCCGATCCATGCCACGAACCAGGCCAAGGTTCGCAAATAGACGATGCCCGCAACGTACGCGACCAGGTGCGCGACACGCCCCCAGAAGAAGATCGTCGCGCCGATGGCCGTGCTTGCGTTCGACTTGCCAGCCACGTGCGCGACCAGAACCAGAATGGCGAACGGGGCGATGTTCTCGATCATGTTCCGATGCGACTGCTCCGCACGCTTGACCCAGCGCGGGACCGCGAGATCCCTCTCTCGATTGCCGGCCGACCATGCAATGCCACCGCGCTGCAGAAACCGTCCGGCCCCGTAGACGAAAGGCATGCCGAGACACAGCATTGCGGTGGCCACTAGCATCCAGAGATCCGTCGTCACTTTCGTGCTCCCTCGCTCACGACTGCTGGGATCTTAGCGGCGCGCAGCGATTCGTGGTGGCGGTCCGATATCCGACGGGTTGCCGAAGCGGCCGGACTGCGCCAGCGCGCGGCCACGCACCCATCGATCCCGTCGTCGAGCGGCCTCCGCCACGCGCCTATCGCGCTAATTGAGCGCACGCGGTCGTGCTGATCCGCGCATTCTTTAGTGTGTTGCCGACGGCTGGTCGATGGCGTACGACTGACGGCTCGATCGTGGCTATCGGCAGGGGGAGTGCCCCCATACACTGGGTCAGGCCCACTCCAAGGACGGTCGCGGCATGTCATGGCCGCGCCGTTTTAGCACTTGCAAGCTGGATTTCCCCGTCCTTATCGACCCGTGCCGCGCCGCTATCGCGCGCGTGCATGCTCGCGTGCGCACGGCGGCTGGCGAGGCATCCGGGTCTGGGCGATCGGACTGGTGCTGCTGGCATTCGGACCGGCCGGTTTCGCAAGCGACGGGCGTCTGCTCACGGTCGCTGGCGAGGTCTTCGTACAACGGATGAGCACGGGTGAGCCGCGGCGGCTACGCGCGCGCGCCGGCTTCGGTCTCGAAAGCGGCGACACGGTACAGACCGGCACCGACGGCCGTGCGCAGATCCGGTTCACGGACGGCGGCATCGTCTCCCTGCAGAGCCTCACCACGTTTCGGATCGACGACTACCGCTTTGGCAAGGGCGAGCAGCGCGGCTTCTTCTCGCTGTTGCGCGGCGCCCTACGCGCGGCATCGGGGCTGATCGGCAAGCGCGACCACGACGACTACCGACTGCGCACGCCGACCGCGGTCATCGGGATTCGCGGCACCCAGTACCTGGCGATCGAGAACGACTGCGTTCCTCGCTGCGCACCGGGCACGCGTCGAGGCCTGCATGCGGCGGTGACGGTGGGCCGCATCGTGGTGTCGAACGCAGCCGGTTCGGTGGAACTCGCGGCGGGCGAAGCCGCCCATGTCGACGGCCCCGACAGCGCCCCGGAGCGCACCACCGACATGCCGGTTCTGCCACCGCCGACCACGATCACCCGGACCGATGCCGGTGGCAAGGGTGGCGGCAGCGGTGGCGCAACAGGCGATTCTTCAGGCGGTTCGAAGTCCGCTGGCGGCCATCCCGCCAAGGAGACCTTGGCGGCCGGCACAGAGGCGGCGAAGAACACCACGGCGCAGCACCCGGATGCTCAGGCAGCCGCGCGCCCCGGATCTGCGCCGGCATCCGACAGCGCGGAGGGCTCCACCGGTTCCGGCGCCGATGCGACCGATGCGGGTTCGACCAGTCCGACCCTCGCGGCGGCGCTCGCTCCAGCGGGCGCAAGCGCTGCTCACTCGGACACGGTCGTCGGATCGACGACCGATTCGACCGATACCGGCAGCGGCATCGCATACGCGCAAGGTGGCGGCGGCTCGGGCGCCGGATTCCGCAACGGCGGCGCGCGAGCCGACCGCATGGCGGATCCGGCCACCGGCCGAAGCCGGACTGCCTCGGCGGATTCGGCAGGTTCGACGTCGTCGGCGGCAACGAACGCATCGACGCCCGATGGCTCGACCGCCGGTTCCGCTGGCCGGCCGACCTCGCCCGGCCAGGTGCCCGTGCCATGGCCCACCCCGTTCGCCATGCCCCTGCCGGGGGGAGCGACGGTCGAGGCGGGTGGGGACGCCGGACCGGGCGCCACGGCGGACACCGCCGGGCCGAGTGCAGGCCCCGGTCAGGGCACAGCCGGCGATGGCAATGGCCTGTCGAGCCCGATCGCCGTTGGGTCCGCGGCGGCGGCGGCGCCGGCAGTCGTCACGAAGAACGACTCGACAGCGGCGGGGATCGGGTCGACACCGGACGTTGGTGCACCAGGCGCCCATCAGATCTCCACCACCGGTGCGGGCGCGGCTCCCCCTGACAATCCGTTCGCGTGGGCGGCCGGGCCGGTGGCTGCCGGCGCGCCAGTGTCCAGCCCGACGGTGGCCACGGTCGCATCCAAGTCGACGTCGGGACCGACGCCACCGAACCCCGGTTCACCTGCGGTTCTCGTTGCGCCCAAGGTGGGCAGCGCGGCAGCCACCGGCCCCGCGTCGTCGCTCGGCGGTTCCGCCTCGACCGAGACCATGGCCGCCGCGACCGTCGCAGGATCGAGCGGATCGGGCGTCGGGCCCTCCCCGATCGACGAAGCGCTTCCCGGTGT
Source organism: Burkholderiaceae bacterium (assembly GCA_024235875.1). Taxonomy (GTDB): domain Bacteria; phylum Pseudomonadota; class Gammaproteobacteria; order Burkholderiales; family Burkholderiaceae_E; genus JACKLP01. Next base: position 77,475 of record JACKLP010000008.1, on the reverse strand, counting down.
CAATGTCCAAGGCGGAGCCATTGGACCCGCCGGTCCGGCAACCCCGGTCCAGCCAGCCGTGGTCGCGCGTCCAAGCGTGAGCGAAAACGCCGCGACGACGGCGCCGCCAGCCGACGTCGCATTCGTATTCCTGCCGACCGGCCGCCCCGTCCTGGCATCGCCGGATGCGGCGGGCGAGCGCCTGCGCTCGCTCCTGGGTGACGAGGTGCCCGACGGCGACAGCAACGAAACCGGCGCCAACTCGGTCCGCGGCAGCGATGGCACGTGGTTGCTATCGATGGCCGATGCCGCGACGGGTTCGACAACGAGCCAGCGCGGCACGAACGCCGACAATGGGTCGGGTTCCAGCGCGTCCACCGGATCCGATTCCGGTCGCAACGGAAGCGGTTCGAGCGGTTCGAACGGGGCCGGGGACTCTGGCGCATCGGGAAGTTCCGGCGCATCAGGGAGTTCCAGCGCATCAGGGAGTTCCAGCGGGTCAGGGAGTTCCAGCGGGTCAGGGAGTTCCAGCGGGTCAGGGAGTTCCAGCGGGTCAGGGAGTTCCAGCGGCTCGGGAGGGTCCAGCGGCTCGGGAAGTTCCAGCGGCTCTGGCACGACCGACGGTTCCGACGGCGGCGCGCATTCCGATCACGACGAACACTCCGACGGTTCGAGCGCCTCAGGCGGTTCCGGCAGCGCCCACGGCTCATCCGGCTCCGGCTCCGGCACGGCCAATCCGGTCCCTGCACTGCCCGCCGGGGGCCAGTCCATCGGCAACTGGTTCGTGGATCTTCGAAACGTGCTCGTCAGTGACCACTCGCGTGACCGCATTCGCGACGAGACCAATGCATTCTCGCTCGACGCAAACCGGCGCCTGGAATATGCCGGCCTTTGCCCGGAGACTTTGTGCGTGCGGCCCGGCACGACCGCACTCGCCGAACATGGATCGGACCCCTACGTGTCGTGGGGGCGCTGGACCGGCGGCGACGTGCACGTGACGGGTTCCGCCTATGTCTATCGGGCGCCCTATACGAGCAACCAGGGCATGCACTACCTGGTCGGCTCGCCCGCCCTCGGCCTGCCCACACAGGGTCGTTTCAGCTATTCGCTGGTCGGCGCCACCCTGCCGACGTTCTCGGACGGCAGCACGTCTCCGGGCAGCTTTGCCGGCAGGATCGGAGTGCAGTTCACACCCGGCTCCGCCGCTCGCATCGGCATCGAGGCACAGGTACGCATCGGTGGCGGCACCTACTCGATCGCCACCAGCGGCGGCGTGTCCGATCCGTCAGCCAGCGAGCTGCAGCTTTCGTCTACGGCCCGGTTCGAGGGCTCGCTGCGAACGCAGGCGAGCGGGGTGCCGCACACCGTGTGCGCCGGGCAGTCATGCACCACCCAGGTGCGCGGCGGGCTGTTCGGCCCGGACGGGTCACGCGCCGGCTACGGCTACACCATTCGGGATCCCGGTTCACAACGTACAATCGATGGCGTGGGCGTGTTCGCCCGAGACCCCTGAGATCGGCCAGGCCGGCAAGCCGCCGTACCCGGAGCCCCTTGAAGACCGACGCCATCGAACTGCCGCTGCCCGACGAAGACAATCTGCGTCTGGCCAATCTCTGCGGCCCGCTGGACGAGAACCTCAGGATCGTTGCCGAGGCCTTCGACGTCGTGGTCACGCGCCGCGGCAGCACCATCGCGATCGAAGGCCAACAGCCGGCGGCTGGCGCGGCCCGGATCGCCATCGAGACCTTCTACGATCGTGCCCGCGAGCGGGCTCTTTCACTCGATGACATACAGCTCGGCCTCGTCGAGATGACCGCGGCACCACGCGCCGGCGACGATGATTCCCCGGTGCTGCAGACGCGCCGCAGCGACCTGCGCGGCCGTACGCCGCGCCAGCGCGAGTATCTCCGATACATCCTCGAGCACGACATCACCTTCGGGATCGGACCCGCCGGGACCGGCAAGACCTACCTGGCCGTGGCCTGCGCGGTGGATGCGCTCGAGCGCGACGCGGTCAAGCGCATCGTGCTCACGCGGCCCGCGGTCGAGGCCGGCGAGCGGCTCGGCTTCCTGCCCGGCGACCTGGCGCAGAAGGTCGACCCCTACCTGCGCCCGCTCTACGACGCGCTCTACGACCTGATGGGCTTCGACCGCACGGCCCGCATGTTCGAAAAGCAGGTGATCGAGATCGCGCCGCTCGCCTACATGCGGGGGCGCACGCTGAACCATTCGTTCGTGATCCTCGACGAGGCGCAGAACACCACGCCAGAGCAGATGAAGATGTTCCTCACGCGCATCGGCTTCGGCTCCAAGGCGGTCGTCAACGGCGACACCACCCAGATCGACCTACCGCGCGGACAGCCGTCCGGGCTGGCCCAGGCAACCCGCATCCTGGCCGAGGTGCGTGGCATCGCGTTCACGCAGTTCGATAGTGCCGACGTGGTGCGCCATCCGTTGGTCGCGCGGATCGTCGACGCCTACGAGCGGCACGCGCGCACCGACAATGACGGCCATGCCGCCAGCTGATCGTCCGGGTCAGGGGCGGCCGACCCTGCGCCTTGCGCTGCAATGCGGCAAGGGGATTGCGGCGCTACCCGCGTCGCGCGCCCGGATTCGGCGCCTGGTATCCGCTGCGCTGGAACCCCGCCCGGCCGAGATCACCATACGTTTCGTCGGGCGTGCCGAATCGCAAGCACTCAATTCCGCCTACCGCGGCAAGGCCGGGCCGACCAATGTGCTGACCTTCGGCTACGACGGCGCGGACCGACTATGTGCCGACATCGTCGTGTGCGTGCCGCTGGTCCGCGACGAGGCCCGCGTACAACGCAAGCCCTTCGACCACCATCTGGCCCACCTGCTCGTGCACGGCAGTCTGCACGCGCGCGGCCTGGACCATCTGGAAGATCAAGAAGCCGCTGCGATGGAAGCCGAAGAAAAGCGAATCCTGCGGCGCTTTCGAATCGCCGACCCCTATGTCGCCGATGCCACCACCGAAACCACCTGATCGCGGGCGCGCCGGACCGCCAGGGCACGGCCCTTTGTCCGCGAGCGCCCTTCGGGTATGCTCGAAGCGTTCCCGCACCGTTGATGTCGTCGATGAGCGAATCACCTGAGGCCCTGGGCCAGTCCCGCGGCTTCCTCGAGCGTTTGTCAACGCTGTTGCTGCGCGCCCCCGAGAACCGGGACCAGTTGCTGCACCTGCTGCGTCAGGCGCAGCGCGACGACCTTCTCGACGCCGACGCGATGTCGATGATCGAAGGCGTCCTCCAGGTCTCCGAACTCGCGGTGCGCGACATCATGATCACGCGCTCGCAAATGGATGTCATCGACATCGGCGAACCCCTCGAGGCGTTCCTGCCACGGGTCATCGAGACCGCCCACTCCCGGTTCCCCGTGGTCGAGGGCGAGCGCGACAATATCCTCGGCATCCTACATGCCAAGGAATTGCTGCGCCTGCATGCAGATCCGGACCTCGACGTGCGCGACCTGCTCCGTCCGACGGTCTTCGTTCCCGAGAGCAAGCGGCTCAATGTGCTGCTGCGCGAGTTCCGCGTCAATCGCAATCACCTGGCCATCGTCGTGGACGAGTACGGTGGCGTGGCCGGCCTGGTCACCATCGAGGACGTGCTCGAGCAGATCGTCGGCGACATCGAAGACGAGTTCGATTTCGATGAGGAAAGCGATCACATCGTGCCGGTCGACCGCAGCCCGAATGGCGTCGATCGCTATCGGGTTCGGGCGATCACCGAAATCGCACAGTTCAACCAGACCTTCGGCACGCGCTTTCCCGATGATGACTACGACACGATCGGTGGCCTGATCACCGAGCAGGTCGGTCGGGTGCCCCGCCGAGGCGACGTGGTCGATCTCGGTGGCCTGCGATTCGAGGTACTACGGGCCGATGCGCGCCAGGTTCAACTCCTGATGGTCGAGCGCGTCGACGCAGCCGACACGACCGCGCCGAGCTGAGGCGCCGATGCGCGCCATCACCGTCGCCCTGGCGCTGGGCCTGGCCCACGCGCTCGCGTTCAATGTCGGTGCGTGGGGCCCTTGGCTGCAATTGCTCTGCCTGGCGGGCCTGACGATGCTGACCCTGGGTGCGGCCCGCGATGCGGCGCGGCCTTCGCGCGTCGCCGCGCTCGTCGCCTTCGCTTTCGGCCTGAGCAGCTTTGGCGCCGGCATCGGCTGGTTGTTCATCTCGATGAACCGCTACGGCGGCCTGCCGGCGCCGCTTGCGGCACTGGCGGTGCTGTTGCTCGCAGGCTACCTGGCCGCGTTCGGTGCCGCCGCATTCGGGTTGGCGACCAAACTCGGTGCCATCGCCACGTCGCGACTCGACCGGAGCGCATCGACGGCCTACGCGCTCGGCAGCGCCTTGCTGCTCGCGGCCTGCTGGAGCCTGTTCGAGATCTCCAGAGGCTGGCTGCTGACCGGGTTTCCCTGGCTGGCGATCGGTTACGCGCAGGTCGACGGCCCGCTGGCAGGCGCCGCGCGCCTGGTCGGTGTCTATGGGCTTGGCGGCCTCGCCATGCTGGCGGCTGCTGGCGCCGGATATGGCGGCGCGCTGCTGCGCGAGCGCCGCCACCGGTCCGCGGCCAGGGTGATACTGGCATGCGCCGCACCGGCCGCCCTGGCGGCGATCGCCGGCGCGACGATCGCGCCCTCGCAAGGGACCGAATCGCTGCGACTGCGGCTACTGCAGGGCAATGTTCCCCAGCAGATGAAGTTCGATCGCGCGCGCAGCCTGCAAGCCATGCGCGACTACACCGACGATGCCCTCGCCGGCAGCGCCGACCTCACCATCCTGCCAGAGACCGCTTGGACGGTGCCCTGGTCGGCCACGCCAGCGTCGGTGGCCGAGGCACTGCGACGACATCTGGATGTTGATGGCGGACTCCTGGCAATCGGCATGCCCCTGGTTCGCGACGCCCCGCAGGGCCGGCGCTACACGAACTCGGTCGGGGTCATCGACGCGCGCGGCAGGATCGTCGCCCGCTACGACAAGCGCCACCTGGTCCCGTTCGGCGAGTTCATTCCGACCGGCGCCGGCTGGTTCGTACGAATGATGAACATTCCGCTCGGCGATTTCGGACGGGGGGCACGCTCGCAGCCGTTGCTCGCGATCGGTCGAAGCCATGTGGCATTCAATATCTGCTACGAGGACCTGTTCGGCGAGGAACTCGCGGTTCAGGTACGCGATGGCGCAAACCTGCTGATCAACGTCAGCAACATCGCCTGGTTCGGCGATTCGCATGCACTCACACAGCATCTGAACATCTCGCGCATGCGTGCGATCGAGCTGGGGCGACCGATCGTCCGCGCCACGAACACCGGCGTCACCGCCGTGATCGGTACCGACGGCAGCACGCTCGCGCGCCTGCCGAATCTGCAACGCGGCGTTCTCGCGATCGAGGTCGCGGGCGCGAGCGGCCTGACCCCCTACGCCCGCTGGCCTCGTACGAGCGCGGCGCTGTTGATCGCATCGATGCTGGTCGCGGGGCTGTGGCTGACCCGACGGGCTGCGGGCTGTGGCCGCAAGTTGCGCGGCAGCCGGGTGCGAACGGGCTAGAATTGCGGGTTTTCGCTCATGCGCCGGGGTTGGCCGCAGGCAACACAGCCGCGTCGTCTCCGGTGCCGAATCGAACGCAGCACCCGCGACCGAGGGTATCGGATCGCCCGGCCCGCGGGACGCCAACGAACGGTCGAGACGTCGCATGCTCACGTTTCAGCAAATCATCCTGCGCCTGCAGGAATATTGGGATCGCCATGGCTGTGCGCTTCTGCAGCCATACGACATGGAAGTCGGCGCGGGCACCTTCCACACCGCGACCTTCCTGCGCTCGATCGGTCCCGAGCCGTGGCGAGCCGCCTATGTGCAACCTTCGCGCCGCCCGAAAGACGGCCGATATGGCGAGAACCCCAATCGGCTCCAGCACTACTACCAGTACCAGGTCGTACTCAAGCCATCGCCACCCGACATCCTCGACCTGTACGTGGGGTCGTTGCAGGCGCTGGGGATCGACCCCGGCAAGCACGACATCCGCTTCGTCGAGGACGACTGGGAATCGCCCACGCTCGGTGCCTGGGGATTGGGCTGGGAGGTCTGGCTCAATGGCATGGAAGTCACGCAGTTCACTTACTTCCAGGAAGTCGGTTCACTGCGTTGCCAGCCGATCACCGGCGAGATCACCTACGGGATCGAACGCCTGGCGATGTATCTGCAAAACGTCGAAAGCATCTTCGACCTGAAGTGGACCGAATCGATCAGCTATCGCGACGTCTTCCACCAGAACGAGGTCGAGCAGTCGCGCTATAACTTCGAGCTGGCCGACACCGCCATGTTGTTTCGGCACTTCGACGAATACGAGGCGCAAGCCGGCAAGCTCGTCGAGGCACAACTCGCCCTGCCCGCCTACGAGATGGTCATGAAGTGCTCTCATACCTTCAATCTCCTCGATGCGCGTGGCGCCATTTCGGTCACGGAGCGCGCCGCCTACATCGGCCGCGTCCGCGCGCTGTCGCGCGGCGTCGCCCAGGCCTACTACGATTCGCGCGAGCGGCTCGGCTTCCCGATGGCGAGCGTCGCCGCGGCGACGGCCTGAGCCCGCCCGCGTGCAAGAACGGATAGCCATGTCTGCCGCTGCCCTGTTGATCGAGCTCTTCACCGAAGAGCTACCGCCAAAGGCGCTCGAGCGCCTCTCCGTCGCTTTCGCCGACTCCATCGTCGCCGGGCTGCGTCAGCGCGACCTGAGCCCGAACGACGCAGGTGTCGAGCGCTTCGCGACGCCTCGCCGCCTCGCGGTGCGTATCGACGCGGTGCTCTCGACCGCGCCCGACCGCCCGGTCGAGGTGAAGGGGCCGTCCGTCAAGGTCGGACTCGACGCCGATGGCAGACCCACGCTGGCACTCACCAAATGGTGCGAGCGCCAGGGCGCCGATCCGGCACGGCTCGTGCGCGCAAGCGATGGCAAGCAGGAGTGCTTCTACTTTCGAGCCATACAAGCAGGCGCGGCACTCGACGCATCGCTGCAGGAAATCCTGGAGCATGCGATCGCGCGGCTGCCGATCCCGAAGGTCATGCAATACCAGCTGGCCGACGGCGCCACCACGGTCAGCTTCGTGCGCCCCGCTCACCGTCTGATCGCGCTGCATGGCGATCGGATCGTGCCGGTGAACCTGCTCGGTCTGGACAGCGGCCGGGAGACGTTCGGACACCGCTTTCAATCCAGCGGCCCGGTAGTCATCGAATCGGCCACTGCCTACGAGGAGCGACTGGCACAGGCGCGCGTGCTCGCGGGATTCACCGATCGACGCGCCCGAATCCAATCGCAGCTCCTCGAGGCCGCCAAGAGCCTGAACGCCACGCTCGGTGAGGACGACGACGCCGTCGGCGCCTTGCTCGACGAGGTCACTGCGCTGGTCGAATGGCCCGCCGTCTATGTGGGCGGTTTCGACGAAGCCTTCCTGGCCGTGCCGCCCGAATGCCTGATCCTGACGATGCGCACGAACCAGAAGTACTTCCCGCTTTTCGGCGCCGGAGGGAAACTGCTGCCGCGTTTCCTGATCGTTTCGAACATGGCCATCGACGAGCCCGAGGCGATCATCGACGGCAACGAGCGCGTGGTGCGTCCGCGCCTCGCCGATGCACAGTTCTTCTATGAGCAGGACCGGCGCACGGCGCTGGCCGATCGCGTGCCCCGGCTCGGTTCCGTGGTCTACCATGCCCGGCTCGGCACCCAGGCCGAGCGGATGGCACGTGTCAAGCGGATCGCGGCGTCGGTCGCCCGACGCCTCGGCGCCGACGTCGACCACGCCGAGCGCGCCGCGACACTCGCCAAGACCGACCTGCTCACCGGCATGGTGGGCGAGTTCCCCGAGCTGCAAGGCATCATGGGAACCTACTATGCGCGTCACGACGGCGAAGCCGAAGCGGTCGCCCTCGCCATGCTGGAGCAATACCAGCCACGCTTTGCGGGCGACGCCTTGCCGGGCACCGAGACGGGCACGGTGCTGGCCCTGGCCGACAAGCTCGAAACCCTTGCCGGCATGTTCTCGATCGGCCAGCAACCCACCGGCGACAAGGATCCGTTCGCACTTCGTCGCCATGCGCTGGGCGTGATCCGCATGCTGATCGAGAAGCAGCTCGATCTCGGCCTGAACGACATGACGGGAATCGCCTTCGAGGCCTTCGGCGACGGTGATCACGGCCAAGCCAGCGCTGCGTTGACCGAATTCATGCTCGACCGACTCGTCGGCTACCTGCGCGAGCGCGGCTTTGGCGCGGCGCAGATCGCTGCCGTCGTCGACCAGCGTCCGGATGACCTCGCGCTCGTGCCGGCCCGCCTGGCCGCGGTTCGCGAATTCAGCGCCTTGCCCCAGGCCGAGGCACTGGCTGCCGCCAACAAGCGGATCTCGAACATCCTGCGCAAGGCGGACGGCACGCTGGCGCGACGTCTGGACCACAGCCTGCTCGCCGAAGACGCCGAGCAGGCCTTGGCCAGATGCATCGACGACATTGCCCCGAAGGTCGACGCCGCGATCGATCGCCAGGACTTCACCGAGGCCATGCGCCTGGTCGCCGATGCGCGCGAACATGTCGACCGATTCTTCGAGGAGGTCATGGTGATGGCCGAAGACGCGCATCTGAGAGAAAATCGGCTCGCGCTGCTGGCCACGCTGCGCGACCTGATGAACCGGGTGGCCGATATCTCCCGACTCGCGTGAAGCTGCTGATCCTCGATCGCGACGGCGTCATCAACGAAGACAGCGACGCCTACATCAAGAGCCCCGACGAGTGGCATGCACTGCCGGGAGCGCTCGAGGCGATCGCGCGCCTGAGCGCCGCAGGCTACCGCATCGCGGTGGCCACCAATCAGTCGGGGGTCGGCCGCGGCCTGTTCGACCTGGAGACCCTGGCGGCCATCAACGCCAAGATGCAAGGCGAGGTTCACGCGGCCGGGGGACGGATCGACGCGGTATTTTTCTGCCCGCACGCGCCAGACGCCAATTGCGAATGCCGCAAGCCGCGCCCCGGAATGGTGTTCGAGATCCTGCGCCGCTTCGACGTCGAGCCCGCCGAGGCGTGTTTCATCGGCGATTCGCTGCGCGACCTGCAAGCCGGACACGCGGCTGGCTGCCGAACGATCCTGCTGCTGACCGGTAAAGGTCGTCAGACCATGCAAGACGGCGACCTGCCGCCAGGCACCACCGTGCGAGTCGACCTCGCGGGTGTCGCCGCCGAACTCGCGCCGTGATCCAGGCCGTCCGCTCGAGCTTCTTCCACCTGTTCCAGGTCGTGACGGTGATTCCGTACGCACTGGCTTGCATCCTGTGGTGGCCCTTGCCGCGTCCCACACGGTACCGCCTGACGGTCGGATGGCCGCGCATGGTGATCTGGGGCGCACGAGCCTTCTGTGGCGTCCGACATCGACTCGAGGGATGGCAGAATCTTCCCAATGGCCCCGCGATCCTGCTCTCGAAGCACCAGTCGACCTGGGAAACCATGTATCTCGCGTCGCGAATGCCGCGCGAGCTGTGCTTCGTGTTCAAGCACGAGCTGCTCTACGTGCCGTTCTTCGGCTGGGGCATCGGGCTTCTCGACATGATCCATATCGATCGCAAGAAGGGGGCCGATGCCTTCGAGAGCGTCGTAGCGCAAGGCACGCGCAAGCTTGCCGAGGGTCGGTGGATCATCATGTTTCCGGAAGGCACGCGCACCGCAGTCGGTGGCCAGGGACGCTACAAGACCGGCGGATCTCGCCTGGCCACCCGTACCGATTCACCGGTCGTCCCGATCGCGGTAAATTCGGGCGAGTGCTGGCCACGTCGTGCCTTCGTACTCAGACCCGGCATGATTACCGTTTCGATCGGCCCCCTGATCGAGACCAAGAACAAAACCCCCGAGCAGATCAACCGCGAGGTCGAGAGCTGGATCGAAGCGGAGATGAGAAGACTGAGCCCCCATGCATACACCCCATCCGCAAGTAACGGCATCGGGCCGCTGAATCGCGAAGGCGAGTCGGCATGAGTTCGCGTTCGCGTCCGCTACGCGGGACGGTCCCGGGACAGCTTACGCTGCCCTTCGCCGACCCGACTCCGATCGGTATCGGCGCGCAAACCGCGGGTCGGCCAGAGGGGGGATCATCTCGATTCACCCTGCTCGACGGACAGCGTATCGACTTCCGCCTCAGGCGAACCAAGCGTCGGACCATCGGGTTCCTGATCGACGAGCGCGGACTTACCGTGAGCGTGCCGCGCTGGCTGACGCTCTCGGAGCTCGAGATCGCGCTGCAGGAGAAGGCTCGCTGGATCCTGCGCAAGCTGGTCGAGTGGCGGGATTATGAACGGCGTCGCGACAGCCTCGCGATTCGCTGGGAGAACGGCGCGACACTTCGCTATCTCGGACGCAGCCTGGTCATGCGCATCGACGAAAGAGCGCGCGGCATCGACTTCCTCGACGACGAACTCAGAATCGGCCTGCCACCGAAGGCGGGTGCCGATCAACTCAAGAATCGGGTCCAGGGTTGGCTGCAGGGCGAAGCCGAACGAATCTTCGCGCAGCGAATTCCGGTGTTTGCCGAGCGCCTGGGCCAGGCGCCATCGCGATGGGGCCTGTCCTCGGCACGCACTCGATGGGGTAGCTGCAGCGCCGATGGCGTGATTCGCCTGAATTGGCGACTGATCCACTTTCCGCTCGAGATCATCGACTACGTGATCGCGCACGAGATCGCGCACCTGAGCGAACTCAACCACTCCGACCGGTTCTGGGCGAAGGTCGGCGAACTACTTCCCGATTTCGAGCGGGCGCGCGAGCGCCTGCGTCGACTCCACGACCACGGACAAGAACTCTGAGGATCGAGAACCATGAGACTACTTCACACGATGCTGCGGGTTGGCGACATGCAGCGCTCGATCGACTTCTACACCGGCCTGCTCGGGATGAAGCTGCTGCGCACCACCGATCGCCCAGAGCAGAAGTACTCCCTGGCCTTCGTCGGCTATGGCGACGAAACCGATACCGCGGTGCTCGAGCTCACCTACAACTACGGCACCGACCAATACGACATGGGTACGGGATTCGGGCACATCGCCATTGCCAGCGACGATGTCGCGGCGACCTGCGAGCAGGTGCGCGCGGGGGGCGGCAAGGTCACGCGTGAAGCGGGCCCGGTCAAGGGGGGCACGGTCGTCATCGCCTTCGTCGAGGACCCCGACGGCTACAAGATCGAGCTCATCCAGCGCAGCTAGCCCCGGGCATCACCCGCGGCCGCTGGCCGCAAGGCGCTCGGCCAACGCGTAATAGCGCTCCGGCTCCACGTTCTCCGGGCGTGCGGTCGGATCGAGGCCTTCGGCTGGTATACCCCGCTGTGCAAGCCAGGGCACCAAGGTGCCGCGCAGCATCTTGCGCCGCTGCGAGAATGCCGCCGCCAGCAAGGCGGACAGTGCGCCCGCATCACGTACCGCCGGCTCGCGGCGATTCATGCGCACCACGGCCGACCAAACCCGTGGCGGTGGCGTGAATGCCTGCGGCGCGACGTCGAACACGCTCTCGCAGTCGAAGAACGCCTGAAGCAGCACGCCGAGGCGTCCGTAGTCCGGCTGACCCGGCCGCGCGACGATTCGGTCGACGACCTCCCGCTGCAACATGAAGTGCATGTCGCGGATTCTCGGGTGAAAGTCCAGCGTGCGCACGAGCAACGGCGACGAAATGTTGTAGGGGAGGTTTCCGATCAGCCGCAGATCGGGACCCAATGCGCCGAAGTCGAATCGAAGCGCATCGTCCGCGTGCAATCGCAAGCGCTCGCTCGGATACCGAGCTCGCAGCTTGGCAACCAGGTCCCGATCCAGTTCGACCGCATCGATCACGGGCACGCGAGCCAGCACGGCATCGGTCAGCGCGCCCAGACCCGGCCCGATCTCGACCACCCGCTCGCCGGCGCATGGCGAGATCGCCTCGACGATGGCCTCGATCACCGAGCGATCATGAAGGAAGTGCTGGCCGAATCGCTTGCGTGGGCGATGATTCAAGAAGGCTCCCGTCAAGCCCGACGGCCGGGACTCAACGCTCCTCGAGCCGATACTCGACGTACGCGCTGTCGCGCATCTGGCGAATCCAGTCGTCGAAGGCCTGAGCAATCCGCTTCTCGCGCAAGGCCGCCCGCGCGAGTTGGCGCTGGCGCTCGGGGGAACTGCGATCGGTCCGCCGCTCCAGCACCTGGATCAGGTGCAGGCCGAACGGAGAGCGTACCGGCTCGCTGAGCTGCCCCGGCTTCAAGGCATTCATCGCACGTTCGAACTCGGGTACGGTGTCCCCGGGGTAGACCCAGCCAAGCTCGCCACCGCGTGCGGCGCTACCATCGACCGAGTACTGCCTTGCCAGCTCGCCGAAGTCCTCGCCGCCCTTGAGAACGCGCTCGCGAATGTCATTGAGACGCCGCAGGGCCTCGGCTTCGGAGACCAATTCGTTGGGACGGATGAGAATATGGCGCGCGCGCGTGCGCTCGACCGGTTTGTCGATCGCCCCCCCTCCACTCGAGCCGCCTCGGCGCCCCAGCAGCTTGAGAACGTGGAATCCGGCCGGGCTTCTCACCGGCCCGGCGACCGCCCCGGGTGCTACCTTCTCGAGCGCGTCCAGGAACAACTTCGGCAAACGCTCGGGCGAGCGCCATCCCAGCGAACCACCGCTCATGGCCTCGGGGGCGGCCGAGTATGCGGCGGCGAGCCGGCCGAAGTCGGCGCCGCCGCGCAGTTGCGCGATGATGTCGTCGGCACGCTTGCGCTGGGCATCGACATCCGTGGCCCCGGCCCCCTCGCGTACCGGCAACAGGATCTGGGCCACTTGAAGCTCGCTCGTGGAATCGGCTCCGCTGGCCGACTGATCAGCCAGAAACGCGTCGACGTCGGCCTCGCTGATCCGCACCCGCGAATCGATCTCGCGCTCACGCAGTCGCACGCGCAGGATCTCGCCGCGGATCTCTTCGCGAAATGCGTTCCAACCGAGGCCCTCTGCGACCAGGCGCTCGCGCAGCCCGTTCACGCTGAGCCGGTTCTCGGCCGCGACGCGCTCGATCGCCACTGCCAATTCGGCATCGTCGACTTTGAGTCCCACCTCGCGTGCACGCTGCTGCTGGACCCGGTCGGTGATCATGCGCTCGAGCACCTGGCGCTCGAGCACATCGGACGGCGGCAGCGAGATGTTCTGCTGCTTGAGCTGGCGACTCACCTGCTCGACCCGGGTCGCCAACTCCGTCGAGGTGATGACCTCGTTGTTGACCACGGCGACGACCCGATCGACGAGCCGGATCCGCTCGGCAGCCAGGGGCCCCTGCCACGTCGGGACCAGCCCCGCGACGAGCAGCAGCAGCGCGGCGATTCTTGACACCATCGATTTCACTCGTATTCGAAGAAGCGGCTCGGCGGTACGCTGAGGTCCTGCGGCAGCCGGTAGCCAGGGATGTTCCGACGCAATATATCAAATGGGTTCGGGCCCACGCGCCCGACGCCGCGTAGCTCGAGCTGCAGGAACAATCCTGTCGTGGTCACATTCGAGGGCGCCGCGATGTAGCGCTGCACGACGAACCGGGTCGTCCAGCAGTCTTGACGGTACTCGAAACCGAACACGCTCTCGATCACGCCGCGCTGCGCCGGAACCACGGTCAGTGTGACCGGGTCGATCGTCGAGCGCAGCCACGAATAGTTGAGTCTGCCCAGAGAGGTCCACCGCGGTGCGATCGGCCATCGCCATGAGGTGTCGATCTGCCCCAGTTCCTGGTGCACATGTCGCACGCCGACATTCAGGATGCGGCCGTCACTCGCGTGATAGCGCCACTGGAAGTTGCCACGCGGCAGTCGGGAGTCGCGAACACTGTACTGCAGCCCGGCATCGAAACTATGGCCGTTGCCCAGCTCGGCACTCGCCGCAAGCAGGATGTCGCTGCGCCGGTCGGTCGGCGCGGTCCCGCCGGGCAGGGTCACGCGCTGGCGGCTGAAGTAGGTCCGCTGACCAATCGCGCCGCGGAATCGCTGCGCGCCGTCGTTCGGATCGATCACCCGCGAAACGAGCGCGGTGGTGAGCTGGTGGACATCGGCGATCCGATCGTTGCCCACGAAGGTGTTGGTCGAAAAGAGCTGAGCAAAATTGAAATCCGCCGTACCGGAGTCGAACACCGGAAACTGCGACTGGTCCCGGTATGCCGAGCGCGCATAGAACAGCCGTGGCTCGAGGGTCTGGATCGCATCGCGCCCGAGCAGCCGGGTCTTGCGCTCGAAGATCAGCCCCGCGTCGAGCGAGCCGGTCGGTACCACGCGATTCAGCGTGGTGGCGCCGGCCGGGTTCGTCGTCAGGCTGTAGGTCGTCGCATGCAGCGAAGCGGCCGGCACCACGAACCAGCCGGCCCGGCGCACCGGAAAGCTGACCTTGGGATTGACGAATGCGCGAATCCCCTCGGGCGAGTTCGCCAATGGCCGCGTGAACGAGGTCACGTCGAAGAGCGTGTCGAAATCCAATCCACCGGCCCGGTCCAGCGCCAGATGCTGGGCCTGGAGCTGGGGCAGGCGCTCGTAAGGCGGCGCGTCCCGGGCATCGAGAATGTTCTGCCAGGTCGATGCGCGCGCCAGCAGGGTCCAGTCGCCGACGCCGCGAGTGAACAGAATGTCTCGCGGCAGCGAGCGCTCCGACGTGGCAACGATGGTGCGCGAGAAATCGACGAAGTAGTTGTCGTCGGAAACGCCCTTGATGTTGAGCAGCCCCTGCCAACCGCCAAGATCCAGGATCTGGTTGCGCAGCGAATAGAAATGGCGTCCGCCACCGGTCTTCCGATCCCAGGGCGTCCATTCCACCCGCGTTTCGCCTCGATAGGCTCGGTCCAGGAACCGGTAGTCGGCGCCGATCTGGAGCCCTCGGCGAGTCATCACGCGCGGATAGATCGTCAGGTCGCGGTTCGGTGCGATGTTCCAGTAGTACGGCGTGACCACGTCGAGCCCGGTGGTCGACGAAACGCCGATCGATGGCGCGAGAAAGCCGCTACGTCGCTGATCCCCGAGCGGGAAAGCAAATGCCGGCACGGCCAGGACCTTGAGGCCCTTGAAGTAGACACTGGCCGATCGGCCCCAGCCCTCGCCGTTCTCCTGATCGAGCTGCAGGGATTCGGCTCGCAGATACCAGTCCAGGTGCCCATCGGGCGGCTGGGGTTCGCAAGTCGAATAGGTCGCTTCCTTGAGCAAAACGCGTTTGGGTCCGAGGAAATCGACCCGACTCGCCCGTCCACGCCCGCCAAAGGCCGGAATCTCGTAGATCGGCGACTGGAAGCTGCCCTGGTCGCGGTCGAGCTGCAGCGTGAGCCGATCGCCGACGAATCGGGTGCCCTCGCGAAAGACGCGCACCTTGCCGGTCGCCGTGACCTGATCGACCGCGTGGTCGTACTCGATGCGATCGGCGCGCACGACGGTTCCGGGACTGCGTAGCTCCGCATGCCCCTGAAGTACCGTGACCTTGCCGGAATCGGTCTGGACGCGATCTCCGATCGCATAGACCGACGCCCCCGAGCGCTGCGCCTCGTCGGGTATCTCCAGGCGCGGAGCCAGGCGCAACACGAAGCCCTTGCCAGTGGGCGGCGCGTCACCGTCCGCGCCCCGTGCGTCGTTCGGAAGCCAGCCAAGAGAGACCAACAGACCCGCCGCCAACGCCAGCGCCAACGGATGCCGGTGCGGCAAGCGTTTCGATGCGGCCTGAACGAGCCTGCCGATTCGCCGGCTCACGATCCGGATCGGCACGTTGAGCGACGCAGGCGCGTCGGGTGGATTCCCGGCTGTTTGTTCGTCTGCATGCGGCTGGTGACCGTGGGGACGCGCACCGCGTGGCGCGTACGGCATCGGCCCGGTGGGGACGACGATGCCTGTGACGGATCGACTATTATAGGCGCAGCATATAGCGCCCCGACCGCCCCGTCCTGCCATGCCGCCCGCCGAGTCCACGAACATGCCAACCGGAACGGCGCAGCCTCGCGAGGCCGCGCTCGCACGATGGCTCGCGAGCCTGCCGGCCGGGATGGGGTTGCAGACCGACACCCTGCGCCCGGCGTCCGACGATGCCAGCTTTCGCCGCTACTTCCGCATCGACCGGGCTGGAGCCGGGTCGATGATCGTGATGGACGCACCGCCCCCCATGGAGGACTGCCGCCCGTTCATGCATGCCGCCGGGGTGCTGGCCACGGCCGGCCTGCGGGTCCCGGGCATCCACGCGGCCGATCTAGAACAGGGTTTTCTGCTGCTGGACGACCTCGGCAACACGACCCTGCTCGCGGCGCTCGCATCCGCCGATTCGGCGGCGACCGAATCCATGTATCGGGCGGCGATCGCCGCGCTGGTACGGATGCAGGCAGCGAGCCGTCCGGGCGTGTTCGCCCCATACGACCACGCGCGTCTGTTCAACGAGCTTGCGCTCTACCCGACCTGGTATCTGGAGCGCCAGCTCGGCGTCGCCCTGAGCACTGAAGATCGAGAGATCCTCGAGCAGGCCTTCGACGCCCTGATCGCCAACAACCTGGCCCAGCCACAGGTCTTCGTGCACCGCGACTACCATTCGCGCAACCTGATGGTCGCCGAAGACGCGGGCGCGGCGCCTGGCGTGCTCGACTTCCAGGATGCGGTTTTCGGTCCGATCACCTACGACCTGGTATCGCTGCTTCGCGACGCCTATGTCGACTGGCCCGAGGAGGTCGAGATCGACCGCGCGGCCCGCTACTGGGAGGCGGCGCGTGCCGCCGGGCTGTCGGTGGCGACGGATTTCGGCGAGTTCTACCGAGATCTGGAGTGGATGGGCCTGCAGCGGCACCTCAAGGTGCTGGGCATCTTCTCCCGTCTCCACCATCGCGACGGCAAGGATCGCTACCTCGCCGACTGTCCCAGGGTCCTCGGCTACGTGTTGCGGACCGTGGGCCGCTACCGAGAGCTCGCACCGCTGGCACGTCTGATCGACCGGTTCGAAGGGCGCCGGGTTTCGGTCGGCCATACCTTCTGAATCCGATGCGCGCGATGATTCTTGCCGCCGGTCGCGGCGAGCGGATGCGCCCGCTGACCGACCGGGTGCCCAAGCCCCTGCTTCGGGTCGGTTCCCGGTCGCTGATCGAGTGGCATCTGAAGCGCTTGGCCGATGCCGGCTTTCATGAAGTCGTGATCAATCATGCCCACCTCGGCGAGTCGATCGAGAACGCGCTCGGCGACGGATCGCGCTTCGGTCTCGCGATCCGATACAGCCCGGAGGCCGAGGCGCTCGAGACCGCCGGAGGTATCGCCAATGCGCTCGCACTGCTCGGCAACGAGCCGTTCCTGGTGGTCAACGGCGATGTCTTCACCGACTACGATTTCGCGCAAGCCCGCCGCCTGGCGATCCGGATGCGCGCCGACGGTCTGCTCGCCTGGTGCGTGCTGGTGAGCAATCCGGCACATCACCCGAGCGGTGATTTCGGGCTGATGGGCGAACGCCTGGTCGCCGACGCCGTCGATGGCGCGCGCCTGACCTTTTCAGGTATCGGGCTCTACGAGCCGGCGCTGTTCGCCGGCATCGTCGCGGGCCAGCGCGCGGCGCTGGCACCGCTGCTACGCCGCGCTGCCGAGCGCGGCCTGGCCGGTGCCGAACACCACCATGGCCACTGGACCGATGTCGGCACGCCCCAACGATTAGCCGAACTCGACGCCGAACTGAACCGGCAGGAGCCCATCAGATGACCAAGCCATTCGACCCGACCCCCTACCTCGAGCGCCGTCGGCGCCTGGCGGCCAGCATGCGCGAGCGCGGCGGCGGCGTCGCGATCGTCGCCACCGGCGCCGAGCTCATGCGCAATCGCGACAGCGACTACCCGTACCGCTGGGACAGCTACTTCTACTACCTCACCGGATTCCCGGAACCGGAGGCGGTCCTGGTCATCGTCGCCGATGCGAACGACGACGAGAGCGTCCTGCTGTGCCGCGACAAGGACGCCGAGCGCGAAACCTGGGACGGATTCCGATTCGGCCCCGAGGCCGCACGCGAGCGCTTCGGCTTCGACCGCGCGGCGGCAATCGGGCGCATCGATACCGAGATCCCCGAGCTGATCGCCAACCGGAAGGCGCTTTTCCACGCTCGCGGCGAACGCGGCCTCGACGCGCGCGTGGCCGACTGGCTCGATGCCGTTCGGGCCCAGGCCCGTGCCGGCGTGGTCGTCCCCGGCCAAAGCTGGGACGTGCGTGATCTGCTCGACGAGATGCGCCTGATCAAGGACGAGCACGAACTGAGGATCATGCGTCGCGCCGGCGAGATCTCGGCCCGCGCACATCGTCGCGCGATGCAGTTGTGCTCGCCGGGACGCTACGAGTACGAGGTCGAGGCCGAGTTGCTGCACGAATTCCGGCGCAACGGGTCGCAGTTTCCAGCCTACGGCTCGATCGTGGCGGGCGGCGCGGGCGCTTGCGTCCTTCACTATCGCGCCAACGATGCGCTCCTTCGCGACGGCACCCTTTTGCTGATCGACGCCGGATGCGAGCTCGACGGCTACGCATCCGACATCACCCGGACGTTCCCGGTCAACGGCCGCTTCAGCGCGGCCCAGCGAGAGCTCTACGAGGTCGTGCTCGACGCGCAGCATGCGGCGATCGACGCAACCCACGCCGGTGCCCGGTTCGATGCGCCGCACGCTGCGGCGGTGCGCGTGCTCACCGAAGGGCTCGTCTCGCTGGGCCTGCTTCAGGGGTCGGTCGACGACGCGATCGAAACCGAAGCCTATCGCCGCTTCTACATGCATCGGACCAGCCACTGGCTCGGCATGGACGTCCACGACTGCGGCGCCTATCGCGAACCGGGCTTGCCTGCGAACGGCGAGTCGCGCCCCTGGCGCCAACTGGAAGCAGGCATGGTCCTCACCATCGAGCCGGGGCTATACGTGCGTGCTGCCGACGATGTTCCGAGCCGTTTCCACGACATCGGGATCCGCATCGAGGACGACGTCGTCGTGGGGGCCGATGGCTGCGAAGTCATCACCGACGGCGTGCCCACCGCGATCGCCGAGATCGAGGCCTTGATGCGCGAATGACCCCCCGCGCGGGCCGGGGGCGGGGGCGATGCTGCGGCTGCCACGCCGCAGTGCACATTTATTGAGCAGCCGGTTTTCGCTAGAATCGGCGCCCGAACCACCTCTGCCGCCCGCCTCCCCGATGCAACTCGGTCCATTCAAGCTGCCGAATCCGGTCTTCGTCGCGCCCATGGCCGGTGTCACCGATCGACCGTTCAGGCAATTGTGCAAGCGGCTGGGTGCAGGCTACGCGGTCTCCGAGATGGCGGCGTCCAATCCGCGGCTCTGGCACTCGGTCAAGACGGCACGGCGAATCGACCACGCCGGAGAGATCGAGCCACGGGCAGTGCAGATCGCCGGCGCCGACCCCGCCATGATGGCCGAGGCGGCACGGTTCAACGTGGAGCGCGGCGCCCAGGTCATCGACATCAACATGGGCTGCCCGGCCAAGAAGGTCTGCAACCTGCAGGCCGGATCCGCCCTGATGGCCGACGAAACACTGGCGTTACGAATCATCGAGTCCGTCGCCCGCGCCGTGAGCGTTCCGGTAACCGTGAAGATGCGCACCGGCCCCGATCTGCGCTCGCGGAACGCACCGCGGCTCGCGCGCGCAGCCGCGGACGCGGGCGCCGCCATGATCGCCGTCCACGGCCGCAGCCGGGCCTGTCGCTATCAGGGCGAAGCCGAGTACCACACGATCGCCGAAGTCAAGGCATCGGTGGCCGTGCCGGTGGTGGCCAACGGCGACATCGATTCGCCGGAAAAGGCACGGGCGGTTCTGGCGCAGACCGGCGCCGATGCCGTGATGATCGGCCGCGCCGCACAGGGTCGGCCTTGGCTGTTTCGCGAGATCGCCCACTATCTGGCGACCGGCGAGCGCCTGCCACCACCGCAACCAGCCGAGATCCGGGCCGTGCTTCGCGCTCACTTGCTCGATCACTACGCGTTTCACGGTGAAGTCGCCGGCGTACGCACCGCGCGCAAACACGTGGGCTGGTACTTGGGGGCACGCGCGGGGGCGCACGAGTTCCTCGCCCGGTTCTACGAGATCAACGATGCGCAGGCACAACTCGACTCGATCGATACGCTGTTCGCGCACGCACCGGCCAACGATGCCGGTGCCTGGGGGAGACAGGCAGCATGAGCAAGACGACCTCGCTGGACGAAGCGGTCACGCGAAGCCTGGAGCGCTATTTTCGTGACCTCGACGGCGCTGCACCCTATGCCGTCTACGAAATGGTGATCCAGGCGGTGGAGCGGCCGATGCTCGAGGTCGTCATGAAGCAGGCCCAGGGCAATCAGCTGCGCGCAAGCGCGATGCTGGGGATCAACCGGAATACATTACGCAAGAAGCTCCAGTTGCACGGGCTGCTTGGTCGCTGAACAAGGCGGATTCGCTGAGACGGGGAGTGGGAATGCACAAGGTGGAACGGGCGCTGATCAGCGTCTCCGACAAGACCGGGATCGTCGCGCTTGCGCGTGCACTGTGCGGCCTGGGGATCGAGCTGCTGTCCACGGGCGGTACGGCCCGGATGATCGCGCAGGCCGGACTGGCGGTGACCGAGGTATCCGAGTACACCGGTTTTCCCGAGATGCTCGATGGACGCGTCAAGACGCTGCATCCGAAGGTGCATGGCGGACTATTGGCACGGCGCGACCTGCCCGAGCACATGAGCGCGCTCGCGGCGCACGGCATCGGCCGGATCGACCTGCTGGTCGTCAATCTCTATCCGTTTCGCGAGACCGTCGCGCAGCCCGATTGCAGCTTCGAGGACGCGATCGAGAACATCGACATCGGAGGCCCGACCATGTTGCGTGCGGCCGCCAAGAACCACGGCGGGGTCGCCACGCTGGTCGATCCGGCCGACTACGAGCCCGTACTCGAGCAACTGCGCGCGAATGGCGGCGTCGACGATCGCACGCGCCTGCGGCTGGCGAGCAAGGTCTTTGCACACACGGCGGCCTATGACGCCGCGATCACCAACTATCTGACGTCGCTGGGCGAGGACGGGACTCGCGGCACCTTCCCCGAGGTGCTGACCGAGCAATGGCAACGGGTCCAGGAGATGCGCTACGGCGAGAACCCGCACCAGGCGGCGGCCTTCTATCGCGAGGAGGCTCCGGCACCTGGCGCGCTGTCGCGCTATCGCCAGCTCCAGGGCAAGGAGTTGTCGTACAACAACATCGCGGACGCCGACGCGGCCTGGGAGTGCGCGAAGGTCTTCGAGCAACCGGCCTGCGTGATCGTGAAGCACGCCAATCCCTGCGGCGTGGCGATCGGGGCGAGCCTCGCCGAGGCCTATGAAAAGGCCTTCTCGACCGACCCCACGTCCGCCTTCGGCGGCATCATCGCCTTCAACGGCGAGGTCGACGGCGACACCGCCGAGGCCGTATCGCGCCAATTCGCCGAGGTGCTCATCGCACCATCGTTCAGCGATCGCGCGCGCTCGATCATGGCCTCTAAGAAGAACGTCCGCCTGCTCGAGATCCCGATCGGCCAGGGGGCCAACCGGTTCGAGTTCAAGCGGGTCGGCGGCGGATTGCTGGTCCAGACACCCGATATCCATCGGCTCGATGCCGGCGGCCTGCGCGTGGTCACCGAGCGCGAGCCGACCCAGGACCAGCTGGAAGACCTGTTGTTCGCGTGGCGGGTTGCCCAGTTCGTGAAGTCGAATGCAATCGTCTACTGTGGTCATGGCCAGACGCTCGGCGTCGGGGCTGGCCAGATGAGCCGGGTCGACTCGGCTCGCATCGCGGCGATCAAGGCACAGAACGCGGGCCTGTCGCTGAGTGACTCGGCGGCGGCATCCGATGCCTTCTTCCCGTTTCGCGACGGCCTCGACGTGCTCATCGACGCCGGCGCGACCTGCGTGATCCAGCCCGGGGGCTCGATGCGCGACGACGAGGTCATCGCGGCAGCGAATGAACGCGACATCGCAATGGTGTTCACCGGCGTGCGTCACTTCCGCCACTGAGCCCGATCGACTTCGGCGGCAGTTGGATGTCCGGAACACAGCGAATCCTGGGGATCGATCCGGGCCTGCGGCGCACCGGCTTCGGCCTGATCGAGCGCCATGGTGCCCGGCTGACCTACGTCACGAGCGGCACGATTCGCACGCCCGACGCCGACCTCGCCACGCGCCTGGGCGTGATCTACGACGGCATTCGCGAAGTCGCCGATCAGTTCTGCCCTACCGAAGCCGCGATCGAGAAGGTTTTCGTGAACGTCAATCCGCAGTCGACGCTGCTGCTCGGACAGGCACGGGGCGCGGCCATCGTGGCGCTGGTCCGCGATGGGCTCGCAGTGCACGAGTACACCGCATTGCAGCTGAAGAAATCGGTCGTCGGCTATGGTCACGCAAGCAAGGAGCAGATCCAGGCCATGGTGCAACGGCTGCTATCGCTACCGGGCGCACCGTCACCCGACGCGGCCGACGCGCTGGCCTGCGCGATCTGCCACGGCAACGCACGCGAGTTCCTCGGGGCGGTCGGACGCGCCGGGATGGCCCGGCGCCGCGGCGGTCGGATCCGATCGGGTCGCCTGCTCTGACCCTCGCCGGGGCACCGTTGGTGCTGGTGTAAAGTTGCACCTCGGCGCAGGCTGACGCCTGCACCGACGCCGTCCCGGAACGGTCCGGCTCGCATCGGACGTCTCCTGCCCCCGCGGCGCCCAACCCGCCTCGCCCGACGAATCATGATTGGAAGAATCGCAGGAACCCTGCTCGAGAAGCGTCCGCCGTCGCTGCTGGTCGACGTCGGCGGGGTCGGCTACGAGGTCGAGGCGCCGATGAGCACCATCTACGAGCTGCCGGCGATCGGCGCCCAGGTGGTGTTGCTGACCCATCTGATCGTCCGTGAAGACGCCCATCTGCTGTTCGGATTTCGGACCGAGTCCGAGCGTGACGCCTTCCGGCAGCTGATCCGCGTTTCCGGGGTGGGCCCGAGAATGGCGCTCGCCGTGCTCTCGGGCATGTCGGTGACCGAGCTCGCGGGCGCCGTCGCGAGCCAGGAGAGCGGACGCTTCACCCGGGTCCCCGGGATCGGCAAGAAGACGGCCGAGCGCCTGCTGCTCGAACTCAAGGGTCGGATCGCCGATGCGCTCGGCACGCAGGCCGGGCCAGCCGGATCGACGCCGGGCGATGCGCGCCCCGACGTCCTGCACGCGCTGGTCGCGCTCGGGTATTCCGAGCGCGAGGCCGACGCGGCCGCCCGCAAGTTGCCGGCCGACGTGCCGGTCGCCGACGGCATCCGGCAGGCGCTCAAGCTGCTGTCGAAGGCCTGATCGATGATCGAACACGACCGCCTGATCGCCCCCCAGTCCGCGTCGCCCAACGAGGAAGCAGTGGAGCGCGCGTTGCGCCCGAAGCGCCTCGACGACTATGTCGGTCAGGCCAAGATCCGGGAGCAGCTCGACATCTTCGTGGCGGCGGCAAGGGGCCGCGGCGAGGCGCTCGATCACGTGCTGCTGTTCGGGCCGCCGGGCCTAGGCAAGACGACGCTCGCGCACATCGTCGCAGCCGAGATGGGCGTCAATCTGAAGCAGACCTCCGGCCCCGTCATCGAGCGGCCCGGCGATCTCGCGGCGATGCTGACGAACCTGGAGCGCAACGACGTCCTGTTCATCGACGAGATCCATCGGCTCTCTCCCGTCGTCGAAGAGATCCTCTACCCCGCACTCGAGGATTTCCAGATCGACATCATGATCGGCGAGGGGCCCGCGGCCCGCTCGATCAAGCTCGACCTGCAACCGTTCACGCTGGTCGGTGCCACGACCCGAGCCGGCATGCTGACGAATCCGCTCCGGGATCGCTTCGGGATCGTCGCGCGGCTCGAGTTCTACGACGTGGCCGATCTGGCGCACATCGTGCGGCGCTCGGCCAAGCTTCTGTCCGCCGACATCGACGAGGGCGGCGCGCTCGAGGTGGCGCGGCGTGCCCGTGGAACGCCCCGGATCGCCAATCGCCTGCTTCGCCGGGTGCGCGACTACGCCGAGGTCAAGCGGGGCGGACGGATCGATTCGACGGTCGCCGATGCGGCCCTGCGAATGCTCGATGTCGACCCGATAGGCCTGGATCTGATGGACCGCGCGCTGCTCTCCACGGTGCTGGAGAAGTTCGCCGGCGGACCGGTGGGACTCGACAACCTGGCCGCAGCGATCGGCGAGGAACGCGAAACCATCGAGGACGTGATCGAACCCTACCTGATCCAGCAGGGCTTCCTCCAACGTACCCCGCGCGGACGAATCGCGACCCAGCTCGCGTACCGTCATTTCGGCCTGGCCACGCCCTCGCGCTCGCCCAACGGCGAGCTGTGGGACGATGCCGGCGCGAACGACTGATCAACGATGCAGGAGTTCCTCGAGCGTCTGTTCGCCGCCACGCCCAGGACATGGGTGACCACGTCGATCATCGTGCTCAACACGAGCGTCTGGGTGCTGACGCTGCTCGCCGGTGCCGATGTCATGAATCCGCGCCCGCAGCGCTTGCTCGAGCTCGGTGGCAGCTACCTGCCCGCCACGCTGGACCAACCGTGGCGACTGTTCACATCCACGATCCTGCATGCGGGCGTATTGCACCTGGCGTTCAACATGTGGGCATTGTCGAGCATGGGCCGTATCGCCGAGCGCTTCTACGGCAATGGCCCCTTCCTGTTGCTGTATCTGCTCAGCGGCCTGTTCGGCGCACTTGCCAGCCTTTTCTTCGCAGCGCGCGAAGCCGTCTCGGTGGGCGCCTCGGGCGCGATCTTCGGCGTGACCGGCGCCTTGCTTGCGGCGCTCGTGACCAAGCCCCACAAACTGCCTGCGCCGCTCGTGCGCTCGATGCGCGGATCGCTGCTTTTCTTCATCGGCTACTCGCTGTTCATGGGTTTTACCACGAGCGTGGTCGACAACGCGGCCCACATCGGCGGCCTGGTGGCCGGATTCGCGATCGCCACGATCATGGCCGAGCGCTTCGACTGGGACGAGTACCACCGGCACGGCCACCTGCGGGCAGCGATCGCGGTGGCGATCTCGATATTCGCGGCCTATGGCATGTGGCGACTGGCGGCCCGGCCCCTGTTCTGAGCGTGCGGCGAACCGACATGTCCCACCAGACCGCCGGCCGCGCCGGCGCTGCGCGCCGTTGGTAGAATCGCGCCGTGTCCGCCTCTTCCCCCGCGCAAGACGCGCCCCCCGAGACCGCCGGCGCGCCCAGTCCCCCGGCCTTCCGCTGGAACGTCCGTGTCTACTACGAAGACACCGATGCCGGCGGTATCGTCTATTACGCGAACTATCTTCGCTTCTTCGAGCGCGCGCGGACGGAATGGCTGCGCGCGCTCGGTGCCTCTCACACCGATCTGGTCGCGCAAGACGACCTGATGTTCGTCGTGCGCGAGCTGGCGATCGACTATCGCCAGGCCGCCCGTCTGGACGACGAACTGGAACTCTCGCTCGACGTCGTCGAGGCGCGACGCGTCTCGGTCACGCTGCGTCAACAGGCACGGCGCCGGGGCGAGGAAACGATACTGGTCGAGGCGAAGGTTCGCATCGCGTCGATCAGGTGTAGCGACGGCCGCCCGGTGGGCATGCCGGCCAGACTCGGAATACGGATGACCCAATGAACGCCGATCTCTCGATTCTCACCCTCGTGGCCGAAGCAAGCCTGCTGGTGCAGTGCGTGATGGCCTTGCTGCTCGTGATCTCGCTGGCCTCCTGGACCGCGATCTTTCGCAAGTTCTTCACGGTGCGCTCGGCCCGAATCGCGACCGATCGCTTCGAGGACGAGTTCTGGAAGGATCGTGACCTCGGCCACCTGTACCAGCAGATCCGCGACGCCAAGCGCGATCCGGGGTCCCTGGCACGGATCTTCGAGGCCGGGATGAGCGAGTTCCTGAAGTCGCGCCAGCAAAAGCCCGGAGACCCGAGCGCGATGGTCGAGGGCGCGCAGCGGGCGATGCGTGCCGCCTACCAACGCGAGATGGACATGCTCGAATCCAGCCTCGCCTTCCTCGCATCGGCCGGCTCGGTCAGCCCCTACATCGGACTGTTTGGTACGGTCTGGGGGATCATGAACGCGTTCCGCGGCCTCGCCAACGTGCAACAAGCGACGCTGGCGTCGGTGGCCCCGGGCATTGCGGAAGCGCTGGTGGCGACGGCCATCGGCCTGTTCGCCGCGATCCCGGCCGTCGTCGCCTACAACCGTTTCGCGCACGACATCGACCGTCTCTCCGGACGGTTCGACAGTTTCATGGAAGAGTTCTCCAACATCCTTCAGCGTCAATCGAAGTAAGACCATGGCCGGATCGCTTTCCCCTCGCCGCGGCGGTGGCCGTCGAAACCGCAGGATGGTCAACGACATCAATGTCGTGCCGTATATCGACGTGATGCTGGTGTTGCTGGTGATCTTCATGGTGACTGCACCACTTCTGCCGCCGACCCAGATCGAACTGCCCACGGTGGGCTCGAGCAAGCAGGTCGACAACGAATACGTCGAGGTCTTGATCCAGGCCGACAACGAGCTTCGGGTCCGCCGCATGAATGCCGCCGACCCGAGCGAGCGAACGATCGCCCTGGGTGATCTCACCGCCGTGGTTCGCGAGATGCGAGCCCAGCCCACCACGCCCGTGGTCATCAGCGCCGACAAATCGGTACGCTACGAGCTGGTGGTCAATGCGCTCGACCGTCTGCAGCGCATCGGCGCCCGAGTCGGCCTGATGGTCAAGCCCGAGTCCCAGCGCTGAGCGAACGCCAACCGTGCGCCTGGCAACGAAATGAGCACCAAGCAAAAACCCGCCGCTGCCGCGCGCGGGCCGATGCGCCGGACCCCGCACTCGCCGCGGGAGTTCCGCTCGTTCCTGCTGGCCTTGCTCATGCATGTCGCGCTGTTCGCCGTGCTCTTCGTTGGAATCAACTGGCGGGTCAGCGAGCCGCCGGCGGTGATCGCGGAGCTGTGGCGTCCGGCGGCACCCGACCCCGAGCCCAGACCCGAACCGAAACCCGAACCGAAACCCGAGCCGAAGCCGAAGCCGGAGCCAAAACCGGAGCCCAAGCCCGCCCCCAGACCGGAGCCGGCACCGAAGCCGCAGCCCAAGCCCGAGCCGAAGCCGGTACCGCCACCGCCCAAGCCCGAACCGGTCGCGCGCGCCGAGCCCAAGCCGGACCCGGAGATCGCCTTGCGAAAGCAGCGCGAGGAGGAGCGGCGCCGCCGCGAAGACGAAGCACGACGGCGAGCCGACGAGGAGCTCAAACGCATCGAATCCGAACGCCTGGCACAGAAGAAGGCGCGCGAGGAAGCCGAGAAGAAGGCGGCCGAAGAACGCGCACGCCTGGTCCAGGCACGCAAGGAAGCCGAAGAAAAGACCCGGCTCGCGCGCGAGAAGGCGCGCAAGGAAGCCGAGCAACGTGCGGCCGAGGAAAAGGCGCGCAAGGAAGCGCAACAACGCGCCGCTCAGGAGAAGGCCCGCAAGGAAGCCGAGCGCAAGCGCATCGCCGAGGAGAAGGCGCGCAAGGAGGCTTTGCAGCGAGCAGCCGAGGAAAAGGCGCGCAAGGAGGCTGAACGCAAGCGCATCGCCCAGGAGACGGCTCGCCGGGAGGCCGAGCGCGCGCGCTACCTGCGCGAACTGATGGCCAAGGCTGCCAAGCCGTCGACGCCGGCGACGGGAACACCGGGCGGCTCGCCCAACGGGTCTGCGTCGAGTCGGGCAGCGCAGGCCGTGGCTGGTCGCGGCGGCAGTAGTGACCCCGGTTATCGCGGCAAGCTGATCGGCCAAATCCGTGCCAACACGGTCTTCAACGTGCGTGGGGTCTCGGGCAACCCGACGGCGGAGTTCGAAGTCCGTCTGATGCCCGACTGTTCGATCGCCTCGGTCAAACTGAGAAAATCCAGTGGGGTAACGGCTTGGGACGATGCCGCGGAGCGCGCGATCAAGCGCACCGACCCGTTCCCGCGCGACCGGACCGGTAAATGTCCTGAAACAAGATTTACGATCCGTCACGGGCCACGCGACAACTGAGCCTTGCGCGGGGTGTACGTCGGGAACGGGTTCGATATAATCTCGCGGCAGTCACCTTCCCCCGGCTCGCTCGCGCGGGCTGCACGCACAGTCGCAGCCGATGACCGTAAATCCGTTCGCTCTTGCGCCGATGTGGTCGCAAACCTTCGGCATTGCCGTTCGTCGTTCGTCACGACGCGCGGTAACGCTGTCGATCGCCGCCCTCATCGCCCTAACCGTCATACCGAGCCATGCTCAGATGCGCCTCGACGTCTCCGGCGTCGGCGCGAGCCAGTACCCGATCGCCCTGGGTGCGTTCCAGGTCAGCGGCCCGCTTCCCCAGGACATCGTCGCCGTGATCCGCAGCGATCTGACCCGCAGCGGCGCGTTCCGGGTCATCGATCCGCGCATGACGATCGCCGATTCCGCCAGCATCGACTATGCCGCGATCCGTTCGCTCGGCGCCGATGCCGTGGTCGGCGGCTCGGTGGTCAAGCTTGCGGACGGGCGATACGACATTCGATACCGGGTCAACGACGTGGTGCGCCAGACCATGCTCGGTGGCGAGGCGATCACGGCCCCGGAAGCCGATCTCCGGTACGCGGCTCACCGTGCGGCCGACAACATTCTCGAAAAACTCACCGGCGAGCGCGGGGTGTTCTCGACCCGCATCGCGTTCGTGACGAAGCAAGGCGCGCGCTACCGGCTCAACATCGCCGACTGGGACGGCGAGAACGTCCAGACCTCGCTGAGTTCGCCCGAGCCGATCATCTCACCGTCCTGGTCGCCGACCGGCGATCGGCTCGCCTATGTCTCGTTCGAATCGCGAAAGCCCGTCGTGTATGTCCACGCGCTGGCCACCGGCAAACGCACCGCAGTGGCGAACTTCAAGGGCAGCAACAGTGCGCCCGCCTGGTCGCCTGACGGGAAATTCCTCGCCGTCGCGCTCACCCGTGACGGGCTGTCACAGATCTACCTCATTCCCAGCGACGGCAGCGGCGCGCCGCGCCGCCTGATCAGCTCGAGCGGCATCGACACCGAGCCGAATTTCGCGCCGGACGGCAAGCACCTGTACTTCTCATCGGATCGAGGTGGTACGCCTCAGATCTATCGGCTCGCTACCGACAACGGCGAGGTTGCACGCGTCACGTTCAGCGGGTCCTACAACGTCAGCCCTCGGGTCAGCCCCGACGGCAAGCGACTGGCATTCCTGAAGCGCCGCGACGGCCGCTTCTTCATCGCGCTGAAGAATCTCGAAGACGGTGCCGAGACCGTCCTTTCAGAGGGTGGCGAGGAAGAATCGCCGAGCTTCGCGCCGAGCGGCCGCTGGGTGATGTACGCCACGCGAAGCGGTGGACGCGACATACTGGTGGCCTCGTCGATCGACGGTCGCGTCAAGCAGCGACTGACCTCGTCGAGCGTAGACATCCGCGAGCCCACCTGGGGCCCGTTCCCGAAGTAGATCCCCCGCGCCGGTATGGCCCAGCACCGCCAGAGCCCCGGATATCGAACTGACCTGGTGCTTCATCGAGATTGACGGAGAAAATCCAACATGAACGGTCTCAGAGTCCTGCTGATTGCCAGCCTTGCCGTAACCCTCGCTGCCTGCGGTTCGTCGGTGAAACTCGACGACGAGAACGCCGCCAAGGTCGTCGATCGGAGCGGCGCCGCCGGTGCGGGCGGGGCCGGCGCGGGCGGTACGACGGGGGGAGTCGGTGCCGGCTCCCGCACTGTGACGCCAGTGGTTGCCGACCAGAAGGACCCGCTCGAAGACCCGAAAGGCGTCCTCGCCAAGCGCAGCGTGTACTTCGATTTCGACAGCTTCGTGATCCGCGACGAGTTCCGGCCGGTGCTGGAGGCGCATTCGCGCTATCTGTCGGGCAACCGTGGCAAGCGAATCGTGATCCAGGGCAACACCGACGAGCGCGGCAGCCGCGAGTACAACCTCGCACTTGGCCAGAAGCGCGCGGAGGCGGTGCGCCGCTCGATGCTCGTGCTCGGAGTCGGTGAGACCCAGATGGAAGCGGTGAGCTTCGGCGAAGAGCGTCCCAAGGCCACCGGCTCGAACGAGACCGCGTGGGCAGAGAATCGCCGCGCCGACATCGTCTACAAGTAATTGCCCCGGGCACCGTCGACCCGAACCACGACAGACGCAGGAGACAGGCCAAAGATGCCGATCGCAGCGAAATCCGGTATCCGCCCGCTCTTCGGAGCGGTGGCCGCCGCAGCGTTGGTTGCCCTTTCGAGCCCGGCGCATGCCCTGTTCGAGGACGAGGAAGCCCGCAAGGCCATCCTCGATCTGCGCGCACGCATCGACGTGATCACGCGGGACTACTCCGCGCAGTTGCGTAACCTGGGCGAACGCCTGGAGCGGCTGGAGGGCCGATCGCAAGGCTCACTCACCTTGCAAAACGAGATCCAGCGCATGCGCGAGGAGATCGCATCGCTTCGCGGGCAACTCGAGGTTCAGACGAACGCTCTCACGGTCACCCAGCAACGGCAGCTCGAGCAGTTCGCGACCATCGACGCGCGCATGAAGCGCTTCGAACCCGTACAAGTGGTCATCGATGGCAAGAACGCTACCGTCGACCAGGCCGAACGACGCGCATTCGAAGCCGCGCTCGCGCAGGTCCGAGCGGGTGACTTCAAAGGGGCCTCCGTCGCGTTCGAACAGTTCCAGGTGCAGTTCCCGGAGAGCGCCTACGCGCCGAGCGCCGCCTTCTGGCTCGGCAGCAGCCAGTTCGCCCTGAAGAACTACAAGGGTGCGATCGCCACCCACAAGGCGATGGTCGCGAAGTTCCCGGACAACCCGCGTGCGCCGGATGCCATGCTCAATCTGGCCTACGCACAGATCGAAAGCGGCGACGTGCGCACCGGCAAGAAGACGCTCAAGTCATTGCTCGATCGCTATCCCCGTGCGGGCGCCGCCCAGGCCGCCCGCGACCGTCTTGCGAGCCTGCGCTGATTTGACGCTCATTTCCTGCCTGTCTATACTTTGGGGCTTCGCGCAGCCTTAGGGTTTAGCGGCGAACACAGCATGGCATTGGGCTTACTTTGGTTGCAAAATGCCATCTGAAAGTACATCGGGTCGTTAGCTCAGCTGGTAGAGCAGCGGACTTTTAATCCGTTGGTCGCAGGTTCGAATCCTGCACGGCCTACCAAACATGTCAAAGGGTCAGCTGTTTCTCGCAGCTGACCCTTTTTTCGTTTCCCAGGACTGACCGAGGCAATGGTCGAGCGCCGCATAGTGACGACCGTCGTCATCTCGTGCGCCGGATCCGGGCCGGACCGGCGCCGGATGCATTGACACGCACGTCGGTGCGCGGTATTGCCTTCAGGAAACCCCAAAACACTCTTTTTTGGAGCTCACACCGGCCAGCAACAAGAAGCGGAGGACCTCACCATGTCGAGACTGCTATCGACCATACTGGCGATCGGTTCATTCCTGTTTCCGGCATTCGTGGCAAGTCCGGCCCATGCAGACGTGTGCTCGGATACCCGATCCCAACGCGAGAACATGGAACTCGCCTTCGTTCGTACGCTGAAGAAGCTCTCAGCCGCGAACAAGGAGCTCACCGCGGCGCGCAATGCGATGAATGCGTCTTCGAACGAGCTGACCTCGGCCGTTTCCATCTTTTCTCAGCTTTTCGAACCGTCGGGTAACCCAAGGAGCGTGCCGGCGATCATCGGCAATGCCGCGGCATCCGCGCCGCAGGTGCTGGTCGAAATCGGCACGCATGTCGACCGCTCCGATGGCCAAACCAAGCGATACCTCGCGGCGCTCCAGAAGACCCGAGGGCTCACCAACAACCTCAAGGTCCAGTACCAGACCCTCGTCCTGCTCTCGCGGCGCGAGGATATCGCCTGCGCTGGCGGCGGGCGCACGTCGGGCCGGTCCGCCCGCAATGGGGGCACCAGGGCCCCGGTCGCCGCCGCGAACAGTCCGCGTTCGGCGCCGTCGAGCGCGAAAGGCAATGCAGGGGTCAGTTGCCGAGAGGCGGTGTGGTATCTCAGGAATCAGGCGATCAAGGTGTCGGGCGTCAACGACTTCGCGTTCCGAACTCGAAACTGCAACGTGAACAAACCCGAAGGAGCGCCCGAAATCTACGCCGTCTGTACTTGCACGGGCCAGAAGTGCCCCGAGTCCGGCATAAAGAACTGCATTACTGGCAACCGTCCAGAGTATGCCCAGAAGAATGCCAAGAAGATGCTTGCAGATGCCGCGCTTTGGTGCAAACAGCGCGGGGTGCGCAGTTGTACCGGGGTCGTCATGATCATCGGGCCGTCAAGTGGCGGGCGGTGGCCGAAGAATCCCTACTTCGCTCCCTGACAGGCCACAGCGTTCGCGACGTCGTTGTGAGACCGCCGGCTCCACCAGGCAGCGGGTTCGATTCGGCTCCATCGCCGTCCCCCATCACGCAGCACACGCCCGCGAGCCGGGCGTGGCAGCTCGCCCCGGTCAGGGCTTGCACGCCCCGCTAGCGGTCGACGAGTCGTTGCCGGCGGACTGAACGGGCGCCGGATCGACCGCGCTCGCGGGAGCGGGAGCGGGCGCTGGCATTGGCGCAGGGCTAGGCTCCGGTGCCGGCGTGGTTACAGGGGCCGGGGCCGGCGCGGGGGCCGGCGTCGGCGTCGGCGCGGGTGCTGGCGTCGGCGCGGGTGCTGGCGTCGGCGTGGATGCGGGGGCCGGGCTCGGCTCGGGTGCCGGCGTCGGCGCTGATGCGGGCGTCGGTGCGGGCGTCGGTGCGGGCGTCGGTGCGGGCGTCGGTGCGGGCGTCGGTGCGGGCGTCGGTGCGGGCGTCGGTGCGGGCGTCGGTGCGGGCGTCGGTGCGGGCGTCGGTGCGGGCGTCGGTGCGGGCGTCGGTGCGGGCGTCGGTGCGGGTGTCGGCGCAGGCGCAGGCGTGGGCGTCGGTGCGGGTGTCGGCGCAGGCGCAGGCGCAGGCGCAGGCGTGGGCGTGGGCGCGGGCGCGGGTGTCGGCGCGGGCGCGGGCGTGGGCGCCGGTGCAGGCGTGGGCGCCGGTGCAGGCGTGGGCGCTGGTGCAGGCGTGGGCGCCGGTGCAGGCGTGGGCGCCGGTGCAGGCGTGGGCGCCGGTGCAGGCGTGGGCGCCGGTGCGGGCGTGGGTGCCGGCGTCGGCGCGGGAGCCGGTGCCGCCCCCCCCTGCGAAAGCCCGGCCAGGACGTTCTTCGTCACCACGCATGGCAGCGCGGTGTCGGTACCCCCGCCAATGCAGGCCCACAGCCCGTTGACCCAGTGGGTGGTGCCCGCGTTGAACACCGTCGCACCACTGGGCTTGGTGTGTATCGTAATCGTCGACCAGACGCCGGGCATGCCGGTCAGGCGAATGTTCGGATGTCGAACGATCGACGCGGCGCCAGTCCAGCCCGGAAGCTCCGCCAGGGCGAGGATCTTGGTGTTCAAGGGAGTGCCATCGCCCCCGGTCGGCCTGGGCACGCCATTGCTGTCGTACGTAAAGTCGACCGCGTCGACCTCGTAGCGCATCATCAGGTTCGAGCCACCGAAGCGCGTACCGTTCACGGCTCCCGTGTTTGCGAATACCCAATGGCTCGCATCGTGGATGCGGTAGTCGTACCCCATCAGATCGGTTCGCGACTGACTCGCAATGACGCCACCACGTTCGTACGCCGCACCGATCAGCGCAGCCTCGGGATCGATCTCGAACCAGTTGGCGGTGGAACTGCCGGAGCGCTTCGAGACATTGAGATAGCGTGCATTCTGGCCCGACAGGCCGCCGGTCAATTCGGTCCGCCACCAGAACGAATTGCCGCCAAAGATCGCAAGGTTGCCCCCACGATCGGTCATTCGCTGGATCGCGTTCCTGATCGGCCCCGAGACGTATTCGTCGTGGCCGACGGTGACCAGAAGCCGGTAGGGGTCGAGCGCGTCGACCGACTGCTGGAGATCGTCGCTCGAGAGGTACTCGAGCGCGATTCCCTTGGACTCCGCCCACCGGATGAACGGCGTGTGGAAGCGGTCGACATCGAGCTGCACGAAGGTTCCGGCCGGACGGTGGCGCGAGAGTTCCGGCGCCGTCACACCGCCCGAGGAGTTGTACGCGTACGAACTCTTGCCACCCCAATTGTTGTAGGCATGGGCGGTATCGAACGGAATCTGAAGCGCGATCCTCGACTTCGACGCAGGCACCGATTCCTTGACGACGAAGTACACGTTGGCCGGGTTGGCCGTGTCGTCAGTCGCGCGAAACTGCGCGAGGTAGAGCCCGCTGCGCCAGCCCGCGCCGATCGTGAGCCAGGTCGAGACCGGCCAGTCGCAGCAATTGATCCAGGCATCGGTGGGGATCGATTCACGCCGGGCGGAGACGCTCGATGACGCCACCAGTTGATTCGGATTGCCGATCCGATAGACACGAAGCTCGACAGGCCGTGTCGCTGTCGTACTGCCACCGTTGTCCGAGACGTGGAAATCGATCGATTCCCCCGGGCGCACCGAACTGCGGGTCGAATAGGCGTCGATGCGTGCCGCGATCGCCGTGGGCGCCTCGTTGCTCTTGGCCGTTGGCGCGGCCCCATTGCCGGGCGACACGTCGCTCGAGACAACGCAATTGTCCGCGCCACCACCTCCACCACCACAAGCCGCAAGCAACAGCGCAAGCGAGCTCAGCACGCTCGCTCGAGGACGGGGGAACACGGAGACGATGTCGAAACGACGTTTGAGATTGACCTTTCGATTCTTCACCACGCGCCCTCACCCATTCGGATCGCGGCCAGTCGCCGCACTGTGCAAGTATCACGCGACGCGGTGCGACAAATATTTCCGCCGCGCGCAGCGGGCGCAAACCTGGCGCTCGTCGCTCGGCCCGACTGTAAGAACGGTCGACCCGCGTGCGCGCCCACCGTGCAACGGCAGGTCGACCCAACGCGATCGAGCACATCGAATGTGAAATAGTCCACGCCTTGCGCACGCCGCGTGTAAGAAAAAGCGACGCGATCGGGCGTACGCCTTCGTTGGGCACTCGCAACGTCGTTTGGCATCGGAAGCGCAGGTCCAACACCGGAATTCTAAGGCAGTGCCCACCGCGTGACACGCATGCGCTGTGGGAAGATCGCTCCATCGAGCCGGGCACAGGAGACGAGCCACGATGGCCACCGACAAGACCGTCCTGATCATCGGAACCTTCGACACCAAGTCGGACGAATTGCGCTACCTGCAGCACTGCATCGAGCGACAAGGCGGACATACGCTGACGATGGATGTCGGCGTCCTGGGCGATCCGACGGGATCGGTCAGCGTGTCCAGGCACGAGGTCGCCCAGGC
The DNA here is from genome assembly GCA_024235875.1 of Burkholderiaceae bacterium. GTDB lineage: Bacteria > Pseudomonadota > Gammaproteobacteria > Burkholderiales > Burkholderiaceae_E > JACKLP01. Next base: position 42,189 of record JACKLP010000008.1, on the reverse strand, counting down.
GGCCGGCGACACGATCGCCGGCGTCATCGATCGCGGCGACGAGAATCAGGCGATGCAGATCATGGCGCGCGGCGCCGCCCTCCTGACCCGACGCCTGTTCGATCAAGGACGGCTTCACGCGATGATCGCCTTGGGCGGCACGATGGGTACCGATCTCGCGCTCGACTGCGCGCATGCATTGCCGGTGGGCGTCCCCAAGTACATCGTTTCGACAGTGTCCTTCTCGCCGCTGATCCCGGCCGATCGGCTGTCGGTGGACGTGCAGATGATTCTATGGGCGGGCGGGCTCTACGGACTGAACTCGATCTGCAAGTCCTCGCTGAGCCAGGCCGCCGGCGCGGTGCTCGGCGCCGCCCGGGCGGTCGAGACTGCAGCAGGCGATCGGCCGGTGATCGGCATGACCAGCCTGGGCAGTTCCTGTCTGTCCTACATGAAGTCGCTCAAACCCGCGCTCGAGGCGCGCGGCTTCGAGGTCGCGATCTTCCATGCGACGGGCATGGGCGGCATGGCCTTCGAGCAAGTCGCCGGCGCCGGCGGCTTCGCCTGCGTGATGGACTTCGCATTGCCCGAGCTCGGCAACCTGCTGGCCGGCTCCGTGGTGAATTCGGGGCCCGACAGGCTGCGCGGCGCCGGGCGAGCCGGTGTGCCGCAGATAGTCGCACCGGGTTGCATCGACCTGATCGACTTCGCAGGCTGGCAGGAGATCCCCGAGCGCTTCCGCGACCGTCCCTTCCACGCGCACAATCGACTGATCAAGTCCTCGGCGCTCAATGCCGACGAGAGACGGGAAACCGCTCGCGCGATCGCATCCCGGCTGGCCGAAGCGCGCGCCGCCGCGCACCTGATCCTTCCGGTCGCGGGACTCGAGGAATGGGACCGACCGGGACAACCGGCGCACGACCCCGAGGGCCTGGCCGCGTTCGTAGACGAGATGCGCGGCGCGGTAAAGGCGCCGGTGCAAATGACCGAGGTCCGGGCGCACATCAACGATGCGGCCTTTTGCGAGGCGGCGCTGGCGATCCTGGATCGCTGGGTGGCCGATGGAACCGTGTCGAAGCGCGCGGACGTGGGGGCGCGCCGCGGCGCGCTCAACCCATGATGCCGATGTCCCAGACCACGAACTCGTTGTCGCCCAGGCCGAGCAACTCGCTCTTGGAGGGTTCGCCCGATGCCGTGCGGATCATCAACTCGAAGATCGCCTGACCCATCTCCTGAAGCGTCCGGGTGCCATCGAGCACCTCGCCGCAATTGATGTCCATGTCCTCTTCGAGGCGCCGGTACATCGGCGTGTTGGTCGCCAGTTTCAGGCTCGGCACGGGCTTGGCGCCGAACATCGAACCGCGCCCGGTGGTAAAGGCGATCAGGTTCGCGCCGCCGGCGATTTGTCCGGTCGCCGACACCGGATCGTAGCCGGGCGTGTCCATGAAGACGAGCCCTTTCTCGGTCACCGGTTCGGCGTAGCGATAGACGGCCATGAGGGGACCCGTGCCGCCCTTCATGGACGAACCAAGCGACTTCTCGAAGATGTTCGCGAGGCCACCGGCCTGGTTGCCCGGACTGACCTTGCCATTGATCTGCACGTCGCGTCCGACCGCATAGACGTCCTTCCACCAGCGCACGCGTTCGGCGAGCCGCTCGCCCACCGCGACCGACCGGGCCCGCCGGGTCAGTGTGTGCTCTACGCCGTATATCTCGGGCGTCTCCGAAAGGATCGCCGTTCCGCCATGACGCACCAGGATGTCGACCGCGGCGCCGAGTGCGGGATTCGCGGTGATCGACGAGAAACCATCGGAGCCGCCGCACTGGAGCCCGACCGTGATGTGGCTGACCGGTACGGTCTCGCGGCGAACCGCGTTGGCTTCGGGCAGCAATTCCATGACAGCCGCGACACCGGCCTCGATCGTCTTGCGCGTGCCGCCCGTGTCTTGCATCGTGAACGCGCGCAGCTTGGGGCCGACATCGAGTTTCTGAGCCTCGAGCAAGGCCTTGATCTGGTTTCTCTCGCAGCCAAGCCCCACGATCAGGGCCGCTGCCAGGTTCGGATGGCATGCGTAGCCGCCGATCGTACGCCGCAGCAGATCGATCGGCTCACCACTCGCCTCCATGCCGCAGCCGAGTGAATGACTGAACGCCACCACGCCGTCCACGTTCGGATAGTCCGCGAGCCGCTCCGGCGTGAACCACTCGGCGATCTTGCGCACGACGGTGGCCGAGCAATTGACGCTCGAGAGAACGCCGATGTAGTTGCGCGTCGCCACGCGGCCATCGTTGCGCACGATGCCCTGGAACGTGGCCCGCTGCTCGTGAGCGAGCATGGAAACCGGCTTGAACTCGCTCGCGTGCGCGTAGTCGCGATCGAACTCGGTGAAGTCGATATTGTGGCTGTGCACCAGCGTACCCGGCGCGATGTCGGATGCGGCGAAGCCGATCACGGTGCTGTACTTGAGGATCGGCTCGCCTTTGACGATCGCTCGGGCGGCGATCTTGTACCCGGCCGGAACCTGACTACGACTGGAAAGCTTCTCGCTCGGGATCGCCTCGCCCAAGGCCACGTCGCGTCTGGCGATCACCACGTTGTCGTTCGCATGCAGGCGAATCACCGGATCGCCGGCGGCCTGGACTCGAGCTTGCGCCATGTCACTTCGCTCCATTCGATGGGTTGGCCGACCTGGGCCAGCGCACCCGGCCGGGCACGCGAGAATGCATTCTAATGGCCAGCCTGCTCCCTGTTTCGGGTGAGCCAGTCGAGCCCAATTGGACTTTGGGACGCAAGGCGTGCCGCTGTCGGGGTCGCAGTGGCCGGGATCCGGCGCGCAGTCCGCTATTGTGACGCGATGTCACCGGCGACTGGCCGGAATTCAACGGAGCATTGCGGGAATGACCGGGGGTTTGCGCCCGAGCGACGAAGCCGACAGCCACGATGAATGCGTGCGCCGCATCTATCGGGCCGCCAACGGCGATTCACCCTGGTCCGAAGCCTGTTCGATGATCGCGACCGTGACCGGCGTCCACGCGATCGAGATCATCGGGATCGACAAGCGAAGCGGCAGCCTGGCCTTCCGCTGGGAGGGCGGAAACGACGGCGATTCCGCTCGCAGCGAGGGGGTGGCGACCGACCGTACGCGCGATGCGGCCAGCCGTGATCGAGCGCTCGACCTCGCGACGGTACGCGAGCGCGGCTACTTGTCGGGGATCAGGCTGATCGACGACGACGATCACCTGGTGCTGCTGGCCAGCAACGACGCCGGCACGCCGACGCCGGCCGACATGGCGCGGCAATCGCCGATTCAGCGCCTGCAGCCGCATCTTTGCGAAGCGCTTCGCATCTACTTGCAGCAGCGCCGACTGGACGGTCAGTGGCTGGCCGTTTGCGGGATCCTCGAGACGATGCCGCATGCGATCTTCCTGCTCGACAGTGCGCGCACGATCCAGTTCCGCAATCGAGCCGCAGACGAATTCTGCGACCGAAACCAGCTCGTCCATGTCGACGACGGGCGCTTTACCCTCGCCGACCGCGAGGACGAGCACCGCTTCGCCAATGCGATCGAGCAGCTCGCCCTCGTGGATCCCTCGCCACTGGCGTGGAAGGCCGACCGGATCGTGCAGCGCGTCGGCGGCGTCGGCGCCCCGCAGGCAGCAGTCCTGATCGGAATCGCGGCCCGCGGCGGTCACGCAGCCGCGTTCGGCAGCGAGCCCCACGTCATCGTGATCGCGCGCGAGATCCATAGCCAGATCGTCAGCGACCCGATCGTCATTCAGCACGCGTTCTCGCTGACCGTCGCAGAGGCGGCCGTCGCCGCAGCGCTCGTCGAGGGCATGGCGCCCGAGGAAATCGCCCGACAGCGTGGCGTCTCCATGAATACCGTGCGCGCTCAACTGCGCGCGGTCTTCGACAAGACCGGCACGCGCCGTCAGCCCGAACTGGTCCGGATGCTCGGCAGCATTCCGGTATTCCGCCCTGTCGAGCAAGGCCCTATGGCGCGGCATTCCGATCGGGCCGATGGTTGCCAGCGCCACCTGCGTCGGCCCGACGGCAAACGGTAGGGCCGGGCCGCGTCTCCAGGGCAAGTTCGAGGCCCGATCGAAGCGCCGGATTCACCGGCGGATCGCGTCTCGGCGCGCCTCGGCGCCCTTTGCACGAGGGTCCAGCCGCAGATGCCAGGCGGTCGCCAGGCGCTGACGATCGTGAGCGATGGACCGACCGTCGGATGCTTTCAACGAAGCACTGACCAGTCGTCGTCTGCCGGACTACGTGCGCCGGCACCTCGTTGCCCGCACGGCGGCGAGCAGGCAAAACGAGTCCATGGCAAATCCGTCCAGCGAGCGGAAAGGTACGCGCACGCGTCTCGACGCGCGCGTGCGTGCGCGCGAGCGCGTGACGCGGACATCGCGAGGCAGCGGCGCCACGCCCGATGCGACGCCGATGGCCGTCGAAGCCCTGGACGCGAGAATGCTGTTCTCGGCCGACTTCGTCCCGGTCGAGGCGCCCACCGATGTCACGCTGCCATCGGCGGAGATCCGGCCGTTCGAAGCCGATTCGGCCTCGAATGCGGCCCCGGCCAACGTCGGCACCAGCCGGCATGAGCTGATCGTGGTCGATGCGGCCGTGCCGGATGCCGACATGTTGATCGAGCGCCTGATGACCGATGCCGGTACCGACCGCTCGTTCGAGCTGCTTCGGATCAACGCGATCGACGACGGCGTCTCGCGGATCTCGGCGTATCTCGCAAGCGCCAGCCAGTCCTTCGATGCCGTCCACCTGATCGCCCACGGAGACGATGCATCGTTGCACCTGGGGGTCGGCACCCTCGACCAGGCAGCTCTGGCCAGCCGCGCCAATGAGCTCGCCCGGTGGGCCGACGCATTGACGGCCGACGCCGACCTGCTCCTCTACGGTTGCGACGTCGCCGGCAGCGAGGCGGGCCGCGCTTTCGCCGGAGACCTCGCTGCCCTGACCGGCGCCGACGTCGCCGCCTCGGTGGATCGCACGGGCTCGGCCCTGCTCGGCGGCGATTTCGACCTCGAGTATCGGGTCGGGAAGATCGACGCGACGCTCGCACTGTCGGCGTCGACCCAGGCGCTGTTCGAAGGGGTGCTGGCCACCTTCACGGTGACGAACACGAACGATTCGGGCGCTGGCTCGCTTCGGCAGGCGATCCTCGATGCGAACGCGAACGGCGGGGCCGACACCATCGAGTTCAGCATCGGGGCCGAAGGCTCCGCGCAGACGATCTCGCTGACGAGCGGCCTGCCGGCGATCACCGACACGGTGAGCCTGGATGCCCGGACGCAGGGCGCGCCTGGCTACACCGGGCAACCGCTGATCAAGCTCAATGGCAGCGGCATCAATGACAACGGCCTGCGGATCACCGGGAACTCGAGTACCGTGGCCGGCTTCGCGATCGTCGGCTTCAATGGCGACGGGATCCGAATCGAAGGCGATCAGAACCTGGTGGTCGCCAATGTCATCGGCATCGATCCCGTCACGCTCGGCCAGAGCCCCGTGGGCGGCGACGGCGTCGAAATCGCCGGTGGCAACGACAATCGCATCGGCGGCGCGAGCGCGAGCGAACACAATGTCATTGCCTACAGCAGCGGCTACGGCATCCAGGTCACCGGCAGCGCCACCGGCAACGCATTGCTGGGCAACTCGACGGCCGGCAGCGGCCTGGCCCAGATCAACCTCGGCAATCCGGGCACCGAGGCCAACGACGCACTGGACGCCGATTCGGGCTCGAACAGCCTGCAGAACTTCCCGGTACTCACGAGTGCCCACGCGGATCAGAACGGCACCCAGGTGATCGGATCGCTCGCATCGGCCGCCAGCACGACCTATCGGATCGAATTCTTCCAGGGCTTCGTGGCCAGCGCCGACAACCGGGGCGACGCGCGTCGCTTTCTCGGCGCCACCACCGTGACCACCGACGGCTCGGGCAACGCCAGCTTCAACATGGTGCTCGACACCTGGGTCAACGGTGGCGAAATCGTCACCGCCACGGCCACCGTCGACCTGGGTGGCGGCAACTACGGCAATACCTCGGCCTTCGCGCAGAACGTCACGGCAACGTCGAGCGGCGTGATCGTCGTGAACACGGCATCCAACTCGGTCAACGGCAATACCTCTTCGATTGCAGCGCTGCAATCCTCGCCGGGCACGGATTCACGCATTTCGCTGGCCGAGGCGATCACGGCCGCGAACAACACCGCCAACGGCGGTACGCCCGACCTGATCGCGTTCGACATCTTCGATCTCGGCACACCGACGATCACGCCGACCAGCGCGCTGCCGACGATCACGAATGCAGTGATCATCGATGGCAGCACCCAGCCGGCACTGTTCAATGGCCTGCAGCGCATCGTGCTCGATGGCAACAACCTGGCGGCCAGCGGCCTGACGCTCGGCTCCGCTGCGGACGGCAGCACGATCCGAGGCCTGGTGATTCGGGACTTCGGGAACAACGGGATCCTGATCCAGAGCGGGTCGGACAACCACTTGATCGTCGACAACTACATCGGCTCGCTGACGGACATCGGCACCAGCGCCGGTGCAGGCGAAGCCAATGGCAGCAATGGCATCACGATCTACGGCTCGGGAACGACGGTGGGCGGCTCCGTCGCCGGGCAAGGCAACGTCCTCTCCGGCAACGGCAACGACGGGGTCATGATCGACGGTGGCACGAACAACATCGTGCAGGGCAATTTCATCGGCGTCGATGTAAGCGGCACGTCGGCCTTGTCCAACGGGGCCGATGGCCTGCGCATCATGAACTCGGCCAACGGCAACCTGATCGGCGGCACCGTCGCGGGCGCCGGCAACGTGATCTCGGCCAATGGCGACTACGGCATCCTGGTCTGGGGATCGAACGCCAACACGATCCAGGGCAACTTCATCGGGACCGACACCACCGGCACCCTGGTGCTGGGCAACAACACCACCGGCATCGATCTCGGCAGCACGTCCAGCGGCAACCTCGTCGGTGGCACGGCCGCCGGCGCGGGCAACACGATCGCGTACAACACGAGCGGGGGCGGGCTCGGGATCCTGGTGGGGGCGTCTGCAACCGGCAATGCGCTGCTGGCGAACTCGATCTATCAGAACGGCGACCTGGGCATCGACCTGAACGGCGACGGCGTCACCGCCAACGACGCCGGCGACGGCGACACGGGCGCCAATGGTCTCCAGAACTATCCGGTCCTGACCAGCGCGAGCTCGAGTGGTGGCAACACGACGATCATCGGGACACTGAACTCCAACGCCAGCACGACCCTGCGAGTCGAGTTCTTTTCATCGGCAGCCGCCGACCCCACCGGAAACGGCGAGGGCAAGGTCTACCTCGGGTTCACGACCGTCACCACCGACGGCAGCGGCAATGCGGTGATCAACGCGACGCTCATTGGCGTCACGGTGACGGCGGGGCACTTCGTCACGGCGACGGCCACGGTGGACCTGGGTGGGGGCAACTATGGCTCGACATCGGAGTTCGGCGCCAACGTGGTGGCCACTGCCGGCAACCAGGCGCCGGTGATCGCATTCGGCGGTGGCGACATCGGCTTCACCGAGAACGCGTCGGCCGTCTTCATCGATACCAGCGCCACCGCTACGGATGCCGACTCGGCGAACTTCGACACCGGCCACCTGGTCGTCGACTTCACGGCCAACGGCAGCAGCGAAGACCGCCTGACCATCGTGCACCAGGGCAACGGTGCCGGCCAGGTCGGCGTCTCGGGCGCCAACGTCTCGTACGGCGGTACGCTGATCGGCACCTTCGCCGGCGGTACCAACGGCTCGACGCCGCTCGACGTCACGTTCAACGCCAACGCCAGCGCCGCCGCGGTACAGGCCGTGATGCGACGCATCGCCTACCAGGCGCTCGGCGAGGATCCATCCACCCTGACCCGCACCGTGCGCTTCACGCTCTCGGACGGCGACGGCGGCACCTCGACCCCGATCAGCAAGAATGTCGCGATCACCGCCGACGGCGACATCTGGGTCACCACCACATCGGATACCGCCGACGGCGACACCAGCTCGATCCAGGCGCTGCTCGCGGACCGCGGCGCCGATGGTCGCATCAGCCTGCGCGAGGCGATCACCGCCGCCAACAACACGGCCGGTGCCAACCAGGTCTACTTCGATATCCCCGATGCACTGGTCGGCGGCGCGCACACGATCCAGCCGACCAGCGCGTTGCCGTCGATCACCGATACGATCGTGATCGACGCGACCACCGAGCCCGACTTCGCCGGCACGCCGATCGTCGTCGTCGACGGCTCGCTCGCCGGCGCCGGTGTCTCGGGCATCACGCTGGGCGCCGGCAGCACCGGCTCGACCGTGCGCGGCCTGGTCATCAACCAGTTCTCGGTTCATGGCATCGTGCTCAGCGGCGCCGGCAGCCACACGATCGCGGGCAACTACATCGGCACCGACGTCACCGGCCTGCTCGACCGGGGCAACGCGAGCGCCGGCCTGAACGTCATGAGTGCCGGCAACCTGATCGGCGGCACGGTTGCGGCCGATAGCAACGTCTTCGGCGCCAACAACGTCGGGGTTCTGGTAACTGGCGCCGCCGCAAGCAACAACACCATCCGCGGCAACACCATCGGCCTCGGGGTCGATGGCTCGACGCTGCTCGGCAACGACAATCAAGGCGTCCTGGTCAGCAGCAATGCCAGCAACACCACGATCGGCGGCGCGGTGGCGGGCGCTGCCAACCTGATCTCGGGCAATGCCAGCGCGGGGGTCTATGTCACCACCGGCGCCGTCGGGACGATCGTACAGGGCAACCTGATCGGCCTGGACGCCAGCGGGACCGCGGCTCGTGCCAATGGCGGCAGCGGCATCGTGCAGTTCGGCACCGCGGGCGCGATGACCATCGGCGGCGCGGGCGCCGGCAACGTGATCTCGGGCAATACGCTGTACGGGATTCAACTGAGCGGCGCGGCCAGCACGGTCCAGGGCAACCTGGTCGGCACGGCGGTGGGCGGCGCCGTGGCCTTGGGCAACGGCGGCGCGGGCATCCAGGTCGAATCGTCCGGCCACACGATCGGCGGCAACAATGCCACGCTGCGCAACGTGATCTCGGGCAATACCGGCATCGGCGTGGTGATCACCGGCGCCAGCACCGATGGCGTCACGGTTCAGGGCAATTACATCGGTACAGATTCCGCCGGCACCGGTGCCTTGTCGAATGGCGCGTTCGGCATCTCGGTCGACGGCAGCGCCACCAACACCCTGATCGGTGGCGCGGGTGCCGGCGAGGGAAATGTCATCTCCGGCAACACCGGCAGCGTCGGCTCGGGTGCGCGCGGCGGCATCTACCTTGCTTCGTTCGGGACCACGATCCAGGGCAACATCATCGGCCAGGATGCCGGCGCCACGGCGGCCGTTCCGAACGGCCAGGCGATCGCCGCCAGTGCCGGCATATATATATATGCCAACAGCACGGCCCTCATCGGCGGCACAGGCGCCGGCGAAGGCAACATCATCGCGGGAAACACCGGCGATGGCATCGCAACCGACTCTGGCGGCTTCACACCGACGATCACGGTGCTGGGCAACGAGATCCACGACAACTCGGTGCTCGGCATCGACCTGAACAACGATGGCGCCACCCCCAACGACATCGACGATGTCGACACCGGCCCCAACGGGCTGCTGAACTATCCGGTCCTGGCCAGCGCCACCAGCAGCGGCGGCACCACGCTGGTCTCCGGTAGCTACCAGGGGCTGGCCAGCACCACGCTGCGCATCGAGTTCTTCGCCTCGGCGGCCGCCGACGGATCGGGCTTCGGCGAGGCCGAGCGCTACCTCGGATTCACCACGATCACGACCGACGGCTCGGGCTCGGGCGGCTTCGTCAACGTCGGGATGCCGGCGACGGCGCTGGGCGAGTTCATCACGGCCACCGCCTCCGTCGACCTCGGCGGCGGCAACTACGGCGCCAGTTCGGAGTTCGCGGCCAATGTCGTGGTGTCCAGCCCGGCCCCGACGCTCGCGCTCGACCCGGACAATTCGGGCGGCGCCGGACCGTCGGACTTCGTGGCCGCATTCGTGGAGGACTCCGGCCCGGTAGCGATCGCCGATGCCGACGCCACGGTCGCCGACCTCGATTCGGCCAATCTCGCGTCGCTCACGGTCACGATCAGCAACCTGCTCGATGGCGCCAACGAAGTGCTGGCCGCCAACGTCGCCGGCACCAGCATCACGGCGAGCTTCATGGGGACCGGGGTACTCACCCTCTCCGGCGTCGACACGCTGGCGCACTACCAGCAGGTGCTGCGCACGGTCACCTACGAAAACACCTCCGACACGCCGAACACGACTCCGCGCGTGATCGATTTCGTTGCCAGCGACGGCAGCAACTCGAGCGCCGCCGTGTCGACCACGGTCTCGGTCGCGGCAACCAATGATGCGCCCCAGATCACCGTCACCGGCGCGACGCCGATCTTCACGGAAGGAGGCGCACCCGTATTCGTGGAGCCCATACTGGGGATATCCGATCCGGATTCGCCCGACTTCAACGGCGGACACCTGATCGCCGCGATCACCGCCAACGGCACCGCGGCCGACCGCCTGACCATCGTCCACCAGGGCAACGGCGCCGGGCAGGTGGGGGTCTCGGGTGCCAATGTCAGCTATGGCGGCGTGCTGGTCGGCAGCTTCGCGGGCGGGACCGACGGCTCGACGCCGCTCGATGTCAGCTTCAATGCCAACGCCACCGCCGCGATCGCGCAGGCAGTGGCTCGACGCATCGCGTTCGAGGCCGTCGGCGAGGACCCGTCTGTATTCGGGCGGACCGTCCAGTTCACGGTCTCGGACGGCGATTCCGGCAGCGGGTCGAACAGCAAGACGGTATTCGTCCAGTCCGATGCCGACGTCTGGGTCACGACCACTGCCGACACCGTGGACGGCAACACCGCCTCGCTGCAGGCGCTGATGGCCGACCGAGGCGCGGACGGCCGCATCTCGCTCAGGGAGGCGATCGAGGCGGCCAACAATACCGCGGGGGCCAACCAGATCTACTTCGATATCCCGGAGGCGTTGGTCGGCGGCGCGCACACGATCCAGCCGACCTCGGCACTGCCGGTCATCACCGACCTCGTCATCATCGACGGCACGATCGAGCCCGACTTCGCCGGCACGCCGATCGTCGAGATCGACGGCAGCCTCGCCGGGGCGACGGTCGACGGAATCGAACTGGGCAGCGGTAGCGACGGCAGCACGATTCGCGGCCTGGTCATCAACCGATTCAGCGGCAGCGGCATCCGCGTGCAGACCTCCGACGGCCATCTGATTGCCGGCAACTATGTCGGCACCGACGTCACCGGCCTGCTGAACCGCGGCAACACCGCGATGGGCGTGCGCTTCGAGTTCTCCGACAACGCCAGCATCGGCGGCAGCACGGTCGCGGATCGAAACGTCATCGCCGCCAACGGTCAGACCGGGCTCCACTTCGGCAACGGCTCGAGTGGCCATGTCGCCACCGGCAACTACATCGGGTTGGGCGCGGACGGCACCACGCTCATCGGCAACGGCTGGTCCGGTGTCAATCTGAGCGGCTCGAGCACCGGCGTGCGGATCGGTGGCACCGGTGCGGGCGAAGGCAACCGGATCGCGGGTAGCAGCGGCGACGGTATCCTGCTGCTTGCCGGGACAGCCGGAGACAACGCGATCCTGGGCAATACGATCTACGCCAACGGCGGTCAGGCGATCGACCTCGGCAGCGACGGCGTGAGCTACAACGACATCGACGACGCGGACGCGGGTCGCAATGCGCTGCTCAACTTCCCCGTGCTCACGCGGGTGGTACAGAACGGTGCCAACCTCGACATCGACCTCGCGGTCGACCTGCCGGCCGGCACTTACCGGATCGAGTTCTTCGAGAACCCCGCGGGTGTCGACGCGACCGGCTTCGGCGAAGGCCAGGTATTTCTTGGCGCGGCAACGATCGTCGTCACCGGCGCAGCCAACTACGAGGGCTTCAGCGTCACCCTCAATGGCGTCACGCCCTTGCAGATCGCCGGCATGACAGCCACGGCAACCGTCGACCTGGGCGGCGGCAACTATGGCTCTACCTCCGAGCTGGGCCCGGCCTTCGTGAGCGCCGGCCTGATCGTCGTCGACACGACCGCCGATACGACCGACGGCGACACCTCGAGCATCGCGGCGCTGATCGGCAATCGCGGCGCCGATGGCCGCATCAGCCTGCGCGAGGCGATTCTCGCCACCAACGCCACCGCCAATCTCGGCACCCCCGATCGGATCGAGTTCGACATTCCCGATGCGCTGGTGGCCGGTGCGCACACGATCGAGCCGACCTCGGCCTTGCCGCAGATCACCGACGCGCTCGTCATCGACGGCACCACCGAGCCCGACTTCGCCGGCACGCCGATCGTGGTGCTCGACGGCAACAACAGCGTGGTCGCCGATGCGCTGACCCTCGGCGCCAGCGCCGACGGCAGCACGATCCGCGGGCTCGTCATTCGGGACTTCACCGGCGACGCGATCGTGGTCTCGGTCGGATCGGACGGCAACACCATCGTCGGCAACTACATCGGCCGGCTCGATGTGACGGGCGCCGATGCCGGCGTCGGCGAGCAGAACACCTCGGCAGGTATCCGGATCGCGGGCGCGAACACCATCGTCGGTGGCAGCCTTGCGGCCGATCGCAACGTGATCTCGGGCAATGCCAACCAGGGCATCTGGATCCGATCGACTGCGACCGGCACGGTGGTCCAGGGCAACATCATCGGCGCGGACCCGCTCGGCGGTGGCGCCGTCTCGAATACGCTTGGAATCCAGGTCGATGGCTCGTTCAACGTGATCGGTGGCACCGGTGCGGGCGCGGGCAACGTGATTTCGGGCAACACCTCGAACGGCCTCGTGATCAGCGGCGCCGGCGCCGACGGCAACGTCGTGCAAGGAAACACCATCGGCCTGAACGCAGCCGGCAATGCCGCCATCTCGAACGGGGCATTCGGCGTGGTGATCGACCTGGGTGCCGACAACACGCAGCTCGGCGGCACCGTCGCGGGCGCTGGCAACGTGATCTCGGGCAATACCGGCACCACCGGCAGCGCATCGCGCGGCGGCGTCTATATCAATGCCGGCAACACCGTCGTCGAGGGCAATATCGTCGGCATGGACGCCACCGGCAGTTTCGCCATCGCCAACGGCGAGGCGGGAGGCAGCCTGATCGGCGGCATCGTCGTCACCAACGGTACCGGCCCGAACCGCATCGGCGGCAGCGCCGTCGGCGCCGGCAACCTGATCGCCGGCAACCTCGGCGCAGGCGTGGCCGCGATGGCGGGCTTGGCGACCGACCTGAGCGTGCTCGGCAACGCGATCTACGGCAACGCGTCGATCGGGATCGACCTCGAAGGCGACGGCGTAAGCATCAACGACGCCGAAGACGTCGACGCCGGTGCCAACGGCTTGCTCAATGTGCCGGTGGTTACCGCCGTCACCCAGAACGGCGCCAATCTCGACATCGACTTCTGGCTCGACGTCCCGGCGGGCACCTACCGGATCGAGTTCTTCGAGAACCCGGCCGGCGCCGATGCGTCCGGGTTCGGCGAGGGGCAGGTCCTGCTCGGCGCGGTCACCGTCAGCACCACCGGGGCGGCCGGCTACGAGTCGTTCGCGCGCACGCTCGCCGGCGTGACCCCGAGCCAGATCACGGGCATCAGCGCCACCGCAACCGTCGACCTGGGCGGCGGCAACTACGGTGCCACATCGGAGTTCGGACCGGTCTACAACGGCGGCGGCGTCATCGTCGACACCACCGCCGACACCGCCGACGGCAATACGGCGAGCATCGCGGCACTGCTCGCGGACCGCGGCGCCGATGGCCGGATCAGTCTGCGCGAGGCGATCACCGCGACGAACAATTCCGCCAATGGCGCCAGCCCCGACCTGATCCGGTTCGACATCCCCGACCCGCTCGTAGCCGGCGCACAGACGATCCTGCCGACTTCGGCGCTGCCCTGGATCACCGACGCGGTGATCATCGATGCCACCACCGAGCCCGATTTCGCCGGCACGCCGATCGTCGAGCTCGACGGCTCGCTCGCCGGCGCCGGCGCCGGCGTGGATGGTCTCTACATCGACTCCGGCGCCAACGGCACCGAGATCCACGGCCTGGTGATCAATCGCTTCTCGCGCGATGGCATCCAGGCCTGGTCCGGCAACCTGAGGATCGCCGGCAACTACATCGGCACCGACGTCAGCGGCCTGGTCGACCTCGGCAATGGCGCCGACGGCCTGCGGCTGACGACCAACAGCTCCACGATCGGAGGCACGATCGCGGCCGATCGGAATGTCATCGCCGGCAATGGCGGCACCGCCATCCGGCTCGCCAACGGCGCGGACAACAACATCGTCGTCGGCAACTACCTCGGCGTCGGTGCCGACGGCACGACCGCGGTCGGCAACGACGGCAATGGCATCTGGCTCGGCATCAACAATCCGTCGGGCAACCGGATCGGCGGAACCCTGCCCGGCGAAGGCAATGTCATCGCCAACGGCGGCGGCGTGGGCATCGGCGCGGCCGCCGGAACCGGTACGAACAACGCGATCCTCGGCAACCGCATCTTCGCGAATGCGAATACGGGCATCGACCTCGCCGCCGACGGTGTCACGGCCAACGACGCCGACGACGTCGACACCGGACCGAACGCCTTGCTCAACTTCCCGGTCCTCACCGCGGCTGCCGGCAACGGCGCGACGACCTGGATATCGGGCAGCTACCAGGGCCTCGCGACGACCACGCTACGGATCGAGTTCTTCGCGTCGACGGCCGCCGACGCCAGCGGCTACGGCGAGGCCGAGCGCTACCTCGGTTTCACCACCATCACCACCGACGCAGTGGGAGATGCGAGCTTCTCGTATGTCGCGTTGCCGGCGGGCACCCTGGCCGGCGAAGTGGTCAGCGCCACGGCCACGGTCGACCTCGGCGGCGGCAATTACGGCTCCAGCTCGGAATTCGCACAGAGCATCACCGTGGCCGACACCGGCCCGGCCCTGAGCCTGGACGTCGACGATTCGTCGGGCGCCGGCGCGGGCAATTTCGCCACCACGTTCACCGAGAACGGCGGACCGACGATCATCGCCGACGCCGATGCCGCCATCGTCGACCCCGACTCGGTCAACCTGGCCTCGATGACCGTCACCATCACCAACCTGCTCGACGGCGCCAGCGAAGTGCTGGCCGCGAACACTGGCGGTACCGCGATCACGGCCAGCTACAACCCGGGCACCGGCGTGCTCTCGCTCTCGGGCGCCGATACGCTGGCCAACTACCAGCAGGTGCTGCGTACGGTCAGCTACGACAACAGCTCGGAGAATCCGAGCACCGCCGCTCGCCTCGTCGAGTTCGTCGCCAGCGACGGCGTCTACACGAGCGCGGCCGTCACCAGCACCGTTTCGATCACGGCGCTCAACGACGCGCCGGTCATCACCTCCGATGGCGGCGGTGCCACCGCGTCGGTCAGCGTGGCCGAGAACATCGGCGCCGTCACCACCGTCACCAGTACCGATGTCGACGGTGGCGCGCCCGCGTATTCGATCGTCGGCGGCGCCGACGCCGCGCAGTTCACGATCGACGGCGTGACCGGTGCGCTGAGCTTTGCCACCGCGCCCGACTACGAGGCGCCCGCGGATGCCGGCACCGACAACGTCTACGACGTCACGGTACAGGTTACCGATGGCAGCGGCGGCACCGACACCCAGGCGATCAGCGTGACGGTCACCGCGATCAACGACATCGACCCGGTCATCACTTCGGACGGCGGCGGTGCGAATGCCACGGTCAATGTCGCCGAGAACACCACCGCAATCACGACCGTCACGGCCACCGACGCCGACCTCCCGGCGCAGGCGATCGGCTTCTCGATCGTCGGCGGCGCCGATGCCGCGCTGTTTTCGATCGACGGCGCAACCGGCACATTGAGCTTCGTCGCCGCGCCCGACTTCGAGACCCCGACGGACGCCAACACCGACAATGTCTACGAAGTCACGGTACAGGCGGACGACGGGGGCGGTCGAATCGACACCCAGGCAATCAGCGTGTCGGTGACCAACGTAAACGAGCCGCCGACGATCACCTCCGACGGCGGTGGCGCCACCGCGGCGGTCAGTGTGGTCGAGAACGTCACAGCCGTCACCACCATTGCCAGCGCCGATGTCGACGGCGGTGCGCCCGCGTACTCGATCATCGGCGGAGCCGATGCCGTCTTGTTCACGATCGATGCCGTGACCGGCGCATTGAGCTTCATTGCCGCGCCAGACTACGAAGCCCCCTCGGACACGGGCGCCGACAACGTCTACGACGTCACCGTGCAGGTCTTGGACGGCAACGGTGGCGTCGACACCCAGGCCATCGGCATCACGGTCACACCGACCAACGACCTCGATCCGGTCATCACCTCCGATGGCGGCGCGGCCACCGCCTCGCTCGCCGTGGCAGAGAACAGCACGGCGGTCACCGTGGTCGCCGCCGCCGACGCCGACCTGCCGGCCCAGACAATCGGATTCTCGATCGTTGGCGGCAACGACGCCGCGCTGTTCACGATCGATGCCATCACGGGTGCACTGGGCTTCGTGGCAGCGCCCGACTTCGAGAGCCCTCTCGACGCCAACGCCGACAATGTCTACGAAGTCACGGTACAGGCAGACGACGGCGCCGGCCGTGCCGACACCCAGGCCATCCTGGTTTCCGTCACCCCGGTCAATGACAACGACCCGGTCATCACTTCCGACGGTGGCGCTGCGATTGCCTCAGTCAGCGTTGCCGAGAACGCGACCGCCGTCACCACCGTCACCGCCATTGATGCGGACCAGCCTGCGCCCACGATCGGCTACTCGATCATCGGCGGCGCGGACGCCACGCGCTTCGCGATCGACGCCCTCAGCGGCGCCCTTCGCTTCATCGACGCGCCTGACTACGAGGCACCGTCCGACGCCAACGCAGACAACATCTACGAGCTCACGGTACAGGCCGATGATGGCGCCGGCCGCACCGACACCCAGGCGATCGTCGTCGCCGTGAACCCCGTCGACGACATGCCACCGGTGATCACGTCGGACGGGGCCGGGGCGACGGCCAGCATTGCCATCCAGGAAAACGCCACGGTGGCGACGACCGTCGCGGCGCTGGATACCGACACGCCGGCCAGCCCGATCAGCTATTCGATCGACGCCGGCCCCGATGCCGCCCGGTTCTCGATCGATGCAAGCACGGGGACCCTGTCCTTCGTGACGGCACCCGACTTCGAGGCACCGGCGGACGCGGACGGCGACAACATCTATGTCATCACTGTCCGTGCGACCGATACCAGCGGCAAGAGCGCCGCCCAGACGATCGGCTTCTCGATCATCGACGTCAATGAAGCACCGACGGACCTCGTGCTCGTGCGCGTGAACACGATCACCCGGCCGGAGGATCCCTTCGGTCGCATCGTGGTCGCCGATCCGGATGCGGGCGAGACCTTCGGCTTCACGCTCGATGACGACGCGCTCGGCCGCTTCGTCGTCGACCCGGCCAGCGGCGTGCTCTCGGCCAGTCCGGCGGCCGCGGGCGTGCTTTCGTCTGGCGTGACCTTCCGGATCGTCGTGACGGCAACCGACAGCGGCGGGCATCCGATCACGCGCATCATCGACTTCGAGGTCCCACCGATCTCGGATTCCGGTGGAGGCGGCACGACCGTGGTCGCATCGAGCGTGGATCCGGTTGGCAAGGTCACGACCTCGACGCCGTTCATCGAGGCGACGAGCGCGGACGACCAGGCCCCCGCCCCGACGTCCCGGCAGCCTGGGACCAAGGCCACGGATCCGGCGATCAACGCCGCACCACAGCAACTCGAGTCCCGGGCCGATTCCGACGACGCCAGCGCGACCATGACGCGACCCGACGCGAGGATGCCCGAGTCGGCGCGCCGCGGCGGCAAGCGCGCGGCCTCGGCGGTCGAGGCCGCGAGTGCGGTGGTATCGACGGCGAACCTGGGAGACGGCATCGCACTCGCCGCACCTGCCGATATCCCGGAAGGCATTCCGGAATGGCTCGCCGAGCGGCTGGCGATTCGTCGAGGCGACATCCAGTTCACTTCGGCAGGCGCAGAGCATCTCCCCGATAGGGGGGCAGCCAAGGACGACGAAGACCTGCTGGGCAGCCTGCTGACGGATCCGATCCGGGTCGGCGCCGCTGTCTTGTCGACCGGGGCGATCTGGTGGATCGCCCGGGCGACCGGAGTGGCCACGACCCTGCTGCTCGGCGCGCCTTCCTGGCGCTCGGTCGACCTGCTGCCGGTCGTCATGCAACAGCCAGACGAAGACTGGACGCCTGCCCCGGCCGATGATTCGCCCGACTCGATCGAGCAGGACGCCAACCGGATCTTCGACGACTTGCAATCGCCCGGATCTCGCTGAGCGCATGCGCCGCATGCGTCTAAGAGCAGTCGCGGACAGCCGGGCCAGCGCCCCGGAACCCGGCGCGATCAGTCCAGGGACTCGAGCCAGGGCAGCAGCTTGTCCAGCAATGCCCGCGGCTGCTCGCGCTGCGGGAAATGCCCGCAGCGCTCCAGCAGATGGCGCTGATACGAGGCCTCGAAATAGGCCTCCTTGCCTTCCGACGTGACGGGCGGGGACACCGGGTCGTCCGCGCCATGCAGCACGAGGCAGGGCACGTCGACGTGCGGGGGCGGGTCGAGTCGTCGCTCGAGTTCCAGGTAGGCCGGATCGCCGGCGGCGTGGCCCCAGCGGTGCCGATAGGAATGCAGCGTGATCGCGGGCCAGTCGGGGTTGTCGAAGGCGGTCACGGTGCCCGCGAACGCCGACTCGTCGAAGTGCCCCGGATAGAGCCAGCGCCGCCAGATATGCTCGGTGAACTCGCGCCGTCGCAAGGGCAACTCTCTGCGCCCGCGCTCGGTCGCGAAGAACCAGTGGTACCAGTAGGCCTCGATCTGGGGAAGCGACAGCGACTGCCCCGGGTTGTTCGTGCCATAGCCGGTCGACAGCAGGCACAACGCGCGAACCTGCCCGCTGCCATGTGCGAGCCCGGTGCACGATCCCGCCGCACGAGCGCCCCAGTCATGACCGATCAGCACGGGCCGGCGCAAGCGCAGCGCCTCGATGAAATCGAACAAGTCCTGAGCCAGCGCGCTGATCTGGCCGCTGCGGATGGACGTCTTGCGACGAAAGCGCGTGGGCCCAAAGCCACGAAGCCACGGCGCCAGCACGCGGTATCCGGACTTTGCCAGTACAGGCGCGATCGCGTCCCAGGTCCGGGGATCATCCGGCCAACCGTGCAACAGCACGACCGGCATCCCGTCTTCGGGTCCGGCGACCTCGTAGGCGATCTCGAGCGTCGGCGTGCGCACGGGCTTGCCGACGAGTTGCAGCGTGCTTTCCATCAGGGGATCGTATATGCGGGCACTTCCGGCTTCAATGCACGACTTCGCGAATCGACCGCCAGCGACGCACGCGCGCGACGCCGCGGTCGAACGCGACGGGCCGCGGCGCTACTGAAGCAGCCCCAACACGATCAACGCAGGCACCAGCGCTGCCAACGCGAAGCCGATGCAGGTGTCGGCGTCGATTCGCCGGGAAAGGATTCTCGGATGGGTCGCCATGCAGGACATCGGGTGCACCTCGGTATCGGGATTCGGTCCCCGATCCTGATGGCTGCCGGGCTCACGACGTGAGCCTGTGCGCTCCGACCCGCCCGACCCGCCTCCGAATCGTGGTCAGCTCGCGATCCACTGGGCCAATTGCGGCGCCATCATCGCACCGGCTGCACGTTTTTTCTCGCGCCCCTTATCGAGCAGGGCGATCGTCGGAATGCTGCGAATCGCGAACCGCCTGGCGAGCTCGGGGTTCGCGTCGGTATCGACCTTGACGAACTGCGCCCGCCCCGCCATCTGGCGTGCGACCTGCTCGAACTGCGGCGCCATCATCCGGCACGGTCCGCACCAGACGGCCCAGAAATCCACCACCACGGGCAGGTCCGTGCGCTCGACGAAGCGCTCGAAGTTCTCATCGGTGAGCTCGACGGGCCGACCGTCGAAGAGCGGCTTGCCGCAGGCACCGCAATCGGGCGACTCTGCGACACGCCCGGGGGGTAGACGGTTGGGCCGCTTGCAGGCGGGGCAGACGACTTGAATCCGATCATCCATTGCTCGATACCTCGATCGATCGCGCCACCAGGATCGCAAACTCGCGAACTCGCGGCTTCGTGATCAGGATGGGGTCGGGATGACCGAATTCAAGCGCCGAGGGGCCGACCACGAGCCCTTAGCGCACGGGTTTCAGTCGTCTGGGCAACTCGGAAAGCAGCGCGTAGATCGCGCCCAGATCCTCTTCGCCGATGCGCGTGGCAATCGACCGATACCGAGCTTCCGAATCGGGCGCGACCGTCGCGATCAGGCGCCGGCCAGCGGCGGTGATCGAGATCGCCCGGGCACGCTGGTCGCCCGCCTCGGCAACGCGACTGACGAGCCCGCGTTCGTCGAGCGACTTGACGATCCGCGTCAGGCTGGGACCGCTGATGAGCGTCAGCTCGGCCAGGCGCGTGGCCCGTACCGACGACGCGGTGGTCAACGCGCGCAGGACCCTCCACTGTTGCTCGGTGATGCCGTGGGCACGCAATACCGGCCTGAACTCCGCCATGACCGACTGGTGGGCACGCAGCAGCAACATCGGCAGCGATCGCGAGAAATCGCGCAGTGCATCGTCGCCGAGTCGAGCGGTCCCGGCATCGGCGCCGCGCGCGCGCAAGGCCTCAGCGCGGCTCATCTGCAATCGAGTTGCGCAGGGTACCGACCCCACCGACACTGACCTCGACCACGTCGCCGGGGACGAGCCAGCGCGGCGGATCGAAGCGCGCGCCGGCACCGGTCGGCGTGCCGGTGGCGATGAGGTCACCGGGCTTGAGCAGCATGAAGGTCGAGATGTACGAGATCAGCATCGCGAAGGGGAATGCCATGCGCGAGGAGTTGTCCTCTTGTCTGAGCTCACCGTTGACATGGGTGCGCAGGTCGATATCGGTGAACGGCGGGCATTCGTCGCGCGTGACGATCCATGGACCCACTGCGCCGGTGGCAACGAAGTTCTTGCCCTGCGTGACATTGAACTTGCCGTGCCGCAACCAGTCGCGGATCGTACCCTCGTTGACGACCGTGAGGCCCGCCACGTGCTCCTGGGCCCGCTCCACCGGGATCCGTCGTCCGCCACGACCGACGACGATGCCGATCTCTCCTTCGTAGTCGAGCTGCTCGGATTCGGGCGGCCGGAGGATGGGCTCACCGTGGGCCACCAGCGAATCGGGGAACCTGATGAACAGGCTCGGGTACTTCGGGGCCTGCGAACCGTCACGATATTCCTCGTTGCGATCCTGGTAGTTGACGCCGACGCACACGACCTTCTCCGGATACGGCACGGGCCGGCGCAGACGCACCGCGTCGAACGCGAAATCCGGTGCCGACGAGGCCGCCGTGTCGCGCGCGGCATCGAGTCCGTCCGCCGCCAGCATCGCCCGCATGTCGGGCCAGGACAGGCGCGCACCGAGGTCGACCACGCCATCGTCGACGACCGCACCGTAGCTCTCGCGCCCCTGGTACTCGAAGGAAATCAGCTTCATTTCGGGTTCTCCCTGGATTCAGACCAGATCGGCAAAGCGGATCGCGGCCCGACGTCGGATCCCTTCGAACGGCATCCGGCCCCGACGCGGCCCCATGTTCATGCGATGCGCGGCCTCGGCGTTGCGCTCGAGCACGGCGTTGGGGATCGTGACGTTGTCGCCATGCATCGAATCGGCCGCCAGTTGAACCTCGCAGGCACGCTGAAGCGTCCAGAGCCGATCGAACGCCTCGGGTACCCCCGCGCCCAGGGCCAGCAGACCATGGTTGCGCAGGATCAGCATCTCGTTTCGCGCGAGGCTCGCAACGAGCCGGGGCGCTTCGCCCGGGTTGGTCGTCACGCCCTCGAAGTCGTGGTAGCCGACCAGACCATAGAGCAAGGCGCTATAGAAGTTGTCGTAGCGAAGTCCGTCGCGCTTGCAGGCGATCGCCATCCCGGCCGTCGTGTGCGTGTGCATCACGCAGTGGGCGTCGTCTCGCGCGCCGTGTACGGTGCTGTGGATCGTGAAGCCGGCCGGATTCACCGGCCACGGCGACGCATCGATCTTGTTGCCGGCGCGGTCGATCTTCACGAGGTTGCTCGCCGTGACCTCGCTGTAGTGCAGGCCGAAGGGATTGATCAGGAAATGGGGATTGGCGGGATCGCCGCCGGGCACCCGCAAGGTGATGTGGTTGTAGATCAACTCGGTCCAGCCGAGATGGTCGAACAGGCGGTAGCAGGCAGCGAGTTCCAGTCGCAGCCGCCACTCGTCGAGCGCCATGCCGTCGGGGCACAGTCCATCGAGCGACTCGGGCGTATCGGATGCGTCCATTGGATGTTCCTCCTGGGCGATCGGCGGGTGTTGACCTGCATTTACTTAACATGTTAATTATCTGCCCCATGGGCGTTCGTTGCAAGCGTACACGGCGCCCGCGACACTGGCGCGAATCGCCCGAATCGAATGGAGCTTCGAGCATGCCGCACATCATCATCGAGTACTCGGCCAACCTGCGCGAGGCGATCCGCCTGCCGGCGCTGATCGATCACCTGCATGCCACCGCCTTGACGACCGGTGTGTTTCCGCTCGGCGGCACGCGCACACGAGCGGCCGAGCGAACCCATTACCGGATCGCCGACGGCCACCCGGACAACGGCTTCGTGCATGTCACGCTGCGCATCGGCCATGGTCGTGATCTGCCGACGCGCGAGCGCGCCGGACGTACGATCTTCGATGCGCTGTGCGAATTCCTGGGCCCCGTCTACGAAACCCGCCCGCTCGGTATCTCGTTCGAGGTCCAGGAGCTCGACCCGGTCCTGAACTTCAAGCAAAACAACCTGCACGACTATGTGGCGGCTCGCAAGGCCGGCCAGGAGAAACCATGAAAGCCAAGCAAGCCGACCCGATCGCGGAACGCGTCTCACGCGCCGAAACCTATCTGGCGCGCTTCCGATCCGAAACGCTCGGCCACTGGATCGACGGCCAGTCCATCGCGGGCCAGGGCGAGACCTTCGAGAATCACTCGCCCATCGACGGCGCCTCGCTCGGGCGCGTCGCCAGCGCCACCGAAGCCGAGGTCGCGACCGCATGTGAAGCGGCAGCCGACGCATTCCAGACCTGGCGCAAGGTCTCGGGAACCGAGCGTCGCCGCATTCTGCACCGGGTGGCCGACCTGATCGTCGCCCGCGCCGACGAGATCGCCACGCTCGAATGCGTGGACACCGGCCAGGCGTGGCGCTTCATGAGCAAGGCGGCGCTGCGCGGCGCCGAGAACTATCGCTTCTTCGCCGATCGCGCGCCGGACGCCGCCAATGGCCTGTCGCTGCCGACCGAATCGCACCTGAACTACACCTTGCGCCAGCCGCTGGGACCGGTCGGCGTGATCACGCCCTGGAACACGCCGTTCATGCTGTCGACCTGGAAGATGGCGCCCGCGCTCGCCGCCGGCTGCACCGTCGTCCACAAGCCGGCCGAATGGAGCCCGCTGACAGCCCGACTGCTGACCGAGATCATGGACGAGGCGGGCGTGCCGGCCGGCGTGGTGAACCTGGTCAACGGCATCGGCGAGACCACGGGCAAGGCCTTGACCGAGCATCCGGCGATCCGCGCGGTCGCCTTCATCGGCGAGTCGCGAACCGGCGGGCTGGTAATGGCACAGGGCGCCCCCACGCTCAAGCGCGTGCACCTCGAGCTCGGCGGCAAGAACCCGGTGATCGTGTTCGACGACGCCGACCTCGACGCCGCACTCGATGCCGTGGTGTTCATGATCTACAGCCTCAACGGCGAGCGCTGTACCTCTTCGTCACGCCTGCTGGTGCAGCGCTCGATCCACGACGAGTTCGTCGCGAAGCTCGCCGAGCGCGTCAAGCGCCTGAAGGTGGGACACCCGCTCGATCCCGATACCGAGGTCGGCCCGCTCGTCCATGCGCGCCACTTCGAGAAGGTGATGTCGTACATGTCGATCGCACGCGAAGACGGGGCCACGATCGCGGTCGGCGGCAGCCAGGCGCAGGCCGAAGGCCTGTCGGCGAACGGCCACTACGTGACACCCACCCTCTTCACCGGCGCCCGGCGCGACATGCGCATCGCCCGCGAAGAGATCTTCGGCCCGGTGCTCACCGCGATCGCGTTCGACGACGAGGCCGAGGCGGTAGACATCGCCAACGACGTCAGCTACGGCCTGGCCGGCTACCTCTGGACCGGCGACGTCGGACGAGCCAATCGGGTAGCCCTGGCACTCGAGGCCGGCATGATCTGGGTGAACTCGGAGAATGTCCGCCACCTGCCGACGCCATTCGGGGGCATGAAGGCCAGCGGCATCGGCCGCGACGGGGGCGACTACAGCTTCGACTTCTACATGGACACGAAGAACGTGGCCTTGTCGCTGGGGGGGCATCGGGCGCCGCGAATGGGGATATAGGCGCACTCCGTTCTGTCGCGCCGGGCGGGGGCCCGGTGGGGCTGGCGGGGCCGCCGGCTGCGGTCCCGCTCGCGCGGGACTGCCGTCGTACGGGCGGCTGGGCGCCTGATCCGCGCCCAGCCGCCCGTACGACGCTTGCCGACGGCCCCGCCAGCCCCACCGGCCCCCCACCCGCCGAACCGCTGCGTGCGTTTGGATGGAGCGTTCAATGCCGTGTTCGATGCGGCCAGCGCACTCGCCGAGCGCCTTCGCGACCGCCAATCGCGCCGAGCGCGGCACGACCAGAATACAAACGAAGGCGTGCCCCGCGTCGCAGGCCGGTGGCCGGGGTGTGCGGGGGGCGCTTCGGCAAGCGCTCGATCGGACTCGGGCGGGCGGAATCAGACGCGCAGCCTGCTTGAGCACGTGGCCGGGTGCGCAGCACCCGGATCGTGCGAGTCCTGCGCGTCCCGCCCGCCCGAGTCCGATCCAGCGGAAGTCCCGCGCCAGCGGGACCGCAGCCGCCGCGCCCCCCGTACACCCCGGCCACCCGCCTGCGCACGCGCGATAAGCCGAGCACTCAGCATCCACCCCGCGCCGTGCAAGCATTCAAGGTCGACGGCGCCCGTCTCGCATTGCCGGCACCGATGCGACCAGGCAATGCCCGAAGCCATCCGCCCAGCGACCGGTAGGCTTCGCGCACAGCCTCGCTGCGCAGCCGCGCCGCACGCATCCGATAGTGCTCGTAGGGGATCGCCAGCGCGCGCTCGAGCTCGATCGACCGACGCTCTTCACGATGTGCCATCTCAATCTCCGGTAAGGTTGCGATGGACACAGCTTAGGTGGCGGCCCCGGCGTCGGTAAGGCCCGGCCGGACAAATCGGATTTGCATGCAGCGCAAAACAGCCAGCCTAGAGGACCCGGCCCCGGCACCGGCCGACATGCACGCATTCGTCCGGGCGGTCGAACTCGGCACGCTCAGCGCCGCGGCCCGAGAGCGCGATGTACCGGCCTCCCAGGTGTCACGCGCGATCGACCGGCTCGAAGCTGCTTACGGCGTGCGCCTGTTGCGGCGATCGACCCATGGCCTGAGCGTCACACCCGAAGGTGAGATCCTGCTCGGACACGCGCGCCAGATCCTGGGCTCGCTCACCGACCTGAGCGCAGAGTTCGAATCACGCTCGGGAAGCCCGAGCGGCGTCGTGCGAATGTCGGTCAGCGAGATCATGGCCGACGCCCAGGTGCTGCCCTCGCTGGCCGCGCTGGCGCAACGGCATCCGCAGCTGCGCGTCGACCTCCATGCCGACGACCGCCTGATCGACCTGGCCACCGAGGGATTCGATCTGGCCATCCGCACGAGCGTGGTCGACAACGACAACCTTGTCGCGCGTCGCATCGGCGAATACCGTCGCGCCGTCTACGCATCGCCCGGTTTCCTGCACGAGTTCGGCGCCCCGCGACATCCCGAGGATCTCGCGCGCATGCGCTGCGTCACCCACGCGTCGCGCGGACAGCTCAACCGATGGGGCTTCCTCATCGACGGACGGCGCACCCAGATCGCCGTCAACGGCCATCATCGCAGCAACAACACCGCGCTCGCCGCCAAGATGGTGCGCGAGGGACTGGGCGTGGGCCGATTGAACTCGGCCGCCGTCTGCGACTGGGTCTCACGCGGTGAACTCGTGCCGGTCCTGACAGAGTACCAGGACCCGACCCTGTTCCCCATCTACGCGGTGATGCTGCCCGAGCGCCGCCGCCTACCCCGCGTACGCGCCGTCGTCGAGCACCTCGCGGGCGTCTTCGGCCCTCGCCGCAAGCAAAAAGACATGCGCTGACTCGCGAACGCCTCGCTTCGCAGGCGGGAGAGCCGGTCATGAATGGCCGCGTCGGCGAGCGCCGGATCGGGCTTGCGGGCGGGAAGAAGGGGCGCAGCTGTCTGAGCACGTGGACGGGCGCGAAAGCGACCGGATCGTGCGAGTTCTGCGCCCCCCCGCCCGCAAGCCCGATCCGGCGGCAGTCCCGCGCCAGCGGGACCGAAGCCGCCGCGCCCATTCATGACCGGCTCTCCCGCCTGCGCGCGCGATCCGTCACGCGCGCAACGAGCGATTCAACGCAATGACGCGTTGATGTGCTCCAGCGCATTCGACCCCGGGCAAAGATGCCGCTCGTCGAGCTGGTTGAAGGGCGTCTCGACCGTGTTCAGATGCGCATGCATGTCGTCGGGCCGGGGATCGAAGTACAACAGGCCCGTCACCACCTCGCCGGCGCTCTGGCGCTGCTGGATATAGTTGGTCGCCGCCACCCGGTCGGTCGGATCGTAGAGCGCGTGCAGCTTGCGCATGCGCAGGATCGAACCGTCGTGCTGCGTTACCTCGAGGACCTCGCCCTCGATTCCCTGGTCGCCGATCGGCTCGCGCCGGTGCGGTGCCATGAACTGCACCCGGTTGACCGCCGCATGGTGCTCGCGAACGAAGTCGTAGCTGCGCGTGCTGCCGTCGTGATTATTGAATGCCACGCACGGGCTGATCACGTCGATGAAGGCGGCGCCCTTGTGCGCGAGTCCGGCCTTGATGATCGGCACCAGGCCTTGCTTGTCGCCCGAGAATGCTCGCGCGACGAAGGTGGCACCGAGTTGCAGCGCCAGGGTCACGAGGTCGACCGGGGCGTCGGTGTTGACCGCACCACGCTTGGATTTCGAGCCCGAGTCGGCGGTCGCCGAGAACTGGCCCTTGGTCAATCCATAGACCCCGTTGTTCTCGACGATGTAGAGCATGTTCACGCCGCGACGCATCACGTGCGTGAACTGGCCGATGCCGATCGATGCCGAGTCGCCATCGCCCGAGACGCCGAGGTAGATCAGGTCCCGATTGGCGAGATTGGCGCCGGTCAGCACCGACGGCATGCGCCCATGCACCGAGTTGAATCCGTGGGAATTTCCCAGAAAGTAGTCGGGCGTCTTCGACGAGCAGCCGATGCCCGAGAGCTTGGCGACCCGGTGCGGCTCGATGTCGAGTTCCCAGCAGGCCTGAACGATCGACGCCGAGATGGAATCGTGGCCACAGCCGGCGCACAGGGTCGAGATGGCACCCTCGTAGTCGCGGCGCGTGTACCCGACCTGGTTCTTCTTCAGCGACGGGTGATGCAGTTTCGGTTTGGGCAGATAGGTCATGATCGTTCCCCTCAGGCGGACTCGCCCTTGCCGGCGGCTCGCCGAAGCGGGCGCACCTTGGCGGCGCTGACCCGCGCCGCGATCTCGCGATGGATGAAGCGGCCGGTGATCGGCGTGCCGTCGTAGTGCAACACGGGCACCAGCCGAGCCGGATCGAAGCCGAGTTCGTTGACCAGCAGCGACCTCAACTGCGCATCGCGGTTCTGCTCCACCACGAACACGGTCTCGTGCGCGGCGATGAACTCCCGCACCGACTCCGGGAACGGGAAGGCGCGCAGGCGCATCGCATCGATGGCGATCTTGTCCTCTTCGAGCAGATCGTGCGCCTCGATCATCGCCGGAGACGTGGATCCGTAGTACAGCACGCCATAGGGCGTCCTGCCGTTCTCTGGGGCAAGCGCCGCTGCCGCCGATCGCGTGACGGGTTGCGGCACCAGGCTTCGCGCACTGTCGAACTTCCGCAACAGGCGCTCCATGTTGTAGACATAGTCGGTGCCGCGCTCGCTGTACTTCGCGTAGGCATTGCGCGTGGTCCCGCGCGTGAAGTACGCGCCGCGGGTCGGGTGCGTGCCCGGATAGGTGCGATACGGAATGCCGTCGCCGTCCACATCCAGATAGCGACCGAACTCCACGCCCGCCTCGAGTTGCTCATGGGTCATGACCTTGCCACGGTCATAGCAGTGGGCATCGTCCCAGACGAGCGGTTTCGTCAGTCGGTTGTTCATGCCGATGTCGAGATCGGTCATCACGAAGATCGGCGTCTGCAACCGATCGGCCAGATCCAGGGCCTTGGCGGTGAAATCGAAGCACTCGTGCGGATCCTCGGGGAACAACAGGACATGCTTCGTGTCGCCATGCGAAGCGTACGCGCAGGCCAGCACATCGGCCTGCTGCGTTCGCGTGGGCATCCCCGTCGAGGGTCCGCCGCGCTGGACGTTGACGATCGTGATCGGGATTTCGGCGAAATACGCCAGTCCGATGAATTCGGACATCAGCGAGATGCCCGGGCCCGACGTGGCGGTGAACGCCCGCGCACCGTTCCAGCCGGCGCCGGTCACCATGCCGATCGATGCGAGCTCGTCTTCGGCCTGCACGATCGCGTATTTCGCGTTGCCCGTCTCCTTGTCGGTGCGATAGCGCCCGCACCATCGCTGGAAGGCCTCGGCGACCGACGAGGACGGCGTGATCGGATACCAGGCGCAGACGGTCGCGCCGCCGTACACGGCGCCCAGCGCCGCGGCCGAATTGCCCTCCATGAAGATCATGTCGCCAACCGAGTCGCGCCGCTCGACAGTCAGGCCGATCTGCGGCATGGTCCGGATCGCCTCGGCACGACCAAGGTGCAGTGCCTTGATGTTGGACTCGATCAGGCGCTCCTTGCCCTTGTACTGCTCCGAGAACAGTCGCTCGATCTCGATGGGGTTGATTCGAAGCAGCGCCGACAACGCACCGAGCGCGATGATGTTCTTCATCAGCTGGCGCTCGCGCGCATCGGCATAGGTGCTGTTCGCGATACGGGTGAGCGGCAGGCCGAGCGCCTGTACGTCGGGCCGGAATTTCTCGAGCGGCAAGGGCTTGCTCGAGTCGTAGAACAGGTAGCCCCCGCTCTCGATCTCCTGGACATCGGCATCCCAGGTCTGCGGATTCATCGCGACCAACATGTCCACGCCACCGCGCCGCCCGAGATAGCCCTTGTCCGACACCCGCACCTCGTACCAGGTCGGCAGACCCTGGATGTTCGAGGGGAAGATGTTGCGCGGACTGACCGGCACACCCATCCGGATGATCGCCCGCGCGAACAGCTCGTTGGCCGAGGCCGAGCCCGAGCCATTGACGTTCGCGAACTTGACGACGAAATCGTTGACCGCACGAATCGGGGTCACTTGCTTGTCCATGGATTACTCCTCAGGCCGGCACGGGCTGCGTGCCCATGGCCGGCTCGCGTCGGCAATCGCCGGCGTGCGACATCTTCACGAGTACCTTCTGCATGTCCCATGCACCGGTCGGACAACGCTCGGCACAGAGCCCGCAGTGCAGGCAAACGTCTTCGTCCTTGACCATGATTCGTCCGGTCTTGAGCTCGCCGGACACGTAGAGATCCTGCTCGGCATTCGATGCCGGCGCCGTCAGGCGCTCACGCAGGGCTTCCTCGGTGTCGTTGGAGGTGAACGTCAGGCAGTCCATCGGGCAGATATCGACGCAGGCGTCGCATTCGATGCACTTCGAGCCGATGAAAACGGTCTGGACGTCGCAGTTCAGGCAGCGCTGGGTCTCGGCCCAGGCCTGCTGCGGATCGAAGCCCAGCTCGACCTCGACCCGGATGTCGGCCAGCGTGAGCTTGCTGTCGGCCCAGGGC
Source organism: Burkholderiaceae bacterium (assembly GCA_024235875.1). Taxonomy (GTDB): domain Bacteria; phylum Pseudomonadota; class Gammaproteobacteria; order Burkholderiales; family Burkholderiaceae_E; genus JACKLP01. The sequence goes on along the minus strand of JACKLP010000008.1, from coordinate 12,157 downwards.
ACCACATGGCGTGCATCGGGCGAGACCGCGTTGTCGTAGCTCCACTCGTGGATCCCCATCTTTTGCGAGAAGGAGCTCATCGCGGGCGCCGGCCGATCCGCGATGCTTTCGCCGCAAAGGAAGCGCTCGATCGAGATCGCCGCCTCGTGGCCATGGGCGACCGCCCAGATGATGTTCTTGGGTCCCAGGGCCGCATCGCCGCCAAAGAACACCTTGGGCACCGTGGACTGGAGCGTGTGCTCGTCGAGCACCGGCATGCCCCACTCGTCGAAGCGCAAGCCGATGTCGCGCTCGATCCAGGGGAACGCGTTCTCCTGCCCGATCGCGACCAGGACTTCATCGCACTCGAAGAACTGATCGGGCTCGCCGGTCGGCACGAGACGCCTGCGCCCCCGGTCGTCGTAGACAGCCTGGACCTTCTCGAACACCACGCCCTGGAGCTTGCCCTGGTCGTGCCGAACTTCCTTGGGCACCAGCCAGTTCAGGATCGGGATGCCCTCGTGCATCGCGTCTTCCTTCTCCCAGGGCGAGGCCTTCATCTCGTCGAACCCGGATCGAACGATGACCTTGACGTCCTCGCCACCGAGGCGCTTGGCGGAGCGACAGCAATCCATCGCCGTGTTGCCGCCGCCCAGAACGATCACGCGCTTGCCGATGCGCTCGAGATGACCGAAGGACACCGAGGCCAGCCAGTCGATTCCGATGTGGATGCTGGCGGCCGCTTCCTGCCGGCCCGGGACATCGAGATCACGTCCGCGCGGCGCGCCCGACCCGACGAAGACGGCATCGAAGCCCTCGTCCATCAGCTTCTTCATCGACTCGACTTCGCGTTGCTGGAACTTCACGTGCCCCAGGCGCGTGACCCAGCCGACTTCCTCGTCGATCACGCTCTCCGGGAGTCGGAAGCGTGGAATCTGCGAGCGAATCATGCCGCCCATGCGCGGATCGCGGTCGAACAGGGTGATCTCGTGCCCCAGCATCGCCAGGTCGCGAGCCACGGTCAGGGATGCCGGGCCGGCGCCGACGCAGGCGACTCGCTTGCCGCTACGGCGCTGGGCCGGCGGCGGCATCAGCGCCGCGACATCCCGCTTGTAGTCGGCGGCCACGCGCTTGAGCCGGCAGATCGCGACCGGCTCGGGCTTCTCGGCATTGGCCTGTTCCACCCGCCCGCGCCGGCAGGCCGGCTCGCAGGGTCGATCGCAGGTCCGACCGAGGACGCCCGGAAAGACGTTCGACACCCAGTTGACCATGTAGGCATCGTCGAACCGGCCGGCCGCGATCAGGCGGATGTACTCGGGAACGGGGGTGTGGGCCGGACAGGCCCACTGGCAATCGACGACCTTATGAAAGTAGTCGGGCTGACTGATGTCGGTGGGACGCAATATCTCCTCCACAGGCAATGCGGAGGTGGGAGTCAGCAACCCGGACGCCGAGGCTCGAAGCACGCGCCGAATGGGCCGGCCTCCGCTGAAGACGGTAGCCCGATGCTAGCACCAGCCCGGTGCGCCGATGCCCAATTGTTGCGCAGAATGTACGGCGACGTTCCGGAACGCGGGCGAAGCGCCGACCAATGGTCCGTTGGCGCTCGCCCTGCCCGTCGAGCCCCCCGGCAGGGTGGGCTCAACTCGCGCTTTCGTTCTCGCCGGCTTCGAACACCACGTTGGCGCGCCCGACGATCAGCGGGTCGATCGGTCCGATCCGGGCCACGTCCTTGCCGGCGTAGTTCACCTTGTGGAGCAGATAGCGCATCGTGTTCAGGCGAGCCCGCTTCTTGCAGTCGGACTTGATGACGGTCCAGGGGCAGTCGGTGGTGTCGGTATGGAAGAACATCGCCTCCTTGGCCTTGGTGTAGTCGTCCCACTTGTCGAGCGACGCGAGATCCACCGGACTGAGCTTCCATTGCTTGAGCGGGTGGGTCTTGCGGTCCTTGAAGCGGCGCCGCTGCTCGTGCTGGCTCACCGAGAACCAGAACTTGAACAGGCGCACCTGGCTGTGGGCCAGATGCCGTTCGAATTCCGGGCACTGGCGCATGAACTCCATGTATTCGTCGTCGCTGCAAAAGCCCATGACCCGCTCGACGCCCGCGCGGTTGTACCAGGATCGATCGAAGAGCACGATCTCTCCGGCCGTGGGCAGGTGCTGGACATAGCGCTGGAAATACCACTGTCCGCGCTCGTCGGCGGTCGGCTTCTCGAGTGCCACGACTCGCGCGCCGCGCGGATTCAGGTGTTCCATGAAGCGCTTGATCGTCCCGCCCTTGCCCGCCGCATCGCGGCCCTCGAACAGGATCACGATCCGCTGCCCGGTTTCCTTGACCCAGGCCTGCAGCTTGAGCAGCTCGACCTGCAGTTGATACTTCTGCGCCTCATAGCGCCGCCGCGACATCTTGTTGCGGTACGGGTACTTGCCCAGTCGCCAGTCGGCGGCAAGCATCTCGTCGGGATGCACCTCGCTGTCGCGTCCGAGCCGGGTCTGAAGGGCGCGGCGAATCAATTCGAGTTCGTCGGTGGAAGCGCTGCCCAGCATGGTGTCGATGGCGGTCCGAACCGCATCGGCGCCGTCGACCGCCACCCGCGACGCAACGTCTGCGAGTGCCTCGGCCTGGGTGAGGATCGCGCCGGCCGTCGCGTGGTCGGCGGTCTCCATCGCAATGGCACGCTCGCCAGCCGGTTCGGCCTTGCCGATGCGCTCGGTCGGATCCGCAAGCGGGTCGTCGGCCTTCCGAGCGTGGCGCTTGCCAGCGGCACGCTTAGCGGGCGCGGCCCCGGCCCGGGGCTTGCGCGCCTTCGAGCCCGAACGAACTGCGCCAGGCGCCGAGCCCTGCCGAATCGGGCCGGATCCCGCGCTCTCGACCGATCCTTCCGGGGTTTCGCGCTCGGCATCCATCGGCGGCTCCACTTGCATCTGATCTGCTCCCTTCGTCGCTTTCATCATTCGAACGATTCATGTTCGCGCATCCGCAGGCCGGCGGATTGATCGACGTCAAGGCTCCCCGGGCGCCGGTTCGGACCCATCGACCGCCGATGAACGCGCAGCCGCCGCCGATCGCGCCGCAGCGGGTATGTCGAGGAACCGCGCCGTGCTAGCGAACCGCCGCGACCACCTGGGCCACCGCGCCAGTGAGGCGCTTGGCATAGTCGATGTGCAAGAACTCGTTTGGACCATGGGCGTTCGAGCGGGGCCCCAGCACGCCGGTGATCAGGAACTGCGCCTGCGGGAAAAAATCGCCCAGCATGCCCATGAACGGGATCGTGCCGCCCTCGCCGATCCAGCCCGCGTCGCGCCCCCAGGACGCGCGCGAGGCCTCGTCGGCCGCCGCCTTCAGCCAGGGCGCCGTGGGCGGCGCATTCCAACCCGATGCGCCCCCCATCGAGACGCTCACGCGCGCGCCGTAGGGCGGATCCTGAACCAGCGCGCGCCGCACCGCCGCCGCTGCCTGCGCACCGTCGATCGTCGGCGGCAGGCGCAGGCTCAGCTTCAGGCTGGTGCGCGGTCGCAGGACGTTGCCGGCCTCGTCGATCGACGGCAGGCCCGCGGCACCGGTGACCGATAGCGCCGGCTGCCAGGTCCGCGCGATGATCGCTTCGACCCGGTCGGTGGTGGTGGGCATGGCGTGCGCACCGGGCTCCGGACCGTGGGAGCACCCGACCCAGGGAAACTGTTGCCAGACCGTGTCGCCCAGGATCGCGCCAGCCTGCACCGCCTGTGTCCGCCGCTCCTCGGGAATCGACGCGTGCAGGGCATCTAGCAGGACGCGACCGGTGGCCGGATCATCGATCCGGTTGAGCAACTGCCGCGCGATCCGAAACGACGACGGAACGATTCCGCTGGCGGCGCCCGAGTGGACGCCCTCCTCGAGGATTTCGACGGTCAGGACGCCGCTCACGAGCCCGCGCAGCGAGGTCGTGACCCAAAGCTGGTCATAGTTGCCGCAGCCCGAGTCGAGGCCCGCGACCAGAGCCACGTCGCCGAGGCGGGGCGCCAGCGCACGAAGATAGGCCCGCAGGTCGGGACTGCCGCTTTCCTCGCTGGTCTCGACGATCCCGACGCAGCGCGGTCGCGCCACGCCCTGGCGATCGAGCGCCTCGATCACCGTCAGCGCCGCATAGAGTGCGTAGCCATCGTCGGCTCCACCGCGGCCGTAGAGCCGACCGTCCTCGATGACCGGGGTCCATGGCCCGAAGCCGTCGCGCCAGCCCGTCATCTCGGGCTGTTTGTCGAGATGGCCATAGAACATCACGGTACGCGCGCTACCCAGGCCGCCGGTGGCCGGCGCATCGAAGTAGATGCACGGGGTGAGCCCGTCGATCGACAAGATCTCGACCTGCAGTCCGTCGATGGCACAGCCCGCCGACCAGTGCCGGGCATCTTGAACCACCCGGGCCAGGTGTCCGTGCGCGGCCCAGTTCGCATCGAAGGCGGGAGACTTTGCCGGCACCCGGATGTAGTCGACCAGGCTCGGCACGATCGCCTCATCCCATCGCCCGCCGACGAAACGCTTCAATTCGGCCAGATCCATGTCCGACTCCCGGATCGCGGTGTGTGAGCCCAGTGTAGCGCGGGCGATGCACCGGATGTCGGCCACCAGCGACCAGGCGCCGGATGGCTGCCCGCGCACCGGTGGCAGCCCTGCCAGCTGTGGTACAGTCGGCGCACTGCGGACCAGACGCAACCAATCCTTCCTGTCCGCAACGCCTCGGCCCCGACGCAACAAAGCCTCGGGACCAGGGGTCCGGCCTGAATTCGCCTGGCAGCCGAGTCGTTCGGCGCGGCGCAAACCGGCCTCTTTCCATCGATCTCACAGTCTCGATTGGTGTCGCCCCAGGGGCGGCGGACCGTGGCTGGAGTATTTCTACTTGAATCAGAGTCAAAACGAATTCGCCGCGCTTGCGCTGGCGAGCCCGCTGCTGCGCGCGATCACCGACGCAGGCTACGACAAACCCACCCCGATCCAGGCCCAGGCGATTCCGCTGGTGCTCGAAGGCCGCGACCTCCTCGCGGCCGCACAGACCGGCACCGGCAAGACGGCCGGCTTCACGCTGCCGATCCTGCAGCGGTTGTCGGCCAGCAACGAGCGGCCCCGTCCCGGACGGCCTCGCTGCCTGATCCTGACCCCGACCCGGGAGCTCGCGGCCCAGGTCGGCGAATCGGTCGACACCTACGGTCGCCATCTCAAGCTGAGCTCGCTGATCGTATTCGGCGGCGTGAACATCAACCCCCAGCTCGCGGCCCTGCGCAAGCCAATCGACATCCTGATCGCGACGCCGGGTCGACTGCTCGACCACGCCGGCCAGCGCAGCGTGGACCTCTCGGGGGTGGAGATCCTGGTGCTCGACGAGGCCGACCGCATGCTCGACATGGGCTTCATCCGCGACATCCGGCGCGTCCTGGCGCTACTGCCCAGGCAACGGCAAAACCTGCTCTTCTCCGCCACGTTCTCGGACGAGATCCGCCAGCTTGCGAACGGCCTGTTGCACAACCCGGCGACCGTCGAGGTGGCGCGGCGCAACACCGCTTCGGAATTGGTCGACCAGTCGGTGCACCTGGTGCCCAAGGCGGCCAAGCGGGGACTGCTGTCCTACCTGATCGGCTCCAACCGCTGGACCCAGGTTCTCGTGTTCACGCGGACCAAGCACGGCGCCAACCGCCTGGCCGAACAACTCGGCAAGGACGGCATCGAGGCGATGGCGATCCATGGCAACAAGAGCCAGAACGCCCGCACCCGCGCCCTGGCCGCGTTCAAGGACGGGTCGCTGCCCGTGCTCGTGGCCACCGACATCGCGGCCCGTGGCCTCGATATCGAGCAATTGCCTCATGTCGTGAACTACGAACTGCCGAATGTCGCCGAGGACTATGTGCATCGCATCGGCCGTACCGGCCGTGCCGGCAGCACCGGCGCGGCGGTCTCGCTGGTCGACGACGAGGAGATCAAGCTGCTCGCCGGGATCGAGCGACTGATCGGCCGGCGTATTCCTCGCGTCGAGGTCGAGGGCTTCACGCTCGCCGATGCGGCACGACACGAGTCCGACGCGGCGCAAGCGGCACCGCGCAACGCGCCCCGCCGATCGCAGGCAGACGGCCGCCGCGGTGGTGCAGAGCGTCGCGACAACCGCCACGAGAATCGGCACGACACGCGCCGCGGCGACAATCGCGGTCCGCGCGATGGCCGCGGCAAGGGACAGGCCCGCGACCCCGTCCAGGCCCAACGGCGCCAGCCTGCGTCGGCAGCACCGGAGCATTCGCCGCGCCCCGCCACCGAGACCCGCAGCGCTTCGCCGTCGCAGGAGACGGCGCCGGCATCGCGCAAGCTGGTCGGCGCGTTCGGTCGCCCCCCCTCGGGGCCGCGCCGCATCCGCTGACAGGCGGCCGAGACACGAGCCGAAGTCACGGCCCCGCCCGGTAGTCGACAGCCGGCCGGGCGCGGGGCCGCCGCCGGCCGCGCTGCCTCGCTTCGGGCATACTCGGCCGTCGGAGGCAAGGATGACGAACGCAGCGACATCCCGGCAGCAAATGGACGCAGCCCGGCGGGCTGCCCGAATCGAGCATTGTGGTCATGGCGTGTTTGCCGTCGATTCCGGCTATGTTCGGCCGGGATTCGACGCGATCCACCTGATCGTCGAGGCCGGGCGCGCGGCAATCGTCGACACCGGCACCTCGCACTCGGTGCCCCGGGTACTGGCCGCCCTCGACGCCTTGGGCGTCGCGCCCGGGTGCGTCGACTTCGTCGTACTGACCCATGTCCACCTGGATCATGCCGGCGGCGCCGGCGCGCTGATGCGCGCGCTGCCCGAGGCGCGCCTGACGGTTCATCCACGCGGGGCGCGCCACATGATCGATCCGACCCGGCTGTGGCAAGCCACCTGCGCCGTCTACGGTCGCGAGGCCGCCGAGGCCTTGTACGGAGAGATCGTGCCGATCGACCCCCAACGCGTGCTCGAGACCGGGGACGGCGCGAGCGTGACAGTGGCCGGACGGACCCTCGAGTTCCTCGATACCCCCGGACACGCCCGGCACCATGTCACGATCCGCGACAGCGCGACCGGCCATCTATTCGCCGGCGATACCTTCGGGGTGTCCTATCGCGAGCTCGACGTGGCCGGCCGGCCATTCGTCTTTCCCTCCTCCACGCCGGTCCAGTTCGACCCCGATGCGCTGCAGCGATCACTCGCGCGCCTGTTGGCGCTGGCGCCCGAGGCGGTCTACCTGACGCACTACTCGAAACGCGGCGATGTCGCCCGCCTGGGTGCCGACCAGCAGGCCCTGATCGAGCGCTACGCGCAGATCGCCCTGTCGCATGCCGACGCCGGCGACGCCCGACGATCCGGAATCGCCGCGGAACTGCGTGCGCTGCTGCTTGGCGCAGCCAGGGCGCACGGCGTGACGCTCGACGACGCGCGGATCCTGGCGCTGATCGGCGCCGACATCGAGCTCAATGCCGACGGACTGGTCGACTGGCTGGACGCGCGCGAACGCTCGAAGCCCGATGCGCACGCGAGCGAGCCCCAGCGCCCACGAGCCCGGTCGACAACCCCGGCAAACGCACACGGAGCGACTCGATGACCGACCCAGCCGAAAGCAAGCCCCGCCCCCAGGCCGTCCCCACGGTCCAGATCGACAACGCACGCACCGTCGTCACGCAATGGCGCTTCCCGCCTGGCGGCGAGACCGGTTGGCATCGGCACGGCATGGACTACACCGTCGTGCCGATGACGACCGGCACCTTGAGCATCGAATCATCCGGTGGCGTCGTGCGCAGCGAGCTGGTCTGCGGACAGTCCTATCACCGTGGGGCCGGTGCGGAGCACAACGTGATCAACTCGAACGACTTCGAGTTCATCTTCGTCGAGATCGAGTACCGCTGACCCGGATGGCCATCGTCTCGCTACAGGATGCCGAGCTCGCCTACGGCGATCAGCCATTGCTCGACCATGCCTGGCTGTCGATCGAGGCGCGCGAGCGCGTCGGCCTGATCGGTCGCAACGGGACCGGCAAGTCGACGCTTCTGGCCATCCTCGACGGCAGACGCGGCCTCGACGACGGCGAGATCGTCCGCGCCGACGCCATACGCACCGTACTCGTCGAGCAGGAACCCGTCCTGCCGGACGCTGCCACGGTGCGCGAGAGCCTGAGCATCGCGGCCGAGCTGTCTTCGATCGCCGACGAGCGCGATCGATGGCGCCGGCTCGCACGCATCGACGAGTATGCCGACCGGCTCGGCGTGCCGCTCGAGGCGTCCCTGGCGACGCTCTCCGGTGGCGAGCGCAAGCGCGCGGCGCTCGCGCTCGCGCTGGCCTGCGAGCCGGACCTGCTGCTGCTCGACGAGCCGACCAATCATCTCGACATCGACGCGATCACGGACCTCGAGCAGTTGCTGTTGCGTGGGCCGACACTGGTGGTCGTCACCCATGACCGGCGCTTCCTGGACCGGGTCGCGACCCGCATCGTCGAACTCGATCGGGGCCTGTTGCGCAGCTTTCCGGGCAACTTCGCCGACTACGAGCGCCAGCGCGCGGCGCAACTCGCCGAAGAGCAGACGCTGGCGCGCAAGTTCGATCGCTTCTGGGCGCAGGAGGAAGCCTGGATTCGCAAGGGCGTCGAAGCCCGACGAACCCGCAACCAGGGGCGGGTCCGCCGACTCGAGGCCTTGCGAAACGAGCGAGCGGCGCGACGCGAGCGCATGGGCAGCGTCAAGCTGGCGATCGACGCCGGCGAGCGCTCCGGCAAGCGGGTGGCCGAGCTGGTCGACGCGGGCAAGTGTTTCCCCGATCCGGCCGGCGGCGCGCCGAAATGGGTGATCCGCGGGCTGTCGACGATCATCCAACGCGGCGATCGGGTGGGCATCGTGGGGCCCAACGGCGCCGGCAAGACCACCCTGCTGGGGCTGATCCTGGGCCGTCTCGCGCCCGACGAGGGCAAGGTGATCCTGGGCACCAATCTCTCGGTCGCCTATTTCGACCAGATGCGCGCGCAACTCGATCCCGAACGCAGCGTCGCCGAGACCATCAGTCCCGGATCGGAGTGGATCGAGATCGGCGGGCAACGACGCCACGTCATGAGCTACCTGGCCGACTTCCTGTTCTCTCCGCGGCGGGCCGGATCCCCGGTCAAGGCGCTCTCGGGTGGCGAGCGCAATCGGCTATTGCTCGCCCGGCTGTTCGCGCAACCGGCCAACCTGTTGGTGCTCGACGAACCCACGAACGATCTCGACATCGATTCGCTCGAGTTGCTCGAGTCGACCCTGCAGGACTACCCGGGCACCTTGCTGCTGGTCAGCCACGATCGCGCCTTCCTCGACAATGTCGTGACGCAGACGATCGCCTTCGACGGCAACGCGCAATGGCGCGAATATGCCGGCGGCTACGAGGACTGGATCCGCCAGCGACCGCAGCCGACGCCGCACGAGACGTCCCGCCCTGAACCCGCCACGCCGGCCAGGACGCCGTACCCGTTGCCGAAGCGCCAGAAGCTCAGTTACCGCGAGCAGCGGGAACTCGATGCACTGCCGTCGAGAATCGCGGAGCTCGAGGCCGAACAGGCCGCGCTCGAGGCCCGCATGAACGAGCCCGATTACTTCCGCGCCGAACCCGCCGTGATCCGTGGCGACCAGGAACGACACGCCGGAATCGAGACCGAGCTGCTCGAGTTGCTCGAGCGCTGGGAGACGCTCGAGGCCAGGGACTCGACGGGCCGCTGAACGAACGGGTCGCTTCGCGCACCGATCACGGCTCGCCCGCCTTGCCGCGGAATCCGCGCGATCGTACATTCTGGGACCATCGTCTCCACCTCCTGCCGACATGACCACCGAGCCCGACCAGCTGGTTCGCGAAGGCCGCGTCCATCGCGATGTCTACGTTTCCGCCCGCGTCTTCGAGCAGGAGCGCGCGCGCCTGTTCCGCAATGCCTGGATCTATGTCGGCCATGATAGCCAGGTACCGTCGGCCGGCGACTACGTCACCGTCGAGCTCGGCGATGTCGGACTGATCCTGTTGCGAGATGGCAGCGAAGACGGCGATGCCGGCCTTCGCGTCCTGATGAATCGCTGCGCCCACAAAGGCGTGCGCATGCTCGACGATCGAAGCGGCCATGTCGGCCGCATGCTGCGTTGCCCCTACCACGCGTGGACCTACCGACTCGACGGGCGGCTGATCGGCCAGCCGATCAAGCAAGGCTACGAGGGCACGCCACTGGCTCGAAGTCCCGCCGCCGACGGGCTCGCCCGTGTCGGCGCGATGGCGGTGCATCGCGGCTTCGTGTTCGTTCGGCTCGCGCCCGAGGGAATCGGCTTCACCGACTACTTCGGCCCGGCACTCGCAGCACTCGACAACATGGCCGATCGCTCGCCGCTCGGCCGCCTGGAGGTGGTCGGACGGCCGCAGCGCAATCTCGTGCACGCGAACTGGAAGACCTACATCGAGAACATCAACGACAGCGTCCATCCGCCGGCTGCACACGAGTCCGTGATCGCGGCTGCGCGCCACGTGTGGCGCGATCAGCCAGCCGATGCCGTCAAGCCGATGGCGATCGAGCAGATACTGCCGTTCGCGTCGGGCTACGACTTCTTCGACGGCATGGGCGCTCGCACGATGCCCAATGGCCATAGCTTCCTTGGCGTGAACTTCAACATTCACACCAGCTATGGCGGCCTGTCCGACTACGAGAAGGCGATGAACGACGCCTGGGGCGAGGAACGCGCAGCCGAGATCCTCGGTTTCCGCTCGCAGAACTCGGTCCTCTACCCCAGCGTCTCGGTCAAGAGCTCGCCACTGGCGATCCGGGTCCTTCGCCCGCTCGCCGTGGACCGCACGATCGTCGAGTCCTGGGCGTTTCGCGCCGTTGGCGCGCCCGAGGTACTGGCCGAGCGCGGACTGACCTACAACCGGCTGGTCTTCTCGCCGATGTCGGCGATCGCGCATGACGACGTGCATCTCTTCGAGAGCATCCAGCGCGCGCTGGCGGCCGAGGGCAACGACTGGATCGACCTGAACCGCGACCTGCGCGACGCCGAATCGCCCGACGACGACCGCGTCGTCAACGGCACGAACGAGGCGCTGATGCGCAACCAGTTCCGTGCCTGGGTACGATTCATGAACGCCCCGGCCAACGGAGACGCCCGATGAGCACCGCCACCGAACCGAGCGCCCCGTCGTCCGACCCGGCCGGTGCCGACGCCAGCGTGTCGCCCGAGCTCGCGACCGGCTGGGCGATGTCGCGCGAAGGCCGCGAGATCGAGATCGAGCTGGCGGCCTTCGTCGCGTGGGAAACGCGGCTCATCGACGAGGCCCGCTACGACGAATGGATCGCGCTGTTCACCGACGACGGCCACTATTGGGTCCCGTCCGGCACCGACCAGCGAAGTCCCGGCGGCGAGGCATCGCTCGCCTACGAGGACAAGCTGCTGCTGCGCCTGCGCGCGCAGCGGCTGGCCCATCCTCATGCCCATTCGCAGCATCCGGCCAGCCGGGCAATCCACGTGCTGCAGCCTTCGCGCCTGGTCGGTGTCGAGGCCGAAGCCTGGATCCTGCGCACGCCCTTCGTCTATGCCGAGGCCCGCGGCGAGCAGGAACTTTCGTTGGCCGGTGTCGCCTGGCATCACCTGGTCGGCCCGCTGGCATCGCCGCGCATCCGGCTCAAGCGCGTGGACCTGCTCAGCGCGGGTGCCGCGCTACCGATGATCCAGCTATTCCCCTAGCGCGCATCGCAAGCGTAGGTGCCGACGCCCGAGACCGGCACCGCGGCACGGCTTTTTTGTGGATAATGGCCCGACCGCACCGGGCCGCGGCCCGACCATCGAACACCAGGGGAAAATCGGATGAAAATCAAGCTCAAGTCGCTTCTGGCGACCGCTGTGATCGGCATGCTGACGATCGGCACCAGCGCCCATGCCGAAGACAAGATCTCGGCCACGCACGTGTTCCCGGCCACCCTGATCTATAGCAAGAGCTTTCTCGAGTTCGTCAAGAAGGCGAATGCGGCCGGCAAGGGGGTCTTCCAGATCCAGGTACGCGGCGGCCCCGAGGCGATTCCAATGATGCAGCAGGCCACCGCCGTGCGCGACGGGGTCGTCGACATGGTCTACACGCCGTGCGCCTTCTACTCGGCAGCGGTGCCCGAGTGCGACGCCGTCGCGGCCTCGACCATCGACGGCCCGACCGCGCGC
>JACKLP010000007.1 GCA_024235875.1 Burkholderiaceae bacterium | reverse complement strand
GAGGAACAGACGCGGCGCGGGATCTCGGTCAAGCACTGGGACGAGTTCGGCGATGTGGCCGATCACTGCACGGTCTGCCACAAGTGCGAATCGCCTTGTCCGGTCGACATCGATTTCGGCGACGTCACGATGAACATGCGCAATCTGTTGCGCAAGATGGGACAAAAGCGATTCAACGCCGGCAGTGCGGCGGCGATGTTCTTCCTCAACGCAACCAGTCCCGACACGATCCGAGCGACCCGCGCGTTGATGGTTGGCGTGGGCTATCGTGCCCAACGCGCCGCCCACGATCTGTTCAAGGGCCTCGCCCGGCGCCAGACGCGTCGCCCGCCCGCCAGCGTGGGACGGGCCGCGCTGAAAGAGCAGGTGATCCATTTCGTCAACAAGAAGATGCCGGCCGGACTACCGAGCAAGACGGCACGCGCTTTGCTCGACATCGAAGACAATCGCTACGTGCCCATCATTCGAGACCCGGTCGCGACCAACGCCGACGCCGAAGCGGTCTTCTATTTTCCCGGCTGCGGGTCCGAGCGTCTGTTCTCTCAGGTTGGGCTGGCCACGCAGGCGATGCTCTGGCGTGTCGGCGTGCAGACGGTCTTGCCGCCGGGGTACCTCTGTTGTGGCTACCCACAGCGCGGCGCCGGGCAATTCGATCGGGCAGAGAAGATCATCACCGACAACCGGGTGCTGTTTCACCGGGTCGCGAACACGCTCAACTATCTCGACATCCGCACGGTCGTGGTCTCGTGCGGGACCTGCTATGACCAATTGGCGGGCTACGAGTTCGACAAGATCTTTCCGGGTTGCCGGATCATCGACATCCACGAGTACCTGCTCGAGAAAGGCGTGCGACTGGAGCAGGTGACCGGCCGGCGCTATGTCTACCATGATCCCTGTCATTCGCCGATCAAGCTCGATGCGCCGGCAAAGGTGGTCGACACGCTGATCAACGCGGAGCTCAACGGCTCGGTCGGCCTGGTTCCACGCTGCTGCGGCGAATCCGGAACGCTGGCGGTGACCCGGCCCGACATCTCGACCCAGGTGCGGTTTCGCAAGGAACAGGAAATGCGCGCCAGCGTCGGGGCGGTGCGTGCCGGCGGGGATGGCGAGCGCTTCGATGGCGAGATCCGGGTGCTGACTTCCTGTCCCTCCTGCCTGCAGGGATTGTCGAGATACTCCGATGACGTCGGGGCGCAGGCGGATTACCTGGTCGTCGAGATGGCCCGTACCCTGCTGGGCGAAAACTGGCTTGCCGATTATGTCGAGCGTGCCAATCGGGGTGGCATCGAGCGGGTGCTGGTCTAGAATGCGGCCGAGCCGGCGATCCCTGGACCAAGGCTGAGCCGCCGGGCAGACCAAGACGGAGACAGCGATGTACAAACCATTCGACCTGAGCGAGCATGCGGCGGTCGTGACGGGGGGCAACGGCGGTATTGGCTTGGGCATGGCGCGCGCGCTGCTCGAGGCCGGCGCGCAGGTCACCATCTGGGGTTCGAACCCGGAGAAGACCGCGAGGGCCCGCGAGGAACTCGCGGCGACCAGCCCCCGGGTGAGCTCGATCGTGTGCGATGTCACCGACGAGGCGGCCGTCGAGCGCGCGTTCGCCGAGTCGGTCGCCACGATGGGGCACGTCGACTCCTGCTTTGCCAATGCCGGGGTGTCTGCGAAGCCGACGCCGGTCGCCGAAATGAGCCTCGACGAGTTTCGCCGCGTGCTACGGGTCAATGTCGAAGGGGTGTTTCTCACCTTCCGCGCGGCGGCGCGCCACATGATCGCGCGTGGGCAAGGGGGCAGCCTCGTCGCCACGGCGAGCACGGCCGCGGTCGAAGGTGCGGCCCGCAACAGTCACTACGGGGCATCGAAGGGTGCGGTCACGTCCTATGTCCGTGCGCTGGCGGTCGAACTGGCGCGCCACGGCATCCGGGTCAATTCCATTCTGCCCGGTTGGATCGAAACCGACATGACAGCGCGCTCGTTCGGGAACGAGCGTTTCCGCGACAATGTGATGCCACGGATTCCGGTGCGTCGGTGGGGGTCGATCGATGATTTCGGCGGCGCGGCGGTATTTCTCGCGAGCACCGCCTCTTCCTACCTGACTGGTGAGCAGATGCTCATCGACGGCGGCTACACGAAGTTCTAGCGCATGCGCGTCCGGCTGATCCCCCGGTCGCCGCAGGAGAGTTCCCATGACACAGTCCGGACCGACTTTCGAGCCCATTCCGCGCATCGTCCTGGAAGGCACTGCGCGCGAGCGGGGGCGCAGCTATGGCGAGCAGGCGGCGGCGCGAATCGCCGTGTCCATGGACGTCTATCGGCAGACCTTCGAGACATGCGACATGTCTTGGGCCCGGGTCTGCGAGCGGGCACGGCCCTACGAGGCCGAAATCGAGCGGGTGTTTCCTGTGGCACTCGAGGAGTTGCGCGGCGTGGCCGAAGGCTGCGGCACCGATTTTGCGTCGCTCCTGGCACTGAATGTCCGCACCGAGTTGCTGCCGTCAGATTTCCTGGCGAAAGCCGGTGCGCCGGGGCAGGGCGCGGCGAACGAGTGTACGAGCTTCGCCGTCTCGGGCGATGGCGCGCCCGTGTGGCTGGCGCAGAACTGGGACTGGATCGGCCTGCAGCGCCCGGCGCTGGTTCTGCTCGACGTGCGGCCCGATGCCGGGGCCCGGCAGCTGGTGATGTCCGAGGCAGGCATGCTGGCCAAGGCGGGATTCAACGAGCACGGCCTGGGGATCACGCTCAATATCCTGCGCTCGGTGCGCGACGGTGAAGCGCCCGGCCTGCCGACCCACATCCTGCTGCGGGCGCTGCTCGAGTGTACCTGTGTCGAGGAGGCGATCGAGTTCGCCCGTCGCTGCACCTTTGCCGCCTCGAGCAACGTGCTGGTTGCCGATGCCCAAGGCGCGATCGCGAGCCTGGAGTTCTCGCCGCTCGGCGTTCGCGTGGTGGCGCCTGTCGTTTCGGGCGGCCGTCGACGGTTATGGCACACGAATCATTTCCTCGATCCGGACCAGACTGCCGTCGAAGCCAACCTCGATGGCAACCTCTCTACTCGCAGCCGCCTCGAAGTGGCCGGACAAATGCTGGGCGACGCGACGGACCTCGACGCGGCGATCGCATTGCTCTCGGACACCCGCTACGGCCTCGAGTCCATTTGCCGTTTCCCCGATCCGACGTTGCCACCGATCGCCCAGATCGAGACCGTTGCCAGCATCATCATGGACCTCCAGGGCCGCCACATGTGGCTCTCGCCGGCACAACCAACGGTTTCCTCCTACGCGCCTCACGACCTGGCCGCGGTATCGGTCACGGCCTGAGCCCGAATGTCCGCCTCGCCCAAGCCCGACGAGGGCTGCGAGTTGTGTCGCACCGACGGGGGCGAGGTGTTGTGGCAGGACGAATTCCTGCGTGTCGTTCTCGTCGATGAGCCCGGTTTCCCCGGCTTCTCGCGGGTGATTCTGGCCGACCATTTCGCCGAGATGACCGACCTCGATGGGGGGCAGCGGCAACGCCTGCTGGAGGCGGTCTGGCACGTAGAGCGGGCGATGCGCGCGACCTTGGCACCCGCCAAGATCAACCTGGCGAGCCTTGGCAACCAGGTGCCGCACCTGCACTGGCACATCATTCCGCGCTGGCGCGACGACAGCCATTTTCCGGCGTCGGTCTGGGCTGCCCCGCGTCCGAGCGCCAGCGGCCCGGGCGCAGGGGCCCTGGCGGCGCTTGGCGCACTGGTCCGCTACCGGGCGGCGATCCGCGCCGCGTTCGCGACCGATCGAGGGCGCTGAGCGAACGCGATCGACCGTTCGTCGCCAGCGGGCGACCGGTCGTGTGCCATCGAGAATTTCCAGTGATCTTTTTCCGCCACGAGATGCTCGTCCACGTCAGACTGGCATCACGAGTCGAAGTCACTGGAAGGTCGAAATGGGATCACGTGCACCGATCGATTTGAGCGCAATCCACGATGCGGCGCACTGCAACGCCTGGGTCAGGGCGTTGCCGACGGTCGGTGTCGAGCGCGCGCCTTCGCTCACGGCGCTATGCCGCCATGTGGCCGATGCCCGGTTCGCCCCCGACTCCGCGTTCGAGATCCTCGAGGTCGCCCGAGGCCCGATCCTTGCAGAGGCCGAGCAACTGCTCGGCCCGCTCGGGCAGGCTCGCGTCCCGTTCGCGATCGAGCCGCTCGCGCGAATGCGCGACGGTCTGGAGCTGCTCGAAGCGGCGCATCGCGCCTATCGTGCGGTCTACACCCGAATGATCGAGAAGGACGATCTGGACACCCGCTCCATCATTCCCGGGGCCACCAATGCGCTGCGCGTCGTGATGCCTCTGGCGCGGGCGCTCGATGCGCTTGCGCGGCGACTGGTCCTGTCGATGCAGGCCCATGTGGCCCTGGACAAGCAGGACTGGCGTGAACTGGCGGTGCTCGGGCGGCATCTGCGGGAGACAACCTTCATGGATGTCGCATTGCTCGATGCGACACCCTTGCTTCGGCCGGTCACCGCCCGGGCCTTGTTCATCTATCCGGTGTTGCTGCACCTCGCGCGCGTGGAAGAGTTGTCCTCGGCCGAGGCCCGGATCGTCGAGCGACTTGCCCGACGTTGGGCGAGCCGGGTGGGATTTCGAATCGTCAACGTGCGAGGTGCGACCGACAATCCCCACGGACCGGTGGTTCGGATCGGGGACGGCGAGACTCTGCTGCTCGATACGCACCGACTCGTCTCCAGCCTGGGCTCGCATCGAGACGATTGGCTATCTCCGAGCAAGCGGGCCGGACGCGCGGTGCTGGGGGTCGAGATCGAGGCCTTGCGCACCCTTCTCGATCGTCTCGAATCCCGCTGGAGTGCGCGTGCCCGGCGTTCGCGGGTCGTTGGTGCGCCGTACGAGCGAATCCGGCTGCGGCTCGGTCTGCCGGCACATCGGCGCATTGGTCTGGGCCAGTCCGACCCGGTACGGGAGCCGATCCCCGAAGGGCGGGATCCGGCGGCCTATGACTATGGTCGCTGGGAACAGAACACGATCGTGCGGATGGCGCTGGGCAACGACCCGGTCGATCCGGTCGCCGCGCTCATGGCCGACGGCGAGCAGGCCCGCTGGATTCATGTGGTCGACGGGATGCTGGTGTTCGAGCGCGCCGCGATGACGCCTCCCGGGCGAGCGGGTGGCCTGGCGGTCTTCACCGCTCAGGCCGCTGGCGAGGTATCCGGGGGCGGCGACCCGCCTCGACTGATGCTCGGGCGAATTCTTTGTGCCTTGCAGGTTCCGGCGTTCGACGCCTCTGTCCATCGACTTCGGATCGAGCCGATCCCCGGGCGGGTGCGTCCCGTGGGCTTGCGTTGCGATGCCGCAGTCGGCCCACTGGACGCGTATGTTCTCTTTCCGGATACGCCGGGCGCGGCGGGCTCGACCGGCCTGTTCCTGCCGGCCGGCCTGGTCGGTGTCGGTGACGCGGTTTCGTTCGACGACCTGGACGAAACCCGGACGGCCCGGGTCACGCGATTCGTCGCCCACGGCCCGGGCTACGACTGGGTCGGGTTGGACCTGCGCACCTGACCGACCACCACGACCGATGCACGGGGTTGCCCGCGTCGGCATCGGGGCTGCCGCGAGTCCTTGCGCGGTTTTCCGCTACCATCGCCGGATCCTGCTGTGATGCGGTGTCAATGAGCGCAAACAAGTCATCCACCCATGCCGTGCCGACCGGTATCGTCGTGCACCAGAAATCTCGCGTCATGGAGATCTCGTTCGACAACGGCGAATCCTATCGCCTGCCGTTCGAGTACCTGCGAGTCTATTCACCATCGGCCGAGGTGCGCGGACACGGGCCTGGTCAAGAGGTGTTGCAGACCGGCAAGCGCGATGTCGGCATCGATGCGGTCGAGCCGGTTGGCAACTACGCGATCCAGCCTCGCTTCGATGACGGTCACGACACCGGCATCTATGCCTGGGAGTACCTGTTGCGCCTGGGCCGGGATCACGAGCTTCTCTGGAAGCAGTACGTCGATCAGATCGATGCCGCGGGCGCAAGCCGCGATCCGGTCGGCGGCGGCGCGCCGTCGTCGCAGGATGGCTCGATCGCCTCGCGCAGCGTCAGCCGTCCTCGAAGCTGAGACGATGATGGAAGGAGAGCACCCGACGACCACGCATTTCGGCTTCGAGACGGTCGCGGCCGGCGACAAGGCGCGCCGGGTTGCCGGCGTCTTTCATTCGGTCGCGAGCCGCTACGACCTCATGAACGACCTGATGTCGCTCGGCCTGCATCGCGCATGGAAGTCCTTCACGATCGCACAGGCGTCGATTCGGCCCGGCATGAGAATCCTCGATGTGGCCGGTGGCACGGCCGATCTGGCGCGGGCATTCGCGCGTCGCCTCCAGGGGCGGGGCGAGGTCTGGCTGACCGATATCAACGGCTCGATGCTCTCGGTCGGTCGCGACCGCATGCTCGACGATGGTCATATCCAGCCCGCGGTTCAGTGCGATGCCGAGTCGCTGCCGTTTCCGTCGCGATATTTCGATCGGGTCACGGTCGCGTTCGGCCTGCGCAACATGACGCGCAAGGAACATGCGCTGGCCGAGATGCGGCGCGTGCTGCGCCCTGGGGGCAAGCTGCTGGTGCTGGAATTCTCGCGGGTATGCCAGCCGCTCGAGAAACTCTATGACGTCTACTCGTTCGAGGTCCTGCCCCGCCTGGGGGCCAGGATCGCCGGAGATGCCGACAGCTACCGGTACCTGGCCGAGTCCATTCGAGTCCACCCGGACCAGGAAACGCTCAAGGGTATGCTCGAGCAGGCCGGGTTCGCACGCGTTCGATATTTCAACCTCGCAGCCGGGGTGGTCGCCCTGCATGAAGGGCTGGTGCTTGAATAAATCGTGGGTCGTCGCCATCTGCGGCACGTCCCGAATTGGAGCTTGTCGATGAATCGTTTCATTCGTTTGTTCGCCGTCCTCGCTGCCGCATTCGCCGTGCTCGCCGCCACGATGCCCGACGCCGAGGCGCGTCGCCTGGGAGGCGGGCGTTCGTTCGGAAAGCAGTCCGGCTTCGCATCGAAGCGCGCGGTCACGCCACCGGCGAAGCCCGCGGCCGGTTCGCAAGGCGCGGCGCAGCCTTCGCGAAACCGTTGGTTGGGCCCGATCGCCGGGCTGGCCGCGGGCCTCGGCCTGGCGGCGCTGGCCAGCCACCTGGGCCTGGGTGAGGGCTTTGCGAACCTGCTGATGATCGCGCTGATCGTGTTTGCCGCGCTGGCTCTGTTCCGGGTCTTCGCAGCGCGACGCGCGGGGGCGCCGGGGCTCGCCGGGGCGGGGGCGGGCGCAGCGGGCGGCGTCCAACAAGCCATGACGCGGCGCGAATCGCTGGCATCCGGCGCCATGCCGGGTGCGGCGGCGGGGTCTGCGGCCGGGGCCGGGGCCGCCCAATGGAGCATTCCGCCCGACCTGGACGTCGATGCCTTCCTGCACACGGCGAAGGTACATTTCGTCCGGCTGCAGGCGGCCAATGATGCCGGCAACCTGGACGACCTGCGCGAGTTCACGACCCCCGAAGTCTTCGCCGAGCTCAAGCTGGAGATCGCCGGTCGCGCCGAGGCGCAGAACCGGACCGACGTCGTCACGCTCGAGGCCGAGTTGCTCGGGGTCGAGACCACGCCGAGCGAATATGTCGCCAGTGTCCGCTACAGCGGCATGATTCGAGAAGCCGAAGGGGCGGCCGCCGAACCGTTCGACGAGGTCTGGAATCTGACCAAGCCGCTCCAAGGCGAGGCCGGCTGGCTCTTGGCCGGTATCCAGCAGGACGGCTTCGCGCACTGAACCCCGCGCGGACCGGGCAGGTGCCCGAAATCGCGCCAGAGGGCCTTTTTGCCCTTTGGACGACCGTTCGATGAGCCCGGAAGGCCGGACACGGAACGGAATGTGTTGCCAGCGGGCGCCGGTTCGCTAACATAGCGATACCGGGCGCCCGATGCAGCTTAATCTTCGCTACCTCAATCTTCGCTTCATCGCCAGAACGCTACGCCGGGCTGTCCACAGGCTCTGGCTCACGTATGGCGTGTTCTGGATTGGTGCGGTCATGGTCGGCCTCGTGGCCGTGGCCTATGCCCGGCTTGCCGACGCGGCATTCACGCTTTTCCGCACCGTCGAAGCCCGCTTCGAGTACGCCCCGCTGCTGATCACGCCCCTGGTCGGCGTGCTCTGCGTCTGGTTGACGCGCCGGTATTTTGCCGGCTCGGAAGGCAGCGGAATTCCGCAGGTCATCGCAACGGTCCAGTCTGGCGAACCGGCCCGACGCGATCGACTTCTGTCGCTGCGCGTGGTGTTTGGCAAGATCGCGGTCTCGACGCTGGGGCTGTTCGGCGGCTTCACGATCGGCCGGGAGGGGCCGTCGGTTCATGTCGGTGCCTCGTTGCTCTACAACATGCGTTTCGCCTACGAGCGCAGCTCGACCCGGATCGATCGCCAGTTCATCGTCGCCGGTGGCGCGGCAGGTCTGGCGGCTGCCTTCAACACGCCACTGGCCGGTGTCGTCTTCGCCTTCGAGGAGCTGAACAAGAGCTTCGAGCAGCGAACCAGCGGTACCCTGATCACCGGAATCCTGCTCGCTGGTATCGTCGCGCTTGCGATCGAGGGCAACTACACCCATTTCGGAAAGATCCAGGTAGCCGACGCATTTCCGCCGAGCTTTGCGATCGCCGTCGGGGTGATCGCGGTCTTCACCGGGCTGATGGGCGCGCTGTTCAGCTGGATGATGCTCAACGCCAGCCGCTGGATGCCGGGTCCGGTTCGACGACTGCGCGACGAGCACCCGCTGCGTTTCGCGCTCGTCTGCGCGATGCTGGTCGCGATCATCGGTTTCCTGTCCGGGGGGATCACGTGGGGCAGCGGCTACCACGAGGCACAGGCGCTGCTATCCGACAATGAGGAAGTCAACCTCATGTTCGCGCCGCTGAAGGTCATCACCTTGATGATGACCTACCTGATGGGAATGCCCGGAGGGATCTTCGCGCCGACCCTGGCGATCGGCGCGGGTTTCGGACAACTGGCCAATCTGGTGTTTCCGGACCTCACCATCAGTGCCCTGATCGCGCTCGCGATGGTCGGCTACCTGGCGGCCGTGACCCAGGCACCGATCACATCGTTCGTGATCATGATGGAGATGATCGACGGTCACTCGATGGTCATCTCACTGATGGCGACCGCGCTGGTCGCGAGCAGTGTGGCGCGAGCGTTCAACAAGCCGTTCTACGAGACCTTGTCCCAGCGCTATCTCGAGCCCGGCATTCGACACCGGGTGTTCTAGCGCCGGTTCACCCCCGTTCGGTCCCCGCGCCGACCGAACGTCTTGTGATCAGGCCTCAGCGTCTGGCCAGAGGTCGGGCAGAATCGACCGGTCGTCCGATGACGCGCGCGAATAGACGGTCGAATCGGTGCTTTTCAGCGTCTGGGACGGTCCGGGCAGTCGGTATGTTCGGGGCGATGGAGCCTCGAGATTCACGTGAACCGATGCCGTACCCGCTCGGCCTGAGTGCATGAAGCGAAGCCCTCGTTCGCGCGCGATCGTCGACCCGCTCACGGGCCTGGCCACCCGTCCCCGGCTCATCGAGCGGCTGGGACGCGCTCGCGGCTCGAGCGCGCGGACGCAGAACTACGCTGCCTTGCTGATCGTGAATCTCGATGCCTTCTCGCATGTCAACGCGAGTCGCGGTCAGGACGAGGGCGACGCGGTCCTGGTGGAGACGGCCCGACGGATCGAATCCTCGATCCGCGACGAGGACCTGCTGGTGCGTTCGTCGGGCGACGAGTTCATCGTTCTCGTCGAGTTGCTCGACGAGAACGAGCGTCTCGCGGCCGAGAAGGTGCGCTCGCTCGCCTCGCGCATCGCGGCTTCACTGGACGAACCGGTGCGCATCGGCGAGCGCGCCTTCCTGGTGACGGCCAGCATTGGCATTTCCACGTTCTTGGGGGCTGGCGCCACCGTCGACGACATTCTCAGTCACGCGACCGGTGCACTTCATCGTGCCAAGGCTGCTGGAGCCGGCTCGATTCGATTCCATGATCCGACGATTCAGGCCGCACTGGACGAACGCGCAGCGTTGACGATCGACCTGCGCCAGGCGCTTCGAGAGCATCAATTCGTATTGCATTATCAGCCGGTCGTCGATGTCGCTGGCATGCCGGTCGGTGTCGAGGTATTGCTGCGCTGGCAGCACCCCGAGCGGGGCCTGGTTCCGCCGGTGCAGTTCATCGGTCTTGCCGAGGAGGCCGGGCTGATCGTCGACATCGGCCTGTGGGTGCTCGAAACCGCCTGCGATACCTTGCGCGACTGGTCGACGGATCCCCTGCTCGGGCGCCTGGAGATCAGTGTCAATGTCAGCGCGCGCCAGTTCGAGGAGCCGGGCTTCGTCGAGGATGTGCGGGCCATGCTGCGAGCCCACAAGGTAAGGCCCGGGAACCTCCGTCTCGAGCTCACCGAATCGATGCTCTTCACCGCGCTGGCCGCGCCGGTCGAAAAGACTCGGCGGCTGCGCGAGATCGGTGTCGGATTGTCCCTGGATGACTTCGGCACTGGATACTCGTCGCTCGCCTCCTTGCGCAGCCTTGCGATCGACACGCTGAAGGTGGACCGAAGCTTCGTCAGGGACATCACCACCGATCCGAGCAGCGAAGCGATCGTGCAGACGATCGTCGACATCGCGCGAAACCTGGGCCTTTCCGTGGTTGCTGAAGGAGTGGAAACACCGGCCCAGCAGGACCTGCTGCATCAGCAGGGTTGCCGGCTCTTCCAGGGCTACATGCATGCGAGGCCCGCGCCCCGTGGCGAGATCGAGGCCTGGCTGCGCAACAGCCTGTCCAGGCGCTCGGGTACCGTCGGCTTGCGACCCGACGCAATGCCGATGTCGCCGCGTTCAGCCGGGTCGTCGGGCCCCGACGGGACTCAAGGCCTGCCTCCGGAGTCCCTGGAGGCAAGGCGCCTGCGCGCTCTGGACGACTATGCGCTGTCGGATGGCATCATCGATCGCGTGTTCGAGTCCGTCTCCAAGCTCGCAGCGACGGTCGGCGAGGCGACCGAGGCCGGGCTCGCGATCGTGGCGTCGGAACATGTTCAGATCGTCGCAGCCGCCGGTTTTCGCAAGGGGGCGCGGATACCGCGTGCCGGATCCCTGGTCGCGCGCGTGGTCGAGGCCGATGTCGATTTCTACGAGGTCCACGACGTTCTGGGCGACACGCGCTTCGATCCGGCGGCACCGCCGGTCGAACTCGCGCGTGGCAACGCACGACGCTTCACCGGAATTCCGGTGCTCAGCTCGGAAGGCTATCGAATCGGCGCGCTGTTCGTCGTCGGGCGCGAGCCGGGCGCGCTCAGTCCGACGCAGCGCGCATCGCTGGCGGAACTCGCACGTACCTTGTCCTCGCTGCTCGAGGCCAGACGCACCAACCGACAAAACGCCGACCGGCTCAAGGCGATCTATGCGGATTCGCCCGCGCTGCTCTACCTTCTCGACGGCGATGGACGCCTGGTCACCGCGAGTCGCCAATGGCTCGACAAGTTCGGCTACGAGATGGATGAAGTCCGGGGAATGCGGGCGCTCGACATGATCACCGGCGAGTCACGCGATGCCTTCCTGGCGACGCGCGAGGCTTTCTGGGCGAACGGCGGCTGCCTCGAATTCCCATGCCAGTGGCGCACTCGCGCAGGGGAGGTCCTCGACGTCCTGATGTCGGCGACGATCGACTATGACGACGAGGGGCGTGCGCTTCGGGCGCTTTGCGTGCTCACCGATGTCACCGAGCGGATCCGGGTGCAACGCGAACTCGAGAAGGCATCCAGGACCGATCCGCTCACCGGCGCGATGAACCGCGCCGGATTTTCGGAGGCCCTGCGCCTGGAGATCAAGCGTGCCGAGCGGCACCGTCGGCCGCTTTCGGTCGTCATGATCGACGTGGATCACTTCAAGGCGGTCAACGACACTTGGGGGCATGCGGTCGGCGATGACGTGCTCGTCGCCATGGTGGCGGGGCTCCAGGCACAACTGCGCGAGAACGATCAGGTCGGTCGGCTCGGCGGCGAGGAGTTCACCCTGCTGCTTCCCGAAACGCCCCTGGCCGGTGCGATCCGGGTCGCCGAGCGATTTCGTTCCTCGCTCGAGCGGGCGTCGCTTTCCGATCGACGCCCGGAGCTTCGTTGCACGGTCAGCGCGGGCGTGGCGACCTTTCGGGCCGGTGACGACGGCGCATGCCTTCTCGAGCGCGCGGATCGGGCGCTCTACAGTGCGAAGGGCGCGGGGCGCGACTGTACATGGTTCACGGCCGACCTCGACGGCGAACCGACGGCCGCCGATTCGCCGATTCGCGAACCCGAGACCGACGCGGCTCAGGTCTGATTGCCCTGGGCTCGGGGGTGCCGCTCGGAACACCGTGAGCAATTCGCGATTGCCGCGGCCACGATAAAGCCCGACACTAGAAACCAGAATCTTGCCGACGGCCCGAGGACATGGCCGCGACGCCTGCATCGGTCGCGAGCGATCGGCGTCTGGCTGTGTGTTCACGTGATCTCGAACATCGATGAAAGCTGCCGCGTTCGCCTATCTTCGTGCCGACGACTTGCCCGATGCCCTGGCGTGGCTGGCCGAGCACGGGGCGGATTCGAAGCTCATCGCCGGCGGCCAGAGCCTGGTTCCAATGATGGCGATGCGCTTGGTGCGGCCCGCCGTCCTGATAGACATCGGTCGAATCGATACGCTCAAGCACCGGCAGGTGATGCCCGATCTCGTGCGGATCGGAGCCGGCGTTCGGCAGCGCGAGGTCGAAACCGATCCCCGGATCGCGAGGGCCTTGCCGCTGCTGCGGGACGCGCTCGCATGGGTCGGTCACGTTCAGACCCGAAACCGCGGCACGATCGGAGGCAGCCTCGCGCATGCGGATCCATCGGCCGAACTACCGCTGGTGGCAGCCGTTCTCGATGCGCGGCTCACGCTGCGTGCTCACGCTGGGCCGCCGCGATCCGTCAGCGCGCGCGACTTCTTTCTCGGGCCCATGAGCACAGCGATCGGCGACACCGAATGCCTCTACGAGATCGATTGGCCACGGTGGAGCGGAGACGGCGTCGGATCCGCCTTCCAAGAGACGGCGATGCGCCATGGCGATTTCGCGCTGGCCGCGGCCGCTTGCCAGTTGCAGGTCGACGCCGATGGCCGCTGTCTGCGCGCCGCCCTCGGGCTCGGTGCCGTCGACGGCCGCCCCCGCGCCTTCGATGATCTCGCGAAGCACCTGATCGGCCGGCCTGTCGATGCGGCGCTTGCGAACGAGGTCGCGACCCTTGCCGCTGCGCGGGTGGAGCCCGGCACCGACCCGCATGCGGATCAGGCCTATCGACGTCACCTGGCGGCGGTCATGCTCTCGCGGGCCATCCTAGGGGCGGCTCGGGCGGGGCAGGCGTCCGATCGACAGCCTGGCAACGGAGGACGGCCGTGACACTTCCTCTCGAATCGCGTCTGACACTCACCGTCAATGGGCACACCCATGTCGGCCTCGTTGAGGCGAGGACCACGCTCGTCGATTTTCTTCGGGACCAGCTCGGCCTGACCGGGACCCATGTCGGATGCGAGCACGGCGTCTGTGGCGCCTGTTCCGTCCTGCTCGACGGGCTGCCCGTTCGCGCTTGCTGCATGTTTGCACTGCAGGCCGATGGCATGGAGGTGACGACGGTCGAAGGCCTCGCGTCGGCAAGTGCAACGGGGGCGCGACTACAAGAAGCGTTCTGCGAATCCCACGCACTGCAATGCGGCTATTGCACGCCAGGCATGTTGATTGCGTGCGAGGCACTGCTTCGCTCGACGCCAGAGCCGAGCGAGTCGCAGGTCCGAGAGGCGATCGGCGGCAATCTGTGCCGGTGCACCGGCTACCAGCAGATCGTCGATGCCGTATTGAGCCTTACCGCTGACGCTGCGTCTGACAGGATCCATGACGAGAGCCAAAATGGCCGCGAATGATCCCCCGGAGCGATCGGGCTTCAAGTACATCGGTCGTCGGCGTCGTGCCGTAGAGCATCGGCGCTTCGTCACCGGCCAGGGCCGGTTCGCGGCCGATGTGAATCCGCCGGGCCTGCTCCATGTGGCCATCGTCGCAAGCCCGCACGCGAGCGCGCGCATCGTGTCCATCGATACATCTGCCGCGCAGGCCCTGCCTGGCGTTCGCCTGGTCCTCACCGGCGAAGCGCTGCAGCGCGAGCTCGATCCAATGTTGCCGGGCGTGGATGCGCCCAAGGTCGAACGCTATCCGCTGGCGCAGGGCGTGGTCCGCTACGTTGGCGAGTGGGTGGTCGCGGTGGTCGCCGATACCCGCGCGATTGCCGAGGACGCCTGCGAGCTGATCGATGTGGACTACGCCGAGATGCCGCACGTGATCCGTGCCGAGGACGCGATGGCCGCTGACGCGCCCTTGGTCCATCCGGCTCATGGGTCGAACGTCATCTGGCAACGAAGATTCGTCTGGGGCGACGTCGATCACGACTTCGCCGCGGCGTCTCATTGCCTTTCATATCGCGTGCACTGGGGGCGCAGCGCGACGGTGCCGATCGAGACCTTCGTGGTCACCTGCGCCTGGCACGAGTCCGATGCCATTCTCGACGTCTGGGCGTCCATCCAGATGCCCAAGTATCCCGATCAACTCGCACGATGCCTCCGAATGGCCGGAAACGGCGTCCGGGTGCACTACGACATCGATGTTGGCGGCAGCTATGGCGTCAAGCGCGGCCTGAAGCATTCCGTGCTCGTGGGCTACCTCGCGCGCCGCCTCGGCCGGCCGGTTCGATTCCTTGAGGACCGCCTCGAGAACATGCGTGGTGGCGACATGCAAGGACCCGATCGGGTCTTCGACGTCGAGCTCGCATTCGACGACGATGGCACGATCCGCTCCATGCGGATGCGCGCGCTCGACGATGTCGGTGCCTATGCAGGGCGTGCTCCGCTGCAACTCGGCAAGCCGGTCGGCGCGATCGTGGGGCCGTACCGGATTGCGAGCGTCGAGTACGAGGCGATCTCGGTACTGACCCACAAGACGCCGCAGGAGGCCGTTCGCGGATTCGGTCAGTCGCCCACGAACTACGCGATCGAGACCGGTATCGACCGGGTCGCTCGCCACCTGGGCTTGGACCGGATCGAGTTGCGCCGACGGAACCTGATCTCCAGAGATCAGTTTCCCTACCTGATTCCGAGCGGCACCCGCTACGATTCCGGCGACTACGACGCCGTCTTGCGCAAGGCGCTGGCGGCGGCCGACTACGACGACCTCGTCGCGCAGCGGGACGCGCTGCGCGCGGCGGGCGCGCTTGCCGGAATCGGACTGTCGACGTGCCTGGAACCGTCGGGCGGCAACTCGTCTTTCGAGCCGCTGTTCAATCCCAAGAACCTGACCACGACCTGGATGGATTCCTGCCTGGTTCGCGTCGATCTCAATGGTAATGTCACCGCGCTCATCGGCAATTCGAGCTCGGGCCAGGCGCACGAGACGCTCGTCTCGACGGTGGTGGGAGAGATCCTGCAACGTGACCCCGACACGATCCGGGTACTGCACGCCGATTCCCTCCATGCGTTGCCATCGAACAGCCCCGTCGGCAGCCGCATGGCGATCATGTTGGGCGGCGCGGCCGCTGGTGCCGCGAAGCGACTGCGCGCCAAGCTCGAGCACCTGGCGGCGCACCAGTTCGACGTCGACGTGGCGGACGTCCGCTATGAGGGCGGTGACGTCCACCTGGCGCGGGACCCGAGCCGCCGGCTCGGCTGGGCCACCTTGGTCGAGTACGCGCACCGACGCGCCCACAGTCTGCCCGCCGGCATGGAACCCGGTCTCCAGGAAAAGTTCGTCTGGAACGTGCCCACCGGCGGCACGCTGCCAACGGAGGACGGGCGCGTCCAGATGTATCCGTGCTTCTCCTTCGAGTCCCACGTGGTGCTAGCCAGCATCGACCCGGAAACCGGCAAACCCACATTGCATCGCTATGTCGTCGGTCACGATTGCGGCGTGATGATCAGCCCCGATGTCGTGCATGGCATGACCTATGGCGGCGTCGCCCATGGTATCGGTGCCGCGCTGTTCGAGAAGTTCCACTATTCCGACGATGGCCAGTTGCTTTCGGGTACCTTCATGGACTACCTGCTTCCAAGCGCGACCGAGGTTCCCGCAATCACGATCGTCGATCATTGCACGCCGTCGCCGCTGACCGAATTCGGACAAAAGGGCTCCGGCGAGGCCGGCTACCTGGGCGCCCCCGCGGCGATCGCCTCGGCCCTCAACGACGCACTCGCGCCGATCGGCCGCAGCATCGACGCGCTTCCAATGACGCCTTTCGCGCTGTGGCGCGCGATTCAGGCACGTCCAGACACTCACCCAGGAGCACCGACATGACACTACCGCTCGAGATTCGTCAGGATGGGCGGCTCCTGCGCATCACGTTCGCGCGTACCGCGGATTGCGGCGTCTCCGACAGCATGGCAACGGCATTGGCGAACGCCGTGTTGGCTGCGCACGAGACATCCGACGCGGTGCTGCTGCGCAGTGCCGGCCCGGACTTCTGTACCGGTCGCGTCCGCGATGCGGCCGGCCCGCCGGCGACCGAGGCATACGAGCGTCGTCCCGAGTACGACCCCGTATTCAATAGCTACAAGGCGCTGCGAGCAGCGCAAGTTCCCGTGGTCGCCGCGATCGAAGGTCGCGCAATGGGCTACGGGACCGCGGTCGCCGCACTATGCGACGTGTCGATCGCGAGCGAGACGGCAAGGTTCAACATTCCCGAGATCGAGCACGGCGTGATGCCGACCATGGTCATGTCGGCCCTCTACGATCGGCTCAACCGGAACGCGATCCTGTGGATGGCCTATTCGGGCCGGTTCATCGATGCGAACCGGGCGATGCAATACGGACTGGTCAGCGATGTCGTGCCGGCGGCCGACCTCGATGCCGAAGCCGAAGCATATTGTGCAATGTTGCTTGGACGACCACGTCCGGCAATCCGAGGGCTCAAGGAGTACCTGCGGGTCGCGCCAGGCATGGACGAGCAGGGCGCGATCGACTATGCGCGCAGCCTGCACTCGATGGTAAACACCGCAACGGCAATGAAGCGCAAGCACTGAGCCCGAAAGGCGCCAATGGCGTTCCGAGGTCGATGCAAGTCTTGTCGCAGGATTCCCTCGTTGAATGCGAGGGATCGGCCGGTTGCGCCAGGATGGTGGCCAAGGGCGGAATCGAACCACCGACACGCGGATTTTCAATCCGCTGCTCTAC
The DNA here is from genome assembly GCA_024235875.1 of Burkholderiaceae bacterium. GTDB lineage: Bacteria > Pseudomonadota > Gammaproteobacteria > Burkholderiales > Burkholderiaceae_E > JACKLP01. Next base: position 145,086 of record JACKLP010000007.1, on the reverse strand, counting down.
CAACTGAGCTACTTGGCCTTGCCGCATTCGCGAGCGCCGAAGTATATCACCGCGAAGCTCGCTGTCGAGGCGACCGGATTCTACGGCCTCACCGGTGGGCCGGGATCGAGCCCGCGGGCGCAGGATTGCCTCGCAGGATCGCAGCATACGAGGCGACGATCGAGGCCATCGTGCGCACCGGCACCGATTCCGGTGCTCCTCGGCGTCGCAGCAGGCACACATCGAATTCGGGCAATGGCTCGGCCACGGGGATCTCCCGGATGTCGCGACCGCTGAACCCGCGCTCGACCAGGATCCTGGGCACCGATGCGACGACGTCGCCCTCCGACAGCAGCGCGAAGACCTGGGTCAGCGACTCGCAGATCGCCACGATGTGAGGGTCCGGCAGGCCGAGCCGGCGGAACGCGATCGTGATGGACCCGCCTGGCTGGCCGGGCGACCCGATGACGACCCAGCGAGCGTCGATCAGCTCGCGCAGTGAACGCGCACGTCGCGCGGGATGTTGCGAATGCCCGATGATTGCGTGCCGACTTCGGAAAAGGAACGTCGACAGCAGGTCGTTGGGCAGCGGGCTGGCCGGGATGGGCGAGATCGCGAAGTCGAATTCGCCCAGCCGCAGTCGCGGCAGAATGTTCTCGTAGATCGCGGTTGCCAATCGCAGTTGCGCGCGCGGATAGTGGCGACCGAACTCGCGCACGGCCTGCGGCACCAGCAGGACCGCCGCCGCCGGGGACACGCCCAGGCTCACCATGGTATCGGCGCCGCTTCGCCCAAGGTCCACTTCTTCGTCGAGCCGCTCGCATTCGCGGAGGATCAGGCGTCCGCGCGCCGCCAGCCGCCGGCCGGTTGCAGTCGGGGAGATGCCGCTGGCCGAGCGCACGAGCAACTCGACGCCCAGTTGCGATTCGAGCCTCGAGATGTTTCTCGAGATCGCGGCCTGGGAACAATCGGACGCGAGCGCGGCCGCGCGAATACTGCCGTTCTCGACCGCCAGGACCAGGTCACGGATCTGGCAAAGCGTGAAGTCGGGGCCTCGGGTCATGGGCCAATCCGCCATCCTGTGTGATTACATAGTGTAATCATGTGCGACAAGAACCGTCTAGGCGTCCCGGTGCGCGGCAGATATGCTCGCCCAATTCGAAGAGAGGAGACCGGCGCCGTCGCGCCAGCAAGGGATGAGCATCCGAAACGTCCTGTTCATCATGTGCGACCAGCTTCGCTGGGATCATCTGTCCTGCTACGGACACCCGCATCTCGAGACCCCGAACATCGACGCCCTCGCGCGACGCGGCGTGTTGTTCGAGAACGCGTTCGTGCAGGCCGGTGTTTGCGTGCCGTCGCGAATGAGCTACTACACCGGGCGCTATGTCAGCAGCCACTGCTCGACCTACAACCGGGTTCCGCTGCCGATCGGCGAGCGCACCCTGGGCGAGTACCTGCGTGATGCCGGACGCGAGCTGGTCCTGGCCGGCAAGACCCACGTGATTCCGGATGAGGAGGGGCTGGCGCGCCTGGACATCGACGGCCAGAGCGAATTGGGCGTGTTGATTCGGCGGGGAAGCTTCGTGGAGGTCGACCGCTACGATGGCCACCACGAGCCTCATGGCGGGACCCGATATGGCGATTGGCTGCGATCCAAAGGGTATGCCAGCGAGCATCCCTGGACCGACTACGTGATTTCGGTCGTCGACGACGAGGGCTCGGTTCGCAGCGGTTGGAACATGCGCTACGTGAAGCACCCGTCGCGCGTGAAAGAGGAGCACTCCGAAACCGCGTACATGACCGATCAGGCGATTCGCTTCATCGAGGGCAAGGGCGATGAGCCGTGGGCCTTGCACCTGTCCTACGTCAAGCCGCACTGGCCCTATGTCGCGCCGGCACCGTACCACGCGATGTATACACCGGCGGATTGCCTGCCGGTCGTGCGCACAGAGGCCGAGAAGGTCGATGCGCATCCGGTGCTGGCGGCGTACCGGCGGCTCGAGGAGTCGGTCAGCATGGCCACCGACGAGGCCGTCGCGACCGTGCGACCCGCCTACCAGGGACTGATCAAGCAACTAGACGACCACATCGGTCGACTCTGGCAGGTACTCGAGCGCACGGGACGAGACCGGGATACGCTGGTCATCTTCACGGCCGACCATGGCGACTTCCTCGGCGACCATTGGCTGGGCGAAAAGGACATGTTCTACGACACCGTGCAGCGGGTCCCGTTCATCGCATATGACCCGAGTTCTGCTGCCGATGCCACACGTGGGACGCGCGAAGAGCGTTTCGTGGAGTCCGTCGACGTGGTGCCGACGATCCTCGACGCCTTCGGGCTCGCGCCGCAGCGCCATCGTGTCGAAGGGGTCTCGCTGCTACCGCTGTTGCGGGGCGGGTCGGTGCCGCAGTGGCGCGACGCCGTCGTCTCCGAACTCGACTACTCGTTCAAGGAAGCGCGACTCATGCTTGGCCGGGCGCCCGATGCATGCCATGGCAAGATGATTCGCGATCATGAGTGGAAGTACGTTTGGTGGCAGGACTTGCCCCCCATGCTGTATAACCTGCGCGAGGACCCCCTCGAGATGCATGACCTCGGGCGGGATCCGCGCTTCGAGCGCGTCCGCGAGCGGATGAAGGAGCATCTGTTCGAATGGCTCGCGCGTTGCAAGCGACGCACCACGATCACGCTCGAGCAGATCGAGCAGGGCACGGGCCCGGCCGCATACAAGCGCGCGGGCGTGTTCTACGGCGTCTGGTAGCAGACCTCGGGCCAGGCCGAAGATGGCATGGCCCGCCAGGGATCACAGGAATCGGCCATCCATCGGCCGCGAGACAAGGAGGAGAGAAATGAAGACGACGACCAAGGTCCTGGGGCTGGCGGCATTCGCCGCGCTGGCCGGGGGCTACATGCCCAAATCGGCACAGGCGGCCGAGACCATCCTGTTCAATTGCTTTTTCCCGCCGCAGCACTATGTCTGCCGCCGCTGGCTGCCGCACATGGCCAAGGAAATCGCCGCGGCGACCGACGGGCGCGTCAAGATGCGCATTCCGCCCAAGAGCCTCGCTGCGCCGCCCGATCAATACGATGCGGTCGTCAATGGCGTCGCCGACGGTGCATTGCAGTTCAATGCGTTCATCGCCAACAAGGTGCCCGGAATCCAGGTCGGCCAGTTGCCGTTCATCGGTATCCAGAACGCCGAGGCGCCGGGCGTCGCCCTGTGGCGCACCTACCAGAAGTTCTTCGCGAGCAAGAACGAGTACGGCCCGGTCGAGCTGCTGACCGTTTACGCGAGCAACGGCGCCGAGTTCTACTCGATGACCGACAAGCCCATTGAATCGATCGCCGATATCTCGGGCCGCAAGATGTGGGTGCTGCCCGGCATCGTCGCCAACCTGGTCAAGCGAACCGGATCGCCGGTCGTCGTCGGGCCGGCGGTACAGATGCTCGAGGTGATCTCCAAGGGGGTGGTCGACGGCTACGTCGGGGTGCCGATCTCCTCGGTCCACAACTTCAAGTTGACCTCGTACACGAAGTCGATCACCTTGCTCGATCGCAAGGTCTTCACGCCCACGTTCTCGTTCTTCGTCAACAAGAAGAAGTGGGCCAAGATCTCCAAGAAGGACCAGGCCGCGATCAAGGCAGTGACCGGCGAGAAGATGGCGCGCTGGTTCGGCCAGGACCAGGACAAGGAGTTCGTCAAGGGCCGTGAAAAGGTGCTGTCGGCGGGCGTCAAGGAGGTCCAGGGCTCGGCGTCTTTCCTGGGCCAGCTCGACGCGCTGGGGCGGCCTGCCTATGACGCCTGGAAGAAGCGTGTGGCGGCCATGGGCGTGGACGGCGATGCGGTCATCGAGTACTACCAGGCCCAGATCGCGGCCGAGATGAAGAAGATCAAGAAGTAATGGCGGCGAGTTCTCGCCCCGTTGCGCACGCTTGTGCGCAACGGGGCGAGAACCGCGCGCGGAGACTGAAGATGTCCCGGTTGATCAAGACCGTATCCCAGGTGCTCGGCATCATTGCGGCAGTCGGCTTGTTGGCGATGATGATCCTGACGTTCGTCGACGTCGTCGGGCGCTACGGTTTCCACAAGGCGGTCTTCGGCGCCGCCGAGATCATCGAGCACCTGATGGTGCTGACGATCTTTGCCGGTCTCGCGTTCGTCACCGCGCGAAACGACCACATCACGGTCACGCTGTTCGATCCCTGGATCGAACGCCATTTTCCGTTCTTCCGGCGCTGGGTCGTCGTCGGCTTCTCGTTGGCCTGCTACCTGCTCGTCACCTGGCAATTGTTCGAGCACGGCATCGCGTTGTTGCGTAGCGGCAAGCGCACCCCGGTATTCGATGTGCTCCAGTGGTATCAGCCGATGACGGCCGCCGTCCTCTCGATCATCGGCCTGGTGTTGTTCGCGCTTGCCGTGATTCACACGCGCGGGCGTCTGGGCATCCAGACGCATGTGGCTGGCGCGTCGTCGAACGACGTCAACGCAAATCAGACCTCGGTCTAGCAGGAAGACTCGCATGACACTGGCGCTGATCGGGTTCGCGATTCTCCTGGCCCTGTCCTTTGCGGGCCTGCCGCTGGGTTTTCTGACGCTGATCGTCGGGCTGGGCGGGTTCGCATATACCCGTGACTGGGACTGGCACGCCGCGCTGACGATGATGTCGCAGCAGATCATGGAGACTGGCGCGAGCTATGGGTTGTCCGTAATCCCCTTGTTCCTCCTGATGGGCGTGTTCATTCATCGCTCCAACATCTCGGAGGACCTCTTCGAAGCCGCCTATGCGCTGATGGGGAAGTATCGGGGCGGGCTTGCCCAGTCCACGGTGCTCGCGTGTGCAGGTTTCGCGGCCGTTTCGGGCTCGTCGCTGGCCACGGCCGCGACGATGACCAAGGTGGCGATGCCGCACATGCGACGGTATCGCTACGATGACGCCCTTTCTTCGGGCGTGATCGCCGCGGGCGGGACGCTGGGCATCATGATTCCGCCTTCGGTGCCGTTGGTGATCTACGGCGTGGTCGCCGAAGAAGACATCGGCAAGCTGTTCATTGCCGGGATCCTGCCCGGATTGCTGCTGGTGATCCTTTTCATGCTGGCCGTGACGGTCGTCGTGCGGCGCCGACCCGAGGCCGGTGCCGCAGGCGAAGAACTGCCTCGCCACGAGCGTATCCGGGCCTATCTGAACGTATGGCCGGTCGTTGCACTGTTCATGGTGATTCTCGGAGGCATCTATGCCGGCGTGTTCACGCCAACCGAGGCCGCGGGCATCGGCGCGACGGGCGCGGCGGCCTTCGCCCTGTATCGCGGGCGACTGAGAACGGTCCGGGAGTGGGTCGACTCGCTGATCGACGCATGCCAGACGACCGGCGCCCTGTTCATCGTGATCTTCGGCGCGCAGGTCTTTGCGAACTTCATCAATCTTTCCGGGCTCCCGAATGATCTGGTCGACCTGGTCGAGGCCATGAATCTGTCTCCGATGGGCGTGGTGATCGCTGTCTGCGTGATCTGCATCCTGATGGGCATGATCTTCGAGGCGGTGGGCATTCTGCTGCTGATCGTGCCGGTGTTCCTGCCGACGCTGATCTCGATGGACGTGAACCTGATCTGGTTCGGCATCGTGATGGTGCTGGTCGTCGAGCTCGGCCTGATCACGCCGCCGATCGGCATGAATGTGTTCACGGTGCGCACCGTCATGCCCGACATCGAGCTCGCCAAGATCTTCCGCGGCGTTACCCCCTTCGTGATCGCTGATCTGATCGCGTTGGTGCTACTGCTCGCCTTCCCCATGATCGCGATCGGATTGGTCGGCCTGATGCGCTAGCGGGCGGGGCTCCCCTGTTCATGCGAGAAGCCCGCTCCGGGGCTCGGCGTATACTGCGCCTCTGTTCCTGGGGAAGGTCGCGGGCTGGCTTGGCGTGGCCACGGTGCGATGGAGCCGATCCTCGGAAGACGCAACTCAAACGAGGTTCCAGTCGATGAAATTCAACGGATTCCTGGCGGCGGCCTTCGCCGCATTGTTCTGGCTGGTGTCGCCCGCCGGGTACGCTGCCGAACCCGCCATGAAGATCGGAGACCAGGTATCGAAGCCGGTTGCGGAAAAAATCAGGGGCGCGGTCGAGAACTGGACCAAGGGCCGTTACCAGGTAGCCGAGATCCGGCGCACGCCGCTGTCGACGCTCTATGAGGTCCGGATCCAGAACGACCTCTTCTATGTCGACGAGGCGGCTCGATTCATCCTGGTCGAAGGCGACATGATCGACATGTCCAGCGGCAAGAATCTCACGCGCGATCGAATGGACGAAGTCCTTGCGATCGATTTCAGCAAGCTGCCGCTGGATGTCGCGCTCAAGCAGGTACGCGGCAACGGCAAGCGCAAGATCGCGATCTTCGAAGACCCGAACTGCGGCTATTGCCGCAAGCTGCGCCAGGATTTCGTCTCGCTCGACAACGTCACGATCTACACCTTCGTGTACCCGATCCTGGCAGCCGACTCCGACGTCAAGGCCCGCAAGGCGCTTTGCGCGAAGGAACCGGTCAAGGCATGGACCGATCTGATGCTGACCGGTCGCGTGCCGCAGAACGATGGCAGCTGCAAGAACTCGCTCGAACGGATTCGCGCGCTTGGCCAGTCGCTCGGGGTGTCGGCTACGCCGACCTTGTTCTTCTCTGACGGTCGCCGACTGCAGGGCTATGCGCCGCCGCCGCAATTCGCGCAATTGCTCGACGCGCATTCTCGCTGATCGGCGCCGCCTATCTCGGCTCCAGAGCCCAGAACCGGCTTGGTTGGCGCAGGATCCCGGCCAGTTCGCCGGCCTTTGGCCCGCTGCCCGTGAAAAGGTCGCCACGTAGTATTCCCTTGATTGCCGCGCCGGTGTCCTGACTCACGGTCAGGCGGCTGATCGGATGCGCGTGCCGTGTGCTCGGATCCGGCGTGTGCGCGGCCGCGACATAGACCAGGGTTCCGGGGGCGATCCACCTGGGGTCCGTTGCCAGCGAGCGCATCGGCGTCAGCGGCACGCCCATCGAACCCGGGGGCGTCACGCTCGAATCGGCGGGCTTCAGTTCGCGGAAGAAGATATAGCGGGGGTTCTCCTGCATCAGCAGCCGACCCCGATCCGGATGTTGCTCGAGCCACTGCCGAATGCCATTCGCATCGGCTCGATCCAGCGGCAACTCGCCCCGTGTCACCAGAATTCGTCCGATCGATCGATACGGATGCCCGTTGTTGGCGGCGTAGCCGGCGCGCAACTCGCCGCCATCGCGCAGGCGCACACGACCCGAGCCCTGCACATGCAGGAAATAGGCATCGATCGGGTCGTCCAGCCATACCAGTACCTGCTCGTCGGCGATCGGACCGTCCTCGATCTGCGCTCTCGTCGGCCATGCATCGGGGGTAAGGACCGGAGGCGCCAGGAGAGGTACCTGGTCCGCGCGTTCACGGGTGCGTGATCCGCTCAGGATGGGTTCGTAGTAGCCCGTCAGCAGGCCGTCGAACGTGCCGTCGGGGTTCAGAAGCTCGCGCGCGACGAAGCGTTGCTCGATCCAGCGCCGCAGGCCGGCCGCGTCGGCGCCGTCCAAGAGCGCAAAGTCCTTGCAGTGAGATAACCACCCAGGCAGTCGGCTCGCCCTCGAGCACTGGCGTGACAGGGCCGTGGCCAGGCCATCGAGCCGATCCTGTTGCCATTGCGGGAGGTCGCCGACGTCGATTCGGGCCGGGTGACGCGACGGGCCGATCTGCGCACAGCCCGCCAACGAGCTGCCGATCAACAGTCCTAGAATGGCTGCTGCAAGACGTGAACGGGAAACCGAGGTGGATGAATTTCCGTGGATTCTGGTGCTCGAAGCGGGGGGCATCCTCGCGTTGTTCCTGTTGCTCGTCTGGTGGACCGTGCGCGGGCGCAAGTAGTTCGCTTCGCCGCGACGACCCCGCCGGGTATCTCGACCGTCCGCTAGTGAAGCGTGCGTGGCATCGAGAGGGCGAACGCTGCGATATCGGCGTCGAATCGATGTCCGTCCTCGGCGACGAAGAAATAGCTGCCGCGCATCTTGCCCGACGGCGTCGCGATCTGGCTGCCGCTGGTGTATTCGAAGGCCTCGCCCGGTCGCAGCAAGGGCTGCTGCCCCACCACGCCAAGCCCGGCGACCTCGATGACCTTGCCCGACTCGTCCTCGATGATCCAATGCCGACTGATCAACTGCGAGGCCACCGATCCATCGTTGATGATCCGAACCGTGTAGGCAAAGGCATAGCGCGATTCATGCGGCTCCGATTGCTCCGGCAGGAAGCGGCTGATCACTTCGACACGAATCCTGTAGTTCCTGTCGGCCACGTCGCCTCCGCACCGGTTGCCACCGTTCGAGCGATCACGATATCGCCCGTAAGGCATTGGTCACGCTGCTGGCCGCCCGGCCGGCAGACTACAATCTCGATTCTATTGAATTAGGCGCTGCCGCGCCCTGGTGAGGGTCATGAGCAACTTCCGGATCGCTCCGAGCATCCTGTCGGCTGATTTCGCCTGTCTTGGGGACGAAGTGCGCGCAGTGGAGGCGGCCGGAGCCGACATGATCCACTTCGACGTGATGGACAACCACTATGTGCCGAACCTGACGATCGGTCCCATGGTGTGCGCGGCGATCCGCCCCCATGTGAAGATACCGATCGATGTCCACCTGATGGTCTCGCCGGTGGACCGCATCATCGAGGATTTCGCCAAGGCGGGCGCCGACCTGATCACGTTTCATCCGGAGGCGTCGGCACATGTCGACCGAAGTCTGCAACTGATTCGCGACGCCGGTTGCCGGGCAGGGCTCGTGCTCAACCCGGCTACGCCGCTCGGGTATCTCGACCATGTCATGGATCGGCTCGACATGATCCTGCTGATGTCGGTCAATCCGGGTTTCGGTGGCCAGTCCTTCATCGAATCCACCATCCCGAAGCTACGAGCGGTCAGGGCACGAATCGATGCTCACCAGAATGCCGGTGGGAGTCGGATCCGGCTCGAAGTCGATGGCGGCGTCAAGGTCGACAACATCGGGCGAATCGCCAAGGCGGGTGCCGATACCTTTGTCGCGGGCTCCGCGGTCTTCAGTGCGCCGGATCCCGACGGTGGTTACCGGGGGGTGATCGGACGCATGCGCGAGGCCCTTGCCGAAGCGTCGCCTTGAAGCCGGCGGCACCGATCCCGGCCCGCGGCGTCGTCATCGACCTCGACGGCACACTGCTCGATACCATTCCCGACCTTGCGGCCGGCGTCAACGCGATGCTCGCCGACCTCGGCAGGGCACCGCTGTCGGTGGATCGCGTCGCCTGCTATGTGGGCAAGGGCGTCGAGGCCTTGGTCCATCGGGCGCTTTCCGGCAGGCTCGATGGACACGCCGAGCCCGCGCTCTTCGCGGCCGGGTATCCCTCCTTCATCACGCACTACGAGCGCGAGAACGGGCGGCATTCCAAGCCGTTTCCCGGCGTACTGGAGGGCTTGGATGCGATGCGCCAGGCCGGGCTTCGGCTCGCCTGCGTGACCAACAAGCCGATGGCGTTCACCGCGCCGCTGCTCGAGCGCAGCGGACTGGCAGGCTACTTCGACGCCATGGTCGGAGGCGATACGCTTTCCAAGCGCAAGCCCGATCCGTTGCCGATGCGCTACGCGTGCGAGCAGCTTCGATGTCCGCCTCACCTGGTGCTGGCCATCGGTGATTCGCTCAACGACGCGCTGGCGGCCCGCGCCGCCGGCATGCCGGTCCTCGCAGTACCGTACGGCTACAACGAAGGGCGCGATGTGCGGTCGCTCGATGTTGATGGTATAGTCGATTCGCTTGCCGAAGCGGCCCGATGGATCGAGCCCGTCTAGTCGGGCGCATGGGCCTTGGCATGCGATGATCCTGACTCGGTTGCGGGTCCTGCTTTCCCCGAGGCCTGGCTCCTTTCTTCAACTCGTCTATTGCCGTGCAGTCTCCGTGATGCCTGCTCATCGGACCAAATGGCGCGAATCGTGGCGCCACTCTCATTGGTGTTGGTGACCCTAGCCAACAACCGATGATCCTGGCCGCCTGCCCGGTGGGCCGTGCCCGGGTCCGATGGGACTCCCGCTAGGCGGGCTCCCGCATCACCAGCACTCACCGCGATGCGCATCGACATGCGCGCACAGGCCCGCGACGTCCGCGGGTCGCCAGACGAGGCCGATCATGACTGAAATCGAGTTTCGGGCGCTTGCCGCCCAGGGCTACAACCGTATTCCGCTGTTGGCGGAGTGCCTTGCCGACCTCGATACCCCACTGTCGCTGTACCTGAAGCTGACCGATGCAGAGCATCGGACCAACAGTCTGCTGCTCGAATCGGTCGTCGGCGGCGAGCGCTTCGGGCGCTATTCGTTCATCGGCCTGCCCGCTCGAATCGCCGTGCGCTCGTTCGGTGAGCGCATCGAGGTCGTGCGCGATGGCGAGGTGATCGAGACCAGTCAAGGCGATCCGATCGCCTTCGTTCGTGAGTTCAAGCAACGGTTTCGCGCTGCGGTGCGTCCGGGCCTGCCCAGGTTCTCGGGCGGTCTGGCAGGGTACTTCGGCTACGACGTCGTGCGCTTCATCGAACCCAGGCTTGGTGCCTCGACGAAACCCGATCCGATCGGCACGCCCGACATGCTGTTCCTGGTCATCGACGAACTGGCCATCGTCGACAATCTCCAGGGCAAGCTCTACCTGATCGTGTATGCGGACCCGCAGCAGCCCGAGGCCTATGCCCATGCCACCAAACGATTGCGAGACCTTACCCGGCGCCTTCGCGGTCCGGCGGTCGAACCCGTCGAGCATGTCGCGGCGTCCGAGACCGAGGTGATCCGCGAGTTCGACAAGTCGGACTACCTGGCAGCGGTTGCCCGCGCCAAGGAGTACATCATCGAGGGCGACATGATGCAGGTTCAGGTCGGCCAATGCCTGCGCAAGCCGTTCCCGTACTCCCCTCTGTCGCTTTATCGTGCGCTTCGCTCGATCAACCCATCCCCCTACATGTACTACTACGACTTCGGCGACTTTCATGTCGTCGGCGCGTCGCCCGAGATCCTCGTGCGCCAGGAGGCGATCGGCGCCGATGAGGCCGGCACCGAAGCAGGGGCCAAGGCCATACGCGATGCAGGCGGCATTGGGCAGCGGGTCACGATTCGACCGTTGGCCGGGACACGCAAGCGAGGCATGACGCCACAGGCGGACCTGGCGTTGGCCGAGGAGTTGCTAGCCGATCCCAAGGAGCGGGCCGAGCACCTGATGCTCATCGATCTGGCGCGCAACGACATCGGTCGCATCGCGGTCACCGGCTCGGTGCGCGTCACGGACCAGATGGCCATCGAGAAGTACTCGCACGTCCAGCACATCGTGAGCAATGTCGAAGGCGTTCTCGAGCCGGGAATGGACGCGATCGACGTCCTGCGCGCGAGCTTTCCGGCAGGAACGCTGACCGGTGCGCCCAAGGTCAGGGCAATGGAGATCATCGATGAACTGGAGATATCCAAGCGCGGCATCTATGGCGGTGCCTGCGGCTACCTGAGCTACACCGGGGACATGGACGTCGCGATCGCGATCCGCACCGGAGTCGTTCGCGACGGGCAGCTTTTCGTCCAGGCGGCCGCAGGCATCGTCTACGACTCGATTCCCGAGAACGAGTGGCAGGAGACCGAGGTCAAGGCGCGTGCGGTAATTCGGGCGGCGGAACTGGTCGAGTCCGGATTCGCCCGCAGCGGGATTCAGTGATGGCTTGCTCAGCCAGTGGTCGGGCGCGCGAGCACCATCGTCCAATACGACGGGAACGTGTTCGTCGAGACACCATTCGCCCGGGCCACTCCGATCTGCGAGTAACCGCTCGTCATGATGGCGCTACAGTGGGCGGGGCTTGCCAGCCAGGCCGCGACGACCTCGTCCTCGCTGAGCTGGCCGGCGGCGATGTTCTCACCCACGGCGGCCCAGTCGTACCCGGTCGCCGAGAGCCGATCACCGACGTTCGATCCACCCGCACCACTATGCGTGAAGACGTCCTGCGTGCGCATGAAATCGGACTGAACCTGGGCGGCCGTGGCCACTTTGGAATTCCAGGTGACGGCCGAGGTCGCAGGCATGTTCGTGCCGCCGCAGGCGCGAGCCTGCGCTCTGGCCGCATTGACCAGTTGCAGGATCCTGTCGAGATCGACCGATGCGGTGGCGGTGACGGCCTGGTTCGTGGTGGGCGTGTCGGAGCCTCCGCTGCCGCAGGCGGCCAACAGCGAGGCCGCCGCGATCACGGCCAGATGGCCGATGACGCTGCGCCGAATCGCGATCTGACTCATGTCCTTGGCACCTGGGGGGCATCGAAGTTTGAAGGCAGGCCTCGCCTGCGGGCGGGGCTCGATGTGCTGGTCGCGAGGATAACCCGTGATGTGCTCCGGTGCGCGGTTTTCAACCGATACGGCCGCGCCGGCGGCCCCGACGATCCAGCATGCCCAGGGAGACCGACATGAAGGTCTTGATGATCGACAACTATGACTCGTTTACCTACAACCTGGTGCAGTATCTCGGCGAACTGGGGGCCCGGGTACAGACGGTGCGCAACGACGCGATAAGCGTGGACGAGATCGCCGCGATGCAGCCCGATGCCCTGGTCGTGTCACCCGGGCCGTGTACGCCGGCCGAGGCCGGGATCTCGGTCGCGGCAATCGAGGCCTATGGTCGACGTATGCCGATCCTCGGCGTGTGCCTGGGTCATCAGGCGATCGGCCATGCCTTCGGCGCACGCATCGTTCGTGCGGCCCGGGTCATGCACGGCAAGACCGACAAGGTTCGCCATGGCGGCCAAGGCGTTTTCCAAGGCCTGCCGGACGCGTTCGAAGTCGTTCGCTACCATTCGCTCGCGATCGAGCGTGCGAGTCTGCCGGCTTGCCTGGAAGTGACGGCGTGGACGGACGATGGCGAGATCATGGGCGTTCGACACCGTGAACTGGACGTCGAAGGCGTTCAGTTCCATCCGGAGTCCATCGCGTCCGCGCACGGGCACGATATGCTGCGACGCTTTCTGTCCCGGACGCGGGCCGGCGCGAAACAAGCCGTTGCGTGAGCAACGGGTACTCACAGGAGGAGGGGCATGACGATCACGCCGCAGGAGGCGCTACAACGCTGCATCGAGCATCGGGAGATCTTTCATGACGAGATGCTCAAGCTGATGACCATGATCATGAGCGGCGAGATGTCGCCGGTCATGAGTGCGGCCATTCTCACGGGACTGCGTGTCAAGAAGGAGACCATTGGCGAGATAACGGCCGCAGCCAAGGTCATGCGTCAGTTCGCGCGCCACGTTCATGTCGAGGGCGGCCCACATTTCGTCGACATCGTGGGCACTGGCGGCGATGGCTCGCACACGTTCAACATCTCGACCGCCTCGATGTTCGTTGTGGCGGCCGCAGGCGGTAGGGTTGCCAAGCACGGTAACCGTGGCGTGTCCTCGCGTAGCGGCAGTGCGGACGTCCTCGAGGCCCTCGGCGCTCATATCGCGCTCGAGCCCGAGCAGGTGAGCGAATGCATCGAGGAAACGGGAATCGGATTCATGTTCGCGCCGAATCATCATCCGGCCATGAAGAACGTCGCGCCGATCAGACGCGAGATGGGCGTGCGCACGATCTTCAACATTCTCGGTCCGCTGACCAATCCCGCCGGCGCGCCCAACATCCTGATGGGTGTCTTTCATCCCGATCTCGTCGGCATTCAGGTCCGCGCCTTGCAGCAACTCGGTGCCCAGCACGCTGTCGTCGTGTGGGGCAAGGACGGAATGGACGAGATCTCGCTCGGGGCGGCCACGCTGGTCGGCGAGCTTCGTAACGGCGAGATCACCGAATACGAGATTCACCCCGAAGACTTCGGCATGGCCATGGTCAGCAATCGCAGCCTGCGGGTCGAGGGGGCAGAGGAGTCCCGCGAGATGCTGCTGGCGGCCTTGTCTGCCGAAGGCGGGACACCCACCGAGATCGTGGTGCTCAATTCCGGCGCAGCGCTCTACGCGGCTGACGTCGTCGAGTCGATCGCCAGTGGTATCGAACTCGCGCGTGCGACGATCGAATCCGGTGCCGCGAGGGCGAAGCTCGATCAATGGGTCGCGGTAACGCGGCGATTCGGCTGATGCTGGCCGCGCTCACCTGGGACGGAAGTCGCTCATGTCCGATGTGCTAGAGAAGATTCTGGCGGTCAAACGAAAAGAGATCGAAGTCGCGCGGATCCACCGGGCTCTGGCGGATCTGAAGCGCGACGCCGAGTCGATTGGCGCGACATCCAGAGACGTGCTCGCTGTCCGCGGCTTCGCGGCTCGTATGCGTGCCCGTATCGATGCCGGCCAGGCCGCGGTGATCGCCGAGATCAAGAAAGCGAGCCCGAGCAAGGGAGTCATTCGCCCAGACTTCGATCCACCCGAGATTGCGCGCAGCTATGAGGCAGGTGGTGCGACCTGCCTGTCGGTCCTGACCGATGCGCAGTTCTTCCAGGGGGCACCCGAGTTCCTTCGGGCCGCGCGCACGGCATGCAGCCTGCCGGTACTGCGAAAGGACTTCATCGTCGATACCTACCAGGTCTACGAGGCGCGAACCTGGGGCGCGGATTGCATCCTGCTCATCGTCGCGGCCCTCGATGACGCGCTCATGAGCGAGCTCGAGGCGTGCGCGATGGATCTGGGCATGGACGTGCTGGTCGAGGTCCATGACGCAGCCGAGCTGGACCGGGCCTTGCGATTGCGAACCCCGTTGCTCGGAATCAACAATCGCAATCTGCGCACGTTCGACGTCAGCCTGCAGGCGACGCTCGACCTGCTCGGGGCGATTCCATCGGATCGGATCGTCGTTACCGAGAGCGGTATCGCGAATCCACAGGATGTCGCGACGATGCGTGCCGCCGGGGTCGACGCCTTCCTGATCGGCGAGACCTTCATGCGCGCCCCGGATCCGGGACGCGCGTTGGCAGCGCTGTTCGCCGGCGCCGATCGAAAGCACGCTAGTCGCTGAGCATGAATCCCAGCCCTATGCGGCGAACACGTCGATCGTAGTCGATGAGGCTTTCGCCGTAGCCGTCGAAGACGTGCAGGTAGAAGCGCGCGCGCGTGGTCTCGCCTCGCGTGAACGGGATGATCACCCCCAGCTGCGCGGCCCCCTTTCCTCCCGACGAAAAGCTGCGTCGCAGCTTCAAGCGCAGGTCCCCCCATTCGGCGCGATAGCCGACGCGCCACTCGCCATTGCCGAGGTACTTGCGGATCTCGGGGTTGTCGTCTCCGTCCGCAGAGGTCGGATCCGACTTCGCCGATTCCGGTATTCGTGCCCACAGCCGCATCGAACTCCACCAGCGTGCGCCATTGTCGGCGTCCAGCTGCGCGAACGCCCGATTCCAGCTTCGAGAAAAGGGCACGTCGCGCCCATTGGATTCATGCTCGAGACCAAGCCTCAGCGCACGCAACATCCACCCACCGAGGGGCGCCGCAAAGCGACGCTCGTAGAAGACCTCCGGCGCATGGTTGTACTCGCGAAACGGGCTCGATCGTTCACTGTTGTAGGCCTGCCACCAGCTGCGGCCGGTATAGGCGAAGTAGAACGGTGCCGCACTGCCGTCGGGGCGTCGCCACAGCGGCACCTTCAGGCTCAGTTGCAGGATGAACTCGTTGTCGTCGGTGTTACCCGGCGCGGCCTGGAACCCGCTGCCAACGCCGATCGGGAGAACATAGTTGGGGCGGTGTGGAAGATAGGCGCTTCCCGCTCGCAGCGCGGTGTCTTCCTCGCGATGACGGCGCTCGAAATAGGAAGCCGTCTGCGACTGGCATCGCCCTCGAACCGCCGCGACCGTATCGGTGGGACTGGCGTCGCGCAGGGCGACCAGCAGGCACAGATCGGTTTCCGAGAGATGTTGCGCGAAGGCGCCGCCGACTGCGCCGATCAGAAGCGCCGCGATAGCGCGCGCCAGCCGACGCGCTCCGTGCCTCTCGTGTCGCAGCCGGGCTGCTGCTCGCAGCGTGACTGGTCTTGGAACGATCCGCTTTACTCCTGGACACGACGTTCGACGACCGGCGTTTCCGGCACGGGATAGCCGGCGGCTGCGAACACTTCGATGATCTTCCGGTAGGTATCGAAATATACCTGCCAGTAGTGATCATTGTTCGCGAACGGGCGTACCGCCAACATCGGGCCCTCCGGCGTGAAATGAAGGATCTCGATCTCCGGCGCGGGCGCGCTGACGACGTTCGGAACCGCGGCAATGGCGCTCCGAAGACGTTCGATCGCCGCCGACGGATCGACGGAATTGGCCACCTTCGCCAGGCAATCGACCCGACGGTAGGGGAGCGCCGAGAAGTTCTGGATGTTGTCGGCGAAGATCCGATTGTTCCCGACGATCATCGTCACGTTGTCCAGGCCGACGATGGTGGTGGTAAACAAGCCGATCTCGCGGACCGTTCCCGTCGCACCGCCAGCCGCGATGAAGTCCCCTACCTTGAATGGACGCAGGACCAACAGGAAGGCGCCCGCCGCGAAATGCGTCAGCAGACCGCCCCATGCGGTCCCGATTGCCAGGCCCGCGCCCGCCAGCAGCGCCGCGAAGCTCGTTGTCTCCACGCCGAAGAAACCGAGAATGCCGAGTACCAGGACGATCGTCAGCAACATGCCCACGATCGACACGACATAGCGCCCCAAGGTCGGGTCGACCCGGTTGCGGTTCATCCCGGCGGAGATCAGGCGGGTGACGATTCCGATGAGCCAGCGACCAACGATCCACAGCGCAAGCGCGCCGGCAACCTTCAGGCCCAAGTCGACGCCGCGCGTGGTGACGAAGGCCCATAGCGATTCGATGTTCATTCCATATCCTCCCGCCGGCAGCAAGCCGCTTGAATTCGTGTCCGGCGCCGGGGCGCCGGGGGAGGATTGTCAGTGAGTGCGGCCTCGTCCGGATCGGCTGGGCACCATCTTTAACCATTGGCCGCGCAATCGAGCCGGGCCCGGGCCGGCCTTCGCGTGCATGGAAAGGGTGACCGTGTTCTTCGGTGCCGGCTCCAGCACGACGGAGAACTCGTGCAACTCGTCGCGGCGGAATGCGTGTACGAGTACGGTTTCTTCGGCGCGGCGCCTGGACAGCAGTCCTTCCAGGCGCTTGACGGAGTCGGTGCGAAGGCCATCGATCGCAATGACGAGGTCGCCCGCGCTCAGCCCCGCCACCTGCGCCGCAGACCCGTTCAGGCAGTGAGTGATCCTCACGCCGCCGGCTGCCTCGGCCTGCCGAATACCGAGCCATGGCAGCGCGCCGTCGGCGTCGGCCTGCATTTCGATACCGATGTCATGCAGCAGGCGCGAAAGCGGCAAGTCGTCGGTCCCGTCGGCCCAGGCCCGGATCCGGTCGCTCAGGTCGACGCCGGTCGCGGCATGAACGATCGCGGGCACATCTCCTTCCGCGATGCCGTCGTGGGGCGCGGCTCGATACGCGGCCCACATGTGTCGCATCACGTCGTCCAGCGAGCGCTTGCCGTCCGTGCGTCTGCGAATCTCGAGATCGAGGGCGAGTGCCACCAGGGCGCCTTTCGCGTAGTAGCTGACGATCGCGTTTGGCGCGTTCTCGTCCTGCCGGTAGAACTTGGTCCATGCATCGAAGCTCGACTCGGCGACACTTTGCATCAGTCTGCCCGGCCCGCGCATGACGCCGGAGATTGTCTTGCCCAGGGTCTTCAGGTAGCGCTCGCGATCGATTACCGCGCTGCGAACCAGCATCAGGTCGTCGTAGTACGAGGTGAATCCCTCGAAGACCCACAGCAGGCGGGTATGTACTTCCCGCGCCAGATCGGCGTCGCAGAACGCCTTGGGGCGTATGCGCTTGACGTGCCAGGTGTGAAAATACTCATGGCTCGCCAGCCCCAGCAGTTCCTGGTAGGCGTCGTCCGGCGATGGGCGCCGCACGGTGCTTGCCTTGGTGCTTGCCTTGCCTTGTGGAACGCGTACCGGCAGATTGCGCCGAGGACAGATCAAAGCAGTACTCGAGCGATGCTCGAGCCCGCCGTAGCCGTCGTCGACGACGGTGAGCAGGAACAGGTAGCGCTCGACCGGTGCGCGCCGAGTCCGCGGGTCGAACATTGCGATCTGGGCTTCACAGATGCGCTTCAAGTCAGAGGCAAAGCGCTCGAGGTCGCCATCGTGCCGACCGGTCACGACGATCTCGTGACGGGCACGGCCTGCATCGAAACCGATGCTCTCGAACGCGCCGATCTCGACTGGATGATCGATCAGCTCGTCGTAGTCCGCGGCACGGTAGGTGCCGAATTGCCATAAGGCCGCGCCATCGGGCGTCAGGGTGGTGGCCACGCGCCAGCGCGAGAACCGAGAGCCCTTGGGACGTCGGATCTCGACCAGGCAGCTCTGGTGCTCCAGCCCTTCGGCGCATAGAAAGACGCTGGTCCCGTTGAAGAACCCATGGGTCGCGTCGAGGTGGGCGCCGCGTACCGACAAGTCCCAGGCGTACACCCGGTACCTGAGCTCGAGCGCTCCCTTGCAGGGACTCGTCAGCCAGGTGTGTTTGTCGAGCTTCGTCAGTCCGACCGGTCGACGACCGCTGCTCGCCTCGATCGACACGATGTGCCTGGCGAAGTCCCGAATCATGTAGCTACCCGGAATCCAGGCCGGGAGACTGAATCGCTGTCCGTCCGGGGCCGGCTTCGGGACGCGCAGCGTGACCTCGAAAAGGTGGGCATGAGGATCGATCGCGTCGATCGTATAGGCGACGGCATCGCCTGTTGCACTGTTGCGCTTTTTCATGGGGTCATCTCGAATCGCTGGTCGGAGGCATCTCACGCAGATCGTCGGGCAGATCGATGTCGTGGAGTATTCCCGGATCGTCGACATCGATCTCGCACGCTCCGAACTCGCGCACGACACCGACGGCGCCGCGATCCCCCTGGCAGGCGAGAAGGGCGCCGAAATGGCAGGGAAAGAACACCGTCGGATGTCCTCTGAGGCCACGGTAGACGGGGACGACGACGCGAGTCGAGCCCGCGGGCACCCGGTTCGCCGCGGCGGCAAGAATAGAGGGGACGGTGCCAGCGCGAATCGACGGGAGATCGCCCAGAAGAATGACCAAGAAACGAGGATGGTAGCGCCCGAGCACGGCCTCTACGGCATCGGCCAGGCTGAAGCCCATGCCCCCGTCCGCGCGCTTCGATTCGACGACCTCGCAACCCGCAGTCTCGAGCACCGTGCGGCGCGCGGCTTGTCCGGGTCGAACGACCGCGATCGTCCGCTCGCAGCCGTCGCGCAGCGCGCGAGCAGACATCGCCAGCACCGTTGCGCTGTCGTCGGCGCTTCCGGCCTTCGCCAGGAGTTTGTCCTTGCCGCCGCTCGCCCGCGCGAAGCGGGAGCCGGCGCCGGCCGCGAGCAATATCCCGATCGCGCCCGGCGTCATGCAGTGCTTCAGCGGTTGACGTCGACGATCGTACGGCCGCGAACCTGACCGGCGAGAATGTCGTTGGCCACGCCGATGGCTTCATCGAGGCCGACTTCCCGGCTGATCAGTTCCAGCCGCGAGGCATCGAGCTCGCGCCCGAGCCGATCCCAGGCCACCACGCGATCCTCCATTGGGCACATGACCGAGTCGACCCCCGCGAGTACGACGCCGCGAAGGATGAACGGGGCGACGGTCGCCTTGAAGTCCATGCCTTGGGCGAGGCCGCATGCGGCGACCACGCCGCGGTAGCGGGTCTGTGCGCAGGCATTGGCCAACGTGGCGGATCCGACGGTGTCCACGACACCCGCCCAACGTTCCTTCTGCAACGGCCGCCCTGGTTCCGAAAGTGTCGCGCGATCGATGACCTCCGTCGCACCGAGTTCCTCGAGGTACGCTGCTTCGGATGCGCGTCCGGTCGAAGCCACGACCTTGTATCCGTTCGCGGCAAGCAGAGAGATCGCGACGCTTCCGACGCCGCCCGCGGCCCCCGTCACCAGGATCTCGCCCCCGTCGCGGGCCAGTCCGTGGCGCTCCAGCATCATGACGCAAAGCATGGCGGTGTAGCCGGCGGTTCCGATCGCCGCGGCCTGGCGAGTCGAGATGCCTTCGGGCAGCTTGAGCAGCTGCGATCCCTTCAGGCGCGCCTTCTGCGACAAGCACCCCCATTGGGTCTCGCCGGCGCCATATCCGTTGAGAACGACCCGGTCGCCCGGCTGGAATGCGGCGTTTCGACTTGCCGTTACCGTGCCCGCACCGTCGATGCCAGCCACCATCGGCCACTTGCGGACCACAGGGCTGCGGTTCGCGATTGCCAGGCCGTCCTTGTAGTTGATCGTGGAGTACTCGACCGCGACATCGACATCGCCGTCACCCGCGTGCTCGTCGAGCAATGCCTCGTCGAGCGACTTGACCGCGGCCGTGAAATCGTTGCTCTCCGCCTTCTCGAGAAAGATCGCCTTGAACACCTTGGGTTTCTCCTGGTTGTGTATCGGGAATCGCCCGCCGGCCCGAATGGTTCACCGGCGGCAGAGGTCACTTGCGCCTATCGATCACGCGTTGAGCCTTGCCCATCGAGCGGGCAATCGCGCCCGGTTGCTCAGCGATGATTCTCGCGCTGACACCGATGTACGACTTGATCGATTGGGCCAGTGCGGCTTCGGCGCCCGCGGCGCTGGCCCGATCGTGCGAACCGATCTCGGGCTTGAGTTCGACGCGTACCGTGAGTTCGTCCATCGGCCCCGATCGGGTCAGCTCGCAGACATAGTGCGGCGAGAGTTCAGGGCGCTTCAGCAGCAGTTCCTCGATCTGCGACGGGAACACGTTGACGCCCCGGATGATCATCATGTCGTCCGATCGACCGGTGATCTTCTCCATGCGCCGCATCGTGCGGGCACTGCCCGGCAGCAGCCGCGTCAGATCGCGGGTCCGATAGCGAATGATCGGAAGCGCTTCCTTGGTCAGGGACGTGAACACGAGCTCGCCCGCTTCACCGTCCGGCACGGGCTCGCCGGAGATAGGGTCGACGATCTCGGGGTAGAAATGATCTTCCCAGATCGTCGGGCCGTCCTGGGTCTCGATGCACTCGTTGGCGACGCCCGGCCCCATCACTTCGGACAGGCCGTAGATGTCGACAGCGGACATGGCGCAACGTTGCTCGATCTCGCGCCGCATTTCGTTGGTCCAGGGTTCCGCGCCGAAGATTCCGATCCGGATACTGGTGTCACGCGGATCCATTCCCTGGCGTTCGAACTCGTCTGCGATCGCGAGCATGTAGCTCGGCGTGACCATGATGATGTCGGGACGGAAGTCGTTCATCAGCATGACCTGGCGCTCGGTCTGGCCGCCCCCGAATGGTACGACCGTCAAGCCGAGCTTCTCGGCGCCGTAGTGTGCGCCCAAGCCGCCAGTAAACAGTCCGTAGCCGTAGCTGACATGAACGATATCGCCCGGTCGTGCCCCGGCTGCCCGAATCGATCGCGCCACCAGCGCTGCCCAGGTATCGATATCCTTCGAGGTATAGCCGACGACAGTGGGCTTTCCGGTCGTGCCGCTCGAAGCATGGATTCGAACGACCCGATCGCGCGGAACGGCGAACATGCCGAAGGGGTAGGTCTCCCGAAGGTCACCCTTGGCAGTGAAAGGGAACAGGCGAATGTCCCCGAGGGATTTCAGATCGCCGGGAGCCACTCCCTTTTCGTCGCACTTGACCCTGAAGTGCTTGACGTTGTTGTAGGCATGCGCGATCGACCACTTCAGCCGCTCGAGTTGCAGCGCCCGCAGTTCGTCGACGCTCGCGGTCTCGATGGGGTCCAGCGGAAATCCGCCGGCCGACATCTTCTGCGTCATCATCTCGTCATCCTCCTCGGGCGTTCGCCCGCCCTTGCGACCGCCATGATGTGGCGATTCACGTCATTCGACCAATTGGCCCTTGATAGTTGCAGAGCGGCCCCTGAAAAGCGCGATCAGTCGGCCGTTCTGGTCCGTGACCCGCATGTCGTAGATTCCGGTTCGACCGGCAAGGTGTTGCTCGACTCCCTCTGCGCTCAGGTGGTCGTTCTCGAACGCAGGGGCCAGGAAGTGAATTTCCGCGCCGGCGGCGACCGCGCGTTGGTTGTGGCTGTTGCAGGCGAATGCGAACGTGCTGTCTGCCAGCATGAAGATGTAGCCACCGTGGCAAAGCCCATGACCATTGGTCATGTCGGCCCGAACTCGCATCGTGAGCCGCGCATAGCCCGCGCGAACCTCTTCGAGTTGCATTCCCACCGCCTTGGATGCCCGATCTTCGGACCACATGGCCTGCGCGCAAGCCCTCGCAAGCGCGTCCTTGTCGGCAGCCTCGTCGATCATGTCCACTCCGTCAGCCGCCGTCGGCCCGAGACGGCGAGTCGAGTGCGGTGCTCGATGCACGGCACGGAATCGATATCGTAGCGCGCGCCAGGCACCCACGCGCGACGGCGCTTCAGAGCCGCTCGCGCGCCTGATCCGGAGCGCCAAGCGCCGCGACATCGTCGTGCGCCGGCTCGTATCATTCACTAGCGATCATTCACCCGCATGACCAGCCACATGGAGACGCATCGATGGCTTACGAGAACATCCTGGTAGAAACTCACGGGCGAGTCGGACTCATCCGATTGAACCGGCCCAAGCAACTGAACGCGCTGAACGACGCCCTGATGGACGAGCTGGGCGAGGCCTTGCTCGCATTCGATGCGGACGAGAACATCGGAGCGATCGTGCTCACAGGCAACGAAAAGGCCTTTGCCGCCGGAGCCGACATTGCCGCAATGGCGAACTATTCGTACATGGACGTGTTCCACAGCCAGTACCTGACCCGCAACTGGGAGACGATCCGCCAGGTACGCAAGCCGGTGCTTGCCGCCGTCATGGGATTTGCGCTCGGCGGTGGCTGCGAGCTGGCGATGATGTGCGACATCGTGATCGCATCCGAGACCGCCCGCTTCGGACAGCCGGAGATCCGTCTGGGCGTAATCCCCGGGGCGGGTGGTACCCAGCGGCTTCCGCGAGCGATCTCAAAGGCAAAGGCAATGGACCTTTGTCTTACCGCGCGCATGATGGATGCCAACGAGGCAGAGCGCAGCGGCCTGGTGTCGCGCGTGGTGGCACCGGAGCGGTGCCTGGAAGAGACGATCGAAGCCGCTACCTTGATCGCGTCGTTCTCGCTACCGTCGGTCCTCATGGCAAAGGATGCGGTGAATCGATCCTTCGAGACACCGCTGGGCGAGGGACTGATCTACGAGCGCCGCATGATGCATTCGCTCTTTGCGACCGACGATCAGAAGGAAGGGATGGCGGCATTCCTCGAGAAGCGCAAGCCCGACTTCAAGAACCGATGAGCACACCGCGCAACGCCCGAACGCGACAGGTCGAGCGCGAATTTGCATCTACGAAAAATCCTGCTATAGTTACTGGCTTGCTTCACGAAAAGTCCTGCAGACCAGCAGGCCAACACGAGAAGCAGGAGAAGTGAGTAGCTTGGACGATGTGCTTGGCCGCAAGGTCGAGTGCAACGAGGGTCAAGTTGGTTGGTTCGGGGTGCGCCTTCCGGCGCGCCAAGTCGGTAGCGGCGCCAAGTGTTGCGAAAGCAGCACGACAAAACGGCGCTTCAGCCACACCGAACGGTCGCTCGAAAAAAAAGCGGCACAACTGGCTTGACAGGCAGAAATAGCCGCGCCATAATCTCCCTTCTGTGCTGCTGACGAGTCGAAAACAACGGCAAGTCAAAAGCAACCGCTCTTTAAAAACTAACAGCCGATAAGTGTGGGTGTTTGGCCGAAGCGCCAACCCAACGCGGCGTCCGATTCTTTCGGTCGTAGCGGAGGGGCTCAAAAAATTGAGTACGCTCACACGAGAAACGATCAGATCCTGAGAAATCAGGAAATGTCGATTCCGTTGAGCCGCCCTTGTTCTTCGATTCGTCGAAGTTCGGGGCAACCAAAAAGATCGAACCAAAGAGTTTGATCCTGGCTCAGATTGAACGCTGGCGGCATGCTTTACACATGCAAGTCGAACGGTAACAGGGGCTTCGGCCCGCTGACGAGTGGCGAACGGGTGAGTAACGCATCGGAATGTACCCAGTAGTGGGGGATAGCTCGGCGAAAGCCGGATTAATACCGCATACGCACTACGGTGGAAAGCGGGGGACCTTCGGGCCTCGTGCTATTGGAGCAGCCGATGTCAGATTAGCTTGTTGGTGGGGTAATGGCCTACCAAGGCGACGATCTGTAACTGGTTTGAGAGGACGACCAGTCACACTGGGACTGAGACACGGCCCAGACTCCTACGGGAGGCAGCAGTGGGGAATTTTGGACAATGGGCGAAAGCCTGATCCAGCAATGCCGCGTGTGTGAAGAAGGCCTTCGGGTTGTAAAGCACTTTTGTTCGGGAAGAAATACGGTGGGCTAATACCTCGCCGGGATGACGGTACCGGAAGAATAAGCACCGGCTAACTACGTGCCAGCAGCCGCGGTAATACGTAGGGTGCGAGCGTTAATCGGAATTACTGGGCGTAAAGCGTGCGCAGGCGGCGCTGTAAGACAGATGTGAAATCCCCGGGCTCAACCTGGGAACTGCATTTGTGACTGCAGTGCTAGAGTGTGTCAGAGGGAGGTGGAATTCCGCGTGTAGCAGTGAAATGCGTAGAGATGCGGAGGAACACCGATGGCGAAGGCAGCCTCCTGGGATAACACTGACGCTCATGCACGAAAGCGTGGGGAGCAAACAGGATTAGATACCCTGGTAGTCCACGCCCTAAACGATGTCTACTAGTTGTCGGGGATTTATTTCCTTGGTAACGCAGCTAACGCGTGAAGTAGACCGCCTGGGGAGTACGGCCGCAAGGTTAAAACTCAAAGGAATTGACGGGGACCCGCACAAGCGGTGGATGATGTGGATTAATTCGATGCAACGCGAAAAACCTTACCTACGCTTGACATGCCAGGAACTTTCCAGAGATGGATTGGTGCCCGAAAGGGAACCTGAGCACAGGTGCTGCATGGCTGTCGTCAGCTCGTGTCGTGAGATGTTGGGTTAAGTCCCGCAACGAGCGCAACCCTTGTCATTAGTTGCTACATTTAGTTGGGCACTCTAATGAGACTGCCGGTGACAAACCGGAGGAAGGTGGGGATGACGTCAAGTCCTCATGGCCCTTATGTGTAGGGCTTCACACGTCATACAATGGTCGGTACAGAGGGTCGCCAACCCGCGAGGGGGAGCAAATCCCAGAAAACCGATCGTAGTCCGGATTGCAGTCTGCAACTCGACTGCATGAAGTCGGAATCGCTAGTAATCGCGGATCAGAATGTCGCGGTGAATACGTTCCCGGGTCTTGTACACACCGCCCGTCACACCATGGGAGTGGGTTCTACCAGAAGTAGGTAGCTTAACCGCAAGGAGGGCGCTTACCACGGTAGGGCTCATGACTGGGGTGAAGTCGTAACAAGGTAGCCGTATCGGAAGGTGCGGCTGGATCACCTCCTTTCAGAGTAGGCGCCAAGGCCAGGCGCCCACACTTATCGGCTGTAGCTGAGGACTTGCCTCGGTCTGGACTCTCGCAGAACTAGGGGTCTGTAGCTCAGCCGGTTAGAGCACCGTCTTGATAAGGCGGGGGTCGTTGGTTCGAATCCAACCAGACCCACCATCTATAAATGGGTTCACACGGGGGTGTAGCTCAGCTGGGAGAGCACCTGCTTTGCAAGCAGGGGGTCATCGGTTCGATCCCGTTCACCTCCACCAGTTTCACTAGAAGGTATGAAGCGTAAGTTGCGTGTTCGCACGCAGCTTATCCTTCATTCTTTGGAATGATCGGCTGTTCTTTAACAATCTGGAAGAAGATATCGTAATCAGTCTTTTTGACTAATTACGGGTATGTGATTGCATTTACAGCAATCAAGGTTCTCCAAAGAACTTTGAGATGTATGCGGCACTTAACGCTGACTTGACTCTTCGACTCCGTTGGAGTCGGCAAAGTTATAGGGTCAAGTGAATAAGTGCACGTGGTGGATGCCTTGGCGATCACAGGCGATGAAGGACGTTGTAGCTTGCGATAAGCTGCGGGGAGCTAGCAAACAAGCTTTGATCCGCAGATTTCCGAATGGGGAAACCCGGCCCTTTTGGGTCATCCCGTGCTGAATACATAGGCGCGTGGAGGCGAACGCAGCGAACTGAAACATCTAAGTAGCTGCAGGAAAAGAAATCAACCGAGATTCCGAAAGTAGTGGCGAGCGAAATCGGAGTAGCCAGTGCGTGATAGTCGACGAGTTAACAGAACGGTCTGGAAAGTCCGGCCATAGTGGGTGATAGCCCCGTACGTAAAAACTTGTCGGTGGTACTGAGCGCGCAATAAGTAGGGCGGGACACGTGAAATCCTGTCTGAAGATGGGGGGACCATCCTCCAAGGCTAAATACTCGTGATCGACCGATAGTGAACTAGTACCGTGAGGGAAAGGCGAAAAGAACCCCGGGAGGGGAGTGAAATAGATCCTGAAACCGCGTGCATACAAACAGTCGGAGCCCGCAAGGGTGACGGCGTACCTTTTGTATAATGGGTCAGCGACTTACGTTTAGTGGCAAGCTTAACCGTTTAGGGAAGGCGTAGGGAAACCGAGTCCGAATAGGGCGATCCAGTCGCTAGATGTAGACCCGAAACCGGGTGATCTACCCATGGCCAGGATGAAGGTGAGGTAACACTTACTGAAGGTCCGAACCGACTACTGTTGCAAAAGTAGCGGATGAGCTGTGGGTAGGGGTGAAAGGCTAAACAAACCCGGAGATAGCTGGTTCTCCCCGAAAACTATTTAGGTAGTGCGTCATGTATTGCTCCAGGGGGTAGAGCACTGTAATGGTTGGGGGGGTCATCGCGACTTACCTCGCCATAGCAAACTCCGAATACCTGGAAGTATGAGCATGGCAGACAGACTGTGGGTGCTAACGTCCATGGTCAAGAGGGAAACAACCCAGACCGCCAGCTAAGGTCCCTAATATCCGCTAAGTGGGAAACGAAGTGGGAAGGCTAAGACAGTCAGGAGGTTGGCTTAGAAGCAGCCACCCTTTAAAGAAAGCGTAATAGCTCACTGATCGAGTCGTCCTGCGCGGAAGATGTAACGGGGCTAAGCGGGTAACCGAAGCTGCGGATTTGCGTAAGCAAGTGGTAGGGGAGCGTTCTGTAGATCTGCGAAGGTGTTCCGTGAGGAATGCTGGAGATATCAGAAGTGCGAATGCTGACATGAGTAGCGTTAAAACGGGTGAAAAGCCCGTTCGCCGTAAGCGCAAGGTTTCCTACGCAACGTTCATCGGCGTAGGGTGAGTCGGCCCCTAAGGCGAGGGCGAAAGCCGTAGTCGATGGGAAGCTGGTTAATATTCCAGCACCGATTCTGAGTGCGATGGGGGGACGGATCGTGAAAGGTTGTCCGGGTGTTGGATGTCCCGGTTCTTGGCCTGTAGGTGTCTGGTAGGAAAATCCGCCAGGCGTATGCCGAGGGGTCGAGACGAGTGAGCATGTCTCGCGAAGCAACTGGAAGGGGTCCCAGGAAAAGCCTCTAAGCTTCAGCTCAGAACGACCGTACCGCAAACCGACACTGGTGCGCGAGATGAGTATTCTCAGGCGCTTGAGAGAACTCGGGAGAAGGAACTCGGCAAATTGACACCGTAACTTCGGAAGAAGGTGTGCCCCGGTAGCTTGAGTGTGAACAACACAAGGGCGAAAGGGTCGCAGAGAATCGGTGGCTGCGACTGTTTAACAAAAACACAGCACTCTGCAAACACGAAAGTGGACGTATAGGGTGTGACGCCTGCCCGGTGCCGGAAGGTTAAGTGATGGGGTGCAAGCTCTTGATCGAAGCCCCGGTAAACGGCGGCCGTAACTATAACGGTCCTAAGGTAGCGAAATTCCTTGTCGGGTAAGTTCCGACCTGCACGAATGGCGTAACGATGGCCACACTGTCTCCTCCCGAGACTCAGCGAAGTTGAAATGGTTGTGAAGATGCAATCTACCCGCAGCTAGACGGAAAGACCCCATGAACCTTTACTGTAGCTTTGCATTGGACTACGAGCCGATTTGTGTAGGATAGGTGGGAGGCTTTGAAGTGCGGACGCTAGTTCGCATGGAGCCAACCTTGAAATACCACCCTGGTTTGTTCGCGGTTCTAACCTAGGCCCGTTATCCGGGCTGGGAACAGTGCATGGTAGGCAGTTTGACTGGGGCGGTCTCCTCCTAAAGCGTAACGGAGGAGTTCGAAGGTACGCTTGGCACGGTCGGACATCGTGCCTAAAGTGCAAGGGCAAAAGCGTGCTTAACTGCGAGACTGACAAGTCGAGCAGGTGCGAAAGCAGGACATAGTGATCCGGTGGTTCTGAATGGAAGGGCCATCGCTCAACGGATAAAAGGTACTCCGGGGATAACAGGCTGATACCGCCCAAGAGTTCATATCGACGGCGGTGTTTGGCACCTCGATGTCGGCTCATCACATCCTGGGGCTGTAGCCGGTCCCAAGGGTATGGCTGTTCGCCATTTAAAGTGGTACGTGAGCTGGGTTCAAAACGTCGTGAGACAGTTTGGTCCCTATCTGCTGTGGGCGTTGGAGATTTGACGGGGGCTGCTCCTAGTACGAGAGGACCGGAGTGGACGCACCTCTGGTGTACCAGTTGTCACGCCAGTGGCATTGCTGGGTAGCTATGTGCGGAAGAGATAACCGCTGAAAGCATCTAAGCGGGAAACTTGCCTGAAGATGAGATCTCCCTGGGGACTCGATCCCCCTCAAGGGTCGTCCGAGACCAGGACGTTGATAGGCCAGGTGTGGAAGCGTGGTAACACGTTAAGCTAACTGGTACTAATTGCCCGTGAGGCTTGACCCTATAACTTTGCGAGGGCTGCGAAGGCAGCCGTAAGTCAGCTAGACCGCAGGTGTAGGTGCAATTACATACATTGGTTTGCTTGCAAACCGACTAGTCGAAGACTGATACGATCTTCTTACCAGATTGGCTGAGTAGCGCTGCTACTCGGCAACAAGTCATGCCTGATGACCATAGCGCGGTGGAACCACCCCTTCCCATCCCGAACAGGACCGTGAAACGCCGTTGCGCCGATGATAGTTAGCATCCGCTTGTGAAAGTAGGGCATCGTCAGGCAGTTCCTCTAACGCCCCGGAAATTATTTCCGGGGCGTTTTTCTTTGTGCAATCGATGTCGACAGAGTTGACGCCTTCTCGCGCGCGGACGCCGCTTCATGCTGCGATCCGTGTCGCCGCAGGTGCTTGGCTAGATGATGCTGGGGGCAGTATCTGGCACCTTGGCGCATGGCAGGTACTGGCGCGTCCCGAGCGCGATGTTGGAATCCGAGCGTTGGTTTGGGGGCAGGGCGGCGCGAACGATGGATCAGGGCCGCTCGGTGGACTCGCTGGACTTGACTGGACAGGGGGCTTCCTAGCGGAGCGCCATCTGGCACCGCGTCTAACGCGTCTGGTGCAGCCGGAGTTCGTTCGGAGGCGGTGTCTTTCGCCGGATGCGCCCCATCAAGGTTCCGGCCGAGACCGTTGCGATCGCAAGTAGGGTGCTGCCGAAGGCGATCATTCGTGCCAAGTCGACTGTTTCGTTGTAGATCCACACCGCGATCGCGAAGTGGGCTGCGGGCGCGAGGTACTGAAAATACGCCAAAGTTCCCAGTTCGATACGCTTCGCAGCGCTAGCCAGGGCGGTTAGGGGAAGTACCGTCATCGCCCCGGAGACAATGAGCCATATCCATTGTCGTGGCTCATAAGTGGTTGGGTTGACCTCGATCGTTAGGAGGTACGCGATTGCGAATGGGGTCAGCGCTAGGGTCTCGATCAGGAGTCCTTGCGCGCTGCCCAACTTGCTTTGCTTCTTGACGAGCCCGTAAAAGCCGAAGCTCCAAGCGAGGATCAGTGGAATGATCGGCAGCCTGCCCGCGACGAGGAATGTGGCTGTCATGCCTAGGGCGGCGATCCCGATCGCCGCCGTCTTCGGGCGAGAGGAGCGCTCGCCGAGCACCAGGATTCCAAGAAGGGCACTGATGATCGGGTTCAGGAAGTAACCGAGGCTGACGTCGAGAATGCGATCGACTGTGACCGCGTAGATGAAGACGTACCAGTTGAACGAGATAAAGAGCGTGGCTAGAACGACGTCGACGACGGTGGCTGTGGTCCAAGACACACGGATGCCGCGTCGCAAGGCCTGGCTGCTCAGGACAACGGCGCAAAGCAAAGCGCATGACCAGACCACTCGATGTGCGAGTACCTGTGTGGGTGCGATGCCCGCCAGCAGCTTGAAGAAGAGCGGGTAGAGGCCCCAGGTCCCGTAAGCAATCAAGGCCGCTGCGATGCCCAGGCTCTGCGACTTGCTGTCGCTGGGGGCTTGCGTGGGGTGCGGGGGCATGGACACTGCGGGGCCGAATTGCGGGTGCGCTGGCTGTATGGTGCGAAGGGGGGTTGTGTTAGAGTCGCAGCAAGTCGGGCAGCGACAGGGCTCCCGATGGTACGAGAATCCTGGACGGAGGAGATAAATGAAGTCATTCGCATTCAAGCGACTCGGTGTGCTTGCGGCCGCTGCGGCGGTAGCGGTTACTGCTCTGGCACCGGACACGGCTCACGCGCAGAAGAAGGTTCGCTGGAAAATGCATTCGGCATTCGGCAAGAACCTCGCGGTGATCGGCCCTCCGGGCTATCGCATGGCCGAGTGGGTCAAGGACATGTCCGGCGGCAAGTTCGATATCAAGGTCTTCGAGCCGGGTGCGCTGGCTGGTGGATACGCTTACTACGACCCCGTCAGCAAGGGTAGCTTCGAGGCCGCCTACGGTACGCCCGGTGCGAACCAGGGCAAGAATTCTGCCTACGCGTTCATGTCGACCTGGCCGTTCGGTCCAGGGCTCGGTGAATTCCTTGCCTGGCTGGAGTACGGTGGCGGCAACAAGATCGGCGAAGAACTCTACGCTCGAGACAACATCAAGTTCATGATGTGCGGCCTGATCTCCCCGGAGACCTCGGGCTGGTTCCGTAAGCCGATCAACAGCCTTGCCGAGCTCAAGGGGTTGAAGATGCGCTTCTTCGGCATGGGCGCGAAGGTGATGCAGAAGTTCGGCGTGTCAACGCAACAGCTTGCGGCGGCCGACATCTACCCGGCTCTGGAGCTGGGCACGATCGACGCCACCGAGTTCTCCATGCCGGCCATCGACCGTTCGCTCGGCTTTTACCAGATTGCGAAGTACAACTACTTCCCGGGCTGGCACCAGCAGGCGACCACGAACGAAGTCCTGGTCAACATGGACAAGTGGAAGGGCTTGCCCAAGGAGTATCAGGCGATGCTCTACACGGCTTGCAAAGCGAACGTGGGAATCGAGATCGCCGATGGTGAGTCTTCGCAGTTCGCTGCAATGCTCGCCAACGAGAAAGACGGCGTCAAGATGATGACGTGGTCCGACGACATCCTGAAGGAGCTCCGCAAAGCCTGGGAGCAAGTCCTCGCCGATGAGATCAAGGCGAACAAGGATGTGAAGAAGCTCTGGGACAGCTACTCCTCGTTCCACGAGAAGTACAAGGTCTGGGGCGAGCGCGGCTACCTGAAGTAGTCGAGGCGGCGCGCGCGGGCGCGCGGCAAGTTCTTTGCGTGGCATCTTCGTTTCATCGAGGATGCCACGCCAAAGAGGCCGCACGCGCGCGCAGCATGCCGACCCGAATCAAGGGCTGGAGACACTGTGCTGCAGTTGTGACCGACAGCGGGCACTCTATAGGTGAGCGCTTCGGTGCCGGATTGTGGCGCCGTGCAACAGGGAAAAGGCTCGAGGAGCCAGGCGCTGCTTGTCGGCTCGCAATGGATCGGCGTGTGTTCACGCTCGATCTCAATGCGCGCCGACAGCCCAACTGACGAATGAGACGTCGGCCCGTGGCCTGTCCACGGTCGAGTCGGTACGACCCGCAGGGGCGACGAAGCCTGCAAAGATCGAGAGACCATCATGAAAAGCCTACTTCGGTTTGCCGGTGCGATAGACCGCTTTACGCGGTGGCTCGGCAAGACGGCGGGTTGGATCATCCTGCCGTTGATCGCCGTGATCATCTTCGACGTGGTCACCAGAAAGCTGGATGTGACCCGGCTCTATTTTTCGGAGATCACCGCGCACACCGGTCTCTCGGTGTCGACGATCCTGCAGGACCTCGAGTGGCACTTTCACGCGGTCTTGCTGCTGATGACCTTCGGCTTCGCCTATCTTGCCAACGCGCATGTGCGGGTGGATGTCTTTCGCGAACTGTTGCCGCACCGCAAGCAGACCTGGCTCGAATTCTTCGGCTTGTTGATACTGGCCGTCCCCTTCCTGTATGTGATGCTGTCCGAGGCATGGCAGATGACCTCGCTTAGTTTTCACCAGGGCGAGGGCTCCGACTCGCTGACCGGGATCGGGGTGCGCTGGATCATCAAGAGTTTTCTGATCTTCGGGTTCACCACCGCGGCCATGGCCGTCATCGCGACCCTGATGCGTCTGCTGGTGGTGCTGTTCGGCGGTGCGGAAGATCGGCTCGACGCGGAGAGGGCACTGGAGATCTACTCGGATGTTTCCGACGAACTGAAGAAGGCGCGCGAGGAAGCCGAGCGTGCCGTGGCGGCCGAGCAGGCAGCCACCCATCACAAACCGCAGTCGAACTAGGGGACAGACCGTGTGGGAAGTCATCTACGATCATCTGTACACCTATATCGGCGCGTACATGTTCATGTGCCTCGCGCTGATCCTGTTCACCGGGATGCCGGTCGCGTTCGCGCTGGGCGGAATCTCGATTCTTTCCGGTTTCATCGCGATCAAGCTGGAGATCCTCGACTTCGCGGTCTTCTTTCAGATCATCCAACGGGTCTGGGGAGGTGACGGCGGCTCCGGCGCCGTCCAGAACCCGATTCTGGTTGCGATCCCGTGTTTCGTCTTCATGGGGACGATGCTCGAGAAGTCGAAGGTAGCCGAAGACCTCCTGCACATCCTGCAGGTTCTCTTGCGCCGGGTACCTGGCGGGCTCGCGCTTTCCGTGACGGTCATGGGGACCGTGATGGCGGCGACGACCGGCATCATCGGTGCGTCGGTCGTGATGATGACGCTTCTGGCCCTACCCACGATGCTGGCGCGCGGTTATCACCCGGCGCTCGCGACCGGGACGATCGCCGCCAGCGCGACCCTGGGCATCCTGATTCCGCCGTCGATCATGCTGGTGCTGATGGCCAACCTGCTGGCGGTTTCGGTGGGCAACCTGTTCGTCGGCGCCATCTTGCCGGGGCTTGTCCTCTCGGGGCTGTATTTCCTGTACATCCTCGTGCTTGCGACTATCCGGCCGAAGCTTGCGCCGGCTTTGCCAGCAGATGCGATCCAGATGTCTCCGACACGGATCGCGAATGTCATCAAGTTCCTCGCGATCGCGGCCGTACTGATCATCGGTGCCTTCATCATGGAGAAGACACCGCTGGCGAATCTATGGAGCTGGCCGCTCGTGGCGTTCCTGGCGATCTTCGTGACGTCGGTGCTGATGGGGCGCGCAGAGGGCAACACCTTGCTCGGTGGCCTGCTAAAGGGTTTCTTCCCGCCCGTGTTCCTGATCGTTCTCGTGTTGGGCTCGATCTTCGGCGGGTGGGCCACGCCGACGGAAGCGGCTGGCGTGGGGGCCTTCGGTTCGATCTTGCTGGCCTGGCTGAATCGGACGCTCACGATCGGCGTGCTGCGCGACGTGGTACATCGCACGGCGCTCACCACGGCGATGATCTTCTTCATCTTCGTTGGCGCAACAGCGTTTTCGACGATCTTCCGGAACGTCTACGGCGAGGACTTGATCATCGAATTGATCGAATGGCTCGACCTGGGACCCTGGGCGCTGCTGTTCATCCTGATGTTCGCGATCTTCCTGCTCGGGTTCTTCTTCGACTTTCTCGAGATCACCTTGATCATCCTGCCGGTCTTCGCTCCGGTGATTCGATCGCTTGCGCCCGAGTTCGCACCGCACCTCGGTCTGGAGCCGGCGACCAACGAATCGCAACGACAGTTCATGCAGGCGCAAGTGATCTATTGGTTCGCGATATTGGTTGCAGTGAACCTGCAGACTTCGTTCCTGACGCCCCCGTTCGGTTTCGCGCTGTTCTACATGAAGGGCGTGGCACCGAGTGGCGTGAAGATGCAGCACATCTACGCGGGGATCATCCCATTCGTGATCCTGCAGCTCATCGGGCTGGCATTCACGGTCGAGTTCCCAGGTCTCGCATTGTGGTTGCCGAGCCTGATGTTCGGCAGCAGTTGAAGCAGGGTAGTGTTGCAGCAAGCGAGAAGGCCGCCTCTGGGCGGCCTTCTCGCTTCTTGACATGTCCGCGAAACAGCCGGACTTGAGCGCCAAGATCAGCCCGTGGCGCGCCGTGCCTTGCCTCTACGACACGAGAGGGGTCTCGATCGAGGGGCTCCGGCTAACCGGCAAGAATTCCACCATCCTCTCCATGATCACCGGGTCATAGCCCATCGTCACCTGCACGGCCGTCGGAGTCTTCACTAGGCCCGGATCGACGAGTGCGACGCGCGCACCGGCCATGGCGAACGCACTGGCAGTCGCGTATCCGATTCCGCCGCCCGCGTCCGTAACGCGGGCAGCCTTTCCGTCGGACGACATGCCCATGGGAGTTCCTGTACTCGATGGTGCGCCTGGTCGTTGGATCAATATGGGTTCGCCCGACGCATACCGCGCGTTGTGGCCGAGCGCCCTCCGGTCAGAAGCTCAGGGAGACGTCTCGATGTCCTG
Source organism: Burkholderiaceae bacterium (assembly GCA_024235875.1). GTDB lineage: Bacteria > Pseudomonadota > Gammaproteobacteria > Burkholderiales > Burkholderiaceae_E > JACKLP01. The sequence continues at coordinate 110,372 of JACKLP010000007.1, read as the reverse complement.
CCTGGCAGCTGGCGATGTACAGGGCTTGGTCGCGAGTCAGCGACTTGCTGACGCGTGCCCCGATCGTGTCGCCTACCGCCTGGGTGTAGACACGTAATCCCGGCAGGACGCTTGCGGCGGCCGATTTACGCCATGCAAGTTCGCGATCGAATACCGTCAGCGTCGCTTCGATTCCGACTCGAATCTTCTCGGCATCGGGAGAGGATGAGCGAAGGATCCGCTTTACCTTGGCCAGCGACGCGCTGATGTCGCTGCTGCCCGGAACGGCATCGATCCGGGTACTGACCGCGGAGAGCAGTTTCTGCGCGACCTTCGGATCCTTGCCGACCAGACTCGTTGTCAACTGCGTGATCTCGGCCCGAAGTGGTTCGAGCTCCGAGGTGCGTCCCAGCACTTCCGCGATTTCCGCGATCGGCTCGAAGCCGCGGTCTGCGGCCCGTCGATACTTGACCCGCGCGAGTCGCTCCTCACGCTGGTACTTGGAGAAAGCGTCATAGGTCGCTTTCCAGTCGGCCGGAATCTGTTGGCGCAGCGTTTCCTGGGCGCGAGTCAGCTCGCCGACACGCGCCTGGAGCGCCGCACGCCGCCCGGCCTCCGTCTCGTCACGCAGGCTCGACATCCGGCGCTCGAGGTTCTTGATTTCCTCGCCATGCCGATGAATGTCCTTCTCGAGCGCGCGCACGCGCTGATGAACGGGCCGGTACGCGACCGCCTTTTCCATGACGGTCTGCTCGGCCGCCTGGGCCGTATCGAGCAACTTGAACGCGCTTTGCGCCGACGACAGCGCGGCGCGCACATCGTTTGCCAGTGGCTTGGGAAGCGCATTCAGATCGAGCTTGCCCGCCGTTGCAATCGCCTCGTTGATCCGGGTTCCGTCCTGCCGGATCCGATCGGTGACGTACTCCTCGAGGCAGTACTGAAGTCGAGGGTTTCTGGGGGGCGGTGCCGTGTCCGACAGGAGCGACATCCGATTGGGCAGGTAATTCACCAGGCTCGGGGTCAGGCCGACGATGACCAGTGCCACGACCTGCAACGAGATGAAGGCGATGACGCCCCGGTACATGTCGAGCGTACGGACCTCGGGCGGCGCGACGCCGCGCAGATAGAAGAGCGCGAAGCCGAATGGAGGCGTAAGGAACGAGGTCTGGATATTGAGGCCGATCATGACGCCCAGCCACACGGCCGAGATGTTGGCGGCGGGGTCGGTCAGGAGAATAGGGGCCACGATCGGGACCACGACCACGGCAATTTCGATGAAATCGATGAAGAAGCCGAGAATGAAGATCACGGCCATCACGATGATGAACTGCGCCCAGAATCCCCCGGGCATGCCCACCAGGAACTCGCGCACCAGATCCTCACCACCGAACGCGCGGAAGGCGGCCGTCAACATGGCCGCGCCCAGCAGGATGATGAATACGAGCGAGGTCGTCTTGGCTGTCTCGATCATCACGCCTTGCAGCGTGTTGTCGAACTTGAGCGCCCGATAGCCGCTCCACACGAGCGCCACGATGAGACAGATCACGGCGACGACGGCGACAGCGATGGCGATCGCATCCGACGAGCGTCTGATGTTCTTGATGTTGGTGTCGAAGTTCGGGACGATCACCGCGATGACGGCGATCGCGAGCAGCGCGATCACGGCCGGGTAATACGCGCGCTTCTGGCCCTCTCGAAGCCGATAGCCGGCCATGAGCAGGGCGCCTGCCGCTCCGATCGCCCCCGCCTGGTTCACGGTCGCGATTCCGGACAGGATCGAGCCGAGAACCAGGAAGATCAGCAGCAGCGGCGGTACCAGGGTAACGAAGACGCGGGTCAGGAAAGCGACGTCGATTCGCCCTTCGCTACGCACCGCCGGCGCCGCCTGAGGGCGGATCATGGCAAAGACGAGGATGTAGGCCATGTACAGGCCGACCAACACCAGGCCGGGTACCAGGGCGCCAAGGAACATCTCGCCGGCGCTGGTGGATCCGACCTCGAACTCGCTGGGCATGGAGAGCTGGCCGGTCGCGACCTTGTACAAGGCCTTGCGCGCGGTACCTGCCTGGTCGACGGCGCTCGAGAGCTGATCGGCCAGAATGATCAGCACGATCGAAGGCGGAATGATCTGCCCGAGCGTCCCGGACGCCGCGATCGTGCCGGTGGCGAGAGACTTCGAGTAGTTGTTTCGAAGCATGGCCGGCAGCGAGATCAGCCCCATCGCTACCACGGTTGCGCCGACGATGCCGGTCGTAGCGGCCAGCAGCGCGCCGACGAAGACGACCGAGATGCCGAGCCCGCCAGGAATCGGTCCGAAGAGCCGGGCCATGGTGACCAGAAGGTCTTCGGCGATCTTTGATCGCTGCAGCATGATCCCCATGAAGACGAACAACGGGATCGCGATCAGCGTGTCGCGCTCGACCTCCCAGTAGACGCCGCGCAGATTCGTGACCCCCGCACTGAGCCATTGCGATGGCCCGCCCTGTGCGAAGTACGCGTCCATGTTGCCGGCAAACAGGTAGCCAGCGCCGGCGGCAATGGCGATCGTCAGGATTGCCGATCCGGGCAGAGCAAAGGCGACCGGGAAGCCGGACCCGAGCGCGAACGCCATCAGCCCGATCAGGAGAATGAGAAAGAGGAGTTCCATGTTCTCAGGATTCCGTCAGTGGGCCGACTGGGTTTCGACGATGCGTTTGCCCGGTTCGCGACGAATGTCGGCGACCGAGTCGAACAGATAGCTGACAAACTGCACCAGCATCGTGATTGCAAAGACGCCCAGGAAGGCGGCCATCAGGTACTTCACGTACATGCCGAACCCTGACTGCGACACCTCGAAGTTGAGCAGGGGGCCATTGATGATGGCGGTCTTCGACGATGTGCCGACAAAGATGATCGTCCAGCAGAGCGTAATGCCCAGCAGGATCGAGCCGTATGCATTGACGAAGCCCTTCGTCCGATCCCGGAAGGTCGTGTAGAAGACATCCACTCGCACATGCCCTTCCTCGAGCAGGGTATAGGCACTGGCGAACAGAAACAGGGCCGCGTACCAGAAGCGGACCAGGTCGCCCATGAACGCCTGTTCGTACGAGAACACGAAGCGCGTGAGCACGATCGTCAGTTCCGCCACGACGATCAACAGCGCCAGCCAGGTGAAACCGAGCGTGCGCGTGAACGCGGCGAGCACCACGCCGATCACGATCAGCGGCACATGAACATAGGGGCCGCGAAACTGCGCGCGTCCCAGACTGTGTGTCAGGTCGTTGCCGATCAGCGACGGAAGCAATTCCTCCACCCGCAGGAAGGAGATCGCGGCATCTGCGATTCCGACGAGCAAGACGCTCCAGAATGCCGCGCGCACGATGAAGGCGTTCAGGTCGGATACCAGACGACTATCAGCGCGCAGGCTGCGCTGGCGCGTTGCCACTGCGCCGCCGATGGCCAAGGCGATGGCGGCCAGGTAGAGAAGAACCTGAATCCAGACGCCCTTGCCGGCCTTGCCCGTGACGATGAAGTCGGTGACCGTTCCCCAGTTGCTGCCGATCGCCAGGAAGTTGCTTGCCAGATAAGCGACCAGGAGGGTCAGCATGGCCCAGCCAAAGCTTCTGATTGCCAGCACGCCGGCCGACTGGCTTGCGCTCGAGAGACCGCGCTCCGAATTCATCGGTGACTCCAGGATCGAAACAGGGCCTGTCGGCATCGGTGCGCGCAACAGGCCCTGAAAGAGAGGGGCGATGTCGCCCCTCTCGTGTCGCCGGAAATCGGCGAAGTCTTTCGCTTACATCCCGAGCACGCGGTTGCGCTGCTGCGTGAATGCGACCTCACCGATCTTCTGCCAGCCGCCCACTTCGCGCAGGACGCGTTGATAGGCATCGTGGATCTCCGCGGCAAGCTTGCTGTGCGCGCGGGTTTCCTCGAAGACGGCCTTCGAGGCATCGCCGAAGCTGTCGTAGATCTCGTCGGAGAACTGGCGCAGCTTGACGCCGTGATCATTGATCAGCTTCTGCAGGTATTCACCGTTCTTGGCGGCAGCTTCCTCGTACTGGGCCGCATGTTCTTCCATGCACGCTGCCGTGATCAGTGCCTGCTCCCACTTGGAGAGCGAACCCCACCACTTGGCGTTCATGCCGAACGCGAGGCCGCCACCCGGCTCGTGCATGCCCGGGTAGTAGTAGTACTTGGCTGCTTCGTAGAACTTCAGGAAGTAGTCGTTGTACGGACCCACCCACTCGGTGGCGTCGATGGCACCCGAGACGAGGTTCTCGTAGATCTGGCCGCCTGGCAGCGACACCGGCGATGCGCCCAGCTTGGCCATGACGTCGCCGCCAAGGCCGGGGATACGCATCTTCAGGCCCTTGAGGTCGGCTGCGGTCTTCACTTCCTTGTTGAACCAACCGCCCATCTGGGTTCCGGTGGCGCCGCAGGGCAAGGCCTTGATGCCGAACTCGCCGCTGAGCTTGTCCCAGAGCGCCTGGCCACCCATGAACTTGATCCAGGCATTCCACTCGATGGTGGTCATGCCGAACGGCACCGACGTGAAGAACGAGAAGGCCGGGTGCTTGCCCTTCCAGTAATAGTCGGCCCCGATGTAGGCCTGCGCATTGCCCGACGCAACCGCGTCGAACGCGTCGAAGGCGCCGACCCGCTCGCCGGCGGCGAAATACTTGGTGGTGATCCGGCCTTCGCTCAGTTCGGTGATACGCGCGGCCAGGCGTTGTGCGCTCAGGCCCAGGCCGGGGAAGTCGCGCGGCCAGGTCGATACGATGACGAGTTCTTTCTTGCCCGCCGAGATTGCGGGGGCCGACAGCGTGGCGGCCGCCACCCCGGCGCCTGCCACGCTGGCAGATCTCAGAAACTTACGGCGCTCCATCCATGTCTCCTTGTGAAGAAATCGCCGGCTAACCAGCGGTAGTCCAAGACCGGATTCTACCCGAACGACCCCGAACCAAGCCGCTCGCCGCGCTCAGCCGCCGCCTGGACCATCGACCGCCAGCCATCGCTCCGCCAGCCGGACGAACAGCGCGACGCCGAGCGGCATCACCGTGTCGTTGAAGTCATAGCGAGTATTGTGGAGAAAGCACCCGCTGTCGGCGCCGCCCTGTCCGAGCCGGAAATACGCTCCCGGTCGTTCCTGCAGCATGAACGCGAAATCCTCGGCCCCCATGCTGGGTTCGAGATCGGTGACCAGCCGGTCCCCCACCAGTTCGCGCGCGACATCCTGTGCAAACAGAGACTCCGAGGCCGTGTTCACCGTGGCGGGGTACATGCGCTCGTAGGCCACGGTCGCCCTGGCATCGAAGCCGGCTGCGACCGACTCGGCCAGCCGGGTCAGGCGGGACTCGATGAGGTCCTGCGTATCGGGGCGGAACGTGCGCACGGTACCGACGATCTGTGCCTGTTGCGGGATCACGCTCATGGCCCCCGGATTGCCCGCATTGACCGCGCACAGGCTGACCACCGCGGCGTCGAGCGCTTGCACGTTGCGCGAGACGATCGACTGGGCCGCGGTGATGATCTGGGCCGCGACGACGATGGGGTCGACGGCCAGATAGGCGTGCGCGCCGTGCCCACCCCGGCCCTCGACGGTGATCGTGACCTTGTCGGCCGCCGCCATGACCGCGCCGGGACGGACCGCGAGACGACCGGGCGGCAGGCCGGGCCAGTTGTGCATGGCGAAGACGGCGTCACAGGGGAAGCGATCGAACAAGCCATCGTCGATCATCGCCAAAGCCCCACCGCAGCCTTCCTCTCCGGGCTGGAAGATCAGGTGGACCGTGCCATCGAATTCGCGGGTCTCGGCGAGCCGGCGCGCCGCACCGAGCAACATGGTCGTGTGACCGTCATGGCCGCATCCATGCATCAGTCCGCTTCGAGTGGAGCGGTGCGCGAACTGGTTGTCCTCGTGCATCGGCAGCGCGTCCATGTCGGCGCGCAAGCCGATCGATCGCTTCGAGCCGCCGTTGCCGCCGCGGACCACGCCCACGACGCCCGTGCGTCCGATCCCGCGGTGGATCTCGTCGACGCCGTAGCGCTCGAGTTCCTTGGCGACCAGGTCGGCGGTGAAGACTTCTTCGAAACCGAGCTCAGGATTGCGGTGCAGCGTATGCCGGATCGCGACCAGATCCGGTTGGTACTCCCGGATCGCACGCACGGTCCGGTGACTGCCGAGATAGGCGCCTTCCTCGTCGGCGAGGGTGGTGTTCATGGGTGGATCGCTTTCCGGTGCGCGGTCAGGGTGTCTTGCCGGCCAGGAACTCCTCTGCCAGCCTGACCCAGTAGGTTGCGCCCAGCGGCGTGACCTCGTCGTTGAAGTCGTAACTCGGATTGTGCAAGGCGCATGGCCCGGCGCCATGTCCTCCGTCGCGATGGGCGCCGTCGGCGCCGTTGCCGATCGCGATGTAGCAACCCGGACGCTCGAGCAACATGTACGCGAAATCCTCGGACCCCATGACGGGTTCGAGCTCGAGTACCTGCTCCTCGCCGACGATCGACGCGGCGACGCGGCGGCAGAATTCGGTTTCGGCCTCGTGATTGACCAGGGGCGGGTAGTTCCGCTGGAAATCGAGCCTGCCGCTGGCCTGGAAGGCACGTGGCAGTTGCTCTGTGATCTCTCGCATTCGCGTCTCGATGAGATCGAGGACCTCGGTCGTGAAAGTGCGCACCGTGCCACGCACGACCGCGATGTTCGGAATCACGTTGAAGGCATCTCCGGCGTGAACCTGCGTGACCGACAGCACCGCGGTGTCTATCGGCCGCTTGTTTCGGGTCAGGATGCCCTGGAGCGCCTGGACGAGCTGACACGCGATCAGGACCGGATCGACACTCTCGTTGGGTATTGCGGCGTGCGCGCCGCGACCGGTGATGCGGATCTCGAACTCGCTCGCCGACGCGAGCATCGGGCCGGCCCTGACGCTGAAGCGACCGAGCTCGAGCCCCGGCCAGTTGTGCATGCCGAACACGGCGTCGCAAGGGAATCGGTCGAACAGGCCATCGTCGATCATCGCCTTGCCGCCGGCGCCGCCTTCTTCGGCGGGTTGGAAGATGAAATGCACCGTGCCATCGAAATCGGTGCGCTGCGACAAGGCCTTCGCCGCGGCGAGCAGCATCGCTGTGTGGCCGTCATGGCCGCAGGCATGCATGCGCCCGTCCTCGCTGGAGCGATGCGCGAATTCGTTCGCTTCCTGGATCGGCAGTGCATCGAGATCGGCTCTCAGGCCAACGCTGCGCAAGGCCGAGCCGCGCTTGAGCGTGCCCACGACGCCGGTTCCTCCGATGCCGCGGCTGACCTCGATGCCCCATTGCTCGAGCAGCGACGCGACCAGGTCGGCGGTTCGATGCTCGGCATAGCCGAGTTCCGGATGCGCGTGGATGTCGCGTCTGATCGCCCGGATCTCCGGTGCGAAGCCCACGATCTCGTCGATCAGCTTCATGGTCCTTGGTTTCCTGTCGGGTCGGGGCACTCGGGCCCCGGGACTTGCGCCAACGTGTCGGTTACGAACCGCATCGGCGCGCTCGGCCTGGCGAGGCCCTCGCTTAGCTTATCATCGCCCGCGCAAGGGTTCGACGCGCGAGACGACCTCGTGAGGCACTGCATGATTCGCCCCGGATTGCGCTTCTTGCGCGCACTGGCCTGGGGGGCCGCACTTCAGCTTCTGGCAGCCTGCTCGGCGCTCGAAGGGCCGGGCTATCTGTTCCAGTCCGTCAACGGGCATCTGGACTTGCTTCGGCGTGCCCGGCCCATCGCCGAGATGCTGGCGGACGAGTCGACCGATCCCGGTTTGCGGGCCCGGCTCGAGCGGATCGCTCGAGCTCGCCGCTTCGCCGCCGATAGGCTCGCGCTTCCCGACAATGGCAGCTATACGCGGTACTCGCCGCTCGAACGTCCGTTCGTCATGTGGAATGTCGTTGCCGCGCCTGAGCTGTCGCTGACTCCACGGCGCTGGTGTTTTCCGGTTGCCGGCTGCGTGAGCTACCGCGGCTACTACGACAAGGCCGATGCGGATCGGTTTGCCGCACAGCTTCGGTCGGCGGGCGATGACGTGCGCGTGATCGGTGTGCCGGCGTATTCGACACTGGGCTGGTTCGACGACCCGGTGCCGAGCACCTTGCTCCGATACCCGGACATCGAGGTGGCCAGGCTGTTGTTCCACGAGCTGGCCCACCAGGTCGTCTACCTCAAGGGCGACAGCCGCTTCAATGAATCCTTCGCGACCGCGGTCGAGGAGATCGGTGTCGAGCGTTGGCTCGAGCATCTGCGTGAAACGACGAACAAGGCCGGGCGTGAGGCACTCGACGCCGAGCGCGAGCAGTACGAACTGCGGGCCAGCCGCCGGCGCGAGTTCATCGCGTTGCTGCTGGCGTATCGCCAGCGTCTGAAGACCCTGTACTCGAGTGCGTTGGCGAGCACCGAGATGCGCGTCGAAAAGGCCGCCACGCTGGCGCAACTACGTCATGACTACGAACGACTGAAACGCAGTTGGAACGGCTATGCGGGCTACGATGCCTGGTTTGCCGAGCCGACTGGCAATGCGCATCTGGCCGCGGTCGGGACCTACCACGACCTCGTTCCGGGATTTCGCGCCATGCACCAAGAGGCGAACGGTGACATGCCCGGTTTCTTCGAGGCGGTACGTTTGCTCGCCATGCGCGAGAAGGCCGAGCGCGACCGGCTGCTGGGCGCCGCATCGCGCGACTAAGCGTGCTTCAGTCCCGCAGCAACTCGCGCGCGATGATCAGCTTCTGTACCTCGGTCGCGCCCTCGTAGATCCGAAGGGCGCGAATTTCCCGGTAGAGCTCCTCGACGGGCTGGCCGCGGGTCACGCCCAGGCCCCCGAAGAACTGTACCGCGCGGTCGATGATTCGTTGTGCCGACTCGGTCGCCACCATCTTGGCCATCGCCGATTCGCGCGTGGTCCTGAGGCCCCGGACGTCACGCAGCCAGGCCGCCCGGTAGGTGAGCAGCGCCGCGGCATCGATCTCGGTCGCCATGTCGGCCAGGGCGGCCTGCGAGAGTTGAAAGTCGGCCAGCCGTTGCCCGAACATCGGACGGCTTCTCGCATGTGTGAGGGATTCATCGAGCGCGCGGCGGGCAAACCCGATGGCGGCGGCCGCGACAGACGCCCGGAAAATGTCCAGGTTCGCCATTGCGAGCTTGAAGCCGGTTCCGGGCTCACCCAAGACATGGCTGTCGGGAATCTCGCAGTCCTCGAACGACAGCGTCGCCAGCGGATGCGGCGCGATCACGTCGATCCGCTCGGCGATGCGAAGCCCCGGATTGTGGGCATCCACGACGAAGCCGGTGATGCCGCGTGCGCCGGGATCGTCGCTCGTGCGTGCGAACACACAGTAGAAGTCGGCGATTCCGCCATTCGATATCCAGGTCTTGCTGCCGTTGAGCAACCACCCGCCGTCGACACGTGTGGCGCGTGCCTTCATCGCCGCGACATCGGAACCGGCCTGTGGCTCCGACAGCGCGAAGGCCGCGATGCGCTCGCCTCGGCCGACCGCGGGCAGGTAGCTTTCCTTGAGTTCCGAAGAACCGCCGAGCGCGATCGGGCCGCTGCCCAGGCCTTGCATGACGAAGGCGAAGTCCGCCAGGCCGCTATGTCGCGCCAGTGTTTCGCGTAGCAGGCAAACCGAGCGGCTCTCGATCGTTTCGAGCCGGCCACCATGGGCCGCCGGCACCGTATAGGCGAGCCATCCGGCCTCACCCAGCGCACGGACCAGCTCGCGACAGCTCCGGTCGACATCGTGGTGGTCCAGCCCTGCGCAGGCACCGGCCGCCCACTGTTCGGCCTGCGCCTCCAGCTCTCGGTGACGCGAATCGAAGAAGGGAAGGTCGAGATACTGTTTGTCGCTCACATCGTCATCCGTCGGTTAACGGCGGTCGTCCGCGCTTGCCTTCAGTTGCCCTTGAAGTCCGGCTTCTGCCGGGCGGCGAATGCCTTGTAGGCGCGTTCGAAATCATTCGTTTGCATGCAGATTGCCTGGGCCTGGGCCTCGGCCTCGAGAGCCTGTTCGATTGTCATCGACCATTCCTGGCTGAGCATGGTCTTGGTCATTCCGTGTGCGAAAGACGGGCCGTCGGCAAGCTCACGGGCATAGGCCTGGGCCTCGGCCAGCAGGCGCGCCACGTCGACGACGCGATTGAAGAATCCCCAGGCAAGGCCCTCGTCGGCCGTCATGGCGCGTCCGGAGAACAGCAGATCGGCAGCGCGCCCCTGGCCGATCATACGCGGCAGCAAGGTGCAGGCCGCCATGTCACAACCCGCCAGACCCACCCGCACGAACAGGAACGCGGTGCGCGCGGCCGGCGTGCCGAAGCGCAGATCGCTGGCCAAGGCCATCATCGCCCCGGCGCCGGCGCAGATGCCGTCCACGGCTGCGATGATCGGTTGCGGGCAGCGACGCATCGCCAGGACCAGGTCGCCGGTCATGCGGGTGAACTCCAGCAACTCGGGCATGGCCATCTGGACCAAGGGACCGATGATTTCATGGACGTCGCCGCCCGAGCAGAAATTGCCGCCCGAGCCGGTGAGCACGATCGCCTTGATGTCGGTGGCGTACTGGAGGGCCCGGAACAGGTCGCGCAACTCGGCGTAGGACTCGAAGGTCAGGGGGTTCTTCCGGTCGGGCCGATCGAGAGTCAGGGTGGCTACACCATGATCGACCTCCCACTTGAAGTGCGCGGTCTGATGGTCGGAAAATAGGCGTTGATTGCGGCTGTTGACCGGAGATTGCATTCAGATACCTGTGTTTGTTGGCAATTAACGGCATCGCGCAATGCGCGCGAAGATGTTGCACGAAGCGTTTGGTCCTGGGCCCGGCGCGTGGCGAACCGGGTCCGGGCGGCGTTTGCGTGCGGCAGCCAGAAGGCGCTCGCGGACGAGTCGTGGCCAAAGCAGTGTAGGGCCGTTGGCGGCGCGGCAAAAGCGTTTGACCTGGCAATGTCCGAAAAGAAAAACGCCGGGCAAAGCCCGGCGTTTTTCTTGATCCGGTCATCCGGCCACGAGGGCCGGAAGCCGATCAGAACAGGTGGCGGACACCCACGCCAATAACTTTCGGGTCCGAGTCGTTGCCGTCAGCCGTGTAGGCGTAGCCCGAGCCGCGGATTTCCGTCGCCGACACGGCGTCGTTGCGCGTGGTGCCAAGGTGCGCGTAAACGTTCGTGCGCTTCGACAGGGCATGGACATAGGCAATGCCGAAGGTGGTCGACTTACCGTTGGTGGTGTCGAACTTCAGGCGTTGCGCCTGCATCAGCAGGCTGCCGGCGCCCAGCTTGAGCGAGCCACCGACGCTGACCGCCTTGGTGTCGTTGTTGGAGCCCTCGGGATTCGCGATCGAGTAACCGGCCACGATCTTGAAGGCCCCCATGTTGAAGCCGCCACCCACGCCCATGCGCTTGGTCTTGGTGATGGGGTTGGTCGTGCTGTTCACGGAACCGTAGTAGGCCGACACGTTGGCCGGGCCGCCTGCCCAGTCGACCGACACGTCGAACGCATTGCCCTGGCCGCTCGGGTTGGCCGATGAATCGCGCTCGCCCGACGAGAATGCAGCGTTGATCACCGCACCGCCGAGCTTCGGCGAGTTGTAGTAGATGCCGTTGTCATAGCGAACGATGGTCGTGCGAACCGAGGTCACGAGCAGGTTGCCCATGAGGCCGTAGCCCATGATGTCCCACTTCGCGAGCGAAAGGAACGACGGGGTGTAGGTGCGGCCCAGGCGGATCGTACCGAAGCCACCTTCCAGGCCGACCGTCGAGGTCCGCTGGAAGAAGTTGGCGTCGTTCGAGCCGGTGTCGACTCCCACGCCGGCCTCGAACTGGAAGATGGCCTTGAGGCCGCCGCCCAGATCCTCGGCGCCACGCACGCCCCAGCGGCTGGTCGACTGACCGCCGCTGCTGATGAACAGCGTGTTACGGCTGGCATTGCCGCGATCAACGAAGTCAGCCGCGACGTCGGCGATGCCGTACATCGTGACATTGCTGGCCGCATAAGCCGCACCCGGAAGCGCAGCCGCGACGGCCACTGCGAGAAGCGATTTCTTCATGGATCAATCTCCTTGGTTTCTGGAATAACCCGGCAGTCCCCTGCCGAAACTCCCCGAGCTGGGCGCTTGCCCGCTCCCGGTCAGAAGTTGATCGTATTCCGCCACATCCGGGATTCGCCGAACAGCGCCGGCACGTGGCCGACAGCCCTTTTGAGGCAAATTTCTCGGCGCTTGTCGCACGGCGGCAACAAAAAAGCGGGGATCTGCCTAATCCATAGGCAGATCCCCGCTTTTCAAGCGAACACAGACAGCCGGAAAAGATTTCCGGCTGTCTGGTCGAGCCACCTTTCGGCGGCTCGACCGATCAGGTCATCCGGCCGCGAAGGCCGGGAGCCGATCAGAACAGGTGGCGGACACCCACGCCGAAGGCACGCGGGTCCGAGGACACGCCGCCGTCAGCGGTGTAGGCGTAGCCCGAGCCACGCAGCTCGACCGCGGTCACGGCGTCGTTACGCGTGGTGCCGAAGTGCGCGTAGACGCTGGTGCGCTTGGACAGGCTGTGCGCGTAGGCGACACCGAAGGTGGTCGACTTGCCGTTGGTGGCGTCGAACTTCAGGCGCTGCGCCTGGAGCATCAGGCTGCCGGCACCCAGCTTGAGGGAGCCACCGACACTGACCGCCTTGGTGTCGTTGTTGCCGCCATCGGGATCGGCCTTCGAGTAGCCGGCCACGATCTTGAACGCACCCATGTTGAAGCCACCGCCGATACCCATGCGCTTGGTCTTGACGATCGGGTTCGTGGTGCTGTTGGCCGAGCCATAGTAGGCCGACACATTGGCCGGGCCACCGGCCCAGTCAACCGACACGTCGAACGCGTTGCCCTGGCCGCTGGGGTTGGCCGACGAATCGGACTCGCCCGACGAGAACGCCGCGTTGATCACCGCACCGCCGAGCTTCGGCGAGTTGTAGTAGATGCCGTTGTTGTAGCGAACGATGGTCGTGCGAACCGACGTCACGAGCAGGTTGCCGAACAGGCCGTAGCCCATGGCGTCCCACTTGGCGAGCGAAAGGAACGACGGGGTGTAGGTGCGACCCAGGCGGATCTTACCGAAGCCACCCTGCAGGCCGACCGTCGAGGTCCGCTGGAAGAAGTTGGCATCGTTCGAGCCGATGTCGACACCCACGCCGGCCTCGAACTGGAAGATGGCCTTGAGGCCGCCGCCCAGGTCCTCGGCGCCACGCACGCCCCAACGGCTGGTCGAACGACCACCGCTGCTCAGGAACAGCGTATTGCGGCTTTGGTTGCCGCGATCGACGAAGTCGACCGAGACGTCGGCGATGCCGTACATCGTGACGTTGCTGGCCGCGAACGCTGCGCCCGGCAGAGCCGCTGCGACGGCCACTGCGAGAAGCGATTTCTTCATGAATCAATCTCCTAAGTTTCGAATCAATCGGCAGCACCGCCGCCGCTACCCCCGATCGGGGCGCTTGCCCTTCCCCGGAAACGGATCGAATTACTGCGGAAATGCTGTGTATCTCTGCGATCCGGGTGTCTTCTGCACCGTAGGGCTTGGATCGGGAGACTGACTGCAACAACCAGCAATTTCGCTGCAACTCTTGGAAATGTATTGTCTTCGAATTCCACGGGGGAGCAAGGATCCGGCCAAGGATTCCGCCGCTTTTTCGGTATGCTGTCGCCTGTCTGCAACAATGGCTGCGGGGATCCGGGATCGATGAAGAACACGTCGTCGACGCGAGATGCGCCACCGGGTCCCGGGGCGGCCGCTGATACGTTCCGACGCAGCGGACGCGTGGATCGTCTGCTGGGAATGAGCGCGCGGGTGGCGGCCGAGTTGTCGGTCGGTGGCGGGCATCCGGTCCGGGGCGGGTTTGCGGGCCGCAGCTCGATCCGCTCAGCTTTGGTCGAGTCCTCGGCCAGCGGTGGTCGCCGCGCCGATCAAAGGTCGTCGGCCGCACGCTTGCGGGTGGCGCGTTGCGCGGTCATCGGTGCACAGGGGCTATTCGAAGCGCAGGCCCTGCTGGCCCAGGACCCCGCGCTGCATGCGCAGGGCGTGCGGATCGCGCGGGAAAAGGCGAGGCATCTTGCGTGGATGCGGGCGCGGCTCGGCGAGCTCGGCGAGCGGCCTTCGGCTGCCGATCCGGCTTGTTTTGTCGGCGGCCTGGGGCTGGGGCTGGTCGCGGCCCGATTCGGTGCGCGTGCATCGAATGGCCTGCGGGTCGAGGCGGCGCGTCAGGCGATCGCCGGCCTGCAGATTGAAACCGAAGGACTGCCGCCCACCGATGGCGAGTCGAGGCGCGTCATGGGGGCTGTTCTGGTCGGAGAAACCGATCACCTGCACGCCATCGGCCGACAACCCGGTGCAGCGCCTGCTTGGCTCGGTGCGGCGCTGCGCGCGTGTGCGCGCCGTGTATCGGGCCTGGCGCGCTACCTCTGAACCCGAAAGGAAGCTTCCGGGCGCGCCGCGTGCGCGCTCGAATCGATCGGTGACGGCGGCGCGAACGCCTGGGGTCAGTCTTCGAGGATTTCCCAGCTCAGCGACATCTCGGCCGTCGCGGCGAGCATCTTGGACGCCGAACAATACTTCTCGTGCGACCGCCGAATCGCATGCTCGACGAGGTTGGGCTTGAGCGACCGTCCGCGGACCGTGAACGCAAAATGGATGTGCGTGAAGACCTTCGGGTCGACCTCGGCGCGGCGCGCCTCGAGGCGGACCTCGCAGCCGCGGATGTCCTGGCCGCTCTTGCGCAGGATCAGGACCACGTCGTATGCGGTGCAGCCGCCGGTGCCCAACAAGACCATCTCCATCGGCCGGGGGGCGAGGTTCCGCCCGCCGCCGTCGGGCGCGCCATCCATGACCACGGCATGACCGCTACCGGTCTCGGCCACGAAGCTCATGCCGTCGAGCCCCGTCCACTTGACAGTGCATTCCATCGATTGCCCCGGAATCCTTGAAACGGCGCAGCGTGCCTGGGTTGACAGAGCCCTCGATTGTGCGCGAAACCGACGGGGTCGGGGCGGCCTTTGACGTTAGCCGAGCGCGCGGGCTAGAATTTAAGGCTTTCCCCGGATTTGCGTTATTTGGTGTTTTCGGGGGCGCCGCGAGCGCCAGGGCTTTCGCGGTGCAACCTGCCTGGCGTTGTGTCGGGTGGGTGAGGGAAGGGGCATTGCGTTCATGTCGTCGACATGGGCGGGTGCAGGTCTCCGATCTCCCGAGCGACGCAGATCCGAAGTGCAAACTCACCACAGGCAGAATATGAAGACGTTTTCCGCCAAGCCGCACGAGGTCAAGCGCGACTGGTTTGTCGTCGACGCCACCGACAAGGTGCTCGGCCGTCTGGCTTCGGAGTTGGCGCGCCGTCTGCGCGGCAAGCACAAACCCGAGTACACCCCGCATGTCGACACCGGAGACTTCATCGTCGTGGTGAATGCGTCTCGTCTGCGAGTGACGGGCAACAAGGGGCTGGACAAGCGCTACTACCGTCACACCGGTTATCCGGGCGGAATCCGCGAGACCAACTTCGACAAGATGCAGGCTCGGTTTCCCGGGCGTGCGCTCGAGAAGGCGGTCAAGGGGATGCTGCCCAAGGGGCCGCTCGGCTACGCGATGCTCAAGAAACTGAAGGTCTATGCGGAAGACGGGCATCCGCATGCGGCCCAGCAACCAAAGATTCTGGAGATCTGATCGATGATCGGCGAGTACAACTACGGAACCGGGCGGCGCAAGACATCGGTCGCGCGGGTCTTCATGAAGCGTGGCACGGGCCGGATTGTCGTGAACGGCAAGCCGATCGACGAGTACTTCGCGCGCGAGACCGGCCGGATGGTGGCTCGTCAGGCGCTCGAACTGACCAACACCGGTACGCAGTTCGACGTGATGGTCAACGTCCATGGCGGCGGTGAGTCGGGTCAGGCCGGCGCGATTCGTCATGGCGTCAGCCGGGCGCTGGTCGAGTACGACAGCACGCTGAAGCCGACCTTGTCGAACGCCGGGCTGCTGACGCGCGATGCGCGCGAGGTCGAGCGCAAGAAGGTGGGCCTGCACAAGGCTCGTCGGCGCAAGCAGTTCTCGAAGCGCTGATGCGCCCGGCGCCGACTGGCTCGCGAGTCTCGCGAGGCGAAGGGCGCGGCAGCAGATTCGAGGGGGCGTCCCGGTCGCGGGGGGCCCCCTTGTTCGTTTGGGGGCGAGCCGGCGGCGCTGGGCATGCGTCGCGCAACGAGCCTTCGGCCTTCCACCAACTCGGTCTCGCGCCGCGATGACCCAGGGCCCGCGAAAGCCGGGCTCCGTCCCGCGCTTGACGATTCGGCGCGAGACCCCGCCGCTGACTCGTGCCCTGGCGATTCTCGGCGTCGCGCTGCTCGGCGGCGGCGTCGCGGTTCTCGGGTGGGAAGCCGTGCACCGGAGCGAGTCGGCGCACCGTGAGGCGGAGCGTTCGAGGCTGGAGCACGAACAGAAGGCCTTGAAGGCCGACAAACGTCAACTCAGCGAGGACATGGCGGCACTGCGTGCCAAGGCGGCGGACTACGAGGGGCGCATTGCCGAAGCCAAGGCGCGTGACGCGAGCAACGCCCAGGAGCGTGACCGGTTGTCGGCACAGATCAGTGCCGCCCGGAGCCAGACTCGTGTCGAGCAGGCGACCGTGGTCAATCTCACGAAGCAACTGCGCTCGATCGAGGCGGAGAACATCCGGCTGAAGTCGGATCTGATCTACCTGGAAACGCTGCTGCCGTCGTCTGGCGCCGAGGGCGTGATCGAGATCCGGCGCCTACAGGTCGTGCCCGATGCGCAGCCAAACAACTATCGGTATCGGGCGCTTCTGATGCAGGGCGGACGAAACGTCGCCGAGTTCACCGGCAACCTGCAATTGCTCGTTGCGCTGACGCACGACGGCCGCAAGTCGACGCTCGTCATCCCGAAGCGATCCGACACGGACAATGCCGCGGCGATGAAGGTATCCTTCAAGCGCTACAGCAGAGTCGAGGGCCGCTTCGAGCTGCCGGCGGGCGCCAAGGTTCGATCGGTGCAGTTGCGGGTCCTGAATCGCGGCGCCGTACGGGCGCAGCAAAGTGTCACCCCCTAGGTCGAACGGCACCGGATCGGCCCGTCCGGAGGATGAGATGTTCGGAAGCAAGAAGGCTGGAACGAGCACCATTGATTGCCTGATCGGCGCAGGTACATCGATCGATGGCGATATCCGGTTCAGTGGCGGATTGCGTATCGACGGTTCCGTCAATGGTCGGATCCACGCCGAGGAGGGGGCGCCCAGCACCTTGGTCGTGTCGGACAACGCCCGAATCCGTGGTGAGATCCGTGCTGCGCACATCGTGGTCAACGGCCTTGTCGAAGGGCCGATTCAAGCTGACGAATTGCTCGAGTTGCAGCCCAGTGCGCGTGTCGTCGGTGATGTTCGATATGCGGCCATGGAAATCCAGAACGGGGCCACCGTAGATGGGGCGATGACGCATCTCGATACGGTCAGCTCCGGCGCAGGTGATCGCTCGGCCTTGAAGCTCGCGTCGACCCAGGAGTGAGTCCCGCTGCGAGGACCCGCCGCCGGTCGAGCGGGGGCGGCGCCCGAGAACGCCTGACCGTGGCAGGGTTAAGCCGGGGCGCGGTGTTCGGGGCGATACAATGCCGACGTTCAGGAGATCGTGCACATGAATGCTGTTACCGAGATGCCGGCACCGCTGGTCTTTACCGATAGCGCGGCCGACAAGGTCAAGCAACTGATCGATGAGGAAGGCAACCCGGATCTGCGCCTGCGGGTGTTCGTGCAGGGGGGCGGTTGCTCGGGCTTCCAGTACGGGTTCACGTTCGACGAGGAAACGAACGAGGACGACACCGTCATGCAGAAGAACGGTGTCACGCTGTTGATCGATGCGATGAGCTACCAGTACCTGGTCGGCGCCGAGATCGACTACAAGGAAGATCTCGACGGCGCGCAGTTCGTGATCAAGAACCCGAACGCCACGACCACCTGTGGCTGTGGTTCATCGTTCTCGGTCTGAGTGCTTTCCGGCACCGCGCTAGCGCGGTGCCGAATGGGCAAATACGGGGCACTTCGACGTGCCCCGTTTCATTTCCTGGACCGTGCGGTTCGCGTCAGCGCGCGCACGATCGCGCCGACGAGGCCTCATGCAAGGCGCCCAGGATCCGCGGGCCGTACGCGCCCGTCACCGAGGGTAGGTTGCCAGGCAGGCCGTCGACCCGGCGCTGGGCAAGCCAGGCGAATGCGGCAGCCTCCACGGCCTGGGGCGCGATACCGAGGTCGGCGGTCGTGCGGATCGGACTTGGCGCCAGGCGGGCCGCGATCCGTCCCATCAGGAAGCCGTTGCGCACGCCGCCGCCGCAGCAGTAGATGGCCGCGTCGTCCCGGGGCGTTGCCGGGTGCCCCTTGCATGCGCGGGCGATGGCGTCGGCGATCGAACAGGCCGTCAGCTCGACCAGGGTCCGCTGGACATCGGCGGCTCCCAGGTCGGCACGCCCGCAACGCGCGAGCATCGAGTCGAGCCACGTCAGATTGAAGTGCTCGCGGCCGGTACTCTTGGGCGCTTCGCGGCCGAAGTACGGGTCGTCCAGCAAGGCGGCGAGCAAGGTCGGATCGGTCTTCCCGCTGGCAGCCCAGCGTCCATCTTCGTCGAAGGGCTGGCCGAGGTGACGCGAGGTCCAGGCGTCGAGCAGGGTGCTTGCCGGGCCGGTATCGAATCCGACGACCGCTTGCTTTTCGCCGGGGCCGTCGGTCGGCGCGACGACGCTCAGGTTGGCAATGCCCCCCAGATTGAGAACCGATCGGCTAGCGGCTGCGTGGCCGAACACGGCCCGATGGAAGGCCGGGGCCAGCGGTGCGCCTTCGCCCCCGGCGGCGAGGTCCGCAGCCCGAAGATCGCAGACCACTGGGATCCCGGTCAGTTCTGCCAGCAGTGCCCCATTGAGCAACTGCACGCTGAACCCATGCTCCGGTCGGTGCCGGATCGTCTGGCCGTGGGCACCGATCGCCCGGACTTCGCAAGCTCCGGCGCCGTTGACGAGTCGCTCGACCACCTCCGCGTAGCGGTGTGCCAGCTCGTTCGCAGCAACGGCGGCGATCTCGAGTTCCGACTCGTGCGGTGCGGGCTTCTCCGATGCGGCCAGCGACAGCAGCCGTCGTCTCAGGTCCCCAGGGAACCCGGCACTGGCCTCGCCGATCGTTCGCACGATGCCGTGCGCGCCTGGGCGATCGGATTCGATCTCGATCAGGACCCCGTCGACGCCATCCAGGCTCGTGCCGGACATGAGGCCGACAAAGCGTCGCGCCATGGGCTCCGTCCGCCGCTTCGGGTCCGGCCCTATTCGAAACGGGCCAGCGCGATTGCGGTGGGCCGTGTCAGTCGGGTGCGGTAGGGTTGCGCATATGCAGCGAACGTGACCGACTCCTGCCGGTTCAGGGGGTTGGCCGACGGTAGCGCGACTGCCAGCGGATCGGTGTGCGCGCCGGCGATCCTGAACTCGTAGTGCAGATGGGGGCCTGTCGCCCAACCGGTCTTGCCAACGTAGCCGATCAGTTCGCCCTGCTCGACCCGGTTGCCCTTTCGGAGCCCTTTCGCGAAACCGCGAAGGTGAGCGTACAGGGTGGAGTGGCGGGCGTCGTGGCGCAGGATCACGACGTTGCCGAATCCGCGCTGGCTGCCCGAGAACTCGACGACACCGTCGCCGGTGGATCGCACCGGCGTTCCCTGCGCGGCGGCGAAATCGACGCCCCGGTGCGCCCGCCGATTGCCGAACACGGGGTGCAGCCGCGAATCGGTGAAGCGCGAGCTGATTCGGGCGAACTCGATCGGGTAGCGCAGGAATGTCTTCTTCAGGTTCTTGCCGGCGAAGCTGAAATAGCCCCGGCGGCCGCCTTCGTGCTCGAACCAGACGGCCGAGTGGTCCCGGCTGCCATTTCTGAACGTCAGCGCGAGCACCCGACCCGGTACCGGTGCCTCGAGCGAGTCGGGTTCGGACAGCGACTCGTACAGCACTTCGAGGCGATCGCCCTTGCGAAGATCGCGGTAGAAATCGATATCGCCACCGAGTATGTCGGCAACCTGACTGGCCACCGATGCAGGGATGCCGGCCTCCTGCGTGGCGCCGAACAGGGAACTGCGAACCACGGCACTTCGATGCTCGGTGCCACGTTGCAGCGCGATGGCGGCGACGCTCGCGCGAAAGCCATCGGCATCGCGAACGATGCTCAGGCGAGAGGCAGCGGCCGGCTGCCCAGATGGGGTCTCGATGATGTCGAGTGTCGACTGCAGCGCATGCACACGCCCGATGCTGTCGACATCGGCGCGGACCGTTGCTCCTTCCCGGAACTGCAACAATTGCCGGGCCGTATCGTCGTGTGCGACGAAGGCCGCGAAGTCCGGGTCGATCGCGCCGAGTCGGCCAAGCAGGGACGCGAGGGTGTCGTCGCGTCGAATGCGCGCGCTCTGGCTGACCGGTCGATCGGGTCGGGCGTCCGAGGGCGAGATATCGACGATTTCGCGAACCAGTCTTGCCGGCGCGCCGGCATCCGCCGCAGGCGGCTGCGCAACGCCGAACGCGGTGACTGCTGCGCCGAATGCCAGCGTAAGGGCAACCACGACGGGTACCGGGCGAATTCTTGGCGTTTTCATCAGTCTTGCTTTCTTCTCAGTCCGTCCTCGACACGACGGTTCGCTAGAATCCGGGCTTGCCGTCGATGGCGGCCTCCCCGAAGCCTGCTCGGTGCGCCTGGCTGGGCGGCGCACCCCCACTTATCGGGGGGTCGATTATATACACGCGGTTCTCATAGTTCTCAAAGGCTTACGATGGACGGTGAAAGTAGCCCGACAAGCTCAGTGCGTGGGCAGACCGAGGGGCCAAGCGATTCGGTCCGAGAAGCGCTGGCTGTGTCGTTGCGTGGATGCGACGAATTGCTCGTTCAATCCGAGTGGATCGGCAAGCTCGCGCGCAGCGAAAGCCAAGGAAAGCCGCTGCGGATCAAGCTCGGCCTGGACCCGACCGCGCCCGATCTGCACCTGGGGCACACCGTGGTGCTGAACAAGATGCGCCAGCTCCAGGATCTCGGACACACCGTCATCTTTCTGATCGGCGATTTCACGTCGATGATCGGTGATCCGTCGGGGCGCAATACGACGCGCCCCCCCCTGACGCGCGAGCAGATCGAAGAGAACGCCCGAACCTACTTCGGGCAGGCGAGCCTGGTGCTCGATGCCGAACGGACCGAGATCCGCTACAACTCCGAATGGAGCGACCCGCTGGGTGCCCGCGGAATGATCCAGCTGGCGGCGCGCTACACCGTTGCCAGGATGATGGAGCGCGATGACTTCTCGAAGCGGTTCAAGTCGGGCGTCGCGATCTCGGTGCACGAGTTCCTTTATCCGCTGATGCAGGGCTACGACTCGGTGGCGCTCCAGTCGGACCTGGAGCTGGGTGGCACCGACCAGAAGTTCAATCTCCTGGTGGGGCGCGAGCTGCAAAAGGAGTACGGGCAGGAGCCGCAGTGCATCCTGACGATGCCATTGCTCGAGGGGCTCGATGGCGTCGAGAAGATGTCGAAGTCGAAGAACAACTATGTCGGTATCACCGAAGCGCCGGGTGAGATGTTCGGCAAGCTGATGTCGATTTCGGACACGCTGATGTGGCGGTATTTCACCTTGCTCTCCTTCATGCCGATCCGCGAGGTCGAAGCCTTGCGAGCGCAGTGCGACGAAGGGAGGAATCCTCGCGACGCCAAAGTCATGCTGGCGCAGGAGATCGTCGAGCGATTTCACGGCCGCGAGGCCGCGCATTCGGCGCTACAAGAGTTCGAGGCGCGATTCCGGCAGGGCGCGCTACCCAGCGATATGCCGGAGGTGCGAGTCACGGGTGCGCCGATCGGCATCGCGCGACTCTTGCGCGAGGCGGGGCTGGTGTCGTCGAACGCCGAGGGGAATCGCAACATCGAGCAGGGGGGTGTCCGACTCGACGGCGAGCGCGTCGCGGATCGATCCCTGGAACTGGCCGCTGGCACATATGTTGTGCAGGTTGGCAAACGCCGGTTCGCGCGGGTCATCCTGGGCTGAGCGCGCTTGATCGGATTGATCCAACGCGTTTCCTCGGCGTCGGTTGCGGTCGATGCGCGGTGTGTGGCGTCGATCGGGCGCGGCCTGCTCGTTCTGCTGTGCGCGCAGCGTGGCGATGACACCGGCCAGGCTGCCGCCTTGCTCGAACGCATCCTCGGCTACCGGGTGTTCGCGGACGAGCGCGGCCGCATGAACCGATCCTTGCGCGATCTGGCGAGCGAGCCATCCGGCGCCGGCCTGTTGCTGGTCCCGCAATTCACGCTGGCAGCGGATACGCGCTCGGGCACACGCCCCAGTTTCACGCCCGCGGCGCCACCTGACCTGGCGCGCGAGTTGTTCGACTGGATGGTGGTCAAAGCGCGGGACTCGTTCCAGGCGACGGGCGCCGGGGTCTTCGGCGCCGACATGGCGGTTAGCCTCGTCAATGACGGCCCGGTGACGTTCTGGCTGGAGGTGTCACCCGAGAGCGGGCGCAGGGAGCGCAGTGCGAATGCCGGCAGGACGTAAACTCGTGCAAACTGTTTCGAGGGAGTCGCTATGCGCTTGACGAGCGAATCGATTGTCGATGGCGAACCGATATCGCCGGATCTGGCATTCGGGCGGATCGATGCGGCGAACCATGTGGCGCTGGCCGGCAACCGTAGTCCGCAACTCGCCTGGGACGACGTGCCTCCGGGCACGCGCTCGTTCGCGATCGTGTGCCACGACTACGATGTTCCAAGCAGGCCCGACGATGTCAACCAGGAGGATCGCGAAGTTCCAGCGGATCTGGAGCGGGTGGATTTCTTCCATTGGGTGCTCGTGGACCTACCGGCGACGCGGTCGACCGTTGCCTTGGGCGAGTTCTCCGAAGGCGTGACGCCCAAGGGCAAGAGCGGACCGTTCACGCATGATGGCGCCCGGCACGGGGTCAACGACTACACGGACTGGTTCGCAAGCGATCCGGACATGGCGGGCGACTACTACGGCTATGACGGACCCTGTCCACCATGGAACGATTCGGTCGTCCATCACTATGTGTTCACGGTCTATGCGCTGGACATCGAGACATTGCCATTGCGAGGTCGATTTACCGGGGTCGAGGCGCTCAAGATGATTCACGCCCATGAGTTGGGGCAGGCGTCGATCACGGGAACGTACACGCTCAATCCGAGATTGATTGCGGCCGAGCGCTGAAGCTTCATGAATCCGGCGTGCACGCTGATCCTCATTCGGCACGGAGAGACTCTCTGGAACCGCGAAGGGCGAATACAAGGTCATACCGACACCGATCTCGCCCCCGAAGGGCGAAACCAGGCCGGGCGTGTGGCTAGATACCTGGCACGCGACGGTGGGTCGGGCGCGGTGATCGCAGCCGTCGTCGCCAGTGATCTCAAGCGGACCCGTCAGACCGCCGAGCCGATCGCACAGGCATTGCGATTGGATTTGTCGCTCGAACCGGGCTTGCGAGAACGCGATTTCGGTGAGTTCCAGGGACTGACTCATGCCCAGATCGAAGTCCGGGACCCGGACGGGTATGCGCGCCTGAGTGCCCGTGATCCGGGATTCGCGCCCAGGGGCGGCGAATCGCTCGAAGGACTCCGTGCGCGGGTCATGGCGTCCATCGACCGGATCTGCGAGCGATACGCGGGCTCGACCTGCGTGGTGGTAACGCATGGCGGTGTGTTGGACATCATTCGTCGCCGTGCCACCGGCATGGAGCTTTCGGCCAAGCGGGACTTCGTGCTTCCCAACGCGGCCTTGAACATCGTGACTTGCGGTCCGACCGGCTGGCGCGTACGGGTCTGGGGGAAGGCGCTTGGCAACGGCAGGAGCCTGGACGAGCTCTGATCCCGTGGGTCCGAGCGCCTTCGCGCAGGTCGTTTGCCTGCCCCTCGCCGAGGTTTCGCCGCGTGGCGGGGTCCGATAGAATCGCGTCTGCCGTGCGACTGGCGATCGGGTAGAGCACTACCGGGGAGCATGGCGGAAGCATCCTCCGATCGAGCCTGCCGCGCGCCTGGGCAGCCCGGTACCCGCCCGTCTGCCTGGCAGCGAGCGCCGTTCCACGGCTACCGAGGAGCCCACAAATGTTTGATCCCGAAAACACGCTCGAGCGCATCGACCCGGAAGTCTGGGCAGCGGTCCAGGCAGAGAACCGGCGTCAGGAAGACCATATCGAGCTGATTGCTTCCGAAAACTACGCGAGCCCGGCCGTCATGGCCGCGCAGGGAAGCCAGCTCACCAACAAGTACGCCGAGGGCTATCCGGGCAAGCGCTACTACGGTGGTTGCGAGCATGTCGATGTCGTCGAGTCGCTCGCGATCGAGCGTGTTCGCCAGATCTATGGCGCGGACGCAGCCAACGTGCAGCCGAGCTCCGGTTCGCAGGCGAACCAGGCCGTATTGCTGGCCTTTCTCAAGCCCGGTGACAAGATCATGGGGATGAGTCTCGCAGAAGGGGGCCATCTGACCCATGGCATGCCGCTCAACTTGTCTGGCAAGTGGTTCGAGGTGGTGTCGTATGGATTGAACGCGGCCGAAGAGATCGACTACGACGCCATGGCAGCGACGGCACGGGCCGAGCGCCCGAAGCTGATCATCGCGGGCGCGTCGGCCTACAGCCTGCGTATCGACTGGGCGCGTTTCGCAGAGGTCGCACGCGAGATCGGGGCGATCTTCATGGTGGATATGGCGCACTATGCGGGCCTGATCGCCGCAGGGGTCTATCCCAACCCCGTGCCGCATGCCGATGTGGTGACTTCGACCACTCACAAGAGTCTGCGCGGTCCTCGTGGCGGCCTGATCCTGATGAAGTCGGCGCACGAGAAGGCGATCAATTCGGCCGTATTCCCCGGATTGCAGGGCGGTCCCTTGATGCACGTGGTCGCCGCCAAGGCGGTGGCGTTCCAGGAGGCATTGGCACCGGGCTTCAAGTCCTACCAGGAGCAGGTCGTCAAGAATGCGCAGGCGCTGGCCGACGCGTTGATTCGGCGAGGCCTTCGCATCGTGTCCGGTCGCACCGAGAGCCATGTGATGCTGGTGGACCTGCGTCCCAAGCGGATCACCGGCAAGTTGGCCGAGGCCGTGCTAGGACAGGCGCACATCACCTGCAACAAGAACGCGATTCCCAATGATCCCGAGAAGCCGTTCGTGACCAGCGGCATTCGCCTGGGCTCGCCGGCAATGACGACACGAGGCTTCGGCGCGACCGAGGCCGCCCGGGTCGGAGAGCTCATCGCCGACGTGCTGGAAAGCCCGCAAGACGGCGGCGTGATCGAGCGCGTCCGTGGGCAGGTGGCCGAACTGACCGCCCGGTTCCCGGTATACGGGCATCGCGGAGCCTGAGTCGGGTACCGCGAGATAGCGACGGACGACCATGCGTTGCCCTTTCTGCGAGCATACGGACACCCAGGTCATCGAGACACGGGAGTCCGATGACGGCGAAAGCGTACGTCGACGTCGCCGCTGCCTGAAGTGCGACAAGCGTTTCACGACCTATGAGCGGGTCGACCTGCAGTTTCCGACGGTGGTCAAGCGCAGCGGCCTGCGCAGCGAGTTCGATCGTGCGAAGCTACGTGCCTCTATCGGATTGGCGCTTCGCAAGCGGCCGGTGCCCACGCAGGATGTCGACGCTGCGGTGCAGCGAATCGAGGAGGCGCTTCTAAGCCTTGGCGTGCGCGAGATCGGCAGCGAGCAGATCGGCGAGGCGGTGATGCGCGAGTTGCGGCGGCTCGACCAGGTCGGCTATGTGCGCTTTGCCTCGGTATATCGCAGTTTCGAGGACGTACAGGAGTTCGCCGAGGCGATCCGTGAAGTCAAGCCCCGCAAGCGGCGCAACTGAGCGCTCGCTCGGGGCTCGAGCCGGGCGCGGCGCGCCCGGCGTGCCCGGACAGCCCCGGTCTCAGGCTCGGCCGGCGATCTCGTCGAGTGTGCGGGCTGGCGTGATCACCTGAGCGTCGACCCGTAGCTCGATCACCGCGGGCCGATGGTGTCGGCCGATGAATGCGAGCGCGTCCTCGAGTGCTGCATCGAACTGCGCGGTTTCCTCGACGACCGTCCCGAAGCCGCCAAAGGCCTTCGAGTAGTCGCTGAAATCGGGATTTGCCAGCGGTGTGCCGATTACCCGACCCGGGTACTCTCGCTCCTGGTGCATTCGAATCGTGCCGTACATATTGTTGTTGAACACGATCACGAGCACGCCGGCATCGTATTGAGCCGCGGTCGCGAACTCCTGTGCGTTCATCAGGAAGTCGCCATCGCCAGCGAAGCAGACGACGGTTCGCTCGGGCGCCGCGATCTTGGCGCCGATGGCTGCCGGAATGCCGTAGCCCATCGCCCCCGACGTGGGCGCCAGTTGTGTGCGCAGTCCGCCGTAGCGCCAGAACCGGTGCGCCCAGGTCGCGAAGTTGCCAGCCCCGTTGGTGAGAATGGTGTCGGCGGGAAGCGCCGTTTGCAGGGTTCGGACGACCTGCCAGAGGTCCAGACGGTCGAGACCCGGCCGATCGAACAGCCCGGGGCGCTGCTGCCATTGCTCGTAGTCGGACCGAGCCGCCTGCAGTTGGTCGCGCCAACGTGCGCCGTCGATGCGCAGGTTCGCCAGCGCGGCGGCCATCTCGGGCAAGCCCGCGTTGATCATCAGGTCGGCCTGATACACCTTGCCCAGCTCACCTGCATCCGGGTGGACGTGAACGAGCGTCTGAACCGGCGATGGCGGGCTTAGAAGCGTATAGGCCGACGTGACCATCTCGCTGAGCCGCGTGCCGACCGCCAGCACCAGGTCGGCATGACGAATGCGCTCCGCGAGCCTGGGATTGATGCCGATGCCGACATCACCCACATAGTGCGGGTGATGGTTGTCGAGCAGGTCCTGGCGTCGGAACGCGCATGCGATCGGCATGCCGGTGTTCTCGGCAAACACACGAAGTTGCTCGCAGGCCTCGACGCTCCATCCGCTGCCGCCCGCGATCACGATCGGGTGGCTGGCGCCGGCGAGCATTTCTTGGAGACGGGTCATCTGTGCCTGAGACGGGGAAGGCCTCACCGGGACATGGCAGCGGGTGTCGCCGACGATCGCCTCCGTGGTCAGGACATCTTCCGGAAGCGCGAGGACGACCGGCCCCATCCGGCCCGACGTGGCGACCTGGAACGCGCGTGCCATGTACTCGGGAATGCGATCCGCGCGGTCGATCTGCGCGACCCACTTGGCGCATTGGCCCAGCATCCGGCGGTAGTCGATCTCCTGGAAGGCTTCTCGATCCAGGCAATCGGTGCCGACCTGACCCACGAGGACGACCATCGGCGTCGAATCCTGCATTGCCGTGTGGATGCCGACCGCGGCATTGGTGGCGCCGGGGCCACGCGTGACCATCACGACGCCCGGCTTGCCGGTCAGCTTGGCATAGGCATCGGCCATGAACGCGGCGCCGCCTTCCTGGCGGCAGATGACGTAGCGGATCTGGTCGCGGTGCGGATACAGCCCATCGAGTACGGCGAGATAGCTTTCCCCGGGCACGCCGAAGATGGTGTCGACGCCATGGACAGCCAGGGCGTCGGCCACGATGTGGCCGCCGATTCGTGCTGAGACTTGCTTCGGCCGGGATTGATTCATGGTCATCTCTCTCGTCTCGGGTCGTTGCGCCCGAGAATACCGAAATCGACGTCCCGCGTGGACGAGGCGGCGGCGGGTCGGCCCATTGTCGTTCCGATCGAGCCAGATTCCGGCGCGGCCTGCCAAAGGACGGTCCGGTCCGCGCCTCGAGGGGCCGCGGGCTTCGAGCGCATGGATCGTCCGCTCAGTGAGTCCGAACGCGCTGGGAAAGCCAGTTCATCGGCCGGCCGGGCAGCGTCAACGCGTCCAGGAAGCTCTTTGCCCAGTACTTGATGTCGTTGGCCTCGAGCACCGCGAACATGTCGCTGTGTCGCGCGCGACGCTCGGTGATCGTCATCTCGAGTGCGTTGCGGATCGCCGACGCGATCTCGTCGTGATCGTGCGGATTGACCAGCAAAGCCCCTTCCAGCTCTGCGGCCGCGCCGGCGAACTCTGAAAGGATCAGGACACCCGGGTCGTCGGGATCCTGTGCTGCCACGTACTCCTTGGCGACGAGGTTCATGCCGTCGCGAAGCGGCGTGACAAGCCCCGCACGGGCGAGCCTGAGCATGCCCGCCACCTCGCTTCGACGGTAGTTGCGGTTCACGTATCGCAGCGGTACCCAGGCGACATCGCCGTAGAGGCCGTTGATGTGTCCTACCTTCCCGCTCACCGCGGCGTCCATGTCGGCGTATTCGGGAATGTCGGAGCGGCTCCTGGGGGCGATCTGAAGATAGGTGACCTTGCCTCGCCAATCGGGGGACGACTCGAGGAATCGCTGGTAACCGTCGATCCGGTGCAGGATCCCCTTGGAATAGTCGAGGCGGTCCACGCCGATCACCATGGAGCGGCCAACCAGGCTGCGCTCGAGATCGCTGACGAAGCTGGACTTGACCGCGCGCGAGGCCAGCTTCCGAATGCCGTGGGGATCGATGCCAACCGGGAAGACGCCGATCCGGAATGCACGATCGCCGACCTGGTAGAGCCTGCCGTCACGGGTGGCCGCCCCGATCGTGGTGGTCAGGTAGCGTGCGAAGTTGCCCGCATCGTTTTCGGTCTGGAAACCGATGAGATCGAAGTCCGTCAGCGCGCCGACGATCGCCTTGTGCTTGGGCAAAGTGGTCAGCAGGTCTGGCGGTGGCAGCGGTATGTGGAGAAAGAAGCCGATGCGGTTCATGTGACCGCGGATGCGCAGCGCGCGCGCCAGTGGCATCAGGTGATAGTCGTGGACCCAGATGACATCGTCGGGCTGGAGCATTTCGCTGAGCCGGTCGGCAAAGAAGGCGTTGACCCGCAGGTAGCCCTCGTAGTTCGCCGATGAGAACTCCGCGAGATCCACCCGATAGTGCAGGATCGGCCAGAGGACTCGGTTGGCGAAGCCATGGTAGTACTCGTCGAACTCGGTCGGGCGAAGATCGGTCACGACATATCGGACATGATCCACTTCGGTGGCCGCCGGCGCCGCCGGCGTCTCACTGGCCTTGCCGCTCCAGCCGAACCAGATCCCCTCGCGCTCGCGCATCGCCGCATCGACCGCGACCGCGAGGCCACCGGGGGGCGCCTTGCCGTTGCCTTCGGGGACCGCGACGCGATTCGAGATTACGACAAGCCGAGCCATAGCCCTTCCTCCCAGCTGCGAGACAGGCGCATGGCGGAATTGACGATTCCGGCCATGGAGTATGTCTGCGGAATGTTGCCCCAGAGCTGTCCGGTCAGCGGATGCACGTCCTCGGAGAGGATCCCGTAGCTGTTTCGCATTCCCAGGACCTGGGCGTAGAGGGCGCGCGCCTCGTCGCGTCGACCCATGGCGGCAAGCGCATCCAGGTACCAGAACTTCACGACGAGAAAGGCCGTCTCGGGCATGCCGAAATCGTCGTGGATCGCGTACCGCAGGAGATGGCCGTTGACCGATAGCTTCTCGCCGATGGCGTCCACCGTGCCCACGAATCGCGGATCGGTCGCCTCGACCAAGCCGAGTTCGTGCATCAGCAGCACACTGGCATCGAGATAGTCGCCGCCGAGCGTGCCCGCGAACGCGCCCAGCGATTCGTTCCAGGCTTCGCGCAGCAGGCGCTCCCGGATCTCGGCCGCGCGTCGATGCCAGACCCCGGCCTCTTCGGTCAGCGCAAGCCGCGCCGCTATGCGAGCAAGGCGGTCGCAGGCGACCCAGCAAAGCAGGACCGAGTGGGTATGGATCTGTGTACGACCGCGGAACTCCCAGATCCCGGCATCGGGCGTGAAGGCGCGCGCATATGCGTGCTCGCCGAGCGGTGCGAGGCGACGGTAGAGGCCTTCGTCGCCGGTATGGGGAAGCCGCTGGTCGACGAAGCTCTGCGCTACGGCAAGCACGATGGAGCCGTATACGTCGTACTGGATCTGTTCGGCCGCCTGGTTGCCCACGCGCACCGGCCCCTGGCCCAGATAGCCCTGAAGTGCCTCGGCAATGCGCTCGTCGAGCGGCGAGCCCGGGATGATTCCGTACAGTGGGCGAAGATCCCCGTCGGCGCCGGCCGCCACGGTTGCGATGAAGTCGATGTAGCTCTCCATCGTCTTGGTCGCGCCGAGTCGGTTGAGTGCCTGGACCACGAAATAGGCATCGCGCAGCCAGCAGTAGCGGTAGTCCCAGTTGCGCTCGGATCCGGGGGCTTCGGACACGGACGTCGTGTGCGCCGCCACGATCGCACCGGTCTCCTCGAAGGAGCACAGCTTGAGGGTGATCGCGGCCCGAATCACAGCCTCCTGCCACTCGAACGGAATGGCCAGCGCGCGCACCCAGTCGAGCCAGTACCGATGCGTACGCTCGAGGAAGTCGCTGGCCATGGTCTCGGGTGCGTCGTCGAACGGTTCGTCCGGACCGAGGACGAGGTGGAGTGGCCTCGACAAGGCGAAGGCCGTTTCCTCCACCACGTAGGACAGGGGCGCGTCGGTGGTCAGCCGGACCGATTCACCCCCCAGGTAGCGCAGGTGATTGGATCCAGCGATGCTGCGTCGTGGCTCGCCATAGCCATGGGTGGGTCGAACGCGGATCCGTACGCGCGGCAGGCCGCCGATCGGCTCGATGATCCGAATCAGCTGCGCGGGTCGGAAATTGCGACCGTAGAGCTTGAATCGGGGCGCGAAGTCGGTGATCCGGATCGCGTTGCCATGGGCGTCGGACAAGACCGTCTCGATGACCGCGCTATTGCGCCGGTATTGCGACTGGTTGGTCGTCATGCCGTCTAGCTCGACGTCTGCGAAACCCTTCTCCTCATCGCCGGCGAGCAGCCGCGAGAATACCGGGTCGCCATCGAAGCGCGGAAAGCACCACCAGACCAGCCGTCCACGCGGATCGACCAGCGCAGCAGTCCGCCCGTTGCCGATCAGCCCGAGGTCCAATGGTTGATTCTCAACTGGCAATTGGCTTCTCCGTTGGGTTGCCGCTCGCGCGAACGATCGCGGCCAGGCTGCGCCGGACTGCGGCGGGGGAATCGAATACCGCGTGTGCACCCGGCACGGCGCGTCCGACCGACAATGCCAGTCCGCCGATCGCCGCCGCGGCGGCGATCGCGCATTCGTCGGTGACGTCGTCGCCGATGAACACCGGGACGCGGTCGCGGAAGGGCCCCTGGGCAAGCAGCCGACGCAGGGCGCTGGCCTTGTCGAAGCCGGTCTGCTTGACCTCCAGGACGGCCTTGCCTGGAAGCACGGTCAGGGAATCCGTGCGGTCGTTCGAAATCATCGACGCGACCGCATGCGAAAGCTCTTGCTCCAGCTCGGGCCGCGCGCGAAAGTGCAAGGCCACGCTGGCGCCCTTGTGCTCGACCAGCAGATCGTCGTGCGACGCGGCAAGCGCATCGATTTCGGCCCGGACGTGGTCCGGCATCAGTGCGCCCGGCGCCCGGGTGACCGGTCCCCCGGCACAGGGGCGGATCTGAGCGCCATGCTCCCCGCCGGCCGCCAGCGCGAGCGGTGCGAATAGTTGATCGAGAGTCTCGATCGAACGGCCGCTCAGCAAGGCGAGCGCGCCGCCGAGTATCGATTGCAACGATTCGAGATCGCGCAACAAGGACCCGGCGACGTGTACGGCGCCGGGAGTCGGCGCAATGTCGATCAGGGTGCCGTCGACATCGAGAAACAACGCAGTGCGTCCGGGGGCGCCGAGCAGCGCACGTTGAAGTAGCGCGCCCGCATCCTTCTTGTCGGTGGATTCCATGGCTCGTTCCGATTCTAGCCGCATCGACCCGGGCCACCGACGAGGCTATTCTTGTGCAGTGACCGGCGGCCCGCCTCGACAAACGGACGGCCGATCGGGTTCCGGCCACGCAACGGCGCGGCCTTCTTCCAGGGGTGGTTTCGCGTGGGTGAGCTGCAATCTCCTTCGGTCTCGACATCACCGCGTTGGCGCATTGGCGTCGATCTCGGCGGCACGAAGATCGAGGTCATCGCGATCGATCGCGAGGGCATGGAAGCACTGCGCCGCCGCACGGATACGCCGGCCGGCCAGTACGAGGAGACGATCGAAGCGATCGCGACCCTGGTGCTCGATGTCGAGCGCGCCCTCGGTGAGGTGGCGAGCGTGGGCGTGGGGACGCCCGGCGCCGTCGGCGGTGTCGATGGCAGGATCAAGAACTCCAATTCGACCGTGCTCAATGGTCGCGCGCTCGGCCGCGATCTCGAGACGCGGCTCGGTCGGGCTGTCAGGCTTGCCAATGACGCCAACTGCTTTGCCTTGTCCGAGGCGCGTGACGGCGCCGCACGCGATGCCGACGGCGTGTTCGGTGTGATCCTCGGCACCGGCGTCGGTGGCGGCATCGTCTGGGATGGCAAACCCGTCCGTGGTCGAAACGCGATCGCCGGCGAGTGGGGGCATGTGCCCTTGCCCTTGCCACGTCCCGAGGAGACGCCGGGTCCCTCGTGCTACTGCGGGCGCCAGGGTTGCGTGGAAACCTGGCTATCGGGCCCCGGGTTGGCACGCGCCTATGCGCACGCCGGTGGCGACGGCGTCGATGCGCGAGCGATCGCGACAAGAGCCCGGGCTGGCGAGGCGCGGGCGGATCGGGTCATCGACGAGTGGATCGACCGCCTGGCGCGCGCGCTGTCGCTGGTGGTCAACATCGTCGATCCGGCGGTGATCGTGATGGGGGGAGGCCTGTCGAATATCGACCGGCTCTATGACGAACTGCCGGCGCGGCTTGTTCCGCACGTGTTCTCGGATTCCGTGTCGACCCGCATCGTACGCAACCTGCATGGCGATTCGTCCGGGGTTCGCGGCGCCGCCTGGCTCTGGCCCTAGTCTGGTCGGCGGCGGTCGTCCTGCCGCCCGGACGCCTGGCCGTCCAGGCACTAGAATCCACTGCATGTTCTCCGATCTCGATCACCGATGGATGGCGCGCGCCCTTGAACTCGCCGAGTTCGGTCTCTACACGAGCACGCCGAATCCACGCGTGGGCTGTGTGATCGTGAAGGATCAGGAGGTCGTTGGCGAAGGCTGGCACCGTCGGGCGGGCGAGGCGCACGCCGAGGTGCTGGCGCTGGCCCAGGCAGGCGGTCGGGCCCGGGGCGCCACTGCCTATGTGACCCTCGAGCCTTGTGCGCATCATGGCCGTACGCCGCCCTGCGCCCGCGCCCTGGTCGATGCTCGGGTGGCGCGGGTCGTGGCGGCGATGGAGGATCCCAACCCGCTCGTCGCGGGTCGAGGGCTCACGATCCTGCGCGAAGCCGGAGTCGATGTCCGGTGCGGTCTGCTGGGCCAGGAAGCCTTGGCCTTGAACGTCGGGTTCGTTTCCCGCATGACCCGCCGGCGCCCCTGGGTGCGTTCCAAGCTCGCGGCGACACTGGACGGCAAGACCGCCCTGCTCAACGGGCGCAGCCAGTGGATCACTTCGGCCGCGGCCCGTGCCGACGGGCACGCCTGGCGGGCGCGCGCCTGTGCGGTGCTTACCGGTATCGGCACGGTCCGCGACGACGATCCGCGCCTCGATGTGCGCGAAGTGCAGACACCCCGGCAGCCGTTGAAGGTTCTCGTCGACTCCAGGCTCGATGTGGACCCGCATGCGCGGCTGCTGGCCGGCGGCCGGGTGCTGATCGCACATGGGGTGGCGCCGCCGGGAAGGGCGCAGGCGTTGCGGGATCGAGGGTGCGAGCTGATCGAGATGCCGAATCCGCATGGCAAGGTGGATCTGCCGGCACTGTTGCGCCACCTGGGCTCGATGGCGCTCAACGAGATTCACGTCGAGGCCGGGGCAAAGCTGAACGGATCCTTGCTACGAGAGGGCTGTGTCGACGAGATCCTGGCCTACCTGGCGCCGTCGCTGTTCGGCCAAGGGGCGCCGATGTTCGACCTGGCCGCCATCGACTCGCTCGATGACCGCATCAGGCTCGCATTCTCGTCGGTCCAGCCGATTGGCGAGGACCTGCGGATTCTGGCCCAGGTCCTTCCGGCGACCGAGGCTCGGGAAGCCGCTGCGGGCCCGCACGAGGCGGTGTGATCAATACCAAACGGAGCACTGCAGATGTTCACAGGGATCGTGGCGGCCGTCGGCCATATCGAGACGGTCGAATCGCTCGGTGAAGGGGCCGGTGTTCGCCTGAGCATCGACGCGGGCGCATTGGACCTGGCCGACGTCGCGATCGGAGATTCGATCGCGATTCAGGGGGCCTGCATGACGGTGATCACGTGCCACGGGTCGCAGTTCACCGTCGACGTCTCGCGCGAAAGCCTGTCAAAGACGGCCGGCCTGGGCGAGCCGGGACCGGTGAACCTGGAAAAGGCGATGCGCTTGTCGGACCGCCTGGGCGGTCACCTCGTGTCGGGGCACGTGGATGGCTTGGGCGAGGTGGTTCGGTTCGAGCAGTCGGGCGAGTCGTGGCTGCTCGACGTCCGTGTGCCGGTCACGCTGGGTCGCTATTTCGCGTACAAGGGCTCGGCCACGATCAACGGGGTCAGCCTGACCGTCAACCGGGTGGCCGACGAAGTCGCCGGCACGGTGATATCGATCAACCTGATTCCGCACACCGTCTCGGTGACGACGCTCGGCCGGCTCAGGCCCGGGATGGCGGTGAACGTCGAGATCGACCTGATCGCACGATACGTCGAGCGAATGCTGGCTGCCGAGGCTGCGTCGCCTGCTACAGGCCCGTCGGCGTGACCGAGTAGGCGGTCGTGGACTGCGACACGATTTCCTCGAAGAGCCGTCGCGTGGCACTGATCGCCTGTTCGTCGCAGTCCCAGTAGGCAACCGGCAGGTTCGCATTCGGGCGGCGCAGTACGACGCTGTCGTCGACCAATACGAGGGACTTCTCGAAGGATGGAACAGGCGGGTCCGGACGCAGGACACGCAGGCGTGCGCCGTGCGTGGTCATCAAGGCGTTGACGCGCGGGCAGGATCGCTCGAGAAAGCCGGCGTCGCGAACCAATATATCGACTTGGGCATCGCCGCGGCGCCGCAGCAGTTCGTCGAGCACCGTGGCGAACGCGGGCTGCTCGAAGCCGGCGAACACGCCGTCGGATTCCAGGATCCGAACCTCGCGCACGGCGCACTCGAGCGCCGTGACCAGGGCCGAGCGGTACTCGGCGCGGGTTTCGAAGCGTTGGTAGCGGGTGACGCGGTCCAGGTCCATCGTGAAAGTATCGCCTGCCCGGGCGGGCCAGCGACGACCGTGTGGCGGTCCGTAGAGGCCACAGGTCGCCGATGAGTCGGGTCGATGAACGGCTAGAATAAGTGCATGACACTCGCAAGCGTTCCCGAAATCGTGGCGGAGATCCGTGCCGGCAGGATGGTCATCCTGGTCGACGAGGAAGACCGCGAAAACGAGGGTGACCTCGTCCTCGCGGCCGATTTCGTGACGCCCGAGGCAATCAATTTCATGGCCCGGTTCGGGCGTGGCCTCATCTGCCTGACGCTGACCGAGGCCCGCTGCCGCGCATTGAACCTGCCGCTGATGGTCAGCGCCAACGGGACCCAGCACGGGACCAATTTCACCGTGTCGATCGAAGCGGCCGAAGGGGTTTCGACCGGGATTTCGGCGGCGGACCGTGCCCGAACGATCCAGGTGGCCGTTGCGCCGGAAAGCCGGCCGACCGATCTCGTTCAACCTGGGCACATCTTCCCGTTGATGGCGCAGGCGGGTGGCGTGCTGATGCGCGCAGGACATACCGAAGCCGGATGTGACCTGGCGCAGATGGCTGGACTGTCGCCGGCGGCCGTCATTTGCGAGATCCTGAAGGACGACGGCACGATGGCGCGTCTGCCGGACCTCATCGAGTTCGCGGCCGAGCACGGCCTGAAGATCGGCGCGATCGCCGATCTGATCCAGTATCGTTCGTCGAATGAAAGTCTGATCGAGCGTGTCGGAGACCGGATCGCGGAGACTGCCGTCGGGCCCTTGCGAATGGTCCTGTACCGGGACAAGCCGGGCGGTGGGGCCCACCTCGCATTGGTCAAGGGTGATATCGAACCGGAGCAGGAAACCCTCGTGCGAGTGCATGAGCCGCTCTCGATCCTCGATCTCCTCGAGACCGAGACAGGAACGCATTCCTGGTCGGTCGGCGGCGCCATGGCGGCGATCGCCGCAGCCCCGGCCGGCGTGCTGGTCTTGTTGAACTGCGGGCAGTCCGACGATGACGTGATCGCCCAGTTCAATGATCTCAGCGCGCTCGCGGCGGGCGAAACCCGGGCACAGGGATTTCGGCGCGCCGGCAAGCTCGACCTGCGCACCTACGGCGTCGGAGCCCAGATCCTCAAGGACCTGTCGGTCGGCCGGATGCGCTTGCTTTCACAGCCGCGGAAAATGCCGAGCATGACCGGCTTTGATCTTGAAGTGGTGGGCTTCGAGTCGACCAACCAGGAGGACGCAACGTGAGCGTCGAAGTATTCCAGGCCGAGCCCGATGGTGAGGGCCTTCGCATCGGTATCGTCCAGGCACGCTTCAACGGCGAAGTCTGCGACACCCTCCGAAAATCCTGTCTGGCCGAGCTCAAGCGCCATGGCATAGCCGATGAAGACGTATTTGTCTGCACGGTACCCGGGGCACTCGAGATCCCGCTTGCCTTGCAGCAACTTGCGCAGACTCGTGAGTTCGATGCCTTGATCGCGATCGGCGCGGTGATCCGAGGTGAGACCTACCACTTCGAAGTGGTCTCGAACGAAAGCTGTTCCGGCGTCAGCCGGGTGTCGCTCGAATTCGGGATTCCGATTGCAAACGCGATCCTGACCACCGAGAACGACGCGCAGGCTGAAGTCCGGGCCGTGGAGAAGGGCGGCGACGCAGCCCGCGTCGCGATCGAGATGGCCAATCTGGGCGAATCGCTGGCGGAGCTCGCGTCGCCTCCGGAAGACGCCGCGTGAGTGGCCCGGGCGGCGGCAACCCTGCGCGGGGCGGCGGTGTGCGCTCGGGGCCGCGGGGAGGCGGCCGCGGCTCGGCTGCGCGAAGTGCGCGCCGTCGTTCCCGCGAGTTCGCGTTGCAGGCCGTCTACCAGTGGATCGTCGCTGGAGAGGATGCCGGTGCGATCGAGGCCCATCTGAGTGATTCACCGGGATTCGAGCTCGCCGACCGGGCTCATTTCAGTGAGCTGCTGGCCGGGACCATCCGTGAAGCGACTGCGCTACGCGAACAGATCGCTGCGCATCTCGACCGCCGCGTCGAGGACCTCAGTCCCGTCGAGCATGCGGTGCTTCTGCTGGGTGCGTACGAGTTGGTGCGGCACCCCGAGATCCCGTATCGCGTCGTGATCAACGAGGCGGTGGAGTTGGCCAAGACCTTCGGCGGCACCGACGGCTTCAAGTATGTCAACGGCGTGCTCGACCGCGTGGCGTCCAAGGTCCGGTCGGCCGAACTCGGCTAGCGCCCGTGGGTGAGTTTGAACTGATCCGACGCTACTTCGATCGCGGACCGGCGCGTCGAGCCGCGCTCGGCATCGGCGATGATTGCGCGATCCTCGCGCCGCCGCGCGGCATGGACAGCCTGGCCGTTTCCAGCGACATGTTGCTCGTGGATCGACACTTCTTCGCCGATGATCCGCCCGAGTCGATCGGGCACAAATGCCTGGCGGTCAACCTGTCGGACCTGGCGGCCTGCGGTGCCGCACCACTGGCGTTCACGCTGGCGTTGGCATTGCCCACGCCCGACGAGGCCTGGCTGGACGCATTCTCACGCGGACTGTTCCAGATCGCCGACCGCTTCGATTGCGAGCTCGTCGGCGGCGACACGACTCGGGGGCCGCTCGCGATCAGCATCACGGTCTTCGGCTCGGTACCCGGCGATGCGGCGCTCAGGCGCGACCGCGCGCAGCCCGGCGACGATGTCTGGGTCTCCGGGACCTTTGGCGGGCCGGCATGGGCGGTCCAGGAAATACGGGCCGGCCGACGCTCCGGGTTGCCGGTGGCGCTGCTCGACCGGCTGACCCGGCCGCAGCCCCGCGTGGAACTCGGCCTGGCCCTGAGGCATCTTGCCAGTGCGGCGATCGACGTTTCAGACGGCCTGCTCGGAGATCTCGGACACATCGCGGAGCGTTCCCGGGTCGGCATGACGCTTCGTGCCGACTCGGTGCCCGTCGACGCCCCCGTGGCTGCGCTCGATGACCCGATTCGGCTCGCCTGCGCTTGGTCGGGGGGCGATGTCTACGAGTTGGCGTTTTGTGCGGCGGTCGAGAACCGTGCCGCGATCGATGCCTTGTCGGCGCGGTTCGGCATTGCGCTGACCCGGATCGGATCGGTGGAAGCCGGCGAGGGCATTCGAGTCGTCGATGCGCGCGGCCTGACCCTTGGCGGACTACCCCGTAGTCATGACCACTTCGGCAGCTGAACAGCGAGCGCCGACGGCGCGTGCGAACCTGGGCTTCATGCGGCGACGTCTGTCTCGCCTGCTGGGGCTCGGCTTCGGCAGTGGCCTGCTGCCCAAGGCGCCGGGAACCTGGGGAACGCTGTTTGCGTGGATCTGTTTTGCGTGGCTCGATCCGATCCTGGGCGAGCGTGGCTGGTCCTGGTGGCTGCCGATCGCGTTCGTCGCGGGCATCTGGGCCTGCGCCCGAACGGCCGAAGACCTCGGTGACGACGATCCCGGTGTCATCGTCTGGGACGAGATCGTGGCCTTTTGGTGCGTACTGTTCGTCCTTGGAGGCGAGTTCTCGACGCAACTGGGCGCGTTCGTCGTATTTCGAGTCTTCGACACCCTCAAGCCGCCGCCGATCGGCTTTGTCGATGCCCGGGTGAAGGGCGGCTTCGGCATCATGCTCGACGATATCGTCGCCGCGGCGATGACCTTGTTCGTGTTCGCGATCTGGAGGTCTGTTTGAGCGCCGCGCAAGATGACGCAGTCATCCGTTCGGCCGAGCGACTCGGACGTCGTCTTGTGCAGCACGGGCTAATGGTCGCGACTGCCGAGTCATGCACGGGGGGATTGATCGCGGCTGCGCTGACCGAGACCGCTGGCGCGAGCGCGTGGTTCGACCGTGGCTTCGTGACCTATACCAACGAGGCCAAGATGGATCTGGTTTCGGTGCGCCATTCGAGTCTGTTGCGACACGGTGCAGTCAGCGAGGCGGTGGCGCAGGAGATGGCGCGCGGCGCGCTGGCGCATAGTCGCGCCCAGTTGTCGGTCGCCGTGACCGGCATAGCCGGGCCTGGCGGCGGCAGCGCGGACAAGCCGGTAGGAACCGTATGCTTCGCCTGGGCCCTCGAGGACAGCGGCGTGCGAACGGCCACGCGGCATTTCGACGGCGACCGGGCTAACATACGCATGCTTGCCGCACGCTATGCGCTCGAAGAGGCGCTGGCGCTCCTCGACGCTGCCGAGGCGGCGCGTACGACGGCCTGACAGACTGTCGGCGTATGGATCGGCCTGACGATTCGTCCGTCGCGAGTCTTCGACTAGGTCGAGCGGCCAAGACAAACGACTGATTGTTTGTACAGTGCTTCTGTGCAATACTCCGCTTCGACTACCCAGCCGAACGGAGCCCCCGCCATGGAAAAGATCATCAATATGGACGACGCGAAGACGAAATCCTCAAATGCCGAACGCGCCAAGGCACTGACCGCTGCGCTGGCACAAATCGAGAAGCAGTTCGGCAAGGGCTCGATCATGCGCCTGAACGATGCCGACGCCGAGCGCGACATCGAGGTCGTCTCCACCGGGTCTCTCGGGCTCGACATCGCGCTGGGCGTCGGTGGTTTGCCGCGCGGGCGTGTCGTCGAGATCTACGGTCCGGAGTCTTCAGGCAAGACGACGCTGACCTTGCAGGTCATTGCCGAGATGCAGAAGCTCGGGGGCACCGCGGCCTTCATCGATGCCGAGCATGCGCTCGACATCCAGTACGCGCAGCGCCTTGGCGTAGACCTCGACGAACTCCTGGTTTCGCAGCCGGACACCGGCGAACAGGCGCTCGAGATCGCCGATGCGCTGGTCCGTTCGGGCTCGGTCGATCTGATCGTGATCGATTCGGTCGCCGCCCTCACGCCAAAGGCGGAGATCGAAGGCGAGATGGGCGATTCGTTGCCGGGCTTGCAGGCCCGACTGATGTCGCAGGCGCTGCGCAAGCTGACGGGGACGATCAAGCGAACGAACACGCTGGTCATCTTCATCAATCAGATTCGCATGAAGATCGGCGTGATGTTCGGGAATCCGGAAACGACGACCGGTGGCAATGCCCTGAAGTTCTATTCGTCGGTTCGTCTCGATATCCGTCGGATCGGCTCGATCAAGAAAGCCGACGAGGTCATCGGAAACGAGACCCGGGTCAAGATCGTCAAGAACAAGGTGGCGCCGCCGTTCAAGCAGGCCGAGTTCGACATTCTCTACGGCGAAGGGGTATCGCGGCTCGGCGAGATCATCGACCTGGGCGTCAAGGCCTCGGTC
Organism: Burkholderiaceae bacterium; assembly: GCA_024235875.1. Lineage (GTDB taxonomy): Bacteria > Pseudomonadota > Gammaproteobacteria > Burkholderiales > Burkholderiaceae_E > JACKLP01. The sequence continues at coordinate 69,926 of JACKLP010000007.1, read as the reverse complement.
GTCGAGAAATCCGGTGCTTGGTATAGCTATGGTGGCGAGCGTGTCGGACAGGGCAAGGACAATGCTCGCGAGTTTCTGCGCGAACGGCCGGAACTGGCGATCGAGATCGAGAACAAGGTACGCGAGCATTTCGGTGTGGCCCCGCGACCGGGCGCGACCGAAGAGGCGGCCGCCTAGTCCTGACCACCTTGGGGCCTGAACGGAACATGTCGGCCCGTGCAGGCGCCCGACCCGGCGCAGCCAAGAGCCTGCGGGGTCGGGCGCTCGCTTATCTGGCCCGTCGTGAGCACAGTCGTGCCGAGTTGACGCGAAAGCTGGCTCCGCACGCCGAATCTCCCGATGAATTGGCTCGAGTCCTCGATCGCTTGGTCAGCGAAGACCTGCTGAGCGACCGGCGCTTCGTGGAGTCATTGGTCCGCCGCCGGGCCTCTCGGTTCGGGTTGCGCCGGGTTGCCCACGAACTCAAAGGGCACGAGTTGAGCGACGGTCTGCTGTCCGAGGCCTTCGATGCCCTGAGCCATAGTGAGTTCGATCGAGCGCTGGACGTCTGGCAACAGCGCTTTGGTCATGCCCCGGTCGACGCACGCGAGCAAGGCCGCCAGATGCGATTCCTGGCAGCCCGAGGCTTTGGGGGCGAAGTCGTGGCCAGGGTCATTCGGCGCGCCAAGCAGCGCTGAAACACGAACGGGACCGCAACGCCGGGCGGCTCGGCCACCGTGATAAACTTCCGCGCGCGTCGGTGGTCCGCCACCCGTGCGGCGCTATCCGGGCAAGCGCACGTGTCATCGTGCCATCCAGTCTGACGATTCTTCGCAGAGATCCGGGAAACACCTCGCTTTCCCGGGCCCTGGCTTTTCCCGCCGAGGCCCCGCTCGCGACACAAGAACAGCCCACGAAGGAAGCAGCATGAAGATTCACGAGTATCAGGGCAAGGAAATCCTGAAGCGTTTTGGCGTGCCGGTCCCGCGTGGCATTCCGTGCTTTTCGGTCGAGGACGCGGTCAAGGCGGCCGAGTCACTTGGCGGGCCCGTCTGGGTCGTCAAGGCGCAGATCCATGCCGGCGGGCGGGGAAAGGGCGGTGGCGTCAAGCTGGCGCGCTCGATCGACGAGGTGCGTCAGCTCTCGAGCGAGATCCTGGGCATGCAACTCGTGACGCACCAGACCGGGTCGCAAGGCCAGAAGGTTCGCCGCCTGCTGATCGAGGAAGGTGCGGATATCGCGACCGAACTCTACGTTGGAATCGTCGTCGATCGCGGCACACAGCGGGTGACCGTCATGGCCTCGAGCGAAGGTGGGATGGATATCGAGGAGGTCGCCGCAAGCACGCCCGAGAAGATCCACAAGGTCGCCGTTGACCCGGTACAGGGGCTGCTCGATGGCGAGGCCGACGAGCTTGCCCGCCTGATCGGCGTTCCCGAGGCATCGATTCCGCAGGCGCGCAGTGTCCTGCAAGGCCTGTACAAGGCGTTCTGGGACACCGATGCGAGCCTCGCGGAGATCAATCCGCTCATCATTACGGGCAAGGGCGATGTCGTGGCCCTCGACGCCAAGCTCAACTTCGACTCGAACGCCTTGTATCGTCATGCGGACATCGTCGAGATGCGTGATCTCGACGAAGAGGACCCGGCCGAGATCGAGGCGTCCAAGTTCGACCTCGCCTACATCCAGCTCGATGGCAACATCGGATGCCTGGTCAATGGTGCAGGTCTTGCGATGGCCACGATGGATACGATCAAATTGTTCGGAGGCGAGCCGGCGAACTTCCTCGATGTCGGGGGAGGTGCCACGACCGAGAAGGTGACCGAGGCCTTCAAGATCATGCTGCGAAATCCGAACCTGAAGGCGATTCTGGTGAACATCTTCGGTGGAATCATGCGTTGTGACGTGATCGCCGAAGGCGTGATCGCGGCCTCGAAGGCGGTTGGGCTCAAGGTGCCGCTGGTCGTGCGGATGAAAGGTACCAACGAGGAGATCGGGCGAAAGATGCTGGCCGAGTCGGGCCTGCCGATCATTTCGGCCGACACCATGGGCGAGGCGGCGCGCAAGGTCGTCGCAGCGACAAAGCAAGCGTGAGCGAATCGGGGAAGCGCGAGAATGAGCATTCTGATCAATAGCACGACCAAGGTCCTCACGCAGGGCATCACCGGCAAGACCGGCCAGTTCCATACCCGGATGTCGCGAGAATATGCGAACGGGCGCGCCTGCTATGTCGGCGGCGTGCACCCGAAGAAGGCCGGCACCGATTTCGAAGGCATTCCGATCTTCGCGACGGTTCGCGAGGCCAAGGAGGCGACCGGCGCGACCGTTTCGGTCGTTTACGTGCCGCCGGCCGGTGCCGCCGATGCGATCTGGGAAGCCGTGGAGGCCGATCTCGATCTCGTGATCTGCATCACCGAAGGCATTCCGGTACGTGACATGGTCGTCGTGCGCGATCGCATGCGTCGGGAGAATCGCAAGACGCTGCTGCTGGGCCCGAACTGCCCGGGCGTGATCACGCCCGACGAACTCAAGATCGGCATCATGCCCGGCCATATTCACAAGAAGGGTCGTATCGGCGTCGTATCGAGGTCCGGCACGCTGACCTATGAAGCCGTAGGGCAACTTACCGCCCTGGGCCTTGGGCAGTCCACGGCGGTCGGGATCGGGGGGGATCCGGTCAATGGCCTGAAGCACATCGACGTGCTGAAGATGTTCAATGATGATCCTGACACCGACGCGGTCGTGATGATCGGCGAGATCGGCGGCACCGATGAAGAAACGGCGGCCGAGTGGGCACGGGACAACATGACCAAGCCCGTGGTCGGCTTCATCGCGGGCGTGACGGCTCCGCCCGGAAAGCGGATGGGGCATGCGGGCGCAATCATCTCGGGCGGCAAGGGAACGGCCCAGGAAAAGCTCGCTGTGATGGAAGCCTGCGGTATCAAGGTGACCAAGGATCCGTCGGAGATGGGGGCCTTGCTCAAGAGTGTTCTCTGACCCGAACGCCGATGCGGCGGATGAAGGCGTCCGCCGCAGGTTCGTTGCGGGCGCGGGCGCCGAGTTGATCAGGGCCGGACGGGCGTGATCGAGTATCTGGCGACGATGCACTGGGGCGCGGTCGCCCAGATCATCGTGATCGACATCTTGCTTGGCGGTGACAACGCCATCGTCATTGCGCTGGCTTGCCGCGGCTTGCCGCCCGAGCAGCGGTCGAAGGGAATCTTCTGGGGAACCGTTGGTGCGATAGGGATCAGGATCGCGCTGATCGCGTTTGCCGTGTCCCTGCTGTCGCTGCCGGTGCTGCGAATCGTCGGCGGACTCCTCCTGGTCTGGATCGGTGCGCGACTGGTCGCGCCGGCCGATGACGAAGGTCATGGTCCAGGCGGCGGTTCCACGACGCTCATGGGCGCGGTCAAGACGGTGATCCTGGCCGATCTCGTGATGAGTTTCGACAATGTCGTGGCCATCGCCGGTGCCGCCCAGCAGGCCGACCCCGACCATCAGATGGGACTGGTCATCTTCGGCCTGCTCGTCAGCATTCCGTTGATCGTCGGGGGAAGTCGCCTGGTGATCACGCTGATCGAGCGTCTGCCGGCCATTGTCTGGGCCGGAGGCGCCCTGCTCGGATGGATCGGCGGCAGCATGGTGGCGGGCGACACGCTGATCACCGGACATTTCGGTACGCTACCGTCGTCGATCCGATATGGCGCCGCCGCGCTGGGGGCGCTGACGGTATTGCTGTTCGCGACCGCCCTCAGGCGTCGGCAAGCCCGAACAAGGCCCGAGGCCTCCAGCCCCTGAGGCTGGTTTCCCGCATTGGCCGTCCGGCGGCAGCGTCCGGCCGTTCGTGGGGTCTGCGTTCCGCGTGCCCGCGCTGCCCGATAGGCTAGCGTCATGGCAGTTCTCGGACCAGCATCGACGCCGCGTGTGTCGGGTCGTGTGTCGCGCCGAACACGCGCGACGCGACGCCGAAGAATCGACCCTGCAAGCGCGCGTAAGGCGACGGGCGATGCGCCTGTGGCCCGTTCCGTTCCCGCGCATGCGGTGGGCGGGGGGGCTGCATTGCACTCGAATCCGAGACCCGCGCGGGGTGGCAACGAAGACGCCGGACACGTCGACCCGGCGCTGGGCGTGGCAATCGTGGCCGATGGGCTCGGCGGCATGCCGGCCGGACGGCTTGCAAGCGACACGGCTGTAGAAGTCATTCGTCGGCGCATCGCGCTGGCCGCTGCCAATGCGGCGTCCCTCGATGACTCCCGATTGGCATCGCTCGTCGCTGGCGGCCTGATCGACGCAAATGCCGCTATCTCGGACTTGGCGGCGTTGGCGCCCGACTGCGCCGGTATGGCCGCGAGCGCCGCCGTCGCCTGGCTCGTCGATGATCGTATCGTTGTCGCGCATGTGGGCGACTGCCGGGTCTATCTGTATCGCGATGATGGGCTTCGACGCCTGACGCGGGACCACACCCTGGCGGAGTACGGGCTGGACGCCCCGCCGCTTGCCGAGGTCCGCCCTCGTGAGCGCAGAAAGAACCGCCTGGTCGCGGGTTCGACGCCGTTGGCGAGCATCCTGACAGGAATCCTCGGTGCCAGCGCGCAGGTATCGGTCGATACCCGGGTCATTCCAGCCTGGCCGGGGGATGTGGTCCTGGTTTGTTCAGATGGCCTCACCGATGCAGTCGACGACTCGGCCATCGCGTCGATCGTGGATGCCTGCGACGGGGATTCCGCCGCGATCGCGCTGGCCTTGTCGATGGCTGCCGGCCGGGAGCGCGCGGCAGACGACGTGACGATCGCCGTACTCGGCGTCGCCGATGACGCGGCCGTCCGGGACAAAGGGGCCGGCTTTCCGGAACAGGGTCACCGCGAGACTTCGGACAAGGTCGAATGAGCTCGGTGCCGAAATCGAAGCGAGTGAGGATTCGGGTCAGCCGTGACGACCAGGAAGTTCGCACGGTCGAGCTCGGCCAGGGCCTGCTCAAGATCGGGCGCCGCCCATACAACGATCTGGTTCTCGACGACCTGACCGTCAGTGGCGAGCACGCTCAGTTGCTGGTCGACCGCAACGGCTGCCTGCTGCGCGATCTGAACAGTCGCAACGGCACGATGATGGGTGATCGACAGGTCAGCGAGATCGCGCTGGGCGATGGGGCAATCGTCGACATCGGCATTTATCGACTGCATTTCGGCATGCGCGAAGCAACGCCCGAGGAACTGGTTTCGGACGAGCTCGTCAGTGGGCTGATGCTCGGGGCGCCCCGCAGTGCGCAGCGCCCAAGCGAGACGGCCGTCGAGGGGCCCGGCACGGCCACCTCGGCCGGGTTGGCGTCGGTGGATGCAGAAGCCGCACCCGCGCACGATGCTGCACCGGCGCGCGAGTTGAAATCCACGATGCCGACCGATGCACCCGCGCTAGCGAATGCGGCGCCCGACGTGGCGGCGGACGAACCGGTCGCCACGAATGACACGTCGTCCGGTGAGGGACCTGCAATTGCCCTGGCCGAGCGCGCGGCACCCGCGACGGATGCCTCGGCCGAGTTGGCGGTGAGCGGCGATGCAGTGGCGTTCATCGAACATACCGACGGGCCGTACAAGGGTATCCGGCAACGCCTCGAGCGCGGAATCACGCGCCTGAGCGACGGGCAGGCCCAGGTTGCGGTGCTCTCGAGGCGCAAGACCGGCTTCTTCCTTACCCATCTCGAAGGGCCCGAGCGCCCGCGCGTCAATGGCGAGGCGATCGGCCTCGCGGGGCGGCGTCTCGAAGACGGGGATCATGTCGATCTGGCCGGCGCGCGTTTTACGTTTCGCCAGCCGGATCGGCAATGACTCGCGGAAAGGGGCTCGGTTCCAGGCTCGTACGAGCGCTCGCCGGGGTCGGGCTCGTCGTCCTGTTCGCCGCGATTCACGGATGGCCCGAGGCCGCACGGCCTTTCGGGGCGATGGACCGCTTGATCTACGACGCCGGAATCAAGCTGGTCACGGCGCCTCGCGACGATGCGGTCGTCATCGTCGACATCGATGAGCACTCGCTCGCCCGCGAAGGGCGCTGGCCCTGGGATCGAGCGCGCATTGCCGAAATGGTGCGTCGCTTGGTGGATGATGGCGGTGCACGGGTGGTGGGGTTCGACGTCGTGTTTGCCGAGCGGACACGCGATCCCGCCGCAGACGAGGTGCTCGCCAGTGTTCTTCGCGACCGGCCGGTGGTGTTGGGCTACTACTTCAGTAGCGATCGCGGCGGTCATGTCCAGGGCCGGCTGCCTCGGCCAGCGTTCTCGAGCAACGCCCTGCCGCCAGGAATGACCGTAACGAGTTGGAACGGCTACGGGGCCAACCTGCCGATACTGATGGACGCGGCTGCTGGCGTCGGCTTCTTCAACCCGGCGCTCGATGTGGACGGTATCGTGCGTACGCTCCCGCTGATGGCGGAGTACCGCGGCCAGATCTACGAATCGTTGGTCTTGCGAATGCTTCGCGTCTATCTGGGCAGCGCCACGATGGCGCTCGACCGCGACGAGATGCGAGTCAGCGGCGAGCGCGGCAGCGTCGTGCTGCCCGTTTCTCGCGGTCTCACCGCGCTGGTACCTTTTGCGGGCCAATGGCGAGGGCCCGGAGACAGCTTTCGATATGTCTCTGCCGCGGCGGTGCTGGCTGGCGAGGTCGATGCGAGCGTCTTCAAGGATCGGATCGTCCTGATCGGGGCCTCTGCGCCGGGTTTGTCGGACCTTCGGGCGACGCCGATCGCGGAAGCCATGCCCGGCGTGGAAGTACACGCAACCGTGTTGCGCGGCGCGCTTTCCGGCGGCATCGGTCGGCGACCCGCCGAGGCGCCGGCCTTGGCCGGCTTCGCGCAACTACTGGTGGGCTTGCCGCTGGCGCTGATCGCGCCGTTCATGGGCGCCCTTGGCGTCATGCTCGCGACGTCGACCGCGCTGGCCTTGCTGCTGGCCTGGTGCGCATGGGCCCTGGTCGCGCTGGGATGGGTCCTGCCGCTCAGCGCGGGCCTTGCAATGGCTGCGGCGGTCGGTACGTTCAATCTTGCGGTCGGGTACTTCTCGGAAGGTCGCGCGCGTCAGGCCGTCGTGGGGCTGTTCGGCGAGTATGTTTCACCTGCGCTCGTGGAACAGATGGCCAAGGATCCGCTGAACTATCGAGCGGATCAGAGCCAGAACCGGGTGCTCTCGATCATGTTCGCCGACATCCGCGGATTCACCCGGATGTCCGAGACGATGGAGCCGCAGCAGCTTCGCGAATACCTCAACGAATTCCTGACCGAGATGACCGAAGTGATCCATCGGCATCGCGGAACCGTCGACAAGTATATCGGCGACGCCGTCATGGCGTTCTGGGGAGCGCCCATCGACGACGCACGACACGCGGACAATGCGGTTGGCGCCGCCATCGAGATGCAGGCTTGTGCTCGTCGCTTGTCGATGCGTTTCATCGAGCGTGGCCTGCCGCCGTTGGCAATCGGCGTCGGCGTGAACACCGGCGAGGTCAGAGTCGGTGACATGGGTTCCACACTGCGGCGTGCATACACGGTGATCGGCGATGCGGTAAACCTGGCATCGCGTCTGGAATCGCTGACCAAACACTATGAGCTTCCGATCATCGTTGGCGAGGCGACCGTCAGGAGTTGCAGCGGTCATCGATTCGCGCCGGTCGATCGCGTCACGGTAACGGGGCGCGTGGAACCCGTGAGCATATTCGTTCCGTCCGAGATGATGCCGCCGGCCACCGGCGCCGAGCCTTCCGTGAACTCCGAGGCCGAGAGCGATGAAGCTGCGCGTGTTGGGGTGTAGCGGCGGAATCGGCGCTCGGGCCAGAACCACGTCGTTTCTGGTCGACGACGACATCCTGCTCGATGCCGGTACCGGCGTCGAGGATCTCTCGGTCGATGAACTCGCCCGTATCGATCATGTCTTTCTGACCCACTCGCACTTGGATCACATCGCCGCCTTGCCACTATTGGTGGATTCGGTGGGCGCGATGCGTGGACGTCCGATCGTGGTTCACGCGTTGCCGGAGACCATCGCGGCGCTGCGCGAGCACATCTTCAACTGGACGATCTGGCCCGACTTCACCGAGATTCCGCACTACGAGCGGCCGTGGATGGTGTTCGAGCCCCTGTCGGTCGGCAGTGTCGTCGAGGTTGCCGGCCGGCGCGTGCGAAGTATTCCCGCCAGCCATACGGTGCCCGCGCTTGCCTTCCATCTCTACAACGACGACGGCTCGCTCGTGTTCTCCGGCGATACCGGACCGAACGAGGAGTTCTGGCGTCAGGTCAATGGCGTGAGCGACTTGCGCTACCTGATCATCGAGACGGCCTTCGCGAATCGCGAGCAGGATCTCGCGGTCACGGCCAAGCACCTCTATCCGATCGCCTTGGGCGAAGAGTTGTCGCGCTTGCGGGTCGAACCCGAGATCCTGATCACGCATCTGAAGCCGTCGGACCAGGAACGCATCCAGCGCGAGATCGAGGCATGGGCCGGACGCTATTCACCGCGCGTCCTGGTGCGCGGCGACATCCTCGAGATCTGAGCGAGTCGATGTCGTCCAGTGACGGTTTTCGTCGCTGGATAGTGACGGGAATCGTCAGCCGATGACAAGAATCGGCAGCACCGCGATCTTGTTTGTTGCTCGAGCGTTTCCGAAGATTTCCGCGTGTTTCTGGCGCGTGACGAAGTGCACAGGATTTCCGATGCACGAATGCGGAATCGACCGGCGATGATCGATTGGGCGCCGTTGATCGGGGGAGATGGGCCGACTGGTCTTGGTGGCATGGTCGATGCGCAAGGGTGGGAGCGCAGATGCGCTAGACAACCCCCCGGAGAAGTTCATGAGTACCAAAGTGCAAAAAGGTTTCACGCTGATCGAACTGATGATCGTTGTCGCGATCATCGGCATCCTCGCTGCGGTAGCGATTCCCGCCTACCAGGACTACACGATTCGCGCGCGGGTGTCGGAAGGCTTCAGCCTTGCCTCGGCCGCCAAGACGGTCGTCGCCGAGAACGCGGCGAACGGCAACTCGGATCTGTCGGTCGGTTACGCTTCGCCGGGAACCACGAAGAACGTCAAGAGCGTTGCGATCACGGCTGCCAATGGCAACATCACGGTGACCTACGGCGCCAACGTCGAGAACAACAAGACCATCGTGATGCAGCCGCTCTCGGCTGGTGTCGCGTTGGCCGCCGGTACGGTGCCGACCGCGCCGATCACCTGGCAGTGCAATTCGACCGCCGGTTCGACGCTCAACGTCAAGTATCGTCCTGCCGAGTGCCGTTGATCTCCTGATCGCGCGAGACCCGGACCGCTTGCGCGGTCCAGCACAGAAGGCGCCCTCCTGTAGGGCGCCTTCGGCGTTCTCGGGCACCCATCATTGCCCATCGGCCGAATGCATCGCGAGTCCAGGCGAGTCGGAATCGGTCCTCGGGTGGCGCGTGAAGTCGGGATGTGACGCAGATCGTCACTATTGGACGGGGTGACGTGAGAAAGAGAAATATGCGGGAAGTCCCCCGCAATTGCCGACCGGTCTGAAATCAAGGGTAAACGACGGACACCTATGGTCATGCTGCCGCTCGGCGGTCGATCTCGACCATTCATTCTCGCAGGTACGGGCACTGCTAAGGACTACCGGGAGAGTCACACGCTCTTCTGAAAAATCCCCGAACCGGAGAACTAAGACATGAAAGGCACCATGCAGAAAGGTTTCACGCTGATCGAACTGATGATCGTTGTCGCGATCATCGGCATCCTCGCCGCAGTAGCGATTCCGGCCTACCAGGACTACACGATCCGCGCGCGGGTGTCGGAGGGCTTCAGCCTCGCATCGGCGGCCAAGACGGTCGTTGCGGAGAATGCGGCCAATGGCAACAGCAATCTGGCGACCGGCTACGCTTCGCCGGGCACCACGAAGAACGTCAAGAGCGTCGCGATCACCGCGGCCAACGGCAAGATCACCGTCACCTACGGTGCCAACGTCGAGAACAACAAGACCATCGTGATGGAGCCGCTCTCTGCTGGCGCCGCGCTGGCCGCCGGCACGGTGCCGACCGCGCCGATCACCTGGCGTTGCAACTCGACGGCCGGCTCGACGCTGAATGTCAAGTATCGTCCTGCCGAGTGCCGCTAATGCACTGATGCAGTTGACGCAGAAGGCCGCCCTCGGGCGGTTTTCTGCGTTCTGGTTCCGGGAAGAACATCATGCGGACAGAAGGATTCGGAAAGCGGTCGCGCCGTGAACGCGGCTTTACGATGATCGAGCTGATGATGGTCGTCGCGATCATCGGTACGCTGGCTGCGGTCGCGCTACCCGTCTATCAGGACCATGTGGCGCGTGCACGCGTCGCGGAAGGCCTGCAGGTGGCGTCATTCGCCAAGGCAACGGTGAGCGAGAACGCGGTCAATGCGGCATCGGGTCTTGGGCACGGATTCGCGGGCCTGACCGCGGCGACCACCAACGTCGAGTCGGTCAGCATCGACGACTCGAACGGCAGGATCACCGTGAAGTTCACGGCCCGAGTCGAGGCAGGGAAGACCCTGGTGTTCGTACCGACCTCCGGGGGGGCCAGCCTGGCGCCGGGTGTCGTCCCTCCGAAGGCGATCATCTGGCGGTGCAATACGTCGGCGTCGACGCTGGCCACCCGGCTTCGACCGCCCGAATGCCGCTGATGCGACAAGGCGGTCCCGAGATGCTCAAGAACAAATTGCGTGCAGGTGGGGTTCATCTGCTCATCAGCGCGACCGTCGTCGCGGTCGTGGTCGTGCTGGCCTGGCGGGTCTGGTATCCCGGCTACCTGTCGATCGCCGCGGGCATGCTGACGATGATCGGGATCCTTGCCGCGGTCGACATCGTCCTGGGTCCGGTATGTACCTTCATCGTCTATCGGCCCGGCAAGCAGAGCCTGCGCTTCGATCTGGCGGTAATCGCTGGCGTGCAGCTACTCGCGCTCGCATACGGGGTTCATGCGATCTACGTAGCGCGTCCGGCGTACATCGTGTTTGCGATCGATCGCTTCGAGGTCGTTTCGGCAGCGGAACTCGAACCGCGACAGCTCGAACTCGCATCACCCGAGTTCCGTGGTCTGCCGCGGACGGGGCCACTTCTGGTCGCGGCGCGGCTGCCCGGCGATCGCGAGGAGCGAAACGCACTGCTTCTTTCGGAGACGCTCTACGGCGCAGGGCTTAGCCAGATGCCTCGCTACTACGTCGCGTATCGGGAAGAACGCGAGAGAGGACTCGCGAAGTCATCGTCGATCGATCAGCTCGAGAAGTTCAACGATGCCACTGCAATCGAGCGCGCGTTGGCAGGCATCGGACGACCGCGGGATACGCTCAGGTACTTCCCCATGACGGCCAAGGATCGGGACCTGAGCGTCATCGTCGACGCGCGTAGTGGCAACGTACTTGGAGTCGTCGATTTGAGGCCGTGGGGCTGACTCGACTCGATCCTTGTGCGTTTGTCGCAACACCCGAACCACTCATCGGCGGCGTGGCGGCGGCGCCAGGACCCGCCGGTACCATCGCCGGCAGAATCAAGGGTCAAGCCACTCTTGAAAGAGCAAGACGATGAGCGATCAAACGAACGGCCCGCGCAAGTTCATGTGCCTGATCTGCGGCTTCATCTACGACGAGGCAGAGGGCATGCCCGACGAGGGAATCGCACCGGGCACGCGATGGGAAGACGTTCCGATGAACTGGACATGTCCCGAGTGCGGCGCACGCAAGGAGGACTTCGAGATGGTGGAGATCTGACATGAGTGACGGTGATCGCAGCGGCGTGAAAGTCATGGTCATCGATGACAGCAACACGATCCGGCGCAGCGCGGAGATCTTTCTGGGGCAGTCCGGCGTGAAGGTCATCGTCGCCGAAGACGGCTTCGACGCACTGGCCAAGATTGCCGACAACGAACCCGACTTGATCTTCTGCGACATCCTGATGCCGCGCCTGGACGGCTATCAGACCTGCGCACTGATCAAGAAGAGTCCGCGCTATCGGGACATTCCGGTCGTCATGCTGTCGAGCAAGGATGGCCTGTTCGATCGTGCTCGCGGACGCATGGTGGGGTCCGAGCGGTACCTGACCAAGCCATTCACCAAAGACAGCCTGTTGAAGACCGTCGACGAGATCGTTCGTCGCGCCGCCGTTGCCTGAAAACCCCGCAGGTGCTCGAAATGCCAAGCCGAAAAGTCCTGATCGTCGACGACTCGCCAACCGAGCGGTACTTTCTTGCGGACCTTCTGTCCAAGAAAGGCTACGAGGTCATTACCGCCGAAAGTGGCGAGGAGGCAGTGGCCAAGGCCAAGCAAGAGAAGCCCAATCTGGTCGTAATGGACGTGGTGATGCCAGGCCAGAACGGCTTTCAGATCACCCGGGCGCTGAGTCGCGATCCCGACACGCAAGCGATTCCTGTCATCATCTGCAGCAGCAAGGGCAGTGAGACCGATCGGATCTGGGGCCTTCGGCAAGGGGCTCGCGACTACCTGATCAAGCCGATCCAGCCCGACGAACTGCTGGCGCGCGTCGCCGATCTGGCGGCTTGACGCGGCCGCGGGGCGCGAAATGCGAGAACGGCGAGGGGCCCTGCGGGAATTCCAGGCGCGACTCAGCGAGCGCTTGCAAAACGCGGCCGAGGGCGAAGGGATTCGAGCGCGTCTCGGATTGCTTGTCGGCGAGAAGCGCTGGTTGCTGGATCTGGCCGAGGCCGGCGAGATCATGCCGGTGCCGGCCCAGATCACGCCGGTGCCGCTGACCGAGTCCTGGTTCAAGGGGCTGGTGAACCTGCGTGGCGCGCTCTACGGTGTCGCCGACTTCGCGGAGTTCTCGGGCGAGGCGCGCACCGCGCTAGGCAAGGAAACCAGGCTTCTGGCCTTCTCGAGTCGCCTCGAGCTAAACGCCGCGATTCTCGTGAGCCGGATGCTCGGCTTGCACAACACCGAGCACATGACCAAGGTCCCGACGGAACGGGCCAGCCCGGACGCGCCGTGGGCCGGTGCTCGCTGGACCGACGCACAGGGTTTCGAGTGGAACGAACTGAGTCTGGCGCGATTGTGCGAGTCGGACCGATTCCGGTCGGTGGGCCGCTGAATCCGATGATGGAGAAACGATGAAAGCAGCGATCAGGATGCCGAAGTTCCTTTCGTCTCGCCGCGGCGACGAAGGGCTCGATCCCGACACCGCGATCGTAGACGACGGCGAGGATCTCGAGGTCGTCCGGGTACGCGCGCCCGGTGCGACGCGCAAGTCTGCCGCGTCGGCTCCGGCGCCGGACGCGATGGCGGTAGACGAGGGGATGCTCGCGGAGCGTGACGACACCACGGCTGCTGTGCGCTTCGGCATGGCGCCCGAGACTCGGGTCAGGCTCTGGATCAGTGCGCTGGTGATCTCGCTGGTCGGTGCAACCGGCGTCTTCGTGCTTCACACGCAACGTGGAGCCGAACTCAATCGACTCTCGAAGATCGCGACCGAGACCCTGAGCAGTTCCTACCTGCTCACTCGGGCCGTGGATGCCGCATTCAATGGCTCATCCGACGGGTTTCGACGAGTCGGTGAACTGCGTGACAGTATCGGACGTCAGTTGGAGTCCCTCGGCGCAGCGAAGGTCTCGGCCACGGGCTCTAGCATGGTCGAGACCGCCGTTCGTCGGGTCGGCCAGGGTTGGATCGGGACATCAGCGGCGATCGGGTCGATTTTCGGACAACGTCGCCTCCTCGAGACGATTGGTGCGGTGCGTGAGTCCGCGCTGACACAGGGACCTCGAATGTACCGGTCGGCGATGGCAATCATGGACGCGCGTGTCGCGGCCGGCGCGCCCGGCCAGGATGTCGCGGTCGCGGGACGCATTGCGGCCCTGAGCCAGCGAGTGGCGAAGGAAGCGGCCACCATTCACGCAGCCCATCGTGCCGGTACGGCCAGTTCGAACGACATCGCAACCGGCGTGGCCGAACTGACCGCGCTCGTCGGCGCCGTTCCCGCGTCCGAGCGCACGCGGGTGGCAGACGCGTCCGTACAAGATGCGCGCACGGCATTGCGTACCTCGGTACTGGACTTCTCTTCGCGCTTGTCCGCCCTGGCCGGCAGCGAGGCCGCGATCGAATCGGTGATGAAGGCCGAGGCGTCGGTCGACGGCAGTGCGCGAACGCTCGGCAAGGACCTGGAGGCACTGCAGAGTGCGCTTCAGCTTGCGGATGACGATCGGCGTACGCTGATCTATATCGCAGCTGCGCTGGCGATCGTTGCAGCGATCTCGGCGTTCGGCCTGTCGCGTTCCTATGTTCGAGTCAGCAGCCTGCGAGCGGATGATGCCGAACGGCAGCGCTTGGTCGCCGAGGACCTCGAACAGGCCGCTCAGCGGATGAACGACCTGAACCAGGCCGCGATTCTTCGCTTGATGAACGAGCTCCAGGAGGTCGCCGATGGCGACCTCACCGTGCAGGCCACGGTCTCCGAAGACATCACGGGCGCGATCGCCGACTCGGTGAACTATACGGTCGAGGAGCTGCGCAGCCTGGTGGCGCGAATCAACAGCACGGCCGAGCTCGTCAACGAGGCATCCTCGACCGCCCAGATGACGGCGACCAGCCTGCAGGCGGCTTCCGAACAGCAGTCGCGCGAGATCAAGGAGACGGGCGAGTCGGTGTTGCGCATGGCGCAGCAGATCAACGAGGTCTCCGCCCGCGCCGCCGAGTCGGTGAAGGTTGCTCGTCAGTCGGTGTCCGCATCCCAGGAAGGTTCGCGGGCGGTGGACAATGCGATCAGCGGCATGAACGGTATTCGTGACCAGATCCAGGAGACGGCCAAACGAATCAAGCGACTGGGCGAGTCGTCCCAGGAGGTCGGCGAGATCGTCGAGTTGATCTCCGACATTACCGAGCAGACCAACGTCCTTGCCTTGAACGCGGCCATCCAGGCGGCCTCGGCAGGCGAGGCGGGTCGCGGCTTCACGATCGTTGCCGAGGAAGTGCAGCGGCTGGCCGAGCGATCGGGCGAGGCCACCAAGCAGATTTCCGCGCTGATCAAGACGATTCAGACCGATACGCAGGACGCGGTCGCCGCGATGGAGCGCAGCACGCAAGGGGTGGTCGAGGGCACGCGACTCTCGGACGAGGCGGGTAGTGCGCTACAGGTGATCGGACAGGTGTCGCAACAGCTCGCCGAACTGATCGAAGGCTTTTCGGCCACCACGTCCAAGCAGGCCGCCTCGGCGGGAACGGTGGCCCAATCGATCCAGCGGATCCTGCTGGTGACGGAGCAGACGTCGGAGGGCACGCTGCAAACGGCCGGGTCCATCCGCCAGCTCTCCGAGCTTGCCCAGGAGCTCAAGAACTCAGTGTCCCGATTCAAGGTCGCCTGAGCCGGTGGGATGCCATACAAAGGACGACGAGATGGGTGCCAGCCATAGCCAAGACAGCATCGGATCCCCCGACATCGTGACGCTGTCATGGTGCGCGGGCGAGATCCGCGAAGCACTCGCACAGACCGAAGCGCTCCTTGCGAAGCAGCTCGAGACCGATCCGCAGGATCTCTCCTGCCTGCGCGCGGCGAAAGTCTCGCTGCACCAGGCGCGTGGCGCGCTATACGTGGTGGACCTTTCGGGGGCCTCGCGGCTTTGCGACGAAGCCGAGGCGACGCTCGATGCCGTCGACGCGGGTTCCCTGGTATTCAACGGCGAGCTGATGAGCCGGCTCTCGCGAGCTTTCGGTGCGATCGGCGACTATCTCGACGAACTGTTGCAAGGCGAGCCGAATCAGCCGCTCCATCTCTTTCCCTATCTGAAGGCATTGCTCGAGGCGCGCAAGGATGACAAGGCCAACCCGGCCGAGCTGATCGAGATTCCCCGCGGTCGCCTCAAGCTGCCTGCATCGGAGCCGAACCTGCTCGACGCCGATCAGCGCAAGGCGATTCGGGCCAATTTCGAGCTCGGCTTGCTGAAGACCTTGCGTGGTGGCGGTCTCGAAGAGGGTTGGCCACGAATGCTCGCCGCGGTCGAGTCGGTTCGCGACTCGGACATCGGTGTAAGGCACGCGGCATTCTGGCATGTGCTGTCGACCTACTTCCGGGGCGTCGCCGAAGGCGCGATCGTGCTCGATGTCCACGGCAAGCGACTTCTGGCTGGGATCAACCTGCAGCTTCGTCGCTCGCTCGCCGATGATGCGCCGGTTGCCGACCGGTTGATGCGCGACGTCTTGTTCTGCGTGGCCTGTGCCCGCGAAGTCACCGATACGCTGCGGCCCGTGTACGACGCCTTTGGACTCGAGGGCTTGGTACCGCCCGATTTCGAGTCACCGCGATACGGCCACGTCGATGCGCGTGCGCTCGCGACACTGCAGGAATCGCTGCGCGCGGCCAAGAAGGGTTGGGAAGACCTTGCCCGAGGTCAGCTCGAGGAAGTCGCCGGGTACGCGAAGGCCATGACGCAGTTGCGCGACACCGTCGATGGCGCCAACCTGAAGGGGGCCAGTGACCTGGTCTCCGCCTGGGTCGAACTGACGAAGTCCGTCGTCCGCGCCAACGCCCGTCCCGACGACCGGATCGGCCTGGAGATGGCGACGTCGTTGCTGTTTGGCGAGCAGCTCTTCGCGAGCGGCTTGCGCAACGATCCGACGATGCAGGCACGAGCATCGGAGATGGCGGATCGACTCCGACGCGCCATGGCGAACGATGGCTCGGTCGAGGACATGCCGGATTGGTTGCGTCAACTGAGCGCCAATGCGCACGAGCGGATCACGCTGGGTGCGTTCGCCAACGAGACGATGTCGAACCTGCGCGAGGCGGAGAAACATCTGGACGCGTATTTCCGCGACTCGTCATTGCGCGAGCCCCTGCCGCAAGCCGCCGAAGCGCTCGGCCAGGTCAGCGCGGTATTGGGTCTCCTGGGCTACGAAGATGCTTCCTCGGCGGCTACCCGTATCGCGACTCAGATTCTCGAGCTGTCGCAGCTGGACGGTGATCCGGCACCGGAGCAAGCCGACATCGTGGCCGATAGTCTCGGTGCACTCGGCTTCTTCGTCGAAGGCATCGGGCAGCCCGGACGCGGTCGGATCGCTTGCCAGTTCGATCCCGAAACCGGACGATTCTCGGTCCTCATGTCTTCGCGGGCCGACGCGAGTCCCGACGGTGGGCGCCTCGTTGGCGACGAGCCATCGGCCGGCGAGAGTGCGCAGGCTGCGGAGTCCGCCGAGGCGCGCTTCGATCGGCGCAAGCGCGAGTTGGCCGACGCACTCGATGCCTATTCGAAAGAAGTTGCGAGCGAGGCCCGCCGAACGGATGTTGCCGGGGCGCTTCGGGCCTTGCATCAGGACGCGCAGCTGGTCGACGACGCCGTCTTGCAGCAGAGGGCTTCGGCCGCGCTGGAGCGGCTGCAGGCGCAAACGCCGGCGGACGCAATCGCGATCGCGGCGCTCGTGGGTTTTCCGGCGCAACTGGTCGAAGCGGCCATCGCCGCGCCGACGCCCGAGCCGGCGGCCTCGGCCGCAGAGATCGACGCGGAGCTGCTGGAGATCTTCCTCGCCGAGGCGCAGGAAGTACTCGAGTCGATTTCGGCAAGCCTCGAGTCGCTGCGCGGGTCCCGCGCCGACGCTGATTCGATGACGACGATTCGACGCGGCTTTCACACGCTCAAGGGTTCGAGCCGGATGGTCGGCTTGAGCGATTTCGGCGAAGCCGGCTGGGCGATGGAGCAGGTGATGAACCTCTGGCTGGCAGAGGAGCGGCCGGCCAGCGACGAGCTCTGCGCCCTGATCGACGCGTCGCGTGGCATCTTCGCGAGTTGGCTCGAGGCGCTGGTCTCGGATGCGACATGTCGCGTCGACCCCGCGCCTTTGGTCCATTCGGCGGATCGGTTCCGTACCGAAGCGATCTATGAGCCGCCGGTGGTGGCGAATACCGTATCGTCCGAAGCGTCGACGCCGGAGCTTGGGTTCGCGACTGCCCCGGAATCGACCGAAGTTCCGCCCGAGGAGCCCGATGCACGGGCGCTCGTGGCCGACGCGGTCTTCGATGTGCCGCTCGAGTCGTCGGCGTCCATGCTTGACGCGGACGAACAGACGTCGTCCGAGGTCGATGTCGGCGAGGCGCCGACGCTCGACTCGGAGCCGTTGGGCTTCGACGACATGGCGCCGGAGCTCTCGCCCGTGCTCGAGTCCGTCGAGGTCGATCCATTCGCCACGCTGGATCTGAGCGGATTCGCCGTGGAGCCGGAGGCCGAGGCCGGGTCGGCGCCGGTCGCCGGTGCGCCGGACGCCGCGTTGGAGCCCGAGGCGGACTTCGTCGAGTCGGAGGAGGTGGAGCTCTCCGCGCCGGCGTTCGACGATCCCTCGCCCGATTCCGATGCGACCTCTCTCGGGTTTCCGGCGCTCGACCTACGGTTCGACGACGGCATGGACTTGGAAGCCGGCTCGGCGAGCGACGTCGACCTGGGAGTCGGACCCGTTGCGGACGCCGGCGAGGATGTCGCCGACTCGAGCATGTCGTTCGAGTCGGTCGAGGTCGAACCGTCCCTCCTCGAAGCCGAGCTGCCCACTGTCGCATCGATCGAGGCAGCCCCGATCCATGCCCTTTCGCCCGATCCGAGCCCGGACGCGGCCTGGGCGATCGGCGACCGGTCCGAGACGATCGCGGACGGCCTGGCCGACGGGCTGGATGACGAGCCTCCGGTATTGTCAGTGGGTGATGCGGTCCTGGATGGCTTCGAAGATGCCCCGATCGCGGAGCAGTCACCCGAGGCTCAGGCGCCCGACGAGGTCAAGATCGGCCAGCGCTCGATCAGTGCCCCGCTGTTCCGGATCTTTCTGTCCGAATCGGACGAGCTGCGCGCGACGCTCCAGTCGGACCTCGACGACTGGCAGGCTGATCCCGGACGATGCGCGAGCGAGCCTGCGCAGCGAGCGATGCATTCGCTCAAGGGGAGCTCGGCCATCGTCGGCCTGACAGCCGTGCATTCGCTTGGCAAGTTGCTCGAGCGTTTCCTGGTTCGGCAGCGCGCCTCCGCACTGGCGGTGCCAAAGTCGGATCTCGACAGCTACGCGGCGCTGTTCGAATTGCTGAGCGCCCAGCTTCACAGCTTCGCGGCCCTGCGCGATCCCAGCGAGGATCCGGCCGCAATGGCCGAAGCCCAGGCGCTCGTCGAGCGTTGGGAGAGGGCGCCTTCGGCCCCGCTCGCCTCGGCCACGGGGCTGGACGAGTCCGCCGTGTCCGAGGAGGTCGCCGCCGACGATCGACTCGGTGTCGATACGCCGGATACCTCCGACGAGGCGGATGCCGAGGAAGCCGGCATGGCGGAGCGCGCCGACGAGCCTGAATCCGCGCTGGTCGACGAGCTCGACTCCGAGTTGCTGCCGATCTTCGTCGAGGAAGCCCAGGACTACCTGCCACAGATCGACCAGAACCTGCGCGCCTGGCATGATCGGCCCGATGACCGCGATCTCGCGCAACTACTGATGCGTCAGTTGCATACGGTCAAGGGCAGCGCCCGGATGGCCGGTGCGATGAGGCTCGGGCAACGCGTTCACGAAATGGAGACCCGGGTCGAGGCGGCCAGTGCGCTCAGCTCGATTCCGGTCAGCATCATCGACGAGCTCATCGCTGATCACGATGACGTGATCGAGATGTTCGAGGTGGTCCGAGACCCGGGGCGCGCCCGGGCCGACGCGGGCAAGCCGCCGGTGAGCCCGCCGGCCGCACCGTCCGGGCCCGATGCGAGCGAGTCCGTCGCAGCGCGCCCCAAGCCCGTCCTGGTGTCGAGTGCGGGCCCGGTCGAGGCCGGCGCGAGCGCGGTGCCTGCCGCCGCCGTGGCGACCCAGCCGATGGTACGGGTCCGTGCCGACCTGCTCGACAGCCTGGTCAACGACTCCGGTGAAGTATCGATTGCGCGTTCGCGTGTCGACAACTCGCTCACATCCTTGCGGCAGGCGCTCTCGGACCTGACCGAGAACGTCGGTCGCCTGCGCAGCCAGCTGCGGGAGATGGAGATCCAGGCTGAATCGCAGATCCAGGCCCGGATCGCCCAGGCTCGCGAGGCCGACAATCCGTTCGATCCGCTCGAGTTCGACCGCTTCACGCGCTTCCAGGAACTCACCCGCTTGCTTGCGGAATCCGTCAACGATGTCGGGACCGTGCAGCAGAACGCGACTCGCTCGCTGAACTCGGCCGACGAGGAAATGGGGCGCCAGGGACGCGTGCTGCGGGAGTTGCAGCAAAACCTGATGCGAATCCGGATGGTGCGATTCGGCACCCTGAGCGATCGCCTCTACCGGCTGGTGCGCCAGGTCGGCAAGGAGCTCGGCAAGCGGGTCGCACTGGATATTCGGGGCGCCAATGTCGAGGTCGACCGGAGTGTTCTCGAGCGCATGGCGGCGCCGTTGGAGCACTTGCTTCGAAACAGCGTCGGCCACGGCATCGAGATGCCCGAGCAGCGGCTCGCGGCCGCCAAGTCCGAGGCAGGAGAGATCGCGCTCGAGGTTCGTCAGGAGGGCAACGAGATCCTGGTAGAGCTTCGCGACGACGGGGCTGGCCTCGACCTGGATCGGATTCGTGCGCGAGCGATCGAAGCCGGCCTTCTGGGGGCCGATGAGGCAGCGACCGAACAGCAGCTTTCGGACATGATCTTCCGTGCCGGCTTCTCCACCGCGTCGGCGATCACCGAGATCAGCGGCCGCGGAGTCGGCATGGATGTCGTTCGATCCGAGGTGACCGAGCTCGGCGGGCGAATCGATGTGGCCACGGTCGCGGGGCGCGGTACGACCTTCTCGATTCGACTGCCGCTCACGTTGGCGATCACCCAGGTGGTCATGGTCGGTGTCGGCCCGCTCCGGTTCGCGGTGCCGTCATCGAATGTCGAGCAGGTCCTGCAGCTCAAGCCGCAGTCGCTGGCGCAAGCCTACGAGACGCGCTCGATCGACTGGCAATCCGGCAGCATCCCGCTCTACTACCTCGGCGCGATGATCGGCGAGCGAGATCTCAAGCCGGTCGCGCAGCACTACTCGCCGGTAATCGTGATTCGATCGGGAACCCAGCGACTCGCGATCCACGTCGACTCGATCTCGCGCAACCAGGAGGTCGTGATCAAGAACGTGGGCTCGCAGGTGGCGCGCGTGCGCGGCGTCGGTGGCGCCACGGTGCTCGGCGACGGCGAGGTGGTGCTGATCCTGAACCTCACGCAACTCGCCCAAACGCTCGATCTTTCCGAGCGCGAGCAGGCCCTCGACTCGCAGATGGCAACGAGTCTGGCGGATGCGCCGCCCACGGTGATGATCGTCGATGACTCGCTGACGGTGCGCAAGGTCACCCAGCGCTTGCTCACCCGCGAGGGTTTCGAAGTGATGCTGGCGAAGGATGGCGTCGATGCCTTGCGCCAGTTGCAGGACCAGATCCCCGACGCGATGCTGGTCGACATCGAGATGCCGCGCATGGACGGCTTCGATCTCACGCGACATGTCCGTGGCGACGCCCGCTACCGCGGGATCCCGATCGTCATGATCACCTCGCGTACCGCCGACAAGCACCGGAACATGGCGCTCGAACTCGGCGTCGATGTCTTCCTGGGCAAGCCCTACGACGAAGAGCAGTTGCTCAGTCATCTGCGAGGCTTCATGGCCGATCGCGAGGCGCGCCGCTCGGCCGGCTGACGGCGGCACCCGTCCGGGCTCAGCGAGTGACGTGCCCGGCGTCGCCCTTGCGGGCTGCAGCGAACCGGTCCAGCGTGCGCTGCCTGGCCAGTGCGTGGTCGACGATGGGGCGCGGGTAGGACCGGCCCAGGACGATGCCGGCGACGGCCAGGGCCGAGGCGCTCGCAAGCCAGGGCGCGTGGATCGCTTTATCGTCCAGAGCCTCGAGTTCGGGAACGTAGCGGCGTATGAAGCCGCCGTCGGCGTCGAACCTATTGGATTGTGTCACCGGGTTGAAGATCCGGAACCAAGGCTGTGCGTCGCAGCCGGTCGACGCCGCCCATTGCCAACCACCGTTGTTCGCGGCCAGGTCGTAGTCGTTGAGCCGGTCGGCGAAATAGTGCTCGCCGCGGCGCCAGTCGATGCCCAGGTCCTTGACCAGGAAAGAGGCCGTGACCATGCGCAGCCGATTGTGCATGTAGCCGGTCTGGTTCAGTTGGCGCATGGCGGCGTCCACGATGGGGTAGCCGGTGCGCCCCTCGCACCAAGCCTCGAAGGCCGATTCATCGTCTTCCCATTCGATCGCGTCGTACTCGGGGCGAAAGCAGGACGACACCACGTGCGGGTGGTGCCACAGAATCTGGAAATAGAACTCGCGCCAGATCAGTTCCGACAGCCAGACCTCGGCGCCCTGGCGATCGGGCCCGCCGGCCGCGATCGCCTGCCAGGCCAGGCGGGCGACCTGCCGAATCGAGATCGTGCCGAAGCGCAGGTGTACGGACAGATACGACGGACCCTTGCGTCCGGGGAAGTCGCGTCGACGATGGTAGTCGCCGATCCGGCCCGCGAACTCCTCGAGGCGGGCGCTGGCGCCTGCCGAGCCCGGCTCGATCGGCAGGTCCGACAGTCCGGCCGACTGGAAGCCGATGTCGGCGAGGCTTGGACAGGGCGGCGGCGCGGTGGGCGCCAGTCGCGAGGCCAGCGCAACCCGTCGCTCGGAGAGGTCCGCATCGCGCACCTGTCGCAACCAGGCGCGGCGGTACGGCGTGAACACCTGGAAGGGCTTTCCGGTGGCCGTCAGGACCTCGGCGCGTTCAAGGACCACCTGGTCCTTGACGGTCACGAGCGAGCGACCCTCGGCCTCGAGCCGCCCGGCGACGCGGGCATCGCGCGCGAGGGCTTCGGGCTCGTCGTCATGTGCGGCCACGACCAGGCCGACGCCCAGCACGGTGGCGAGTCGGGGGATCTCGTCGTCGGCCCGGCCATGACAAACCCACAGGCCACCGCCAAGTCGTCGCAGGTCGGCGTCCAATGCCTGTACGCTGGCATGGATGAACTCGACCCGCCGATCACGGCGCGATGGCAGCGCGTCCAGGATCTCGGTATCGAAAACGAACGCCACATGAATGCGCGACGCCTCGTGCAGCGCATGCGCGAGTGCGGCGTGGTCATCGAGGCGCAGGTCGCGGCGAAGCCACACGAGCGCCTCGTTCTCAGGAGGTGAGTTGGGCATCGGGCGCGATTGTGCCGGATCGGCGCGCCCCTTTACAATTCGGCTCATGTCTTCGAACCTGGCTTCCGACCTCAGCAATCATTTCCTGATCGCCATGCCGAACATGGCCGATCCGAATTTTGGCGGGACCGTCGTCTTCGTGGCGGAGCACGGCCCCGATGGCGCGCTCGGCCTGGTGGTCAACCGTCCGATGGATTTCGATGTCGAGCGCCTTTTCGAGCGAATCGAGCTACCGCTCCAGAGCCGGGCCCATGCGGGTGATCCGGTCTACTATGGCGGCCCGGTGCAGACCGATCGTGGCTTCGTGCTGCATCAGCCGATCGGGCACTGGGGATCGACGGTCGTCGTCGGCGAGGCGGGCGGCGACGGGCTGGGGCTGACCTCCTCCAAGGACATCCTCGAGGCGGTTGGCATCGGCGAGGGGCCCCAGAGGCTGCTGGTCGCGCTCGGATACTCCGGATGGGGACCTGGCCAGCTCGAGGACGAGGTCTCTCGCAATGCCTGGCTGACGACGCCGGCATCGGCATCGCTGATGTTCGACACCCCGGTGGACCAGCGTGTCGGTCGCGCCTTCGCGCTACTTGGCGTGGATCCGGCCTTCCTGACCGGCAGCGCCGGTCACGCATGAAGCCACGGCCGCGCGCCCGTGTGGGTGCCTCCCACGCCCGATGACGCCCAGTACCATTCTCGCGTTCGACTTCGGGACCCGGCGCATCGGGATTGCCATCGGCAATACCGTTTCGGCGCAGGCGCGAGCCCTGGCCATCGTCGACGCCGAACCCATTGCCCGACGTTTCGACCGTATCGCCAGCCTGTTGGCCGAATGGGGCCCCGATCGCCTGGTCGTCGGGCTGGCCCTGGGGCGCGAAGGCGAGCGAATCGAAATGACCGCGCGCTGCGAGCGCTTCGCGCGTCAACTTGCCGGGCGGTTCTCGCTGCCGGTCACGCTGGTGGATGAGCGATACTCCAGCCTGGCCGCGCAGGCGCATGGAGCCCGTGCCGAGGACGACGCCGAGGCTGCCGCCGTGATCCTGCGACAATACCTGGCCGAGTTGCCGGCCCGAGCGACACAATGACCAACCGAACTCCCGACGCCGAGCACGCCTATCGCCGCCTCCTCGAGGCCGTGCGCCGTGCTAGCGACGCGCAGTCCGGGAAACTGATCCTGGTCGGTGTTCACAGTGGTGGCGCGTGGATCGCGGAGCGGCTCTGGGCCGATCTCGGCCTCGACACGCCGCTGGGCTTCCTGTCCTCGGCGTTCCATCGCGACGACTATGGCCAGGGCAAGCGCCTGACCGGGCCGTCCAAGACGACCGATCTCGGCTTCGAGATCACCGATGCCGACATCGTGCTGGTCGACGATATCCTGTTCACGGGGCGCACGGTGAGGGCGGTACTGAACGAGTTGTTCGACTATGGGCGGCCACGCCGGGTGCGCCTGGCCGTGTTGATCGATCGCGGTGGTCGCGAGTTGCCGATCCAGGCTGATTTCTGCGGTGCGGTGCACGAGCTACCGGCGCAGTGTTCGTTCGAGTTCACGCGCAACGATGACGGCAGCTTCTCGCTCGGGCTCGAATGAGCGGTACGCCCACCGGATCGACCCGCCGACTGCCGCCGCAGATCGAGATCGCCTTCCACCATTCGAAGAAGCGCCAGTTCCGATGACGATGCGACACCCGCAACTTCGTTCCGACGGCGAGCTGCAGCATCTGCTCACGATCGAGGGATTGCCTCGCGACCTGATCCACCGGATCCTCGATACGGCGGAGAGTTTCGTCGGGGTCTCGGACCGGGAGGTCAAGAAGGTGCCGCTGCTGCGCGGCAAGTCGGTGTTCAATCTGTTCTTCGAGAACTCGACCCGGACGCGCACGACCTTCGAGATCGCGGCAAAGCGGCTGTCCGCCGACGTGGTGAACCTCAACATCAATACCTCGTCCACCTCGAAGGGCGAGTCCTTGCTCGACACGGTCGACAACCTGTCCGCGATGCATGCCGACATGTTCGTGGTACGGCACGCCCAGAGCGGCGCGCCGTTTCTGATCGCCGAGCACCTGAACCGGATCCGTGGCAACGAGGTCCATGTGGTCAATGCCGGTGACGGCCGGCATGCCCACCCGACCCAGGGCCTGCTCGACATGTACACGATCCGGCATCACAAGAAGGACTTCACCAGCCTTCGGGTCGCGATCGTCGGAGACATCCTGCATTCCCGCGTCGCCCGTTCGGACATCCACGCACTGACTACGCTCGGGGTGCCCGAGTTGCGCGCGATCGGTCCGCGAACGCTGATGCCGGGAGGGCTGGAGCAGATGGGGGTGCATGTCTACACCGACATGCGCGAAGGCCTCCGCGACGTCGACGTGGTGATCATGTTGCGCCTGCAAAACGAACGGATGCGCGGTGCGCTACTGCCGTCGGCTCAGGAATACTTCAAGCACTACGGGCTGACACGCGAGAAGCTGGCGCTGGCGCGACCGGACGCCATCGTGATGCATCCCGGGCCCATGAATCGCGGCGTCGAGATCGAGTCGGCGGTCGCCGATTCCGCACAGGCGGTGATCCTTCAGCAGGTCACCTTCGGGATCGCGGTGAGGATGGCGGTGATGAGCATGCTCGGGGCACAGTGATGGATCGGCAGACCACTCTTTCGATCGTCTCGGGGCGCGTGCTCGATCCGGTAGCAGGGATCGACCGCGTGGCCGACCTGCACGTCGACGGCAGCCGCATTCTTGCGATCGGCGATGCGCCGAGTGGGTTCGATGCAGCGCGCACCATCGACGCGAGCGGCTGCTGGGTCATGCCGGGTCTGGTCGATCTGGCGGCTCGCCTGCGCGAGCCCGGCTACGAGTACAAGGCGACGCTCGAGTCCGAACTCGGCGCTGCGCTGGCCGGAGGAATCGTCTCGGTCTGCTGTCCGCCCGACACCGATCCGCCGCTCGACGAGCCCGGACTGGTCGAGATGCTCAAGCATCGCGCGCGCCAGATCGACGGCACGCGGGTCTATCCGATCGGCGCGCTGGTCGTCGGCTTGGACGGCGTGGTCATCACCGAGATGGCGCAACTGGCGACAGCGGGTTGCGTCGGATTCGGGCTGGCCGGTCCGCTGATGCCCGATACCCAGAGCCTGCTGCACGCAATGGACTACGCGCACACCTTCGGCTATACGGTCTGGCTTCGGCCACAAGACCCTCACCTGGGCCGCGGTGGCGTGGCCCACGCCGGTGCGGTGGCCGGACGACTGGGGCTTGCGGGCGTGCCCGATATCGCCGAGACAGTGGCGCTGAACACGATCTTCGATCTCGTGCGGGCAACGGGGTGTCGCGTACATCTTTGCCGCCTCTCGAGTGCCAAGGGCGTGGCGCTGGTACGCGAGGCGAAGCGAGAAGGGCTGCCGATATCCTGTGACGTCGCGGTTCATCACCTTCATCTCTGCGACATCGACATCGGACACTTCGACACGCGTTGCCGCGTCGATCCGCCTTTCCGGGCGCAGCGAGACCGCGACGCCATTCGTGCGGGACTGGCCGACGGCACGATCGACGTCATCTGCTCCGACCACACGCCCGTCGACGATGACGCCAAGCAGCTGCCGTTCGGCGAGGCCGAGCCCGGGGTGACCGGGCTCGAGCTGCTCCTGCCGCTGGCGTCGAAGTGGGCCAGCGAGGACGGAATCGAACCGCTGGCACTGGTGGCGCTGCTGACGGCGAATGCATCCTCCGTGATCCGTTACTCGCCAACCGGAATCGGCGCCGGTGCCGCCGCCGATCTGTGCGTGTTCGATCCGTCCGTCCCCTGGCGAATCGAACGATCGACCGTTCGCAGCCAGAGCTGCCACACGCCTTACCTCGGACGCGAGTTGCTGGGGCGCGTACGTGCCACCGTGGTGGGCGGCCGCGTCGCGTTCGGCGGCTGATCTTGCGGATGTGGCTGCGTGGTCTATGGCTGCGCGCCTGGCGCCTGCCGCTCTTGGTCGTGTTGCTGGTCTACGGGCTGGCCAGTGCGCTGCTGGCCTTTCCGCTGATCGGCGAATCCGCCCGGCGCGCCCAGATCGCCGGCTGGTCGCGTTGGCTGTTGCGAGCCTGTGGCGTGCAGCCGATCGAGCTTTCACCGCCCGCCGAGGGCCGATTGGCAGATCGCGGCGAGGGGCAGATGTTGCTACTGAATCATCTGTCTTGGCTCGACATCTTCGTCATCGATGCGCTGGCCCCGGCGACTTTCGTGGCCAAGTCCGAGATCGCCCGTTGGCCGCTGCTCGGTACCTTGGTGGCGGCCGTCGGCACCGAATTCATCGAGCGCGGGCGGCGTCACGCGGTTCACCGTGTGATCGAGCGACTCGACGCGAAGCTCGGCGCGGGCACCCGGGTGGCCGTGTTCCCCGAGGGGACGACCACCGATGGCCGTCGGCTGCTGCCGTTCCATGGCAATCTGGCCCAGGCGGCGATCAACGCGGGTGCGCCGGTCGTGCCGGTCGGCCTGCGCTATCTGGATCCCGCCGGCCAGCCCAGTGACGTACCCCTTTACATCGGCGATGATCACTTCCTCGGGACCTTGTGGCGCATCATCGGGCATCCGCGACTGATTGCCGAGGTGCACGTGCTACCGGCGATCCCGCCGGCCGAGGGGCTGACTCGGCAGGCGCTGGTCAGGCTCGCTCGCGAGTCCATCAGTGGCCGGCTGGGTCTCGCGCTCGAGGACAAGGTACCTGAGTCACTGCGCGTGTCGCGAGGTTGACGCCGGTCAGTGCGCCGCCCCAGACGCAGCCCGTATCGAGCCCGACCAGATTGGGCCGAAGCAGCAGGCCCAGGGTCGACCAGTGGCCGAACACGACCGTGACGTCCTCGGTCCGTCGCCCAGGGACGTCGAACCAGGGCACATGACCTGCCGGCGGCGTCCCGGCGCCGTCCTTGGTGTCGAAATCCATCACGCCATCCGGGGTCAGGAAGCGGGTGCGAGTGAGCGCGTTGACGATCACCCGCAGGCGGTCGTCGCCCGAGAGCGAGTCGCTCCACGCGGCCGGTCGGTTCCCGTACATCACACGCACGAAATCCCCCCAGTCGGGGCTGCGAAGCACCCGTTCGACCTCGTCGGCCAGCGCGACGCATTGTTCGGCGCTCCAGGATGGCAATACGCCGGCATGCACGAGCAGGCGCCCGTCGTCGAGCAGGGCCAGCGGCCGCGACCGGATCCAGTCGATCAGTTCAGGGGCGTCGGCGCACGCCAGGATCGGGGACAGCGTATCGGAGCGGTGCGCGCGTCTGGCGCCCGCGGCCAGCGCAAGGAGGTGCAGATCGTGATTGCCGAGGACGGTCCGTGCGCGTTCGCCCAGGCGGATGACACGGCGCAGCGTGCCCAGCGAATCCGGTCCGCGATTGACGAGATCACCGGTGAACCAGAGGGCAGGGCGCTCGCCAACGCGCTGAAGCAGGCCGTCGAGGGCCGAAGAGCAACCCTGCAGGTCCCCGATCGCCACCACTGCCGGGCGCTCGGCCATTCGCTCTCAGGCCGATGAACGCGACTGCGTACCGGCGCGCAAAGGAATCACCACACCGCGCGCCTCGCCCGTGGTCCGGTACTCGGGCACGAACTGGAGAAGGCCCGCACGTACGTCGGCATCGAGCAATTGCGACGACGAGGCCAGCCAGTCGAGGACGACGCGTTCCCAGGCGTCGTCCGGCCGCTCGAGCGCGCGCGATACCCGCAGCTTCGGGTGCCGCGTCGGCAGGGTGGTTTCGTCGCTCGAGAGGAGTTCCTCGTAGAGTTTCTCGCCGGGCCGAAGGCCCGTGTACTCGATTCGAATCGCATCGAGCGGCAGGCCCGAGAGCCGGATCATGTCGCGCGCCAGGCTTTCGATGAGGACCGGCTCACCCATTTCGAGCACGAAGATCTCACCCCCATTTCCCATGGTCGCTGCCTGCAGCACCAGTTGCGATGCCTCGGACACCGACATGAAGTAGCGCTTGATCTCGGGGTGGGTGATCGTGATCGGACCGCCACGCGCGATCTGCTCGCGGAACTTCGGCACGACACTGCCGGTCGAGCCGAGCACATTCCCGAACCGCACGATGACCGCGCGCGTTTGTGCACTGCGCTCGCCCCATCGCTGGACCAGCATCTCGGCGAGTCGCTTGGAGGCACCCATCACGCTGGTGGGATTGACCGCCTTGTCGGTCGAGATCAGAACGAAGCGCTCGACCGGAAAGCGCGATATCGCCTCGAGCAGACGAACAGTCCCCAGGACGTTGTTGCGTACCGCCTGCCACGCATTGTGAGTCTCCATCAGCGGCACATGCTTGTACGCCGCGGCATGGAAGACGATGCTGGGCGAATGCGAGGCAAATACGTCGAACAGGCGTCGTTCGTCCTTGATGTCGCCGACGATCGGCACGGTTTCCATGTCGGGGAAGTCACGCGCCAAGGCTTCATGAATCTGGTAGAGCGCGAACTCGCTGAGTTCGAATAGAACCAGTCTTCTGGGCCTGAATCGCGCGATCTGGCGGCATAGCTCGGAGCCGATCGAACCGCCTGCTCCGGTCACGAGCACGCATTGCAGCGTCAGGACTTCGCGCATCCCGCCGACGTCGAGTTCGACCGGCTCTCGCCCGAGAAGGTCGTCGACTTCGATCTTGCGCACCGGAAGCTCGCCGAGGCCTTCGGCCGGAACCTCGTGGATGTCGGGAACGACGAGCAGGCGCAGGTTGGCTCGGGCGCACAGGTCGAAGGCGCGGCGCCGCGCACTGCGTTCGGTGGCCGCAATCGAGAGCAGGACGTGGGTGGCACTGGTGTCGCGCGCCACGCGCTCGAGATCGTCCCATCCGCCCAGAATGGGAAAGCCCGCGATCATTCTGCCGACGCGGCGGGCCGTATCGTCGAGAAGTCCAACGATCTCCCAGGTCGGGGACTCGGCAAGCTGCAGGACCAGCCGATAGCTGCTGTCGCCGGAGGCGAGCACGATGACCGGGCGGCGATTCAGGTGCCGGTTTCCAAAAGGGCGCTGCTCCTTCCACCAGCGATAGGCGATCCGGCCCCCG
Source organism: Burkholderiaceae bacterium (assembly GCA_024235875.1). GTDB lineage: Bacteria > Pseudomonadota > Gammaproteobacteria > Burkholderiales > Burkholderiaceae_E > JACKLP01. The sequence continues at coordinate 39,807 of JACKLP010000007.1, read as the reverse complement.
CACATCAGCACGACCACCATCAGCGGGTGCAGGACCAATGCCGAGCGCGGCACCAGCGCGCCACGCGACCACATGAAGATGACTGCGGTCACCACCAGCATGCTCAGCAGGATCGCCTTCGCGATCTGCCGGAAATCATGCAGGCTCGCAAAGCGCCAGATCCCTCGGTAGAGCTTCGACCAGGCGAAAAAGGCGAACTGGATGCCGGCCACGACCGGCAGCGTCTGGAGCAGCACCGCGGCCGCACTTGGCGGAATCACGAAGCCGAACGCGATCGAGAAGGCTGCGAACCAGCTCAACGATACGGCGCCGAGATCGTATGCGATCGCGATGGCGCGACGCGGATCGAGGGACTTGCTCTTGGTGTCGTTCATATGGAGCGAGGCCTGACGGCCTGTGAGCGGCGCGAAAGTCGCCGGCGCACGAGCAGGTAGCCGACGACATGCGATGCGATGATCAGTGACACGATGCCGCCTTGGGCGGCTCGATCCGGCAGCGATCGCAGCCCCAGTGCCAGCACGCCGTCCGCGGCCATCAGGCCCGCATAGGCCCGTGCGGTGCGCGCATGCCCCAACCCGGCGCTGACCAATAGTTGGTAGAGATGCTCGCGATGAGCCCGCCAGATCCGCTCTGCGCGCAAGGCTCGAAGCAGCAGTGTCATCGATGCATCCACGATGAAGGGAAGGAAGGCGAGCACGGGCAGCCACCACGGCCAGGCCTGCGCATGCCAGCCGTACCAGCCAATGCTCGCGGCAACAAAGCCCAGCGGCACCGATCCGACATCGCCCATGAACATGCGGGCCGGATGCCAGTTCAGGACCAGGAAGCCGGCCGCCGCGCCGGCAATCGCGGCCGCAACAGCCGCGATCTCCCCGTGGGCCCCGGCGGCGATCGAAAGCGTACCGAATCCGAACAAGGCCATCGACCCGGCAATCCCATCAGCGCCGTCCATGAAGTTGAACAAGTTGGCGGCCCACGCGATCGAAAGTCCCGCGAGTGCGATCATGGGTACGGCAAGAAGGCCGGTTTCACGCGCCGTTGCCGCGAAGCTCGTCGGCAACCAGCCGGCGATGCACAGCGACAGTAGCAAGTGTATCGCCAGTCGCAGCGGCGCACCCGCGGTGTGGCGGTCGTCGTAGGCACCCAGTGCCGCCAGGACCCCCGCCGCCGCGAGCACCGGCCAGAGCCCAGGCAGCGCCGACGGGGCGAGCAGCACCAGCGACGCGAGCGCGCCGCCCAGGATGCCGACCCCACCGATCCGGGGCACAGGCGTTCGATGCAGCGAACGGTCGTTGGGGTGGTCCAGGACGCCCGTCATCCAGTTCCTATGCAGCATCGTTCGCAGCAGCCCGTACGCGACGAGCGCTGCGCTCGCGCACAGCGCACCGAGCAATAGCAAACCCATGAGTGGCCCGACCCTCCCGCGTTCGCGAGTTTATCGCAGCAGGCCCGGGCCGCGGCCGGGTTCCGCCGGCCTCGCCGGTGGACCGGCGGTCTTCAGGCCTCCTTGTTCGGGCTTGGGCAGCCAGCTATAATTTTTGTTTCCTCTACCGCCTGGCACTCGTTCGGGCGGGCCCGGTGATTCGGGTCGGCCTGCGGCGCGCCAGCAGGGGCCGGCGCGGCCCGGTGCCGATGACCGATTGACCCCTTCCGTAACCGTGCGATCCACTTGCCGGTACCGGCCGGCATGGCCCGGTCCAGCGTCCTCGAGACCCACCCCACGCGAGCGGGGGGCAGACTCGTGCGCGCGCCGACGCATGGCCGGAACACGAGGTAAGCCCCGATGCTGAATTTTCTTCCCCCCATCGTCGATCGCAAGATCCGCTTCGGTCTGGTCGGCTGTGGCCGGATCTCGAAGAACCATGTCGGCGCGATCGAGAAGCATGCGAAGGACGCGGAACTGGTGGCCGTGTGCGACGTGAACGGCGAGGCGCTCGAGCGGGCGGCGGCCGAGACCGGGGCCGAGCCGTTTCGATCGCTGGATCGGATGCTGGCGGACAGCGACATCGACGTCGCGGTGCTGGCGACGCCGTCCGGGCTGCACCCGGACCAGGCGGTGCGGATCGCCGAGTCGGGCCGGCACGTGATGACCGAGAAGCCGATGGCCACCCGATGGCACGATGCGCAGCGCATGGTGTCGGCTTGCGATGCAGCCGGGGTGCGCTTGTTCGTGGTCAAGCAGAACCGGCGCAATGCCACGCTGCAGTTGCTCAAGCGCGCGATCGAGGCCGGCCGCTTCGGTCGCATCTACATGGTCAACATCAACGTGTTCTGGACCCGGCCCCAGGACTACTACGACAGTGCTGCCTGGCGGGGCACCTGGGAGTTCGACGGCGGAGCCTTCATGAACCAGGCCAGCCACTACGTGGACCTGCTCGACTGGCTGATCGGCCCGATCGAGAGCCTGCAGGCCTATACCGCGACGCTGGCCCGCAACATCGAGGTCGAGGACAGCGGCGTGCTGTCGGTGCGCTGGCGCTCCGGGGCGCTGGGGTCGATGAACGTGACGATGCTCACGTACCCGAAGAACCTGGAGGGGTCGATCACGATCCTCGGCGAGAAGGGCACGGTGCGCGTGGGCGGGGTGGCGGTGAACGAGATCCAGCACTGGGAGTTCGCCGATCCGCAGCCCGAGGACGAGTCGGTGAAGGAGGCCAGCTACGCGACGACCTCGGTGTACGGGTTCGGCCATCCGCTGTACTACGACAACGTGATCCGCGTGATGCGCGGCGAGGCCGAGCCGGAGACGGACGGGCGCGAGGGGCTGAAGTCGCTCGAGGTGCTGATCGCGGCGTACCTCTCGGCGCGCGACGGGCGGCGCGTGGCGCTGCCGCTGGACTACTGAGCGCGGGGCGCGGGCGATGGGGACGATCGACCCGACGGCGCAAGTCCACGCGACGGCGATCGTCGACGACGGCGCGGACGTGGGTGCGCGCACGCGCGTCTGGCACTGGGTGCACGTGTGCGGCGGGGCGCGCATCGGGACCGGATGCTCGTTCGGGCAGAACGTATTCGTCGGCAACGATGTCGTGATCGGCAACAACGTGCGCATCCAGAACAACGTATCGGTCTACGACGCGGTGCGCCTGGAGGACGATGTCTTCTGCGGCCCCAGCATGGTGTTCACCAACGTGTACAACCCGCGGGCGGCCGTGTCGCGCAAGGACGAGTACCGACGCACGCTTGTACGGCGCGGTGCCACGCTGGGCGCGAACTGCACGATCGTTTGCGGCACGACGATCGGCGAGCATGCGTTCGTCGGCGCGGGTGCCGTGGTCAACCGCGACGTGGCGCCCTATGCACTGATGCTCGGCGTGCCGGCGCGGCGCGCGGGCTGGATGTGCCGCTGCGGCGTGCGGCTTGCAGAGGACGCGGGCGAGCAGTCCTGCAGCGCCTGCGGCGCCCGTTATCGCGTGTCGGAAGCGGCTTGCGAGGCGATCGACGCTTGAGATGATCGGACGCCGCCATGCCGATCGCGACCGGTCCTGGCATCTCGGCCTCCGACGAACACCAAATTACCAGGGAGTGAAGATCCGATGGCGATCGATTTCATCGATCTGAAGACGCAGTACCGTGAATCCAAGTCGCTGATCGACCAGCGCATTCACCGCGTCCTCGATCACGGCCAGTTCATCATGGGGCCCGAGGTGGCCGAGTGCGAAGCGGCGCTTGCGACCTACACCGGCTCGAAGCACTGCGTCACTGTCGCCTCCGGTACCGAGGCGCTGCTGATCGCGTTGATGGCGCTCGGGGTCGGGCCCGGCGACGAAGTGATCACGACGCCGTTCACCTTCGTGGCAACGGTCGAGGTGATCGTGCTGGTGGGCGCCACCCCGGTGTTCGTCGACATCGAGCCCGACACGTGCAACATCGATGCGGCGCGCATCGAGGCCGCGATCACTGATCGCACCAAGGCGATCATCCCGGTCTCGCTCTACGGCCAGGCGGCCGACATGGACGAGATCAACGCCATCGCCGAGCGTCGCGGCCTGACGGTGATCGAGGATGCGGCCCAGAGCTTCGGCGCCACCTACAAGGGCCGGCGCAGCGGCAACCTGTCGCGCATCGGCTGCACCAGCTTTTTCCCGAGCAAACCGCTGGGCTGCTACGGCGATGGCGGTGCAATCTTCACCGATGACGATGCGCTGGCCACGGCGATGCGAGAGATCCGCGTGCACGGGCAGTCGCGCCGCTACCACCATTCGCGGGTGGGCGTGGGCGGCCGCATGGACACGATCCAGTGCGCGGTAGTGCTCGGCAAGCTCGAGCGCTTCGAGTGGGAGATCGAGCAGCGGCATCGGATCGGTGCACGCTACGTGGCGCAGTTGAGCGGCATCGCCGGTATCGAGACCCTGACCGTGAGGCCGGATCGCGACTGCGTCTGGGGCCAGTTCACGATCCGGGCCGATGATCGCGACGCGCTGGTCGCCGGCCTGAAGGCGGCCGGGGTGCCGACCGCGATCCACTACCCCGAGACCATGGACCGGCAGCCGGCCTACCGCGACGGCTGTCGCATCGTGGGTAGCCTCGAGAACAGCCAATACGCTGCTGAACGGGTCGTGAGCCTGCCGATGCACCCCTACCTCGACGAGGCCACGCAGGACCGGATCGTCGCGGCGGTGCGCGCCGTGGCCGCTGGCTGAGCGATGAAGATCCTCACCGTCGTTGGCGCGCGGCCGCAGTTCGTCAAGGCGGCCGCGATCTCGCGTGCGATCGCGGCGTCCTATGCGGACCGGATCGAGGAGGTGCTGGTCCATACGGGGCAGCACTTCGACAGCAACATGTCGCAGGTGTTCTTCGAGGAGCTGGGCATTCCAGAGCCGGCCCACAACCTCGGTATTGCCGGCGGCGGCCATGGTGCCATGACCGGACGCATGCTCGAGGCCATCGAACGCGTGCTGATCGACGAGCGACCGGACGCCTTGCTGATCTATGGCGACACCAACTCCACGCTTGCCGGTGCGCTGGCGGCGGCCAAGCTGCACGTACCGATCGCGCACGTCGAGGCCGGCCTGCGCTCGTTCAACATGCGGATGCCCGAAGAGGTCAACCGCATCCTCGCCGACCGCGTCTCCACGCTGCTGCTGTGCCCGACGCCGGCTGCGGTCGAGAACCTCGCAACCGAGGGCGTTCGTGACGGCGTGCACATGGTCGGCGATGTGATGTACGACGTGGCGCTGTTCTATCGCGAGCGTGCGCGCGCACAGTCGACGCTGCTCGCGACGCTCGGTCTGCAAGAAGGTCCCTTCGTGCTGGCCACATGCCACCGCGCCGAGAACACCGACGATCCGTCGCGACTGGCCGGGATCGTGGGCGCGCTGGCCGAAATCGGCCGGCGCATGCAGGTGGTTTTTCCCGTGCACCCCCGCACCCGCAAGTTGCTGGCCGATGGCGGTCATCTCGAGCGTATGGGCGACGTGCGGCTGCTCGAGCCGATCCCTTTCCTGGACATGGTCGCCCTCGAGCAGGCGTCGCGTGTCGTGCTGACCGATTCCGGCGGGGTCCAGAAAGAGGCGCTGTTCTACCACGTGCCCTGCGTGACGATGCGCGACGAGACCGAATGGGTCGAAACGGTCGAGCTTGGCTGGAATCGACTGGCCGGCGCCGACCGCGACCGGATCGTCGCCGCCTTCGAGGACAGCCTGGCTTCTGAACCGAGTCGCGACGTGGCGCCTTACGGCGCCGGCGACGCGAGCGATCGCATCTGTGCGCTGCTGACCTCGGAAATTCCGGTCGCCGTGCGCGCGCACCGGGACGCATAGCAAGGCACTTCTTTTGAATGCGATCGCGCTTCCGTTCAGGCTTTTGCTGCGCCATCGGCTGCTGCTCATGCAGACGGTGCGACAGGAGATCCGCAAGCGCTACCTGGGCTCGGTGCTGGGCCTGGCCTGGCTGATCGTCCACCCGCTGCTTTTCCTGGGGGTCTACGCGGCCGTCTACTTGCTTATCTTCAAGGTACGCTTCCAGCTCTTCGACTCGAACGAATACGTCTTGCTGATCTTCTGCGGCCTGGTCCCCTTTCTGGGCGTATCGGAGGCGCTGGGCGCGGGCGTGGGCTCGGTGGTGGCCAATGCCTCGCTCGTCAAGAACACGCTCTTCCCGGTGGAGTTGGTGCCGATCAAGGAGCTTCTGTCCACCCAGGGACTGCAGGTCGTCGGGACGCTGATCCTGGTCGTTGCGATCGGCTTCGTGCGTGGACTCTCGCCGACGATGTTGTTCATCCCGGTGATCTGGCTCGCGCAATTGCTGTTCATGGCCGGGCTGCTCTGGATTCTTTCCGGCCTGAACGTGTTCTTCCGGGATCTGCAGCAGATCGTTGGTACCGTGATCCTGCTGCTGATGCTGATCAGCCCGATCGCCTACACGCTCGAGATGGTGCCCGAGAACCTGCGCGGCATCGTGGCGGCCAACCCGCTGAGCCACTTCATCTTCTGCTATCAGTCGCTGCTGATGCTCGGACGCTGGCCTGATCCGAAGAACCTGTCCTTCGTGCTGATCTCGGGACCTGTGTTGTTCGTCATCGGTCATGCCTTCTTCTCCCGGCTCAAGCGGGTGCTGGTCGACAATGTCTGACGTCGTGATCTCGGCCGTCGGGCTTGGCAAGATGTACCGGATGTACCGCCATCCGCGTGACAAGGTCATCGATGCATTCGGGCTCGGCCGCCTGATGCCGTGGAAGCGCGACTACTTCAAGGAGTTCTGGGCGCTGCGCGATCTCGGCTTCGAGATCCGGCGTGGCGAGCGCGTCGGCCTCGTGGGCCGAAACGGTGCGGGCAAGAGCACGCTGCTCAAGATCATCGCGGGCAACATCACGCAGACCGAAGGTTCGATCCGGATCGGCGGCGAGGTGCAGGCGCTGATGGAGCTTGGCACCGGCTTCCATCCGGAGTTCACCGGCCGCGAGAACATCCACGCTTCGCTCGCGTATCACGGTCTCGACCGGGCGCAGATCGAGGCGCGGGTCGACGAAATCGTCGACTTCGCCGAGCTCGACGATTTCATCGACCAGCCGATCAAGTCGTATTCTGCGGGCATGTACGCGCGCCTGGCGTTTTCCACGGCCACCAGCATCGAGCCGGAAGTGTTGATCATCGACGAGGTGCTCGGCGCCGGCGACGCGTACTTTGCCGGCAAGTGCATCGAGCGCATGCGCCGCCTGACCACTGATCGTGGCGTGACCGTCCTGTTCGTCAGTCACGATGTCTCCGCCGTCCAGCAGTTGTGTTCGCGCGCGATCTGGATCGATCGCGGCACCGTGGTCGAGGACGGCGACACGCAGGACGTGGTCAAGTCCTACTACCGTTCGATCCAGCGCGAGGACGCCTTGCGCCGACGTGCGCAGGCGAGTGGATTGCGCAAGCTCCGGAGCCTGCAGAAGATGGAGCAGGCACTCGACCATCGGGCCTTGTTCCACCTCGTGTGCGATACCCCGCATCCGGTCGGTTCCCATCGGATTCGCGCCGCGCGCCTGCGACGCGGCGATGCGGCGCCGGTCACGCTGGCCTTCGGGGCGCCGATGGACAACGATGTGTCGGCCGCCACCGCGGTGCTCGACGATCCCGGCTACATGGATTGGTCGGCGCCAAAGAGCGACAGCGGTGGACGCTATCGGGCCTACGAGGATCGCGGCGGAACCTACCGGCATGCTCCGTTCGAACTGACCGTCGAGACCGCGGGTTTCCCTTCGTCGACCTGGACGCTGGAGATCGACGCCGATGTCGAGGCCGGCGATCGGGTCCGGGTCGAACTGTACTGGGCCGAGAGCTATCACGATCTGGGCGTGCTCGTGCCGGGACAGGCTTCGCATCGCTTCGAGCTGCCCGATCTCGCGCCGCCCGCCGACGAGAGCACCGGGTCGGATCCGGGCGCGCCCGCCGCCGTCGACTCCGCGGCGGCGGGGGCTACGCCGGCGGCGTCCGCGCACGACGTCGTGCCCACCGGACAATCGTCTCCGGCGGCGCCCGTCGAACGCCACGGCAAGGCGTCTATCGTTTCCTGGGAGCGTCCGGACCCGTGTATCGAGGGCGTCCGGTTCCTGGATGCGGGCGGCGAGGAGGTCGGCGGTATCGAGGAGCTCGAGGACTTGATCGTTGAGATCGCGTACGCATCGACGCGAGTGATCGAGCACCCGGTCTTCTCGATGTCCATCCTGCTGGCCAACGGCACCTTGTTCTGTCACGCGAATACCGCGCTGGCCGGAATGGACATCGACCGGATCGAAGGGCAGGGTGTGGTGCGTTTCCGTTTCCCGCGTTTCCGTGGCTGCGCGGGCGACTACATGATGGGTTGCTCCATCTTCCACTATCTCGATCCAGTCAACTATGCCGGGCAGCCGCCGTACTACGACCAGCACGATCGTGCCTATCGCTTCAAGGTATGGAAGCGGATGGACAACGGCATGAGTCTCGGATCGGCCCGGATCCACTTCGAGGCCGATCACCGACCGGGCTCCGACGGCGTTGCGCAGGCCGGCCGGTTCAATGACTGAGCGCCAGCGCAGGCGGATCGCGTCGCCGCACGCGGCGCCGCGCCGAGTCCGGTGGTGAGTCGGCGTCCCGTGCCGCAATTCGGTACCAAGGCCGAGACGCTCCAGCGTCTCGCGCCGATGCTCTCGCGCTCCAGCGTCCCGGCGTCTTGCGCCTTCGAGGTCGAGCGCTGGCGCGGCCACGCCGATGCACTGCTGGGTGAACTGCGAGACCGGTTCTCGCCGGGCGAAGTCGCGGTGCGAAGCAGCTCGACGCTCGAGGACGGCGCCGGGGCATCGATGGCCGGTGCGTTCGACTCGGTACTTGGCGTGCCGGCCGACGACCGCGAAGCGCTGCGCGCGGCCGTGGGCAGGGTGATCAGATCGATGGGCTCGGAACCCGGCAACCAGGTGCTGGTGCAGCGAATGGTGGCCGGGGTCGTGATGGCCGGTGTCGTGATGACGCGCGACCTGCACAGTGGTGCACCCTACTATGTCGTGAACTACGACGACGAGTCGGGCCGCACCGACACGGTCACCGGCGGGCAGTCGACCAACAAGACCGTTTACGTGTTGCGTGGCCACGTGGATCGCGTGCGTTCGCCGCGTCTTGGCGCGGTGTTGGCCGCCGTCGCGGAGATCGAGTCGGTCTTCGGCGGGATTCCGCTCGATATCGAGTTCGCGCTCGATGACGCAGGGCAGGTCGCGACCCTTCAAGTCCGACGCATGACCGCGCTACCGGGCGTGGCCACCGTATCGCCAAACGCCATCGTCGGGGCGCTCGAATCGGTGCGCAGCGACCTGACGGCCCGGTTCGGCGCAAGTGCGCCGGGACTTGCCGGTCAGCGCGCGATGCTGGGCCTGATGCCCGACTGGAATCCGGCGGAATTGCTGGGACTGACGCCGCGGCCGCTGGCGATGGGCCTGTTTCGCGAGCTGATCACGCGCGATAGCTGGCGTGTCGCTCGGGCGCAGATGGGTTATCGCCATCCTCCGGATTGTGATCTGATGGTCGACGTGCTGGGACATCCGTACGTTGACGTCCGCGCCAGCTTCAACTCCCTGCTGCCCGCATCGCTCGGCGAGTCCACTGCGCAGGCGCTCGTGGATGCCTGGATCGGTCGTCTGGGAGACAACCCACACTTGCACGACAAGGTCGAGTTCGAGGTTGCGCAGACCTGTACCGACTTCAGCGATTCGGCCGAGCGGCTCGATCGCGAAGGCGATGCGCTCGATCCGACGCGGCGGCAATGGTTCCGCGAAAGCCTGCGTCGCCTCACCATCGATGCGATCGCAGGAGGTTCCGGGGGGAGTCTCGCCAGCGCGCTCGAGATCCTTTGCACGCTGGAGCGGCGCCAGCTCGAGCGCGCGTTACCGTCTGCGGGGCTCGAGGCCAGTGCGGGCGCGGCGGCCCAGCGTGCGCGCGAATTGATTTCCGAGGCGCGTGCGCAGGCCGCCGTACCGTTTGCGGTCTGCGCACGCCATGCCTTCATCGGCGAGGCATTGCTGCGCTCGGCGGTGCGTCGCGGCGCGATCGCTGCGGAGCGACTGATGGCATTCCATCGATCGCTGCAAACGGTGGCGACCGCGTACCATCGCGCGCTGGCCTCGGTGACCGCGGGGGACGATGAGACCCGTTTCCTGGCCCGCTACGGCCACCTGAGGCCCGGGACCTTCGAGATCGGATCTCCGCGCTATGTCGATCGCTGGTCGCAGCTGCGCGAGGGCGGGGCGATCGAGGCCGGAGAACCGGCTCCCCCCTTCGCGCTGCAGGGACACGAGACTTCGGCAATCGAGGCACTGCTGCGCGAGGCCGGTCTCGACGCCATCGATGCGCCCCGTCTGATCGAGTACGCCCGCAAGGCCGCGGTGGCGCGCGAGTACGGCAAGTTCGTATTGTCGCGCAATGTCTCGGACATCCTCGAATGGCTGGCGGTCTTGGGGCGCGCGGCGGGCCTCGAACGCGCCGAGGTGGCGATGCTGCGGCTCGAGGCGATCCTGGAGGTCGGGTCGACGGCCGACTCGACCGGGCTGCGGGGTGAGGCCGAGGACGCCGGGCGGCGCCACGCGCTGGCGCAAGCGCTTCGCTTCCCACCGCTGATCGTCGATCCCGACGATGTCTACGTGGCGCCGGTGTTCCGATGCCTGCCCAACCTCTACGGTCGTGGCGTCGTTCGCGGCAATGTGCTTGCCGTCCGAGCCGACGACGACTGGTCGGCGAGCCTGCGCGAGCGGATCGTCTGCATCGAGAGCGCCGATCCGGGTTTCGACTGGATATTCGGCGCCGGCGTCAAGGCGCTGATCACCCAGTTCGGCGGCGCGAATTCGCACATGGCGATACGGTGCATGGAGCTCGGCGTGCCGGCGGCGATCGGGTGCGGCGAGCAACTCTACTCGCGTATCCTGGACGCTGGTGGCGTCGAGTTGAACTTCGACGAACGTGTCGTGAGGCCACGCCATGCGCACTGAACCGAGCCGCCGCCTGGCGCTGACGATGCGGGTCGCGTCGGCGGCCGACTATGATGAGCCCCGCGATTGCCTGGCGCAGGATTGGTCGCGATTTATGGTCGACACACTGCCGGCGGCAGCGTGGATGGGGCTTCCGAACGACCCCTCGCGCACGGGCGCGCTACTCGAGGCCTGGGGGGTCGATGGGCTGATCCTGACGGGCGGCAACGACATCGGAGAGAACCCTCGCAAGGATGCAGCCGATCTCGCCGCGCTCGATCACGCGGTCCGAACGGGGATGCCGGTCCTGGCGGTTTGTCGAGGCCTTCAATTGCTCCAACACCGCTTTGGCGGTGCGCTCTCGCCCATCGCGGATCGCAGTCACGTGGCGCTCGAGCACGACATCGAATGCGAGCCGGACACACTGTTGAACCCGACATCGCGCAGGGCCACGCTGCGTGTCAACAGCTACCACGACAACGCGATTCGTGGCGACGGGCTCGCCCATGGACTCGAACCGATCGCCCGTGCCGGTGACGGTTCGATAGAAGCGGTCACGGTGCCGGGGAGGCGCATCGTTGGCGTGATGTGGCACCCCGAGCGCTCGCCAACGATCGCCGCCGCGGATCGCCGAATCGTCGAGGCCTTGTTCGGAGGACGATGGCAATGGCGCTGACCCAAAGGGCCGTGGTGCTCGCAGCCGGACGTGGTTCCAGGCTGCTGGCGCTCACCGAGGATCGTCCGAAGTGCCTGGTCGAAGTGCAGGGACGGCCGATCCTGGACTGGACGATCGACGCACTGCGAGCGGCTGGCATGACCGACATCGCCCTGGTCGGCGGCTATCGGCGCGAGATGCTCAAAGGGCTGGCCGACGAATTGCTCGAGAACCCGCGTTGGCAGTCCACGAACATGGTCCGTTCGCTGGCCTGCGCATCGGCACGCCTTCGCGAATCGCCGATCGTCGTTTCGTACTCGGACATCCTCTACCACCCCGACCATGTGCGCGCGCTGTGCGCGACCGAAGCGGCGATCGCCATCACCTACGATACATGCTGGCGAAGCCTGTGGGACGAGCGCTTCGACGATCCCGGCCTCGACGCCGAGTCCTTCGCCGAGTCGGGTGGCTGGCTACACGAGATCGGCGGCCGCGCGCCGGACCTCGACGCGGTCCTCGGACAGTTCATGGGCTTGCTGCGAATCACGCCCGCAGGCTGGCGCCAGATCGAGGCGGTCGTCGACTCGATGACGGCAGCCGATGTGGACCGGCTCGACATGACCGGGCTGTTGTCGCGCCTGCTTGCCGACGGATGCCGTGTCGCGGCGGTCCCGGTGGCGGGGCGTTGGTGCGAGATCGACTCGGAGTCCGACCTGGCCCTGGCCGATACGCGCGCCAATGCCGGCGACTGGCCCCACGACTGGCGTCGATCGGCATGGTGATCTGGCTCATCGGAATGTCGGGCGCCGGCAAGACGACGATTGCCCGGCATCTGGTCGAGCGTTGGCGGCAGGTCTCGCCTTGCGTCGTTCATCTCGATGGCGACGAGGTGCGCGAAGTGTTCGGCCAGGTGGATCCCGAGACCGCGTACACGGTCGAAGGCCGGCGCGAGAACTCGCGCCGCGTGTCGGCGCTGTGCGCGCTGCTCGATCGGCAGGGGGTCGACGTGGTCTGCTCGCTGCTCTCGATCTTCCAGGACCATCGGGATGCGAACCGCGCGCGCTTCGGAAACTATTTCGAGGTCTACGTCGATGTCCCTTTCGATGTGCTCGAGGCGCGCGACAGCAAGGGGCTCTATCGCGAAGCGCGACAAGGCTCGCGCCGCCACGTGGTCGGCTTCGACATTCCGTTCCAGCCGCCGGAGCGTCCCGACCTGGTGATCGCCAATGGCGAACCGCCCGTCGACGCGGAGCTTGCCGCCGAGTCGATCCTGCGCGCAGCGGGGGTATTGTGAGCGTGTCCGGCTACGACTATGCCAGCGGCGACCTGCTCGAATCGCCGCACACCTATTTCTTCTCGCCTTTCGATGGCGCTTCATTCCTGCGCGCCTGGCAGCAGTCTCGGCTGGAGGCCGCGACCGAGTTGGCTTCCGGCCTCGACGACGACGGGGCTTGCGTGCTGCCCGCTGCCCGGGTCGGTGAACCGCCGACACTCGTCTACTTGCGGGCCACGCTCGCGTTGCTCGAAGGCGAGGGCCTGGACGCCGACGGTTGGCGCCACTTCGACTGCCTGCTGCGGAACTTCGAAGCCAAGCGGCGGCTCTACGACGACTATGCGGCGGGCTTCGTCTCCCGCGGTCGGCTCGATCATCTCGATCTGCGGGTCTATGCGGCGTTCGGCGCTGTCGTTGCAGCGGCCGCGCGCCAGCGCTCGACGCTTCGCTACACCAATGCACTGCTCAAGGTCGCCGACATCCTGTGCGCATGTCGGACGCGCGTCGCGATCGAATGGACGCCAGTTGTCGGCGCGGTGCTGGCTCGTGAGCGAGCGATCGTCACGGCGATCGCGGCGCGCCTGGGGGTGGTTTGGTGAACGCCCGCTCGATTCTGCTGGTCGGTGCCGATACAGCGCGCGCGCGTGCCTATGCGGGCGTGCTCTCGAAGCTGGAAGGCATCGAGGTCCGGGGCCTGATCTATGGCGGGCCGCAGGACAGCCGGACGGTCCCCGACGCGCCCGTCGGATGGCCGCCAGGACTGGCAGTTCCGGCGATCGAAACGCCGGTGACCGCATGCTTTGCGCGCCATGGCTGGCCGATCCTGCGCCTGGACGAGGAGCCGACGATCAATGCGCCGGCCGTCGTCGCCGCGATGGCGGCGGCCGATGCCGGACTGGCCATATTCTGCGGTCGCGGCGGCGAGATCGTGTCGGCCGACGCGCTGTCGGCCGCGCCGCCGATGCTGCACTGTCATCCGGGCCGGCTCCCCGACGAGCGGGGCAGCACGACCCTCTACTACAGTCTGCTGGGCGACCGACGCTGCGCGGTCAGCGCGTTGTTGCTGGCGCCGGAGATCGATGCCGGGCCGGTGCTCGCGACAAGGGAGTACCCGCGTCCGGGCGCCGGGTGCGACCTCGACGTGCTCTACGACTGCGCGATCCGCGCCGACATGCTGTTGCGCATGGTTCGACGCTATCTTGCAGACGGCGAACTGACCGGCGTCGCGAGCGATGCCCATGGCGAGTTGTACTTCGTCATTCATCCGGTACTCAAGCATCTCGCGCTACTGTCGCTTCGCGCGGCGGAGTCGGGCTCGTCGGAGGATGCCTGATGTCACGCCGCGTCGCCCTGGCATTGCACCTGTCCGAACTTGCGAACCATTTCCGCAACATCGTCGCGCATCTCGATCGATCCGAAGTCACGTTGCTGGACTGCGCGCCGGAGGGATCGCAGGAATCCCTGAGCATCGCTCGGTTCGCAGCGCAATGGGGCGTTGCGACCGAGCGCGCCGACGCCGCCCTGGCGGCCGGACATTGCTACGACGTGGTCGTTTCCAATCAGATGCAGGTCCTGCCTTTCGACGATGGCGTGCCAAGGCTGACGCGCCTGGGCCGACGCCAGGTCAGGCTGCTGTATGCGCTGGGCAAGCTGCGCTGGAACCTGTCCGACTGGAATTCGCACTATCACCGTATCCTGTGCTTCGGGCCCTACCAGCGCGCGCTGTTCCAGTGGGCGTTCCCTGGCGTCGTCGTCGATGAGGTCGGTTACCCGCGCTTCGATCATTTCTTCGATGACGAGCCCACGCGCGATGAAGCCATGCGTCGGTTCGGGCTCGATCCTGCCCGGCGCACCGTCGTCTGGTTGCCGACCTATGGATCGCTCAGCTCGATCGACGCGTACCTGGGGCCGGTGGCTTCGCTGACCGCTGGCTGCAACGTCATCGTCAAGGCGCATCCGGGCACCCCGCTCCAGGAGCCGGAGCGCTGGGCCCGTCTTTGCGGATCGTCGATCAAGGTCGTCGAGCAGTCCGATCTCGACAACGTGGTGTTGTTCCGGATCGCCGACTGGGTGCTCGCCGACTATGGCGGCAGTGCCTTCGGCGCGCTCTACACTCGAAAACCGGTCTTGCTGCTGAATGCCCCCGGCGACTTGTTTGCCGCAGACACTGGCTGGGGATCCGCCGATCTCGCCTTGCGGCGTTGGTTACCGAACCTCGATCCGTCGCAAGCGGAGCGTGTCGGTGAACTGCTGTTCGACGATTCGCTGTGGGCGTCACTGTCGTCGACGCGAAGCGCGTTGCGCAGGGAACTTTTCACCGACTGCGATGGCGGCTCGGGGCAGCGGGCCGCGGCCAGCATTCTCGAAGAAGCCGGCCGCCACGGCGGCACGCCCCGCCCGTCCACACCGGCCCTGGATCGCTCGCGCGAACCGCCCGATGCGCTGTTGGAGCTTCGGGCGGGCGAGTCCGACTCGTCCGCGCCTGCCCATTGGGCGGTCGGTTACCGCTGGCGCGATGCCTGGCGTTGGGCAGACCAGGGGCTGCGCGAGCGCGACCGCCAACTTGCGGTCGGGCGCGCGAGGACACGTGCGCTCGAGGCCGAGCGCACACTGGACGGCCAGCGGATCGCCGAACTCGAATCCGCCCGGACCGAGTTGCAGTCGCGGCTCGAGGGCAGCCTCTCCGAGAGCGCGCGCCTTCAAGACGCGCTGGCCCATGAGAGCGCGTCGCATGCGCGCGAGGTCGCGGCGCATGCCCAGGCGCGAACCGAATCCGATGCCTTGCGCAATGAGCTCGCCGCGACTCGCGGCGAACTTCGGCGCACCCGACTCGAATGCGACCAGGCCCAGGTCGACCGGGCCCGTACCGCCGATATCCTGGGCAATGCCGAGGCGGCGCTGGCCAGACTGACGACAGCGCTGGATTCGCCCCGTTTCTTGCTCGGCCATCTGCGGCGCGTACTGCGGAACCGATTCGGTCCGCGCCGAAAGGAGAACCCATGACGCAGTCCGGTTCACCCACCGTCGAGGACAGCCCGCTCTCGGGACTCCGGGTCGTGATGCTGTGCGATGACCAGCAGATCGACCGCCGCATCCTCCAGGAGGCCGAGTCGCTGCACACGGTCGGTTGCGACGTGATCGTCCTGGGGCGAAGCGGAGATGACCATGCGTCGGCCGAGCTCGACGGGGGCGTCAAGATCGAACGACTCGACTACGCGCCGATGTCCGACGCGCGCGCCTTGCGCGCCGCGATCGACGTGGCGGTTCGAACGATGGAGGCCGAGCGAGCAGTGGCGACGCCTGCAGCCGAAGACCGGCCCGAACCGACGCCGACCGCGCTGGACCTCGATGCGGCCGATCGAGAACTTGCCGACGCGTTGCAGTTTCCAGACTATGGCTCGCCGGGTTTCCAACGCTGGACACTTCGGCAGCCCTGGCTCATGCGCAACCTGATCCGTGCGACCGTCTGGCCACCGATGCGGCTCGACGCGATGCGCCGGTTTGCACCGGGGATGCATTGGACGCTCCAGTACGCGCTGTACCTGCCAACGCTTCTGCTGACGCCACGACCGGCCGCGATCCGCTGGCACTGGCAACGCGTGCGCCGGCGTGTGGCGAGCCTCAAGCCTCGGAGGTCGGCGACCCTTTCGCCGACGCACGCGACGCTCGAGGACGCAGGGCCGACGACTCCCTCGGCGAGCGAGGAATCCGTGCCCGCACCGATCGGGCGCGAAGCGCAACTCCACGAAGCCGCGATGCGTGCCCATGTGTCGCGATTCGATGACCTCAATGTCTGGGAGCTCGCGCTATACGATCGGGCGGTGTTCTACCGGCCCGACGTGGTGCATGCCCACGACCTGCCGCAGCTTCGCGCCGGCTTCTTCGCGGCGCGCGCGCTTGGCGTGCCGCTGGTCTATGACGCGCATGAGATGTACCCGTACATCAAGACGCTGACGACCGAGCAGCAGGAACGCTACAAGATCGTCGAGGGCGTGTTCATGCCGCTCGCCGACCGTACGATCACGGTCAATCCATTCATCGCGCAGCGCCAGTCCTGCGACTACGACATCCCTGAGCCGACGGTGATCCTGAATGCGGCCGCGGTGCCCAGCGTCGGGAGCGAAGACGCGGGGGTCGGCGATCATGGGCCATTGCGCCGCGCGGTCGGTGCCGGGCCCGGCGACAAGGTGTTGCTGTTCCAGGGCTGGATCAGCATCGACCGCAGCATTGGCGATCTGGTCCTGGCGATGGCCGATGTACCGTCCAACGTGCATCTTGCGTTGCTCGGCTACGGGACCGACATTCCGACGATCCGCAAGATGGCGGCGCAGGCCGGCGTGGCCGCGAGAGTGCATTTCCTCACGCCGGTGCCGCAGCGCGAGCTCATGTCTTGGGTCCTGTCCGCCGACGCGGGGGTCATCCCGTACCAGGCGGTCGACGAGAACCATCGACTGTGTTCTCCCAACAAGCTGTTCGAGTTCATTGCCGCGGGCGTGCCCGTGATTGCCAACGATCTGCCCTATCTGAGGCAGGTGGTGGCGGGCGAAGGCTTCGGTGTCGTGCGCCCGTTCGACGGCAAGGAGAACTACGCGCTTGCGATTCGCGAGATGTTCGATCCCGCGCTCGGCGGCGAGTCGCGTTTCCGCGACGCGTTGCGAACGCGGGCCGAGCCCTTCCTGTGGCCAGCGCAGGAACGGGTGCTGCTCGATCTGTACCTTTCGGTCTCGAAACGGGCCGAGGCGATCGTCGCTGCGACCGAGCGCGCCGGGTCCGATGCGCGGTCGGCACTTGCGGCGCCAGGGGCGTCGACAGGGTCGGCGCATGTCGCCGGCTCGGCGCCCAGCCAGGCAGCGCAACGGCCCGAGAGGACGCTGCGCGTCTTCCACGGGCTCTATAACATTGCCGGCATCCCGTCGATCATGGCCCGCGCCGAACGAGCCATCGGACTCGAATCGAAGGCTATCTGCTTCCCGGCCGGCGGCTTCGGCTACGAGCCCGACATCGTCGAGCAACCGGCTTGGTCCGCCGCCGAGATCCGGGCGCGCTTTCGGCGCTATGCGTCCGAGTACGACGTGTTCGTCTTTCATTTCGGCCATTCCATGGCCAACGAAACGCTCGCCGACATTCCGCTGCTCAAGCGCATGGGCAAGAAAGTCGTCTTCTACTTCCATGGCTGCGACATCCGCCAGAGCAAGGAAACGATTCGAAAGTACCGGTATAGCGCCTGCAAGGTCTGCTGGCCGCAGCGCTGCAATGTCAACCGAGACCATGCGCTGGCGGTCGCGCTCGAGCATGCCGACGCCGTCTGGGTCAGTACGCCGGACCTGCTCGAGTTCGTCCCCGGCGCGGAACTATTCCTGCAGCCGATCGAACCCGCACGAATCGGCTACGCCGAGCGCAGCGCCCCCAGCGGAGGCGCGCCGATCCGAATCATCCATGCGCCCTCCGACAGCCGTCTCAAGGGCAGTGAATACCTGAGCGACGCGATTCCCCGGTTGCAGGACCGCGGCGTACCCGTGGTCCTCGACCTGCTCCAGGGCCTGCCGCACGACGAAGTCATTCGCCGCCTGCAGGGAACCGATCTCGCCGTCGACCAGCTCCTGATCGGCAGCTACGGCATGTTCGCGGTCGAGGCAATGGCGGCTGGTACGCCAGTGGTGTGCTACCTCCGCGAGGACCTCGTGGATCGCTACCCTGAGAAACCGCCGATCGCGATCGCCAGTCCGGACGACATCGAAGAGGTGATCCGCTCCCTGGCGTCAGACCCGTCGCAGTGGGCGAGCTGGTCGGCCCGGTCGCGTCGCTATGT
Source organism: Burkholderiaceae bacterium (assembly GCA_024235875.1). Classification (GTDB taxonomy): domain Bacteria; phylum Pseudomonadota; class Gammaproteobacteria; order Burkholderiales; family Burkholderiaceae_E; genus JACKLP01. The sequence goes on along the minus strand of JACKLP010000007.1, from coordinate 21,158 downwards.
GGAGAATCATCACGACGCAGGCCGTGCGGCGCAGCGCGCGGCGCGAACCTACCGCCGTCTGCAGACCGGCCTCGACGCTAGAATGCGGGTCGAAGCGATGTCGGCCGAAGAGCGGGCACCGTGATTCATATTCGAACGGATTGACGAATGGACAAGATTCGCTATGCGGTGGTCGGTGTCGGCAACATGGGCAAGCACCATGCGCGGGCCGCGCACGAACTGCCGGAACTCGAACTGGTCGGTGTCGTCGATGCCAACCTCGAGCAGGGGCAGGCGATCGCCCGTCTGTATGGCTGCGAGGCCTTCACCGATCTGGGGGAGATGGTCCGGTCCTGTCGGCCGCAGGCCGTCTCGGTCTGCGTTCCAACGAGCCTGCACGAGCGGATCGGGCTTGCGTGCATCGAGCTCGGCCTGAACATGCTGATGGAGAAGCCGATCGCCGGCAGCGTCGAGGAAGGCGAGCGCCTCATCGACGCCGCGCGCCAGCGCGGCGTCGTGCTGATGGCCGGCCACATCGAGCGCTACAACCCGGCCGTATTGAAGGTCAAGGAGATGATCGACCGCGGCGACATCGGCAAGGTGGTCTCGATCATGGCGCGACGGGTCGGCGTGTTCCCGCCGCAGATCAAGGACGCGAACATCGCCGTCGACCTTGCGATCCACGACATCGACGTCGCGAACTACCTGCTTGGAGAGACACCGCTTCGCGTGACGTCCGAGAAGCGTCGCAACCACATCGAGTTGCGCGAGGATTCGGTGGAGCTGTTCCTGCGCTATTCAAATGCGTCGGCCTTCATTCAGGCGAACTGGATCACGCCGGTAAAGATTCGCAAGCTCAACATCACGGGCACCGATGGCTACATCGACATGGACTACGTGAACCAGCGGATTCTCTACTACAAGAGCAACTACGAGAAATACCGCGAGGATCCGGGCCACGTCGGCGGCTATGCCGACTATGTGCTCAAGTATCTCGAGCCGGATCTCACCGAGATCAACGTCGCCAAGCGCGAGCCGCTCAAGGAGGAGATCCTGCATTTCCTGCGCGGCGTGCGTGGCGAGGAAGCGATCGACCCGGCCTACGCGATCGACGCCCTGCGCGTCGCCCTGGAAGCCTGAGGATTTCATGTCCAGCTCCCCCGACTACTTCATCCATCCCACGGCAGAGGTCTCGCCGAAGGCCGTTCTCGGTCATGGAACCAAGGTCTGGAACTATGCCCAGGTTCGCGAGGGCGCGACGCTAGGCGACGGCTGCATCGTCGGCAAGAACGCGTACATCGACTTCGACGTGCGCATTGGCCGCCACTGCAAGATCCAGAACAACAGCTCGGTCTACCACGGTGTCGAGCTCGAGGACGGCGTCTTCGTCGGTCCGCACGTGATCTTCACCAACGACAAGAACCCGCGTGCGATCAATCCCGACGGTAGCCTGAAAGGCGCGTCGGACTGGACCGTCGGACGAACGCTGATCCGCTTCGGCGCGTCGCTGGGCGCCGGCACGATCGTGCTCACCGGCGTGACGATCGGGCGCTTCGCGATGATCGGCTCGGGCTCGGTCGTGACCCGGGACGTACCCGACTACGCGCTGGTGGTTGGCAATCCAGCGCGGCGCATCGGCTGGGTGGACGCCGAAGGGCGTCGCGTCGATTCTCCTCCGAAGGACTGATTCAGCATGTGCGGCTTTGCTGGCGTGGTTCACCCGCAGGCGGGCGTGACCGCCGAGATCGGAAAGATGCTCGATCGGATCGCGCACCGCGGCCCCGACGACTCCGGTATCTACGAGGCCGGCAACGGCCAGACGGTGATCCTCGGTCACCGGCGCCTGGCGATCATCGATCCGGAGAACGGTCGCCAGCCGATGCACTCGGCCGACGGCGCGCTCACGCTGATCTACAACGGCGCGATCTACAACTATCTGGAGTTGCGGCGCGAATTGCTCGCCAAGGGGCACCCGATCCGGACCTACTCGGATTCAGAGGTGTTGCTCTACGCTTACCGCGAGTGGGGCGAGGCCTGCGTCGACCGGCTGCTCGGCATGTTCTCGTTCGCGATCTGGGATGCATCGCGACGACGCCTGTTCGCGGCTCGTGACCGGATAGGCATCAAGCCCTTCTACTATTCGTTCGACGGCGATCGCTTTGTTTTCGGCTCTGAGATCAAGGCTTTGCTCGCCGATCCGACGATCTCCGCGCGTGCCAACGAGCGCGGCCTTCGTGATTACCTCACCTTCCAGTTCTGCCTGGGCGAGAAGACCCTGTTCGCCGGTATCTCGAGGCTCGAGCCGGGCCAGTGCCTGACGCTGGCCATCGATGGCTCCCGGGCGTCGCTGTCGGTGCGCACCTACTGGGACCTGCACTACGATATCGACGAATCCCACGATGAATCCTGGTTCGTCGATCACCTTGCGGGCTTGATCGAGGATTCGACCCGCGTGCACCTGCGCTCCGACGTACCGCTCGGCGCGCATCTGTCGGGTGGCCTGGATTCGAGCACCGTTGTCTGCCTGGCCGCGGGCATGCTTCAAAGCGAGCGGCTCAAGACCTTCACCGGCGCGTTCCACGAAGGTCCGCAGTTCGATGAGACCGGCTACGCGAAGCAGGTGGCCGAATCGGCGGGCACCGACTACCACGAGATCTTCGTGCCGGGCAACGAACTGGCCACCGTGCTGCCCAGGCTCATGTACTACATGGACGAGCCGCTCGCCGGCCCGGGCGTGATTCCGCAGTACTACGTCTCTCAACTCGCGGCCAGACATGTGAAGGTGGTGCTGGGCGGGCAGGGCGGCGACGAGTTGTTCATCGGCTATGCGCGCTATCTGATCGCCTACCTCGAGAAGTGTCTCTCCGGCGCGATCTACGAGACGGCCAGCAGTCGGCCCTATGCGGTCTCGCTCGAATCGATCGTGCCCAACCTGCCGATCCTCTCGACCTACCAGCCGATGATGCAGGGTTTTTTTCGCGAGGGCCTGTTCGGCAGCCCCGATGCCCGCTATTTTCGGCTCGTCGATCGGACCGACGGCATGTCCCACCTGTTCTCGCCGGACCTGATGGGCATCGACTACCGTCCGTACGAAGCCTTCCAGGCGATCTTCAATCGCGAAGGACTCCACTCGCTGATCAACCAGATGACCTACTTCGACCTGAAGGGGTCCCTGCCGGCCCTGCTGCATGTCGAGGATCGCACCAGCATGGCGGCCTCGCTCGAGTCGCGCGTGCCGCTGCTCGACCACCGCATCGTCGAGTTCATGGCGCGAATCCCGCCGAACATCAAGTTCGCCGGCGGCCGAATGAAGCACCTGTTCAAGAATGCCGTGCGCAACGTCGTCCCGGAACCCATCTTCGAGCGCAAGGACAAGATGGGGTTTCCGGTACCGCTCGCGCAATGGACCAAGGGCATCGCCCGCGAATTCGTCAACGACACCTTGCTCAGCCAGCGGGTTCGCACGCGCGGTATCTACAATCCCGCCGCGATCGAGCAGGCCATCGCCGGCGAGCGCGAATTCGGTCGCGTGGTCTGGGGACTGCTGTGCCTGGAGCTCTGGCATCGGATCTTCATCGACGGCGACACCGCGCTGGCAGGCGTCTGAGCGCGCTCGATGGCCGAACGCGAGCCAGCGTCGGTACTGATGCTGACGGCCGATCGCCAGATCGACCGACGCATCCTGCTGGAGCGGGACAGCCTCGAGAAAGCTGGCTGGCGTGTCACGATCGTCGGCGCGCCGGTCGAACTGGGGGAAGTCGATGATCCGCCCGGCGTACGCCGCGTGCAGGCTGGCCGCGACTCGGGGGCTGCCGCCCAGGGGCGCGTGATCCGCTGGTACGCGGCTGTGCGACGACGCCTGCCGATGAACGGTGTCGCGATGCGTCTGCTCAAGTCGCTGGCGTGGCGATTCCTCGTCGATCTCGAGAACTTCTACACCCGGCTTTATGCGCCAACGATCACCGGCCTTCGTGCCGACGTGGTGGTGGCACACGATCTGCCCATGTTGCCGGTGGCGGTCGATGCCGCTGCCCGGCGGGGTGCGAAGCTCGTCTACGATAGCCACGAGCTCTTTGTCGAGCAGGATCTTCCGCGGTGGTTGTCCCGACGCTGGCGTCGTCTCGAGGCGAGCCTGATCGGGCGCGCCGATGCGGTCATCACCGTCAACGAGTCGATTGCGCGCGAACTCGAGCGCCGATACGGTCTGGCGCGTGTCCATGTGATCCTGAACGCCGAGCGAGCGCTGGCCCCGGCGGCACGAGCCCCGACGGGGCGCTTGCGCGCGGCCCTTGGATTGCCGGCCAGCGCTCGCGTGCTGCTCTATCAGGGGGGCCTGATCTCGGGACGCAACCTCGATGCGCTGGTCGATTCGATGGCGCGCGTCCAGGACCGTTCGATCCACCTGGTGATGCTCGGCGATGGTCGATTGCGCGATGCGCTGGAGCGGCGTGCGCGCAAGGACCGCGTGCACTTCCTGGCCGCCGTGCCGCAACACGAGTTGCTCGGCTATTCGGTCGACGCCGATGCCGGCGTCGTCCCGTATCGTGCCGAATGCCTGAACAACTACTTCTGCTCGCCGAACAAGCTGTTCGAGTTCATCGCGGCCGGAATCCCCGTGCTCGGCTCCGACCTTCCCGAGATCGCCCGGTTCGTACGCGGGCATGACATCGGCCTGCTGGTGGCCGATCCGGATGCCGATGCGTTTGCGGCCGCGATCGACGAGATGTTCGCCGATCCGCAACGACTGGCGGGCTGGCGTGCCAACGCGGCCAGGGCCGCAGAGACGGTCTGCTGGGCCAGCGAGGCCGATCGACTGGTCCAAATCTACGAACCGCTGCGATGAACATCGCGATCGTCTACCAGTACTACCAGGGACACGGCGAGCCGGGCCATTCGCTGGTCTACGAGTACGCGCATCATCTCGCCGATCTGGGGCATCGCGTCACGGTGGTCTCGGGCGAGACGGGCTACATGCGGCGCGACGGCGCGCGAGCGCCGTGGCATCGCCGACTGATCCGTCGCCAGCGCGACGGCGCGGTCGAGGTGATCCGCACGTTCACCTACTCGGCGTTGCACCGGAGCTACCTCGGTCGTCTGCTTGCCTTCGTGTCTTTCTCCATCGGGGCGCCGATCGGCTTGCTGTTGGCGCCGCGTCCCGACGTGGTGTTCTCCTCGTCGCCACCGTTGTTCCCGATGGTCCCGGCGCTGGTCGCCGCGCGCATGCGCCGCAGCGCCTTCGTGTTCGAGGTACGCGACCTCTGGCCGGCATCGGCCGTGGAGCTGGGCATCGTTCGCAGCCGCGCGCTGATCGGCTTGATGTCGATGATGGAGCGTGCGCTCTATCGCCGGTCGGACCGGGTTGTCGCGCTGACCGAGGGAATCCGCGACGACATCGTGGGACGTGGCTGGCCGGCCCGGCGCGTGACGACGGTGACCTGCGGCGTCGATCTCGAACGCATGCGCATGGACCCGGCCGGAAGGGCGCAGGTACGCGAATCCCGTGGCTGGCAGGCCAGTCGGGTGGTCATGTACTTCGGCGCGATCGGCGAGGCCAACAACATGCCGGTGATCCTGCGTGCCGCCGAGCGGCTTCGCGATCGCGCCGACATCCGTTTCGTGATCGTCGGCGACGGGCTCAAGCGCGAGGCGACGATTTCGCAACGCGACGCGCTCGGACTGGGCAATGTCGAAGTCCTGCCGCCGGTCGCCAAGGGGGACGCCAGCGCATTCCTCTCGGCTGCCGATCTGTGCCTGGTGACATTGCGCGATGTGCCGCTGTTCGCTGGTGCGATCCCGACGAAGCTGCTCGATTACATGGCCTGCGAGCGCCCGGTCGTCGCGGGCCTGCGCGGGGAGGGGGCTGCGATCCTCGAGCAGGCCGGGGCCGGCGTTTGCTTCGAGCCGGACGACGACCAGGCGCTCGCCGAGCGCATCACGCATGTTCTCGGCGATCCCGATGCCGCGCAAGCGATGGGAAGACGAGGCCGCGCACACGTCGCAGCGCATTTCGATGCGCGCCGCCTGCGCGAGAAGCTTGCCGGCATCCTCGAGGAAGTCGTCGCGTCGCGACGCGAGCGCGCATGACTCGACCGGTCAGGCGTGTTGCGGTGGTCGGCGCGAGCAGCCAGATCGGCCGCTTTCTGTTGCCCCGCTTGCGCCAGGCCGGCTTCGAGGCCGCGGCCATCGGTCGCGGCGCGCGTGAGCCCGATGCCGGCGCGGGCGCCGTCCATGTCTACGAGCCCGGCTCGGGCCGCTTCGTGCCGCCATTGGCATCGGCCGACGCGCTGGTGAACCTGGCGCCGCTGCCCATCATCGACCAGGTCGTCGAGATGGCTCGAAGCCTCGGCGTGTCGCGGATGATCGCCTTCGGTTCGTCCGGGCGCTTCTCCAAGCAGGATGCCGAGGCCGAGATCGAGCGCGACTTCGTCGCGCAACAAATCGCCGCCGAGGAGGCGTATCGACGGCTGGCCGAGGGATCCGGAATCGCATGGACGCTGTTTCGTCCGACCATGGTCTACGGCGCGGGGCTCGACCTGAACGTGGCCTTCATCCGTCGCTTCATTCGCCAGTTTCATTGCTTTCCGGTTCCGATCGGGGCTCATGGATTGCGACAGCCGGTGCATGCCGATGATCTGGCGGCGGCCTGCGTCGCTGCACTCGATTGCCGGCCCAGTTTCGGTCGCGCCTACAACCTGGGCGGCGGCGAGACGCTGGACTACCCGGCCATGGTGCGTCGACTTTTCCGCGCGGAAGGGCGGACGCCGATCCTGTTGCCGGTGCCGCTGCGGTTCTACCGGGCGGCAATTCGCACAGCGCGCCGCTGGCCGCGGTTCGCGTTCGTCACCGAGGACATGGCCGCCAGGGCCTTTCGCGACCTGATCGTCGATCATGCCGATGCGGTCCGGGATTTCGGCTATGCGCCGCGCGGTTTTCATCCCACCGGCATTGCGTCCAAGGCGACCTGAACGGCCAGCGCCGGCCGCGGGCGGATCATGCTCGCATGGGCCGCACGCGCGGCCCACGCCCGCCTTCGGTCGCCTGCCCGAAGCCGCCGCCGGGCCCGCGTATTAGGATCTTCAGGCCGGCGGCTGCCGCCGCCGCGTCCGAATCCGTCCGATCCGACCCCAGTGACCCCATGCACAATGCCATCACACCCGACGCTTCGATCTTCAAGGCCTATGACATCCGCGGCATCGTCGACAAGACGCTGAGCGAGCCTGTCGTGCATGCCATCGGTGCCGCGCTCGGCCTTGCCGGCGCTCGAAGCGGCGTACGCGAGATCGTGATCGGTCGCGACGGGCGCCTGTCCGGCCCGCGGCTGTCGTCCGCCCTGGCTGAAGGAATCACGGCCGCCGGCGTCGACGTCGTCGACATCGGCATGGTGCCGACACCGGTGGTCTATTTCGCCACCTACGAGCTCGGTACCGGCTCCGGCGTCGCCGTGACCGGTAGTCACAACCCACCCGAGTACAACGGCCTGAAGATGATGCTGGCCGGCGACACCCTCTACGGCGACGAGATCCGCGCGCTCCATGACGCGATCGTCGAGCCCGGCTTCGAGCAGCGGCTCTCCGGGGGAGCGAAGGGCCGCGTTCGCCGGCTCGACCTGTCCGAGCGCTATCTGTCCCGAATCGCCTCGGACGTGCGGTTGGCGCGACCGATGCGAATCGCGATCGACTGCGGCAACGGCGTAGCCGGCGCACTGGCTGCGCCGCTATACCGGCGCCTGGGCTGCGAAGTGGTCGAGCTGTTCTGCGATGTCGACGGGAACTTTCCCAACCATCATCCCGATCCCGCGCATCCCGAGAACCTGCAAGACCTGGTGCGTGCGCTGAGCCGGACCGATGCCGAGGTCGGGCTTGCATTCGATGGCGACGGCGACCGCCTCGGCGTGGTCACGCGTGACGGCGCGATCATCTATCCCGATCGACAGCTGATGCTGTTCGCCCAGGACGTGCTATCGCGCGAGCCCGGCGGGCAGATCATCTATGACGTGAAGTGTTCGCGCAACGTCGCTTCCTGGGTCCGGCAACATGGCGGCGTGCCGCTCATGTGGCGCACCGGGCACTCGCTCGTCAAGGCCAAGCTCAAGGAGACCGGCGCGCCGCTGGCCGGCGAGATGAGCGGCCATGTGTTCTTCAAGGAACGCTGGTACGGATTCGATGACGGGCTGTACGCCGGCGCGCGCCTGCTCGAGATCCTCAGTCGCAGCGACGACCCGAGCGCCGTGCTCAATGCGTTGCCCGACGCGACGACCACCCCCGAGCTGCAGCTTTGGCTTGACGAAGGCGAGAACTTCGACCTGGTGGAACGGCTGCGCCGCGAGGCTCGCTTCCCCGATGCCGTCGAGGTCGTGACGATCGACGGCGTGCGGGTCGAGTATCCGGATGGCTTCGGGCTGGCACGGCCCTCGAACACGACGCCAGTCGTCGTGCTGCGGTTCGAAGCCGACAACGCCGTGGCCTTGGCGCGGATCCAGGCCGACATGCGTGCCGCCATCCTTGCGATCCGACCGGACGCCGACCTGCCATTCTGACGGCGGCTTCGATCGCATCGTCGGTCTGCGCGATGCTTGCCCCCGGTAATAGAATCCGGGTTTTACCCGGACCGGCCGAGTGCGGATCGCACTGATCAAGACCAGCTCGATGGGCGATGTCGTACACGCCTTGCCCGTCGTCACCGACCTGCGGTGCGCGCTGCCCAATGCGCGAATCGACTGGGTCGTCGAGGAAGCGTTCGCCGACCTGCCCGCGCTGCATCCCGGTGTCGAGCAGGTCTTGCCGATCGCCTTGCGGCGCTGGCGACGTGCATGGTGGTCCTTGCCCGTGCGCCGCGAGCGGCGCGAGGCACGCCGTCGGCTCTCTCAATACCGCTACGACTGTGTGCTCGATCTGCAGGGGCTCTACAAGAGCGTGATGGTGGCCGGCTGGATGCGTGGACCGCGTGTCGGATTCTCCTTCTCCAGCGCGCGCGAGCCACTGGCCGCGCTGGCCTATTCGCGGCGCTACCGGGTCGACATGCAGTCGCACGCGATCGAGCGGCTGCGCTCGCTGGCGGGCCAGGCCTTCGGCTATCCGGTGGAAGGCCTGCCTCGCTTCGAACTGGCGGCACCCCCCATCGATCCGGCGCTCGCCGCGGCGCTTGCGATCGGTGCCGGCTCGGGCGGGTATTTCGTGTTGCTGCACGCGACCTCGCGGGCCGAGAAGGAGTGGCCGATCGAACGCTGGCAGGCACTGATTGCCCGGCTCGGCGAGATGGGTCTGCGCAGCATTCTTCCCTGGGGTTCCAACGCCGAACATGAACGTGCCCGGATGCTTGCCGACGCCAGCCCGAACGCGACGGTGGCACCTCGCATGCGGCTGCGAGACTGTGCCTCGTTGATCGCCGGTGCAGCCGGTGTGGTCGGTGTCGATACCGGGCTGACCCATCTGGCCGCCGCGCTCGACGTACCGACGGCTGCCTTGTTCGCCAGCACACCGGCCTGGCGCTTTGGACCGTACTGGTCGCCGCGCGTCAAGGGGCTCGGCAGCGATGGGCACTGGCCCGCGACCGACGAAGTCCTCGCCACCTTGCAGACCCTGGGCGCCTTCGGCGCCAGTAAGCCTTGAGCCCGCCGGCGCCCCGCCGTCCGATCGGCGCAGGCCCCGCGGGTGTCGCGCGGATTCTGTACAGCCTGGCATGGTGGCTCGCGACACCGCTCGTGCTGGCATCCCTGCTGTGGCGCTCCAGGCGCCAGCCGGCGTATCGAGCGCACCTCGCCGAGCGATTCGGACGCTACCGTGCGCCGGCGCCGGCACCGCGGCGCATGATCTGGTTGCATGCGGTTTCGGTCGGCGAGACGCGGGCGGCCCAGCCGCTGGTCGAGGCCTTGCTCGCGCGACTCGGTTCCGAAGCAGCGCCCATCGAGGTCTTGCTGACGCACATGACGCCGACCGGGCTGGAGACCGCGCATGCCTTGTTCGGCGATCGGGTCCGCCATGCGCTGCTTCCCTACGACTATCCGGGCGCGATGCGTCGATTCCTCGCGCACTGGCGTCCATGCCTGGGTGTGCTGCTCGAGACCGAGCTATGGCCCAACCTGACGCATGCCGCGCGCAGGCAGGGAATCCCGCTGGTGCTGGCCAACGCGCGTCTGTCCGCGGTGTCGCTGCGCAAGGGCCTGCGCTGGCGCTGGTTGATCGAACCTGCGCTCGCAAGACTTGCCGGCGTGCTCGCACAGACCGACGTCGATGCCCGGCGGCTGGCCGAACTCGGGCGTCGCGATGTGGTCGTGACCGGCAACCTCAAGTTCGACGTGGTGCCGGATGCCGCTTCACAGGCGATGGGCAGGCAATGGCGCCAGTGCAGCGGTGTGCGCCCGGTGGTCGTCTTCGCGAGCAGTCGCGACGGCGAGGAAGCGCTGTTCCTGGCCGCCTGGCGGCAGGCCACGGCGGGCGCCTTGCTGGTGATCGTTCCGCGTCATCCGCAGCGATTCGACGAGATCGCCCGTCTCATCGAGGCGAGCGGGCTGCGCTGGTCGCGCCGCTCGGCGGTGGCAGCCGGGCAGATGCCGGACTGGGCGGCGATCGACGTGCTGCTGGGCGATTCGATGGGCGAGATGAGCGCCTACTACACGATGGCGGACGCCGCCGTGATCGGCGGCAGCCTGCTGCCCTTCGGGGGACAGAACCTGATCGAGCCCTGCGCGCTCGGCGTGCCGGTCGTGGTCGGGCCGAACACCTACAACTTCGAGGCCGCCGCGAATGCGGCGGTGAGCGCCGGCGCGGCGATCAGGGTCCCGGATGCGCAGGCCGCCGTGCAAAGCGCGCTGGCGCTGGTCTCCGATGCGCAGGCCAGGGGCCATGCCAGCCAGGACGCACTGGCGTTCGCCAACGCCCACCGTGGCGCGACTCGGCGCACGCTCGAGGCGCTACTCGGGTTCGCCGACGCCTGACGCGTGCTGCATGGTCGGATCCTGCGCGTCGAGCGGCGTCGGGCTTACAGGCGTGGCTTGAGAAGCCGCCCGCCGCGCTGGCGGTCACCGGGGGCCGGGCGGCGCCGTGCCGGCGGCTGGATGCCGGTGCCGTTGTTCGCCGGCGGCTGTGCGGCATTCGACGAAGGTGCGGCCGCCGGTTGGGTCGCCGGGGCCACCAGTTCGCCGGACTCGCTGCGCTCGACCAGCAAGGCGTTGACCGCGCGCACGTCGGCGTCCGTCAGCGTGCCCGTCGAGGCCTTCAGCCGCAGGCCGTTGAGCAGCACGTCGTAGCGAGCCTTGAGCATGTCGCGCTGAGTGGAGAAGAGCTGTTGCTGCGCATTGAGCACATCGACGTTGATGCGAACGCCGACCTGGTAGCCGAGCTTGTTCGATTCCAGTGCGAGGCGGCTCGAGCGGTATGCGGCTTCGAGGGCGCGTACCTGGGCCAGGCCACTGCGCACGCCCAGGAAGGCCTGCCGCGTGGACTGCTCGGCCTGTCGGCCCGCGACCTCGATGTCGGCCTCGGCCTTGTCCTTGTTGGCCGCGGCCTCGCGCACGCGGGCATCGATACCGCCACCCGAATAGAGCGGAATCGCAAGTTGCAATCCCAGTGATGCGGTGTTGCTGTTCAGGTTCGGCACGGTGGTGGACGCGTTGCGTGCGTGCGCGAGCTGGCCCACGACATCGACGGTCGGGTGGTGCGCATAGCGCTGTCGGTCGATCTCGCGACGCGCGATCTCGGCGCCGACACGCGCCTGCTGAACGACGTAGTTGTCGCGGCGAGCGGCTGTCACCCACTCGGATTCGACGCTCGGGGTGGGCGGCTGCAGCGTGACGTCGCTACGGACCACCTTGACCTCGTCGACCGGCTTTCCGGTGAGCTGTGTGAGCGCGGAGCGGCGAATGTCGAGCTCGTTTCGCGCGGCCAGCTCCTGAGCGATGGCAAGGTCGTAGCGCGCCTGCGCCTCCTGCTGATCGGTGACGGTGGCCGTGCCCACCTCGAAATTGCGCTTCGCGGCGGCGAGCTGCTCGCCGATCGCCTTCTTTTGCGCCAGGATGGTCGTGAGGTTGTCCTGCGCCGCCAGCAGGTCCATGTAGGCCTGGGCGACCCGGACGATCAGATCCTGCTTGGCCTGGGCGTACTGCGCTTCGCCGAGCGTGAGTTGCAGCTTGCTTTGTTCGTAGGCTTCTACGTTCTGGCGCCGGTAAAGCGGGTACGACAGGTTGATCCCGTAGGTCTGGGCGGTGTAGTTGCGCGTCGGCGCGATGTTGGTATCGGCGTACTGACGATTCACGCCGGCACTCGCCGAGACGCTTGGCAACAATCCGGCCTTCGCCTGCGGTACACGTTCGCGCGCCGCCGACAGCGTGGCACGGGCGCTCATCAACTGGGCGTCGTAGCCCTCGGCGTCCGTGAAGGCCTGTAGCAAGTCGTAGCCCCAGGCGGGTGCCGCCAGCAGCATCATCGGAATGAAGGCCACCGAGGCGAAGGTCTTTGTTTTCATGAGGGCTCCGGGGGAGGGGGCTCTATACGCCATGCGGGCGCTGGGGGAAGCTGACGAGGGGCGGCGTTTCGTCATTGCGCGGGTCAGTAGGTCGGCACCGACGCGTCGACCTGCCGCGACCAGGCATCGATGCCGCCGTGCAGGTTCACGACCTGCTCGAAGCCCTGGTAGGCGAGGAACATCGCGACCTGCATGCTGCGCACACCGTGGTGACAGACGACGACGACGGTCCGGCCGGGGTCGATCTCGTGGTATCGGGCGGGCACTTCCCGCATCGGGATGTGCACGCTTCCCGGGATGCGGCAGGTCTCGAACTCCCACGGTTCGCGAACGTCCAGCAACAAGGGGCGCGCTTGCTCCGGGGCAGCCAGAAGGGCGGCCAGTTCGCTTGCCGATGACTGCCGAATCGAGGCAATGGACGACATCAGAACCGGAAACCTTCGCGCTGCGGAAATCCGATCATGGGCGGCGCCACGGTCTCGAACAAGGCTTCGGTCGCGAAGCGCGACGGGCCGAGGCGACGGACGATCTGCGCCCACATCACCGGATCCTGTCCGACGATCACCGCACAGCGACCCTCGGGCCCGAGCCTGTCGAGCAAGCCATCGGGCACGAAGCGCAGACCGCCCGAGACCACGATCACATCGAAGCGCTCTTCGCCCGGCTCGATGAATTCCGCACCGTTTCGGGTCTCGACCTCGCAGTTCTGCACGCCCGCCGCCGACAGGTTCGATTGGGCGAACCGGGCCAGCGACGGTTGGATCTCGACGCTTCTGACCCGCCGCGCCCGGTGCGCGAGCAGCGCCGCCATGTATCCCGAGCCGGTACCGATCTCCAGGACCGACTCGTGCTTTCGCAGGCCCAGGGATTGCAGGATGCGCGCCTCGACCTTGGGCTCGAGCATGGTCTCGCCGGTCTGCTCGCCATCGACGACCAGAGGAATCTCGACGTCGGTGAACGCGAGCTGGCGATACGCCGGTGGAACGAAGTCCTCGCGCCGCACCGCGTAGAGCAGGTCGAGCACGTCCTGGTCCAGCACGTTCCAGGGCCGGATCTGTTGCTCGATCATGTTGTGGCGGGCGCGTTCGAAATCCATCGCGTAAATCCATGGCGAAATCGGCACGACGCCAGGGCGCGTCGCTCACGGGATTCTATCAAGTGATCGCCCGGATTCGGCCCAAATGTCGTGCCCCTGCCTCAGGCCGATGCGGGCATCGGCCGAGTCGCGGCGCCGCCCGGCTCTCAGTGTTCTATCATCGGCCCGGCCCCGCCACGGCCGGCCTGGCCGCCCAAGGAGTGCTGCGTGAACCTCGAAAAGGTCATCTTCGGATTCTTCATCATCTTCGCCTGTACCCTGAACTTCGGGTTCTTCATCGGCGAACTGGACCTGCCCGTGCATCATCATCCGTTCGAGCTGTTCGCGACGGTGGTGGTCAACATGGTCGCGCTGGTGCTCAAGTTCGGCGACCGAACCCAGGTCGGTGCGACCCACCTGGCCACGAGTCTCGTCGCGACCTTCCAGTTGCTGGCCGGCGCGCTGGTCTGGATGTGGCAGATCTACATCCTCGACCAGCCGATGAACGGGGAGATCATGTCGGTCGTGGTCTCGCTCAGCGGCGGCGCCCTGGTCGCCAATTTCGTGTCGTTGATCCTGCTCATCGGCGAGACCCTGCGTCCGGGGCACTAGGAGGCCGGCTCCATGCGCCGTTGCTGACTGCCTGCCATGGGCGACGTACTTTTCCTGATCCTGCGCCGCCTGCGCGCGCCACTGCTGACCTTGATCGTCGTCTACGCGATCTCGGTCGGCGGTCTCACGCTGATGCCCGGCGTGGACGCGAATGGCCAGCCCGCTCGACTGGGCTTCTTCCACGCGTTCTACGTGATGAGCTACACCGCCACGACGATCGGCTTCGGGGAAGTGCCGCATGCCTTCTCGGAGGCACAGCGTGCGTGGGTGATTCTGTCGATCTACCTGTCGGTCGTGGGCTGGGCATACGCGGTCGGTTCGGTGTTCGCCCTGACCAACGATGCCACCTTTCGGGCCGCCGTGTCGCGCGGCGTGTTCGCGTGGCGCGTTCGCGGTATCGCGGAGCCCTTCTTCATCATCTGCGGCTACGGGCAGAGCGGATCGGGGCTCGCGCGCGCGCTCGACGACATGGGCATCGGCCTGGTCATCATCGAGACCCGTCCGGAGCGTGCCGCGAAGCTGGCGATCGAGGACTATGTGACGTCACCCCTGGTCTTGTGCGCCGACGCCAAGCTACCCGATGTGCTCGAAGTTGCCGGGATCCACAAACCAGAGTGCCAGGGCCTGATGGCGCTGGCCGGCGATGATGCGGCCAACCAGGCCATCGCGATCGGTGCCCGCGTCCTCAACGACGGCCTGCGCGTGGTGGCCCGCGCGAAGTCGCAGGTGGCCCAGGTCAACCTGGAGTCCTTCGGCGGCGTGACCGTCATCAACCCGTTCGAGACATTCGCCACCAACCTGGCGCTCGATCTCGGATCGCCCGAGGTGCTGCGACTCGAGGAATGGCTGACCAGCGCCCCGGGCAGCGAATGCCCGAGCCGCATCAACGTGCCGCGCGGCACCTGGGTCCTGGTGGGCTTCGGTCGATTCGGCCGCGCCATCGCCGAAGTGCTCGATCGTGCCGGTATCAGCTGGACCGCGATCGACTCCGACCAGGCGCTTCCCGAGCAGGAGCGGCTGCTGGCCGGGGACAATACCGAGAAGGTGTTGCGCGACGCCGGAATCGCGGCCGCCGACGTGCTGGTCGCCGGGACCGACGTCGACGCGGTGAACCTCGGCGTTACGACGCTTGCGCGGCGGGTCAACGCGGACCTGTTCGTGGTGATTCGCCAAAACGACGTCAATGACAGCATTCTGATCCAGGCGGCCAAGGCCGACCTGCGCTTCGTGCAGGCGGACCTGGTGGTCCACGAGTGCCTGCAGGAGCTCAAGACGCCGATGCTCGGGCGGTTCCTGCTGCGCGCGCGCTCCGAAGGCGGGGCCTTCGCCGCCCGCGCGATCGAGCGAATCTCCGATTCGGTGGGCACCGGCTCGCCTCGGGCCTGGACTTTCCATTGCGATGTCATGCAACCGGGCATCTTCGGTGCGTTCTTCCAGAATCCTGGCGAATCGCTGCCCTTGCGGCTGTTGTGCCGTGACGTCAGTGCACCCGACCACGCGCTTCGGGTCACGCCGCTGATGGTCGAGCGGCGCGCCGAGACACTGCTGTTGCCCGGCCCCGAGGTAGAGCTCAAGCCCGGGGATCGGGTGCTCTTCGTGGGCGACGACTTTGCGCGACGCGTGCAGCAGCGCTACCTGATGGAGCCCGGCGCGATCGAATGGGTGAGAAGCGGGGTCGAGCCGCCCCGAAGCTGGGTGTTCCGGCGCCTGATGCGGCGGCGCCTGGCGCGCACCGAGCAGTAGGCGCTGCTTCGCCTTGCGGGCTCTCGTTTACGTCTCGTTACGCGGTTTGCAATTCGACGGTCTGCCAGTGGCCGCCGGGGGGCGTTCTGGTCGACGGGTCCACGAAAAACCGACGGAGACGAAGATGAACAAGCATCGCAAGACCATTGTCGCCAGCCTGGGTATTGTTGCCGGACTCACGCTGGCCGCGCCTGCACAGGCTTCCGACCGAGTATTCGGCGCGCTCGTTGGCGCCGGCGCCGGCGCGATCATCGGTCACGTTCTGGGCGGCGATCGCGGCGCGGCCATCGGAACCGCCATCGGTGCGGTGGCGGGGGCCGGTGCCGTGGCGCCGCATCACGGGCATCGTTACGTGCGCGCACCCGCGGTGGCGCTGCGGCCCGTACCCGGGTATTACCCTGTCCACGCGCCGGTTCCGCCAGCCGCCTTCGATGCCTATGGGCGCCCGATCTACGGTGTCGCGCCCTATGCCGCTCCCGTGCGCTTGGTGCCGGTGAACAGCCTGCGACGGGCCCCTTATCATCGGGGGCATGAGTATCACCACCAGCCACGCCGCCACTTCCTCCACCGCTGAATCCTCGATCGAGGGCCGGGTGGCCGCCTGGGCCCGGCGACGGCCGTTCGAGACCGGCGCCACCCTGGTGAACCTGGCCGCCGCCCTGGGCCGGCGCTTCGGCGCCGATCCCGGGCTTGCGCCGCTTCGGGTGCCGGGGCTCGAGCGGGCGCGCGGCGTGGTCCTGATGCTGATCGATGGTGCCGGACTTGCACAGATCGATGCGCTGGTGCCCGGCGGGGCGCTGGCGCGGTTCCGGGTGGGGCGGCTCTCTTCGGTGTTTCCGTCGAGCACGGCGCCGGCCCTGACCTCGCTGGCGAGCGCGCTGGCACCCGCGCAGCACGGAAATGCCGGCTGGTTCGTCTGGAATCCGGCGCGTCGGCGTGTGGTGCGTTCCCTGCCACTCGATGTGCGCGGCGATCCGAGCGTGGCGGTGGATGCCGCCGAGCTCTGGTCCTGGCGCCCCTTGAGCGCCGCGGTGTCGGACACGATGGTGGTCATTCAACCCGACACGATCGCGACCAGCGGCTTCAGCCGCTATGCGTATGCCGGCGCGACCCTGCGCGGCTACGACGGCACCGATGCGATCGAAACCGCGATCCTCGAGGCCGTCGATGCGCATCCGGAAGGTGGTTTCGTCTACGCCTACGCACCTCAGTTCGACGCCGTCGCACACGCCGCGGGGTGCCGATCGGACGAGGCCGCGCATGTCCTGCAGCGCTTCGACGAGATCTTCGCGTCGCTGGTGGATTCGTTGGCCGATAGCGGATACCTGCTGCTGGCGACGGCCGATCACGGTTTCGTCGACATCGAACCAGCGTCGCAACTGTCGATCGGAGACTTCCCTGCGGTGGCCCGACTGCTGGCGCGGCCTCTGTGCGGCGAGCCGCGCGTGGCATTCGTCACGATCGAGCCCGCGGCCGAGGATGCGCTGGTGCGCGCCGTCGGGGCCGAGATGGGCTTCGCGCTCGAGCTCGAGCGAACCGAGGTGCTCTTGCGTGCCGGATGGTTCGGCGACGTCGAACCAAGCCGCGAGTTCGTCGATGCGACCGGCACGCACGTCCTGATCATGCGCGAGGGCTACACGATCGGCGATCGCGTGGCTGGCGAGAGCCCACCCGCCTTCCTCGGCATGCACGGCGGCACTGGCGAGGCGGAGATGCGGATCGCCCTGGCCGCGGCCTATCGGGGCGGGCGACCGTCGCCCGCGTAGGCCGCCCATCGGTTGGCTCGCGGTGCCCACTCACAGCTGTGATTCAATTGCCCGGCCATCACTGACGTGGCGCGCGTGCTGCGCGCCCGAACCGCTGCCATGCTCGAATTGCTGTACGGCCTGCCGCTACTGGTCAAGGCGACGATCCTCGGAATCGTCGAGGGCCTGACGGAGTTCCTGCCCATCTCCAGTACCGGCCACCTGATCCTGACATCGAGCCTGCTCGGTTTCACCGGCGAGAAGGCGAAGCTGTTCGAGGTCGCGATCCAGACCGGCGCGATGTTCGCGGTATTCGGGTACTACCGGGGCAAGATCTTCGAAGTCGTCGGCGGGCTCTTCGCGGGTGGCGAGAGCGGTCGCGCGGCCTGGCGCTTCGCCATCAATCTGTTGATCGCCTTCATGCCGGCCGCGGTCCTGGGCGTGCTGTTCGCCTCGAAGATCAAGCAGTTCCTGTTCTACCCGGTCCCGGTCGCATGTGCATTCATCGTCGGCGCGCTGGTGATCCTCTGGGTCGAGAAACGACAGCAGCGCGCTGATGCGCCAGCGCCGCGAATCGACGACATCGATGCGCTGACAAGCGCCGATGCACTCAAGCTCGGGATCGCCCAGGCCTTCGCGCTGATTCCCGGGACCAGTCGTTCCGGCGCGACGATCATCGGCGGCATGCTGTTCGGTCTGTCGCGCCGGGCTGCCACCGAGTTCTCGTTCTTCCTGGCGATGCCCACGCTCATTGGCGCCGGTGTCTACGACACCTGGAAGGCACGCCATCTGCTGTCGGTCGCGGATCTGCCGCTGTTCGGCGTGGGGCTGGTGTTCTCGTTCATCAGCGCCTGGTTCGCGGTGGCCTGGCTGATTCGCTATGTCGCCAGCCACAGCTTCATTCCGTTCGCCTGGTACAGGCTGGCCTTCGGGATCGTCGTCCTGGTTACCTCGTACACCGGGTTGGTGCACTGGCACAACTGAGCGGGCGCGATCCGGCGGCAGCGCCGCCCGCCGGTCGTCAGTCGGGGCGGCGCCTGAAGACGAGGTCCCAGACCCCGTGGCCGAGCGCCACGCCGCGTTTCTCGAACTTGGTCACCGGACGATAAGGCGGCCGGGGCGCGAACCCCTCGGAATCCTCGATCGAATCCCCGACGCGGGTGGTCTGCGCGCTGTTCTCGAGCAGGGGTTCGCTCGAGAGGACCGCGAGCATCTGCAAGGCGTAGGGCGCCCAGTCGGTGGCGCAGTGCAGGTAGCCACCCGGCGCGAGCCTGGAGGCCAGCGCATGCACGAATGTCGGCTGGATCAGCCTTCGCTTGTGGTGTCGCGACTTGGGCCAGGGATCCGGGAAGAACACGTGGACCCCCGCCAGGCTATCCGGGGCGATCATGTCGCGTACGACCTCGACGGCATCGTGCTGGATCACCTTCAGGTTCGAAAGCGCCATCTCGTCGATTCGACGCAGCAGGGCGCCTACCCCGGCGGGGTAGACCTCGACCCCCAGAAAATCGGTTTGCGGCAGCGCTGCCGCGATCGCGGCGCTGGTCTCGCCCATGCCGCAACCGATCTCCAGCACGATCGGCGCCGAGCGTCCGAACAAGGCCTTGGTGTCGAGGACGGCGTCGCGGTGCTCGACGCCATGGCGGGGATAGAGCCGCATGTAGGCGTCGCGCTGCCCGCTGGTGAAGTGCGCGCTTCGCGACACGAAGCTGCGGATGTGTCCTCGGCCCGACGGCTTCGTCGCGACCTTTCGTGGCGGCGTGGTCATCGGGCCCGGGTTCAGTTCACGAGCATGTCGGCGACCATGTCGCCGATCGCGAGGCTCGAGGTCAGGCCCGGCGACTCGATGCCGAACAGGTTCACGAGTCCCGCGAGTCCGTGCTCGTCGGGTCCCTGGGCCACGAAATCCCGGGCAGCCTCGCCCGGGGCCTGGATCTTGGGACGTATGCCGGCATAGGCGGGCTGCAGCGAACCGTCGCGCAGCGCGGGCCAGTAGCGGCGTATCTCGGCGTAGAAGGCGTCGGCGCGGCGCGGATCGACCAGGTAGTCGATCTCGTCGATCCATTCGACGTCGGGCCCGAAGCGCGCCTGGCCGCCGAGATCCACGGTCAGGTGAACGCCCAGCCCCGCTTGCTCCGGCACCGGGTAGATCAGCCGGGAAAACGGACTCTTTCCCTGTAGTGCGTAGTAGTTTCCCTTCGCGAAATACGCCCGAGGTACCAGCGCGGGGTCCAGCGCCTCGATGCGCCGAGCGAGCATCGGCGCGGTGAGCCCGGTACTGTTGACGACGCAGCGCGATCCGATGCTCACGGGCTCCTCGCCACCGACGTGAACCACGAAGCTCGGGCCGCGGCCGGTGATCCGTTCGACCGGCGCGCGCAACGCCAGCAGGCCGCCCGCGTTCTCGAGATCGCCCTGCAGCGAAAGCATGAGCGCGTGGCTGTCCACGATGCCGGTCGAAGGCGAGACGATCGCGCCGACGCAGGACAAGGCGGGCTCCAGCGCCAGTGCCTCGTCGCGGTCGATGCGTCTAAGGTCGTCGACGCCGTTGCCGGCAGCCGTGGCGACGATCGAGTCGAGTCGCCCGAGCTGGTCGTCGGCGGTCGCGACGATCAACTTGCCGCAGCGTCGATGCGCGATACCGCGCGAGGCGCAGTAGTCGTAGAGGCGATGGCGACCGGCCACGCACAGGCGTGCCTTGAGCGAGTCCCGCGCGTAGTAGATCCCCGCATGGATCACCTCGCTGTTGCGTGAGCTCGTTCCGGTCCCGATCGCGTCCTCGGCCTCGAGTACCCAGGTTTCATGTCCGCGGCGTGCCATTTCGGCCGCGACGGCGAGGCCCACGACACCGGCCCCGATCACGATGCAGTCTACGGTTTCCATCAGTCCAGCGGCGCCAGGCAGGCGCGGTTCTGTTGCGGGAATCGAGGCCCCGTGGCCAGGGTCCGCATGATAAGGCCTCGTCGACGGGCCGTGATGGACGCTGCGCCCGGACGGCGCCTGACGACTGCCCGAAGGGTGGGGAGCGGTCCACCGTCGATGCGAAGCGCGCGAATCCCGTCTAGAATGCGCGGGCCGCGGGTGTAGTTCAATGGTAGAACCTCAGCTTCCCAAGCTGATGACGTGGGTTCGATTCCCATCACCCGCTCCACTGCATCATTCTGCGGACTTCCGCAGAAGTCCAAGAGAGTCTGCAAGTCGTTGCCTCACAAGGACTTTTCCTCTCTTTGACGTTCTGCCGTGGTCCACTGCGATCCGCCTACAGCCGGGACTTTTAAGTCCACAAACAAGTCCATTTTTGCGGGCGCGGCTGATTCCGGATTGTTGATGGAGGGGCGAGGTCGACGTGACCAGCATCTGGTTCCTGACTCATGTTCAGGAGCAAGAGCATGGCACTCTCAGACCTGGCCGTTCGACAGGCCAAGGCAACTGGCAAGGCATACACCCTCCCTGACCTGGATGGCCTGTCCCTGGCCGTCACCGCGGCAGGGGGCAGGACTTGGCACTTCCGCTACTACTGGGCGGGCAAGCAGAAGCGGATGTCG
>JACKLP010000006.1 GCA_024235875.1 Burkholderiaceae bacterium | reverse complement strand
TGGGCGCGGAGGCCGCGCATGAGCCTGCGATTCCGGTGGAGGCTGACTTCGCGTAGCGAAGTCAAGAGAGCGAAGCGAGCGGCCGTAGCCAAAATCGCCAAACATGGGCGCGGAGGCCGCGCATGAGCCTGCGATTCCGGTGGAGGCTGACTTCGCGAAGCGAAGTCAAGGGAGCGAAGCGAGCGGCCGTAGCCAAAATCGCCAAGCATGAGCGCGGAGGCCGCGCATGAGCCCGACGCTGATGATCATGGCAGGCGGCACGGGCGGTCACGTGATGCCGGGGCTGGCCGTTGCGGCCGAAATGCGCCGTCGGCAATGGCAGGTCGTCTGGCTCGGCAATCCCGATGGGATGGAGGCGGACCTGGTGCCGCGCCACGGGATCCCCATGTTCGGTGTCTCGATTGGCGGCGTTCGCGGCAAAGGCGTGGTCACCGCATTGTTGCTGCCGCTCGTATTGCTGCGAGCGTTCTGGCAGGCCTTGCGGGCGATCCGGCAGGCGCGGCCGTCGGTGGTGCTGGGCATGGGTGGCTACGTGGCTTTTCCCGGGGGCATGATGGCCGCGTTGCTGAACCGCCCGTTGGTCGTGCACGAACAGAACTCGATCGCCGGACTGACCAATCGCATCCTCGCACGACTCGCCGATCGCAGCTTGGTCGCGTTCCCGGGCGCACTGCCTGGGGCCCGTTGGACCGGCAACCCGGTACGGGCGGACCTCGTCGCGCTGCCGGATCCGGCGGCGCGCTACGGCGCCCGAAGCGGCCCGCTGCGCTTGCTGGTGGTCGGTGGCAGTCTCGGTGCCCGGGTGCTCAACGAAGTCGTGCCGCAGGCGCTGGCGCTGATCGAGCCGTCGTTGCGGCCTACGGTGCTGCACCAGAGTGGCCGGGCCAAGCTCGACGCCTTGCGGGGTCGGTATCGGGATCTCGGGGTCGATGCCGAGTCGCGCGAATTCATCGACGACATGGCCAGCGCCTACGCCCAGGCCGACCTCGTCGTGTGCCGTGCAGGCGCGATGACGGTGTCGGAGCTGGCGGCCGCCGGTGTCGCGAGCGTGCTCGTCCCGTACCCGCACGCCGTCGACGACCATCAGACCACCAACGCCGCCTTTCTATGCGACCGGGGCGCGGCCCGGCTTGCGCCCGAGGGCGGGCTGACCCCCGATTCACTGGCCAAGCTACTGGTCGAGCTCGATCGCGAGACGCTCACCGCGATGGCGTGCGCGGCACGCGAAGCGGCTCGCCCCGACGCGTGTGCGGTCGTGGCCGACATCTGCGAGTCCCTGGTCGGGCCGGGAGGGCGGAGATGAAGCACAAGGTCAAGCAGATTCATTTCGTCGGTATCGGCGGGTCGGGCATGAGCGGCATCGCCGAAGTGCTGCTGAACCTGGGCTACCGGATCTCGGGCTCGGATGTCTCGGTCAACGGCGCGACCCGGCGCCTCGACGGGCTCGGGGCGAGGATCTGGCTCGGGCATGCGTCCGAGCACATCGAAGGGGCCGATTGCGTGGTCACCTCGACCGCGGTCCGTGGCGACAACCCCGAGGTGCTCGCCGCGCGTGCCCGCCGCATTCCCGTGGTGCCGCGTGCGCTGATGCTGGCCGAGCTGATGAAGCTAAAGCGCGGCATCGCGATCGCGGGGACCCATGGCAAGACCACGACGACGAGCCTGGTCGCGTCGGTGCTCGCCGCCGGTGATCTGGACCCGACCTTCGTCATCGGCGGCCGGCTCAACAGCGCCGGCGCCAACGCCAGGCTCGGCGAAGGCGACTACATCGTGGTGGAGGCCGACGAGTCCGACGCTTCGTTCCTGAACCTGTCGCCCATGGTCGCCGTGATCACGAACATCGACGTCGACCACATGGAAACCTACGGCCACGACTTCGCGCGACTGAAGCAGGCCTTCGTCGAGTTCACGCAGCGACTGCCGTTCTACGGCGCCGCGATCCTGTGCCAGGACGATCCGAACGTGCGCGAGATCCTGCCTTTCGTGTCCAAGCCCGTTGTCAGCTACGGGCTCGCACCCGAGGCGCAGGTGCGTGCGATCGATGCCCGGCCCGACGGTGCACGCATGCGGTTCACCGTCGTGCGAGAGGATGCTCCAGCGCTGCCGATCGTGCTCAATGCCCCGGGGCTGCACAATGTGCGCAACGCGCTGGCTGCGATCGCGGTGGCGACCGAGCTGGGCGTGGGCGATGCGGCGATCGTCTCGGCGCTTGCCGAGTTCCACGGCGTGGGACGCCGATTCCAACGCTACGGCGAGGTCGCATTGCCTGGCGGCGGCCACTTCACACTGATCGACGACTATGGCCACCACCCGGTGGAAATGGCGGTCACGCTCGACGCCGTTCGTGGCGCCTTTCCCGGTCGACGCGTGCTTCTGGCATTCCAGCCGCACCGGTTCAGTCGTACCCGCGACCTGTTCGAGGATTTCGTGCGCGTGCTCTCGGAGCCCGATGCCTTGCTCTTGACCGAGGTCTACGCCGCTGGCGAGGCGCCGCTGGTCGCAGCCGATGGCCGTGCACTGGCCCGCGCGATCCGGGTCGCGGGCCGCATCGAGCCGGTCTTCGTCGAGGATGTCGAGACAGTGCCCGAGGCCATCGTCGCGGCAGCCAGCGATGGCGATGTCGTGATCACCATGGGGGCGGGCTCGATCGGCAATGTGCCGTCCCGGCTGACGGAGGGGCGCGATGGCTGACATCGGCAAGGTCGCGGTTCTCTTCGGCGGCCGCTCGGCCGAGCGCGAGATCTCGCTGAAGTCCGGCTCGATGGTGCTCGCGGCCTTGAACCGACGCGGCATCGATGCCTATGCGTTCGATCCGGCCGAACGGCCGTTGCAGGATCTCGTCGATCGTGGCTTCGAGCGGGCATTCATTGCGCTGCACGGGCGCTATGGCGAAGACGGAACCGTTCAAGGCGCCCTGGAGATGCTCGGCGTCCCTTACACGGGCTCGGGCGTGCTGGCGTCGGCATTGGCCATCGACAAGGTGGCGACCAAGCGCATCTGGGCTTCGCTCGGCCTGCCGACCCCGGCGTTCGAGGTCTGCCTGCCGGCGAGCCGGGGCACGCAGCTCGTGCAGCAGCTCGGCCTGCCCTACATCGTCAAGCCCGCCCGCGAGGGGTCCACCCTGGGCTTGACCAAGGTGACTCGCGCCGCCGGCCATCGCGCGGCCTACCGGCTGGCGTCGTCGTTCGACGTCGACGTGCTCGCAGAGTCGTTCGTCGATGGACGGGAGTTGACCGTTTCGGTCCTCGGCGAGGGGGCGCAGGCGAAGGCACTGCCCGCGATCGAGATCCGCGCGCCCGAGGGCAACTACGACTATCGCAACAAGTACTTCACCGACGACACCCGCTACCTGTGCCCGGCGCCGATCGACGCGGCGCTGTCGCGCGAGATCGCGGCGCTGTCGGTCGCTGCGTATCGCGCGCTCGGCTGCGCCGGTTGGGGGCGCGTCGACCTGATGCTCGATCGCGACATGAAGCCCTGGTTGCTCGAGGTCAACACCTCGCCCGGCATGACCGATCATTCGCTGGTTCCGATGGCCGCCAAGGCCGTCGGAATCGACTACGACGCGCTGGTCGAGCAGGTGCTGCGCAGTGCCTGCCTCAAGACCGCGGCACGGGGAAAGGGGCAGCCATGAGCCTTTGGCACAGTCCGCGCGCCCTGAACGTGATGGCCAATGCGCTGTTTGCGCTGGTGCTGCTGGCCACGCTTGCGGCGGCGCTGCTGTGGATCTCGCAGCGACCGGTCTTCACCGTGCGCGCCGTCGAGGTCGAAGCCGTTGCCGGCACGGCGCTGCGCCACGTCGACACGCAGCGCGTGGTCCGGCTGGTCCGACGCGTGGTACACGGAAATTTCTTCTCGATCGGACTCGATTCGATCCGGGCCGAGGTCGAGACCCTGCCCTGGGTGCGGCGAGCGCAGGTTCGCAAGCTCTGGCCCGACCGGATCGTGATCGGCCTGGAAGAACATCGGGCTGCCGCGCTGTGGGAGACCGGGCGCCTGCTCAATGATCGCGGTGAACTGTTCGACGGAGAGCTCGATCGCGCAGAAGTCGACGGCGTCCTGCCGCAGCTCGGTGGACCCTTGGGCGCGGAGCGCGAAGTGCTCGAGCGCTATCAGGCGATTGCGAGGCTGATCGAGCCGATCGGTCGGTCACCCGTGTCGGTGACCCTGTCGCCGAGGCGCGCCTGGCGCGCGCAGCTCGACGACGGAACGGTACTCCAGCTCGGGCGCGAGAACGACGAGCGCACCGAGCGCAAACCGCATCTCGATCGCATCGCCGAGTGGGTTTCCGCCTACCCGATGGTGCTCGACCAGCTCCACCGCCGGGCCGAAGTGGTCGATCTGCGCTACCCGAACGGGTTCGCGATCCGGTCGCTCGCTCGGCTCGAGGAGGAAGCAGCCACCGAGCGTCGCGAGCCATGAGCGGCGCCGGAGAATCGATATGACCAGAGACAGCAAGGATCTCATCGTCGGCCTCGACATCGGTACGTCGAAGATCGTCGCCATCGTCGCCGAGATGCGCGCCGACGGGCACTACGAGATCGTCGGCCTCGGGCAGCATGACTCGCGCGGGCTGAAGAAGGGCGTGGTCGTGAACATCGAGACCACGGTCAACTCGATTCAGCACGCGCTCGAGGAAGCGGAGCTGATGGCCGACTGCAAGATCCGCACCGTCTACACCGGGATCGCCGGCAGCCACATCCGCAGCTTCAACTCCAGCGGCATGGTGGCGATCAAGGACAAGGAAGTCTCCGAAGCCGACATGAGCCGGGTCGTCGAGACGGCCAAGGCGGTGAACATTCCCACCGACCAGCAGATCCTGCACGTGTTGGCGCAGGAGTTCATCATCGACGGACAGGACGACATCCGCGAGCCGATCGGCATGAGCGGCGTGCGGCTCGAGGTGCGGGTTCACATCGTGACCGGTGCCGTCTCGGCAGCGCAGAACATCGTCAAGTGCGTGCGTCGTTGCGGGCTCGAGGTACATGACCTGATCCTCCAGCCGCTGGCCTCGAGCAATGCCGTGCTGACCGACGACGAGAAGGAACTCGGCGTGGCGCTGGTGGACATCGGCGGCGGCACGACCGATATCGCGATCTTCACGGGTGGCGCGATCCGCCACACGGCCGTGATTCCGATCGCCGGCGACCAGATCACCAACGACATCGCGATGGCCCTGCGCACGCCGACGCCGGAGGCCGACGAGATCAAGCTGCGCCACGGAATCGCCAAGCAGGTGCTGGCCGAGGGCGGCGATCGGATCGAGGTGCCAGGCCTGGGCGATCGCGCGCCGCGAACCTTGTCGCGCCAGGCACTGGCGGCCGTGATCGAGCCGCGCGTAGAGGAATTGTTCGCGCTGGTGCAACAGGTGATCCGCGAATCGGGCTACGAGGAACTGCTCTCGTCCGGAATCGTGCTCACCGGCGGGACCAGCCTGCTGCCCGGCATGGTGGATCTGGCCGAGGACATCTTCCTGAAGCCGGTCCGCATCGGCCTGCCGGCCTATCGGGGCGGGCTGGCCGACGTGGTGCGCTCACCGCGCTATGCGACCGCCGTCGGCCTGCTCGAGGAGGCGCGCGCGCAGCACTTGCGTGGTCGGAAAGTCGCCGAGCAGTCGGGGTCGTTTCGCGACACGATGCGTCGGATGCGCGATTGGTTCCTGGGCAACTTCTGAAGTCGCAAACATCGAATTTCTGTTCTCTGTCTCTGGATCGTCGGGTCTCGCTCTACACGAATTACTTGCTAGGAGGTCTCAAACATGCCGTTCGAAATGCTGGAAGACAATGATCACGAAGGCGCGATCATCAAGGTGGTCGGTGTGGGTGGCGCTGGCGGCAATGCCGTCAACCACATGATCAACAAGGGGGTGCAAGGCGTCGAGTTCATCGCTGTCAACACGGATCGCCAGGCGCTGCGGCGTTCGCAAGCCGGTTCTGTGATCCAGCTCGGCGAGCAGGGCCTGGGGGCCGGCGCGCGCCCCGAGGCCGGGCACGACGCAGCCGAGGCGGCACGCGACGAAATCCGGGCCGCGCTCGAGGGAGCGAACATGGTGTTCCTGACCGCCGGCATGGGCAAGGGCACCGGCACGGGCGCATCGCCGGTGGTCGCGAAGGTTGCGCAGGAGCTCGGCGTGCTGACCGTCGGCGTCGTGACCAAGCCCTTCGACTTCGAGGGCAGCAAGAAGATGCGGATTGCCGAGGACGGCATCGAGGAGCTGGTTCAGAACGTCGATTCGCTCATCGTCGTCCTGAACCAGAATCTGTTCGACGTGATGGACGAGGACGCCAGCCTCGAGGACGCGTTCAAGCGCGCCGACGATGTGCTCAACAACGCGGTCGCGGGGATCGCCGAGATCATCAACGTCCCCGGCCTCGTCAACGTCGACTTCGCCGACGTCAAGACCGTGATGAGCGATCGCGGCAAGGCCATGATGGGTATCGGCGAGGCCTCCGGTCTCGATCGCGCCCGGCTCGCGGCCGAGCAGGCCGTCGCCTCGCCGCTGCTCGACGGCGTCGATCTGTCGGGTGCGCGCGGCGTGATCGTCAACATCACGGCCAACCGCAGCCTGAAGCTGCGCGAGACCAACGAGGTGATCAACACGATCAAGGCGTTCTGCGCCGATGACGCGACGATCATCCATGGCACGGTCTTCGAGGAAGACATGGAGGATCGCCTGCGGGTCACCGTGGTGGCGACCGGGATCGACAGTCGTCCCCCGAAGCCGGTCCTGGTGCCACAGCCGGTGCTGCGTACCGGTACCGACGATGCCACCGGCGCCACGCCCTTCGACAGTGGCTACGACAAGTACGAGCAGCCGGCCGTCTGGCGCAGCCCCCGTGGCTCGGCGGCGGCGCAGGTGCAGGCGCTCGAGGACAGCGGGGTCGAGCGCTTCGACATTCCGGCCTTCCTTCGCAAGCAGGCCGACTGAGCCCGGCGGGTGACGGCCGGTCCTAGCAAGCGGCCGTCGCCCGACCGTGGCCGGTGCCTCCCGGTTGCGGCGCAGTTCGCTGTCGTTCGGGAACGGCGGCCGCCGGCTGCCGACCTTTGCGGCCGACGGGTTTTCGCGGCGCGAATACACTAGCGAGCACCCAACCACGAGTTACCAGGAGAAGACCATGACGATATCGGTCGGTGAGCGCCTGCCCGAGGCCACCCTGTACGAGTACTCCGATACCGAAGAGAACGGCTGCTCGATCGGTCCCAATCCCTACAAGGTCTCCGAGGCGACCCGCGGCAAGAAGATCGTGATCTTCGGATTGCCTGGCGCCTATACCCCGACCTGTTCGGCCAAGCACGTGCCTTCGTATGTCGCCGACTACGATGCGCTCAAGGCCAAGGGCGTCGACGAGGTCTGGTGTGTCTCGGTCAACGACGCGTTCGTCATGGGCGCCTGGGGGCGAGAGCAGGGCGCCGGTGGAAAAGTGCGCATGATGGCCGATGGCTCGGCGGAGTTCTCGAGTGCGACCGGGCTGACGCTGGACCTGACGGCTCGCGGCATGGGCGTGCGCTCGAACCGCTATTCGATGCTCGTCGAGGACGGTGTCGTGAAGTCGCTCAATGTCGAGGGGCCGGGCAAGTTCGAAGTCTCGGACGCCGGCACCATGCTCAAGCAGCTCGGCTGAGCTCGCGGCGAAGCCCCCGATCTCCCGCTGCCCCGATGCTCAGACAGAGAACCATCAAGACGCTGGTCCGCACCACCGGTGTGGGCCTTCACTCGGGGCATCGGGTCACGCTGTGCATGCGACCGGCGCCACCGGACACCGGTGTCGTGTTCCGGCGCATCGATCTCGACCCGCCGATCGACATCCGGGCGAGTGCCGAGCGTGTCACCGACACCCGGATGGCATCGACGCTGACCGCGGGTGACGACGAGGCCGCGGGCCGGATCAAGGTGGCAACGGTCGAGCACCTGATGTCGGCCGTTGCGGGGCTCGGGGTCGACAACCTGTTCATCGACGTCACCGCCGAAGAAATCCCCATCCTCGACGGTTCGGCCGGCTCGTTCGTCTACCTGCTGCAGTCGGCCGGCATCGTCGAGCAGGCGGCGCCGAAGCGCTTCATTCGGGTCAAGCGACCCGTCGAGGTTCGGGACGGCGACAAGTGGGCACGCCTGGAGCCTCACTTCGGCTTTCGGCTGACCTTTTCGATCGACTTCGGGCACCCGGCCATCGATGCGACGGCCCAACGCGTCGAAGTCGATTTCGCCAGCACCTCCTTCGTGCGCGAAGTGGCGCGGGCGCGAACCTTCGGATTCATGCAGGACGTCGAGTTCCTGCGTGCCCACGGCTTGGCGCGCGGCGGCAGCATGGGCAATGCCATCGTCATGGACGAGTACCGCGTGCTCAACGACGAGGGGCTTCGCTCGCGCGACGAGTTCGTCAAGCACAAGATCCTCGACGCGATCGGCGACCTCTACCTGGTTGGGCGGCCGTTGCTTGCCGCCTATGTCGCCCACAAGTCCGGGCATGCGCTGAACAACCAGTTGCTGCGGGCCTTGCTCGCCGACGAGTCGGCGTGGGAGGTCGTGAGCTTCAGCGAGCGGACACTGGCGCCGCGTCGCTATGCGCTCGATTGGGCGCTGGCCTCGTGATCATCCTGCTGCGCGTGGTCTTCGCTGGCGGCATGTTGCTCGCGCTGGCCTACCTGAGCTCCTACCTGC
Source organism: Burkholderiaceae bacterium (assembly GCA_024235875.1). Lineage (GTDB taxonomy): Bacteria > Pseudomonadota > Gammaproteobacteria > Burkholderiales > Burkholderiaceae_E > JACKLP01. The sequence continues at coordinate 213,403 of JACKLP010000006.1, read as the reverse complement.
TCACCGGGCGCGTTGCGCATCGTCGGTTCGCGTGGCGCCTGTTCGTCGGCACACTGCTGCTGGGGCTGGTCTTCTTCGCCGGCGTGTTCATCGAGCGCCTGGTCAGCGGCTGAGCCACGATCGTGCCCGGGTAGTCCACCCCCAGGCCTCAGGCCCCTGCACGTCGGCGCCCGCCGGCCGCTCCCCGGCGCGCCAGTCGCAGCAGTGAGTCTCGCAGTGGTGACGCCTCGATGCTGCGTCCGAGCGTCGCCAGTGCATCGGCGGCGCCGGGCGGTATGGCCTTGAATTCGGCAGGCGGACGCGGGGCGGGCGCGTGCCGACGTTGCGGCCTGAACTGGATTCGATTAATCTGCGGCCAGTCGTGGGCTAGCGCGCTACGCAGGCTTGGTTCCGATTGTCGGAACTTTGCGGCCGCTGCTGCCGTGCTGGTGGCAACCGTCAGTGTGCCTTCGTCGAGCGCCACGACATTGAGGCGAAGCGCCGGAAATCGCTTCGCCAGCGTGGCCTGGATTCGAAGCAACTCGTCGATACGAGCTGCCGCTTGTCGGATTTCGGGTACGTCGTCGAGCCAGACTCCAATAGGTTTGGTCTTGGTGGCGGGAGCTTGCATATCCTGACGCGGCCTGGTGTCGACATACCCGGGTCGCGACACGATAGCAGAGACAGAGAGGGTTCGTGCAGATCATCTTCGTGCGCCAGCGGGTCAGTGCCCTGCGCATGCTGACCGTCTCGCGGTGGCAATTGCTGGTCGCGCTGGTCGGGCTGCTCGCGATCTCGCTTGCGCTGGGCGTGATGCTCGGGCGCTCATTGCCACGCTTTTCCGGCGAGCCGGTGGTGGCTGTGGCCGAGGAGCAAAGCGAGCCGCCGGCCCCGGGCCGCGGCCTCGCCGAGACCACTATCGTCGACGATACCGCACGGATCGCGGCAAGGGCGCATGCCCAGGCCGCGGCACACGATCTCCAGATGCGCGAGAACATCGATGCGCTGGCGCAGAAGCTGGGGCAGATGCAGGCGCAACTGATGCGGCTGGGTGTGGTCGGCGAGCGGGTCGCCAAGGAAGCCGGCGTCAAGCTCGGAACCCAGGTGGCGCCGCGCGAGTTGCCCGGGCAGGGGGGGCCATTCGTGCCGGACGCGCGCGAGATGAGCTTCGACGAACTGCGCGCGTCGGTCGACGACGTGTCCCTGAACATCGAGCGCCGGACCGAGCAGATGATGCTGCTCGAGACCGAATTGCTCTATCGCCAGGCGTCCCGCAAGCTGGTGCCAACTGACCAGCCCGTCGACATCGGGTTCACCGCATCGCGCTATGGCCGGCGGATCGATCCGATCACCGGCCGTCGTTCCTTCCATGAGGGCGTCGACTTCGGTGCGCCGCCGGGCACCCCGATCTTTGCCGCCGGTGCCGGTGTCGTGGTGTTCGCGGGGCGCAACGGTGCCTACGGGCGGCAGGTCGACATCGATCACGGCGATGGCCTGATGACGCGCTACGCACACGCCCGAAAGCTCGTGGTGAACGCCGGCGACATCGTCAGGCAGGGCCAGAAGATCGCCGAGGTCGGCAACAGCGGTCGCTCCACGGGACCACACCTGCACTTCGAGGTGCGGGTCAACGGCGCGTCGGTCGACCCGATGAGCTATCTGCGGCGCGGCGGGATCGAGCGCTCGCGCGGGCGCATCGCCCGACGCTGATCGCCGGGACGAGGGCGCCAGTCGAACCGCCGCACATGCGTCGCGCAGGTCCGGGTCGGACGGGGAGCGCGTGCTAAACTCGTCCGATTTTCCCCCTACCGCCAATAGGGCGGGTCGGCCTTGCCGGCTCACCGCCCGATGCTGCGCATGATTCAGAAAATTCTGACCCGGGTCTTCGGAAGCCGTAACGACCGGCTGCTGCGCGGCTACCGCAAGGTGGTCGATCGCATCAATGGGCTCGAGGCCGGGCTTGCCGAGTTGAGCGACGAGCAACTGCGCGCCAAGACCGATGAGTTCCGGCAGCGCCATGCTGCCGGCGAAACACTCGATGCCTTGTTGCCCGAAGCCTTCGCCGTGTGTCGAGAAGGCTCCAGGCGGGCGCTCAAGATGCGCCATTTCGATGTCCAGCTCATTGGCGGCATGGTGCTCCACGACGGCAAGATCGCCGAGATGCGCACCGGCGAGGGCAAGACGCTGACGGCAACGCTTGCGGTCTATCTCAATGCGATCCCGGGCACCGGGGTGCATGTCGTGACGGTCAACGACTACCTGGCCAGCCGCGACGCCGACTGGATGGGGCGGCTCTATCGCTTTCTGGGGATGAGCGTCGGCGTGATCCTGTCGCAGCAGGATACCGAGGCGAAGAAAGCGGCCTACGCGGCCGACATCACCTACGGGACCAACAACGAGTTCGGCTTCGACTACCTTCGCGACAACATGGAGTACGCGGTTGGCGACCGGCGCCAACGCGGGCTGAACTACGCGATCGTCGACGAGGTCGATTCGATCCTGATCGACGAGGCACGCACGCCGCTGATCATCTCCGGACAGGCAGAGGACCACACCGAGCTGTACCAGCGGATGAACGCGGTACCGCCCCTGCTCGACGAAATGGCCGAGGAGCCCAAGGCCAACGAGCCCGAGCCGCCCGGCGACTACTGGGTCGACCGCAAGGCGCATCAGGTGCATATGTCCGAGGCCGGCCACGAGAAGTCCGAGCGACTGCTCACCGAGCAGGGGATGCTCGCCGAGGGGGCGAGCGTATACGACCCGGCCAACATCTCGCTGATGCACCACCTGATGGCGGCCCTGCGCGGCCATACCTTGTACCACCGCGACCAGCAGTACGTGGTGCAAAACGGCGAAGTCGTGATCGTCGACGAGTTCACCGGGCGCCTGATGCCGGGGCGGCGCTGGTCCGAGGGCCTGCACCAGGCCATCGAGGCGAAGGAGCAGGTCGAGATCCAGGCCGAGAACCAGACCTTGGCATCGATCACCTTCCAGAACTACTTCCGGATGTACTCGAAGCTGGCGGGGATGACCGGCACGGCCGATACCGAGGCCTACGAGTTCCAGGAGATCTACAGCCTCGAGACGGTCGTGGTGCCCACGCACCAGCCCATGGTTCGCGCCGACCGGCAGGACCAGGTCTACCGGACCGCGCAGGAAAAATACAACGCGATCATCGCCGACATCGAGGATTGTCACCAGCGCGGCCAGCCGGTGCTGGTCGGTACCACCTCGATCGAGAATTCCGAGCTGCTCTCGGGCATGCTGCAGCAGCGAAAGCTCGAGCATGCGGTGCTCAATGCCAAGCAGCATGCGCGCGAGGCCGAGATCGTGGCCGAAGCCGGGCGTCCCGGGCGCATCACCATCGCCACCAACATGGCCGGCCGCGGCACCGATATCGTGCTTGGCGGCAATGTCAGCCGACAGCTCGACGACATCGACCAGGACGAGTCCGTCGACCAGGCCACCCGCGAGGCCAGACGAGCCGCGCTCGAGACCGAATGGCAGCAGCTCCACGAAACCGTGGTCAAGGCCGGTGGCCTGCACATCATCGGAACCGAGCGGCACGAGTCGCGCCGGATCGACAATCAGCTTCGTGGCCGATCGGGTCGCCAGGGCGATCCGGGCTCGTCGCGGTTCTACCTGTCGATGGACGACCCGCTGCTCAAGATCTTCGCCGGCGATCGACTCAAGGCGATCATGGACCGGCTCAAGCTGCCCGAGGGCGAGCCCATCGAGGCCGGCATCGTGTCGCGCTCGCTGGAATCCGCGCAGCGCAAGGTCGAGGCACGCAACTTCGATATCCGCAAGCAGCTGCTCGAGTACGACGACGTGGCCAACGATCAGCGCAAGATCGTCTACGCCGATCGCAATGCCCTGCTCGAGGCCGAATCCTTCGACGACCGGATCACCGAGCTGCGCCATCGTGTGTTCACCGAGGTCTTCAGGCAATACGTGCCCGAAGACAGCGTCGAGGAGCAATGGGAGGTCGCGGCACTGCAGGCGGTGCTCGAAAGCGAATGGCAGCTCGAAGTGCCCTTGACCGCGATGCTGGCCGAGAATTCGAAGCTCACCGACGAGGAAATGCTCGGGGCCATGCTCGGCGCTTCCGACCAGTCCTATGCGGCCAAGGTCGAGCAGGTGGGGGCGGATGTGTTCTCGGGCTTCGAGCGCTCGATCATGCTCCAGGCGATCGACCAGCACTGGCGCGAGCACCTGTCCTCGCTCGATCACCTGCGCCAGGGTATCCACCTGCGCGGCTACGCGCAGAAGAATCCCAAGCAGGAGTACAAGCGCGAGGCCTTCGAGCTGTTCAACCTGATGCAGGAGCGCGTCCGTACCGATGTGACCCGCATCCTGATGACGGTCCAGGTGCAATCGGCCGAGGCGGTCGAAGAAGCCGAGGAACAGGCGGCGCCCAGCTACGCGAACGTCAGCTACACCCACGCCGACTTCGACGAGGCGAGCGCATCGGCGGCCGGCAGTGATCCCGAGTCCATCGCGCTGGCGCTGCAAAGCGCCGGCCACGGCGAGCAGGCCGACACCCCCGAGCAGCCGTTCAGGCGCTTCGGCCAGAAGATCGGCCGCAACGATCCCTGTCCCTGCGGGTCGGGCAAGAAGTACAAGCACTGCCACGGACGGCTCTGATTCCGTCCCGGGGGCCCGGGTCGCAAGGACCCGGTGCCCGGCGGCGCTCGAGGTTTCGCTCGCGCTGCACTTCCGCGGGTCGGTCGCGCCGGACCGTTGGTAGAGCGGCGCACGGACAAGCACCCGTCAGACGTTAAGCTCCGATCGGTCCGGACTCTGCCGGCGCCAGCGGCGGGACGCGCCCCGGCGCGCGCCTGGCGCATGTGCGGGGCCAACATGATCCAGGAAAGAGCACGATGAAATCGACTGATGCCGAACTGCCGTCGAACCGGAAATTCGGCGCCTTGTTCACCGCCGTGTTTCTGGTCGCCGGCTGGTATTTCTCTGGCGGAGCCGCCGGCGCCACGATGTGGGTCTTCGGCGGCTTGGCGGCAGCCACCGGAATTGCGACCTTGGCCAAGCCAGACGTGCTGATGCCGCTGAACCGCCTGTGGATGCGACTTGGAATGATTCTCGGCGCGATCGTCAGTCCGGTCGTGCTCGGGATCATCTACTTCGCGATCTTCACGCCGATCGCGGTGATGATGCGGCTGGCCGGGCGTGACGAGTTGCGGCTGAAGCTCACGAATGCGAAATCCCACTGGAGGCTGCGCGAGCGTCAGGAAGCCGCTGCGGAATCCTTCAAACGGCAGTTCTGAGGAAAAGGACATCGCAATGGACTTCTTGAAGGAGCTCTGGGCGTTTCTCAAGCACAGGAAGAAGCTGTGGCTCGCCCCCCTGATCGTGGTGATGGTGGTTCTTGGCGGACTGCTGATCCTGGCGCAGGGATCGGTCATCGCCCCCTTCATCTACACCTTGTTCTGAGCGGGGCCGGGTGCCATGTACATCCTCGGGCTATCGGCCTTCTATCATGACAGCGCTGCCTGCCTGGTTCGGGACGGGCAGATCGTCGCCGCCGCTCAGGAAGAGCGCTTCACGCGCAAGAAGCACGACGAGCGATTCCCGTCGCATGCGATCGAGTACTGCCTGCGCGAGGCGGGCATTGCTGCGCGCGAGGTGGACCACGTGGTGTTCTATGAAAAGCCGTTCGTCAAGTTCGAACGCCTGCTCGAGACCTACCTGGCGATCGCGCCTCGAGGATTCAGGAGCTTTTCCAAGGCGATGCCCATCTGGGTGAAGGAGAAGCTGTTCCAGAAGTCGATACTCGCCAAGGCCCTGGCCGGCGCTCTTGGCGACGAGGTGGACTGGCGGGCGCGACTGCTGTTCTCCGAGCATCATCTCTCGCACGCGGCCAGCGCGTTCTTTCCGTCTCCGTTCGATCGGGCGGCGGTGCTGACCCTGGACGGCGTGGGCGAGTGGACCACGGCGTCCCTGGCCATCGGCAATGGCAAGCAGCTCGACATCGTCAAGGAGATCCACTTCCCGCACTCGCTGGGGCTGCTGTATTCGGCCTTCACCTACTACACCGGCTTCAAGGTCAACTCGGGCGAGTACAAGGTCATGGGCCTGGCGCCCTATGGGCGTCCAAGGTACGCGGACCTGATCAAGGACAAGCTGATCAAGCTCGCAGACGATGGCAGCTTCCAGCTCGACATGAGCTACTTCGACTTCGCCACCGGCCTGAAGATGACGAACGCGAAGTTCGACGATTTGTTCGGTGGTCCGCCCAGGCAGTCCGAGTCCGAGCTGACCCAGCGCGAGATGGATCTGGCGGCATCGGTGCAGAAGGTCACCGAAGAGGTGGTGGTCAAGCTTGCGCGCGAGATCGCTCGTGAAACCGGCGAGCGCAAGCTGTGCCTGGCCGGCGGCGTCGCGCTGAACTGCGTCGCAAACGGCATCTTGCTGCGCGAACGCATTTTCGACGATATCTGGATCCAACCCGCGGCGGGCGACGCCGGCGGGGCGATGGGTGCGGCGCTTGCGACCTGGTACGCGAACCATGCGAGCGAGCGGGTTTCGTCCGGATCGCAGGACGCGATGCAGGGTTCCTACCTCGGGCCGGCGTACTCGGACGATGAGATCGCCAGCGCGCTGGGGCGGTGTGGCGCGCGATATCACCGGTTGGACGAGGACGCGCTGATCGAGCGGGTCGCGACCGCGCTTTCCGAGGAAAAGGCGGTCGGATGGATGCAGGGCCGGATGGAGTTCGGCCCACGTGCGCTCGGCGGTCGCAGCATCATTGCCGACCCGCGCTCGCCGGCGATGCAAAAGCAGCTCAATCTCAAGGTCAAGTACCGCGAGAGCTTTCGCCCATTTGCGCCCAGTGTGCTGCGAGAGCATGTCGGTGAGTGGTTCGAGCACGAGACCGACAGTCCCTACATGTTGCTGGTCGCCGATGTCAGGCAGGACAAGCGCCGGGCCATGACCGCCGAAGAAGAGGCCTTGTTCGGCATCGACAAGCTCAATGTGCCGCGATCCTCGGTGCCGGCGATCACTCATGTCGACTACTCGGCCCGGATCCAGACCGTCCACGCCGAAACCAATCCTCGCTATCACGCGCTGATCTCGCGCTTCCACGAGAAGACCGGCTGTCCGCTGGTCGTGAACACCTCGTTCAATGTGCGCGGCGAGCCGATCGTCTGCGACGCCGAGGATGCGTTCCGGTGCTTCATGGGCACCGAGCTCGACGTCCTGGCGGTGGGCAATTTCCTGTTGCTCAAGGAGGAACAGGACGCGGCGCTCAAGGAGAACTACGAGGAGCGCTATGAGCTCGACTAGGACGAGCGCGAAGCTCGTCGGCGTCGGCCTGATCCTGCTGCTGCTCGTCGGCCTGGTCGAATTGCTCTCCTACGCCGGGATCGCCTTCCTGCAAGGCCGCAATGGGACCTTCGTCTACGACCCGAGCTTGATCACGAAGACCGAGGTCAGGACTCGACCGACCTTCGACCCGAGGCTCGGCTGGCTGCCGCGTAATACCGATTCGCTGGGCGCCCGAATCGATCGTTCCGGACAGACCGATGTCTGTGTCGAGGTCTACGGCGATTCCTTCACCTGGTCGGACGAGGTCGACGACGAACATGCGTGGCCGAACCGGCTCTCGAGCCTGCTTCGGTGCCGGGTCGCCAACTTCGGTGTCGGCGGCTACGGCAGCGACCAGGCCGTGATGCGCTATGAGGCGAACCGCAAGGCCGCCAAGCTCGTGATCCTCGGTCACATGGCCGAGAACATCCTTCGCAACGTCAACCAGTTTCGCAACCTGGTCTATCCCGGCAACGAGCTGGTGCTCAAGCCGCGCTATGTGCTCTCGGCAAGCGGTGAGCTCGGCTATGTCGGCATCCCCGAGCTACATGGACTCGGCGCCGAACAGGTCAAGGCGGGGCTGGCGCATGATTACTTCGTGCCCGATGGTCCCAGCGGGCTGGTTTCCGGTGTGTCCTTCCCCTATACCCTGGCCGCGCTCCGGCTGGCTTCGGAGCACTACCAGGTCCAGGCCCGGTTTCGTGGCGAACCGACCCATGCGGCCTTCTACCGGCCCGGGCATCCGTCGAACGGCCTGGCCACGACGACCGCCATCGTGCAGCGCTTCGTCGACATCGCCCGCAGCAATGGACAAAGGGCGCTGGTCACGCTGATCCCCACCTGCCGCGACCTGGAGTACATGGCCACCGGACACGATGCCCCCTACCAGCCGCTGATCGAGGCCCTGCGCGAGCGCCGCATCGAGACCTTCGACTTCAGCCGCGCGTTTCTGGAAACCGACTTCGTGCGCCTGTTCCATGATTGCGTCGCGCATCCCAACGAGAAGGGCTACGCGTTCATGGCGGACGTCCTCCACAAGCACCTGCGCGACGTCGGCGCGTTCTGATCCGGCCGGGCGCTGTCCCGTGCCGATGTGCGACGTGGTCGCGTTCCATGCGCCGACAGCGCCCAAGCGCTGGCAGAATGCATGGGGCGCCCGCCTGGGTTTCGCGTTGCCCGAGGTCGCAGGGTGCGCCCGAGCGCGTTCGCATCATCGGAGATCCTTCATGCCCGTGAATCTCGTGCCCCCCGACCCGGCGGGGCTTCATCCCGTTGCCGGGCTCGAACTCGGCTGTGCCCGTGCCGGCATCCGCAAGGCCGGCCGCCGCGACCTGCTGGTGGTGCGCCTGGCCGCAGGTGCGCGTGCCGCCGGCGTCTTTACCCGCAACCGATTCTGCGCGGCACCCGTTCGGGTCTGTCGCGAGCACCTGGATGCGGCCGGCGGTCGCGTCCGCGCGTTGGTGATCAACACCGGCAATGCCAACGCCGGCACGGGCGAGCACGGCCTGGCCGATGCGCGCCAGACCTGCGAGGCGCTGGCCGGCCTACTCGGCGTGAGCGGCCGGGAAGTGCTGCCGTTCTCCACCGGCGTGATCCTGGAGCACCTGCCGATGGATCGCTTGCTGGCCGGTCTGGCCCCGGCGATCGAGGATCTGGCGCCTTCGCACTGGGCCGGGGCGGCCGAGGCGATCATGACCACCGACACGGTGCCCAAGGCGAGTTCGCGCCGCATCGAGATCGATGGGCACACGGTGACGGTCACGGGGATCTCCAAGGGGGCCGGGATGATCCGGCCGAACATGGCGACGATGCTCGGTTTCGTCGCCACCGATGCCGAGGTCCCGCAGTCGCTGCTGCAGGCCTGGGTGCGCGAGGCGGCCGACCAGAGCTTCAACCGGATCACCGTGGACGGTGACACCTCGACCAACGACTCCTTCGTGCTGATCGCGACCGGAGCCGGCGGATTGCGCATCGATGCGGCCGATTCCGGCGCGGCGCGCGCGCTGCGGGCCGCGATCTTCGAGGTCGCCCGTGAGCTCGCGCAGGCCATCGTGCGCGATGGCGAAGGCGCCACCAAGTTCATCTCGGTTCAGGTCGAGCGTGCCGGGACCGACGAGGAGGCGGCGGCGGTGGCCTATGCGATCGCGCATTCGCCGCTGGTCAAGACGGCATTCTTCGCGTCCGACCCGAACCTTGGGCGCATCCTGGCCGCGATCGGGTATGCGGGCATCGAGGATCTCGATGTCGACGCGCTCGACCTGCACCTGGACGACGTGCACGTGGCCACGGCCGGCGGGCGACACCCCGACTACCGTGAAGAGGACGGCCAACGCGTGATGAGCCAGGCCGAGATTACGGTCCGGGTCTCGCTCAATCGCGGCACGGCCGCCACCACCGTGTGGACCTGCGATCTGTCCCACGACTATGTTTCGATCAACGCCGACTACCGATCCTGAGCCCGATGTCAGAACTCGAACGACTTGCCGCCCGCGCCGAGCACTTGATCGCGCGCCTCGAATCGCTGCTGCCTTCGACCGCCGAGCCCGACTGGCAGTCGGCCGTCGCCTGGCGTTGGCGCCGCCGTCACACGGGCTTCGGCGTGCAGGGTGCGCTGCAGCCGGTGCGCAGCCTCTCGACCATGACGCTTGCCGATCTCCAGAACATCGATGCCCAGAAGGAGGAGATCGACCGCAACACGCGCCAGTTCGTCGAGGGCCTGCCCGCCAACAACGTGCTGCTGACCGGCTCGCGCGGCACCGGCAAGTCCTCGCTGATCAAGGCCTGCCTGAACACCTATGCCGCGCAGGGCCTGCGCCTGATCGAGGTCGACAAGGACGATCTGGTCGACCTGCCCGACATCGTCGACATGATCGCGGGCCGGCCCGAGCGATTCATCGTGTTCTGCGACGATCTGTCCTTCGACGAGGGCGAAGGCGGATACAAGGCGCTGAAGACCGCCCTCGACGGCTCGATCTCGGCCCAGGGCGACAATGTGCTGATCTATGCGACGTCCAATCGTCGCCACCTGATGCCCGAGTACATGCACGAGAACCTCGCGGCCCAGCACCAGGCCGACGGCGAGATCCATCCTGGCGAGACCACCGAGGAGAAGGTGTCGCTGTCGGAGCGATTCGGGATCTGGGTGTCGTTCTATCCGTTTCGGCAGGACGACTATCTTCGTATCGTCGCCCACTGGCTCGGTCATTTCGGTTGCAGTGTCGAGCAGATCGAGGAGGCGCGCGGTGATGCCTTGCGCTTCGCGCTGGAGCGCGGCTCGCGCTCGGGGCGGGTGGCATGGCAGTTCGCAAAGGACTGGTCGGGGCAGCGGCGCTTGCGTGCCAGGCGCAGGCGCCGACGCACGGCGTGAGCGCCCGGCCCGACACGCGCCCCCTGCTCGAGGTCGCCGTCGGCATCGTCGAGGCGGCCAACGGCGCCTTGCTGATGGCCCGGCGTCCTGCCGGCAAGGCCTACGAAGGCTGGTGGGAGTTCCCCGGCGGCAAGGTCGAGGCCGGTGAAACCGTCGCCGACGCGCTGGCACGAGAACTCCATGAAGAACTGGGGATCGAGGTCGGGCTCAGCGTGCCCTGGGCGCGTCGCGAGCACTCCTACCCGCATGCCCGCGTGAACCTGCATTTCCGCCGGGTGCTCGCCTTCGACGGCGTGCCCAGGGGCAGCGAAGGCCAGCAGGTGTCGTGGTTCGAGCGAGCCGATCCGCCGCCCGAGCCGCTCCTGCCGGCCACGGTCCCGCTGATGCGCGTGCTGACCGGCCCGCGGCGGGCATTGATCCTGGATCGGGCGAACCCGGCGCCGGGATCGGCGTCGGTCGCTCCGTCGCCGATCCCGGGCCGCAGCGATGCCGGTCACGAGGTCTGGCGTCTGGCTCGTGGGCCGGCGCCCATGGCGGGAACCGACGGCGTCCTCGTCGAGCCGGCCGAGTTCACGCAGGCGAGCGCACGTTCCGATGGCGGGCTGGTCGTCGTGCGTTGCCGCGACGAACGCACGCTGGCCGATGTCGATGCCGGCGCCGACCTGCTGCTTTACGAAGGCAAGGTCGATACCGCCGCGCGCGCCTTCGAACTGGCGCAGCGCAGTCCGGCGCCGGTGCTGCTGATGCGAGCAGGCGTATCCTGGCCGGGCGACGACGCCTTGCCACAGGCCATGGCCCAGGCCGGCATCTGGGGCCTGGCCCATCGGGCGTGAACGCCGCGCCATGCGGCCGTCAGAGGCGCCCTCGGTCCGTGATCACGCGCTGGGCGGCGGCGCGCCGTCCTCGCCTGGGTCCGGGTCCGCGTCGGCCTCGATCCGGTATTGCTCGCTTGCCCAGGCACCCAGGTCGAGCGTCCTGCAGCGCTCGGAGCAGAAGGGGCGCCAGGGATTTCCGGGCCCGAAGACCGTGCGCCGGCCACAGGCAGGGCAGGATACCGTCGGGCCTCCCGCGCGCGTCATCCGGGGCTCAGAGATTGCACAGCGAGAGCTCGAACTCGACGCCGCCCTCGAATGGGCGCGGCCGACCGTCGCCGTCCTGGGCGGTGAATCGCACCCACAACAAGTACTTGTTCGCGCTCAACTCGGGAATCGCCCCGAGGCTCTCGTCGAGTCGCAGTTGGACCATCTGGTACGCCTTGCCGCCCAAGGGCTGCTGGAAACTGCCTTGCTGTGCCTGCTGGACGCTCTTGTGTCCGCTCTCGCGCAATAGCCGCAACACGATCCGAAGCGCCTGCTCCAGGGGCCTGAACGGCTTCGCCCAGCCGGTGAGGTCGGCATGGCGCGACTCGGTCGAGCGGTTTTGCCAGGCCCAGTAGGACGGCAGGTCGAATTCGCTGGCGCCGCCGGCAATGATGGTGCGACTGCGAATGCTCATCAGCCATTCGTTGTCGCGCAGGTGCTGGCCGATCTTGCCGGCCACGCCACTGAGTTGCTGCAGCGCGGCGTCGATGTCCGAGAGAACGGCCTCGAGGGCCTCTGCCGAGACCTGGGGGTTGTTGCGGAACTGAAGGAGGGCCTGCTTCTGGCGCTCGAGTTCCTGCAGCAGGTCCGATTTCAGGTCGGCACGCGAGGCGATGTCGAGGATGTCGAACAGCGTGACCAGGGCGACCTGATGATGCAGCGGGTCGTCGCCCGCCGCGAAATGGTCGAACCGAACGAACAGATCCTCGAGTCGCAGCAGCGTCCGGACGCGTTCGTTGAGCGGATACTCGTAAAGGATCAAACCTTCGTTCCGTGGCTTGGAGGGCGTGCAGCGCGTTGGGATTTTGGCGCAAAGGAAAGGGTTTTACAAACGCCGCCTCTTCGCTGCGGACGGAACATGTCGGGCCGCGCGTCGAGACCGGCCCGGCAGGTGTTGGATTCGGCGCTAGTTTCGGGCGGCCATCTCGAGGTAGCGACGGTGGAGCGCTTCGACCGCGGGCACGAGTGCGTCGGGCGTCGTGTCGTTGACGATCACGTCGTCGGCCGCCTCGAGTCGTTGTTCGCGGCTCGCCTGCGCGGCGAGAATCGATTCGACGCGAGCCCGCGGCAGGCCGTTTCGGTGCATCACGCGCTCGATCTGGGTCTCGCGCGGGCAATCGACCACGAGGACGCGCGCCGCGCGTTCCCTGGGCCGCCCCGATTCGACCAGCAACGGAATCACCAGGATCGCATAGGGGCCGGTGCTGGCCGCCAGCCGCTGCGTCGAGACCGCACGGATCATCGGATGCAGGATGGCCTCGAGACGGCGTCGCGCATCGGGGTCCGCGAACACGATCTCGCGCATTCGGTCGCGATCGAGCCGGCCGTCCAGCGCCAGCACCTCATGGCCGAACTCGGCCGCGATCGCCGGCATCGCCTCGCCGCCCGGGCCCGTCAGCTCGTGCGCGATGCGGTCGGTATCGACGATCGTGACGCCGCGTTCGGCAAACAGGCGCTCGACCGTGGACTTGCCACTGCCGATACCACCGGTCAGCGCGATCGTGAAGGGGAGGGCCTTGACGGGTGACTCGCTCATCTCGCCAAGTATAGGCGAGGGGTCGGTACCGGCGGGCCGCCGCATCGTGCGGCCAGGACCGACCTGGCGGCAGCCCCGTCAGGCGAGCCCGAACAGGTTTGCCAGTGGCGTGCGGAAATAGAGCGTGAGCAGGCCGGCGCCGGCCAGATAGGGGCCGAACGGTATCGGCACTTCACGCCCGTGGCGTGCCAGCAGCACCAGGCCGATGCCGATCGTCGCGCCCACGACCGAGGCGAGCAGGATGATCGCCGGCAACGCGCTCCAGCCGAACCAGGCGCCCAGCGCAGCCAGTAGCTTGAAGTCGCCGTAGCCCATCCCCTCCTTGCCGGTCACCAGCTTGAAGACCCAGTAGACCGACCACAGCAGCAGGTAGCCCAGCGCGGCGCCCAGTACCGCGGCCTCGAGCGGCGCGAATACGCCCTTCACGTTGAGCAGCAGCCCGATCCACATCAGCGACAGCGTCAGGCTGTCGGGCAGGAGCTGGGTGTCGAAGTCGATGAAGGCCAGCGCGATCAAGATGCAGGTCAGCGCCATGGCGGCGAGCCCCATGAGGGTGGGGCCGAAGAAAGCGACGGCGAGCGCACACGATGAAGCGGTCAGCAACTCGATCAGCGGGTAGCGGATCGAGATCCTCGCGCCGCAAGCACTGCAGCGGCCGCGCAGCATCAGCCACGAGACCACCGGGATGTTCTCGAGCGCACCGATCCGATGACCGCAGGCGGGGCAACTCGAGCGCGGAACCATCAGGTTGTACGGGCTCGCGACCGGCAGGATCTCGCCGCGCGCCTCGGCCGCTTGCCGTTGCCAATCGCTCTCGAGCATCTTGGGCAGCCGATGGATGACCACGTTCAGGAAGCTGCCGATCAGCAGCCCGAGAACGAAGGCGGCGATCGCACTCAGCGTGGTGGATTGCTCGAGGACTTCCAGCATCGGGGCGGGGGCTTTGCGGCGGGCTGTTGCGGGCAGGAGATTCTCGCCCGTTCGGACCGGTTGCGGGAAGCCCGCGGTGTCTGCGCGGGCCTCGGGCGTTGTATCAGACCACCTGGCCGAGCTTGAAGATCGGCAGGTACATCGCGACGACCAGGCCGCCGATCAGCGTGCCCAGGATGACCATGATCAAGGGTTCGAGCAGGCTCGAGAGGCTCTCGACCGCGTCGTCGACCTCGCGTTCGTAGATGTCGGCCGCCTTGCCCAGCATCGAGTCCAGCGAACCCGATTCCTCGCCGATCGACCCCATCTGCAGCACCATGTTCGGAAACACCTGTGCGTTTTGCATCGAGACCGTCAGGCTGGTGCCGGTGGCGACCTCCTGCTGGATCTTCTTGGTCGCCTGGAGATAGACGATGTTGCCGGCCGCGCCGCCGACCGAATCGAGCGCCTCGACCAGCGGTACGCCGGCCGCGAACATCGTGGACAGTGTCCGAAGCCAGCGCGCGATCGTCGCCTTCTCGACCACCGGGCCGAAGACCGGCGCCTTCAGCAACGCCCGGTCCATGATCATCTGCACCTTGGGCGAGCGCTTCCAGGCCTGCAGGAAGAAGTAGATCGTGCCCCCGATCGAACCGAAGATCAGGTACCAGTACTTCACGAAGGCATCCGACAGCGCGATGACGATCATCGTCGGCGCTGGCAGATCCGCGCCGAAGCTCTCGAAGACCTGCTTGAACGCCGGGATCACGAACAGCATGATCACCGCCACCACGATGAAGGCCACGCCCAGCACGGCCACCGGATAGAACAGCGCCGACTTGATCTTGCCCTTGATGGCCTCGATCTTCTCCTTGTAGGTCGCGAGACGATCGAGCAGGTCGTCCAGGATACCGGCCGCTTCGCCGGCGCCAACCAGATTGCAGAACAGGCTGTCGAAGTAGAGCGGGAACTTGCGGAAGGCCTGGGACAGCGACGTTCCGGTCTCGACATCGCCCTTGATGTCCATGAACAGCTTGGCCACCGACTGGTTGTCGGTACCCTTGGCCACGATGTCGAAGGCCTGCAGCAGCGGCACGCCCGACTTCATCATCGTCGCGAGCTGGCGTGTGAACATCGTGATGTCGCGATCGGTGATCTTGCGCCCCTTCTTGTAGGAGCGCTTCTTGACCTTCGTGACGGCGATGCCCTGGCGTCGCAGCGTGCTCTGGACGACGGCGATGCCACCCGCGCGCATCTCGCCGCGCACCGTCTTGCCGGCGCGGTCGCGTCCTTCCCAGGCGAAGGTGTGCTCCTTGGCCTTGGACTTCGGCTGCTGACCGCTCCTCGTGCCGCCCGTTCGCGTGGCCGTCGTGCTTGCCATTTCAGTGATCCCTTCACGATTCGGTCGCCATGACAGCGCGGCTGCCGGCGGCCTGGTCCCGGATTACTCGTTGGTCACGCCGAGCACTTCCTCGATCGAGGTGTGGCCTTGCATGACCTTGATCAGTCCCGAGCGGCGCAGGTCGTTGACGCCCTCGGCCTTGGCCTGGGCGGCGATCTCCATCGCATTGCCGTTCGAGAGGATGATTCGCTGGATCTCTTCCGAGATCGGCATCACCTGGTAGATACCGACCCGGCCCTTGTAACCGGAGCCGTTGCAACGTTCGCAGCCCACCGGCTTGTACGGCGTCCAGGAACCGTCGATGTCGCTTTCGCGAAAGCCGATGTCGAGCAATGCCTGCTCGTCGAGTTCGTGCGGCTGCTTGCAACTGCACAGGCGGCGACCGAGTCGCTGGGCCGTGATCAGCATCACCGCCGAGGCGATGTTGAATGGCGCCACGCCCATGTTCATCATCCGCGTCAGCGTGGTCGGTGCATCGTTGGTATGTAGCGTCGACATCACCATGTGACCCGTCTGGGCCGCCTTGATCGCGATGTCCGCGGTCTCGAGGTCCCGGATCTCACCGACCATGATCACGTCGGGATCCTGGCGCAGGAATGACTTCAGCGCGGCCGAGAAGGTGAGGCCGGCCTTGTCGTTGACGTTGACCTGGTTGATGCCGGGCAGGTTGATCTCGGCCGGGTCCTCGGCGGTGGAAATGTTGATGTCCGGGCCGTTGAGGATGTTCAGGCAGGTGTAGAGCGAGACCGTCTTGCCCGAGCCGGTCGGCCCGGTGACGAGCACCATGCCGTAGGGACGCTTGACTGCCTCGAGCAGCGCTTCCTTCTGCTCGGGGTCGTAGCCCAGTGCATCGATGCCCAGCGTGGCCGACGACGGATCGAGAATCCGCATCACGATCTTCTCGCCGAACAGGGTCGGCAGGGTCGAGACCCGGAAGTCGATCGCGCGCTGCTTGGACAGCACGAGCTTCATTCGACCGTCTTGCGGGATCCGTTTCTCCGAGATGTCGAGTCGCGAGATGACCTTGATCCGGGATGCGAGCTTTTCCTTGATCGCGAGTGGCGGCTGCGCGACCTCGCGAAGTTCACCGTCGATCCGGTAGCGGATCCGGTAGAACTTCTCGTAGGGTTCGAAATGGATGTCCGAGGCGCCGGCCTGGATCGCGTCGATCAGCACCTTCTGCAGGAACTTGACGACCGGGGCGTCGTCGACTTCGCTGTCGACCTGCGCCGCCTGCTCGTCGTTGGTCACGTCGACGTCGACGGTGTCGTCGACGAGATCGTCGAGTTGGTCCGATGCGCTGCGGTAGACCTTCTCGAGCATCTTGAGCAGCTTGTCGTGCTCGACGACGATCGGGTCCACGGCGGCTTGCGCCGAGAACTTGATCCGGTCCAGGGTCTGGTAGTCGGTGGGGTCGGAAATCGCCACCGAGATCTTGTTGCCGCGCTTGCCCAGCGGCATCACGCGGGCCTCGGCCGAAAGCTTCGCGTCGAGCAGTTCGGTCGGCAGGGATGCCACGTCGACGGCCGCGAGATCGAGCAGCGGATGGCCGAACGCCTCCGCGGCGAACTTCGCGAGTTTCGCCGCGTTCAGAAACTCGCTCGTCACGAGCTCGTCGATGAATGGGACGCGCGCCTGATCGGCCTTCTTCTGCACCTCGACCGCCTGGTCGGGGCGCAGCATCTGGTGCTGAACCAGCGCGCGTCCGAGGCCGGCCAGCGTCACCTGCTGCCCGGGAGCCGTCGTCGCCGCCATGAGTGCGTCCTGTCTGGTCGTAGTCCCGCTGTTTTCGAACGGAGATCGGATGTCATCATGCGGCAGTCGGGCCGAGATGGCATCGGGCCAGCGGCTGCCGGGTGACGAGTGGCCGCAGGCGTCGGGACGAACGGTCAGGCGCTGGCGCGCGATCGCCGCGCTCGGGGGCGGCGGGACGGCCCTACTTGGCCTGTGAGCCTTGGCCGGGCGTCAGCCGAATCAGCTTGACGCTGCGAATCGTTCGGTCCTCGATGTGGGTGACCTCGGCGACGATGTCGCCGAATCGCACCGCGACGTCGGCCTCGGGAAGCTCTTGCAGCGCCTCGAGGACCAGGCCGTTGAGCGTACGCGGACCGTCGAGCGGGAAGCGGGTGCCCAGGCGGCGATTGAGCTCGCGCAGCTGGACGCTGCCTTCGAGCTGGATCGTGCCGTCCTCGTCCCAGCTCGGGCCGGCGTCGCGCCCGGGGCCCGACGAGGTGAACTCGCCGACCAGCTCCTCGACGATGTCCGCCAGCGTCACCATCCCCAGCAGCTCGCCGTACTCGTCGACCACCAGGCCGAAGCGGCGCCGGGTCTCCTGGAACGCCTGGAGCTGTCGAAACACGGGCGTCTCGCTGGGCACGAAATAGGGCTCGTCGAGGTGTTCGCGGAGATCGTCCGCATTGAATGTCTCGCGCTGCAGCAGCGACAGCGCGCGGCGTACGTGCAGCACACCGACGACCCGGTTGATCTCGCCGTCGTAGACCGGTAGCTTGTTGTGGTAGCAGGTGGCGAGCTGCTCCCGCAGCGTTGCCTCGTCGGCGGAGAGGTCGAGCGCCTCGATGCGCTGGCGCGGCACCATGACGTCGTCGATCGTGATGTCGTCCAGGTCGAACAGGTTCAGCAGGATGCTGCGATGCTTGTTCGGAATGAAGCGCCCGCCCTCGAGCACGATGGTGCGAAGCTCTTCCTGGGACAGTGATTGCTCCTCGTCGGTCAGGCGGCGGTAGCCCACCAGCGAGAGAATCCCGGAAACCAGCAGATTGGCGGCCCAGACGAACGGCGTGAGCAGCCGCATCAGGCCGGCCAGCGGCAGGCTGGCCGGCAGCGCAATGCGCTCGGGGTAGCTGGCGCCGAACACCTTGGGGGTGAGCTCGCAGAAAATGATGATCGCGATCGCCACCACGGACGATGCCGCCAGCACCACGGTGTCGTTGTTGCCGAAATAGCTGATGGCCAGCGCAGTCACGATCGCGGTCAACGCGGTGTTGACGACGTTGTTGCCGAGCAGGATCGTACCGAGCAGCCGATCGGTTTCCGCGAGCAGGCGGGACGTGCGCAGGGCACCGCGCCGGCCCTGGCGCACCAAATGGGCCAGGCGATAGCGGTTCAGCGCCATCATGCTCGTCTCGGAGATCGAGAAGAACGCCGAGAGCAGCAATAGCAGGAACAGGGCGAGCAACTGAGCCCAGACAGGCAGCGATTCCAAGCGCCGATGGTTTCCGAATGAGTCCGGTAGGAGCCTGTCGGCGGGCGATTCGCTTCCCCCTTCGTCCGCCAACAGGCTTCAAGCCTAACCGATTCGCCGTCGGCGGTCGATCCGGGCCGAGCCGCGGCCCCGCAAGTGCCCCGCGGGGCGGCGAATTGCTAGACTGCGGCGCAACGCATGGCCCCAGGGGAAGCCGAGATGTCCGGATCCGATGAGAAGTCCGCCAAGCCCAGGTTGCGCTCGCGCGCCTGGTTCGACAACCCCGACGATCCCGGCATGACCGCGCTCTATCTGGAGCGCTACCTGAATTTCGGCCTGACGCTCGACGAGCTGCGCAACGAGGGCAAGCCGGTCATCGGCATCGCCCAGACCGGCAGCGATCTGTCGCCGTGCAACCGGCATCATCTGGAGCTGGCGTCGCGGGTTCGCGACGGCATTCGCGACGCCGGCGGCATTCCGTTCGAGTTTCCGGTGCATCCGATCCAGGAGACCGGCAAGCGGCCCACCGCGGCGCTCGATCGCAACCTCGCCTACCTGGGGCTGGTCGAGTTGCTCTATGGCTACCCGCTGGACGGCGTGGTGCTGACCACCGGCTGTGACAAGACCACGCCGGCCATGCTGATGGGCGCCGCCACCGTCGACATCCCGGCGATCGTGCTCTCCGGCGGTCCGATGCTCAACGGCTATCACGGCGGCGGTCTGGCCGGCTCGGGCACCGTCGTGTGGTTTGCACGCCAGGAGCTGGCGGCCGGCCGGATCGACTACGACGAGTTCCTCGAGATGGTCGCGTCGTCGGCGCCTTCGGTGGGGCACTGCAATACCATGGGCACGGCCTTGTCGATGAACTCGCTGGCCGAGGCGCTGGGCATGTCGCTGCCGGGTTGCGCGGCGATTCCCGGGCCCTACCGCGAGCGCGGCCAGATGGCCCATGCGACCGGCCGGCGTATCGTCGAAATGGTCCACGAGGACCTCAGGCCGTCGGCGGTCATGACGCGCGCGGCCTTCGAGAACGCGATCGTCGCGGCCAGCGCCATCGGCGCGTCGACGAATTGCCCCCCGCACCTGCTTTCGGTCGCTCGCCACATGGGCGTGGCGCTCGAGCTCGACGACTGGGATCGGATCGGCTACGACATCCCGCTGCTCGTGGACCTGATGCCGGCCGGACGCTTCCTGGGCGAGGAGTTCCATCGGGCCGGTGGCGTGCCCGCGGTCATGAACGAGCTGCTTCGCGCCGGCAAGCTCAATGACGATGCGATGACGGTGTCCGGGCGCAGCGTGGCCGAGTGCTATCGCGATACGCCGGCACGCAACCGCGAGGTGATCCGAAGCTGGGACGCGCCTTTGCTGCAGACCGCCGGTTTCGCGGTTCTGCGGGGCAATCTCTTCGATTCGGCGGTCATGAAGACCTCGGTCATCACGCCCGAGTTCCGTGCCCGCTACCTGGAGAACCCGGACGACCCCAATGCCTTCGAGGGGCGGGCGATCGTGTTCGAGGGGCCCGAGGACTACCATGCGCGCATCAATGACCCGGCGCTCAAAATCGACGAGCACTGCCTGCTGGTGATCCGCGGCACCGGGCCGGTCGGCTACCCCGGTGCGGCCGAGGTCGTGAACATGCTGCCGCCCGATGCGCTGGTGAAGAAGGGCATCACGATGCTGCCTTGCATCGGCGACGGACGTCAGTCCGGCACCTCGGGCAGCCCCTCGATCCTCCATGCCTCGCCCGAGTCGGCCGTCGGTGGCGGACTGGCGCTGTTGCGTACCGGCGATCGCGTGCGCATCGACCTTGGACGGCGACAGGCCGACATCCTCATCGACGAGGCCGAGTACGCGCTGCGCAAGGCAGCCTGGAAGGCGCCGGCGCTGGTGAACCAGACGCCATGGCAGGCGATGCAGCGCGCCCACGTGGGGCAACTCGAGACCGGCGCCTGCCTCGACTTCGCGGTCGATTTCCAGCGAGTGCACGAGAACTTCGGGATTCCGCGCAACAATCACTGATTCCGGTCCCGGTGGCGGGGCCGATTTGCCAGCACGAGGAGTGAAAGATGGCGATCTACGAAATGCGCACCTACGACGTGGTCGTCGGCAAGATGGGCGAAGTCGTAAGGCTGTACCGGGACGAAGGCTTCCCGGCCTTGAAGGCGGGTGGCTTCGATGCGAAGCTGGTTGCCTATTTCACGGGCGACATCGGCGCGATGCACCAGCTGATCCACATCTGGAAGTTCGACGACGATGCCGACCGCCGGCGACACTGGGACGGCGTGTTCGCCGACACCGACTTCATGGCCTTCGCGGCCAAGTTGCGCCCGATGCTTCGCAACCAGCAGAACAAGCTGATGATGGCCGCCCCCTGGGGGCCGCAGGTCTGAATCCCAGCAAGGTCACCCGGAAGCCATGGACGTACGCAAGCTGACCGAGCAACTCTCGGTCGCCGCCCAGATCAGCCCGGCCGACGTGCCGGCGCTCACGACGCTGGGCTTTCGCACCCTGATCGGCAATCGGCCCGATGGCGAGGTCGCCGGGCAGCCGCCGTTTGCCGAGATCGAACGAGCGGCGGTCGAGGCGGGCATGAATGTCCGCTTCCTGCCCGTGGTCGCCGGCCGGTTCACGGTGGCGCAGGTCCGGGGCTTCGCCGACATGCTGCGCGAGGCACCGGGGCCGGTGCTCGCCTATTGCCGCACGGGCACACGCTCGACCATGTTGTGGGCGTTGTCGCAGGTGGGGCACTTGCCGGCCTCGGAGATTCTGGCGCGTGCGCATGCCGCCGGCTACGACCTCTCGAAGATGGCGCCCGCGCTGTCGGGCCCGCCGGTGGCCTGATCCCGCCCGGTGCGCCTGCCCATCCTCGACTGGGGTCGCCGCTACGACCGCGACCTGATGGCCAGCGACCTGGTCGCCGCGGTCATCGTGACGATCATGCTGATCCCGCAGAGCCTCGCCTATGCGTTGCTGGCCGGGCTTCCGGCCGAGGTCGGCATCTATGCCAGCATCGCGCCGCTGGTCGTGTACGCGTTGCTCGGTACCAGCATGTCGCTCGCGGTCGGGCCGGTGGCGGTCGCCTCGCTGATGACGGCGGCGGCGGCCGGCGAGGTCGCCGTGGCGGGTTCCGCGCCCTACGTCGAGGCGGCGCTGGTGCTGGCCTTGCTCTCGGGCCTGATGCTGCTGCTCATGGGCGTCTTGCGGCTGGGCTTTCTGGCCACTTTCCTGAGTCATCCGGTCGTCTCGGGCTTCATCTCGGCGTCCGCGATCATCATCGCCGCGGCGCAGCTCAAGCACATCCTGGGCATCGATGCGCACGGGCACGACCTGGTCTCGCTGGCGGGCTCGCTCGCGCAGGGGTTGTCGCAAAGCCACCTGCCGACACTCGCGATCGGTGCCGGTACCACCGTGTTCCTGTTCTGGGTCCGCTCGCGCCTCAAGCCGATGCTGCTGCGCATCGGGCTCGGCGCGCGGATGGCCGACCTCTTGACGCGCGCCGGGCCGGTCGCCG
Organism: Burkholderiaceae bacterium; assembly: GCA_024235875.1. Lineage (GTDB taxonomy): Bacteria > Pseudomonadota > Gammaproteobacteria > Burkholderiales > Burkholderiaceae_E > JACKLP01. The sequence continues at coordinate 191,091 of JACKLP010000006.1, read as the reverse complement.
CAATCGCTGCCAGCACCCTGGCCGTTTGGGCGCTGGACCTCGACGCCAGCGGCGTCCGGGTGGTCGGCGAGGTGCCCGGTGGCATACCGCCGCTGACACTGCCGTCCTGGAATCCGGCCTTGTGGGCGAGTCTGGCCGCGCCCGCCTTCCTGATCGGCGTGGTGGGATTCGTGGAATCCGTCTCGGTCGGCCAGACGCTGGCGGCGCGCCGGCGCCAGCGCGTCGACCCCGACCAGGAACTCGTGGCCCTGGGGGCGAGCAATGTCGCGGCCGGCCTGACTGGCGGTTTCCCGGTCACCGGCGGGTTTTCGCGATCGGTCGTGAACTTCGATGCCGGCGCACGAACGCCCGCGGCCGGCGCCTATACGGCGGTCGGCCTGCTTTGCGCCTCGCTGTTCCTGACGCCAGCCCTGTACTACCTGCCCAAGGCGACGCTGGCCGGCACGATCGTGGTCGCGGTCCTCTCGCTCGTGGATCTCTCGGCCCTGCGTCGGACCTGGGCCTATGCGAAGGCGGATTTCGCGGCGATCGCGGCCACGCTGATCGGCACGCTGCTCTTCGGCGTCGAGGTCGGCCTGGTGCTGGGCGTGGGCGTGTCGCTGGCGCTGTATCTGTTCCGGACGAGTCGACCGCACATTGCCGAGGTCGGCCGCGTGCCGGGCACCGAGCACTTTCGCAATGTCGACCGGCATCCGGTCGAGGTCGACCCGCGGCTGCTGGGCCTGCGGGTCGATGAAAGCCTGTACTTCGCCAATGCCCGGTTTCTCGAGGATCGGATCAACGCGATCGTTCCCGGGCGCGATGCGCTCAGGCACGTGATCTTGTTGTGCTCGGCCATCAACGAGATCGACGCCAGCGCACTCGAGAGCCTGGATGCGATCGTGATGCGCCTGCGCGAGGCCGGAATCACCCTGCACCTGTCCGAAGTGAAGGGCCCCGTGATGGACCGCTTGCGGCGCACCGACTTCCTCGATCGCTTCGGCGGCCGCGTCTTCCTGAGCCACTTCCAGGCGGTCACCGAACTGGGATCGAGCACGACCGATGCCCGGCATGCGGCCGACGGCGTCGGCGCTCAGCGATCGAACTGACGCAAGCCCGCCTTTACCCGGGCCTCGAGCGCTGCTTCGTTGCGGCGCACGATGTCGAGCCGCTTGGCGGCGCTGCCGATCTGGGCGCGCGGAATCACCACCACGCCATCTTCGTCGGCGACGATCAGGTCGCCCGTGCATACCGTCACGCCGCCCACGACGATCGGCTCGCCGACCGTGCCCGGTCCGTTTCGGGCCGGCGAGTTCGGGCTGACGCCGCTGGCGAAGCAGGGCAGGCCGACGCCGCGGATGCCGCGCGTATCGCGCACGCAGCCGTCGGTCACGAAGCCGATGACCCCGTTGTTGCGCATCATCCCCATGACCAGGTCGCCGACCACCGCGCAGCCCATGTGGCCGCCGGCCGCAGCGACGATCACGTCGCCCTCGCGCGCCACGGTCAGTGCGGCCGTGACGGCCAGGTTGTCGGCTGCCCCCGCGTCGCAGGTCAGTGCCACGCCGCACAGGATGCTCTGGTCGGCGAACAGCGGCTTGACCTGGTGGTCGAGCGCCCCGCGACCACCGAGCGCGTCGACCGCGACGCCGGTCTGCACGTCGCGAAACAATGCGACCTCTTCGGGCGTGGGGCGCGCCAGGTCCGTCGCGATTCGAATCGGCGGTGCTTCATCGATCATCGGTGGCTCTCCTGTCGAGTTGTTCGGTCTCGTCGCACGGCGCTACCGATTCGCAGCCACGCCGACGCCGGGTCGCTGGCGATGCTACAGCAGCCGCCTGCCCCGGCGTTCCGGCGAGCGACTCGCTCGCTCGCGCATCCGGTGTCGCGACCGCTAAACTGCCCGCGGCTTCGTCCCATGGTCTTTCGCGGAGGGTGATTCCCATGTCCGAGACGGTCAATCGCCAGGTACTGCTGAAATCGCGTCCGGTCGGCATTCCCCAGGCCGAGCACTTCGAGATCGTCGAGCGGGCGGTCGCCGAACCGGGCCCCGGCCAGGTCCGCGTGCGCAATCTGCTGCTATCGGTCGAGCCCGCGATGCGCGGCTGGGTCAATGCGATCGGCAACTATTCCAAGCCGGTCGGGGTGGGCGAGGTGATGCGCTCGATCGCGGCCGGCCGCGTCGAGGTCTCGCAAAGCGACCGCTTCGCCCCCGGCGACCTCGTGACCGGGATGTTCGGCTGGCAGGACCATGCAGTGGTCGATGCCGATCTGGTCGACCACAAGGTGGATGTCAGCGAGCATCCGTTGTCGGCCTGGCTCGGCGTGCTCGGGCTCAACGGGCTGACTGCATACTTCGGCCTCACCGATGCCGGTCGACCCAAGGCCGGCGAGACGGTGGTGGTGTCGACGGCTGCCGGTGCGGTCGGCTCCTGCGTCGGCCAGATCGCGAAGATCAAGGGCTGCCGTACCGTCGGGATCGCCGGTGGGCCCGTGAAGGCGGCGCTGTGTGAGCAGGAGTTTCGCTATGACGCCGCGATCGACTACAAGGCCGCGGGCTTCGAGGCGGCGCTCGCGAGTGCCTGCCCCGATGGGGTCGATGTCTACTTCGACAACACCAGCGGTCCGATCAGCGATGCGGTGATGCGCCACCTCAACGTCGGCGCCCGGGTCGTGATCTGCGGTACCGCATCGATTGCGAACTGGGATCCGATTCCGGCGGGGCCGCGTGTCGAGCGGCACCTGCTGGTCAAGCGGGCACAGATGCGCGGCATCCTGGTGTTCGACTATGCCGATCGATACGCCGAGGGGCGCGCGGTCCTGTCGGCCTGGCTGCGCAACGGACAGATCCGGCATCGCGAGGAGATCCTCGACGGAATCGAACAGGCGCCCGGCGCGATCGCGGGCCTGTATCGCGGCGAGAATCTCGGCCGGCGCCTGATCCGGATCGCCGACTGAGCCTGGCCAAGCCAGGCGATCGTTGCGACGCCAAACCGTTCCCGCCATCGGAGTCCGGGCATGAGCAGACTGAAACCGCGCGACTGGGTACCCCTTGCGAGCGAGCAATATGTCGGCCGCCTGGCGGCCGAGTTCTCCGGCGCAGGCCTGTCGGCACTCGACCGACGCCTTCATGAACTGGTCGGGCAGCACGAGGACATCCATGCGCGCCAGTGCTTCAACCTGAATCCGGCCACCAACGTGATGAACCCGCGCGCCGAGGCCTTGCTGGCCAGCAGCCTCGGCACAAGACCCTCGCTCGGCTATCCGGGCGACAAGTACGAGACCGGCCTCGAGGCGATGGAGCAAATCGAGGTGCTGGCCGCCGAACTGGCGGCCGAAGTCTTCGATGCCGATTTCGCGGAGGTCCGGGTGGGCTCGGGGGCGTTGGCGAACCTGTATGCGTTCATGGCGCTGACCAAGCCCGGCGACACCATCGTCGCGCCGCCGTCGACCATCGGCGGCCACGTCACCCATCATGCGGCCGGTTGTGCGGGGCTCTATGGTCTTCGGACCCTGGACGCCCCGATCGACCCGGACGGCTTCACCGTCGATGTCGATGCACTGGCCGACCTGGTCGAACGCGAGCGGCCGAGCCTGGTCACGCTCGGTGGCAGCCTGAACCTGTATCCGCATCCGGTTCGGGCGGTGCGCGAGATCTGTGATCGGTTCGGCGCCCGGCTGATGTTCGATGCCGCCCACCAGTGCGGGATGATCGCCTCGAGGGTCTGGACCAACCCGCTCGACGAAGGCGCCGACCTCATGACGATGAGTACCTACAAGAGCCTCGGCGGACCGGCCGGAGGGCTCGTCGTGACGCGAGACGCCGCGCTGGCCCGGCGCCTCGACGAGATCGCCTTTCCCGGCATGACCGCCAATTTCGACGCCGGCAAGACCGCGGCGCTGGCGCTCACGCTGATGGACTGGAAGGCCGTCGGCGCGGCCTACGGGCAGGCGATGGTGGATTGTGCGCAGGCACTGGCGGCCGCACTGCAAGAAGCCGGGCTGCCAGTCCATCGGGGTTCGCGTGGCGCCACCGCCTCGCACCAGTTCGCGATCGAGGCAGCGCCCTTCGGCGGCGGCCAGGCGGCCTCGAAGCACTTGCGCCAGGGCGGTTTCCTGGCCTGTGGCATCGGCCTGCCACGCCCCCCGGTCGATGGGGATCTCAATGGACTGCGGCTGGGCACGCCCGAGATCGTTCGCTGGGGCATGACGGTGGCCGATATGCCGCGACTGGCCGGCCTGATCGCGTCCGCGCTACGAAGCGAGTATCCGCACAGGCTCGCCGCCGAGGTCGCCGCCTGGCGCAAGCAATTCGATCGGGTACATTTCGTGCGCTGAATCGGCACGCAGGACAGACCGCCAGACGGTCGACAACGTAGACGGTCGACAATGCTATTACGCGGGAGAATCTGGTCGGGGTGAGAGGATTCGAACCTCCGGCCTCTACGTCCCGAACGTAGCGCTCTACCAGGCTAAGCTACACCCCGACACCCGAACGTCGCGCCCCGTTCTAACGGTCACGCTCGATCGAGTAAGCAGGAAAGTATAGCAGTGCCTCCCGGTAAGCGGAAGAGCTGCCCGGTGGCGTGATGCGGTCGACTTCGGCGCGGGCGGCCTCGGCCTCGGCGCGGGCGCGTCCGAGCGCGTACTCGAGTGCCCCGCAGCCCTGGATCGCAGCCTGGATCTCGTCGAAGCGGTCGGTGTGGCCGTTGCGGATGGCTTCCCTGACCATCTCTCTCTCAGCGGAACTGCCGTGCGCCATCACGTGGATCAGGGGCAGGGTGGGCTTGCCCTCGCGCAGGTCGTCGCCCACGTTCTTGCCGATCTCGGCGGTCACGCCGCTGTAGTCCAGCACGTCGTCGATGATCTGGAACGCGGTGCCCAGGTGACGGCCGAAGGCGGCCGCGGCGTCCTCGACTTCGGGGGCGGCCTGGCACAGCACCGCGCCGAGCTGCGACGAGGCCTCGAACAGCTTGGCCGTCTTGTAGCGGATCACCTGCAGGTAGCGGTCCTCGTCCACGTCGGGGTCGTTGCAGTTGATGAGCTGCATGACCTCTCCCTCGGCGATGACATTGGTCGCGTCGGAGAGGATCTCCATGACCCGCATCTCTCCGACCTCGACCATCATCTGGAAGGCGCGCGAGTAGAGGAAATCGCCCACGAGCACCGAGGCGGGATTTCCGAACGCGGCATTCGCGGTGTCGCGGCCGCGTCGCAGCGCCGAGTCGTCCACGACGTCGTCGTGCAACAGGGTGGCGGTATGGATGAACTCCACCACGGCGGCGAGCTCGTGATGGAAGCGATCGCCCCGGTATCCGAGCGCGCGCGCCATCAGCAGCAACAGCACGGGCCGCATCCGCTTGCCGCCCGCACCGATGATGTACTCGGCGACGGTGTTCACCAACACGACGTCGGAGTGCAGCCGCTTGCGGATGACCAGGTCGACCTCGGCGAGGTCGGCGGCCAGGACTGGGAAGAGTTCGGCGGGTTTCATGAGAGTCGGCGAATTTTATCCGTTCCACCCGGCTCTGGGGCCGATCGACGAATCGGGCCAGGGCGGCGACATCGGACGCGGGCCGTGGACCTTGGCTCCGGCCGGCGCAGGGCACTGCGGCTCGCCTGCTTGTCGGCCAAATTGCGCGATGCTATCATTTCGGGTTCCTTGCGCCTGTTGCAGTCAAGGCTTGGGTGGCAGTCAAGGCCTGGGCGGGCGCCTTGCCCTTGGGCGCGCTTGTCGTGCCGCTCTGTATGTGGGTGTACAGATGCGCACGCGGGCGCTCTGGCGGGCGGGGCGGTGGTCCAGCCGCAGTGGCTGGCGCCTCGGGGCGGCAGGCCAACATCAACCAGAGGTTCTTCTCCATGTACGCGGTCATAAAAACCGGCGGCAAGCAGTACAAGGTTGCAGCCGGCGACAAATTGAAAATAGAACAGATGCCGGCGGACATCGGAGCTGAAATCACGATCGACCAGGTGCTGGCGGTCGGCAATGGCGAGCAGGTCGCCATTGGCGCCCCGCTGGTGGACGGGGCGACGGTTTCGGCAACGGTGCTTTCCCACGGGCAGCATCCGAAGGTTCGCATCTTCAAGATGCGTCGTCGCAAGCACTATCGCAAGACGCAGGGCCATCGCCAGCGCTTCACCGAGATCTTCGTCAGCCGCATCGCGTCCGCGATCGGAGAAGCCAGCGCCGATGCCGGTGCGGTGGCGACAGCGACCGCAGCGACGGCGGTCGCCGCCGCGGCGCCGGCCGGCGAGCGCGACGACCTGACCAAGGTCGAGGGGATCGGCCCGAAGATCTGCCAAGTCTTCCATGATGCGGGCATCCTCACCTTCGCACAGCTCGCGCAGACCCCGGTCGAGCGGCTCAAGGAGTTGCTGGCTGCGGCCGGCTCGCGCTTCGCGTCGCACGATCCGACCACCTGGCCGCAGCAGGCCGGCCTGGCCGCCAGCGGCGACTGGGACGCGCTCAAGAAGCTCCAGGACGAACTCGACGGCGGCCGCCCGGCCTGATCCGGGCTGCCATGATGATCCGCCCGGGTGCCCGATCGGGCACCGCGGACGGCGATCGAAGGAGAAACACGAATGGCACACAAGAAAGGCGGCGGCTCGACGCGCAACGGGCGTGACTCCAAGCCGAAGATGCTCGGCGTCAAGATCTACGGCGGCGAGAGCGTCTCGGCCGGCGCGATCATCATCCGCCAGCGCGGTACCAAGTACCATGCGGGCGAGAACGTCGGCATCGGCCGCGACCACACGCTGTTCGCGCTGACCGAGGGCACGGTGCGCTTCGCGGTCAAGGGCGCGCAACGACGCCAGACGGTCAGCATCGAGCCGCGCGGGTAGAACCCGGGCGGGCGTATGACCGGGGCCTCGCATGAAGGGGCCCGAGCAAAGCCCCGCTTCGCGGGGCTTTTTTTCTCAGCTCCGTGAGCAGCCTCCCAGAAGATGAAATTCGTCGACGAAGCCAGGATCGAGGTGGCGGCCGGAAACGGCGGCAACGGCATCGTCTCGTTCCGGCGCGAGAAGTTCATTCCCAAGGGCGGGCCCAATGGTGGCGACGGCGGGCGTGGCGGCAGCGTCTGGGCCGAGGCCGACCTGAACATCAACACCCTGATCGACTATCGCTATGCGCGCCGGCACCAGGCGCGCAACGGCGAGCACGGCCGCGGTTCCGACCAGTACGGCGCCGCCGGCGAGGACATCGTGCTGCGCATGCCGGTAGGCACCCAGGTTCGCGACGCCGACAGTGGCGAGCTGATCTGCGATCTTACCGAGCACGGTCAGCGAGAACTGCTGGCTCGTGGCGGCCAGGGCGGGCTGGGCAACATCCATTTCAAGTCCAGTACCAACCGCGCGCCGCGTCAGTCGACGCCGGGCAAGCCGGGCGAGGCGCGTTCGCTGCAGCTCGAGCTCAAGGTGCTTGCCGACGTCGGGCTGCTCGGCCTGCCCAATGCGGGCAAGTCCACGTTCATTGCGGCCGTCAGCAATGCACGCCCGAAGATTGCCGACTACCCGTTCACGACGCTGCATCCGAACCTGGGCGTGGTGAGGGTCGACGTCGGCAAGAGCTTCGTGATCGCCGACATTCCGGGCCTGATCGAAGGCGCGGCCGAGGGGGCGGGGCTTGGCCACCAGTTCCTGCGGCACCTGCAGCGGACACGAATCCTGCTTCATCTGGTGGACCTCGCGCCGTTCGACCCGGACGCCGACCCCGCGCGCGATGCCCGCGCGATCCTGGCAGAGTTGCGCAAGTACGATCCCGATCTCTACGAAAAGCCGCGCTGGCTGGTGCTGAACAAGATCGACATGATCCCGCCGGATGAGCGCGAACAACGGATCGCCGAGTTCGTGCGCGCCTATCGCGGCCGCGGTCGCAGCGCGATTCCGTTCGACGAGCATCATGTGCATGCGATCTCGGCGCTCACGCGCGAAGGTTGCGAGGCCTTGTGCCGCGCGGTGTACGCGGGCCTCGATGCGCTGCGCGCGCCCGAGACGGCGACACCGGACGTACGCTTCGACGACGCGCGCCTGGCCGATGACGTCGAGCCCGGAGACGACGCGTGAGCACGCCCGTGCCCCAGCCGCTGTTGGCGAATGCCCGGCGAATCGTCGTGAAGGTCGGCTCCAGCCTGGTCACGAACCATGGTCGCGGCCTCGACGAGGCCGCGATCTCGGTCTGGGCGCGCCAGATCGCCGAGCTCCACGGGCAGGGACGGGCGGTGCTGATCGTTTCGTCGGGTGCCGTGGCCGAGGGCATGCAGCGCCTCGGGTGGGCCCGGCGGCCCACCGAGATCCACGACCTGCAGGCAGCGGCTGCGGTCGGGCAGATGGGGCTGGCGCAAACCTACGAGTCCTGCCTGCGCCGATTCGGCCTGCGCAGCGCCCAGGTGCTGCTCACGCACGACGACCTGTCGGATCGCACCCGATATCTGAACGCACGTTCGGCGCTGCGCACCTTGCTCGGTCTTGGCGTGGTGCCGATCATCAACGAGAACGACACCGTCGTCACCGACGAGATCAAGTTCGGCGACAACGACACGCTGGCGGCCCTGGTGACCAACCTGATCGAAGCCGATGCCCTGGTCATCCTGACCGACCAGGCGGGTTTGTTCACTGCCGATCCGCGTCGCGATCCGACGGCCACGCTGCTGCCCGCGGTGCGCGCCGACGACCTTGCGCTCGAGCAGATCGCCGGCGGCGCGGGTTCGGCGATCGGCAAGGGCGGGATGCTGACCAAGGTGCTGGCCGCCCGTCGCGCCGCGCAAAGCGGCGCGCACACGATCGTGGCCTCCGGGCTGGAGCCCGATCTGCTGCTGCGACTCGCGCGCGGCGAGACGATCGGCACGCAGTTCCTGGCGCCGACGCAGCGGCTGGCCGCGCGCAAGCAGTGGATGGCCGACCACCTGCAGTTGCGCGGCACGCTGTGGCTCGACGCGGGTGCGACCACCGCATTGCGACAGAATGGCCGCAGCCTTTTGTCGATTGGCGTGACCCGCGTCAGCGGTGAGTTCGAGCGCGGCGAAGTGGTGGCTTGTCACGACCCCGACGGGCGCGAGATCGCGCGCGGTCTTTGCAACTACTCGTCGGCCGACACGCGCCGGATCATGGGCAAGCCGTCGACGCAGATCGCGGCGATCCTCGGATTCATCGAGGAGCCCGAGCTGATTCATCGCGACAATCTCGTCTTGCGCTGACGCGATCGATCCACGCGACCAGGTCGGCATGGACCTCGTCCCGGTTGGTCTCGTTCAGGATCTCGTGGCGAGCCCCCGGGTAGACGCGTGCCGAGACCTCGTCCAGCCCGAGTGCCTGGTAGCGCGCGACCAGCGGATCGTGCCAGCGCAGGCTGTCGTTGACCGGGTCGCACTCGCCGCTCAGGATCAGCACCGGCAGTGAAGGCGCGATGGCCCGCAGAAGATCGGGGCGCGCCGCACGCAGCGCGGCTTCGACCATCGTTCGGCGTGATGCGACATCGAGCGAATGGCCGCACAGCGGATCGGCCAGGTAGGCGTCGACCACGGCCGGGTCGCGGCTGAGCCAGTCGAAGGGCGTTCGCGCATCGGGGATTGCTGCGTTGTAGCTCTCGAGTCGTCGGACTGGCGCGGGGTTCGATTCGGTACGGCGTCGCTGCGTCTCGCGCAGATCGAGCGCGGCGCTTCCGCTCAATACCAGCGCATCGATGAGCGCACTGTGCCGGGTGACGAAGATCTGCGCCGCGAAGGAACCCATGCTGTGACCGAGCAGCACCAGCGGCAGCGCCGGATGACGCGCGCGCAATGCGCTGCAGACAAGGGCGATGTCATCGACCAGTGCCTCGAAGCCGCCGGCCCCGAGGTCGCCGGCGCGACCGGCGTCGAGCTCGCGCTGGCCGTGTCCGCGGTGATCGTGCGCGAACACGTGCAGGCCGTTCGAATTCAGGTGCGCCGCCGTTTGGCGATAGCGCCGGCCATGCTCGCCCATTCCGTGCGAGATCAGCACCATCGCACGGGCCGGCATCGCGGGCGCCCATTCGTGCACGTCGATCGGGTGTCCGTCGTCGGCCGTGACCCGCATGCAGTCCGCGGGCCCGGCCGCCGATGGCTGGGCGCCCATAGCCGGTGCGTTCAAGACGCGCCTCAGAGCGAGGCCAGCACGATCTGGCGGTATTCGTCGGCGGTGGCGCGCCGCGGATTCTGGAAATGGGTGTGGTCGCGCGTGGCGGCCTCGGCGATGCCGGAGGCGTCGGCTTCGGACACGCCCATCGCGCCGAGGCCGGCGGGGATGCCGATCCGCGCGTTGAGCTCGCGGATCGCCTGCGCGATTCCGTCGGCGTTGTGTTCGCCCGCCGGCAGGCCCATGGCCCGCCCCAGGCCGCCGAGTCGCTCGCCAAGGACCGGTGCATTGAACCGAACGACCTCGGGGAGGTAGACCGCGTTGAGCGTGCCGTGGTGCAGCCCCTTGAGCGCGCCGGTCGGATGCGAGAGCGCGTGGACGGCGCCCAGCCCCTTGTTGAAGCCGAGCGCGCCTTCCGAGGCGGCCATCATCATCTCCCAGCGTGCCTGGCGGTCGCCGCCGTCGCGCACCGCGCGCTCGAGATGATTCCAGGCTCGGGTGAGCCCGTCGAGCGCGATCGCGTCGACCGGCGGGCTGGCCATGTCGACGCAATAGGCCTCGATGCAGTGCGCGATGGCATCCATGCCGGTGCCGGCGGTGACGGCTGCCGGCAGGCCGAGCGTGAGCTCGGGGTCGCAGATGGCGGCACGCGGAATCAGGAACGGGCTGCCGATCGCCAGCTTGGCACCGTTGTCCATGATGATCACCCCGCCGCGGCTGACTTCGCTGCCGGTGCCCGCCGTGGTCGGAATCGCGACCACCGGCGCGCAACGATTGGAAATCTTCGCGAGGCCGCCCTGTACGGCCGAAAACTCGAACAGCGACGTGGCGTCGTGAGTCGCCGCCAGTGCCACGCCCTTGGCGAGGTCCATCGGCGACCCGCCGCCGATCGCGATCAGGCCGTTGCAGTCGTGCTGGCGAAACAGCGCCGTGGCTTCCCGAACCGCGGCCTCGGTCGGATTCGCCGGTGTGCCGTCGTAGAACGCGACCGCCAGGCCGTCGGGGATGTGGGCACGAACCCGGTCGCTGATGCCCGCGCCGACCACGCCCTTGTCGGTCACGATCAGCGGTCGGGTGATCCCGAGCAGCTCGAGCTCGGACCCGAGAAGGGCAATGGCACCGAAGTCGAACTGCAATCGGTTGACGAGCGGGATCAGGGCCATCGGTGTCTCCTGGGTGATTGTCGAATCCTCGCAGTGTATCGCCCGGCCGATGCCATCGGGCCCGGCGCGATCGGGGCCCGCGCGATCGACCGTATCCGGAACGGACTGCGTGGCGTCGACGCACGCCGGCGCCGGATCGGGAATAGATTGCAACTTTTCGTCAACTAATCCGGCGCGCCGGCGTTCTGATCCGGGTCGCGGGCCGCCCCCGGTCATGAGAACCGACAACAATCAGGAGCGAGCATGGTCACCGAATTCTTGCCGGGTCGATGGGTCCGGGCGGTCTTTTGCCTCGTGCTCGCGCTGGTCGCCTCGGTGCCGGGGTCGGCCAACGCGAAGCCGCCGCCCAAGCCGGGCGTGTCGATCGTCGGTGCGCCGGCGAAGTTCGCCGGCGAGCCCAAGGACTGTGCCGCCTCATTCCCGGCGAGCGGCCAGCTGGATCGCGCCTTCCTGCACGTCTGGAACGGGACCTGCTGGTCCTGTCCGAAGGGCTATCACCGCACGATCGATCCCAACGTGGCAGGCGGGCGTGCCTGCAAGCTCGATGGCGCGACCCGTCACGCCCGCGCCGTGCGGCACGGCCGCGGCACCGGGCTGCTCAAGACCGATTGTCCGCGTGGTTCGGGCCAGTTCTGGCACGTCGGCGACGGTCACTGCTATGCGTGCCCGGGCGGATTCCATCGCACCGTGGCGCCGATCTCGTCAGCGAATGCGTGCAAGCGCACCGATCCCGACCGCTTCGCGCGCGGAACCCAGCGCGGCAAGGCGGGTTGCCCGGCCGGATCGTTCCGCAATGGCCTGCAGGCGCGTTGCTACCAATGCCCGGCAGGCTACAAGCGCAGCCTGGCGATCGGCAGCGACCTGACGAAGATGCGCGATGCCTGTGTCCGGGTCACGATCCGGTGGCCCAAGATCGACCTGCCGATCCCGCGCGACATCGTGCAGCGCGCCACGCGCGAGGTAAGGAAATTCTCCAGCCTGATCGCGCTGGTCCAGCGCAAGCTGCCCGCGCACCAGAAGGCTTATGCCGCGCACGGCAAGCTCGAGAGCATCCGTGACGCCGAAATCGACAAGGCCGCCGCGGCCCAAGGACTCCAGACGGTCAGCGTCGGGGCCGGCATCGACCTGAGCTCGCCCTATGCGGTCAGCGGTGGCGGCTCGGTCGAGGTCTCGCACAGCACGCGGCGCTGGTCGGGTTTTCGCAAGACGGCCACGGTCGGCCTGCAGGGATCGGTGCCGGGCGCGGCGGCCACGGGCACGCTGCAATTCTCTTTCCTGACCGAAGACATCAAGTCCTTCGACGGCTGGTCGTTGGTCGTGAGCGTCGACGGTGGCGCGGCCGCGGGCGCGGCCGGCAGCGTGTCGGCCTCGTTCGGGATCGAACTCACGCCCAAGCCCCGGTTCGTGTTCCAGGGAATCACCGTGGCCGGCGGCGTGGGCGTGCAGGCGAAAGCGGGTGTCGGCGCGGGCGTGGGTCCGGCGTTCCAGTTCCCGATCTGAGCCGTGGCGCAGGGCGCGGGCCGGGGGGCCGTGCCCTGCGCCGCATCTACATCACGGCGCCCATCTGCCAGGGGACGAACTCGTCGTCGCCGATGCCGTTGATCTCGGACTTCGTGCGCTCTCCGCTGGCCACGCGCAGCATCAACTCGAAGATCTCGCGTCCCTTGTCCTGGACGCTCTTGCCGGCATCGACGATCTCGCCGGCGTTGACGTCCATGTCGTCGCGCATGCGCTCGTAGAGCGGAGAATTGGTCGCGAGCTTGATGGACGGCGCCGGCTTGCAGCCGTAGACCGAGCCGCGTCCGGTGGTGAAGCAGACGATGTTCGCGCCACCGGCGACCTGGCCGGTGATGGAGCACGGATCGTATCCAGGCGTGTCCATGAAGACGAAGCCGCGCGCACTGACCGGCTCGCCATACTCGTAGACGTCGACCAGGTCGGTGCTGCCGCCCTTGGCGACCGCGCCGAGCGATTTCTCGAGAATGGTCGTCAGGCCACCGGCCTTGTTGCCCGGCGACGGATTGTTGTCCATGCTGCCGTTCAGTCTGGCCGTGTAGTCCTCCCACCAGTGGATGCGCCGGATCAGCTTGTCGGCCACCTCCTGCGAGACCGCTCGGCGCGTGAGCAGGTGTTCGGCACCATAGACCTCGGGGGTCTCGGACAGGATCGCGGTGCCGCCGTGCGCGACCAGCAGGTCGGCGGCGGCGCCGAGCGCGGGATTCGCGGTGATGCCCGAGTAGCCGTCCGATCCGCCGCACTGCAGCGCGAGCGTGAGGTGACTGGCCGCAACCGGTTCGCGTCGGACGTCGTTGGCCGCCGCCAGCATCGACTCGACTGCCGCGATGCCCGCCTGCACGGTGGCGCGGCTGCCCGCGTCCTGGATGATCAAGGGCTTGAGCGTGCCGCTCTCGGCCAGATGGGTGGCCTCGAACAACGCGCCCATCTGGTTCGCCTCGCAGCCGAGCCCGATGATCACGACGCCGCCGAAGTTCGGGTGCCGGCAAAATCCGGCGAGCACGCGATGCAACAGGTCCATGCCCTCGCCGCTGGCTGCCATGCCGCAACCCGTGCCATGGGTGATCGGCACGATGCCGTCGATGTTGGGGTAGGCGGCCAGGCGCTCGGGCGTGAAATGCTGGGCCACATAGCGTGACACCGAGGCCGAGCAGTTCACGGTGGAGATCACCCCGATGTAGTTGCGCGTCGCGATGCGGCCGTCGGCCCGCCGGATGCCCTGGAAGGTCGCCGGCGAGTCGATCGCGGGCGGAGGTCGGCGATCGGCGCCGACGGCGTAGTCGCGCTCGAAGGTGTCGAAGGCCAGGTTGTGCGAGTGGACATGGTCGCCCGGCGCGATGTCGGCGGTAGCGAAGCCGATGATCTGGCCGTAGCGGCGCACCGGCGCCCCCTTGGCGACGGCGCGCACCGCCAGCTTGTGGCCGGGCGGAACCGCGGCATTGCACACGACGCCTTCGGCCTCCACGCGGGTCCCGGCCTGGAGCGGGCGCGCAGCGATCACGACATCGTCGTCAGGGTTCAGTCGCAGGGTGGCGTGGCGGATCAGCGATACGGTCTGGTTCATCGGGGCACTCCTCGCGCATGGCGTCGGCCCGTGGCGGGCGATGTCCGGTATTTCAACAGATCGCACGCGGGGTTGGGGGCTTGGCGTTTCGTCGCCCGGGTGGGGGCGCGCGGTGTGGGCCGGGCGTGTCCGTCGCTGTGCGAGGACATGCGGGCCCACAAGCCAGCGGCATCGCCGATAATGCTCGTCGGCTCCGCACGCCGGCTCGGCAGGCGGATGAGCGGGCCGGGTCGCCGACCCGGCGTCACTGCGGCGAGAACAAAGGCAAGGGAAGGGAACGATGGCGCAACGTCTGAACGGAAAGCATGTATTCGTCACCGCGGCCGCACAGGGCATGGGTCGGTCGGCCGCGTTGGCGATGGCGCGCGAGGGTGCGCAGGTGGTGGCCACCGATATTCGCGACGACTACCTCGAGACGCTCGCGACCGAGGCCGCGAACGAGGGCCTGAAGATCTCGATCCGGCATCTCGATGTCACCGACTCGGCGGCGGTTCGCGACACGCTCGATTCGATCGCGCCACTCGACGTGCTATTTAACTGTGCCGGCTATGTGCACCAGGGCACGATCCTCGAGGCCGACGACGCCGCACTCGATTTCAGCTTCTCGATCAACGTGCGCGCGATGTATCACACCATCCGCGCGGCGCTGCCGCGCATGATCGACAACGGCGGTGGCTCGATCGTCAACATGGCCTCGGTGTGCTCGTCGATCAAGGGTTTTCCGAACCGTTTCGTTTACGGCACCACCAAGGCGGCCGTCATCGGCCTGACCAAGTCGGTCGCCGCCGACTACGTCACCAAGGGAATCCGCTGCAACGCGATCTGTCCGGGCACCGTCGAAACGCCCAGCCTGCACGATCGCATGCGCGAGCTCGGCGACATCGAAGAGGCACGCAAGATGTTCACGGCCCGCCAGCCGATGGGCCGGCTGGCGGTGGCCGACGAGATCGTACCGATCGTCGTCTACCTGGCCAGCGACGAAAGCGCGTTCGCCACCGGCCAGTACTTCAATGTGGACGGCGGCATCACGATTTGAGATTCGGCGGCAGCCGGTTGCCCGTCACCACCGGATAGTCGGGGCGGCCGGTCTTCATCCACGTCACGATGTTCTGCGCGGTCTTGCGACGCAGTTCGATCTCGGCCTGGACCGAGTAGAAGGCAGCATGCGGCGAGAAGATCACGCGCGGATCGTCCAGCAGCGGATGGCCGGCCGGAACCGGTTCCACCGGCAGAACGTCCAGGCCGACGCCGGCGAAGCGATCGGCCTGGACCGCGCGCGTGAGGGCATCGATGTCGATGACGGCGCCACGGGCCGTGTTGACCAGGTAGCTGCCCGGCTTCATCAGGCCCAGCAGCCGGTCGCTGACCATCGACTTGGTCTCGTCGTTGAGCAGGCAGTGGATGGAGATCGCGTCGGCGCGCTCGAACAACTCCTCCAGCCCCACCTTCCCGACGTACTGCGGGAAGTCGCCTTCGATAAGGTAGGGGTCGTGTGCGATGACCTTCTTGAAGATCGGCTGCGCGTAGTGCGCGAAGCGTTTGCCGATCCGGCCCAGGCCCAGCACGCCCACGGTGAGGTCCTGCGCGCGGGGAATCGAACCGGTGGTGGAGTGGTGCCAATTGCCGCCGTGGATGTCGCGGTCGAAGCGCACGATGTTTCGAATCACGCCAAGCAGCATCGTGAGTGCATGCAAGGACACCTCGCCGACGCCATAGTCGGGCGAGTTCGCGACCCAGACGCCGTGGCGCGCGGCGGCTGCGATGTCGATGGTGTCGAAGCCGGCGCCCATGCGCGAGCAAAGGCCGATCTTCGGGAGCGCCGAGAAGACCTTCTCGCCGACCGGTGCGTAGGTGATCAGCAGCGCATCGCAGTCGGCCGCCTGCGCGATCACTTCGTCCTCGGTTCGGCAGTGGCTCTCTAGGAGCTCGATGCCGGCATCGTTGAGCACCTTGCGCTCGACGTCGGGGTCGCGCATCTGGTTGTCGGTGAACAGCACTTTCATCGGTAATCCTCCTGGAGCGGGGGATCATACCGAAGGGGGCGGCCCGCTCGCGCGAGCGGGCGTCGGTCGTGGTTCAATCAGTCAGGACAATGGTTCGAAATCAGCGAGGAGACGAGATGAACACGATCGATCTGCAGGGCCGGGTCGCGGTCGTCACCGGCGGCGCATCGGGCATCGGGGCCGCCATCACCCAGCGCTTCGCCGAGAGCGGCGCGCGGGTCGTGATCTGGGATCGGCAGCTCGAGCCGGCGCGCCAGCAGGCATCGGCCTTGCCGGCAGTGGCCGCCGGCAGCCACTTGGCGATCGAGGTCGACGTCACCGACCATGCCTCGGTGCAGGCGGCCGTAGCCGCGACATGCGCCGACGCGAGCCGGATCGACATCCTGTGCTGCAGCGCTGGCATCACCGGGCCCAATGCGACTTCCTGGGAATACCCGGTCGACGCCTGGAAGCAGGTCATCGACGTCAACCTGCACGGGCTCTACCTGTGCTGTCGCGAGGTCACGCCGGTCATGCTCGAACAGGACTATGGCCGCATCGTGAACATCGCGTCGGTGGCCGGCCTCGAGGGCAACCCGAATGCGCCGGCCTATAGCGCGTCGAAGGCGGCGGTGATCGCACTGACCAAGTCGCTCGGCAAGGAGACGGCCTCGTCGGGCGTGCGGGTGAACTGCGTGACGCCCGCCGTGGTACGGACGCCGCTGTTCGCGCAGATGACGCAGCAGCACATCGACTACATGCTCTCGAAGATCCCGATGGGGCGCTTTGGCGAGGTCGAGGAGGTGGCGGCGATGGTGGCCTGGCTCGCGAGCGAGGAATGCTCGTTCTCGACCGGCGCCGCATTCGACCTCACCGGTGGTCGGGCCACCTACTGATCGATGGCCCGGTCGCAGGCGCCCGGCCGGATCGCCCTGGCGCCCGCATGCACCGCCCGGGCAAGCAGGGCATTTCGCCCGAAACACCGGAGATCGAGATGAGCGCACCGAGCACCACGCGTTACGAGGCCGAGGGGCTGCGCGGGTTCGCCCTGGCACTACTCCAGGCAAGCGGCCTTGCGCCCGGAATCGCGGTCGATGTGGCCGACGTGCTGGTCGAGGGCGATCTGCTCGGCCACGACACGCACGGTTTGCAGTTGCTGGCCGGCTATCTCGACCAACTGGCAGGCGGCCAGATGACCCGGGATGGCGCCCCCGACGTGGTGACCGAACGCGCATCGGTCGCGACCTGGGACGGCCGGCGCCTGCCCGGCCCGCATCTGGTGCGGCGCGCCGTCGCCTGGGCCTCGGCGCGCGCGCGCGCGCATGGCGCGGCCACGGTCGCGATCCGACGCTGTCATCACATCGCCTGCCTTGCGGCCTACCTCGAGCAACCGGCGCGCGACGGACTGATGGTGCTGATCGCCAGTTCCGACCCGGCCACGGCCAGCGTCGCGCCCTTCGGTGGTACCACGGCGGTCTACACGCCCAATCCGATCGCCGTCGGGATCCCGACCTCGAGCCTGCCGGTGCTGATCGACATCTCGGCGTCGATCACGACCAACGGCATGACCAACCGGCTGCACGCGGCGAAGGCGCGTGGCGCCAACCCGTGGTGGCTCGATTCCGATGGACGCCCCACCGATGATCCATCGGTGCTGCACGCCAGTCCGCCCGGCACGCTGATGCCGCTGGGCGGCCCCGATGCCGGTCACAAGGGCTATGGGCTGGCGCTGACGATCGAGGCGCTCACCGCGGGCCTGGCCGCCCATGGCCGGGCCGACCCGCCCGAGGGCTGGGGCGCGACGGTCTGGGTGCAGGTCTACGATCCGGAGGCCTTTGGCGGTGGGGCGGGCTTCCTGCGCCAGTCCGACTGGCTGGTGGACGCCTGCCACGGCTCGGCGCCGGCCGATCCTTCCCGGCCGGTGCGGCTACCGGGCGAGCGCGGACTGGGGCGAAAGCAGGCGCAATTGCGCGACGGCGTCATGCTGCGCGAGGGCATCATGGAGGGTTTGCTGCCCTGGGGGGAACGGCTGGGCGTGTCGCCGCCGCCCGCGCGCTGAGCGGGCCCGCCTGGGCGCCCACCCGGACGACACGATTTGTCAGCGCACCTCGAGCACCCGCCTGAGCGCCGGATCGATCGCCTTCTTCTGCGCGTCGCCCACCGGCTGCATCGGCGCTCGCGGTCCGTGCAGATGCAGGCCCTGCAGGTGCTGGATGTACTTCACGCAGGCCGGCAGGTTGTCGTGCGAGCAGGCATTCCACAGGGCGTTGAGCCGGAAGTGGAGGTCGCGCGCGGCGTCGTGCTCACCCGCCTGGACCATCTTCCACAGCCGGACGGTCGCGAAGGGGACCGCGCTGGTGAGCGCCGAGATCGCGCCGTGGGCGCCGAGCGAGAACGACTGCCACAGCAGCGCGTCGATGCCGCTGAAGAAGCGCTTGTCGGGTGGCGCCGACAGCATCAGGTCGGACAGCGACTTCAGGTCGCCCGAGCTTTGCTTGATGCCCACCACGCCCGGCACTTCGGCCATCACGCGCTGCATCAGCGCGATGTCGAGGTAGTTCCACGGGATCACGTTGTAGATCAGGATCGGCACGCCGGTCTGCTCCCAGATCTCGCGGAAATGCGCGACCGTGGCATCGGCGTCGGGCTTGAACAGGTAGAACACGGGCGTGACCTGCAGCGCCGCGATCTCGAGTCCGTCGAGCATGCGGGTGCGCTCGATCGCCTGGCGAGTGCTGTTGACGATCAGGCCGGCGACGAAGGGTACCCGGCCGCGGGTGGCTTCGCTGGCCGCCTGCATCGCATCGACGAACTCGGCATCGGACAGGGTGTGGCCTTCGCCGGTGCTGCCGCCGGCCACCAGGCCACCGACACCCGCCTCGACGATGAAATCGATCTGCTCGGCGATCGCCGAGCGCACCAGGCGGCTGTCGCCGTCGAAGGGCATCGCCACCGGCGGCACCACGCCGCTCAGGGTCAAGGCCCGCTGGATCCGTTCTTCCGTGCTCATCCGTGTCCCCCTGCGGCGCGCCGGGCGCGCGATTGCCGGGCGCCGCAACTCGGCGCCCGTACCGACGCGTGAGCATGGCTGGCGGCGCGGTGCCCTGCCGCCAGCCATGCTCACGCGCTCAGTCTGCCAGCCTCGATCCGGCGGCGTCCAATACGTCGGTCACGATTCGGATCGCTTCTTCGATACCGGTACGCCCGACATCCAGGTGGGTCACCGCACGGACCCGGCCGGCAATCGCGGAGAAGCGCAGTCCGCGCTCGAGGCAGCGGGCGGCGAATCCGGCGGCATCGAACGAGCCCTTGTCGACCTCGAAGAAGACGATGTTGGTCTGCGGTGCGCCGTGGACCAGTCGCAGCCCTCGCACGGCTGCCAGTCCGGCGGCCAGGCGTTGGGCATTGGCATGGTCTTCGTCGAGCCGCTCGACGTGGTGATCGAGCGCGTACAGGCAGGCCGCCGCCGCGATTCCCGCCTGGCGCATGGCGCCGCCGAAGAGGTGCTTGTAGCGTCGTGCCGCCGCGATGAACTCGCGATCGCCCGCCAGCACGGCGCCCAGTGGCGCGCCCAGCCCCTTGGTGAAGTCGAGCCAGACGCTGTCGACCGATCGGCAAAAGTCGAGGGCCGGCCTGCCGGTGGCCCGCACGGCGTTCAGGAGCCGGGCACCGTCCATGTGCACGGCCAGTCCGTGCTCGCGTGCGCGCGCGCCGACTGCGGCAAGCAGCTCGACCGGCCAGACGCTGCCGCCGCCGAAGTTGTGCGTCTGCTCCACGCACAGAAGGCGTGGTGCCGGACCGTGGGGCGCCGGAAGCGCGCAGGCCCGTGCGATGGCGGCGTCGAGGTCGTCGGGACCGAAGCATCCTGGCGGCAGTCCGGCCGCGCCACGGACCGATTCGGTCAGCACGCCCGAGGCCAACGCCGCACCGCCGGCCTCGGCGCGAAGCACATGGGCATCGGACTCGGCGAAGATCACGTCGGCCGGGCGGGTATGGGTCTTGACCGCGATCAGGTTGCACATGGTGCCGGTGGGCAGGAACAGGGCGGCTGGCTTGCCCAGCAGGTCGGCGACTCGCTCGTTGAGCGTGGTCACGGTCGGGTCGTCGTCGTGTTGCTCGTCGCCCACGACGGCGCGGGCGATCGCCTCGCGCATTGCGGCGCTCGGCCGGGTCTGGGTGTCGCTGCTGAGATCGATCATGGGCGCGTGGTCCAGCTGCCGCCGGTCGCAGCGGCCTTCACGCCCATCGGGGACGCATTGAGGCCCTGGTGCGGCCGGCCTAGAAGAGCATCAGAGGGCGAGCGCTGCTGGCGTACGTCGCGGCTGACACCGCGGTGCGCCTCGGCACCGGCGAACTCCGAGCCACGGACGAAGAAAAGAGTGTACGACGAAGCGTTCCTGCGCCGCGCGCTGACCGGCCTGATCGCCGCGACCCTGCTGGTCGCTGGCGTGGTCGCGCTCGTCATTCCGGCGGCTGCGCGCTGGTATGCCGCCGACGACTTGCGCGCCGGAGCCAAGCTCTGGGCCCAGGCGCTGGTTCGCACGCTTCCCGACTTCGATGCGCTCGTCCAGGGCGAACATGCAGTGACTCCCGTGGAACGCGCCTTGCTCGATGCCGCGGCCCGGCAACCGGCGGTGCTCGGCTTCGTCGTTCGCGGCGCCGATGGCCGCACCGTCTTGCGGGGGGGAACAATGGACCCGAGCGCGCTCGAGGCCCAGGAGCCCGGTGCCGCCCTGCGGGTCGAGGTCGCAATGGCCTCGGGCGCAAGGATCGCGGGGACCGCGACACTACTGCTCGACGCGCGCGAGCGCCGCAGCTTTCACGCCGGGCGACTGCTGGCGATCCTGCCCGCGCTCGGGCTGTCCGTACTGCTGGCCGTCGGCGCGCCGCTCGCCTTCGGCTGGTACCGTGGCCGTCGACGACGACAGGCCGCCGTACGCGGCGAGTTGCGGGTCGCCCAGGATCCGCTCACCGGGCTGAACAACCGCGAGCGCTTCCTGGCCCTGGCCACGGAGATGCTCTCGGCGAGCACGCGCTCCGGACGCTCGATGGTGGTCCATCAGGTCGACATCGACGGCTTTGCCGACCTGAACGAGGCGCTGGGCATCGAGGGTGCGGACGCCGTGCTGCGTCAGTGTGCGCGTCGGCTCAGCGGCCTGTGCGGGCCGCTGGACCTGCTTGCTCGCTGGGGCGCGGACGAGTTCGTCATCGCCCAGCATGCGGTACGCAATACGGCCGATGCCGATGCCTATGCGCAACGCATCGTCGATGCCCTTCATGAACCCTTCGTGACCGGATCGCGCGAGCTGCGCCTGACGGTTTCGGTCGGCTATGCGCTATCGAGCGGCAGCAACACGCAGGTCTTCGGGGCCGACTCGCTGCTAGCGCGCGCAGCCATCGCGCTGCGTCATGCGCGCAGCGGCGGGCGCGGTCGTACCGCGCGATTCTCGGAGGACATGCGCACCTTGCTCGACGATCGGCTCAGCATCGAGCAATTGCTGCGCGACGCGCTCGAGCACGATCGATTCGAGTTGCACTTCCAGCCGGTCTTCGACGCGCGTCGGCGCACCCCGTGCGGCTTCGAGGCCTTGATCCGCTTGCGCGACCCGGCGGGCGGCTACCTGTCGCCGGAGGTTTTCATTCCGGTCGCCGAGCACACCGGACTGATCAATCGGATCGGCG
Organism: Burkholderiaceae bacterium; assembly: GCA_024235875.1. Lineage (GTDB taxonomy): Bacteria > Pseudomonadota > Gammaproteobacteria > Burkholderiales > Burkholderiaceae_E > JACKLP01. The sequence goes on along the minus strand of JACKLP010000006.1, from coordinate 169,114 downwards.
CCTGGACGCTGGCGCGTGCTTGCCGCGCGGCCTCGACCTGGCCCGGCGGCCTCAGCGTGGCGGTCAACCTGTCGCCGACCCAGTTTGGCGACGGACGTCTGCTCCAGACCGTGCGTTCGGCCCTGGCCGACAGTGGCTTGCCGAGCCATCGGCTCGAACTCGAGTTGACGGAGAACGTGCTGATCGCCGAAGGTGAACCGGTGGCCGACGCATTGCGCCAGCTCGACCTGCTGGGCGTGCGACTGATCCTGGACGATTTCGGGACCGGCTATTCGAGCCTGAGCTACCTCTGGAAGCTCCCGTTCGCAGGCCTGAAGATCGATCGCGCCTTCGTGCTCGGCATGGCCGACCAGGGGCCCAAGATGACGGACATCGTGCGAACCATTGCCGCCCTGGGCAAGGCGCTGGGCATGCGCGTCACGGCCGAGGGGGTGGAGACCGAGGCGCAGGCGCAGCTGCTCGCCGACCTCGGCTGCGACCGGCTGCAGGGTTACCTGTTCGGCCGGCCGCGGCCCGAAGCCAGGGCGCTCGACGCACTGGGCCGGCGCGAGGCCGCACGAGACGTGCCGGCATCCGTGGTGACCGAGCCGCACAACGCCGACCCGGTCTGAGCCACTCGCGGATCGATTCGGGACGCGGATCGGCGTCTTGCGCGTGATGGGTCGGCGCTGTAGCGGTACTGTACCGGAGTCAGGGCCGGCACGGCGTCGGTGATGAAGGCGCCGACCGTATCGCGACAAGGCCTCGCCACCTCGCGATGATGGTGGCATGAACACGACCCAGCCTCCCGTCGCCGACGCGGGCCCGAGGCCGCGCCTGTCGGCGCGTGCCGCGGGCCTGACCAGCTCGGCGATCCGCGACTTGCTCGCCCATGCACGCCGGCCCGGCATGATCTCGTTTGCCGGCGGCCTGCCGGCGGCGGCGATGTTCGACCTCGAGGGGCTTCACGCCGCCACCGCGGCCGTGCTCGAGACCGGAGTCGACGTCTTCCAGTACGGCGCCACCGAGGGCCAGGACGACTTGCGCCAGGCGTTGGCCCGACTGATGGGCGAGCGCGGTGCGCCGGTGGAGGCGTCGCGCGTGCTGGTCACGAGTGGGTCCCAGCAGGCACTCGACCTCGTCGTGCGCAGCCTGCTCGATCCGGGCGCGACAGTCGTCGTGGAGCGCCCGTCGTATCTGGCCGCGCTACAGGTGCTGCATCTCGCGCAGGCCCGCGTCGTGGCGGTCGATGTCGATGCCGACGGCCTGTGCGTCGAGCGACTCGATGCCGCCTGTGCCGGGCTCGCGCCCAGGCTCGCCTACGTGGTGCCGACCTTCGCCAATCCGAGCGGGGCCTGTCTGTCGCTGGCGCGCCGGCTGGCATTGCTCGAATGGGCGGTGCGCCACGACGTCTGGCTGATCGAGGACGATCCCTATGGCGAATTGCGTTTCGGGGGCGAGCCGCTGCCCTCCCTGCTTGCGCTCGCGCCCCGGGTGCCGGGCGCAGCGGCACGCGTGATCCATGTCTGCTCTCTCTCCAAGGTGGTCGCGCCGGCGCTTCGAATCGGCTGGACCGTACTGCCCGAGGCACTGGTCGGACCGGTGACCCGTGTCAAACAGAGCCTGGACCTGCAGACCTCGGCGCTGACGCAGGAGATCGCCGCCCGCTACCTGGGCTCGGGACGGCTGCCGACCCGCGTCGCCGCGATCGCACGGGCCTATGGCGCGCGCAAGCGGGCCCTCGCCGACGCGCTGCATCGGCATTTCGGGGATCGCATCGGCTTCAACGATCCGGATGGCGGGATGTTCCTGTGGGCGCGCTTCGAGGACGGCACCGATGCGGCCGCGCTGCTGCCCGTGGCGCTAGATCACGGCGTGATGTACGTACCTGGCGAGCCCTTCTTCGCCGATGCGCCCGACCGGTCCAGCCTGAGGCTGGCGTTCTCGACGGTAGGCGAGGCGCGATGCGCCGAGGGCGTCGCGCGGCTGGCACGTGCCGCGCGAACGCCTGGCGCGTGCGCTAGCCTCTGAGCGCGCCCCAGACCTTCTCGGCCGTCAGCGGCATCTGCAGCGCATTGGCCCGCTCGAGCGGCACGCCGGCACGGACCAGCGCGTCGATCACCGCGATCACGACCGCGGGCGTCGCGCCGATGGTGCCGAGCTCACCCACGCCCTTGACCCCGAGCGGGTTGTTCAGACAGGGCACCGACTGATCCATCGAGGTGTCGAAGCCGCCGAAGATGTCGGCACGTGGCATCGCGTAGTCCATGAAGCTACCGGTCAGCAACTGGCCCGATTCCGGGTCATAGGCGACCGCCTCGCACAATGCCTGGCCCATTCCCTGGACGGCGCCCCCTTCGAGCTGGCCGACGACGATCATCGGATTGACGACCCGGCCGACGTCGTTGACGTTCACATACGAGACCACCTGCACGGCGCCGGTATCCGGCTCGATCTCGACCTCGCAGACATGGGCGCCGTTCGGCCAGGTGGGGCCCCCGACGCTACTGGTGGAGTCGACATGGATCTGGGCGTCGCTCTGGCGGGCGGCCAGTTCGAAGAGATCGATCGCTCGGTCGGTGCCCATGACGGTGAAGCGGCCGGCCTGGTACTCGATGTCGTCGGGGGCGACCTCGAGCGCGTCGGCGGCGAGATCCCGCGCCTTGTCGATGGTGCGCTCGGATGCCACGCGCACCGCCGATCCACCGGTGAACAGGGAACGCGAGCCGGCGCTGCCGAAGCCGTTGGCCATGTCGGTGTCGCCCTGCATCATGCGGATCCGCTCGATCGGCACGCCGAACACGTCGACGGCCAGTTGCGCGAGGCTGGTCTGGATGCCCTGGCCCATGGCCATCGTCGCGGTCCACAGTTCGATGAATCCGTCGGCGGCAATTCGCACCGTGACGCGTTCCTCGAAGACGTTGCCGCCGGTCCATTCGAGGAAGGTCACCAGGCCCCGGCCGCGCAGCCGGCCATTGCCCCTGGACGCAGCCAGCCGGTCATCGAAGGCCGCGTAGTCCGAGCGCTCCAGGACCGTATCGAGAAGCTGCTCGAAGTGGCCACTGTCGTAGGTCTGCCCCATCTGGTTCGTGTAGGGCATCTGTTCCGGCCGGATCAGGTTGCGACGACGGATCTCGGCCGCATCGATACCGGTCTGGCGAGCCGCCTGGGACATCAGTCGTTCGATCAGGTAGATCGCCTCGGGGCGGCCGGCGCCGCGATAGGCGCCGGCCGACGCCGTGTTGGTCATGACCGCGGTCAGGTTCAGGTCGATGACCGGGATGTCGTAGACGCTCGTGATCACCCACGGCCCGATCAGCAACTGGATCGCCACCCCGGTGGCGGTCGCATAGGCGCCGACATTGGCGAGCGTCTCGGCCCGCAGTGCCAGGATCCGGCCGTCGGCGTCGAGGGCGAGTTGCGCCTTGCTGCGGATGTCGCGGCCATGCACGGCCGAGAGCATTTCTTCGCTGCGATCGGCGATCCACTTGACCGGGCGGCCGAGCCGGCGGGCCGCGAACCCGACCGCGGCGTCTTCCGGATACATGCCGGTCTTCATGCCGAATCCGCCACCGACGTCGCCCACCAGCACCCTGACCTGGTCGGCCGGGATCCCGAGGACGCCCGACATGGTGTCGCGCACGCCGGTGGGCATCTGGCTCGAGAGCCGGATGACGAGGCGTCCGCTATCGGCTTCGGTCCAGGCGAGGATCGAGCGCGGCTCGATCGACGCCGGCGCGAGTCGCTGGTTGAGCAAGTCCAGGCTCACGACATGGGCTGCGCTCGCGAAAGCGGCGTCGGCGGCCTTGGCGTCGCCGTGGCACATGCGCGCGGCGATGTTGTCCGGAGCGGCATCGCACAGCACGGGCGCCCCCGGCTGGATCGCCGCCGCGGCATCGGTGACTGCCGGCAGCTCGTCGAAGTCGACGATGATCGCCTCGATGGCATCGCGCGCCGCATCCCGCGACTCGGCCACCACCGCGGCCACCGCCTCGCCGACATAGCGCACGCGCTCATGTGCGAGCGGCAGGCGTGGTGCGGTCGCGGGATCGCTGCCGTCGGGGCGCTTGAAGGCCTCGGGCGGACCGGGTATGGGCGATACGCCCGCCGCGACCAGCTCGGCGCCCGTATAGATGGCGACGACGCCGGGCATTGCGGCGGCGTCGGCGGTGTCGATCGAGGCGATACGCGCATGCGGGTAGGGCGAGCGCAGGAACATCAGCACGAGCTGACCGGCCGGGACGACGTCGTCGGTGTACTTGCCCGCGCCGCGCAGCAGCGCATCGTCCTCGACTCGGCGCACGGCCTGCCCGCTGCCGAACCGTTGTGCAATCGTGTCGACACTCATTCTCTGACCTCCATCGGCGTGATCGGCGCCCGGACTTCGCCGGGCCATCGCAACGATCATAACCGGCTGCGGCGATGCCGGCTGGCGTCCGGGTTCCGCCGCCGTTCCTGTCGCGGCATCGATACCCCCGACCTGGGCGCCGTGCCCGATAATCCGGTCCGATGAAGCCCGAAGACCCGGCCGTGCCCGCCCCCGACACCTCCCCGAAGAACGCACCCGACCCATCCCCGGGCTCGGCGCCCAAGCGCCCGGCGCTGGCCGTGTTGGGCGCCTTGCGTCCTTTCGTGCTGCGCTATCGCCTGCGACTGGCGCTGGCCGCTGTGGCCCTGGTCGTCGCGGCCGCCGCCACGCTGACGCTGCCACTGGCCTTTCGCCAGCTGATCGATCTCGGTTTCGCCGATGCGGCGCTCAGCGCCGGCGCGGGGCAGGTGAACCTGGTGTTCGTCGCGCTGTTTTGCGTGTCCTGCGTCCTGGCCCTGGGCACCGCATTGCGCTTCTACCTGGTGTCATGGCTTGGCGAGCGCGTGACGGCGGACCTGCGCGAAGCGGTCTATTCGCAGGTCCTGCGCCAGGACCCGGTCTTCTTCGAGACTCTGCGCACCGGCGAGGTCTTGTCGCGTCTGTCGACCGATACCACGCTGATCCAGACGCTGGTGGGGACGAGCATCTCGCTCGGGTTGCGCAACCTGTTGTTGTTCGTGGGCAGCGTGTCGATGATGGTCGTGACCAGCCCGACGCTGGCCTCGCTGATCATCGGCATGCTGCTCGCGGTGGTCGCGCCGATCCTCGTGTTCGGGCGTCGGGTGCGGCGGCTGTCGCGAGACAGCCAGGACCGCATTGCCGACACCGGCGCGCTGGCGGGCGAAACCCTGGGCGCCATGCAGATCGTGCAGGCCTACGTGCGCGAGTCGCTCGAGGCCACGCGCTATGCCGATGCCACCGAGCGCGCTTTCGCCAGCGCGGTGCGCCGCAATCGGGCGCGCGCGCTGCTCACCGCGCTGGCGATCGTGCTCGTGTTCGGCGCCATCGTGTTCGTGCTGTGGCTCGGCGCCCATGCCGTACTCGACGGCAGAATGACCGCGGGCGTGCTCGCGCAGTTCGTGATGTATGCGGCGCTGGTGGCGGGCTCGACCGGAGCGATCGCCGAAGTGCTGGGCGATATCCAGCGCGCCGCGGGCGCGACCGAGCGTCTGCTCGAGCTGCTCGAGGCCAGGCCCACGATCATGTCGGGGTCGCTGCACTTGCCGGTGGCGTCGGGGACGATGTTGCGTGGCGCGAGCGTGAATCTGTCATCGGTCTGCTTCTCCTACCCCTCTCGCCCGGGCGAGGCCGCGCTCGACGCGGTGTCCTTCGGGGTCGCCCCGGGCGAGACCGTCGCCCTGGTCGGCCCGTCGGGGGCCGGCAAGACGACGGTGTTCCAGCTATTGCTGCGTTTCCACGATCCGCAGCAAGGGCGCATCGAGATTGACGGCCACGACCTGCGCCAGCTCGACAGCGCCTCGCTGCGCCAGGCGATCGGTCTGGTGTCGCAGGACAGCGTCGTGTTCTCGGCCGATGCGATGGAGAACATCCGCTACGGTCGACTCGACGCCAGCGACGAGGAAGTCGTCGCCGCCGCGCGTGCAGCGCGCGCCGACGAGTTCATCACCCGGCTGCCGGAGGGCTATCGCACCTTTCTGGGCGAGCGCGGGGTTCGGCTGTCCGGCGGGCAGCGCCAGCGGATCGCGATCGCGCGGGCGCTGCTCAAGAATCCGCCCCTGCTGCTGCTCGACGAAGCGACCAGCGCGCTCGATGCGCAGAGCGAGCGCGCGGTTCAGGCGGCGCTCGAGCAGGCGATGAAGGGGCGCACGACGATCGTCATCGCCCATCGGCTGGCGACGATCGTCAATGCCGATCGTATCGTCGTCCTGGATCACGGCGCGATCGCGGAGCAGGGCACACACGCCGAGTTGGTCGCGGCGGGCGGCCTCTATGCGCGCCTGGCCGCAATGCAGTTCGACGCCTGAATCGCGGCTGGCTCGCAGGATCGCAGCAGCCGGCTCGGTGAGCGCAAGACGCAGGGAACGTTTCTCAGTCGCCTCGCGCCTGGCCGGGCGCGACCACGCTGACGACCAGCGTCACGACTGTCAGCGGCAGCACGAACGAGAGCATCGCGTTGGAGAACCAGGGCAGCGCGTCATGGTGGGTGGCCGCAAGCAGCACGTATCCGACATAGGCCGCCGCGTAGGCGAGGAAGAGCGCGCCCTCCCATCGGGCCACCTCGCGTCCGGTGAAGAAGATCGGCAGGCAGGCGACCGCCACCGCGATCATCACCCAAAGGTCGAAGCTCAGCAGGGATGCCGGTGCCGGCAGGCCCGACGGGGCCAGCAAGCCGGCGATCCCGATGCAGCCCAGGATGTTGAACAGGTTGCTGCCGATCACGTTGCCGACAGCCATGTCGCGCTCGCCGCGAAGCGCGGCGACGATCGATGCGGCCAGCTCGGGCGCCGAGGTACCGAGTGCGACCACGGTCAACCCGATCACCAGATCGCTGATGCCGAAGCTGCGCGCGAATGCCGATGCCGCCTCGACCAGCCAGTCGGCGCCGTTGGCCAGCAGCGCGAGCCCGGCCAGGACCATGGCCAGATCGAGCAGCCGGGCCCCGACACCGGTGCGCGCGACGGTGCTCGAGTCGTCGCCACGTGGCTCATTGCGCTCGAGCCGGGCGCGACGCACGAGGAAGATCGTGTACCAGGCCAGGCCGAGCGTCAGCAGTGCGGCATCGGCCCGCGAGATCCGGCCATCGAGCGCGAGCACCAGCATCAGCAGCGAGGCGCCGATCATGATCGGCACCTCCTGCCGGATCAATTGGCGATCGACCCGCAGCGGCGCGATCAGTGCCGCGGCACCGAGGATCATCAGGACATTGAGGATGTTGCTGCCGACCACGTTGCCCAGCGCCATCGCGGTCTGACCCGACAGCGCGGCACCGGTCGCCACCGCGAGTTCGGGCGCACTGGTGCCGAAGGCCACGACGGTCAGTCCGACCATCAGTGGCGACAGCCCGAAGGCCGTGGCGATTCGCGACGCGCCACGCACGAGTACCTCGGCGCCGCCGATCAGTGCAGCCAGGCCGAGCAGGAACAGCATCAGTTGGGAGCCCATCGCATCAGTCCATTGCGACGCGGCATTCGAATCGCATCGTTGCCGTCAGGCCGCGTCGGCATCGCCCGAGACCACCTGGATCGAGACTTGGCATGGAAGTGTCCTCTAGAATCTGCGCGACGACGGCCGGCTCGAGCGCACCGTCTCGTGCTTGGCGGCCGACGCCTCAGAATCCTAAATTAACGAGGAGTACCCCCGATGAAACTGGTGCGATATGGTCGCCTTGGCAAAGAGAAGCCGGGCATGATCGACGACGAAGGCAAGCTGCGCGATCTCTCCGGCGTGATCCCCGACATCGGGCCGGCGCAGCTCGCGCCCAAGAGCCTGGCCAAGCTGGCCAAGCTCAAGGCCGCCAAGCTGCCGCTGGTTCGCGGCAAGCAGCGCATGGGCGTGCCGTTCACCGGTGCCACCAAGTTCGTGGCGATCGGATTGAACTATTCCGATCATGCGGCCGAGACGGGCAATCCGATTCCCAAGGAGCCGGTCGTCTTCATGAAGACGCTTGGCTGCATGCAGGGTGCCAATGACGACGTCATGCAGCCCAAGGGCTCGAAGAAGCTCGACTACGAGCTCGAACTCGGGATCGTCATCGGGACGCGTGCCCGGCATGTCACGAAGAAGGCGGCGCTCTCGCACGTGGCCGGCTACTGCGTGGTCAACGACGTGAGCGAGCGCGAGTTCCAGATCGAGCGCGGTGGTACCTGGGACAAGGGCAAGGGCTGCGACACCTTCGGGCCGATCGGTCCGTGGCTCGTGACGGCCGACGAGGTCGGCAACCCACAGAAACTCGACATGTGGCTCGACGTCAACGGCAGCTCGCGCCAGCGTGGCAACACCAAGACGATGATCTTCGATTGCGCCACGGTGGTCTCCTATGTGAGCCAGTTCATGACCCTCGAGCCGGGCGACATCATCACCACCGGCACGCCGCCCGGCGTTGCCGCCGGCATGAAGCCGCCGCAGTTCCTGAATGTCGGCGACGTGGTCACGCTCGGGATCGACAAGCTGGGATCCCAGGAGCAGAAGATCGTCCGCTTCAAGCTCTGAGGCCGGCGGCGATCGATCGTCGCCACCGCCCACTCGGGCCGGGCGCCGGGTTCCCTCGGGATCCCGGCGTTTTTCATTGGGCTTCACATTTCTTCATCGAGCTTCATCCGCCGTTCGCGCGAGCACCCGAGACTGTGGGTGTCGGGCGCTTCGGCCCGTCCGGATCGATTCAGCAACAAGGAGTGAAGCAATGAACGAGCAAGACAGGGATTCGTCGACCAACCCGGGCAAGGACGCTGCCGCGCCGTCGTCGCCGACGCCGAGCCCGGCGTCGGGCGGGCGTGGTCGCTCGCGGCGGCGTTGGTGGCTGATCGGCGGCATCGGCGCGGCGATCGCGACCGTGGCCGCGTGTAGCGGCGGTGCGCACCGGTGGCATTCGCACGGCTGGGGCGGTCACGGGCACCACGCGGCGATGAGCGTCGAGGAAGTGCAGTCGCGCGTCGAGCGAGCGGTGGACCGGGTGCTCTCTCATGTCGACGCCACCGACGAGCAAAAGGCCAAGGTCACGGGGATAGCCAAAGCGGCGATCGCCGACCTGGCGCCGATGCGCGCCGCCCATCGCGAAGGGCGCGACAAGGCGGTTTCCCTGCTCAGTGCGCAGACCATCGATCGCGCCGCGATCGAGAGCCTGCGGGCGGGCGAATTCGCCCGATTGGACCAGGCGTCCAGGCGCGTGTCGCGCGCGCTGGCCGACATCGCCGAGGTCCTGACCCCGGAGCAGCGTCGACAGCTCGCCGAGAAGGCTCGGTCGCGCTTCGGCCCTCGGGCCGGTTAACGCGCCGTCGGACTACCGGGCGGACTACCGGGCGCGCGTGGGCTCATGCAGCGAGGCGATCACACCCGGCGGGGTTCGGGCGGATCAGGCGACGACGGCCGCCGCCCGGCCCTGTCGCGACCGGTGCATCAGGAACACGACGATCGCGATGTTCACGAGGTTCCATCCGATGCCATGGACGAAGGCGGCCTGGTAGGAGCCAGTGAGATCGAAGATCCGTCCCGAAGCCCAGCCGCCGAGCGCCATCCCGAGCAGCGTGGCCATCAGCACGATACCCACCCGCGCACCTGCCTGTGCGGGCGGGAAGTGCTCGCGCACGATGATCGCGTACGAAGGGACGATGCCGCCCTGGAACAGTCCGAACAGTGCGGAGATCAGGTAGAGCTGGACGATTCCGTCGAAGGGAAGGAACAGCACCAGGGCCAGCGCCTGCAGGCTGGCGCCCAGCAGCAGGGTGCGCAGTCCGCCGATGCGGTCGCAGACCAGGCCCGAGACCAGCCGGCTGACGATGCCGAAGGCGAGCATCAACGACAGCATCCGGGCGCCACTGGCCGCCCCGTAGCCCAGATCGCCGCAGTAGGCGACGATGTGGACCTGGGGCATCGCCATGGCCACGCAGCAGCCCACGCCGGCGATCGCGAGCAGGCTGGTGGCGGCATTCGGCGACATCGAGAATCCGGCCTGCACCGAGGCCCCGACCGGGGCGCCGGGCTGCAGGGCCGGCGCCCGCGCGCGCAGCAGCGCGCCGACCGGCAGCATGGCCAGGATGCTCACCAGGCCGATCACCCGATAGGCATCGCGCCAGCCCCACGCGGCGATCATCGCCTCGGTGATCGGAGGCCATACCGTGCCGGCCAGGTAGTTGCCACTGGCGCAGATCGCGACCGCGATGCCGCGCCGGCGCGTGAACCAAAGCGAGGTGTCGGCGACCAGGGGCCCGAAGGTGGCGGAGCAGCCCAGGAACCCGATCAGCAGGCCCTGGATCGCCGAGAAGGCCAACAGGCCTGGTGCCATGCTCGCGAGCGAGAAACCCGCGGCGAGCGACACCGCGCCGATCGTGAGTGGCAAGACGATCCCGAACCGGTCCGCCAGTCGGCCCATCGCGATGCCGCCGAGCCCGAAGCCGATCATCGTGAGCGTGTAGGGCAGCGACGCATCCGAACGCGAGACGCCGAACTCTGCCTGCACCGCCGGCAGGACCACCGTGACCACGTACATGCCGGCGCTGCCGATCATCATCAGCCACAGCGACGCAAGCATCCGCAGCCAGGCCTGCGCCGGCTCCCCGGCGATCATTCGCGTGCTCTCGTGCATCCTCGCTCTCCTCACCCGTTGCCGATCTTCGCATGCATCGCGGCGTCGCATCCGGCCGGGCACAATCACGGCGGCGGGGCGCCGCAACGGGTGCCGACGGAGTTTCCATGCGAATCCTGATGATCGAGGACGACTTCAGACTGGCGACCATGGTGCGCGCCTACCTGTCCGATGCCGGCCACGAGGTCGCGGTCGCCGACGACGGCGCCCGCGCGCTCGTGCATCTGGAGCGCCAGCCCTACGAACTCGTGCTGCTCGATCTGATGCTCCCAGACGTCGATGGGCTGACGCTTTGCGCCCGAATCCGGCAGATCAGTACGGCGCCGATCATCATGGTGACCGCGCGTGGCGACGTGTCGGATCGAATCGTGGGCCTGGAGATGGGCGCCGACGACTATCTGCCCAAGCCCTTCGAGCCGCGCGAGCTCCTGGCGCGGATACGCGCGGTGATGCGTCGCGGTGCCGCCGGCACCACGAGCCCGGGGCCTGCCAGGCCATTGCTGCGCTTCGGGCGCCTGGAGATCGAACCCGACGCGCGCGCGGTCCGGGTCGACGGCGAGGAACGCACGCTGACCGCTCGCCAGTTCGACATCCTGCTCGCGCTGGCGCGCTCGGCCGGACGGGTCTTGTCGCGTGAAGCCTTGATCGACCAGGTGCTGGCGGACGCCAGTGACAGCTTCGATCGATCGATCGACGTCCATGTCGCTCGGATCCGGGCCGCGATCGAGGACGACCCGAAGCACCCTCGGCGCGTGATCACGGTTCGCGGCGCCGGCTACCTTTTCGCGGCGTCGCAACCATGAGGCATCTCGCCGGCATGCGCCTGCACATGAAGATCTGGCTCGCCGTGATGGCAAGCCTGCTCGCGCTCGCGATGGTCGGTGCCGGCGCATGGCGCCTGGGCCCGGGCGCCGACCGCGACACGGGCAGCGCCGCCACGCTCGCGTGGCTCGCCGACGATCTCCTGCCCGTCGCTGCGAGCCCGACCGAATGGCGCACGACCCTCGAGCGCTGGCGTGAGCGAACCGGCGCGAGCCTTTCGCTGGTCGCGCCCGACGGCCGAATGCTGGCTGCCGCCGGCGAGCGCGCCGCCGCACCACCGGCCGACGTTCCGGCCCCCGGCGCGACGCTCGCGCGCTGGCGGGCCGGGCCGACGCAAACCTGGTTCGTCGTGCGCCTGGGCGACGGTCGCCGCCTGCTGGCCGACGCATCGCGATTCGGGCGCTTCTCCGGCGGCGTCGGCGGCCTGCTGCTCACGCTGGGCGCGGTCGCCCTGGTGATCGGGCTCGGGACCCTGCCGGTCGTGCGGCGGCTCACGCGTCGCCTCACTCGGCTGCAGCTCGCCGTCGAGGCGCTTGGCGAGGGCGAGCTTTCGTCGCGGGTGCCGGTGCACGGTCGCGACGAGGTGGCTCGGCTGGCGCGCAGCTTCAACGATGCAGCCGATCGGATCGAGGCCCTGGTGCAGGCGCAGAAGCGACTGCTCGCCAATGCATCGCACGAGTTGCGTTCTCCGTTGGCGCGCATACGAATGGCGGTCGAGATGCTCGAGGGTGCACAGCGCGAGGACGCGCGCGATGAAGTGGTGCGCAGCGTGGCGGAGCTCGATGCGCTGGTCGAGGAGTTGCTTCTGGCCAGCCGGCTCGACGCGCAGTCGGCTGCCCAGCCGCTGCAGCGTGACTGGCGCGCGATCGATCTGGCGGGCCTGGTTGCCGAGTGTTGCGCACCCTATCGGGTCGATCTGGAAGCCGGCATGGTGCGTGTGCAGGGCAATGATCGTCTGCTTCGTCGCCTGGTTCGAAACCTGGTCGAGAACGCGCTGCGACACGGCATCGGCTCTACCCAAGCACCGGAAGTGAGCCTCACCGACGATTCGGGTGTCGCGCTGCTGAGGGTCTGCGACCGCGGGCCCGGCGTACCCGAGGATGAGCGCGAGCGAATCTTCGAGCCCTTCCACCGGGCGCGCGGCGCCAGCGAGCGCGACGGCGGGGTCGGGCTGGGGCTATCGCTGGTGCGGCAGATCGCCAGGCATCATCGGGGCACGGTGCGGTGCATCGCGCGCGAAGGTGGCGGCAGCTGCTTCGAGTTCAGGATGCCGGCAGAGCGGTGATGTCGGCGCCCGGCCCCGGCGTGCCCTTGGGCTCAGGCCGTGCGTGCCGTTGCCACCGCGGATCCGCTCCGAAAGCGGAACAGGCGGGCGAGGCGTGCCAGGATGCCCGGTCGAGGGCGTAGCGCGCGAAAGGCCGCATCGTCGACCGCGGCGCGCAGATGCTCGGCCTGCACGCGCGAGGTCCCGTCGACGAACGCCGCGAGCAGTCCCTTCTCTGCCAGGATGTTCACGCGGCGCGCCAGTCCGTCGGCTGCACGGGCCATCAGTGCGACCGCACGCGGCTCGAAGAGCTCGCGATCGCCGCCGGCGCGTTCGAGCCGGAACGCCAGATAGGCTCCGATCTCGCCGGCGCCCAGGCGCGGGACTTCGAAACGTTGGGTGACCCGTTCGCGCAGCGGCCGAAGAGACTCGCCCGACAGGAGTTCGTTGAGCTCCTGCTGTCCGAACAAGACCATCTGCAGCAGCTTGTGCGTGTTCGTTTCCAGGTTCGACAGCAGACGGATCTCCTCGAGGGTACCGGCCGGCATCGCGTGCGCCTCGTCGACGATCACGACCACGCGCCGGCCCTGGGCGTGGAGCTGGACCAGTCGCTTCTGGATCCGGCGCAACAGGGTCGTGACCCGCACGACGGCGACCTTCAGGCCGAGTTCTTCGCCGATGACGGCCAGGATCTCGTCGCGGTTGATCGATGGATTGGCGATATAGACGAACTTCAGGTCGTGCGGTGCCGTCTCGATCAGCATCCGCGCGAGCATGGTCTTGCCGGTGCCGACCTCGCCGGTGACGGTGATGATCCCGTCGCCGTGACAGATCGCGTATCCCAGTGCAGCCAGCAAGTCGCCGCGGCTACTACCCTGGAAAAAGAAGTCGGTGTTCGGCGTGAGCTGAAACGGCTGGCGTTCCAGTCCGAAGTGCTCGAGATAGACGGGGCGGTCCACTGGGGTTCGCATCGGCGGCCTCCGTGACTGGGTTCAATGCAATGTTCTGATGAACGCCGACTCGAGATCGTCCGTGCCCGTGCATTGGCACAGCTCGCTCGGCGTTCCGAAGTGGCGCAGCCGACCGCCGTGCAAGACGGCGAGCCGGTCGCAAAGGTTCTCGATGTCGCGTGGCGCGTGCGAGGTGAAGATCAGCGTGCGCCCGCGCTCGCGTTCGAGCGCGAGTACCGCCGTGACCAGGCGTCGCGCGAGCGGGTCCAGCCCGCTCATCGGTTCGTCGAGCACCAGCAGCGGGGCATCGGCCAGCAGCAGGGCGGCCAGGCCCAGCTTCTGCGTCATGCCCTTCGAATACTGTCGCACCGGCCGGGTCAGTGCTTCTCGCGGGAACTCCAGGCGATCGAGCACCTGCGCGATGCTGTGATCGGCGTGATGCAGACCGTGCAGCCCACCGAGCATACGCAGGGTCTCGCGCCCACTGAGGTGAGGCGAGGGCATGAACCGCTCCGGCAGATAGGCGAGCGCGCGGCGGGCGCGGGCTTGACGCGAGTCGACACCGAAGATCTCGATGCGACCGCCGTCGGCGCGCATGAAGTCGAGCAGGCAACGCAACAAGGTGGTCTTTCCCGCACCGTTGATCCCGGCGATCGCGACGCTTTGCCCGGGAAGCACGTCGAACGAGACATCGTCGATCACCCGGCGGTCGCGAAAGCGCTTCGACACGCAGGCGACGTGCAGCGCCAGCGTCGCGTGCTCGCGCGGCGCGTGGCGGGCGAGCACATCGATCGTGGTGGCGGGCGCGAGCACTGGGTCTCGCGGCGTCGACGAAGTCCTGGCTGAGACGTGATCCATGCGGCGAGCATAGGTGCCCTGGGGTTGCCGTGAGGCCGAAGAAGCGAGGGGATTGCAGTCCATTTCTCAGGCTTGCTGGGGCCGGGCAGATCGCGAGATCGCCGGCTCATGTACCTGAACATAATCGTCGCGTGGCGGCCGTGCGCCCACATCGGGGAATGCGCACGCCGCGTCCACTGACGAGGCCCGAGCGAACGAGATGAACGAGCACGAAACCCTGTCATCGCCGAAAGCGGTGCCCATTGGCACGTATGCCCACGGCATATCGCCCTGGCGCGCGTCGGCGGCGTCGCTCGCGCTGGGCCTGAGTCTTGCCGCCTGCACGAACGCACCCATGCGACCGGCTTCCCAGCACCTGGGCATGGACCTGCGCGCGGGCGCCGAAGCCAGTGCCGCGAATTCGGGCGGTACCGGCATCCCGCAACCGGTCAGCTCGCCCTTCATGCCGCCGCCGCCGCGCAACGGTCCCGTTCTCGAGACCTATACGGTCGTCGTCAGCGACATCGAGATCACCGAGCTCCTGTTCGCGATGGCCCGCGACGCGAAGATCAATGTCGACGTCCACCCGGCCGTGCGCGGACGGGTCACGATCAACGCGGTCGAGCAGACGCTGCCGCAGATCCTCAAGCGCCTGTCGCGCCAGGTCGACCTGCGCTACGAATTCGAGGGGCCGAACCTGGTCGTCATGCCCGACCGACCGTTCGTGCGTCACTATCCGATCGACTATGTGAATGTCGCGCGCAAGACGGTCGCCAAGACCAGCATCGCGACCCAGATCTCTTCCACGGGCAGCGGCGCCCTGTCCTCGGGCGGGGCCTCGCAGGCCAACAACAACTCGACCACCGAGATCGAGAACACCTCGAACCATCGGTTCTGGCAGACGCTGACCTCGAATCTGCAGGCGATGCTCGCCGCCGATCGTTCGGCGCGAGCCGTGCCGGCCGATGCCGTGTCGGCCGCCGCGGGCGGCGCGACCGGATCCAAGTCGGGCGCGAGCGCGCCGACCCAGGGGGCGGGCGCCCAGGCCGGTGGCGTCGCGGCCGCGGCGACGGCCGCAGCGGGGACGACCGCGGCGGCGGCCACGGGTGGCGGCGCATCGGCGTCGGGTGGCACCGGCGCCTCGGCCGCTGCCGGCGGCGCTGGCGGAAGCGATGGTGCGGGCAGTAGCGGGTCGTCGGAGGTAAAGACGGTGATCGCGAATCCCGAGACCGGGATCGTCAGCGTCTATGCGACCTCGCGCGAGCATGAACTGGTGCGCGAGTACATCGACAAGGTGATGAGCTCGGCGCGCCGCCAGGTGCTGATCGAGGCCACGGTCGTCGAAGTCCAGCTCTCCGAGCAGTTCCAGCAGGGCGTGAACTGGCAGAAGCTGCGGCTGGATGGCTCTGGCTGGAGCTTCGTGCAACAGCCCAATGGCACCAGTCCGCTACCCGGCGGCGCGGCGCCACTGAGTGGCCCGGGCGGAATCAACTTTCCGATCACCGGTGGCTCGCTGCCGGGGGGCGCCAGCGCGACGGGCGCCGCCAATCCCAGCCTGGGCGTGATGCGCTATCTGCGCAGCAATGCCGACGGCAATATCGGTTTCGCGCTGTCGCTGCTGCAGTCCTTCGGCAAGGTGAAGGTCCTCTCCAGTCCCAAGATCAGCGTGCTGAACAACCAGACCGCGGTTCTCAAGGTGGTCGACAACCGGGTCTACTTCACCATCGGCGTGCAGATCACGCCGGGGACCTCGACCTCTCCGCCGATCGTCACCTATACATCGACGCCGAACACGGTGCCGGTGGGATTCGTGATGAGCGTCACGCCGCAGATCGAGAAGTCGGGGACCGTCACGATCAACATGCGCCCGACGATCTCGCGCATCGTCGGGTACGTCAACGATCCGAGCCCGGCGCTGGCGCAGGCCAACGTCGTGAGCCGGATTCCCGAGATCCAGACCCGGGAGATCGAGTCGATCATCAAGGTGCATCACGGCGATGTCGCGGTGATGGGCGGGCTCATGCAGGAGTCGATCGATGATCGCAGCGACGCCGTTCCGGGCCCGGCGAACGTGCCCTTGTTCGGCGAGTTGTTCAAGTACCGCAACGACAGCAGCGTCAAGAGCGAGCTGGTGATCTTCCTGCGGCCGGTGGTGATTCGCGACCCCAGCCTGAACGGCGACTACCGCGGATTCCGGGATCTCGTGCCCAAGGCCGACTTCTTCGAGACGCCGAGGAACATGCCGGTGCCTCGCGCCTGGGTCCGGTCGGACCGGGTGACCCGGGCCGGTGCCGACGAGCGATGAGGCGGAGAGAGCGATGAGCCTGTTGATCAAGGCATTGAAGCAAGCCGAGCGAAAACACGCCGAGGCACTGGCCGAGGCCGCCGGCGACACGGCCGATGCGCTTGCGGTCATCGACGCCGAGCGCGAGCGTCCAGAGCCGGCGAAGCGGGTCTCTGACTATCCGCCATTGGAACTCGCGATCGAGGACGATGAAGCGAGCGACCCGCGCCCCCTGGCGACCGAGTCGACGCCGGTCGTTGCGCGCGACGATGGCCGCAGCCTGCCCGGTACCACCCTCTCATTGGAGATCGAGGGGCGATCCGGCCCCGAGATCGCGGACGACGCTTCGCGCGTGCCAGTCGAGCCGGAATCGCTCGCGGTCGAAGGCGTCGCGGTTGGGGCGGCCCTCGATCACGGGTCAGTAACGAATTCGAGCGTCGAGTCGATCTCGATACCGGACCCGGATGCGCAGGCGAAACCGCCGGCCGCCTCCGTGCCGTCGGTCGAGTCCCGGTCCCCGGTTCGCCCGGACGATGCGGCGCACGACGAACGGCGCTCGCGCGATGGCGCGGCCGATCGCGCCGCGGCGCGACCCGATGGCCTGCCCGCGCCGGACGAGGCGCCCAAGCCCAGCCCCGATGCAGCCGCCGCCGCGTCCGCGAGCGCCCGAATCTGGGGCGAGGGCGCGGTGTCGCGGGATCGGGCCAATGCAGCGGGCGCGCGTCGACGCAAGATCCGACTGGGGGCCTTGCTCGCACTGGCGCTGCTATTGCCCGGCGCCTGGCTGGCGATGCAGGCCTTCGATGCACCGCAACGGCCCGCGATGCCGGCGTCGCCCGCCGTCGGTCAACCGATCGTGCCGTTGACGCCTGGCGAGCCGTTGGCGAAAGCGCCGGCCAGTGACCCGGGCATCGCGCCCGCGAAACCTGCATCGGCGCCGGATGCCGCGACGCCAACGTCCGCGACGTCAACGTCCGCGACGCCATCGGCCGCTGCGCCTGCGTCGGCAGACGGGTCGCCGCCGGGCACCGCGCCGACGGCGCGTAAATCTCCGCCCGGATCGGGCGCTCGCAGCAACGCCAAGGTCTCGCCCGCGCCCGCGTCTCGCGCGGCGTCCGATGCGGCCGCCAAGCCATCCGCTGCGCCCGCGCCAAAGCCGACTTCTGGCCAGGCCCGCACCGCAGGTGCCACGTCCCGGACAAGCGCCGGCGCCGTGGCCCAGTCCCTGCCCCGAGCAAGCATCGCGCGTGCGCCGGTTCGAGCGGTGACGGTTCGCAACGACGGCCCCCCATCGCCCGCCGCCCCCGCGCGCCCGCAGGCATCACCGCCGTCGCCCGGCAAGGCCTTGCGGATCGAACGTTCGAGCCAGCGCCGGGAACGAGCGATCCTCGCCGTCGGCAGTGGCTATGAGGCCTTGCGCGCCGGGGATCTCGACGTCGCGGCTGGCCACTATCGCGCGGCGCTCGAGGTCGATGGCAACAACCCGGACGCATGGGTCGGGCTGGCGGCGATCGCGGCGTCCAAGGGGCAGGGCAGCGTGGCGCAGGCGCGCTATCGACGCGCGCTGGAAATCGACCCATCGAATCCGGCCGCGCATGCCGGACTCCAGGCGCTCGAGGGCCGCAGGGACCCGAGCGGCGACGAGTCGAGGCTTCGCTCGATGCTGGCAGCCAATCCGGCCGATGCCTCGCTGTTGAATGCACTGGGCAATTCACTGGCCGACCAGGGCCGTTGGCCAGAGGCCCAGCAGGCGTATTTCGCCGCGCTCGGGGCCGCGCCCGAGCGGGCCGACTATGCGTTCAATCTCGCGGTCAGCCTCGAGCGGATCCGCCAGCCTGCAACGGCATTGCGCTTCTATCGGCGAGCGATCGAGCTGGCCGTGGCCGGTCACAGTGCGTTCGATCCCGGTGTCGCGCACAAGCGGGTCGAGGCCTTGTCGCGACCGCCTGCGCCGCGCAGCGCGGCCGATTCCGAAACGCGATTCAAGTCGGAGTTCTGATGACCGAGGCTGCCAAGGCGGACCGGGCGAGCGCCAGCAAGCGAAAGCCGCTGGGTCAGACGCTGATCGAGCGTGGTGTCCTCAGCGAGGATCAGCTGCGCATCGCGTTGATGGAGCAGAAGTCGACCGGTCAGCCGCTTGGAAAGGTGCTGGTGTCGATCGGCTTTCTCACCGAGGCGACCCTGCGCGAAGTGCTCGCCGAGAATCTCGGACACGAGCAGGTCGATCTGTCGCGCCTGCTGCCCAACCCGACGGCGATGAAGCTGGTGCCGAGCGAGTTCGCGAAGCGTCATCACGTCTTCCCGGTCGGCATCGAGGAGCGCGACGGCGTCGAGGTGCTCACGCTCGCGACGCCGAACCCGAACGATGTCGTCGTGCTCGATCAGCTGCAGGCGATGATCGGTGCCGAGTACCGGATCAATGCCTGCATGGCGGCGGACGGCGAGGTTTCGGCGGCGATCGAAAGCCACTACGGCCAGGAACTGTCGATCGACGGAATCCTCAACGAGATCGAAACCGGCGAAGTCGACGCCGCGAGCATGGACACGAACGGACGCGAGTACGCGGGTCCCTTCGTCCGGCTGGTCGACGCGATTCTCGCCGATGCCGTGCAAAGACGGGCCAGCGACATCCACTTCGAGCCCGAGCAGGGATTCGTGCGAATCCGCTACCGCATCGACGGCGTGCTGCGGCAGATCCGCGTGCTTCACAGCAAGTATTGGTCGCCGATGCTCGTGCGCCTGAAGATCATTGCGTCGATGAACATCGCCGAGACGAGGCTACCGCAGGATGGCCGTATCTCGCTGGTGATCAACGGCCGCCCGATCGACTACCGCGCGGCCTCGCAACCGACGCTGCATGGCGAAAACGTGGTGCTGCGGATTCTCGATCGATCGCGGGCGCTCGTGCCGCTCGAGAAGCTCGGCCTGACCGAGGATCAGCTCGAAGCGGTCGAGACCATGATCTCGCGCCCGGAAGGGATGATCCTGGTCACCGGCCCGACCGGTAGCGGCAAGACGACCACGCTCTATTCGATCCTCACGCGCCTGAACAGGGAGGGCGTGAACATCATGACCCTCGAGGATCCTGTCGAGTATCCGATCCCGATGATGCGACAGTCGAACATCGCGGCCGGACAGAAGATGGAGTTCTCAGCCGGGATCAAGTCGCTGATGCGGCAGGACCCTGACATCATCCTGGTCGGCGAGGTCCGCGATGGCGACACGGCGACGATGGCGCTGCGGGCCGCGATGACCGGCCACCAGGTCTACTCGACGCTGCACACGAACTCCGCCATCGGTGCGCTGCCTCGCCTGATGGACCTGGGCTTGACCGCCGAGCTGATCGCGGGAAACCTGATCGGCGTGGTCGGCCAACGGCTCGTCCGAAAGCTGTGCCCGCACTGCAAGGTGGGCTACGAGATCGACGCCGAGATCGCGCTGATGCTGGGCGGGGACGCGCATCCGGGCACGACACTGTATCGGGCGGGCGGGTGCTCTCGTTGCGACTACCAGGGCTTCTCCGGCCGCCAGGGCCTGCTCGAGATCCTGCGATTCGATGAAGAGCTCGACGACCTGATGGCGCGTGGTGCATCCGCCCGGGACATCCTCAAGGCGGCCCGGGCGAAGGGGTTCCGGACGCTTCGCGACGATGCGATCCGGCGCGTGCTCGAGGGCATGACCTCGCTCGACGAGGCCGGTCGGGTCGTCGACCTCACCGGGCTCGGCCACTGAGCGGCGGCAGCGACAGATGGCGACCTTCCACTATCGTGCCGTCGATGCCAGCGGTCGCATCACCAGCGGGCGAATGCCGGCGATCAACGCCAGCGAGCTCGAGGGACGTCTGCGAAGCGCGGGCCTCGAGATGCTGCGGGCGGCGCCGGCGCGATCCTTCGGCTTCGGCGCAGGCGGCGTGCCGCGCAAGGAACTACTCAGCTTCGCGATGCACATGGAGCAGACCTTGCGCGCGGGCCTGCTGATCACCGACGCCTTGTCCGATCAGGTCGAGTCGGTCCAGCACAAGCGCTTCCATGGCGTGCTGACGGTCGTGTTGCAGGCGGTGCGCGACGGCTCGGGGTTCTCGGACGCGATGGCCGCGTTTCCCGAGGTCTTCGACCAGACCCTGGTTGCCCTGGTGCGCTCGGGCGAGTCGTCCGGCCGCCTGCCCGACGCCTTCGAGCGCATCGCGGCCAGCCTCAAGTGGCAGGACGAATTGGCGTCGCAGATGAAGAAGCTCGCGATGTACCCGGCGTTCACGGTCATGGTGCTGATCGGGGTCACCGCGTTCGTCCTGCTCTTCCTCGTCCCGCAGCTCTCGGGCTTCATCAAGGAGATGAGCGGCGGTGACCTTCCGGTGCAGACGCGGGTGATGCTGGCCGCGTCCGAGTTCCTCACCGCCCACTGGGGCAAGTTGCTGTTGGTGCCGCCGGCGCTCGCGTTCCTGGTCTGGGTCGTGCTGTTCCTTGGCGGGGAGCGGCTGCGATTGCGCATCGATCGCTGGAAGATGCGCATCCCACTGGTGGGGCCGATCATCGAGAAGATCGTGCTGGCGCGCTTCACCTCGCTGTTCGGCATGCTCTACGAAGCCGGCCTGCCCATCCTGCAGGCAGTCGCCATCGGTCGCGATGCGGCCGGCAATCGACATGTCGCGCGTGCACTCGAGCAGGCCCGCCAACAGGTGGAGCAAGGCAAGGGCATCGGCGATGCGTTCTCCGATACGGGCCTGTTCCCCAACCTCTTGCTTCGGATGATCCGGATCGGCGAGTCGACCGGAGAGATCGACAAGGGGCTGAAGAACGTCAGCTACTTCTACAACCGCGAGATCAACGAAACGATCGAGAAGGTCGAGGCGATGGTCGAGCCGGCGCTGACGCTGGTTCTGGGACTCATTCTGGGCACGTTGATGATGTCGGTCCTCGGACCGATCTACGACCTGCTCGCCAAGATCAAGTTCTGAGATGCGAAGCGCAAGCGGCCAGGCCATCATCCTGTACATCGACGCCCGGGGTCTGACGGCGATCGACAGCTGCGAGACCCGCACCGCGGTGCTCGCGTCGTTCGATCTGCACGCGCCCGACGGTTCGGTCGCGGTCGACGCGGCCGCCGCGGCCTTTGCCGCCTGGATCGCCGCGCATCGCAGGGCGCGCTACGAACTGCTGGTCGATCTGGTCGACGAGGAACAGCACGTCGAAAAGGTGCCGCGTGTCCGCCCGCGGGATCGTGCGCTGCTGCTACGCAAGCGCCTGGCGCAGCGAATGCGCGACTCGGAGTTCTCGAGCTGGCGTCCGCTGTCGCCGGCCGAAACAACGCGCAAGCGCAAGCGCAAGCGCGAGTCGACGGTCGAGGTGTTGCTGACAGGACTGCGGGCCAGTGCGACGCTAGCGCCGTGGCTCGATGTCATGCTCGAGGCCGGCGCCCGAATCGACGCGATCCTGACGCCGGCCCTGCTGTCGCCAAGCCTGGTCGAGATGCTGGCGCCGGCCGCCACCGGGCTGGTGGTGAACGTCACCGAGGCCGGGCTGCGCCAGTCGCTCGTGGTCGGCGGACGACTGCGGTTCTCACGACTTGCGGCGCTGGGCGCGGATCGCAGCGCCAGCGCCGTCGTGGCCGAGGTCACGCGAACCCTGCAATACCTGTTGATGGCCCAGATGCTGCACCGGGACGCGATCCGCGATACCCACTTCTCGGTCTGGATCATCGATGCCGGGATCGACGACGCAGAGAAGTTCCCGGCGAGCCTCTCGGTCGATGCCGCGGTCTCGGCACTGGTGTGGCGAGTGCCGCCGGCCGCCGTTGCGCCCGGCTTCGAGCCGGACCAGGCGGCGCCGACCGTCTGGGCATCGCGCCGGCTGCGGTCGCGACGCGACATCGGCTATGCCAATGCGCGGGTCTCGCGCTTCGAGAAGTTGGCGCGCTGGCGGCTCGGCATGCTCTCGACGGGCGCGGCCGCGCTCGCGTGCGCGCTGCTGTCGGTTGCCGGCGTCGAGTTCCTGCGCTGGCAGGGCCAGGATGCGATCGAACGCCGAATTGCTGCCGGCGATCGCGAGAAGGCGGCGCAAGGCGTGCTGGCCGAGGCCCTGAAAGTGTTCGTGTTGCCGCCGCCCGAGATGCAGACGGTGGTGACGCTGGCCGATCGGATCGCGCGTCGACACGTGCCGGTGGACCAGTTGTTCTCGGTGCTGGGTGCCGCGATCGGCGACGACGAGCGGCTTCGCGTCGACGCGCTCGAGTGGCGGGTCGAAGGTGGCGGCGGTTCCGCCACCGATGGCGGCGGACCGCCCCCCGTGTCGGGTGCGCCCGTGGGGCCACCGAAGGGGCCGCCCCCACCCGGGGCGGAGTCTGCATCGGGCACGGCGATCCCGGGCGCACCGGCGGCCGAGCCGCCGATCGAGTCGCCCTGGACCCAGGTGGTGATCGGCGGAAGCCTGCAGCACGACCTCTCGAAGACCGATTCCAACACCCTCGTCGACGCGCTGGTCGATCGACTCAGGACGCGGTGCGGCTGCGAGGTTGCGGCCAAGCGCTTTCCGTTCGACCCCAAGCCGAGTGCCGGATGGAGCGAGGCCCTGGCGGGCAGTCCGATGCGGCGCCCCCGCGAGTTCAGGATCGACATGCGCTGGCGCACGAAGCCGGTCCCCATCGCAACGGCCCCGGAGCTCGCACGATGAAATCGCTGACCAAGTCCGATCTACGGGTATTGCGCGTACCGGTGATCATCTCCGCAACGCTGATCGTGCTCGCGGCCGGTCTTGCCGGCGTCGCCTACTACCGACTGGCGCAATTCGACGCACTCGAGGCCGCGTCGAAGCGCGACACGCGCCTGGCCCGCGCGGCACGCGCCGGGCTCGAGGCTCAGCGCGCCCAGGGACATGGCTACGCGCAGCGCTACGCGTCGTTGGTGCAGTCCGGTGCGGTCGGCCGCTTCGCCAAGACGGTCGAGATCGATCGTTTCGAGGCGGCCGCCGTGCAAGCCGTGGGCCAGGTGACACGCTACACACTTGGCGGTCGTGCGCCGGTGGCCGGAATCGAGGGCATCGACCGTCTCCGACACCTGAATCTGTTCAGTCACCGCCTGGAATTCGACGCCGAACCCTTGCACGAAGAGCGCTTCCTGGCGTTGTGGCGGCGGGTCGGTGATTCGGTGGGCGGGCTCTCCGCAATCGAAGGCTGTGAACTGAGACGGCCCACCGAATCCGTGACGGCCGGGGCGTCCAAGCCCTCGGACTCGGGCATTGCCAACGGCAGCACCGCCGCCCCGAGAATGCGCGCCAAGTGCCGGCTCGTCTGGTACCTGTTCGCGCCGCCCGAGGCCGACCCCTCGGCCGCGCCCGTCGTTGGCGTGGGACTGCCCGGAGGCCGATCGTGAACCCTCGACTGGCGCGGGTCGTCAAGTCCTGGTTGTCGGTCGGCCTGCTCGCGCTGGCGTTGCCGGCAGGCGCCGAGGGCCTGGGGCGGATGTTCTACTCGCCCGCGCAGCGACGCGCTCTGGAGGCGATCGGGGCCGACGATGCGCGCGGTGGTGCGGTCGAGGCCGGTGTCGGCTCGGGTGGCGTGCGCTACGACGGGTTGCTCGAGGCGCCGGGCCGGCCGCCCACCATCTGGCTCAGCGGCCGGCGTTTCGAAGGCGCCCGGGGGCTGGTCGCCGACGTCGTCCGTATCGAAGGACGCGAGGTCGTGGTGCGCAGGGGCGACGTCGATGGCGAGCGCCTTCGGCCCGGGCAACGCGAGGGGCGGGAATCAATGGGCGCGAACGGTCGTGTCGAGGTCGGACCCGCGCCGGCCAAGAGCCTGCTGGCGGGGAGCCGATGATCTGGCACGGCGATGATCCTCCGGCTCGGCAACGCGGGATGGTGTTCCTGCTGTTCCTGGTCGCGATCGCGGTGACGATGGCCACCTTGATGGGCGGCATGCTGCGCCTGTTCGATCCTCGTGCAGCGGCCGAGCGCGAGCAGTCCGACCTCTTGCGCAGTGCGCGCGAACTGCTGATCGCCGACTTGCTCGCACCCGATGCGGACCAACCGCCTACCGGCCGCAGGCTCGGGCAGTGGCGTCTGCTGCCGGATCTTCCGATCCCGCCCGGTCCCGGCGCGGATGCCACCGAGCCCAACTACGACGGCCTGGCCGAGACCGCCGGATGCGCGTCCCAGGGATGGGCGCCGATGTTGCCGGTGATGGACGTCTCGGTATTCGGGTCGAGCGCGCGCTGCTTCGGTCGGCTGCCGTGGCGCGACCTCGGCCTGCGCGTCGACGACGATGGCGGCAGGGACATCGCGGGCAAGCTGCCGTGGCTGGTGGTGTCGCCGAACCTCGCTGCGCCGATGGCCTGCCTGCGCGATCTCAACCCGCTCGCACTGGGTTCGTCCTACATCGGCTATGCCTGTCCATCGAACCCGCCGTATCCGTGGATCAAGGTGCTCGACGAGCGCGGCAACCTGCTGTCGGACCGGGTCGCCTTTGCGTTGATCCTGCCCGGGACGCCTCTCGCGGGGCAGGACCGCACGGCGGCGTATGCGACCCCCGGGTCGGTGATCGCGCCCCCGTCGGCGTATCTCGACACCGTGACGGTGGCCAGCGGCTGCGCGATGCCCTGCCAGCCCGGCACCTACTCCAATGCAGCGTTCAATCACCTCGACGGCCAGCCGACGGTACTGATTCGGGCGCCCGTGGACGAGGCTGCCGCCGAGCGAAGCGGCAACTATGCGACACCTTACCGGTTCAACGACCGCATCGCATTCGTGACGGCAGACGAATTGTTCCTGGAACTCGAACGTCGTGCACGGGGCGAGCTGATCCGGGCCCTGCTCGCATTTCGTGCGATGCACGGCCACTTTCCGTACGCGAGCCCGCTCGCATCGGGCGGCGGCGACTGCGCGAGCGGCACGCGTCTTGGCCATGTCCCGGTCGTCGACGGAAGTTGCGGCGCCGGTCGGTCGCTGACCATGCCTTCATGGTTCACCGACGCGGGCTGGCATCGCTATTTCGTCTACGCGGCCTCGCCGACCTGCGTGCAGTCCAATCCCGTCTGTTCGGGACCGGGGCTCACGGTCGGTACCCGCACCGACATCCGCGCCTTGATCATCGCGCCGCGCGCCGCGATCACCGCATCGCCGTATGCGCCATCGCGCGGTGCCGCGCAGACGCCGGTGAACATGGTGGGCCTCTCGGGCCTTCTGTCCGACTATCTCGACGACGCCGCCTATGCCACGCCGGTTCCCGACGTGTTCATCGACACGGCGAACGCGTCGCCGCCGATCAACGACTTGCTGGTGGTGGTCGAATGATGCCGACTTCGGTTTCTTGCCGTGCGCTACCCGCACGCGCGGCGCAAGCGGGGTTTTCGCTGATCGAGATCGCGATCGGGCTGGTGATCCTGGGGCTGGCGACGGTGGGCCTGATCGCGACGCTCTCCGAGCAGGCCGAGCAGCGGCGCATCGTCGATACCCGACGTGCGCTCGACGATGCCCGCGACGCCCTGCTGGCCTTCGCGGGCACCAATGGTCGTCTTCCGTGCCCGGCGACTGCGGCCACGAACGG
Source organism: Burkholderiaceae bacterium (assembly GCA_024235875.1). Lineage (GTDB taxonomy): Bacteria > Pseudomonadota > Gammaproteobacteria > Burkholderiales > Burkholderiaceae_E > JACKLP01. The sequence goes on along the minus strand of JACKLP010000006.1, from coordinate 142,819 downwards.
ACAGGAATCGATCGCGAGCAACGTCGGCGGGATCGTGACCTGTTCGGTCCAGGATGGCTTTCTGCCGGCCGTGACCCTCGGCCTGCCCGGCGTCGAGCCCACGGGGCTGCTGACCGACGGCTGGCGTGATGGTGCGGGCCAGGCGAATGGTACGCATTTGCGCGCATTTCGCTATGGGCTGACCTCCCTGGCCGTGCCGGTGGCCAATGCGCTCAGTTCACCGGCGCTGGGCGCACCCGGCTCGCCGACTCAGCGCATTGCGGTGCAGACGGCGATCAACGCCAATCAGGGCCTGTTCGTCTGCCGCTCGGCCGCCGGAATGACCGGTGCTGGCAATCGCTGCGGCAGCGCCGCCAATACGCTGGCATCCAATGCGGTCGCGATCGTGCGATCGGCCGGCCGCAATGGCGCGCAGACCGCCGCCTATTCGGCCGACGAACAACAGAACTACACCCAGGCGATCACGCGCGGCTATGTGCATCGCGACTTCGCCCCGGCCGGCGCGACCGGCGGCTCCTACGACGATCTGATGACATGGATCCCCTACCCGCAACTCGCGAACCGCCTGGTCGCGTCGGGGCAGGTCCTGTGAGCACCGCGGCGCACCCGTCAAAGCGGGCATTCTCGTCCGATCCGGTCGGCAAGGAGCTCCTGGCGCAAGCGCGGGCGGCGGGCGTGATCGCGCGCTTCACCGTCCTGGAAGCCTGGCGCAGCCGATGGCTGCTCGCATCCCTGGTCGCGATCGCCGTCGTCGCCGGTGCCAGCCTGTTCGCGCGTGAACTGGCCCTGGTCGAGCGTGCGGCGTTGACGCTCGCGGTGGCTGCACCATTGCTGCGACTGACCGCGGTCTTCCTGGTGGCGGTGTTCGCGACCGTCCTGGTCGTTCGCGAACTCGGTGATCGCACCATCGAACTGTTGATCGGCGCGCCGGTTGCCCGTTCGACCTGGGTGCTGGGCAAGTGGGCGGGGCTCGCGGTGATCGCGGTCGTGACCGCGACCTTGGCAGCGGTGCCCTTGATCTGGTTCGCATCGCCGGCGGCGCTGGCCGGCTGGTGGGCGACGCTGGTGGCCGAACTGGTCCTGGTGTGCGGGTTCGCACTGCTGATCTCGATCTCGTTCGCGCAGGTCGCGGTGTCGATCCTCGCGATGACCGCCTTCTACCTTCTGTCCCGGATGATCGGCGTCGTGTTGTTGTTGCAGAAGAACCTGCCGCTCGAGGTGCCCGGTGCGCTCGATGCGATCGGGGGGGGCCTGATTCGCGCGCTCGACCTGAGCCTGCCGCGTCTCGATCTGTTCGCCCGCACGGCATGGCTGCTCGAGGGCGGGGCGCCTGCGACGTCGGCGCTGTGGGCATGCGCTACGCAGTTTCTGCTCTATGGCGTGCTGTTGGCTGTCGTGGGTTGCCTCGATTTCGGGCGGCGGCATGTCTGAGCGCCTGCGACCGCTGCTGTCCGTGCTCATGATTGCCTTGCTGGCCGCGCAGGTCGCGTTCTCGCGCACGATGCCGCGCGACTGGCAACTCGATCCCTCGCCGGGCGACCCGCCTTCGCCGACCCTGGCGCGGCTCGCCGCGCTCGGCGACGCGGATTCCGCCGCCCGCATGCTCACGCTCTACCTGCAAAGCTTCGATGCCCAGGCCGGCCGTCAGATGCGGGTGGCCTCGATCGACCAGCATCAGCTTCGGGCTTGGCTCGAGCTGATCGCCGACCTGCAGCCGGCGTCGGGCTACGCGCCGTTTCTCGCCAGCCGGATCTATGCAGAGACCGCGCCGGTCGCCGACGCTCGCGCGTTGCTCGACTGGGTCGCGGCCCGGTTCGAGCATGATCCCGGCAGCCAGTGGAGCTGGATGGCGCATGCGGTCTTCGTTGCCCGGCATCGCTTGCACGACACCGCGCTCGCCGCGCGCTATGCCCGCCTGCTGCGCGAGCGCACCCGCGGCGTCCAGGTGCCGAAGTGGGCACGCGAGCTCGAGCTCTTCCTGGTCGCCGACGGCAACGAGACACGTGCCGCTCGCGCGCTGATCGGCGGCCTCGTCGAAAGCGGCGAGCTCAGCGACCCCGAGACCATCGAGCTGTTGCTGCGACGCCTGAACGAAGCCAAGCGTACGGCAAAGCACGACGGACGGCCTGAAGAGGCTGCGCGAGGCTCCGATATCAATCCCGAAGGCTTCATGCGGCCTGAACCGAAGTCCCTCGGACTCAATGGAGAAATGAAATGATCCGCAAACACCGCGAGGCTGGCTTCACGCTGGTCGAAATCGCCATCGTTCTAGTCATTGTCGGCCTGCTGCTCGGTGCGGTGCTCAAGGGCCAGGAGTTGATCTTCAACTCGAAGGTCAAGGCGACGTACAACCTGAGCCGCGAGATGTCCGCTGCCATGTTCGCCTACCAGGATCGCTACAAGATGCTGCCCGGTGACGATACGCGGGCGACCACGCGCTTTCCCGGTGCAACCCCGGCCACCACGGACGGCAACGGCGACGGCTTCCTGAACCAGGTCGTGAACTGGAACTGCACCGGGGTCACCTCGGGCGACAACTGCCGCTTCCTGCACCATCTGCGCCTGTCGGGCTTCATCGGCGGTGCCGGTTCGGACAACCCGATCTCGGCGCTCGGTGGCCGCGTCAACATCGCGCAGGGCAACTACTACGTGACCAGCGCCTCGACCTCGCCGTCGCTGCTGTTCGGCGGCAGCACGCTGACGCACAAGGCAGCCGACGCCATCGACAATGGCTTCGACGACGGCAATCCGGCGACCGGCACCTTCCGCTGCCAGAACACGACGTCCTACAACATGTCGACACCGGATTCGTTGCTCAGCGCGGCCTGCATCCTGCCACTCTGACGCCGCGGACCGGAGAGCCCCTCGAAGGCGGCTCTCTGGCAACGAGGGCCGCGCCCGCAGGGGTGGCGGCTCTCGTTGCATTTGGAGGCTGGTCGCCGGTCTCAGTAGACCAGCCCGGCCCCTTCGAGTTGCTGGAGCCTTTCGACGATCTCGTCGTGTGTACGCGCCGGCGCGCGACCGATACAGCCCGCATCGTGCACGATCTGGAGCTCGCGTCGGTCGCGGCGCGTGGTGCCCAGCACCTGCCAGTCCTGGTTCACCGCGCGCCAGCGCGCGCCGTCGGCCGACGCGACCGCGAGTAGGCGCTGCGCCGGCTTCGCGCAATCGATGGCCTGGCGCGTCACGTTGCGTGCGCCGCCGGATCCGATCACCACCAGGGTGAACCGCAACTCGACGTCATGAGTCCGTAGCGAGTCGCGCTCGACCAGGTAGCGAACCCGGCTACCGGGTCTGACCTCGAACTCGATGAGCGCGGAGCCGACCTGTGGGGGCGCCGGTTCCGGTGCCGCTGGCGTCGCGGCCTCGGGGTCGGTGCGGGCATTGGGCGCCGCGCCGCGCGAGGCGCAGCCCGCGGCGAACACCAGCGTGAGCAGGGCGAGGGTGGCGAGCCACCGACGTGGACCAGTGCATGTGGTCATGATGGGCGCTCGCCGGTGCGCGGGCGGGTTTCAGGTTCGGTCGACACGTCCCGCTCGCCATCGTCGCCGCCCGATGGTGCATGCGTGCGGCGTCGCGACCGGCCATCCAGCAGCCGAGCGAGTTCGTCGAGAGCCTGTCGGTAGACCTCGCGCTTGAACTCGATGACCGCATCGAGCGGTACCCAGTACTCGTTCCAACGCCAGGCATCGAACTCCGGCTTCGGGTTGGCTCGCAGATCCACGTCGCTGTCGCGGCCGATCAGTCGAAGCAGAAACCATATCTGCTTCTGCCCGCGGTAGTGGCCACGCCATTCGCGGCGGATCCAGCGCTCGGGCACCTCGTAGCGAAGCCAGTCGCGGGTCCGGCCCACGATCCGCACATGCTCTCGCCGCAGCCCGGTTTCTTCCTCGAGCTCGCGATACATCGCTTCTTCCGGCGACTCGCCCCGCTTGATGCCACCCTGTGGAAACTGCCACGAATGCTCGCGCACCCGCTTGCCCCAGAAAACCTTGTTCCGCTGATTGAGCAGAATGATGCCGACGTTGGGGCGGTAGCCGTCGCGATCCAGCATGGCTGCACCCCGTGATTTCGTACAATTCGGGGCAATTTTATCTCGACCCGACTGCCCGTGCAGTCGCCATCCGGAGCCGTCGTGCGCCCATGAAAGCCTCGCAATTCCATTTGTCCACCCTCAAGGAAGCGCCGACCGACGCCGAAGTGGCGAGTCACCGGCTGATGACGCGGGCCGGCATGATCAAGCGCCTGGCGGGCGGTATCTACACCTATATGCCGATGGGACTCCGGGTGATCCGGCGGATCGAGGCGATCATTCGACAGGAAATGGATCGCGCCGGCGCGATCGAGCTGCTGATGCCGGTCGTGCAGCCAGCGGAGCTCTGGCAGGAATCCGGGCGTTGGGATCAGTACGGCCCAGAGCTGTTGCGGGTGAAGGATCGCCACCAGCGCGATTTCATCATCCAGCCGACCTCCGAGGAGGTCGTCACCGATATCGCTCGCCAGGAGATCCAGAGCTATCGGCAGATGCCGAAGAATTTCTATCACATCCAGACCAAGTTCCGCGACGAGCGACGCCCGCGCTTCGGTGTGATGCGCGGACGCGAATTCACGATGAAGGATGCCTATTCCTTCGATCGCGACAGCGAGCACGCGCTGGCGAGCTATCGGGTCATGTTCGACGCCTATATGCGCATCTTCGAGCGCATGGGGCTCGGTTTTCGGGCTGTGGCGGCCGACACCGGCGCGATCGGCGGGTCGGCCAGTCATGAATTCCAGGTCATCGCCGACACCGGCGAGGATCGGATCGCCTATTCGACCGAATCGGATTTCGCCGCCAACATCGAGCTGGCCGAAGCCGTGTCCCTGATCGACGCGCGAGCGCCCGCGACCGAGTCCCTGGCCCGCACCCCGACGCCCGATCGCACCCGTTGTGAAGACGTGGCCGAACTCCTGGGCATCGAGTTGTCACGCACCGTGAAGTCGCTGGTTCTGGCGGTCGACCGGTTCGGGCCGGCCGACCTGGTCGGGCACCGGCAGCTCGTCGATACCGAGGTCTGGCTGTTGTTGGTGCGCGGCGATCACGAGCTCAACGAGGTCAAGGCGGGCAAGCTCCCCGGCCTGGCTGGATTCCGGTTCGCGACCGAAGCCGAGATCGCCGATCACTTCGGTTGCGAACCCGGCTATCTCGGACCGATCGGGACGCGTCGCCCGGTCAGGCTCGCGGTCGATCGCACGGTCGCCGACATGAGCGACTTCGTCTGCGGCGCCAATGAGCCCGGATACCATTTCACCGGCGTCAACTGGGGGCGGGACCTGCCGTTGCCGGACGGGGGCGAGGATGGCGAAGGCGTGCTCGTGGCAGACATCCGCAATGTCGTGGCAGGCGATCCGTCGCCTGACGGGCGAGGGCGGATCGCGATCCAGCGCGGGATCGAGGTTGGCCACGTGTTCTACCTGGGGACCAAGTACTCGGAGGCCCTGTCCGCGACCTTCGTCGATGAGGACGGCAAGCACCGGCCGATCGAGATGGGATGCTATGGCATCGGGGTGACCCGCCTGCTCGGTGCCGCGATCGAGCAGAACCACGATGACAAGGGCATCATCTGGCCCACGCCGATCGCACCCTTCGAAGTCGTGGTCTGCGCCTTGGGCTGGGGCAAGTCGGACGCGGTCACTCGGGCGGCCGAATCGATCCATGCGGCGCTGAGCAGCGCCGGTATCGACGTGATCCTCGACGATCGGGGCGAACGCCCGGGCGCGATGTTCGCGGACTGGGAGCTGATCGGCGTGCCCTGGCGGGTCACGGTCGGCGATCGTGGACTGAAGGACGGGGTAGTCGAGATCGTCGAGCGTCGAACGATGTCGGTCGACCGCATCCCGATCGACGAGGCGGCCGACATCGTCGCGAAGCGCGTCCGCTCGGAGCGGACCGGCTGAGCGGTGTCGTCGGCGAGCGCGCGTCGCCGCCGTCGAATGGTGCGGGCATCGCCCGGCGGTGCGCTCGGCGGCCGGATTCGACCGTTGGTCGCATGTCGGTGTGCGGGCTGCCGGCGTATGTTTAGTCAGGAACGATTCTTCGGGAAAGCGGCCTTGCGGTTTCTTGCGCTGGCCTGCCCGATCCATGTCCTGGGGACTTGCGTCTAGCCCATGAGCCGCGGTTTGCTTCGACTCCAGCGTTTGCCACGGCGACTCGCGTTCGTCGCGGGCTGGCTGTGGGCATTCGCCGTCCTTGTCGGTGGCGAGGTCCAAGCCGGTGAGCAGCAGTACGAGCCCCTGGCCGATTCCATACGCACCGCGCTCGCCCGCTCGGTCGGTGCCCGGGGCGATGCCAGGGCAGCGTTCTCGTCTGCGCGCGAGCGCCTGGACTGGCTCACCCAGATGTCACGGCGCCTGCCGGCGCGCTCGCAGCCGAGCGTGCGGGAACGGATCGCGTTTCTCGAGGTGCTTCGCTACGAGGCACAGCGCGCCGGTCTCGATCCGCAGCTGGTATTGGCCGTGGTGCAGGTCGAGAGCAATTTCCGCCGCTACGCGATCTCGCACGCCGGCGCCAGGGGCTACATGCAGGTGATGCCATTCTGGACTCGTCTGATCGGCAACGGCGATCCCGCGACCCTGTTCGACATGCGTGCCAATCTGCGTTTCGGCTGCACGATTCTTCGCCACTACCTGGATCTCGAGCGGGGCAACCTGTTCCGGGCCCTGGCCCGCTACAACGGCAGCCTGGGCCAAGGTGCCTATCCGCAGGCGGTCTGGCGTGCGTGGCAACGATGGAATTGGGCGCCCTCGCCCGAGTCCGGGCCACGCGCCCGGACCCAGGACCGGGTCGTAATCGCCGACGGTCGCTAGCAGCCGGCAAGGCGGTGAAGCGTCCACGGGGCATGGCCTGACAGGACCGACCGACCGTTCATCGCGTCCGGTCGACCGCTGATGAAAATGGCGCCCAAAATGCGGATTTATTCCCGCGCGTCGGGCCCGGCCGATCTTTCAGAATCGTGACATGCAAACCGTCCAACAGGGTGCGCGACGACCGGTCGCGTTCTTCGGCGTCGCAGTCTTCCTGGGAGCCTGGCTCTCCTATGGGCTGGGTTTTCGCACGCCGAACGTGATGCTGTTGTGGCTGCCGACCTCGATCGTGCTCGTCGGCCTGCTTACGCGGGGCCCGACCGTCTTGCTGCCGGCCGCCATCGGCGTGGCCGCCTGGGCCCACATGGTCGGCGCGGCCGCGCCGGAAGTCGCGGCCCTGGTCGGCGGCACCCTGATCGCGCCGTTCGTCACGTGGCGAGTGATCGGCTACCTGCGCGGCCGCAAGCGCGCAACCTCGCATCTCGTGCAGACGGTCCAGTTGCTGTTGTCGATCTCGCTGATCCAGGCGCCGATCGCGGCTGCGCTGGGTTCGTTCATGATGTGCCCGCAGATCGGGTTCGATCATTCCAAGCTCGCGATCTTCCTGTCCTACTGGGTCGTGGAGGCCGCTTCCGGCGTGGTGCTGGTGCGCGCGCTGATGTCCTGGATGCCCGAGGACGGCAGCGGGTTCTGCCCGGTCGCCGGCATCAACTCCGGCGTGCGCTCGATCTCGCGCGCCGACATCGGCTCGATTCTCGCTCTGTTCGGTGCTGCGGGCCTGTGTGGCGCGGCGATCCTGCTCGACCAGGTGACCTACGCGCGGCTCCTGCTGGTACCCGTGTTCGGCGTCGCGATGGTCAGTTCGCTGCTGACCGGCCGACGGATGTCGAGCCTGGTGTTGCTGCTCTCGGCGATGATGGTCATCGGCTTGCGGGTGAACATGGAACCCTTCGCGACCGAACGCGGCTTCCTCACCGAGATCGCGCAGGTCGAGTTGGTGATGTTGATCGGTTCGTCCTTGCTTCACCTGCTCAATGCGCTGACCGAGGAGCGACTGGTTCAGCAGCGGCGCCTCGAGCGCCAGGTCCGGACCAACGAGACCAGCGGCTTGCCGAATCTGCGCGCCTTGCGCGCGACGTTGCGGCGCTGCGCGCGCGATCCCGCTTGTGCCGGCCTGCGCCTGGCCGAGATCTCGATCGGCGACATGGCGAGTCGGGCGGACCTGGTCGGGCGGACATCGCTGGTCACGTTCGAGCGCGAGGCGGGGCGCCGTCTGGTGCAGATCTTCGGGCGCAGCCTCAAGACACTTTCGCACATCGGTACCGGCCGCTTCGTGGCCGTGCTCGACCCCGATCTCGACGAAATGAAGATCCAGAGCCTGGTACGAACCAAGTTCGAGGGCCATCGCTTCGTGATGGGCGAGCGCCACGTGAATGTGCGATGCACGGTCGGCGTGGTCGACGTCTCGCGTCGCTCCGCGCGGGACCCGGACGCCGTGCTCGCGGCCCTGTCGATCGCCCAGCAAGTGGCCGGCAACCGCGCGGATCGTTTCCATCTGCTCGACAAGTCGGGCGCCGAGCTCAATGCGTATCGAGAGCAGCTGGATTGGATCGAACGGGTCCGGGCGATGCTGCGCGAGGGGCGCCTGAAGATCATGGCACAGCCGATCGCGCCGTCCTCGGTGTCGGCATACAACGGCCTGCACTACGAGATCCTGTCGCGGCTGGTCGCGCCCGATGGCACGGTCCTCGCGCCGAATCGCTTCCTGACGGCCATCTCGCAGGCGCGCCTGCTCGAGGAGTTCGATCGCCAGGTCATCACCACCGTGCTCAGTCGACTCGCCGAGGATCGATCGCTCTATGACGCCACGCGGGTTTGCGCGATCAATGTCACCGGCCCCACGCTCTGCGATCCGGCGCTGCCGCAGTTCCTGGATCTGAACCTGCGCCGCTACGGCATCGACCCGACCCGGATCGCGATCGAGATCACCGAGTCCGAATCGATGACCAACCTGGACCAGGCGCTCGAGAACGTGGCGAAGATCCGCGACAGTGGGGTATTGATCGCCGTGGACGATTTCGGCACCGGGCTGGCGACCTTCGACTACATTCGTCGGTTCACCCCGCAAATCCTCAAGATCGACGGCTCCTTCGTCCGTTCCCTGGATGGGAGCGCGCTCGATGCCGAGATCGTCCAGTCGATCGTCCGGATCGGCGCCGCGATCGGCGCTCGCACGGTGGCCGAATGCGTCGAAACGCCCGAGATGGCGATCCGCCTGTGCGAGCTGGGCGTGGACTATGTCCAGGGCTGGGCGATCGCCCGGCCGATGCCGCTGGAAGCCTTGAAGGGCTTCTGCGACCGCCGACGTGCCGAGATTGCCTCTGGCGATGGTCTGATGGTCGCGGGCCCGTGCATGCCCGGCACCAACGAATCCGACCTGACCGACTGCGCGCTCGCGGCTGCCAGCTGAGGCCGGGCCCAGCAGGTATTTCGACAGCCGGCCTGGCCCGGATCGGCTCAGCCGAGCACCGATGGCGGCAGAACCTTTCCCGGATTCATGATGCCCAGCGGGTCGAGCACCGTCTTGATCCGGCGCATCAGTTCGAGTTCGACGGGCGACTTGTAGCGCGCGGACTCGTCGCGGCGCAGAACCCCGAGGCCGTGCTCGGCCGAAATCGAGCCGCCGCTGGCAGCCACCGCGTCATGCACGACCCGGTTGATGTCTTCCTGCATCGCCAGGAAGCGGCTTTCGTCCTGCGCCGAGCCGAATCGCGTGGCGCTGGCCACGTTGAAATGCAGGTTGCCGTCGCCCAGATGCCCGAAGACGACCATCCGAATGCCGGGGAAGCGTGATTCGACGGCCGCGCTGGTCGCTTCGATGAAGTCCGCGATCGCCGAGATGGGTACCGCGATATCGTGCTTGATCGCCTTCCCGAACGCGGCCTCGGCCGCCGAGACGTTCTCGCGCAGTGCCCATAGCGCCTTGCTGCGCGCGATCGAGTCGGCGACCACCGCGTCGGTCGCCAGGCCGGCATCGAAGGCCTGCATCATGACCCGCTCGAATCGTTCCGATGCATGCGCCTCGCTTTCCGGGTCGGAGCATTCGAGCAGCACATAGGACGGGGAGGCCTCGGCGAAGGGGCGCTGGCACTGGGGAAAGGCCTCCGCCACCAGTTCGAGGCAGACGTCGCTGAGCAGCTCGAACGCGGTCAGGCTGGACCCGAGCTCGAGCTGCGCGATCTGTAGCAGTGCCAGGGCCTCGCGCGGGCTGGGCACGGCCGCCAGCGCGGTGAGCCTGGCGGCCGGCTGGGGGAACAGCTTGAGCGTGGCCGCGGTGATGATGCCCAGCGTACCCTCGGCGCCGACGAACAGGTCTCGGAGATCGTAGCCGGTGTTGTCCTTGCGCAGGCCGCGAAGCCCGTTCCAGACCTCGCCGTCGGCGGTCACCACCTCGACGCCCAGGCACAGCTCTCGCGCGTTGCCGTAGCGCAGGACCTGGCAACCGCCGGCATTGGTCGAGAGGTTGCCGCCGATCGTGCAACTGCCCTCGGATGCGAGGCTGAGCGGAAACAGTCGATCGGCCGCGCGCGCGGCGTCCTGGACGCCGGCCAGTGTCAGGCCGGCCTCCACGGTGATGGTGTTGTTGACGGTGTCGACGGCCCTGACCGCACTCATCTGGGTGAGCGAGACGACCAGGCTGCGGCCGCTGTCGTCCGGAGTGGCCGCACCGGACATGCCGGTGTTGCCGCCCTGGGCGACGACCGCGACCCGATTGGCCGAACACCAGCGCACGATCGCGGCGACCGCCGCCGTGCTCGTCGGCTGGGCCACCGCCAAGGTCCGGCCGCGGTAGCGGCGACGCCAGTCGTTGAGGAAGGGCTCGACGTCATGGGCATCGGTGAGCAGGCGCCCGTCGAAGACGGTCCGCAGCGACTCGAGCAGGGATCCGGCCTCGGTCTCGTTCATCGGGGTGCTCGATCGGCACTTCGGCGCGAGCGGCCTGCGCTCGCCAGCGCCGCGGCCAGGCCGGCACGCTCGCTGCCGCAGACGTTCTCGGGGCAGGGGAAATGGTAGTAGGTGGCGTTCAGGTATCGGGTCACGGCGGTGATCTCTTCGTCGTTCCACAGGGCGCCGAGCTCGCGATCCCAGCGCACGACATTGAACCGGATGTCGGCGACGCTGGCCGCGACGCGCTTGGGGCGATCGTGGACGCTGCGTCCGTGACAGCCAAGGCAGCGATTCTCGTACAAGGCCTTGCCGCGCGCCTGCGCGTCCTGCGCCTGGACGGGCGCGACGACTGTGCCGTGCGTGCCGAGCGCGGCCAGTGCGCACAGCACGCTGAAGCGGCCGATCGACGCGGTGACAGGGCGGGCGGCGCGTCGAATCGCGCCGAGGACCGGGGACGGTTTCATGCTTTGCTCCGATCGAGGCGGGCTGGGCGCTAGCGCAGGCCGGGCATCATGCCCTTCATGCCCCGCATCATCTTGGCCAGGCCACCCTTTTGCATCTTCTTCATCATCGAGCGCATCTGCTCGAATTGATTGAGCAGGCGATTGACTTCCTGGACGGGTACGCCCGCACCGGCCGCGATGCGTCGCTTGCGCGAGGCCTTGATCAGCTCGGGCTTGCCGCGCTCGGTCGGCGTCATCGACTGGATGATCGCCTGCATCCGACGCATCTGTTTCTCGGCCTGCCCCATGTCGGCGCCCGCGGCAGCCTGCTGGAACTGGGCCGGTAGCTTGTCGAGCAGCGATCCCAGGCCGCCCATTCGGTTCATCTGCCCGAGCTGGGATAGGAAATCGTTGAGGTCGAAGCGATTGCCCGACTTGAGTTTCTGTGCCAGCTCGAGCGCCGCGCCCTGGTCGACATTGCGCTGCGCCTGCTCGACCAGCGACAGGATGTCTCCCATCCCGAGGATGCGGTTCGACATCCGTTCGGGGTGGAAGGGCTCGAGGCCATCGAGCTTCTCCCCGATCCCGACGAACTTGATCGGTGCGCCGGTGACCGCCTTGACCGACAAGGCCGCGCCGCCGCGCGAGTCGCCGTCGAGCTTGGTGAGCACGACCCCGGTCAGTGTCAAGGCCTCGCCGAATGCACGCGCGGTGTTGACCGCATCCTGGCCCTGCATCGCGTCGACGACGAACAAGGTCTCGACCGGTCCCAGCTGCCGATGCAGGGACTGGATCTCGGCCATCATCTTCTCGTCGATGCCGAGTCGGCCGGCGGTATCGACGATCAGGACGTCGTGGTAGTGCGTGCGTGCCCATTGCACTGCCGCCTGCGCGATGTCGACCGGTTGCTGCTGCGGGGTCGACGCGAAGAAATCGGCCCCTGCCTGCTCGGTGACGGTGCGCAGCTGTTCGATGGCCGCCGGGCGGTAGACGTCGCACGACACGGTGAGGACCTTCTTGCGCTGGGTCTCGCGCAGCCACCGCGCGAGCTTGCCGACGGTGGTGGTCTTGCCCGCGCCCTGCAGGCCCGCCATCAGGATGACCGCCGGCGGCTTGGTGGCCAGGTCGAGCGCGGCGTCGGCGCCGCCCATCAACTCGGTGAGTTCCCGGCCGACCACGCCGACCAGGGCCTGTCCGGGGGTGAGGCTGCCGATCACGTCCTGGCCGAGCGCCTTGTCCTTGACCTTCGCGATGAAATCCCGAACGACGGGCAGCGCGACGTCGGCCTCGAGCAGCGCGATGCGGATCTCGCGCAGCATCTCCTGGGTGTTCGCCTCGGTCAGGCGGGCCTGTCCTCGCATCGTCTTGACGACACGGGAGAGGCGCTGCGACAGGGTTTCGAGCATGGCCTTGTATTAAACTGAGTCGGTGAAGAACCTCGCCATTGTCGCCTATCTGTTGCCGGCCGTGCTCTATGGCGCATCCTGGGTGGTGTCCTGGCGGGGCGCGGCGCCGCAAGCCGTGGTCGACGCGCCCCCGGATGCCCCGGCAAGAAGCAATCCGCTGGCATCGTGGCTCCAGCTCGCCGGCCTGGCCGTTCACGCCGTCTCGCTCTACCTCTCGACCGCGGTCGAAGGCCAGTTGCACTACGGATTCGCGGCGATCCTGTCGGCGGCCTTGTGGATCGGTGTCGCCCTGTTGTGGGCCGAGGGCTTGCGCGGCTGGGTCGAGCCCTTGCGGGCCGTGATCCTGCCGGTCGCCGCCGTGGCGGTGCTGTTGCCGATGTTCTTCCCGGGCGCGCCCATCGACGCGCGGGGCGGGCCGCTGCTGGTGCCTCACATCATCGTGGGCACGCTGTCCTACGCGGTACTCCTGCTGGCGTCGCTGCATGCCGGGTTGTGGGCAGCGGCCGATCGCGCGCTGCATGACCATCGCACCGGATCGCGCTCGGTGTTCTCGCGCTTTCTGGACCGCCTTCCACCGTTGCTGGTCCTCGAGCGGATTCTGTTTCGGTTCATCACGATCGGCTTCGTGATGCTCACCTTGACCGCGATCAGCGGGGTGTTCTTCTCCGAGGCGGTCTTCGGCCGTGCGCTTCGGTTCGACCACAAGACGGTGTTCACCCTCATCTCGTGGTTCGTCTTCGCGACCTTGCTGGTGGGGCGCTGGCGGCGCGGATGGCGCGGGCGTGTCGCCTTGCGGCTGACCTTCGCCGGTTTCGCGGTTCTGCTGCTGGCCTATGCGGGGTCGCGCTTCGTGCTCGAAGTCCTGTTGCACCGCTACTGAGGCAGGCGATCCGATGGGCAAACTGCTGCTTTGGATCGGCGTCGTGGCAGTCGTCGTGGCCATGATGAAGCTCTCGACCATTCTTCAGCGCAAGAGCGAGCGAGCGGCCGATCGGCGTGTGCCCGGGCGCTCCGGGAAGGGGGAACTGATGCTTCGCTGCGATCATTGCGGGGTCCACTTCCCCGCCGAAGAGGCCGAGCGCGACGCGGGGCATGTCTATTGCAGCCCCGAGCATCGGCGCGCCGGGGCTCGGCCGTGAGCATTGCCCGGGCGCCGCTGGTCCGCGCCCCCATGGCGTCGACTCCGGACGCGCGTCGTGGCACGACACCGGCTCGAGGCGACGCGCTGCAAGTCATCACCGAGTCGCACTGGTCGGCGCTGCAATGGTTCGCCGTCAGTCGCCTGGCTGTCGCCCTGGGGCTCTGGATCGCCTCGATCACCAGCACCAGCATCGATCTGCTCGAGATCCGCGACCTGTCGAACTTCCGGACGATCGCGCTGATCTACGCCGTGCTCGCGCTGACCTATCTCGTCACGATCGGTGCACTGAGGCCGCGGTTCCAGCTGCAGCTCCATGCCCATGTCACGACCGACCTGCTGGCCCTGACCGCGCTCGTCTGGGCCAGCGGCGGCGTACGTGGCGGTATCGGCACCCTGATCATCGCATCGGTGGCGGCCGCCGCCGTCCTCGCCACGCCGCGCGTGGCCGCCGGTTTCGCGGCGGCCGGTGCCCTGCTGCTGCTAGGCGAGACCGCGTGGCGCGCACTCGATGGCGGCATCGAGCCGGCCGCATTCGCGCAGGCGGGCATGATCGGAGCCGCCTGCTTCCTGGTCGGGCTCGCCGTGAACTGGTTGTCGTCCAGGCTCCAGCTGCAAGAGGAGCTTGCCTGGCGTCGCGGTCAGGACCTGAGCAACCAGCTCGCGGTGACGCAACGCGTGATCGCCGAGTTGCAGCAGGGCGTGATGGTCGTCAGTGCCGAGGGTTGGGTGCGCACCATGAATCGCTCCGCGCAATCGATGCTGCCCGCCCAACTGGTGGTCGGGCTGGGTGTCGATGGCGGCTCGGTGGCACTCGAGCGCATGCGTCAGACCGACTGGCGCCCGGTTGCCGATGCCTACGGGCGCTGGCGTGCGCAAAGCCGCACCGGAGTCCACGAAATGGTGTTCTCCCCGGAGCCCGAGGCCGAGGGCGAGGCCGCGACCCGCCTGCGGCTGCGCTTCGTGAGCGCGCGCGAGACCGAGGACAGCGACGCGGTCATTCTGATCGAGGATCTGCGCGAGGTCGAGAACCGTGCCCAGCAGCTGAAGCTGGCGTCGATGGGGCGCCTGTCGGCATCGATCGCACACGAGATCCGCAACCCGCTCGGCGCGATCCGGCATGCCAACAGCTTGCTGGCCGAGCAACTCGGATCTCCGCAACTCCAACGGCTGGCGCGCATCGTCGAGGACAACACGGTCCGGATCAATCGCACGATCGAGGACGTGCTGTCGATCTCTCGTCGCGATCGTGCGGTCGATGAGGCCGTCGACATGAGCACTTTCCTGCCGGCGTTCGTGCGTGACATTCAATTGCAGGCGAGTACGTCGGCGCGTCGCATCGGACTGTCGGTGCGCACTTCCAAGCCGATGCGGTTCGATTCCAATCATCTGCGCCAGGTTCTCTCGAACCTGGTTGGCAACGCGCTGCGTTATGCCAGCGAGCTGCCGGCCGCCGTCATCGTCGAGTGGGTCGAAACCCCTGACCATCGCTTAGAATTGAGGATCGCCGACGACGGGCCGGGCTTGTCGGTAGAGTCGCTTCAGCATGCGTTCGAGCCGTTCTATACGACCGAATCGCGCGGCACGGGGCTCGGGCTCTACCTGGCTCGCGAGTTGTGCAGCGTGAACGGCGCGTCCATTCGCTACCAGCGCGCGCAGGCCGGATCGCGTTACAGCGGTGGATTCGTCATCGAGGTCCGGGCCGACGCCCCTGGTGCGGGCGCGAGCGGCCAGTGATCCCGGACACCGGGCCCGAACCGGTGGGCTCGGGCGCACAGGGCAAGGAAATGAACCAGTCAGACCCCACCTTTCGAGCCGCGGCGCGTGGCGCCCGAATTCCGCGAGTCCTGGTCGTCGATGACGAAGCCGATCTGCGCGAGCTCCTCGAGCTGACCCTGGTCGGGATGGGGCTGGATGTCGACTGCGCCGCCGATGTTCGCGGAGCTCAGCGGATGTTGGGCGAGCAGCGCTATGCGCTGTGTCTGACCGACATGCGCTTGCCCGACGGCGAAGGTCTCGAACTGGTCGACCTGATCTCGCGCCAGTATCCGGCCACACCGGTCGCGGTCATCACCGCCTACGGCAGCGCCGAGAATGCGGTGGCGGCGCTCAAGGCGGGTGCGTTCGACTATCTCGCCAAGCCCGTGGCGCTGGATGCGCTTCGCAGTCTCGTGCGATCGGCCATCCAGATCAACGAGCCCGAATCCGGACCGCGGCGCGCGGCCGACGGCGCCAAGGGCGATCCGACCGCCCGCCTGCTCGGCGAATCGCAAGCCATTCGTGACGTGCGGGCCCAGATTTCGCGGCTTGCGCGCAGCATGGCCCCGGTCGCGATCACCGGCGAGTCCGGCTCCGGCAAGGAGTTGGCCGCGCGGCTGGTCCACGAAGCCGGACCCCGGGGGGGCGAGCCTTTCGTCGCCGTCAACTGCGGGGCCATTCCAGAGAACCTGATGGAGGCCGAGTTCTTCGGCTATCGCAAGGGGGCGTTCACGGGGGCCGAGCAGGATCGCGACGGGTTCTTCCAGGCCGCGAACGGGGGCACCCTGTTCCTCGACGAGGTCGCCGATCTGCCATTGGCGATGCAGGTCAAGCTGCTGCGGGCGATCCAGGAGAAGCGGGTTCGCAAGGTCGGGGCGACCGCCGAGGACCCCGTCGACGTCCGCATCATCAGCGCGACCCACCAGAACCTGGCGCAATGCGTGGCAGCGGGGCGCTTTCGCCAGGACCTCTTCTACCGGCTCAATGTCATCGAACTGCGGCTGCCGCCGCTGCGCGAGCGGCGCGAAGACGTGCCGGTCCTTGCCGAGGCGGTGCTCGCGCGGCTCGCCCGACGGGCCCGAATGAGCGAGCCGCCCAAGCTGGCATCCGTGACCCTGCGTTATCTCCAGAGCTACGGCTTTCCCGGCAATGTCCGCGAGCTCGAGAACATCCTCGAACGAGCGCTCGCGTTTTCGAACGGTGAAGTCGTCAATGTCGAGGACCTGGGCCTGAAGCCCGAGGCCACCCAGGATGCCGTCAACGAGCGCATGCCCGACGAGGAGCGCATGAGCGTTGTCGACGATGACCCGCCGGTCGCGATGGCGGGCAGTGGCGTGCGCATGTCGCCCGAGGGCATCCCCGAGTCCCTCCCGGACTATCTCGACCAGGTCGAGCGCGAGGCGATCGAGCGTGCGCTCGAGAAGACCCGCTACAACCGCACCGCGGCCGCGCGGCTGCTGGGAATCTCCTTTCGGGCGTTGCGCTACCGCATGCAACGTCTGGAGATCAATTGACCACGTCGATGCCCGCTGGCCACCGCGCTGCGTCGCCGCGCGCGACGTCCTCGAGGCGACTCGCCTGGCTCGACGACGGCTGGCTCGGTGGCTGCCGCAGATCGCACTCGCCGAACTTCGATGCGCGACCGCTCGGGGTCGCGATCGATTCCCTGGTGATCCACTTCATCAGCCTGCCGGCCGGTCGATTCTCGGGTGACGCGATATCACGCCTGTTCGAAAACCGGCTCGATCGCGATCCGGATCCTGCGCTCGTGTCACTCGCCGGATTGCGCGTGTCGTCGCATTTCCTGATTCGACGCCGGGGCGAGTTGCTGCAGTTCGTGTCCTGCGATGATCGAGCCTGGCACGCGGGTGCCTCGAGACTGCTCGAGCGCCAGGCCTGCAACGACTTCTCCATCGGCGTCGAGCTCGAGGGAGACGAGTACCACCGATTCACCGAGCCGCAGTATCGACGGCTGTCCGCGCTGGTGGCCGTACTGCGCCAACGCTATCCGCTGCGCCATGTGGCGGGGCACAGCGACATCGCGCCTGGACGCAAGATCGATCCGGGGCCGTTCTTCGACTGGCCGCGATTCCTGGCGGCGCCCGGCGTTGCGGGCCTGTCGCGGCCCGGACCCGACGAGGCGTGTAATCACGCGGGATCGGCGGCGATTTCGCGCTGAATCCCGCGTCGTTACTGATCATGACGATCGGATTGCAGGCCCTGAGCGGGTTTGCGAGCGGTGCTCGCCAAGCCTTGGAAACTTCGTCGATTTTTCGCTTGTAAGCCCCTGGCTCGGCCACTAGAATTAGGGCCTTCTTGGTATCAAGCCCCTATATCTAGTGCGCAAGCAGCACTTTCGCGGGGCGCCAGCAGTGGCGCGCCGCGGGGGCTTTTTTCCTCGAACGAGCGCCAATAAGTGCTCGCAGGCCGGTAACGGTCATGCGGGCCGGTTACGACGGACTCGGTGTTCCGATCGGGTCCGCAATCAGCACAAACCATCAGATCCTGATCCCCCAGGGAGGACAAACAAGATGCAAAGGGTTGCCGATCGCCCCCACTCGGCCAGTGTTTCTCCGATCACCGAAGCAGTCGAATCCGACATCGAGTCGCCCGGTCGTGCGCGCGACTACGAAGATTTCAAGGTCATCCGTCGCAACGGCGCGGTCGTCGCGTTCGAGCCGGGCAAGATTGCCATCGCGATGACCAAGGCGTTCCTGGCCGTCAGTGGTGGCCAGGGCGCGGCGTCGGCACGCGTACGCGAGATGGTGGACTCCCTGACTCGCGCGGTCGTGGCCGCGCTGACCCGTGCGCGTAGCGCTGGGGCCACTTTCCATATCGAGGATATCCAGGACTACGTCGAACTCGCACTGATGCGCTCGGGCGAGCATGAAGTGGCTCGGGCCTACGTCCTGTATCGCGAGCGTCGGGCCCAGGAGCGGGCTGCGCGCAGCCGCGAGCACCCCGAAGCCGTCGACACCCCGGTGATCCATGTCGTCGATGCCGGTGTCAGGCGTCCGCTGGATCTATCGGCCTTGCGTGCGCTGATCGGCTCCGCATGCGTCGGGCTCGACAGCCAGGTATCGGTCGACGAGATCATCGACGAGACGGTCAAGAATCTCTACGACGGCGTACCGATCGACGAGTTGTACAAGTCGGCCATTCTCTCGGCGCGGGCACTGATCGAGACCGATCCCGACTATGGCCGCGTGACGGCCCGGCTCCTGATGCACACGATCCGGCGCGAGGTGCTCGGCGAAGAGGTTGCTCAGTCGGACATGGCGGATCGCTATCCGGCGTACTTCCCGCGCTTCGTGCGCGAAGGCGTGGCTGCCGGCCTGCTCGACGAGCGCTTGTTGCAGTACGACCTGGGCCGGATCGCGGCCGCGCTGGCACCCGAGCGCGACATGCAGTTCGGCTACCTGGGCCTGCAAACCCTCTATGACCGCTACTTCCTCCATATCGAGGAGCGCCGGATCGAACTGCCGCAGGCCTTCTTCATGCGGGTATCGATGGGCCTGGCGCTCAACGAGGTCGATCGCGAGGCGCGTGCGATCGAGTTCTACGAGTTGCTGTCGAAGTTCGACTTCATGAGCTCGACCCCGACGCTGTTCAACTCGGGTACCCAGCGCTCGCAGCTGTCTTCGTGCTATCTGACCACGGTCTCCGACGACCTCGACGGCATCTACGAGGCGATCAAGGAGAACGCGCTACTGGCCAAGTACGCGGGCGGCCTGGGTAACGACTGGACGCCGGTGCGTGCGCTTGGCAGCCATATTCGCGGCACCAATGGCAAGAGCCAGGGCGTCGTGCCCTTCCTGAAGGTCGTCAACGACACCGCAGTCGCGGTGAACCAGGGCGGCAAGCGCAAAGGGGCGGTGTGCGCCTACCTGGAGACCTGGCATCTGGACATCGAGGAGTTCCTCGAGCTTCGCAAGAACACGGGCGACGACCGCCGCCGCACTCACGACATGAACACGGCGAACTGGATTCCCGATCTGTTCATGAAGCGCGTGGCACAGAATGCCGAATGGACGCTGTTCTCACCGGCGACCTGTCCGGACCTGCACGACAAGGTGGGGCGCGAGTTCGAAATCGCGTACACCCGGTACGAGCAGATGGCCGCCAATGGCGAGATCAAGCTGTTCAAGAAGATTCCGGCCGTCCAACTCTGGCGCCGGATGCTATCGATGCTGTTCGAGACCGGCCATCCCTGGCTGACGTTCAAGGACCCGTGCAATCTGCGCTCGCCGCAACAGCACACCGGCGTGGTTCACAGTTCGAACCTGTGCACCGAGATCACGCTCAATACCAGCGATTCCGAGATCGCCGTCTGTAACCTGGGATCGGTCAATCTGGTCGCCCACCTCCGGCCCGACGGCGACGGCCGGATGGTGCTGGATCACGACAAGCTGCAGCGCACGATCTCGACCGCGATGCGAATGCTCGACAACGTCGTCGACATCAACTACTACGCGGTGGGCAAGGCTCGCAACGCCAATCTGCGTCACCGTCCGGTCGGGATGGGCATCATGGGCTTCCAGGATTGCCTGCACCTGATGCGCGTTCCCTATGCGAGCGAAGACGCGGTGGCATTTGCCGATCGCTCAATGGAGGCGGTCTGCTACCACGCATACTGGGCGTCGACCGAGTTGGCTCGCGAGCGTGGTCGTTACTCCAGCTTCCCGGGCTCGCTGTGGGATCGTGGCGTGCTGCCCAAGGATTCGATGGAGATCCTGCGCGAGCATCGGGTCGGCGCCGACGCCGAGTCGGCGGACTACCTCGATGTGGACTTGTCGGAGACCCTCGACTGGGAAGCCTTGCGTTCGCGTATCCGTGAGCATGGCATGCGCAATTCGAACTGCGTCGCGATCGCGCCGACGGCGACCATCTCCAACATCATCGGCGTATCGGCCTGCATCGAGCCGACCTTCCAGAACCTGTATGTGAAGTCCAATCTTTCGGGCGAGTTCACCGTCGTCAACGAGTTCCTGGTCCGCGACCTGAAGAAGCTCGGTTTGTGGGACGAGGTGATGGTCTCCGACCTGAAGTACTTCGACGGTTCGCTCGCTCGCATCGATCGCATCCCTTCCGACCTGCGCGCGATCTACGCGACGGCATTCGAGATCGATCCGCGGTGGCTGGTCGAAGCGGCGTCGAGGCGCCAGAAATGGATCGATCAGGCGCAGTCCTTGAACATCTACATGGCGGGCGCATCGGGCAAGAAGCTCCACGAGACCTACATGCTTGCCTGGCGGCGCGGACTCAAGACCACCTACTACCTGCGTACCCTCGGCGCCACCAGTGCCGAGAAGTCGACGACCGACAAGATCGGCCAGCTCAATGCCGTTTCCAGCGATGGCGTGAGCAATGCAGGCTTCGCGTACGGCAGTGGTTCGGGTGCTGCGTCGGAAGAGCCTGCACCGAAGTTCTGCGCGATCGACGATCCCGACTGCGAGGCATGTCAGTAAGTCGTTCGAACGGATCGCATGTTCGTCATGCGATCCGTTCGAGGTGGTCGTCGCTTCTCGTTCGAATCGAGTACGCACGTTCGCCGCGCGCCGGCCGAGTACATCGACAGACATTCGATGCATGCCGGGGTGTTCTGTTGCGAGAAGCGCAACCACCATCGAAATATGTCAAGCAGATTGGCGCTTGATCGTTGCCACTCGCAAACAAGGTCCGTAAGATTCGGCTGTGCATAACAGTCGAATCTCGCATTCATACAACGAGTTAATAACGAGTTCTAAAGCGAGATTGAATATGCTGTCCTGGGACGAACCGATTTCAAGCCAAGCCGTTACATCGATGCCCCCGCATCGGAACGAGTCTCCCCGTCTGGCACAGATCGATCCGGAGCCGGTAATGCCTGCTGCCGAGCGACGCCATGCCGGCTCGCAGGTCGCCGCGAGCGAGCGGCGCGTTCGCGTCGAGGACAAGCGCATCATCAACGGCGCCTCCGACGTCAACCAGTTGGTTCCCTTCAAGTACAAGTGGGCTTGGGAGAAGTACCTGGCCACCTGCGCGAATCACTGGATGCCGCAGGAAGTGAACATGAGCCGCGACATCGCGCTCTGGAAATCGGGCAATGGCCTGACCGAGGACGAGCGCCGTCTGGTCAAGCGCAACCTGGGCTTCTTCGTCACGGCCGACTCTCTTGCTGCGAACAACATCGTCCTTGGCACCTATCGCCACATCACGGCGCCCGAATGCCGGCAGTTCCTGCTGCGCCAGGCTTTCGAGGAAGCGATCCATACGCACGCGTACCAATACATCGTCGAGTCGCTGGGCCTGGACGAAGGCGAAATCTTCAATGCGTATCACGAGGTCAAGTCGATCCGCGACAAGGACGAGTTCCTGATCCCGTTCATCGATACGCTGACCGATCCAGACTTCCGCACGGGCACGCCGGCAAACGACCAGGCCTTGCTGCGCTCGCTGATCGTGTTCGCCTGCCTGATGGAAGGCCTGTTCTTCTATGTCGGCTTCGTGCAGATCCTCGCGCTTGGCCGGCAGAACAAGATGACGGGTGCGGCCGAGCAATACCAGTACATTCTTCGCGACGAGTCGATGCACTGCAATTTCGGGATCGACCTGATCAACCAGATCAAGCTCGAGAACCCGCATCTGTGGACGCCGGAGTTCCGCGACGAAATCAAGGGTCTGTTCCGTCGTGCGGTGGATCTGGAGTTCGCGTACGCAGAGGACACGATGCCGCGAGGCGTGCTGGGTCTGAATTCCTCGATGTTCAAGCGCTATCTGCGCTTCATTGCGAATCGTCGCGCGCAGCAGATCGGGCTCGACGCGTTGTTCCCCGCAGAGGAGAATCCGTTCCCGTGGATGAGCGAGATGATCGATCTCAAGAAGGAGCGCAACTTCTTCGAGACGCGGGTCATCGAGTACCAGACCGGAGGCGCGCTGAGTTGGGATTGAGCTCGGCGCCATGATGCAGGACCCGAATTGAGATCGAGACACGAGACAAGGGCTGGACTGATCACGAAATGCGTGCGACGCCGTGCGGCGTCTCGCTTCGTGGCCCCTGCCGTGGTGCTGCGATCGAAGCAGGCGAGCGATGCGCGCGCAGACGTGCGCCCCTGCCACAAAGAATTCATTAGCGTAAGGACGGGCCACGTGGCCAGTCGCGTTCTTGCGCCGATGAATAGCCCGAGGCAATCCGGCCGAAGTCGCCGGGCTTTCGGGTTCCCCCGATCGTTTTCCATCTTAAGGAGTTCTGTTCATGGCAACCGCTAAGAAAGCCGCCAAGAAGAAGAGCGCGGCTGCGAAGAAGCCCGCCGCGAAGAAGAAGGCCGCCGCGAAGAAACCGGCTGCGAAGAAGGTCGCCGCCAAGCGACCGGCAGCCAAGAAGGCTGCCGCCAAGCGGCCGGCTGCGAAGAAGGCGGCTGCGAAGAAGCCTGCCAAGAAGGCGGCTGCGAAGAAGCCTGCGAAGAAGGCGGCGGCCAAGAAGCCTGCTGCGAAGAAAGCCGCTGCCAAGAAGCCTGCGAAGAAGGCAGCAGCCAAGAAACCCGCGAAGAAAGCTGCGGCCAAGCGGCCTGCCGCCAAGAAGCCTGCGGCCAAGAAGCCTGCGGCCAAGAAGGCAGCCGCCAAGAAGCCAGCCGCCAAGAAAGCCGCCGCCAAGCGGCCTGCCGCAAAGAAGGCAGCGGCCAAGAAGCCTGCCGCGAAGCGCCCGGCCGCCAAGAAGGCTGCCAAGAAGCCGGCCAAGAAGCCCGCCAAGAAGCGTGCGGGGGCCCGCTCCCTGAATCCGGCGGCAGCCTGGCCGTTCCCGACCGGCGCCAAGCCCTGATATTCGATTGACCCCGGGAACCACGCCCAACGGAGTGGTTCCTCTCGCAGTTGGTCCCGGATTCCTGGCGAATCCGGGATTTTTTTATGCGAGAATTTTCCCGCGATCGTCAGAGGCAATTTCCCGATGCAGACGCTCTGGTTTCTCGTCAAGACGGTCGGTGGTCTGTTGGCTACCGCCTGTTTGCTCCGTGCCTACATGAACTGGCTCGGGATCGTCGGGCGCGATCCGATCGGTCAGTTCGTGATCGCCGTCTCCGATTGGATCGTTCGGCCCTTGCGTCGCCTGGTCCCCGCGCGACGCGGCATCGACTGGGCCAGCCTGCTCGCGGCCTTCGTGTTCGCGTTCGGCCTCGGCGTGATCATGATGCTGATGTTCGGCGGCGGCCGGACGCTGCCCATCGGGGCCGTGGCGATCTTCGCCGTGGTGTCGCTTCTCGAGTGGGCGCTCTATCTGGTCATGGGCATGGTGCTGCTGCAGGCGATCCTGTCCTGGGTCAATCCCCATGCGCCAATCGCGCCCACCTTGCAGATGCTCACGCATCCCTTCATGGCGCCAGTGCGACGATTGATTCCTCTGGTCGGCGGGATCGATCTCTCGCCACTGGTGGTGATCATCGCCGTGCAGGTCTTGTTGAGCCTGGTGCAGCAGACCGTGCCGTCGCTGATCGCTCTCGCGAGTTGATGTCGCTGCCAGTCTGGCTCGGGCGCGACGATGATCATTGGACGGTGTCCGTACTGGCGCAGCCAAAGGCTTCGCGCACTGGCGTGGCCGGCATCCATGACGGTCACCTGAAGCTGCGCGTGCAGGCACCGCCCGTCGATGGACGGGCCAATGATTCGATCCAGGCCTGGCTGGCCGACGCACTGGGCGTTGCCCGAAGAGACGTGCGACTACTGCGCGGTGCGTCTTCGCGTCGCAAGGTGTTCGCCGTCAGTGCGGACGTGCCCCTGGAGGCCCTGCTCGGTCTTTGTCTCGAGGGCGGTGGGCAGGCCTGAATGCTCGGGCGGTGCGCGGCCGCAGGTGTCGGTCGAAGGCCTCGCTGCCTCGCCGGGGCTTCACCACAGTGATTCGCCGTAGGTCTGCTCGTAGCGATGCGCCACTTGCGCGCGCTCGAGCTGGTGATTCTGCGGTCCCTGGTGCTCGATCTTGATCGCGCCCAGTACGCTGCCCAGGCGGGCGCTGCGCAGCCACGACCAGCCCTCGGCGAGGCCGTAGAGCAGGCCGCCTCGGAAGGCGTCGCCACACCCGGTGGGATCGACGGCATCGGCAATCGATACGGGCGGAATTTCAGTGCGGGCCTCGCCCTCGTAGAGAACCGACCCGTCGCCGCCGCGCGTGACGATCATTGCCGCGACCCGCTTCGCGAGCGCGACTTCATCGAGCCCGGTCTTCTCGGTCAGCATGGCGGCCTCGTAGTCATTGACCGTGACCGCGGTCGCCATCTCGATCAGGCGTTCGAGCTCTGCGCCGTCGAACATGGGCAGGCCCTGGCCGGGATCGAAGATGAACGGTACGCCGGCATCGGCGAAGCCCTGGGCATGCTCGAGCATCGCGTCCTTGCCATTGGGCCCCACGATGCCGTAGCAGCCGGGCAAGGCGTCGCCGACGCGAGATCTGTGCGCGAAGGACATCGCGCCCGGATGGAATGCGGTGATCTGGTTGTCGCTCAAGTCGGTCGTGATGAAAGCCTGGGCGGTGAAATGCTCGTCTAGAAGCTGCGTCGCACCCATGTCGATGCCCAGGCCTGCAAGTCGCTCGACGTAGGCCCGCCCGTCGTGTCCGACCGTCGCGAGGATCGCGGCCTCGCCGCCGAGCGCGCGCAGGTTGTAGGCGATGTTCGAGGCGCAGCCGCCGAACTCGCGCTTGAGGCGGGGGGTCAGGAACGCCACGTTGATCATGTGCGTGCGTTCCGGAAGGATGTGATCCTTGAAGTGGCCATCGAAGACCATGATCGTGTCGTATGCGATCGAGCCACTGATCAGGACGCGGCGAGTGCGGGTCAAGGCGGAATCCTCCAGAAAATCCAACATGGGCGCCTGATGCGCCGCGGTCGCGCGATACGGACCGACGGGCGCCCAGGCAGGCGGGGCGTCAAGGGTAGAACAAGACCGCCGAGTAGCCGCTTGGCGATAGTCCGCTAGCACGCAGCGCGACGCGCAAGGGGCGCTCCGCGCTCGCACCGATACCGGCCGCGATCGCATCGGTGCCACCCAGGTATTCCTCGGCCGACAGCACACGCCGCACGAGCACCGAACCGACGCTGTCGGTCAGCGTGAGCTCGATCGCCGGCCAGCGCACGGGATGGCTGGCGTGGTTGCGAAGCATGGCGTTGAGCGAGTAGACGCCTGGGCGCGGCGTCGCCGTCAGCTCGAACGAATCGATGGTGATCGAGCCGGCACGGCGTGGCAGCTCGATCGACTTGCCCAGCGGCGCGGAAACGGCCGCGAGAACCGGTTGCAGCGCCGGGTAGCGCGCAGCCAGCACGTCACGCGCACCGATCGCGAGCTGGACGAGCAGCAGGAGCAGCAACGCAAGCCCCGCGACGATCGACAGCGGTGTGAACGCATCGAAGCTCGTGGCTTTGCCGCTACCGGCGGAGAAGAAGTCGACGGCATCGTCGTTGGTGGTGGCGGCGAGCGACGGGGCCATGTCATGCGCGTCGTCTGCGCGGGTCCTGACGTCCTCGGCGAGGACGCGATCCGCCTCTGCGAGTTCACGCTCGATGACCTTGGCGTCGTCTGCGGCGTCATGCGATTGGGGCAGCGGGGCGTTCGGCGCCAGGGGATCGGTGGCGGTCGCCTGGCCCAGGTCGGCGAACTCCGCGTTGGCGAGCTCGATGTCATCGACGCCCGAAACGACGTCGGGGGTGTCATCGGCCTCGAGCCGCTCGATGCGCTCGTGCCCACCCGGCGCGGTGAACATGCCCGCGGGCGAGCCGATCGCGTCGGGGTCCGCGCCCTGGTCATCGGTCTGGCGTGGCCGCAGACCCTCGGGAGCCTCGTAGGGGACGTGCTCGTCGATCGGAGCCTGCGCCGCCGTCGCGACCTCCGGGCCTTTCGGCGCCTGAAGCGACGACGGCAACGGGTGCTCGTCGAGCACGGTCTCGGGGAGGAAGAAAGCGGTCTTCAGGTCGACGTGCCCGTTCTCGTCGGTGCTCGGCGGCTCGCTTGGCCGATGCTCGCCGACGTAGCGCAGGTAGTCGATCCCGGAGAACACATGCTGGCACACGCCGCAGCGAACGAGGCCGCGACGCAGCTTGAGCTGATCGGGCACGACCTTGAAGCTGGTCTTGCACTGGGGGCAAGTCGTTGCGAGTGCCATCAGGATCCGGGGGGCGAAAGCGTCACGATCATGCCCGCTTGACGCCACTCAGGCAAGCCCAGCCTTCCTCGCTGCGATAGACCGACAATTCGGTCGCGCGATAGGCGCCCGCCACTTCGTCGACCTGGCGATCGAGCAGGCCCGCGAGGACCAGCGAACCGCCCGGGCGCAGCAGGTCCTCGAGCAAGGGCGCGAGCACGATCAGCGGACTCGCGAGGATGTTCGCGATCACCACGTCGGCCGCGCCAGGGGCGGCTTCGGCGCTGGAGCGGATATCGAGCGCCACGGCGTTGACGCGGGCGTTCTCGCGACAGGCGCGCAAGGCCTGGGGGTCGATGTCGAGCGCGACCACCTCGGCAGCACCCAGGCGCGCGGCGGCGATCGCCAGCAGCCCGGAGCCGCAGCCATAGTCGATGACGCGGCGCCCGGCCGGCATCACCGATTCGATCCAATGCAGGCACATGCGGGTGGTCGGATGGCTTCCGGTGCCGAAGGCCAGGCCGGGATCGAGAACGATCTCGTAGCGTCCGCTCGAATCCGGCTTGTCGGGCGCGCGCCCGCTCGCGTGCCAGGATGGGGCGATCAACAGTCGGTCGCCGATCTCGATCGGTTCGAACTGCGCCTGCGTCTCGGCGACCCAGTCGCGTTCGGCCACCGTGCACACGTTCATGTCGCGTGGCGGCGGGGTATCGAGCGCGGCTGCCGCGCGCTCGACCAGCCCGCGAGCGGCGGCAACGGCTTCCGGGGATGGCTCGTCGGGCGCTTCATTGGCCGCGTCGCCGGCCTCGAGCATCGCCGCCACGCGCGAGCGGTTCCAGCCGATCGCCTCGGGCGTCTGGCCGGGCTCGCCGAACAGCGCCTGCTCGGCCGGCGTCAGTGCATCGGCGTCGTCGATCTGTACGCTGATGGCACCGGCTTCGATCAGTGCGTCGGCCCAGGCCTCGACCTCGTCTCTAACGATGGTGAAGACGGCCTCGATCCACATGACGGCGTCCGACTCCTCGAATGGCGGCCACGGCTGGCCGGTCTGTCACTTGCGCTGGGCGAGCTTCTGTTCAAGATAGTGGATCGACGTGCCGCCGGCGACGAAGTTGGGGTCGATCAGCAGTTCGCGATGCAGGCTGATATTGGTGAGAATTCCGTCCACGGCCATCTCGGACAGCGCGATTCGCATGCGTCGCAAGGCCTGGTCGCGGGTGTCCCCGTGGGCCAGCACCTTCGCGATCATCGAATCGTAGTTCGGGGGCACGAAGTAGCCGGCGAAAGCGTGGCTGTCGACCCGGATGCCGGGACCGCCGGGCGGGTGCCATGCGGTGATGCGACCGGGGGACGGCGTGAACCGGTAGGGATCCTCGGCATTGACCCGGCATTCGATCGCGTGACCGCGAGCGACGATGTCTCGCTGCTTGAAGCGCAGCTTCTCGCCGGCCGCGATACGGATCTGCTGCTGGACGATGTCGACGCCGGTGATCAATTCGGTGACCGGATGCTCCACCTGGACCCGCGTGTTCATCTCGATGAAGAAGAACTCGCCGTTCTCGTAGAGGAACTCGAAGGTACCGGCGCCGCGATACCCGATCTTCTTGCAGGCATCCACGCAGCGCGCGCCGATCTTTTCGATCAGCTTGCGCGCGATTCCGGGTGCCGGCGCTTCCTCGATGATCTTCTGGTGCCGCCGCTGCATCGAGCAGTCGCGTTCGCCGAGATGAATCGCCTGGCCGTGCTCGTCGGCCAGCACCTGGATCTCGATGTGGCGCGGGTTCTCCAGGTAGCGTTCCAGGTAGACCGACGGGTTTCCGAACGCGACCTGTGCCTCGCTGCGGGTCATGGTCACGGCATTGATCAGCGCCGCCTCGGTGTGCACGACCCGCATGCCGCGACCGCCACCGCCGCCGGCCGCCTTGACGATCACGGGGTAGCCCACGCTCTTGGCGATGCGCAGGATCTCCTTGGGGTCGGCGGGCAGCGCGCCTTCGGATCCGGGGACCACGGGCACGCCGGCCTCACGCATCGCGTCCTTGGCGGAGACCTTGTCTCCCATTACGCGGATCGATTCGGGGCGCGGTCCGATGAAGACGAATCCGCTGCGCTCCACGCGCTCGGCAAAATCGGCGTTCTCGGACAGGAAGCCGTAGCCGGGGTGGATCGCCTCGGCGTCGGTGACCTCGGCGGCGCTGATGATGGCCGGCACATTGAGATAGCTCTCGCTCGGGGTCGGCGGCCCGATGCACACCGACTCGTCGGCGAGCTTCACGTACTTGGCGTCGGTGTCGGCCTGCGAATGCACGACGACCGTCCGGATGCCCAGTTCGCGACAGGCCCGCTGGATCCGCAGCGCGATTTCGCCCCGGTTGGCGATCAGAATCTTCTCGAACATATGTCTTCCGCTCGAAGCGGCGCCCGTGGCGCGCGCGGCTTACTCGATCACGAACAGGGGCTGGCCGTACTCGACCGGTTGCCCGTTCTCGACCAGGATCGCCTTGACGGTCCCGGCGACGTCGGCCTCGATCTCGTTGAGGAGCTTCATCGCCTCGATGATGCAAAGGGTGTCGCCTATCTTGACCTTGCTGCCCTCGGTGACGAAGGCTTCCGCGCCCGGCTGCGCCGATCGGTAGAAGGTGCCGACCATTGGCGACTTGATCGAATGGCCGCTGGGCTGTGTCGCCGTAACCGGGTCCGATGCGGCCGCTACCGGCGCGGGCGCGGCCGCCACCGGCGCGGCGGCCATCGCCTGCGGTGGCATCGCGTAGACGGCGGCCGGCGCCGGCGCCGCTGCCTTGGCGATGCGCACGCGTCCGTCACCCTCGGTGATCTCGAGCTCGGAGATGTTCGATTCGGCCACCAGGTCGATCAGTGTCTTCAGCTTGCGTAGGTCCATGCTCTTCTCCGTGTCGGTGGTTCCGGCGCGCTCCCGGCGCGGGCGCCGGCGGCCGGCGTCAGGGCCGGTCTCTGTGCGGGCACCCGGCTTGCGCCCGCGGTCGATTCCAGGGCTCGCAGGTCGGCGCCACCGGTGATGATCTATGCGCTCTTGCGTCCGGTTCGATCCCCGCCCGGGCGCGGCGCGCTGCCGTCGGGGCGATGAATGTCTTCTGTCGTGGCCAACGGCCATGCCTCGCCACGACAGCGCTCGGCCGCGAACGCCAGCGCGTGGCGGTAACCGGCCGCTCCCAGGCCCGCGATCACGCCGACGGCGATCGGCGACATGTACGAGTGGTGACGGAACGACTCGCGCTGGTGGACATTGGACAGGTGCACTTCGACGAACGGAATCGCGACGCCGGCCAATGCATCCCGGATCGCGACGCTCGTGTGCGTGTACGCGGCTGGATTGATGATGATGAACGCGACATCGTCGGCACGTGCAGCCTGGATGCGGTCGACGATCGCGCCCTCGTGATTCGACTGGAAGCTCGCGATCCGCACGCCGAGCTCGGCCGACAAGGACTCGAGTGCGGCATCGATGTCGGCCAGCGTCGTGTGGCCGTAGACCGAAGGCTCGCGGGTGCCCAGAAGATTCAGGTTGGGGCCGTGAATGACCCAGATCAGCGGTGTCATGCGCCGACAGGCTCCTCGCCAGGCGAGTGGAATGCCAAATCTTAGCGCATATTTAAAGTGATTTCAGAAAACTTGGCGGCAGATCAATGATTCTTATGGTTTGTGCCGGCCCCCTCAGGGGGCGGCGAGGGCCGAATCGATCGTGGCCCGAAGTTCGGCCTGCCTGAAGCGGCCCAGACTCCGCGACACCACCCGACCGTTGCGATCGAGAACCAGCGTGAACGGCAGTGCGCCGCGCTGCTCGCCGAAGGCCTGCATCAGGGCCATACCGGCATTGCCGGCCACCAGAAGAGGGTAGCTCATCGGGGTTTTCTCGGCAAATCGGCGAACGTTGGCAGCAGAATCGATGCCGATTCCAAGCATTTGCACCGGTTTGTCGCGATACCGCGTCTGCAGATCCGACAGCTCGGGCATCTCTTCCACGCAAGGCGGACACCAGGTCGCCCAGAAATTCACCACCAGAACCTTGCCCCTGAACGCGTCGATCCGAACCGTCGAACCATCTGCGGCGGGCAATCGTTGTGCCATCAGGATCCCGACCGCGTCGGTGCGGGCCGATTCGAGCGCGAATCGCTTCAGCCCGAACCAGGCCCCGGCCGCGATCGCGGCCAGCGCCACGACGACGGCGAGGATCAGGCTGCGGCGCGATGCACGGGGCGGCGCGTGTCCAGGGTCAGTCATCGCCGGCCTCGTCGTCCAGCAAGGCCTCTACCGCGGCCGTGTCGCCACGTTCCGCGCGCCCCGCACGCGGGCGCAGTGCGCCGCGCAGATCCACCGGGTCGTAGAGCGAGATCAGGCACGGTTCGCCGCGCCACAACAACGCATAGGCCTCGACCTCCTCGTCCAGACGGTAGTGCGGCGCCGTCGTGACCTCGAAGCCGATCCGCCGGTCGAGCAGCGCATAGGCGACCTCCTTGGGGTTGTCGTGGAAGGTCTGTATGTGGATCGGCGCATGGTCGGCCACGATCCCCTTCCAGACCGCGCCGCAGAGAAAGGGGGAGAAGGGCGCCAGGACGCGCATCATCTCGAGCGCGGCAACGCGCCGTCGCCGCACACGCGCCGAGTGCCCATCGTCGAACAGGCTCAGGTGCTCGCGCAAGGCCTCGTCGACCTGGTCGTTGTCCGGCATGCGTCCACGCGCACCACTGTCGGTGCCGAGCAGCTGCCGCGCAGCCTTGCGCTTGGCGCTGGCGTAGTCGAGGCCGCCATCGGCGATCAGTCGGGCGGCCGCGGCAGCGATCTCCAGGCGGAGAGGATCGGCATCGGAGAGGCTCATCGGGTTCCGGGACAAGCAGGCTGAGAAAACATCCGGCGGAGGCGTGACGCAGACCCACCGAAGGCGCCTGGCGTGGCGACGACACCGAAGCCGGCGCCGGCCCCGGGGGAGGGGTGCCGCCTGGCTCGTTGCGGTGCAGCGAAGGTCCGATAGAATTCCTGCGAACCCGGCACCTGTCAACTCGGGTGACCCGAGGGTGCCGGCCGGCCGGCGTTGGGGGCGGGCGCGCAATCCTCGACAGACATCCAGGACGGCAGGACGACAGCATGGCCTCGGTTCACATCATCGGCATTTGCGGCACCTTCATGGGTGGTCTTGCGGCGATCGCGCAGCAGGCGGGCCATCGCGTGACCGGCTGCGACGCGAACGTCTATCCGCCGATGAGCGATCAGCTCCGGGCCCTGGGGATCGAACTGATCGAGGGATTCGACCCGGATCAACTGCGCATCCGCCCCGATCTGTGGATCGTCGGCAACGTGGTCTCGCGCGGCAATCCGCTGATGGAAGCCATCCTCGACGAAGGCCTGGCCTATACCTCCGGTCCGCAATGGCTCGCGGAGCACGCGCTGCGAGGCCGACACGTGCTGGCGGTGGCCGGGACCCACGGCAAGACCACGACCTCGGCGATGGTCGCGTCCATCCTGGAGCGCGCCGGCCGCCGGCCCGGCTTCCTGATCGGCGGCGCGCCGGTCGACTTCCCGGTCTCGGCCCGACTTGGCGAAGGGCGCGAGTTCGTGATCGAAGCCGACGAATACGATACTGCCTTCTTCGACAAGCGCTCGAAGTTCGTGCACTACCGTCCGCGCACGGTGGTGATGAACAACCTAGAGTACGACCACGCGGACATCTTTCCCGATCTGGCAGCGATCGAGACGCAGTTCCATCACCTGGTGCGCATGGTCCCCGGCAGCGGCCGCGTGATCCGGCCGGCGCGCAGTGAGGCGCTCGATCGTGTCCTGGCCCGCGGGCTTTGGAGCGAGCTCGAGACCATCGATGCCGGCGGCGGATCGAGCACGGGCGGCTGGTCCGTGAGCGCGATCGAGGAGACGGCCGACGCGAGCGCCTTCGACATCCGCCGTGAAGGCCGCCGTCTCGGGCGCTGCGAGCTGCGCCTGCCCGGTGAGCACAATCGCGCCAACGCCCTGGCGGCGGTCGCGGCCGTCTGCCATGTCGGCGTCGATCCCGTCGCGGCGATCGAGGCGTTGACCCGGTTCGGCGGGGTTCGTCGCCGGCTGGAGACCCGTGGCTCGGTCGGCGGCGTCGAGGTGATCGACGACTTCGCCCATCATCCGACCGCGATCGAGACCACGATCGCCGGACTGCGCGCGCGCCTCGGCGGCGGGGGGCGGATCATCGCGGTCCTCGAGCCGCGTTCGAACACGATGAAGCTCGGAGTCATGAAGACGCGATTGGGCGCAGCGCTGGCCGGGGCGGATCGCGTCTATTGCTTCGCCGGTGGCATCGACTGGGATCCGTCGCCCGAGTTGGCCGTGCTTGGGCCTCGGGCGCGTGTCGAACGCCGGCTCGAGCCGATGGTGGCGGCGATCGTCGCCGATGCCCGGCCGGGTGACCGTATCCTCGTGATGAGCAACGGCGGCTTCGGCGGTGTGCACGCATTGCTGCTCGATGCGTTGAAATCCCGGCCATGTTGATCTATCTCCACGGTTTCCGATCTTCGCCCGACTCGTTCAAGGGCCGGATGCTCGGTGAGGTGCTCGCCGCACGCGGGTCGTCGGATCGCTACGCCTGCCCGGCGTTGCCGGTATCGCCCAGTGCCGCGATCGAACTGATCGAATCGAGCTTCGCGCTCGGGCCCGGCGACACCCTCGTGGGCAGCTCGCTGGGCGGCTACTACGCGACCTGGCTCGCCGAACGACACGGCTGTCGCGCGGTACTCCTGAATCCGGCGATCGAGCCGGCCCAGGGGTTGCGTGCCTATGTCGGCACGCAGACGATGTACCACTCGGGTGCACCGTTCGAGTTCCGGGCGGAGTACCTGGCCGAACTGGCGGCGATCGAGGCCGGCCCGATCACCCGGCCGCAGCGCTACCTGCTCATCGCCGCGACCGGCGACGAGCTGCTCGACTGGCGCGACATGACGGCGCGCTACGCGGGGGCGCGGCAGGTCGTGATTCCTGGCAGCGACCATGGCCTGTCGGATTTCGCCGATCATCTCGAGACCGTGCTCGCGTTCGCCGGGCTCGGCCCCGGCGGTCCCGGCAACTGAACCCGGCCTCGCGGCAGCTGGTTGCGGCCGCTCCGAATCCTATAATCTGGCGTTCTATGAGCTACGTGCTGTTCGAGGAAAGTGGTGATTTCAAGGCCGGTACGGTGCTTGCCGACAACGGCACGAGCCTGCAGGTCGAACTGACCACGGGACGCCGAGCCAAGGTCAAGGCCGGCCATGTGCTGATGCGCTTCGCGTCACCCGAGCCGGCGACCCTGCTCGAGACCGCGCGCACGATGGCCGAGGATCTCGACATCGACTTCCTCTGGGAGTGCGCGCCTCAGCGCGAGTTCGGTTTTGCCGAGCTGGCGACCGATTATTTCGGTGATACCGCCCAGCCGGTCCAGGCGGCCGCCTTCCTGCTGCGCCTCCAGGCGGCGCCGGTTTATTTCCATCGCAAGGGGCGAGGCCTGTTTCGCCCTGCCCCCGAGGACACCCTCAAGGCTGCGCTGGCGGGGATCGAGCGTCGGCGCGAACAGGAAGCACGCATCGAAGCCCATGCCCAGGCCATGGCGGCGGGCGATCTGCCCGACGAGATCCGGGCTGACGCGATCGCCCTGCTGGTCCGTCCCGACAAGCACAGCGTGAGCTGGCGGGCACTGGAGCAGGCCACTGGCCTGACCCGGCGCAGCCCCGAGCGACTGCTGTTCGAGCTGGGTGCCTTCGGCAGCGCGCGGCAGTTGCACCGCAAGCGCTTCGTGTTCGAGCACTTCCCGGGCGGCGAGGGTTTCGCGCCCGGGTTCGGCGAGCTCGACACCTCGATGCGCGCGCGCATCGAGGCCCTGCCCGAGGCCGAGGCCGTCGCGTTCTCGATCGATGATTCATCGACGACCGAGATCGACGATGCGCTGTCGGTGCGCCGGCTCGACGACGGCCGCATGCGGGTCGGTATCCACATCGCGGCGCCTGCGGTCGCCATCGAACGCGGATCGCCCCTCGATGCGCCGGCGCGCGACCGGCTCTCGACCGTCTACATGCCCGGCGACAAGATCACGATGCTCCCGGATCCGGTGATCGAGGCCTTCTCGCTGGATGCCGGCGCGCATTCCCCGGCGCTTTCCCTCTACGTGGATCTCGACGACTCGGGCACACGTATCGTCGAGCGTCACACGGTGCTGGAGCGGGTGCATGTCGCCGACAATCTTCGGCATGACCACCTCGACGCGGACGTCACCGAGGCGGCGCTCGAGGACCCCGCGGCACCGCTGCCGCACGGCGAGGCGCTGCGGGTCCTGTGGCGCCTGACGAACGCGCTCTCGGCCGGGCGCGACAAGGTGCGCGGCAAGCCCGAGCCGCGCTTTCGCACCGATTTCAGCTTCCATGTCGACGGCGAGGACGTCAGGATCGTGCAGCGTCGGCGCGACGCGCCCTTGGATCGAATCGTCGCCGAGATGATGATCCTCGCCAACAGCGAGTGGGGCGCCCTGCTTGCGCGCCACGGCATTGCAGGCATCTACCGCGCCCAGCAGGCCGGTCGCGTGCGCATGAGCACCAAGCCGCTCGCGCACGACGGCATCGGTGTCGCGCAGTACATGTGGAGTACGTCGCCCTTGCGCCGGTACGTCGACCTGGTGAATCAGCGCCAGCTCATCGCGCTGGTCGAGCAGACACGGCCGCCCTACGAGGGCAACGATGCCGAACTGTTCTCGCTGCTATCGGCCTTCGATGCCAAGTCGACCGCCTACCAGAGCTTCCAGCAAAGAATGGAGCGCTACTGGTGCCTGCGCTGGATCGAGATCAACGGTCGCCAGCGCCTGCCGGCCGTCACGATTCGCGACGACCTGGTGCGGCTCGCCGATGCGCCGCTGTATTTCCGCATGGCCGGCGTGCCGGCGCTCGCTCCGGGCCGACGCATCGTGATCGAGCTCATCGGATGGGACCTCGTCGACCTTTCGGTCGAGGCGCGGTTCATCGAGGTCGCGGGCGGCGTGCTCGCCGAGCCGGACGCGCCGGAGATGCTCGCGCTCGAGGCGGAAGGCGAGGGCGAGAGCCTGCCACCGGCCGACGGCGGCGGCTGAGTCATGGCCGCGGCAAGGGGTTCGACGATGATCCTGGGCGGTTGGTCCTGGCGCGACCCGCTGCTTCGCGGGGTCGTGTTCTCCCTCTTGTTGCACCTGCTGGTGCTGGTGGTTCGCTTCGCGCCGCCCGAGGCCCTGCGCATCGCGCCGCTGGACTCGCGCCTCGAGGTCATCTTGCTCAACGCCAAGACCGACTCCAGGCCGGTCAAGCCGGATGCGGTGGCCCAGGTCGACATGGAAGCCGGCGGCGAGCACGAGCGCGGGCGCGCGACCTCGCCCTTGAAGGCCGAGAATCGTGTCGTCGATGGCGAGGCGATCGTCGAGCAGCAAAAGCGGGTGGCCCAGCTCGAGGACATGCAGCGCAAGCTGATG
Organism: Burkholderiaceae bacterium; assembly: GCA_024235875.1. Lineage (GTDB taxonomy): Bacteria > Pseudomonadota > Gammaproteobacteria > Burkholderiales > Burkholderiaceae_E > JACKLP01. The sequence continues at coordinate 106,713 of JACKLP010000006.1, read as the reverse complement.
ACACGTGCCAAGCAGTCTTCGGTGTTGCGCTCGAGCCAGGCGCCGCGCGAGGTCGGCGACGTCAAGGGCCATGAGGCGACCGAGACCCAGCGCGCGATCGCGCGCCTGCAGGCTCAGATCGACCAGCAGATCTCGGACTACAACAAGCGGCCGCGCCGTCTCACCTACGGTGTCAATGCGATCGGCGTGAGCTATGCGCGCTATGTGACCGACTGGGCGACGCGCATCGAGCGGATCGGTACCGAGCGCTATCCGCGCGAGGCCCGCGGTCGGCTCTACGACTCCATGATCATCACCGTCGAGATCGACAAGAACGGACGGGTGGTCGATGTCATCGTCAACAAGAAGTCCCGCTTCGACGTGCTCAACCGGGCGGTCAAGGCGATCGTGCATGCCGGCGCGCCCTACGAACGTTTCCCCCCGGAGATGGCGCGCGAGGGCGATATCCTCCAGATCGTGCGGACCTGGACCTTTACCAATGGCGCGCTGCGGACCTCGGCACTGAAGCCCGGCACGATCGGCACGCGGGAGAAGCGGTGAACGACGAGATCGCTGCCATGGCGAGCACTGAAACCTTGGCCGGGCCCGACCGATACGCGGTGTTCGGCAACCCGATCTCGCATAGCCGTTCGCCGGCCATCCATCGGATGTTCGCAAGCCAGACCGGGCAGGCGATCAGCTACGAGAAGCGCCTGGCGCCGCTCGACGGTTTTGCTGCCGCCGTCGATGCCTACCGCCTCGAAGGTGGCCGGGGGTGCAATGTCACGGTGCCGTTCAAGCTCGATGCGGCACGCTACGCCACCGCGCTGAGTCAGCGCGCGCGCGCGGCCGGGGCGGTCAACACGCTGCGATTCGACGCCGACGGCGGCTGCTACGGGGACAACACCGACGGCGCGGGTCTGGTGGCGGACCTGACGCAGCGCCTGGGCCTGGACCTCGCGGGTGCCCGGGTCGCATTGCTCGGCGCCGGTGGCGCGGCGCGCGGTGTCGTACTGCCCTTGCTCGATGCCGGCGTGGAATCGCTGCTGATCGTCAACCGCACGGCGGCGCGGGCGCTGGAGCTCGCGAGCCTGGCCGGTGATGCGCGCGTCGTGGGCGCGGGGCTGGACGCACTGGGCGAAGCCACGGCCTCGGTGGTGATCAATGCGACCTCTGCCGGGCTCGACGGCAGCGCGTTGGCGCTGCCTGCTTCGCTTTGGGACCGGGTCGAACTCGCCTACGACATGGTGTATGGCCGCAAGCCCACCGCATTCATGTGCGAAGCCACCCAGCGAGCCTGCCCACGGGTCGCCGATGGCCTCGGCATGCTGGTGGAGCAGGCTGCCGAGTCGTTCCTGCTCTGGCGAGGCGTTCGGCCGCAGACTGCCCCGGTCTACCAGGCCTTGCGCGTGGCGATCGACGCCGGCCACTGACGCCGGCGACCGTGGCGACCCAACGACGCAGGACGCGAACGCGCCGATCGGGCAAGCGACCGCTGACATCACGCCTGCGCCGGCTCGCGCTCTGGTCGCTCGGGCTCGCGGCGACGGTATTCGTCGTCGTCCAGTTCTGGTTTCTGGCGCACATCCTGTGGTGGACGCGCTTCGACCCGCCGTCGACGCAGGTCATGCGCGCCGAGATCGCGCGCCTCGCAAGGCAGGCCCCGAGGGTTCGGGTGCGGCAGGTCTGGGTGCCCTACGCCCGCATCTCGACCCATCTTGGTCGTGCGGTGATCGCGGCCGAGGACGCGCGCTTCACCGATCATGTGGGCGTGGATTGGCAGGCGATCGAGGATGCCTATCTGCAGAACCTGAAACGCGGGCGCGTGGTGCGCGGCGGTTCGACCATCACGATGCAACTGGCCAAGAACCTGTTCCTGAGCGGCGAGCGCAGCTATCTGCGCAAGGCGCAGGAGTTGCTGATCACCTGGATGATCGAGGCGACGATGAGCAAGCGCCGCATCCTGGAGATCTACCTCAATGTCGCCGAATGGGGCGTGGGCGTGTTCGGGGCGGAGGCTGCGGCACGCCACTACTTCGGGGTCGGGGCGTCGGCACTGGAGGCGAGCCAGGCGGCGCGACTGGCCGCGATGCTGCCCAATCCGCGCCATTTCGATCGTCATCGCGACTCGGTCCTGCTCGGCCGTCGCGCCCGCATGATCGCGCGCGGGATGGTCATCGTCTCGGCACCTCGGTAAGAGGTCTGGCGCGGGTCGGCCACGCGCGTCGACCGGCGTCGAGCACGGGCGCGAGCTTGCGCGTTCCCTTCCCTGGCTCCGCCCGTCGGCGGGCGTCGCCCTCTGGAATCCGGCCCCTATCGCCCGGTCGCGGCTTCGGCGATAATCGCAGGGTCTTCAACGAAGAGCATCCTGCTCTGAGCCCAGTGGACCCCTCGCAATCTACGAGCGGGGCCGCCTCCTGAACCGGTTCGCGCCGTCCGGATTCCGAGTCTCCCGATCGCCGCTGCGAGCGGGATGCCGATAGCATCCGAGGCAAGCGAGCACTGCACCTGGTGCACGGCATCGGATCGGGAATGCGACTCCGCGCAATCCATTCGATCCGATCATGTCTGAACCGGACACCTCCGCGCACGAGCGCGATCCGATGTCGCGCAATCCGATGCCCGAAGGGCTCGAGGACGACGCGCGCACGGCGACCACGAGCGACGAGGCGAACCCCGGCGCCGCTCAGGGCGGTACGGATGAGCTGACTCACGAGAGCTCGTCGCCGCGCGACCCCGAGTCGGCCACACGCGCCTTGTCGGAGGTCCAGGACTGGCTCGGTCGCCTGGACCTGATCCGCAGCATGGCGCGCCAGGAGGCCGATGGCGGCGCGACGGCCGATCGGCTGGTGGAGCGCATCAACGAGGCCCAGCTACTGGCGCACCTGGAGGCCCGGGTCAACCGGCTGCACCCGGCCGACGCCGCCTACGTGCTGGAGTCGCTGCCGCGCGACGAGCGCCTGATCGTCTGGGACCTGGTCGATGGTCGTCGCGACGGCGACATCCTGGTCGAGGTCTCGGACGCGGTTCGCGAGACGCTGGTTCGCTCGATGGACCATGCGGAGCTGGTCGCGGCAACGAGTTCCCTCGATGCCGACGAACTTGCGGACATCGCCCCGGACCTGCCGCGAGCGGTGGTCGAGCAGGTCCAGGCGGGGCTCACGCCCGAGGAGCGCGAGCAGCTGCGCGAGGCCATGTCCTACGACGAGGAGTCCGTCGGCGCGCGCATGGAGTTCGACCTCGTGACGGTCCGCGAGGACGTGACCCTCGAGGTCGTGCTGCGCTACTTGCGGCGCTTCGATCGCCTGCCGCCGCACACCGACAAGATCTTCGTCGTCGATCGCGACGAGGTGCTCAAGGGGGCATTGCCGATCGCCCGCGTGCTCACCAACGAGCCCGACACCCTGGTGGCCGACGTCATGGAGGCCGAGACCCTGACCCTGGACGCGAGCGACGACATCTATGAAGCCGCGCAGGCCTTCGAGCGCTACGACCTCGTTTCCGCGCCGGTGATCGGTGCCAGCGACCGGCTGATCGGGCGGCTGACCGTGGCCGAGGTCGTCGACGTGATCCGCGAAGAGGGCGAGGCCGAGGTGTTCGGCAAGGTCGGCCTGCGCGAGGAAGAAGACCTGTTCGCCGGCGTGCTGGCCTCGGCGCGCAATCGCTGGCTGTGGCTGGCGCTGAACCTGTGCACGGCCTTCTTCGCGTCGCGCGTGATCGGCGCCTTCGAGGGCACGATCGAGCGGGTCGTGGCGCTCGCGACACTGATGCCGATCGTCGCCGGAATCGCCGGCAATTCGGGCAACCAGACCATGACGCTGATCATTCGCTCGCTGGCGCTCGGGCAGCTCACCTCGTCGAACCTGCGACGTCTGATGTGGAAGGAGCTGGTGATCGCCGGCCTGAACGGCATCGTCTGGGGCGGCATTGCCGGCCTGTTCGCGTGGTGGCTCTACAGCGACTCGCCGCAGGGCGTCTTGCTTGGGGCCACGATGATGGGCGCGATGCTGCTCAACCTGCTGCTGGGCGCACTGGTCGCCATGGTCGTGCCGCTGGTGCTCGAGCGGATCGGCCGCGATCCTGCGATCGGCTCGTCGGTGCTGCTGACATTCAGCACCGACAGCCTGGGCTTCTTCATCTTTCTGGGACTGGCGACGCTGCTCTTTCGCTGAGCGTCGTGCCTGCGGTCGCGCGCGGGGTCAGGGGGCCTGCCGCCCGGGATGAGCGCTGATCACGTGGCCGACCTGCGCCGGGCGCGGCAGGCTGCGATGCGCGGCCAGTACCGCCGCCATCCGTTGAGTCATCTCGTCGGGCATCGGCGCGGTGCGGCGCATGGCGATGTTCACGTGAGACGACAGGCCCTCGTAGGTCGCTGCCAGATAGCCATCGTCGGCGTGGAACATCTCGATGAAGAAATGGATGCGCTTGTAGTCGAAATCGAGCAGCCGGGCGGCGAATCGCAGCCGGTCGCCCAGCTTGACCTCGCGCAGGAAGAACAGGTGCGATTCGAGCCCGAAGGTGGACGAGTCGTGGCGGCGGCGGATCTCGGGCGTCAGGCCGAGCCACTCGAAGAAGGGATCGACCGCGTTGTCGAACACCACGTGGTAGTAGCCGACGTTCATGTGCCCGTTGTGGTCGATCCACTCGGGCCTCACCTCGGCGGTGAGCGCGGGAAAAGGCGTTTCGATCGTCATGACTGCCTGCCTGGCGGTTCGGGTGAGCTCGATTCTCCCGGAATGCGCCTGGATGCGCCCCGTGGCGGTTTCGCAATCGGCCAGCTGGTGGCTCCAGGCGGGCCCGGGCGCATCTCGGAACCCCGGGCGGGATGATCGGACGGCGACGCACCCATCCCGAACGCGCGTTCGGGTAACCTCGCGAGACAACGAACATCGGAGGAGCGTGATGAAGCTTAACGATCGAACGGTCGTGATCACCGGCGCGGCCAGCGGCATCGGCCGGGCGCTGGCGATGCGGTTCGCGGCCGAGCGGCCGCGTGGCTTGGTGCTGGCGGACCTGCCGCGACAACACGATGCCCTGGGCGCGCTCGTCGAGAGCATCCAGTCCTCGCAGGCCGGGACGCCGGGTGTCGAGGCCCTGGCGATGACGGCGGACGTCGGCGTGGAAGGCGATGTTCGGGCGCTGATCGCGGCCGGCGAGAAGCGCTTCGGTCAGGTCGACGTGGTCTGCTCGAATGCCGGGCTGATCCGTGACGGAGACGAGCACACCACCGATGCCGATTGGCAGCTCAACTGGCAGGTGCACGTCATGGCCCATGTGTACGCCGCACGAGCCGCGGTCCCGGGCATGCGCGCGCGCGGCGAGGGCTACCTGCTGAACACCGCATCCGCAGCCGGTCTGCTCACCTCGCTGCCCTCGGCTACCTACGCGGTCACGAAGCACGCGGCGATCGCGCTGGCCGAGTGGCTGTCTGTGCAGCACGGCAACCACGGGATCAAGGTCTCGGTGCTGTGCCCGCAGGCGGTCGACACGCCGATGATCCAGGGGCGTGCCGGCGCGTCGGCAGCCGCCAACGATGGCGTGATCAGCGCCGAAGCGCTTGCACAGTGCGTGGTCGACGGCATGGATGCAGAGCATTTCCTCATCCTGCCGCATCCGCAGGTCGGCGAGTACTTCCAGCGCAAGGGCCAGGACTACGATCGCTGGCTCAATGGCATGCGGCGGTTCGCGTCCCGTCTCGGAATCGAGAACGAGGCCACCCGCGCCAGAGGGCCGAAATGAGCGACCGGCCGCAGACCAGTGCCGAGACGCTGGTGGCGCAGGGCGGCGGCCGGGTGGCCGAGCCGTACCGGGAGATCGTCGAGCCGATCCATGTCGCGACCACCTACGAGCGGGCGCCGGATGGCGGTTATCCGGGGGGCGCCGTCTACTCGCGCGACCAGAATCCTGCCTATCGGCCCGCCGAGGAGATGCTTTGCGCCCTCGAGGACGGACGCGCCGCGCTGTTGTTCGCCTCGGGCATGTCGGCGGCGGCGGCGGTCTTCCGGTCGCTGGATCCGGGCATGCGAGTGGTGGCACCGCACGCGATGTACTGGGCCCTGCGCAACTGGCTGATCGCCTTTGGCAACCGCTGGGGCATCGAGGTCGACTTCTACGAGCCCGATGACGCCGAACTCGAGGCACAGCTAGAACTGCCGGCGGATCTGGTCTGGCTCGAGACGCCGGCCAATCCGTCCTGGGAGGTCATGGACATCGCCCGCGCCGCCACTGCCGCGCGTCGCGCCGGCGCTCGCCTGGTCGTGGATTCGACGGTCGCGACGCCGGTCTTCACGCAGCCGCTGGCGCTCGGCGCCGATCTGGTCATGCATTCGGCGACCAAGTACCTGAACGGACACTCGGACGTCGTGGCCGGTGCGCTGGTCACGCGCGACACCGATGCATTCTGGGACCGGATCTGCCTTCATCGTGCCCAGGAGGGCGCGGTACCCGGTCCATTCGAGGCCTGGCTGCTGGCACGTGGCATGCGGACCCTGTTTCCCAGGTTGCGCCAGGCCAGCGCGTCGGCGGCGCGTATTGCCGATGCAATGGCCGCTCACCCGGCCATCGGCGCCGTGCTCTATCCGGGACGCCCCGATTTCCCCGGCCACGTGGTCGCATCGGCGCAGATGCAGGGCGGCTTCGGGGCGATGTTGTCGATCCGTGTGCGCGGCGGCGAAGAAGCGGCGCGTCAGGTGGCTTCGCGCTTGTCGATCTTCAAGCGCGCGACGTCGCTGGGTTCCACCGAGAGCCTGGTCGAGCATCGCGCCAGCGTCGAAGGACCGGGCACGCGATGCCCGGACGACCTGTTGCGATTGTCGGTCGGCATCGAGCTGGTGGACGATCTGATCGATGACCTGGAGCAGGCACTCGCCGGCATTCGGGCCGGCGGCTGAGCCCTCGCCGCCGGGTCAGTCCGACTTCTTCTCGTCGTCGTCGCCGTCCGGAATGACGGCGCCGACGACGGCGCCGGCCGCCTTGGCCGTGACCTTGACCGCCGTTGCGGCAACGGTGACCGCCGCGTCGGCCACGGCGACGACCGCGCACCCCTCGAGCAGGCCCGCGAGCATCAGGGCGGCCGCAAGCCCTTGCAGCAGGGTCGCCGCGGCGCCGAACGGGTGTGCTCGTCGAATGCTCATGCACCGATCATACGGCGTTCGGGATCCGCTTGCCCGGAATTCTCCGGGTAGCAGCCTGCCAGTGGGGGCGGATCGGTGGCCTACAATCGGGCAACGCGGTGCAGGTCGCGCCGAGCTGTCTCGCCGCAGCCACATTGGCGCATCGACCCGGATCCGTGTGCAGTCGCCCGGAGGGGCGGGCGATGATGGACAGCGCGCCGGACAAGTCAGGAGAAAGACAGATGAAACTCGGGATCGCCGACACCGTCGCAACGCCGGCCGACATCGAAGCGGGCTGCCAGGCTGCGGCCCGGTTGATCACCGGCCGCGGCCTCACGGTCGACCAGGCCTATTGGGCGGTGATGGCCCGATCCAACCGTGAGCGCTTCGATCGACGTGCGGCCAAGGCCTGGGACGACGCCGAGGACGAGGCGATTCGCATTGCCTATCATGGCGCCGAACCCGACGACGACCCGGTCCTGGTGCCGCTCGATGACGACGGCAGGCCGGCGAGCTAGAGGCCGCGTCGCGAGCGTGAGCCCACGACGAGCGCACTTGGACGCTCGTTCCGCCGGGTGTGGCTCGAATCCCCGGCGCGATCGTCGGCCATGGACTCGCTTCAGCGCGGGTCGTCCGCAGGACGATGCGTGCTCGCCTCGAGCAGTCGCTGCGCGAGGCCGCCTTCGCGTCGGGTGGCGAGGCGGCAGGCCTGATCGAATACCTCGGCCGAGCTGATCAGCGTCACCTTGCGCATGGCCCGCGTCACGCCGGTGTAGACCAGTTCGCGGGTGGCGACGCGTGCCGCACGTGCCGGCATCAGTAGCGCGACATGCTCGAATTCGGATCCCTGAGCGACATGGACCGTGGTCGCGAAGGCCGAATCGAACGGGGGCAAGCGCGCCGGCGCCACTGCGCGCCAATCGGCTGGACCGTTGGCGAACCACACCAGCAGGCGCGCGTCGGGCGCGGCCAGGCAGATGCCGGTGTCACCGTTGAACAGTCCCAGCATCGGGGCGTTGCGTCTGACGACGATTGCCTTGCCCTGCCACCATGCCGATGCCGGCCGCGCCGCCGGGTGGATCGCTCCCTGGATCGCTGCGTCGAGCATCGCGCCGAGGTGTCGCGCCCCCCGCGGTCCATGACGTTGCGCGCACAGGACCCTGAAGGTATCGAGCGCAGCGAAGGCGCGCCTCGCGGTCTCGGCGGCTTGGACCGGGTCGGAGGCGGCCGACGACATGCGGACGGTCTCGATATAGCCGCGATAGCCGTCGAGCAGGGCTGCAAGGCTGCGGTCGGACAGTGCAGGCATGTCGTCCGCGAGCCAGCGCAAGGCGTCGTCGTCGGGCTCGATCGCGTCGAGTGCCTCGCGGCCCTGGCCTGCGTTGATTCGGGCCGCCAGGCGGCCGATGCCCGAGTCGCGGTCGAACCGATGACTGCGATTCAGCCAGATCGTGGTGTCCGGCAAACGCGTGCGGGCCTCGGGTGCCGGCGCGCTGATCGATTCGGGCGGGATGCCTGCGTCTGCCGCGATCGCGGCGCGCGCCCCATCGCTCAGCGAAGGATCGCTGCTCAACTCGGCAAAGACGGCGCCGGCCTCGACGGCCGCGAGTTGGTCGCGGTCGCCGAGCAGGACCAGCCGTGCGTTCGCGGGGATCGCTTCGATCAGGCGCGTGGCCAGAGCAAGATCGAGCATCGAGGCCTCGTCGACCACGAGCACATCGAGCGCGAGCGGATTGCCGGCGTGAAACCGGAATCGCTCGGGTGCATTGCGCAGCGGGCCGAGCAGGCGGTGCACCGTGGATGCCTGCCCGGGCAAGGCGGCGGCGACGGATCGGGGTAGTCCGGCGCTTCGCTGGCGGATCGCGTCGAGCAGCCGGGCGGCCGCCTTGCCGGTCGGCGCGGCCAGCGCGATCCGAAGGTCCGGGTGCTCGTCGAGCAGGCAGGCGAGCAGGCGCACGACGGTCGTCGTCTTGCCGGTTCCGGGCCCACCACTGACGACCACAAGCCGCTGGCGCAGCGCCATGGCGACGGCCAGACGTTGCCAGTCGATGTCGTCGGCGCGGCCGGGCCCGAAGTGGGCATCGATGGTCCGGCGGTGGTCTGCGGCGCCGGTCACAGGCCCCGCGAGACGGTGCAACGCCCGCGCCAGCCGTTGCTCGTAGCGGAAGTAGCGTTGCAGATACAGGCGGAAACCGGCATCGAGCACCAGCGGCATCGGCTCGCCGACGCTCGCCCGCGCCGAGGGCCCCGACGCGGACGCATCGAGCACCAGGCCAGTGGCCAGCAAGGTGTCGCGAGCCGCCGCCAGCGCGTCCGGCGCGTCGCCGACCAGTGCGTCGAGTGGCAGGCAGACGTGCCCGTTGGCCGTGGCTTCGCTCACGGCACGGGCCGCCCGCTCGAGCAGGTCCAACCCCGACGCGGCGTCCCCCCGCGCCCGAGCCCAGACGACGACCTGACGCGCGAATCCCTGCGCGAGGTCCGAAGCCGGATCGATGGCCAGGTCGATGCCGAGGCCTGGCGCCCCGATCATCGATGCCGTGACGTCTTGCTCGTTGCGTGAGTCGGCGGTGGCGGCGAGCGCCTTGGCCGAGTGGCTGCTATCGATCATCGGTGCGCGCTCGTTGCGGCGATCAGTGCATCGAGGGATTCGATCGCCTCGCGCGAGGGCCGCAGCATGTGAACGCCCGGCAGCTTGCCGTCGGCGCGCCAGTCGGCTCGCATGCCGCGCACGAACGCGTAGACGACACCGCCGAAATGGGTGTCATAGTCGTAGTGTGCGATCCGGCTCGCCAGAAGCCGGTGGACGGCCAGCGCATAGAGCAAGGCCTGCAAGTCGTACCCGTGCGCCGCCATGGCGCGTGCCAGCGCGTCTGGCGCGTAGTCGGCCGCCGTGACACCGAGATGATTGGTCTTCCAGTCGAGTACGTAGTAGCGCTCCCGATGCGCGAAGACCAGGTCGATGTAGCCGGAAAGATAGCCGCGCATGGTGTCGAAATCGAGTGTCGGTACCGCATGGCCGTGTGCCTGCAGCCAATCGTTCAGCGAGCGTGCGTCGAGCCGCGGTGCTGGCAGATGAAAACCGAGTTCGACCAGGCGATCGGCAGCCGGGATGTGCCCGAGCGTGATGCCGTCGGGCAGCACGGCCTTGCGCAGTTCGGCAAGCAGGGCATGCAGCATGGCCTGCAGGTGGATCGCCGCCTGGGCAGGCGCTAGCCCGTGAACTCGCTGCGGATACGCGCCGAGCGCGGAATCGATCGCGGCTGCCCAGGTCGCGGCGTCGGCCAACTCGGCCCGCTCGAGCAGATGATGGACGCAATTGCCGGCCGAGGGGCCGCGGGGGAAGTCCAGGAAATCCGGGGGCCTCGCGACCGCTTCCGGAGCGATGTCGGCACGGCCGCGCGTCGACGCGGATTCGGTGCCCAGGCTTGCGACGTGGACATCGTGGTCGGCCGTGCCGCCGATATCGGGTTCGACGGCCGGCCCTGCGCGTGGCGGCGATACCCCCGGCACGGTGGCGATCCGCGCGGATCCGGCGCTCGCCATCAGGCTGGAGAAACTCGCCAATCGCCATCCCGGGTCGATGTGTGCCGGCGGCGTGCGTGCCGCCAGCTCGGTCGCCTGCGAATGCGGCCGCGATCGGCGAGCGGGGCTCGCATCGGCGAGCGTTCTCAGCCCGATGGGCGGCGTACCGGCGAGATCGGCATCGTGGCCGGACCCCATCGATGCGATGGCGCGGCTTGCGAGCGCCTGCCAGGCGGCGTCGATCGCGTCGACCGACGGTAGCTGCCTGGACGTCGCCTTGGACCAGGCCGCATGCTCGAAGGCATCGCCGGCGACCAGCCAGTTCAATAGCGAACGCTGGCTGCTCACGGTGCTCGGGGCCCGGGCGCCCGGTTGCTCGTCGGCGGGGCCGCCGGCGCTGTAGCAACCAGCGACCAGGACGCAGCGATGGACGGCACGTGTCAATGCCACGTAGGTCAGACGGATCTCTTCGGCATCGGCATCACGACGGCGTGCGGCGGCGATGGCCGGATCGTGCTGGTCGATGTCGGGTCGAAAATCGATGTGCAGGTGGCCGTGTTCATCGTGGTAGTCGATCTCGATGTCGCGCTCGTCGCGACGACGCTGGGCATCGAACAAGAATGGACAGAACACCACGTCGTACTCGAGCCCCTTGCTGCCGTGCATCGTGACGATGTGGACCAGGTCGCGATCGGATTCGAGTCGAAGCTGTCCGTCTTCGCTCGGATGCGCATCGGTGGCGCGGGCCGAGAACCAGTGCAGCAGCGCGTGGGGCGATCCCCGGTCGGCGGGCGCTGCCTGCAACAGTTCGCACAGGTGGCGAAGATTGGTGAGGCGACGCTCGCCGTCCGGTTGCTCGAGCAGGCGAAGCGCTACCTTCTCGCGGGTGATCCAGCCCCGCAGCATTGCGCCGATGCCACGCTCGACCCAGTCTTCGCGCATCGCAACGAAGGCCTCGACGTGGGCGCCGAGGGCGAGTTCATCGCGCTGCAAGGCCTCGATCTCGATGGCATCGAGACCGATCAATGTACTCGCCAGCGCAGAGAGCACCACCGCCAGCCGCGTCGGCTCGGCGACCGCGCGCAGCACGGCTTCGAGCTGGCGCGCGTCATCGGTCGCGAATACGCTTTGTTGTGATACCTCGATCGTATCGATGCCCCAGCGTGTCATCTCTTCGCGCACGGTCGCGGCCTGGCGACGGGTGCGAACCAGCACCGCGATGTGCCCGGCGGCCAGAGGGGCGGGGCCGACCCGGATCTCGCCGCGAGTGCCGGCGTCGAGCAGCCGTGCGACTTCGGCCGCGGTCGCGCGGGCCGCCATCGACAGCGCCGACTGTCGGTCGATGCAGCGGCCGCTCTCGTCTCGCGGCAGCGTGAGGATCTGCATGGCTTCGCGCGGACCGCCGCTGGCATCGAGGAGCCCGAGACGCTCACGCGTGCCCGGCGTGGCCGGCAGGAACTCGAGGGCCGGCAGTACGAAGGCCGCGGGATTGCTCGAAAAGACGGCGTTGACCGCGGCGATCAGCGACGGGACGGCGCGTTGGTTCCGGGCGAGCGAATGGACGTCGTCGGCCAGTTCCCGCGCACCGAGATAGACATGCACGTCGGCTTGTCGAAAACCGTAGATCGCCTGCTTCGGATCGCCGACCAGGATCAGCGTGCCCGACGCGCCGGGCGTCGCGCCCCTTTGCGCGAACAGCCTGCGAAAGATCTCGAACTGCAGTGCATCGGTATCCTGGAACTCATCGATCAGTGCACAAGGAAAGCGCTCGCGTAGCGAAGCGGCCAGCGCCGGGCCCATCGGGCCCGCCAGCGCCCGATGCAGCGACGAGAGCAGGTCGTCGAATGCCAGCACGCGCCGCTTGCGCTTGGCTCGGCGAAGGGCTTCGCCGCCTTCGGAGAGCAGCGCCCGAATCAGCTGCAAGCGCATGCGCTCGGTGGCCTCGTCGCGACGCTCGAATGCGTCGAGCAGCGCCTGCGCGTGGTCGAAGAACGGATGCGACGGCGGCTCGGCGTTCTTGAGCGTGCGGGCACGAACCTGGCGGGAGGCGATCAGTGACAACAAGTCGGCGTCGGCCAGCGAATCGGGGCAGGCATCGAGCGCGAGCAGCGCCTGCCAGGCCTGCGCGGCGGATTCGATCCGCGCCGGCTTGTAGCTTGCGCCATGGAGCGCGCCCAGGTTCGATCGCAGGCAATCGGCCGCGTCGCCGTGTGTTCGCCAAGCCTCGCGCGCATCATCGAAGGCCTGCGCGCAGGCCTGTTGCAGTGCTTCGAGGTCGGGCGACTCGTCGATGGACTCGGGCCAGTGCAGCCGGGCCAGCGGACGTGCCTGTTGGCGGGCCAGCACGCCGCTCCAACGCGCCGGCGAGTCGCCGGCCGATCGCAGTCGCGTGGCCAGGGCCGGGGGCAGGGCTTCGATCGCGACCCGTCGGCGCCAGAAGTCGGCGACCACGCCATGGACGATGGCGCGATCATCGGTTTCCACGTCGAAGTGCATCGGCACGCCGGCGGCAAACGGGGACAGCGACAAGGCTTGCTGGCAGAAACCGTGGATCGTGAAGATCGCGGCCCCGTCGAACTCGGCCATCGCGCGCTCTACGCGATGCGCGACCAGGGGCGCGGCGATACCCGCGCGCCGCGCTGCCTGCAACACGGATTCCACCAGCGGATCGGCCGGGTCGAGGTGCCCGCCGGTGTCGTCATGCGGGTCGGGCGCCTGGCGGGCCGATGCGCGCAACTGCCGGCGCAAGGCCACCAGGCGATGCCGGATCCTGCTCTTGAGCTCCGCAATCGCCGCGTTGGTGAAGGTCACCACCAGCAGGGACTCGACGCCGATCCCCTGCTCGATGATCAGGCGCAGGTACAAGGCCGACAAGGTCCAGGTCTTGCCAGTGCCAGCCGACGCCTCGATCAGTCGGATGCCGGCCAGCGGGCATGCGAAGACGTCGAAGCGCCCGGCATCGGGGGCGTTCGGATGGGCGGGCCCGCTCATTTCGGCCTGGCGATCACGGCGACCGCTGCGGGCGACGAATCGACGCAGGACGCGTCCAGGTGCTCGGCCAGCGGGTCCAGTACCGCGTGCGCGATGCGCTCGAAGTCGGGTCCGAGGGGCTCGGGCTGCCCACGCCAGGCCAGTGCGATCTCCGGCGAATCGGCGACCGGGGGGATTCCGGGCCGGCCGCGCGCCCACGCGTTGCGCGCCTCGCGACGACCGCCTGGATCGATCGCCAGCGCCCACGAAACCTCCGGGAAAAAGGCCAGTGGCACGCGCAGTCCGTCGCGCTGGAGCCCGACCAGGCCGGCCAGGTGGGCGCGCGCGGCATCGGGGGCGCAGTGCGTGAACCGGCGCTGCTCGCGCAGGCCGATCATCCGCGTGACAACCGGGACATCGGGCTTCGCCGCGCAGAGGCACAGGTGCTCGATCCAGGCCGATACGAGATCGACCGCTCGAAGCCGGCCGGCGCGATGACGCACCAGGCCATCGGTGGTGCAGTCGCCCAGCGTGCCTTCGATTCGCCAACGCCGGTCGTCGACATCCAGGTCGATCGCGATGCCGCACGACGTGGCGGATTCGCCCAGTGCCGGGCGAACCACGTCGGCAAAGGCTCGTACCCGCGCGATGCTCTCCTCGAGTACCAAGGCGCCGATCGGGCCGGGCGGTAGGTAGGCGCCCGCGCGAGCAATGGCCATCAGCGCATCGCGATCGCCGCCCGCCAGTGCGACGGGCACCAGCAGGGAGTCGAGCTGCCACAGTCCGAGGCCGTCGGGCACGAAGGGTTCGTCGTCGGCGAGCTCGTCGACCCGCCGCGGCATCGAGAGGCCCAGGCGCCCCACCAGCAGTGCGCGCGCGGGGTTCCTGAAGAACGCGAGCAGTTGCTCCAAGGGCAGGCCGCGTACGCCGGGCGATGCAGCGTGTCCGGCGAACGCGTGGCCGCCCTCGGTGACGCCGACATCCTTGGATACGTCGATGTCGGTATCCTCGGCCAGCGCCGACGGGAAGAACGGCGACGACGCGACGGGCGTTCGCGCCGGATCGGATATCGTCGCCGCGCGGGCCCGGACCGCTGCACAGGAATCGATGTCGAAGCTGGCGAGTCTGGGGTCGGCACCGGCCGCGCCGAAGCAGGCTGGCGAAAACGGCTGTAGCGGATGTTCGACGATCAGCCTCGAGCGGACCGCATCCTGCGCCGCGTCGCCGCCGTCGCTTGCGATCGCGCCCACCAGGTGATCGAGCAGTTCGGATACCAGCACCGACGGCGGCCGCTCGGTGTTGTCCCGCGCGCTGCGCCCCGTATGGCTCAGGTGAAGGTACTCGCGCGCGGACAGCAGGGCTTCGAGGAAGGTGTTGCGATCGTCGTCACGACGCTGCCGGTCGCCGCGGCGTGGCTGGCGAGCGATCAGGTCGAACTCGAGCGGGCGCTCGTGACGCGGAAACGCCTGGTCGTCCAGGCCGATCAGGCAAACGACGCGGTAGGCCGGCCCGCGCAGTGCGCCCAGCGCGCCGAAGCTGATGCAGCCGGCGGGTACCGCGCCACGGGCGGCTGCGTCGAAGCGCGAGACCAGCGCGTCGCGAACGACGGCCAGCGGCAAGCGGGCGTCGGGGGTGGCGGTCTCGATTTCGGTCGCGAGAGAGGCGATCGCGGCCGAGGCGGCGACCCATTCGTCGGCGAGGCCTTGCGCGCCGGCGCGCAAGGCCTCGCCGGCCGCTTCGTTGCGACTGCTGCCATCGGCACACAGGTGCTGGATCGCGTCGACGAGCAGCTCGCGCCATTGCGACGCCGGCATCGCATGCGCCGCGCGCTCGCGCAATACGCGCAGCGACTCGACGAAACGCCAGAACGTGCCGAGCAAGAGGGCATCGGAGCCCTCGGGTGCCATGCCGCCGTGAAGCGGGCTCGCGGCAGGCTCGTCGCCCTGCGAATAGGCGAGGAACAGGCGTGCGAGCCCATCGTCGAAGCCGAAGCCCCGGGCCTGTGCCAGGTCCATGTCCTCGCGCATTCGGGCGTCGAGCGACCAGCGGATACCGGCGTCCCTGATCCACCCGCGGATGCGTTCTCGGGCATCGCCGTCCAGGCCCAACCGGGTCGCTACGGCCGGCATCTCCAAGAGATCGAACAGCTCGCTGGCACCGGCACGGCCATCGAGCAGCTCGAGCAGCGTGCACAGTGCCGCCGCGACCCGATTGCTCTGCGTGGGTGGCAGGCCGGTGATGCGATACGGCAGGTATCGCTCGGGTGGGGCGGTGCCGAAGACGGCCTCGATCGATGGCGCCGTGTCGACCAGATCGGGCGTGAGCACCAGAATCTGCTCTGGCCCGAGCGTGGAATCGGCCGCCAGCAGACCCAGCAGCCGATCCTGAAGCGCTTCGAGCTCGCGTTGCATCGAATGACAGACATGGAGTTCGATGCTTCGGTCGTCTGTGGCGAGTACGAGCGGCGGTGCTTCGTCCTCACGCAAGGGCTTGAGATCGAGGATCGCGTCCTGGACGCGGGCGAGCAGGCTCGGCGCGTCGGGCGTGATCGCGTCGACGAAGATCTCCTGGTCGTGGCGTGGCGTGTCGTCGCGCTGGAGAAGTGTCAGATAGGCCTGAGTGGCGCTCCCCCAGGCCGCGAGCAGCGGGTTGCCGACATCCCGAAAGCCGGTGTCGGGGTCCAGCAGGCCGCCCGCCGCCGCGGGCGGCGGCGAGGTCGCGAAGAGCTCCCCCTGGCCGGAAGCATCGCGCCGGCTCGCCGCTGCCTCGCGAAGGCGCACGATCTGACGGTCATCGGCAATGTCGAACCAGTATTCGCGACAGGGGTTGAGCGCATAGACATGCACGTCGGTTCGCTCCGACAACGCTCGGATCGCATCGAGGTAGACCGGCGGTGCCGCAGGCAGCGCGAACACGTGGATCGCGGCCGGGAGCAGACTGCGCGCGGCATCCGGGTCGGCGGCCAGCGCATCGACCAGGGACAGCACCGGATGGCGTCGGCCGACTTGCAGACGCTCGGTGAGGTCGCGCCACAGCGCGGCCTGCCAGCCTTCCTCGGCGGCATGTTCAGCGGGCAGGGCGCTGCGGCCCGCCGACCATTGGTCGAGCCAGTCGGATCGGTAGGTGAGATAGTGATCGAACAACGATGCGACCCGTTCGGCCAGGGCGAATCGCATCGCCGGTTCGGCCTGGCCGAGATACGAGCGAAGGCGGGCCGAAGACACGGGCGGCAAGCCCGCGTCGGAGCCGAGCCAATCGAGCACGTGCCAGCGCAGCGTCGCGGGGGCGAATGGCGAAACCGGCGCCACCGGGACGACGCGCCCGACCAGGCGCCAGATCCATTGCGCGAGGAAATCGAAGGCCACGTTGGCGCAGATGCCGTGGCGGTCCGCCATCCCGAGTTCGATCGAGCGCCGGATGCCGCTGCTGGGCACGATGACCTGGTGCGCGTCGAACACCGCCCGCGTGCCTCGCGCGCCAGGTGGCGCGCCGGCGAGCCGGTCGAGCAGGACCTCGGCCAGCGCGTCGTAGCGGTTCGAGACGATCAGGTGGAACATGAGCCTCTTGGGTTGGCGCCGCGGATTCTCGTCGAATACCCGATTATCGATGCAGGCCGGGCTCACCGGACGAGCCCGGGCCGCTGTTATCCTTCCGGCCCAAGCCTGCCGCCCGTCTCCGATGCGCTTCCTGCACGCCGCCGATCTTCACCTCGACAGCCCGTTGCGCGGCCTCGCCCGGCGTGACGACGCACCGCATGCGCGCCTGCGTGGCGCGACCCGCTCGGCGGTGGCGAAGCTGGTGGATTTCGCGCTGACCAACGGCGTGGATTTCCTGCTTCTGTGTGGCGACCTCTTCGACGGCGATTGGCCCGATTTCCACACCGGCCTGTATTTCCGCGAGCAGATGGCCCGGCTCGCGCGCGCCGACGTCCCGGTGTTCATCGTCAATGGCAATCATGATGCCGCGAGCGTGATCACACGGCATCTGGCGCTGCCGCCGAACGTCACCGTCTTCGAGTCACGGCGCGCGCACACGGTCGAGATCGAGCGCCTCGGGGTTGCTCTGCACGGACGCAGCTTCGGCACCCGCCACACCGACGAGGACCTGGTGCCGTCGTATCCGCCGCCGGTTCCCGGGCGATTCAACATCGGCCTGCTGCATACCAGCCTGAACGGTCGCCCGCCGCACGACCCCTACGCGCCCACCACCCGCGCCACCTTGGTCGCACAAGGCTACGACTACTGGGCCCTTGGGCATGTGCACACGCGCGAGGTGGTCAGCGAGTCGCCGCGGATCGTCTATCCGGGCAACCTCCAGGGCCGATGGGCCAGCGAATCCGGTCCGAAGGGGTGCGAGCTGGTCGACGTGGACGAGGACCACCGGATCCGGACCGAGTTCATCGCGCTCGACACCGTTCGCTGGCACGACCTGCGCATCGATGTCACCATGCTGTCAGATGCAGGTGCGCTCGAAAGTGCGCTTGGCGACGTACTTGCCGCCGCCTGCGCCGACGATGCCGAACGCCTGCATGCGGTACGCGTGACCCTGGCCGGTGCCAGCGACCTGCACCCCCTGGAGGCCGCGGAGCCCGGTCGGCTGGACGCCACCGTGCGCTCGGCGGCCCAGGACCGGGCCGGTGTCGATCTGTGGATCGAACAGGTCCGCCTCGAGATCGACCCGCCCCCGCGGGCGAGCGGCCTGGCCGCGACCATTCTCGAACGCGATGACGCGGTCGGCGAGCTTGCCGTGCTGGCGGCCGAGTTTCGTGCCGATCCCGGCTGTCTGGGTGCGTTGACCGAGGCGCTTGCCGGGCCGCTGCTCGATCGCCTGCCTGCCGATGTCCGTGCCCGGATCGCGGCGTCGCTGCCGACCGATCCCGACACACATCGTCGTCTGGTCGACGACGCGCTGGCCACGGCACTGGCCGTGCTCGATTCGGGGCGAGCATGAGGCTGGCCCGGTTGCGACTGCTCGCGTTCGGCCCGTTCACCGGGCGCGAGCTTTCGTTCGATCGAGGGCCTCGCGATCTGCACCTGATCTTCGGCGAGAACGAAGCCGGGAAGTCCAGCGCCCTGAGTGCCATCACCGATCTGCGCTTCGGGATCCCGCAGCAAAGCGTCCACGATTTCATCCACCCATACGCCAGGATGCGAATCGGCGCCACCGTGCAATGGCCCGACGGCGCCAGCATCGACGTCCTGCGGCGCAAGGGACGCGGTGCCACGCTCACGCTGGCCGACGAGCACGGCGAGGACACCGGCGAGCCCGTCGATGCCGATCTGCTCGAGGCGCTCACCGGTGGGCTGGAGCGCGAGCGCTATGAACGCGAGTTCGGCATCGACCACGAGCGCCTGCGCGAGGGCGGTCGGCACCTGTTGCGCGGGGGCGGGGAACTGGGCGCGACCCTGTTCGAGGCGAGCAGCGGCGTGGCCGACGTGAACGCGGTACTTGAGCGGCTCGAGACCCGGGCGCGCGAGTTGTTCGTGCCCGATGCCCGCGCAAAGAAGGGGCGGATCAATGCGGCGCTCAACGCCCTGCGCGATGCCCGAGGCGCGGTCAACGCGGCGACCACTCGCCCGACCGAATGGACGCGACTCGAGAGCGCGGCGCGTGGCGCACGCGAGGATCTCGAGGCACACGCGAGCGAACTGGCACGCGTCAACCAACGGCTGCGCGAACTCGAAGGGCTGCGTGCCCGATTGCCCCTGCTCGCGAGCCTGGACGCGTTGAGTGCCGAGCGCGCGGCAATCGGCCCGGTCGCGCTGCTCGGGCCCGACGCGGCACAGCGCCGGCGCGACGCCCAGGGCGAGCGCGACCGTGCTCGAAAGCGCATTGCCGAGATCGAGCGCGAACAGGCGTCGCTTGGGCATCTGCTGGCGCGCGAGGATGTCGATCATCGCTTGCTGGCGCAGGCCGCAACGATCAATCGCCTGCATGCGGGGATTCCCGAGGCGCGAGCCCGTGCCGAGCGAATCGCCCGTCGGCAGGCGGCTGTGGCACGCCTCGATGCGCGGCGCACGGCGCTGACCCGCGAGGCCGACCTGACGGACATTTCCGCCGATGCGGTTCGCAGCATCGCGCATGGCGCTCCGCGCGAGGCTCTGGGCGAGGCCCTCGATTCCCTGATGGCAGCCAGTGCCCAACTCGACGAGGCGATCCAGCGCGAGTGCTCGGCATGCGAACCCGAGCCGGGTCGTGCGGACGCTGCCCAGGATGGCCGCGACGAGGCCTTGACGCGATTGCGCGCGGCGCTCGATGTGGCTCGAGGGGTTGCCGTGACGGCCGAGTCGCTGGCCGAGCTGTTGTCGGCATGGTCGAGCGCGCAAGGCCAGGCATCGATGCTTCGCCGCGCACTCGAGGCCCAGCGTCCGCGGGACCAGGATGGCGAAAGCCGCCCCTTGCTCGAGGCCGACATCGACGCGGCAGTGCGCGCCCGGGACGAACTCGCCGACCGCTGTCGCAGCCTGGCCGACGAGCGCGAGCGGATCGGTCGAGACCTGGCCGAGGCTCGTGCCCGGCATGATGCGCTCGAGGCCGAGTTGCCGGATCTCGTGAGCGAGCGCAGCCTGGCGCAGGCCCGCGCGCATCGCGACGCCGCATGGCAGCGCGTGCGCCGCGCGTATGTCGCGCGCGAACCGGGCACGATGCCGATGTCGTCCGGCGCCGACGCCGACGCCGACGCCGGGGACGAGCCCGCGCGTGCGTTCGAGCGCGCGCTGCTCGAGGCCGACCGCCAGTCCGACGCGCTGCGGCGCGATGCCGAGCGTCTTGCCCAGGTGGCGCAAGCCGAGCGGAGCGCGGCCGTGCTCGCGGCCCGGTCGCGAGCCGTCGAGCAAGACGAAGCGCGTGCACGCGCCGCGATGTCCGGCTTCGACGAGGAATGGCGCGCGCGCCTTCGCGATCGCCGCCTGCCCGATCTCCTGCCAGGTGCGCTCGATCAGTGGCAGGTGCAACGCTTGCGGGTGCTCGAACACGAGGAGCGCAGTGCCGAGAGGCGCCGCAGTGCCGCTGTAGCGCTGGCCCGGGTGTGCGATGCCTCGGTCATGCTCGACCGGGCGTTGCGCGCGCTTGGCGGCGACACGGGCGCAGACTCGGCGTCGGCGTCGGCATCGCACGCCGTGGCGGCCGAAGATCTTTCCTGGGTCGATCCCGTGGCGATCCGCACCGAGCTCCAAGACCGGCAGCGTCTCGCGGCGCGCTTGCTCGAGCACCACCAGGCGAGCCTCGATGCCCGCGTCGCCCGCGCGCGCGAGTGCGAGAGCGCTCGCGAGGCATTGGCCCGCGCCCGTGCCCGGCATGCCGCGGCGAGCAAGGCCTTGTCGCCCTGGATGCCTGCGCTCTGGCTCGACGCCACCACTGACGCGGGCGTTGTTCGGGCGCGGCTGTCCTTGCTCGATCGGATCGCGCGACTCGATGACGAGCGCGACGCCGAGGCCGGAGCACTCGCCGACGATCTCGTCCTGGCCGAGATCGGCGTGCACGAGCATGCACAGCTGTTGGCGGCGCTGGCCGATTCGGCGCCGACTGGCACCGCCCACGCCGTGGCCGACGGATCGGGCACGGCGCCATCGGCAGCGTGGATCGAGGCGCTCGCACAGCGACTGTCCGATGCGCAACGGCGCGCCCGCGAACGCGATGCCGCGATCACCGAGCACGACCGCCTGGCTCGCGAGCGCGAGGCACTGAGCCTGCACGCGGCCGCCGCCGAGCGTACGCTCGCCGCGCTTTGCCTCGAGGCGGGCGGCGGCACCGCTGTCGACGAGCGCGAGTTGCCGGCCATCGAGGCCGCTGTCGGGCGAGCTGCATCGATCGATGCCGAGATCCACTCGATCCGTGAGCGTCTGCTCGAAGGGGCCGACGAGGGCATCGATGCGTTGCGGGCGCGTCTCGCGGACACCGATGCCGCGACATTGGCCACGACTCAGGCGACCGAGCAAATGAGGCTGGAGCGGCTGCGTGAGCAGGAGCCGGCGTTGCGCAGTCGCTGGCGCGAGTGCGAGGCGGCGCTGGGCGCGGTCGACGCCTCGGATGCGGCCGCGCTGCACCGCGCGCAAATGGAAGAGGCCGTCGGCGAGATCGAGGCCGCTGCCGGCCCGTGGCTGAGGCTGCGCCTCGCACATGCCTTGTTGCTGGAGGCACTGGGCCGGTATCGCGAGCGTGCGCAGGCACCGGTGCTGGCGCAAGCGTCCGAGTATTTCGCGCGCATGACCGGCGGCCGGTATGTGGCCCTCAGGGCGGATGCGGGCGAAGACGCCCAGCCGCGACTGCTTGCCCAACGCGACGATGGCGCGCTGCTCGGCGCGGGAGAGTTCAGCGAGGGAACGGCCGACCAGCTCTATCTCGCGTTGCGCCTGGCCGCGCTCGACACGCGCTCGGACGCGCGAGCGCCGATGCCGCTGGTGCTCGACGACGTGCTGATCACCTCCGATGATGCACGTGCCGCCCGTATGCTCGATGCCTTGGCGCAACTCGCCACGCGGCGCCAGGTTCTCGTCTTCACGCATCACCGGCACCTGGTCGAGCTCGCCCGCGCCGCTCTCGGTACCCAGGTCCGGGTCCACCTGCTCTGAAGCCGCCGGACCGGTGCGCTCGCGGGCGCCGCCGGCGCAATGCTTCTTCATGAGCACGACTCGCCCAGTCGATACAATTCGAGCGTCATCTCGTTCTTCATGGTCTTCATCGTGTCCGAACCCGCCGCCGAACCGTCCCGGCGCCGATCGTCCGTGCGCTGGCTCTGGCGCTTGCTGGTCGTCCTGATCCTGGCCGCCGGGGTCGGGGGCTTCTACGCGCTGCAGAAGTTCAAGCCCAGGCCGGCCGTGCGTGCGCCGGTGCGGCAGCTGCCTCTGGTGCGGGTGGATCCGGCCCGTGCGGGCGAGGGCCCGCTGTCGGTGACCGGCAATGGACTCGTGCGTGCCCGACACGAGGTCGTGCTCGGCGCCGAAGTCTCGGGCCGGGTGGTCGAAGTCAATCCCCGCTTGGTCGCCGGCGGGACATTGGTGCGCAACGAGATGATCGTGCGGATCGATCCCGCGCCGTTTCAGGCGGCGCTGGCACAGGCGCGCGCCGATCGCGCGTCGGCCCGGGTGGCACTGTCGCTCGCGCAGCGCAACGTCAAGCGCACGCAGGAACTGATCTCGCAGAAGTTCCTTTCCACCCAGACTCTCGAGGAACGGACCGCAGCGCGCGACCAGGCCCAGGCCACGCTGGCGCGGGTGCAGGCGCAGATCGACCAGCGTGAACTCGATCTGGCGCGAACCGAGATCCGCGCACCCTTCGACGCCCGGGTCCTGTCCAAGCGGGTCAATGTCGGCGAATCGGTCCAGCCCGGTCGAGAGCTGGGCCGAATCTTCGCGGTCGACGCACTCGAGATCGCGGTCTCGTTGACCGATCGCGACCTGTCGCTGATCGCGGATCCCTGGCGCGGCAGCTTGCCTGACCCGGCAGCGACGCGCTCGCCGCGCAAGGCACCTGCCAACGGGCCCGAGGCGGGCACGAGCCCGGCGACGATCGTGGTCGAGCACGGCGGTGCCCGCTACCGCTGGCCAGCCGTCGTGGACCGGGTGGAAGCGGCCGTCGACAGCGCGACCCGGACCTTCAATGTCGTCGTCCGGGTGCTCGAGCCGCGTGCTCGCGGCGAATCGATCGACGCCAAGTCGCCTTCCGGCCCGCCACTGGTCGTGGGCATGTACGCCACGGTCGAGATCGCGGGCCGCGATCAGGGTGCCTATGTGACGATACCGCGGTCCGCGTTGCGCGACGGAGGCGTCGTGTGGACGATCGACGCGGCGTCCCGACTGGTCGCGAACGAGGTGCGGGTCCTTTCCGAGACCGATGAGCGGGTCGCGCTGGACGCGGCCGGCTTGCCGGCGGGTGCGCGAGTCGTCACCAGTGACCTGCGGGTCGTGACGCCCGGCATGCAGGTGCGCGTCGTCGAGGAAGCCGCTTCATCGGGAGCTGGCCGAGCGGCCGGTTCATGAGCGGCCTGATCGCCTGGATGGCCCGCCACCCGGTGGCGGCGAACCTGTTGATGGCCCTGATCGTGGTCGCCGGGCTCTCGAGCATGTTCACGCTGAAGCAGGAGGCCTTTCCAGAGATCAGCTTCGACGTGATCGAGGTTCGGGTCGCCTATCCTGGCGCCGCGCCCGACGAGATCGAGGAGTCGATCGTCCAGCGCATCGAGGAGCAGGTCCAGGCGATCGACGGGATCGACCGGGTCTACGGCTTCGCGTCCGAGGGCATCGGGCTCGTGCGCCTCGAGTTGGCGCGCGAGGTCAGGGCACCGGCCAAGCTCGACGAAGTCAAGTCCGCAGTCGACCGGATCACGACTTTCCCCGAGAACATCGAGCGTCCCGAGGTCCGAGAGATCGTCAACCGCCAGCGGGTCGTCGAGTTGGCGCTGTACGGAGATGCCAGCGAGAAGGTGTTGCGCGAGCTCGCGTATCGGGTCAAGGACGAGATCTCGGTGCTGCCGGGCATCTCTCTGGCCGAGGTCTCGAGGGTTCGGAACTACGAGATCTCGATCGAGGTGCCCAACAGCGTGCTGCGTGCCTACGGGCTGACGCTGGCCGACCTGGCCGGCATCGTGCGCCGCTCCAGCCTCGATCTGCCCGCTGGCGACATCAAGGCATCGGGCGAGTCGATCCTGCTGCGCACCAAGGGCCGAAACTACGATCGTCGCGATTTCGAGCGCATCGTGGTGGTCTCCTCGACCAATGGCACCAAGGTCACGCTCGGACAGATCGCCACCGTCATCGACGGGTTCCGCGACGAGGACCTGATCATGCGCTACGACGGCAAGCCGGCGTCGTTCGTGCAGGTGTTCCGGGTCGGGCAGCAGAAGGTGCTCGCGGTCGAGAGCAGCGTCAAGCGCTACATCGACGAGCAACTGGAACCCAACCTGCCGGCCGGCGTGAAGGTCGCGATCTGGCGCAACGACGCCACCGAGTTCCGCAGCCGACTCGAACTGCTCGTGCGCAATGCAGTGTTCGGCCTGGCGCTGGTGCTCATCGCGCTGGCACTTTTTCTCGATCTCAGGCTGGCCTTCTGGGTGTCGGCAGGCATCTTCGTTTCGTTCGTGGGCACCTTCGCGCTGATGCCGTTGCTGGGCTTGTCGATCAACATGATGTCGTTGTTCGCTTTCATCCTGGCGATCGGCATCGTGGTCGACGATGCAATCGTCACCGGCGAGAACATCTATGCCGAGAACGAGCGCGGGCGCGACCCGATGGAGGCTGCCGTCGTCGGCGCGCAGCGAGTGGCGATTCCGGTCGCACTCGCGGTCGCGACCACGATGGTGGCGTTCGTCCCGCTGTTGTTCGTGCCGGGCAACATCGGCAAGTTCCTGTTCCAGATCCCGGCGATCGTCCTGATCGTGCTGGCCATCTCGGTTTTCGAAGCGGTGTTCCTGCTGCCGCATCACCTCGCCAGGCTGCACATCGTGGGCTACACGCCGCGAACCTGGATCGGCGCCAGGCTCGCCGACCTGCGGCATGCATCGGATCGGGTCCTGAAGCGTTTCGTCGACGGCCCACTGACACGCGCGCTGCGCTTCTCCACCCGCCACTACGGCGTGGTGATCGCCTGCGGTTTCTCTTTGTTCGTGTTGACGATCGGGGTCATCGCGGGCGGCTACGTCAAGTTCTCGTTCTTTCCGCAGGTCGAGGGGCGCTACGTTACGGCCAATCTCGAGCTTGCACCGTCGGTGACGGCCCAGACCACCCTCGAGGCCGCGCGCCGGATCGAGGCGGCGGGCCGGCGGGCCGCGATCGAACTGGTCGGCGGAAGTGGCGAAGACCTGGTCGCGAAGGTGCTGGTGACGGTCGGTCGCCAGGAAGTCGCGGGGCCCGGCGCCGCCGGTGCCCTGGGCATCCTCCAGGGCAATCGCGCATCGGTGGTCTTCGAGCTCACCGACCCGGAGTCCCGGCAGGTGACCTCGAAGCAGTTCGAGACCCGATGGCGCAGCCTTACCGGCGAACTGCCGCAGGTGCGCAAGCTCTCGTATGCGTCGAACGTGATCAATCTCGGGTCGCCGGTGCAACTGCAGGTCAGCGCGCGTTCGGGCGAAGGGCTCGCGCAAGCCGTCGCTGCGATCAAGACCGAGTTGCGTCGCATCGACGGTGTCTACGACATTCGCGACGATCAGGAGCCCGGAAAACGCGAAGTGCAGTTCAGGCTCAAGCCGTCGGCGCGTGCGCTCGGCCTGACGGTAGAGAATCTCTCGCAACAAGTGAGGGCGGCCTTCTACGGCGCCGAGGCACTGCGCATGCAACGTGGTCGCGACGAGGTGCGCGTATTCGTTCGCTTGCCCGTTCACGAGCGCGATGCACTGGCCGACATCTCGCAGTACCGGATCCGCACGCCTTCGGGTGGCTTCGCCCCGCTCTCGGCGGTCGCCGACGTCTCGGTCGGCCATGGCACGTCGACCATCCTGCGCCAGGACGGTCGGAGGGTGACGTCGATCTTCGCCGAGGTAGACACCGCGATCGTCACCGGCCAGCAGGTCAATGCCCGGCTGACGGGTGCGTTGTTGCCGTCGTTGCAGGAGTCGATTCCGGGCTTCACCTGGTCGATGGGTGGCGAGCAGCGAGAACAGGCGCAGACGCTGCCGTCGCTGGCTCGCAACTTCCTGCTCGCCGTCTTCTGCATGTACGCGCTGCTCGCGCTGGCGTTTCGCTCCTATGCGCAACCCTTCGTGGTGGTGGCGTCGATTCCCTTCGGCCTGGTCGGCGCCACGATCGGCCATTTGCTGCTGGGCCTGAGCTTCGGCCTCACGAGCCTGTTCGGCATCGTCGGGCTGTCGGGGATCATCGTCAATGGGGCGCTGGTGCTGGTCGATTTCGTCAACGAGGAACGCGCACGGGGCAAGCCGGTCACCGAGGCGGTCATCGATGCCGCCAAGAGCCGGTTCCGCCCGATCCTGCTGACCTCGGTGACCACCTTCCTCGGCATCTTTCCGCTGATCGTCGAGAAGAGCATCCAGGCGCAGTTCCTGATTCCGCTGGCGATCTCGATCGCCGTCGGCGTCCTTCTGGGCACGGCCTTGCTGATGCTGCTGACGCCGGCACTCGTGATGCTGGAGGAGCGGATTCGCGCGGCGTTTCGGCGTACGCCGCTCGAGCCTTGAGCCCGCGAAGGGCACGATCCCGCCCTGCGTTTCGCGCGCCTGCCGGGGCCGGCGCCGATTCATGTGGTGCGCTGGAGATACGCCGACACGATCGCGTCGATACCGTCATCCACGGCGAACCCCAGCCCCAGCGCCCGTTGGGCGGTGAAGCTTGCCGGCCAACGGCCGAACTGCGCCTCGATCGCCTCGTCGGGCTGGAAATCGACCCGGGCGCGGGCGTCGGTTCGCGTGGCCCGACCCACTGCATCCAGGACGGCACCGACGCGGGTGGCGACGGCCGGCAGCAGTACCGCCCGTTGATGACCCAGGGCCTTCGCCGGCAGCGTCATCGCATGCCGGAGATTGGTCACCGTGACATCGATCGACTGCATCCACAAGCCGGCCTGTGGCGATACCGGCGAGCGGATCGGGCGTCCGGCTGCGGTCTCCCGGATCAGGTCGCTGTTGAAGGCCGACAACGCGCCATTGGGTAGCGGCGGGCGTACGACCACGCCAGCCAGCCGCGGGCTACGCCCATCGAGCATTCCGCGGCGGGAGTAGTCGTTGATCAGGTGTTCGAGCGCGAGCTTCTGGACACCGTAGGACAGGGTCGGCTCGGGAAGGGTCTGGTCGTCGATCTGCTCGGGCAGGGGCGCGCCATAGACGGCGATCGAACTCGCGAACACGAACCGGACCGGGCTCGTGCCGACGGCATTGCGGCGGCAGGCCTCGAGCAGTCGCATGCCGGCGAGCAGGTTTACTCGAAGGCCGGTATCGAAGTCGGCCTCGGCGGCGCCGCTGACCACGCCGGCAAGGTGGAACACGGCCCTAGTCTGCGAACCGATCAGCGACGCGGCGAACGCCGGATCGGTGATGTCGCCTTGGCGCCATTCGATCGAAGCCGGATGTCGGGCGGAGATCAGGCCCGGCGGCGCCGGGTCGCGATCGCACAGGACCAGCCTGGGCGTCGCGTCGGACCCGTCGATCGAAATCGGCGCGCGGGCGAGGTCGCTTGCCAGTGCCTGGCCGACAAAACCGCCCGCGCCGGTGATGAGGATTTCCATGGTCGATTCTCCGCCGCTTCGTCCGGACCCGCGCCGGATCCTGGATTCTGATTAACATAACCGAATGACAGATGCATCCTTGCGATCCCGCGCGCTCGTGTGTTCACGCTTGGCTCCCGGCCTGGCGGGCGTGGCCGTCACCGAGGTGCCGATTCCTCGCCCCGGCCCAGGCGAGCTGCGGATCCGGGTGCGCGCGGCGGCCCTGAACTTCCCGGACCTGCTGATGACGGAGGGCCGCTATCAACACCGCCCGCCCTTGCCCTTCGTCTTGGGCGGCGAGGGGGCGGGCGAGGTCGATGCCGTCGGTGAGGGGGTCGAGGGCTTCGAGCCGGGCGATCGCGTCAGCTTCCACGGCCGCGGTGCGATCGCAGATTTCGTCGTGCATCCGGTCGAGCGTGTCGCGCCGATCCCGGACACCATGAGCTTCGAATCGGCTTGTGCCTACCAGGTCGGCGCCATCACCGCCTGGGTGTCGCTCGTTCGGCTCGGTCGCCTCGAGCGTGGCGAGACGCTGTTGGTCCATGGTGCCTCGGGCGGCATGGGGTATGCGGCCATTCAGCTCGGTCGTCATCTCGGGGCGCGCGTCATCGCCACCTCGCGTTCGGCGGCGGGCGACGCCTTGTTGCAGACCCTCGCAGGGGTCGAGCGGGTTCGAATCGCGCCCGACGGTGGTTTTCGCGACGATGTACGTGCGCTCACCGATGGTCATGGCGCCGACGTGATCTTCGATCCGGTCGGCGGCGATGTCTTCGACGAATCCGTGCGTGCGATTGCCTGGGGCGGGCGCCTGTTGCTGGTCGGATTCGCCAGTGGGCGCATCCCGACGCTGGCGATGAACAGGCCGCTGATCAAGGGCTTTTCCCTGATCGGCGTCAGGGCGGGCGAGTACGGCCGACGCGATCCGGCAAAGGGGGCGGAGAACCGCGAGGCCGTGCGTCGCCTGGCCGCGCAGGGCGTATTCGAGCCGCTGATCGGTGCGCGATTCACGCTCGACGAGGGGCTCGAGTCACTGCGCGCACTTGCCGAGCGCCGCGCTCCTGGCAAGATCGTCGTGCTGCCAGCCTGAGTCCTGGTCCGCCCGTCCGCGCTGCCGTCGCGTTCGGCGACCCGCACTCGGCGCCGGGAGCCGTCAGCCCAGAATTGATTCGGCTCGCTCGCGAGGCAGGGCCAGTACGTCGATGGTCTCGGGCAGCTTCACTGGCGCGCGCGGATCGATCTCGTCGCGCCGACCGTCGACGAAGCCGGCGTAGTGGAACAAGCGGTAGTCGAGCGCACGCAGATCGGCATGAAAGGCCGCCAGGCGATCTTGCGGCAGGTAGCGGTTCACCTCGATCCGCATCACGGGGCGGGCCTGCGCCACGAGGCCGTTGATGCTGCGGATCACCTGGTCGTCATAGCCCTCGCAATCGGTCTTGATGTAGCGAAGGCGCGGGATACGGGCCGCATGATGTTCCCTGACCAGGGACTCGAGCCGGATGCCCTTGACCTTGACGGCGAAGAAGGACGCGTGCTGCCACCATCGAACATCCTTTTGGTAGCCGCCGTTGGTCAGGCCCGGGTCGTTGTAGTGGAACTCGAACTCGCCTTCCTGGTCCATCGCGGCTGCGTTGAGGCAATCGATGCGGGTCCGCCCCGGATTCGCCGCTGCGTTCAGCTCGAGGATCTCGAACGTGGCCGGGTTCGGCTCCATCGCGATCACCAGCCCGGACCCGCCAACGGCCAGCGCCATCGGCAAGGTCGTGTCGCCGACATGGGCGCCGACATCGATCGCAAAATCACCCTCGCGAAGGAAGCGACGCAGCAAGGCCAGTTCGTCGAGGTCGGGTCTCAGGTCGCGCGATTTCGGGTGTGCCCAGCGCACCCATCGCAACGGCGGGCCTCCATTCGGATCCGCGAGTTCGATCGTGTCGTGGCCGTAGTGGCGGTGCTTCGGGCGCAGGCCCAGCATGTACAGCAGTTCGCGCGGTTTCATTGCCGCCTCGCGGTGCCGGCTGGCGTGAACCGCGACATGTCAGTCGGAGGCAACGAAGCGACCCGACTTGCCGCCATCTTTCTCGAGCAGGCGCACATTGCCGATCGTCATGCCGCGATCGACCGCCTTGCACATGTCATAGACGGTAAGCAGCCCGACCGATACTGCCGTCAGGGCTTCCATCTCCACGCCGGTCTGGCCGGTGCATTCGACCCGCACCTTGCATTCGAGCGCAGGGCGAGCGGGATCGGCGACGTCGAAATCGAACTCGGCCGCCACGCGCGTGATCGCGATGGGGTGACACAGCGGAATAAGGTCCGCGGTGCGCTTGGCCGCCTGGATCGCCGCGATCCGCGCGATTCCGATGACATCTCCCTTCTTGGCCGTCCCGGAACGGATCAGCGCCATGGTCGCGGGCTGCATCGAGATGCGCCCACCTGCCAGCGCCACCCGGCGCGTCGCGGCCTTGTCGCCGACATCGACCATGTGGGCGTGACCGGCCGCGTCGAAATGGGTAAGTGAATCGCTCATCGAACGACTATCATAGCAAGCCGGCCGCACGGTCTCGGTGTCGTTCGACGGGACCCGCGCCCCCCGAGATGGATGAATTGAAGCTGCGCAAGATCCTGGCTGTGGTCGTCGGCATGTCGGTTGCCGCATTGCCGATCAGAGGCTGGCCGGAACCGGCTCCGGTCTATGACCAGCTCCCCCGGCTCGGCGACGCGGCCGGTGCGACCCTGTCGGCGCGAACCGAACGCCAGATCGGCGAACGAATCCGCAGCGACCTGCGACGCGAAGGCGAGATCGACGCCGATGTCGAAGTCTCCCAATACCTGAATCTCCTGGGTGCCCGCCTCTCCAAGGCCGCGGCCACCCAGGGCAATCGCTTCGAATTCTTCCTGGTGCGCGAACGCTCGTTGAACGCGTTCGCGTTGCCGGGAGGCATCATCGGCGTGCACGCCGGGCTGATCGTGGCGGCAGAATCCGAGTCCGAACTCGCCTCGGTACTGGCCCACGAGATGGGCCATGTCGTCCAACGACATATCGCGCGCATGCTCGAGAAGCAGGACCAGACCTCGATCGTGGCGCTGGTCGCGATGGTCCTGGCGATGATCGCGGCCGGCTCGAGCGGTGATGCTGCCGCCGGGCTCGCGGCGCTGGGCGAGAGCGTCCATGTCGATCAGATGCTGCGTTTTTCTCGCGATGCCGAACGCGAGGCCGATCGTGTCGGCTTGGACGTGCTCTCGCAAGGCGGCTTCAACACCGGGGACATGGTCGTGTTCTTCGGGCGTCTCCAGAACGCGACTTCGGTCTATGAATCCGGGGCGCCGATCTATCTGCGCACCCACCCGCTGACCAGCGAGCGCATGGCCGACATTCAGAACCGGCTTCGAAGCGAGCGGTATCGGCAATTCGCCGACTCGATCGATTTCCATCTGGTTCGAGCCAAGCTTGGCGCGCTCGCGCAGACCGATCCGGACGGCCTGCGCAAGTCGCGCGCGCGCATCGAGCGGCGGATTCGCGAGCGCAGCTTCGTCAACGAAGCGGCCGCCTGGTACGGGCTCGCGGTCGTGGCCGACGCCCAGCACGATGACAAGACCGTCGCACAAGCGCTGTCCAAGGCCGAGAAATTCCTGGGCAAGTCCCATCCGTACTTCGAGCGCCTGCGCGTCGAGGCCCTCGATCGCGAGGCTCGCACGAACGATGCACTTGCCCGCTCGGCGGCGGCGCTCGAGCGCTTTCCCGATGCCCGTGCGCTGGTCCATCAGCGGCTACGCCTGCTGGTCCGCGCCGGCCGCCACCGGGATGCGATCGCGCTGGCCGAGCAACAGTTGAGTCGGCAGCCAGAGGATGCGCAGGTCTGGCGCAGTCTGGCCGATGCGCGCTTCGGGCTCGGCCAGATGGGCAAGGGGCGGCTCGCGTCGGCCGAGCGCTATGCGCTCGAGGGCGGGCTGCTGGCAGCGATCGAGCAGCTTCGCATCGCCCAACGCGAGCAGGAGTCGGACTTCATCACGGCGTCGCGCATCGACGCCCGGCTGCGCGAACTTCAGCAGCGCTACAAGCTGGAGCATGACGAACGCGAAAAGCGTTGACACGAGACGGACCGGGTCTTCGCGCTAGACTACGCCTGCCGTGACCGTGCAACAGCAAGAAAGAGAAATCGGGGGAAGCTGCGATGTGGTCGTATTTCTGCCTTGGCCTGCTCGTCGGGTGGCTCGTCGAATGGCTGATCGACTGGTTCTACTGGCGCAAGCGTTGCCGCGTCGATGCGCAGCGCGAACAGGCGCAGGTGGCGACCGCGGCGGGATCGGGCGGGTCGGCGGCGGGTGCGGCCGCTACGGGTGCGGCCCGGGCCGGCGTTTCGCCAGCAGCGGCCGCCACGGCGGCCGGCCTGGTGGGCGGCGCGTCATCGGTCGTGTCCCATGCACCGGACGATCTGACGGCGATCGAGGGCATCGGGCCAAAGATTGCGGAACTGCTCAAGGACAACGGTATCCGCACGTTTGCGGACCTCGCCGCTGCACCGATGCAGCGCCTCGTAGGCATCCTCGATGCCGGCGGATCGCGATTCCGCCTGGCCAATCCCGATACCTGGCCGGAGCAGGCTTCGCTGGCTGCGCGCGGTGACTGGGCCGCATTCGCCAAGCTGAAGGACGAGCTGACCGGCGGCGTACGAGTGAACCGCGAATAGCACGGAGCGGCCGATGGATACGATCAACGGGCGCACGCTCGCCGAGGTCCGCCGCTATGACTTGTTCAAGCTGCTGGTTGCCCTGGCGCTGTTCATCAATTGGCTTTTCTTCTGCAGCGGTGGACAAGAGCCGCCGATGCCCACGGGTGCCGGCGCGCCCACCGTGCAGCCTGCCTCGGCCGCAGCCGAGGTCCGTCCGGTCCAGCTTCGTCTTGCCTGGGTGGGCGATCGGCTCCGTCTTGGCGGCGAGGTTGCCGACGAAACGGCACGTGCCGCATTGGTCGACGCCGCGGCGAACGCCAATGGTGGACGCGACCGCGTGATCGATGCGCTTCGCCTGGCGCCCGGTGCATCGGTGGCGCCGTGGATCGGACGGCTCGATGAACTGGTGCGCGGCGCGCGTCCGCCGCTCGAAGGCCTGGAGCTCCAGGTTGCCGGTCGCCATGTCACCTTGGTCGGCCGCGTCGACTCCGACGCCGAGAAGGCGCGCCGCGGCGATGCCGCTGCCAGCTTCTTCGGCCGCGACCATCGGATCGAGAACCGCATCGAGGTCGTCGTCCCTGGTCCAACGCCGGCAGAGCTCGCGGCGCTGAAGGCCGCAGCGGAGAAGGCCGCAGCGGAGAAAGCGGCAGCGGAGAAAGCGGCAGCGGAGAAAGCGGCGGCAGAGAAAGCGGCGGCAGAGAAAGCGGCGGCAGAGAAAGCGGCGGCAGAGAAAGCGGCGGCGGAGAAAGCCGCGGCAGAGAAAGCGGCAGCAGAGAAAGCGGCAGCAGAGAAAGCGGCAGCAGAGAAAGCGGCAGCAGAGAAAGCGGCAGCAGAGAAAGCGGCGGCGGAGAAAGCCGCGGCAGAGAAGGCGGCGCGCGAAGCGCAAGCGCGGACCGCTGCGTTGAGCGCGTTGGTGCCGCCGCCGGTGTCGATCTTCTTTGCCGACAACGTCTGGGGGACCGACGCTGCCGACGCGGAGAAGCTGCGACCGTTCGTGCGCTATCTCCAGTCGTATCCCGAGCGTCGCGTGGTGCTGTCAGGCTTTCACAGTCGCAGCGGTTCCGTCGAGGCCAACCGGCGCCTCGCCAAGCGGCGCGCCGAGTCGGTGCGCGATACGATGGTGTCGCTCGGCCTCCCCGCCGATCGCATCGAGTTGAGCGCGCCTGCGCAGACCTTGGGCGGCGAGCGCGATCGCACGGCGCGCCGGGTCGACGTGTCGATCAGATAGCGGGCCTGGGGCGACGCTCGAATCGCAGCCGATCGGCTGGGTCGCCGTCGATCGGCTCTATCTGCAGGTCTGTACCGGACAGCCGAAGGTGCAGCCGGTCCTGGTCGTCGGCCCGGATGTCGAGCGCGGCCATGTCCAGGTCATGGATGC
Source organism: Burkholderiaceae bacterium (assembly GCA_024235875.1). Lineage (GTDB taxonomy): Bacteria > Pseudomonadota > Gammaproteobacteria > Burkholderiales > Burkholderiaceae_E > JACKLP01. The sequence continues at coordinate 72,940 of JACKLP010000006.1, read as the reverse complement.
TTCCCGGCCCGCGGCCGGTGGCCAGGTAGAGGACGCCGTGGGCGTCGGTCAGTGCAGCGCTCGGGGCCTCGACCGGATGCCCGGTCTGGTCCACCAGTCGTGCGGATTCGCCGCTACCGAACACTCGAAACACCAGCGGTCCACGCTCGAGGTCCACATAGACTCGTTGCGGACCGTTCTGCCAGTACCATGCGCCATCGCCATCGGTGCCATAGTTGCGGCCGATGAAGTCGATGATCGGGGGGCTCGTGATCCGGCTGCCTGAATGTTCCTGCGAGGGGTCGAAGCCGGGCGCACCGCGGTCGATCAGGAACCAGCGGCCTCTTGCGTCGAGCCTGAGCCAGCCATGGACGGCTGCAACGTCGGGCCACCGGGCCATCGCGCGGATGACTTGCTCATCCATCGGTCGTTTCCAGCGAGCGCCGGTCGTTTGCGGCGTGGATGGCCTCGCGTTCGAGGAAGCCGCAGACGCGCTCGACGAGCCAATTCTGACGACCCGGAAATCGACCCTGCACGAAGCCCACATGACCGCCATGGGCCGGGTAATCGAGTTCTACCCGGCTCGATACCTGGTCTCGGCGCGCCAGATGGCGTGCCGGCAGGAAGGGATCGTTGCACGCATTCAAGACCAGCGTCGGCACGTGGATCGCGCGAAGGAATTGCTTGCAAGACGACTTGCGCCAGTAGTCCAGGCATCCCTTGAAACCGTGCATCGGCGCCGTGACCGCATCGTCGAACTCGAAGAAGCTCGTCGACTCGAGCATGCGACGCCGATCGAACAGACCCGGAAACTGCTCCAGCTTGCGAAGCGACTTGCGCTTCAGGCTCTTGAGGAAGTTCGCCGTATAGATCCGGTTGAAACCACGCGCGAGGGCGCGCGCGCCCTCGTGCAAGTCCTGTGGCGCCGAGATGCCGGCCGCCGCCGAAACGACCGAGGTGGCCGCCTCCGCCTGTTCCCCGAGCCACTTCAGCAGCGCGTTCGCACCCAAGGAGATGCCGACCGCGAATCGCGGTGAGTCCGGATGGCGGGCCTGGAAGCGGCGCAGAATCCAGTCGACCTCGGCCGAGTCACCGGAATGGTAGGCACGCGGCCGAAGGTTGATCTCGCCGCTACAGCCGCGAAAATGCGCGACTGCCCCGCGCCAGCCTCGCGCCGTTGCGGCCGCCATCAGTGTCCGTGCATAGTGGCTGTCCGAACTCCCCTCGAGGCCATGAAACAGCACCAGGAGTGGCGCGTCGCCGCCGGGCTCGGGAATGGCGAAGTCGACGTCGATGAAGTCGCCGTCGGGCGTCTGCCAGCGCTCGCGGCGATAGTCGATGCGGGCGCGTGGCGCGACGACGGCCGGAAAGATCGTCTGCAGGTGCTCGCCCGGCAGCCAAAGCGGCGCCCGGTACGCGGGCCCGCTCAATGCAGCACGGTCCCTTTCGGACTCGCCGGCGGATCGGCCTGGTCGTCCGCGGGCGAGGAGTGATGCACGACGATACGCCAGCCGGACGGGTCCTTGACATAGACATTGGTGGCCACGCATCGCACCACTTGCACGCCGCGCTGGCCCCGGACCTCGATCTCCTCGATCACGCTGTGGACGGCCGTCGTGATCCCGGTGAAGGCGTTGAGCTGGGTGCATCGGATATCGAGCATGCCGGCTTCGAGGATCTGCGCCCAGCTCGCACGCACCGCCTCGATGCCGACCAAGCGGTTTCGCCCCGGATGCACGCAGACCACTTCCTCCTGATCCGACCACAGCGCCATCAGTGATTGCAGGTCGCCGCGGTTCAGGGCGTCGTAGAAGGCCTCTTCGACGGCTTCGGCTGTGGTGAAGATGGGTGGGTTGATCATCGTCGGTCGGGAGTTGGCCGGGCCGGGCGTTCGCCGGGAACACACTCCGGTCCCGCGATCATAGTGGATGTGCCCGCCTCGCGCCGGCTGGCGGGCGCGTCACCCGTCTTTCGCGTGCGGCGCGGGCGGCGGGGTCGAGAGCGCTTCTTGCAGCGCCGCGAGGACCTTGGCGGGGGCGATGCCGTTGAGGCAGTCGGTATGGCCAAGCGGACAGGTCCGTGCAAAGCAGGGGCTGCAATTCATGCCCAGCCACTCGATGCGGGCGCGCGGCGAGCGCGGCGGCGTGTGGCGCGGATCGGACGAGCCGAACACCGCGACCTGCGGCCGTCGGTAGGCTGCGGCCACATGCATCATGCCGGAGTCGTTCGATACGACCCCATCGGCCTGCGACACCAGCGCCAGCGCTTCGCTGACCGTGGTCTCGCCGGCCAGATTTCGCACCGCGACCCCGCCCAGCGTGATCAGTTCGGTTGCCAGCGCCCTTTCCTTGGCCGAGCCCAGGACGATGATCGTGGCGTCGGGCCATCGAGCGGCGATCCTGGCCGCGAGCGATCCGAAGTGACGCGTGGGCCAGCGCTTGGCGGGACCGTATTCGGCTCCCGGGCAAAGCACGAACAAGGGCGTATCGGCGTCGATTCCAAAACGCTCGCGCGCCAGTCGCTCGGTCTGAGGTGAGCGCGCCAGTACCGGATCGGGCGCATCGCTCGTCGGGGGCGCACCGGGGGGGGCCGCCAGTTCGGCGTAGAAGTCGACCATCGGCCGCGACCGGGCGTCGTGGTCCCGCGCGTCCGGGTGGATGCGATTGAGCAACAGGCGCCGCGCTTCTCCTCGGTGTCCCACCCGAAGCGGGATGCCGGCCAGCCATGGCACGAGGGCCGACTTCAACGAGTTCGGCAGCACGATGCAGCGGTCATAGCCGCGCGCGCGGATCCGGCGTGCCAGACGCCATCGCATGCGCAGGTCCAGGCGCCCGTGCGTATTGGGTGCCTCGATCACGTCGGCAATGCCCGGCATCGCCCGCATCACGGGGGCGATGTGAGGCGGCGCCGCCACGTCGATGATGCCGTCGGGCTCGTCGCGCACGAGCCGCGCCACCAGCGGTTGCGACATCACGGCATCCCCGATCCAGTTCGGGGCGATCAGCAGCGTTCTCACCGCAGGCGCACCCGGGCACGCGCGCGGTGCGCGCTCAGTGTCCCGCCACCACCGTGCCCGGCGCGAGGCGATACCGCGTGCCGCAGTAGGGGCAGCTGGCCTCGCCGTGCGCCAGGTCGAGGTAGACCCGCGGGTGGCCGCTCCACAGCGGCATCCGCGGGTTCGGGCAATAGGCAGGAAGATCCTTGGCCTCGAGCTCGATCGCGTCTTGCGCGGACTTGTCGTTCATTGTCTGTTCCTGCAGTGCGGGGCTTCTCGGCAGCGCGGGCGAGCCGCTCGATCAGACCGGCGTGAGCCAGGAGGCGTACTTCTCCGATCGACCGCCGACCGCATCGAAGAACGTCGACTGCAGTTGCTCGGTCACCGGTCCGCGCCGACCCGCGCCGATCTGGCGGTCGTCGAGTTCGCGAATCGGGGTGATCTCGGCGGCCGTTCCGGTGAAGAAGGCTTCATCGGCCAGATACATCTCGTCGCGCGTGATCCGCTTCTCGATGACCTCGAAACCGAGATCGCGCGCGATCGTCACGACCGCGTCACGGGTGATGCCGTCGAGGCAACTCGCCAGGTCCGGCGTGAAGATCCGATTGCCTCGCACGATGAACACGTTCTCACCGGCCCCCTCGGACACATAGCCTTCGGTGTCGAGCAGCAGGGCTTCGTCGTAGCCGTTGGCCGTGACTTCTCGGTTGGCCAGAATCGAGTTGATGTAATAGCCCGAGGCCTTGGCCCGGACCATCGAGACATTGACGTGGTGGCGGGTGAACGACGAGGTCTTCACCCGAATCCCCTTCTGGATGCCTTCTTCGCCGAGGTAGGCACCCCAATTCCAGGCCGCGACCGCCACATGGATGGTGTTGCCCACCGGGGATACGCCCATCTTCTCCGATCCGATCCAGGCGATCGGCCGCAGGTAGCAGGACTCCAGGCCATTGGCCGTCACGACGCGCTTTTGCACCTCGATCATTTCGTCGAAGTCGAACGGGATCTTCATCTGGAAGATCTTCGCCGAGTTGTAGAAGCGGCGCGTGTGCTCGGGCAGCCGGAAGATCGCCGTCCCCTTGGCGGTCTTGTAGGCGCGAATGCCCTCGAACACGCCCATTCCGTAGTGAAGCGTGTGCGTGAGCACGTGCAGCTTGGCGTCGCGCCAGTCGACGAAGGCGCCGTCGATCCAGATCTGACCGTCCATTTCGGCCATCGACATGGGAATCTCCCGGTAGCAATGCAAAGGCGAGCAATTCGCCGTGAGCTTCAAAGGCGAGCAATTCGCCGTGATCTTTCGCGAGCAATCCGCCGCGTTTCTTCACCTCAACCTGCCATTCTAGCGAATGCGAAACGTCGTGGCGGCACGCACTGCTAAAATGGCAGACCGACCGCAAGCGGTGCGCGCGGCCGGTCCCAAGCGACTCGTGTGCGCCTGCCATCGGTGCTGCAGGCGGCATGGCGTCGAGTCGCAGCTTCAACGAGAAACCGATGAGCACACTCTCGAATGCGCAGGGCCAGCCGCCCTCGGCGATGGCTGGGCTTCGCTTCCAGGTCAGCCTGCTGGCCGTGATGCAGGCATTGTTGCTTACGAACAACGTCACGATGGTGGCGGTCAATGGCCTGGCCGGCTTCCAGCTCGCGACCAACAAACTGATGGCCACGCTGCCCGTCACCGGCTACGTGTTCGGCGGCGCCGTGTTCGCGATGCCGGCTGCGGCCGTCATGCGGCGGCTGGGCCGTCGCGCCGGCTATACGATCGGTTCGGTGGTCGCGCTCGGCGGCGCGGCATTGGCCTGGTATGCGCTGACCCACCGCAGCCTGTTGTTGCTGTGTCTGTCCACATTCGTGTGTGGCTTCTATAACGCGTTTGGTGCGAGCCTGCGGTTCGCGGCTGCCGACGTCGCGGATGCGTATCGTCCCGATTTCCGGGCCCGGGCGATCTCGCTGGTCCTGGCCGGCGGCATCGTCGGAGGCATCGTCGGCCCGGAACTGTCCAAATGGTCTCGAACCGCGCTGCCGATCGAGTTCGCGGGCACCTACCTGACCCTGATCGCCTTCGGTCTACTGTCGCTGATGCTGGCGCAGTTGTTGCGGCTGCCCGATCGCTATGCCAAGGCGCCCGAGGGGCCGGTGCGCTCGTTGAGCGAGATTCTGTCGCAACCCAGGGCATGGATCGCCATCGTCACCTGCGCACTGTCCTATGGCGTGATGAACCTGCTGATGGTCTCGACGCCACTGGCAATGGACGTCTGCCGTCACCCCTACTCGAGCACCGCGCTGGTGCTCGAGTGGCATGTGATCGGCATGTTCGCGCCAGGCCTCGTGACCGGCTCGTTGATCAGCCGCTTCGGCGTCATCCCGATCATCGTGACCGGCTGCGCGCTGATGCTCGCCTGCGTGGGCGTCGCGCTCTCGGGTGTCGACCTGATGCAGTTCCTGGCTGCGCTGTTCCTGCTCGGCGTGGGATGGAACTTCATGTACACCGGAGGGACCACGCTGCTGACCGCGTCCTATCGGCCGCAGGAAAAGAACAAGGTGCAGGGTTTCACCGACTTCTGCGTCTTCGGCCTGATGATCACCTCGTCGGCGTCGTCGGGTGCCTTGCTGTTCTCGAACGGCTGGGCGCTGCTCAACCTGCTCTCGTTGCCACTGATCCTGGTCGTTCTGGCGACCTCGCTTTGGCTGGCACGCCAGGTGGGGTGGCGCGCGGTCTAGGGCCTGTTCACACCACGTTCGCGCCCGGGGCGAACGTGGTGTGAACAGGCCCTGGGCTCTCAGTCGAACCGCCAGCCCATCGTGACCATCAGGCCCGCAGTGCCGAACACGATCAACTCGGACTCGAGCCGTCCGTAGTTGAAGCCGATGGAAGGCAGGATCGCCGGCGCGTAATGGAACTTGTTGAGCGGGATCTTGTCCTTGTACTTGCCCTTGTAGCCGTGGATGATGCCGCCGGTCAGCTTCAGGTAGGCTGACGGCAGCGCGTTCCACGGCTGCCATTGGTAGCCGATATACGCATACTGGGTCGGCTGGCCGAACGAGTTGCGGAAACTCGCCAGCCCGCCGAGCCAGTTGTCCTGGCGGCGGTACTCCACATTGACCAGGCGCTGCTCGTTGACATGATCGGTCTGCGGGTTGAAGTGGCGCGTATAGACGCTGGTGCGCAGCGACCAGACGCCGCTCTGATACCAGGGGGCGAATGCCTCGGCGGTGCGCCGCTGGCCCGACGAGACCTGCTGGGCGCCGGACACCGACGGCGCGAGCAGCGGCGCGGTGGCCAGCAAGAGCGCGGCAACCCGCCGTCGCGGTGACCGCCGGATCGTGGCCGCGCTCGAAAATTCATCCCAGTACCGCATTCCACGCCCCCTTGACGCTTTCGACCTGTTGAGCGACCCGCTGCGGATCGACTCGGGCGAACTCGGCCCCGTCGAGCCGGATCGCATGCTGGATACTGCGATAGTAGCGATACGCATCGGCGACGCGGTTCGCGAGCGCCGCATCGAGCAGACCGACGGTGCCGGCGCGTTGTAGCAGCGCAATGTTCCCGGCGTTGTCGAGCAGGGCCGGATGTTGCGGGCCGTGTCGCAGCACCAGGTACTGCACGATGAACTCGATGTCGACCATGCCGCCGCTGTCGTGCTTGATGTCGAACAGGCGGCTACGGTTCGGGTGGCCGTCGTGCATGCGCTTGCGCATCGATCGCACCTCGGTTTGCAGCTTGTCGCCGTCGCGCGGCGTGGCCAGCAACTCGCGCCGGAAGACCTCGAAGCGCTCTCCGATGGTTCGCTCGCCCGCACTGAATCGCGCCCGGGTGAGCGCCTGGTGCTCCCAGACCCAGGCCGATTCGCGCTGGTACTCCTCGAATGCGCGCAGCGACGAGACCATCAGTCCGGCATTGCCGTTGGGTCGCAGGCGCAGATCGATCTCGTAGAGGACGCCTGCCGTCGTCTGGGTCGAGAGCCAGTTCGATAGCCGCTGTGCGAGCAGCAGGTAGGCTTCCTGCGCAGCCGGGTCGTCGTCATCGTAGAGAAAGACCAGGTCCAGATCGGACGAATAGCCGAGTTCCTTGCCGCCCAGCCGCCCATAGGCGATCGCCGCGAATCGCGGTACGTCGCGATGGCGCTTGCGCAGCTGGGACCAGACGCGGCCGATCGCCTCGTCGAGCACCCGGTCGGCGATCTCGCTGAGGCAGTCCGACAAGCGCTCGACCGTGATTGCCGATTCCAGGTCCTGGGCCAGTAGCCGGAACGCTTGTGCATGGCGGGCTTCGCGCGCGATGTCCATCTGGCGCTCGATGTCGGGGCCGTCTTCGAGCCGGGCGTCGTCGAGGCGTTCGTGGAGCTGCGCGGCCCATTGCGCGTAGTCGGCCTGTTCGAGGACGTCGCCGGCGATCAGCTCGTCGAGCACGATCGGGTGTCGGTTCAGGTAGTCGGCCGCCCACCGCGACTGCTGGAGCATGCGGCGAACCCGCTCGAAGGCCTGGGGGTAGCGCGCGAGAATCGCGAGGTAGCCGGGCCGGCGGCAAACGGTCTCGCACAGGTCGATCAGACGGATCATGCCGTCATCGGATGTCTGGCCCGCGATCGCCGTCGACAACAACTGCTCGATCGCCCGTCGCGCGTCCGGGCGGGCGGCCCGGTAGCGCGACCCGTCGCGCATCGCCTGGATCCGGTGCCCGACACGATCGTCGAGTTGCGCGGTGTCGACCTCGCTTTCGCCATCGGATCCGGCTTCGGCGGGATCGGCGAGCAACTGATCGAAGACGCGCTCGACCGCGTCGAGCGTGCCGGCGAGTCTCTGTTCGAAAGCCTCGGGCGTCATGGCGAGCATGGCGGCCACATCGGCGCGTATCGCGGGATCCGCGGGCAGGCGGTGCGTCTGCTCGTCCTCGCGGTACTGCAAGGCGTGCTCGACCCGGCGCAGGAAGCCGTAGCCGTCGACCAGGATTCGGACGTCCGCGGCCGGCAGCAGGCCGCGCTCCGATAGCGCTGCCAGTGTGGGCAGTGTCGCCGGGTTGCGCAGGTCCAGGTCGCGGCCGCCGCGCACGATCTGGAACAGTTGCGCGGCGAACTCGATCTCGCGAATTCCGCCTCTCCCGAGCTTGACGTCCTGGCCCTGGCGCCTGGCGTCGCGCCGTCTGGCCTCCTGGCGAATCAGGGCGTGGAGATCCCTGAGCGCACCGAAGACCTCGTAGTCCAGGTAACGGCGAAAGACGAAGGGCTGCACGATTCGTGCGAGCGCGGTTTCATCGTCGGCACGCGCGTCGGCGCCCGCCATTCCCGAGTCCGCGCCCACGCGCCCCTTGAGCCAGGCGAACCGCTCCCACTCCCGGCCCTGCGCGTAGAAGTATTCCTCGAGCATCCCGAGCGGAATCACGAGCGGTCCCGAATCGCCGTTCGGCCGAAGGCGGGTATCGACCCGGAACACGAAGCCATCGGCCGTGATGTCGGCCAGTGCCTCGATCGTCTTGCGGGCCAGCCGATGCATGAAGTCGCTGCTGTCGATCGAGCCGCGACGCGCGTTGGAGCCGTCGGGCAATCTGGCATCGGTCTTGCCTTCCTCCCGAAACACGAACACCAGGTCGAGGTCCGAAGACACATTGAGTTCGTCGGCGCCGCCCTTGCCCATCATCACCGCGAGCAGGTCCTGCGCCCGGCCATCGGCGCCGCAGGGTCGCCCGAATTGCTCGATCAGGTCTTGAGCCGCGTCGCGCATGGCGACCGAGCAGGCCAGTCGGGCGAACGCGGTCATGGCCCGGCAGATCTCGTCGAGCGAGGCCAGGCCGCCGATGTCACGCTCCATCAGGGCGAGCATCATCGAGCGCCGGGCGCGTCGTAGCGCGACCGGCGCACTGGCGGTCTCGCGCTCGGCGCGCACCATCTCGGCCAGAACGGCGGCGTCGATCTCGCGGCCGGCCAGTCGCTCGATCGCGTCCATCGAGCCGCCATTGGCCTCGATCGCAAACAGTGAACGTCTGAAATATCCTGAAAAGCTTTCGGCGCGAAACCGCATCGGCTGGCTCCCATCGAGCAGGTATTCTAGGCGGCAGACGGAGCACGGGGCGCCGCTGTATCGGCGTCGCGGGCGAGCCGTGACGGGGTGAGTGCACCATGAGAGGCGGACGAGTAGCTTGAACGATTCAGGGCAGGGCCCGGCAAACCCCGCGCGAACGCGGGGCGGGGCCCCCGAGGCCGGACATCCGGCACCCGTCGACGCGCTTGCTTCTCGGGCGCGGACTCGCCGCCGGCTGCGAGGCTGGCGCCTGGTCGGCGTGCTCTTTCTGCTCACTTATTTCATCGTGGGCGGCAGCTACCTCGTGTTGCAGCACCTGGTGCTGCCGCGCGCCGAGATCTGGCGCCCGGGCCTGGAACAGGCCCTGACCGAACGGCTTGGGCAACCGGTTCGAATCGGCAGCCTCGATGCTCGGTTCGATGCCGGTCGACCCACGCTGCTGATCGAAAGCCTCCGGATCGGCCCGACCGACGCCGGCATCGCCTTCGACTCGGCCGAACTGGTGTTGTCCTGGCGCAGCCTGCTGGAGGCGAGTGTGCGGTTCGCGCGGATCCGGCTCGATATCCGGCGCGTTCGACTCGAGCGGCGTGGCGACGGAAGCGTGTCGATCGCCGGTCTCGATCTCGGGCCGGCTCCGGATGCGGCCAGCGCAGCTTCGAGCACCACCGGATCTGGCGCGATCGACTGGTTGCTGTCGCAAAGGGAGGTGCGCGCACAGGTGGCGAGTGTCAGCCTGTCGGATCAGGCCACGGGCCGCCAGGTCTTGATCAGCGGCCTCGAATTGCGGCTCGGGACCGTTGGCCGACGGCATCGGATCGGTCTGGACTGGCGTCGGATGGATGCCGACGATGGTCATCGCATCGGCGCGACGCGGCTCGCACTCGAGGTCTTCCGTGCGCCGGACACCCTGCCAAGCGACCTGGCCGCGTGGACCGGCGCCTGCTATCTGAAGACCGAAGCCGCCGACGTCGCGGCACTGTCGATGCTGCCGGGATCGGCGCACTGGCCGGTCTCGGGCGGTATCGCCGATCTGGAATTGCGTTTCGAACTGAATGCGGGGCAGCTGCGCGATGCCCGCGCCCGACTGGTCGGCCGCGACATCGTCTGGCGGGCCGATCCTGGCGGGATCCGGCCGCGCGCGCTCGAGGTCGACTTGCGCGCCAGCGCGCGCCCACCGTCGCGCTATGAAGTCGTCGCCACGCATCTGAGCGCGGTCGATTCCCAGGGCAACCGTATCGAGACCGGTGCACGCGAGCAGCGCCTGCTCCTCGAAGCCGATGGCAGCGTTCGCGAACTTGCGATCTCACTGGCGCGGATCGACGTCGCCGACGTGCTCCGGGTCGCGCGGGCGATGCCGCTGCCCGAGGAAAGCCAGAAATCGCTCGCGCAGATCGAGGCCGGCGGCGTGCTCGAGGCGCTGTCGGTCAAGTGGCGTCAGGCCGAGAACCCGGGTATCGATGTCGACGCGAGCTTCGCGGGCCTGAGCTTTCGCGACCGGCGCAAGCCGCGCCCGGGGCGTGCCGGCGTGCCCGGCTTCAGCGGTCTGGACGGGCGGGTACGCTTCAATCGCGACGGCGGCGAGCTCAGCGTTCGATCGAGCGCCGCGGTATTGCGTTTCCCCGGCGTCTTCGACGACCCCGACATCCGCCTCGACCGTGTCGCCGGCGATATCGCCTGGTCTCTGGGGCCCGAGGAGCCCGATGGACGGACGCTGCAGGTTCGTGTCGGCGATATCTCGTTCGCCAACGCCGACGTGGCCGGCGACGTCACGGGAAGCTACCGCAGCGGTGGGCGCGGCGTCGGCATCTTCGACCTGACCGGTCGCCTGACCCGGGCCCAGGCGGCGCGCGTATGGCGCTATCTCCCGCGGCAGATCGCGCCCGAGACCCGGCAATGGATTCGACGATCGATCACGGCCGGACGCGCCAGCGACGTGGACTTCGTCCTGCGCGGCGACCTGTGGGAGTTCCCGTTCCGAAACCCGCGCGATGGCCTGTTCCGGGTGTCGGCCAAGCTGGCCGACACGACGCTCGACTACGCGCCCAAGTGGCCGCTGATCGATCGCATCGACGGCACCCTGGTCTTCGAACGAGCCGGCATGCACATCCATGTGGGCCAGGGGCGCTCGGCCGGGCTCGCGCTCGAGGCGGTCGATGCCCGCATCGACGACTTCCGCGAGCCGGTGCTGCGCATCGATGGTCGCAGCCAGGGCGCAGCGCAGGCGATGGTGGCCTATGTGAACGGCACGCCCCTGGCCACGCGCATCGACGATTTCACCCGCGACACCCGGGTCCAGGGGAATGCCGCGTTGCGGCTGGCGCTCGAGTTGCCCCTGGGCAACCTGGTCGCCACGCGCGTGGCGGGGGAGGTTCGCTTCGCGGGCAACGACCTCGTCCTCGATAGCACGCTGCCGCCATTTCGCGCCGTCAGCGGTCGGCTCGAGTTCTCGGAGCGCGGGCTGGCGCTGCACGACATCCACGCCGGCTTTCTCGGGGGGCAGGTGCAGGTGGCTGGCACGACGCCAGCGCCGGGAAAGTTCGAGCTGAGGGCCAACGGAGACATCCCTGCCTCGGGGATACGGTCCGTGGCCGACAATGCGCTGACTCGCCGGCTGTCGGGAAGCACCGCGTACACCGCCCGTATCAGCGTGAATCGGCGCGCATCCACTTTGTCGATCGACAGCGATCTGGTCGGCCTCGAGGCCCGTCTGCCGGCGCCCTTCTCGAAGTCCGCCGACGCGGCCTTGCCATTGCGGGTCCGATCGCGACCGGAGGGCGTCGGTCGTTCGAGCGATCGGCCGCGTCGCGATCGCCTGGACGTCTCGCTCGGTGCAGACGTCAAGCTGGCTTTCGAACGAGAGCGCGATCCGCGCACCGATCGGCTGGGCATCCGGCGCGGCGTCCTCGCGGTGCGTGCAGAACCGGAGCTGCCGAGATCCGGCCTGGCGGTGAAATGGCAGGCCGAGCGAGTCGATCTGGATGCGTGGCGCGAACTGATCGACCGGATGCGCGGCGGCACGGACCAGCATGCCTCGGGGACCGGCGGGTTCTCGATCGTGCCGAGCACGGTTTCGATCTCGACGCCGGAGTTGCTGGTCTCGGGCAAGCGCCTGCATGACGTCGTTTTCGGTGCGAGCCGGCTCGAAGGCCGGTGGCAGGCGAACGTTTCGGCGCGCGAGATCGAGGGCCGGTTCAGCTGGAAGGACAAGGCGCCGGGGCAACCGCTGGGTGCCGTCGTCGCGCGCTTCAAGCGTCTCGAGATTCCACGCAATCAGGCCAGCGAGATCGAAACCTTGCTCGATCGGCCGCCCGAAGACTTGCCGGCACTCGACATCGCGGCCGACGAGTTCGTGCTCGCGGGCCATTCGCTCGGCAGCCTGGTGCTCAACGCCCACCATGCGGCCAAGGGGGGCGACGACTGGCGTATCGAGACCCTGAGAATCGTGAACCCCGATGCCAACTTCGAGGCAACCGGCCGCTGGGGCGCGGGCCGCGTGCCGCGGCCCGTCTCGCTCGAGTTCGCGTTGCGGTTCTCGGATGCCGGGCGCATGCTGGCGCGGCTTGGCTTTCCCGATACGCTCAAGGGTGGGAGCGGGCAGTTCCATGGCAGCGCGAGCTGGTCCGGGTCACCGCTGTCGATCGACTTCCCCAGCCTCGCCGGCTCGATGACGCTCGATGCCGGTCGTGGTCAGTTCCTGCGCAGCGAGCCGGGCATCGCGAAGCTGATCGGCGTTCTGAGCCTGCAGTCGTTGCGACGTCGGTTGACGCTGGACTTCTCCGATGTGTTCGCCAAGGGGTTCGCGTTCGATCGTATCGCCGGCGACGTCGACATTGCCGCCGGCGTGGCGCGAACGCGCAACCTGCGCATGGCCGGTGTGCAGGCAGAGGTGGGCATCGTCGGCGAGGCGGACCTTGTGCGCGAGACCCAGAAGCTCGAGGTCACGGTGCTGCCGGACCTCAATGCGGGAATCGCCTCGCTCGCCTATGCGGCGATCGCCAACCCGGGCGTGGGCCTCGGCTCCTTCCTCGCGCAGATGCTGCTTCGCAAGCCGTTGGCAGAGGTTTTCGGGACCCAGTTCGGCATCGAAGGCTCCTGGAGCGATCCCACTGTCGTTGAACGGGTACGCGAGACGGCACCTGCGAACCCGATTATTCAGTGATCGACGGCCGGCTGGGTTAGCATTTGCGCCATGAAGCCAGGCGATCCTTCCCTCGACAATCTGGCGCTCGCGCGCCGCGTTCTGCTCGACCCGAGTGGTCTCGACGAAGCCGTGCTGCTGCGTGCACTCGGCGAGGTGTTCGAACACCGGGTCGATTTCGCCGACCTCTATTTCCAGTACACCCGAAGCGAGGGCTGGAGCCTGGAGGAAGGCATCGTCAAGTCGGGGAGTTTCTCGATCGACCAGGGGGTCGGTGTTCGCGCCGTCGTCGGCGATCGAACCGCCTTCGCCTATTCCGACGTGATCTCGGCCGACGCGCTGTTCTCCGCGGCGCGTGCCACGCGCACGATAGCCCGACGCGGGGCGGGACGAATCAAGGTCGCCTCGGACATCGCCACGCGGCCACTCGTCCCCCTGTACGGGGCGGGCGACCCGATCCAGACGCTTTCGGCCGATGCCAAGGTCGCGCTGCTCGAGCGGGTCGAGAAGCTTGCTCGGCGCGCGGATCCGCGCGTCGTCCAGGTGATGGCCGGACTCGCCGCCGAGCACGACATCGTGCTGATCGCCCGCTCCGATGGCCTGGTCGCCGCCGACGTGCGCCCGCTGGTGCGACTCTCGGTGACGGTCCTGGCCGAGCAGGGCGGGCGGCGCGAGCAAGGGCACAGCGGTGGCGGTGGCAGGCTCGACCTCGATTGCTTCGATGACGAAACCGTCGAGCGCTATGTTCGCGAGGCAGTCGACGCGGCGCTGACCAATCTCGAGGCCCGGCCGGCCCCGGCGGGCACGATGACCGTGGTGCTCGGACCAGGCTGGCCCGGTGTGCTGTTGCACGAGGCAGTCGGGCATGGCCTCGAGGGCGATTTCAATCGCAAGAAGTCGTCGGTGTTCTCCGGCCGGGTCGGCCAGCGGGTGGCGGCGCCCGGTGTCACCGTGGTCGATGACGGCACGATCCCCGACCGACGCGGCTCGCTCTCGGTCGACGACGAGGGCAACCCGACGCAGCGCAATGTGCTGATCGAAGACGGGGTCCTTCGCGGCTATCTGCAAGACACGATGAACGCGGGTCTGATGAAGACCGCGGTCACCGGCAACGGACGGCGCGAATCCTTCGCCCACCTGCCGATGCCGCGCATGACCAATACCTTCATGCTTGGCGGCAAACACGATCCGGGCGAGATCCTCGCTTCGGTGGAGCGCGGGCTCTATGCCGTCAATTTCGGCGGCGGGCAGGTCGACATCACCAACGGCAAGTTCGTGTTCTCCGCGTCGGAGGCCTACTGGGTCGAGGGTGGCCGGATCCAGTATCCGGTCAAGGGCGCGACGTTGATCGGTAACGGTCCGGATGCTCTGACGCGCGTGAGCATGATCGGCAACGACATGCGCCTGGACAGTGGCGTGGGTGTGTGCGGCAAGGACGGCCAGAGCGTGCCGGTCGGCGTGGGGCAGCCGACGCTGCGCATCGAAGGCCTGACGGTCGGCGGCACCGGCTGAGGCCGGGCCGCGATCGGGGGGCCGGGGTGCGCAAGGAAGACGAGCAGGCGTCGCAGGGACTCGCCGCCAACATCCGCGGCGAGCGACCGATGTCCTTGCGGCCGGTGCAGCGCCGGCTGCGGCCGTGGCAGCGGGTCGGCGTCGCCCTGGTGGCGCTCATCGCGCTCTATCTCGTCGGTGGCTATCTGCTCGCGCCCGGACTGCTGAAGGCGAGCCTGCAGAAGCGGCTCGGCGCCGCGTTCGACCGACCGGCGTCGATCGGGGCGCTTTCGTTCGATCCGTTCTCGCTCGAGTTCGACATCACGGACATTCGTGTCCAGCGGCGCGAGCCGCCGCGAACGCCCAAGCCGGCGTCGAGCGAGATCGCCCGCGGCAAGGTGAAGGGTGCAGGCGAAGCGCCGGAGCCGGCACAGTTGCTGCGGATCGACCGGATCGCCGGCAGCCTGTCATGGCGAAGCCTCCTGCGGTTCGCACCGATCGTCGAGCGACTTCGCATGACGTCGCCGATCGTCGCCGTCGTGCGGGATCGCAACGGTCGACTCGATGTCGATGACCTGCTCGAGCGGTGGCGACGCCAGGGGCCGAACCGGCTGCGGGCCGGGCGCGGCCAGGATCCGCGCCCGGCCGTCGCGGGACGCGTCGGCGAGCCCGCGCAGCCGGCGTCGAGCCCGCCCGAGGCGAGCGCGACCGACGCGGCGATGCCGGCGGCCACGCCGATGCGCTTTTCGATCGCGAACATCGAGATCGTCGATGGACGGTTTCGCTTCCTGGACCAGCAGCTGGGCCAGGCACACACCATCGATTCGGTGCACCTGAAGATCCCCTTCCTGTCGAACCTGTCGGTCGACCAACGCATCGACGTCGCGCCCGAGCTGCAGGCGCGGATCGACGGCGCGCCCTTCGTCGCCGCCGGCCAGACGATGCCGTTCGGGCCGACTCGAACGACATCGCTGACCTTCGACCTGGGGCAGACGGACCTGTTGCCCTACCTCGCCTATCTGCCGATCGACCTGCCGCTGCGAGTGCTCTCGGCGAGCGCCGGGACGCGTATCAAGCTCTCGTTCGACCAGGCGCCGGGCGCGTCGCCGACCCTGCGCGTGACCGGCCGGCTCGATCTGGTCGACGTCGAGATCCGCGAACCCGACGGCGCGCCGCTCCTGAGCGTGCCAGCGGGGCGGGTCGAGTTGCTCGACGTGGATCCGCTGGCCGGGCGCTACCGCCTGGGCGAAATCGTCCTGGATCGACCGCTGCTGAGCCTGCGCCGCCGTGCGGCTCACTCGCGCTGGCTCGAGGCCCTGCGCCCGAGCCCCGGCGCAAGCCGCGCTCAGGCCGGGACGCGTTGGTCGGTCGAGCGCCTGCAGATGCGCGACGGCCGGCTCGAGCTCACCGACGAGGCGCTGGGCGACCAACCCCTGAAGGTGCAGGGCGAGTCCCTGAGCCTGACACTGGGGCCGGTCTCGAATGCGCCCGATGTGCCGACTCCGTTCGATGTCTCGGTACGGACCGCCGATGGCGAGCGCTTCAGTGCCAAGGGCGAGGCGCTGGCCGAGCCCATGCTGGTCGAGGCCAAGGTCGAGGCGGCCGGCGTGAAGTTGCCGAACTGGACTGCGCTGGTGCAGCGCTTTGCGCGCATCGGCTTCGGCGCGGGGCGCCTCGAGGCGGGGGGCGCGATCCGCATCACCCCCGACCCGGCTCGTATCGGCGAACTCAACATCGGGCTGCACGACTGGTCGGCGACGGTGTCGGACGCGCGCCTGGACCAGGCCTGGGATTCGAAGCCGCTGATCGAGGTCGGCGCCGCCGATATCGTCGGGCTCGAGGCCAACCTGTCGGCGCGGGAATTCGGGCTCGAAATGCTTCGGGTCACCGGCGGGCGGATGCGCCTGGCACGAGTCGCCGACGGAACGAACCTCGGTCGCGCCTTCGCCGGTCCGGCCGTCGTAGTCCCGGGCCCGCAGGCGCCGTCGGCGCCCGCGCCGCTGCCGCCGGACTGGAACTACCGGATCGTGCAGGCCCAGTTGCAGGATTTCGCGTTGGAGTTCGATGATCGCGTGGTCGCCGGCGGCGCGGCGATCTCGCTCGAGCAGCTACGGCTCTCGCTCGATGATTTCAGCAACCGTCCGGGTGTGAACACCCGGATCGGAGTGGCCTTCGCCTCGAAGGCGGGCGGGGACGTGCACGCCAACGGCGTTGCCGACCTGAGCCGCGAAACCGGAAGTCTGAACATCGAGGCAGAGCGCCTGGATCTGGCGCCGTTCGGGGCCTACCTGCTCGACGCGCTGGGTACCGGTGGCTTGCGCATCGGCACCGGCACGCTCGGCGCGCGCGGCAGTCTGCGAATCGAGCCTGGGCCGACGCCGTCGGCCCCGGAGGGGGCAGCGGCGACCGGGGACGGCGGCGGGCGGCCCGCATCATCGCTGAGCTGGAAGGGCGCGGCGCAGCTCGGCGCGGTCTCGATCCTGCGGCTGTCCGACGCGGCGCCGGTGCTCGCCTGGCAGGCGCTCGATGCCGAGGGGCTGGAGTGGGATGCGGCGGGCTTGGCGACGACCCGGCTCGAGATCAAGTCGCCCGATCTGCATCTGCGGCGTGCATCCGACGGCCGGCTCGAACTCGATCGCGACGACGCTCCGCGGGCCGGTACCGCCGAGCCGAATGTCCCGCCCACGCGCGAAAAGGCGCCGCGTCTGCGGGCCGGGGCGCTTCGCATCGTCGACGGGCGCCTGGAGATCGCGGACGGTGCGGTTTCACCGCCCGTCCGTCTGGTGCTTCAGCGAATCGGCGTCGAGCTCGATTCCGAGGCACCCGATGCCGGCGCTCGCCTGCGGGCCACGGGCGAACTGGCCCGAGGGGGCGAGCTTTCGATCGAAGGCAGCGTCGACCTGCGCGATCAGGCGCGGCGGGCCGATTTGCGCCTGGGCTACTCGGACATTGCGATCGCGCCGCTCTCCGCCTATGCCAAGGCGCTGATCGGTCGATCGATCGTTTCCGGCTCGCTGACCGGCGAAACCCGGGTAGGTATCGAGTCGTCGCGGCTGCAAAGCCAGAGCAAGCTCACGCTCGGCTCGCTGGGCCTTGGCGAGCGCGTCGAGGGCCAGGCCACGGCCGACTTGCCGGTCGCTTTCGCGCTGTCGCTGCTCCAGGGGCGCGATGGCAAGCTCGACATCGAACTGCCCGTCGACGCGGCGCTCGACGACGGCCGCCCGTTTCCGGTCCGGGATGCGCTGGCAAAGGCGCTTGGCGACATGATCTCCCGCACCGCCAGCGAGCCGTTTCGCAAGCTCGCCGAGTCGCTCGGCGGTGGCCTCGACCCGAGGGTCGAGTTCAGTGCCGGCAGCGCGACCCTGCCGGCGAATGCCCTCGATGGCCTCGACGCGCTCGCGCAGGCCTTGGCCGGCCGCCCGGCGCTGCGCCTGGAGTTGGTCGGTCATGCCGATCCGGATGCCGATCGCAAGGCGCTGGCGCGCGACCAGCTTCGCCGCGTGCTCGAGGCGACCCTGGCCGAGGGAGCCGATGCGAGCGCCCTGAAGACGCTGGAGGGCGAGGCCTACGCGCGCCTGCTCGCGGCGGCCTATGACCGCTTGCAGATGCCCAAGCCCATCGGTCGGGATGGTCGGGCACGCCAACCCACGGTCGGCGAAATGGAACAGGCCTTGTTGCTCACGCTCCCCGTCGGCGACAGCCAGTTGCGAGAGCTTGCCACCCGACGCGCCCGGGCGGTTCGGGACCGGCTCGCCGGGTCGAGCGGACTCGGCGATGCGCGCCTGAGCATCGGTGATGCCAGTATCGACGCCGCCGACCCGGCCGGCGGCCGCCGCGTCGACCTCAGACTGCGCGCGGGCTGAGTTGCCGTGGTTGCTGATACTCCGTACACTCACGCCATGGCTTCGACGATTGGTTTCGCTTATTTTCGATTTTTCGGCTTTACCTGCCTGCGGCGGGTCGAGTCGGGAGCGCGTTCGTAGATAACGACGACCACCGAAACCGACAAACCGCCGGCACCGAACCGGCGGTTTTTTTTCGTCGGCCACCGGTGTCGCGTGCGCCAGGCCAGCGCAACCGCACCAGACCACGAGGACAAGAAAATGCCCCAGACCACCGACGACCTGCGAATCCGGGAGATCAAGGAGCTCTCGCCACCCGCCCATCTGTTGCGAGAGTTCAATGTCAGCGACGCCGCCGCGAGCACCGTTGCCGACGCGCGCCAGGCCGTCCATCGCATTCTTCATGGCATGGACGACCGACTGCTGGTGGTGGTGGGACCTTGCTCCATCCATGATCCGGCTGCGGCCCGCGAATACGCCGAGCGGCTCCTGGCCCAGCGACAGCGCCTGAGCGATGACCTGGAAATCGTGATGCGCGTCTACTTCGAGAAGCCGCGCACCACCGTCGGCTGGAAGGGGCTGATCAACGACCCCGACCTCGACAACAGCTTCAACATCAACAAGGGGATCCGCCAGGCTCGCGAGCTCTTGCTCGACCTGGCTCGGATGGGACTGCCGGCCGGGACCGAATTCCTCGACATGATCACGCCGCAGTACGTCGCCGACCTGATCGCCTGGGGTGCGATCGGGGCGCGTACCACCGAGTCGCAGGTCCACCGCGAGCTCGCGTCCGGGCTGTCCTGTCCCGTCGGTTTCAAGAACGGTACCGACGGCAATCTGAAGATCGCGCTCGATGCCATCAAGGCCGCGTCCCAGCCACACCATTTCCTGTCGGTCACCAAGGGCGGCTTCTCGGCGATCGTTTCGACCAACGGCAACGAGGACTGCCACATCATCCTGCGTGGTGGCCGCGAACCCAATTTCGATGCGGCGAGCGTGTCGGCTGCCTGCCGCGAGGCTGCCTCGGCCGCAATGGCCTGCCGCCTGATGATCGACGCGAGCCATGGCAACAGCCGCAAGGATCCGCAAAACCAGATCGGTGTCGTCGACGATGTGGCGGCCCAGCTCGCGGCCGGCGAGCAGCGGGTCTTCGGCGTCATGGTCGAAAGCCATCTCGTCGGCGGACGGCAGGACCTCGGCCCGGGGCGCGAACTGACCTACGGGCAGAGCGTCACCGACGGCTGCCTGGGTTGGGAGGACACCGTGGGGGTGCTCGACGCACTGGCGCACGGCGTTCGCCAGCGCCGCATCCACGGCGACGACGACTGAGCGAGCGCGTCGCCACTCGTCCGGGCGGGCGCAGGTGAACGCCGGCGACGCCGTGGCCGCCATTTGTCGGCCCATGAGGGACGGTCCGACGATTCCGGGTTCCTGCGCAATTCTTCCGTGCTATGTTTTTCGCAAAAGACGGGAGTCGAAGTAATGGAAGCAGTTCAGGGACGAGTTCACGATGCGAATCCGGCCGAGGGGCAGGCCGCAGGCGGGCGGCGCACGCCGCACGAGCGACTGTTGGCGCTCGGCCTCAAGCCGGTGGGCCGTGCCACCGAGTTCGCCGACCAGATCTACGGACTGATGGCCAAGACCCCGTTGTTCTCCGGGCTGGACATCGACGAGACGCGAAAACTCGGCGCCTTCATGTACGTCTACGAAGCGCCGCCCGGCGTCACCGTGATCAACGAGGGCGAGACCGGCGATTTCATGACCCTGCTGATGAGCGGCATGGTCGACGTCTTGCGTCGCAACCGATACAACTATCCGTCGCGCATCGCGGTCGCACACGCCGGGCACGCGCTCGGCGAGATGTCGATGTTCGATGGCGAACCGCGATTCGCATCCTGCGTGACGCTCGAGCACTCGCGGATCGCGGTGCTGACCCGGGACGCACTGATGCTCGTGCTCGCCGACGAACCCAAGCTTGGCAACAAGATCCTGCTCAAGCTGGTGCAGTTGCTATCGGATCGGCTGCGCCAGACCAGTGCCAAGCTGGTCTCCTACCTTGAGGCTGCGCGCGAGGCCTGAGGCCGGCGGCGGTCCGGGCGGCTGTCGCCGCCACCGCGCGATCGCCAAGGGCGTCGCTTCAGCCCTTCCCGGCGTCGTGGTCATCGGGCGGATCGTCGGCGCGCTGGCGATTCCAGAGCACGTCGGTTCCACCATCCGACCGGTTCAGCACCCGGGCGAGCACGAACATCAGGTCCGAGAGGCGATTGAGGTAGCGTCGGCAGGTCGGGCGCACCGGCTGCGCCGCCGCCAGCGTGACGACCGAGCGTTCGGCCCGGCGGCACACGGTGCGGGCCAGGTGCGCATGGGCGGCCGCGGGCGAGCCGCCGGGCAGGATGAACTCGGCGAGCCGGGGCAGGTCGGCGTTGTAGTGCTCGAGCAATGCGTCGAGCCTGGCCAGCGCCGTATCCGGCAGGTTCTCGAAGCCCGGAATGCTCAGTTCGCCCCCGAGGTCGAACAAGTCATGCTGGATCTCGACGAGATCCCGGCGTAGGGCGTCCGGCAGGGCCTGGCACAACAGCAGCCCGATGACCGAATTGAGCTCGTCGACATCGCCCATCGCCGCTACGCGGGGGTCGTCCTTTCGGGTTCGGCTGCCGTCGCCAAGCCCGGTCGTGCCGTCGTCGCCGGTGCGAGTCGCGATCGTGGAGAGCCGCTTGCCCATGGGCTTTCATCCTGTATCCGTCGGGTCGATGCGCCCGATCGTAGCAGTCGGTGACATCCGTACCGGTGCCGGGCCGAAATCCGACATCCGGTCGGCGTGGACGGTGGACGGCAGCGGCCGGATCGACGAAAATCAAAGGGTCAACCGCTTGCCCGTTTCCGGTCGCCGTCACGTGAAAATGCCGCTCGTTCGTCGCTTGTTGCAAGGCCTGTCCCGATCCTGTCGCCGAGGCCCCGCGCCGTACGGGGGCATGGTGGCAAGCCTGTTCGTTGCAGGGCTCGTGGCGTCGCCGGCAGCGGTTCGCGCCGATGGCGTGCAACTGTATGGCCAGGCCGACGTCTTCATGGGGGTGGAATCCAATACCTCGCCGGCGCGCGGCTACAAGTGGCTCGTCGATTCGGGCGGGATGTCCACGTCGTACATCGGCGTGAGCGGCTCGGAGTCGTTCGGCAATGGCACGCGTGCGGTGTTCGCGATCGAGTCCTTCCTGCGGCCCGACACCGGCGCGTCGGGCCGTTTCACCGGCGATACCTTCTTTGCCCGCGATGCCTATGTGGGCCTGAGTGGCCCGTTCGGTCGGCTCACGCTGGGGCGCAACACCACGCCGTTCTTCCTGACCACCCTGATGCACAACCCCTTCGGCGATTCGTTCACGGTCTCGCCGATGATCACGCACACCTTCCGCGACGTGCCGACCATCCCCGGCGTGAGCAACCTGGGGGTCAAGGGGGACACCGGTTTCAGCAACTCGATCCGCTATGTGTCGCCGTCCTTCAGTGGGCTGAAGGCCGACATCGTCTATTCGGCCGGCCAGGAACGGGATTCGGGCGTGGATCGCAAGGCTGGCCGGGCGATCGACGGCGCCTTGTCCTATGGTCGGGGCCCTGTCTCGATGGCGCTCGCATATCGGAACATCAATCTGAGCACCGCGGGCGACGGACACAAGCAGGAGGCCTGGCAGATCGGCGGCAGCTTCGACATCAGTGTGGTCAAGCTGCAAGCCCAGTACCAGCAAAGCGCCGAGCGCTTCAACAACAGCGCGTCGGACGTCGATCGCAAGACCTACCAGCTCGGTGCTTCCATCGAGGCCGGCACCGGCAAGCTGCTGTTCTCCTACGCGCTGTCGAACATCAGCGATACCCGGGCCGCAACGTCCGGCAAGCGCGAGTCGGTGAGCTTCGGCTACCTGCTGCCATTGTCCAAGCGAACCGACGTGTACTCGGCCGCCTACCACGACGCCCTCAAGAACCCCACCGGGAATACCCAGACCGTCGGTACGCTGGGCCTGCGGCACCGGTTCTGATCTCGGCCCGAGATCTGGTCGCCAGGCCGTTCGGTCGCCGCGTCAATTGCCGATGATCGAGCCCGAAGACCAACTCGCCCGGTTCGCCCACGGGCTGCGCTTCGAGCAACTCCCGCCCGACGCGGTCCGACTCGTCAAGCGCCTCCTGATCGCCGTGTCCGGCACCGGTGTCGCGGGAGCCGAAGAAGACGGCATTCTCGCGCTTCGCCAATTCCTCGTGGCGCGCGGGGGCGCGCCCGAGGCCCGTGTGATCGTGCATGGTGACCGCCTGCCGGCGGCGTCGGCGGCCATGCTCAACGCGGCGATGTGTCGTGCGCTCGATTTCTGCGACGCGATGGCACCGGGGCCCCACATCGGATCGGCACTGATACCTGCGGCGTTTGCCGCGGCCGAGCTTCGCGGTGGTTGTGACGGCCGGCGTTTCATCGCGGCCCTGGCGGCAGGTGCCGAGCTCGGCTCGCGGTTCAACCTGACCGAGGCCCAGTACGACGGCTTCGATCCCACGGGCATCTGTGTGAACTTCGCGGCCGCCGGTGCCGCAGCGGTGCTCCTGGGGCTGGAGCCGCCCGCGATCCGCCAGGCGCTGGGGCTCGCGTTCAATCGCTGCGGTGGCAGCTTCCAGTCTCACGTCGATGGCTCGCTCGGCGTACGCCTGACCCAGGGATGGGTCGCCGAGGCCGGGGTCGCCTGCGCCCAGTTCGCCCAGCTCGGCCTGGGCGGGCCGCGCCATTTCCTCACCGGGATCTACGGCTACCCGCATCTTTATGGACGAGATCGCCTTGCACCAACCGAAGTCGTCGAGGGGCTCGGCACCGATTGGCGCCTGCACCGGGTGGTGTTCAAGAAATATCCCAGCTGTGGCGTGACCCAGGGGGCGACCGAGCTGACATTGCGCCTGATGGCGGAACACGGGCTCGCGCCAGAGGCGGTCGCATCGGCCGAGGTCCGCTTGCCGCCCTATGCGCACCGCCTCGTCGGGCATCGTTTCCATATGGGCGAGAATCCCCGGGTCGACGCCCAGTTCAGTGCGCAATACACGGTGGCCAATGCGATCGTGCGCGGCGTCGCCAGGCTGTCTCATTTCACGATCGACGCGATCCGTGATCCCGCCGTCCTTGCGATGGTCGAGCGTGTCCGCACGGTCGCGGACCCGGCCATGGATGCACGCGGTCATTCGTCGGTCGACGTGGCGATCGACACGACCGACGGGCGCCGATTCGCATTGGCGCTCGATGTGGCGCCTGGCTTTCCCGGCAACGGCCTGACCGACGCCGAGCACTTCCAGCGATTCGACGATTGCATGGCCTACGCGCCGCGCGCGCTGGCCGCGGACCGGGCCCGGGCCTGGCTGGACGCGATCGACTCGCTCGAGGATGTCGACGACGTCCGCCAACTGCTGCCCCTGCTCGTGGTCGAGGCCGGCTGAGCGCGCCACGGCCGTCCTGCCGATCCCGCCACCACCGGCCGAATGCGCTCGCACGACAACCACTTCGACGCGGTTCTGCTCGACCTGGGCGGGGTGCTGATCGAGGTCGACCCCGCGCGTGCGATGCGCTACTGGGAGCGGGCAGCGGCGCTGACGCCCGGCAGCCTCGATCCCGGCTGCCTGGACCACGACGACCATGCCCGCTTCGAGCGGGGCGAGATCGACGAATCGCAATGGTTCACTGCACTGGCGGGGCGCCTGGGCCTGGCGCTGCCGCAGGATCGGATGGTCGAGGGCTGGAACGCGATCCTTGGCGAACGCTTTGCCGACGCGGCGCTCGTCGTCGCCCGCGCGCGCGAGTTCGGCCCCGTCTTTCTGTTCAGCAACACCAATGTCACCCATGCCCGGGCGTGGTCCGCACGCTTCGCCCCGCTGCGGTCTCGGTTCGACGGCGTCTTCCTGTCGCACGAGATCGGCCAGCGCAAGCCGGATCCGTCGGCATTCGCCGCGGTGGCGGCTCGCATGGGCGTGGCGCCGGCGCGGATCCGGTTCTTCGACGACTCGGCGGCCAACGTGCAGGGCGCCCGGCGGGCGGGCATGCAAGCGGTCCGGGTCCGGACCCGCGCCGACGTGTTCGCCGGCCTGGCGCGCGGGCCGATTCGTTCCGAGGCGCCCTGAACCCCGGTCGATGGCCGGTGCCGCCGGATTCGACTATGCTTGGCCGATTCGATTCCTGCAAAGAACAAGGCTTGTCATGAACCATCCGATTCCGGCGCTGGCCCAGATCAGGCGTCCGATCCCCGACGAATGCCTCCAGGCGCTGGCCGAGCGCTTCGGCGAGCGCTTCAGCACCGCGATGGCGGTGCGGGAGCATCATGGCCGCGACGAGTCGCCGTTTCCTGCGACGCCACCCGATGCGGTCGTGTTCGCCGGATCCGCGGCGGAGGTCGCCGAGGTCGTGGGCCTGTGCGCCACGCACAAGGTGCCCCTGATCCCCTATGGCGTGGGGTCCTCGCTCGAAGGGCACCTGTTGGCGGTGCAGGGCGGGATCAGCATCGATGTGTCGGGAATGAACCAGATCTTGTCGGTCAACGCCGAGGACCTGACCGCGACCGTCCAGGCCGGCGTGACACGCAAGCAGCTCAATGAAGCCTTGCGCGATACCGGGCTTTTCTTCCCGATCGATCCCGGCGCCGATGCCAGCATCGGCGGCATGGCCGCCACCCGGGCCTCGGGCACGAACGCCGTGCGCTATGGCACGATGCGCGAGAACGTACTGGGCCTGAGCGTCGTGACGGCCGACGGCACGGTGTTGCGCACCGGGACCCGTGCGAAGAAGTCCTCGGCCGGCTACGACCTGACCCGGCTCATGGTGGGCTCCGAGGGGACGCTGGGCGTCATCACCGAGGTCACGGTGCGACTCTATCCGCAGCCCGAGGCGATTTCGGCGGCGGTCGTGAGCTTCCCCACGATTCGCGGCGCGATCGACGCCGTCGTGCAGACGATCCAGCTCGGCGTGCCGATCGCACGGAGCGAGTTCCTGGATGCCCGGGCCATCGGGGCCCTGAATGCCTACAGCAAGCTCACCCTCAAGGAGCAGCCGACGCTGTTCTTCGAATTCCACGGCACCGAGGCCGGCGTGCGCGAGCAGGTCGAGATGGTGCAGGAAATCGCACGTGATCACGGCGGCAACGACTTCGAGTGGGCCACGCGCCCCGAGGAGCGAACCCGTCTGTGGACCGCCCGGCACAACGCCTATTTCGCCTGCCTGCAGATGCGACCCGGCAGCCGGGCGATCTCGACCGACGCCTGCGTGCCGATCTCGCGGCTCACCGAGTGCCTGGAGGGCGCCGGCGAGATCCTCGCGCGATCGACGACGCCGACCGCGATCGTCGGCCATGTCGGCGACGGAAATTTCCACTGCATCATCCTGCTCGATCCCGACAATCCGGACGAGGTCCATGCCAGCGAAGCGCTCAACGACGAGCTGGTCCGGCTCGCGATCGGCCTCGAGGGGACCTGCACGGGCGAGCATGGCATCGGCCTGCACAAGATCGGCTACCTGCTCGACGAAGCGGGCGAAGAAGCGGTCGCGATGATGCGCCGGCTCAAGCGCGCGCTCGATCCGGACAACATCCTGAATCCGGGCAAGATCTTCTCGTTCTGAGGGCTGCCGCCCGACCGGCTTGCCAAGACGGCGTCCCGGTCGGTTCGACTCGCTGATTGACCTTCGTCAAGCAGCATGACGACCGCGCTGATAGCTTAGCGTTCAACAGTGACAGGAGTGGCAATCATGGGCGCGGACACGGCATCGGGCATCAGCGGCGACAACCCGCTGCAGGACTTTTCAACGGCGCATGCAGGCATCCTGCAGCACATCGGCCAACTCGAGGCCTTGCCGGCCAAGCTGGCCGCCGGCGCGCCCGACAAGCCCCTGCAACGCGAGATCGCTGCGCTCGTGGCCTTCTTCAACGACGAGATGTACGAGCACCACGAGCAAGAAGAGCGCGAGCTGTTCTTCGAGTTGGCGCGGGCCGCCGAGGCCGGTGACGAGCTCGAGATGGTGCGCTCGGTATGTGCCCGTCTCGTACGCGAGCATCGGCAAGTGGAGCGCGCCTGGGCCGGAATCGAAGCGGGCCTCAAGCGGCTGGCTCGCGGCAAGGATGCAGATCTGGATCCGGCCGCCATCAAGAAGTTCGCCGCCGACTACGGCTCGCACGCGCGCTTCGAAGAGACCATGGTGTTACCGCTGTCGGCCAAGATCCTGCGCGACGGCGACAAGGCCGCCTTGGCCGTCAAGCTGCACCTGCGCCACAGCCTGGGCAAGCTCGCGGCCTACGTCTGACGACGCGGCCGGCGAGGCAACGACGGCCCTCGCTCGTCGAATCCTGCCGGCGCTGCTCCCTGGCGGGATCAGCGCTTGTAGCGCTTGGCCACGAAGGGCAGGGGCGTTCGTTGCACCGTAGGACGCTTGTCGCGCACGACTGCCGCCAGCACGGTGCCGGGCGCGCGTTCGAGTTCGGCGAGTGTCGCCGCGCTCAGGTAGGCGAGCATCACGGGATGATTCAGCGACGGCGAGACCGTGCCGCTGGTGACCTCGCCACATCGAGCCCCGGATTCGTCGAGGATCGTGGCGTGGGCCCGGATCGGAACCGACCCGAAGGAAACCAGGCCGACCAGCTTGCGTGGGCTGCCATGGGCCAACTGGTCGAGAATCGTCGCGGCGCCGGGGAAGCCGCCCGCCTTGGCGCCGCCGTTGCGGCGCGACTTCGGGATCGCGAACGCCAGGCCGGCCTCGATCGGCGTGGTGCCGGGGTCGATGTCGTTGCCGTGCAGCGGTAGTCCGGCCTCGAGTCGCAGCGTGTCACGGGCACCGAGCCCGATCGGCGCGACCGCCGGGTCGGCCAGCAGCCGGCGGGCGATCGCCTCGGCCGCAGCGGCCGGAACCGAGATCTCGAACCCGTCCTCGCCGGTGTATCCCGAGCGGGTCGTGAAGCAGCCGACCCCATCGAGCGTCAGCACGGCCGAATGCATGAATCGCAACTCGTGCACACCGGAGTCGAAGCGCGAGAGCACCTGCTCGGCAGCCGGGCCCTGTAGCGCCAGCAGCGCCGCGTCGATCCACTCGAAGTCGAGCCCGGGGCAGGCTGCCTGGAGCAGGTCCAGGTCGTTGGCGCGATTGCCGGCGTTCACGATCATCCGAACCTCGTCGCCGAGGTTCACCAGCATCAGGTCGTCCTCGATGCCGCCGCGCTCGTTGAGTAGCACCGAGTAGCGCTGCAGGCCGCCTGGCCAGCCTTCGAAATCCAGTGGCAACGCGGCCTCGAGTTCGGCGTGCAGCGTCTGGATGCGGCCATCGCGCGCGCGGATGCGCAGC
This sequence comes from Burkholderiaceae bacterium, assembly GCA_024235875.1. GTDB lineage: Bacteria > Pseudomonadota > Gammaproteobacteria > Burkholderiales > Burkholderiaceae_E > JACKLP01. The sequence goes on along the minus strand of JACKLP010000006.1, from coordinate 45,155 downwards.
TGTCCCATGTGGGAGACGTCGAACAGGCCCGCTCGCTCGCGGGTATGCAGGTGCTCCGCCTTGAGCCCCGTCGGGTATTGGATCGGCATGTCGAAGCCGGCGAACGGGCCCATCCGGGCGCCGAGCTCGCGATGCAGGGCATCGAGGGGAATCTTGGCGATCGCGTTCATTTCGGTCTCAGTCGGCGTAGTCGCTGATGGGTGGGCAGGTGCAGACCAGGGAACGGTCGCCGCCGGCGTTGTCGATCCGCTTGACCGCGGGCCAGAACTTGGCCTGCCGGACCCAGGGCAGCGGATAGGCAGCCTGCTCGCGCGAATACGGGTGGGCCCAGTCTCCGATCAGCTCGTGTGCCGTGTGGGGCGCCTGCTTCAACGGGTTGTCGATAGGATCGGCTCGGCCCTCGCGGATCGCCTCGAGCTCGCCGTGGATCGCGATCATCGCATCGCAAAACCGGTCGAGCTCGGCCTTGGACTCGGACTCGGTGGGCTCGATCATCAGCGTGTCGGCGACCGGGAACGACAGCGTGGGCGCGTGGAAGCCATAGTCCATCAGTCGCTTGGCGACGTCTTCCGCACTGACCCCGTAGTCGGACTTCAGATGGCGCAGATCGATGATGCATTCATGGGCGACGCGACCGTCGGCGCCGCGGTAGAGGACCGGAAAGCAGTGCTGCAGCCGCTGCGCCACGTAGTTCGCATTGAGGATCGCGATCTCCGAGGCTCGACGGATACCGCTGCCCCCCATCATCCGGATGTACATCCACGAGATCGCCAGGATCAGGGCGCTGCCGAACGGTGCGGCCGAGACCGCATTGGCGTGCGAACCGTCACCCAGGGGATCCTGCGGCAGGTGAGCCGCGAGGTGGGACGCCACCGCGATCGGCCCCATGCCGGGACCACCGCCCCCGTGCGGGATGCTGAAGGTCTTGTGCAGGTTCATGTGGCAGACATCGGCCCCGATGTCGCCCGGCCGCGTGAGACCGGCTTGCGCATTGAGATTGGCGCCATCCATGTAGACCTGCCCGCCGGCGGCATGCACCCGGTCGCAGACTTCGCGGATCGTTTCCTCGAACACGCCGTGGGTCGACGGGTAGGTGACCATCAGTGCCGCGAGCCGGTCGCCATGCTGCGAGATCTTCGCCTTCAAGTCTTCGACGTCGATGTTGCCATCGGTATCGCAGGCCACGACCACGACGCGCAGACCCATCATCTGCGCCGAGGCCGGATTGGTCCCGTGAGCCGAGGAGGGGATCAGGCAGATGTCGCGCGCTCCCTCGCCGCGAGCCGCCTGCCATTGGCGGATCGCGAGCAAGCCGGCGTACTCCCCCTGGGCGCCCGAGTTCGGTTGGAAGGACACGGCGTCGAAGCCGGTGATCTCGGCCAGCCAGGTCCCGAGCTGCTCGATCATGCGCGCATAGCCACCGGCCTGCGCAGCCGGAACGGCCGGGTGCAGGTTCGCCAGCTCGGGCCAGGCCAGTGGCGCCATCTCGGCTGCCGCATTGAGCTTCATCGTGCACGAGCCCAGCGGGATCATCGAGTGCACCAGCGAGATATCCCGGTTCTCCAGGCGCTTGAGGTAGCGCACGAACTCGGTCTCGCTGTGATGGCGATTGAACACCGGATGAGTCAACACGGCGTCGTCTCGCGCGAGACCCGGGCCGATCGCCCCACAATCGGCCGGTGCGGCCTCGGCCCGCGCCGCGAAGCCGTCGGCGTCGAGCGTTTCACCGGTCAGGATCCACGCGAGGTCGGCTACGTCCTGCAGCGACGTGGTCTCGTCGAGCGTGACGCCGAACCGGGTATTGCTGCCCCCGGCTTCCCGGGCGAAGTCACGCAGGTTGACGCGCTTGGTCGCCGCGCGAGCGCGAACGGCCGGCGCACCTTGCCCCGCATCGAACACGAGCGTATCGAACCAGGCATCGTGCAGTGGTTTCAAGCGTGGCCGCGCGATCTGTGCCAGCAGGCCCGTCAGCGCGTTGACGCGGCGGGCGATTCGACGAAGGCCGGCGGGTCCGTGGTAGATCGCGTACATCGCCGCCATGTTGGCGAGCAGCGCCTGCGAGGTGCAGATGTTGCTGGTCGCCTTGTCACGACGGATGTGCTGCTCGCGCGTCTGCAGTGCCATCCGGTAGGCGGGGTTCCCGGCGGCATCGCGCGACACCCCGATGATCCGGCCCGGCAGCATCCGCACCAGGTCCGGGCCAGCGGCCAGATAGGCCGCGTGCGGCCCGCCGAAGCCCATCGGGATGCCGAAGCGCTGGGTCGAGCCGATGGCGATGTCGGCGCCCATCGCGCCGGGCGATCGCACCAGCAGCAGCGACAGGGGATCGCAGGCGACACAGACGCGCCCGCCGCTCGCATGGATGGCCGCGATCGGTGCATCGAGCTCGCGCAGCCGGCCCTCGGTGTCGGGGTTCTGGACATAGGCGCCAAAGAACGAGGCGGCGTCGAGCGTCGCGCCCAAGGCCAGCGGATCGCCCAGGACCAGCTCGATCCCCATCCAGCGGGCACGCGTGCGGATGACGGCGATCGTCTGCGGGTGCGCCGATTCGTCGACGAAGAAGGCGCTCGCCTTGCTGCGCGACGCCCGGCGGCAAACCGCCATCGCCTCGGCTGCGGCCGTGGCCTCGTCGAGCAGCGACGCGTTGGCGACCGGCAGTCCCGTCAGGTCGATGATCATCTGCTGGAAATTCAGCAGCATCTCGAGGCGTCCCTGCGCGACCTCGGCCTGGTAGGGCGTGTAGGCGGTATACCAGCCGGGGTTCTCGAGCACGTTGCGGCGGATGGGCTCGGGGGTGATCGTGCCGTGATAGCCCGCGCCGATCATGCAGCGCCAGAGCTGGTTTTGCTGCGCGAGGGCCCGTAGCTGCGAGAGTGCCGACGCTTCCGAGCAGGGCGCGTCGAGCGCGAGCGGCGTATCTCGAAGAATGGATGCCGGAACGGTTTCCCGGATCAGGGCATCGAGCGATGGCAGCCCGAGCGCCGCGAGCATCGCATGTTGTTCAGCGGTGTCCGGGCCGAGGTGTCGGGCGTGGAATTCGTCGTCGCCGAACAGGGCCGAGAGGCGTTCGTCGGCGGGTGAGCGGGCGTTCATCGCAACTCCGTGAAGCGGATTCGGGCAGGCAGCCGGGGCGTGGGCATCGGAAGGTCGTCGGGCGCCCGGCCAATGGCGTGCGAGCGCCGTTCGTCCGAGGCCCCCGAAGCGCAGAGCCGTTCAGTCGGCGCCCGGTCCTGCGGTATAGGCATCCGCGCCCAGCAGCGCATCGAGCTGGGTCGCGTCGCTCGGGCGTATACGGATCAGCCAGCCGTCGCCGAACGGTGACTCGTTGACCTGCTGCGGCGTATCGCCGAGCGCGTCGTTGACGGCAACGACTTCGCCGTCGACCGGCGAATAGACATCCGAGGCGGCCTTTGTCGATTCGACGACGGCAAAGGCGTCGCCGCGCGCCAGGGCGCGTCCCGGCTCGGGCAGCTCCACATAGACGAGCTCGCCGAGCGCATCCTGGGCATGGGCGGTGATTCCGATCGTGAGGGTGCCATCGCTCTCTGCGCGAACCCACTCGTGCGATTCGGTGTACTTGAGGTCGGCGGGATTATCCAAGGGGGGCTCCGTACGGTTTGAACAGGTCGTTCCCCCTCTGTCCGCTTTGCCTGAGACATACGGCGCGGCTGTCGCCGCGCCTTGGTCCTTCGGCGAGCCGGTTCGGTCGCGATGTCCGCCGGCCTTCTCTCCAGAGAGCCGATTCGCTGCAGTCCTTTTGCCTGAGAGTTTCTGGGGATTTGCACCTTCGGCGTCGGCGTCGCAACCCGGGTTGCGCGACGATCTCTCCCGCAGCGATCGATGGCTGGCTGCCAGATTGCCAACGCCCCGACCCGCTGTCAAATCCGTCTGGCGGGCGGCGACATCCGCCGCCGCGCGGCGGCGTCCGGCGCGGCGGCAAGCCAGATGGCCAGGATCGCGCAGGCCAGCGCGAACCCGTGGGCCAGGCCGGGGCGCTCGCCGAGCAGTGCCACGCCGATGCCGCTGGCGGCCAGCGGCATCGCGATCGTGAACACGCCGCTGCCGGCCGCCGGGACCGACTTCAGCCCCGTGAGCCACAGCCAGGTGGCGAACATGCTGGCCGCGAGGGCGTAGAACACGAGCAGCGCCCAGGTGTCGGCGCCGATGGCCGCGAAGTCGAACTCGAGCGCCTGCCACAGGCCCAGCGGCGTCATCAGCGCCAGGCCGAACAAATTGATGATCGCCGAGATCCGCTTTGGCGACAGGTGCCGTGTCAGGGGCTTGCCGAGCACCACGTAGACGGCCTCGCAGCAGGCGCTGCCGAAAACGAGCAGATTGCCCAGCACGCTCGGTTCGCCGCCGCTGGCCCCGGTGCGGGCGAGGCTGAGCGCGGCGATTCCGGCGCCTGCCAGCATCACCGCGACCAGCGTGCGCCGGCCGATCGGTTCGCGCAACAGCAGCCACGACAGCAAGGCCACCACGGCGGGCAGTGACGCCAGGATGACACCGGCGGCCGTCGCCGAGGTCATGGAGACACCGATCAGCATGCAGATCGAGAACAGGAAGTTGCCGAACAAGGACTGAGTGAACAGGGTGCCCAGCAGGCGCCGGTCCAGCCTCGCGTCAGCAGGGGTCGCGCGCAGCCACGGCAACATCGCGATCGCCGCGATCGCGAATCGCAGCCAGGCGAGCAGGAATACCGGGATCACCGCGGTGAGCGGTCGCGACAAGGCCACATAGGTGCCGACGAGCGCCATTCCCGCCGCCAGCAGCAGATATCCGATCGACTTCCGGCCCGCGCCGGGGGCATTCGCGACCCCGCTCATTCTGGTCGATAATCCTCGTTCGAACAGGCTGGACACGCGAATGCAGTCAGAGCAGGACTCCCGACACGCCGACGTCACCGCGATCGCGACACCTCAGCGACAGGCGCTGGTGGCATCGCGCCTGGCCACGGCATTGCCCGCGCATTGCGTGCTCAGCCGTCCAGAGGATACCCGCCCGTACGAATGCGACGGACTGTCGGCGTTTCGACAGCTTCCCATGGTCGTCGTATTGCCCGAGACCGAGGAGCAGGTCCAGTCGGTGCTCAAGATCTGTCGCGACCTCGATGTACCGGTGGTCGCTCGGGGTGCCGGTACCAGCCTGTCGGGGGGCGCCATGCCGCACGGTGCGGGCGTGCTGCTGGGCATGGCGAAGTTCAATCGGATCCTCGCGATGGACCCGGTCGCGCGGGTGGCGCGCGTGCAACCCGGCGTGCGCAACCTCGCGATTTCCGATGCGGCCGCGCCCTATGGGCTCTACTACGCACCCGATCCCTCGTCGCAGATCGCCTGCACGATCGGCGGCAACGTGGCCGAGAACTCGGGCGGGGTCCACTGCCTGAAATACGGGCTGACCTGTCACAACGTGCTGCGGGTGCGGGCCGTCACCATCGATGGCGAGATCGTCGAGTTCGGTGGCGAGGCGCTGGATGGCCCGGGGCTGGACCTGCTGTCGGTACTGATCGGCTCGGAAGGAATGCTGGCGGTGGTGACCGAGGTCACGGTCAAGCTGTTGCCGCGGCCAGTACTGGCGCGTGCCATCCTGGCCTCGTTCGATGACGTCAGCCGGGCCGGCGACGCGGTGGCCGCGATCATTGCCGATGGCATCATTCCGGCCGGCATGGAAATGATGGACCGCAAGACCTCTCGCGCGGTGGAACCCTTCGTCAAGGCCGGCTACGACCTGCAGGCCGCGGCCTTGCTGATCGTCGAGTCCGACGGCACGCCGCAAGAGGTCGACGAAGAGATCGAGCGCATCGAGGCGGTGCTGCGACGCTGTGGCTGCACCGCCGTGCGAGTCTCCAAGGACGAGGGCGAGCGCCTGCGATTCTGGTCCGGACGCAAGAACGCGTTTCCGGCGGCGGGCCGGATCTCACCGGACTACTATTGCATGGACGGCACCATTCCGCGCAAGGCGCTCGGCCGCATGCTCGGCGCGATCGAGCAGATGGAATCGAAGTACGGGCTGGGTTGCATGAACGTCTTCCATGCCGGCGACGGCAACCTGCATCCCTTGATCCTCTTCGACGCGAACGAAGCCGACCAATGGCAGCGTGCCGAGGCATTCGGCGCCGAGATCCTGGAGTTGTGCGTGACGCTCGGCGGCACGGTGACCGGCGAGCATGGTGTCGGGATCGAGAAGATCAATTCGATGTGCGTGCAGTTCTCGCCCGAAGAGCGCGCTGCCTTCTTTGCGGTGAAGTCGGCGTTCGACGAGTTCGGCCTGCTCAATCCGGGCAAGGCGATCCCGACCATGGCGCGCTGTGCCGAGTACGGCAAGATGCACGTCCACGCCGGGCAGCTTCCGTTCGCCGAGATTCCGAGGTTCTGACGATGGATGCGATGGACCCGGGCGCCGCCCAGGCGCTTGGCGCGCTGCGTGAACAGATCCTCGATGCGGCCTCGCAGCGCCGTGTGCTGCGGCTGCGCGGTGGGGACACCAAGTCGTTCTGGGGAGAGCCGGTCGATGGCGAGGTGCTCGACACCCGCGCCTATGCGGGTATCGTGTCCTACGAGCCGACCGAACTCGTGATCACGGCGCGCGCGGGCACGCCCCTGGTCGAAATCGAGGACGCGCTCGAGCGCGCCGGCCAGATGCTCGCCTTCGAGCCGCCGCATTTCGGCGAAGGCGCGACCATCGGTGGCACGATCGCCTGCGGGGTGTCGGGCCCGAGGCGTGCCAGCGCCGGCTCTGCACGCGACTTCGTGCTCGGCGCCAAGATGCTCGATGCCGGCGGCGACTGGCTCCAGTTCGGCGGCCAGGTGATGAAGAACGTTGCCGGCTATGACGTCTCGCGCTTGCTCTGCGGCTCGCTCGGCGTGCTCGGCCTGATTGCCGAGGTGTCGCTGAAGGTGTTGCCGAAGCCGGCGGCGGAGACCAGCGTGCGCATCGCGGTCGGCGACCCCGACGAGGCCGTGCGCCTGTTCAATGCCTGGGGCGGCCGACCGTTGCCGATCTCGGCGACCTGCTGGCGAGGCGAGGAGTTGTGCGTGCGGTTCTCGGGTGCCCGTGCCGCGGTCGAGGACGCGGTGCGTCGATTCGACGCCGAGCACGGCGGCCGTGCGCTCGCACCCGATGAAGCCGCTTCGTTCTGGAGTGGCGTGCGCGAGCACACCGACGTCTTCTTCGACGACGATACGCCGTTGTGGCGCTTGTCCGTGCCCAGCGTCGCGCCGCGGATCGATTTCCCGGGGCGCCAGCTCATCGAGTGGGGCGGGGCCCTGCGATGGATCAAGACCAGCGCGCCGGCGGCGAGCGTCAGGGCCGCGGCCGCCAATGTGGGGGGGAGTGCGATGTACATCGGGCGCCATCCGGGCGGCGAACCGGTATTCGATCCGCTGCCGCCGATCGTGGCCCAGATCCACCGGCGCCTGAAGCAGCGTTTCGATCCGGCCGGCATCTTCAATGCGGGCCGGATGTATCCGGGATTCTGAGCACCCATGGAAACTCATCTTGCCGACTGGATCAAGGGCACGCCCGACGGGCAGCTCGCCGAGGAGATCCTGCGCAACTGCGTGCATTGCGGCTTCTGTACCGCGACCTGCCCGACCTATCAGATCCTTGGCGACGAGCTCGACGGCCCGCGCGGGCGCATCTATCTGATCAAGCAAGCCCTCGAGGGCGAGCCGGCCGGGCGCGCGACCCAGCAGCACCTGGACCGTTGCCTGACCTGCCGCAATTGCGAGACGACCTGTCCGTCGGGTGTGCAGTACGGCCATCTGGTCGACATCGGTCGGCGCGTGATCGAATCCCGCGTGGCGCGCCCGCTGGGCGAGCGCCTGTTGCGCGGCGCACTGCGCGAAGGGCTGACCCGGCGATGGCTGTTCGATCCCGCGATGCGGGTCGGCCAGGCCTTGCGTCCGCTCGTGCCGGCGAGCCTCCGAAACAAGGTCCCCGAACGCCGCCCGCCAGGAAGCTGGCCGCGTACCGAGCATGCCAGTCGGGTGTTGATCCTCAGGGGCTGCGTGCAACCCGCGATGATGCCGTCGATCGACGCGGCCACCGCGCGCGTGCTCGATCGCATCGGGGTGCAGACTCTCGTCGAGGCGCGTTCAGCTTGTTGCGGCGCCGTGCGGCTGCATCTGAACGACCATGCCGGTGGCCTCGCAGACGCTCGCCGCAACATCGACGCCTGGTGGCCGCACGTGCAAGCCGGCATCGAGGCGATCCTGATCAACGCCTCGGGCTGTGGGGCGATGGTCAAGGACTATGCGCATCTGCTGCGCGACGACCCCGCGTACGCCGAGCGCGCCGCCCGGATCGTATCGCTGACCCATGATCTGTCCGAATGGCTGCCGGCGCGCATCGAGGCGGCGGCGCCGCACATCGGCGCGCCGGCCCATCGTCGCGTCGCGTTTCATCCGCCTTGCACGCTGCAGCATGCGCAAGGGATCCGGGGCGCGGTCGAATCGCTGCTGGTGTCGCTGGGCGCAGAGTTGGTGCCGTTCGCCGATCCGCACCTGTGCTGCGGATCGGCCGGCACCTACTCGGTCACGCAGCCGGAACTCTCGATGCGGCTGCGCGACCGCAAGCTGGCGGCCTTGCAGGCGGGTGCGCCCGAGGCGATCCTCTCGGCCAACGTTGGCTGCCTCGCCCATCTGGCGAGTGCGGCACGGGTCCCGGTCAGGCATTGGATCGAATGGCTCGACGATGCGATGGCGCGCGCCTGAACCGGCGCGGACCGCGTCGGGCCGGACCTGAGTCGGCGCGCGCATGCTGAGGACCTTCGCGACCCTGCTGGTGTTCCAGAGCCTCGGCGAGGCCATCCGCATCGCGGGGGGCCTTCCGGTGCCGGGCCCGGTGATCGGGATGGCCTTGCTGGTCGTGTGGCTGTTCATCAAGCCGGCCGAAGCCGGGTTGCTGCGAGACGACGTCCGCAGCCTGCTGTCGCATCTATCTTTGCTGTTCGTGCCGGCTGGCGTGGGCGTCATGCTGCACGCGCATCGACTCGCCGACGAGGCCCTGGCGATCGGGGTGGCGCTCGTGCTCAGCACGATCGCGGCCATCGTCGTGACCGCCGTGGTGGTCGATCGGGTCGGCCGTTGGCTGGGCCTCGACGATCAAACGAAGGCCGAACCATGACGCCGCGTCTGGACGCGATCTGGGTCTATCTTTCGTCCACGCCGCTGGCAGGACTCACGGCCACGTTGCTTGCCTATCAACTCGCCGTCTGGATCCATCGCCGGGTGCACATGCATCCACTGGCCAATCCGGTCGCGATCGCCGTGGCTGTGCTGGTCGCCGGGCTGGCACTGACCGACACTCGCTACGAGACCTATTTCGACGGGGCGCAGTTCGTCCATTTCCTGCTCGGGCCGGCGACCGTGGCGCTGGCCGTGCCGCTCTACGAGCAACGCGCACGCATCGCGCGCCTGTGGCTGCCGCTGTCGATCGGGCTGGCGGCCGGCGTGCTGACCGCCGTGGTATCGGCCGCCGGCCTGGCCTGGCTGCTGGGCGCATCTCCCGAGACGATCCGATCGCTCGCGCCGAAGTCGGTGACGACACCGATCGCGATGGGCATCGCCGAGCGTATCGGCGGCCTGCCGAGCCTGACCGCGACCCTGGTGATCGCGACCGGCATGCTGGGCGCGATGATCGCGATTCCCCTGCTCGCCCGCGTGGGCATCGGCTCGGAGGTCGCACGAGGCTTTGCGCTGGGCGTCGCGTCGCATGGCATCGGAACGGCGCGCGCCTTCCAGGTCAGCGAACGGATGGGTGCGTTCGCCGGACTGGCGATGGGGCTCGCCGCGCTGCTGACCTCGGTGGTGGTGCCCTTGCTCGCGGCGCTGTTGCGGCTCTAGGCGTCGCTTCGAGCCGGGCGCGATGGCGGCTTCGGCCGCAGGCCCGCCAGGACGGCAGGCCGGGGCCTGCCATCGATCGTCGGTATCGCGATCCCGAGGTCTGCGCTACACTCGCGTCACGACTTATCGGTCGATAAAGAAGATCGCTTTGCGGCGAGCGTCGGCGTGCGCTTGGGTCACGCGGCGAGGAGACAGCCATGTTCTACGGAGAGATCGAAGGCGGCGGCTTCGAGGTCATCGAGCCCGAGTTCGGCGCCTGCTTCGTCGGGCACGCGCGCCTGGAGCGGCTCTGGACGGGTTGCCGCTGGGCCGAGGGGCCCGCGTGGTTCGGTGGCGGGCGCTACCTGTTGTGGTCCGACCTGCCCAACGATCGCATCATGCGCTATGACGACACCGACGGCTCGGTGTCGGTGTTTCGCAGCCCTTCCGGGTTTGCCAACGGCAACACCGTCGATCGCGAGGGTCGGCTCGTGAGCTGCGAGCACCTCAACCGCCGCGTCACGCGCACCGAGCACGACGGTCGGATCACGGTGCTGGCCGATCGCTATCGCGGTGCGCGCCTGAACTCACCCAATGACATCGTCGTCAAGCGCGATGGCTCGATCTGGTTCACCGACCCCGACTACGGCATCATCGCCGACTACGAGGGCGCGCGCGACACGCGCGAGCAGGATGGCTGCCACGTCTACCGGATCGATCCGGACAGTGGCGAAGTCTCGCGCGTGGCCGACGATTTCGATCATCCCAACGGACTCGCGTTCTCGTGCGACGAACGCAACTTGTTCGTGGTCGACAGCGGTTTCACCGAGGGGCCCGATCGCCCGCGCCACATTCGCCGGATCGCGGTGAACCCCGATGGCCGTACGCTGGGCGAATCACGGATCTTCGCCGAGTGCCCGGCCGGTTTCTTCGATGGCTTTCGCATCGATGCCGACGATCGGATCTGGGCCGGATCCGCCGAGGGCGTGCAGGTCTACAGCCCCGACGCTCGCCTGATCGGGCGGGTTCGCGTTCCGGAGATGGTGTCCAATGTCACTTTTGGCGGTGCCCGACGAAACCGCCTCTTCATTTGTGGCACCACCTCGTTGTACGCTATTTATCTAAAGATCAACGGTTGACGGTTCGCGGGCCCCGGTCCGCATCGTCCCAGCATGAGGAGAGCGCAAATGGCAGCCGCTTCCCAGGAATCCACGCAAGCCCGCAGCGCCAGGCCGTTGCCACCCACGCCGCCGCCGCCGAGGCGCGAGCGTCCGCGTCTGAGCGCCGCCGAGGCGCGGCGCCTCGCGCGCGAGATGGCGCCGCGCCTCGCAGAGCGGGCGGCCGAGGCCGAGCGCCAGCGACGCTGCCCCCAGGAGACCATCGACGAACTGCATGAATCGGGGCTGCTGCGCATCATGCAGCCGGCGCGTTTTGGCGGCTCCGAGCTCGGGCTCGACGCACACTTGAACGTGGTCTACGAACTGGCCAAGGGCTGCGCCTCGACGGCGTGGAGCTATTCCAACCTGGCCTCGCATGCGTGGAACATCGGTCAGTTCGAGTTGCAGGCACAAGAAGACGTTTGGGGCGACGACCCGGATGCGGTCGCGGCCACGGGGCTGGCGTTTCCATGCGGCAAGGCACGGCCGGTCGACGGTGGCTATCGCGTCTCGGGCTATTGGCCTTTCGCCAGCGGCGTCGACGCGGCGAGCTGGATGTTGGTGGGCGCGCTCACCGAACGATCGGGCAGTGCGCCCGAGCGACGCTTCTTCCTGGTTCCGCGCGAGGACTTCGAGCAGAAGAACAACTGGGAGGCGCTGGGCTTGTGCGCCACCGGCAGTCACGATGTCGAGGTCCCCGAGACCTTCGTTCCCGAGCACCGTTCGATCTCCGCCGAGTTGTTCGCGGCCGGGCGCGACGTGCCCGGCGCCAAGCTCTACGACAATCCGATCTTCGCCACGCCGACCTTCGCCGCTTTCTCCTACGTGCTGTGCGTGATTCCGATCGGCGTGGCGGCGGCCGCGGTCGAGCAGTTCACCCAGGCGATGCGCGCTCGAGCCGGCACCTATACCGGCGCCAGGCTGGCCGAACTGGGGCCGGTGCAGGCGCGCATCGCCGAGGCGTCGGCCTGCGCGGAGTTCGCCGAGACCGTCGTGCGACGCGACTGGCGCGAACTCGAGGAGGGGGTCAGGAACGGTGTCTACCCGAGCATGGAGACCAAGCTGCGCTGGCGTCGCAATTCTGCATTCGCGACCACGCTGGCCGTGCGCACGGTCGACACACTGATGCCGGCCGCCGGGGCCGGCGGCCTGAACATGAACCTGCCCTTGCAGCGACAGTTCCGCGACATTCGCGCCGGCGCGGCGCACATCGGCCTGACCTGGGACGTGCACGCGGCGGCTTACGGGCAGAGCGCGCTGGGCCTCGAGCCCGCGGGCGGCCTGTTGCTCTGAGCGGGCGCGAGTCCCGAGCCGACCAACGAGCAGTGTGTTCTGGTGTAAGGTTGCGCAAGGCGTGGCTCGACAGGGTCACCCAAGGAGACAGACGGAAATGCCGATACGCGACATCAACCATTTCTTCGTACGCGCAAAGGATCTGGAAGCGACGCGGGCTTTCTACCAGGAAGTGCTCGGGTTCGAGATCATGCCGCGCCCCGATTTCCCTTTCCCCGGCTACTGGATGGGGGCGGGGGGATCGATCCAGGTGCACATGGGGCCCTCGGACATTCCGAATCGCTCCGACTACTACCTGGGAACGCCGCCCGACTCCGCCGACGACCAGAGCGGCGTGATCGACCATATCGCGTTTCTCGCCGAGGATCCGGCCGAGTTCGTGGCGCGTTTCAAGGCGCGCGGCGTGTCGTTCAAGCCGCGCTACCTGCCCGAAGCCAAGCTCTATCAGCTGTTCCTGCGTGATCCGAACGGCGTGATGATCGAGCTCAATTTCGCCAACGTCGCCGACCCCGGTGCCTGGGAAGGGGGCGAAGACTACTCGAAGATGGCTCGCGTGAGCTAGATTTCCGCTGCACGGCGTCGCGCATGGTTTCACCAGCGCGTGTCGCCGGCAGCCTCTCGAGACTTCCAGGGACACCCTGGCTTTAACGACGTGGTCCCAAGGACCCAGCAAGGAGGAGATGCCATGTACACGACCCGACGCAAGGCTTTCGGCGTTGCCGGTGCCGCGTTGCTCGCGGCGAGCCTGTTCGCCGGCCCCGCGCAGGCAGCGGATCCGATCAAGATCGGCATGAGCATGCCGCAGACCGGCGCGCTGGGCGGCGGCGGCAAGGCCGCGCTCGTCGCGCTGAACATGTGGGTCGACGATGTCAACGCCAAGGGCGGCCTGTTGGGGCGCAAGGTCGAATTGACCGCCTATGACGACCAGTCGAATCCGGCCAACACCCCGGGGATCTACACGAAGCTGCTCGACGTCGACAAGGTCGACCTGCTGATCGCGCCCTATGCGACGGTCCCGACGGCGCCGATCATGCCGCTGGTCAAGCAGCGCGGCAAACTCCTGATGGGCAATTTCTCGTTCCAGGTGAATCACAAGGTCAAGCACGACATGTGGTTCAACAACGCGCCCTGGGCCGACGCCGATGGCTGGTCCGCAGGCTTCATGGAGGCCGGACTGAAGGCCGGCGCCAAGACGATCGCCTTCCTGGCCGCCGACCAGGAGTTCTCGCAGAACCTCGCCAACGGGGCCCGCAAGATCGTCAAGGGCAAGGGCCTGAAGATCGTCTTCGACCAGAACTATCCGCCGGCGACCACCGATTTCTCGTCGCTGATCCGCTCGATTCGCGCCGCCAAGCCCGACATCGTGTTCGTGGCCTCGTACCCGAACGACTCGGTCGCGATCGTGCGTGCTGCCAACGAGATCGGCCTGGGCAAGCAGGTCCAGATCTTCGGCGGCGCCATGGTCGGCTTGCAGTTCACGCCGATCGCGGTGAACCTGGGCAGCCTGCTCAACGGCATCGTCAACTACCACAGCTACGTGCCGGGCATGAAGTTCGAGGGCATCGAGGAGTTCCTCAAGCGCTATGCGGTGAAGGCCAAGGCTGCCAAGGTCGATCCGCTGGGCTACTACCTGCCGCCGTTCAACTACGCGATCGGCCAGATGCTCGAGCAGGCGATCAAGGCGACCAACAGCATCGATGACCGCAAGCTGGCCGACTACCTGCACAAGAACGAGATGAAGACCATCGTCGGTCCGATCCGGTTCACCGCCGACGGCGAGCGTGCCAACCAGCGGCTGGTCACCATGCAGTTCCGCAACATCAAGAACAAGGACCTGGAACAGTTCCGCCAGCCCGGCAAACAGGTGATCATCCACCCGGCGGGCGATGCCACCGGTACCGTGATCACCCCGTACGACAAGGCCCGCAAGGCCAAGTAGACGGGCGAACGCGCCGCCCCGAGGTTCGGGGCGGCGTCCTTGCCAGTGGTGTGCACGCCGGCGAGCTCGAGCCGGTTGGCGCTGGCGTCGGCATTGCCCGGGCCCGTTCCGCCCGAACGGGCCCATTCGTCACCCGTCCTTTCCGGATCCCGTCATGGTCTTCACGTTCGATCTGCTCTTCGAGGCAGTGATCTTCGGCGTGCTGCTCGGTTGCTTCTACGCGGCGGTCAGCCTCGGGCTTTCGGTCGCGTTCGGGCTGCTCGACATTCCGCATGTCGCGCATCCCGCGGTGCTGGTGCTCGGCGCCTATGGTGCCTACCTGCTCGGCGGCATGGGGCTGGACCCGATCGTCGCCGGCGTGGTGCTCACGATTCCGTTCTTCTTTCTCGGGGTGGCGATCTATCGCTTCTACTACGAGACCTTCGAAAAGCGCGGAACCGATGCCGGCGTGCGCGGGCTGGCCTTCTTCTTCGGCCTTGCCTTCATCATCGAGGTGGCGCTGATCCTCGGCTTCGGTGCCGATCAGCGCGGGGTCGAGGCGGCCTACATCGGCGAGAGCCTCGAGTTCGACAACTACGACTACCGCATTCCGTATCGCCTGCTGGCCGCCTTCGGCGCGGCCATCGTGCTGGCGATCGGTCTCACCGCGTTCTTCTCGCGAACCTTCATCGGACGCGCGATCAAGGCAGTCGGGCAGGACGAGGCCGCGCTGAGACTCATGGGGGCGAACCCGGTCCGGGTCAAGCAGCTCGCGTTCGGCATCGCGACGGCGGTCAATGCGATCGCGGGCGCGGTCCTGATCGTGGTCGGGCCGGTCGAGCCTTCGCTCGATCGGCTCTACATCGGGCGCACCTTCTGCGTCGTCGTGCTCGCGGGGCTGGGCAGCATGAGCGGCACGGTCGCCGCCGGGCTGATCCTGGGCGTGACCGAGTCCGTGGTCCAGATGCTCTTCGGGGCGTCCTGGGCGCCGGCGGTTTCTTTCGGTCTGTTGCTGCTGGTGCTCGGCATCCGGCCGCAAGGTCTTTTCGGCAGGTGACGACGCGATGAGAGAAAAGCGACTTTCGAACGGCGCCTTCTGGGCCTGCGCGGCCGGGGCCTTGCTGGTCCTGGTGGGTGGCGCCTATGTCGACATCAACGAATACGTGTTCTTCGCCGGCTTCGTCGTGCTCCAGTACGTGGTGCTGGCGAGTGCCTGGAACATTCTCGGCGGGTATGCGGGCTATGTGAATTTCGGGGTGCCGGCATTCATCGCGCTTGGCGCCTATTCGGCGCTCGTCGTGTTCAAGGCGCTGGGGGCGCCGCTATTGGTACAGATTCTTGCCGGTGCTGCGATGTCGGGCCTGTTGGGCCTGTGTGTCGGGCTGCTGACGCTGCGCCTGCGTGGAATCTTCTTCTCGATCGCGACGGTGGCGGTGATCTTCATTCTCGAGACCGTGGTCCTGAACTGGCGATTCGTGGGGGGCGCCACCGGCCTGCAGCTCTCGCGCCCGCCCGCGAGCCTGGGCTTCGAGACCTATGTGCGGATGCTGTTCGCGGTGATGGCGCTGATGGCCGTGGTCTCGGTGGCGATCTCGCGCTACCTGCAAAACTCGCCGATCGGCCAGGGGCTGCGCGCCCTGCGCGACTCCGAGGTCGCGGCCGAGTGCTCCGGCGTGCCCACGCTTCGCCTGAAGCTGATCGCGTGCACCGTCTCGGGTGCGCTGCTCGGCGCTGGCGGCGCGCCGATGCCGATGTACCTGAGCTTCATCGAGCCGGCATCGAGCTTCAACCTGAGCTACGCGGTGACCACGCTCGCGATGCCGATCGTCGGCGGCATCGGGCACTGGGCGGGACCGGTCATCGGCGCACTGCTGCTTGGCACGCTGCAACAGATCGTCACGGTGACGATCTCCAGCGAACTCAATGTTCTGGTGGTCGGCGTGCTGCTCGTGCTGTTCGTCGTGATCGCTCCGGACGGAATC
Source organism: Burkholderiaceae bacterium (assembly GCA_024235875.1). Classification (GTDB taxonomy): domain Bacteria; phylum Pseudomonadota; class Gammaproteobacteria; order Burkholderiales; family Burkholderiaceae_E; genus JACKLP01. Next base: position 28,981 of record JACKLP010000006.1, on the reverse strand, counting down.
CTCGGGTGGGTGAAGGCATGGAAGCGATCCTCGAAGTAAGCGGTGTCGGCAAGAACTTCGGCGGGTTCACGGCGCTGTCCGACGTGACGCTGTCGGTGGCGCCGGGCGAGCGGCTGGGGCTGATCGGGCCCAATGGGTCGGGCAAGACCACGCTGATCAACTGCATCTCGGGTGCCTTGTTCAACGACGGCGGTTCGATCCGCTTCAATGGCAGTGAGATCTCCCGCAGGTCCGCCCACCAGCGCACCCGCCTGGGGATCTCGCGCAGTTTCCAGATCCCGCAGCCGTTCCGATCGATGACCGTCGAAGACAACCTGTTGGTGCCGCTTGCCTACGTCGGCGGCATGAGCGGTTCGAGCGCGCGCAAGGAGGCCGGACGCATCCTCGAGCAGATGGGACTGGCCGCGAAGAGCGACATGCTCTCCAGCCAGCTCTCTCAGGTGGAGTTGCGCAAGATGGAGCTTGCGCGCGCCATGGCCGCGCGGCCCAAGTTGCTGATCTCGGACGAGGCCATGGCCGGCCTCGCGGGCGCCGAGGTCGACGAGGTCCTCGAGATCCTGTTCGAGCTCAACTCGCTCGGCATCACGATCATCATGATCGAGCACATCATGCAGGCGGTGATGAAGTTCTCGCAACGCGTGATCTGCCTCGACGCGGGCCAGATCATTTGCGAGGGCACTCCCCAGGAGATCTTCAACAACCCCGAAGTGCAGAGGGCCTACCTTGGCGATTAGTCTTCATGTGAAGGACGTCAGCGCCGGCTACGGCGCGGTCCGGGCGCTGCATGGCGTATCGATCGAGCTCGAGCAGGGCCAGACCATCGCGCTGCTCGGTACCAACGGCAACGGCAAGAGCACGCTGATGAAGTGCGTGATGGGCATGGTCAGGCCCGATGCCGGCAGCATCGTGCTCGAGATCGACGGAACGCGGCACGACCTCACCCAGATGCGCACCGAGGAAATCGTCAATCTCGGCGTCGCACTGGTGCCCGAGGGTCGTCACCTGTTCCCGAAGTCGACGGTCGAGGAGAACCTGCTGCTCGGTGCCTACCGGCCCGGCGCGCGCCACGGCATCTCGAGCAATCTGGCCTTCGCATTCGAGGCCTTCCCCTTGCTGGCCGAGCGTCGACGTCAGCTCGCCGGTTCGATGTCCGGTGGTCAGCAACAGATGCTTGCGATCGCGCGCGCGCTGATGTCGGCGCCCAGGTTGTTGCTTGTCGACGAGCCCTCGGTGGGGCTCTCGCCCCTGCTCGTATCGCAGACGATCACCAAGATCAAAGAGCTCAAGGAGCAGTATCAGCTCACCGTCCTGATGGCCGAGCAGACATTCCACCAGGCGATGCGGATCGCCGACTACGGCTACATCATCGTGCATGGCGAGATCGTCTATCAGGGCGACGTCGATACGCTGGAGTCCAACGAGCTGGTCAAGAGCTTCTATCTGGGCATGTCGGCCTGAACGGCGCCGGCGTGGCCACTTGGCGAGGTGAACGATGAAGGCACCGAATTTCGAGTACGTCCGCGCGACTTCGATCGAGGACGCGATCGCGCACCTGGTGCGCTGCGGCGACGGGGCGCAGATCCTGGCGGGCGGACAGAGTCTCGTGCCGATGCTCAACCTGCGCGTGGCGGCACCCGATTGCGTGATCGACATCTCCGGCATCGCCGGGCTCGACGCGATCGAACGCCGGGGTGATCGCATCCGGGTCGGTGCGCTGGCCACGCATGCGGCGCTCGGCCGCTCGCCCTTGATCGCCGAAGCCGTGCCCTTGCTCGCGCAGGCGGTCCCGCATGTGGCGCATCTGGCCATCCGCAACGTCGGAACGATCGGCGGCAGCCTGGCGCTCGCCGACCCGGCAGCCGAGTATCCGGCCGTCGCGCTGGCGCTCGATGCCACGATCCTGGTCCGCGGCCCTGGTGGCGAGCGCGGGATCGCCGCGTCCGACTACTTCCAGGGGCTCTACACCACGGCGCGCGCGGCCGACGAGATCCTGGTCGCCGTCGAGTTCCCGGCCATCGGCGCCGACGAACGGGCGCATTTCAGCGAGTTGTCGCGCCGACGCGGCGATTTCGCGATGGTGGGGCTCGCGGCGCAATTCCGGTTCGACGGCGATCGAATCGGTGCCGCGCGCATGGCATTCCTTTCGGTCGGTGACCGCCCCATTCTCGCGCGCGCGGCAATGGCGGCGCTCCAGGGCGCGATGCCCGATGCCGAGGCGACCCGGGCCGCCCAGGCCGCGCTGGAGACCGACCTTTCGCCCGGCGACGACCTGCATGCCGATGCCGCCACCAAGATGCATCTCGCGCGTGTGCTGTTGGGGCGCTGTCTCGGTGCCATCGGAGGAACCCAATGAGTGATGCGAAGGTGAGGATCAGCGCAACGGTCAACGGCCAGACACTCGAGCGCGAGGTGCCCGCGCGCCAGCACCTGGTCGACTTCCTGCGCGAGGACCTGGGGCTGACCGGATCACACCTGGGTTGCGAGCACGGCGTGTGCGGTGCCTGCCAGGTGCTGGTCGACGGCGATGTCGTGCGCGGCTGCCTGATGCTGGCGGCACAGGCCGACGGCCGCCGCATCGAGACCATCGAGGGCCTCTCGGACGGGGGCGAACTGGCTGCCCTGCAACAGGCCTTCCTCGAGCACAACGCGTTCCAGTGCGGCTACTGTTCCAGCGGCATGCTGCTGACCGCGCTGCACATCGTTCGCCATCATCCGAATGCCGATCGCGGCGAGATCCGCGAGCTGATCTCCGGCAACTACTGCCGATGTACCGGCTACCACGCGATCGTCGACGCCATCGAGGCGGTCCTGCGGCCGGCCGGAACCGGTCCGGTGGTCGCGATCGGCGAAGGAGTCACGCGATGAACGCCCGCAACGAACTCGATGTCCTGGCCGAGGACTCGCGCGCCAAACCGCAGGCCGATTCTCGCGTCGATGGCCGCTTCATCGGCAAGCGCGTGCCGCGCAGTGGCGCGCGCAAGCTGCTGCAAGGCCGCGGCGCCTACCTGGACGACATCCGCGTGCCGCGACTGGGCCACGTGGTCTTCGTGCGCAGCCCGCACGCGCACGCCCGGATCGTCTCGATCGACCTGGACGAGGCACGCAAGGCGCCGGGCGTGATCGCCGCGGTCGACGGGCGTGCGGTGGCCGAGTTCTGCACGCCCTGGGTCGGCGTGCTCGGGCACCTCAAGGGCATTCGCTCGGCGCCCCAGCATGCGGTCGCGATCGAACGCGCATGCTGGCAGGGCGAGGCCGTCGCCGCGGTGGTGGCGGAGACGCGTCGCCAGGCCGAGGACGCGGCCGAGCTCGTGGTGGTCGACTACGAGGCCCTGCCGGTGGTCACGGAGATGGCCGCCGCGCTCAGCGGCGAGGTGGTCATCCATCCCGAGCTGGGCGATAACCTCTGCTTCCATCGCGAGCTGGTCACCGACGGCTTCGACGAGGCCTTCGCCCGTGCCGACCTGGTGGTCGAGAAGACCTACGACTTCGCGCGCCACACCGGGGTCACGACCGAACCGCGCGCGATTCTCGCCGACTACAACCCGGCCGATCACTCGATCACCGTGTACCAGGCGACGCAAGCTCCCCACATGATGCAGGACATCTTCTCGCGTCACCTGGGTATCGCCGAGTCGAACGTGCGGGTGATCTGCAAGGACGTCGGCGGCTCGTTCGGGATCAAGGTGCATGTCTACCCCGACGAGATGGCCACCGCGGCCTTGTCGGTCATGCTGCGTCGACCGGTCAAGTTCGTGGCCGACCGGGCCGAATCCTTCATCACCGACATCCATGCACGCGAGCACCGCGTCAGGATCCGACTCGCCTGCACCAAGAGCGGCGACATGCTGGGCTTCGACCTGGACGACCTCACCGGCATCGGGCCGTACTCGGTCTATCCGCGAACCAGCGGCATCGAAGGCAACCAGGTCGTGAACCTGACGGGCGGGCCCTACAAGCACCAGCAGTATCGGGCCGCGCTCGACGTGGTGTTCACGAACAAGAACGTCACCTGCCAGTACCGCGCCGTCGGACATCCGATCGCGGTCGCCGTCACCGAGGGCATCGTCGACGAGGCCGCGCGTGCGCTCGACATGGACCCGGCCGAGTTCCGGCGCCGCAACCTCATCGCCGACGATGCCTATCCGTATACCTTCCCGTCCGGGCTCAAGTTCGAGAAGCTGTCTCATCACCAGTGCCTCGACAAGCTTCTCGCTGCGATGGACTACGACGGCCTGCGTGCCGAGCAAAGGCGCCTGCGCGAGCAAGGTGTCTACCGCGGGATCGGCCTGGCCGCCATGATCGAGGTGACCAACCCGTCGCCGGCCTTCTATGGCGTGGGGGGCGCGCGCATCTCCGCGCAGGACGGCGCGACGATCCGCCTGGACCCGGCCGGCATGATCAATGTGATGGTCAGCGTCACCGAGCAGGGCCAGGGGACCGAGGCGGTATTCGCGCAGGTCGCCGCCACCGTCGTGGGGGTCGGCGTCGACAAGGTCCGCGTGGTCACCGGCGACACCGGCGTGACGCCCTACGGTGGCGGAACCTGGGCCTCCCGGGGGGCGGGGATTGGCGGCGAGGCCGTGCTGCAGGCCGGCAAGGCGCTGCGGTCGAACATCCTCGACGTGGCGGCTGCCATCCTCGAGCGCGACAAGGCCGGCCTCGATCTGCGCCAGGGCAATATCGTCGACAAGGCGACCAGCGAGGTGCTCACGAGCCTCGCCGAAGTGGGGCGGGTCGCGTATTTCCGACCCGACACGCTGCCGATGGATTTCCAGTCGGAACTGACCGTGACCCGGCACTACACGCCGCGCGAGTACGGTTTCACCTTCACCAACGGTATCCAGGCCTCGCTGGTCGAGGTGGATGTCGAGACCGGTTTCGTGACCCTGCTGCGCCATTGGTGCGTCGAGGATTGCGGTACCGTGATCAATCCGATGCTGGTCGACGAGCAGATCCGTGGCGGCATCGTCCAGGGAATCGGTGGCGCGATGCTCGAGGAGTGCCTCTACGACGAGAACGGCCAGATGCTCAATGGCAGCATGGCCGACTACCTGGTCCCGATGTCGACCGAGATGCCCGACATCGACGTCTTGCACGTGGAGACGCCGACGCAGACCTCCGAGCTCGGCGCCAAGGGCGCGGGCGAAGCCGGTACCGCGGGTGCGCCCGCGGCGGTCATGAATGCGATCAACGACGCGCTCGCACCGCTGGGGGCGAACGTCAGCGAGCAGCCGTTCACGCCGGCGCGCATCCTGCGCGCGCTCGGTCGCATCCGCTAGCGGCGATGACTGCGACGGCGAGGCGCTCGCGCGCGACCGGCGCGCGCCTGGCACCCGCCGTGCGCCGGCGACAGATTCTCGATGCCGCGATCGAGTATTTTTCGGAGGCGGGTTTCGGCGTGCAGACGCGCGAACTGACGCGCCGCATCGGTGTGACCCAGCCGCTGCTCTATCGCTACTTCCCGTCCAAGCAGGCGCTGATCGAGGCCGTGTTCGAGGAGGTCTTCCTGAGCCGGCTCGATGCACGCTGGATCGAGCGGCTTCGCGATCGATCCTTGCCCTTGCGCGACCGGCTGATCCGTTTCTACCTGCAATACGCGCAGACCACCTACCGTCCGCAGTGGCTGCGGATCTACATGTACGCGGGTCTGGCCGGCGAGGGCTTCAACCGCGCGTATGTCGCGCTGGTGCGCCGCCGGCTTCTCGCGCCGATGTGCGAGGAATTGCGCGCCGAGCTGCTGCCGCCGGGTTCGCCCGCACATGCACGAGCGCCGTCCGCGCGCGAGATCGAGTTCGTCTGGAACCTGCACGGCAGCATGTTCTACTGGGCCGTTCGCCACCACATCTTCGGCGTGCGACCGACCGTGCGCTACGAGACCCGCACCGCCGATGCGGTGGATCTGTTCCTGGCGGGAGCCGAGAAGCACTACGCGCAGATCGCGGGCGCCCGGGGCTAGGAGCGGCCGCAAGCCCCAAGGCGGCCGGCCGAGGGCGCACCGCTCGGGCGCGCCCAGGTGGCGCCGATCAGTCGCCCGCCAGCCGCTCCAGCACCGCGTAGACCGATGCCGTATCGTCGAGTGCATGGCCTTGCGCGAGCGCGGCATGGTAGATGGGCACGCAGGCGGCGAACAGCGGCGCCGGTACCGCGAGTTCGGCCAGTGCCGCGCCGATGATCGCCATGTCCTTGCTCCAAACGTCCTGCTTCATCGTGGCGTTCTGCCAGCCCCGCGCGACCATCATGGGGCCGCGCACCTGCAGCATCCTCGAGGCGCCGGCGCCATCGCCGACGACTTCGACCACGCGCGCCGGGTCGAGCCCCAGTCGCTTCGCGAACAGCAATGCCTCGGCGCTCGAAACGTTGTGGATCGCCACCAGCAGATTGGCGACCAGCTTCATGCGCATGCCGTTGCCGAAGGCGCCGACTTCGTAGCGCGCCCGCGCGAAGCCGTCGAACACGGCGGCCAAGGCGGCGACATCGGCAGGCTCCCCGCTGGCGTAGACGGCCAGATCACGGGTGCGCGCCTGGGCGCCCGTTCCCGAAAGTGGCGCATCGACCATTCCGATGCCCACGGCCTCGAGCCGGTTGCGGGCCTGCTCCTTGTCGGCCAGCGGCAGCGTACTGGTCTCGGCCACGACGATTCTTTCATCTGGGCTGGCGCCTTGCGCCCATTCGATCAAGGCCTCGCACACCTGCGCCAGGGCTCGCGCCGACGGCAGGGAACTCACCAGCGCACGGGTGTCCAGCGACAGCGCGGACAGGTCGACGCCGACGGCGGCGATCGTCGACGCGGCGGACTCGCGCGCCCGCGGATCCGGGTCGATCCCCGTGACCCTGAAGCCAGCGTCCTGGAGATTGGAGGCCATGGCCGAGCCCATGATGCCCAATCCGATCATGCCGACCTGTGTCGCCTTGGCGCTCATCGTGACAGTCTCCCTGGGACGCCTGGTTCGCGGCCTTTTTTTCCGGGTGGCGAGCGCCGACGGTCATCGGCGCTCGGGTCCGCTGCGCATCGCGACTGCGCTTGTTTATCCACGGATCAACAAATCATACAATGCACGGAAACGAACATCGCGGGAGACACAGGCATGGCCGGCACCAACGGCACCCAGGCAGGCGCCGCGCCCACGGGCGTCGTCGAGCGTCCCGACGGGGCGCGAATCGCATGGTTCGATCACCCCGGCCCGGCAAACGCGCCGGTGCTGGTGCTTTCCAACTCGCTCGCGACCGATGTCGCGTTGTGGGCGGCCGTCATCGAACGACTCGCGCCGCGCTACCGGATCCTCGCCTATGACACGCGCGGTCATGGCGCTTCGCAGGCGCCGGGCGTGCAAGCGACGCTCCAGACACTCCGAGACGACCTGCTGGCGGTGCTCGATGCGGCCGGCGTGGCCCAAGCCGTGCTGGTCGGCATCTCGCTGGGCGGCATGACCGCCTTGAAGTGTGTGCTCGATGCGCCCGATCGCGTGCTCGGCGTGGTGGCCTGCAATTGCCGCGCGAGCATCGACGCGGCTGGCATCGCCGGGTGGGATCAGCGCCTGGACATCCTGAAGGGCGAGGGCATCGACGCGCTGGCGCAGGCGACGCTGGCGCGCTGGTTCGCGCAGGACTATCGTGATGCGAATCCGGAAGTGATGGCCCGCGTACGCGACATCATTCGTCGCACCGCGCCGGCCGGGTACGAGTCGTGCATCCGAGCGATTCAACAGGTGACGCTTGCGTCGCGCATCGACGCGATCGATCGGCCGGTGCTGCTGGTCGCCGGTGCGCAGGATGGCGCGGCCCCGCCAGCCGCGATGCAGGCGATCGCGGACTCGATTCCGGGCGCCCGCCTCGAGGTATTGGACCCCTGCGGGCATCTGTCCGCGATCCAGCAACCGGACGCACTCGCATCGCTGATCGATGGTTTCTGCCGCACCCGGCACGGAGGATCACTGCAATGAAACTCGGTACCTTCATGATGCCCCTGCACCCGCCCGGACGCAGGCCCTCGGAGACCCTGCGCGAGGACCGCGAGGCGATCATCATGGCCGACCGACTCGGCTACGTGGAGGCGCTGGTCGGCGAGCATTCGACCGACCTGGCCGAGAACGTGACGTCCTGCCTGATGTTCCTTTGCAGTCTCGCCACCGACACCAAGACGATCAAGCTGGGCTCGGGCACGGTCAACATGCCCAACACTCATCCAGCGGCGGTCGCGGCCAACGTGGCGATGATCGACCACTTGCTCGAGGGGCGGTTCCTGATGGGCATCAGTCCCGGCGGCCTGATGTCCGACGCCGAGGTGTTCGGCAACCTGGGCAAGGATCGCACGGCGATGTTCCTCGAGGCCATCGACATGGTGCTCGCGATCTGGGCCGGCGACGCGCCCTACGACCTCAAGGGCGAGTACTTCGAGGTGAGTACCGCGCGCACGATGATCCCCGAGATCGGGCAGGGCATCATTCTCAAGCCCTACCAGCAACCGCATCCACCGATCGTCGTTACCGCCGTCGCGCCATTCTCCGCGGGCGTCGCCGCGGCGGCCGCGCGCGGCTGGGAGCCGATCTCGGCGAATTTCCTGCTGCCGCAGTGGGTGAAGTCGCATTGGCCGAAATACGTCGAGGGCTGCCAGCAGGGCGGACGGCCGGCGCTCGCCGAGAACTGGCGCGTGGCCAAGAGCATCTTCGTCACCGACGACGATGATGCGCTCGCCAAGCGCTACGGCCATTCTTCGGAAGGGCCCTACCACTTCTACTTCAAGCAGCTGATTCGCAAGCTGGTGGGCTTCGGTGGCCGCTCCAATCTGTTCAAGGCGGACCAGAGCGAACCCGACGAGAGCATCACGGCCGATACGATGACCCCCAGGCTGGTCATCGCGGGCTCGGTGAACAGCGTGGTCGACCAGATCCTTGCGTTCCGCGAGGAAGTCGGCGACTTCGGCACGCTGCTCTATCCGTGTCACGACTGGGTCGATCCGGTGCTGGGGCGGCGCTCGATGGAGCTGATGGCCGAGCAGGTGATGCCCAAGGTCAACGCGGCCATCGGGCGTACCGGGACCTGAGCCCTGGCCGCCGGCAGTCGGCGGCCCGCAGCCCGCAGTGCACCCGAATCGGGTTAATCACCCTGTGGGATGACGGGCGGGCCACCATGGTTTCTCCTTCGTTGCCGAGTCCTGCGCGCGCGGCGCGCGGGCGACTCGTTTCCGGAGGAAGCCTTGGACCGAACCGAGTTGTCCCAACCCGTCGACGAGCCAACGTTCGACGATTGCATCCGCCGCATCTATCGGGCCGCCGCGGGCCATGCACCATGGTCGGACGCCGCCGATGCGATCACGGCGGCATTCGATCTGTTTTGCGTGCACATCATCGGGGTCGACAAGCGCGACGGGCGGTTGATGTTCTCGTGGGGCAGTTCGGGCCTGTCCGCGCAGGGCGAGCTGCTCTACATCACCGGCTACCACGAGAAGAACCCGCGCCTCGGGCCCGCGATGGCCCTGCGCGACGACCAGTGGGTGCACGACCACCTCCAGTTTTCCGACCACTACGTCGCGCACAGTCCGTTCTTCCAGGAGTACGCGATACCGTACGGCTACCGATACCTGTCGGGGACCAAGATCGTCGACGACGACCGGCACGTGGTGCTGCTGGGCGTCATTCGCACGAACCATGCGCGTCCGCTCGACGGCGCCGAGATCGCGCAACTGAGCCGGTTGCGCCGGCACTTCGTCGAGGCCATGCAGATCTACCTGCGATTGCGGCATACGGCGGATCGCGTCGCCGCCGGACATACGGTTCTCGATGCCCTGCCGCAGGCGGCCTTCCTGGTCGATGGCATGCAGCGCGTCCGCTATCGCAATCGTGCGGCCGACGAATTGCTTGCCTCGGGCCGGCTGGTCTCCCTGCAGGCACGCCGGCTGTGCCTGAGCCAGGCGGCCGACCACGCCAGGATGGTCGCGCTCGCCAGCGCGCTGCTGCGCGGCGACCCACTCACGCGGGCTGAGCGAGGCGAGACATTCCTTCGGGTCGGCGAGGCGGGCACCACGGGCAGCTTTCTCCTCTTCGGCCTGCCCGCCCGGCCCGAGCCGACCATGCAGGCCTTCGGGACCGACCCACTTGCGGTGCTGCTGATGCATCCGATCGGTCTGGCCGAGGACATCGATCCCTTCGTGGTGGGCCAGGTACTTGGCCTCACCCCGGCCGAGGCGTCGGTCGCCACGGCCCTCGCGCAGGGCGAGACGCCGGCGCAGATCAGCGCGCAGCGCGGCGTTTCCCTGCACACGATCCGCAGCCAGCTGCGGGCGATCTACGACAAGACCCGGGTCACGCGGCAGGCTGACCTGGTCAGGCTGATCGTTGGCATCTCGCGTATCGAGCCCTGGGGATCCGGCGGCGATCAGCGACCGGCGATGGCGGGCTGAGCCGAAGATCGTCGATGATCGGGCCGGCGCCGATCGGCCCGCGCCGGCATCAGTCGAGCGGCCAGGGCAGCTTGCGCAGGCGAGGCGGAACCGCTTCCAGCTCCCTGAGCTGCGGCTCGGCGGGCGTGACGGCCGGCCCGGTCGGCGCCCGGTCGTTCGCGCGCCACCAGGCCTGGGCAGCCGGCCCGTGCGCGGGCTCCACCGGCTCGCCCAGGCGCGGCAGCAGCAGCGGGGTAGCGCGGGCCTCGCCCAAGGCCAGCAGCGTTTCGACGGGTTCGTCCCAGGCGTGCATTGCCAGGCTGAAGGTACCCCAGTGCACGGGCATCAAGGCGCCACCGCCGAGCAATGCATGTGCTTCCAGTGCGTTCGCGGGCCCCAGGTGGATGTCGCCCCAGGACGGATGAAACGCACCGACCTCCAGCATCACCAGGTCGAACGGTCCGAGGCGCTCGCGGATCACCTGGTATTCGGTGGTCAGGCCGGTATCGCCACTGAAGAACACCGCATGCCGCTCGGAGCGGATCACGAGCGAGGACCACAGCGTGGCATTGCGATCCTTCATCCCCCGGCCCGAGAAGTGTTGCGAGGGGGCGGCCGTCACGGTGACCGCGGTGCCCGGCACGCGCATCGACTCCCACCAGTCGAGTTCGTGGATACGCGCTGGTGGCACGCCCCAGGCCTGCAGGTGAGCGCCGACACCGAGCGAGGTGATGAAGGGCACGGTGCTGTGACGCGCCAGCGCCTTCACGGTCGGGAAGTCGAGGTGATCGTAGTGATCGTGCGACACGAGGACCGCGTCGACCGCGGGCATGTCGCGCAGCCGCACCGGAACCGGCTGGAAGCGCCGCGGCCCCAGCAGCCGGAAGGGCGAGGCGCGGGTACCCCAGACGGGGTCGGTGAGCAGGCGGGCCCCGTCGATCTCGATGAAGACGGTGGCGTGGCCCAGCCAGGTGGCACGCAAGCCGCTCTGGCTCGAACGGGCCCAGTGCGCACGCGGATCGATCGCGGGCAGCGGCGCGTCGGGCACGCGGCGCGATCCGCCGCACAGGAACTCGCCGAGGCTCGGGCGGGGCGCATTCGGATCGCGCAATCCGGGCAGGATCGGATGCACGTTGGCAAAGCCGTCGCCGCGCCAGCGCGGCGAGGCCTGCATGCGCTCGAGCCTCTCGCTTTGTGCACGTGCGCCGAATGAAAGCATCGGGACGGTCTCGATTTCAGCGGGAAGGCCTTCAGCGTGCCGGTGCCTGCACCTGCGCCGCGAACCAGTCGGCAATGGCCTCGCCCGTCATCACCCTCACCTCGGGCTTGCCCAGGACCGCGTCGAGCAATTGCTCGAAGGCACCGATCCGGTGTGGTACGCCGGTGATGTAGGGGTGAACGCTGATCGCCATCACGCGCGTGCTGTGGGCACTGTCGGACCAGAGCCGGTCGAGTTGCTGCAGGCCGCGATGGTAGAGCTCGTCGCCACGGTGGTTCTGGATCGCCATCAGGGGGATGTCATTGATCTCCACCGTGTAGGGCACCGAGAGCACGGGCTTCGGGCTGGCCTGGATCCAGCAGGGCTGGTCGTCCACGACCCAGTCGGCCACGTACTCGATGCCGGCGGCCGAGAGCAGGTCGATCGTGGTCTCGGTCTCTGTGAGCCCTGGGCTCTCCCAGCCGCGCGGCGCCTTGCCAGTGAAGCGGCGGATCGCGTCCATGCACTGCGCGATCGCCTGTGCCTGGTCCTCGACCCGATGCATGGGCATCTGCACATAGCCGTGGCCCATGAATTCCCAACCGGCGTCGAGCGCGGCGCCGGCCACGCGCGGGTAGGTCTCGCAGACGATGCCGTTGATCGCCAGCGTGGGCACGATGCCGCGTCGGCGCAGTGCCTCGTGGATGCGCCAGAAGCCGACGCGCATGCCGTACTCGTGCCAGGCCCAGTTGGGCAGGTCGGGTTGCAGCGGCTGGCCCATCGGCGGGGGCAGCACGGTGCGCGGCATCGTGCGCTCGATCGACCAGTGCTCGACGTTGACGATGACCCAGACCAGTAGGCGCTCGCCGTCGGGCCCGATGAGCGGCGGGCGATCGGGCAGCGCACTGTAGGGCAAGCGATCGCTCGGCAGCATGGGCTTGGGCTCGCTCATCGATCGGCCTCCGTATTGAGCGTGAAGTACTCGGGCACCGGTGGTCCCCAAAGGTAGAAGGAATCCTCGGGGGGATAGTCGCCGCTGGGCCATTCGGTATCGGCCCCAATGAAGTCGATGCCGCAAGACAGTTCGGCGAAGCTGCCCCAAGGGTCGCGCGCGTAGTAGAAGTAGTTCGAACCGATCACATGCCGCCCCACGCCCCAGCCCTCGGTGAATCCGGCCGCGAACATCTGCTCCATGCCCATGCCGATCTCGTCCGGGCTGCCCACGATCCAACTGCTGTGATGCAGGCCCGGCGCCTCGGACTTGACCCATGCGAGCAGGTGATGGTCGCTCGCGTGGGCTCCATGGCTGAATGCGATCAGGTCTTGCGAGGTGTCCGAGATGCGCAGGCCCAGCGTGCCGGTGTAGAAGGCGGTGGTGCGCAGCACATCGGGCGTGAACAGCAACACATGGGACAGTCGCCTCGGGTGCACGGGCTGGCCCTGGCTGCGCGCCGGCGCGATCGGCACGCCGATCGGGTTGGTCACGCAGGGCCGGGCGTCGATGGCATCGGGTGCGCTCGGTGTGACCTTGGGCGCCGCGATTACGCGAACCGGATTGCCGTCCGGGTCGCGCATCCAGAGGCCATCGGCGGGCGCGCCCTCGGGCGCGTCGGTCAGCGCGACGCCGTTGACACGCGCACGCTCGGCGATCGCGTCGATGTCTTCCGGATAGGCGCCCAGGCACAGGTAGTCGAGCCGCTTGGGCTGGCCGGTTTCGCGAATCCGGATCCAGCAGTGATCGCCGCCCTTGGCATAGACCCCGAGGCCGCCGCCCTCGTCGCGTGGCTCCAGGCCGAAGGCGCTGAAGAAGCGCCGGGCCGGCTCCAGTTCCGGCACCCTGAGCGCGAAATGATCGACCGAGTGGATCGCGGTGGTGTCGGCCCGTCGGACGACGCCTGGGCTGCGCTTGGATGTCATCGTGCTCCTCCGTTTGATGGGCCGGCGTCGGCCCCTTGGCCGCGTCGAGCGGGGCGAGGCCGGCCGATCGACAGGCCTCAATCGTGCATCAATTCGGCTTGTCCGCACAGACGCCCAACAACGCGAGTGCGCGCCGGTAGCCCTGCGCCGGTGCGCGTACGTCGAAGTGCACCGCACGCATGCCGAAGTCCTCGGCGCCGCGCACGTTGCGCAGCTGGTCATCGACGAACACGCAGTCGGCCGGCGCAAGGCCCAGCCCGTCTGTGATCGCCCGGTAGGCGCGCGCATCGGGCTTGAGGATGCCGGTGTGCGACGCATCCACGATGAGCTCGAAGCGCGAGAGGATGGGCAGACGCTCGCGGAAGTCCTCGCCATAGAACAGGTCGAGCTCGTTCGAGAGCACGGCCAGGCGCCGGCCGGCATGGTGCGCCGCGTCGATCGCGTGGATCGCTTCCGGGCGGACCACGGCATCGGGTTCGCTGCCGCGGGCGCGGCGCACGAAGGTGGACATCGTGTCCCAATCCTCGCCCAGTAGCCGACCGACCTCTCGCGTGCGTTGGCGCCAGTAGTCGCGCTCGCTGATCTGGTCGTCCTGCATCGCGCGCCAGAGCGCGTCGCCTGGCGGGTCGAACGGACCGCGCCAGCGCAGGGTTCCCGGCGCCAGTCCCAGTGCCCGCTCGGTCAGCTCGTGGGTCTCGAACAGGGTGCGGGTGATCACGCCGCCGAAGTCGAGCACCAGTGCCGACGCCGGCGTCGCTGCGCCATTGGACATTGCCATGCTCCGGGCGGCCAGACGGATTGCCGGTTTAGCACAGATATGGCCCCCTCGCCGGATCGGTGGGCGGCACGGTGGTGCTCGCGCTGGTGTTCTAATTGGGCCATCGACTCGGGGGAAGAGATGGACACCGGAGCACATCAGGAATCCGCCACCGGCGGCGTCGCCGGCGCGGCCGAGACACCCACGATAAGCGGCTGGGGCAACGAATTCGCGACCGAGGCCCTGCCGGGCGCATTGCCGATCGGACAGAACTCGCCGCAGCGCGTCGCCTACGGGCTCTATGCCGAGCAGATCTCGGGAACCGCCTTCACCGCGCCGCGCTCGCACAACCGCCGGACCTGGTTCTACCGGATTCGACCCGGCGCGATGCACGAGCCCTTCGAGCGCATCGACAACCGCCTGCTGCTCACCGACTTCGCCAGCGTGCCGTCGCCGCCGAACCAGATGCGCTGGAGTCCGCCCGAGATGCCGGCGGCGGCGACCGATTTCGTCGCGGGCCTGGTCACGATGGGCGGCCAGGGCGATCCAGCGGCGATGAGTGGCTGCGCGATCCACGTCTATGCGGCCAACGCCTCGATGCAGGGCCGCTACTTCTACGACGCCGACGGCGAGATGCTGATCGTGCCCCAGCAGGGGCGCCTGCGCCTGCGCACCGAGATGGGTGTGCTCGAGGTGGACCCGCTCGAGGTCTGCGTGATGCCGCGCGGCGTGCGTTTCGCCGTCGACCTGCCCGATGGCAGCGCGCGCGGCTATGTTTGCGAGAACTACGGACCGATGTTCCGCCTCCCCGACCTGGGCCCGATCGGTTCGAACGGCCTGTCGAATCCGCGTGACTGGCTGGCGCCCACGGCCGCCTTCGAGGATCTCGAAGGCGATTTCCGGCTGGTCGGGAAGTTCCTAGGCAACCTGTGGGAAGCCCGAATCGATCACTCGCCGCTCGATGTCGTGGCCTGGCACGGCAATCTCATGCCGATGAAATACGATCTGCGCCGATTCAACACGATCGGCTCGATCAGCTTCGATCATCCCGATCCGTCGATCTTCCTGGTGCTGCAGGCGCCCAGCGACACCCCCGGCGTGGACTGCATCGACTTCGTGATCTTCCCTCCGCGCATCCTGGCGATGGAACACACGTTCAGGCCACCCTGGTACCACCGCAACGTGGCCAGCGAGTTCATGGGCCTGATCCACGGTGTCTACGACGCCAAGGCCGAGGGCTTCACGCCCGGAGGCTGCTCGCTGCACAACATGCACACCGGCCACGGCCCGGATTCCGGTACCTTCGAGAAGGCGAGCGCGATCGACACCGGCCAGCCGCAGTACATCCGCGACACGATGGCCTTCATGTTCGAGACCCGGTTGCCGATCCGGCCGAGCGCGCACGCGCTCTCGAGCCCGGCATTGCAGCCCGACTACTACCAGTGCTGGCAGGGCCTGAAGAAGCACTTCCGTTCGACCCCATAGCCGATGGTCGACCATTTCCAGCGTACGGAGCGAGCAAGACGATGAGCCGATTGAACGAAACCCATGACGCCAGCCTGAGGAGCTGGGTCGACTCGGCCAATGCCGATGGCGCGGATTTCCCGATCCAGAACCTGCCCTTCGGTGTGTTCCGGCGCCGCGGCACGAACGAGTCGTGGCGCGGCGGCGTGGCGATCGGCGACCGGGTGCTCGACCTGGGCGCCGCACAGGCCGCGGGTGTCTTCAGCGGCGATGCGGCGGCGGCGGCGGTACAGGCGGCCAAGCCGCTGCTCAATGAATTCATGTCGATGGGCCCGCGCTACTGGTCGGCATTGCGGCTCGCACTGTCGCGTGCGCTGCGCGATGGCGCGGCTGCCCAGGCGCGGCTGGCTGCCTGCCTGCTGCCGCAGGCCGACGCCGAATTCTCCGTGCCGGCGAGGATCGGCGACTACACCGACATGTACGCATCGATCTATCACGCGACCAACATCGGGCGGCTGTTCCGACCCGACAATCCGCTGTTGCCGAACTTCCAATGGGTACCGATCGGGTATCACGGTCGGGCGTCGTCGATCGGTGTCAGCGGCCAGCAGTTCCATCGCCCACACGGCCAGATCATGCCGCCGGGCGCGCAGGCGCCGGTGTTCGAGCCCTGTCGCCGGCTCGACTACGAGCTCGAGATCGGGATCTGGGTCGGGGTCGGCAACGCGCAGGGCGAGTCCATCGCGCTCGACGAGGTCGACGCCCATGTATTCGGCCTGGCGCTTTTCAACGACTGGTCGGCTCGCGACATCCAGTCCTGGGAGTACCAGCCGCTCGGTCCCTTCCTGTCGAAGAACTTCGCTTCGACGATCTCGCCCTGGATCGTCACCATGGAGGCGCTCGAGCCCTATCGCGTGGCCTGGGACCGGCCGAAAGACCATCCGCAGCCGCTCGCCTATCTGGAGTCGGACGACAACCGTGCCCGCGGTGGTGTCGACATGCGGATCGAATCCTGGATCGAGACCGCGCGCATGCGCGCGGCCGGCGCGGCGCCGGTCCGGCTGTCGCATTCCACCTTCGCGCACTCGTACTGGAGCGTCGGCCAGATGGTCGCCCACCACACCGGCGGCGGCTGCAACCTGAATCCGGGCGACCTGCTCGCCAGCGGAACCCAGTCGGGTCCGGATCCATCCGAGGCCGCCGCCCTGATCGAGATCACCGCGGGTGGCAAGAACCCGGTCGACCTTGGCAACGGCGAGTCGCGCACCTTTCTCGAAGACGGCGACGCGGTGATCCTGCGCGGCTGGTGCGAGCGTTCCGGTTACGCGCGAATCGGCTTCGGCGAGTGCCGGGGCGTCGTCCTGCCCGCCCGCACCTGAGGCGAGCAACCGTCGCTCGAACACCCCGAGTCAAGGGGCGATTTCGCGCCTTGGATGCCGCCCGGCGATCCCGGGCGACCTTTCGTCGGGCCTGGATTGTCCGCATCGGTGTGCTGGAAAACGATGCCTCTAACGGTCAATCGACGCAGTCGACGTCGATCCGGTCCAGGGGAAAAGGAATGGCGGATTTCAGCAAGAAGCGTTTCAACAAGGCGATGGTGGTCCTCGACGGCAATACCTTCGAGCAGTGCGAGTTCAACGCCTGCACACTCGTTTTCAGCGGTGTCGCGGACGTCAAGCTGACCGGATCGAAGATCACCGACTGCAACTGGCGCTTCGATGGCCCGGCGGCCCGCACCGCGCAGTTCATGAGCGCGATGTATGCGTCGGGTAGTGGTGGCAAAGAACTGATCGATGCGACGTTTCGCCAACTGACCGGCGCCGCCGCACCTGCGATGCCGGAGCCGGCGCTGAACTAGGCTGGCGAGGGCATCGATACTGGAGACTCGCTGCGTGCGGTCCGACCGCCCGCAGCGATCCGGTCGGCCCCGCGCTTGGCTGGGCGACACGGAAACGGGCGAAGAACAAACATCCATACGCGGCCGGGACTTTGCTGGAGTGCATGAGATGCTCAATCGGAAACTGTTGTCCCTGTCGGTCCTTTGCGCGGTGGCCGGTGCCTTCGCGGCCCCCAATGCCGTCGAGGCGCGTGCGCTGTCCCTGAAGAAGGGCGTCTATCGCTGCGAGCTCAAGCGCAGCGTGCGTGTCAATCACGTGTCGACGGACCATCGGGTCGCGAAGATCCAGTGGGGACATCGCGCCTATACCTTGCGCGCGGTACATGCCCGCAGCGGTGCCCTGCGCTACGAAGACAAGGCTTCGGGCCTGATGTGGTTGACCGTCGTCGGCAAGTCGATGCTGCTCGACACGAAGCGCGGGCGCCAGCTCGCCAACGAGTGTCGCGCGAGCTGAACACCGCGCCTGGCCGCCACGCTTTCGAGCGCGGGCGGCTCCCCGAAATCGAACCCCCCGGCAGGGCTCGCTGCGAACGAGACCTGGCAACGGGGCCGGCTCCAACGGCCCCACCCGAAGACGGCCCGCCTGGCGTGGCCGTCTTCTCTTTTTTCGTGACCGGGAATCAGGCGCTGCCGGCGCCAGGGCCGCGTCGCTCGCGCACCAGCAGGTAGAGCCCGCTGCCCACGACGATCGCCCCGCCCGCCACAACGGCCAGGCCCGGCACGTCGCCGAACACCAGGTAGCCGAGCAGCGTCATGTACAGGATCTGCTGGTAGATGAAAGGCGTCACCGTCGATGCCGGTGCGTAGCGATGCGACATCGCCAGCAACTGATGCCCCAGGCCGCCGGACAGGCCGGTGAGGCAGACCACCACCCATTGCAAGGGCGTCTCGGGTGTCACCCACGCGGCCAATGCCAGCGGCGTGAGCAGCAGCGCCGAGGCGAGCGCCGACAGGAATTGCGTGGCGGCGGGGCGGTCGGTGGCCGCCAGCGTGCGGGTCAACACCATGAAGACCGCATACATGACCGCCTGGAGCAGCGAGACCAGCATCGCGGGATGAAAGCCGCGCGTGCCTGGCTGCAGGATCACGAGCACGCCGGCGAATCCGATCAGGATCGCGCCCCAGCGGCCGCGATCCAGTCGTTCGTTCAGCCAGAGCGAGCCGATCAGTGCGACCAGGATCGGCGCCAGGAACATGATCGAGCCGGTCTCGGCAAGCTGGAGGTACTTGAGCGCCCAGAAGTTCATCGCGGTCATCGCCGGCAACAGCAGCGCGCGCACCGCTTGCAGCCCGGGCCGCCGCGTCCGGACCAGGCCGAGGCCGTGACGGGGGCCGAGCACCACCGCAGAGACCAGCACATGGCCGACGAAGCGCATCCAGACGATCTGCACGAGCGGCAGGCTCGCCACCAGCCATTTCGCACTGGTGTCGAGCACCGAGAACATCAGCACCGCCGCCGATATCAGGCCGATGCCGACGAGGCGATTGCGCGCGCTGTCATCGTGCAGCAGCGACGTGATCGGGCTTGCGCCCAGGGAGATCTGAGTGCTCATGGTCGGGAAATGCGGGGACCTCGCGCGAAGACACCCGAATCAGGGATCGGCCCGGGCGTCGGTAGGGTCGCGATGCTGCATTGCAGCGAAGACGGCGAAGATAGCATCGGCACGGCGCTTTCGCCATGCCCGGCGATGGCCGGTCGTCCGGCGGCCACGCCGGGGTTCCGAAAAGCGAGTCCGGTTCGGCGGCGTGCGCGAATCAGTAGGGCAGGCCGCCCGTATGGACGGCAAGCGCCGGCGCACCGGCACGTCGTTTCCGGGCCAGGGCCTCGGCCAGCGGCCAGGTGCCGTCGAGTTGGATGCGGGCCAGCGAGGGTTCGCCTGCCTGCAACTGCGTCAACGCCCGCACGCGCATTGCCAGCCGGTCCATCAAGGTGACGGTCAATGCGCGCCACTCGACCACGGCCGGATCGCGGATCTGCAACGGCCGCGAGTCCAGGCCGGGATCGCGCAAGCGGATCACTTCGGCATCGACGAACAGGCTGCCATTGCGGGCATCGGCCAGCCCGGTGAGATCCTCGGTTCCGGTAACGCGGACGCCGGCAGCCTCGAACGGGCCGAGCAGCGAGCAGGCCATCGCCTGGGCGAGGCGATGGAAGGGTACCCAGCCCGCGCTGTCGCCTTCACCCCCGGCGAGCGGGTGCGGCCACGCATCGCCGAGCGGCTCGCCGCCGACCGCGCCGGCGCCAGGCAGCACGCTGCTCAGGCCCGCCAGCAAGGCGTGGCACAACTCGGTCGCGCCGATCTCCTGGCGCTTGCCAACCTTGCCGAGCCGCGTGAACAGCCCGCCGGGACGCGCATCGGCGCCGAATCGGATCGCGTCGCGCATCATCGCTTCGCCCGCACGGCGCAGCGTGGCGGCACGCTCCTCGAGATCGGGCAGCGGATTGTCGGCATGCGCCTGGAACACGTGCGCCAGCGTATTGGCGTCGATCCGTGCCAGCGCGTGGCCATCGACCCTCAGGGGCTCGTCGCTGCGCGAAGACAGCACGCCCGCCATGAACGCACGAAAACCCGCGACGGCCAGCCCCTCGGTGGATTCGAAGCACTGGCCGCTCGCGCCCTCTTCATAGTGCCAGGTCGGACCGGCACTCGCGTCGAGTAGCGCAACGGCGATGGCCAGGTCGACGCGCGCGCGTGTCTGTTCGGCGGGAATGGCGTCTGCCAGGCGCGACGAGAGATCACCCATGCGGTCGACCCCGCCGGCGTCGAGCCCTAGCCAGCGGGCGTCGTCGGGCGCGTGATTTCGCCGGGCGTGGCTGCGCATCGTCTCGAGAACCCGTTGCGCCAGCGCATCCAGGCGCGAGGGATCGAGCGTGAAGAAAGGCGAGCCACCGGCTTCGATCGCGGTGGCGATGTTCTCGCAGCGTTCGCGAATGGTCGCTGGGCTGCGAAGGGTATCGACGGCGCTCAGCGTGGTGGCGCCGCCGCCGGGTCCGGTATTCACCGGCACATCATGCCACGCGTCAACGGACGTCGTGAGTGCCTTGCGGGCGATTCCGGTCCATGGTGGCCGGCGGCGTATGCGAGACCAGCGACCAGCGGATCCAGTCCTCGGGCGCGAACACCGGTCGTCGGCCGGGCAGTTGGTACTCGCCGGTCCACTCGCGCTGCACCCAGCGGTTCAGTTCGGGCGCGTACCAGAGGATGTCCGTGCGCTCGCTGCCGATCCGGAAGGGGTCGGGATGGTCGAACCGGATCCGCCGCTCCACGCGCAGGCACAGGTACTCGCCCGCCGGAACCCGGATCCGCTCCCATCCGGACGCGCTCACGCCCAGTTCCCACGCGTAGCGCCCGCTATCTCCGGCAGCGCGGTAATGGGTGCGGTACCAGCGCGGCGCGGCCGGCGCGATCGGCTCGGGCAGCATCGGCATCGGGGACTCGAAGCGAATCGGGATGTCGTAGGCCGGCTCGTCGACGATCCACCACGGGCGGTCGTAGGTCTCGCGGCCCAGCGCCCTGCCGTCGACATCGGAACGAAGCACGACCAGCTGCGGGGCCAGTCGGGCGACCTCGAGCACGAGTTGACGACGCGCCTCGCCGGTGTAGCGGTTCGTCTCGACATAGACCCAGCGCTCACCCAGGCGGGGGGCTGGCGCGGGGACCGGCTCGCTTGGCCCGGCGGTCCGGGCGTCGCGCGCCAGCGGCGCCAGCCCGCATGCCGATAGCGCGCCGCCCGCCGTGAGGCCGGCGGCCAGCGCGGTGATGCGACGACGTGAAACCATGCGCGTTGCCTTCACATGTGCGCCGTGGGCGGCGCGGTCGACTGCCTGCGAGCGTGCGGGGGCGGGCGCCGTGGCGCTCAGGCGAAGGGTTGGCCCGGTTCGGGCATCGAGCGCCCGTCGAGCGCGCGCAGCAGGCCACGCACCATCCGGTACAGGTACCAGAGGATCGGGAACACGAACAGGAACGACAGCAGGCCGAACGAGACCGCCGACAGGATCAGGACCGGGACGAAGCTGACGATCACCCAGAACAGGGTCCACCAGCATGTGCGGATCATCCAGTTCATGTGGCTGTGCCAGATCGTGCCACGTGCATCGTCGCGCTTGGCGTAGTTCAGGATGAGCGCGATGATGGTCAGCGTCATCATCGAAACGATCGGGCTGGCGATGTGCAGCGCATAGTCGATCAGGGTGATCCGGCGCAAGCCCTGCTCTGCGCGGGGCTCGATGACGTCTACGACTTCCACGTCCCGCATCGTCGACCTCCTCGTCGTCGTGGGTTCCTGGCCCAAGATAGGGGCTTCGCGGCGGATTTCAAGATCCAGGGCCTGGCATGGGGTCTACGAGTGCCGGGCGCGGCCGCGCCCTCAGCGCTTGCGCAGCGCGGCCAGGCCCAGTGCCGCCCAGCCGGCCAGGAACAATAGGCCGCCGACCGGCGTGACCCCGCCGATCGCGCGGATGCCGGTCAGCGCGAGCAGGTACAGGCTACCCGAGAACAGCACGGTGCCGCCGAAGAAGCACCAGCCAGCGGCGCTCGAGGCCTTGCCCGGCCAGCGCTGCCACGCCCAGGCTGCCGCCAGCAGGGCCAACGCGTGCACGAGGTGATAGCGTGCGCCGGTCTCGAAGACCGCGAGCATCGGTGGGTCGACCCGGGTCCGCAGGCCGTGGGCGCCGAAGGCGCCAGCCGCCACGCCGAGAAAGCCGCTGATCGCCGCCAGCAAGGTGAAGATCCTGTCCAATTCGCCTGCCTCCGTATACTGGCGGGGCGATGTCCGGGGCCGTTTTCGCCCGAGAACACCGCCCGCGCCCGATGTCCGCCATCGGGCAGGCCGACAGACTAACCGACTCGCGCGACGCCCGCCCATGCAAGCCCCGTTCGATACCCGAAGCCGCGACCTGATCGCCCGCCTTTGCCAGGCGTTCGAGCGCGCCGAGCCGGTACTCGAATCGACGGCGCTGAAGCGGGCGGCGGTCGCGCTGACCCTGGTCCCGACCGAGGCCGGCGAGGTCGGCTTCGTGCTCACGCGGCGAACCCCGAAGCTGCGCACCCATAGTGGCCAGTGGGCCTTGCCCGGAGGGCGCGTCGATCCCGGCGAAAGCGCCGATGGTGCCGCGCTGCGCGAGCTCGACGAAGAGGTCGGCCTGCGCCTGCCGGCGTCCGCGATCATCGGCCGCCTCGACGACTACGCGACGCGCTCGGGCTATCTGATCTCGCCGATCGTGGTCTGGGCCGAAGAGGCGGGGCGGATGCAACCGAACCCCGACGAGGTCGCCTCGGTGCATCGGATCGCGTTGACGGTGATCGCGGCGCCCGACGCCGTGGAATTCGTCGAGATTCCCGAGAGCGACCGGCGCGTGGTACGCGTGCTGATTGACGATCGTCGAATCCATGCGCCGACCGGCGCTTTCCTCTACCAGTTCCGCGAATTGCTCGCCGGCCGGACCACGCGCGTCTTCGATCTCGAGCAGCCGACCTTCGCCTGGAAGTGAACCGGCGGGCCCGATGTCGGCCCGAAGGCGATCGCTCAGGGCGCCGGTTCCGATACCTCGATCAGGTTCAGGTCCGGGTCGCGCAGATAGACCGAGCGGATCGGGCCGGTCGCGCCGGTGCGCATCACCGGACCTTCCACGACGGCCACCCCGCGGGCCGCCAGGTGGGCGATGAAATCGTCGAGCGGCACGCTGGCGATGAAGCAAAGGTCCAGCGCACCCGGCACCGGCAGATGCGCCTTGGGCTCGTGCTCGCGCCCCTTGACGTGCAGATTGATCTTCTGGTTTCCGAAGCGAAAGGCCCGGCGACCGGCGCCAAAGGACTCGAGCCTCATCCCGAGGACGTCGGTGTAGAACGCGATGCACGCACGCTCGTCGGTGGTGGTCAGCACCAGGTGGTCGAGGTGATCGATCATTCCGGACTCCCGGCGCGGGCCGGCCAGCCCGTGGCGCCCAGGCATTCTTCGTTGTGCTCGCCCAGCCGCGGCGCACTATGGGCGATGCGCCCGGGTGTGGCGCTGAGCTTGGGCACGATGCCCGGCACCTTCAGCGGCCGGCCGTCGGCATCGCGGGTCTCGACGATCATCTCGCGCGCGAGGTACTGGGGGTCGGCCGCGATGTCGGCGATCGAATAGATCCGCCCGACCGGCACATTGGCTCCCTCGAGGGTCTCGAGTACCTGCTCGCGACTGCGCTGCGAGGTCCAGGCCTCGATCGCGGCATCGATCTCGGCGGCGCGCCGCGCCCGACCATCGTTGTGCGCCAGGTCCGGATCGTCGGCCAGGTCGGCCCGCCCGATTGCCGTCATCAGGCGCCGGTAGATGCTGTCGCCGTTGCCCGCCACCAGCACATAGCTGTCGTCCTCGCAGCGATAGGCGTTGGTGGGCGCGATGCCGGGCAGGGCGCTGCCGGCGCGCTCGCGGACTTCGCCGAAGGCGTCGTACTCGGGCAGCAGGCTCTCCATGACGTTGAACACGCTCTCGTAGAGCGCGACGTCGATGAACTGGCCCTCGCCGCCGTTGGCATCGCGGTGGCGCAGCGCGAGCAGCACGCCGATCACCCCATGCAGCGCAGCCAGCGTATCGCCGATCGATACCCCGACGCGCACGGGCACACGACCCGGCTCGCCGCTCAGATGGCGCAGGCCGCCCATGGCCTCCCCCAGCACCCCGAAGCCCGGTCGCGTCGCATAGGGGCCGGTCTGGCCGAAGCCGGAGATCCGCAGCATGATCAGGCGCGGGTTCAGCGCATGGAGTTGCTCCCAGCCCAGGCCCCAGCCCTCGAGCGTGCCGGGCTTGAAGTTCTCGATCACGACGTCGGCCTCGCGTGCCAGCCGTCGGACCACGTCCTTGCCTGCATCGCTGCGCAGGTCGACGCAGACCGAGCGCTTGTTGCGGGACTGGACCTCCCACCACACCGAGGTTCCCTCGCGCAGCAGCCGCCACTTGCGCAGCGGATCGCCGCTGCCCTCGGGTTCGATCTTGATGACGTCGGCACCGAAGTCGGCCAGCGTCTTGCCGGCGAACGGGCCGGCGATGAGCTGCCCGAGTTCGAGAACCTTGATTCCTGCGAGTGCCTGCATGGGCTCGGCTCCTTGGGGTCGGCGGGTCGCTGCCACGGGGCGGCCCGCGGCGAGACGGTATTCTGGCTGCTTCTCGCAAACGGCGCGAACCGTCGCGCTGCGCCGCCGCGCCGAGTACTCGATCGTGCGCGATTCGAAACGCGAGGGGCGCGCCGATCGTGTAGTTTCGAGTCGATGCCGCTGCGCGAAGGCCGAAACCACGCCCGACGGCCTGGCCCGAACGTCCCGTTCGCGGCTCGATCCACAGGAGGAGACATGGGAACCGAACTGCAAGTCACCCGGCTGGCGGGGTCGCTCGGCGCCGAGGTCCGGGGTCTGTCGGTCGCGAATGCCGGCCCCGATGACATCGCTCGGGTGCGCGAACTGCTGCGCGAGCACCTGGTGCTGTTCTTTCCCGACCAGCGCCCCAGCATCGACGAGCATGTCGCCTTCGGCCGGCACTTCGGGCCGCTCGAGGCCCATCCGAACCTGAAGAATCCGATCACCGACCACCCCGAGATCTTCGAGCTGGTCGCATCGCGCGGCGGTATCGCCGACGAATGGCATAGCGACATCACCTTCCAACCGAATCCGTCGGTGTACGCGATCCTGCACATGGTGCGCTGCCCGACGGTCGGTGGCGACACGATGTGGGCGAACATGTACCAGGCCTACGAGGCCTTGTCGGCCCCGATGCGCGAACTGTGCGACGGCTTGAGCGCATTGCACGATGCCGCGCCCCATGGTCGGCCCGACATCACGGCGATCCATCCGGTCGTGCGCATGCATCCCGAGACCGGTCGCCGCTCCCTGTTCGTCAACGAGCATTTCACGCGGCGGATCGTCGAGATGAGCCACGAGGAGAGCGCCAACCTGCTCGGCTATCTCACGCGCTGGGTGTCGAGCCCTCGATTCACGGTGCGCCGGCGCTGGCAGCAGGGAACCATCGCCATGTGGGACAACCGCTGTACGCAGCACTATGTCCTCAACGACTTCGACCAGGAACGGATCATCCAGCGGGTCACCGTGATGGGCGACGAGCCTCGCGGCATCGCCGCCCCTCGCTGGCAGCCATTCACACGGATCGAGAATGCCGCCGCGACCAGTCGCTACGACCGCCAGCTCAATGCCCATCTCGGACGCGAGGCCACGACGCTCGAGTCCAACAGCCGCACGCCGAAGGCGGCCGCATGAAGCGACTACTGATCGCCAACCGCGGCGAGATCGCGATCCGGATCGCACGTAGCGCGGCCGACCTGGGCATCGAGACGGTCAGCGTGTATTCGCGCGACGATGCCCATTCTTTGCATGTCAAGCAGACCGACGAGGCCCGCGCGCTCGATGGCGTGGGTGCGGCGGCCTACCTCGACATCGACGCACTGATCGAGGCGGCGCTCGAGACCGGCTGCGATGCCGTGCATCCGGGATACGGCTTCGTGGCCGAAAGCGCGGCCTTCGCCAGGGCCTGCGCAAATGCAGGCATCTGTTTCGTCGGCCCGTCGCCGGCGGCGCTGGCCCTGTTCGGCGACAAGGCGGCGGCCCGTGCGCTGGCCGAGCGCGCCGGCGTGCCGGTCGTCGAAGGGACCTCGCATGCGACCACGCGCGATCAGGCTCGCGAGTTCCTGGCCGCGCTGGGCCCGGGCGGCGCGATCATGCTCAAGGCGCTGGCAGGCGGTGGTGGCAGAGGCATCCGACCGGTTCACGACCCCGTCGCCCTGGATGAGGCATTCGAGCGATGTGCCGGCGAGGCGTTGGCGGCCTTCGGTTGCGGCGACCTCTACGTGGAGCGGCTGTTCGCGCATGCGCGCCATGTCGAGGTGCAGGTGGTCGGCGATACCGCCGGCGGGCTGACCCATCTGTGGGAGCGCGAATGCAGCGTGCAGCGCCAGCGCCAGAAGCTGATCGAGATCGCGCCGGCACCCGCGCTTGACCCGTCGCTGCGCCAGCGACTGCTCGACGCGTCGCTCGCGCTGGCGCGCGAGGCCGGCTACCACGGCGTCGGGACCTTCGAGTTCCTGGTCGACCTCGATCGCCGTCCCGAGGATGCAGGCTTCGCGTTCATCGAGGCCAATGCCCGGCTCCAGGTCGAACACACCGTGACCGAGCTCGTCACCGGGGTCGACCTCGTGGCGGCCCAGTTGCGCCTGGCCGACGGCGAAACGCTCGCCGACATCGGGCTGGCCGAGCCGCCGCCGGTGCGCGGCATCGCGCTTCAGGCCCGGATCAACACCGAGACGATGAATGCCGATGGCAGTGCCCGCCCCACGGGCGGCGTGCTCGCGAGCTTCGATCCGCCCACCGGGCCGGGGGTGCGCGTCGATACCTTCGGCTATGCCGGCTACCGCACCAACCCGCGCTTCGACTCGCTGCTGGCGAAGGTGATCGTGCACGCGCCGTCCGGGCGATTCGGCGATGCGGTGCGCAAGGCCTACCGGGCGCTGACCGAGTTCAGGATCGCCGGCGTGCCGACCAACATCGGATTCCTGCAGGCGGTGCTCGAGCATCCGTCCTTGCGCAGCGGCGTCGTGCACACGCGCTTCGTCGAGGCGCACGCGCCGGCGCTGCTCGCCGGCATGCAGGCCGCGCATCCGGAGCGCTGGTTCGCGCCGGCCGTCGCCGCGAGCGGTGGGGCACGCACGGCCGGCACGCGGGTCGACCCGAACGATCCGCTCGCGGTGCTGGCGCTTGGCAAGTCGGAACCCGCGCCGACGGCGGCGAGCGACGGCGCCGACGCACCCGACGGGACGGTGGCGCTGCCTGCGCCGATGCAGGGCACGGTGATCTCCCTTGCCATCGCCGAGGGCGATACGGTGCGCGCGGGACAGCCGGTACTGGTGCTCGAGGCCATGAAGATGCAGCACGAGATCGTCGCCGCCGCCGGTGGCATCGTGCGTGCGATCACCGTGAGCGAGGGCGACACGGTCTTCGAGGGGCATCCGCTGATCCACGTCGAGGCCGACGAAGCGCTTTCGCGCGCGGTGCGGCAAGACCAGGCCGTCGATCCCGACCTGATCCGACCCGATCTGGCCGAGGTGCTGGCGCGGCAGGCGCGCACCCTCGACGAGAACCGGCCCGATGCGCTGGCGCGCCGTCGCCGAACCCGGCAGCGGACCGCACGCGAGAATATCGCCGACCTCGTCGATCCAGGCAGCTTCCACGAGTACGGCTCGCTGGTCGTTGCCGCTCGACGACGCACCAACTCGCTCGAGGATCTGATCGACACCACGCAGGCCGACGGCCTGATCACCGGGCTCGCGCGCGTCAACGGCGAGCATTTCCCCGACGATCGGGCGCGGGTCGCGGTCGTCGTCTACGACTACACGGTGCTGGCCGGCACCCAGGGGCGCAAGGGCCACGAGAAGAAGGACCGCATCTTCCGCCTGGCCGAGCAGTGGCGCCTGCCGATCGTGCTGTTCGCCGAAGGCGGTGGCGGACGTGGCAGCGACACCGACTCGGTCACCGTTGGCGGGCTGCACCTGGATACCTTCCACCGCTTCCCGCGCCTGAGCGGCCTGGTGCCGCTGGTGGGCGTCGTGTCGGGTCGCTGCTTCGCCGGCAATGCGGTGCTGGCCGGCTGCTGCGACGTGATCATCGCCACCGCCGACACCACGATCGGCATGGGCGGGCCGGCGATGATCGAGGGGGGCGGCCTGGGCGTGTACCGGCCCGAGGAGGTCGGGCCGATGTCGGTGCAGGTGCAAAACGGGGTCGTCGACATCGCCGTGGCCGACGAGGCCGAGGCCGTGAAGGTCGCGCGCCAGTACCTGTCCTACTTCCAGGGTCCGGTCCAGGACTGGTCCTGTCCGGACCAGCGTCACCTGCGTCACATGGTGCCGCTCGATCGCCTGCGCGCCTACGACATGCGCCAGGTCATCGACGGTATCGCCGACACCGACTCCGTGCTCGAGATCCGCCGCGACTTCGGACCCGGCATGATCACCTCGCTGATCCGCATCGAGGGCCGGGCCTTCGGCGTGGTCGCGAACAACCCGGCCCATCTGGCCGGCGCGATCGACAGCCCCGCGGCCGACAAGGCGTCGCGCTTCATGCAGCTTTGCGATGCCTTCGACATCCCGCTGCTGTTCCTGTGCGACACGCCGGGCAACATGGTCGGGCCCGAGTACGAGAAGACCGCGCTGGTGCGTCACTGCTGCCGCCCCTACCTGGTCGGCGCGAACGTCACGGTGCCGGTGTTCACGGTGGTCACGCGCAAGGCCTATGGGCTCGGCGCGCTGGGCATGGCGGCCGGCAGCTTTCATGCACCGGTGGTCGCGATCGCCTGGCCCACCGGCGAGTTCGGCGGCATGGGGCTCGAAGGCCA
>JACKLP010000005.1 GCA_024235875.1 Burkholderiaceae bacterium | reverse complement strand
GTGATGTCCTGGGAATCGAAGCCGCCGTTGCCGTCGTCGACCTGGACGGTGAGTTCGTAGACGTTGTCGGTGTTGGCGTCGAGCGGGGACTCGAAGTCCGGCGCGACGATGAAGGCGAGGGCACCGGTGTTGATATCGAGGGTGAACAGCGCCGCATCGGCGCCACCGGTGATCGTGTAGGCGGGCACGCCGCCATCGACGTCGGTGCTGGTGACGGTGGTGACGGCGGCGATGTTCTCGGCGATGCTCAGGCTGGCCGTGGCGCCGCCACCGTCGGAGCTGATCGCCGGTGCTTCGTTGACATTGGTGACCGCCACGCTGATGTTTTGCGAATCGAATCCGCCATTGCCGTCGTCGACCTGGACCGTGAGTTCGTAGACGTTGTCGGAATTGCCATCCAGTGGCGTCTCGAAATCCGGTGCCGCAACGAAGCTGAGGATGCCGCTATTGACGTCGATCGTGAAGAACGCGGCATCGGCCCCACCCGAGAGGGTGTAGGCGGGCACGCCGCCGTCGGGGTCGGTGCTGGTCACGGTCGTGACGGCGGTGCTGTTCTCGGCGACATTGACGAGCGCACTGGCCCCCCCACCGTCCGAGGTGATCGTTGGCGGATCATTGATCGGCGCGATCGCGACCGAAGCGGTCATGATGGCGCTGTCGTAGGTGCCATCATTGGCCACGAACTGGACGATGCGCGTGGTGGTATCGGGGTTGGACGACGTGTTCTCGTAGCGGACCGTTCGCAAGACCTGCTGATAGTTGCCGATCGTGTCCAGGTTCGAGAGCGACAGCACACCGGTTCCCGGGTTGTAGACGGCCGTGATCGATGTTCCCGTCGTGTCGGCCGAGAGCTGGTCGTTGGCGCCATCGAGCGGATTGAGCAAGGTGATCGTCATCGAGGACAGGAACAGCGAATCCGGGTCCACGATCGTTGCGTCGACATCCGCGACCACGACCGGACCGCCCCCTTCCGAGAAGGTCGTGGCGAAATTGCCCGTGCCCGCGCCGGACGAGTCGTCCGGATCCAGGTCGAGAATCGGCGCCGGGTCCGAAACGACGACGCTTTGGGCGAACTCGGACGTGGCGCCGTAGCTGCCACCCCCCAGGTCGATCGTCGCTGTCGCCGTCGCATATTCTCCGTTCGCGGTGACGGCTGCCAGGGCCACGTTGCTGAATGCCGCGTTGCCGCTGCCATCGGTGACGATCGTCGTGGAGCCCAGGAGACGCTCGGCCTCGCCGTAGCCTGAGGCATCGACCGCGACCGATGCAAAGAACTCGATTCTGAGCGTAGTACTCGCTTCGCCGTGGTAGCTGCCACTGACATAGGTCGTCGCACCACTCGACGAAACCGACGAGAGCACCGGAAAGTTCAGCAGTGCATTGGCGCCGGTGTCCAGATCCGACGCATCATTGGCCGTAGGCCCGTCATTGTCGAGGTCGATGCCCAGCGCACCATTGGCCAGGATCTGGTTGCCGAGAATCGAGACATCCGATACGTCGCCCGAGGCCAGGACCACGCCTTGTGCCGTGTTGTAAGCGATCGTGTTGCTGGTTCCGGCAATCGTTCCACCGATCGCGACGCTGGTAGCGGCACCGTCCAGGGACACGCCGTAGGCATTGGCCACGGGCAGGCTGCCGCTGAGGTCGGTTCCGATGAAGTTGCCCTCGATCCGGGTCCCCGTGCCGCCGGGGCCCGAGATGGCGATGCCCGCGCCCGACGCATTGCCCGAGATCACGTTTCGGTAGGCGGCGAGCGTGCCGCCGACGGTGAGGTTGTCGGCGGAGACCGCATGGATGCCATCACCCCCGTTACCAGCGGCGCCGGTGCCGTTGGCGTCGAGACCGATCCAGTTGCTCTGCAGTGTCACGTTGGCTGCCGAGACCAGGATGCCGTGGCCGGAGAACTGGTTGATCGAGAGGCCAGTGATCGCCGTACCGTCGGCGCCGCTGATCGTCAGGCCGTCGACACTTGCGCCGGCCAGTGCGCCCGAGACCACGACGACCGGCAAGCCGGCGTAGTCGGGCTCGCTCGTACCGTCGATCACGACGGCGTCCAAGATGCTCGGCAGCGCACTCGAAACCGAAATCGTATGTCGGCCACCCACGAGTGCGTCCGGGATGTCGAACTCGATGCGGTCGGGATTGCCGCCCGCATTGGCCGTGCCGTTGGCGGCCAGCAGCGCTTCACGCAGGGAAATGCGACCGTCGGCTCCCATGTTCGCATAGAGATTGGCGATCGACGCGGTGTCGCCGTCGACCGTGTCGGCCGTGGTGGTGACCACGACGGTATTGACCACGTCGTCGTCCAGGTTCGTGAGCACCGGATCGGACGGGTCCAAGCCGTTGTAGACGGGGTCTGCCGATGTCGCGGCGCCGGTGATCAGCGTGTAGCCGACATTGCCGTCGACAAAGCTGTCGTCGACCCCCGTTAGCGTGATGAGCTGCGGGATGTTCCAGTTGGCCGTCGTGAAGGTCAGGCTCGACGTCGACAGCGATGCCTCGGTCGAGTCCGACACAGCGAGCGCCACGGTGACGTCGGCCGTGGGAACCGTGTCGAGCACCACGTTGTACTGGGCGATTCCGCCGCCCTCGGTGGTGTCGCTCGCCCCGGTCGCCGTGAAGCGGACGTTCGGCGTGGTGTTGGTGGCGACCACGTTCGCGCCGTACTCCGACGTCGAGCCGTAGAGGCCACCGCCCAGGTCGACGGTGGCCGTCGCGGTCACCAGATCGCCGCCGGTGATCGACACGCCGGTAAGAAAGACGCCGATGTCGGCGTGGCCGCTGCCGTCGGTGACCACCGTGGTGGCGCCCAGGTAGACCTGCGCTTCGCCATGGCCGCTGGCATGGTCTTGTCCGGCGGGCACCGAGAAGAACTCGATCCGGTAGCTGGTCGACGGCTCGGCGTCGAGCGTGCCGGTGATCGAACTGTTCCCGCCGCTGCTGTTGGCCGCGACCAGGACCGGGTGATTCAGGTGGTCATTGGGACCCGTATCGCCGTCGCCGATGTCGTTGACGTCCACGCCATCGTTGCCGAGGTCGATGCCGAGCTGGGCACTGTTCCAGACCAGGTTTCGCAGCAGCGCATTGCCGGTACCCGCCGTTGCGGTCAGGTTGATTCCGGCCGCATTGCTCCCGGCGATCCGGTTCCCGACGGCACCGCCGATCAGGTTGTCGTGCGCGCCGTTGGTGAGGACGATCCCGTTGAAGGTGTTGCCGATCACGGCGACGCCATCGCCAGCGGTCCCGATGTAGTTCGCATCGACCGTGTTGCCGGTCGTGGCCGCGCCATCGATGTAGATTCCCTCGGCGCCGTTGGCCGAGATCACGTTGCGCTGGCTTGCAATTCCGCCGATCAAGCTGCCCGAGGCACCGCCGGTGATCGCGATTCCCGTGCCTCCGTTGGCGATCTGGACCGTGGCCCCGCTTCCGAGTCCGATCACATTGCCCTGAACGGCCGTCGCCGTGGTACCCGCGCCGGCGATTGCGATGCCCAGGGTTCCGTTGCCGGCGATGATGTTGCCGGCAACGCCGTACTGGCCGCCGATCTGGGTCCCGATCGCTCCATTGAGGACCGATATGCCGATGCCCGTATTGGCGATCGCATAGGCGCCGAAGGCATCGGTGCCGACGAGGTTGCCCTCGATGACGGTGGTTGCCGCGCCGTCGACGAGAATGCCGTCGCCGCCGTTTCCGGAAACGACGTTGCCGTCGGCGGCATTGGTTCCGCCCACGTGCACATCGACGGCGCCAACGATCTCGATGCCGTAGGCGCCGTTGCCGAGCGCCGCGTTGCCTATGCGCGTGATACCGATGTAGTTGCCCAGGATGTCGACCTGGCTGACCCCCGCGCCGTCCAGCCGGATACCGGACTGGCTGTTGCCGCCGATGAGGTTCCGATCCGCGCCGATGCCGCCGCCGATGGTCAGGTTCGACGATGTGCCCGAGACGACGATGCCGTGTTCGGCGTTCCCGGCGGCGGTGACCCCATCGGTGGCGACGCCGATCTGGTTGCCGGCAATGACGTGCGAGGACGAATCGGTCACCGCGATGCCGGCCTGCCCCATATTGACGATGACGAGGCCGCGGATCGTGGATCCCGAGCTGCCGGCCTCGAGGCGCAGCCCCGAGTTGCCGGGCGCGACCGGCAGCGCCGCGCCGTCGAGCACCACCATCGGGGTGCCGACATAGTCCGGCTCGGTGGTCGCGTCGATCAGCACGGCATCGGTGATCTGCGGCAGGGCGCTGGTCAATGCGATCGTGTGAGCACCGCCGACCAGGGCATCCGGGATGATGAAGTCGATCCGGTCGCCGCCGCCGGGCCCGTTCGGTGTGTTGTTCGCGGCCAGGATCGCCTCGCGCAACGATATCCGACCGTCGGCGCCGCGATCGGCAATGAGCGCGGCGATCGATGCCGTATTGCCGTCGACCGTATCGGCGGTCGTGCTGACCGCGATCGTGTTGAATGTGTCGTTGTCCTGGTTCGTGATCGACACGTCGGCCGGGTCGATGCCGTTGTACTGTGGGTCCGTGCTGCTGGCGGCAGCCGTGACGGCCAGAAAGCCGACATCGCCATCGACGATCGAATCGTCTATGCCTGTGACGGTGACGAGCTTGGGCGTGTTCCAGTCGAAGGGCGTGAACGTCAGCAGTGCGCTCGAGAGCGTGCCCTCGCTCGGATCGCTGCTCGACAGCGCAATGTTCACATTGGCAAGGGGTGCCGTGTCGAGCACGACCGAGAACTGCGCCGTCGTGCCGGTCTCGCCGACCACCAGGCCACTGGTCGGCGAGACCGTGATGCCTGCTGACGTGTTGGTTGCCGCAAGGTTGGCGGCAAGCTCGGAGGTCGAGCCGTAGTTGGATGGCCCGAGCACCTGGCTTGCCGTCGCCGTGACGAAATCGCCGGCTGCGATGGAGATGCCGGTCAGTCGTGCGGCGAAGTTGACATTGCCGTCCGAGCCGGTGCTCACGTCGGTGTAGCCCAGATAGGTCGTGGCTTCGCCGTGCCCACTGCCGTCCGCGCTTGCGGCCGGCGTCGAGTAGAAATGCAGGCGATAGGGGGTGGAGGTGGCCGAGTTCAGGGAGCCGGTGATCGTGGTGTCTCCGCCGATCGAGTTCACAGAGGCGATGACAGGATAGTTCTGCAGCTGGTTGGGGCCAGCGTCCGGATCGCCCAGGTCGTTCGACGTGACGCCATCATCGCCGAGATCGATCGCAAGATCCGAGTTCGAATGGATCCGGTTGGCGATGATGCTGTTGTTCGATCCGGCCGTCGCCGTCAGGCTCACGCCATCACCGACGTTGTATGCGATGGTGTTGCCGGCGTCTGGCGTCTCCGAGCCGATCTCGTTGCCATTGGCACCGCTGGTGATCGAGACGCCGCCGGCACCGTTTCCGATCGCGCCGCTGCCGCTCGAATCCGTGCCAATCAAGTTTCCGTAGACGGCGTTCGTATTGGCCGATGCACTGGAAAGCAGCAGGCCGAATCCGGCATTTCCGGAGATCAGGTTGCGCTCGATGGGGGTCGCGCCGCCCACGGTATGGCCCGACGAGAAGATCGATACCCCGTTGCCGCCATTGGCCAGGGCGGCACTACCGGCCGCATTGGTACCGATGCTGTTCCCCGCCACGACGCTGCTGGCACCCGAGAGCATGACGCCGTCGCTGGTGTTGCCCGAGATCTGGTTCCCGGAGAGTGCGGCGGCGCCGCCGACCAGGACCGCGCCGCCGTCGGCCGCCTGCTCGATACCGGTGACATTGGCCAGGCTGGCCGTACCGGCGCTGTTGGTTCCGATGCGGTTCTGCTGGATGGTGGCCGTGGCTCCGCTCGAAACCTGGACGCCAACGAGGCTACCCGAGATCACGTTGCCGGCTCCGGCCGACGTCCCGCCGATCGTCGCGCTTGCACTCGAACTGACCAGAACGCCTTGGTTGGCATTGCCCACGGCGCTCGACCCGTCTGCACCGACGCCGATGTGGTTGCCGGCGACGATGTTCCCGGTCGCAGCGACGCCGGTGAGCTTGACGCCGCTGTTGTTGGCACCGATCACGTTGCGATCGGCCAGGGTGTAGCCGCCGATCAAGTTGTTTGCGCTGGTGACCTGGACGCCGGCGCCGGCGTTGCCCAGTCCAGCCACGCCGCTTGCGTCGGTGCCGATGTAGTTGCCCGCGATCGTGTGTCCACCGGTGCCGTCCGCGACGATTCCATAGCGGCCGAACTGGTTGATCACGAGGCCGCGAACCGTGCTCCCGCTGCCGCCCAGGAATAGGCCGTCGGCGCCCGCGCCGGCCAGGGACCCGTTGATGACGATGATCGGGGTGCCGGCGAAGTCCGGGTCCGTGGTGCCGTCGATCACCACCGCGTCGGTGATTGCGGTCAGGGCGCTGGTCGGCTGGATCGTGTGCACCCCGCCGACCAGCGGATCGGTGATGTCGAAGCGGATCTGGTCCGGCGTCGCGCCGTTTGCAGTGTTGTTCGTCGCG
Source organism: Burkholderiaceae bacterium (assembly GCA_024235875.1). Classification (GTDB taxonomy): domain Bacteria; phylum Pseudomonadota; class Gammaproteobacteria; order Burkholderiales; family Burkholderiaceae_E; genus JACKLP01. Next base: position 216,588 of record JACKLP010000005.1, on the reverse strand, counting down.
AGGATGGCCTCGCGCAGGCTGATCCGGCCGTCGGCCCCGCGGTTGCCCAGCAGGGCGGCGATGCTCGAGGTGTCGCCATCGGCGGTGTCGGCCGTGGTATCGACGGCCAGCACGCCGGCGCCCTGGTACAGGGGCCCGAACTCGGATGTCGCGCCGTAGTTGCCGCCCCCCAGGTCCACGGTCGCGGTTGTCGTCATGCCGACGATCTGGCTCGGTGTCACGCCGATCAGCGTGCGCAAGAAGTTCTCGTAGCCTGCCGCGCCCGTGGTGGTCACGGTGGCCGCGCCGAGCAGGATCTGCCCTTCGCCGAACCCGGAGCCATCCCCGCCGCCTGGGTTCTCGAAGAACTCGATCCGGTAGGTGCCGGCCGGCAGATCGACGGCGAAGCTGACGTCCAGGTCGCTCCCGACCTGGTCCACGCGGGTCAGCACCGGGAAGTTCAATAGCCCATTGGCCCCGGCGTCGGCATCGTCCGCGTCGTTGTAGGTGATGCCACCACCGGCGAGATCGATCCCGGGGCCGGTGTTGTCTCGAATGCTGTTGCCCAGGATCGCATTGTCCGCGGCGCCCGCGGCGTTCAGCAGCACGCCGGTGCCGTTGAACGCGATCAGGTTGCCGTCGCCCAGCGCATCGCCGCCCACCACGTTGTTGCTGCCAATGACGCGAACCCCGGCAAGACTGTTTCCGAGCGCACCCGTTCCACTGGCGTCGGTGCCAATGAGATTGCCGCGGATCACCGAGCCGGTGACATTGATGTCGAAGAAGACGCCCGTCGTGCCGCCGGAGATGACATTGCCCTCGCCAGCGCCAGCGCCGCCGATCGTGTTGCCGGTCGCGCCCGACACGAAGATGCCGTAGCTGCCACCTCGGTCGAGCGTACCGGTGGCGTCGGTCCCGATGTAGTTGCCCTGGATCGTGGTGCCGGTGGTCGATCCGCCAAGCACGCCGATTCCGTTGGACGCGCTGATCACGTTGCGATCCGCGGGGGCGGAACCGCCGATCGTGATGCCGGAGATCGTGCCCGTGTTGATATAGATACCGTAGTTCAGCAGGCCCTGCGTGACACCGTCCGGGCGCAGCCCGACATAGTTGCCTGCGATCAGGTGGTTCGATGAGCTCGTGATCTCGATGCCCAGGCCACTGGCGAAGCCGTTGATCGACAGGCCGCGGATGGTGCTCGCATCGCTGCCGGCGCCCAGTTCCAGCCCGGACTGACCGGCGCCGGCCAGGGATCCGTCGATTTCCACGATGGGCGTGCCGGCGAAGTCCGGTTCGGTGGTCGCGTCGATGACGACGGTGTCGGCAATGACCGGCAGCGCGGTGGTGGGTTGGATCGTGTGCGCGCCGCCGACGAGCGCATCCGGGATATTGAAGTAGATCTGGTTCGCGCCCGCGGTGTTGTTGGCCGCGATGATCGCCTCGCGAAGGCTGATCCGTCCGTCGGCGCCCCGATCGGCCAACAGCGCCTGGATCGACGACGTATCGCCGTCGGCTGTATCGGCGGTGGTCGTGACCCAGACGTCGGCGTCGGCGATGATCGAGAGGCTCTTGGTCACCTCGTTGCTGTCACCGCCGTCGCCATCCGAGAGCCGAAACCGCACGATGCGCGTGAGCGTGCTGGGATCCTCGCCCATGACACGGTAGGCCACGCGCCGCATTACCGCCTGCACCGCGGCCGTATCGGCATTGGCGTTGAACGTGATGTCGAGCGGCGTCGAACCATCGCCGCCACCCGTGAACGTGGCGACCAGGGTTCCGCCGAAGTTGATGTTGCTGCCGGACACACCCACCTGGCCGGCGCCATTGCCCTCGTTCACCACCAGCAGGCGGTCTTCCGGCGCGCCGTTGGCGGTCAGGTCGACGATCAGGTGACCGGTGTCGAAGTCGGCCGAGTCGGGATCGGTGACCGTGGCCAGACCATCGACGATATACGTACCGCCGTTCTCCGGAACGCCGAAAGTCCCGGAGTTGAACGCGATCGTCGGTGCGACATTGCCGGTCGTGGCCACGACATTGGTAGCGAACTCCGAGGTGTCTGCGTAGTTGCCGCCGCCCTGGTCCACCGTCGCCGTCGCCGAGACCAGGTGACCCGCCGTGACGGTGACCCCGACCAGCGTCGCGCCAATCGATGCATTGCCCGACCCGTCGGTCGTGACCGTGGCGAACCCGAGGTAGGTCAGACCCTCGCCATGGCCCGAGACATCGGCCATCGGCGAGGAGAAGAACTCGATTCGGTAGGTCGTGGCAGCGGTCGAGTTCAGCGAGCCGGCAATGTAGGTGTTGCCGCCGTTGCTGTTGGCGATGGTCAGGACGGGAAAGTTCTGCAGCGCGTTCGGGCCGGCGTCCGCATCACCGGCATCGTTGGCCGTGACGCCATCGTTTTGCAGATCGATACCGTTCTGGAGATTGGAGTGGATCGAGTTGCCCAGGATCGAGTTTCCGTCGGTCCCGGTGTCCAGAACGATGACCCCGTCCAAGGCGTTGTACGCGATCAGATTGCCTTCGTTGACGCCCGCGCCGCCGATCTGCGAGCCGACGGCAAGGCCGTATAGCCTGACACCGCTCGATGCATTGCCGATCACTGTCGTGCCGTCCGCGCCGACACCGATGTGGTTGCCCTGGACGACCGTGCCGACCGCGCCATCGTAGATCTGCACCCCATCATCCAGGTTGCCGGAAATGATGTTGCGGGCGAGCGGCGTGGATCCGCCAACGATGTTCCCGCTTGGGCCCCCGGACCCGATCTGTATGCCATCGTCGCCGTTGGACAAGGACGCATTGCCGGTGGCATCGACGCCGACCCGGTTGTTCTGGATGACATTGTTGTCGCTACCCGCGCTGCCGACCACGATGCCGTCGTTCAGGTTGCCCGAGACCAGGTTGCCGGCGCCGGCGACATCGTCTCCGATCTGGTTTCCGGACGCGCCGTTGTTGACCTTGATGCCTTCCTGGGCGTTGCCGGCAGCGACGAGGCCCGAGGTGTCGGTGCCGACATAGTTGCCGAACACCATGTTGCCGGTGGACCCGGTCCCGGAGATGCGGATGCCGGCCGACGTGTTTCCGGAGATCACATTGCGCCGGGTCGTACTCGTGCCACCGATCGTGTTCAGGTCGGATTCGAGAACATAGACGCCATTGCTCGCATTCGCGATCGTCGTGACGCCGTCGGCAGCCAGGCCGATGAGGTTTCCGGCAACCAACGAGGCGGTCGCACCATCCCGGATCTCGATGCCATCGCCACCGTTTCCGGAGATGATGTTGCCGAGCCCCGCAGTGGTTCCACCGATGGTCGTGCCACTGAGCGCGCCGCTGCTCTCGACGCGGATCCCATCGTTGGCGTTCGCGACCGCCGCCGTGCCGGTGGCGTTCAGGCCGATGATGTTGTTCTCGACCCGGTTGCTGTCGGTGCCATTGTCGACGATCCGGACACCATACTGGTCGTTGCCTGAAATGATGTTGCGGGCTCCGCCGGTCCCACCGATCACGTTCCCGTTGGCGGCCTGAGCAATTGCGACACCGACGAGGCTGTTTCCCAGGTCCGCCGTACCCGTCACGTCGAGGCCGACGATATTGCCCTCGATACGGTTCCCTGTGGTGTTCGTGCCGGTAAGGTTGACCCCGTTGCCGTCGTTGCCCGAGATCAGATTGCCTTCACCGGCCCCACTGCCACCGATCAGGTTGTCGCTCGCCCCGTTGGCGATCGAAATGCCCTGGCCACCGTTGCCGCGATCGACGGTCCCGGTGACATCGGTGCCGATGAAGTTGGATTGGATGGTGTTGCTGTCGGAGTCGGTCAGCGCGATGCCACTGAGCCCGAAGCGATTGATGGCCAGGCCGAGGATCGAGCTGCCGTCGCTCCCCGGCCCCGAAAGCACCAGGCCGTCAGCGGCGCCGGCCGAGACCCCGTTGATCTCGATTACCGGCGTCGAGCCATAGTCGGGCTCGGACGTGCCGTCGATGATCAATGAATCCGTGATCGTCGGCAGCGCCGATCCGACGGCGATCGTGTGCGCGCCGCCGACCAGCGCATCGTTGATATTGAAGAGGATCTGGTCGGGCGTGCTGCCGTCGATGTTGGCGGTATTGTTGGCCGCGATGATCGCCTCGCGTAGCGAGATGCGGCCATCGGCGCCGCGGGACTGTGCGAGGGCAGCCAGGTTGGTCGTATTGCCGTCGACGACGTCGCTCGTGGTGTCGACGATCGCAACGTGCGCGCTGACGGCGGTCGTCGCGGCAGACAATTCCGACGTGTCGCCGGTCGCGGTATTGCGCGCGGTCGCAGTGATCATCGCACCGGGCTGAAGTACGGTCGCACCCACGAAGCCGAAGGTGTAGTTCGCGCCCAGATTGCCGCCCGCGTCGGTCGCGACCGTGGTCGTGCCAAGGTAGATCTCGGCCTCGGCCTCGCCGCGGTCGTTCGTGTTGGTTGCGTAGAACTCGAATGTGAACGTCGTCGATGGCGTGGAGTTTAGAGTGAACAGGACCGTCATCGAGGTGCCGGTGCTGCCCAGCAGCGCACCGGTGATGACCGGGAAGTTCTGCTGGTTATTCGGGCCGGTATCGGGGTCCGAGGCATCGTTGGCCGTGACGCCGTCGTTGTTGATGTCGATCCCCAGCCCCACGGCGCCGTAGATCGAGTTGCCCGAGATCACGTTCCCGGTGGTCGACGCGCCGGCCAACGAAATGTTTGCCGTCCAGATGCCACCCTGGCCGCCGAACGCGATGACATTGGCTTCGCCGGCATTGATGCCGCCGACGACGGTGCCGGTGGCACCTCCTTCGATCAGCACGTTGCTTTCCTGGCTGCCCCAGTTCGCCGTGCCGGCGAGGTCGGTACCGATCCGGTTGCCCCGGATCACGGTACCGGTCGATGCCCCGTCGACCTCGATCCCGATGATGCCGGCGTCGGCGATCCAGTTGCCCTCGGCGGCGCCGGTGCCACCGATGATCGTGCCGTCGGCGCCACCGGTGACGAAGATTCCGTCGCCGGCATTGCCGAGCGCGGCGCCGCCGGCACTGACGCCGATCCGGTTGCCTCGGATGACGTTGTTGTCGCTCGTCTCGTCGGAGATCTGGATGCCTTCCTGCGAGTTTCCGGCAATGACATTGCCCATGCCGGACACGCTGCCGCCGATGGTGTTGGAACTGGCACCGCCGAAGATCCGGATTCCATCGAACGTATTCGCCAGCGCACTCAGTCCGTCCGGCGTCGTCCCGATGTAGTTGCCCTGAACAACGTTGTTCGTGCTGCCGGAATTTCCGATCAGGATCCCATCTTCGTTGCCGGAGATGACATTGCGAGCACTCGCCGAGGCGCCGCCGATCGTATTGCTGCTCGAGCCGGAGGCGAGATAGATGCCCGCGTTCGTATTCCCGAGGCCCGCGGCACCGGCGGCGTTCGTCCCGATGAGGTTGCCCTGGACTACGTTGCCCGATGAGGACAGGATCTCGATGCCGGAATAGAGGCTTGAGCCGATCACGTTGCCGGCAAATGCGGCCGTTCCGCCGATCGTGTTGTTGCCGGCGCCGCCACCGATCTGAATGCCGACGCCGCTGTTTCCGAGGCTGGCGGTCTGGGTCGCGTTCAGGCCGATCGTGTTTCCCGCAACCACGTTGGAGGATGCGCCCGTACCCCAGATCTGTACCCCGGAGTTGTCGTTTCCGGAGATCAGGTTGCCTTCGCTGGCATCGCCGATCCCGTTGAGATCCGATCCGATGCTGTTGTTCGTGGCGCCGAAGTTCAGGATCACGCCCGAGTCGGTATTGCCGACGTCGAGCATTCCGGTCGCGTCGGTTCCGATGTAGTTGCCCATCACCCGGTTTCCGGTCGCGCTGGCGCTGTCCAGGATCACGCCGTACGAGCCATTGCCGGAGATCACGTTGCGATCGCTCGCGGTCGAGCCGCCGATTGTGGCGAACGCGCCATGGACCCAGATGCCGACGCCGGTGTTGGCTTCGGCGGCGCCGGCATTCGCGCCCGTATTCGTGAGGCTGCCGATGTAGTTGCCGGCGATCGTGATGTTGTCGGCGCCGGCCTGCAGGGTCACGCCATTGCCACCGAAGTCGCGGATCACCAGTCCGCGCAACGAGGAGCCGTCGGCCGAACCCGAGAAAGTGATGCCGTCTGCCGCGAGATTGTTGCCGTCGATGACCACCACTGGACGATTGCCATTGGTCGCGAAGTTGTTCTCGGTGGTGCCGTCGATCGTCACCTGCTCCGTGATCGTCGGAAGTGCCGAGAGAACATTGATCTGGTAAGGGTCCGGGCCGACGATGCTGAATGCGATCAAGTCTGCTCCGCCGGAACTGTTGGCGTCCAGAATTGCCTGTCGCAACGACCCCGCGCCACTGTCGTTGGTGTTTGTGACCGTGAACGTTGCGAGAATGCCGTTGAACCCGTCCTGCGCGGCTTGGCTTAGCACCACCGACGACTCGATCGCACCTGCCGTGAATTCGAGATCGAAGTCGCCGCCCATCGCCGCCGCGCCGGTCGGATCCGTCGACGCGGCGACGTCAGCGCCGGTGAGGGCGGCGAGGTCGGCCGCGAATGCGCGACCCTCGTCGGTCGACGCGATGTCGCACCCGTAGAGCATCAGGTCGGCCTCGGCAGTCAGCCCGCGAGACCAGCCGGCGATCTCGTCCGCACGGCTGGCCAAGGCTACCGAGTCGAGTGTCGAGATGCCGAGCTGCGTGGATGCCGAGTTGCCGTGCGAGATCAGGTGCAGGCTGTCGTAGGGCGTGTCCGCCGTTGACAGCAACTCGCTGACACGGGCAATTCCGTCGTCGCCCGAGGCCAGCACGACGACGTCGACCGAGCGACCCGCTTCGGGCCCCGAGCGAAGCGCATCGGCGATCTGGTTGGCATCGGGCACCGTGCTGTCGATGATGACCAGCTCTCGCGTCGAGCCGAGTTGTGTCGCCGTCCCTTCGGTCGCAACCGCAGGCGGGCTTGCCTCGATCGGCGGCTCCACGCTTTGGACGATCGCGGCATTGGGGTCCGTCAGCGCGGCCAGCGATTCGGCCGAGAACAGGATTCGCGGGTCGATCTCCTCGATCGTCAGCGCAGTGGAGCGCGCGCGAGCCGGCGCCGCCGCCCGATCGTGTCGGTTGGCGCTGTCTTGCGGATCGAAGTCGAACGCCCCATGCCGCGCGCTTGCGTGCGCGCGCGGCATGGGGCGGACATGGCCGCGGCTGGGTCGGCGTTTGCCCATCCTGGCTTTATGCCGATCCCGACCTGCGGTGACAAACCCCTGCCGCCGGACGCCACCCGCTTACGGACCAGCGGCCCGTGTACAGCCACGGATGACCGTTGGGCGCCATCGAGCCGCCGTTGGTCGGCGATACGGGCGCTCTCGTCGGACAGTGCTTGGAGCGGGATCTGTCCGGAATCAGACCGGTCCGATCAGCGAGCTGCCGCTCGCTCGTGTCGGCTGGAAAGAGTGCGCGAAGATGCGTGAAGCGTGCTCGTCTTCGAGTTCGAGCGGGCCGAGTCTGGACGTACCGAAGATCGTATGCGGCGTCGCACTCGACAGTCCCGGGCGCCGCGAGCGGGATCCTTGCGCGGAAGCACTTGGGCCCGACGACGGGGCGTCGATCGTCTCTGCTGCGTCGTCTTCGGACGCACTCATCACGACCGGCAACAGGTCGACCGATCGCCAGGATGGGGCGCCGACCATGAGCGAGGTCAGGATTCCGCCGGCACGCGCGGCCCACCAAACGAGACTGGCCGAGAGAACGGCGCCGGTCATCGTGATCGGATCATTCAGGAGCTGCTCCAGGCGGTTTCCCGTGTCGCGCTCCGTTGCTTGGCCCGAATTCGCCCCGCCGTCCACGTGGAACTGGATCTCTCCTCGGCGGATCAGATAGCGCTCCGTGATCCAGTCGGGTATGTCGCTCAGGCTGGTGATCTCGAAGCCGGGGCCGACCAAGGAATCCAGGCTCAACAGCAGGGCCAGGGTCGTGGTGTCGAGGACCCGCGGACGCTCGTCGCCGACCCCGGTGCGATGACTTCGTGCTGCGCGCTGGTTCGATGCGGTCTCGGCCTCTCTAGCGGCGGGATCATCGACCGATCCGCCATCCCGGGAAATCTCGAGTGGCACGTCGAGCCGATCGCGCGGAATCGAGCCGGGCGCCGGGACTGAAGTCTCTCGCGCCGATTCCTTCGTCCCCGGGTCGGGCGCATCGACGATGAACGGGGTGGCGTTCGGGTGGGTGCCGGACGGATCGGTCGTGGACCCGATGGTGGTGGTTCCGGGCGGCGTGGTGGTGTCGGTGATCGGCGGGATCTCGAAGCGGATCGCGCGGGTGATCGGATGGCCGGCGGAGTCGGTGGCGGTGACGACGATGCGGTAGGTGACGCCGGTGGTGAGCACGGTGGCGGCGGCGGGGCTGGCGGCGAGGGTGCCGCTGGCCGGGTCGAGCACGAACCGGCCCAGGGCGTCGTCATCGAGCACGAAGGCGAAGGTCTCGCCCGAGTCGGGGTCGGTGACGCGGATGGTGCCGTAGGGGGCGGTGGGGGCGGTGATCGCGTTGGCGCGCAACAGCACCAGGTCGGTGGGCGCTTCGTTGACGTCGGTGACGGTGATCTGCAGCGTCTGGGTGACCGAGTCGCCGCTGGCATCGAGCGCGCGCACGGTGAGCACGTAGACGCCATCGGCGTTGGCGTCGGTCGGTGATTCGAAGTCCGGCGCAGCCAGGAAGCGCAGCGTGCCACTGACCGGGTCGAGGCTGAAGCGGACGGCGTCGGCGCCGGGCTCGATCGAGACGCTCACCGGGCTGGCCGGGGTGTCGCCATCGATCGCGACGACCACGGTGACGGCGGTGGTGTTCTCGGCCACGGCGAGGCTGGCGCTGGCACCGCCGCCATCGGAGGTGATGATGGGCGGGGTGTCGTCGATCGGGGTGACGGCGACGCTGATGGCCTGGGTGTCGGTGCCGCCGTTGCCGTCGCTGGCTTGGACGACGAGGTCGTAGACGTTGTCGGTGTTGGCATCGGCCGGGGCTTCGTAGTCGGGGGCGGTGGTAAAGCGCAGGGCACCGGAGACACTGTCGAGGGTGAACAAGGCGGCGTCCGTACCGCCGACGATGGCGTAGCTCATCGCCTGGGCGGGCAGGTCAGCGTCGGTGGCGGTGACGGTGGTCACGGCCGTGGCGTTCTCGGCGACGTTGACCGAGGCCGTGGCACCCCCGCCGTTGGAGGTGATGACCGGGGCGTTGTCGTTGACCGGGGTGACCGAGACGGCGATGGCCTGGGTGTCGGTGCGACCGGCACCATCGTCGGCCTGGACGGTGACGTCGTAGACGTTGTCGGCACCGGTATCGGCCGGGGCTTCGTAGTCCGGCGCGGCCAGGAAGCTGAGCGCTCCCGACACACCGTCGATGGTGAACAGCGCAGCATCCGCTCCCCCGACGATGCTGTAGTTCATCGTCTGGGGGGGCAGGTCGGCATCGGTGGCGGCGACGGTGGTCACCGCGGTGATGTTCTCGGCGACGTTGACCGATGCACTCGCGCCGCCGCCGTCAGAGGTGATGACGGGGTCGTTGTCGTTGACCGGAGTCACCGTCACGCTGATGGCCTGGGTGTCGATGCCGCCGAGCCCGTCGTCGACCTGGACCGTGACGTCGTAGACGTTGTCGGTGCCGGCGTCGAGCGGGGACTCATAGTCGGGGGCGGCCAGGAAGCGCAGCGCACCCGACAGATTGTCGATCGTGAACCGGGCGGCGTCGGTGCCGCCCGCGATGCTGTAGTTCGGTACGCCGCCATCGACGTCGGTGCTGGTGACGAGGGTCACGGCGTTGGCGTTCTCGGCCACATTCACCGTGGCCGTGGAGCCACCGCCGTCGGAGGTGATGACCGGCGCCTCGTTGAGGTTGGTCACCGTCACCGCAATGGCCTGGGTGTCGATCAGGCCAGCGCCGTCGTCGACCTGGACGATGACGTCGTAGACGTTGTCCGAGCCGGCATCGAGCGGGGTCTCGTAGTCAGGCGCAGTCAGGAAGCTGAGCGCGCCCGACACACCATCGATGGTGAAGAAGGCCGCGTCCGCACCGCCGACGATGCTGTAGTTCATCGCCTGGGCGGGCAGGTCGGCGTCGGTGGCGGTGACGTTGGTCACGGCCGTGGCGTTCTCGGCGACATCGAGCGCGGCCGAGGCAGCGCCGCCGTCGGAGGTGATGACGGGCGAATTGTCGTTGACCGGGGTGACCGTGACGGCGATGGCCTGGGTGTCGGTGCGGCCGGCGCCATCGTCGGCCTGGACCGTGACGTCGTAGACGTTGTCGATGCCAGCATCCAACGGCGCTTCGTAGTCCGGGGCGGCGAGGAAGCTCAGCGCGCCGGTGACGCCGTCGATGGTGAACAGAGCGGCATCGGTCCCACCGACGATGCTGTAGTTCATCGTCTGCGCGGGCAGGTCGGCGTCAGTGGCGGTGACGGTGGTCACGGCGGTGGTGTTCTCGGCGACGTTGACCGCGGCCGTGGCGCCGCCACCGTCGGACGTGATGACCGGGTCGTTGTCGTTGACCGGGGTGACCGTGATGCTGATCGCCTGGGTGTCGGTGCCCCCGAGCCCGTCGTCGACCTGGACGGTGAGGTCGTAGACATTATCCGTGCCGGCATCGAGCGGGGTCTCGTAGTCGGCCGCAGCCAGGAAGCTCAGCACGCCCGACACATTGTCGATCGTGAACAGCGCGGCGTCGGCTCCACCGGCGATCGTATAGCCCGGTGCACCACCATCGACGTCGGTGCTCGTGACCGTAGTGACGACGGTCGTGTTCTCGGCGACGTTGACGCCCGCCGTGGCGCCGCCGCCGTCGGATGTGATCACCGGCGGCTCGTTGGCGTTGGTGACGGTGACCGCGATCGCCTGCGTGTCGGTCCCACCGGCACCGTCGTCGACCTGGACGGTCACGTCGTAGACGTTGTCGCTACCGGCGTCCAGCGGGGTCTCGTAGTCGGGGGCGGCGAGGAAGCTCAGCGCACCGGTGACATTGTCGATGGTGAAGAAGCCGGCATCGGCGCCGCCAAGAACAATGTAGTTCAGCGTCTGCGCGGGCAGATTGCTATCGGTGGCGGTGACGGTGGTCACCGCGCTGGTGTTCTCGGCCACGTTCACGCCGGCCGTGGCGCCACTCCCGTCGGAGGTAATGACGGGATCGGCGTTCGCCTGCACGTCGATGCTCACGCTGGCGACAGTGGAATCCGGTTGGTGCCATTCGGCAACCTGGGTCGCGTCCAGCGCGTACGCGTGAATGGCCACCGTGTCTATCGAGCCGCCGAAGAAGCGCGTTGCTTCAAGATCCTGGCGAGCGCCGATGTAGGCCCCGCCGGACGGATCGAGCGCGTCGGTCGCGCGGCTCGGGTCCGAAAGCCGAAGCTGTCCATCGAGATAGACACGCAGCCCGTCTGTCGCATTGGCGGTCAGTGCATAGGTGTGCCACTGGCCGTCGCCCACGATCGAGCTGACGTCGAAGCCCGTGATCCCGGGGGCCGCATCGTTGCCATCCAGCACGCGTGTGTAGAGATTGGTTCCCGGGCCGCCGGCTTCGCCGAGGAAAATGTTGATGCTGTTGGGCGAATCGAAGACACCGTGGCTGTAGAGGTATTGAAACGAATTCCCGCTGAGGTCATCGACCTTGAACGAGATCGAGATGGAGAACTCGCTCGCATATGCGACGTCCGGCAAGACGATGTGATCGCTCACCTCGTCGAACGCGAGTGCGCTTCCGTATCGCCCGCCAACCGTTGTCGTGCCCGTCAGCGTGCCATCGGCGCCGCCGATCAGGTCGGTCGCGTCGCCGTCGTTACGCCAGTAGTGGCTGGGCAACGAGGGCGAATCGGCAATGACATAGTCGAACCCGTCGGCACCCGTATAGCTGACGTTGGGCGTGTAGGCCAGCGTGCCGTCGAGGTTGTCGGTCAGCCCGCCATGGGTCGGGGTCGTGAAGTCGAGAACCTGAATGGGATCGCCCTGGGCATCGAAGTCGTTTGCAACGACGTCGATGATCACCGGCGTGTCGACCGTGGTCGTCGCGCTGTCATCGACCGCGATGAGACCGGAGCTCACCACCTCGAGCGTGGCGAGCTCCGTTGTCGTGCCGAAGGCGGTGGTCCCGCCATTGCTGGTCGTGTCGATGCCGGTCTGTCCAATCGCCCCCGCGGTACGGTCCCAGGCACGGAAGACCAGATTGCCCGCGTTGCCGACGAAGGCTGGATTCGGTACGTAGCGAATCAGCGCGGTGTCATCCAGTAGCACCGCGGACGCAACAGATACCGGACCGAACGCGTTCCAGCTTGCACCGCCGGTCACCGAGTACTGCCATTGGCCGTTGCTGTCGTCGACGCCGACGACGGCGAGGCCTTCGACGGCGCCGTCGTCGACGTCGGTGATGCGGTCGCCGCCCGCGCTCAACAGGATCGATAAGACAGTGTCTCCGGGCGGATCGGTCGCGTCGACGAGTACGTTGATCAGCGTCATCGACCCGCTTGCGTCGAGTTGCGGCGCGTCGTTGACTGCGATGATCGACACACTCGCGGTCACCGGCGAACCGTCGTACGTTCCGTCATTGGCCACGAAGCTGATCGAGCGCGCGGTCGTGTTCGGAGACTCGGAAATGTTGTCGTAGGTGACGGACCGCAGCACCTGTTGATAGTTGGCCAGCGTGTCGTTGCCAGAGAGCGTGAGTACGCCGGTGGCAGGCACGTAGGACGCCGTGATCGAGGTACCGCCTGTGTTGGCAGCGAGCACTTCGTTGGCGCCATCGAGCAGGTTGGTGATCGTGACGGTGAGCGACGCGAGATTTACCGAGTCGGCGTCTGCGATGGCGGCGTCGAGGTCCGCGACTGATACCGGGCCACCGTTCTCGGTGAATGTTGCCGCGAAATTGCCGCTACCGGCGCCGGAGGAATCGTTGGCATCCAGATCGACCAAGGGTGCCGGATCGGCGGCCACGACATTGGCGGCGAACTCGGAGGATGCGCCGAAGTTTCCCCCGCCCAGGTCAATGGTCGCGGTGGCGGTGATGAACTCGCCGTTGACGGTGGCCGCGGCCAGCGGAACGAACGTGAAACTGGCAATGCCCAACGCGTCGGTGACGATATCGGTGCTGCCCAGGTAGCGCTCGGCCTCGCCGTGGCCGCCGGGGTCCGCGGCGCTCGAGGCGAAGAACTCCAGCCGAAGGCTCGTCGAGGCGAGTCCTTGGTAGCTGCCGCTGACGTAGGTCGTGGCTCCGCTATAGGCATTGGCCAGGACCGGGAAGTTCAGCAAGTCGTTGGGCCCGGCGTCCAGATCGTCGAGATCGTTGGCGGTGACGCCGTCGGCATTGAGGTCGATGCCGAGTTGCGCGTTGTCGTGGATCGAATTGCCCAGGAATGCATTGCCGGCCGCGGACGTCGCCGCCAGCGAGATGCCCGCCCCGTTGTTGTATGCGATGAGATTGCCTTCACCCGCCGCCGTCCCACCAACAAGGTTGCTCGAAGATGCACTGAGCAGATAGATCCCACCGGCGCCATTCGCGATCGCGGCCGTCCCGGTGAGATCGGTACCGACCAGGTTGCCCTGGATGACGTTGCCGTGGCCGGCGTGGACATTGATTCCATAGTCGACATTGCCCGAGATCAAATTGGCGGCGCCAGCCGCCGCACCACCGATCGTGTTGTTGTCAGACGAATTGCGCATCGCGATGCCGGCCCAGTTGCCCAGGCCCACGGTGCCGGTGGCGTCCACGCCGATGTAGTTGCCGGTGACCGTGGTGAGGTCGGCGCTGCCTTCAAGGAGGATGCCTTCGTTCAGGTTGCCGGAGATGACATTGCGATCGGCGGCGGTGGTCCCGCCGATGATCGTGCTGGCGCCGACGGCATAGATGCCTTGCAGGGTGTTGGCCTCGGCGGCGCCGGCCGAGGCACCCGTGTGGTCGAGCGCGCCGATGTAGTTTCCAGCGATCAGATTTCCGTCCGAACCCAGAGCGACCTCGATGCCTTCGCCATCGAAGTCCCGGATGACCAGGCCGCGCACCGTGCTACCGCTGGAAGTGCCGCCCAGGGTCAGGCCGTTGCTGACGAGGTCGTTGCCATCGAGAACGACGACCGGGCGGCCGCCATTGCCAAGGAAGTCCGGTTCGGTGCTGGCATCAAGGATGACCGCGTCGGTGATCGTGGGCAGTGCCGACACCGGGGTGATCGTATGTGCGCCGCCCAGCAGCGCGTCGGGAATGTCGAACCAGATCTGGTTGAGGCCGACGGTATTGTTGGTGGCGATGATCGCCTCGCGCAGGCTGATGCGACCATCGGCGCCGCGATCGGCCAGCAGCGCCTGCACCGAGGAGGTGTCGCCATCGGCGGTGTCGGCCGTGGTGGTGACCCAGAGGTCGCTGTCGCCGGTGATCGTGATGTCCTTGCTTGTCGGCGTCGAGGTCGCGCCATCGCCGTCCGAAAGCGTGAAGCGCACGGTGCGGGTCAACGTACTCGGATCCTCGCCCACGGCCTCGTACGCGATCCGCCGCATCAACGCCTGCACGGCGCCCGCATCGGCGCTGGCGTTGAAGGTGATGTCGAGCGGCGTCGAACCGTCGGTGCCACCGGCAAAGGTTGCGATCGTCACGCCACCAAAAGAGACGTTGGCGCCCGAGACGCCGATCTGGCCGGCGCCGGTGCCCTCGTGAACGATGCTCAGGCGATCCTCGGCCGATCCGTTGGCAGAAATGTCGACGACCAGGTGACCCGTGTCGAAGTCGGGCGAGTCCAGGTCCGACGCGGTCGCCGTCGTATCGATGAACAGCGCCGTCCCGTTCTCGATGAAGGCCTTGTTTCCCTCCCCGAAATTGATCACCGGTGGCTGGTTGCCAGCAGTCGCCACGACATTGGCGGCGAACTCCGAAGTCTCGCCGTGGTTGCCGGCACCGAGGTCCAGGGTGGCGGTGGCCGAGACGACGTGTCCGGCGGTCACGCTGACGCCGACTAGGGTCGAATTGATCGACGCATTGCCTGATCCGTCGGTGGTGACGGTGTCGAAGCCGAGGAAGGTTTCGCCCTCGCCAGATCCGGTCGCATCGCCCGCCGCGGACGAAAAGTACTCGATTCGGAAGGTCGTGCCGGCCGTGCTGTTCAGCGAACCGATGATCGTGGTGTTGCCGCCCGTCGAGTTGGCACTGACCAGCACCGGATAGTTCTGGAGATTGTTCGAGCCGGTGTCACCGTCGCCGGCGTCGTTGGCCGTGACACCGTTGTCGCCGATGTCGATACCCAGCCCGTTGTTGGCAATGAACCGGTTGCCAATGATGCTCAGAATCGAGCCATTCACGATGCTGGCACCGGATAGGTTGCTGTTGGCGATCACGTTGCCGGCGCCGGCGCTCGTGCCTCCGACCAGGTTGCCGCCCGCACCCAGTATGGCCCTCACACCATGTTCCGCATTTCCGAGATCGATGGTGGCCGTCAGATCGGTACCGATGAAGTTGCCC
This sequence comes from Burkholderiaceae bacterium, assembly GCA_024235875.1. Classification (GTDB taxonomy): domain Bacteria; phylum Pseudomonadota; class Gammaproteobacteria; order Burkholderiales; family Burkholderiaceae_E; genus JACKLP01. Next base: position 201,132 of record JACKLP010000005.1, on the reverse strand, counting down.
TGAACGACGTTGCCCGACGTTCCGGCGTCGCGCAGTTCTATGCCGGCCCAGGTCGAGTTGGCGATGACATTGGCGGCACCGGGCGCCAATCCTCCGATCGTGTTGTTCGAGCCACCGCCCCCAATCTGGATGCCGACACCCGTATTCCCGATGCCGATCGTCCCGGATGCGTCCGTACCGATGAAGTTGCCCTGGACCAGGTTGCCGTTGGCGTTCGCGGTCCATAGTTGAATGCTGGTAGCCGAGTTGCCGGAAATGATGTTTCTGTCGTTCGCGCTCGTACCGCCGATGATGTTGCCGGCGCTCTGTATGCTGAGTGCATTGCCCGCGTTTCGCTCGGCGGCGCCGGCATTGGTGCCGGCCGTGGTGAGCGAACCGATATAGTTGCCAGAAACCGTGTTCGCATCGGAGCCGGTGTCGATGCGGATCGCGATGCCGTTGAAATCGCGGACGAGCAGCCCGCGAATCGTGCTCCCGCCGGACCCGGCCGCCAGCGCGATGCCGTCGGCCGCCAGATCGTTGCCATCGAGCACCACCATCGGCGTGCCGGCGAAGTCGGGCTCGGTGGTGGCGTCGAGGACGACGGCGTCCGTGATCGCGGGCAGGGCCGAGAGCGGGTTGATCGTATGCGCGCCGCCGACGAGCGCATCGGGAATGTCGAAATAGATCTCGTTGGCGCCCAACGTATTGTTGGTGGCGATGATGGCTTCGCGCAGCGAGATGCGGCCATCGGCTCCGCGATCGGCCAGCAGTGCCTGCACGGAGGACGTATCGCCGTCAGCCGCGTCCGCGGTCGTGGTGACCCACACGTCCGAGTCGGCACTGACCGAGATGTTCGTGCTGGCGGGCGCGGAGGTGGCGCCGTCGCCATCCGTCAGCGTGAACCGCACCGTGCGAGTCAGCGTGCTGGGGTCTTCGCCGACGGCCTGATAGGCGATCCGACGGGTGACGGCCTGGACCGCCGCCGCGTCGGCGCTGGCGTTGAAGCTGATGTCCAGCGGCGTCGAGCCGTCGGTGCCGCCGACCATCGTTCCAATACTGGTGCCACCATAGGACAGGACCGAACCCGCCACGCCGACCTGGCCCGCACCCGTGCCCTCATCAATGACGGTGAGGCGGTCCGCAACCGAACCGTTGGCCGTGAAGTCGACGATCAGGTGGCCGCCATCGAAGTCCGGCGAATCCGCATCGCTCACGGTGGCGCCCGTGTCGATGAGGACGGGCGGCTCGTTCTCGGTGTAGCCGGCCGTTCCGCCAACGACGATCACGGGGCTTGCGGATGCACCGACCACGACCTGGTGATCGGCCTCGAAGGTGATGTAGGCGGGGTTGACCAGGCCGCCCGTTCCACCGGGGACATGGTCGCCCAGATAGGCGCCGGTCTGGCCGTCGTATTTCCGGATCGTGTGGGCGCCCTGGTCGGCGACGTATAGTTCGCCATCGGGGCCGTAGGCGAGACCGGCGACACTGGTCAACCCGCCGGTGCCCGAAGCCACGAAGGTCCCCAGGGAGCCACCCGTGGTCGCGTCGATGCGAACCACGTTGCCACCGATGTCGGCTGCGAGGATCTCGCCGCTCGGGGCAAAGACGAAGTCCTCGGGCGTACCGCCGTTCAAGTCGCCATTGAAGCTCGCATCGTGCGCGCCTGTCGTGGGGTCGAAGCGCAGGAGATTGTTGGCGCCCCGGCTTGCCACGTAGAGCATGCCGTCCGGGCCGAAGTTCAGGCCCAGCGGGGTCGCCAGACCGCCCGTGCCGCTCGCCACGAACACGTCGATGAAGGCGCCGGTCGACCCATCGTAGCGAAGGATGTCGCCGGAGCCGTAGGAGGCTACATACAGATTGCCGTCGGCGCCGAATGCCAGGCCCGCCGATGCACTCAAGCCACCCGAACCGGCCGTGACGAAGGTCCCCACGAGGGTGCCGTCGAGCTGATACTCCAGGACGCTACTGCTTTGTTCCGAGGAGATGAACAGGTTCCCGTTAGGTCCCTGGACCACCTCGATATGGTCGTCGAGACCGTCGGTGATGGGGGCCATCGTGCCCACGAACGCACCGTCGGCGCCGGCATAGACGTGAACCAGATCCGTCCCGGACCAGGACGGCACGTACAGCCGCGCGCCGAAATGCGTGCCGCTGGGGTCGGTCGCCGACGCTGTCACGTTGATCGTTCGGCCGGTCAGTGCGGCATCGTAGGTGTGCGCTGCGGTCGGCGGGTTGCCGGCGATCGTCTCGACACTGCCGTCTCCCCAATTGATCGTCCAAGTGGTGATGGTGACGCCTTCCGGGTCGGTCGCGCCGAGATTGATCGTGTACGCGGCACCCGCCGAGGCGACGCCGCTTCCGGTGACCGTCAGCGTTGGGGCATTGTCGACTGCCGTGATCGAGACGGTCGAGGTCGCGCTCGGGCTGTCGGAGATGCCGTCGCTTGCGACGAAGCTCACGATGCGACTCGTCGTTTCCGGCGCGAGCGACGCATTGTCGTATCGGACGGTGCGCAGCACTTGCTGGTAGTTCGCTACGGTGTCGGCGCCGGTCAGGGACAGCACGCCGGTGCCGCTGTCGTAGTTCGCCGAGATCGAGGTGCCCGATGTGTCGGCCGTGAGCGACTCGTCGACGCCGTCGAACGGATTGGTCAGTGTTACCGTCAGAGACTGGAGGTTGGTACTGTCGACATCGGTCAGAAGCGCATCGGTATCGGCGATCAGGACCGGGCCGCTGCCCTCGATCCAGGTGGTCGCGAAGTCGAGTCCGCCCGCCGCCGAATCGTTGGCGTCGAGATCGATCGACGGCGCCAGGCCGCCCGCGACGACGTTGGCGGCAAACTCCGAACTCGAGCCGAACAGGCCACCACCGAGATCCACGGTGGCGGTCGCCGTGACCCGGTCGCCTTCGAGCACCGAGACCGCGACCAGCGTCACGTCGAAGCCGGCGTTGCCGGTGCCGTCGGTGACGACGGTCGTGGATCCAAGGTAGACCGCGCCCTCGCCGAACCCGGACGGATCCGCGGCGGCCGATGAGAAGAACTCGATCCTGAATGTCGTGCTGGCCGCGCCGTTCAGGCTTCCGATGATCCGCGTATCGCCGGCACTGGTCCCGGCAGCCTGCAGCACCGGCATGTTCTGCAGGTCGTTCGCGCCGCTGTCGGTATCGCCCGCGTCGTTGGCGGTCACGCCATCGTTGCCCAGGTCGATGCCGAGATCGCCGCTGGCCTGAATCGAGTTGCCGAGCACGGCGTTGCCGGTGCCGGCGCCGGAGATCGACACGCCGTCCCAGGCGTTGTTCTCGATTCGGTTGCCGTCGCCCGGCCCCGTGCCGCCGATACGCGCGCCGGCGGCGCCGTTCTCGATCGCGACGCCGTGGAAGCTGTTTTGCAATGCTCCCCCGGAGGCGCCGACGCCGATCCAGTTTCCGATGACGATGTTCGCGTTTGTCCCGGCGTCGGTGATCCAGACCCCGTCGTTGTCGTTGCCGGCGATGACGTTGCGTTGCGCGGCCAGCGCGCCACCGACGACGTTGTCGTGCGCACCGCCCGAGATTTCGATTCCGTCGGTGGTGTTGCCGCGGTCGAGATCGCCGCTCGCGTCGGTGCCGATGAAGTTGCCCGTGACGCTGTTGCTGGTCACCGCCGCGCCGTTGAGCAATACGCCGGTCTGGTTGCCCGAGATCACGTTCCGATCGGTGGCTGTGCTCCCGCCGATCACGTTTCCGCGCGACGCGCCGGTGATCGTGATGCCTGCGCTGCCATTGCCCGCGACCGTACTACCGTCTACGTCGAGCCCGACATAGTTGCCCGCGACCAGGTTCGACTCCGAGCCGCTGATCTGAATCCCGCCGTTTGCGAAGTTCACGATCGCCAGCGCTCGGATCGTGCTGCCGTCGCTGCCAGCCCCCAAGGCCAGGCCGGTCTTCGGCGGGCCGCCCGTGCCATTCAATCTCACGATCGGCGTGCCCGAGAAGTCGGGCTCGCTCGATCCGTCGATAACGACGGTATCCGTGATCACGGGCAGCGCGGACGAGGGCTGGATCGTGTGCGCACCGCCGACGAGCGCATCGGGAATGTCGAAATAGATCTCGTTGGCGCCCAACGTATTGTTGGTGGCGATGATGGCTTCGCGCAACGAGATCCGGCCGTCGGCACCGCGATCGGCCAGCAGTGCCTGGACCGAGGACGTGTCGCCGTCGGCGGTGTCGGCCGTCGTCGTCACCCACAGGTCGGAGTCGGCCGCGATCGTGATGTTCTTGGCGATGGCGAGGGAATTGCCTCCGTCGCCGTCGCTCAGCGCGAACCGCACCACGCGCGTCAGCACCGAGGGATCCTGGCTCAGGTTCCGGAAGGTGATGTTGCGCATCACGGACTGGACCGCAGTCGCATCGGCGGTGGCGTTGAAAGAGACGTCGAGCGGTGCACCCGAGCCGGAGAAAGTCCCGATCAAGCTTCCCCCGAAGTAGACCTGGTTCCCGGAGACTCCGACCTGTCCGGCCCCCATGCCTTCGTTGCGGATCTCGATCCGATCGTAGGCGTCGCCGTTGGTCGGGACATCGACCAGCAGATGGCCGCCGTCGAAGTCGGCGGAGTCCGCGTCCGAAGCGGTGGCGCTTGCATCGATGATGATCGCCGCGCCGTTCTCGGTGTATGCCTTGTCGCCCTCGCCAAAGGCGATGACCGGGTCCTGGTTCGCCGCCGTGGCCACGACGTTGAGCGCGAACTCGGACGTGTCTCCGTAGTTTCCGCCGCCCAGGTCGCGGGTCGCGGTCGCGCTGACCCGGTCGTCGGCTGCCACGCTGACGCCATTGAGGACGATCACCACGTCCGCGTTGCCGCTGCCATCGGTCAATATGTTCGACGCACCGAGGAACTGCCGCCCCTCGCCGTGGCCGCTGGCATCCTCGGTACCAAGCGGACTGTTGTAGAACTCGATCCGCAGCAGCGTGTTGGGAAGCGCCTGGCTCAGCGTGGTCCGGACCGAAAGATCGGTTCCGCTGACCTCGGCACTGACCAGCACCGGAAAGTTCAGCAGGGTGTTCGGGCCGGCGTCGACGTCGGTTGCGTCATTGGCGCTCACGCCGTCGTTCGACAGGTCGATGCCGAGCCCGGCGTTGTCCAGGAAGAGATTGCCGAGGATCGCATTGCCGGTTCCGGCGTCTGCCCACAACGACACGCCGTCGCCCGTTCCGTTGGCCAGCGTATTGCCTTCGCCAGCGTTGATGCCGCCGATCAAATTGTTGTCTGAGCCCGCGCCGGTGATGTAGATGGGATGCCCCACGTTGGCCAGCGGCGTACTGCCGTCCGCGGCCGTGCCGATCAGGTTGCCCTGGATCGTGCTCGCGCTGGCCCCTGTCTGCAGTCCGATGCCGCCGCCATCGTTGCCGCTGATCAGGTTGCCCGCGCCCGCCTGCCCGATGACGGTGCCGGTCGACGAGACCACCTCGATGCCTTCCTGTGCGGCCCCCAGGTCCACGGTGCCGGTCGCGTCGGTTCCGATGTAGTTGCTCAGGATGCTCGTATTGGTGACGGCGTTGAGCCGGATCGCGTCGATCGAGGCGCCGGCCACTACGTTGCGATGCGCCGCGGTCGCGCCACCGATCACAGTCCCGTCCGCGCCTGCTGACACCGCGATGCCGACATTGCTGTTCGCGATCGCACCGGTGCCTGCGGCGTCGGTGCCGACCCAGTTCCCGGAGACGACGTTGTCGTCGGTATCGGCGCCGGAGATGTCGATGCCGCCCGTGTTGCCCGACACCAGGTTGCGGCTGCCCGCGGCCGTGCCGCCGATCGTGTTTCCGGCGGCTCCCGCGCCGATCGAGATACCGTTGTCGCCGTTGCCCAGTGCGAGGGATCCCGCGGCATTGGTACCGACGAAGTTTCCCAGCACCTGGTTGCCGGATGCGCTCGCGCCCGAGATGACGATCCCGGTACTGGTGTTGCCCGAGACCAGATTGCCATCCAGCGCACCCGTGCCGCCGATCGTGTTGTTCGCCGAGTAGACCTGGATGCCATCGAGGTTCGGCCGTGACGCGATACCTGCCGCGTCAGTCCCGATGTAGTTGCCCAGCACCGTGTTGCCATTGCCCAGGCCGATCCGGATTCCCGCCGCGCCGTTGCCGGAGATGATGTTGCGCGCACCCGCTACCGAGCCACCGATCGTGTTGCCCGGGCTGGCGCCGCCGGGGCCGATCGTGACGCCGAAGGTCGTGTTGCCGAGCGTGGTCGTCCCGTCGGCTCCGAGGCCGATCAGGTTCCCCTGCACGAAGTTGCCGGTCGCACCGAGGTTGAGTACGACGCCGCTGGCACCGTTGCCGGACACGACGTTGCCGTCTTGCGCACCCGTGCCACCGATCGTATTGTTTGCCCCTGCAATGATGGAAATCCCGTGCGAGACGTTCGGGGCAGCGACTAGTCCGGTGACGTCGGTACCGACATAGTTTCCGACGATCGCATTGTTCGATCCGCCATCGATGACGATCCCGGAAATGCCGAAGTTCCCGATGACCAATCCTCGGATCGTCGAGTCGTCGGCCTGCAGGTGCAAGCCGTGCGACCCGCCCGCAAGACTGCCGTCGAGCACCACGATCGGCATGCCGACGAAGTCGGGTTCGGAACTCGCGTCGATGACGACCGCGTCGGTGATCGCGGGTAGTCCCGAGGCGAGCTGGATCGTGTGCGCACCCCCGACCAGCGCGTCGGGGATGTCGAAGCGGATCTCGTCCGGGCTGGCCCCGTTGACCGTGTTGTTCGCCGCCGCGATCGCCTCGCGCAGGCTGATCAGCTCGTCGGCGCCGCGATTGCCCAGCAAGGCCGTGATGCTCGAGGTATCGCCATCCGACACATCGTCGGTGGTGTTCACGACCAGGACGCCCGCGCCGGCGAAAGAAGTCCCGAACTCCGACGTGGAGCCGTAGTTGCCGCCACCGAGATCCTGGGTCAGCGTGGCGCTGATGCCCTCGAGTTGAGACGGCGCCACCCCGATCAGCGTCCGGGTAAAGGTCTCGTAGCCAGCGGCTCCGGTCGTGCTCACGCTGGCGGCGCCCAGCAAGACCTCGCCTTCGCCGAGCCAGAGCGGATCGACGCCCCCAGGGTTGCCGAAGAACTCGATCCGATAGTTGCCGGCCGGGACGTCGAGCGCGAATGTCAGGTCCAGGTCGGCACCGTTTTGCACGACGTCGACCAGCACCGGGAAGTTGAGCAGGTCGTTCGGCCCGCTGTCTGCGTCCTCGGCATCGTTGCCCGGCGTGCCGGCCATGCTGATGCCGTGAGTCGTGTTGTCGTGGATCAGGTTGCCAAGAAAGGCGTTTCCGCTGCCCGCGGAGGACGACATGCCGATACCGCTGCCGGTGCTGTTGGCGATCGTGTTGCCCTCGCCCGGAGCCGTGCCACCCACCAGGTTGTTGTTCGGGCCGCCGGTGCCAAAGAGGATGTTCGTCGTGGTATTGCCCAGCGCGGCGCCATTCGTGCCGATACCGATCAAGTTGCCTTGGATCGCGTTGCCACTCGATCCGCCGATGATCCGGATGCCGCTCGAGCCGTTGTCGGCGATCACGTTGCGATCGGCCGCCGTGGCGCCACCGATCTGCGAGTTGGCGGTGTTGCTGAGCAGGATGCCGCTTGCGCCGTTGCCCAGCGCGATCGTGCCGGTGACGTCGGTGCCGATGTGATTGCCGACGATCGTGACGTTGTCGACCCCGCTGCTGAACTGTATGCCGTTGCTCGCGAACCGGTTGATCGCCAGTCCTCGAATCGTAGAACCGGAGGCGCCGGTCCCGATGACCAGGCCGGTTGCGCTGCCGGCCAGCGAACCGTCGATCTCCACCACCGGTGTCCCGATGAAGTCGGGCTCGGTCGTTGCATCGATGAAGACCGTATCCGACAGGGCCGGGAGCGCGGAGGTCGGGCGGATGGTATGCGCGCCGCCGACCAGCGCTTCGGGGATGTCGAAGTAGATCTTGTCGACGCCGACGGTGTTGTTGGCAGCGGTGATCGCCTCGCGCAGGGAGATCCGGCCGTCGGCGCCACGGTCGGCCAACAGCGCATCCATCGAGCTCGTGTCGCCGTCGGCGGTGTCGCTGGTCGTGGTCACCCAGACGTCGGTGTCGCCGTCCACCTTGATGTCGATCGTCGGCGTCAGCGAGGTTCCGCCGTCGCCGTCGCTCACCGTGACACCCACCGTGCGGGTGAGCGAGCTCGGATCTTCGCCGACCGCCTGGAACGCGATCCGTCTGAGCACCGCCTGGACCACCGATGCGTTTGCGTTCGCGTTGAAGGTGACGTCGAGCGGTGTCGATCCGTCGGTGCCGCCCGTGAACGTGCCGATCGAAACGCCGCTGAAACTGAGGTTGCTGCCCGAGACGCCGACCTGGCCGAATCCGGTTCCTTCATGGACGATGGTGAGCCGGTCTTCCGGCTGGCCGTTGAACGAGATTGCCGCGATCAGATGGCCCGTGTCGAAGTCGGGCGAGTCGGCGTCGGAGACGGTGGCGCCGGCATCGAGGATCAACGGCGCCGCATTCTCGGTTGCGGTGATCTCGCCACCGCCAAAGCCGACAGTTGGGGCGGCGCTCGTGCCGGAGGTGACGGTCAGCGCGTTCGAAAACTCCGAACTCGCGCCATAGCTGCCACCACCGTTGTCCACGGTCGCGGTTGCGCTCACGACGTGCCCCACCGTCGTCGAGACGCCGACGAGTGTCGTGTTGATAGTGGCGTTGCCGGTCCCATCGGTAGTGACGGTGTCGAAGCCCAGGTAGGTCGCGCCCTCGCCGTAGCCGGTGCCGTCGGCAACCGGGCTGGAGAAGTACTCGATCCGGAAAGTCGTGCTGGCCGTGGAGTTCAGCGATCCGGTCACCGTGGTGTCGCCGGCGCTCGAACTGGCCGTCGCAAGCACGGGGAAGTTCTGCAGATCGTTCGGCCCCGTATCGGCGTCGCCGGCATCGTTGGCCGTCACGCCGTCGATGTTCAGGTCGATTCCGATCGTGCCGTTATCGTGAATCGAGTTGCCGAGAATCGTGTGCGAACCGGTGACGACGTCCACGCCCCGGCCCGTGTTGTATGCGATCAGGTTGCCAGCCCCGGCCAGCGTGCCCCCGATCGTATTGGACTCGGTGCCGGCATCGATGATCCGGATACCATCGTTCGAGTTCGCCACGCCGAAGCTGCCGCTGGCGTCGGTACCGATGTAGTTGCCCAGGACGACGTTGTCGTGCGCGCCGAAGCTGATCCGGATGCCCTGGGCGCCGTTTCCGGACACCACGTTGCGATCGGCCGCGGTCAGGCCGCCGATTTGGTTGCCAAATGCCGTGGGATTGTCGAGCCGGATGCCGACGATGGTATTGCCGGCACCGCTGGTGCCGGCCACATCGGTACCAATGTAGTTCCCGGCGAGCAGGTTGTTGCTGCCCTCGACCACCAGTCCGTTGGCGGTGAAGCGGTTGATCACGAGCCCGCGCACGGTGCTGCCGCTGGCGCCGTCGGCCAGGGTGAGTCCGGACACGCTGGCGCCGGCGCCGACGCCGTTGAGTTCGATCATCGGCGTGCCGCCGAAGTCGGGCTCGGTAGTGGCATCGATGACCACGGCATCCGTGATCGTCGGCAGCGCGGCGCCCAGCGCAATCGTGTGCGCGCCGTTGAACAGCGCGTCGGGGATGTCGAACACGATATGGTCGGCACCGCCAATCGCATTGGCGGTTGCATTGGCGGCCGCGATCGCCTCGCGCAGCGAGATCCGCCCGTCGGCACCGCGGTCGGCATAGAGTGCGGCCACGCTCGAGGTATCGCCGTCGCTGACATCGCTGGTCGTGTCGACGACCAGCACGTTGTACGGGTCGTCGTCGAGAGCGGTGATGGACACGTCGAGCGCATCGAGCCCGGCGTAGTCCGGATCGGCGGACACGGCCGAAGCCGTCACCGCGAGAAAACGCTGATCGCCGGTGGCAAGCAGGTCCGCGATGTCGGTCACGGTCACCGTCTGGGGCGTGCTCCAGTTGCCCGCATTGAACACCAGGCTCGGTGTCGACAGGTTGCCGGCGTCAGGGCTGCTGAGCGACAGATTGATCGTGACGTCGGACGCCGGTGCAGCGTCCAGGACGACCGAAAAGCTCGCGCTACCGCCCGCTTCGGTCGTCCGCAGCCCGAAGCGCTGCCCGTAGATGCCATAGTTGCTGCCGTCCTGCAGGTTGCTCTGCCAGACCACGGCAAAGTCGGTGCCGGATCGACTGAACGCGACATCGGAACGGTCCTGGATATTGGTCGTGGTCGTGTTGACGATGAACTCGGTCCCGACCGGCGTGGCATCTGCGGCAAACCGCTGCGCGACGATCGCTGCGCCACTGGCATCGATCGCATTGTCGGTCCAGGTCACGACGAACTCGCCCGAGGGCGCCATGGCGATCGCGTTCCGACTCTGGTCGTTCGCCGTGGTCGTGTTCACGAGAAGCTCGCCGGTCAGCGGCGAGCCGGCGGCGTCGAAGCGCCGCATGTAGATGCCGTAGTTCGCGCCGTCCTGGAGGTAGGAATCCCACGCGATCACGAACGTACCGTCGTCGGCGAGGGCGACGTTGGGCCGCGCCTGCGGGTTCGCGGTCGTGGTGTTCACACGGAATTCGGTGCCGGCCGCGTTGCCGAACATGTCGTAGCGCTGGGCGTACACGCCCAGGTCGCCGCCGTCTTGCAGCATGCTGTGCCAGGCGATGACGAAGGCGCCCGACGCGTTCATGTCGACGCGGGGCTGGTACTGGTTGTCGATCGTGTACGTATTGACCAGGAACTCGTTGCCGAGTGCCGTGCCATCGGCCGCGTAGCGCCGGGCGTAGACACCATAGCCGTTGCCGTCCTGGAGCTGATCCGACCAGGCAATGACGAAGTCGCCGTTGCCGTTCATCGCGATGTCGGGAAACTGCTGGGCGCCGTTGGTGGTCTGGTTGACCTGGAATTCGCCGCTCAGCGGGGTGCCGGTCGAATCGAATCGGCGCGCGAAGGTGCCGTAGCCGCCACCGTCCTGGTTGTTGCTCTGCCAGACCACGACGAAGTTCCCGGCGTCGTCGCTGACGACTCGGGGATTGAGTTGCAGATCGGCGGTGGTGGTATTGACGGCGAACTCGCTCCCGAGTGCCGTGCCATCGGCCGCGATGCGCTGGGCGTAGATGCCGTAGCTGCTGCCGTCCTGCGCGTTGCTCGCCCACACCACGATCTGGTTGCCGCTCGCGTCCATCGCGACGACGGGGTTGTCCTGGGCATTGGCGGTGTAGGTGTTGACCCGGTACTCACTGCCCACGGCCGCGGCCGATGACAGGCTGGTGATGGTGATGCCGGGCGCGTTCGCGGTGGCAGTGACGTTCTGGGCGAACTCCGAAGTCTCGATCGGCTGTCCACCGGAGAACCGGGTTGCTGTCGCCGTTATCACTGCGCCGGCCGGAATCGCCGCATCGAGTCGGGCCGCGAAGTTCGCGTTTCCCGAGCCATCGGTCGTCACGTCGATGTAGCCGAGGTACCGCCTTGCCTCGCCGTGCCCGGTGGGGTCGGCCGCGGTATCTGCAAAGAATTCGATCCGGTGATCCAAGCTCGCGTTCGAGTTCAGCGTGCCATCGATCCAGACCGTCCCATCGCCGTTAGAGCGCGCCGCGGTAAGCACCGGGAAGTTCTGCAGGTTGTTCGGCCCGGTGTCCGGATCGCCGACATCGTTGGCGGTGACGCCGTTCACGCCGAGGTCGATTCCGAACGTCGAATTGGAATGGATCGAATTGCCAAGGATCGCCGCGCGTCCAGTGATGTTGACGCCGACCCCAAGGCCGTTGAAGGCGATCGTGTTGCCCTCGGCGACCGATTGACCGCCGACGACGACGCTCGCCGACCCGGCGACGTAAACACCGAGGCCACCATTGCCCAGGGCCGATACGCCATCGATCTGCGTGCCGATCCGATTGCCCTGGATCACCGTACCGCTCGAGGTACCGCCGGCAAAGATGCCGACGTTGACGGCACCCGAGATCAGATTGCCTTCATTGGCGCCGGTCCCACCGATGACCGTCGCGGTCGCACTGGACTCCACGGTGATGCCCGTACTCGAACCGACCGATGCGGTGCCGGCTGCATTCGTGCCGATCCGGTTTCCCTGGATCGTCGTTCCGGAGGCCGTCATCACATGGATGCCGTTCACACTACCGGCCACCACGTTGTCGACGATCAGGTTGTTCGTGTCGCCGTTCTCGAGTTGAATGCCGGCCTGTCCGAGCATGGCGGTCGATCCATCGGCACCGACGCCGATGTAGTTCCCACGGATCACATTGTCGCTATTGACGGACGCATAGAGCGAAACGGCCGTATTGCTTGTGCCGGCGATCACATTTCGATCGGTGCTCGATGCGCCGCCGATCGTGTTCGCGTTCGCGCCGGCCAGCTGCAATCCGAGCGGCATCGCGCCGAAGACGGCATTGCCGGTGACATCGGTTCCGATGTAGTTCCCCGCGATCGTGTGTCCATCACTTCCCGCCAGCGTGATGCCCGCGAGGTCGAAGTCGTTGATGACCAAGCCACGGACCGTGCTGCCGTCACTGCCGGCAGCGAGATACAGCCCTCTGGCGCCGGTCGTGCCGGTGCCACGAAGCTCGACAACGGGCGTGCCGGCGAAGTCGGGTTCGGTGGTCGCGTCGATGACCACGGTGTCGGTGATCGTCGGCAGCGCCGTCACGGGCGATATCTGATGCGGACCCGCGCCGGCGATGTTGAAGTCGATCAGGTCGGCCCCGGCATTGCCGTTGGCGTCCAGGATCGCCTGGCGCAGCGACCCCGCGCCGGAATCGTTGACGTTGGTCACCGTGAAAGTCGCAAGCACGGCATCGAAGTCGGCCTGGATCGACGCCGACAGGGCGATCGCCGTATCGACGAGGCCCGTCTGGAACTCCAGCTCGAAGTCGGCCTGATGATCGGCGCGACCGGTCGCATCGTCCGAGGCCGCGACATCGGCGCCCGTGAGCCCGGCGAGCGCGCGGGCGAACTCGCGACCGGCGTCGGTCGAAGCGACATCGCAACCGTAGAGCAGCAGGTCGGCGGAGTCGGTGAGCGCGGTGCGCCAGCCGGCGATCTCGTCGCCGCGCGCCGACAGCGATCCGGCGTCCAGCGTCGTCGCGCCAAGGCGTACGCTTCCGTCCGAGCCATGCGAGATCAGATGCAGCGCATCGAACGGCTCCCTGGCGTCGGCGAGCAGGGCCGAGACCTGGGCGATGCCATCGACATCCGGGTCCAGAAGCACCACCGACAGTTCGCGGGTGGTCCCCGATTCCGCCATGAGCCGCTCGACCAGGCGCTCGGCGTCGGCGACGCCTGCGTCGACGAGCACCAGTTCGCGCGACGCTCGCGTCGATTCGGCACTTGCCAGCGTATCGCTCGAAGGGGTGTCGCTGGTCGACCCGAGCCCGGGGTCGAACGTCCGCAGCTCCGCGACCGGCGCCGTTGCGCCGTCGCCGATCGGGTTCAGGTCGGCCGAGAACAGGACCCGCGAATCCATCTCCTCCACGCGCGGCCCATCGGCTCTGCGCCGGGCCGTGTCGCGGGCGTCCGGGCGCGCGCGCAAGGGCACGCCGGCCCGGGTCGGCGATGCCGATCGTGGGTCGGAGCGTTTTTTCGTGCGCGCACGCGTACTTGCACGTGCGCGTCCCTGGCTGGCGCGGGACTTGCCCATCCGACCCTTATCCAGCCTGAGCGCGACCTGGACAAAGACGATCCGCCAGGCGTCGCGTCGGCAGGAACGGCCGGTATCGCCGGATTCACGGCCGGCACGACACCGCTCGTGAACCGACCGGCGGTCGGACCACGGGCGCCGCTCGAACGGTTCGCGCGCCGAATTGGCGTGCGATCTGTTGGGCCGGCGGCGGGGTGCCGGGAAGGGAGATGAGGCTGGCTGGCGCGGCCTGCGCCGCGGCCAGGATCAGGCCAGCCGCAGCACCTCGAGCACCGAACCCGGCGTATCGACCACATGATCGGCGCCCCAGGCGTGCGGCGGCGATGCATCGCCACAGTAGCCGTAGGCAGCCGCGATCGTACGCATTCGCGCAGCGCGCCCGGCCTCGATGTCTCTCAGGTCGTCGCCCACGTAGACGCAGCCGCCGGCTTGCACGCCGACCTGCTGGGCGCCCAGCAGCAGCGGTGCCGGGTGCGGCTTGGGCGTCGGCGTGGTGTCGCCGCCCACGACGCAGGCCGCGCGCTCGAGCAGGTCCAGGCCCGCCAGTACCTGGCGTACGTAGCGCTCGAACTTGTTGCTCACGACACCCCAACGCAGGCCGCTGGCCTCGAGCCGGTCCAGCACCTCATGCATTCCATCGAAGACACGGGTCTCTCGGACCATGTCCGCTTCGTAGCGGCCGAGGAATTCGTCGCGCAGCTCGGGGAAGGCCTCGTCGTCCCGATCCACGCCCAGTCCCTTGCCGATCAGGCCGCGCGCGCCCATCGAAGCAAAGGGACGAAGCTCGGCCAGCGGCATCGGCTCGAGTCCGCGTGCCAGGCGCATCGCATTGAGTGCGCCCGCGAGATCCGGCGCGGTGTCGGCGAGCGTGCCGTCGAGGTCGAACAGCACCGCATGAATCGGGGGCTCGATCATTGCGGCCGCCGGCATGCGATCAGGTAGTTGACATCGACCTTGCCGCGCTCCAGCCGGTACTTCCGCGAGATCGGGCCATAGCTCATGCCGATCGTGTCGACCAGTTGCAGTCCGGCGCGCCGGGCGCCGGCGGCAAGCTCGGAGGGGCGGATGAAGCGGTCGTACTCGTGGGTTCCCCGCGGCAGCATCTTGAGCACGTATTCGGCGCCGACGATGGCCAGCAGGAAGGCCTTGGCGTTGCGGTTGATCGTCGAGAAGAATACCCAGCCGCCGGGCCTTGCCAGGCGCGCGCAGGCTGTGATCGTCGACTCGGGGTCGGGCACGTGCTCGAGCATCTCCATGCAGGTCACGATGTCGAAGGCGCCCGGCATTTCTTCGGCAAGCGCTTCGGCGGCGACCTTCCGGTACCGGACTTCGATGCCGCTTTCCAGACTGTGCAGGCGCGCGACCCGGAGCGCCTTCTCGGCGAGATCGATACCGGTGACCGCGGCGCCACGCCCCGCCATCGACTCGGCCAGGATGCCACCGCCACAACCCACATCGAGGACGGCCTTGCCTTCGACGCCGACGTGGGCGTCGATCCAGTCGAGGCGCAGCGGATTGATCTCGTGCAGCGGGCGGAACTCCGAACTCGGGTCCCACCACCGGGCGGCGAGCGCCTCGAACTTGCCGACCTCGGCTGGATCGGCGTTCTCGGGCGCGGGTTCGGTACGCGTATCGGTATCCATACGCCGACAGACTCCTCGAGGGCAGGGCGGTCGCGCCCGGCGGAACCCGCATTGTAGGGGGCTCCTGATTCCAAAGAAAAAGCCCCGCCAGCGGCGGGGCTCCTTCGAAGCTCGAGGCAGGGCGCGAACGCCCTGCGTTCGATACCGATCAGCGCTGACGCGTGCCGACGACTTCGATTTCCACGCGACGGTTCTTCGCGCGGCCATCCTTGGTCTTGTTGCTCGCGACCGGCTGCTTCTCACCCTTGCCTTCGGTGTAGACGCGGTTGGCCTCGATGCCCTTGGACACCAGGTAGGCCTTGACGGCCTCGGCACGGCGCACCGACAGGCGCTGGTTGTAGCGATCCGGACCAATGCTGTCGGTGTGGCCGACGGCGATGATCACTTCGAGCGCCACGCCGGAGAGCTTGCTCACGACGCCGTCGAGGCTCGACTTGCCTTCGGGCTTGAGCACGGCCTTGTCGAAGTCGAAGAAGGCGTCGGCGGCGAAGGTCACTTTCTCGGCACGCGGGGCGGGAGCCGGGGCGGGCGCCGGACGCGGCACGGCGCGCGGAATCGGGCGCGGTGCGGGGGCGACTGCGGGCTTGGGCGCTGCGGGCTTCGGCAGCAGATCGTCGTCGCAACCGGCGATCGCGTTCGCCGGCGTCCAGCTCGGGCTGCGCCAGCAAAGGCCGAACGGGTCCTTCACGGCTTCGCCGCTGGGGCTGGTGACATAGCCGTCGGAAGCCGCGGCCGGGGCCGCGATGCCAACAGAGAACGCCGTCGCGATGGTCGCGGCGACCAGGGACAGTTTGACCGACTTGTTCATATTTCTCCTCACGGTAGAAAAGTCCTTTCGGGGGGGCGACGTCGCCGAACCCGCGACACCAAAACCATTTCCATTTCGCCAATCGACTGGAGAACGGTCTTGGTCCGAAACACAACCAAAACGCCGGGAGTCCCGCATTCACGGCGCATCGACGGGCCTAACTCGACAATATCTCGTCAATTCGATTCTGCCACACGCCTATACGGCTCACCACTTCGGCGAGCTTGCCGCTACTGGCCGAGTCAAGCAGCTGTCGCTTGTGGACAACATGTTTTCCCGCGACCCAGACATCGGCAACGTGTTCCCGTCCGCCGGCAAAGACGAACTGTGAAATCGGGTCAAAAACCGGCCGCAATTCGGTCGCGTTCATGTCGATGGCGACGAGATCGGCTTGCTTTCCGGCCTCGATCGAACCGATTTGCTTCTCCATGCCCAATGCTCGCGCGCCACCGATCGTCATCGCCTCGAGGACCTCGGCCGCAGGCCAAAGGTCTGCACGCCCGCTGGCGCCCTTGGCGAGCAAGGCGGCCGTGCGGGCCTCATCGATCAGGTCCAGGCGATTGTTGCTCGCCGAGCCGTCGGTTCCGATGCCGATGTTCAGGCCGGCATCGAGCATCCGGGCGATCGGGGCGATGCCGCTGGCGAGCTTGAGGTTGGAATGCGGGCAGTGTGCGACCGATACGTTGTGCGCTTGCATCAGCGCCAGGTCGTGCTCGTCCAGGCACACGGCATGCACGGCGATGACCTCGGGGCCGAGCAGGCCCAGGTCGCAGAGGCGCTGCAGCGGCCGGCGTCCGTGCTGGGCCAGGCTTTGCGAGACTTCCTCGGCGGTCTCATGGACATGGACGTGCACCGGCATCGCGAGTTCGCTCGCGATCGTCGCGACACGCCGAAACGCATCGTCGCCGACCGTATAGGGGGCGTGCGGTGCCAGGCAAAAGCCGATCAGGGGATCGTCCAGGTGCCGGTCCCGTAGCGCGAGGCCCTTGCGCAGGTAGTCCTCGGGTCCGGTGCCGTAGGCCGACGGGAAATCGATGACGATGATGCCCACCCGTGCACGCATGCCCAGCAAGGCGGCCGCGCGCGCGGTCTCCTCCGGGTAGAAGTACATGTCGTTGAAGCAGGTGATGCCACCCAGCAGCATTTCGCGGCACGCGAGCAGGGAGCCGTCGTAGACGAACGATGGCGACACGAGCTTGCCCTCGGTCGGCCAGATCCGTTCCTGGAGCCAGCGGTGCAGCGACAGGTCGTCGCCGATCCCGCGCAACAGCGACATCGCGGCGTGGGTGTGCAGGTTCACCAGGCCGGGAATCAGCAGATGTCCGGCCAGTGCCACGGGTTCAATATCGGGATGCCGGGCACGGATCTGCGCGCGCGGGCCGATCGCCGCGATGCGATCGCCGGCGATCGCGACGGAATGCCGATCGAGCAACGGCGCCTCGCGCGTGGCCGTGGCGATCCATTCGGGCTCGAGGATTCTGGAAACGGTGGTCATCTGCGGGTTCCGGAACGGGCGCGGGCGAGTCTGGCGCCAGGATGGGACGGACAATCGAACATGATAAAATTCAAAGGTTTAGCCGCTCAAGTCAGTTGCGAGCCCTGAAGTCCGGTTGCAAGCTTTCAGGTCGGTTGTGAAACCGGCCAGGAAGAAACCGGCCGGGAAGAAACCGGCCGGGAAGAAGCCGGCCGGGAATTGACCCGGTCTCGCTTTCGGGTTTGGCTGGCGCACTCTTATTCCTGGGCCGTCCATGGATCAGTTCGCGAAGGAAACCCTGCCGATCAGCCTCGAAGAGGAGATGCGGCGTTCCTACCTCGATTACGCGATGAGCGTGATCGTCGGCCGGGCCCTGCCCGATGTTCGGGACGGGCTAAAGCCGGTGCACCGGCGTGTCTTGTACGCGATGTACGAGGCCAACAACGTCTGGAACCGTCCCTACGTGAAGTGTGCCCGCGTCGTCGGCGATGTGATGGGTAAGTTCCATCCGCACGGTGACTCGGCCATCTACGACACGCTCGTTCGCATGGCGCAGAATTTCTCGCTGCGCTACCCGCTCATCGACGGTCAGGGCAACTTCGGCTCGGTCGACGGCGACAACGCGGCCGCCATGCGCTACACCGAGTGCCGGCTCAACAAGATCGCCAGCGAGCTGGTCGCCGACATCGAGAAAGAGACGGTCGACTACCAGCCCAACTATGACGGCAAGGAGCTGGAGCCGACGGTTCTGCCGGCCCGGATCCCGAACCTGCTGATCAACGGCGCGGCCGGCATCGCGGTGGGCATGGCCACCAACATCCCGCCGCACAACCTCGGTGAGGTCACCGAGGCGGCCTTGCTGCTGCTGAACCGACCCGATGCCACGATCGACGAGATCATCGACCTGATCCCGGCGCCCGACTTCCCGACCGCGGGGATCATCTACGGCATTGCCGGGGTTCGCGAGGGCTATCGCACGGGCCGTGGGCGTGTCGTCATGCGGGCCAAGACACACTTCGAGGACATGGACCGGGGCGCCCGATCGGCGATCATCGTCGACGAACTGCCCTACCAGGTGAACAAGCGCGTCCTTCTCGAGCGCATCGCCGAGATGGTCAACGAGAAGCGGATCGAGGGCATTTCCGACATCCGCGACGAGTCCGACAAGTCGGGCATGCGGGTCGTGATCGAGCTCAAGCGCGGCGAGCGGCCCGAGATCGTCCTGAACAATCTCTACAAGAACTCGCAGCTGCAAGACACCTTCGGCATCAACATGGTGGCGCTGGTCGACGGCCAGCCGCGCCAGCTCAACTTGAAGCAGATGCTCGAGTACTTCCTCGAGCATCGTCGCGAGGTGCTGACCCGGCGGACGGTGTTCGAGTTGCGCAAGGCGCGCGAGCGCGGGCACCTGCTCGAGGGTCTCGCGGTCGCGATCGCGAACGTCGACGAGATGATCGAGCTGATCAAGACCTCGCCGACGCCGCCGATCGCCAAGGAACGACTGCTGGCCAGGCGCTGGGGCGCCGGCGTCGCTGGTGCCATGCTCGAGCGCGCCGGCAGCGACGTGGCCGCTTACAAGCCCGAGGGACTTGCCGCCGGCGTCGGCCTCATTGGCGACCAGTACCAGCTCTCCGAGACTCAGGCTCAGGAGATCCTGCAGATGCGGCTCCAGCGCCTGACCGGCCTGGAGCAGGACAAGATCGTGCAGGAGTACCGCGAGGTGATCGAACAGATCTCCGACCTGCTCGACATCCTGGCCCGGCCCGAGCGCATCACGGCGATCATCGCCGACGAGCTTCGCAAGATCCGCGACGAATTCGGCGATGCCCGCCGATCCGTGATCGAACTCAACGCGACCGAGATCGGCACCGAAGACCTGATCACGCCCACCGACATGGTGGTGACGCTCTCGCACGCCGGCTACATCAAGAGCCAGCCGCTGTCCGAATACCGGTCCCAGCGCCGAGGCGGGCGCGGCAAGCAGGCCACGGCCACGAAGGAACAGGACTGGGTCGACCAACTGTTCATTGCCAATACGCACGACACGATGCTGTGCTTCTCCGATCGCGGACGCGTGTACTGGCTCAAGGTCTGGGAGGCGCCGCAGGGCACGCGCAACTCGCGTGGGCGCCCGATCGTCAACTTGTTTCCGCTCGCCGACGGCGAGAAGATCACGGTCGTGCTTCCGGTCAAGGAGTTCGACGACGCCCACTTCGTGTTCATGGCGACCAGCCTCGGCACGGTCAAGAAGACGCCGCTCTCGGACTTCTCCAATCCGCGCAAGGCCGGGATCATCGCCGTCGACCTCGACGCGGGCGACTACCTGATCGGCGTCGCCCTGACCGACGGCGAGCACGATGTGATGCTGTTCTCCGATGCGGGCAAGGCCGTGCGCTTCGCCGAGGCCGATGTCCGGCCCATGGGCCGAAATGCGCGCGGCGTGCGGGGCATGATGCTCGAGGACGGCCAGCAGGTGATCTCGATGCTCGTTGCCGAAGGCGAGGAGCAGTCGGTCTTGACCGCCACCGAGAACGGCTTTGGCAAGCGCACGCCGGTGCGCGAGTACACCCGCCACGGTCGCGGTACCAAGGGCATGATCGCGATCCAGACCAGCGAGCGCAACGGCAAGGTGGTCGCCACGGTTCTGGTCGACGAAGACGACGAGATCATGTTGATCACCACGGGCGGCGTGCTGGTGCGGACGCGGGTTCGCGAGATCCGGGAGATGGGCCGCGCCACCCAGGGAGTGACGCTCATCGCGGTCGACCAGGGAACCACGCTGACCGGGGTCCAGCGCGTCGTCGAGACCGATGGCGACGCCGGCGAAGCCGCCGAGGAAGGCGAGCCCGACTCGGGCGCCTGAAGACGCGGGCGAGCGGGCACGGCACCTGGCCCGGGCGGGACGGGCGTGAATGCACTCCTCGAGGTCGTGGCGCCGGTCGCGCTGCTGGTGCTGGCCGGCATCGCTGCCTCGCGCTTCGGCGTGGTCGATGCCCCCGGCATCAAGGCCACGTCATCGCTCGCGTTCGCGCTATTCCTGCCGGCCTTGCTGTTCCGTTCGCTGGCGACCCGTGATTTCGCCACGCTCGATCCGACGGTTCCCATCGCCTATTTCGCCGGCTCGCTGCCGCTCTACCTCGGCGTCTGGTTCCTGCTCAGGCGTGCCGGGCTCGGCAATGCCCGCGCGACCATTCGCGGCCTTGGCGCCGTGTTCGCGAACACGGTCATGCTCGGGATTCCGCTGGTGAGGCTCGCGTTTGGCGAAGCCGGCCTGGGTGTGTTGCTGACCGTGGTGATGGTCCACACGCTGGTCCTGCTGGGGGTGGCCAGCGTGCTGCTGGCCGCCGGTGAGCCTCGCCGCGGTGGTGTCCGCCTCGCAGGCAACACGCTGGCGGCACTGCTCACGGCCGCCCGTGCCACCCTGGTCAATCCCGTGGTCGTGCCCTTGATCGCCGGCGTGCTGTGGTCGCTGTCGGGCCTGGTCCTGCCGGCGATGATCGATCGTTCGCTCGCCCTGCTCGGGGCGGCGGCCGTACCGGTTTGCCTGGTGCTGCTCGGCGCCTCGCTCGCGTCGCAGGGCCTGGGCCAGGCCCGAGGTGCACTGGTGTCGGCGACCCTTCTGAAGTCGGTCGCCCATCCCCTGGTCGTCTATGCCGCGGGGCGATGGCTGGTCGGGCTGGACCCGCTCGCGCTCGCCGTTCTCACGGTCAACGCATCACTGCCGGTCGGCGTGAACGTGTACCTGCTGGCTCAGCGCCACGATGCCGATCCCGGCTTCGTCAGCGGCGCCGTGGTCACCACGACCGTGTCGAGCGCCGTCACGCTGCCGATCCTGTTGTCGTGGTTCGCCTGAGCGACTGCCCGGCGCCGCCGCGCGGCGCCGAGGAAAGGGGCAGGGCGGTCAGTCGGAGCCCTTGCGGCGGCGCGATCCGACCACGAGACCAAAGCCGGCCAGTGCGACCAGGCCGAGCGTGCCCGGCACAGGGACTTGGCTGGCGAGCAACTGGTCTTGCCAGGTGCCGCTGCCCAGACGCGTGAACGACCAGCTTCCGGCCGACTTCGAATCGAGGTCGGTCAACCAGGTGCTGGCCAGCGACGCGACCGTTGCCGGCGTCCCGCTGCCAAGCCGGAAGCTACCGGCGCCGAGGTTCAGGCTGCCGCTGCCGTCGTTGATGATTTCCCACACGGCGGTCTGGAATGCGGCGCTGGCGGTGGCATTGGTACGCGCGGTCCCGTAGTAGTTCTCGTACAGCTGCCCGAAGCGGGTGAGCTGGACATTGCTGACACTGCCGTTGAGGGCGGTGAGCGAATAATCGGTATGCGGCGTATTGAAGCTGAGCGACTGCATCAGGTCGATGCAAAAGGAGGTCATCGGCACGCCGTCGACATTGATCGCGAACTCGCCGGCATTCACATAGCCGTTCCACGGCGCATTGAGCTGCACGACCGTCGGCCCCACGGCATAGCCCGTGAACTCCACCGTCGTCGCATTGGCCGCCTGTCCGGACAGGATGCCCAGTGCCAGCGCGGTCGAGGACACCAGTCGCGCGAGTTTCATGCCGTTCTCCTTGTGAATGCTCAACGTCCTTGCGATCGAACCTTAGCGGTTTCGCCGGCCACCGGCCGTGACATAGTTCTCGGGCCGGGCCAGTGGCTGAAATCCGGTAGCATTTGACGCGTTTCATTGGCGGGTAGCCGGGAACCGGGCGACGGATGAGCGAGAACCAAAATGCAGGGAAGGCCGGCGATGCCGGCGCCAATCCCGCGGCCGACACTGCCGGGCGCTTGGCGCCGTTGCGCGCGCGCATCGACGCGGTCGATGCCGAGATCGTCCGTCTGCTCGGTGAACGCGCAAGGCTCGCGATCGCCGTCGGGGAGGTCAAGCGCGAAACCGATGCACCGGTCTACAGGCCCGAGCGAGAGGCCCAGATCTTCGATCGCCTGCGGCGAGAAGCAACGGGCCCCTTGCCAGGCCAGGCACTGGTCTCGATCTACCGTGAGGTCATATCCGCCTGTCGGGCGCTCGAGCGACGCATCCGGGTCGCCTATCTCGGGCCGGCCGGTACCTATTCGGAGATCGCCGTGCACCGGCATTTCGGTCACGGGGTCGAGGCGGTACCGTGTGCCACCTTCGACGAAGTCTTCCGGATGACCGAGGCCGACGCGGTCGACTTCGGCGTGGTGCCCGTCGAGAATTCCACCGAGGGCGCGGTGAACCGCTCCCTCGACCTGCTGCTCTCGACGCCGCTGGCGATTTCCGGCGAGGTCTCGATTCCCGTTCACCATTGCCTGATGACCCGCTCCGGCAGCCTCGAAGGCGTGCAGAGGATCGCAGCCCATCCGCAGGCGCTGGCGCAATGCGTCGGTTGGCTCGACGGCCATGCCCCGGGCCTCGAGCGTGCGCCGGTCTCTAGCAACGCCGAGGGCGCCCGGCTGGCCGCCGAAGACCCGGGCGTGGCCGCGATCGCGGCCGACAGTGCAGCCGAGCGCTACGGCCTGCGAATCGTCGAGTCCGGCATCCAGGACGACCCCTCGAATCGGACCCGGTTCGTGGTCGTCGGTCGCTACCAGTGCCAACCCTCGGGGGCGGACCAGACCTCGCTGATCCTGTCGGTACCGGATCGTGCGGGGGCCGTCCATGCGCTGATCGAGCCCCTGGCCCGTCACGGCGTCTCGATGAAGCGCTTCGAGTCCCGGCCGGCGCGCCAGGGCAACTGGGAGTACTACTTCTATATCGACGTCATCGGACACAAGGACGATGACGCGGTGGCGCCGGCGCTGGCGGAACTTCGGGCCAACGCGGCGTTCTACAAGGTGGTCGGGTCGTATCCGAGATCGGCCTGAAGAATCCCCGGGCGTCCGGTCGGCCCACCGTCCCAGACGTCGCCGGAGTCCTGAATCGCTACACGAGCCGGCCCGCGAGGCCGCTGAGACCATGACACTGATCGCTCCAGAATACGTTCGCCAGATCGCGCCTTATCAGGCGGGGCGCCCGATCTCCGAGATCGCGCGCAAGTACGGACTCGACGAAGCGGGCATCGTCAAGCTTGCCTCCAACGAGAATCCGCTCGGCATGTCGCCCGCGGCGCTCGAGGCGATGCAGGCCGCGATCGGCGAGCTGGCGCGCTACCCGGACTCCAACGGTTTCGATCTGAAGGCCGCGCTCTCGGCCCACTATGACGTGCCCCAGGACTGGATCACGCTGGGCAACGGCTCCAACGACGTGCTCGAACTGGCCGCGCACGCGATTCTCGAGCCCGGGGCCTCGTGCGTCTATTCCGAGCATGCGTTCGCAGTCTATGCGCTGGCCACACAGGAAACCGGCGCACGTGCGATCGTCGCGCCGGCGCGCGACTTCGGCCACGACATGGATGCGATGGCGGCGGCGATCGAGCCGGACACGCGCGTCGTGTTCATCGCCAACCCGAACAATCCCACCGGCACCTTTGTGCCGCATACCCGGATCGAAGCCTTTCTCGAGCAGGTGCCCGCCGACGTCGTGGTCGTGCTCGACGAGGCGTACAACGAGTTCCTGGAACCGGGGCTGCGGTTCGATACCGTCGAATGGGTCCGCCGCCATCCGAACCTGATCGTCGCGAGGACCTTTTCCAAGGCCTACGGGCTTGCGGGTCTGCGGATCGGCTTCGGTCTGGCCCAGCCGGAGCTCACCGACCTGATGAACCGGGTGCGCCAGCCATTCAATGTGAACTCGCTGGCGATGGCGGCCGCGATCGCCGCACTGGGTGATCGCGATTTCCTCGAGCGGAGCTACCGCTGCAATCGAGACGGACTGAGACAGCTCACCGAGGCCTTCGACCAGCGCGGCCTGCGCTGGATCCCGTCGTTCGGCAACTTCGTGGCGGTCCACGTCGGCGACGGTGCCCGGGTCTTCGAGTCCCTCCTTCGTCAGGGCGTGATCGTTCGGCCGATCGGCGGCTATGGCATGCCGCAGTGGCTGCGGGTCTCGGTCGGGCTCGAGTCGGAGAACCAGACCTTCATTGCCGCGCTCGACCAATCGCTGGCCGACCGACCAGCGTGAGCGAGCCGACTTCGTCCAAGCCATCGGGGCGCGTCGGGCGGGTCGCGATCATCGGGGCGGGCCTGATCGGTGGCTCGCTGGGCGCCGCCCTGGGCGCGCGCGGCCTGGCCACCGAGCGGGTCGCCTACGATAGTTCGCCCGACGCTCGCCAGCGACTCGTGCCCACGATAGCGGATCGCGTGGCGAGCTCGATCGCCGAGGCCTGCGACGGAGCGGAACTCGTCGTTGTCGCGTGTCCGGTGACCGCGCTGGACGAGGTGTTCGCTCGGATCGGCCGGCATGCGCCGCCCGATTGCCTGGTCACCGACTGCACGAGCACGAAGCGGACCGCGATCGCGGCAGCCCGGGCGGGCCTGGGGTCGCTGTTCGAGCGCTTCGTGCCCGGCCATCCGATCGCGGGATCCGAGCGCAGCGGACCCCTCGCGGCCAGGCCAGAGCTGTTCTCGGGCAAGGCCTGGCTGCTGTGTCCGCTGGACGCGGCGCAATCGGCGGCGGCCGACCGGCTGGCGCCCTTGCTGACGGCGGTCGGTGCGTCGGTGGAGCGAATGGATGCGGGCGAGCACGATGCGATGTTCGCGGAGTTCTCGCATTGGCCGCATGCAGTGGTCTTCGCGCTGTGCGCGGCGGTCGCGCGTGGGGGCTACGGCGCGCTCGCGGCACGATTCAGCGGCGCCGGCCTGCGCGATACGACTCGCATCGGGGCTTCGTCGCCCGACCTGTGGGCCGACATCCTGCTCGACAACCGCGAGGCCGTGCTCGCCAGCGCGAGTCGCTTCGCCGAGGCGCTGGACGCCTTGCGCGACCGTCTCGAGAACGGGGTTCGCGGCGACCTGGTCGAATTGCTTGCCGCTGGCTCCGAGTGGCGCCGCACGCTGGATTGATCGCGGCCCGGCGCCTGGGCGAGAGGCCGACGCCGGCTGGTTCGCAGCCGCCCGGCCCGCACCACTAGCGAAACGGGTTCTGCGGGCGCGGATGGACTTCGTTGAAGTAGTACTCCTGCAAGTCCGTGAGCTCGTTGACCACTTCGAAGGGGAAGCCCTGCCGGCCGCCGCGGTCGTCCATGATCAGGTCATCGAAGGTGCGCCGGAACTCGATCGGGTCATGCCAGACCGCGGCCAGCCGTTCGAGCACCCGCGGAAACTGGAGTCGGGTTTCGTGAAGCCGGAATCCGGGCGGCAGGGTCTCGATCACGGCGAGGGCCCGGCGCGATAGCTGGTGCTGATCGAAGGTTTCGGCCGACGGCCTGGGGCGAGCCGCCGGTGCGGCGCGCTCGCGCTCGAGCTGTCGTTCGGCTTCGCTCAGCGTCGTCGGCATCAGGCCGCTGTCCATCCAGTCGGTCGGGCTTGCTTTCTTGCTCATCGTGCGAGGTCCGGTGGCTTTGTCTTTAGAATGCGGGGCGCGGCTCGTGTCCGAGCGCCGATTGACAGAATTTTGCGAGTGCCGGTCCGTTGCTGGCATGTCAGACCGATGAGCGTCGCCATTCGGGCGACGGGTAACAGCAAGCAGGAACAAGCGATGGGCCAGCTCTTCGAAGCGCGGGCCGGCGGACGGCTGTCCGGCCGAATCCGGGTACCTGGGGATAAATCGATTTCGCATCGCGCAATCATGTTGGGCGCGATCGCACGCGGGACGACGCGGATCACGGGGTTCCTCGAGGGCGCCGATGCGCTTTCGACCCGCAATGTGTTCGCGGCCATGGGCGTTCGCATCGACGGGCCCACCGACGGCCGCGTGCTCGTCGAGGGGGTCGGATTGCATGGTCTTGCAGAACCCGCCGGGCCCCTGGATTGTGGCAATGCCGGCACGGCGATGCGTCTTCTGATGGGCTTGCTCGCGGGGCAGGCGTTTGCGAGCACCCTGATTGGCGACGAGAGTCTCTCCGCGCGGCCAATGCGCCGCGTGGCCGATCCGCTGGTCGCCATGGGCGCCCGGATCGAGACGCGCGAAGGCCGCCCGCCCGTGCGCATTTCGCCTGCCCCCGAAGGGCTGCACGCCATCCGCTACCCGATGCCGGTCGCCAGCGCGCAGCTCAAGTCCGCGCTGATCCTCGCGGGGCTCTACGCCCGCGGCGAAACCGAAGTGCAGGAGCCCGCGCCGACGCGCGACCACACCGAACGCATGCTGCGGGGATTCGGCGCGCGGGTCTCGACCGAGGGGGCCACGGTCAGGATCCGTGGCGGCCAGCAGCTCACCGCAACCATGATCGACGTGCCGGCCGACATCTCGTCGGCCGCGTTCTTCGCTGTCGCCGCGACGATCGCGCCCGGATCCGATCTGATCCTGGAGCACGTGGGGGTCAACCCGACCCGCACGGGGATCCTCGACATCCTGCGCCTGATGGGGGCCGACATCACGCTCGTCGATGAGCGCGAGGTCGGTGGCGAGCCGGTGGCCGACCTGCGTGTGCGCGCCGCGCGGCTTCGCGGGATCGACGTGCCGCGCGAGCTGGTGCCACTGGCGATCGACGAGTTCCCGGTGCTGTTCGTGGCCGCCGCCTGTGCCGCGGGCCGGACCGTCGTGACGGGTGCCGAGGAGTTGCGGGTCAAGGAGTCCGACCGGATCGCGGTCATGGAAACCGGCCTGCGCGCACTCGGGGTCGACGCGCGGGCGACCCCCGATGGCATGGTCATCGATGGCCGCGGCGACCTTGCCGCGCCGGCGTTCTCGGGCGGCCGGGTCGATTCGCACGGTGATCACCGCATCGCGATGTCCTTCGCCGTGGCCGCGCTGCGGGCGGCAGGCACCGTCCACATCGCAGACACCGAGAACGTCGGCACCTCGTTTCCCGGCTTCGTCGCGCTGGCGAGGCGAGCCGGGATGGACCTCACTTCGCGAGAGGCGACGTGAGTGGCCCGGTCCAGGCGCCTGTGATCGCCATCGACGGCCCGACGGCATCGGGCAAGGGAGCGGTCTCGCAACGGGTGGCCGAATCGCTGGGCTGGCACTACCTGGATTCCGGTGCCTTGTATCGGCTGACGGCGCTCGCCGCACGAGACACCGCGCTCGCGCCCGAGGACGAGGCGGCGCTCGGCGACCTGGCCCGCGGGCTCGATGTCCGCTTCTCGGGCGACCGAGTCGCGTTGTGCGGCCGCGACGTCACCGACGATATCCGGCAAACGGAGATTGGCGCCATGGCCTCGCGAATCGCTGCGCTGCCGGCGGTTCGGAGCGCCCTGATGGCGCGCCAGAGGGCGTTTCGGCGCCTGCCGGGGCTGGTCGCCGACGGTCGGGACATGGGGACGGTTGTCTTCCCCGAGGCCGAACTGAAGGTATTTCTGACGGCCGCCGTCGAAGCTCGCGCCGAGCGGCGGTATAAGCAGTTGATAGAAAAGGGTTTTTCTGCTAATCTCAGCGACCTTCTGCGGGATCTGCGGGAGCGCGACGAACGGGATTCCTCCCGCAGCGTGGCGCCGCTTCGGCCTGCAGGGGACGCGGTGATCATCGATTCGTCCACCTGCACCCTCGACGAGGTCGTCCGTCAGGTGCTCGAGTTGCATCGCCGCCGCGCCATGGGGTGTTGAGCCCCCGGCGCATCGTGCCGGGGCCGCGCTCGATCGCATTGCCGTGATCGGGATCGGCGCCGGTATTCAACCACTCCGCCGGGAGCCTCCTGGGTCTGCCAGGTCTCGGCGTGTCATTACCGAAAGCTGGATCAACATTGGAAACCGCACAACAACCCGTTCAGGACGCCGGCATGGAAAGCTTTGCCGAGCTCTTCGAACAATCCCTGTCGCGCCAGGAGATGCGCGTCGGTGAGGTCATCACCGCCGAAGTCGTTCGCGTCGACCACAACTATGTCGTCGTGAACGCCGGGCTGAAGTCCGAGAGCTTCGTCCCGATCGAAGAATTCATGAATGACCGTGGCGAGCTCGACGTCAGCGAGGGCGATTTCGTATCGGTCGCGATCGACGCGCTCGAGGACGGCTACGGCGAGACGCGCCTGTCGCGCGATCGGGCCAAGCGCCTGGCCGCCTGGCTGCAGCTCGAGAAGGCGCTCGACAACGACGAGCTCGTCGAAGGCACGATCACCGGCAAGGTCAAGGGCGGCCTGACCGTCATGACCGCGGGCATCCGTGCCTTCCTGCCGGGTTCGCTGATCGACATGCGTCCGGTCAAGGACACCACGCCGTACGAAGGCAAGACGATGGAGTTCAAGGTGATCAAGCTCGATCGCCGCCGCAACAACGTCGTGCTCTCGCGCCGCGCCGTGATCGAAATGACACAGGGCGAGGAGCGTGCCAAGCTGCTCGAGACGCTGAAGGAAGGCGCCGTGCTGCAAGGCGTGGTCAAGAACATCACCGACTACGGTGCGTTCGTCGACCTCGGCGGCATCGATGGCCTGCTGCACATCACCGACATGGCCTGGCGTCGCGTCCGCCACCCGACCGAGGTCGTGCAGGTGGGCCAGGAGATCACCGCCAAGGTGCTCAAGTTCGACCAGGAGCGCAACCGCGTCTCGCTGGGTATCAAGCAGCTCGGCGACGACCCCTGGATCGGCATCTCGCGTCGCTACCCCACGGGTACGCGCATGTTCGGCAAGGTCACGAACATCACCGACTATGGTGCCTTCGTCGAGATCGAGCCGGGCATCGAAGGCCTGGTGCACGTCTCCGAGATGGACTGGACCAACAAGAACGTCAATCCGTCCAAGGTCGTGGCACTGAACGACGAAGTCGAGGTAATGGTGCTCGAGATCGACGAGGACCGCCGCCGGATCTCGCTGGGCATGAAGCAATGCCGCGCGAATCCCTGGGAGGAATTCGCCGACAACCATCGCAAGGGCGATCGGGTCCGGGGCCAGATCAAGTCGATCACCGACTTCGGCGTGTTCATCGGCCTGAACGGTGGCATCGACGGCCTGGTGCACCTCTCCGACCTCACCTGGAACGCCAGCGGCGAAGAAGCCGTGCGCGACTTCAAGAAGGGCGACGAAGTCGAGGCGGTGGTGCTGGCGATCGATACCGAGCGCGAGCGCATCTCGCTGGGCATCAAGCAACTCGAGGGTGATCCGTTCAGCAACTATGCGGCGACCCACGAGAAGGGCTCGCTGGTCCACGGCACGATCCGTTCGATCGATGCCAAGGGCGCCGTGGTCGACCTGGGCAACGACGTCGAGGGCTACCTGCGTGCTTCCGAGATTTCGCGTGACCGGGTCGAGGACGCGCGCAATCACCTCAAGGAAGGCGAGGAGCTCGAGGCGATGGTGATCAACCTCGATCGCAAGAATCGCACGGTCAGCCTGTCGCTCAAGGCCAAGGAGACGGCCGACACGGCCGAGGCGCTGCAGCGCATGCACGCCGAGTCCAGTGCCGCAACCGGAACCACCAACCTCGGGGCGCTGCTGCGGGCCAAGCTCGACAGCCGCGACGGCGACAACTCGTAAGTCATCGGGCCTTCGACGATGACCGAGACGGGCGATCAATCCACGGCGGGCCGCGGCCTGCCGACGATGACCAAGTCGGAATTGATCGCCCGGCTCGCCGAGCGCTACCCGCAATTGGTGGCCAAGGACGCAGAGTTCGCGGTTCGGACCATCCTGGACGCCATGGCCCAGACACTGGCCGATGGCAACCGGATCGAGATCCGTGGTTTCGGCAGCTTCGCGTTGTCGTTTCGGCCGCCGCGAATCGGCCGCAACCCGAAGTCGGGTGAGCGGGTTCTGGTCCCAGAGAAGCGCGTGCCGCACTTCAAGCCGGGCAAGGACCTTCGAGAGCGCGTCGATGCCGGCCTTCGGGCCCAGGCGTTGCCGGACGGCGGTTCACTGTCCTAGGATCGGGCAAACCACCCGCCAGCGGAGCGGACATGCGAATACTCGCCTGGCTATTCAATATCCTGCTGTTCATCGTGGTCCTGGCGTTCGCGTTGTCGAACACCGCGACGAGCGAACTGCATTTCTTCCTCATTGGCGACCAGGCCGTCTGGCGTGCGCCATTGGTGATCTTCTTGCTGATCTTTTTCGTTGGCGGTGTCGTCGTCGGGATGCTGTTCACGATGCCATCGTATTTCCGGCAACGTCGCGAGATCGCCCGCCTCAGGAAGGCCCAGAAGCTCCACTCCGAGGACGGCGGCCAGGCCAGGCCGACCGAAGCGGTCGTGGTGCCGGCTGGCGATTCTCCTGGACTCGTCGCGCCGTCGGCTTCGACGGCTGCACCGGCCAGGCTCGGCGGCTGAAACCTCGTGAGTGCGCGGCCTGGTCCGTGCCCTGATGTCTTTGCAGCGCTGCCGGGCCCGGTGCGCTTCCCCCGTTACCGATGATCGTCACATGACATTCGACGCGCTGTGGCTGCTCGCGCTGCCGTTATTCTTCGGGCTCGGCTGGCTGGCCTCGCGCCTGGATGCGCGCTCGGCACGGTCCGCGACCGGCGGCTTGCCGGACGCCTATTTCCGTGGCCTGAATTTCCTTCTCAATGAACAACCCGACAAGGCGATCGATGCGTTCGTCGACGTGGTCCGGGTGGATCCTGAAACGATCGAGCTGCACTTCGCGCTGGGGAACCTGTTCCGGCGTCGAGGCGAGACCGATCGCGCGATCCGGGTGCATCAGAATCTCGCCGATCGATCCGACATACGCGCCGACGAGCGCGAGCATGCGCTGTTCGAACTCGGCCAGGATTTCCTGAAGGCCGGCCTGCTGGACCGCGCCGAGGACGTCTTCAACCAGCTGGAGGGGTCGCGCTACCGGGCGGCCGCGCTGCACCATCGACTCCAGATCGCCCAGATGGTGCGCGACTGGCGCCAGGCGATCGAACTCGCCGAGCGCTTGCATCAGGACCTCGGCGAGAACCGGGCTCGCGAGATCGCTCAGTTCGAATGCGAGCTTGCGGCATCGCGGCTGGACGTGAGCGCGGCCGGCACAGTTCCGGGACCCGACCTGCTCGACGCCGTTCGCGACGCGATCGGTCGCGCGGCCGATGCCGATCCGTCGCATCCCCGACCTTGGCTGATGCGCGGGCAGCTCGCGATCCTCGAGGATGAACCGATGCGCGCGGTCGAAGCCTGGCGACGCATGCTCGCGATCAGCCCGGCGCACGTCGCACTGATCGCCACCGACTGGATCGATGCGCATCGTCGGATCGGGCGGCTCGAGGACGGGATCGCGGACCTCGAGCGACTGCTGGCCGAGCATGCTTCGGTCGACGTACTCTTTGCGATCTTCGATGCACGGGTGGCGCGAGATGGGCGAGCGCTCGCGATCCGGTGGCTCGAGCGCGCGCTGCGCGATGCGCCGTCCTTGCTGGGTCTCGAGAAGCTGCTGGCGGCCAGGGTCGAACACGTCGACGAGGGCGAGCGCGCGGACCTCGACCTGACCCTGAGCCTGATCCAGGGACAGGTGCGACGCCTATCCAGGTACGTTTGCAGCCATTGTGGCTTCAAGGCCCGGACCTACTACTGGCAATGCCCCGGTTGCAGTCGCTGGGATGCCTACGTGCCGCGTCGCGGCGAGGAGCTCGAGCGTGGCTGAGGTATCGCGTCGCGACTTTCACGACGCCTCGATTCTGGTCGTGGGCGACGTCATGCTGGACCGGTACTGGTTCGGCGACGTCGAGCGGATTTCGCCCGAGGCCCCCGTGCCGATCGTTCGCGTTCGATCGGCCGAGGAACGCCTCGGAGGAGCCGCAAACGTGGCGCACAACGCCGCCCGGCTGGGCGCGCACGCGGTGCTTGTCGGAATCGTCGGTCGAGACGAGCCGGGCGATCGCATCGAGGCGATGGCGCGCGATTGCGGCATCGACGTGCGCCTGTCCCGTGACGATAGGCTGCCCACCACCATCAAGCTGCGCGTCGTCGGCCGTCAACAGCAATTGATCCGGATCGATTTCGAGGAGGCGCCCGGCGAGCGGGCCCTGGCGAGCAAGCTCGATGCCGTGCGCCAGGGCCTCGACGTCTCGGGCGCCGTGGTGCTGTCCGACTACGGCAAGGGGGGGCTCGCCCAGATCGACGAGATCATCGCGATCGCGAAGGCCGCCGGCAAGGTCGTCGTCGCGGATCCGAAGGGCGACGACTACGAACGCTATCGCGGCGTCACCGTGATCACGCCGAATCGCGCCGAATTGCGCGCCGTCGTGGGAACCTGGCGTGACGAAGCGGATCTGGTCGACCGGGCCCAGCGCCTGCGCTCGTCGCTCGACATCGACTACCTGCTGCTGACGCGCTCGGAGGAGGGCATGAGCCTGTTCTCGGCGCAAGGCGTGCGTACCGAGCCCGCGCAGGCGCGCGAGGTCTTCGATGTCTCGGGGGCCGGCGATACCGTAGTGGCCGTCGTGGCCACCGCGCTGGCCGCGGGCGAATCCATCGAATCCGCGGTCGCGCTCGCGAATCGAGCTGGCGGCATCGTGGTCGGCAAGCTCGGCACCGCGACCGTTACTCCCGAGGAGATGTTCCCGTCATGATCATCGTCACTGGCGCAGCCGGATTCATCGGCAGCAATCTCGTCAAGGCGCTCAACGAGCGCGGCGAGTTCGATATCGTCGCGGTCGACAACCTGACCCGCGCCGACAAATTCCGCAACCTGGTCGACTGTCGAATCGCCGACTATGTCGACAAGAAGAGCTTTCTCGCCCGGCTGGCGGATCTTCGCGGCGTGCGCGCGATCTTCCATCAGGGTGCCTGCTCGGACACGATGGAGTCCGACGGGCGCTACATGATGGAGAACAACTTCAGCTATTCGATGGCGCTGCTCGACTACGCTCAAGCTCGCGGCATCCCGCTGATCTACGCTTCCTCGGCGGCCGTCTATGGCGGCAGCGACCGCTTCGTCGAGGAACCTGCCCACGAGGCCCCGCTGAACGTCTACGGTTATTCCAAGCTGTTGTTCGATCAGATCGTTCGACGGCGCCTGCCGAGCGCCCGGGCCCAGATCGTGGGCTTGCGCTATTTCAATGTGTATGGCCCGCGCGAGACGCACAAGGGGCGCATGGCGTCTGTCGCTTTCCACAACTTCGGCCAGTTCCGAGCGGAGGGTCGGGTGAAGCTGTTCGGTGGCTGGGATGGCTACGGGCCCGGCGCGCAGTCCCGGGACTTCGTATCGATCGACGACGTGGTGGCCGTCAACCTGTTCTTCCTCGATAACCCGGGCGCCAGCGGAATCTTCAACTGTGGCACGGGACGGGCCCAGCCCTTCAACGACATTGCGCGCAGCGTGGTCAACACGCTGCGCGAGATCGACGGCGACGAAGCGCATGCGCTCGAGCAACTGGTCGCCGACGGACGGATCGAATACATCGATTTCCCGGATGCGCTCAAGGGCAAGTACCAAAGCCATACCTGTGCCGAGATCGGCGCGCTGCGGGCGGCCGGTTACGAGGCGCCGTTCTCGACGGTCGAACAAGGGGTGGCCCGCTATGTGCACTGGCTGCTCGGGCGCTGAACTGCGCTCGAGCCCCGTCTCTACGGTTCGACCCGTTCCGATCCTGAAAAGAAAAAATTCGATAAAACGGGCGCATTCGGTGGGAGGCGGGCCTAGAATCGGGCCAGTGTCGCCCGTGGCGGGCGGCATCCATCAGGAGAGGGAAATGCGCAAGTTCGTATGGTCGTTGATCGCGGCCGTGTTCACCATGCTCGCAGCGTCGGGCGCGGCGTTCGCGATCGATGTCAACAAGGCGTCGAAAGCCGAGTTGGAGAGCATCAATGGTATCGGCCCGACGATCGCGGATCGGATCATTGCCGAGCGCAAGAAGGGCGCCTTCAAGGATTCCGGCGACCTGCAGACCCGAATCAAGGGAATCGGCAGCAAGAACGTCGAGAAACTGATGGCCGGTGGCCTGACTGTCAACGGCAAGGGCATGGCGGCTGCTGCCAACGGCAAGGATGCTGCGAAAGACAAGGCCAAGGCGAAGGCCAAGGATGCCGCCAAGGAAAAGGCCAAGGCGAAGGCCAAGGATGCCGCCAAGGACAAGGCCAAGGCAAAGGCCAAGGATGCCGCCAAGGACAAGGCCAAGGCAAAAGCCAAGGACGCGGCGAAGGACAAGGCCAAGGCGGCCGCCAAGGGCTGATGCGGGTTCTGTCGTTTCGGCGATTCGTTTCGCCGTGCGACGAGCCTATGCGAAACGGCGTCCATGCGGGCGCCGTTTTTTTCGTTCGTGCGCCAGGCGGATGCCTTCAGCGGACATTTCACCCGCACGCCCGGAATCTCGACAGCTCGCTACCGG
The DNA here is from genome assembly GCA_024235875.1 of Burkholderiaceae bacterium. Taxonomy (GTDB): domain Bacteria; phylum Pseudomonadota; class Gammaproteobacteria; order Burkholderiales; family Burkholderiaceae_E; genus JACKLP01. Next base: position 166,356 of record JACKLP010000005.1, on the reverse strand, counting down.
GGCACGAATCGCATGGTCTGCGGGCCGCCGGGCTCGTCCGATCCGCTGGGCCGAGCAGCTCGATCGCGCGGATCGGGTGTCGATTTCGGCGCCGAGACCTGCGAGCGCCCGGGTGCAGCGCGTCCTGATGTGCCCGATGAAGCCCCGGCGCGCCGTGCCGAGCCGGCCGGCGCGCTGACGAACTGCGGTGCACTGGTGCGGCCGCCCACGAAAAGGGTCTTGCCCCGGGGCACGTCGACCGTGCCGGCCCCGTTGGATACGGCTACCACGCCCTCGTAGACCGTGACCTTCAGGCCCCGGGCGTCGGTGCTCGAGCAGGTCTCGGTGGCGCAGGCGCCTTGCTCGGTTGCGAAATCGGTGCCACGAATTCCCATCACCGCCGTGGCGGTCTTGAGCCTGAAGTCCTCATGGCGCTTCTTGCCGATCATTCCGCTGACTGTGCGCGCAAAGCCGCGCACGAGCTCGAAGAAGGCACGTTGTCGCTTGGGCTCGAACCGGTATTCCTCGACCCGGAACTCGGTCGAGGCGCCAAGCGAGATCGCCGCTCCGTCGGCGAACCGAAGCTGTATCGAGCCATCCGGACCGGTCTTGAGCACGTCGCCGGAGATGACGCGCGTACCGGGCCGGATCGGGCTCTTGATCGAGCCGGGGCGTAGCAGGCGGCTGTCGCCCTGGGCTGCGAGCACCTCGGCCGCGGGCGATGCCGAGCGCGCATGCTCGCCGACGAGCAGCGCCAGGATCGCCAGGACTATGACGGCCAGGACCCAGCCCCAGCCACGCCGGGCCGTCGGTACCTGTCCGGCGATCGGCGCGATGATCTCGGTTGCGGCATGGTGCCGGACGGACTCGGGTCGCATGCAAGCTCAAGCGGCACGACCCGCGAAATCTTGATGCCGTCGCGGTGGCTTGCCGACCAGTGGCGCCCCGCGCCGAGCAGACGGCTTCCGCCGGGCGCCTTGGGGCGATCCTCGGCGTCGCCGTGCTCCGAGCGCCTCGCGGCGGTAGGATGCATGCTCCCAGGCCGAAATCGAGCCGATGTCCGACACTGCAAGCTCACCCCCCTCCGGTTCGCTGCTCGCCCGCCTGCGCGACTATGCGCTGCTCGTGCGGCTGCACCGACCCATCGGCACCCTATTGTTGCTCTGGCCCACCCTGTGGGCGGTGATGATTGCCAGCGAGGGGAGGCCGCCGGGCTATGTGCTCTTCGCCTTTTGCATGGGTACCTTGTTGATGCGCTCGGCCGGGTGCGCGATCAACGACTTCGCCGACCGCGACTTCGATCGCCATGTGGAGCGCACCCGCGAGCGACCCGTCACCACGGGGCGTATCAAGCCATGGGAGGCGGTCGCTGTGTTCGTGGTCCTGAGCCTGTGCGCCCTATTGCTGATCCTTCCGCTGAATGGCCTGACCTGGGGATTGGCGGTGATGGCGGCACTGATCGCGGCAAGCTACCCGTTCGCCAAGCGATTCTTTCCGTTGCCCCAGGCGTATCTGGGCATCGCCTTCGGCTTCGGGATTCCCATGGGATTCGCGGCCGTGACGGGGGGGCTGCCGGCGCAAGCCTGGATCATGCTGGCTGCCAACGTCTTCTGGGCGCTCGCCTACGACACCGAATATGCGATGGTGGACCGCAATGACGACCTGAGGCTCGGCTTGCGCACCTCGGCCATCACGTTTGGCCGATTCGACGTGGCGGCCGTGATGGCCTGCTATGCGGCCATGCTGTTGCTGATGGCCTGGGCCGGTGCCCGAGTGGGCTTGGGATGGCCGTTCGCGACGGGTCTGGCGATGGCTGCCGCGATGGCCGTCTACCACTACACGCTGATCCGGGATCGGAGCCGCGACGGATGCTTTCGAGCGTTCAACCACAACAACTGGCTGGGCGCCGCCATCATGGCCGGGATCGTCGCCGATTACCTGCTGCGTGCGTCCTGATCGTGCCCGCCCGGCCAGGCGGACGGATGCGACAGATTTCGTCGGCCTTGGGGGGCGATCAAGGGGTTTCGGCGCCGAACTCCTGGCCCATCTCCTCGCTGCGCCGGCACGCAGCCGCCAGCGCACGCCCGATCGCATCGTCGACGGCGCTTGCCTGCAACGATGCCAGGGCGGCCGCCGTGGTGCCGCCCTTCGAGGTCACGCGCTCGCGCAGTACGCCGGGTGCCTCGTCGGATCGGGCGGCCAGTTCGGCGGCACCACGGAAGGTCGCAATGGTCAGCGCGCGCGCCTGGGCTTCGCTCAACCCCAGGGACTCGCCTGCGCGCTGCATGGCCTCCATGAAGTAGAAGACATAGGCCGGACCACTGCCGCTGAGCGCGGTGACGGCGTCCAGGCTGGCTTCGTCGTCTACCCAGACCGTCTCGCCGACGGCATCCAGTATCCGTTGCGCCAGTTGCCGGTCGGTGTCGCCCAACCCGGGAAAGGCGGCCATCGCGGTGACCCCGCGACCGATCAACGCGGGCGTATTGGGCATGCAACGCACGATGCGCCGGTGGCCACCGAGCCAGCGCGACAGATCCTTGGCCCGGATGCCTGCCGCGACCGACACGACCAAGGTGCCATCCACCCGATCCTCGAGCCCGCGTGCGACCTCGGCCATCACCTGCGGCTTGACCGCCAGGACCACCGCGTCGGCGGCCAGTGCGGCGTCATCGGCCGTTTCCGCCGTGGCAATCCCATGCTGGCCAGCCACCGCGTCGCGCTGGATCTTGGACGGGTCGACTGCCAGTAGGGTCTTCGGATCGACGCCATTCTTGACCAATCCGCCGATTAGAGCGCTCGACATATTTCCGGCGCCGATGAAAGTGATCGCGGTCTTCATGAACTACTCCCCAACAATGGGCGGGTCTAGCGTCCTCAGGACGGATCGCGGCGCAGGAAGTCCCGTGGCCGGATCCCCAGTGCGTAGAGCACGGCCAGGTAGGCCAGTGCGCCGGCGGCAACCAGACCCAGGCACAGCCCCACCCGGACCAGGGGCTGGGACTGCATGCCGATCCAGTCCACCCTGGGAACGCCGAGCGCCAGCAGGCCCGCCATCGTAGCGCTGGCTGCGCCGACGGCACCGCCGAATCGTCCCCACCCGGCGAGCGGTCGATAGGAGCCCCGGCGCAAGAGCCCTGCCAGCAGCAAGCCCGCATTCAGGCTCGCGCCGATCGAAATCGACAGCGCCAGGCCGGCATGCGCGAAGACGGGGACCAGTAGCGCATTCATCGCCTGTGTGACGACCAGCACCAGGATCGCGATGCGCACGGGCGTGCGGATATCCTTGCGGGCATAGAAGCCGGGCGCCAGCACCTTGATCGCGATCAGGCCGATCAGCCCGACCGAGTACCCGAGCACCGTGGCCCGGGTCATCGCGACGTCATGGGCGTCGAACCGGCCGTAGTGATAGAGGATGGCGGTCAGGGGCTCGGACATCATCGCCATGCCGATCATCGATGGAACGGCCAGCATCACGACCAGCCGTAGCCCCCAGTCCAGCATCGCACTGTAGGTGGCGTGGTCGCCCACGGCGCCCGCCCTGGAAAGACTCGGCAGGAGCACCGTGCCGACGGCCACGCCGAGCAGGGCGCTCGGGAACTCCATGAGGCGATCGCCGAACGAGACCCAGGACACGCTCCCGGCCGCCAGCCGGGACGCGATGTGTGTGTTGATCAGAAGGCTGATCTGGGCGACCGATACGCCCAGCACGGCGGGGGCCATCAGCTTGAGCATTGCCCGGGTCTCGGTGTCGGCGAAAGCGCTGCGAATCCCGAGCCCGATGCGCGGTAGCATCCCGATGCGGGCCAGCGCGGGCACCTGGATCGCGAGCTGGGCGATGCCCCCCACGACCACGCCGGCTGCCAGTGCATAGATCGGGGGGTCGAAATGCGGCGCGAGCAACAGCGTGGCGCCGATGAAGCTCAGATTGAGCAGTACCGGGGCCAACGCCGGGATCGCGAACCGTTTCCATGAATTGAGGATTCCTGCCGCCAGGGCCACCAGCGAGATCAGAAGCACATACGGAAACATCCAGCGCGTCATGGTCACCGCGACCTCGTAGGTGGCCGGGTCGCGGGTCAGCCCGGAGGCGACGGCGTAGACGAGCAGTGGAGCCCCGACGACGCCCGCGACCGAGAGCAGGACCAGGGTCCAGAACAGTGCGGTCGCGATCCGATCCACGAAACCACGCAGCCGCGCCGGGTCGCCCGATGCCTCGGATCGCGCACGCGCCTCGGCGAGCATCGGTACGAAGGCCTGCGAGAACGCACCCTCCGCGAACAGGCGCCGCAGCAGATTGGGCAGCCGAAACGCCACGAAAAAGGCGTCGGTCAGGGCACTGGCACCGAAGATGACGGCGATCAGGTTGTCGCGAATCAGTCCGGTCACCCTGGACAACAGGGTCAGACCGCTGACGGTCGCCGCGGCGCGAAGCAGGTTCATCGTGAGCGCTTGGTGCGACGCTGGCGGGCCGGCGAACGGGGAATTGATGTATCGAGCGGGGGCGGGTTATACTTCAAGGCTTTCTCAAGCGAATCTTTCGGCTTCGCACGAATTTAACCCAGGAATGCAACCCGGAGCGCCGAAAGCAAATCGGGGCGACAAAAAGCGATTCCGAGTTCCGAAACAGTTCGAGAGGCCCGGGGGCCGATGGGCCACGGGCCTTGCGGTTCGCAGCGTTTTCGGGCGGCCTCGACGGAATTGGCAGAACCGGCAAGCATAGGGTAACGAGAGTCTGTAAATGGCAAATATCGCGTCCGCGCGCAAGCGTGCCCGTCAGGCCGTCAAGCGCAATCTCCACAACAGCAGCCTGCGCTCCACGATGCGCACCGCCGTCAAGGCCGTTCGCAAGGCCATCGCGGCCGGCGACAAGGAAGCGGCGATGAGCACCATGCGTGCCTCGCAGGCGGTGATCGATCGGATCGCCGACAAGAAGATCGTTCACAAGAATGCCGCGGCTCGCTACAAAAGCCGCCTCGCCGCCGCCGTCAAGGCGATGGCCTGAGGTCTCTCGCGGGGCCCTAGGGCCCTGCTGCGATCGCACGGCTGCCGGGCACCGGCAGCCTCGATCCCCGCGGGCGTCCTGCCCGGTCGGCCTTTCACTCAGCGTTTTCCGAACAAGGCGGTTCCGACCCGTACGATGGTCGCGCCCTCGGCGATCGCGGCTTCGAGGTCGGCGGACATGCCCATCGAGAGCGTGTCCAGCGAATGGCCGCGCTCGACCAGCGCTTCCTGACAGTGGCGCAGCTTCTCGAAGCTCGCGCGCTGGGCCGACATGTCCTCGGTGGGCGCGGGAATCGCCATCAGGCCTCGCAGCCGCAGCATGGGCAGCGCCGCCAGCGTGTCGGCGAGCGCCGGCACCTCGGAGATGGCGCAACCGTGCTTGGTCGGCTCGTCACTGACATTGACCTCGATGCACACATTGAGCGGCGCGGTTTCCGAGGTCGCCAGTTCCGCTCGCGCGTCTGAAAGCCGGCGACCGATCTTTTCTCGGTCGACCGAGTGGACCCAGTCGAAGTGGCCCGCGATCGGCCGGGTCTTGTTCGACTGCACCGGGCCGATGAAGTGCCACTCCAGCCTCGGCCCCGTCCAGTCCTTCGAGCAGCTCTCGATCTTGGCCAGTGCCTCGCTGACGTAGTTTTCGCCGAACGCGAGTTGCCCACACGCGGCCATCTCGAGCACTCGTTCGGCCCCGAAGGTCTTGCTCACGGCCAGGAGCCGAACCGATCCGGGGTCGCGCCCGCAGGCCAGGCAGGCATCCGCGATTCGCCGTTCGACCGCTGAAAGCGCCCGGTGGGATTCGGTTTCGTTTGTCGAGCCTCCGTTCATCGCTGATAGCTTCCCCTTGTCGTGAGGTGGCAGCCCTGTCACCCGGCTTGGTGCAAGACTCGTCCGTGGATTGCCGCGCCCGCAACCCGCTTTGCCGGCGCGGCGAAGAACGAATTTTCCCGACTCGTCGATCGGATTCGCCGCATGGACATTGCAGAGCTCCTCGCATTCGCTGTCAAGAACAAGGCTTCGGACCTTCACCTCTCGGCCGGCCTGCCCCCGATGATCCGGGTCCACGGCGACGTGAGGCGGATCAATCTGCCCCCGATGGAACACAAGGATGTCCACGGGATGATCTACGACATCATGAACGACTCGCAGCGCAAGGAGTACGAGGAGAACCTCGAGTGCGACTTCTCCTTCGCGATTCCGGGCCTGGCCCGCTTCCGCGTAAACGCCTTTGTGCAGAACCGCGGTGCCGGCGCCGTGATGCGGACGATTCCGTCGAAGATCCTGACGCTCGAGGAACTGAATTCGCCCAAGATCTTCACCGAGATCGCCGAGCAGCCGCGTGGCCTCGTGCTGGTGACCGGACCGACCGGCTCGGGTAAGTCGACCACGCTGGCCGCCATGGTCAACCATATCAACGAGAACCACTACGGCCATATCCTCACCGTCGAGGATCCGATCGAGTTCGTCCACGAGTCCAAGCGCTGCCTGATCAATCAGCGCGAGGTCGGACCGATGACGCTGTCATTCAACAATGCGTTGCGATCGGCCCTTCGCGAGGATCCCGACGTGATCCTGGTCGGCGAGCTGCGCGACCTCGAGACGATCCGGCTGGCCATGAGCGCGGCCGAGACGGGCCACCTGGTGTTCGGGACCCTGCACACCTCGTCAGCCGCCAAGACGATCGACCGGGTCGTCGACGTGTTCCCGGCGGCCGAGAAGGACATGATCCGGGCGATGCTTTCCGAGTCCCTGAAGGCGGTGATCTCGCAAAGCCTGCTCAAGACCAAGGACGGCAACGGTCGCGTCGCCGCCCACGAAATCATGATCGGGACCCCCGCGATCCGAAACCTGATCCGAGAGGCGAAGGTCGCACAGATGAATGCGGCGATCCAAACGGGCGGCGCGGTCGGCATGCAGACCCTCGACCAGTGCCTGACCGACCTCGTCCGCAAGAACCAGATCTCCATGGCTGAAGCCCGCAGCGCCGCAGCCGTGAAAGAAAACTTCCCGGGCTGACGCAGTCAGCCCGGGAAGTTTCGGCGAAGGCTAACCTGGCCCAGCCAGGTTAAGCGAGCAAAGCGAGCGGCCGGAGCCAAAACGAACGTTGGAGGCGAAGGCTAACCTGGCCCAGCCAGGTTAAGCGAGCAAAGCGAGCGGCCGGAGCCAAAACGAAAACAAGACACCAGCCGAGCGAAGCGAATCAATGGAACGCGAACAAGCATCGAAATTCCTGCACGACCTGCTTCGGCTGATGCTGTCGAAGAACGGATCGGACCTCTTCCTGACCGCCGACTTTCCGCCGGCGTTCAAGATCGACGGCAAATTGCAGCCGGTGTCGAACGTGCCCTTGTCCGGCGGCCACACGGTCGAGCTCGCGCGCGCGCTGATGAACGATCGCCAGGCGGCCGAATTCGAGTCGAGCCGCGAGGTCAACTTCGCGATCAGTCCCACCGGGATCGGCCGTTTCCGCGTCAATGCGTTCATGCAGATGGGACGTGTGGGCATCGTCCTGCGGACGATCAAGTCGGAAATTCCGAACCTGAACGAGCTGCAACTGCCGCCCGTGCTGGCAGACATCGCGCTGGCGAAGCGGGGCCTGATCATCGTCGTCGGTGCGACCGGCTCCGGGAAGTCGAATACGCTGGCCGCGATGATCGGTCATCGCAACGAGAACAGCCAGGGCCACATCATCACCATCGAGGACCCGGTCGAGTTCGTCCATCCGCATCGCAACTGCATCATCACGCACCGGGAAGTCGGGGTCGATACCGATGGCTGGGAAGTGGCGCTGAAGAACACGCTGCGCCAGGCGCCCGACGTGATCATGATCGGCGAGATCCGGGACCGCGAGACGATGGAACACGCGGTGACCTTCGCGGAAACCGGGCACCTGTGCCTGGCGACGCTGCACTCCAACAGCGCCAACCAGGCGCTCGACCGGATCATCAACTTTTTCCCGGAAGAGCGTCGACATCAGCTCCTGATGGACTTGTCGCTGAACCTTCGCGGCATCGTGTCGCAGCGATTGATCCCGACCGCCAATGGCAAGGGTCGTGTGCCTGCCGTGGAGGTCATGCTCAATTCGCCGCTGATCTCCGACTTGATCTTCAAGGGCGACGTCGGCCAGATCAAGGAGATCATGAAGAAAAGCCGAGAACTCGGCATGCAGACCTTCGACCTGGCCTTGTTCGACCTCTACGAGAGCGGCCAGATCACCTACGAGGACGCGCTGAGGAATGCCGACTCGGTCAATGACCTGCGCCTGAACATCAAGCTGAACAGCCAGCGGGCGGCGAAGGACCTGACCAAGAGCACCGAGCACCTCGGAATCGTCTGATCGACGAAGGCGCGCGCCTCCCGCGCCTTGGCGTACATTGTGGGATGTGCTCGTGCCCGCCGCGCGTGCACACCGCTCGTTCCACTTCGAAAGCCTGAACATGCAAGCCTTCAAGACAAGCGACCAGGGCGATCGCTTGCGCGTCGAGTCCTTGTTCGACGAAGCCACGTCGACCTTCAGCCACATCGTGCTGGACCGCCTCACGCAACAGTGTGCGATCGTCGACAGCGTGCTCGACTACGACCCGGCTTCGGGGCGAACGGCGACCGCCGGGGCCGATCGGATCATTGCGCGGGTGCGCGAGCTAGGCGCCACCGTGCAATGGCTGCTCGAGACCCACGTGCATGCCGATCACTTGTCGGCCGCGCCCCATCTGCAGGCCGCACTGGGCGGGCGGCTCGCGATCGGCAGTCAGATCACGACGGTACAGCAGACCTTCGGCAAGCTCTTCAATGCCGGTAGCGAGTTCGCACGCGATGGACGCCAGTTCGACCGACTATGGGGTGACGGCGATGCCTTCACGGTCGGTGGCCTGGCGGCGCGGGCAATTCACACGCCGGGCCACACGCCGGCCTGCATGACCTATGTCATCCGAGATGGCGACGAGATCGCCGCGTTCGTGGGCGATACGCTGTTCATGCCCGACTACGGAACCGCGCGCTGCGATTTTCCTGGCGGCGACGCGACGACGCTCTACCGGTCGATCCGAAAGGTGCTGGCCCTGCCTGAGTCGACTCGGCTGTACATGTGCCACGACTACGCCCCCGGTGGGCGGCCCGTACAGGTCGTAACGACGGTGGCCGAGCAACGGGTCCACAACATCCATGTGCATGACGGAGTCGACGAGGCCGCCTTCGTGGCCATGCGAGAAGCCCGCGACGCCACGCTGAAGATGCCGACCCTGATCCTGCCCTCGGTCCAGGTGAACATGCGTGCCGGCGCGCTGCCGCCTCCCGAGGACAACGGCGTGCGCTACCTGAAGATCCCGCTGGACGCGCTTTAGGACTTGTCGACGGACTATCGGGCGTAGACTACGCTCGCGCGCCGGCGTCGAAGACCTCGAAGCCAAAGAGGCGGCACTCGATCGCGCCGTTGTAGAGCGGGTACTTCCGCTTCTCGCGCAGCCCGAGTTGTCTTGGCCACTGGCGGTCGTTCGACAGCATCCAGACCTGCCAGCCGCCGAAATGGCGCTTCAGGTTCGCGCCGATCATTCCGATCACGGCCTCGTCTGCGCTGCTGCCATCGTGGCGCAAGCCGATGCGCTCGCCATAGGGCGGGTTGGTCACGACCTTGCCTGGCGGCGTGAACGGCGCTGGTGCCGAGCGGAAGTCCCGAACTTCGAACGTGATCGCGTGGCGAGCCAGGCCGGCGCGCTCGGCGTTGCGTCGCGCCAGTTCGATCATTCGGGGATCAATGTCGCTGCCGGCGATGGGCGCGGCATCCGGGTGCGGCATCCGGGCCGCTCGCATGGCATCGGCGCGCAGGCGGTCGAACAGGCCGGAATCGTGGTCGCGCAGTCGCTGCAGCGCGAACGAGCGGGACAGCCCAGGCGCGATGCCTGCCTGCATCTGCGCCGCCTCGATCAGAATCGTGCCGGAGCCGCAAAAGGGATCGTAGAGTGCCTGTCCGGGGGACCAACCGGCGAGTGCCAGAAGCGCCGCCGCCAGATTCTCCTTGAGGGGGGCCTCGCCCTTGTCGTCGCGGCCACGCCAGCCGCGCTTGAACAGGGGTTCACCCGACAAGTCCAGATAGAGTGTCGCACGCCGCTCGGTCAGGAAGGCGAAGACGCGCACGTCCGGCGCCCGGGTGTCGATCGACGGACGCTGCCCGGTCCGCTCGCGCAGGCGATCGACGATCGCATCCTTTACCTTGAGCGTGGCGAAGTTCAGGCTTCGCAAGGGCGAGCGAATCGCCGATACGTCGACGCGCAGGCTCGACGTTGCATCGAACCAGGACTCCCACGGGGTATCGAGCGCCAGCGCGTAGAGTGTCTTCTCGTTGCGGTAGTCGCCTTCGGCGACCTGCATCAGCACGCGGCTCGGGATACGGGCGTGCAGATTGGCCCGGTAGGCGAGGGCCCGATCGCCAGCATAGCGCACGCCACCGGGAGGGGTCTCGAGGATGTCCGCGCCAAGTTGGCGCAGTTCCTCGGACAGCGCTGCCTCGGTGCCGCGGGGGCAGGGAGAGAAGAGTTTCAAGCGCGTCGCATCACTCGGCACTGGCAAGCGCGCGCTCGACGAATTCGAGTCGATCCTGACCCCAGAAGGACTCGCCCGCAAAGCGGTACCAGGGCACACCAAACACTTGCGCCTCGGTGGCGTCGGCGGTGTTGCGATCGAGCTCGGTGCCCGATGCGGCACTGGCCGACAGCACGGACTGCGCATCGAGCCCGCAGGACGACGCGATCGCGGCCAGGGTGTCTCGATCGGAAATGTCTTGTTCGTTGACCCAGACGCCTTCCATCAGACGCGCGGTGAACTCCATCGCGCGCTCGATGCCGGCCTGGTGGAAGGCGGCGATGACAGCCAGACTCGCCGGCACGCCATCGACCGGGAAATGGCGCGGGTGCAGGTTCAGCGGCATGCCCAGATGGCGGCTCCAGCGAGAGAGTTCCGCCAGCCGATAGGCCTGGCGCTGGGGTGCACGCTTGGGCAACGGCAGGCCGCCGGAGATCGGAAAGATCCGGTTCAGGTCGATCGGTCGCAGCACGATGTTGGCATCGTGGCGCCGAGCGATCGCCATGAAGCGTCGGTGGCCGAGATAGGCCCACGGTGACGAGGGATGGACGAAATACTCGATCATTTTCATTCGGGTCTCCAGGCGCGGACTTCGGGTGCTCGACGCTCAGAACGGTCGCACCACGACGAGCACGACGACCGCGAGCAGGATCAATACCGGCACTTCGTTGAACCAGCGGTACCAGACATGCGATCGGGCATTGCGGTCCTCGCGGAACTTGCGCAGCAGGCGAGCGCAGGCATGGTGATAGCCCAGCAACAGCACCACCAGTGCCAGCTTCGCATGCATCCATCCCTGGCCGGCGCCGACACCGTAGCCCAGCCACAACCACAGCCCCAGCCCAAGGGCCAGCACCATCAGCGGGTTCATGAAGCGGTAGAGCTTGCCGGCCATCAGCAACAGCCGGTCGCGGGCCTCGCCGGGGTCCGTCATGGCCAGGTTCACGAAGATCCGGGGCAGGTAGAACAGCCCGGCGAACCAACTCGTGACGAACACGATATGAAGCGCCTTCACCCACAGGTAGCCCGAGCCCACGCGCGATCTCCGGAGTGCGGCGAAGCCGGCTCAGGTCCGGACCTGACCCGAGCCGAACACGACGAACTTCATCGATGTCAGCCCCTCCAGGCCCACGGGGCCGCGAGCGTGGAGCTTGTCGGTGGAGATCCCGATCTCGGCCCCGAGGCCGAATTCGAAGCCATCGGCAAAGCGTGTCGAGGCATTGATCATCACCGACGAGGAATCGACCTCGCGCAGGAAGCGCATCGCGTGCCCGTGGTCGTTGGTGATGATGGCATCGGTGTGGTTCGAGCCGTAGGTGTTGATGTGCTCGATCGCGGCATCGATCCCGGGCACGATCCGTATCGAGACGATCGGCGCCAGGTACTCGGTGCGCCAGTCGTCTTCGGTGGCCGGCTGGCAGGGCAGGCCGGCCTCGGCGAGCAGGGCGCAAGCGGGCTCATCGGCACGCATCTCGACGCCCTTGTCCGCATAGATGCGTCCCAGCCGCGGCAGTACGGTTGGCGCGATCGAAGCATCGACGAGCAGGGTCTCCATCGTGTTGCACGGCGAGTAGCGCTGCGTCTTGGCGTTGTCGGCGACGCGGATCGCCATCTCGGGTTCGGCCGCAGCATCGATGAAGACATGGCAGATCCCGTCGAGATGCTTGATCACCGGCACGCGGGACTCGCGCGAGATGCGTTCGATCAGCGACTTGCCGCCGCGAGGGACGATGACATCGATCCACTCGGGGCGCTGGATCAGTGCGCCGACCGCGGCCCGATCGGTGGTTTCGACCACCTGGACCGCTTCGGCTGGCAGGCCCGCGCTTTGCAGGCCTTCGCGAATCAGGCCGGCGAGCGCCTGGTTGCTGTGGATGGCCTCGGATCCGCCACGCAGGATCGTGGCATTGCCCGACTTGATGCACAGGCCCGCGGCATCGATCGTTACATTGGGGCGCGACTCGTAGATGATGCCGATCACGCCCAGCGGCACCCGCATCCGGCCGACCTGGATTCCGGTGGGGCGGTAGCGCAGCTCGGAGATCTCTCCGATCGGATCGGCGAGCGTGGCGATCTGCTCCAGCCCTTCGGCCATGCCGGCAATGACCTTGTCGGTCAGCGCCAGGCGGTCGACGAAGGCCGGGTCCAGCCCCGCGGCGCGGGCCGCGTCGAGGTCGCGCGAATTGGCGGATTTCAGGGCCTCGGCCTCGCGGCGAATCGCGCCGGCGGTGGCCAGCAGCGCCGCATTCTTGGCAGCGGTCGGCGCACGGGCCATCTCGCGCGAGGCCTGTCGCGCGCGGCGGCCGAGATCGTCGATGTAGGCGTTGACGTCGGTAGCGTGATGTTCCATGGCGGATCCGGACAGATGACTCGGGGGTTTCACCGGGCGGCAGGTTCGGCCGGCAAGGGCGCCCCTGCCAATGCCAGCGCCAGGCGAAGCAGTGCGTCCCATTCGTCGCCGGCTTCGATCCCCTTGACGATTCTATCGGTGCGGGCCGCGCTCTGCAGGATCTTTCGGACTTGCGATGGCGTGAAGCGGCTGGCCGCGGCCTGGAACGCCTGTTCGCGCGCGCGGCCGAACACGCGGGCCGAGCGCAGGACCTCGGCCACGGGGCGTCCGCCCAGGCGGGCCTCGGTCGCCGCCTCCAGCGTCCGCGTGCCGTCGGCCAGTGCCCAGAGCAGCAACGGGGCCGGCTCGCCTTCGGCGCGCAAACCGTCGAGGCTGCGCAGCGTGCGCTCGACGTCGCCGGACAGCGCTGCCTCGAGCAGGTCGAAAGAGCCGTAGCGAGCCACGCTCAGGACCGCCTCTTGCGCTTCCTCGGCGGGTAGCGCGCCGGGTTCGAACAGCAGTCCGAGCTTGCGGATCTCCTGGTGGGCGGCGAGCAGATTGCCCTCGACGCGCTCGGCGATCATGCGTAGGGTGTCGGCGTCGGCGCGTTGGCGTTGCCGGGCCAGCCGGTTGGCGATCCACTGCGGCAGCGCCGAGCGCTCGACCGGATAGACTGGCACCACGAGTCCGCCGCGTGCGACCGGTGCGAACCAGGCCGCGCCGGTCGTGGCCTTGTCGAGGCGCCCGCTGCCGACCAGCAGTCGCACCTCGTCGGTTCCGGCCAGGGTCGACGCCTGCTCGGCGATGGCCCGGGCCAGTTCCTTCGACGGCCGACCAGGGCAGCGGACCTCCACCAGCTTGCGCTCGGCGAACAGGGACAATGCGCCGGTCTCGGCGCCAATCATGTCCGGGCTGAATCCTCGCTCGACCTGCAGCACGACCCGCTCGGCGAAGCCCAGTTCTCGCGCACGCCGACGCACGGCGTCGGCCGTCTCGATCTCGATCAGCGGTTCTTCGCCGTGGATCCAGACGACCGGCGGCAGGCCGTCCTGCAAGACCCTGTCGATGTCGTCCGGCCGTGCTTGCAAGGGGCTTGGCTCAGGGCTTGGCGACGCGGATCAGCGAGAGGCGGCGTAGCACCTGCTGGACCATGTCGGTCTGCATCTCGCGGTACAGCAGGACTTCTTCCTGCTCCTTGGAGAGCAACTGGAGGTCGCTCGCGGTGATCTCGCGTCGCAAGGTGATCGTCGTCGGCTTGAGCATCTCGACGCCTCGCGGGTCGACGAGGGCGAACTGGAATACGAGCCGCAGCTGATACTCGCGCGGTCGCCCCGCCGAGGAGAACACGGTGATCTCCTTCTCGCGGCGCTCGGTCATCGAGACCAGAATCGCTTGCGCCTGGTTTCGGTCCGGCTCGATGCGGGTATTGGTCGCGGCGCGCAGCGCTCGCTTGAACTCCACTCCGAGCGTGGAGTTGGGTGCGAAGGCCGGGTGCAGTGACTCGAAGGGCAGGTTGGCCGATTCGCGCAGGTGGAAGCCACAGGCCCCCAGTGCCAGCGCGACGCCGGCGGCCGCCAGCCGCCGGCGCGCTCCGCGCTTGCCCGCGACGCGCATCAGACGACCAGGTTCACGAGTCGGCCGGGCACGACGATGGCCTTTCGAAGCGTCTTGCCCTCGGCATGCTTGGCGAAGGCTTCGGTGGCCAGCGCGGCGGCCTCGATCGTCTTGCGATCGGCGTTGGCAGCCACACGAACCGATCCGCGCACCTTGCCGTTGATCTGCAAGACGAGGTCGATCTCGTCCTGGACGAGCGCGCCCTCGTCCACCTGTGGCCAGGGTGCATCGAGAAGGTCGACCCCGTCCCGCGCAAGGCCGAGCGCCTGCCAGATCGCATGGGTCACATGCGGAACGACCGGATAGAGGATTCGCAGCAGGACCGATGTGCATTCGCGCAGGACGGCGGGGGTCGCACTCGAGGCCTCATCGAGCTTGGCGCCCTCGAGCGCATTGAGCATCTTCATCGCCGCCGAAACGACGGTGTTGTACTGGATGCGTTGATAGTCGTAGTCGGCCTGTCGCAGCACCGTGTGGATCTCGCGGCGAAGCGTTCGCTGGGCTTCGTCGAGCGAGGCCGGGTCGGCGAGGTCGGCAGCACCCGAGATGGGCCCGGCATGGCGCTGGCAAAACGTCCACAGGCGGCGCAGGAAGCGATTGGCGCCGTCGACGCCTGCGCCCGACCATTCGAGCGTCTGCTCGGGCGGGCTCGCGAACATCACGAACAGTCGCGCGGTGTCGGCACCATGGGCGTCGATGAGCGCCTGTGGATCGACGCCGTTGTTCTTGGACTTGGACATCGTGCCGATGCCGCCGTATTCCACCGGTTGGCCATCGAGCTTGGAGCGCACCGACACCGGCTTGCCGGCATCGTCGTGAACCCACTCGACGTCATCCGGCCAGAGGTAGTCGATCGCGCCCTTGTCGGTGCGTCGCATGAAGATGTGGTTGAGCACCATGCCCTGACAAAGCAGCCGCGTGAACGGCTCGTCGAATTGCACGATGCCACGCGCCGGGTCGCCGGCCACCTCGCCGGTGATGTCGCGCATCACGCGGGTCCAGAATCGCGCATACAACAGATGGAGCACCGCATGCTCGATGCCGCCGATGTACTGGTCCATCGGCATCCAGTAGTCGTTGCGGGCGTCGACCATTGCGTCGTCGTTGTCGGGACTGCAATAGCGCATGTAGTACCACGACGAGTCGACGAAGGTGTCCATGGTGTCGGTCTCGCGCCGCGCCTCTTTGCCGCAGCTCGGGCACTGGCAGCGCAGGAAGCGCTCGTCGGTGTTCAGCGGGTTGCCGCTGCCGTCGGGGACGAGATCTTCTGGCAGTACCACGGGCAAGTCGGCCACCGGCACCGGAACCGGGCCGCAGTCGTCGCAGTGGATGATGGGGATCGGTGTGCCCCAGTAGCGCTGGCGCGAGATGCCCCAGTCGCGCAGACGCCACTGTACCTTCTTGCCGCCCAGCCCGCGCGCGTCCAGGTCGGCGGCGATGGCATCGATCGCGGCCTCGAACGAGAGCCCGTCGTACTTGCCGGAGTTCACGCATCGACCGCCTGCCTTGGATTCGTACCAGGGCTGCCAGCCATCGGTGGAGAATTCCTCGCCGTCGATCGCGACGACCTGGCGAATCGGCAGGTCGTATTTCTTCGCGAAGGCGAAGTCGCGCTCGTCGTGTGCCGGCACGCCCATCACGGCGCCGTCGCCGTAGCTCATCAGCACATAGTTGCCGATCCAGACGTCGACCGGTGCGCCGGTGAGCGGGTGCGTGACCGTCAAGCCGGTCGGTACGCCTTTCTTTTCCATGGTGGCGAGATCGGCTTCCATGACCGAGCCCTGGCGGGCCTCGTCGACGAAAGCCGCGATCTGCGGATCACTGGCCGCTGCCACGGAGGCAATCGGGTGTTCGGGCGCGACCGCCACGAAGGTCACGCCCATGATCGTGTCGGCGCGGGTCGTGAAGACGTACATGCGCCCGTCGTCGACCCGCTCGCCGTCGGCATCACGGATTTCGTGTGTGAAGGCGAATCGCACGCCGGTGGAGCGGCCGATCCAGTTCGCCTGCATCGTTCGCACGCGATCCGGCCAGCCATCGAGGTCGTTCTCGACCGCGGCCAGCAGCTCGTCGGCGTAGTCTGTGATCTTCAGGTAGTAGCCGGGGATCTCGCGTTTCTCGACGACCGCGCCGGTTCGCCAGCCGCGACCATCGATCACCTGCTCGTTGGCGAGCACGGTCTGGTCGACCGGATCCCAGTTGACGACCTGGGTCTTGCGATAGGCAATGCCCTTCTCGAGCATCTTCAGGAACAGCCACTGGTTCCACTTGTAGTACTTCGGATCGCAGGCCGCGACCTCGCGCGACCAGTCGATGGCCAGGCCCATCGCCTGCATCTGCCCCTTCATGTAGGCGATGTTCTCGTAGGTCCACTTGGCCGGCGCGACCTTGTTGCGAATGGCTGCGTTCTCGGCAGGCAGGCCGAACGCGTCCCAGCCCATCGGCATCAGTACGTTGTACCCGCTCATCCGCAGGTAGCGATACATGACGTCGTTGATCGTGTAGTTGCGCACGTGCCCCATGTGCAGCTTCCCCGAGGGGTAGGGCAGCATGGAGCAGGCGTAGAACTTGCCCTTGGGGAAGCGGGGATCGTGTTCCCGCGCGCGGTAGGCGTCGATGTCTTGCCAGTGCGCCTGGGCCTCGGCCTCGACGGCCTTCGGATCGTATTTCTCTTGCATCTTGGACGGGCGGCCGGGAAACCCGGGATTATAGCGAGCGGGGCCGGGGCGCCGGCATGTCGCGGCGCGCGCTTGCCGTAAACTCCGACCGACTTTCGGCGCGCGGGTCTCGAGGGAGGACGGGATCGGCGTGCATCGATTCCTGCTCCCCGCGGCCGACGAAATCCATGTCCAGCCCTCGTCTTGCCTTTGCCTGCCTGCTGGTGCCGGTCTGGGCGGCGGCACAATCGGCGCCGTCCGGCGAGGCGTCGGCCGCCGCCGCGGCGTCGTCCGACGCCGCGGTGCGTCCCGGGGGCGACGTCACGCGTTCGGCGGGGGCCAAGGCGCTCGAGCAGTTGCCCTACCAGGACCAGCTGATGAATTCGGCCGGCGGCGCCGAGGCGGCCGAAGGAGCCGAGCCCGAGTCCGGTGGCCCCGAACCGGAGGGCTTCAGGGCCACGGTCCTGGAGACCCGGGCAGGACGCCGGTCCAATAATGTCGGCTCCGCCGGCAATGATCTCGGCGTGTTCCTGCTGCACCGCCGCGAAACGCTCAACTATGGCGAGATCCTGGTCGAGACGGCCTACCAGTCGGCCAGTCGGACCGATCCCTTCGGCGCCGGCACCAACCGATCGGGCCGGCTGACACTGAGCCAGATCGGGATGCCGCTGGCGGGTGGCTGGAGCCTGGGCAACTCGATCGGTCTGCTTCGCAGCAAGGCGACCAGCGTGTTTGCCGGCGCGCGTCGCTTCGTCCTTCCCGGCGTGCTCCTCGAGGGGCTCGGCAGCTATCTGCGCTCGCCGGTTTCCGGGTTCGCGGCCGAGACCGGCCGGATCGTCCGGCTCGAGGGGCAGACCGGCTACGGCCTGACGCGGACAACGGGCCGGGCCACCACGGTCGCGGGCTCGCACCGGATCGGCGGTTCGCTCGTGACGGCGTTGCAGTTGATCGATGTGCGCGATTCGCCGGAGACCGGCAGCTATACGGGCTGGAGCGGCCTGGTCGGCGGCCGTCATTTCTCGGACCACCTGCGCTGGCGCCTGCAATATGTCGCCAACAGCGGCAAGCGGGTCGGCGTCTGGGCCGAAAGCGAGTACCTCGACGGCTATGAAGCCTGGCGCGGTGCCGTGTGGCGTATCGATCGCGGCCTGTCCTGGTACTCGACCGTCCTGTCCGCCGGCCAACAAGGCCTGTGGGCCCGCTACGACCATGTCGACCCGTCTAGCTACTGGGGCGCGGGCGCCGAGGTCGACCGGGCCGACCCCCTGGTGACCGGGCGCGCGCCGATGCGCACCAATGCGTTCAGCATCGGGGCCGGTACGCGCCTGGACCTGCGCCGATCGATCGGCGCCAACCTGCATTGGCGTGGATCGAACCCGAGCTTCGATGACGGTGCCAGCGAGTCGAGGCGGCATATCCAGGCCTCGGCCTATCTGTCGCGCACGCTGCGCGGCGTCGTCGACCGGGTCCAGTACAACCTGTCGTCCGTCCGTAGCGGGACCGACTCCCGCGTGCAGGAACTGGTGGTTTCACGCGACCTGAGTGTCAGGCAGGACTGGTCGCTCGGCATGACCGCCGGTGTCGGGGTGGAGGATGGCGACACCGGTCGGCGCTTCCGTCCGACCCTGGGGGTTTCCTACGGCGGGCCCCTGGGCGAGGGGCGGCAGCTCCAATCGTGGGTTCGGTATGCCCGTACCAGCGACCCGTTTCGGAACGAATACGCGCTGGCGGCATCGCTCCAGCTGAGCGCGGCGCTCGGCGGCGGCTGGAGCGTGGGGGCCAATGCGTCCTGGAACCTGGTCGTGGGATCGACCGGTTCCACCCAACCTCTGTTCGGCCAGGCCGACGACCGGGTGCGCGAGCGCAGCCTATGGCTGACCTTGCGTTGGGCCGACTCGCGCGGCAGCGGCTACCTGGCGGGTCAGCCCGGAAATGGACGGGGCGCGGGCAGTGTCGGCGGCATGGTGTTCGAGGACGCCAACGGCGACGGCGTACGCCAGCCGAACGAAAGACCGGTGCCCGGGGCGAGGGTGATGCTCGATGGTGTCCTCGAGACCGTCACCGGTCCGGACGGCCGCTATGAGTTCGCCGTGGTGCGGGCCGGCCGACATCGCCTTGCGCTGGACCCGGCCACCGTGCGCCTGCCTTGGGGGCCCCCCGACGATCCCTATCCGGTCGTGGACCTGTCGCCGCGCGGGCAGGCCCGAGCCGATCTGGCCGTCGTCAAGGTCGGCGAGTAAGCCCGGATCGAATCCTTCGCCGGCCCCGTGGCCGCCGGTCACAGCCGCAGTCTGGTCGCGCAGGCCTCAAGTTCTCCGCCGCCGCGCCGATGTCCACGGGATGAGGCGACATGCAGCCATGCGATGCCGGCTCACGGCGATGATCCTGCTGGCCGTGGCCGGTGTGCCCGATGCGATCGGCGAGAGCCGGGTCACGGCCGTCGGCCCTAGCAGTCGGGGCGCAACGG
This sequence comes from Burkholderiaceae bacterium, assembly GCA_024235875.1. Lineage (GTDB taxonomy): Bacteria > Pseudomonadota > Gammaproteobacteria > Burkholderiales > Burkholderiaceae_E > JACKLP01. The sequence continues at coordinate 146,738 of JACKLP010000005.1, read as the reverse complement.
TGTCCGCGCGTCTGAACATCCGCGTTCGCGTGCTGCCGCGCATCGAGTTGTCGGGGCGCTCGTTCCGAAGCAATGCGGGCACCGTTCAGTTCGGTTGTTTCCTTGCGTCCGACGCATCGGGTTCGGCGCCCGATTGCGCCAAGGCGACGGGCGGGCTTCCTGCCTTCGGTCGGGAACGCGTGGACCGGGCGTCCGGGCCTGGCCTGGCCACGGTGATCGCGCAGCCCTGAACCCGAGGGGCGCCACCGGGGTGGCTCGGCCCTTGATGCCTGTTTCGCGGTTCGCGAATGGCATATCTCTTGTCATGCCTACGTGCGATCGAGCGCCGAACGGGCCAAGCGCGCGTGACTTTGGTCACGTCCGGCGCGGAACAATTTCCGCTGCCATGCCGCTCGTCCGCGTCGGGCGCCGTTCGTCCTTCGACCCTAAAGTTTTCCAAGCGGCCGTTTCATCCTCCTTTTCGTGATTTCGCCGGCGACAACCACCGGCAACGCGACTCATGAAAGAGGATCAAATGCGCAAACTCGTCATCGCCACCCTGATCGCCCTCGCATCCGCCCAGGCCGTCGCAGAGAGCCGGATCACCGCCGTTCCGGCGAGCTCGTCCGGACTGTCGGCCTCGGCCAAGCTGAACATCGCCGTGAACGTCCCCCGCATCCTGTACCTGCGCGTGGGCGCCACCGGCGCCACGGTGAACAACGTGACCTTCACCGCCGGGTTCACCGGCCTGGGGGCGCTGCCCATCAGCGATGCCGTGTTCTCGGGCGCCATTCCGTCGTCGGCGTCTATCACGGCCGGCGACGACAATGGCGCGAGCGACGGGCAGATCCCGGTTCAGCTCTGGACCAACAACGGCTCGGCCACGCTCGATTGCAGCGGCGCCGACCTGACCAGCGGCTCCAATACGATTCCGAAGTCCGACATTTCCGTGTCGAGCAGTGGCACCCTGGCGCACCCCGGAACCAGCCTGGCCTGCGTCGGTGCGCTTCGCGGCTCGTCGGGCGTCAATGATCTCAACGACACCTGGACCTATGCCTACGCGCCGACGACACTGCCGGCCGCGGGCGACTACCAGACCACGATCACCTACACGGCGTCGCAGCCCTGATCCGCGGTCCTGGCGAGCGCAATCCTTGGCCGCGCGTACCTTGCGAACGCGCTCGCCGAAGCGGCGTGTCGAACGCCGCTCGCGACCGGCCAGGCGCGACCGGTATCGGCCGCTGCCAGGCATTCTGGTCGCCTTGGCCGCCTGCCTGGCCATGCCGTCCCATGCAGCCAGCGTGATCAGCGTGGGCGGGACCGGCGCCGCCGTCAGCGCGCAGGCGCGTCTGGGCGTCTCGGTCCGGATCCCGCGCATCCTGTACTTCCGGATCGGCAGCGGCGGGGCCGCCGTGGATTCCGTCGACTTCACGGTGCGGCTGGCCAATCCCTTGCGTCGCCTCGATGTGGTCGACCAGCCCTACGGCGGGGCTCTCCCCCCGCGCTACGCGATGATCGACGGCGACAGCGTCGGCACCTCCAACGGGAGCCTGCCGGTGCAGGTCTGGACGAACAACGGTTCCTTCGTGATCGACTGCACCGGCGCGGCGCTGAGCGCCGGCGCCAATACGATTCCGCTGACCGACATCTCGGTGCGCTCGAGCTCGGGCGCGCTGCCTCATCCCGGCTCGAGCGCGAGCTGCACACCGACCAGCGCCGGCCATAGCGGCACCAATGCGCTGAGCGCGAACTGGCGGTATCGCTACCGGCCCCCGACGCTACCGCCAGCCGGCGACTATGCGACGGTGCTCACCTACACGGTGTCCCAACCGTGAGCGCCGTGGGGCCCGGGCCTGACGTAAACTCGTCGCATGGCTCTGTCCCTTCGTCCATGGATCTCGTCGATGGCCCTGGTCGTGCTCGTCGCGGGCGCGCCCGTGTCGGTATCGGCCGGTACCAGCATCGTCGCGAGCGGCAGCCCGCAGATCTATGTGGGGGCCGGCGCGTCGCTGTCGTCGATCGACACGATCCAGTTCACCGTGCCCGGGGCGGACGTCGGTACCGGCGCACCGGTACGTGGCAGCGAGAATGGCGTGGTCACGACCACGTTGATCGACGCCTATGCGCGTGCGCCCGGCAACAGCCATCGCGAAGCGGTACTGTCGGTGGACTCGTCGCAACCGCTGGTTTGCGCGACCCCGTCGACCTGCGGCAGCGTCACCATTCCGATGACCCGTTTTCGGTGGACGGTGTCTGGCGGCGAGGAGATCGCACCGGGTGCGTTCAATGGAACGGCGGATCAGACCCTGCTCTCGTTTCGGACCTCGCGCTACGTGTTCGTCTACAAGACCTTCTTCTACGCCAACGAGACGATCGTTCCGGCCGGCCGCTATACGGGGCGTGTGGTGTACACGCTGAGCATGCCGTGAGGGCAGCGGGATGCTGGGTTCGATGGCTGTTGGCCGCGACGATGTCGGCGAGCGCCCCGGCGGATGCGGCGCGACTCGACGACATCGCACCGCCTCGCCACCTGCGACTCGAACTCGAGTGGGCGCAGCCGGGCGGGCGCGATGCGACCGGCCTGCATCGCATGCGCGCGCGAGCGCCGGGCGTCGAGTACCTGCTCGACACCCGTCCGTACCGCGGGCGCATGGCGCGCATCTACTACGTATTGCCGCTCGACGCGGCGGGCTTGACCTCGCCGTTCGGCCTGCGAGTTAGCTGGCAGGCACGAGGCGAGTTGCGCTCCGGCGAGGGCCGGGCCGGCGCGCGCGTGCTCGTCTACGAAGGGCGTATCGACACGCCCCGGATCCAGGCCTTCTTCGACCTCGATCTCGAGGTCGACAGCCGCTACTTCGCCGGTACCCTTCGCTTCGACCCCTATTTCGAGATCGATGTCCAGTAGAACGAAATCCGTGATCCGCCCGCGCCGACTGATCGGATGGCTCGGCTGCGCCATCGCCGCGTTGGCAAGTGTGCCCGCGCATGCGGCCGGCTTCGCGGCGGCCGCGACCCCGTCGCGCTTCGAGCTTGCGGCCCGCCCGGGCGAAGTCCTGTCGCGTAGCCTCCAGCTCCAGCACGTCGGCGGCGATGCCGTCGAGTACGTGCTGCGCAGCGCCGACTGGACACTGGACGAGACGAGCGGGCTGCGGTTCTACGATGCCTTGCAGCCGGGCAGCTGCCGCCCGTGGCTCCGGCTCGAGCGCCGCAAGATGAAGATGAAGGCGCGCAGCCGTCGATCGCTTCGATTCGAGGTTCATGTGCCCAAGGACGCGAAAGTGGGCGAGTGCCGCTTCGCGCTGCTGATCGAGAGCTATGACCAGACCGCGATCCCGCTGATCAAGGATGCGCCGATCTCGTTGCCGCTGTCGGGCCGGCTGGGCGTCATCGTCTATGTCGCGATCGATGGTGCGCAGCCCCGCTTGCAGATGATCGGCGTGAGCCACGGCAAGGATGCCGGTGAGAAGATCCCCTTCGTGAAGGTGCGCAATGCCGGATCCGCGCACGGCCGCCTCGAGGGGGTTCTGCAGGGGCGCGATGCGGCGGGCAAGACCTACTACTTCCCGATCGCCACCTTGCCCGTGCTGCCCGGGCAGGAGCGTGGGCTGGCGCTGATCCCGGCCGAGGATCTGCGCTCGAAGAAACGACCCAAGGTCGTCTATCCGGTCACGCTCACCGGCCGGCTCGACTGGGATGCCGGACATTTCGATGTCGAAGCAACGGTCAAGTGATCGGTCGGCCATGGGCCGCGAGGCGCCTCTGGCGGCCCGGCCCGCGCCGCGATGGGGCCGGATCGCCACGGTCGCGACGGCGCTGCTGTCGGGGCCGGCCGCCCACGCGATCTGGGTCGGCGACAACACCAAGCCCTACGAGGCGCGCGCGGCCCTGGCGATCCAGCTCGACATCGGCAAGTTCATCCATCTGCAGGTCGGCTCGGCCGGCAGCATCGTCGACACGATCAGCTTCGACCTGGGCCAGGCGGTGCCCGCGGGACCCGGCGCGCTCGGCTTCGGAACCGGGGTGCCCATCGCCGCGCAAGGGCTGGGCATGCTCGACGTGATCGTTCGCAGCAACAGCGGTACCGTGAGCTTGTCGGCCACCAACGACGGTGGCGGGCGCGGCCTGTCGAACGGCCGGGGAGGCTACATCAGCTATTCGCAGGTCATCACGGTCAGCGACGATCCGGGGCTTCCGGCGCCAACGTTGGATGACGCGCCGGGCAGCTTCGTTCAGGTGGCGCCGACCGACTATGACGGCCGCGTCACCGACCGGCAAGCGCGCTGGCAGTTCCGTTTTGCGAACGTCTCGATTCCCGAACCGGGACAATACCGGGGGCAGGTCACCTATACCGCCGCTGCGCCCTGAAGGGCCAGGGGGCTCGCGCGGCAGCGAAGCAGCCCCCACCGGCGCCAGTCGTAGGCCCGCGTGCACCGATCCGCGCCGTTTCCTGTGATCCGGTTCCGTTTTTTTGCATAATAGGCGGATCTGGAGACGAGAACATGAGTGGTTCGAAGGCGGAGCGGTCGGATTCCGAGATCCCGGCCGGCTCGGCAGTGCTGCGCGCTGTGCGAATTCTGGAAGTGATCGCGGCTTGCGATGACGCCCCGCAATTGGCCGAGATCTGCCGGGCGGTCGACCTGCCCAAGGCGACGGTCTATCGCATCCTGGCAACGCTGGAGCATGCCGGTTACGTGGCCAAGGAGCCCGGGACCAAGCAATACGGTTGCGGTCATCGCCTGCACCAGCTCTCGGGTCGCGTGCTGCTGTCTTCGCCGATGCGGGCGTCGCGCCACGCCATCCTCGAGGAACTGGTCGAGCAGGTCGGCGAGACCTGCAACCTGGCCGTACCCAGCCTGAACTCGGTGCTGTACCTGGACCGTGTGGAAGCGGCCTGGCCGCTACGGGTCTCGCTTGGCGCCGGCTCCAACGTGCCGCTCTATGCATCGGCCTGCGGCAAGATCTTCCTGAGCTCCATGAGCAAGCGTGCGCGCGAACGCTTCGTGCGATCGACGCCCTTGGTCGGCTACACGAGCCGCACCTTCATCGAGCCCGGTCGTCTGCTGGCGGAACTCGAGTCGATCCGCGCCGCTGGCTTTGCCGTCGACGACGAGGAATACCTGCAGGGCATCTGCTGCGTGGCGGTGCCGGTGCGAAACGAAGACGGGGTCGTGGTCGCCGCGGTTGCGGTTCACGGCCCGGTGTCGCGAATGTCGCTGACGCAGGCACGCGAGTTCCTGCCACAGCTTCGTGACGCGGCCGACGCGGTCGGCCGCACCCTCGAGTGGTGAAGGCCGGCAAGGCCCGACTTGAAACAATCCCGCGCGAATCGTCGCGATATTTCCCGGAGAGGAACCATGGGGCACTCGGATCCGAATGTCGAAACGGCGCTGCAGCCGTTCTGGATGCCGTTCTCGGCGAACAAGGAGTTCAAGCACGAGCCACGCATGGTCGTGCGCGCCGAGGGCTTGTACTTCTACACCGAGGCTGGCGACAAGCTCATCGATGCTTCGTCGGGCCTGTTCTGCGTGGCGGCCGGACACTGCCGGCCCGAGATCACCGAGGCGGTCGCAAAGCAGTTGCAGACGCTCGACTTCACGGCGCCGTTCCTGCGCGCGCAGCCCAAGTCCTTCGAACTGGCTGCCCGGATCGCGCAGCACACGCCCGAGGGGCTCAATCGGGTGTTCTTCACCAACTCGGGCTCGGAATCGGTCGACTCGGCGATGAAGATCGCCCTGATGTACCACCGGGTGCGCGGCGAGCCGCAGCGCCAGCTCTTCATCTCCCGCGAGCGGGCTTACCACGGCGTGAACATGGGTGGGGTCGCGCTGGCCGGCATGGTCAACAATCGGCGGGCCTTCGGCGTCGGCCTGCCGGGCGTCTACCACATGCGCCACACCGGCTTGCCGGAGAACCGCTTCGTGAAGGGGCAGCCCGAGCATGGTGCCGAGCTGGCCGACGATCTCGAGCGTTTCTGCCAGTTGCTCGGTGGCGAGAACATCGCTGCGGTCTTCGTGGAGCCGGCGGCTGGGTCCTACGGATGCCTGCCGCCGCCCAAGGGCTATCTGGATCGGCTGCGACGGATCTGCGACGCCCACGGCATCTTGCTGGTCTTCGACGAGGTGATCACCGGCTGGGGGCGGATGGGCGCACCGTTTGCCGCCCAGGCGTTCGGCGTAAGCCCCGACCTGATGACGATGGCCAAGGCGCTCACCAACGGCGCCCAGCCGATGGGCGCGGTGGTCGCCAAGCAGGGCATCTATGACGCGATCACCAACGCGGGGCCGGAGCGTGGCGTCGAGTTCTTCCACGGCTACACGTACTCTGCGCATCCGGCCGCCTGCGCCGCCGGACTGGCGATGATGGATATCTTCGAGAAGGACCGGTTGTTCGAGCGTGCGGCCGAGCTCAGCCCGTATTTCATCGATGCCGTGCACGGCTTGCGCGACGTCGGCTGTGTGAGCGACATCCGTTCGGTGGGCCTGATGGCCGCGGTCGAACTGGCACCCGACAAGGCGCCGGGGGCACGGGGTCACGAGGTCCAGAAGCGCCTGTTCGACACCGGCTTGCACCTGAAGAGCACCGGCGATTCGCTGATCATCGCACCGCCCTTCATCGCCGAGCGCAAGCATGTCGACGAGATCGTCGAGAAGGTGCGCGCCGTGATTTCGGCGATCTGATCAGCGAAAGATCACGGTCCGGTGGTCGTTGGCGAGGATGCGGCGCTCGGCGTGCCACTTGACCGCGCGCGCGAGCACCACGCTCTCGACGTCGCGACCGATCGCTGTCAGTTCGTCGACGTCCATCGCGTGGTCCACGCGTTCGACGTCCTGCTCGATGATGGGGCCCTCGTCCAGATTCGACGTCACGTAGTGCGCGGTCGCGCCGATCAACTTCACGCCCCGGTCGTGGGCCTGCTGGTAGGGCCGGGCGCCCTTGAAGCTGGGCAGGAAGGAATGGTGGATGTTGATCGCGCGACCGGCCAGGCGCTCGCATAGCCCGGCCGACAGGATCTGCATGTAGCGCGCCAGCACCACGAGCTCGGCCGATTCGGCCTCGAAGATCTCGACCAGTCGGGCCTCGGCCTGCGGCTTGGTATCGGACGACACCGGAACATGGTGGAACGGTATGTTGTACGAGGCTGCGAGCTGGTAGAAGTCGCGGTGGTTGGAGACGATCGCCCGAATGTCGATCGGCAGCAGCCCGGAGCGCCACCGAAACAACAAGTCGTTGAGGCAATGCCCCTGGCGCGAGACCAGGATGACCGTCGAGGCGGGGGTTCCGGCCTCGTAGAGTGCCCAGCGCATCGCAAAGCGCTCGGCCACCGGCGAGAACGCGGCCTCGATGGCCGCACGCGCGAGTCCGGCCGGCACGATGAACTGCACCCGCATGAAGAAGACCTCGGTATCACGATCCTCGTACTGGCGCGCCTCGAGGATATTGCCCTCGTGCTCGAGCAGGAAACCCGAGACGGCGTGCACGATTCCCGGGCGGTCGGCGCAGCTCAGGGTCAGGATGAATTCGTTCGACATGGCGGGGGCGTGCGCATCGCCCGAACCGGGTCATGGGCGGTTCGCCCGGGGCCGGCAGCGCACGAAGGGATTGGAATGGCGCGCGATGATACCCGAAGCGCGCGCTGGTCGGCTGCTTTGCACGCCGATTCGCAGGATCAGGAAATTCGCCGTTCGCGATCCTTCCAGTAGGGCTCGCGCAGCACTCGCTTGAGGATCTTTCCGCTCGGGTTGCGGGGGATGGCGTCGACGAAGTCGACGCTCCTGGGGCACTTGAAATGGGCGATCCGCTCGCGCAGGAACTCGATGATGTCGTGCTCGGCGAGCGTGGCGCCCGGGCCCGGCACGACGATCGCCTTCACCGATTCGCCCCAGCGCTCGTCGGGTACGCCGATCACGGCGCCGTCGGCGATCCCGGGGTGCTGCATCAGGGCATTCTCCACTTCGGCCGGGTAGATGTTCTCGCCACCGGACACGATCATGTCCTTGATGCGGTCGTGCAGGAAAAGGTAGCCGTCTCGAAGGTAGCCGGCGTCGCCGGACCGGAACCAGGGCGGGGCGCCGTCGCCATCGGGGACCAGCACGTCGGCGCTCGCCGACGGCTGGGCCCAGTAGCCCAGCATGTTCTGCCGCGTCCTGATCCACACTTCGCCGACTTCTCCGTCGGGCAGCATCTGGCCGGTCGCGGTGTCGACGATCTTGATCGTGACGCCATCCATCGCCCGACCCGCCGAGCGCAGCAGCACCTGCTTGGGGCCCTCGGTCGCATGGTCTTCCGCGGCCAGCGCCGTCACCGCGCCGGTGGTCTCGGTGAGTCCATAGACCTGGATGAACCGGCAATCGAACACGCGCAGGGCGTCGACCAGCACGCGCTCGGTGATCGGCGATGCGCCATACGAGATCGCCTGCATCGACGAGAGGTCGGCGCCCTCGATCTGCGGTGCGGCGAGCAGGAACTGGATCATCGCCGGTACGAGGAAGGCGTGGGTCACGCGGTGCTTTCCGATCGCCGCGAGCACCTGCGCGGGCTCGAACTCCGGGTACAGGATGCTCTTGCCACCGAGCGAGCCGGTGAGCAGTGCGACGCCGATACCGGCGATGTGGAAGGTGGGCAGCACGTTCAGAAAGACCTGGTCCGGCGGGCCGTGGTAGTGGATCGCGGACGCCGTCGCGCCGAGCACGCCCGCCGCGAGATTGCCGAAGCTGAGTTCGACGCCCTTGGGCAGCCCCGTCGTTCCCGATGAGTAGAGTTGCAGCGCCGCGTCGTCTGGGCCCGGTACCAGCCCGGTATCGGCGTCGGAGAAGCTTGCGCACCACTCGGCCAGCGACAAGGCCTCGGTATTGCCGGGAATGGTGGCGAGCGTCAGTTCGAGCGAGGGGACGTCGGCTTTTGCGACGGCGGGCATGAATTCCGGGTCGCAGAACAGGACCCGGGCACGGCCGTCACGCAGGATGTATTCGAGTTCGGGCGGCGCGAGTCGCCAGTTCACCGGCATGCAGACCGCACCGATCTTGTTCGCGGCCAGGACCAGCGCGGTGCATTCGGCCGTGTGTCGGGTCAGGGCCGCGATCCGGTCGCCGCGACCGAGGCCTCGTGCACTCAGGCCATTGGCGATGCGGCTCGCGGTGGCATCGACTTCGTCGAAGCGCCAGCACCTCAGCGGCGACTCGAAAGCGATCTGGTCCGGGCGCGCCTGCGCCTGCTCGCGAAATTGCTCGACGATGGTTTTCATGCCTTGGTCTCCGTCCACGCATCGTTTTGCGGATATTCTGCCGTCTGGACGGATCGGAGGAAACGGAGACGACGATGTCGGAAGGCGGTGGTCTGGGGGTGCGCGAGGTGACCGGTCGGGATGCGTTGATCGAGCTCTTGCTCGACGAAGGCGTCGACCTGATGTTCGGCAATCCGGGAACGACCGAATTGCCCTTGATGGAAGCGGTGGCCAGGTATCCCCGGTTCCGCTACGTGCTCGGCCTGCAAGAGGCGAGCGCGATGGCGATGGCCGAGGGCTTTGCACGCGCGAGCGGCCGGCTGGTGGCCTGTAATCTGCATTGCATGCCGGGGCTGGGCAATGCGATGGGTGCGCTCTACAGCGCGAAATTCTCGGGCGCGCCGGTGATCGTGACAGCCGGCCAGTATCCACAAGGCCATGGCCTGACCGAGCCGATGCTGTACGAGCCGCTGGTGCCGATTGCCGCGCCCTTGGTGAAATGGTCGGCCGAGGTCACGCGACTCGAAGACCTGCCCCGAATCCTGCGGCGTGCCGCGAAGCTTGCACTGACGCCCCCCATGGGGCCGGTGTTCATCAGCCTGCCCGGCGACGTGCTCGATGCGAAGGCGACGATCGACCTCGGGCGCCCGACCCGTGTCGAAACCGCCAGCCCGCCGTCGGCGCGTGTACTCGATGCGATGGTCGCCGCATTGCTCGGCGCTGAGCGCCCGGCGATCATCGCTGGGCGCGAACTCGCCGAGCGTGACGCCTTCGAGCAGGCCCAGGCGCTGGCCGAGCGACTCGGCGCGGCGGTCTACCGCGAGTCGGTGCCATACAACGCGCGTTTCGCGTCGACCCATCGTGCGTTCATGGGTGAGCTCGGCCGCGACCAGCGGCGGGTTCGCGACACGCTGGCCGCGCACGACCTGGTGCTGTGCCTGGGCGCCGACATGTTGCGGATGTCGCTGGAGTCCGAGATCGACCCGCTGCCGCCCGGGCTGCGCGTGCTTCACCTGAGCGAGCGCGATTGGGAACTCGCGAAGAACTATCCGGTCGAACTCGCGGTACGCGCGGACGTTCGCGAAAGTCTGGATGCACTGTTGCCGTTGCTCGACGATGCAGCGCCGAGCGCATTTCGCGCCGCAGCCGCGGCACGGCTCGACGAGATCGCCTCGAGGAACTGGTCGGCCAGGCTTGCCGCGGCCCCCGCGGCCGGGCGCGGCAGTGGTGCCATGGCGCCCGCCGCGGCGATGGCGGCACTGACGGCGAGCCTGCCGCCCGATGCGATCGTCGTCGAAGAGGCGCTGACCGCTACCCCGGCCCTGATGGCGTCCTTGCGTACCGAAGACCGTCACGGTTACTACGGCCTGGCCAGCGGCGGGCTCGGCTTTGCCGTGCCGGGGGCGGTGGGGATCAGTTTTGCGCATCCCGACCGGCCGGTGGTCGCCGTCGTCGGCGACGGCAGCTCGCTCTACAGCGTCCAGGGCATGTGGACGGCAGCCCATTTCCGCCGGCCGGTGACCTTCGTGATCGTGAACAATCGCAGCTATCGGATCATCAAGGAGCGGCTGGTCGCATTGCGGGGCACGGATCGGTTCACGGCGATGGACCTACGGGATCCGGCGATCGACTTCATGGCGCTTGCGCGCGGCTTCGGCCTGTCGGCCGCCCGTGTGACCGACGCCGCCGAGGTCGGCGCGGCGATCCGCGACGCGATCGCGAGCGGCGCGCCGAGCCTGATCGAGCTGGTCGTGGCCGACGGCTTCGACGCGGGAGCCGCCGCTCAGTGAGCCCCCGGGCTCGTCCACGGGCGGGCCAGGACGGCGCGCGCTGCGTCGGCCAGCGAGCGCAGCGTGTCGCAGAAATCGCCTCCGGGCTGGCAGCAGGCCGGCGCCACGGGCCGATACCGTGGCGCGGCTGCCGCCATGGGGTCACGCGCGCGGTGCTGCAGCAGCCGGGTCAGCAAGCCGGGGGCGCGAGCGGGTGCTGACGATGCAATGTTCCCCGTCGGCCCAGCCGGCGCATGGGTCGCCGCGCGCGCATGGACACTGGCGCTCGGACGCTCGAGGAGATGGACCCGTCCCTCGAATACGGTCGCCGCAACCCGGACTTCATGCAGGCGTTCTGCGCCGAGATCGTAGGGATCGTCCGCGAGCACCGTGAAGTCGGCCAGCTTGCCGGCGACGATCGAGCCGATCTCGTCATCCATGTCCAGCGCGAATGCCGCATCGATCGTGATGCCTCTCAGTGCGGCGGTCAACGACAGGCGTTCGGCCGGGGCGATCGCCGCACCGGAACGCGTGCGACGCGCCGCGGCACAATGAGCCAGCAACAGGGGCTCGGTCGGCGCCATCGGAAAGTCGGAGTGGAGGGAAACGCGCACCCCCGCCTTCACGAGCGAGCCGGCGCGCACGATCTGGGCGGCGCGCTCCGGGCCCAGGCCGCGCGCGGCATAGGTGTCGGCCAGCGCATGGATGTAGTAGGGATTCACGCTCGCGTGGGCACCGAGCGCGGCAATGCGCGTGGTCTGGGCGTTGGTGTGGAACCCCACATGGTGCATCGTGAAGCGATGGTCGAATCGGGGCCGTGACGCCTGCGCGCGCGCCAGCGACGCGAGCACCGCGTCCATGCCCGCGTCACCGTTCACATGCACATGGATCTGGTAGCCGGCGTTCCAGAACGTTCGAACACCGGCATCGAGGACATCCGGTGTCATCAGCCACTCGCCATGATGGCCATCGATGTAGCCGGGTGGGCGCATCTGCATCAGTTGCGAGAACATCGCGCCGTCGGCGAACAACTTGACCGCCTTGGCGAAGCGCACGCGCGGCGTGGCCCGCTGGCGGAGCGCATCGATCGCGGGCAGTCCCGCGTCGAAGGGCGGGCAGACGTCGGGCGCGCCCATCGGCAGTCGGCGCGCGCGGTTCGAGAAGCCGCGGGCGTCGGCGATGTTGACGATCCGCAGCGGCCGGCCCGGCGCCACGATCACGCGCTCGATCGCGTCGAGCTCGAAGTCCGGGTCGAGGGCGCCGAACAGCATGTCGCCGGCCGTGGTGATGCCACCCTGGTGCATCAGCGACGCGAGTATGCCCAGGCCCCGGTGGTACCACTCAGGGCGCAGGAAGTGGCGCATCAGGCCGGCGGTGACCACCTTGTTGCCGGTCTCGTAGAAGTGGCCATCGTCCGGGTCGATCTGCGGATGGGTTCGCGCTTGCTCGAGATCGATGCCGAGCTTCTCGATGGCCCGCGAGTTCAGATAGGTCTCGTGGAAAGAGCGCTGCCACAGCACCACCGGTCGGTCCGGGCACAGCGCGTCGAGCTCGGGGCGGAACATGCGGCCGTGCTCGAGCGGCTGGTAACCCCAGGAGATGAACCATTCGTCGGTATCGGTGCGGGCCGCCAGGCGTTCCTCGAGGCGCGCGCGGAATTCCGCTGGCGTGCGGGCAGCCGGGCAGATGCTGCCGTCGTCCATGCGCCAGGCTTCTGGTGCGATGATCTCGGTCGGCGTCAGCAATGCCCCGAGGAAGGGATGGACGTGGTTGTCGATCAGCCCGGGCAGCAGGATCTTGTCGGCAAAGCGCGAGTCGACCGTCACTTCTCGACCTTCGCGCCAGACGGCCATCGATTCGAGATCCCCGACCGCGAGGATTCGCCCCCCCGCGACGGCGACGGCGCTTGCATCCGGAAGCGACTCGTCCATCGTGATGATTCGCTTCGCGACGAAGATCGTCATCGGCTCGAGGGGCGTCTTGCCAGGGGAGGCGGTCATGGGCCGGGTACCTGTGTCGCCTTGCGGCGCTTTGCGGATGACTGGCAAAAGATGATTCAATTTTTCGCACGCTGCAAGCGGCAGCATGCCCATTCCAGTCCACGGCCATCAACGAGGTGTTCATGGTGCATTGCCCGGATCGTGCCGATGTCGTCATCGTGGGCGGCGGCATCGTCGGCTGCTCGATCGCCTACCACCTGTGTGCGCTCGGCATCACCGACGTGGTCCTGCTCGAACGGCGGCAGCTCACCTGTGGTACGACCTGGCATGCGGCAGGCCTGGTGCCGCAGCTTCGCGCGACGCGCAATCTCACCGAGCTCGCACGCTACTCGGCGACGCTTTTTCGGCAGATAGAGGCCGAGACCGGCATGGCGACCGGCTTCCGGCAGAACGGCTCGATTGGCGTCGCGCTCGACGAGGCTCGCTTCGAGGAGCTGAAGCGTGGCGCCTCGATGGCCCGGGCCTTCGGCGTCGAGGTCGAGGTGATCACGCCCTCGGAGATCCTGTCGCGCTATCCATTGCTCGATGTGAGCGACGTGGTCGGCGGGATCTGGTTGCCGAACGACGGGCAGACGAACCCGGTCGACACCACGCAGGCGCTGGCGCGCGCGGCCCGGCAGCGCGGTGCGCGCATCCTCGAGGGGCATGAGGTGGCGTCGGTGATCGTCGAGAACGCGCGCGGTGTGGGCGTGCGCGTGCGCGACGTGGGGCGCGAAGGCGAGCGGGCCGACGAGGCCGAGTCCTTCGAGTTGCGAGCGGGCACGGTCGTGGTCGCGGCGGGCATGTGGTCGCACTGGCTGCTGCGCGAGCACGGCATCCGGCTGCCACTGCAGGCCGCCGAGCATTTCTACGTGGTCACCGAGGCCATCAGCGATCTGCCGCGCGACCTGCCGGTGCTGCGCGTGCCCGACGAGTGGGCCTACTACAAGGAGGATGCGGGCAAGCTGCTGGTCGGTGCCTTCGAGCCGCAGGCCAAGCCGTGGGCGCTTCAGGGCATACCCCGCGACTTCTGCTTCGATTGCCTGCCCGACGACCTCGACCACTTCGAGCCCGTGCTGGCCCGTGCGATCGAGCGCGTGCCGCGGCTGGCAACGACGGGCATCGCGACCTGGTTCAACGGGCCCGAGAGCTTCACGCCAGACGACCAGTACCTGCTGGGCGAAACCGCCGAGGTCCGCGACCTCTACGTGGCCTGCGGCTTCAATTCGATCGGCATCCAGTCGGCCGGTGGCGCGGGGCGGGTGCTGGCGCAATGGATTCGGGATCGCCAGGTCCCGATGGACCTGCCCGGGCTCGAGCTCCAGCGCATGCACCCGGTGCAGGGCACGCGTGCCTATCTCGCCGAGCGGACCAGCGAGAGCCTGGGGCTGCTCTATGCCATGCATTGGCCGTTCAGGCAGTACGAGACCGCACGCGGCGCCCGCCGCAGCCCATTCCATGATCGCCTGCTGGCGGCCGGCGCCTGCATGGGCGAGCTCTGTGGCTGGGAGCGGCCGAACTGGTATGCAGCGCCGGGCCAGCCCGCGGTCTACGAGTACGCGTACGGACGCCAGAACTGGTTTCGCAACACGGCCGGCGAATGCCACGCCGTGCGCGACGCGGTCGCCTTGTTCGACCAATCCTCGATGGCGAAGTTCGTCGTGCAGGGGCGAGATGCGATGCGGGTGCTCAATCGCCTGGGCACGGCGGACGTCGATGTCGAGCCCGGCCGCATCGTCTACACGCAGTGGCTGAATGCGCTCGGCGGCATCGAGGCCGATCTGACGGTCACGCGCCTGCGCGAGGACGAGTTCCTGGTCGTGACGTCCGTGGGCAGCCATGTGCGCGATCTCGCCAGGCTACGTGCGGCGATTGACCCGGATGCTTTCTGCACGGTGACGGACGTGACGGCGGGCCTGCCGATGCTGGGCCTGATGGGGCCGGCGTCGCGCGCGTTACTCGAGTCGGTCAGTGGCGAGGACCTGTCGAACGAGCGATTCGCGTTCGGTGCCTCGCGCGAGATCGAGATCGGCAGTGCGATCGTGCGGGCAAGCCGGATCACCTATGTCGGCGAGCTGGGCTGGGAGCTCTACGTGCCGGCGGATGGCGCGCTGCACGTCTTCGAGCGACTCGTCGAAGCCGGCGCCGGGCACGGCCTGGCGTTCGCGGGCTTCCATGCGCTGAACGCATGCCGCATCGAGAAGGGCTACCGGCACTGGGGCCATGACATCGGCGTGGAAGACTCGCCGCTGGAGGCAGGGCTTTCGTTCACCTGCGCATTCGACAAGCCGGGCGGCTTCGTGGGCCGGGAAGCCGTGCTGCATCGGCGCGAGCACGGTGCGCCGCGCCGGCGCCTGGTCCAGCTGCGAATCGAGGACCCACTCGCGATGGCCTATCATGAGGAACCGATCCTCGCCGATGGCCGGATAGTCGGGTCGGTGACTTCGGGCATGTACGGGCACCGGGTCGACGCCTCGCTTGCGATGGGGTATGTCACACTCGACGAGCCAGTCACCCAGGCGCTGCTCGATTCCGCTTCGATCCAGGTCGAGGTTGCCTGTCGCCGCGTACCGGCGGCGGCGCGCCTGAGCGCCTGGTACGACCCCCGGATGCTGAAGGTGCGGAGCTGACCATTCGATCGCAGATGCCGACCGACATCGAAATCGCCCAGGCTGCGACGCTGCTGCCGATCGCAAGCCTGGCGCGGGATCGGCTCGGCATCCCGGACGAAGCGCTCGAGGCGCATGGCCGATTCAAGGCCAAGCTCGCCATCGATTTCGTCCAGCGTCTGATCGCGCCTGGCGGCGGCACGGACGGTCGCCTGGTGCTGGTCACCGCGATCAGCCCGACGCCCGCCGGCGAGGGCAAGACCACGACCACGATCGGCCTGGTCGATGGCCTGAACCGGATCGAGCGTCGTGCGATCGCCGTGCTCCGGGAACCTTCGCTCGGGCCGGTCTTCGGCCTGAAGGGCGGCGCGGCGGGGGCCGGACGCGCGCAGGTGGTGCCACTGGAGGAAATCAATCTCCACTTCAATGGGGATTTCTCCGCCATCGGATTGGCGCACAACCTGCTTGCGGCCATGATCGACAATCACGTCCAGCACGGCAACGCGCTCGACCTGGACTTGCGCCGCATCAGCTGGCGACGCGTGAGCGAGTTGAGCGACCGGGCGCTGCGACGGGTCGCGATCGGATTGGGCGGGGCGGGCAACGGCTTTCCACGCGAGGACGGCTTCGACATCGTGGCGGCTTCGGAGGTCATGGCGATCGTCTGCCTGGCCGATTCGCTCGAGGACCTGAAGCGCCGGCTTGGCGAGATCGTCATCGGACAAACCCGTGATCGCCGCCTGGTGCGCGCGCACGAGTTGCGCGCCCATGGCGCGATGACCGCCTTGTTGCGCGATGCGATCAAGCCGAACCTGGTCCAGACCCTGGAGGGCAACCCCGCGCTCGTGCACGGTGGCCCGTTCGCCAACATCGCGCATGGCTGCAACTCGCTGATCGCGACCCGGACCGCGCTGCGACTCGCCGAGTTCGCGGTCACCGAAGCGGGCTTCGGCGCCGATCTCGGCGCCGAGAAGTTCGTCGACATCAAGTGCCGCGCCGGCGGCCTGCGGCCCGCCGCCGCCGTGATCGTCGCCAGTCTGCGTGGCCTCAAGTACCAGGGCGGAATCGATGCCGACGCCGCCGGCCGCCCCGATGCGGCGGCACTCGCGCGCGGCGTCGGCAACCTGGAGCGCCACCTGGAGAACGTGCGCAAGCGACTCGGCATTGCGTCGGTGGTGTGCCTGAATCGCTTCCCCGACGACACCGACGCGGAAATCGCGGCGTTGCGGCGCCATCTCGTCGGCCAGGGTGTCGCGATCGTGGAATCCAGCCACTGGGCTCATGGTGGCGCCGGTGCCGAGGCGCTGGCCCGGGAGGTGTCGCGCCTGGCCGATGGCGGCGGTCGCGTGCCCAAGTTCGTCTACGAGGCACAGACCCCGCTTTCCAAGAAGATCGAGGAGGTCGCGCGGCGGATCTATCGGGCCGCCGACGTGCGTTTCAGCGAGGAGGCGCAGGCGCAGCTCGCGCAGCTCGAGGCGGAGGGTTTCGGCACATTGCCGATTTGTATCGCCAAGACGCCGTATTCGTTCACCACGGATCCATCCAACCGCGGCGCACCGCGCGGCCATGTACTCGATGTGCGCGCACTGCGCGTGTCGGCCGGCGCCGGCTTCGTGGTCGTGCTCTGTGGCGACGTGCTGACCATGCCGGGCCTGCCGACGGTGCCGGCGGCTGAAGGCATCGATGTCGATGCCGGCGGTCGGATCACCGGCCTTTCTTGAGGGAGGCGGTCGCAGTCGCATGAGCGCCCTGATCCGGATCCATGGGCTGACGAAGTCCTATGCGAGCGGCCTGCTTGCACTTCGTCATATCGACCTGGTGATCGAAGCGGGCGAGATCCTCGCCTTGCTCGGCCCGAACGGGGCCGGCAAGACGACGCTCATAGGAATCATCTGCGGCCTCGTGAATGCCAGCGCCGGCTCGGTCACGGTCGACGGACTGGACGTGCGGCGCGATTATCGCGCGACCCGCTCCATGATCGGCCTGGTCCCGCAGGAACTGACGAACGATGCCTTCGAGTCGGTCAGGGGAACGGTTGCGTTCAGCCGGGGCCTGTTCGGCCTGCCGCGCGATCCGGCCCACGTCGAGCGCGTCCTGCGGGCATTGAGCCTGTGGGAGAAGCGCGACATGCCGCTGATGACCTTGTCCGGCGGCATGAAGCGCCGGGTACTCATCGCCAAGGCGCTCGCCCACGAACCCCGGATCCTGTTCCTGGACGAGCCCACGGCCGGCGTCGATGTCGAGTTGCGTCGCGAGATGTGGCAAGTCGTGCGCGAATTGCGCGAGCAGGGCGTGACGATCATCCTCACCACCCACTATATCGAGGAGGCCGAGGAGGTGGCCGATCGCATCGCCGTCATCGACCGCGGCGAGATCGTGCTGGTCGAGGACAAGACGGCCCTGATGCGCCGGCTCGGCAAGCGACGCCTGCTGATCGAACTCGTCGAGCCCATAGTGGCGATTCCGGCCGCGCTGGCCGCGGACGGGCTCGAGATCGCCGAGGACGGCCGGCGTCTGAGCCTGGGCTACGATGGCGATGCCGGCGACAGTGACATCGTCCGGATTCTGCGAGCGCTCGAGGACAGTGGCGTCCGGATTCGCGACTTCCGCACGGTCGAGAGCTCGTTGGAGGACATCTTCGTGAACCTGGTCGGGGGCCGGCGTTGAATATCCACGGTATCGCCGCGATCTACCGCCATGAGATCGCTCGGACCCGTCGCACCATCCTGCAAAGTGTCGTGTCGCCGGTGATCTCCACCGCGCTTTACTTCGTGGTGTTCGGATCGGCGATCGGCTCGCGCATCGACCAGGTCGAGGGCGTCCCGTACGGCGCGTTCATCGTGCCCGGGCTGATCATGTTCTCGCTGCTCACGCAAAGCGTGTCGAACGCCGCGTTCGCGATCTACTTCCCCAAGTTCACCGGCACGATCTACGAACTTCTGTCGGCGCCGGTCTCGGCGCTCGAGATCGTGATCGGCTATGTGGGCGCCGCGGCATCCAAGTCGGTGCTGCTGGGCTCGATCATCCTGGTCACCGCGGCCGCGCTGGTCGATCTGCGCATCGATCACCCGGTCTGGATGCTGGCCTTCCTCGTGCTCACCGCGATCAGCTTCAGCCTGCTCGGCTTCATCATCGGAATCTGGGCCGACAACTTCGAGAAACTTCAGGTGGTGCCGTTGCTGGTGATCACGCCGCTCGCGTTTCTCGGTGGCACCTTCTACTCGGTGCGCATGCTGCCCGAGTTCTGGCAGAAGGTAACCTTGTTCAATCCCGTGCTCTACCTGATCAGCGGCTTTCGCTGGAGCTTCTTCGGTGTGGCGGATGTGGACGTGGGCGTGAGCCTGGCGGCGGTGACGGGGTTTCTCCTTGCATGCCTGGGTGTCGTGGCGTGGATGTTCCGGACCGGGTACCGGCTGCGTACCTGAGGCCGCGACCGGTACGCAACCGGGCCCGTCTGATCATCGACAGATCAGGCCGTCGTAGGACGGCGTCGAGCCCGACCCGCGATCGCAGCGCGGCGGGTTTGCCGGCGGCCTGACCGGTTGCCGGGGCTTGATGGGTTTGGGCGGCTCAGGCGGCCGTTCAATGCGGGAATCGACCGGCTTGGGTCTGGGCTTCTGCGGCGGGTTGCGAACCAAGGTGAAGCGGCAATCCTGATAGGGGGTGCCGAGCGTCCCGGTGATCAGGTTGCGGTTGCGAATCGTGCCGTACCAGGTCTGGTCGCCACCTTGCGAGCGTGAAAGGCCACGCACCATCACCACGCTGGGCCCGTCGACCGACAGGCTTCTCATCGTGCCGCCGCCGCTGTGCTTGGACCATGTGGCCGGCGTCGGGCTGCCGGGCTTGCCCATCCACACCCATCCGGACCATCGCTTGCCACGAGGGCACTCGACCGTCCATATCCATTTGCCGTCGATGGGGTAGGTCGGCGGGCGCGTGTGGGCTCGAGCGGGCGCGCGGCAGCCAGGGCAGGTGCCGGGTTGGAGAATCGCCCGGTTGTGGGCGGCGATGGCCTGGGCCTCGGTGCCGAAGGTGCCCATCCAATGGTTTCCGGGGCGCGCGGGATTCATGTACGAGTACGAATAGCACCAGCAACTGCCTGCGTCGCCCCTCGGGTTGCGTGTGGGGTACGAGTGACGAAACAGGTACCACTGCGTGGGGGTGCGCGCCGCCGCGAGGTAGGTTGGCTCCGATGCGTACGCCTTCGCGGACCCAAGGAGAATCAAGGGAGCCGCGACGATCGCGACAAGCCTGGCAGCCTTCATGGTTGGCTCCGGTCTTTGTTGTCCATGCAGCCACGCCATCGAGTTCGCGCCCGGTCGGTTGCGTGCCCGAGTTCCGCGACGTTGCCGCCCGCGGCGGCAACGTCGTGAAAACGATGCTAGCAATGCGCTCGTCGCCGCGGGAATAGGCACATGTGCCTATGGCCAGGCACGCGTGCCGGAGGCCCCCTGCGCTCAGGCGTTGATGAAGCGGTTCTTCCCGCAGCGGTCGATGCCGCGCATCAGGTAGACCGGGCGTTCGGCGTGATCGGTGATGTTCATCGCCCGCGACTTCGCGCTGGCCAGCGCTCGGTCGAAATGACTGGTCGTGGGCATGAACCGCATCGTCATGCCACGCCGCGACTGGGGAGAGACGTTCGCATCCGCGCCATGCAACAGGTAGACATCGTGCAGCGAGATCTGGCCGGGCTCGAGCTCGATGTACCTGGCCCTGGCCTCGTCGTATTCGCTGGCGTCGAGTTCCTGGTTCAGGTTGACGTCGGTCGCGTCGGTCGAATTGTGCTTCCTGAGGCGCTGGTCACGGTGGGAGCCCTCGATCACCTGAAGACAACCGTTCTGGCGCGTGGAGGCATCGACCGCAAGCCAGACGGTGCAGGTGGCCAGCGGCGTGATTGGCCAGTATTCGCCGTCCTGGTGCCACGGGGTGCGCCGCCCGTTGTACGCCGGCTTGGCAAAGAAGCTCGAGTTCCAGAGCGCGATGTCATGGCCGATCAGTTGCTCGACCATGTCCAGTATCGCGGGGTCGTTGCAATAGTCGAAGAAGCCCGGATCCTGGTCGAGCAGGGCCGGGCAGTAGTCTCGGAACTCGGGCTTTCGCTCGACCAATGCGGCATGGCGGGCCTTGATCGAATCGAGCACGGCCGACGACACGCGATAGTCGGGAACGACGTAGCCGTCGCGATGATATTGCTCGACCTGTGCCTGGCTCAGCATGGCGTGTCCTCGTCTGGTTTGGCGTCGTGATCGTGAGGGATCGTTGCGAATCTAAGCCGGGTCGGCTTCCCGTGCCGAGCCGGAACGTGACGGTGGCTTGTGCGAAAGCTCGCGACCGTGTCGCGAGGCGATCAATTCCAGGACCTGCGCGAACATCTCGCTGCCGAAGGAGCGGGTCGCGTCGATCGGCAGGTTGTGGCGGTAGAAGGGGCTCAGGTCGAGCCCGACACCGATCGCCGCGATCTCCACGCCACCCGTGGCGGTCTCGGCAGCGACGATTTCGCGCAAATGCTCGTCCAGGTAGGCATTGCCATTGACTCGTGCCGTCGCACTGTCCATCGGGCTACCGTCACTGACCACGACGACGATCCGTCGGGGCCGAGGATGCGATCGTGCCCGCTGGCATGCCCAGCGCAATGCTTCTCCGTCGACGCCTTCTCGAAAGATGTCCGGCTTTAGCAAGGCGGCGATCGCCGGGCGTGCGCGGCGCCAAGGCGTCTCGGCCGCCTTGAAAATCATGTGGCATACGCCGTTGAGCCGTCCCGGCGCCGGGGGACGGCCGGCACGGTTCCAGGCGTCGAGCACTCGACCGCCGTTCCAGAACGTCGTGGTGAACCCGAGCACTTCGACGTCGGCGCCGGCCAGTTCGAGCGCCCGCGCGAACACATCGACGAGCATCGCCACGGGCTCGGCAAGCGCTTTCATCGAGCCCGAACAGTCGATCAGGAAGCTCACCAGGCAGTCGGTACGCGTGCGCTCGCGCTCCTGGCGGAACAGCCGGCGCTCGGTCGGCGAGGAAACTACGCGAGCAAGGCGACGCCCATCGACGAGCCCCTCTTCCTCGGCGTCGTTCCAGTCGCGCGAGACCGGCACCGAGAGCCGCATCCGCAGGGCGCGTGCCAGGCGTGGCAGGTTCACGCCCTGGGCGGCAATGACCCGGTCCAGCCGCTCGCGCAGTTCGCCCAGTTGCTGCGACCGCGCCAGCGCCTCGACCGGCACCTCGCGGTCGAACTCGGTCGTGAACACGCGGTAGCGCATCGGGTCGGCGCCCCCGGCGTCGTCGCGCCGGCCATCGAGCCGCGCAATGCCGTCGCCGGCATCGGCGTCGAAGTCGATCAGCAGCCCGAATCGGGCCAGGGCCTTGTCGCGGGCCTCGTCGTCGAGCGCGCTGGCTGCCTGGTTGCGCGGATCCTGTTCTGCTGCCTCGACCATCTCGCCGACGACCGTTGCGATGGTCTGCGCATGGACCGCATAGCGAGCCTGGTCGAGACGCTCGCGCTTCAGGCCCGCGAGCGCATGGCCGGTTCGCGGCGCCAGCGCGGCCCGGGTCGACTCCATCATGCACTCGACGTCCTCGAGGATCGCCTCGTTGGTCACTCGTAGCCGGCAGATCTGGGCCACGGTGAACAACAGCATGCCGATCGGGTTCTCGGTGAGTCCGGAACCGGCGAAGGCCCGCGTCCAGGCGTCGAAGCGATGGCGCAGGTTGCGGCGCATGCCCGGAAACCGGGTCGGTACGAGGGATTCGACGCGGAATTGCTCGAGCAGTTCGAAGACCATGCGGGCGATGGCGTCGGTCGGAGACAGTGCGCGGTGCAGATCGGCATCGCTGTGGCGCACCCGCAGCGCCATGCCGTCGGCGGCACCGCGCAGCAAGGTGAACGCGTCGCGTTCCGCGATCGGCTGCAGGTGAGCTGCATGCATCGGCAGCGCGCGATGGTCGCGGTGCAGTCGACGCGCCCGGAAGTGAAGCCGTTCGTCGCCCGTGTACGCCCGGATCGCCGCCGCCGACAATTCCTCGGCCTGCTGCTGGGTGCGGCTGTTGCGGTCCGAAGACGTCATCGTCTCGATGGGGTTCGCTGCGTCAGTGCTCGGCGTCCTGCTCGCGGAAGGTCTCGGGCAGTTCCTTGCCGAAGCAGCGCTGGTAGTACTCGGCGACCACGGGACGCTCGGCTTCGTCACACTTGTTCAGGAACGACAGCCGGAACGCCAGTGCCGGGTCGTGGAAGATCTCCACGTTCTCCGCCCAGGAGATCACGGTGCGTGGCGACATCAGCGTGGAAAGATCGCCGACCTCGAACCCGCGACGGGTGAGCGAGGCGACCGCGACCATCGCGGCGATCGTCTCGCGCCCGGCCGGATCGTCGAATGACGGCACGCGGGCGAGCACGATCGCTTCTTCTTCCCGCCTGGGCAGGAAGTTCAGGGTGGCGACAATGTTCCAGCGGTCGAGCTGGGCGTGGTTTAGCAACTGCGCGCCGTGATACATCCCGGTCAGGTTCCCCAGCCCGATCGTGTTCGCGGTCGCAAACAGCCGAAACCACGGATTCGGGGTGATGACCCGGTTCTGGTCGAGCAGGGTGAATCGCCCATCGCGTTCGAGCACGCGCTGGATCACGAACATCACCTCGGGCCGACCGGCGTCGTATTCGTCGAACACCAGCGCGACCGGGCGCTGCAATGCCCACGGAATGATCCCTTCCTGGAAGGCGCTCACTTGCAGGCCGTCGCGTACGACGATGGTGTCCTTGCCGACCAGATCGAGGCGGCTGATCTGGCCGTCGAGATTCACGCGCACGCAGGGCCAGTTCAGGCGCGCGGCCACCTGCTCGATGTGCGTGGACTTGCCGGTGCCATGCATTCCCTGCACCAGCACGCGTCGCCCACGGGTGAAGCCGGAGAGGATCGCCAGCGTGACATCGGGATTGAAGCGGTACGCGGGGTCGATTTCAGGAACGTGCGCATCACGCTCGCCGAAGGCGGGCACCATCAGATCGGAGTCGATGCCGAAGGCCTCGCGTACCGAGACACGATGGTCCGGTTCGAGTCGTTCGAGCGCTGTCGGTTCCATCGTTTGCCGGTGCTCCTGGAATCGTGGGGCGGCTGATCGCCGGGCTCGACCGGCGCGTCCAAGCCCGATGCTTCCACACTCGGCGAAGTCGCGGCGACCCGAACGGGTTCCGGGAATCGCTGCATATACCGAAAACGGGTCCAAGTTGTTCCGAATTTCGGCACCGACGCATTGTCGCCCAAGCGGTGCCCTCGACAATGGCGCCGTCGACGCTTGGAACGGTCTTGAAGCCGATTTCGGCAATCGATCGGAACGAATCGTTCCGGATATGAATTGAACGAATCGCCAGGAGAAATTCGCGATGGGCAATAACACGACAAGCGACGGTCGCACGGTGGTCCAGGGCAACCAGAAAATGACGCCTTCCGAGGCCTTCGTCGAGACGCTGGTCGCCAATGGTGTCAGCGAGATGTTCGGCATCATGGGCTCGGCCTTCATGGATGCGATGGACATCTTTGCGCCGGCTGGCATCCGCCTGATTCCCGTCGTGCACGAGCAGGGCGCGGCACACATGGCCGACGGCTATGCCCGCGTCAGTGGTCGGCACGGTGTCGTGATCGGCCAGAACGGCCCTGGCATCAGCAACTGTGTGACGGCGATCGCCGCGGCGTATTGGGCGCACAGCCCGGTCGTGATGATCACACCCGAGACCGGCACCATGGGCCAGGGCCTGGGCGGATTCCAGGAGGCCAACCAGCTGCCGATGTTCCAGGAGTTCACCAAGTACCAGGGCCATGTGAACAATCCGGCCCGGATGGCCGAGTTCACGGGGCGTTGCTTCGACCGCGCGATGTCCGAGATGGGCCCGACCCAGCTCAACATCCCGCGCGACTACTTCTACGGCGAGGTGAACTGCGAGATCCCGCAGCCGCAGCGGCTCGATCGAGGCCCCGGTGGAACGCAGTCGCTCAACGAGGCGGCCGATCTGCTCGCGCAAGCGAAGTTCCCGGTGATCGTCTCCGGCGGCGGCGTGGTCATGGCCGATGGCGTCGACGAGTGCAAGGCCCTCGCGGAGCGCCTCGGTGCACCGGTGGTCAACAGCTACCTGCACAACGACTCGTTCCCGGCCAGCCATCCCCTATGGTGCGGCCCGCTCGGCTACCAGGGCTCGAAGGCGGCGATGAAGCTGATCTCGCGCGCCGACGTGGTGCTCGCGCTCGGCACGCGCCTCGGACCGTTCGGCACCTTGCCGCAGCATGGGCTGGAATACTGGCCGAACAAGGCCAAGATCATCCAGATCGATGCGGACCACAAGATGCTCGGCCTGGTGAAGAAGATCTCCGTCGGCATCTGCGGTGATGCCAAGGCGGCGGCGGTCGCCCTCGTCGAGCGCCTGGCCGGCCGTAAGCTGGCCTGCGATGCGAACAAGTCCGAGCGCGCGGCCGAGATCGCTGCCGAGAAGGCCGCCTGGGAGAAAGAGCTCGACGAATGGACGCACGAGCGTGATCCCTACAGCCTCGATGTCATTGCCGAGGCCGAGCGCGAGCCGGGCAACTGGTTGCACCCGCGCCAGGTGCTGCGTGAGCTCGAGCGGGCGATGCCTGCCGACGTGATGGTCTCGACCGACATCGGCAACATCAACTCGGTGGCCAATAGCTATCTGCGCTTCGAGCGTCCGCGCTCGTTCTTCGCGCCGATGAGCTGGGGCAATTGCGGCTATGCGCTGCCGACGATCATCGGGGCCAAGGTGGCTGCCCCCGATCGTCCGGCGATCTCCTATGCCGGCGATGGCGCCTGGGCCATGAGCATGGGCGAGATCCTCACCTGCGTCCGGCACGACATCCCGGTCACTGCGGTCGTCTACCACAACCGCCAGTGGGGCGCGGAAAAGAAGAACCAGGTCGACTTCTACAACCGACGCTTCGTGGCGGGCGAGCTCGACAGTCCGAGCTTTGCCGGCATCGGCAAGTCGATGGGCGCCGAGGGCATCGTCATCGACAAGCTCGAGGATGTCGGCCCCGGCCTAAAGAAAGCCGTCGACATGCAGATGAATCAGGGCAAGACCTGCGTCGTCGAGATCATGTGCACGCGCGAACTCGGCGATCCGTTCCGGCGCGATGCCCTGCGCAAGCCGGTGCGTCTGCTCGAGAAGTACAAGGACTACGTCTGACGCCGGAGCGGGCGTGCCCGGCGGCCGGGCCTGCCCGTCGGTCGACTGGACAATTCCCGAGGCTTGGTCGAACATCGAGCAAACAAGACGGTCCGTGGCAGCCGCCGAGGCGGCGGCCACGGCAGCGCTGGCGCTAGCGCCGGCCGGGGGAAGGGGATGTGGAGAGCATTCGGGCAGGCTGTCCTGCGAGCTGGCGCGAGGCGCTTGGCGCGCAACGCTCGCTCGCATGAGAAGGCGGCTGGCGCCGCGTGGGTGGCACGGTCTGGGGATGTCGTAGCGGGTGCGCAGCCCACCGAGCCGGTGCGAGCTCGAGCCATTCCCATCTTCGACATCGAAACCGAATTCGACGGACTCGGCGCCCACGAGCTGACCGCGATGCTCGGCGGCAAGGCCGCCGGCCTGGTGCGGATGCGACGCGACCTCGGGCTTCCCGTGCCGAGTGGCTTCGTCATCGGGCCGGAACTGAGCCTGGATTGCCTGGCCAATGGCTGGCCGGCATCATTGGATGCCGAAATCGATCGCTACCTGGAGCGACTCGAGGCCCGGGCCGGATCCCGCCTCGGCGATCCCGACTCGCCTTTGCTGGTCTCGGTTCGTTCGGGCGCGATCGAGATGCCCGGCATGATGGACACCATCCTGGACCTGGGCATCGGCGCCTCGACGCTCGACGGCCTTGCGCGCCGTCTGGGCAGCGAGCGTGCCGCGGTCGAATGCTGGCTGCGCTTCATTCGCATGTATGCGACGAGCGTGCTCGGCCTGTCGCCCGAAGAGCTCGACGAGTATCCGCAGCGTGGCGATTCGGCGAGCGTATTGCGGGCCAAGGTCGAGGGTCTGCTGCGCTATTGCGAGGTTCGCGGCGCGCCGATCCCCGAGGATTTCAGGTGTCAGTTGCGCCAGGCGATCGTCGCGGTGTTCCGCTCCAGCGACTCTGCGCGTGCTCGTGCCTACCGGCGCCGGGAAGGTCTGGCTGGCAACGCGGGTACGGCGGTGATCGTGCAGACCATGGTGTTCGGCAACGCGGGGCCGCGCTCGGCTGCCGGCGTGGCCTTCTCGCGCGATCCGTCGACCGGCGAGCGCCGCAATTGCGGCGAGTTCGTGATGGATGGCCAGGGCATGGACGTCGTGTCCGGAATGCGAACGACCGAGTCGCTCGATGCGATGGCCGGCGTGCTGCCGTCAGCCTACGATGCGCTGGTCACGGCGCTCGAGCGGCTCGAGCACCTGTATCGGGACATGTGCAGCGTCGAGTTCACCGTGGAACGTGGTCGTCTCTACCTGCTGCAGGTACGGCCGGCACGACGATCGGCCCAGGCCGCGGTCCGGGTCGCGGTGGACCTGTGTGCGCACGAGGCGATCGCGATCGGTCGCGACGAGGCTCTGCAACGAGTGAGCCCACAGCAGATGCGCCGCCTGAGCGAGGGAGAGGTCGCCGTCGATGCGACGGCCGTTCCCGATGGGACAGGCGAAGCCGCTTCGCCCGGAGCCGTCGTGGGTGTCGCCTGTTTCGATCCCGATGAAGTCGGCAAGATGCGCGCCGCCGGCTTGCAGCCGATCCTGATGCGCCGGCTCACGCTGCCCGACGATGTCCACGGCATCGTCCATGCCGCCGCGATCGTGACCGCGCGCGGCGGGATCGCGAGTCACGCCGCCGTCGTCGCGCGAAGTTGGGGCGTGCCCGCGGTGTGTGGCGTGTCGCAGTTGGTCTTCGGCGAGACGGTGTCGATCGGTGGCCGAAGCGTCGCACCTGGCGACATCCTCACCGTGGATGGCCGCAATGGCCGCGTGCTCCTCGGTGATCATGCCGTCACGGGTGCGATCGCGCCACCGCCGATCGGTTTCGAGGACATCTGCCGCTGGTCGAACGAGCAAGCCAGGCAGAACCCCGGCGCGAGGCCGGCGGCCGAACCCGGCCCGATCGTGCCGGGCTGGCGACTGGCCCCCGACGCGCGTCGCTGAGCTTGCCGGCCCGGCGGCTCAGTCGAGCCGCTGGAGCACTTCCGAGACCGCGCCGAACATCTGGTCGAGGTGCTGCTGCTCGACGATCAGCGGCGGGCAGAAGGCCAGGCAGTCGCCGATCGGGCGCACGAATACGCCACGCGCCCAGCACTTCTCGAAGGCCTCGAATCCGCGTGCACCCGGCGCGCCGGCCCTGGGTGCGAGTTCGACCGCGCCCATCAGGCCCAGGTTGCGGGTGTCGATCACGTGCGGCAGGCCCTGCAGGCCGTGTACGCCGGTCTCGAACGCGCTCGCGATGGGGCCGGCGGCGCGGGTCAACAGGCCTTCCTCGGCATAGGTGTCGAGCGTGCCCATCGCGGCCGCGCAGGCGAGCGGGTGGCCGGAATAGGTGTAGCCGTGGACGAACTCGACACCGGCGCCCGGCGAGTTCATGAAGGTCTCGTAGACGCGATCGCTCGCGATCACGCCACCGAGCGGAACCGTTCCGGAGGTGATCGCCTTGGCGAAGGTCATCAGGTCCGGCTCGACACCGAAATACTGGGCGGCGAAGGGGGTGCCCAGGCGTCCGAACCCGGTGATGACCTCGTCGAAGATCAGCAGGATCCCGTGCCGGGCGGTTATGTCGCGCAGCCGCTGCAGGTAGCCCTTCGGGGGTACCAGCACGCCGCCGGCACCCGATACCGGTTCCACGATGACGGCGGCGATGTTCTGCGCGCCGTGCAGCGGGATCAGGCGGTTCTCGAGTTCGTCGGCCAGGTCGGCACCCGATTCGGCGCAGCCGCGCACAAAGGCCCGTGAGCCCAGGTCCTGCGTGTGGCGCAAGTGATCGGCGGAAATCAGCGCGCCGGCATAGGCGTGGCGGTTGGCTGGCACGCCACTGACCGAGATGCCCGCCAGGTTCACGCCGTGGTAGCCCTTCTCGCGCCCGATGAACTTAGTGCGCGAGGCTTCGCCGTTGAGACGGTGGAATGCCAGCGCGATCTTCAGTGCCGTGTCCACGGCCTCGGAACCCGAGTTCGTGTAGAAGACGTGGTTCATCGTCTCGGGCGCAAGCCCGGCGATGCGCTCGGCCACCTGGAACGGCAGCGGATGCCCAAGCGAGAACGACGACGCGTAGTCGAGCTTGCCGGCCTGCTCGCGAATGGCCTCCACGATCCGCGGGCGACAATGGCCCGCATTGACGCACCACAGGGTCGCGAGTCCATCCAGGACCTCCTCCCCGTCGCTGGTCGTGTAGTACATGTCCTTGGCCGACACGATCATCTTGGGCGACTTCTTGAAGCGCCGGTTGTCGGTGTAGGGCATCCAGTAGTGCTCGAGGTTCTGCGGGACATTCATGTGGGGGTCTCCTGGGGATCGGCCATTCTAGGGCGAACTCGGTGCTTCGATTCAGACCTTGAAGCGCTCGTCCACCGGCACCTGCATCGCGGTCATCATGCGATTGCCCTCGGTGGCCAGACCGATCACGACGAGCATCTCGCCGTATTGCGCCTCGGTCATGCCCTTGCCCCGCGCGAAGTGGGTATGGGTGTGGATGCAGTACTCGCAGTCGTTCATGATCGAGACGGCGATGTAGATCAGTTCCTTGGTCAACGCGTCGAGTTCGCCCGGCGCCATCACCGCCTTGGCCTTTTCCCAGTTGCGCTTGAGCATCGCGGGGTGGTTCGCCATCGCGCGCCAGGAGTTGTTCACATAGTCGGTGTTGCGGGTGCGGCGGATGTCGTCGAAGACCTCTCTTGCCTCGGGGCTGGCATCGGCATCGGTGAGCAGTTTGACGGTGGCCATCGGGTATTCCTCCTGCGGTCGGGGCCGCTCGAGCGGGTTGGTGGTGCTTCAGGTCCGAGGGTCGAGTCCTGCGGTCGGCGTGTCAATGCGCCGGGGCGTGTTTTCGCACCTCGAGCGGCACCCGTCGAAAGGACTCGTGAGCCCGACGATTCCGGGATACGATGCCCGCAATGGCCGGACCATTCGAACCGGCCCGTTGACAAGGCCGCCAATGCGGCCCGAGGAGCGGGAACATGGCGACCGTACAGACGGACGATTCCGGCGCGGTGCCGACGCAAACCCCGCGCTCGCGCGCGGCGATCGGCAGTACCACGCGCACGGCGCAGTCGCTGATCGACATCGCCAGCCGATACCGGCATATCGGCGTGCGCCCGCGCATGCCCGATTTCGCCGCGTGGATCGATGGCGTCGATCTCACGCGGCCGATCGCCGACGATGTAAAGGCGGAATTGCGCCAGGCACTCTGGGACTTCGAGGTGATCTTCTTCGAGGCCCAACGCATCACGGCCGACCAGCAGGTCGCGCTGGCATCGGTCTTCGGACAGCCGGCGCCGGGCTCTTATTTCGAGCGATCGCCGGAGCACCCCAACGTCGAGCTGATCACCAACGGTCCGGACCGCCCGCCCAATATCGATCGCTGGCACACCGACATCACCTGGCTGAAGTATCCCGCGCTCGGCACGGTGATCCAGATCACCGAGACCCCGCCAGCAGGCGGCAACACCTGCTGGGCCAGCACGAGCAAGGCCTTCGCGGCCTTGTCACCCGGGCTCCAGGCCTACCTGGAGGGCCTCACGGCCACGCACACCTGGGAGATCAGCGCATTCCGCGAAGCCCTGCAACGCCAAGGTGAAGCGCAGTTGTTCAATGCGATTCGGGCGTTTCCGCCCGTTCAGCACCCGGTCGTGCTCCAGCACCCGGACAGCGGTCGCAAATGCCTGTACGTCAACCGCGCGTTCACCAAGCGCATCGACGGAGTCGACTACCGCGAGAGCCAGGCGATGCTGCGGTTTCTATCCGACTGGATCACGCGTCCGGATTTCATGATCAGTCATTCCTGGGAGGCCCATGGCATCGCGGTCTGGGACAACCGGTCGACCCAGCACTATGCGACGGCCGACTATTGGCCGCATCGGCGCGTGAATCGCCGCGTGGTCTTCGAGGCGCCGGACTCGCCCCAGGCCGGCCTGAATGTTCACGACATGATCATGAACGGTCGGCCGATGGAACTCTGAGCCTGAGCGCGCGTGCCCGCGCGCGACCGGCGCCGCGGCCGTTCAGGCCGGGACGTCGCCCGCCACGGTGGTGCGGTGCATATTGCGCTTGAAGCGCTGGTCGAACGAGGTCGCGCTGTGCTGGGTCATCCGGTTGTCCCAGAAGACCAGATCGTCGACCTGCCAACGGTGCCGGTACACGAAGCGTGGATCGACGCAGTGCGCGAACAGGCGATCGAGCAAGGCCCTGGCCTCGGCGTCGTCCATGCCCTCGATGCCGGTCGTGAAGCCCTCGTTGACGAACAAGGCCTTGCGACCGGTCTCGGGGTGCGTGCGGACCATCGGATGGCCGACCGCCGGGATCTCGGCAAGTTGTTCCGCCGTGAGTTGCGGGCGCTCGGGATCGCCGGCGGCCTGGGCCTGGTAGCGGTGCGCGTATGAATGGATCGCGCGTCGACCGTCGATCAGGGTCTTGGTCTCGTCGTCGAGTGCGTCGTAGGCCTCGCACATGTTCGAGTACAGCGTGTCACCGCCCTCTGGCGGGATCTCGATGGCATGGAGCAGCGATCCCATCGGCGGCATCGCCTTGTAGCTCACGTCGCTGTGCCAGTAGGAGCCACCGTTCATGATCGGCTTGGTTCCCCGCTCGCCCCGATTGTTCAGGGCGAGGATCTCCGGCATGTCGGGTAGCAGCCACGCGCGCTGCGTGTGGATCTCGAGCTCGCCGAAGTGCCGGCTGAACTCGATGTGTTCGCGGTCGTCGAATTTCTGGCCCCGGATCACGACCACGCCATGCGCGGTCAGCGCCTTGCGCATGGCGGCGATGTCCTCGGCGCGCACGGCGCCGGACGGCTGAATCCCGGATACCTGTACGGCGAAGCTGTCGTCGAGCGGCGTGATCGTGATGGTCATGGTGGTGGCTCCCGGAGTCGTGGCCGATATCGGCCCGAACGCGATCGTGTAGGCGTGCCAGTGTGAGTCTCGCGCATGGGTTCGTGACCACGGCCCGAATGTCGGAACGGCCGGGCGGCGCGACATGGCGTCGTCGGAAGATCGATTGACGCAGCCTGCAAGGCTCGCTGCGGATCCAACGACGTATCCTAGGGAAGATGACGAGACGGAATCCTTCATGAAACTGAACATCAACGGCGCGGCGCACGACGTGGACGTGCCCCCCGAGATGCCGCTGCTCTGGGTCCTGCGCGACGAGCTCGGGCTCACCGGCACCAAGTTCGGCTGCGGCATGGCACTGTGTGGCGCGTGCACCGTGCATGTCGATGGCAAGCCGGTACGCGCCTGTGTCACGCCGGTCGGCCAGGTCGATGGCGCCGTCACCACGATCGAGGGGCTTGGGAGCCCGTCGGCGCTGCATGCCGTCCAGCAGGCGTGGATCGAGCATCAGGTCGCGCAATGCGGGTATTGCCAGTCCGGACAGATCATGGCGGCGGCCGCGTTGCTGGTCGCTGATCCGCGCCCGAGCGACGATTCGATCGATGCCGCCATGTCGGGCAACCTGTGCCGATGTGGCACCTATCCGCGGATTCGTGCGGCGGTCAAGACAGCCGCAGCCAAGCTCAACGGGGGCTGAGGCCATGGGACGTCTTGCAAGCATTGCCCGGCGCACATTCCTGGTCGGTTCGGCCGCGGTCGGCGCCGGCGTCGTGTTCGGCTACTGGAAATATCGGCAGCCGCTGCCCAACCCGCTTCTCGAGGACCTGCCCGAGGGCCAGGCGAGCCTGACGCCATACGTTCGGATCGACGACAAGGGCGTCACGATCATCGCGCCGCGCGCCGAGATGGGACAGGGCGTGCATACGACGCTGGCGGCGCTCGTCGCCGAGGAACTCTCGCTCCCCTGGGACGCGGTTCGGGTCGAGCATGGACCCGCATCGAGCACCTACTACAACGCGGCGGTCCTGGAGGAAGGGGCCCCATTCGCGCCGACCGACGAAGGCTGGGTCGCCGAGCACGTGCGCGAATTCATGCAGGTGCCGGCCCGTTTCCTGGGCATGCAGATCACCGGGGGGTCGTCGTCGATCGTGGATGCGTACGAGAAGATGCGGGTCGCGGGCGCGGCCGCGCGCTACGCGTTGCTCGAAGCGGCCGCCGCTCGCCTGGGCGCTCCGGTCGCGTCGCTGAGGGTCGCCGATGGCGCCGTCCATGCCCCTGATGGCAAGCGCCTGCGCTATCCCGAGCTGGCAAGCGATGCGACCCGGGTGTCGCTCCCGGCCGAGCCCGAGCTCAAGCCGCGATCGGACTGGCAGTTGCTCGGCAAGTCGCTGCCGCGCGTCGACATGCACGCCAAGTGCACGGGCCGCGCGCGCTTTGGCATCGATGTCCGTCCCAAGGGCGTCTTGTTCGCCAGTCTGCGAATGAACCCGCACCTGGGCGCCGCCATGAAATCGTTCGACGCGAGCGAGGCGGAACGCATGCCCGGCGTGAGAAAAGTCGTCCCGCTCGCGGGGGGGGTCGTGGTCGTCGCGACCAACACCTGGTACGCGTTCCGGGCCGCCGCCGCGATCAGGATCGAGTGGGCGCCCGCCGCCTACCTCGCGAGCTCCGAAGACATGATGGCGAAGGTCGTCTCGTCGTTCGATGAAGCGCACCGTGACAGCCGCAAGCGCAACGACGGCGACGTCGACGCCGCGTTTTCCAAGGGCGACGGCCGGGTGATCGAAGCACAGTACGAGGTGCCCTACCTCGCGCATGCCACCATGGAGCCGATGAACGCGACCGCGTGGCTTCGCGACGGGCGGCTAGACGTCTGGGCCGGCAATCAGGCGCCGACCCAGGCGCGTGCGGACGCGGCGCGGATCGCCGACATCGACCAGTCGCGCGTACGGATCCACACCACGATGATGGGGGGTGGATTCGGGCGGCGCGCCGAGATGGATTTCGTCAAGTATGCGGTCCATGTCGCCAAGGCGATGCCGGGCACGCCGGTGCAGCTCACCTGGTCGCGCGAGGAAGACACCGCCCACGACTTCTATCGTCCGATGGCCGTCGCCCGGCTTCGAGCGACGGTGGGCGAGGGCGGGCCCGCGGCGCTCGACCTGAGCGTCGCCTGCCAGTCGGTGATGTCGTCGCAGATGGGCCGGATCGGCATGGCGATGCCGGGTCCGGACCTGACCATCGTCCAGGGCGCGTGGGACCAGCCGTATCGGATTCCCAACTACCGCGTCACCGGCTATCGGGTGCCCGAGATGCTGCCGGTGAGCTCCTGGCGTTCGGTGGGCAATTCGCAAAACGGCTTTTTCCACGAATGTTCGATCGACGAGATCGCCCACGCGACGGGCCGCGATCCGCTGAAGATGCGGCTCGATCTGATCGACCATGTGCCGAGTCGCAAGGTGATCGAGGCGGTCGCGGAGATGTCCGACTGGGGCGGCGAGCTCCCGCCGGGGCACGCGCGTGGCATGGCCTTCGTGCTCTCGTTCGGCGTACCGACGGCCGAAGTCATCGAGGTGGCGGTGGTCGACGGGCGGATTCGGCTGGTCAAGGCCCACGCGGCGGCCGATGTCGGTGTCGCCCTGGATCCGCGCAACCTGGAGGCACAGGTGCAATCGGGCATGGTCTTCGGCCTGACGGCGGCGATCCAGGGCGCGATCACCGTCAAGGGCGGCCGGGTCGAACAATCCAATTTCCACGACTATGGTCTGATGCGACTTGCCCAGTGCCCGCCGATCGCGGTCAGGATCCTCGAGAATGGCAGCCGTATCCGCGGCATTGGCGAACCCGGCACGCCACCCGCGGCGCCGGCGCTTGCCAACGCGATCTTCGCGGCGACCGGCAAGAGGATTCGGGCGCTGCCGCTGTCACGTCATGTCGATTTCGCCTGAAACCCGCGGCCTTGGGCGGCATGGCTTAACATGCGAGCCAATCCGAAGCTCCCGACATCCGCAATTCGAGGTGAAACCATGACCGAAGCCCTGATCATCGACGCCTGCCGCACGCCGCGTGGCATTGGCAAGCTCGGCAAGGGCGCGTTGGCCGAGATGCACCCGCAGCACCTGGGTGCGGCGGTGCTCAAGGCGCTCGCCGAGCGCACCGGCATCGACACCGCCGAAGTCGACGACATCA
This sequence comes from Burkholderiaceae bacterium, assembly GCA_024235875.1. Lineage (GTDB taxonomy): Bacteria > Pseudomonadota > Gammaproteobacteria > Burkholderiales > Burkholderiaceae_E > JACKLP01. Next base: position 111,970 of record JACKLP010000005.1, on the reverse strand, counting down.
TCTGGGGCACGGCCGCCCAGGTCGCCGGCCAGGGCGGAGATCTCGGCCGGATGGCGGCGCTGGACGCCGGTTATGACCAGCGCGCCAGCGGCGTGACGCTGGATCGCTTCTGCGGCTCGGGCATCACGAGCGTGAACCTGGCGGCCGCGTCGATCATGTCGGGCATGGAGGAACTGGTGGTCGCGGGCGGCACCGAGATGATGTCGATGCCCGGGCGCCGCGCCAACGGCGACGGACCGCCGATGATGGATGCCGGCAACCTGCGCCTGCGCGCCAACCATCCGCAGTCGCACCAGGGGGTATGTGCCGACGCGATCGCGACCATGGAAGGCTTTACGCGCGGCGACCTCGACGCCGCCGGCGTGGAAAGCCAGCGCAAGGCCGCGCAAGCGATCGCCAACGGTCATTTCGATCGCAGCCTGATCAAGGTCTACAAGGCCGATGGCACGCTCGCGCTCGACCACGAGGAATACCCGCGGCCGCAGACCACGCTCGAGGGCCTCGCCGGCCTGAAGCCGGCCTTCGCCGCCATGGCCGACGTCGAGCTCGACGATCGCGGCAATACCTACCGCCAGCTCATCAACAAGGTCTATCCGGACGTCGACATCCAGTTCTTCCATCACGCGGGCAACTCCTCGGGGGTCGTCGACGGTGCGGCGGCCTTGCTGCTGGCGTCGCCCGCCTACGCCAGGAAGCATGGCCTCAAGCCGCGCGCGCGCGTGGTGGCCATGGCCAATGTGGGCGACTGCCCCACGCTGATGCTCAATGCGCCGGTGCCGGCCGCGAAGAAGGTACTCGCGAAGGCCGGGCTCACGCTCGACGACATCGACCTGTTCGAGATCAACGAGGCCTTCGCGGTGGTGTCCGAGAAGTTCATCCGCGACCTGAAGCTCGATCGCGACCGGGTCAATGTCAATGGCGGATCGATCGCGCTCGGTCATCCGATCGGCGCCACGGGAGCGATCCTGATCGGCACGATCATCGACGAACTGGAGCGCCGCGACCTTCGGCGCGGCCTGGTCACGATGTGCGCGGCCGGTGGGATGGCGCCCGCAATCATCGTCGAGCGCGTTTGAGCGGGTCGCGATGAGTTCGGCCCGGCCAGAAGGCGAGCAGGTTGCGGCCGGCGCGGTCCTGCCGCACGAGACCGTCGACGGGGGCACCGGGCCGTACATGTTCCTCGTTCACGGCATGCTGTCCAGCCGCCGGAACTGGGATCCGAACCTCGAGCGCTTGCGCCGGCGCGTTCGCCCGGTGGTGTTCGACCTGTGGGGGCATGGCGGCGCGCCGGCGCCCGAGGACCCGTCCGCGTACGAAGTCGGCGCGCTGGTCGCTGCGCTCGAGCGCGCGCGCGAGTCCCTCGGCGCCGGACGAATCATGCTCTGCGGCCAGTCGTTCGGCGGCGGCCTGGTGTTGCGCTACGCGATCGAGCACCCAGAGCACACGCTCGGCGTCATCGTCACGAACTCGGTTTCGGCACTGGCGCCGCCCGATCTGTTCGGATCGCCGGCCGAGCGTCGCGCACGCGCGATGTCGATCGCGGCCGGTGGCCGCGAGGCGATCGAGGCCTTGCCCTTCCATCCACGACGGGCGCGCCGCATCCCCGAGCACATCCGCATCCCGATGTCCGAGACCGCCAGCAACACCGACCCGATGGCCGTTGCCCGCCTCACCGACGTGGCGGGTGGCGCGCTGTCGGTGCGCGAGGATCTCCATCGGATCCAGGCGCCGGTGTTGATCACCAATGGCGTGCTCGAGCGCGCGTTCCAGCCCTTGTGCAACGATGCGGCCCAGTGGATTCCCGGCTGCCGGGTGGTGGACATCGAGGCCGGCCATGCGGTGAACCTCGAGAACGCGGCGGCCTTCGACGACGCGGTGGATGCCTTCCTGGCCGAGATCGTCTGAATCTCGACAGGGACGACGCCCGGCGTCGGCGGGCTCGCGTGGTCGCCGGATTCGGCCGCGACGAGGCGAACGTGGCGTCGCGATCAGTCGATGCGCTCGAGCGTCGGCAGGACGGGATGATCGCCGCGTAGTTCGGCGCGGGGATGATACGCGCGCAGCACCATCGAGCATTCGCCAATTGGCGCCGGTAGCCAGTTCGCGGCGTCGTCCGACGCCGCCGGACGCTCGACCTGGATGGCGATCGTCAGGGACCCGTCTGCGCTGCGCCTCAGGCCCGGCGTGCGGTCGTTGATCAGGTAGCGACCGATTGGGTTCTCGAGCAGGAAACGGCGGCCATCGGCCTCGATCCGGTACATCGTCACCGACCAGAAGGCGTCGCAGGCCAGACCGCCCGCCGGCATTCGCAATCGATAGCGATGCTCGCCCGTGAGGGGATCCGCATAGTTGAAATAGACCACCTCGTCGGCATCGAGCGCAGCCAGGCCGCGAAGCGCGACCAAGGCCCGCAAGCGGCGGTTGGTCCCGAAGTTGCCCATTTGCGGATGAGAGCGTGTCCAGTTCGCATACGTGGTCGTTGCGCGGCGACCGGCCGGGGTACGCCGGCCAATGGAACCGCCGGGGCGGCCGAGACAGGCAAAATCCACCGGTACTCGAAATGCCGACAGGCAATCAACCAGAAGGGGAAACACGAATGAAACTCGATTCTTCCGTATCGGCCGTGATCACCGGCGGCGCGTCCGGATTGGGTGCCGCGACCGCGCGCCGGCTCGCGGCGCAAGGGGTCAAGGTCGCGCTATTCGACGTCAACGAGGAGCAGGGCGAGGCGCTGGCGAAGGAACTCGGTGGCGTGTTCTGCAAGGTCGACGTGACCTCCGAGTCGGACGTCGATGCCGCCTTCGCGAAGGCGCGCGCGGCGATCGGCCAGGAGCGCATCCTCGTGAACTGTGCGGGGGTCGGCGGCGCGGTCAAGACGGCGAGCCGCGACAAGGAGACCGGCAAGCCCAAGCACTTCCCGCTCGATGCCTTCAACCGCGTGATCCAGATCAACCTGGTGGGCACCTTCCGTTGCATCGCCAAGTCGGCCGCCGGCATGCTCGAGCTGCCGCCGCTCGAGCACGGCGAGCGTGGTGCGATCGTCAATACGGCGTCGGTCGCCGCGCAGGACGGGCAAATCGGCCAGGCGTCCTACTCGGCTTCGAAGGCCGGCGTCATCGGCATGACGCTGCCGATCGCGCGCGACCTGATGAACGACGGCATCCGGGTCAATACGATCCTGCCGGGCATCTTCGACACCCCGCTGCTGCAACGGGCGCCCGAGCATGTGAAGGTCTCGCTGGCGGCCTCGGTGCCATTCCCCAAGCGGCTTGGCGACCCGGACGAATACGCGTCGCTGGCCGAACTGATGATCACCAACGGCTACTTCAACGGCGAGAGCGTCCGGCTTGACGGCGCGATCCGGATGGCGCCGCGCTAGCAGGCTGTCGACACCGGGCGAGGGGGCATCTCGATGGACCTGATCCTGGTACGTCATGCCCTGCCCGAGCGCAGCCTCACGAGTGCGGATCCGGTGCTGGCTGCGCCGGGCCGTGCGCAGGCGGCAAGACTGGCGGGCTGGTTGGCTGGCGAGCGCTTCGATGCGCTCTATTCGAGCCCGATGCGGCGCGCGATCGAGACCGCCGAGCCGCTGCGCACGCGCCTCGGAATGCCCTTGAAGACCTTCGAGGGGCTGGCCGAGTACGATCGTCACAGCGGCGCATACATCCCGATCGAGGAGCTCAAGCGACTCGATCGCGCCGCCTGGGATTCGCTCACCCAAGCCGGCGGCGCCGATCTGGTCGCGTTTCGGACATCTGTCGTCGATGCGCTCGAGAGCATCATCGCCGAGCACCGTGGTGGACGGGCGATCGTGTTCTGCCACGGCGGCGTCATCAATGTCTGGGCCTGCCACGTGCTGGGGCTCGATCCGCGACTGTTCTTCGAGCCGGCCTACACCAGCGTGCATCGATTCGCGTGTTCCAGCCGCGGCCATCGGTCGCTGGTCAGCCTGAACGAGACCGCGCACCTGCGCGACGGCGCCTGAGGTCCGCGTCGGCCGCAAGCGGTTCGCGTCGGTGGCAGGTGGTCCGCGTCAGGACGCCATGTGATAGCCGCCGCTCACGCCGATGTGCTGGCCCGTGATGTAGGACGACGCGTCCGAGAGCAGGAACAAGATGGTGCGGGTGACCTCCTCGGCACTGGCCCAGCGCCCCAGCGGGATCTGCGCCATCGTCTTGTCGCGGAAGCGCTCGCCGCGGATCACCTCGGTCATCGGCGTCTCGACGACGCCGAAGCACACGGTGTTGGCGCGGATGCCGTACTGGCTCCATTCACGCGCGATGCTCATGGTCATGCCGAGCAGCCCCGCCTTGGCCGTCGCGTAGTTCACCTGGCCTACCGAGCCGCGACGACCGGCCTCGGACGACACGTTGACGATCGCACCGGGCGCAGGCTCGCCGGCGTTGGCGCGCTCGAGCAGGTGGCGACCCACGGCCTGCAACCACACGAAGGAACCGCCCAGGTGCACGTCGATCACCGCCTGCCATTGTTCCATCGTCATCTTGTGGATCAGCGCCGGTCGGATGATGCCCGCATTGTTGACCAGCCCATGGACCGCGCCGAAGCGTGCCACGGCGTCGTCGACGGTGCGCTCGGCCAGCGCCAGGTCGGTCACGCTCCCGGCGACGGCAGTGAAGCGCTCGGGCGGCAAGCCACTGGCCGCCTGGGCCAGGCCGTCAGCGTTCAGGTCGACGCCGACGACGTTCGCGCCGAGCGCGATCGCGCCGGTTGCGGCGGCGAGCCCGATGCCCTGGGCGGCGCCGGTGATGACGATGGTGCGTCCTTCGAGCGACATCGAATCGGACATGCGTTTTCTCCTGGAGAATTGATACGGTGTTGGCGGCTCAGCGCGACGCCTTGATGCCCTTGTCCCACTTCTCGAGCCACCAGCCGTAGGCCTGGGGCCACTCGGTGAAGTCCGGGTCTCGATCCTCGTCATGGGCCTGGTGCAGCGTCCAGAAGGGATCGAACAGGTGCTGGCGACCGACGGCGATCAGGTCGGCCTGGCCCGCGCGCAGAATCTCCTCGGCGTGGCCGGCATCACGGATCAAGCCGACCGCCATGGTCTGGATGTCGGCCTCGTTGCGGATCCGGTCCGCGAACGGTACCTGGAAGCCCGGGCCGCGACGCAGGTTGGTGTTGGTCGCACCCTTGGGCGAGTTTCCGCCCGAGGAACAATCGATCACATCGACGCCGCGCGCCTTCAGTTCGCGCGCCAGCACTACGCTGTCATCGAGGGTCCAGCCTCCGTCGATGCCATCGATCGAGGAGATCCGCACGAACAAGGGCATAGCGTCCGGAATCGCCGCGCGTACCCGGGCCGCCACCTCGAGCGGGAAGCGCATCCGTCCGTCCCGATCGCCACCGTAGGCATCGCTTCGGCGATTCGACAGCGGCGACAGGAAGGTCTGGAGCAGGTAGCCGTGCGCCATGTGGATCTCGACGATCTCGAATCCGGCTTCGACCGCACGCCGGGCCGCATCGGCGAATGCATCGCCAGTCTCCTGCAGGTCCCGGGCATCCATCGCCCTGGGTTCCAGCCAGCCGTCGTCGAGCGGCAGCGCGGATGGCGCGATGATCGGCCAGCATTCGTCGCCGCGCGCGAGATCGGTGTCGGTCAGCGGGCCGTTGCCGTGCCAGGGTCGCTGCATGGACGCCTTGCGACCGCCGTGGCCGAGCTGGATCGCGGGGATCGTGCCGTTGGCCTTGAGGAAGTCCACGATCGGGCGCATCGCGTCTCGATGCGCGTCGCTCCACAGTCCCAGGCAGCCATTGGTGATCCGGCCCGCGCGGGTCACGCCGGTGGCCTCCAGGAAGACGGTGCCGGCACCGCCCATCGCGAACTTGCCGTAGTGCACCAGGTGATGCGCATTGGCGATGCCGTCGATCGCCGAGTACTGCGCCATGGGGGGGACGACCACCCGGTTCGGCAACTCGAGCCCGCGGATTCGGTGGGGCGAGAACAGGCGGCTGTCGGCGGATCGGCGCGGCATCGGATGCATCCTCATGGGGCGATGGTGGTTCCTGATGATACGAAGCGGATCCGGCGCTGGCGCGCGGGCGCACCGGATTCCGGGCCGCGATCCTGCTACGCTACGCACCCGTGCAGGCCGGGCCGGGGTCCGGCGCGCACAGGCACCCGACACCCGGATCGCGATCGTGCCGCGCGCGCCGGACACGATCGATGGAGGAGACGATGGCCCTGGTCGAACGCCACGATGAAGACGGGCTGTGCACGCTCGTGCTGAACCGTCCGGAGGCGCTCAATGCGCTGTCGCCATCGCTGTTCGTCGAACTGCGCGAGCACCTGGAGCGGATCGCGACCGAGATCGATGCCGTCGGCTGCGTGATCCTGGCCGGTGCGGGCCGCTCGTTCTCGGCCGGCAACGACCTGAAGGCCATCCAGGCCGGCGAGCTGCCGCCGAGCGAGCATTTCCAGGCCGAGACCCTGGAGCGCATCGAGCGGTTGCCGCAGCCGGTGATCGCCGCGGTCCAGGGCCACTGCTATACCGGATCGCTGGAGCTGGCCCTGGCTTGCGACCTGATGATCTGCGCCCGCAGCGCCCGCTTTGCCGATACCCACGGCAAGTGGGGCATGTCGCCGCGCTGGGGCATGAGCCAGCGCCTGCCCCGACGCGTCGGCCTGCTGGCGGCCAAGGAGATGATGTTCAGCGGCCGGGTGATCGGTGGCGAGGAGGCCGCGCGCATCGGGCTCGCCAACGAGTGCGTCGACGACGATCGCCTGTTGCCGCGAGCGATCGAGATGGCCCGCGCTTTCCTGGCCAATTCCTGGTTCACGCTTCGGGCCGACAAGATGCTGGTCAACGCCGGGCTCGACCGCACGCTCGCCGACGGCTTGCGCTATGAACGCGAGGAGGGGCCGGGGCGTGCGCCGGATTCGGCCGATCGTGTGCGACGATTCATGGCGAAGTGACATCCTGGCGCTGCGCCGAACCACGATTCGAGAAAGGAGGACACGATGTATCCAGGCAGGTTCGCAACCGAGCATCCGGAGCGCGCCGCGTTCATCATGGCGAGCACCGGTGAGACCGTCAGCTATGGTGAGCTCGAGAAACGCAGCAACAGGCTTGCGCACCGGCTGCGCCAGGAAGGATTGCAGCGGCTCGACCACTACTCGATCTTCATGGAGAACAACAACCGCTATTTCGAGTGCTGTGCGGCGGGCGAGCGCTCGGGGCTCTATTACACCTGCATCAATTCCTACCTGAAGGCGGACGAGCTCGCCTACATCCTGAACAACAGCGAATCGAAAGTGCTGATCACCTCGCGCTCGCGCGCCGAGGTCGCCGCCGAGGCGCTCAAGCAAAGTCCGAACATCTCGCTGGTCCTGATCGTGGATGGCGATGCCAGCCACGCCCCCTTCGTCAGCCTCGACGACGCGGTGCGCGACTTGCCCGAAACGCCGATCGCCGACGAGTCGCTAGGGACCCCGATGCTCTATTCGTCGGGCACCACCGGGCGACCCAAGGGGATCCTGCGGCCACTGCCCGAGAACCCACCCAGCGAGCCTTTGCCACTCTATAAGTTCCTGCTCGGCCTGTGGCAGTACCGCGAGGCGATGACCTACCTGTCGCCGGCACCCCTCTACCACTCGGCGCCTCAGGCCGCGGTGGCGCTGACGATCCGCAGTGGCGGCACCGCCGTCATCATGGAGCGCTTCGATCCCGAGCACTATCTGTCTCTGATCGAGAAGTACCGCGTCACGCACTCGCAACTCGTGCCCACGATGTTCAGCCGGATGCTCAAGCTGGCCGACGAGGTCCGTCATCGCTACGACCTGTCGTCGCTCGAAATCGCCATCCATGCGGCGGCGCCGTGCCCGGTGCAGGTGAAGGAGCAGATGATCGCGTGGTGGGGGCCGATCATCCACGAGTACTACGGTGCCACCGAGGGCCTCGGCTTCACGGCCAGCAACAGCGAGGAGTGGCTGGCCCACAAGGGCAGCGTCGGCCGCGTGTTGCTTGGTGACCTGCATATCCTCGACGAGGACATGAAGCCGGCGCCCAAAGGCACGCCCGGCGAGATCTGGTTCAAGACCGCGACGCCGTTCGAGTACTTCAACGATCCGGAGCGTACGCAGGGCGCGCGCTCGCCCGATGGCACCATGAGCACGGTCGGCGACGTCGGCTACGTGGACGACGACGGCTTCCTGTACCTGACCGATCGCTCCACCTTCATGATCATCTCGGGTGGGGTCAACATCTATCCGCAGGAATGCGAGAACCTGCTGATCACGCATCCGAAAGTGGCCGACGCGGCGGTCTTCGGCGTGCCGAACGAGGATCTCGGCGAGGAGGTCAAGGCGGTGGTGCAGCCGATGGCCGGCGTCACCGCCGACGACGCCTTCGCGCAGGAACTCATCGCCTTTTGCCGCGAGCACCTGGCCACCGTCAAGTGTCCGCGCTCTGTCGATTTCACCGACGCGCTGCCACGGCTGCCCACCGGCAAGCTCTACAAGAAGCCGCTGCGCGACAAGTACTGGGGCGACAAGAAGTCGCGGATCCTCTAGCACGAACCTCACCGGAGCCCATGATGCGTCCCGCCGCCGATGCCGTGCTCAAGCCCTCGGTCTGCCCGCTCGACTGCCCCGACACCTGCAGCCTGTCCGTCGAGGTGCGCGATGGTCGTGTGGCGGCGGTTCGGGGCTCGCATGCGAATCCGTTCACCGCCGGTGTGGTCTGCGACAAGGTCGCGCGCCATTACCCGGGTTTCGTGCACGGCCCCGCGCGGCTCCGTTACCCCTTGCGGCGGGTCGGTGCGCGTGGCGGCGACGCCTTCGAGCGCATCGCCTGGAGCGAGGCCCTCGACCTGATCCACGAAGGCGTGTCCCGGCAGGTCGATCGCTACGGTCCGCAGACGGTGCTGCCACTGAACTATGCCGGGCCGCACGGACAGCTTGCCGGGGGCTCGATGGATCGGCGCTTCTTCCATCGGCTCGGCGCCACGCTGCTCGATCGTGGCCCACTGTGCGGCGGCGTTCGGGCGGCCGCCTATACCAGCCTGTTCGGTAACGCGCCGGGACTCGCGCCGGAGCTGGCCGCCGATGCGGATCGGATCGCCGTCTGGGGCAACAATGTCACGGTCTCGAACCTGCACATGGCCAGGGTGGTGAAGCGCGTGCGCGATGCCGGTGGTCGCGTCCTGGTCGTGGATCCGAAGCGAACCAAGGTTGCCGAGCAGGCCGACCTGTTCGTGCAGATCCGTCCGGGAACCGACGTGGTGCTGGCGCTCGCGCTGGCGGCCGAGCTCGAGCGCCGTGGCGCCATCGATCGCGACTTCGTCGCGCGCTGGGTCCAGGACTTCGAGCCCTACATGGCGGCCGCTCGGCAATGGGATTCGGCTGCGGTGGACCGGGTCTGCGGCATCGACGCCGAGCGCTTCGCAGCGCTGGCGGACTTCTACGCCGGCGCAAAGCGCCTGACGTTGTCGATCGGCAATGGCATCGAACGGGGGCTGAGCGGCGGCTCGGCGTTGCGGGCCATCATGGCGCTGAACGCCATCACCGGCCAACTGGGGCGCGTCGGCACCGGTATCGTCGCCCGGCCCGGCGCGGCGTTCCCACTCACGCCGGCCGCCCTGCAGCGGCCCGATCTGGTGCCGGCGGGTACGCGCACCGTGAACATCGTCGATGTCGCGCAGCTGCTCACGGACGACTCGCTCGAGCCACCGATTCGTTCGGTCTTCGTCTACAACCACAACCCGGTGTGCACGCATCCCGACCAGAATCTCCTGCGGCGCGCACTGTCGCGTCCCGAGCTGTTCACGGTCGGTTGCGACGTCGTCATGACCGACAGCATGCGCTACTGCGACGTGGTCCTGCCCGCCTGCACGCATTTCGAGCATGCCGATCTGTTCGCGGCCTACGGCCAGAGCTATCTCCAGCGTGGCGAGCCGGTGATCGAGCCACTGGACGAGGCACTGCCGAACACCGAGATCTTCAGGCGGCTCGCGGTGCGCTTCGGATTCGACGATCCCGTGTTCCGGGACGACGATGCGGCCCTCATCGATGCGGCGGTCGATGCGGCGGACCCGCGCCTGCAAGGCCTGCGTCCACGGGACCTGCCGCTCGATCGGGCCTTGCTGATGGCCGCACCCGATGGCGAGGCCTTGCGCCTGTGCGGCAATGTCGCACCCAAGACGGCGTCCGGAAAGGTCGAGCTCTATTCGGCCGATCTCGAAAGTCGGCACGGCTGTGGGCTGCCGCGCTTCGATCCGCCCGCCGCTGACCGGCCGTTCACGTTGATCTCGCCGTCATCGTCGCGGCGGACCAATACGACCTTTGGCGCTGATCCGGCCAGTGCCGATGCCCAGCCGGTGGAAATCCATCCCGACGACGCCGCTCGCGCGGGCGTGGTCGACGGCCAGGCCGTGCGGGTCTGGAATGGGCTCGGCGAGGTCGCGCTGCGCGCGCGCTTGAGCACATCGGTTGCGCCCGGGGTCCTGTATGTTCCCAAGGGCGCATGGCTTGCGACCAGCACCACGGGGCAGACGGTCAATGCACTGATCTCGGCCGACTCGCGCGCCGACATTTGCGGGGGCGCCGCCTACAACGATACCTTCGTCGATATCGCCCCGCTGCCAGCCGCCTGAGCCCGTCCGGCTGCCAGGGCGGCCCTCAGGTCGACGGACGCCGGGCGATTGCCCCCGCCCGCGCCGGAGGCTCGGTCGGCCCGAAGACTTCGGTGGCGCGGCCCTCGAGTGCCGTGGCGACGGCCAGCAACCGGCGATCGCTGCGAGGCCGGCCGATGAGCTGGATCCCGAAGGGCAGGCCGTCGTCGTCGAGTCCGCAGGGCAGGGTGACCACCGGGCAGCCCAGCAAGGTGATCCAGCAACACGGCTCGATGACGTCCAGGAAACCACCGACTGGCGCCGAGTCCAGCTCGGGTGGATAGGGCAGGTCGACCGACCAGGGTTGGGCGGCGATCACCGGCGCGAGCAGCAGGTCGTGATGATCGAAGAACGACTCGGCCAGGCGAATCAATCGTGTCTGCTCGCGGTAGCCTGCCGCGATCCGGGCCGCGCTCATGGTGCTTGCTTCCTCGCAGATCCTGCGCACCGCGATCGGTAGTGCGTCGGGCGTGGTCTCGAACAAGGGGCCGTGGCCGGCCAGCGTGTCGACGCCGCGGATCGTCACGTAGCAGGATCGGATCATATCGCCGAACTCGGGCTCGGCATCGGCCCACGGCATGGCCCCGAGCAGGGTACGGGTGCGACCATCGAAGAGTTCGCGCACGGCATTCGACACGCGAGCCCCACCGAGCGTGGCGGAACGGGCGATCCGCAAGCCGACCAGGTCGGCTGGCGGAGTTCGGGCGTCGGATCTCGCGGACCAGTCGAGCGCCAGCGGGTCGCCGCAAAACCCGTCGGCGACCATCGCCTCGAACATCAGCGCGACATCGGCAACGCTTCGCGCCATCGGGCCCTTGACGCCGTTGTAGGAGAACCCGATCGTTCGCGTGGTCGACGGCACGGCGCCGGGCGTCGGCCGAAGCGAGGCGACACCGCAGAAGGCCGCGGGGATTCGCAGGCTTCCGCCTGCGTCGGAACCCGTCGCCAACGGGATCATTCCGGCGGCGAGCGCCGCGGCCGACCCCCCGGAGGAGCCACCCACCGTGCGTGTCGTGTCGTAGGGGTTGCGGGTCTTGCCGAACACCGGGTTGTCGGTGTTGACGCCGGCGCTGAGCTCGGGCAGGTTGGTCTTGCCCAGGATCACCGCGCCATGGCTGCGCAGCCGCGCGACCACATCGGCGTCTTGTGTCGCCCTGTTCGTGCGCAGGCGGGGCGTACCGTAGGTGGTGGCATAGCCGGCGGCATCGGTCTCGTCCTTGATGGCGACCGGCACGCCCTCGAGCAGGCGCGGCGGCGCCCCGCTCGCGATGCGTTCGTCGATTGCGCGAGCCTGGCGGCGCGCATCGTCGGGATCGAGCTGGGTAAAGGCGTTCAGCGCCGGCTGCAAGTCGGTGATCGTCGCCAGGCAGGCGTCGATGACATCGATCGAGAGAATCTCGCCCGTGCCGATGCGTCGACGCAGTTCGGTCGCGCTCAACCGGCAGAGCGCGTCGGTTCGGGTTTGCTTGTCCATGCTTGCCTCGGGATCGCGGGGATGGGCCTCAGTCGCCCAGAATCGTGACCCCGCCACGGGCCATCGCGTCGATCGCATCGTCGTCGAAGCCGGCTTCGCGCAATACCTCGCGCGAGTGCTCCCCCAGCAAGGGGGCGCCGCGCGAGAGTGCCGGCGCCGACGCGCTCAGGCGCACCGGCGTGCCGAGCGAGCGCAGTGGCCCGGCCTTCGGATGCTCGAACCGACGCACCATGCCGAGCGCTTCGGTCTGCGGATGCGCGAGCGCCTCGTCGATGGTGTGCATCGGTCCGACCGGCACGCCCGCCGCCTTCAGCGTCGCGACCCAGTGTGCGGCCGGATGCGCGGCCAGCTCGGCTTCGATCAGCGAGGCGAGCGTGGATTCATTGCGCTTGCGAGCGAAACCGGTCTGGAAGCGCTCGTCGTCGATCCACTCGGGGTGCCGCAGGGTTCGCGCGATCCGCTCCCAGTTGGCCTGGTTCGCACCGCCGATGATGATGTACTTGTCGGCGGTACGAAAGGCCTGGTAGGGCGCGGTGATCGGATGCGCCGAGCCCGACGGGCCCAGCACCCGGCCGCTCTCGAAGTATTCGGCCGCATACCAGTACATCTGCTGCAGCGCGGCCTCGAGCAGCGAGGAGCGGACATACTGGCCGCGACCGGTCGCGTGACGCTGGTTCAGCGCCGCCAGTACGCCGATCGCGCCGAGCAGGCCGGCGTTCACGTCGGCTACCGAACTGCCGGGGCGCACCGGTTCGCCCGAGGCCGTGCCCGTTACGCTCATGATGCCGGCGAAGGCCTGGAGGATCATGTCGAAGCCGCCTTCGTCGCCCATCGGGCCCACGCCGCCATAGCCCGAGATCGAGCAATAGATCAGGCGCGGATTGCGCGTCGACAGGTCCTGGTAGCCGAGGCCGAAGCGATCGAGCAGGCCGGGCCGGAAGTTCTCGACCAGGACGTCGGCGCCGTCGACCAGGCGCAGCAGCGCTGCCTTGCCCTCCGGGCTTCGGATGTCGAGCGCCAGGCTGCGCTTGTTCCGGTTCATCACCACGAACGGGTGCGCGAGATGCGCGCCGCTGGCGTCGGCGTTGCCGTAGCCACGGCTGTCGTCGCCCCCGGGCACGCGCTCGATCTTGATGACGTCGGCGCCCAGGTCGGCGAGCATCATGCCGCAGGTCGGGCCGGCCATGATCTGCGAGAGCTCGATGACGCGGATGCCGTCGAGCGCGCGGGCCGGACGATCGCCGGCTCGGTTGGTATCGTTCACGCGTTGCCCTCCCGGGCGAATGTCTTCGAATCGGCGGCCAGTTCGAGCCTGGCCCGAGAACCGGATCTTAGCGGGGATGGCGTCAGCCGCTCGCGCCCGGCTCCGCGGCGTCTGGCGTGATCGGGTAGAGCGCCCGGCCGTCGTCGCCGACCCGATGGCATGCCACCCGGTGGCCGGGTGCGATCTCGCGCAGCTCGGGCTCGCGCTCCCGGCAGGCGGCCTCGGCGAACGGGCAGCGACCGGCGAATCGGCAGCCTGGCGGGATGTCGATCGGGCTGGGCGGGTCGCCCTGGAGTCGGATCCGATTTCGTCGGCCACGCGTACGGGGGTCGAAGGACGGCGCTGCCGACCACAGCGCCAGCGTGTACGGATGCAGCGGGCTCGAGAACAGCTGCTCGCGCGATGCCTGCTCCACGATGCGGCCCAGGTACATCACGGCGATCTCGTCGCACATGTGGCGTACGACGCCGAGGTCGTGCGAGATGAACAGGTAGGTGAGGCCGAAGTCGCGCTGCAGTTGCTGCATCAGGTTCAGCATCTGCGCCTGGATCGCGACGTCGAGCGCGGACACCGGCTCGTCGCAGACGACCAGCTCCGGATTCGCGGCCAGCGCGCGTGCCAGCACGATACGCTGGCGTTGTCCGCCCGAGAACTGGTGCGGGAACAACATGAGCTGCTCGGGGCGCAGCCCCGTCTTCAGGAACAGCTCGCGCACGCGGGCGTCGCGTTTCGCGGGCTCGTCGATCTCCATCAGGTCCAGCGCTTCGCGAATGGCCGCGCCCGCGCGCTTGCGTGGATTGAGCGACGCGTAGGGGTCCTGGAAAACCATCTGGAAGCGCCGACGCAGGTGCCGCAGCGCGTCGCCACTGGCATTGCCGACATCCTCGCCGTCCAGCCGGATGTCGCCGCCGGTGTGTTCGACCAGGCGCATCACGGCCAGCGCGGTCGTGCTCTTGCCCGATCCCGACTCGCCGACGATCCCGAAGGTGGTGCCGCGGCGTACCTTGAAGGAGATGCCGTCGACGGCCCGAACGTGTCGCTTCTTGCCAAACAGCCCGCCACCGAGGGGAAAGTGCACTTCGAGGTCGCGGACCTCCAGCAGCACATCGGTATTCGGCTGCGCGGGCACGGCGTCCGGGGGCAGCAGATCGGGACCCAGGGTCGGCTCGCCGCGGCCGTCGCCCGGGGCGTCATCGCGCACGAGGTCGGTCATCGAGGGCCTCCCGCGCGAGCCTTGGAGGCATCGTCGTAGAGCCAGCACAGCACATGGCGGTCCGCCCCGATGTGGACCTGCGGCGGTTGCTTGAGCCGGCAGCGCGACTCCACGTGCCGGCAGCGGTCTGCAAATGCGCAGCCCCCGCGGCGCTCGAGCAGCGACGGCACCGTTCCCGGGATCTCCTCGAGCGGCTCGCCGGCCGCCGCGGTCCTGCGTCCCGGCGCGCAGGCGATCAGGCCCTGGGTATACGGATGCAGCGGCTCGTCGAGCACGTCGAACACCGAGCCCTCCTCGACGATGCGGCCCGCGTACATGACCGCGACACGGTCGGTCATCTCGGCGACCGCGCCCATGTCGTGGGTGATCAGGATCACGGCGGAGCCGGTCTTGTCACGCAGGTCGGAGATGAGGTCGAAGATCTGGGCCTGCACCGTGACATCGAGCGCCGTCGTGGGCTCGTCGGCGATCAGGACGTCCGGGCTGCAGGCCAGCGCCATCGCGATCATCACGCGCTGGCGCATGCCGCCGGAGAACTGGTGCGGGTACTCGTCGATGCGCGACTTCGCGGCCGGAATGCCAACGGCCTCCAGCATCTCGAGGGCGCGCGCACGCGCGGCGGCCTTGTCGAGGTTCTGGTGCAGTCGAACCGTCTCGGCGATCTGGTCGCCCACCGTGAAGACCGGGTTCAACGAGGTCATGGGCTCCTGGAAGATCATCGACACCCGATTGCCGCGGACCTCGCGCATCTCGGCTTCCGAGATCTTCATCAGGTCCCGGCCGTCGAAACGGACCTGCCCGTCGGTGATCCGCCCCGGGGGGCTTGGAATGAGCCGCATGATCGCCAGCGCGGTCATGCTCTTGCCGCAGCCCGACTCGCCGACCAGCCCGAGCGTCTCGCCGCGGCGCAACGAGAACCCGACCCGCTCGAGCACCCGCGCCACGCCCTTGCGGGTCTCGAACTCGACCCCGAGCTTGCTGACCTCGAGGATCGGTGCCTGCGTGGCCTCGTCGCCTGCGGCTGTCGTCGGCCTTGCGTCGTCGCTCATCGCTGGTGCAGCTTGGGGTTGAAGGCGTCGTTGAGCCCGTCGCCGACCAGACTGACCGCGAGCACCGTGACGAAGATCGCGAAGCCGGGGAAGGTCACCGCCCACCAGGCATCGAGCACGTACTTCCGGTTCGAGCCGATCATCAGGCCCCAGCTCATGATGTTGGGGTCGGACAAGCCCAGGAAGCTGAGCCCTGCCTCGAACAGGATCGCCACGCCGATGATCAGCGTGGCCGACACGATCAGCGGGGGCAGGGCATTGGGCAGGATCTCGCGCCACATCAGTCGCGCGCTGCCGGCCCCCATCGCTCGCGCGGCGCTGACGTATTCGAGCTGGCGCAGGCGCATGAACTCGGCTCGCGCCAGGCGCGCGGTCCCGGGCCAGGCCACCGCGCCGATCGCGATCGTGACCACCGGCAGCGACGGCGAGAACAGCGACACCAGCACCATCGCGAATAGCAGCGAGGGCAGGACCTGGAAGAACTCGGTGATACGCATCAGCAACTCGTCGACGAAGCCGCCGAAATAGCCGGCCATTGCGCCGATTCCCACGCCGATCAACACCGTGATCAGCGCCGCCGACAGGCCCACGATCAGCGTGGCCCGGCCACCGACGACCATGCCGGCGAGAAGGTCACGGCCCAGGTAGTCGGTGCCCAGCAGCACCTGGCCGTTCACGAAAGGCTCGACGAAGGGGTCCGCGACGATGTCGAAGGGCTTGACCGGGTACAGGGTCGGCCCGGCCAGCATCACGATGATCACCAGCAGCAACAGGATGAGGCCCACCATGGCCGCCTTGTTGCGCCGGAACACGCGCCAGGCCTCGCGCGACGGCGACAGCACCTCGATGGCCGCGGCCTGGGCGTCGCTGATGCTGCTGGCGGGACGAGTGCTCATGGTCTACGGAAGGTCCGGGTTCAGCGCGACCGCAGCCGCGGGTCGATCAGCCGATAAGTGAGGTCGGTGAGCTGGTTGGCGACGATCGTCAGGATGGCCGAGAAGGTCAGCACCCCCAGCAGCGTCGGATAGTCGCGCCCGAGGATCGCGTCGAGCGCCAGCGTGCCCAGCCCGGGCCAGGAGAACACGGTCTCCACCAGCACCGCGCCCGAGATCAGGTTGCCGAACTGCAGGCCGGCCATCGTGACCACGGGCATGAGCGCATTGCGCAATGCGTGCTTGTAGACGACGACGTTCTCGGCGAGCCCCTTCGCGCGTGCGGTTCGGATGTAGTCCGAGCCCAGCACCTCGAGCATGCTCGCGCGCGAAAGCCGGCTGTACAAGGCCAGGTAGATGATCGCGAGCGTGAACGCCGGCAGCACCAGGTGGTGCGCCACGTCGAGCCAGGCCATGAAGCCGTCGCCCGAGATCCGGACATCGCGCATGCCGGCGATCGGCATGATCGGGATCACCTTGCCGAACAGCAACACCAGCAGGATCCCGGTCCAGAACACCGGCATCGCGTAGCCGACCAGTGAAAAGATGGTCACCGCGCCACTGGCCACGCTGTCGGGACGGCGCGAGGCGTAGACGCCCATCGCGGTCCCGATGAGGATCGCCACGACCAGCGCGGTGAGCACCAGCAGGATGGTCGGGCCGATCCGATCCAGGATCAGGTCCATCACCGTCAGGTTGAACAGATAGGACTGGCCGAGGTCGCCGTGCACCGCCCGGCCCATGTAGGTCAGGAACTGCTGGTAGACCGGCTTGTCCAGGCCGTAGGCCTTGCGGATCTCGTCCAGCACCTCGGCGTCGGCCCCCCCCATCTCGCCCGCGATGACGAGCGCGGGATCACCCGGCGCGGCATGGATCAGCGCGAAATTGATCGCGAGCACCGCCGCGATCAGGACGATCGCATAGGTGAGGCGCTTGACGATCAGCGACGCGAATTTCACGGCAGGGGCGAGGGGCAGGGGCTGGATTTCGGGCGGGCAGACGCCCCCGCCATCGGCGGGGGCTGCTTGCCGGTCAGGCTTTGCTCTGTTTGTCGAACGGCATCATCATGCCCCAGACACTGCGCTGGACGTTCTTCACGTCGGGGCGGTAGGCGGTGCGGCCGGTCCACTCCCATAGGAACGCCACCGGGCAATCGTCGACCACGATTCGCTGCAGTTCGGCATAGAGCTTCTTGCGTTTGGCCGTGTCGAGCGTTGTGCCCGCCTCGGCACAGATCGCATCCACTCGCGGGTTGGAGTAGCTCTGCGTGTTCGACCAGATCACGCCCTTGCGGATATTGGAAGAGATCCAGGTGCGATGTACGCCGATGACCGGATCGCCCCAGTTCCACACCGAGTCCACCGTGGCCTCGAACGCGTGGCCGGCCACGCGACGCGCCCAGGTCGGAAAGTCGGGCGACACCCGCACGACGACATCGATTCCCACCTTGGCGAGTTGCGGCTTCAGGTATTCCTGGAAGGCCTTCATGTCGGGTACGCCCGGGATCGAGTCGACCGTGAGCTGCATCCGTGTGCCGTTGGCGCCGCGCTTCATGCCGGCCGCATCGAGTAGCGAATTCGCCTTCGCCAGGTTCAGTGCGTAGTGCTCCACCTTGTCGGTATGGAACGGGCTGCCGTTGGCGATCGGGCCCGTCGCGGAACCGTGGATGCCGCCGTGGATCTTGTCGGCGATGAACTTGCGGTCGATCGCATAGCTGATCGCCTGCCGTACCCGCTTGTCCTTCAGCTTGTCGTTCTTGGTGTTGAACGCCAGCCAGCACAGCGGGCCGATGGCCTCGGCATCCGGCTCGACGATCTGTACGCCCGGAACCTTTCGGACTCGAGCCAGGTCACGCGGATCCACGAGCAGGTTCGTGAAGTCGATCTCACCCTTCTCGAACGCCAGAATCAGGCTCGCGGAATCCTTGAATTCACGCAGGATCATCCGGTCCAGCGCCGGCGCATCCTTCTCGAAGAATTTGTCGAAGCGCTCCAGGATCAGGTGCTGCCCCGGCTTCCACTCCACCAGCTTGAACGGCCCCGAGCCGACCGGCTTGGCGTTCATCGGGTGGCGCTTGATGTTCTGTCCGTCGCCGAACACGTGCTTGGGGATGATCGGCAGAAAGGACGTGGTCATGGCCAGCGTCAGTGCCGGATGCGGCTGTGCCAGGCGGATCACCGCCGTGTGCTTGTCGGGCATGGTCACGCCGTTGACCGGCGCGAGCATGGTCTTGAACGGGTGATTGTCGCGGACGGTCTCGACCGAGAACTGCACGTCTTCGGAAGTGATCGGCTTGCCATCATGGAAGACGGCGTCCTTGCGCAGGTGCAGCGTGATGCTGCGCCCGTCCGGCGAGGTCTCCCAGCGCTCGGCCAGATACGGTCGCGGCTTCCAGTCGCTGCCCATGCGCAGCGGGAACGCGAACAACTGGGCCGCCGGCATCATGGTGGCGATGCCCGATTGCACCGCCGAGTTCAGGTGCCGTGGCTTCTGCGTGGAACCGAATACGAGCGTGCCGCCCTTGGCCTTGGCCGCCGCTGCAAGGACCTCCATCGGGATGCCCATGATCGACGCGGTCGATGCGGCCGCTGCGCCGAGCAGCAGGTCGCGGCGTGAAGTGCTTTCCATGTCTGACTCCTCCTGGTTTTGCTGGCGTTTCGTCGCCGGTCGATTGCGCCGGTCGTAACGGGACTTGTGTCCCGCATGGCCGAATCCGCCTTCATTCATGTGCGTCTCCAGACTCTAGCGGCTACGACGTCGTGGCAAACGCCCGGCCGACAGATTCCGGAACCCGCATAACTGTATCAGGCTGTCGCACCGAACAGAGCGTGGCCTCGTCCTGACGAGGATCGCTCGTTGCGATCATTTGCGATCATGTCTGCCAGTTGCCGCTCGCGCGCAGGCGCTGCGAGAACGCATCGATGTCGAAAAGTTCGCGCACGCCGATGCAGACCAGTCGGCTCGCGTTCGCTCCGAGCGGGACCGGCAGCTCGGTTTGGCGCTGTCTGGCGCCGACGGCCTGCACGACGAGAGCCCGGCCATCGACGCCTTCCACGATCGCCTTGGCGCGGACCATGCCTTCGGTGGCCGCCGCGCCAAGAACCTGTGCCAGTGCAACCGCATCGACGGCGCCGTCGCAACGCCAGGCCGCCGACACGAAGCGTGTGCCGGCGTCCTCGACCGGCCGCATGCGATCGCGTCCACCGGGAAGCCGGGCCGGTCTGTGTCGCATTGCGTCGGCATGCAGCGTCGGCGCGAGCAGAACCTCGTTTGGCAAGCCACCGTGCTCGGCCTCGAGCACGATCGCGCCCGGCGCCTGGCCGCCGATCCACTCGCGCACCCGAACGATGCGCGTGCTGTCCACGCTGTCGCACTTGTTGATCACGATCAGATCGGCGTCGGCCACCTGGCGCTCGACCGTGTCGCCAACGTAACGGTCTGCCGCGCGCTCGATGACATCGGCGGCATCGACGAGCACCACGACACCCGCCAGCGCGATGCCCTTCGCCAGCCCGACGGCCCCGGCCACCGAGCGCGGCAAGGCCACGCCGCTGGTCTCGATCACGACATGGTCCGGCCTGGGTGCCATCTCCGAGAGCGAATAGAGTGCACCGATCAGATCATTGCCGATCGTGCAGCATACGCAGCCGCCGGCGAGATTCATCACGGTGTCGCCGGCGGATTCGATCAGGTCCGCATCGATGCCGATGTCGCCGAAATCGTTGACCAGGATCGCGAGTCGCGCGCCGTCCGCGTGGCGCAGCAAATGGTTGATCAGCGTGGTCTTGCCCGCTCCCAGGTAGCCCCCGACGACGGTGATCGGGATCGGCAGTTCGATCTCGGCCGCGAGCTCGCTCACGCGCGGGCCGCCTCGAACACGCGACCCTGCTGGACCGTACCCCAGACCGGGATGTCCTTGAGTTCGCCCGGATCGACCTCGAGCGGATCCGCATCGAGTACGGCGAAGTCGGCACACTTGCCCGTGGCGATCGAGCCGACTCGTCCGTCGAGCTTGAGCGTGGCGGCGGCGCCGATCGTGATCGCGCGCAGCGCCGCATCGACCGGAATGCGCTGCGCACGACCCAGCAGGCGGCCGGCCGAGGTTCGCCGATTCACCGCGCACCAAGCGGTGAACAGGGGGGCCATCGGCGTCACGGGTGCGTCGGAGTGGATTGCGAACGGTACGCCGGTCTCGATCGCCGTCGCGCAGGCATTCATGCGCTCCGCGCGTTCCAGCCCGACCGTCTGGGCGATGTGCTCCTCGCCCCAGTAGAACACGTGGTTGGCGAACAGGTTCACGCTCATGCCCAATGCCTTCATCCGCCGGAACTGCGCCGCGTCGGCCAGTTGGCAGTGCTGTAGCGTGAAACGGTGGTCGAAGGCCGGATGCCGCGCGAGCGCCGCTTCCATGGTGTCCAGCACCAGCTCGGTGGCTTCGTCGCCATTGGTGTGGATGTGGACCAGCACGCCGCCGGCGAGTGCGTGCTCGATGGTCTCGCGCAGGACTTCCGGCGCCGTGTACCAGAGTCCGTTCGGGGCACCGTTGACATAGCCGGGCGCACGCAGCCGTGCCGAGAATCCCTGGATCGAGCCGTCGGCAACCAGCTTGATGCGTCCCAGGTCGAGCCGCTCGGTGCTTCTCGCGCGCAGCGCCAATGCGCGCTCGACCGATTGCGCCGGCGTCATCTGCATGGGCCGCAACAGCGGCACGACCCGCAGCGGGTATTCGCTGGCCGCGGTGGTCTCCAGCATTCGCTCGACGGTGGCGTCGGTCAGCGGGTTGGCGAGATCGGTGGCGGTGGTCACGCCGGTGCGAATGGCCAGCCGACCGAAGCGCCTCAGGGCATCGTCGTCGGCGATCATGAAATCGCGGCCCATGCGGGTCGCGGCCTGAATCGCCGCCATCGGTTCGGGCCCCTTCAGCTCCCCGGTGGGCAGGCCGTCGTTGCCGAGCGGAATCCCCGGATGATCGATGCCGGTTCGCAGCCAGTCCAGCGCGGCGAGCCCGGCGCTGTTGGTGTTGATGATGTGATAGCTCGCGTGCATCACCGCGATGCGACGCGTGCTCGAGACACGGTCGAGGTCGCTGCGATTGCAGCGCCGGTCGCGGAAGTAGATCGGATCGAAGCCCCAGGCGATCAGCGCCTGCTCGGGATCGTCGATTCGGGCCTCGGCCTCGCGCAAGCGCTCGACGACCTGGTCGAGCGTACGCGCGCCCGGCCAGACTCGACCGTCCGGGTCCATCCGATCATGGAATCCGACATAGGGGAAGCGCCAGGACGAGCCTTCCATGGCATGGGAATGACCTTCGACGAAGCCCGGCATCAGGACCTTGTCGGCGAACCGCTCATCGAGCGTGTACTCGCCCCAGGCGGCGAGCTCGCCCAGAGCGCCGGCGCCCAGCACGATACCGTCGCGTACCGCCACGTGGGTCGCGCGCGGACGGTTGGGGTTCATGGTCAGGATCGAGCGGGCACGGTAGATGGTGGTGCGCGCGTTCATGGGCGTCTTCCTCGGTTTCGTTGGGCAGGGGCATCGCGAGCCTGCTCGGGAATCTACTTCATCGTTCTACTTCATCGTTCCCGGGCGGCCTCGGTGGCGAAGGCCACGAAGCGTTCCACGATCGGTGAGCGGTAGCGTCCGGGGTGCCAGACCGCCCACAGTATGCGGGCCAGCATGCGATCGATCTCCGGTGCGGGTATCCGTACCTCGACCAGTGTCCCCGAGCCGAGTTCGTCCGCGATCGCGCGTCGACTCAGGCAGCCCAGGAAGTCCGAGCGCATCACCATCTGCTTGAGCGCGAACGGGTCGCTGATCTCGGTGGCGATCCGTGGCCGGGTACCGATCGTGGCCAGCGCGCGCAGGAACAACTCGCGCGTGCCCGAGCCGGGTTCGCGCAATGCCCATCGCACCCCGGCGAGCTCGGCCTGCGCCACCCGAACCGCGGCTCGTGGCCTCTGGCCGGCGTCGCGCACCAACGGGTGTTCGGCTCGCGCGAACATGCAAAGCGTGTCGGTCATCCAGGCGTGGCGTGCCAGATCGGGATCGTTGACATCGCCCTCGACGAAGACGCAATCGAGCGTGAGTGCCCGGACCCGCTGCAGCAGGTCCTCGGTATTGGCGACGACCAGCTCCAGTGTCGCGCCCGGGTTCTCCGCCAGGAAGCGCTCCATCAGCTCGGGCATCATGAAGGGCCCGACCGTTCGCGAGGCACCGATCGACACATGGCCGCTCGCCGTGGGTTCATCACGCGCCATCTCGACGAACTCGTCGACGCGGTCCACCAGCTCCACGGCGCGCGGCAGCAGCCGGCGTCCGGCGTCGGTGGGCAGGAGTCGGCGACCCACGCGCTCGAACAGCTTGACGCCGAGCGCGTTCTCGAGCTCGATCAGCGACATGCTCACGGCCGACTGGGTGCGGGAGAGCCCCTTGGCCGCCTTGGAAACGCCACCGGCCATGGCCACGGCGCAAAACGCCTCGAACTGGCGCAGGGTGACGCGGTTCCCGGAAGGCAGCTTCATGCGGTTGCGATGGGGATGGCGTGGCAGGGGACGGGCGGCCGCATACTATCAAGTTTTCTGATTAAGCTTAGCTGGAAAATTCGATTTTCACGATCGAATCGCTTCGCTACCATCCGAATACCCCGCGTGAGTCGATGGGAATCGGGCGCGCGCGGTGCATGCGTGTCCGGCCCGCAGACGGCTGGCGTGGAGGGTGGAGCCGCGTTTCAATAAGAACGCGCGTCAGAAGACTTCCGACGGGAGATTCGTGCTCAAGAAGAAGTCGAGCGGCCCGACCGTCGGCCGGCCGTCACAGCGCAGTCGCGAGCTGTTCTTCATGGCGAGTCATGACATCGATCGCTTCCGCGCATTGGTCGCGAGCGAACCCTTCAGCCGGTTGATCAAGCTCGACGAGGGCAGCGCCGAGGATCGCCGACGCCGCCAGATGGAGCGCACCGCGCGGCTGGAGCGCGAGGCCGCCGAGCGCATGGCCCGCGACGAAGGCGGTTACGAATGACCAGCGAAGCGCCCAACGGGCGCGAGATCGCGCCCATTGGGCCGTTACCCCGACCGACCGAGCCCGGAGTTCGCCAGCCATGACCCGCACGATTCCGATCCACGATCCGCTCGCCGATCCGGCTGCCGACGGCAGCTCGACATCGGTTCGTACCACCACCTGCTACATGTGCGCGTGCCGCTGCGGGATCCGCGTGCACCTGCGCGACGGCGAAGTGCGCTACATCGAGGGCAATCCGGATCATCCGTTGAACAAGGGCGTGATCTGCGCCAAGGGTTCCTCGGGGATCATGAAGCAATACTCGCCGGCGCGGATCACGCAGCCACTGCGTCGGCGGCAGGGGGCCGAGCGCGGCGACGGCGACTTCGAGCCGATCTCCTGGGAAGAAGTCTTTTCCACGCTGGCCGAGCGCCTGGGCCGGATTCGCTCGAGCGACCCGAGCAAGTTCGCCCTGTTCACCGGGCGCGACCAGATGCAGGCGCTCACGGGCATGTTCGCGCGCCAGTTCGGCACCCCCAACTATGCCGCTCACGGCGGCTTTTGCTCGGTGAACATGGCCGCGGGCATGATCTACACGATCGGTGGCTCGTTCTGGGAGTTCGGCGGGCCGGACCTGGATCGGGCCCGGCTGTTCGTGATGATCGGTACCGCCGAAGACCATCACTCGAATCCGCTCAAGGTCGCGATCTCCAAGTTCAAGCGCGCCGGCGGTCGCTTCGTGTCGATCAATCCGGTGCGAACCGGCTACTCGGCGATTGCCGACGAATGGGTGCCGATCCGTCCCGGGACCGACGGTGCCCTGCTGCTGGCCCTGATCCACGAGATCATCGCGATGGGGCTCTACGACCGGGAGTTCCTGGCACGCTACACGAATGCCGGCGAGCTCGTGAACGTCGACGAGACCGACGACGAGTTCGGCATGTTCGTGCGGACCGAGATCCCGATGGAAGAGGCCTGCTACGAGCCCCAGAACAAGTTGTGGTGGGACCGTCATGGCGATGCGCCGGTGATCACGCACACCGAGGGCGCGGATCCCTTCCTGCTGGGCGAGTTCGAGCTGCCGGGTGGCCAGGCCGTCAAGCCGTCGTTCCAGCTGCTGAAGGAACGGGTCGCCGCCTATACCCCCGAATGGGCCGAGCGCATCACCGGCGTGTCGGCGGCGACGATTCGGCGGCTGGCCTACGAGATGGGGATCACGGCGCGCGACCAGCAGATCGAGCTGCCGATCGCGTGGACCGACTCCTGGGGCAAGGAGCATGATCGCGTGACTGGCAATCCGGTCGCTTTCCACGCGATGCGCGGGCTGGCGGCCCATTCGAATGGCTTCCAGACGATCCGTGCACTCGGCATCCTGATGTCGATTCTCGGCACCATCGACCGGCCGGGCGGCTTTCGCCACAAGGTACCGTTTCCGCGCCCGATCCCGCCGTGTGCGCGCACCCCGACCTCGCCGGGTGCGGTCAAGCCGGACACGCCGCTCGACGGCATGCCACTGGGCTGGCCGTCGGACCCAGACGATCTGTTCGTGGCCGAGGATGGCACGCCGGTGCGCATCGACAAGGCGTTCTCGTGGGAGTACCCGCTGTCGGTGCACGGCCTGATGCACAACGTGATCACCAATGCCTGGCGCGGCGACCCGTATCGAATCGACACGCTGATGCTGTTCATGGCGAACATGGCGTGGAACTCGACGATGAACACCGTCGAGGTTCGTCGCATGCTCAACGATCGTGACGAGAACGGCGATTACAAGATCCCCTTCCTCGTGGTCTGCGATGCCTTCCACTCCGAGACGACGGCATTCGCCGACCTGGTTCTGCCCGACACCACCTATCTCGAGCGCCACGACGTGATGTCCATCCTCGATCGGCCGATCTCCGAGTTCGACGGGCCGGTCGATGCGGTGCGGGTGCCGGTGGTACCGCCCAAGGGCGACTGCAAGCCGTTCCAGGAAGTGCTGATCGAACTCGGCACGCGGCTGAAGCTGCCGGCCTTCGTTGACCGCGAAGGCCGTCGCAAGTATCGCGACTACCCTGATTTCGTCGTCAACTACGAGACCGAGCCGGGCTCGGGGGTCGGCTTCCTGTCGGGCTGGCGCGGCAAGGGTGGCGAGAAGAGCCTGGTCGGCGAGCCCAACCCGAAGCAATGGGAGATGTACGAGCGCAACGGCTGCGTCTTCCACTACGAGCTGCCCAAGAGCTACCAGTACATGCGTAACTGGAACCAGGGCTACCTGGCCTGGTCGCAACGCAACCGGATCACGCGCTGGGCCGAGCCGGTTAACGTGCAGATCTATTCCGAGGTCCTGATGCGCTTTCGCCAGGCGGCCAACGGCAAGGGCCTCTCGCGCAAGCCGCCGGCCCACCTTGCGCAGCGCGTGGCGACCTATTGCGATCCACTGCCGTTCTACTACGAGCCGCTCGAGGGGCAGATCACCGACAAGACGCGCTATCCGCTGGCCGCGGTCACGCAGCGCCCCATGGCGATGTATCACGCCTGGGATTCCCAGAACGCGTGGCTGCGCCAGATCCATGCCCACAACATGCTCTATGTGAGCCCCGAGACCGCGCGAGCCGAAGGCATTGCCGACGGCGACTGGATCTGGGTCGAGTCGCAATGGGGGCGGGTCAAGTGTCAGGCCAAGTTCTCCGAGGCCGTGCATCCGGGCACGGTCTGGACCTGGAACGCGGTCGGCAAGGCGTCGGGAGCCTGGAACCTCGCCCCGGACGCGAACGAGTCCCGGCGCGGATTCCTGCTGAATCACCTGATCAGCGAGGAATTGCCGATCAATGCCGGCGCCCAGGTCGGCGAGGCCGAGCGCACGGTATCCAATGCCGATCCGATCACCGGCCAGGCGGGCTGGTACGACGTGCGCGTCCGTATTTCGCGTGCGGCGGATGCCGAAGCGGCCCAGTCCGAGCCACAGTTCAAGGCGATGCAGCCCTATCCGGGCATGAGCCGCCGCGCGCGGGTACTGAACTTCTTCGCGGGGAGGCGCAAATGACCCAGCTCGCCCTGGTCATCGACCTGAACGTCTGCGTCGGTTGTCACGCCTGCGTGACGAGCTGCAAGGAGTGGAACACCTCGGGTAGCGCCGGGCCGCTCGGTGATGAGCGTCCCTATGAAAGCGACCCGAGCGGCACCTTCTTCAATCGCGTGCAGACCTTCGAAGTCGGCCAGTACCCGAACACTCAGACGGTGCATTTCCCTAAGTCCTGCCTGCACTGCGAGGACCCGCCTTGCGTGCCGGTGTGTCCGACCGGGGCCTCCTACAAGCGCGAGGAGGACGGGATCGTTCTGGTCGATTCCGACAAGTGCATCGGCTGCAAGTACTGTTCTTGGGCCTGCCCGTACGGTGCGCGCGAGCTCGACGCGCAGCAGAAGATCATGAAGAAGTGCACATTGTGCGTGGACCGGATCTACGATTCCGCGTTGCCACCCGATGAGCGCAAGCCGGCCTGCGTGCGTGCCTGCCCCACCAGCGCGCGTCTTTTCGGCGATATCCACGATGCCGAGTCCGTGGTGTCGGTGGCGATCCGCGAGAATGGTGGCTATGCACTGATGCCCGAGTGGGGGACCCACCCGGCCAATCATTACCTGCCGCGGCGCCCCACCCGCATGCACATCCACGAAGACGAGCTCGAGCGCGTCGACAACCCGCTCAAGGAAGACAGCAAGCTGCCCAAGCCGGGCGTGCGCTCGATCTTCCTCGACGATGTCACCTCCTGGTAGCGGAGGACAGGCGATAGAGACCACACTGCAATCGGGCCTCTGGAGGGATCGATGAATCCGGCCATTTCGGTGGTCCTGCTGACCACCCTGATCGGCGCCGCGCAGGGACTGATCCTGGCGCTGTGCACCGTCGAGGTTCATTCCTTGCTCGGGCTGGCGTCGCGGCCCGACGAGCACTTCTACGTCAACGGCGCGCTGGTTGCGCTCGGGCTGCTGGTGGCGGGCCTGGCTGCGTCGTTCTTCCACCTCGGGCGTCCGGAGCGTGCCTGGCGGGCGGCGTCGCAGTGGCGCACTTCCTGGCTGTCGCGCGAGGTGATCGCGTTGCCGGCCCTGATGGTCGCGATCGCGGCTTATGCGGCCTCGCATCTGCCCGGGCTCCAGGTCGGATTGTTCGCCTTGCCGGGTGGCGCGACGGTCCAGCTGAGCACGCTGGTCGGCGCGATCGCCGCGCTGCTGTGCGTGGTGTTGTTCGTTTGTACGGGCATGATCTACGCGTGCCTCAGGTTCCTCGCCGAATGGCGTACGCCGCTGACGGTCGTCAACTATGCGCTGATCGGGGCTTCGTCCGGCTTCGTGCTCGCTGCCGCGCTTGCACAGGCCCTGGACAACGGCCTGGCTCACTACTTCGCCGCCTGGGCACTGGCCATCACGGTCTGTGCATTGATCAGTCGGGTGTCTTCGCTGGTGCGCAACGCGCGACTGCGTCCCTTGTCCACGCTGCAGACGGCGATCGGCGTCAAGCACCCGCGCATCGTCCAGATCACGATGGGCTTCATGGGGGGCTCGTTCAACACCCGCGAGTTCTTCCACGGCCTCTCCAAGGCAGCGATGCGCTCGCTGCGCTCGACCTTCGTGGTGTTCGGCTTCCTGGTGCCGATGGGGCTGCTCGTTGCGGGCTTGGTGGGGGCCGGTGACAAGCTGTTCATCGTGGCCTTCGTCGTGCAATACGTGGGATTGCTGATCGAGCGCTGGTACTTCTTCGCCGAGGCCAATCATCCGCAGAATCTGTACTACCGGGCGATCGGCTGACCAGGAGCAATGATGGCTGGGACCGAATTCACCGATGCCGAGCGGTCGCGCGTCGCCGAGATCCGCATCGAGCCCTACGGTCGCGTCGTGCCGCTCCAGCTCGCCGACACCGAGTTGTCGCTCGCGCCGGGAGACAGTAGTCTGACGACCTGCCCGACGCTGTACTGGACCGATGGCGGCGCGGTCGCGGCTTGGTGGTTGCTCGCGGCTGGCAAGCGTTGCCCAACGAGGCCTTCCCGCCCGATCCAAAGATAAACGCCGAGTCATGTCCGAGCGCCACAGAGTCAATCTCCTGCGTCTGTTTCCCTTCCTCGCCTGGCGACGTCCGACGCGCGAGACGCTGTGGCTCGACCTGATGGCGGGCATCTCGGTGGCACTGCTGGCGATTCCGCAGAGCCTGGCCTACGCGCAGCTTGCTGGCGTGCCCGCCTACTACGGCCTCTATGCAGCATTCGTGCCGTCCATCGTCGGCGTCTTGTTCGGTTCGTCGGCCATTCTGTCGACGGGGCCGGTCGCCATGACCTCGCTCCTGACAGCAGCCAGTGTCGCGACCGTCCTGCCCGCGGGCAGCAGCGCGTTCGCCGCCTACGTGACCTTGCTCGCCTTGTTGAGCGGACTGTTCCAGGTCGCGATGGGGCTTGCGCGCGCTGGCGCGTTGCTCAACCTGCTCTCGCACCCCGTGCTGGTCGGCTTCATCAACGCCGCCGCCTGCGTGATCGCCTTGTCGCAGCTGCCGGCGCTGACCGGCATCGACATCCGGCGATCCGACAACTTTCTCTTGGACGTCGTGACCCTGCTCGGCCGACTCACCGCGACGCACGGCCTGACCGCGCTGTTTGGCGTCGTTGCCCTGGTGCTGTTGTGGACCATGCGTCGATTCACGCCGCGAATTCCCGGCGTGCTCGTGATGGCGGCCATTCTCACGCTGGCGAGTTGGTGGATCGGGTTCGGTGAAAGCGGCGGCGCGGTGGTCGGGAAGATCCCGACCGGTCTGCCCGCTTTCTCCGTGCCCTGGATCAGCCTGGACGCGAGCCTGCAGCTGCTGCCGGCCGCCTTCGTGATCGCTCTCGTCTCCTTCATGGAAGCGATGTCGAGCTGCAAGGTGATAGCGATCCGTACTCGTACGCGATGGGACGAGAACCAGGAACTGGTCGGGCAGGGGCTGGCCAAGGTGGCGGCGGCGTTCGTCAATTCGATGCCGGTCAGCGGATCGTTCTCGCGTTCGGCGCTGAACCTCGCGTCCAACGCCCGAACCGGTGTGTCGTCGCTGTTCTCGGCCGGCTTCGTGGTGCTGACGCTGCTGTTCCTGACCCCTTTGCTCTACCACCTGCCCAAGCCCGCCCTGGCGGCGATGATCGTGATGGCGGTCGCCAACCTGCTCGATGTCGGCGCGATGCGAAGCGCCTGGCGGGCCAATCGCGACGACGGCATGGCGGCCTGGCTCACCTTCGGTGCCACGCTCGCGTTCGCGCCGAATATCCAGAACGGGATCCTCATCGGAATGATCTTCTCGCTGGGCGCGTTCATCTTCCGGAACATGGTGCCGCCCGTCATCACCGAAGTGCGAAGCTTTGCCGATCCCGCCTCCGGCCAGGCCGAGACGGCGCGGCGCGTGGTCGCATTGCGTTTCGACGCCGGCCTGTTCTTCGCCAATTCCGCCGTCTTCGAGAAGGCGATGATGACGCTCGAGCGCGAGCATCCAGATCTCGAGCACGTGCTCGTGATCGCCAACGGCATCAATCACGCGGACGCGTCGGCCGTGGAGATGCTGCGAAACCTGTCTCGACACCTGGGCGAGTGCGGGATCGGGCTCGCCTTCAGTGGCGTACGACCGCGGGTCAAGGCGCTGCTCGAGCGCACCGGACTGGTCGCTGAGATCGGCGAGGATAACTTCTTCACCGACAGTGCGAGCGCATACGAGGCCTTGAACGCTCGCCTGCAAGAAGCCGGGCAAGTCCCCCAGGTGCCGGCGACGCCATCGAGCTGAGGTCGGGCTCGCGCGTGGGCGCATCGCGGGCTTGCGCGGCTGCGCTGGCTCGCGGCGGAGCCCAGACTCCTAGCTCGTGACGCGCCGGTAGATGTCCGAAAGCCGGGCGGGAAGGGTGGCGACGTCGGCGATGACGGTGAACCCCGCGGGGCCGTAGAGCCGGTCGAGATACTGGCGCGCCTGGCGATCGAAGGTGACGCCGTAGCATCGCAGGCCCTTGGCGTGCAGCTCCTGCATCGCGCGGCGCGTGTCCTCGATGCCGTAGCGCCCACGGTAGTCGTCGCCCCGGTCATCGGGCTTGCCGTCGGTCAGCGTCACGAGGAGCCGGTGGCGTGAATCCTCGGTCGCCAGCATGTTCCCCAGGCGGCGGATCGCGAACCCCATCCGCGTATAGCCGCGCGAATCGATGCCGGCGATGCGGCGCTCGACGCGCGCATCGAAGGACTCGCCGAAATCCTTGATACGGAAGAGCTCGCAGCATTGGCGCGTATCGCTAGAGAAGCCGTACACGGCCCAGCGGTCGCCCAGACGCTCGATCGCCTCGCCGAGGATCAGGAGGGCGCTGCGCTGGGCGTCGTTGACCCATCCGTGCGTGGAGCCACTCATGTCGATCGCGAACATCACCGCCAGGGAGCGTTCGTGGCGAGACCGTCGGACATAGATCGCGTTGCTGTCGGACGCGTGCGCACGTCGGTCGCAAAAGGCCTCGATCTGTGCGTCGAGATCGATCTCGTCGCCGTCCTGGCAGCGGCGCTGCGGCTGTGAGCGCTGGCGAATCCGCTCGAATCGGCGGCGAATTTCTTCGATCAGTCGACGGTGTCGGCGGCGTGTCTGCGCAACGAAGCCGGCGTCTCCCTCCGTCCCGGTCCGGTGCAGCACTCGACACCAGTCGGCCAGGTACTGCTGCCGACGGAAGTCCCATTCGTGTTCGTGGCTCGACTCGCCGGGCGAGGGGGGTACTCGGGGGCGTGGCGGATCATGGAACGGGCCGTTATGCGTCGTCCGAGTCGCAAGCGGGGATGTCGCCTCGGGTGCCGGGCCGGTGGTCGGCAGCGCACCGGTATCGATGCGCAGGGACTGGACCAGCCCGACGACCTCGGCGCTTGCCGGCACCACGATGTCGTCCAGGCGCAGCGCGAAGCCGCCGACCTCGTCGCTTTCCTCGAGTTGCACCGCCTGCGCGGCCCTTGCGGCGGAAGTTGGACGCGTCTGCTCGCCCAGTCGTCGAAGCGCCGCTGCGAGCGCCGCGCGATCGCGTTCGATTCGTTGGCGTTGTCGCTCGTGTCCGATGGCCGGGTCCAGGCGCAGTGGCCACAGGACCGGCGCCGCTTCGGGACCCGATCGCATCGACGCGCTTGCCAGCGCATACGAATCGGCCACGGTCGCGGCCGCCGACTCGAGCCTTTGCATTGCGGGCAGCAGCGCTGGTGCCAGCGGGCCGCGCATCTGCGCAAGCTGGTTGGCAAGGCCGGGTAGCTCGGACCCGATACGCGCTTCGATCCGCAGGGACTCGTAGACGCCGAGCCAGTCCAGGAATCGTCCATCGCCTTCGCTCGGCGAGGCGGGCGGCGGGTTGCGGAAGCTGCCGTAGTACCAGAATCCCCACAGCAAGGTGGCCAGGCAGCGGTACATCGATGCATTGGCCGCAGGGTCGTCAAACCGCGCGACGCTGGCCGGAAGATGCAGGCAGTCGGAATCGGTCCATGCGGGTTCGTCTCTCGGCACAGGCGAGATCTCGAATGCACGTCCGCCAAGCCCGAGAACGAAGCGATGCAAGGCGCCTTGAAGCTCGGCCAGCCTGGCCGGCGCCGGGCCGGCGGGCAGGGCCGGCGCACTTTCATCCATTGAGCCCAGCCCGCGGATCGCTGCGTCACGCCCCATTCGCTCGAAGGCGTCGAGCGCAGCCAGCGCGCGGCTGACGACCTGCCCCTTGCTCAGCGACGCGCACAGGGCTGGCGCGCAGCGCGCGAAGGCCGAGCCCAGCAGCGGGTCGACCCGGCTCAGGGTACCGCTCCAGTGGCGGATGAATGCGCCCGAGTCCGCCGACGTGTCGGCAGCCGCATCCACGGCCGGGCGTCCGCCAATGGCGCCGTGCCCCGCTGGGCTCGGCAGCGCCCAAAGCAACTCGTCGAGCTGCGCGTCCTGGTCCGGTGCAGGCGGCGCGCTTGCGCCGTTCTCAGAAGACGGCACGGACGAGCTCGTCGATCGACATCACCATCTCGGGGTCATCGGTGAGGGCGCGCGACACCGCGCATTCGCATGCCTGCCGGGCTCCGATGCCGCCGTGCATGAGTGCCGCGGCATGAACCAGCAAGCGGGTGCTCGCGCCCTCGTCGAGCCCGGCGCCCTTGAGATTTCGGGTCATGGCGGCGAGCCGCACCAGGCGCTCGGCCGTTTCATCGTCGACGCCGCCTTCGCGCGCCACGATCGCGGCTTCGACCGCCGGCTCTGGGTAGTCGAAGTCGAGGGCCACGAAGCGCTGCCGGGTCGACGGCTTCATCTCCTTGAGAACGCTCTGGTAGCCGGGGTTGTACGACACGACCAGCATGAACTCGGGCGGCGCCTGCAGGGTCTCGCCCCGCTTCTCGATCGGCAGGATCCGGCGCGCATCGGCCAGCGGATGGATGACGACCGTCGTGTCGCGCCTGGCCTCGACGACCTCGTCGAGATAGCAGATCGCACCCGCGCGTACGGCCGCCGTCAGTGGCCCGTCGAACCAGGCGGTCTCGTTCTCGACCACCAGATAGCGACCGATCAGGTCGGAGGCCGCGAGGTCGTCGTGGCAGGCCACCGTCACCAACGGGCGACTCAGCCGCCACGCCATGTGCTCGACGAAGCGACTCTTGCCGGACCCGGTCGGCCCCTGGAGCAGGACAGGCAGGCCTCGTCGGTATGCGGCCGCGAAGACGGCTGCTTCGTTGCTGCGCGGCAGGTAGTAGGGTTCCTGCTCGATGGTCGGAGCCTGGGGGGCTTGTTCTTTCGCGGACACCGGTTCGCGTCCCTTGGCGCTGTGTCGTGGCATTCCGGCAGTTTACGAGAGCGGGCCCGGCATGCCGAGCGCGACACGGTCGTGGATTCCGGACTGCGCAATGTGGCCGAACCGCAATGCCTTGCGCGCGAGGCGCCCCTATCGCGAAAGAAGTTGAGTCGCGTCAAGAACGATGGCGAATTCGGCGCCGAGAATCGTTCAAAAGCGATACGACAAGGGAGGTATGAGAATGAGCCTTTGGGGTGAATTGCTGTCCGACTGGGTCGGAATCCTGTCGCTGCTGGTGCTCTTGTTCATCATCGGGATGGCGGTCTGGTTCCTGCGCTTCTTCCAGCGCAAGATGGACGAGGACGCCCGCGCCAGCGCCGGGTCGAACAAATAGACGACGCCATCGCGGCACCAGGGGCCTGCGGGCCAGGGGCTGTGTAAAATCACAGCCCCATGAATCGCTTTCTCGACACGCTCAACGAACAGCAGCTCGCGGCAGTGACGCTGCCACCGCAGCATGCCCTGATTCTTGCAGGTGCCGGAAGCGGCAAGACGCGCGTTCTCACCACGCGAATCGCCTGGCTGATCAGCACCGGGCAGGTCAGTCCCCAGGGCGTCCTGGCCGTGACCTTCACCAACAAGGCCGCGCGCGAGATGAACGCGCGCCTGGGGGCGATGCTGCCGATCAACACCCGGGGCATGTGGATCGGCACTTTTCACGGCCTATGCAACCGCATGTTGCGCGCCCATCATCGCGATGCGGCGCTGCCCCAGACCTTCCAGATCCTCGATAGCGCAGACCAGCTCGCGGCGATCAAGCGCCTGCTAAAGTCGCTCAATGTCGACGACGAGCGCTATCCGCCGCGCAACCTGCAGTACTTCGTCAACAGCGCCAAGGAACAGGGCCTGCGTGCCGCGAGCGTCGAGGTCGTCGACGACTACAACCGGCGTTTCGTGGAGCTCTACCAAGCCTACGACGACCAGTGCCAGCGCGAAGGCGTCGTCGATTTCGCCGAACTGATGCTGCGAAGCTACGAACTACTCGAGCGCAACGAGCTGCTTCGCGAGCACTACCAGCATCGGTTCCGTCACCTGCTCGTCGATGAGTTCCAGGACACGAACCTGCTCCAGTATCGCTGGCTCAAGCTACTGGCCGGCAGTACCAATGCCGTGTTCGCGGTTGGAGACGACGACCAGAGCATCTACGCGTTTCGCGGGGCCAACGTCGCGAACATGGCGACCTTCGAGCGCGAGTTCGAAGTCCGCAACCTGATCAAGCTCGAACAGAACTACCGCTCGCATGCGCACATCCTGCGCTGCGCCAACACCTTGATCGCCAACAACACCCGGCGCCTGGGCAAGGACCTCTGGACCGATGCGGGCGAGGGCGAACCCGTACGCATCTACGAGGCCAACACCGACGCCCAGGAAGCCCAGTGGCTGATCGACGAGGTCCGCGGCCTGATCGGCGAAGGCCATGCACGCGCCGACATCGCGATTCTCTATCGCTCCAATGCGCAGTCTCGCGTGCTCGAGCACGGCCTGTTCTCGGCCGGCATTCCGTATCGGGTCTACGGGGGCTTGCGGTTCTTCGAGCGCGCCGAG
This sequence comes from Burkholderiaceae bacterium, assembly GCA_024235875.1. Taxonomy (GTDB): domain Bacteria; phylum Pseudomonadota; class Gammaproteobacteria; order Burkholderiales; family Burkholderiaceae_E; genus JACKLP01. The sequence continues at coordinate 77,062 of JACKLP010000005.1, read as the reverse complement.
ATCAAGCATGCGCTGGCTTATCTGCGCCTGCTCGAGAACCCGTCCGACGATGGCGCATTCCTGCGCGTGGTCAATTTTCCGGCACGCGGGATCGGTGCCCGCTCGGTCGAGGCCTTGACCGACCTGGCAGCGCAAAATGGCGCGAGCCTGCTCGATGCGGTCGGCGCCCTGCCCGGTGCTGCGGGCGTGCGGGTCCGGGGCTTTGTCGATCTGCTCGAGTCCATGCGGCGTGCGGCCAAGGGGCTGCCGTTGCCCGAACTGGTCGAAAGCGTCGTCGAGCACAGCGGCCTGATCGAGCACTATCGAAACGAGCGCGAAGGCCAGGAGCGCATCGAGAACCTGCGCGAACTCGTCAATGCCGCAGCCGCCTTCATCGCCGAGGAAGGCATCGACCATGCGCTGCCCGCGGGGCTCGGGCTCGCCGGCGGTGCGCCGGCCATGGCCGGACCCGTGATCGCCGAGGACGGCCTGCCGCTCGCGGCCGGCGACATCGTCGAGATCCGCATGCCGCCACTGGCGGCCTTTCTTGCCCATGCCTCGCTCGAAGCCGGCGAGAACCAGGCGGGCGAGGGCAGCGATGCGCTACAACTGATGACCGTGCACGCGGCCAAGGGCCTGGAGTTCGATACCGTCTTCCTGACCGGCCTCGAGGAGGGCTTGTTCCCCCACGAGAATTCCTTGAGCGAGATCGACGGCCTCGAGGAAGAGCGTCGGCTGATGTACGTCGCGATCACCCGCGCGCGTGAACGCCTCTATCTGTCGATGTCGCAGACCCGGATGCTGCACGGGCAGACCCGCTATAGCCTGCGCTCCCGATTCATCGACGAATTGCCGCCCGAATCCCTGAAGTGGCTGAGCGCAGGCGCGCCGGGCTCGGGCTGGGGCGACTATCGGGTCGGGGCGCAGCCGCCGCGCGGTGGCGGCATGGGCTTGCCCGCTTCGCATCGAGCGCCGGCGTCCGCGCCCGGCTCGGGGTTTCGGATCGGACAGGCCGTCTCGCACGCGCGATTCGGCGAGGGTGTCATCCTGGCCAGCGAGGGGGTCGGGACCGATGCCAGGGTGCAGGTGAACTTCGGCCCGGCTGGCGTGAAATGGCTCGCCTTGTCGGTCGCTAAGCTGCAGGCGGCCTGAGTTCCGGCTGCTCCGAGTCCCGGACGGCGTCGCGGTAGCTCAGCCAGGTCGCGCAATAGATCAGTGAACTGACCAGCACGAAGACCGGAAAGGTCAGCAGCATGCGCGCTGCCTGCGAAGGCACGACGAGCATCAGTGCCTTCAGTGAAAGGCCGACCAGCAGCACCCAGCTGAACACATAGATCAGGAACGCCCAGCGGTTGCGCATCACTGCGGCGAAGCTGAAGAACAGCGACTTCGGTACGCTGGCGTCGTTCCATGCGACGAACAGCGGCGCATACCACATGGTCATTTGCAGCGGCACCATCAAGAGTGCCACCACGGCCAGCGGGGTGTAGTCGAAGGCCGGGAGCTGCGCCGCCTCGTCCGAGGCGATGCCGTCGGTCAGCGCCAGGGAGCCTGCGTCCATGCCGGAGAACACGGCGGCCAGCCCCACGATCGCCCGGCTTGCGAGCGCATTGATCGCGCCGAGGATCAGTAGCTTGCGCCATGGGCCGCTCGCGCGGAATCCGGCGAACAGCACCGATGGCATCGGCGGCTTGCCCCGATCGACGTCGCGAGCCGTGCTCACCATGCCGACCGTGACCAGTGGGGTCAGCAGCATCGGGATCGGCCAGGCCACTGCGGGCAGGATCGTCTGAGCGAAGGCCGTCGGCACCCAGACCAACAACAGGCTGAAGGCGGTCAGCGAAAGCAAGGCCATGGGCTGGCGGCCGAACAGCCGCAGCGCTTCGATGATCCAGCGCCATCCATGACGGGCGGGGAGTTTCTCGATCTGCATGATTTCAGGCCGTCGTCGGAGCCGTTGCCTGGCAGCGTGCGAGCGGAACGGGCCGATGCATCGATGACATAGGGGCGGGCACGTGCGAGCTGATCTGGTACGTGTTCAGAGATGGAGCATCGACTCGCGCTCTTCGCCGGTCGGGTCGAATCCGCGGGTCTGGTAGAAGTCGAAGATCGCCTCGACGATCTGCTCGGGCGAATCGATCAAGGTGATCAAGTCCAGGTCGCCCGGCGAGATCAGTCCGTTGCCGAGCATCTGCTCGCGCATCCAGTCGAGCAGCCCGCGCCAGTAGTCGCGATCGACCAGGATCACCGGGATCCGCCGGCCCATCCGGGTCTGGATCAGTGTAACGACTTCGGCCAACTCGTCGAGCGTGCCAAAGCCGCCGGGCACGGCGACGAAGGCGGTTGCGTACTTGGCGAAGGCGACCTTGCGAGCGAAGAAATGCCGGAAGGTGATCGCCACGTCCTGGTAGGGATTGCCGGTCTGCTCGAAGGGAAGCTGGATGTTGAGCCCGACCGAGGGCGACTTGCCCGCGAACGCGCCCCGGTTGGCGGCTTCCATGATGCCGGGGCCGCCCCCGGAGATCACGCTGAAACCGGCGTCGGAGAGCCGGCGCGCGATCTCGACGGTCAGGCGATACCAGCGATGCTCGGGTGGGACCCGCGCACTGCCGAAGATCGATACCGCCGGCCGGATCGTCGCCAGTCTTTCAGTGGCTTCGATGAACTCTGAGATAATGCCCAGCACATGCCACGATTCGCGCGCCTTGAGCGCAGTGGATTGCTCGGCGCTCTCAATTTCGCGCAACTGGGCGACGTCTTTCGATTTCATGCCGGAAAAAACGCTTCTGCTCGTCGACGGTTCAAGCTACCTGTACCGTGCGTTTCATGCGCTACCCGATCTGCGGAACGGCGAGGGCGAGCCGACCGGTGCGATCTACGGAATGGTGGCAATGCTACGGCGTCTGCGCGCCGACGCCAAATTGAACCGGGGAGCCACTCATGGCGCCGTGGTGTTCGATCCGCCCGGCAAGACCTTTCGCGACGACATCTATCCCGAATACAAGGCGAACCGGGCGCAGATGCCCGACGACCTGCGCCGGCAGATCCCGGTGATCCACGAGATCGTCACCGCGATGGGTTGGCCGCTCGTGATGCTGCCCGGCGTCGAGGCCGATGACGTCATCGGCACGCTGGCAATGCGCGCCAGCGACCTGGGCGTTCGAACCCTGATCTCGACCGGCGACAAGGACCTCGCCCAGTTGGTGGGCGACGACGTCGAGCTCTTCAACACCATGACACGCGATGGCGGCCAGGTCGAGCGGCTCGATCGAGACGGGGTGTTGGCCAAGTTCGGGGTTCCGCCCGAGCGCATCGTCGACTATCTCACGCTGGTCGGCGATTCGGTCGACAACGTGCCGGGGGTCGCGAAGGTCGGCCCCAAGACGGCGGTGAAATGGCTCGACGCCTACGGCACCCTCGACGCCGTGGTCGCCCATGTCGACGAGATCAAGGGGGTCGTCGGCAAGAACCTGCGCGATGCCCTCGACTGGCTGCCGACCGCGCGTGAGCTGGTCACGATCCGTACCGACTGCGATCTGCCCGAGGAGGTCGGGGCGCTCGATGGCGCGCTGGCTTTCGTCGACGAAGACGAGGCCGCGCTGCTGAGCTTGTTCACCCGTTGCGGCTTCCGGACCTTTCGCCGTGAAATCGAGGATCGGCTCGGGGATCGGCATGTGGCGAGCGCGTCGCCCGAGAGCGCGCCTGCCCAGGCGACCGATCCCGGGTGCGAGTACGTCACGGTCGACGACCCGGACGCGCTGGCGCGATGGCTGGGCCGCGCGAGCGAAGCCGAGCTGGTGTCGTTCGATACCGAGACGACCTCGCTCGATCCGATGCAGGCGCGCATCGTGGGCTTGTCGCTCGCGATCGAGCCGGGTCGGGCTTGCTATGTGCCGCTTGGCCACGACTATGCCGGCGCGCCCGACCAGCTCGATCGCGACGAAGTCCTGACCCTGCTGCGTCCCTGGCTCGAGGACCCGGACCGGGCCAAGGTCGGCCAGAACCTCAAGTACGACATGCACGTGCTGCAGAACCACGGCATTCGATTGCGCGGGGTCCGTCACGACACCATGCTTCAGAGCTATGTCTTCGAGGCGCATCGAAGCCATGACATGGATTCGCTCGCTGCCAGGCATCTCGATCGACGCACGATCACCTACGCCGAGGTCGCCGGCAAGGGGGCGAGCCAGATCCCGTTCTCCCAGGTCGATGTGGCGCGGGCCACCGAATACGCGGCAGAGGACGCCGACGTCACCTTGCAGCTGCATCGCAAGCTGTGGCCGCAGATCGAATCCGATCCGAAGTTGCGGCATGTGTACGAGACCATCGAGCTACCGTCGATGTGCGTGTTGCAGCGCATGGAGCGCAACGGTGTGCTGATCGACATCGAGGAGCTCGATCGCCAGTCGCGCGCACTCGGAAAGCGAATGCTCGAACTCGAGTCGAAGGCCCACGAGGCCGCGGGTCACGAATTCAACCTGAATTCGCCCAAGCAGCTCGGCGAGCTCCTGTTCGAGCGCCTCGGTCTGCCCGTGGTCAAGAAGACCGCCAGTGGTGCGCCGTCGACCGACGAGGAGGTTCTGAGCAAGCTCGCCGAAGACTACCCGCTCCCGAGAATCGTGCTCGAGTACCGCGGCGTGTCCAAGCTCAAGAGCACCTACACCGACAAGCTGCCGCGGATGGTGGATCCGCGCACGGGGCGGGTGCACACCAACTACTCGCAGGCCACCGCGGTGACCGGTCGCCTGGCTTCGACCGATCCGAATCTCCAGAACATTCCGATTCGCACGTCCGAAGGGCGCCGCATCCGCGAGGCGTTCATCGCACCGCCGGGACATCGGATCATGTCCTGCGATTATTCCCAGATCGAGCTGCGGATCATGGCCCATATCTCGCGCGACGAGGGCTTGTTGCGCGCGTTCGCCCAGGGCATGGACGTGCACCGTGCGACCGCGGCCGAGATCTTCGGCGTCGAGCCCGACGCGGTCGATGCCGAGCAGCGTCGCTATGCCAAGGTCATCAATTTCGGTCTCATCTATGGCATGAGCGCCTTCGGTCTGGCGGGCAATCTCGGCATCGAGCGCGACGCGGCCAGGAACTACATCGATCGGTACTTCGCGCGCTATCCCGGCGTGTCCCGCTACATGGACGAGACCCGAAAGCTGGCCAAGGATCAGGGCTATGTCGAGACCGTGTTCGGGCGACGCCTCTGGCTGGCCGAGATCCGCAGTCCGAACGGCCCACGCCGCCAGGCCGCCGAGCGGGCCGCCATCAATGCGCCGATGCAGGGCACGGCCGCCGACCTGATCAAGATGGCGATGATCGCCGTGCAGACCTGGCTCGATGCCGAGGGGCTCGGCGCGCGGCTGATCATGCAGGTTCACGACGAGCTCGTGCTGGAAGTGCCCGATGAGGAGCTGGAGCGGGTCCGCGAGCGGGTGCCGGCGTTGATGTGCGGGGTTGCAGAGCTCGCGGTCCCTCTTCTCGTCGAGACCGGCGTGGGCCCCAATTGGGAGCAGGCGCACTGAGGGGTGCAGGCGCACCGAGCCAGGCGAACCAGCGGCATGGCCGCCCGACGGGCCCGTCGATGCGGGGGCTGATGCCCGGCCGCCCATCGGCCCGATCGCCGACCCCGGCGGGCGCCCCCTGTCGCGCGCCCGGCCCAGCCGTGAGAATCGGGGTGTGACCGAACCGCCTCGCGACCCCGATCTGCCGGATCAGCCGGCGACGCCGAGCCCCGCACCGGCTGGCCTCCACCCCACGCTTCGACGCCAGCTCGACGAAGCCGGGTTGAGTGGGTTGCCGGGCGATCCAGCCTTGCTGAAGCTGCTATCGCTGGTCGATGCGCGCTACCGAGCGCTCGACCCCACCGGCGCGCCGGAGCGGCGGGCCGCCGTCAATCGACGCCAGTTCGAGCTCAGTCTCGAAACGGCGATCGCCGTCGCCGACGCGCGAGGCCGGCGGATCGCCGTGCTCGCGCTCGACATCGACCGGTTCCGCGAGATCAACGAGTCCTTCGGACACGACGCCGGCGACGCCCTGATCGGCGCCGTCGCGGCCAGTTTGCGCGAATGCCTCGGCGATGAGGACCTGTTGGCCCGATTCGGTGGCGACGAGTTCATCGTCCTGGTCGATGGCGACGCCTCGGATGCCGGCCTGCACCGGCTCGCGACCTGCCTGCAGGCCGCGCTCGAAGGGCCGTTCCTGATCGGCGACATTCCGGTCACCCTGGGCGCCGGCATCGGCATCGCCGTCTATCCGGCCGGCGAGGTCGATCATGACCTGCCTGCGCGCGAACGGGCGACCCGGCTCGTCAGGAACGCCGATGCGGCGATGTACCGCGCCAAGGAACGCGGTCGTGGCGAGACCAGCTTTTTCACCCAGGACATGATCGCCGGCAGTCGGGAGCGCCTCCAGACCCTGGGCGCCTTGCGTCGCGCCGCGCAGCTCGACGAGTTCGTGCTCGCCTACCAGCCGATCGTCGACGTACGTATCGGGCGTGTGGTGGGGGCCGAGGCGCTGGTGCGCTGGTCGCATGCCGACGAGGGGATGCTGTTGCCCGAGCGCTTCGTCGGCCTTGCCGAGGAGACCGGTCTCATCGGCGAGATCGGCGAGTTCGTGCTCGGCAGCGGGCTGCAGGCCCTGGCGGGTTGGCGCCACGGGCCGGCCCCGGAGATGTTTCTGTCGGTGAACGTGTCGCCGCCGCAGTTCGCGCTTGCCGGCTTCCTGGACCGGCTCGCGACCCGGCTCGCCGACGCACGACTGCCGGGTGCCGCGCTGAGCCTGGAGATCACCGAGTCCATGCTCATGGGCGACGCCGATCGCATCGTGGCCACGCTCGGCGCCATCCGGGATCTGGGGGTCGGGATCGCGCTCGACGATTTCGGCACCGGCTATTCGTCTCTGTCCTATCTGCAGCGCTTCGCAATCGACACGATCAAGATCGACCAGTCCTTCGTTCGTGCGGTCAGGCGGCCGAACGACCGTTCCCCGGTCATCGAGGCGATCGTTGCCATCGCAGCCGGGGTCGGTGCCAAGCTGGTGGCCGAGGGCGTCGAGACGACAGCGCAACGCGACGCACTGTTCGCCATGGGCTGCTCCCTGATGCAGGGCCTGCTGTTCTCGGCGCCGGTATCGGCGGCGACGTTCGAGCCCATGCTCACTGCTCGTTTCGAATCCCTCGACTCCTGAGTCGGCACGGTCGCGCCCGGCGCCGGCGATCCACATGGACGCATGCCCGTTGGTCCGCGCTGGCTGTTGGAGGAGATGTTATATACTAACGTCTCCTATCGGGGGCGGAATTGGACCAAACGCTGACGTCGATCGTGCTGGCCACCATGGTGGCCGGAGTGTTGAGCATCGTCGCGGCGGCCTGGTTGTCGCTTTCGGTCCTGCGGCATGTCGTCCCTCAGCTCGTGGGGCTGTCCGCCGGCATGCTGCTTGGCACGGCGATCCTGCACCTGCTTCCCGAAGCCGTCGAATCCGGCGCCGATCTGCATCGTCTGGCCTGGGTATTGCTGGGCGGCCTGATCGGCTTTTTCGCGCTCGAAAAGTCGGCCCTGCTGCGCCACACGCATCATCACGAGGGCGACGGCCATCACCACCATGCGGGCCACGACCGACATGCCGCGGGGCCCGGCGGCCTGTTGATCCTGGTCGGCGATACGATTCACAACTTCGCCGACGGCGTCCTGATCGCGGCCGCGTTCATGGCCGACCCGCATCTGGGCTGGATCGCCACACTCGCGATCGCGGCCCACGAGATCCCGCAGGAAATCGGCGACTTCATCGTGCTCCTGAACGCCGGTTATTCGCGCGCCCGGGCTTTCGCCTACAACCTGATTTCGGGTCTCGCGGCAGTGGTCGGCGGCATCTTGGCCTTCTACTGGCTCGCCGAAAGTCGACAGTGGTTGCCCTACGTGATGATGATCTCGGCGGCGAGCTTCATCTACGTTGCGCTCGCGGACCTGATCCCCGACATGCATCGGCACGGGCGTGGCCGTGATGCGCTCTGGCAGCTCGTGCTGATGCTGGCCGGCGTGGCCCTGATCGCGGTACTGACCGGGTCACGGCACGCTCACTGACGCACGGTTGGCGGGGCCGCGACCTGCTCGCCCGCGGTGTGCGATCTTTCCGGTTCCGGCCTGCTCGTCGGTGGGCTTCGTCCGGCTCGGTGCGGAATTTCCTGTTTGCGCGGCGCCCGACCCCGAATACTCCGTTTCCATCGGCTGTACGCCGCAGGTCCCGTCCGATGCGGGGCCCGGCGCCGGTATCGCGGAGGGCATATGAATCGTTCAGGGTCTCGATTGCTGACCATGCTGGGTGCCTTGCTGTTCGTGGCGGCCTGCGGCTTGCCGCTCTACGCGCACGCGATCAATGCCGAATGCCTGCGTGGCGAGGATCATTTCGAGCAGGGGCGCTACCGGGCCGCCGTGGCGGAACTCGATACCTGCCTCGGCTTGATCCAGCCACCCGATGTCGAGGCCTATGTGCTGCAGATGCGAGCAGTCGCGCATCATCAGCTCGGCGAGGCGAACGAGGCCCTGCGAGATCAGTTGGCTGCACACGAGCTGGATCGCCCGCGAACCATCTGGCCCTATCTGATGCTGGCGACCTACTACCGCGAGTTGCACCGCTACGAGTTGGCGCTCGACGCGCTCGCCCATGCGCGTCGACTGGAGCGCAAGGACGCGGGTGGGGCGGATGGCGTCGCCGTTCGGCTGCACACCGGACGCACCCTGATGGCGCTCGGTCGCTACCGCGACGCGATCACGCAGTTCGACGAAGCGCTCGCGCACGGCAACGAACATGTGCACGCGCTCTACTACCGGGCCTTGTGCCGCGAGGCACTCGGCGAGCGCAAGCGCGCGCGCGACGACTTGCAGGACGTGGCGCGCCTCAGCCCGGCCGAAGGTTTCGTCGAGGAAGAGATCTCGCTGAAGCTGCGGGAGTATGGCTTGACGCCGGCCCCTCGGGCCCAGGCGCCTCGCTGAGCGAGCCGCTTTTCTGGCTGGATCGCCACGCGCCCCGGGGGCACGCCGCGTGGCCGGTCAGGATCTGCGCCGGATCAACATGGCGACGCCGACCACGATCAGCACGACTGGCCACCAGCTTCGCAGCGTCGGGCCGAGTTGATGCAGGGGCACGTAGCCGAGCTTGTCCAGCAGAAAGACCACCCCGATCAGGATCAGGACGATCGGGCCGGTTGCGCCTTTCATGGCGTCAGTCCGCCGGGCCGGTCGCCACCGGGCGAGCCGGGTCGGAACACCATTCGCTCCAGGAGCCGGCGTAGAGCGCCGAACCCGCGAGCCCCGCGTATTCCATCGCGAGCAGGTTCTGGCAGGCGCTGACACCTGAACCGCAGGAGTGCACGACCTGGTCCGGCGCGGCATCGCCGAGCAGGGCCACGAACTCCTGGCGCAGCACCTCGGCGGGCTTGAAGCGTCCGTCGGGACGCAGATTGGCGCTCAAGGGACGATTCAGCGATCCCGGGATGCGGCCGGCCACCGGGTCGATCGGCTCGACTTCGCCACGGTAGCGCTCCGGCGTTCGGGCATCAAGCACCAGCATCTCGCGGGTATCGATATTGCGCACCAGCTGGGCGGCGTCGCGCAGCGCGTTGAGCGGCGCGCGCTCGGCAAAATTGCCGCTGCGCGCGGCGTCGGTGGTCTCGTCGGTGACCGGATACCCGGCCTTCTTCCAGGCGGCAATGCCACCATCGAGCACGGCCACGCGCTCGTGTCCGAGCCAGCGGGCGAGCCACCACAAGCGCCCGGCGGTGTGCCCGCTGCCCTCGTCGTAGGCGACGAGCTGGCGATCCTCGTCCAGGCCGATCGCGGCCAGACGCGCGCTCAGTCCGGCGCGCGTCGGCAGCGGATGGCGACCGTTCCTGCCCGTCTTCTCGCCGGCCAGGTCTTCGTCCTGGTGCAGGAAGAAGGCGCCCGGTATGTGGGCTTCGCCATACGCCTGGCGGCCGCGCTCGAGGTCGAGCAGCTCGTGTCGGCAGTCGACGACGACGCAGGTGTCGATGACGCTTGCCAGCTCTTCGACGCCGATCAGCGTGGTCCAGATCATCAGATTCTCTCCTCCGGTCCCCGGGTTCGGCCAGGGCGTTCCAAGATGGGCTATCCGAGCCGTGCCCGCAGGAACTCATGGAAGTGCTGCATGCCGTCTTCCATCGGGCTCTGATACGGGCCGACCTGGTTTTCGCCGCGCTCGAAGAGGGCTCGCCGCCCCGCATCCATTCGCAACGCGATCTCGTCGTCCTCGATGCAGGTTTCCATGTAGGCGGCTCGCTCGGCTTCGACGAACTCACGCTCGAACAGGACAATTTCTTCCGGATAGTAGAACTCGACGATGTTCGTCGTGCGCTGGGCATCCACCGGGATCAGCGTCGAGATCACCAGGACGTGCGGATACCATTCCACCATCACGTTCGGATAGTAGGTGAGCCAGACAGCCCCCAGCTCGGGCAAGTGCCCCTCGCCGAATCGCAGGACCTGCTCGTGCCACTTGCGATAGACCGGTGAGCCGGGGTTGCGCAACGCATTCTGTATGCCAACCGTCTGGACCGAGAACCACTCGCCGAAATGCCAGCGCAGGTCGTCACACGAGACGAACTGGCCCAGCCCCGGGTGGAATGGCGCGACGTGGTAGTCCTCCAGGTAGACCTCGATGAAGGTCTTCCAGTTGTAGGGGCAATCGTGGACTTCGACATGGTCCAGCAGATAGCCGTCGAAGTCGATCAGACCCTCGAAACCCACCTTGGCGAGGTCGGCCGAGACGTCACGCGGCCCCTCGAACAGCATGCCGCGCCAGTTCTGCAACGGGGTCGTCCCGAGGTCGAGCGCCGGCTGCTGCTCGAAATGAGGCGCGCCGAGCAGGCGGCCATCGAGCGCATAGGTCCAGCGGTGCAATGGGCACACGACATTGGCCGCGTTGCCGCTGCCCCTGAGCATGATGGCCTGGCGATGGCGGCACACGTTCGACAGCAGGGAGACCCCGTCCGGGTTACGAATCAGGACCCTGCCTTCGCCCTCGCCGGCAAGGGTGCGGTAGTCGCCCGGTTCCGGCACCATCAACTCGTGCCCGACGTATCGGGGGCCGGCCCGAAACAGGCGCTCGCGCTCGATCTCGAGCAGCGCCGGGTCGAAGTACGCAGAAACGGGAAGCTGCGCGCTGGAAGGAGCCAGGTAGTCCCGGCGACCCAGATCCGACATCGGAGACTCACGGAACGCGAGATGGAACCCGTCCCGCCGGCCGCGCGAACTCGCGGCAGGCCATCGGGACCCCCTCGCCAGGTGTGCGGCCTGATGGGGCCGAGGCCGGGCGAGGGGCGAAGGATACCCGAAACCCCGTACCCGGGGAATCCGGCGGCGACGGGTCCGACCCGGTATTTCAGCAGCCTGCCAGCCCATCGCCAGGGGTGTCCCGGCACGGATCGGGTGGAGAAAGTAAAATGTCGAGTTGGCCGCCCACAGGATCCCACATGACGCGCAGCAAGGCCGCAGCCGAATCGCCATCGGACGGCGCCGATCGGGCCGACGCCATTGACGCCGCCGAGGGCGGCGAGACCGACTTCGAGGCGTCCATGGCAGAGTTGGAATCCATCGTCGACAAGATGGAATCGGGCGATCTCAGCCTGGATGCATCCTTGGCCGCCTACCAGCGGGGCGCCGAGCTCGTCGGCCGGTGCCGCCGAAGCCTCGCGCGAGTGCAGCAGCAGGTCAAGGTCCTGGAGGCCGACCTGTTGCGCGCCTTCGAGCCGGATGATGACGAGCAGGCCTGACGGCGCCGCCGCATTCGCTGCCTGGCGAGTCATGGCGCAGGGGGCTGCAGAGGCCGCTCTCGAGCGATCCCTGCCGCCCGCCGGGGCGCGACCAGCGCGTCTGCACGAGGCGATGCGCTATGCGGTGACAGGCGGCGGCAAGCGGTTCCGGCCGCTACTCGCGTACGCGGCCGCGGAGGTCTGCGGCGAGGCCCCGTCTGGGTGGCCGAGACGACTCGTCGACGCCGTGGCGGCGGCCGTCGAGCTGATTCACGCCTACTCGCTCGTTCACGACGATCTGCCCTGCATGGACGACGACACCCTGAGGCGCGGGCGCCCGACCGTCCACGTCGCCTACGATGAAGCGACGGCGATGCTCGTGGGCGACGGTCTCCAGGCGCAGGCCTTCGAGGTCTTGGCTACCGCCTTGGCCACTCATGGCGGGGGTCCTGCGGCAACCATGCTTGCCGAGCTCGCGGCCGCCGCGGGACCGGCGGGGATGGTGGGCGGCCAGGCAATCGATCTGGACGCTGTCGGCGGTACGCTCGATCTGGCGCAGCTCGAGGAAATGCATCGTCGCAAGACCGGGGCGATGATCGAGGTTTCGGTGCGCCTGGGAGCGCGGGCCGGCGCCCTCGAGGTGGATCGGCCACTGCACGACGACGACCTGGCCGCCTTGTCCGGCTACGCGCGGGCGATCGGATTGGCATTCCAGGTCGTCGACGATGTGCTCGACGTGGAAGGCGATGCCGCCACGCTCGGAAAAACCGCGGGCAAGGATGCCGCCAACGGCAAGCCTACCTATGTGGCGGCACTGGGTTTGCACGGGGCCAGGGCGCGGGCCGATGCGTTGTACGATGATGCCATCGAGGCCTTGGCCCGGTTCGGCGCCCGGGCCGATCGACTGCGTGACCTCGCGCAGTTCGTCGTGCGACGAGCGTCCTGAGGACAGTGGCGATGACCGATTACCCGCTTCTCGAGAGAATCAGCAGCCCCGCACAGCTCCGGGAGCTCGAGCGTGCGCGGCTGCCGGCACTCGCCGAGGAATTGCGGGCCTTTCTGCTGGCGTCCGTCTCGAGTACCGGTGGACACCTGTCCTCCAACCTTGGCACCGTCGAGCTGTCGATCGCGCTTCACTACGTCTTCGACACGCCGCGGGATCGCCTGATCTGGGATGTCGGTCATCAGAGCTATGCGCACAAGATCCTGACCGGACGGCGTGATCGCATGGGCACCCTGCGCCAGTTCGGCGGGATCAGCGGCTTTCCGCGCCGCAGCGAGTCCGACTACGACGTCTTCGGTACCGCGCATTCGTCCACTTCGATCTCGGCTGCGCTGGGCATGGCGGTCGCATCGCGCAACAAGGGCGAGCAGCAAGGGCCCGAGCGGCGCCGGCATGTCGCGGTGATCGGCGATGGCGCGATGAGCGCGGGCATGGCCTTCGAGGCGATGAACAACGCGGGGGTCACGCCGGACATCGATCTGCTGGTGATCCTGAACGACAACGACATGTCGATATCGCCGGCGGTCGGCGCGCTGAACCGCTATCTGGCCCGACTGCTCTCCGGCAAGTTCTATGCGCAGGTCAAGGGCATGGGCCGGGCAGTACTGTCGCGCGTGCCCACCATGTTCGAATTGGCGCGCAAGCTCGAGGAACATGCGAAGGGCATGGTCGTTCCGGGCACGCTGTTCGAGGAATTCGGATTCAACTACGTGGGTCCGATCGACGGGCATGACATCGAAGCGCTGGTCCCGACCTTGCAGAACCTGCGCAACCTTCGAGGTCCGCAGCTGCTGCACATCGTCACCCGAAAGGGGCAGGGCTACAAGAAGGCCGAAGCCGACCCCGTGCTCTATCACGGCCCCGGACGCTTCGATCCGGACCAAGGCATCGAGGCGCCGGCCACGCCGGGCAAGACCACCTACACCAAGGTGTTCTCGGACTGGATCTGCGACATGGCTGCGCTCGACGAGCGCCTCGTGGGGATCACGCCGGCGATGCGCGAAGGTTCGGGCCTGGTTGAGTTCGAACGTCGCTTTCCCAAGCGCTACTTCGATGTCGGCATTGCGGAGCAACATGCGGTCACGTTCGCCGCGGGCCTCGCCTGCGAAGGGCTCAAACCGGTCGTCGCGATCTACAGCACCTTCCTGCAGCGAGGCTACGACCAGTTGGTCCATGACGTCGCGCTACAGGATCTGCCGGTCGTGTTCGCACTCGATCGCGCCGGCCTGGTCGGTGCCGATGGCGCAACCCATGCGGGCGCCTACGACTATGCCTTCCTTCGCTGCGTGCCCAACATGATCGTGCTGGCGCCCAGCGACGAGGACGAGTGTAGGCAGATGCTCTACACGGCGTTCCAGCACGATGGCCCCAGCGCCGTGCGCTATCCGCGTGGCGCGGGCACGGGCGTCACGGTTCGAAAGGACCTCACGGCGATTCCCATCGGGCGTGCCGAGGTGCGACGCCGGGGCTCGCGGGTGGCCGTGCTCGCGTTCGGTACGATGCTGGCACCGGCACTGGCTGCCGGCGAGGCGCTCGATGCCACGGTCGTCAACATGCGCTTCGTCAAGCCGATCGACGCCGCGCTTCTGGCCGACTTGGCGCGCAGCCACGATGCCTTCGTGACGGTCGAGGAACATGCGGTGATGGGAGGGGCTGGCAGCGCCGTGGCAGAAACCCTCAATACGGCCGGCATCGTCAAGCCGGTGCTGCAACTCGGTCTGCCCGACCGTTTCATCGATCACGGCGATCAGGCGCTGTTGTTGCGCCTCGAAGGGCTGGACGGAGAAGGCATCGAGAAGTCGATCCGTGCCCGATTCGGCGAAGTGCTCGATGCGGGCGAAGGTCCGCGACTCGTGGCCCGTCGGGCCTGATCAATCAACGCAAGGTCTTGGATGAATACCCGTGACATCAACTGCCTGGTGCCCAACGTGATGCCCGATGTCCAGGGTAGCCGCGACGAGCGCGAGTTGCCCATCCATCGGGTCGGGATTCGCGGCGTGCGCTATCCCGTCGCCTGGCGAGGCCAGGATGGAGGCGTGCAGCACAGCGTTGCCCAGTTCGCCTTTTCGGTGGCACTTCCGGCCGAACAGAAAGGGACGCACATGTCCCGATTCCACGAATTGCTGGAATCCGGGCTTGGCCCCCTCGACGCCGCGACGCTTGCCCAACTCCATGACCGCATGCTCGAGCGCCTGGACGCCAACGAAGGCACGATCGAGCTGAGCTTTCCGTTCTTCGTTTCGAAGTCGGCGCCCGTCTCCGGTGTGTCGGCGCTGATGGACTACGAGGTCAGCCTGCGTGCCGATGGCCCAAGGGGAGCGGCGAGGGTGGCGTTGAAGGTCCTCGTGCCGGTGACGAGCCTTTGTCCCTGCTCGAAGAGCATCGCCGACTACGGCGCCCACAACCAGCGCTCCCATGTGACGGTCACGATCGAAGGTGAGCCGATGGTCGATGCCGCCGAGCTGGTGGCCTTGATCGAGGCCCAGGCCTCCAGCGAGCTCTACGGCCTGCTCAAGCGCGTCGACGAGAAATACGTCACCGAGCGCGCCTACGACAATCCGAAGTTCGTCGAGGATCTCGTTCGCGACGTGGCTGCCAGCGTGGCGCGCCTACCGGGCGTGCGGCACTACGTCGTCGAGGCAGAGAACTTCGAGTCGATCCACAACCACTCGGCTTACGCTCGCATCGAATCCTGACGATCGATCAGGGGGCCGGTGCGCCAATGCCGAGTGCCGCGGGCATCAGTGCGGCGATGCGCTCGTTTTGCATCTCGGTGGTGCCGTCAACGAAGTGCGCGACTCTGGCGCAAACCAGATGCCGACCGATCGGCAGGTCGTCGCGAAGGCCGCGTGCCCCCAAGACTTGAGCGCATTCTCTCAGGCCGGATTCGGCGGCGCGTGCGGCGTGCTTTTTCGCGTGGGCCGCTGCCAGCACGATCCGGCCTTGCATGTCGGCCCCGCCGACCGACCGCGCGTTGTCGATCAGTGTCGCGGCCCGGTCGGTCAGGGCGCGCGCGGCCTCCAGTTCGGTGAGCACGTCGGCGAGCCGCCAGCGTAGGCCCTGGTTGGCCCAAAGCGGGTCGCCGAAGGCCAGTCGCTCCCGCGCGTACGCGTACGCCAACTCGAGACTGCGTTCGAGCATCGCGCAGCACATGCCAGCGACATAGGTGCGCGCGCCGTTGATGCTCGCCAGCGCGCGCTTGAAGGCTTCGCCGGGCGGATAGAACAGCGCGCCCTCGTCGAGTTCGACGCCGTCGAATCCGAAGCCGCCGGCACCGATCGCGTGCGCACCGACGAGCGATTCGGGCTCGCTGCGCCGAACGCCGGGCAGTTCGACCGGCACCAGGAAAGCCGCGATGCCCCGGTAGCCGAGGCCGGGATCCGTCTGTGCATAGACCAGGGCATGGTCGGCGGCGACGGCATTGGTGGCCCATGCCTTTTCACCGACGAGTGTCCAGCCACCGGGGCGGCGCGTCGCGCGGGTGCGAATGCCCGAGAAATCGCTGCCGGCATCGGGTTCGGTCAGGCAGATGGCGCCGATCGAATCGCCCCGCAACAAGCCCGGCAGCCACCGCTCCCGATGAGCAGGCGTGCCGTCGCGAGCGATCCGCAGTACGGCGTTGTGCGCGTTCACCAGCGCGAAGGAGAAGGCCATGTCCTCGCGGGCCAGTGCCTGCGCGACGCGTAGCTTGACGAGAAATCGCATCCCCAGGCCGCCTCGATCCAGCGCCACCTCGATCCGGTTCAGGCCGAGCCGGGCGGCTTCGACGATGGCGTCGCGAGGATGGATGCGCGCGTGCTCCCATCTTGCCGATTCAGTGGTCAGCCGGGTGCGGGCGAACACCAGCGCGGAGTCGACGATCTTCGCTTCTTCCGGGTACAGCCCGGCCATGTCCTCGGTGATCGGGGTCGGGGCTTCATCGTGCATCGGGGTTCCTCGTCGAGTTCGGTTCGGGGGTCGGTCTATACTGCCGCAGACATTCTTGCCGAGGCCGTCCGGCGGCGCGAGGGAAACGACGCATGAGCACAGAGATCGACCGGGTCATCGAGTTCCAGCGCGCCGCGGGGCACTACCCCGGCATCGTGATGCACGTGGAGCGCGAAGGTGCCGTGCTGCTCGAGCGCTGCGTCGGCGCCATGGGGCCTGGTTCCGATGCGGAGCCGATGCGCGATGATGCCTTCTTTCGCATCGCTTCGTTGACCAAGGGCATCGTCAGTACGGTGGCCATGATGTTCGTGGAGTCTGGCGACATCGTTCTCGATGCGCCGGTGGCCGAGTACCTGCCCGTGCTCGACGGCCTGAGGATGGCAGACGGATCCCGCCCGCTACGCCCGCCCAGCGTGCGCGATCTGATGCGCCATACATCGGGCCTGGCCTATGCCGGCGAGACCCGCGATCCCGCGGCGCGCGCGCGGGCCGATGCGATCGGGCTCGATGCGCGCCTGTTCTCGCTCGGCGCCGATGAAGTACTCGAGACGCTGTGCCGACTGCCTTTGTGCGCGCAGCCGGGTACCACGTTTCGCTATGGCTTCTCGACCGATGTGCTCGGGCTCGTGATCGAGGCGGTCAGTTCGCGTCGACTGGGCGAAGTCATCGGTGATCGACTGCTCGAGCCGCTCGGCATGCACGAGACCGGCTTTGACATTGGAGCCGATCAACCCGGGCGGTTTGCGCGGGCCCATCCTGGCGACCTCGCCTGGTCCGCCTTCTGTTCGCGAATCGACGACGGGATTACCGCGGGCAACCCGCTGCATTCCGGTGGCGGCGGCCTCATATCGACCCTCCCGGACTTCGTCCGGTTCGCCCGCTTCGTGGCCGATGGTGGGTTCGTCGGCCAGGAGGCACTGCTGCGACCCGAGACCTTCGCCGAACTCACGCGCGATCAACTCGGCGCCGACATCGACGGGCCGTTCGCGTTCACGGGCCCAGGCTTCGGCTTCTCGCTCGGCTGGGCCGTGTGCGAAACCTGGGGTGCGCCAGCCTATCCAGCGGCCGTGGGCGAGCTGACCTGGTCGGGGGTCTCGGGCACCTTTCTGTACTTTCACCCGGCCCGTCGCTGGTTTGCGGTCGGCTTCACGAGCAACACGGCGACACGCCTGATGACCCGATTCGAGCTTCGGCGGGCCATTGCGTCGCTGGATCGATAGCGTAAGGACATGAATACCATTCCATCTGGCGGGCGCGTGCTGAAGCGGCTCGAATCGCTCGGTCTGGTCCTGCCTGCCCCGATGCGATTGCCCGCGGGCGTCGAGTTGCCGTTTCCGTGGGTCAGCGTGCGCGGCGACCGCGTCTTCGTGTCGGGTCACGGGCCGCTCGAGGCCGATGGCTCGCTGGCCGGGCCATTCGGTCGCGTCGGCGAGCAGGTCAGTGTCTCGCAGGCGCGTGAGCTGGCCGCGAAGACGGCGCTCGCGGTGATTGCGAGCCTGGCGCGGGAACTCGGCGATCTCGACCGGATCGCGGGCTGGGGCCGGGTGTTCGGCATGGTGTGCTCGGCAACCGGCTTCGATCGTCAGCCCGACGTGATCAACGGCTTCACCGAGGTGGTCGTCCAGGCGTTCGGCCCCGATGTCGGGCGCCACGCGCGCTCGGCCGTGGGCATGGCCGCATTGCCGATGGGGATCGCGGTCGAGGTCGAGGCAGAACTGATCCTGCATCGCTGAGCCCCGGCGTCGGCACGATCGGCCGCTCGATGATCATCGGCACCCGCCACGACACGGCGCAAGCCGTGCGCTGCCTGGCGGCGGCAAGCGGGGTCAGCGCACGCGGGCGGCGAGTCGGGTGACCATGTCCTCGGGCAGGCCGATCTCGCGCAAGACCTCTTCGGTGTGTTCGCCGAGCAAGGGCGCGTGTCGCCGCACGGTCGCCGGTGTGCCCGAGAACTTGGTCGGGATCTTGGTCCGGCGCAGTTCGCCTTCGGATGGGTGTTCGAACGGCTCGAAGAATCCGACTGCCTGAAGGTGCGGGTCCTCGTGCAGGTCTTCGAGAGACTTGACCGGGGAGTGGGCGATGTCGGCGCGCGTCAGCAGCTCGACCCATTCGCGGTTCGGTCGCTTGGCGATCTCCTGCTCCATGTATGCATAGACCGCCTCGATGTTCGCGGCCCGCCCTTCCTGGGTCGCGAAGCGCGGGTCCTGCATGGTCTCGGGCGATCCGATCGCGTCGAAGAATGCACGCCACTGCTTGTCGTTGTACGGCATCACCGAGATGTAGCCGTCGGCCGAGCGATAGGGGCGTCGGTAGGGCGTCACGATCCGCGCGTAGCCCATGGGGCCCTGGCGCGGCTCGAAGGTATAGCCGCCCAAGTGCTCGCCGAGCACGAAGGCCGCCATCGTCTCGAACATCGGCACTTCGATCGCCTGGCCCTCTCCGCTGCGCTCGCGCGCGTAGAGCGCGGCCAGCACCGCATAGAGCATGTGCAGACCCGAGACCCGGTCGCAGAAGTTGATCGGCACATATCGCGGTGGCGCCGCTTCGCCGTCGACGGTGCCCTGCGAGATCGACTGCAGCGCGGCCGTGCCGCTCATCGCCTGCATCAGATCATCGAACGCAGCGCGTTGGGCATAGGGGCCATCCTGGCCGAATCCGAATCCGCCCGCATAGATGATCCGTGGATTGACGGCTCGTACGTCCTCGTAGGCCAGGCGCAGGCGCTTCATCGCCTGGGGGCGGACGTTGTAGATCAGCACGTCGGCAGTCTCGACCAGGCGCAGCAGTGCGTCGCGCCCATCGCTGTCCTTCAGATCGAGAACGATGCTGCGCTTGTTGCGGTTCACGTTCAGGTAGACATGGCCCATGCCGGCCGAACGGTTCGGGCCGGCTGCACGCATCACGTCGCCCTCGGGACTTTCGACCTTGATCACCTCGGCGCCGAGATCGCCCAGGATCTGGCCAGCATAGGGACCCATGATCACCGAAGTGAGGTCGATGACCCGGATTCCGTCCAACGGCCCCGAACCCGGCGGGCGGGGACTGCGAATTCCGGCGTGGGCTGCCCCCTCGTTCCGGGGTGGGATGGTGTCGGACATGGTCGCGTCTGCTGGCGATAGGCGGAAAACCTGCGATGATCGCATGGATCGCCGGCATGCCGTGGCTGCTGCCGGCCTGGCTCCCCGTGCGAGGCAACGCCCGGTGTTTCAACAGTCTGCCAGGAGGCGCCGATGCAATCCCTCGAGCTCGAACTCAACGGCCGTCGGGTCGGTGTGCGGGCGGACCCCGGCATGCCACTGCTCTGGGTGCTGCGCGATCTGCTCTCGATGACCGGCACGAAGTATGGTTGCGGAATCTCCGCCTGCGGCGCGTGTACGGTTCTGGTCGACGGCGAGGCGCAACGCAGTTGCGTACTGCCGGTCGGCGCGCTCGCCGGCCGAAGCGTCACCACGATCGAAGCCCGTCTGGAAGACCCCGGCGATCCGCGCCGGTATCGCGCCATCGATGTGGTCCGGCAAGCCTGGATCCAGGTACAGGTGCCGCAATGCGGCTATTGCCAGTCGGGGATGGTGATGGCGGCCGCCGGCCTGCTCTTGTCGAATCCGTCGCCCGACGATCACGCCATCGACGCCACGATCTCGAACATCTGCCGTTGCGGAACCTACCAGCGCGTGCGGCAAGGCATCCACCTCGCCGCGCAAGCGCTGAGGGAGTCGGATCGATGAAGCGCCGGCACTTCCTGTTGTCGGCGCTGGGCGTCGGTGCGGGTCTCGTGGTGGGCTGGGGGCTGCTGCCGCCGCGCGATCGCCTCGGTGATCGCAGCGTGCTCGACGACGCAAGCGATGGCTTTGCCTTGAACGGCTGGATTCGGATCGATGCCGATGGCGGCGTGGCGCTGGCGATGCCACGCGCAGAGATGGGACAAGGCGTCCATACCGCGCTGCCGATGCTTCTGGCCGAAGAACTCGCTCATCCATTGGATCGGATCCGGATCCTGGAGGCCCCGTCGCACCGCATCTACGCGAACGTCGCGATGCTGCACGGATTCTTGCCGATCCATCCGCGCGACCTGGAGCCCGGGCAGTGGCCGATGGGCGTGAAGCTGGCTGAATGGCTCACGGCGAAACTCGGGCGCGAATTGGGACTCATCGCCACCGGCGGGTCGACCAGCGTGGCCGATGCCTGGGAACCGGTACGCCTCGCCGGCGCGCACGCCCGCGACGCGTTGCGCGAGGCTGCTGCGCGTCATTGGCGGGTCCCCGTCGGCACGGTTGCCCTCGAGGCCGGAATCTTGCGCGCGCCAGGCGGGTTGCAGGCCGGAATCGCTGCGTTCGCGGCGCGGGCGGCGGTGCTTCCCGATATCGTGGCCGAGCCGCGAGCCCGCGCTCAGTGGCGGATCATCGGCCGCTCGGCACCGCGGACCGACCTGCCCGCCAAGGTGGATGGGACCGCGGTCTTCGGGACCGATGTTCGACTGCCGGGCATGCGCTTCGCTGCCGTGGCACTGAGCCCCACGCTTGGCGGCCGACTCGGCTCGCTCGACGTCGACTCGATCCTCGAGCAGCCGGGGGTCGAACGCGTGGTCAGGCTTTCGGGCAACTTCGGTTCGGCCGAAGGGTTCGCCGTCATCGCACGCAGCGGATGGGAAGCCCAACGTGCCGTCGCGCATGCAAAGGCGCGGTGGCTGGCAGAGGGTGAACGGCCGCCATCGAGCCGGGCCCACCGCGACCGGCTGATCGCCACGCTCGATGAAACCGACGGCTTCGCCTTTCACCGTCGCGGTAGCGTCTCCGATGCGTTCGGGGGCGGCAGTCCGGTGATCAGCGCCACCTACGAAGCGCCGCACCTGGCGCACATGACGATGGAGCCCATGAACGCCACCGCCCGCGTCAATGCAGGGCGGGTCGAGGTCTGGGCACCTGCACAGTCGGCCGACCTGGTACGTCTGGCAGCGGCGCGAGTCGCCGGCGTCGGCCTCGATGACGTGACGGTGCACACGACGCTGCTCGGCGGCGGCTTCGGACGGCGGCTCGAGGTCGACTACGTGGCTCAGGCGGTCCGCGTCGCCATGGAAGCCGACGGCGCACCGGTTCAACTCGTCTGGTCGCGCGAAACCGACACCACGCACGATTTCTATCGTCCGGCGCAGGTTGCCCGTCTGGAAGCCGCTCTGGACGAACGGCGCCGGCCGCGCGGGCTGCGCGTGCTGTCGGCCGGCGATTCGATCCTGCGGCAGCTCAGCCGGCGACTGTTCCCGGCCGTGCGCGGCACCTTGCCCGATCGGACCGACGCCGAAGGCCTGTTCGACCAGCCCTACGATATCCCCCATCAGCGCATCGCGCATGCGATCGTCGAAAGCGATATACCGATCGGGTTCTGGCGCTCCGTCGGTCATTCGCACAATGCCTTCTTCATCGAGTGCTTCATCGACGAGCTGGCGGCCGCGGCGGGCGCCGATCCGCTCGAATATCGGCTCGAATTGCTCGCCCCAGCGACTCGCCATCGCCGGGTGCTCGAGACGGCCGCGGCCCGGGCGGGGTGGGGTAGCGATCCGGCGCCAGGTCGTGCCCGCGGCTTGGCGCTGCACGAGTCGTTCGGCACGATCGTTGCAATGGTGGTCGAAGTGTCGGCGCTCGACCAGCGTCCGCGACTTCACCATGTCGTCTGCGCGATCGACTGTGGGACGGTCGTCAATCCCGGCATCGTCGCCCAACAGGTCGAGGGAAGCGTGGTGTTCGGGTTGACCGCGGCCTTGCATGGACGGATCGACATCGTCGACGGGCGGGTCGCGCAATCGAATTTTCCCGACCAGCCCGCCCTGCGGATGGCCCAGGCCCCGCACGTAGAGACGCTGATCGTGCCGAGCGAGCGTCCCCCAGCCGGGGTGGGCGAGCCGGTGGTGCCGGTCGTCGCCCCGGCGCTGGGCAACGCCTGGTTCACCCTGACCGGACGCCGGTTTCGCTCCTTGCCGTTTCCGCGCGCCTAGACACCATGGTCGCCTGCACATTGTGCGGCGGCCGGTGTCGTTGCGATTCAGTCGCGGAAGTTGTTGAAGTCGAGCGGCAGCTCGGAGACCTCCTGGCGCAGCATCGCGATCACCTGTTGAAGTGCGTCGCGCTTGGGCCCGGTCACCCGGACCGTGTCGCCCTGGATGGCCGCCTGCACTTTCAGCTTGCTGTCCTTGACCAGTTTCACGATCCGTTTGGCGTCGTTGCCGGCGATGCCGTTGCGCAGCGTGATCGCCTGCTTGACCTTGTCACCACCGATCTTCTGCACGTCGCCATAGTCCAGGAAGCGGACATCGACCCCGCGCTTGGCGCACTTCGCCAGCAGGACATCTCGGACCTGCCCCAGCTTGAAGTCGTCGTCTGCAAACGCCGTCAGCTCGAACTCCTTCAGTTCGACTCGTGAATCCGACCCCTTGAAGTCGAACCGGTTCGAGATTTCCTTGTTTGCCTGGTCGACGGCGTTTCGGATCTCGACCGTATCCGCTTCGCAAACCACATCGAATGAAGGCATCGGCATCTCCTCGTTGGTACCAACGGGAATCATAATCGGCTCGCGCGCGTCTGCGGTGTTGCCCCGAGGGGGCGATCAGGGCCGGGAGGCGTCGCATTGGCGAAACGACCGCTATACACGCCTACCGTGGGTATGGCATCCTCTACCGCAATGCAGCAGGCCGACTTCATCCCGCCGCCCGATAGTTCGGGTCGCGTCCAGTTCGCGTGGCTCAACCGCTTTCGCAAGGAGCGGCGTGCCATGGAGATATTCCTCGTGAACGGGCATCGCGTTGCGGGGAGGATCCGGTCGTTCGATCAGCGTGCGATTCTCCTGGAAACGCCCAACGGCGAGTCCATTCTCGTATTTCACGAGGTCGTCAGCACGGTTCAGCCGGTGAGTCGGGGCGCGAAGCGCAGGCCCGCGCCGCGCCAGGGCGCGGCATCGCGCGGCCCGGGGGATCGAGCGCCCGAGCGCCGCCGGCTGCCGCAGGAGCCGCCCGACTACGACGACGATATGCCTGCCGCTCGGCCCGCCCCGCCCGAGCGAAAACCGGTCACGATCGTGCGCCGGACCCCACGCCGAATCGTTCGCGACGACAACACGCCCTGACGGGTGGCGTCGTCCTGGTCCAGCGGATCAGCCGCCCCGGGCCTGGCGCATGAATCGGGCGATCCGCTCTACGCCCTCGATGATGCTCTCGTTCGACGTCGCATAGCTGAATCGGATGTGCTGGCCATCGCCGGGAACCCGCTCGCCGAAGTGGATGTCGGCGAGCACGGCGACGCCGGCCTCGTGGAGCAGGCGCTTTCGGAAGGCCTCGGAATCACTGCAACCGATGATCTGGCATGCCTCGGTCACGTTCGGCCAGGCGTAGAACGCGCCCCCCGACGCCTGGCAGCGAAAGCCGGGAATCTCGTTTAGCCGTGCGACGATGAGGTCGCGACGCTCCAGAAACTTGGCCCGCATGGACTCGGCCTCGTCCTGAGGCCCGTCGATCGCCGCGACCGCCGCCCACTGGGAAATGTGCGAGGCGCAGGAGTCCGTGTTGGTGACCCAGCGCGTGAAGATCGGCGCAAGGGCCTCGTTCGCCACAAAGCCGATGCGCCAGCCGGTCATGGCCCAGGTCTTGGAGCAGCCGTCCGAGATGATCGTCCGGGCCCGCATGTCGGGCAGCGAGGCGATCGATTCGAAGCCGCCCTCGAAAACCAGGCGCGAATAGATCTCGTCGGCGTAGATCCAGACCTGCGGATGGCGGCGCATGATGTCGGCAATCGCCTCCAGGTCCGATCGGCCCAGGATTCCACCGGTCGGGTTCTGGGGCGAGTTCAGGATCAGCAGGCGAGTGCGGTCGGTGATCAGGTCCTCGAGCTCGTTCGGATCGAATGCGAACGCCCGGGATTCGCGCAAATAGAGGGGCACCGGCTTGGCGCCCGAGGCCACGATCTGCGACTCGTAGATCGGGAATCCCGGGACGGGATAGATCACCTCGTCGCCAGCGCCATGGTCGGTCGTCGACATGATCGCGTAGGCGATGAACGGCTTGGCGCCCGCCCCGACCACGACCTCGTCGGGCGCGATCGTCAGATCGCGCATGCGACCCATGTAGCGGGCAGCGGCTTCGCGCAGCTCGGGAATGCCTGCACTTGGCGTGTAGCCATGCCGGCCACCTCGGATCGCGTCGATGCCGGCCTGCTGCACATGCTCCGGGGCCGGGAAGTCGGGTTGGCCGATGCAGAACGAGACGATGTCCTGGCCCTGGCGGGCCAACTCCGACACCTCCGCGAGGACGACGAACGCGTTCTCGGTTCCGAGTTTGCCCGCGCGCCGGGAAACTGCTGCTTGGCTTGCGCTCATCGAGGCCTCCATGAAAGGGGGCCGAGTTTATCAGCGACCCGGCGCCTCGAGCGCCTGCGGCGAGGCCGGCACCTTGGCGTCGTCGGTTCGCGCATGGGTCGGAAGCTGGACCGTGAACACGCTGCCGGTACCGGGGGTACTCTCGACCGCAATGCTTCCGCCAAGGCTTTCGACCAGGGAGCGAGTGACGACCAGCCCGATGCCGGTGCCCTCGATCTCGTGCGAGCGCGCGCTCAGGCGGGTGAACGGTGTAAAGAGCTTTGCCAGCCCCGCTGCGTCCATTCCCTCGCCGGTATCGCTGATCCAGATCTCGAGCCGGTCGTCGACGACCGCCCGGCCGACTCGGACGATCCCATCGGTGCGGTTGTACTTCACCGCGTTGCTCATCAGGTTCAGGAGGATCTGCCGTAGGCGGGTGGGGTCGCTACGGATGACCGTCTGCGGCTCCAGCGTGGCCGCGTCTTCGATCCGGATGCCACGGGGTGTCGCCAGCGGTCGCACCATGTCCGCGATATGGCGGATCAGTTCCTCGGGATGCACGAGTTCGATACTTGGCGCGGTACCACCTTCCTCGACGACGGCCAGGTCGAGCACGTTGTTGATCATGGCCAGCAGGTGGGCGCCCGCCGTGTGGATGTTGCGGACCTGCTCGAGTTGCCGAGGATCCAGTCGGCCCTTCGGATCGAGCTCGAGCAACTGCGTGAACCCCAGGATGGCGTTGAGCGGCGTGCGCAGCTCGTGGCTCATCCGTGATAGAAGGGCGGACTTGGCCTGGCTGGCCGCAACCGAGGCATCGCGTTCGCGCCGGGCTTCCTCGAGTCGACGTCTCTCGCTCACGTCGATGGCCGCGCCCACGGCGCGCAGGACACCGGATCGCGCATCGCTGATCCTTGCCCACACCGCATGGATCTCTCGCTCCTGACCGTCGGGCAGACGAATTCGATAGCTGTGATCGACCCGCTCGGATTCCCCTTTCAGGAAGCGTTGGAAGGTTTCCCGCATCGCCTCGCGCGTCTTGTCGCCTTCGAGGCGACCAAGGAGGTAGGCCTCGACCTGGCCGGGACGGCCTTCCACCTGCTCTCTCTGGATACCGTAGAGGCGGAACATCTCGTCGTTGGCCTCGAAGGCGCCGGTTGCGGGGGTCCAGTCGAAGATCCCGATCCCGGCTGCCGAGGTGGCGAGTTCGAGTCGGTGCGTCGCTTCGCGAACCGCCTGGTCCGCAAGTCGTCTGGCCTCGTCGAGTTCGATGGCCATCCGGAATTGCCCGAAGGTTTCGAACAATGGGCGCAGGCGCTCGAGCGCACCGGCCGCAAAGCTGCCGCGAGACGCCATCAGGCCCAGCACACCGACGATCCGCTCGCCGAAACGCAAAGGAACGACCAGCCAGTCCGCGCCGTCGGCCTCCTGGCATATCCCGCCCAGCGCGGCATGCCAAGGTTCGATGATCGCCTCGTTACGGCGAAGGCAGCGATAGACGATCTGATCGAGCTCGGCCTGGGTGTCCTGGTCGATCTCGATCGCGCTCGGTGCCTGGTCCCCACCCGTCGTTGCCACCAGATGGCTGACATTGAATCGCGGTGCGTTCGTGGTCGAGGTGCGTGCCACGTCGACCAGCATCGCGGCGCGACTCTCGGTGAACGAAAGTACTCGCGAGAGGATTTCCCGCCCCGCCATCAGTGAGTCCGATGCCAGGATGAAGCTCTGCTGCATCTGTCGGATCGCCTCGCCGAGCTGCGCTCGAAACAGCGACTCCACTTCGGCGCGCCGCTCATCCGAAACCGGCATCGAGGTCGCCAGCCGGGCCCGGCGACCCTCGTATATCAGTTCATGGGTGTCGATATCGAGTTCGAGCGAGGCACCGCTGCGATGCTTGAGCCGCATGATGCCGCCGCGCGGCTCGCTCGGCCGCTCGCGGATCCTGGCGATCTCGGTATCGAGCCCCTGATGCTCGAGGTCGGGAAAGAGATCGTGCACGCGCATCCGCAGTGCTTCTGTTCGGTCGTAGCCGTAAATCGAAACCCACGAGTCGTTGACAGCCAGGAGCTCCAGGGTGTCGACGTCGAAGACGGCCATTGCGATCGGATTGGCGGCGAACAAGTCCTCGTAGCGCGCCTCGATGTTGCGCAGGCGTTCGAAGGCTTCCTTGCGAGCGGTGATGTTCGTTGCAACGCTGGTGAACCGCGTGACCGTGCCGACCGAATCGAGCTCCGGGACGATACTCGATTCGACATGTACCGATCCGCCCTCTCGCGTCGCCAGCGTGATCTCGCCACGCCACACGCGGCCGTCCCGCAGTTGCGTCTTGATTTCGTTCTCTGCCGGCGTGCCGACCAGATGGCCCAGGCAGTGATGGCTCGAACCGACGAGCTCCGACTCGCCGAAGCCCAGCGCCCGGCACCAGAGCTCGTTGGCATGCAAGAGGCGGAAATCCGCGTCGCAGATCGCAACCATCATTGCCTGGTCGATGGTCGTGCGGTGCAGTTGAAGTCGATCGAATGCGCGGCGCAAGGCCTGCTCGGCGGTCCGTCGCCGGGTCGTGTCGTGGATGATCGAATGCAAGCGATCGCCCAATTCCGTACGCACCGGGCTCGAGTAGACATCCACGCTGCGCTCCTCGCCGTTGGCGAGGCGATGCGTGAAATTAAATACACGAGCACTTCCTTCGACGGCGCGATCCATCTGATCGCGAATCTCTGCACTTGCCGAAGTGTTGATGTTCCCGATGCTCATCGTGAGCAGTTGTGCCCGCGAGTAGCCATAGAATGCGCACGCGGCATTGTTGGCGTCGACGATCCGCCCATTGGTCGGATCGACCACCAGTTGGACGGCCTGGCTTTGCTCGAAGACCTGCCGAAACAATGCTTCGCTGCGGCGCAGGCGGGCGGCACTCTCGATTCGCTCGGTGATGTCGGACAGGGTTCCCGAAAACCGGACCGGATGACCCGCAGGATCGAAGTGGGGCAGGCCGCGCCCGCGAAACCACCCCCAGCTCCCGTCGAAGCGCCGCAGCCGGTACTCGGCATCGAAGTTCTGTCCGGTCGCGATGGCCCGGGCGATGGTGTTGGTGATCGAATCGCGATCGTCCGGGTGCAGCGCTCTTGCGAATGAGAAATCCCGCGAGAAGTCGTCTCCCCGATAGCGCAGCAGCCGTACGAATCCGGCCGAGTAGAAGACTTTGTCGACCTTCAGGTCCCAGTCCCAGAAGCCGTCGCCGGATGCCGCCAGGGCCAGCCGCAGTCGCTCCTCGCTGGTGCTCAGCGCCGAGATCGTGTCGGAGTGGGTCGCTCGCACGCGGGCGAGGCGCCGGCGAACCAGTTGCGTGTAGCCCAGCAGCACGAGCAACGCGGCAAGCGTCGCAATGAATTCGGCTGCCTCGTGGCGCAGCCAGGTCCTCAGGATATGCGAATCGGTCACCCCGGCAATCGCGATCACGCCGAAGTCAGGCGTTGCCGTGCTCCAGGCGATACGTGCAGATGGCGCATCTTTGGTCGCGTCGACACGGATCAGTCCCGCGCTGCCCGAGCCGACGCCGGCGGCGATGAGCAAATCGCGCTGCATCTCGTAGAGGCTCGGCTCCCGTGCATCCTGTCGAGGCCGCCCCGCAAACAGTGCTCGACCGTCCTTGCCGACGAAGACGACGGGCAACACCCCTTTCGGATCGTCGGTTTGCCAGCTTGCGAGTACCGGGTCGACGTCGGTGCTGACGACGAGGGTCCGGTTGGCGCCGAGGTCGATCGCCAAGGGTGCCATGTGCCGCCCCCGGCGATCGTACGAAGGGCCGATCGCCGCCCCGCGCGGCGAACCGCGAACGGCGCGTGCGGCAATGAGCAGGTTCGGCCGCGCTGCACTCGCGTCGTCGGGGGCACCCGAGCTTGCGACGATCCGATCGCCGTCGAGCACCTCGATCTCGAAGGCGAAGTAGGCCCCGTTCCGCAACTCGGGGGGCAAGTGCGTCGGCAGTCCGGTCGCGTCCGCGCCCGGAGTACCCGCCGTTACGATGCCGGCCTTCTGGATCCTGTTCGCGACCAGGCGCGCGTGCGATTCCAGGCTGCCGAGAAGCGGCGTGACCATTGCCTGCGCGTGTCGGATGCGTGCTCGCAGGGTATTGACGGCGTAGTCTTCCTCGGCGCGGTAGGTCCCGTAGGCCCATCCCCCCAGCACCAGGGCCACGAGTAGCGCGACCAGGGCCGTGATCCATCGCGGAGCGAAGCGCTGCCCGGCCGGGGGCCTGTCCGGCGGCAGTGTCGTGTCCCGCATCGCGTTCACAACCGGTATCGAGTTCCGAATGGCGTCCAACCCGCATCCCGCCAGGGTCGAGGAAATTCAGCTGCTGTCGCAGTGTATCGCCGCCGGGCGCAGGGTTCCACGTCCCGTACGCGATCCGATTCAGGCAGGTAGTGGCAGGTCGATGAAGAAGGTGGCGCCGTGGCCCGGCTCGCTTGTCAGCCCGGCGCGTCCCCCGTGGAGCTCTGCCACCCGGCGAACGATGGCCAGACCCAGGCCTGAACTCCCCCGGGTGTCGCGGTGCCGATTGGCCTGATAGAAGCGCTCGAACACAAGGGCCTGCTCATCGGTTGCGACCCCGGGCCCGGAATCCGACACCGAGACCCGCAGCGCGCCTTCCTCGCGATGAACTTCAACTGCGATACGCCCGCCGGCCGGAGATACGCGCAGCGCGTTGTCGAGCAGGTTCACGACTGCCCGCTCGATCAGCGCCGCATCGATCGCAGTCAGCGGCAAGCCGTCCGGGTACTCGACTCGCAGCGTGACTCCCTGCGACTCCGCCCGGCTGGCAAACCGCTGCACCACGTCGTCGACCAGTTCACCGAGCGCCATGGGTTCGGGTTCGGCCTGAAAGCCGGGGCTGTCGATCTTGGCGAGTTCGGCCAGCGAGTCGGTCAGCCTTTTCAGGTGCAGGGCGTTTTGCAGCGCGCGCTCGCCAAAGCCGGCCCGGTCTGCCGCCGACATGGACTCACCCTTGATTCCCATCGTCTCGAGCTGGCCGATGAGGGCGGTCAGGGGCGTGCGCAGATCATGCGACACACTGGCCACCATCTCGCGGCGCCTGGCGTCGGAGTCGGTCACCCGTTGCATCTCCTGCTTGAGTCGCGCGAACATCTCCCGGAAGGCCTCGCTGAGCCGGCCGATTTCGTCGGTCCGATTGCAGTAGCTGAAGTCCGATTCGCAGACCGGGTCGGTTTTCGGGACGGCGACATCACCGGCGAAACCCGACTCCTTGATTCGCGACACGACCCGAGTCAGGGCGGTCAGGGGGCGGGTGAGCAGCGCGATCACGGCCAGCGTCAGCAAGACGCTCGCAGCCAGGGTGATGAGCCCCGCCTTGAGTGCGGCACTGGTTGCATAGCCCGCGAAGATCTCGGACGCATGAGCGGTCAGCTCTCCCAGTCGAGGAACGACATAGAGCCAGCCCTGGGTCGCGCCGCCAACCTCGATCGGGACAGCCGCGACCAGGCAGTGCTGGCCATTGATGTCGGGATCGTCTCCGTAGATCGGCGCCATCGAGCCCGCCTGCCGGGCCTCGCGAACCGGCGTCAGGTCGACCCGGTAGTCGTTCCAGTAGGGGCGCGACTCGCCGGCCGAGGCGAGCACGCGGCCCTGGTCGTCGAGCAGGTACAAGCCCGTATTCGGCGAGTAGAAGACATATTGGTGGAGCCGGGCGCCGAACCGGCTCGGATCGGTCTCGTATTCGGCCCAGACATCCGGATGCATTGCGAGGATGCGGCGCGCGAACTCGACCGAGCGGGTGTATCGGACCTCGGCGTAGAAGCCGGTGACCGCCTGGTACATCACATAGACGAGTGCCGCCGACGTGACGAGCGCGAACGCGCTCAAGAGCATCAGGACGCGGGCGCGCAACGACTTCATGCACTGCGCTCCTCGGTGAACCGATAGCCCACGCCGCGAACCGTCAGGACGTAGCGCGGTTGCGCCGGGTCTGACTCGATCTTGGCCCTGAGCCGATTGATGTGGGTGTTGACGTTGTGTTCATAGCCTTCGAATGTGGTCCCCCAGACCGCATCGAGGAGCTGCATTCGCGTGAACGCGCGCCCTGGATTGCGCGCGAAATGCACCAGCAGATCGAATTCCTTGGCGGTCAGCGGCACGGATTCGGCTCCCATATGCACCTCTCTGGATGCCGTATCGATGCGGAGTTCACCGATACGGATGCGCTCGCGGCTGTCGGGCTCGACCGCGGTCGCGCGCAGTTCGGCACGGCGCAACAAGGCCTTCACCCGTGCCTGCAGTTCGGGGACCGAGAACGGCTTGGTCAGGTAGTCGTCGGCGCCGAGCTCCAGGCCCAGGACGCGATCGATTTCGGTCGATCGAGCCGTGAGCATGAGCACGGGCACGGGGCTGCGAGCCATTCGCAGCGCACGCACGATGTCCATGCCGTCGCGCCCGGGAAGCATCACGTCGAGCACCACGAGCGCGTGTTCACCCGACGAGGCCCGCTCGAATCCGGACTGGCCGTCATGGACGACCTCGACCCGATGACCCAGGTCGCGAAGATGCAGCGATATCAGCTCCGCGATGTCGGCCTGGTCCTCGACCACGAGAATGTTCTTTTCCATGTGGCCAGCATAGCAACAAGCGGCCCGGCCGTGCGAGGCCGCCCGAGCGCTCGCAATGGGCCATTGGGCATTTGTTACCAAAACGTGATCTGCGCGCAATCGTGCGGAAAGATCCGGCGACGAGACTTGGCCTCGAAGACAGCCTCGAGGGATACCCGATGACCGCCACCGCCTACCATTCGATGCCGACGCCCCACGAGCTTGCCTCGCATCGGGACGTGATGCTCCGATTCGCGCGACGTCGAATCCGGGACGAGTGCCTGGCAGAGGATGCGGTTCAGGAAGCGCTGGCCGCCGCGCTCGCCGCTCGCGACCGGTTCCGCGGTACCGCGGCGCCCAGGACCTGGCTGATCGGCATCCTCAATCACAAGATTCAGGACACCTTTCGACGCGAAGGTCGGTACGTCGGTGACTTGACCGAAGCGGCCGCGAGCAACGTCGGTTCGACGTCGCCCTGCGGCTTCGTGGATCGCGAGATCGAAGATCCGATGGCCCAGGTCAGTCGCGCCCGCCTGGGGGCCGCGCTGGCGCTGGAGGTGGATGCGCTGCCCGTCACGCTCAAGGATGTCTTCATGCTCCACGTGGTCGAGGGCGCTGGAACGGGCGAGGTGTGCGAGCGACTCGGAATCTCCGAGGCCAACTGCTGGGTGCGCCTTCATCGTGCTCGCAAGCGGCTCGCCGCCCGACTGGACGCGCACCTGGCCTGAATCCGGTCCGTCAGCGCTGGCGCGATCGTCGCGGCTGAACCAGAATCGGTCCGGCATGCGACCGAGCGCGGGAATTCGTCCCGGCGCGCCTGCGATACCCGCGACCGAGGAGGGTCCGATGAAATACCGTCGTCTTGGCCGAAGCAACCTGCAGGTCTCGGTGCTGTGTCTGGGCTCGATGATGTTTGCCGACCAGACCGACGCCGAATCGGCCGCGCGCATCGTCGCGAGTGCCCGCGACCACGGCGTGAACTTCGTCGATACCGCCGACGTCTATTCGCGTGGTGGGTCGGAACGCATGCTCGGCCCGCTGCTACGGCACGATCGCGACCGCTGGGTGCTGGCGACCAAGGTCGGCAACCGCATGGGCGAAGAGCCGAACATGGCCCATTATTCGCGGAAATGGGTTCGTCGCGCCCTGCAGGACAGTCTCGCTCGACTCGGGACCGACTATGTCGATCTCTACTACCTGCATCGTGATTTCGATGCCGAGAACTACGACGAAACCCTGCGTGCGATCGACGACCTGCTGCGGGCCGGCTCGATCCGTTACTGGGGCCTCTCGAATTTCCGAGGATGGCGAATCGCCGAGATCGTCCGGGTCGCAGAGCAGATCGGCATGCCGGGCCCGGTGGTCTGCCAGCCCTACTACAACCTGTTGAACCGGGGCCCCGAGGTCGAGATCTTGCCGGCCTGTTCGCACTACGGGTTGGGCGTCGTTCCGTACAGCCCGATCGCGCGCGGCATCCTGTCCGGAAAGTATCTGCCGGGCGAGACCCCGTCGCCCGATTCGCGCGCGGGACGTCGTGACAAGCGAATGCTCGAGACCGAATGGCGTCCGGAGTCGCTCGATGTCGCGCAACAACTCGCCAGTCACGCGCAGGCACGAGGAACCTCGCTCTCACGTTTCGCCGTGGCCTGGGTGCTGGCCAATCCCCACGTGTCCAGCGTGATCGCCGGTCCGCGCACCCTCGAGCAATGGGAAGACTATTTCGGCGCGCTCGAGTTCGACTGGGGCGCAGAAGACGAGGCGGCGGTCGACGCGCTGGTCACACCAGGCCATGCCTCGACCCCGGGCTATCACGATCCGCAATATCCGTTCTACGGTCGCATTCGGCGTTTGGCCTGAGCGGCTCGCGCCAATGAGCATCGCGACCGAGTACCTGGGCCTGCTCGAGCGCCTCGGGCCCGCTGCAATGCCTGCGGTCCGCGGCTTTCATCTGCCGCCGCGACCGCTGTGGGGCACGAAGGACGGAGAATTCGGTGCGCTCGAGCTCGACGACGGCTCGATCGGACTGAGCTATGTGCTACTGGGCGATACGCTGACGCGCCTGCTTCAAGAAGGCTCAGGCGCGCTGGTCGGCCGCTCGGTCCTCGATGTCGCCCGGTGGTACGAGGCTTTCGATGGGCCCCGGCAAACGATCGGCTTCGCCGCCATCAACGCCGCGTCGCAGCATCTGTTTCGGCTGGCGGGCTATCGCCCGCCCGATGCCAGCGACTCGATCGGTGGCATCGATCCCAGGCCGGGCGATTCGATCGGGATGGTCGGGCTTTTTCCGCCGCTCGTCAGGCGCATCGTCGCCGCCGGGGCGAGGCTGGTGGTCATCGAATTGCGGCAGGAACTGGCCGGCGAGCACGACGGTTACCGCGTGAGCCTCGATCCGTCCGAACTCGAACGCTGCGACAAGGTCGTCTCCACGACGACCTTGCTGCTCAATCGGACCTTGGAGCAGGTGCTGGGCCACTGCACCAACGCACGGGTACTGAGTCTGATCGGGCCAGGCGGTGGTTGTCTGCCCGATCCCCTGTTCGCGCGCGGGGTCACTTCGCTGGGCGGGACGGAAGTCACCGACACCCACGCATTTCTGGGCGCCATGCGAAGTGGCAGCGCCTGGGGCGCCTACGCGCGCAAGTACGCGATCACGCGATCCGAGTATCCCGGCTTTGCAGCGCTCGTCGGACGCCTTCACAGGACAAGCCCGTAGCGCGCGAGCCAGTCTCACGACCCCGTCAGGCGATTCACCGGCATTCTGGCGCGGGCATCACCGCTTGGCAGATTGCTCAGAGCTGCCCTAGCAGCAGGTACTCCATCAGGGCCTTCTGGGCATGCAATCGGTTCTCCGCCTCGTCCCAGACGACGGATTGCTTGCCATCGATGACCTCCGCGGTCACTTCCTCTCCCCGGTGGGCGGGCAGGCAATGCATGTAGACGGCGTCGGGCGCGGCGATCGACATCATCTCGGCATCCACGCACCAGTCCGCGAAGGCCTGTCGGCGCTCCTCGTTCTCGGCCTCGAAGCCCATGCTCGTCCAGACGTCGCTGGTCACAAGCGATGCTCCCCGGCATGCCTCCATCGGATCCGTGAACTGCTCGAAATGCCCGGTGCCGTGCAGGCCGGCGCGATCGGCTTCGACTTCATAGCCCGGTGGCGTCGAGACGTGGACATTGAAATCCAGGACTTCCGCGGCCTGCAACCAGGTGTTGCACATGTTGTTCGAGTCGCCGATCCAGGCCACGGTCTTGCCGGTGATCGGCCCACGGTGCTCGATGTAGGTGTAGATGTCGGCCAGGATCTGGCAGGGGTGGTACTCGTTGGTGAGGCCGTTGACGACCGGCACGCGGGAGTTCTGCGCGAACCGCTCCACGATGTCTTGCTCGAAGGTGCGGATCATGACGAGGTCGCACATCCGGGAGATCACCTGGGCGGCGTCTTCGACCGGCTCGCCGCGACCGAGCTGGGAGTCGCGCGTATTCATGTAGATCGCGGCTCCACCCAGTTGCTGCATCCCGGCCTCGAAGGACAGTCGGGTCCGCGTACTGGCCTTCTCGAAGATCATCACCAGGGTGCGGTCCGCGAGCGGGTGATACGGTTCATAGCGCTTGAAGCGCTCCTTGATCACTCGGGTCCGCGCAAAAAGGTAGTCGTAGACCTCCCTGGAGAAGTCCCGGAACTGAAGAAAATGATTCGTCGACATGCCTGCGACCTCCGCCGCCGTGCCTCCGTCGGGCGCGATTGCGCCGCCAGATGTCGGCTGCGGCTCATGAGTCGATGTTCCCGACCGCAAAAAACAAGACGGCGGCAGGGAGAGAAATCTCATTATGCCGCCGTCCAACTGATTGAATTATAGGGGAAAGTCGGCTGGAATCCAACGCCGGTCGATGCCATGTCCGGCTATAATCCAGCCGTCGACGGTGCTCGCGAGACCGCGTGCGCGTCGGAGGCAACGCGAGCAAGGAACGTCTTGAATTCGAACAGTCCTGCAACATCGTTCCTGATTCTCGGCCTGACGCAGGAAGGCCGACGCTTCCGTCCGAGCGACTGGACGGATCGGCTCTGCGGGGTCATGTCGTCGTATCGTCCGAAGGGCATGCCGCAAGATCGCCTCAGCTATTCGCCCTATGTGATGCCCACGATGCACGAAGGCGCGAAATGCGTTCGTGTCGATGCAAGGATTCACGGACTCGAACCGATGGCGTACCATTTCCTTCGCGGTTTCGCGCACGACAATGCCTTGCAGGTCGTGGAAGTGGCTGCGGCGAAGCCGTCGCCCATGGCGCAAGACGCGGGCCAAGCGGGAGACAAGACCGACGACGGCGTTCGCGCAGCGCCGGTCGCAGATGACAGAATTTACGTGAAGAGTCCGGCGTAACGTCCCTATTCATAGGGGTTTTTTTGTTCCCGCTTCTTGTCAAGCGGGCGCCGATAAAGTATAAGATTCCGAGGCGCGAAAACGGACGGACTGCCCGCCATCGAGGGCGGTGTCAGGGGGAAAAATGATCGACGCAGCGAACGACCCGATCGGGTCGGTCGGAGCTGGTATGCGGCGCGGCGAAGGCCTGTCGGAAGCCGACGCGGATGCGCGGCCCGTGTTCAGGGTCGCGGCTTTCGGGCTCGCGACCCGGTTTCAGCGCCTGCTCGGCATCGTTCTCAAGCATGCGCGCAACAACCGATATCGCTTTTCCCTGGCCGAAGAGCGTCGCGCGGGGTCCTTCGATATCGCAATCGTCGACATGACCGTCAAGGGCGGGCCCGAAATCGCCTCGACCATCGAGCGCGTGCTCCAGGGGCGCCCCGTCATCAAGGTCGGGCGCCGCAACGACGACGGCCGGCCGCGCGACGACCTGCTCCAGAGTGCGTTCACCGCGCGCGTGCTGTTCGCGCTCAACGAGTTCGTCGACCGCCACCTGTTCCGGACGGCCGGCGTGCCGGGTGGGCGGGCGCGGTCGCCCCATGCGGCGCGCGACGAGACCGGCGCGATGCGGCGGCCGCGTGCCCTGGTCGTCGACGACAGTCCGACGGTCAGGCGTCAGCTCTCGGTCGCGCTGAATCAGATGGGCATGGATACCGAGGCGGTGGCATCGGCGCAGGAAGCACTCGACGTCGTGGCCCGCCGCAGTTACGAGCTCGCGTTCGTCGATGTGATGATGCCGGAAATGGACGGCTATCAGCTGACGCGTGCGATCAAGAAGAATCGCGAGCTCCGGTCGATGCCGGTGATCATCCTGACGAGTCGGTCTTCACCATTCGACCTGGCGCGCGGGGCGCTCGCGGGCTGTAACAGTTACCTGGTCAAGCCGGTCTCGATGCAATCGCTACGCGATACGGTCAACCGGCAATTGCGCAAGTCCTTGCGCACGCATACGTCGACCCAGGTCCTGCGTCCCGCCTGATCGCGCCGGCTTCGGGCGCCCGCGCAAGGCGCGCCTGGCCGCCTCGTGACCCGTGCGTCCTTCGCCTCGATTGGCGCCCGCCCGGTCTGGCGGCCCCGGTCGGCCGTTCCGACGCGGCGCCGCCCGCGATGCGTCTCAGCCTTTCACGCGGTTCTTGTATTCATTGGTTCGGGTATCGATCTCGATACGATCACCGATCTGGACAAAGGCGGGGACCTGTACCTCGTGACCGGTCGGCTTGATGCGAGCGGGTTTCATCACCTTGCCCGAGGTATCGCCCTTGACGGCCGGCTCGGTGTATTCCACTTCGCGGACGACCGAGTTGGGCATCTCGAGAGAGATCGCGCGGCCGTCGTAGAAGACGACCTCGCAGGGCATGCCGTCCTCGAGGTAATTGAGCGCGTCGCCCATGGACTCGGCCTCGATCTCGTACTGGTTGTACTCGCCATCCATGAACACGTACATGGGATCGGCGAAATACGAGTAGGCGACTTCCTTGCGTTCCAGGACCAGAACGTCGAATTTCTCGTCTGCACGATAGACGGTTTCGGTTCCGCCACCGCTCAGGAGGTTCTTGAGCTTCATCTTCACGACCGAGGCGTTTCGCCCGGACTTGTTGAACTCTGCCTTCTGCACGACCATCGGATCGGAGCCGATCATGATCACATTGCCAACGCGCAATTCTTGAGCGGTTTTCATCGCTTTGACTTCACTACGTTTCGAACGGGTAATCGCGCATTTTAGCAGTTGGCACGTGATCGAAGCATGGTCATCAGATTCGATGCCAGGTCGGTCCGTGCTGCCAGGGTGTCGGTCCAGACGCGGTGCAGTGCCGCGATCGATTCAAGGCGCTCACGGTATGCGCGCCAGGCCTGGTCGATGTCCCCGTCTTCGGACCAGGCGTGCGATACGGCGCGAATCGCAGCCGCGCTTGCCGGATCATCGGCCGCAGACGCATCGAGGAAGCGGTCGAGGAAGGCGTCGAGCTTCTTGAGGTGCAACCGGTCGGACTGCCGGTAGGGGGCCCATACAAAGGGGATCCGGGCCCAATGGGCGCGAATCCACGAATCCTCTCCGCGAACGAAGGCGAAGTCGCTCGCCCACAGCAATTCATCGAACGCGGGTTGCGCCAGGAAGGGCAGTGCGATCACCTCGACACCCGAGACGCGATGCCGTCCGGTAGGAAACGGGCTTCCGCCAGCGGCTGCCAGTACGGTCCATCCGCCCTCGCGCCCGAGTGCCTCGAGCCAATCCTGGATGGGCGCGTCCGGATAGGCGAACAGCGTCGCGATCCGCGCATCGGACGAAACGCCAGCGCGCGCCAGCCATGCATGCTTGTGGCTCGCCAGGAAGCACTCGCGGCGTCTGTCCAGGTCGTGCTCTCGGACCAGGCCGCCGCTGGCCGCGCTGAAACCGGGAAGGAACATCCAGGCGATCGATCCATCTGTCCTCAGCGAATGCAATCCATGACAAGCGTCGATCCAGGGCTCCGCACTGAGATACTCGACATGGACCTCGGGTGGATTCGGAGACCGCGCGCGCAATCGTGCAGCGAACGACGCCGGGAGACGGGCGTCGAAGAGCGTGACCACGAACTGTCCCGGCTCGATGCAGGCGTCGAGCGCCTCGATGGGGCCGACTTCGATTCCTGCGTGCGCAAGGTCGAGCGCGGCCGCGCGCGCGGGTTCGTCGCCGCGGGCCAGGCGCTCGAACAAGTCCTGGCGATCGGTCCAGACGCGGACGCCGATCCGGTGCTCGCGAGCGAGTTGCCGTGCCAGGCGCCAGCAGAATCCCGCGTCGCCAAAGTTATCGACCACCGAGCAGACGATGTCGATC
The DNA here is from genome assembly GCA_024235875.1 of Burkholderiaceae bacterium. Taxonomy (GTDB): domain Bacteria; phylum Pseudomonadota; class Gammaproteobacteria; order Burkholderiales; family Burkholderiaceae_E; genus JACKLP01. The sequence goes on along the minus strand of JACKLP010000005.1, from coordinate 38,223 downwards.
CGCGCCAAGGCGCCGCCGCAAGGCATCAGTCGGCAGGCTTGCCGGGCGGGCTCCCGAACAAGGCGTCCAGCTTGGAGCGCGCTTCGGCGTCGCCCGTCGCGCGGTCCCGCTCGAATGCATATTCCTCTTCGATCCGGTCTTCGTAGTAGCTGGCCGGGTTCGGCGAGGCGAGCAGTCGACGCCAGACCTCCGACGGTACTGCCTTGAAGCGACGGATCGTCCCGTCCACGAACTCGATCTCCATCACCTGCGCGCCGGGATCGTATGTTCCCTGCTTCAGGCGTCCTCCGCGCAGGACTCGGGTCTCCATTTCGAAACTCCAGGTCTCGTCAGTCATACTGCCTCGCGCGATGATAACGGGCCGAGGGCGGCCGCCGCGGCGCCTGAGCGCCATCACCTTGAACCGGACTCCACGATGACCGAGACCATCTCTCCGAAAAGCAGTCGTATCCGCGAGGCCGTCGCCGCCATTGCCGATGGACGCAGCAGCGCGCGCGAGCAGATCGGCCTCGCCCGTGCCGCCCTCGAAACGCATGCCCGCCTGAATCCGATCGCCCACGTCGACTGGAGTCGGGCGGAGGCGATCGCAGCCGAACTCGACGCGCGTCGGGACCGCGGCGAGCCGCTCGGTCGATTGCACGGAATCCCGATATCGATCAAGGACTTGTATGTGGTGGAGGGGATGCCCACCCGGGCGGGCACTCGCGCGGCCCTGCCTGCGCTCGGTGCGGCGGAAGCAGTGGCGGTCGCGCGCTTGCGCGCGGCTGGCGCCATTCCGTTCGCCAAGACGAACATGCACGAGATCGCACTTGGCGCGACCGGAGAAAATCTCTGGACCGGCGATGTCTGCAATCCCTTCGATCCGACGCGCCAGGCCGGTGGTTCGTCCAGTGGCGCGGCGGTCTGTGTTGCGGTCGGCGCTGGCTATGCGGGTCTGGGTAGCGACACGGGTGGGTCGGTTCGCATTCCGGCGGCATTCTGTGGCGTGACCGGGTTCAAGCCGAGCTTCGGGGCGATTCCACTCGAGGGCGCGCTCTATCTGTCCTGGACCTGCGACCATGCGGGACCGATCGCCCGCTGCGTGGACGACTGCGCGCTCCTCTACGAGGTGATGTCCGGCCGTCGCGCATCGCACGGACAGGTCGTGAATGAACCGACCATCGGGGTGCCGGTCGACTGGCTGGATGGTCGCCTCGAGCCGACCGTTCGCGAGGCCTTCGAGGGAATTCTCGCCAGGCTCGAGCGCGCGGGTGCGCAGGTCCGGGAGATCTCGCTGCCCGTACTGAAAGAGGCGTCGAACAACTACACCACGCTGGTCCGCGCCGAGGCGGCATGGGTGCACCGCGACGCGCTCGCTGCCGGCGACGAGGGTTTCTCTGCACTGGTGCGGCCGCCGCTCGAGGCCGGCCTGGCGGTCGGCGCCGCGCAATACATCGACGCGCTCAAGTTCCGCGACCGTCTTCGCCGTGAACTGGGTCAGGCGCTGACGAAGGTCGATGCCCTGATGACGCCGACCACAGCGATCCTGCCACCGCCTCGCGGTCGACTCGATACCCGCGTCGAGGGCGGCGAGATCAGCGTACGTGAAGCGGTCCTTGGGCAGACGCTCCCGTTTTCATACGCGGGTCTGCCGACCTTGTCCCTGCCGGCGGCCATGATCGATGGTCTGCCCCTGGGGATGCAGGTCGTCGGCGCGGCGGATGCAGATGCTCGGCTATTGGCCCTGGGGCGATGGCTCGAGGGCCATTTCGCCAAATAGGCGAGCGTCTGCCAGGGGGCGCTGGTCGCGATCGACCGATCGCATATGTCGACGAAGCCGCCAGTGCAATTCGACGGCCGAGCGATGTTGCGGGGTGGTCAGCGTGGCGCCATCCGGATTGCGCCATCGAGTCGGATCGTCTCGCCGTTGAGCATCGTGTTCGCGAAGATCTGCCCCACCATCGATGCGTATTCTTCCGGACGGCCCAGGCGCGGCGGGAACGGAACCTGTCGACCAAGCGAGTCCTGGGCTTCCTGCGGCAAGCCCTTGAGCAGCGGCGTCAGGAACAGCCCAGGCGCGATCGTCACGACCCGGATCCCGTCCCGCGCGAGATCACGTGCGATCGGCAGCGTCATGCCGACGATGCCACCCTTCGACGCCGAATAGGCGGCCTGGCCGATCTGTCCGTCAAAGGCCGCCACCGATGCCGTGTTGACGATCACGCCCCGCTCGCCGTCCTCGTTCGGTTCGTTCGCGACCATTGCCGCGGCGGCCAGGCGGATCATGTTGAACGAACCGATCAGATTGATGCTGATCACGCGGGTGAAGGCGTCCAGCCGATGCGGTCCGTCCTTGCCCACGGTCTTGGCCGCGGTGCCGATGCCAGCGCAATTGACCAGACCGCCCAGCGTACCCATCGCCTTCGCGGCATCGATCACTGAGGCGGCGTCGGCCTCCGACGTGACGTCGCACTTCACGAAGCGCGCACCGGCGCCGAGGCGAGTGGCGAATTCCTCGCCGAGTTCAGCGTTCACATCCGCCAGAACCACCATGCCGCCGCCATCGGCGATCATCTGCGCCGTTGCCGCGCCAAGTCCGGAAGCACCGCCCGTGACGATGAAAACCCTGCTCTCGAAACGCATCTGGCTTACCTCCGTGTCCGTTGCCTGTCGATGCCCGCGATTGTACGGCAGGGGTCGACTCGCCCAGGCGAGCACCCAAAGCAAGATGGGGCGCCATTGGGCGCCCCATCTGTGAACGGCAGCGCTCGAACGCGCCTAGCCGGTCATCGAATCGCGTGAGCAGGTCTCACTGCAAGGCGCCCATGACGGGTACCAGCAGCAGTGCGACGATGTTGATGATCTTGATGAGCGGATTGACCGCGGGGCCTGCCGTGTCCTTGTAGGGGTCGCCGACGGTGTCTCCGGTCACCGAAGCCTTGTGCGCCTCGGAGCCCTTGCCGCCGTGATTGCCTTCCTCGATGTATTTCTTGGCGTTGTCCCAGGCGCCGCCGCCCGTACACATCGAGATCGCCACGAACAGTCCCGTCACGATGGTGCCCATCAGAAGGCCGCCGAGTGCGACGTGCCCCAGGACCAGGCCGACCACGATCGGCACGACCACCGGCAGCAACGACGGAACGATCATCTCCTTGATCGCGGCGCTGGTGAGCAGGTCGACCGCGCGCGAATAGTCGGGCTTGGCCGTGCCTTCCATGATGCCCTTGATCTCGCGGAACTGCCGACGGACTTCCTCGACTACCGATCCCGCCGAACGGCCCACGGCTTCCATCGCCATCGCGCCGAACAGGAACGGGATCAGGCCGCCGATGAACAGCCCGACGATGACCATGTGGTTCGACAGGTCGAACGCCGTCGAGAGCTTGTACTCCTCGAGGGCGTGCGTGTAGTCGGCAAACAGCACCAGGGCGGCCAGACCGGCGGAGCCGATCGCGTAGCCCTTGGTGACCGCCTTGGTCGTGTTGCCGACCGCGTCGAGCGGGTCGGTGATGTTGCGCACCGACTCAGGCAGTTCGGCCATCTCGGCAATGCCACCGGCGTTGTCGGTGATGGGGCCATAGGCGTCGAGCGCCACGACGATGCCGGCCATCGAGAGCATCGAGGTCGCGCCGATCGCGATGCCATAGAGGCCGCCGAGCTTGTACGCGGCGATGATCGCCGCGCAGACGAACAGTACGGGCAGGGCGGTGGACTTCATCGACACGGCGATGCCGGCGATGATGTTGGTCGCATGGCCCGTGTTGGAGGCCGATGCCACGTACCGAACCGGCTTGAACTGGGTACCGGTGTAGTACTCGGTGATCCAGACGATCAGTCCGGTCAGGATCATTCCAACCACCACGCAAAGCCAGAGATTCATCGTGGAGGTGCCGGCACCGGTCAGGTCGGAGCCGCCGAAGATCCAGTTCGTGACGGGATACGAGAACACCGTCGCCAGGCCGCCGGCCCAGACCAGGCCCTTGTAGAGCGCCGGCATGACGTTGGTCTGGCCGGGCTTGGCCTTCACGAACATGGCGCCGACGATCGACGCGATGATCGACAGCCCGCCGAGCGCCATCGGGTAGACGACGGCCTGCAGTTCCGCGCCCTTGATCATCAGCGAACCCAGCAGCATGGTCGCGATCAGCGTCACGGCATAGGTCTCGAAGAGGTCGGCCGCCATCCCGGCGCAGTCGCCGACGTTGTCGCCGACGTTGTCCGCGATGACCGCGGGGTTGCGCGGATCGTCTTCGGGGATGCCCGCCTCGACCTTGCCGACCAGGTCGGCGCCCACGTCGGCGCCCTTGGTGAAGATGCCGCCACCCAGTCGCGCAAAGATCGAGATCAGCGACGAGCCGAAGGCGAGACCCACGAGCGGCTTGATGGCCTCATGGACCTTGGCACCCGTGACCGCCCCACCGGCGGTGAGGAAACCGTAGTAGCCGGCTACGCCGAGCAGGCCGAGGCCCACGACCAGCATTCCGGTGATCGCGCCGCCTCGGAACGCCACCGCGAGGGCGTCGTTCAGCCCACGCGTGGCCGCCTGGGCGGTGCGCACGTTCGCCCGTACCGAGACGTTCATGCCGATGTAGCCCGCGGCTCCCGACAGAATCGCGCCGATCGCAAAGCCGATGGCCGAAGTCCAGCCCAGCCCCGGCACGAAGCCGATGACCACGAACAAGACCACGCCCACCAGGCCGATCGTGCTGTACTGCCGATTCAGGTAGGCCTTGGCCCCTTGCTGAATCGCGCCAGCGATCTCCTGCATGCGCTGGTTGCCGGCATCGAGACCGAGAATCCAGCGGCTAGAGACGATTCCGTAGATGACGGCCGCCAGCCCGCAAATCAATGCGAACCAGAGACCGGCCGTTGTGGCTCCACTCATGGTCAACCTCCGATGATCTTGTTTCTTGGATTGCGGAAACTAGAGAAACGCTTGCTTGAACCGGGTCGGACGCGCGTTCTCTTGCGCGCGAAAGCTGCCGAATTCTACTCGACCGATGTTGCGGGTTTGCGACGGTTCAGTCGCGCTGCAGCGCTTGGAACACCCTGGTCGTGATCTCGTCCACGGAACCCATTCCGGAAACGTGGCGGAACAGTGGTGCACGAGGGTCACCCGTCGCAGCCCACTTCGAGTAGTAGTCGACCAGCGCACGGGTCTGGTCGTGATAGATGCGCAGTCGCTTGCGAACGGTCTTCTCGCTATCGTCTCCACGCTGCACGAGATCTTCGCCGGTCACATCGTCCTTTCCCGCGACCTTGGGCGGGTTGAAGGTGACGTGATAGGTGCGGCCGCTGCCCGGATGGACTCGACGGCCCGCCATGCGCGTGATGATCTCGGCATCGGGGACGTCGATCTCGATCACGAAGTCGACGTCCAGACCCGATGCCCGCAGCGCCTCTGCCTGAGGAATCGTGCGCGGCACGCCATCGAGCAGATAGCCGTTGGCGCAATCGGGTTGACCGAGTCGTTCACGAATGATGTCGATGATGATCTCGTCCGACACGAGCGAGCCGGAGTCCATCATCTTTCGGGCGGCCAGGCCCAACCCGGACCCGGCGGCAACGGCCGACCGCAGCAGGTCGCCCGTAGAGATCTGCGGGATGCCGAACTGGCGGCAGATGTAGGCGGACTGCGTACCTTTGCCGGCGCCCGGGGCGCCGAGAAGTATTACTCGCATTTGGAGTTCCGGATCGGGAAGAAGGACGTCGTTCTGCGGCGCAGCCGGTAGCGGAACTCGACATGCGCGCCGCAGTGCCCAGCGCCTGCGGCGGCCAACGAACGCCGTTTCGAAAATGCGCGGCAAGGGTAGCGTCAACGAAACGGCCGGTCAATCGAGCTTAGGCCGACGACCGTGTCGCGACGCATTCCGAGGCGATACCCAGTGATGGCGCCACCCGCCGCAACGGATTGTACGTCGTGCTTCTTACACCGGCCTTTCGGTCTATGACCCGCTGGCGTTGCTGCGGCGTGCTCGTTCGAGGTCGGCCTGGGTGTCGACCCCCGCCGGCGGCGCCGTCGCCGCGACCATCACGGAGATTTCGAGGCCGTTCCACAGCGCGCGGAGTTGCTCGAGCGACTCGAGTCTTTCGAGCGGGGAGCGCTCGAGCGCCGGATACTGTCGCAGCGCCCGGCACCGATAGGCGTAGATCCCGATGTGCCGATACGGACCAGCGCCGGCGTCCCGATGATGTTGCAGTTTTGCCGCATCGTCCGCATCGCGCGAGAAGGGGATCGGGGCGCGCGAGAAGTATCGGGCGCGCCCCGCGCGATCGAGCACCAGCTTGACGACGTTCGGGTTCAGGAACTCGGCGGGATCGTCGATCCGGTGCGCCGCCGTGGCGATCTCGCAATCCGGACGAGCGGCGAGATGGGCGGCCAGATCGCGGATCAGCGACGGGGGAATGAGTGGCTCGTCACCCTGGACGTTCACGACGATCTGCCGGTCATCGAGGGCGAGTCGATCGGCGGCTTCTGCCAGGCGGTCCGTGCCGGACGGGTGGTCCTCGCGGGTCAGCACCGCAGCGAAGCCGGCTTGCTCGACGGCCGACGCGATCTCGGTGGAATCGGTCGCCACGGCCACGAGTCGCGCGCCGGAGGCACGGGCGCGCTCCGCGACCCTGACCACCATCGGCTTGCCGTTGATGTCGGCCAGCGGCTTGCCAGGCAGGCGGACGGAAGCCAGCCGGGCGGGAATCAGCGCGACGAAATCGGTGCCTGCCCCCGGATCCGACCGGTCAGTCATCCTCGGTCTCGCCCGAATCCGGCTCCAGGCGACGAGCCTCGTCGAGCAGCATGACCGGAATGTCGTCCCGAACCGGAAAGGCGATGCCATCGTGATCGCAGATCAATTCGGCCTCGGCCGGCGGATCGAGTTCCGTGATCGGTCCGCGGCGCACGCGCAACTTCCCCTTGCAGTTCGGGCACACCAGGATCTCAAGCAGTCGGTTGTCCACGAATCAAAGGCTCCAGCCAATCGAAGAATGCCGGATCGAGTTCGACCCGTACTTGCAGCGACCACAGGCGATCGTCGGTGGTCGGGCTGCATTTTACGGCGTCCTTCTCGGTCATCAGGATCACCGGGGCCGACAAGTCGCGCAACCAGGCGCGGTCGATCGGAGCGTGGTCGGGCAATGGATGTTCACGCACGTGGATACCGAGACCGCGAAGCGTCGCGAAGAACCGGGCCGGCTCGGCGATACCGGCAAGCGCGACGGCATCGGCGTCGACCATGGCCGCCATGTCGGTGGTCGAGACCGTTCGCCCATCGGCCAGCGCAGTGAATCCACCGATTTCGATCCGGCGATGAAACAGCCGGGGATGCGACAACGGCGCGCTCACGTTCGCCGGGACGATGATCGCGTCGACGCCGGCGGCTCGCGCCAGTGGCTCGCGCAGCGGACCCGCGGGCAGCAAGCGACCGTTTCCCGCGCCGCGCTCGTCGAAAAGCACGAGTTCGATGCTTCGAGGCAGATGAGGGTGCTGCAAGCCATCGTCCGAGACGACGACGTCGACGTCCGGGTGCGCATCGAGCAGGCAGTCCAACGCTTGTCCACGGTGCCGCCCGGCTGCCACGGGGCGATGGGTCGCGCGCGCGATCAGCACGGGTTCGTCGCCCCCCTCGCGCGGATCCGTTTCCGGCGAGACCAGGCGGGCAGCGGCGTCGCGTGCCCGATGGCCGCGAGCGACGATGCCGGGGGACCATCCGCGGCGTGCCAGTTCGCGAACCAGTGCGATCGTCGTCGGCGTCTTGCCGGCGCCGCCCGCGACGAGGTTGCCGACAACGATCACGGGTACGCGCGGTGGCGCCAGAGCGCGGATCCGACGCCGACGCCTGGCGCCGTCGAGCGCCGTGATCAGGCACAAGGGCGATGCGAGAAGAGAGAACGACGACGCAAGCCCGCCCGGCGTCCGACCGAACCAGGCCCTCCGAACGAAGGCCTCGAGCCGCGCGCGCCCGATCGGGGGCGGTCCGGACTTCATTGCCGCGACACGTTGCTCAGCGCGAGCCGGCGCTTTGCGCCGCAAAAGTCACTCGCTCCAGTCCCGCCTGTCTGGCCGCGTCCAGCACGTCGACGACCGCCTGGTGCGATGCGCCGGCATCCGCATGTATCACCAGGACCGGTTCGCGCTTGCCGTCGGCACGACGCCGAAGCTCTCCGATCAGCGCCGATTGGGACAGCGGCGCCCCGGTGCCCGCGAGCCGGTACCGGCCCTCGGCCGAGACCCCGACGACGATTTCATCCGGGCGTTCGACCGTCTGCTTCGCGGACGCGCTCGGCAGATCGATCTTCAGTTCCGTGAACTTCGAGTAGGTCGTCGTGACCATCAGGAAGATCAGGATGACGAGTAGAACGTCGATCAGCGGGATGAAGTTGATCTCGGGCTCGTCGCGGCGCATGCCCCGCCTGAAGTTCATCGGCGCGCACTCATGACCGTGTCGACGAGCCTCAGGGATTGCTGCTCCATCTCCACCAGCAGGGCGTCGACCCGGGCGCGGAAGTGCCGGTACGAGATCAGCGTCGGGATCGCGATCAGAATGCCGAAGGCGGTGTTGTACAGTGCGACCGAGATGCCGTGCGCCAGGGCTTGCGGGTCGGTACCCGATGGCGCCTGCGATCCGAAGATCTCGATCATCCCGATCACGGTTCCGAACAGGCCCATCAATGGCGCCGCCGACGCGATCGTTCCGATCGCGCTGAGATAGCGCTCGAGCTCATGCGCGACCGCCCGGCCGGTTTCCTCCATCGCCTCCTTCATCAGTTCGCGTCCGCCCGCCTCGTGTCGCAGGCCGCTGGCGAGGACCCGGCCGAGCGGGGAGCTCGCCGAGAGCTTGCGAAGCAAGTCCATCGAGATCTGGCGATTGCGATGAAGCGACAACACCTCGTCGAGCAGCGAGGGCGGCAGGATCTTGTCCCGCTTCAGCGAAAGAAAGCGCTCGACGATCAGGGCGACCGCAACGAAGGAGGCCACGATCAGGAACCAGATCGGCCAGCCGGCCGCTTGAATCAGCGAGAACAAATCCGAATTCTCCGTGGTGCGCGCGGCGCTCGGCCAGGGCGGCGTGATGCGAGCGCGAATTGTCCGGTCTTTGCCGCTGTCGGGCAAGTTGACAGGCATGGGAGTGCCGAGTCTGTCGCCCTGCCGGCGGCTAATCCCCAGAACCTGTGGATAATCCTGTGGAGATCGACGGGACACCGCCCGGAAACCCACGCCTTGCCTGATCCTGGGGTGGGTTGCCAAATATTTCGACACGGGATCTGCCCGCGCCTTGCCTCGACGCCCAATCCCGGCCGACCTGTGTACGGCAGCGTAGCGATCGAATCGGCCACTGGCGCACGATTACACGCCAAAAGCCCTGGATGACCGCATGAATCATGAGTCGGGACGAGAAGATCGAGGATTGGCGGGCGTTTCGGCCCGGCCCGAGGTGTTGAGCGTCTCCCAGCTGAATCGAAGTGTGGCGAACCTGCTCGAACGCAGCTTCCCGATGGTGAGAGTCAGCGGCGAGATCTCGAACTTCGTCCGGGCCGCGTCTGGACACTGTTACTTCACGCTGAAGGACGCGTCGGCACAGGTGCGCGCAGTGATGTTCAGGAGTCGCGCTGCGGCGATCGGCTTCAGGCCGCGCGAGGGCGATCGTGTCGAGGCGCTGGCGCTCGTGACGCTCTACCAGGCCCGTGGCGACTTCCAGCTCAACGTCGAAACGCTTCGCCAAGCCGGCGCCGGCGACCTGTACCAGGAGTTTCTCCGGCTGAAGGCCAAGTTGCAGGCCGAAGGCTTGCTCGATGATGACCGAAAGCAGGCGCTTCCTCGGCTGCCGTGGCGGATCGGCGTCGTGAGTTCGACGCGGGCGGCCGCGTTGCGAGACGTCCTGAGCACGCTCGCCCGGCGCTCGCCGCAAGTCGATGTGATCGTCTATCCAACGCCGGTGCAGGGCGTGGAGGCGCCGGCTGCGATCGTCGCGGCGCTCGAGGCCGCCAATCGACGGGCCGAGGTCGACCTGGTGCTGCTCGTCAGGGGCGGCGGGTCCATCGAGGACCTGTGGGCGTTCAATGACGAGCGGGTGGCACGTGCCATCGCAAGTTCCGTATTGCCGGTCGTCTCCGGCGTCGGGCACGAGTCCGATGTCACCATCGCCGACTTCGTGGCGGACCTTCGGGCCTCCACGCCGACCGCCGCGGCCACGCTGGCGGCTCCGGCGCGATCGGACCTCGTCGACGCGCTTCGCTTGCGCACCCAACGCCTGGTACGTGCGCATTCCCGGTATCTGCGCGAGACCGAGCAAGGGCTCGATACGGCAGCGCGTCTGCTACGGCCACCGTCGGTCGAGCTTGCGATCCGTGCGTCTGCGCTAAGGGAGTCGGCGGGCGCCTTGCGCTCCGCACTGTGGCGGGCCATCGAGTCCCGGCGGGTCCGCCTCGAATCGATGCGCCGCGCATTGCGAGTGCCGGAGCTTTCCCGGTCCGCCGAGCGGCTCGATGGACTGTCGCGTCGTCTTCGGCTCGCGGCGGCGAAGCATGTTTCGGCGCGGCAGGCCCAAGTGGAATCCAATGCGGCGAAACTGGAACTGGTCAGCCCGGTTGGCGTGCTGGATCGCGGGTATGCGCTGGTTCGCGGCGAGGATGGGCACTTGTTGCGGGATGTTCGCGCGACCACGCCGGGCAAGCGGATCTCGGTCAGGCTGGCGCGAGGCGAACTGTCGGCGCGGGTCGAATCCACCGACGATCCGAATGACGGTCCGGCGCAGGAAAAGCCGGCTCGTCAGCCAGGTTGAACCATTGCCGCCGACTGGCTCGCCGTACAATTCTCGTTCCGGCGTGTGCGACGGTTCAGCCACTCGCCGACACTCAGCCCAGACTTTCCGACAAGCAAACACGCGAGGTAGCCAAGATCATGGAGCACAAACTTCCCGAACTGCCGTATGCGATGGACGCGCTGGCGCCGACGATCTCCAAGGAGACGCTCGAGTTCCACTATGGCAAGCATCATCAGACCTACGTCACGAACCTGAACAACCTGATCAAGGGCACCGAGTTCGAGAACGCCAGCCTCGAGGATATCGTTCGCAAGTCGTCGGGCGGCGTCTTCAACAACGCGGCTCAGGTCTGGAACCACACCTTCTACTGGAACAGCCTGTCGCCGAATGGCGGCGGCGACCCGAGCGGCGCGCTGGCGGATGCGATCAACGCCAAGTGGGGTTCGGTCGACGCCTTCCGCGACGCGTTCAACAAGTCGGCTGCAGGCAACTTCGGTTCGGGTTGGACCTGGCTCGTGAAGAAGTCCGACGGATCGCTGGATATCGTCAACACCAGCAATGCGGCGACGCCGTTGAGCGGCGCCGACAAGGCGATCCTCACCTGCGACGTCTGGGAGCACGCGTACTACATCGACTATCGCAACAGCCGCCCGAACTACCTCGCGGGCTACTGGAAGCTGGTCAACTGGGCATTCGCGGCAGCGAATTTCGCCTGATCACGCCGGCCGACCGGCGCCGTGATGCCTGTTGCCCAGGGCGTCGGGATGCCGGTCGAGCGGGCTCGTCTCGAAAATGAACCGGGAGCAGCGGCATGATGTCCTTCCTGACGACGGCGCTCATCGGCCTGGTGGTGGGCGCGATAGCCAAGTTCCTGATGCCCGGCCGCCAGGGTGGCGGCATCATCGTCACCGCGCTGCTCGGTTTCCTCGGCTCGGTCGTGGCGACGTTTGCCGGACAGATGCTCGGCTTCTATCGCCCGGGCGCAACGGCGGGTTTCATTGCGTCGATTTTCGGCGCGATCATCGTGTTGTGGCTCTATGGGCGTTTCGGCGGCAAGCGCCGTTCCTGATAGTTCCGGGCGGGCGCCCGACGGCGCGCAAGGCCGTCTCAGCGAGCCCTGAAAACACCCGGCGCGCGAAGCCGGTCGCCCGGGGCAACGCCCCTTTTCTCGAACCAGCCCTGCGACATCTCGAGGGCATGGCGCACGGGCCGCTGCGCGCAATGGGTGTCGTCGCTGCGCGGCATCATTCGCGCGATATTGACCACGGTTCCATCCTCGTCGAGAAAGGCGATCGACAATGGAATCAAGGTGTTGCGCATCCAGAAGCAGTGCGCCTCGGCCCGCTCGAACACGAACAGCATTCCATCGTTGCCGTCGAGGCGCCTGCGGTACATCAGACCGACGGTTTGCGATGCGGGGGTATCCGCGAGTTCGGCCCGGATGACGTGAATACCGGCCTGTAATTCGACCGTTGGCAGCGGCGGCTGAGGTGTTTGTGCCGACACTGGCAGCGTGAGCCAGACCAGCGCCCCGGCGAGCAGCGAGCGTGCGGTGCGGCCCCCAATGTCGCGATGCGGTTCGATGCAATGCATTTCAGAACTCTATCGCAGGTGGAACGGACGGTGTGCCCGACAGCGATGCGGCATAATCGACCAGTTTGGCGAGGCGCGCTCCGGTGGATCGGCCCGTCATCGGGCGAGTGCGCGTCGCCGAAAGCGCGGCCATCCGCCCCAGCTCCCAGCACCCTCTTGCCACCAGGAGTCCTCCGCAATGTATCAGCACGTCAAAGTGCCAGCAGATGGCCAGAAGATAACCGTCAATGCCGATTTTTCCCTGAACGTTCCCGACAATCCGATCATTCCCTACATCGAGGGCGACGGCACCGGCGCCGATATCACGCCGGTGATGCTGAAAGTAGTCGATGCCGCGGTGGAAAAATCCTACGGGGGCAAGCGCAAGATTCACTGGATGGAAATCTACGCTGGCGAGAAATCCACCCAGGTCTATGGCCCCGACGTCTGGCTTCCCGACGAGACGCTCGGCATCGTCAAGGACTACGTCGTCTCGATCAAGGGGCCGCTGACGACGCCGGTCGGTGGCGGTATCCGATCGCTGAACGTGGCCTTGCGCCAGCAGCTCGATCTGTACGTGTGCCTGCGGCCCGTTCGCTACTTCCGCGGCGTCCCGTCGCCGCTGCTCGCGCCCGAGAAAGTCGACATGGTGATCTTCCGGGAAAACTCGGAGGACATCTATGCCGGTATCGAGTGGGAAGCCGAGTCCGACGGCGCCAAGAAGCTCATCGACTTCCTGGTCAAGGAAATGGGCGTGACCAAGATCCGGTTCCCCGAGACCTCCGGAATCGGTATCAAGCCGGTCTCTCGCGAGGGGACCTTCCGGCTGGTTCGCAAGGCGATTCAATACGCGATCGACAACGATCGGCCCTCGGTGACGCTGGTGCACAAGGGCAACATCATGAAGTTCACCGAAGGTGGATTCCGCGATTGGGGCTATGAGATCGCCCAGAAGGAGTTCGGTGCCAAGCCCATCGACGGCGGCCCCTGGTGCAGTATCAAGAATCCCAAGACGGGACGTGAGATCGTCGTCAAGGATTCGATTGCCGACGCCTTCCTGCAGCAGATCCTGCTTCGGCCGGCCGAGTACTCGGTGATCGCGACCCTGAACCTGAACGGCGACTACGTGTCCGACGCGCTTGCAGCGCAGGTTGGCGGCATCGGCATCGCGCCGGGGGCGAACCTCTCCGATTCGGTCGCGATGTTCGAGGCGACTCACGGAACCGCGCCCAAGTACGCGGGCAAGGACTACGTGAATCCGGGCTCCGAGATCCTGTCGGCCGAGATGATGCTGCGCCACATGGGCTGGACCGAGGCGGCCGACATGATCATCGCCTCGATGGAGAAGGCGATCCTGTCCAAGAATGTCACCTACGACTTCGCTCGTCTGATGGACGGCGCGAACCAGGTTTCTTGCTCGGGCTTCGGGCAGGTGATGATCGAGCACATGTGACGCCGCCACACGGCCTCCCGTAATGCCCTCGAAGCCCCTGAATCCGACCAGGAATTCAGGGGCTTCCTGCTTTGGTCTCCGGTGACCGGTGGCAATGGGGCTCCGGGCTGGAGGCCGGCCCGAACAATCGACCCGAGCCGAACGCGTCATGAGTCATTCAACCGATCCGGCGATTCGCAGCGCCATCGTCGAAGCGCTCCAGAGCATGTCGCGTCTGGGCATCAACAAGGGGACCGCGGGGAACATCAGCGTGCGCGGCGACGGCGGCTTCTATATCTCGCCCACGGGCATCACCTATGCCGACATGTCTGCCGATCAGATCGTCTTCATGAAGTGGGACGGAAGCTACGAGGGCGACATCCTGCCGTCGAGCGAATGGCGCTTCCACCGGGACATTCTGGCCGAGCGCACGGAGTTGAATGCCGTCGTCCATACGCATTCGACGAATGCCACGGCGGTCAGCATTCTGGGGCACGACATCCCCGCGATTCACTACCTGGTCGCTTCGGCCGGTGGCAACAGCATTCCCTGCGCCAGGTACGAGACATTCGGCACGGCGGCCCTCGGTCGGTCCATCCTGAATGCCATGAAGGGACGTCGCGCGTGTCTGCTGGCACATCACGGCACGATCGCTGCCGGCGTGAATCTCTCGAAGGCGATGGCCTTGTCTGTCAACGTCGAGGAGATGGCCTCTCTCTACCTGGCTTGCCTGCCGTTCGGAAAGCCACCCGTCCTCTCCGACGCCGAGATGGAACGAATCCTGGAGAAGTTCAGGACCTACGGGCGTCAGCCGGCCCTCTCGGCGGACCCCGGGCCCGCTTCCCGGCCCGAATCGGACGGCGCGTGAAGCCGGTCGTCCGACCCCTTTGCGAGACCCGATGACATGACCCCCACCCACGACGTGAGCGTATGCGGCACCTATATCCTCGATATCCTGGGGGTGCCGGTCACCGAGATCCCGCCAGGAGGATCGCGTCTGTTCGTCGATGAGATCCGGCTCTGCGTTGCCGGCACCGGCGGTGGGTCGATCGTTCCGGCCGCCCGTCTCGGCATGAGGACCATGGCATTCGGCGCCGTCGGCTCCGACGAGAAGGCCGACTGGGTGATCGATACGATGGCTCGGGACGGCATCGACGTTTCCTGCATGGCGCGTATCGCCGACTGTCCGACCTCGGCCACCATTCTTCCGATCCGGCCGGACGGGTCGCGCCCGGCGATACATGCCAAGGGCGCTTCCCGGCGATGGCGCATCTCGGCCGAAAGCCAGGCACGAGCCTGCCAGGCCAAGGTCGTCCATTTGGCGGGCGTCGGTTCGATGGACCGGATGGACGGTGCGCCGTCGCTCGAGTTGCTCCGTGGCGCCAAGGCGGCCGGGTGCACCACGACACTCGACCTCATCATGGCGCAACGGGAGGTGCTCGATCACCTATTGCCGTTGATGCCCTACGTAGACTATTTCCTGCCCAGCATCGACGAAACCGAGGCCCTGGTCGGCTCGAAGGACCCGGCCGAATGCGCTCGCTTCTTCATCGAGAAGGGCGCCGGCGCGTGCGCGATCACACTGGGCGCCTCCGGTTCCTTCGTGATGACACGCGAGGGCCGCCGGTTCTCGGTGCCCGCCTTCGAGGTGCCGGTCAGGGACACCAGCGGTTGCGGCGATGCGTATTCCGGCGCCTTCATCGCCGGCCTCGCCATGGAATGGGATCTGCCCGAATGTGCGAAGCTCGCGACCGCGACCGGGGCCATCGTGGCCACGGGGCTGGGGTCGGGCGCCAATCTGAGGTCCTTGGACGATACGGTCCGCGCGATGAACACGCTACCGGTCAAGGACCTCTCGACCTGACCCGACCTGAAAATTCGACAGGGGTTATTCCATGAGCAGAACGGCCATCGTCACGGGCGCGAGCAGAGGGATCGGGCGTGCCATCGCGCTCGGCCTGGCGCAGCGTGGCTACGATCTCGCAATTACCGACATCGAGCGGCAGCACGAGACCCTGCAAGGGGTCGCGCAGGAGATTCGTTCGCTTGGGCGCGGTTGTTTCACGCTGATCGGCGACGTCAGCGTCCTCGAGGATTGCAGGCACTGCGCGGCCCAGGCGAACGAATCCCTCGGCCAGATCGATGTGCTCGTCAACAACGCGGGGATCCTTCAGATCGCCACCATCGACGAGATGACACCGAAGATCTGGGATGACAATTTCGCCGTCAACTGTCGTGGCGTGTTTCAGATGACGCAATCGGTCGTTCCCTTCATGAAGGCGCGGCGCTACGGCCGGATCGTGAACCTCGCTTCGCTCGCTGCCCGGACGGGTGGCCCCGGCCAGTCGCACTACGCGGCGGCAAAGTCGGCCGTCGTCGGCTTCACGCGGGTGACGTCGATGGAGTACGGTGGCTTCGGTATCACCGTCAATGCGGTCTGCCCGGGCATCATCGACACCGACATGGGCGCTTTCCATTTCCGCGATCCGGAGCGGATCGCGTACTTCGAGAAGATCACGGACGTGCATCGGACCGGCGTGCCCGAGGATATCGTCGGACCCGTGGCCTTCTTCGCGTCGGACGATTCGGCCTATGTAACGGGTCAGGCGTTGAATGTGGATGGCGGGATCTTCTACAGTTGATCCCGGCGGCGAGGGGCGTTGCCAGTGGCGGTTCCGGATGTCGGCCCGCTGGCGTCGGTCTGCCCCGACCGTCCCGGGGCGTCGGTGCGGATCCGGGCGGTGGCATGAAAAATGGCGGCTCCAGGCCGCCATTTGTCGATTGATGCGCGACACTCGCCGCGGATTAGGCTGCAATCATCCAGCCTCCTGGATGTGAGCCGCCTGCTTGCCCTTCGGGCCCTGAACCACCTCGAACTGGACCTTCTGGCCTTCCTTGAGCGTCTTGAACCCGCTCATTTCGATTGCCGAGTAATGGGCGAAGAGATCCTCGCCGCCGCCGTCGGGGGTGATGAAGCCGAACCCCTTCGAATCGTTGAACCACTTCACAGTACCGGTTGCCATGCTCCGACCATCCGCAAAACGCTTTCCAAAGGTCGCATCCCGACCAGGGGCCGCTGCGCATCGTCTGGCGAGGCGTACAGTTTCTCCTCCTGGCGGATCGACCGGCTCGTCGCACGCACCTTGATTTGGTGCGTTCCGTGACCATATCCCGAATCGTAGGGTTTCTTGGTGTTTCTTCGATGGCCCGGATTCCGGGAGATACCCCCGAACAGCAAAGGGATTTTTTGGCAATTCGACAGGGGCGTCAAGTACGAGTGTGCGCTCGTGGCCAGACACTGTGATGGCATTCACAAAGACGGGGAAACCGGCGATTCTTCATATTGCGCGAGGACTCCGACTCGCTAGAATGAAAACATGACGTCCCCCAACGATCCGTCTACCGTCGCCGAGCGTCAGGAGCAGCGGGTTAAACCGCCGCCCATGTATCAGGTGATGCTCCTGAACGACGACTTCACGCCGATGGAGTTCGTCGTCAGTGTCCTGCAGAAGTTCTTCGGAATGGGACGCGAGAAGGCAACGCAGGTCATGTTGAAGGTGCATCGCGAGGGTCGCGGCGTATGTGGGATCTATCCGCTCGACGTGGCGGCGACCAAAGTCGATCAGGTCAGCGCTTATTCACGTGAACATCAGCACCCGCTGCAGTGCGTGATGGAGGAAGCATGATTGCTCAAGAACTGGAAGTCAGTCTGCACATGGCCTTTGTCGAGGCCAGGCAGCAGCGTCATGAGTTCATCACCGTCGAGCACCTCCTGCTTGCGCTGCTGGACAACCCGTCGGCCGCCGACGTGCTGCGCAATTGCGCGGCGAGCATCGACGATCTGCGCAAGAACCTGACCGGGTTCATCAAGGAAAACACGCCGGTCGTGCCGGGTACCGAGGAGATCGATACCCAGCCCACGCTCGGTTTTCAGCGTGTGATCCAGCGCGCGATCATGCACGTGCAATCGACGTCCAACGGCAAGAAGGAAGTCACCGGCGCCAACGTGCTGGTCGCGATCTTCGGCGAGAAGGACTCGCACGCGGTCTACTACCTGCACCAGCAGGGAATCACCCGCCTGGATGTGGTCAACTACATTTCGCACGGGATCACGAAGAGCCCGCAGCCGAAGGAGCCTCAGAAAGAGGAGCAGGCCGAGCAAGAAGGCGAGGGCGCGGCGAACCAGCAGGGTGCGCTCGAGCAATACACGCAGAACCTGAACCAGGCTGCCCGCGATGGACGCATCGATCCGCTGATCGGGCGCGAGCATGAAGTCGAGCGTGTCATCCAGGTCCTGTGCCGGCGCCGCAAGAACAACCCGCTGCTGGTCGGCGAGGCGGGTGTCGGAAAGACCGCCATCGCCGAAGGCCTTGCATGGCGGATCACCCAGGGCGAAGTCCCCGAGGTGTTGTCCGAGTCGACCGTGTTCTCGCTCGACATGGGTGCGCTCCTGGCGGGTACCAAGTACCGCGGCGACTTCGAGCAACGGCTCAAGGCCGTGCTCAAGGCGCTCAAGCAGGCGCCCGGAGCGGTCCTGTTCATCGACGAGATCCACACGATCATCGGTGCGGGCTCGGCGTCTGGCGGAACACTCGATGCGTCCAATCTGCTCAAGCCGGCGCTATCGTCCGGGCAATTGAAGTGCATCGGCGCGACGACCTACACGGAGTACCGTGGCATCTTCGAGAAGGACCATGCGCTGTCGCGGCGGTTCCAGAAGATCGACGTCGTCGAGCCCACCGTCGAGCAAACGGTCCAGATCCTGCGTGGCCTGAAGTCGCGCTTCGAGGGCCATCACGGCGTCAAGTATTCGTCGTCGGCGCTGACCTGCGCCGCCGAGCTCTCGGCCAAGTACATCAATGATCGTCACCTGCCCGACAAGGCCATCGACGTCATCGACGAGGCAGGAGCCGCTCAGCGAGTGCTGCCCAAGAGCAAGCAGAAGAAGGTGATCGGCAAGGGCGAGATCGAGGAGATCGTCGCAAAGATCGCTCGCATTCCTCCTGCGTCGGTTTCGTCCGACGACCGCAGCAAGCTGCAACACCTCGACCGCGACCTCAAGAACGTGGTGTTTGGCCAGGACAGCGCGATCGAGGCGCTCGCGGCGGCGATCAAGATGTCGCGCTCTGGGCTTGGCAAGCCCGACAAGCCGATCGGCGCGTTCCTGTTCTCTGGGCCCACGGGTGTCGGCAAGACCGAGGTCGCCAAGCAGCTGGCGTTCATCATGGGCATCGAATTGATCCGGTTCGACATGTCCGAATACATGGAGCGCCACGCGGTATCGCGGCTGATCGGCGCGCCGCCGGGCTATGTCGGTTTCGATCAGGGCGGACTGTTGACCGAGGCCGTGACCAAGAAGCCGCATGCGGTGTTGCTGCTCGACGAGATCGAGAAGGCACACCCGGACATCTTCAACATCCTGCTCCAGGTCATGGACCATGGTTCGCTGACCGACAACAACGGACGCAAGGCCGACTTCCGCAACATCGTCGTGATCATGACCACCAACGCGGGCGCGGAAACCCTCCAGAAGCGCTCGATCGGGTTCGCCGACTCCAAGCAGCAGGGCGACGAGATGCAGGAGATCAAGCGGATGTTCACGCCCGAGTTCCGTAACCGGCTCGACTCGATCATCAGCTTCCGTTCGCTCGACGAAGAGATCATCTTGCGTGTCGTCGACAAGTTCCTGATGCAACTCGAGGAGCAGCTGCACGAGAAGAAGGTCGAGGCGATCTTCACCGATGCGCTGCGCAAGCACCTTGCGGCCAAGGGGTTCGATCCGTTGATGGGGGCCCGCCCGATGCAGCGCCTCATCCAGGACATGATCCGCAAGGCGCTCGCCGACGAACTTCTGTTCGGAAAACTGGTCTCCGGCGGACGGGTGACCGTCGATCTCGACGACCAGTCCGAGGTCACGCTGACCTTCAGCGAGTCGCCGCCGCCGCCGGGCGGCGAAGGCGAGGAGCAGGTCGAGGTGGAGCAGGCCTGATGGTCGTGACCTGCATCGTCGATCGACGAGCCGTCTGCGTGCCCGTCGGTCGATGATGAGTCCGACCGGCCCCGGGATGCGGGCCATGGCCTCGTATCGGAGGCGTGCTTGAACGCGGGGCGTGCAATGTTCGTGCGCGGCTCGGCGGCTCGCTCGCCGGCCTTGCTCGTCGTCTGTCTGCTGGCCTGGGGCTCGGTGGCCCTGGCCTTGTTTCTTCAGCACGGCCTGGGCATGCAGCCTTGTGCCTGGTGCACGCTGCAGCGACTCGTCTATATCGTGCTTGGTGCCGTGGCCCTGCTCGGTTGGGGATGGTCCGGGCGCACGGCCGTGCGTCGGGTGGCGGGGCTGGTGGCGGCGATCACGGGTGTTGCCGGCATTGCTGCAGCGCTTTACCAGCAGTTCGTCGCGTCCAAGACCAGCAGTTGCGTGTTCACGCTCGCCGACAAGATCATCGGGGCAGTCCAACTCGACGAGTTGATGCCCTGGATGTTCAAGGCGCGCGCGGCCTGTGACGAAGCCAACGTGGACCTGCTCGGTTTTCCGTTCGCGTGGTGGAGTGCGCTGCTTTTTCTGGTGCTGACCGTGCTCTCGCTGGCCGTTCTTTTCGCGCCGTCAGAGCGTTGAATCCGAACCCGATCAAGCCGCCGGGGGCCGCATGGGCGCCAGGCGTGTCGACCCATTCCGGAGCATTCCGTCAATGACCTCCGCCCTCGAGCAACTGAAGGCGTTCACGACCGTGGTCGCGGACACCGGCGATTTCAAGCAGATGCGCGACTATGCGCCGCGCGACGCGACCACCAACCCGACCTTGATCGTCAAGGCGCTCGGCAAGGACGACTATCTGCCCTTGCTCACCGAGGTCGTTTCTCGGGCCGGCAGTCGGGATCTGGAGGTGCTGACCGACAGCCTGCTGGTTCGATTCGGTCGTGAGATCCTGTCGATCATTCCGGGCCGGGTTTCGACCGAGGTGGATGCCCGTTTGTCCTTCGACGTCGAGGCCACGGTCGCGCGAGCCAAGCGTATCGTCGAGCGGTATGCACAGGCCGGAATCGGCACCGATCGGGTCTTGATCAAGATTGCCGCGACCTGGGAGGGCATCCGCGCCGCCGAGCGACTCGAGCGCGACGGAATCCACTGCAACCTGACCTTGCTTTTCGCATTCTCGCAGGCCGTGGCCTGTGCCGATGCCGGTGTCACCCTGATCTCGCCGTTCGTGGGTCGAATCTACGACTGGTATCGGCAGCGCGAACAGCGCGACTACTCGGGCGACGAGGATCCTGGCGTCGCCTCCGTGCGACGGATCTTCGAGTACTTCAAGAAGTTCGGCTACGCCACCGAGGTCATGGGCGCGAGCTTCCGGAATATCGGGCAGATTCGCGCGCTGGCGGGCTGCGACCTGCTGACGATCAGCCCCGAGTTGCTGCAGCAACTCGCACACGACGACACGCCGCTGGCCCGATGCCTCGACGCCGAAGGCGCACGATCGGCTTCGATCGATCGCGAGCATTTCGACGAGGCGGGCTTTCGGTTCGCGCTCAACGAGGACGCGATGGCGACCGACAAGCTCGCCGAAGGGATCCGCGCCTTCGTGGCCGATGCCAGGCGACTGGACGATCTTCTGGGACAGCGATTGGTCGCTTGAGCGCTGTTGCGCGGGCCGCCGCGCTCAGTGCTTGCCCGTGCTGCCGAAGCCGCCGTCACCACGGCTCGACGCCTCGAAAGTCTCGACGCGCCGGAATTCGGGGTGCATGACCGGCACGATCACGAGTTGCGCGATTCGGTCCATCGGCTCGATCCTGAAGACGACATCGCTTCGATTCCAGCAGGAAATCTTGAGTTCGCCCTGATAGTCGGAGTCGATCAGCCCGACCAGATTGCCGAGCACGATACCGTGGCGATGGCCAAGCCCCGAGCGCGGCAGGATCAGTGCCGCATAGCCCGGATCCTCGATATGGATCGCAATGCCGGCCGGCAGCAGGGCGGTCTGTCCCGGGCCGAGATCGAGCGGCGCATCGAGGCAGGCGCGCAAGTCCAGTCCGGCGGCGCCGGCAGACCCGTAGGACGGCGGCTGGTCGGTCAGCCGTGGATCGAGAATCCGGTAGTCGACGATCATGCTTTCGAGCGCAGCCGGGCTGCGAAGCTCCTGACGAATATGCCGGCGAAGATCTGGGCGACACCGGGGAAGGGTTCGATTTCGGGCCGGCTCGATTGCAGCACGAGCGCCGTGCCGATCCAGACGACGCCACCGATGATCAGCAGGGTGCCGAAGCCGCGCAGCAGCGCTGCGACAAAGCGTCGCATCAGCACGCCCAGGTCGGGCGGACCGGACGGATTCTCGGACTTGCGGGCGAGGGGACGGCTCGTGGCGACCCCGCTTCCCCAGCGGGTGCCGACCGTCGGCGTCTCGCCGACCTCGACGCGCGAAACCGGTGCGACCTGGTCGGCGTCATCGCCGGGCGAATCGGATGTCGTGCCCCCCGGTCGAGACTGCCGCTTGGCAGCACCCCTGGCCATGCGGCGACTCTGCTCGCGAGCGGCGACCTCGGGATCCGACGGCAGCGAACCAACGAGCGATTCGACATAGCGAACGAAGTCGCCGTCCGGTGGTTCGTCGGCACTGGCGAGTCGGCTGCTTTCCATGTCCTTGTCCGTGCGCGAAGCCAGGCTCAGGCGTGCTTGCCGCGACGTCTGGCCCGGGACTTGCGCGCCTTGGGTCTATCCGGCGCTGCCGCCTCGAGGCGGTTGGCGATCTCGAGGACCAGTCGAGCCGCGAGCGTGTTCTTGTCGGCGCGTTCCAGCCGGGTCAGGCCGGCCTCGTCGATCAGGAGCAACTCGTTGTCGTCCCGACCGAAGGTTGCATGGCCGATGTTCGCGCACAGCAGCGGTACCCCTTTGGCGGCCCGCTTGGCCTGGCCGTTGCGTTCCAGGTCCTCGCTTTCCGCCGCGAAGCCCACGCAATAAGGGGCCGCGGGCAGGCTTGCCACCGCTGCCAGGATGTCCGGGTTCAGCGCGAACTGCAGATCCGGGGGGGCACCGCCGGCCGTCTTCTTGAGCTTGCTCTTGCTCGCATTGGCGACCCGCCAGTCTGCGACCGCCGCGACCCCGATGAACAAGTCGGCGCCGCCGACTTCGGCCATGACCGCGTCATGCATCTGCATGGCCGTCGTGACATCGAGGCGTCGCGTGCCAAATGGTGTAGGGAGGGTCGTCGGGCCGGCAACGAGGGTGACTTTGGCGCCGGCGAACGCGAGTGCCCGGGCGAGTGCGAAGCCCATCTTCCCGGACGAAAGATTGGTGATGCCGCGAACCGGGTCGATCGGCTCGAAGGTCGGGCCCGCTGTCAGCAGGACCCGCCGGCCAGCGAATCGCTTGGGCGTGAAATGCGCGCAAAGATGCTCGGCGATATCGCTCGGCTCGAGCATGCGGCCTTCGCCGGTCTCGCCACAGGCTTGCACGCCACTGTCCGGCCCGATGAAACCCACGCCGTCGTCGCGCAGCGTGGCGACATTGCGTCGGGTCGCCGGATGCTCCCACATCTGTCGATTCATCGCGGGTGCGACAAGCAGCGGACAGTCGCGGGCCAGGCAGAGCGTGGCCAGTAGATCGTCACACAGGCCATGGGCGATCCGGGCCAGGAAATCGGCGCTTGCCGGCGCCACGAGCACCACGTCGGCACGTCGCGACAGCTCGATATGCGGCATCCGGTTTTCGATGCGGGCATCCCAGGCGTCCGAGAACACGGGTTGGCCCGTCAGCGCCTGGAACGTCTCCGCACCGACGAAGCGCTGTCCCGCCGCGGTCATCACGACCTGGACACTGGCTCCCCGGGCCATCAGGTCCCGCGCGAGGACCGCTGCCTTGTAGGCGGCCACCCCTCCGGTGACGCCGAGCACGATGCGACGATTCGCGAGTTCCATGCTTCCTCCGTGCCGCGTGTATACCATATGCGCAAGGCCGCCGAAACGGCGCGCGCGAATAAGGACGATGTCAGGATGAGGACAATGGCAGCGCGCAAGCGGGCCGCTCGCCTTCGGTATCCGCTGAGCCGAAGGCTGTCGACCGGTTTGCTGGTGATCGCCTTGGCCGGGTGCGGCTGGGTAGAAGGTGGCAGTCCGCCCGCCGCGACCGACGCCGACACGGCCCTGAAGACGGCGGTAGAGACAGCGGGCGGCGTCCAACGGTTCGTCCAGCCGCGCGAGAACGACTTCGAGCGGATCCCGCAGGATCCGTCCAATCCGCTCACCGAGGCCAAGGTGCGACTGGGCGCCATGTTGTTCCATGACACCTCCATCGCAGGCAATCCGGCCTACCCGGACATGGCGGGCACCTATAGTTGCGCGTCCTGCCACCATGCGTCGGCCGGCTTTCAGGCGGGACTGCGGCAAGGGATCGGCGAGGGCGGGCTCGGCTTCGGGCGGCGGGGCGAGAAGCGCGTCGCCGATCCGATGTACCGGGTCGATCGAATCGATGTGCAGCCGCTTCGTAGCCCCGCCGCGTTGAATGTCGCCTACCAGTCGAACCTGCTGTGGAACGGGCAGTTCGGGGCGGGGGGGGCCAACGTGGGTACCGAGTCCGCCTGGACGGCCGGCACGCCCAAGGAAGCCAATCGGCTCGGTTTCGAAGGGGTCGAGACACAGGCCATCGCCGGCATGGGGGTCCATCGACTGAAGATGGACCGTTACCTGGCCGAGCGACTGGGGTATCTGGACGCCTTCGACGCGGCTTTTCCAGAGCGTCCCGCCGCGTCACGATACGATGAGATCGCCTCGGGGCTTGCGATCGCGGCCTACGAGCGGACCCTACTGGCGAATCGGGCACCTTTCCAGCGCTGGCTCCAGGGAGAGACCTGGGCCATGACCGAAAGCCAGAAACGAGGCGCCGTCGTCTTCTTCGGCAAGGCGGGATGTGTTGGCTGCCATGATGGGCCGGCCCTGTCCTCCATGCAGTTTGCCGTGCTCGGCATGGGCGACCTGGTCGGCAAGGACATCATCGGCTCAGACGCATCCAGGCCCGATCACCAGGGACGCGCGAGCTTCACTGGCCGGCCACAGGATCAGTATGCGTTCAAGACGCCGCAACTCTACAACTTGCGCGAGGCCCGCTATCTTGGACACGGCGGAACCTTCGATGGCGTCGAGGCCGTGGTCCGATACAAGAATCTGGCAGCGCCTCAGAACGAGCGCGTCGCGCAGGCCGCGCTCGATTCGCGCTTCGTGCCCTTGCACCTGACGGCGGAGGAGATCGCGCAGCTCGTCGACTTCATCGAGAACGCGCTCAACGATCCGTCGCTCTCGCGCTATGTCCCGGCGTCGCTTCCGACGGGTCGTTGTTCGATGATCGTGGCCGATCCGGCTTCGCGTATCGAGTCCGGGTGCGACCAATCCGGGGGTGACTAGAAACGCACCATGGGCGCCTGCGTTGGCGCGATATGCGCGTTTACGATTGCCGATGCCTGGCGAGGAATTCATCGAGCACACGAGCCGTGTGGCCGTCAGCCTTCTCGGCCAGCGCCTCGGGGGGGCCCTGTCCGACGACGCGCCCGCCGCCGGCCCCGCCTTCGGGACCTAGGTCGATGATCCAGTCCGCCTCGGCCCAGATGTCCAGGTTGTGCTCGACCACGACGACGGTGTTCCCGGCCTCGACCAGGCGGTGCAACACGCGGATGAGCTTTTCCACGTCGGCCATGTGCAGACCCACCGTGGGTTCATCCAGCACGTAGAGGGTCCCCGGGGCTCTCTGAGGGCGCCCGGTGCGCGGATCGACCACTGGCGGACGGACCTTGGCGAGTTCGGTCACGAGCTTGATTCGCTGAGCCTCGCCGCCGGACAGCGTCGGGCTCGGTTGACCCAGCGTGAGGTAGCCCAGCCCGACGTCCTGCAGTAGAGACAACGGGTGCCTGATCCTCGGATGCGCATCGAAATAGTCGACCGCTTCATCGACGCTGAGCGCGAGCACGTCGCCAATGCTTCGGTCCCGCAGCACGATCTCCAGGGTCTCGCGGTTGAAGCGCTGGCCGCGGCAGGCGTCGCAGGGAACCTTGACGTCGGGAAGAAAACTCATCTCGATTGTCTGTTGCCCCTGACCGCCGCAAGCGTCGCAGCGTCCGCCCGCCGTATTGAATGAGAACCGGCTCGCACCGTAGCCGCGCAATCTTGCCTCGGCGGCATCGGCGAACACGCGGCGAATCGAGTCCCAGAAGCCGACGTAGGTCGCTGGACAGGATCTCGGCGTCTTGCCGATCGGTGTCTGGTCGACCTCGAGGACGCGCTCGATCTGGCCGAGCCCATCGATGCGCTCGCATCCGAGGACCGCGGGCGGTGGCGCGCGACGATTGCGTGCCGACGTCCAGGCCGAGGCGTTGCGCAGGATCACTTCACGCGCGAGGGTGGACTTGCCCGAACCCGATACGCCGGTAATGACGGTCAGGCGACCGAGCGGGATGCGGGCGTTCACCTGCCGCAGGTTGTGAAGCCTCGCGCCGATCACGGCGAGCCACCCCAGGGCATCGTCGGCGTCGGGCAGTGCCCGGCGCTCGATGAGCGGGTGCTGCAGCGGGTGGGCGAGAAAGCGTCCGGTCACGCTGTCGGGATTGGCCGCGACGGTGTCGTGATCCCCGGTCGCGATGATTCGCCCACCCCGGCGCCCGGCCCCCGGACCGATGTCGATCACGTGGTCGGCGCGTCGAATCGTCTCTTCGTCGTGTTCCACGACCAGCAGGGTGTTGCCCTTGCTGCGCAGCGCGCTGAGGGTATCGAGCAGGACCCGGTTGTCGCGCGGATGTAGTCCGATCGTCGGCTCGTCGAGCACATAGCAGACGCCCTGAAGATTGGATCCGAGTTGGGCGGCCAGGCGAATCCGTTGGGCCTCGCCGCCCGACAAGGACGGTGCGCCACGATCGAGTGCCAGATAGCCGAGCCCGACGTGTTGGAGGAATCCTAGTCGCGAGCCGATCTCTCCGATCAGGCCACGCGCGATCTCGGCCGCGCGCCCGTCGAGTTCGAGGCGGTCGATCCATTTCCGTGCGCCATCGACCGGAAGCGCCGATACCTCGGCAATGGTTTCGCCGGCGACACGTACCGCTAGGGCCGTGGGATTGAGCCGCTGTCCCTTGCATGCGGGGCAGGGTTCCAGGGATCCGGCCTCGCCGCCCGGATCCGCATCGGACCGAGCTTCCGCATCCAATTGGTCGGCGAGCTTCTCGGCCAGCGTACCGATCGCTCCGCTGGTGCGGTCTTCTTCCGAGCCACGCGGACGATCCAGCCGTGGGACGTAGGGCAGGCGAACACCGGTACCGATGCAGTGAGCGCACCAGCCGACCTTGGAGTTGTACGAGAACAGACGCGGGTCGAGTTCGGCGAAACTCCGCCCGCATGACGAGCAGGCTCGTTTGGTCGAGAACAGACGCGTGTTCAAAGATGCCGCCTTCCCGGTCGGGTCGCCATCGGCGATCGCCAGTTCGAGCCGATCCAGGGGCTCGGCCACCATGACCACGCCATGACCGAGTTCGAGCGCTCTTGCGAGCGATTCGCGCATCACGCTTTCCTGCGAGGGATCGACGACGAAGTCGGCGACCGGAAGCTCGATGTGGTGCTCGACATAGCGGTCGATGCGTGGGAACCCCGCGGTGGGCAGAAATGAGCCGTCGACTCTCAGATGACTGAATCCGCGCGCCGCTGCCCACTTGGCGAGGTCGGTGTAGACCCCTTTGCGGGCGACCACCAGCGGTGCCAGCAGGCCGATGTGGCGGCCCTTGAACTCCCGCAGGATCCGGGCGGCGATCGCGTCGAAGCTTTGCGGCTCGATCGGTATTTCGCAATCGGGGCAGTGCTGTACGCCGGTCTTGACGTAGAGCAGACGCAGGAAGTGGTGGATTTCGGTCAAGGTCGCCACCGTGCTCTTGCGCCCGCCACGACTCGTGCGCTGTTCGATCGCGACCGTCGGGGGAATGCCGAATACGCCGTCCACGTCTGGCCTCGACGCCGGTTGGACGAACTGGCGGGCGTACGCGTTGAGGGACTCCAGGTAGCGTCGTTGCCCTTCGGCGAACACCACGTCGAAGGCCAGGGTCGACTTCCCCGATCCGGAGACCCCGGTGATCACGGTGAACGCGTCACGCGGGATCGTCACGTCGATGCCGCGCAAATTGTGTTCACGCGCGTGATGCACGAAGATCGCGTCGCGTCCTCGCTCGCGCAAGGCATTGCCACTGCGCCCGGCGGCGGGTTCGGCCGCGAGCAGCGGGCCGGCGTCGGCACCGATGGCCGCGCCATATTCTCGTAGTGCGCGACCGGTGTGAGACGCAGGGTCGGCACGTAGCGCGTCGGGCGAGCCGGTCGCCACCACGCGTCCCCCCTCGTCGCCGCCTTCTGGGCCCAGGTCGATCAGCCAGTCGGCCGCGCCGATCACGTCGAGGTTATGCTCGATGACGACCAGTGAGTGACCGGCCGAGAGCAGCTTGCGGAAGGCTCGCAACAGGCGGGCGATGTCCTCGAAGTGCAGGCCGGTGGTCGGCTCGTCGAACAGGAACAGGGTGCCGCGCCGACCCGCGCGCGCAAAGGCGCGGCCCGGCGTGGCCGCGGTCAGGCCGCGGCTGGCCGCCTCGGCGAGGAAACCGGCCAGCTTCAGGCGCTGTGCTTCGCCGCCCGAGAGCGTGGGGACCGGTTGGCCCAGCCGAAGATAGTCGAGCCCGACGTCCGAAAGGGGTGCGAGCTTTGCCCTGACATCGTGGGCGTCGCCGAAGAAGGCGAGCGCCTCGGCGACGGTCAGATCGAGAACGTCTGCGATCGACAGGTCGCCGAATTCCGATCCATCGGCACGCCGGGCGCTTCGGGCGCCCCGGATCGTCACTTCGAGTGTCTCGGCCCGGAACCGCTTGCCGTCGCAATCGGGGCAACGCAGATAGACGTCGGATAGAAACTGCATCTCGACGTGCTCGAATCCGTTGCCTCCGCATGTCGGGCAGCGGCCATCCCCCGAATTGAAGCTGAAGGTCCCGGCGGTATAGCCGCGCTCGCGCGCGAGGCCGGCGGCAGCAAAGCGCTTGCGAATGCCTTCGAATGCGCCGACATAGCTGACCGGGTTGCTTCGCGCGGTCTTGCCGATGGGAGACTGATCCACGAATACGATGTCATCGATCAGATCGTCGCCGAGGAGGCGGTCGTAGCGGCCCGGCTGCTCGGTCGGCTTGCCCTTGGCCTTGCTCAGGGCCGGCAGCAGCACGTTCTGTACCAGTGTGGACTTGCCACTTCCCGAAACACCCGTCACGCAAACCAGGCGATCGAGCGGAATCTCGACGTCGACACCACGCAGGTTGTTCTCCGATGCACCCTCGAGGATCAGGCGTGGCGTGCCGGGCATCACCTCGCGCCGATGACCCGCGTCGATCCGACGTCGTCCGGCGAGGTAGTCACCGGTCAGCGTGGCAGCACGCCGGACGCCAGCGGCGTCTCCCCAGTAGACGATGTCGCCGCCGCGCTCACCCGGGCCGGGCCCGATGTCCAGGATGCGGTCGGCGGCGAACATCACCAGCGGATCGTGCTCGACCACCAGCAGTGAATTGCCGGCGTCGCGAAGGCGCTGCATCACACCGATGATTCGCCCCATGTCGCGTGGGTGAAGACCGATCGAGGGCTCGTCGAGAACGAACAGCGCATTGACCAGCGAGGTACCCAGGGCGGTCGTCAGGTTGATCCGCTGGACCTCGCCACCCGACAGCGTTCGCGATTGTCTGTCCAGGGTCAGGTAGCCGAGTCCGACATCGCCGAGATAGGCCAGCCTGGCACGAATCTCGTGCAGAAGCAGATCGATGGCCTCGTCGATCGCGCGACCGGATCGCGGGCGCATCATGTCGAAGAAGCGCCTGACCCGTTCGATCGGCAACAGCATCAGGTCGTGGATCGACAGGCCGGGCAGGGCGGCCAGTGCGGCATCGCTCCATTGCACGCCGATGGGCCGATGCCGGGCTCTCGCCATGGGGCCTTTCTCGCCGAGCGCGAGCGCCGCCTGCTCGACATCACCCACCCGCCAGAGCAAGGCGTCGGGCTTGAGCCGGGCGCCGGCGCAGGCCTTGCAGGGGGTATACGAGCGGTACTTCGAGAGCAGCACGCGGATGTGCATCTTGTAGGCACGACTCTCGAGCCAATCGAAGAAGCGATGGACGCCATACCACTGCTTTTGCCACTTGCCGGTCCAGTCGTCGCCACCGTGCAGGACCCAGGCCTGGTGCGCCGTATCCATCTTGCGCCAGGGCCGGTCCATCGGGATGCCCTTGAGCTTCGCATGGCGAGCCAGATCCTGTTGGCACTCGATGAAACTCTTGGTTTGCCACGGCTTGATGGCTCCCTGGCCCAGACTGAGGCTTTCATCCGGAATCACGAGGCCGATGTCCACGCCGATCACCCGGCCGAAGCCTCGGCAGGTCTCGCATGCACCAAGCGGCGAGTTGAAGGAGAACAGGCTCGGCAGCGGGTCCGCGTAGGAGATGTCGCAATCGGCGCAACGCAGATCCGAGCTGAAGCGCCATGGGGCCAGCGGTTTAGCCGCATCGTCGAGCGCATGCACGTCGAGTCGGCCGTGGCCACGAGCGAGACCGGTTTCGATCGCGTCGCCGAGTCGGGCGGGATCGACGGTGGCAACGCGGAACCGGTCCTGGACCACGTCGACGACGGTGCGCCCGTCGGATGCCTCCCGATGCCCGTGAACGCGCGCATAGCCTTGCGCGAGCAGGCTTGCCTCGACTTCCGCCACGTCGAAGTTCGCCGGGACCGTCACGGGAAACGTCACGATGAGCCTCGGGTCTCCCGCGGCTGCCGCTCGCGAGTTGATCGCGTCCCGAATGCTCGCGGTCGTGTCGCGGCGAACCTCCTTCGCACATTGGCGACAGTGCAAACGACCGGCACGCGCGAACAGCAGCTTGAGGTGGTCGTTGATCTCGG
Organism: Burkholderiaceae bacterium; assembly: GCA_024235875.1. Classification (GTDB taxonomy): domain Bacteria; phylum Pseudomonadota; class Gammaproteobacteria; order Burkholderiales; family Burkholderiaceae_E; genus JACKLP01. Next base: position 7,557 of record JACKLP010000005.1, on the reverse strand, counting down.
TCATCGTCCCGACCGTCGAACGAGAGGTTCGCACCGGGTTGGTCTGGTCGATCGCGATCGCGGGCGGCACGCCGTCGATCCGATCGACCATCGGCTTGTCCATTCGGTCCAGGAACTGGCGCGCGTAGGCCGAGAAGGTCTCGACGTAGCGACGTTGGCCCTCGGCATAGATCGTGTCGAAGACCAGCGACGACTTGCCCGAGCCGGACACGCCGGTCACGACCACCAGTTCGTTGAGCGGAATATCGAGGGAGAGATTCCTGAGGTTGTTCTGGCGCGCACCGCGAACCCGGATCGCCTTGCCGAGATAGGCGCCGTCGGCCCGTGTGGAGTCGACGGCGTCATCGCCGTCGGCGCTGTTCGTAGTGCTCATGTTGGGGGCGGCTCGATCTGGACCGGCCGGTCGGCCGAAAGATGGGGATCATAAACCCGGCCCGGGGCGCCGACCGCGCGCCAGTCGGGGCATCTGCGCCGGGCGTGCGCGTCGCGGGCGCTGGGCGCTCAGCGGCTAGAATCCGAGCATGAACGCAGAAAGAACGTCCGCCGAGATCGACGGCCCTCGTGGGGCTGCGTCGCATCGATCGAAACCGCTCGCCGGCTTTCTGGCCTTGGTGACGGGGGTGTTTGGTGCTCATCGCCTCTACCTCGGTAGTCGCTACTGGTGGGTCTATCCGCTCGTGGCGATGCCTTCCATCGCATTTGCGTTTTCGGCCAGGGAGTGGTTTCGCGAACCGGCATTCTTCGTTTTCGTGCTGGTCGCGTTGGTCGGCGCACTCGAGGCGATCCTCTTCTGCCTTACGCCGGACGAGCGCTGGGACCAGCGCCATAACATCGGCTCCGGCCGCCGCTCCAACAGCGGCGTCGGAACGGTCATGATCGCGATCGCCGCGCTGATGCTCGGTGCCGTCGCGCTGCTCAGCGTGATGGCCATCGCGCTGGAGGGTGTGTTCACGGCCGTCGGGGGTCGCTGAGCCGTTGGTTCCGATAAACTGAACGAGTCCGGCGGGTGTCCGCACGGCAGCAGGAGATCTGGCATGAGCAAGCAAATCGTCTCGACCAATGCCGCCCCGGCCGCGATCGGCCCGTATTCGCAAGCCGTACGGGCGGGCGACACCGTCTACCTGTCCGGACAGATCGCACTGGATCCCGACTCCGGGGTACTCGTCGATGGTGGCTTCGAGGCGCAGGTGGTGCGCGCGCTCGAGAACCTGAAGGCGGTTGCCGAGGCTGCGGGCGGAAGCCTGAGCGATTGCGTCAAGCTCACGCTGTACCTGACCGATCTCGACCGTTTCCCGGTGGCCAACGAGCTGATGCAGCGCTATTTCGCGCAGCCGTATCCCGCACGCGCAACGATCGGCGTATCCAGCCTGCCGCGAGGCGCCGAGTTCGAGGTCGAAGCCGTGATGGTGCTGAGCTGAGGTGACAGCACGCGCCGCGGGTGCGAACGAGCCCACGCGAGCGACCGCAGGCCGTCAGCCGGATGTTTCGCGGTTCGCGCGCCTGGGCATACGTCGCGAGCAGGACCTGTTGCTGCACCTGCCGATCCGCTACGAAGACCTCACGCGAGTGACGCCGATCGGCGATGCGCGCCCGGGCGCCTTCGCGCAATTCGAAGGCGAGGTGATCAGGGCCGAGGTGGCACCACGCCCGCGCAAAATGCTCAATGTCGAACTGCGCGACGCAACGGGCGGCATCGGCCTGCGCTTCTTCCATTTCTACCCCTCCCAGCAACGCCTGCTGTCGGTTGGTAACCGGCTGAGGGTCTCCGGCGAAGTTCGGGGAGGGCTGTTCGGGCTCGAGATCGTCCATCCGCGGTTCCGGCAGGCCGAGGCGGCGCCGCTGCCCGAACGGCTGACCCCGGTCTATCCGAGTGCCGCGGGGATCGGGCAGGAAGCCCTGCGGCGTGCGGTCGCGGCCGCGAGGCGGCGGTTACCGGTCGACGAAGTACTGTCGCCTGGCAGGCTCGGTGCCCTTGGTTTGCCCGATATCGCCGCGGCGCTCGAGATGCTCCACGAGCCGCCGCCGGGCCAGTCGCTCGACGCGTTGCAGGACCACGAGCACCCGGCTTGGCGGCGAGTGATCCTGGACGAGTTGATTGCCCAGCAGGTGGCCCTTCGGCGCGCACGGGCGCGCCGCAGCAGCCAGCGGGCGGAGCCATTGCGCGAGCGCGGCCTGGCGCAAAGATTGCTCGCCAGCCTGCCATTCGAGCTGACCGGGGCACAGGCGGCGGCATGGTCGAGGATCTCGACCGAACTCGCCAGGAATGAACCGATGAACTGCCTGCTGCAGGGTGACGTCGGCAGTGGCAAGACCGTCGTCGCGGCACTGGCCGCGGCGCAATGTGCGGCCAGCGGCAGACAGGCTGCGCTGATGGCGCCGACCGAGATCCTGGCCGAGCAGCATGCGCGCAAGCTGGGTCCCTTGCTTGGTGCCATCGGCGTGCGTGTCGAAGTCCTGACGGGATCCATGCGCGAGTCGGAGAAGCGACGGGTTCGCGAGCGCCTGGCTGCATCCGAGGTGGATCTCCTCATCGGTACGCATGCGCTGATCGAGCAGGCGGTCTCATGGTCCGGCCTGGGGCTCGCGATCGTGGACGAGCAACACCGGTTCGGGGTCGCGCAGCGACTCAAGCTGCGCCAGGGGGATGGGCCGACGCTGCCACACCAGCTCATGATGAGCGCGACACCGATCCCGCGTACGTTGGCGATGACCTACTACGCGGACCTCGACGTCGCCGTGATCGATGCACTGCCACCGGGGCGCAAGCCGGTCGCGACCCGGCTGGTCTCGGATCGTCGCCGCGCCGAAGTGGTCGGCCGGGTCGGTGACGCCTGCGACCAGGGGCGACAGGTCTACTGGGTCTGCCCGCTGATCGAAGAGTCGGAATCCGCCGCCAGCGGGGGCGAGGCCGCGCCAGCGCGCCAGACGGTCGCGGAGCGCGATGCTGCCGAGTTGCAGAACGCGATCGACACCCACGCCACTCTGTCGGAACAGCTTGCGCCGCGAAGCATCGGACTCGTCCATGGCCGGCTCGCGCCGGCCGAGAAGCAAGCGGTCATGGATGCCTTCGTCGCGGGCGAGATCCAGGTACTCGTAGCGACCACGGTGATCGAAGTCGGCGTGGACGTTGCCAACGCGAGCCTGATGGTCATCGAGCACGCGGAACGATTCGGCCTGGCGCAGCTGCATCAGCTTCGTGGGCGAGTCGGCCGCGGTGCAGCCGAAAGTACTTGCGTGTTGCTCTATCGGGAGCCGCTGTCGGCGACGGCCAAGGAACGACTCAAGGCAATGTACGAAACCACCGACGGTTTCGAGATCGCACGCCGCGACCTGATGCTTCGTGGCCCCGGAGAGTTCCTGGGCGCGCGGCAGTCGGGCGTTCCCATGCTGCGCTACGCCGACCTCGAGCGCGATGTCGATCTGGTCGAGCGTGCCCGCGACCTGGCAGCCGAGCTGCTCGAGCATTCACCCGGCCGCGCCGATCTCTTGCTGCAACGCTGGTTCGGCGGTACGGAGGATTTCCTGCGCGCATAGCCGGCGGACCGGCGCCATGGGCAGGTCCGGAGCGCCCGCCCCAGGGCTTGATTTCGGTATCATCGCTGCACCCATGACACTGACCGAGCTGAAGTACATCGTTGCCGTTGCCCGCGAACGCCATTTCGGTCGGGCGGCCGAGGCATGCTTCGTGAGCCAGCCGACGCTCTCCGTCGCGGTCAAGAAGCTCGAGGAAGAACTCGGCGTCCAGATCTTCGAGCGGGGCGGGACCGAGGTCTCGGTGACCGGCATCGGCGAGCGTATCGTCGAGCAGGCGCAGCGGGTACTCGAGCAGACCAGTGGGATCAAGGCGATCGCCGAGGCCGGCAAGGATCCGCTGGCCGGGCCCCTGCGGGTCGGCGTGATCTACACGATCGGTCCCTACCTGCTGCCGCCGCTCGTGCGCGAGATGATCTCGAGCGCGCCCCAGATGCCGCTGTTGCTGCAGGAGAACTTCACCGTCCGGCTGGTCGAACTGCTGCGGCAGGGCGAGATCGACATCGCGATCATGGCCGACCCGTTTCCGGACACCGGCCTGGTCACGCAGGCCTTGTACGACGAGCCGTTCGTGGTCGCGATGCCTCGCGAGCACCACTGGGCGAGCCGGGCCGAGATCGGTTCCGCGGAGCTGAAATCGGAGACGATGCTGCTGCTCGGGTCGGGGCATTGCTTCAGGGACCAGGTCCTGGAGGTCTGTCCGGAGTTGTCCAGGTACTCTCAGGCCAGCGCCGGCATCCAGAAGACCTTCGAGGGATCCTCACTCGAGACGATTCGTCACATGGTCGCTTCCGGCATTGGCCTGACGGTGCTGCCGGTCACTGCCGTGCCCGAGTCGGACGATGGCCTGCTGGCCTATGTGCCTTTCTCTGCGCCACCGCCGACGCGCCGCGTGATGCTGGCGTGGCGCAAGAGTTTTCCGCGCCAGGAAGCCATCGAACTCCTTCATCGGGTCATCACCCGTCTCGAATTGCGCGATGTCACCATGCTGCCGGACGCGCGACCCGTCACTCATTGATCACGGAGCGTTCCATGTCGCGCGAGTATCGGACCATCGACCAGACCATCGGAGAGACGCCGCTGGTGCGCCTGCAGCGCTTGCCGGGCGCGCAGGCGGCAGACCGCGGCAATGTCATCCTGGGCAAGCTCGAGGGCAATAATCCGGCCGGTTCGGTGAAGGACCGCGCCGCCTTGTCGATGATCGTCCGCGCCGAGGAGCGAGGCGAGATCAAGCCGGGTGACATGTTGATCGAGGCCACGTCCGGGAATACCGGCATCGCGCTCGCGATGGTTGCCGCCATTCGCGGCTATCGCATGGTGTTGATCATGCCCGACAACCTGTCGCTAGAGCGCCGACAATCGATGAAGGCCTATGGCGCCGAACTGATCCTCGTCACGCAGGCCGAGGGAATGGAGGGGGCTCGCGACCTGGCGCTGCAGATGCAGCGGGAGGGCCAGGGCAAGGTGCTCGACCAGTTCGGCAACGATGACAACTGGATCGCCCACTACGAGAGCACCGGTCCCGAGATCTGGCGTGACACGGATGGCCGGGTTACGCATTTCGTCTCGGCAATGGGAACGACCGGGACCATCACCGGCGTCTCGCGCTATCTGAAGGAGCGCAATCCGGGGGTCATGATCGTGGGCGCCGAGCCGGCCGAGGGCGCGTCCATCCCCGGGATCCGGAAGTGGCCGGCGGCCTATCTGCCGAGCATCTATCGGCATGCGATGGTCGACCGAACCGAATCGGTGGGCCAGGAAGAGGCCGAGGAGATGGCGCGATTGCTGGCGGCACGCGAAGGGATCTTCTGCGGGATTTCGGCTGCCGGCGCCTGCGCGATCGCCTTGCGCATCAGTGCCGAAGTCGAAAACGCGACCATCGTGTTCGTGGTCTGCGATCGCGGTGATCGCTATCTGTCGACGGGAGTCTTCCCGGGCTGACCAGCATCCCGGGTGCGCCTGCGCGCGTGATCGCGCGCGCAGGTCGCTCAGGTCTTGCGTTCCTGGCGCAGCCGCCGAGCCAGTTCGATCACGGCCATCGCGTAGAAGCTCGACCGGTTGTAGCGCGTGATCACGTAGAAGTTCGGCGTACCGACCACGTGATCGGCCGGCAGCTGACGGTTAGGAAGCCGGATGATGGCGAAGCTCGCGCTCGATGGCCATGTCGACTTCAAGACCACGCCTTGCCTCGCGAGCGTAGCCGCCGAGTGGAGGGGCTTGATGCCACTGGCGACGAGCGGGTCGAGCCGGGCGTCGGGCAGGACCATGGCCGGCGCGAGTGGGGGTGTGCCAGGTTCCCAACCGTGGCGCGCAAGGTAATGGGCAACGCTTGCGATCGCGTCGGTCGGGGAATGACGAAGATCGATACGCGAGTCGCCGTCGAAATCGACCGCATAGCGGCGCAGGCTGCTCGGCATGAACTGCGGCAGTCCGATCGCGCCGGCATAGGATCCACGTACCGACAGTGGGTCGATCCCGGCCTCGCGCACATAGATCAGGAACTGCTCGAGTTCGTCGCGAAAGAACTTCGCACGAGGCGGATAGTCGAAAGCCAGCGTGGCAAGGGTCCGCGCAACGACGAAGTCGCCCGTGTACCGGCCGTAGATGGTCTCGACGCCGATGATCGCGATGAGGATTTCCTCGGGTACGCCGAACCGCCTGCTCGCCGCCGCCACCGCGTCTGCATGGCGGGCCCAGAACACGAGCCCGCGGTCCACTCGGGGTCCCCGAACATACCCGTTGCGATAGTCGCGCCAGCGTGGCTTGAGCTTCGGTGGCTTCGGCGTGATCAGCTCGATCACCCGATCGTCGCGATGGATGCGCGAGAAGATCGCCTCGAGATAGCTGGCGTCGAAACCGTGCCGTTGCCGGAGCTCGGAGAGGAACCCCTGCGCCGCCGGCTTGTCGAGATAAGCCCGCCCAAGCGCCGGACGCGCAAGCACTGGCAGGCTGGCGCTCGTCGCAAGGACGGCTCCCCCGCGGATGGCGAACCCGAGTCCGGATCTCAGCGCCAGCCGCCGTACCGATCCCGCGTCGCGATCAATGATGTCGTCGTCGTCTTCCTTGCTCACGGCCTGAACCGGCGCACGAATCGCTGGAAGTTTCTCACGCCCTGGGGTGGAATGGGGCGAGGATCGAATCGCAGGCGGTTGTAGCGCTCGACGATGCGACGCGCTGACAGCGCCGCATCCGGTTCGAGCACGCGATTGGCGCGCTCGAGGAGTTGCCACGCAGTCTCGTGCAGCTGTCGAGTCAGGCCGTGCGCGGCGAGCTTGTCGCAGAATTCGCTCCATGCGCGCTCGACCGGATCGCGAGGGGTTTTCGGGTGCAGCGTCAGCAACGCGCAGCCGCCGAGCACCAGCAGCAGCACCCCGGCCAACAGCCCCGCGACCTCCTGCCAGCTCTCGAAGCCGAGCCCCAGGGCCGACAGGAAGCGCCGCTGCCGTCTGCCGTCATAGGTGAGTACCCATTCGTTCCAGGCGTTCGTGACCCAATCCAGTCTCAGGGCGAAGCGGCCGAGCAGGGCGTTGCCGGTACGACGGCCGTCACTGATCGGTGCGAGCCGGCTGCCCCGCTCCACACGTTCGGGCGCAACCGCTGCGGTCGGATCGACGCGGATCCATCCGCGATCTCTGATCCAGACCTCTGCCCAGGCATGGGCGTCCGCCTGCCGGACGATCCAGTAGCTGCCGTCGAGCCCCTGCTCGCCGCCCTGGTAGCCGGTGACGACTCGGGCGGGGATACCCATCGCGCGCATCATCACCACAAAGGCCGAGCTGTAGTGTTCGCAGAATCCGGCACGAGTGCGAAACAGGAAGTCGTCGACGGTTTCGCGCCCGAGTATCGGTGGGTTCAGGGTATAGCGAAAGGGCTCTTCCCGAAAGAAGAGCAGCATGCGGTCGATCAATCCGGCAACGTTTTCGCCCTGTTGAGCCCAGCTTGCGGCCAACGCCCGCGCGCGCGGATTGCTACCGGGTGGCAGTTCGAGATACGGGGCCAGCGATCGGACCGATTCGTTCCGCCCCG
>JACKLP010000004.1 GCA_024235875.1 Burkholderiaceae bacterium | reverse complement strand
CAATCCACGTGACAGAGCCGCTGCTGACCCGCGAGTCGGCCTGGTGGAGGGTGCCGGCCCGTCGGCCGATCTTCACCGTTCGGTTCCACCCGCCCGAGCACCCGGGCACGGAACCGCACGATGGAGAGAACACGAACTCGGCGGCCCGCCGGCTCAATCAGCGCTGGGAAGCGTTCTTTTCGAAGGAAATCCAAGGTGCCCGACAGCCCACTGAGCCCGCTTGAGAACGAAATCGCGCAGATCATCCTGAACTGCACCGGCATCGAGGACATCACGGTCGAGGAAATCGACGCCGATGCGCCGCTGTTCGGCGACGGGCTCGGGCTGGATTCGATCGATGCGCTGGAGATTGGCGTCGCGCTGAACAAGCGCTACGGCGTCAAGCTCAGTGCCGACGACGACGACACGCGCAAGCATTTCGCCAATCTGCGCAGCCTCGCCGGACTCGTCGAGGCGCAGCGCACGACCTGATGCATCCGGGGAGTTCGTCTAGCACGCCCGCACATCGACCCTGCGTCGTCGTTCCCGTCTACAACCATGGCGGGGCACTGGCGCGCCTGGTCGATTCGCTGCGGCCCATCGGCCTGACCTGCTGGCTGGTCGACGATGGCAGCGATGCCGAATGTGCGGCGGCGATCGTGGCGGCGGCCCAGGCGAATCCGGACTGGCTCCGATGCATCCGGCAGACGCCCAACCAGGGCAAGGGCGCCGCCGTCATGGCGGGATTGCGGGCCGCCCTGGCGGATGGTTTCACGCATGCGATCCAGATCGATGCCGACCTGCAGCACGATCCCGCCGATATCCCGCGCTTCGTCGCGGCCTCGCGCGCCGCCCCCGCGGCCATCATCAGCGGCGCGCCGCGCTTCGATGCCAGTATCCCGGCCGCCCGCTACTACGGTCGCTGGCTCACGCACGTGCTGGTCTGGGTCGAGACCCTGTCGCTGGAGATCCGGGATTCGATGTGCGGGTTCCGTCTCTACCCGCTGGCACCCGCGGTCGCCCTCGATGAGCGCGCGCCCTTTGGCCGGCGCATGCAGTTCGATACCGACGCGATCGTGCGCCTGCACTGGCGCGGCGTACCCGTCGTCAACCTGGACACCCCGGTGACTTATCCGGTCGACGGCGTCTCGCACTTCGCGATGGTGGCGGACAACCTGCGCATGATCCGGCTTCACCTGCGCCTGCTCGCCGGCATGCTGCTGCGATCGCCCAGGCTGCTCGCCCGCACGCTGCGGCGCGCCCGTTTTCCCGGCAGCATCGATGCGCGCGCCTGATCCCGCTGCGTCGGGCAGGGCACCCACCTCGGCTCCCGCACCCGCGTCGACTCCCGCACCCGCACCGGCCCCCGCACGCGGCATGCACTGGGCCGGCATCGGCGAGGCCGGCCTGTCGATCGGGATCTGGTTCCTCTACACCGTCAATCGCGTGTTCGGGCGATCGGTGTTTCGCGTGCTGCTGGCGCCGGCACTGCTCTATTTCGCGTTGGTCAGGCCGAGCGCGCGACGCGGCTCCGCCGAGTACCTCAGGCGTGTCGGCGTGATCGCCCCGGACGCCGGCGCGATCACGCGGCTGACCTGGGTGCTGCGACATTTCATGCGCTTCGGCGACGCCTTGCTCGACAAGGCGCTCGTTTGGGCGGGCGGTATCGACGTATCCGAGGCACCGATCGAGGTCGCCCCGTCGTTCGAGGCCGACGTGGCCGGCGGACGCGGCGGCATCCTGGTGGTCGCTCACTTCGGCAACCTGGAGGTGCTGCGTGCCTTTGCCCGCCGACTCCCCGTACTGAAACTCAACGTGCTGGTCCACTCGACCAATTCGGTTCGCTTCATGGCGATGCTGCGGCGCCTGAATCCCGAGAGCACCGTCGACCTGCTCCAGGTCGGCGACATGGACGTGACGATGGCGACACGGCTCGCCGATCGGGTCGAGACGGGCGAGTGGATCGTGATCGCCGCCGATCGCGTGCCCTTGAGCGGTGTCGCGAACACGGTTCGCGTTCCCTTCCTGGGCGCCGGCGCCGACTTCCCGACCGGCCCCTGGATTCTGGCGTCGGCCCTCGGCTGCCCGGTCTACTGGCTCCATTGCGTCGAGCACGACGGGCGCTATGAGCTGCACTGCCAGGATTTCGCCCCCCGGGTCCGCCTGCCGCGGGGCCAGCGCACAGCGGCATTGCAGGCCTATGCCGCCGAGTTCGCGGCTCGACTCGAGACCTGCTGCCGTTCCGAGCCACTGCAGTGGTTCAATTTCTATCCGTTCTGGCCAGGGTCCGGCGATGACGCACACCATGCCGGCTGAGACCCGGCTGACGCCGCACCGGCGACCGAGCGCCGCGATCGAGGTGTGCGTGCCCTTTCACGACGTCGACCTGCTTCGAATGGTGTGGCATGGCCGATATCCGAAGTACTTCGAGCTCGCCCGCATCGCGCTGCTGGCCCGGCTCGGCTTCGATGAGGCGAGCCTGTACGATGAGGGCTACGCGTTTCCCATCGTCGACCTGCGCGTGCGCTATCTCCAGGCGATCCGGCTGGCCCAGCGGATCATCGTGCGGGCGACGCTGATCACCACCGACCCGATGCTGCGCATGAGCTACGAGATCGTCGACGCCGACAATGGCGAGCGCCTGACACGCGCGAGCAGTACCCAGGTGGCGACCGATGCGACCAGCGGGCAGCGCCTGCCCGCATCGGACCCGCTGCACGCTCGCGTGGCGGCCGCGATCGCGGCGCTGGCCGCCGGCTCTGCCGCATGAACGAGCGGGTGCTGGTCACCGGTTCGAGCCGTGGCATCGGGCGCGCGATCGCCGAGCGGCTCGCTGCCGACGGCTTTGACATCGCCTTGCATCATCGCGCCAGCGACGACGCCATCGCCGAGGTGCGCACCGGAATCGAGGCGATCGGCCGGCAATGCCGGGTATTGCGCTTCGACATCGCCGACCGCCAGGCAGCCCGCGATGCGCTCGAGGCCGATGTCGAGGCCCATGGCGCGTACTACGGCGTGGTGTGCAACGCCGGCATCACGCGCGACGCCGTCTTCCCCGGCATGACCGATACGCAGTGGGACGAGGTCTTGCACACCAATCTCGACGGCTTCTTCAACGTGGTGCATCCGCTCGTGATGCCGATGGTGCGCCGTCGCAAGCCCGGCCGCATCGTCACGATCGCCTCGGTGGCTGGCCTGATCGGCAATCGGGGACAAGTCAACTACAGCGCGTCGAAGGCCGGCCTGATCGGTGCGACCAAGGCGCTCGCGCTCGAGTTGGCGAGCCGACGCATCACGGTCAACTGCGTGGCGCCCGGGCTGATCGAATCCGACATGACCCGCGAGCTCGACATGAGCGCGGCACTTAGCATGATCCCTGCCGGTCGCGCGGGTCGGCCCGAAGAGGTCGCCGGCTGCGTGGCCTACCTGATGTCGCCCGATGCGGCCTACATCACGCGCCAGGTGATCTCGATCAACGGAGGTCTAGCATGAATACCGAATCGGGCCAGAACAGCCCCCACCCCCCTTTGACCGACTACTACGAGTCGGCTGCCGCACGCGAGGATTGGGTACGCGGTATCTTCGATCGCACCGCGATCGACTATGACCGCATCGAAGCTGCAATGGCCTTTGGTACGGGCCCCTGGTATCGGCGCCAGGCCTTGTTGCGCGCCGGACTCGCGCCCGGCATGCGCGTGCTCGACGTCGGAACCGGAACCGGTCTCGTTGCACGCGAGGCGGCCCGCATCGTCGGCGACGCGAAACTGGTCACCGGTGTCGATCCGAGTCCCGGCATGCTGTCGGCATCCAAGATGCCCGAAGGCATGCAAGTGCGCATCGGCAAGGCCGAGGCACTGCCCGCCGAGGACGCCGACTACGACTTCCTGAGCATGGGCTTCGCGCTGCGGCACGTGCCGGACCTCGTGCCGGTCTTCGACGAGTACCTGCGCGTGCTCAAGCCCGGCGGCCGGCTTTGTATCCTCGAGATCACCCGCCCCGAGAGTCGCGTCGGACTGGCCGCGCTGAAAGCCTACATGCGGCTGGCGGTGCCGCTGATCGCCCGTGCCATCGGCCGCTCTGCAGAGATGCCCGAACTGATGCGCTACTACTGGGACACCATCGAGGCCTGCGTGCCGCCGGCACGCGTACTGGAGCGCCTGAGCGACGCCGGCTTCACACAGGTGGACCGGCATGTCGAGCTGGGCATCTTCAGCGAGTACCGTGCGGTCCGAGCGGCCGGCCCGGCGCCACGGGACACTCGCGAGCCCGATGCCGACGCGACCGGCGCGTGACATCACAGCGACCACCGCGGTGAGGCCCCCGGTGCCGGGAAAAGCGCGCCGCTGGCGGGCGCCTGCCGCAATCAAGGCGTCGGCCGTGGTCCATGTCGCGGCGGTGGGGGCGGCAGTGGGGTCGCCTGCACACTGGCCGTTCGCGCTCGGCGCGATCGCGCTCAACCACGGACTGCTGGCGGCCGCGGGCTTCGTGCCGCGCAGCGGCCTGCTCGGGCCCAATATCACCCGGCTGCCCGCGCGCGCGGCGGCAGCGGGTGCGATCGCACTGACCTTCGACGACGGCCCCGATCCCGAGATCACGCCGCGCGTGCTCGACCTGCTCGAGGCCGCCGGCGCAAGGGCTTCGTTCTTCTGCGTCGGCGAGCGGGTTGCCCGCCATCCGGGAATCGCTTCCCGGATCGTGGCGGGCGGACATTCCGTCGAGAATCATTCGCACCGTCATGCGACCGGCTTCGCCTGGATGCCACCACGACACCTGCGTCGCGAACTGCGCGCCGCGCAGCACGCGATCGCCGATGCCACCGGCCGCGCACCGGGCTACTTCCGGGCGCCTTTCGGTATCCGCAATCCCTGGCTCGATCCGGTGCTGGCCATGGAAGGCTTGCACTACGTATCGTGGAGTACGCGTGCATTCGACACCGTGCGCAACGACGCCCGCCGGGTCGCCCGCGCGATCGGCAACGGCGTGCGCGCGGGCGCCGTGCTGCTCTTGCACGATGGCCGCGCCACCGGTCTGCGACACGCGCAACCGAGCGTGCTCGACGCCCTGCCCGAGGTGCTTGCCCGAATTCGCGAACACGAGCTCGAGACCGTGACCCTGCCCGAGGCCTTCGCACCGGCGGGCGGCCGCGATGGCTGAGCGAATCATGAAGAACAGCTCGGGCGCCGTCTTCACGCGTCTAGTCGGCCTGACGGCCGATGCCTATCGTCCGGCGGGACGCACGCCCTACTTCTTTGCCCGGGGCAAGCTCGGCGGCGATCCCGTCTTCGCGGCGATGCTGCGCGAGGGCATGCTTCGCAGCGGCGATCGGCTGCTCGACCTCGGGTGCGGCCAGGGCGTGCTCGAAGCCCTGCTGGCAACGATCGATACCCCGGCGGCGGCCGGCTGCTGGCCAGCCGACTGGGCGCGGCCGCCGCGCGGGATCAGCGGCGAAGCGTTCGATTTGCGTGCCGATGCGATCGCGGCCGGCGAGGTCGCGCTGCGGCATTCGGGCGCGAGCGACCGCTTCGCCCTGCGATGCGAAGACATCCGCAACGTGTCGCCGAAGGCATGCTCGGTGGTCACGATCCTCGACGTCCTGCACTACATCCCCCACGAGGACCAGGAAGCGGTCCTCACGAACGCGATCGCGGCGCTCGAGCCCGGGGGCCGGCTGCTGCTTCGCGTCGGCGATGCCGCGCGCGGCTGGCGCTTTCGCTATACGCTGGCCAACGACTGGCTGATCACCCGCCTGCGCGGCGGGCGCGGGCGATTCTGGAGCCGCAGTGCCGCGCAATGGGTAAGCTTGCTGACACGGCTCGGGCTCGAGGTCGAAGCACCACGCGACATGAGCGAAGGCACGCTGTTCGCCAATGTATTGTTGCGGGGCCATCGCGTCTGACGGCGCACGCCGGCCCGGCCACGGAGGTCACCGATGAGATCGATCGAACGCATCCTGGTCCTGCTGCTGAGCGCACTCGCGTTGTTCCAGGCGCGGTTCGCACTCGCCGAGACGCGAGCGGACGGGCAGCCCATTCGCTATCGCAGCGACGCGGCCTTCGTCGACGTGTTCGAGGACACCAAGCTCGCGGTGACCAACCGGGGGCTGAAGATCAACGGTATCTCCTACATCGGCAAGATGCTCGCGCGCACCGGCGGCGACGTCGGCTCGAGCCGAAAGATCTACCGGGACGCCCGCACGATCGAGTTTTGCAGCGCGACCGAGTCGCGCCGCATGATGGAGGCCGACCCGCACAATGCGGTGTTCTGCCCCTACGCGATCGCCGTCTACGAGACCGAAGCCGAGCCGGGTGTGGTCTATGTGGCCTACCGCGCGCCGGGTCCGGGCGGGTCGGCCGCATCGCGCGAGGCGCTGGCGCGGATCACCCGGATGCTCGACGAGATCGCGCGCGAGGGCGCCGGGCGATGAGGCCCTCTCCCGCGGCACGGCGGCACGGCGGGCGACCAGCGACGCTAGTCGGGCACGTTCACCCGGGTGCCCGACTCGCCGAAGCGATACGCAAAACCGATGCCGGCCTGATAGCCCCACCGACGCCTGAACAACGGACTGCTCTCGTTCGCGGCACCGGCATAGCTCGCGAGCTGGGCGAAACCGAAGACCGTCCAGGCACGATCGAGGCGATAGGCGGCAAAGGTCGACAGGCGGCTGCCGAGATATCCCGCCCGCGCATCGTAGCCGGGCCGACCGGCGATCGCGTAGGCCGGCGCCACGCCGTAGTAGTAGTCCATGTAGCGGCGCGAGCCGATGCGCACCGACAGCGACGCGCTGTAGCCCAGGCGTCCCTGCGCCAGCCCACTTCGACGATAGTCCAGGCTGGGAGCCAGCACCGCGCCCCGGGCCTGGGTGCCGCTTCCCACGGAGAGTGCGCCGCGAAGGCTCAGGCTCGCGAGCCAGCGTTGCCGCCGGTCCCCGAGGTCGTTGATCCGGTAGCGTATCCGCGGGCCGGCCTCGAGCAGGTAGCCCAGATCGGGCATGCCGGCCCGAGCCGGAATGTCGGCCGACCGAGCGGAGACCGCGCCGTCGAAACCGACATCGACATGCCAGCGCTCGCTGTTGAACAGTCGCGCGTGCACGCGCCCATCCCGGACCCGAAGGATGTCGCCGCGATAGACCAGCCACGGATAGACGAGTGCACGCCCCTGGTTGGAGCCTGAGGCCGGATAGTGCTCGAACGCGCCGGCCACGACACCCACGCCGGCCTCCCAAAGCGGACGATCCTGCGCCACCGCGCCTGGCGCGCATGCCAGCGCGACCACCGTCGCGAACGCCCACGTGGCGCAGCGCGCGCCCGGCACGACGCGAGCCGGGAAGGGCCTCGACGGCTGCACGCGGCTCGCGCTCAGACCTCGGCCCGGGTGGCCTGCATCGAATCGCGTTGCACGAAGCCGTCGAACCATTTCGCGAGTACCGGACGGGCCTCACGCCAGCCCAGGACCGGAAAGCGCAGGTCCAGGTAGCCGAGGGCGCAGCCCGCGCTGATCGTGCCGATGTCGATGCGCTCGCCATAGGATGCCGCCGCGGCCTCCATCGCATCGAGTGAACCCACGATCTTCGCCGTCTGCCCGCCGACCCATTCGGGCCAGCGACAGCTCTCGGGACGCAAGGCGGTCTCGTAGCGCAGCAATACGGCGGCGTCCATCAGCCCGTCGGCCAGTGCCTGCTCGGTGAGACGCTGCCAGCGCGCATTGCCGCTGGCCGGAATCAGCCGGCCACCACCGAGGGAATCGAGGTACTCGCAGATCACGGCACTGTCGTAGAGCGTCTGGCCATCGTCGGTGATCAGGGCGGGAATCTTGCCCACCGGATTGCGACTGACGACTTCCTGGACCCGGGTGATCGGGGTGACCGTCACCGGCACACGCTCGATTCGATCACCGAGCCCCAGCTCGATCGCGGTGACCAGGCATTTGCGCACGAAGGGCGACAGCGGCGAGTAGAGGATCTGCATGATGGACTCCGGCCGGCAAGGCTCAGGAAACGGGTGGGTCGAAAGGATCGATCGGTGTGAACCGCCCGGCACGCGCCTCGATCGCCTCGCCGGCCCGCAGGCACAGGTCCTCGCGAAAACGCGAAGCGATCAATTGCACCCCGATCGGAACCGCCGAGATCGTACCGCGAGTCGCTTCGTCGGCACCGAGTGCCCCTGCATAGCCGGCGGAATCGAGCGTATCGACGGGCACGGAAAGACCGGGAAGCCCCAACACGGCCGGGACCAACATGGGCGCCTGCGCGCGCAAGAGCTCGCCCATGCGCTCCGGACCTCGCAAGTCCTGGTCCTGGCGAAAAGGTGGCTCGAACGAGACCGGCATCAGGACGATCGGATAGCGCTCCAAGAAACCGCCCCACTCGCGCAGGATCGTGGTGCGCCGCACCAGTGCATCTCGCAGACCCGCCATGTCGGTCATGGCGACATGAACGAGCGTGGAACGCACGCTCTCGCGGATCTGCTCGTCGCCATCGCGCTCGATGGCGGGCAGCATCGAATCGGCCGCATCCGACATCAACATCGTGCCCCACAGCGCCGCCGTCTCTGCAAAGCGCGGGGGGCTCGCGCGTTCGACCGCGAAACCGGCCTGCGCGAGCCAGTCGGCCGCACGTTGCACCGCCGCGGCGACCGAAGGGTGAACCGCGAAGCCCTCGATGTCCGTACAGACGGCCACGCGAATCGGTCGTGCGGGCGCCGGCCCCTCGAGGGGGGCTGGCGTCCACCAGGGATTGCGCCAGTCGGCCTGCGCCATCGCGGCCAGCGCCAGGCGGGCGTCGGCGACGCTGCGGGTCAGGGGCCCCTGCACCGACATGATCTGCGCCGTCAACGCGCGCTCGCCTGCGGCACTCGGGTTGTATGCGGGCACGCGCCCGAAGCCCGGGCGCAGGCCGACCACGCCACAGGCGTACGCGGGATACCGGACCGAGCCGCCGATGTCGTTGCCATGCGCGATCGGTCCGATGCCGGCGGCGACCGCCGCCGCGGCGCCGCCGCTCGAGCCACCGGGCGTGATCGCGGCCGACCAGGGATTGAGCGTGCGGCCGTGCAGCGCATTGTCGGTGAACCAGCGCCACGAGAACGCCGGCGTATTGGTACGACCGAAGATCACGGCGCCGGCCCGGCGCAGATTCGCGACGACCGGGCTGTCGTCGGGCGCGATCGTGTCGCGATAGGCGACGACCCCGTTGGTCGTGGCACAGCCACGCTGGTCGACGTTGACCTTCACGGTGACGGGAACGCCGTGCAAGGGCCCGACCTGCTCGCCACGACGCAGTGCCGCGTCGGCGGCGTCGGCGCTGGCTCGCGCTTCGCTCGAGAGATCGCAGACCACGGCATTGAGCACCGGATTGACCACTTGCATCCGCGCGATACAACTCTCGAGCGCTTCGCGCGCAGAGAACTCGCCGTGGCGGATCGCGGCCGCCAGCGAGCCGGCGTCTCTGCGCCAGGGCGCGGCGCCGGTGCCGGCCTCGGGACTCGTGGGATTCATCGGTCTTCCTCCAGACAGCGCATTCTACGACCTCGAACCGCGGACACGGCTGGGGCAGCCCGCGACGCGACATCGTCGGCTTGTGGCTTTTCTCACGCGGTCGCTTGCAGGCACGTGCGACGATGTCGGCGGGCCATGGCCTACTGATGGCGGGACGATTCCCGTGAGAACCAGACAATGCCGAATGAACGATTGACGGTGAGCGTGGTCATGCCCGTGTACGGCGGCGAACGCTTTCTACGACCGTCGATCGAGGCGGTGCTCGACCAGAGTTACCGCGAACTCGAGCTGATCGTGATCGACGACGGCTCGCCCGACGCATCGGCGGCGATCGCTCGAGACTATCTGGCGGATCCCCGCGTGAAGGTCTTCTCCAAGGCCAATGGCGGCGTTGCATCGGCTCGCAACTACGGGGTCGCGCAATGCCGCGGCGACCTGGTCGCGTTCTGCGACCAGGACGACGTCTGGCTCCCGGACAAACTCGAGCGACAGATCGCGCTGTTCGCGAACCCCGACACCGTGCTGGTCCACGGCTGGGGCGCCATCGCTCGCCGCGAGGACCTTGCGGACGCGATCGAACCGCATGCGGTCAGCACCGACCTCGAGGGCGACCTGTTGCATGAGATCGTCCGACGCAATTTCGTGATCTGCAGTTCCGCGCTGCTGCGTCGCCAGGTGCTGCTCGATGTGGGGCCGTTCGACGAGGACCCGGCGATCAACGGCGTCGATGACTGGAACATGTGGGTCCGGGTCGCGACCCGGGGTCGAATCGACGTGGTGAAGGATATCGTGGTGCTGGTGCGCCGGCACGGGTCCAACCAGTCGAGCAACGAAGGCAGGATGCTGGCCGCCGAGCTCGCGTGCCTGGAGAAGCTCGAGCCCCTGCTGCCGCCCGCCGACGCCCGCGCCATGGTGCGCGATTCGCGCTTCGAAGCCTCACGCCACTACGCGGGCAACTTCTTTCACGCGGGCGACTACCGAGCCGCCGCGCGTTGCCTGCACCTGGCCTGGCGACAGCGGCCCCGACGCGTGGACCTGCTGGCACTGGCCGCCGCGCTGGCGTTGACGCCGGCCGCCGCATGGAACAGCCTGCGCCGCTTGAAGCGAGTCGTCGGCGATTCCGGTCGGACGACGACGCCCGACGCAGCGCGGGACATCGCGCCGCCCGACGGCGCTAGAAGCTCGCCTGCAGGCTCGCCCGATACGTCCGCGGCAGAGCCGCGAACAGATACACCCCGCCCCAGTACTGCGTCGGCGCATCACGCCAGTAGTGTCGATCCGTGAGGTTGTCGATGCCGACCCGCCAGGTCAGGGTCGTGCCGCGCAGCTTGTGGACATAGGCCAGTGCCGTGTCGAGCTGCCAGTAGGCGGGCAGGCGCACGCTGCCATCGGCCGTGACCCACTTGCGACCCGACCAGACCACCTGGTTGGTCCAGGTCAGCCCGCCGACGCCGGGAACCCGCCAGGCGGCGCGCGCACTCAGCGACACCGGCGCGGTATTCGGCGAGCGCCGGCCGAGCTCGGTGGCATCCTGGCTGCGCGTGATCTCGGTATCGAGGAAGGTCAGTTGGGCCGCGACCGACAGCGAGGCGTGCGGTCGCCCCTCGTAGCCGAGCGACAGGCCGCGATGACGCACTTCGCGCCCGTCCGCGACCCGGGTCAGCATGCCGCCAGCGACGCTCACGTCGCCAGCCGAGGGCTTCTCGATCTGGAACAGGGTCGCGCTCGCCAGGCCGCGACCGATCGTCTGGCGCAGCCCGACCTCGACCTGGGTGCTGCGCAATGCCGCCAGCGCCTGGCCGTAGTTCGTGAAAACGAGCGGCTGGTTCGGCACCGCCTCGGTCTCGACACCGCTGCCCGCCGAGGCATAGACGAAGCCGCCCCGCCAGGGCTTGAACCCCACCGCGCCCCAGGGCGTCGTGAAGCCTTGCCGGTAGGAAACGGCCTCGGTGCCATCCGTGCGTCGGCTGGCGCGCTCGAGCCGGGTGTGGCGCGCGCCCAGCCACAGCGACCAGCGCTCGCCGATGCGGATCGCATCATGCGCGTAGATCTCGAGCGTGCGTTCCTCGAGCAGGGTGTTGGCCACGCCAGGCGTCGGCGCGGCCGGCACCGCGACCGGGTTGAACAGGTTCGAGGTGCCCGCCCAGTTGTATGCCTGCAGCGCGTCGAAGCCCTCGGCATAGCGTCGGCGGGTCACACCGAACTTGAGCTCGTGCCGGGTGCCGCCCACCGATAGATCGCCGACCGCGAAGGCGTCGATGACGCGCGTCGAGCGCTTTTCATTCTCGCTGCGGAAGTCGTAGAGGTCGAAGTCGCCGTTTCCGCAGAAGCCCGGATAGACATAGTTGGCCGCCGAGCTGCAACCATCGGGGAACGCGATCCGGTCATTGGTCTTGATGCGTTGCCAGCCCACCCGCAGGCCCCATGACCAGGCCGCCGAGATCACCTGCTGGAAGCGCAGCGAGCCGGCCGTGGCCAGGCTCTCGAAGGGCTGCGACCACGGCTGGGAACCCAGGTTCAGGCGCGGATCCCAGGGACCGGCGAGGGTCTCGGCGGCGCCGTCGCCATCGACGTCGAGCAGACCGAAGCCCGGGACGCTGGGCTGACGGAAGTCGTGAACCTCGAATTCGGCTTCGAGCTTGGTCGTTCGCGTCGGGCGCCAGTCGAAGAAGCCGCTGGCGAAATGACGGCGCCCGTCGGCATCGCGGGCATGCGGATGCAGGCGCTCGGTCGCCAGGTTGATCCGGTAGCCGATACCGGCCGGCCCGGCGCGCCCACCCAGGTCGGCATGGACGCGGGTCGACCCGCGTTCGGAGACGTCGAGGCCGAACACGCGCAAGGGCTGGAGCGTCGGTCGCTTGAGCACGTAGTTGATCAGGCCCCCGGGCGCCGACGTGCCGGCCTGGATACCCGAGATGCCCTGCAGCACCTCGATGCGCTCGCGATTCTCCATCGCGGCCGGCGCATGATTCGACATCGGCAGGCCGTCGCGACGGAAGTTGCGCGCATTGTCGAGCACGAAGCCGCGAACCTGGACGCTCTCGACATAGCCGGTCGTGTTGTAGAAATCGTCGACGGCGCTCTGGCCGCGAATGGCCCCCGAGAGCGTGGTGACGCCGCGCTCGGCGATCGTCGCCGAGTCGATCACCGTGACGCTTTGCGGTGTCTCGGCCAGCGGCGCCACGCTCAGGCCACCGACCTCGCTGCGACGTCCGGCCGGTCCGCTACCCGCCGCACGGACCTCGACCGGCGCCAGGGTGGCCGTCGCCTCGGTACGGGCCTGTGCCTGCACCTGCGACACGCCGAGTGCCGCCAGCACCAGCGCGATGCCGGCGCCCCCCCAGCCGAGCGGACGGGCGCCCCGGTCCGCGCCTGGGCGCGGCCAGTCGCCGGGCAGCCTGGCGGCCGGACAATTCCAAAGGGTATTCATCGCGATCGCTCCTCGTCGATCGCAGGTCGGCGACAGGTGGCTGCTCGATTCGGACCCGGCATCGTGGGCTGGCTTCACCCCAATGGACGGAAGGACGCCTTGGCGAACCGGTATCCGAGCGGACGCACCTGCAACGCTTCCCTGCGCAAGTCTTAACTCGTTCAGGTTCCAAGGGTCTTTCTCACCCGTCCGCTCGCGCGGACCGCCTGCAAAAGACGGCGGATTTCTCCGGGACCCCTAGCGTTACCGCCTCGATCTTAGCCTACGGACGCGGGCCTTGCCGGCGTGCGACCGGCAGCGCGTCGCATTCCGACCCATAATGCCTGTTGGACCGCATCGACGAGAGGAAAGTTCCATGTCGACGAACGAGCCCGGCAACGACGCCGCCCACGACGCTCCTGCTGCACTGAAGATCGACGTCATCTCCGATGTCGTCTGCCCCTGGTGCTTCGTCGGCAAGCGCCAGCTCGAGCAAGCGCTCGCGCGCTGGCGCGAGGCCCACCCCGAGGCACCGGCGCCCGACATCACCTGGCATCCGTTCCAGCTCAATCCCGACATGCCCGACGAAGGCATCTCGCGCGCCGAGTACCTGGCCTCGAAGTTCGGCACCAGCGACCCCGCCAGGATCTACACCAATGTGCGTCGTGCCGCCGACCAGGTCGGACTGTCGCTGAACATCGAGGCGATCACGCGCCAGCCCAGCACGGTGCGGCCGCACGCGCTGCTGGGCGCCGCCTTCGATGCCGGCCTGCAGGACGCCATGGCCGAGGCGCTGTTTCGCGCCTACTTCATCGAAGGCCGCGATCTCGCCGATCGCAACACCCTGGCCGCGCTCGCGCGCGAGGCCGGCCTCGACGAGGAGAGAATCGCCGATGCGCTGGACAACGCCGACACGCACCAGCGCGTAGTGCATGCCGACATCCGCGCACGCAAGCTGGGCATCAGTGGCGTGCCCTTCTTCATCGTCAACAACCGGATCGGCGTCAGCGGTGCCGCCGGGGCCGATGCGCTCACCGGCGCGTTCGAGCGCGCCGAGAACGAGCCCGATACCGAGGCCCAGGGAGAACCGACTTGAGCAGCAGCCAGGGTTCGCGCGACATCCTCGCGCTGGGCGCCGTCGAAGCCGCGGCGCAAATCCGGGCCGGGCGCCTCGGCTGCGCCGAGCTCGTGCGCGCGCACGTCGGCCTGATGCGGGAGCGCAACCCGGCGCTCAATGCGATCACGCTCGACTGCGGCGACCAGGCCATCGAGGCCGCGAGCACGGCGGACCGGACACTCGCGACGATGCGGCGCGAGGGCACCGAGCCCGGCCCGCTGTTCGGCCTGCCCGTGACGATCAAGGAGAACATCGATGTCGCCGGCCAGGCCACGCCCAACGGCGTGCCCGCCTTTCGCGATCTGATCGCCACCCAGGACTCGCCGGTCGCTCGCAACCTGAATCGCGCCGGCGCAATCCTGATCGGTCGCACCAACACGCCCGAATACTCGTTTCGCGCGTTCACCGACAACCCGCTCCATGGCCTCACTCGCAATCCCTGGGATCCCGCGATCACCTGCGGCGGCAGTTCGGGCGGAGCGGGCGCCGCTGCCGCGGCCGGTATCGCCTGCATCAACCATGGCAACGACATCGGCGGTTCGCTGCGCTATCCGGCTTACTGCAATGGGGTCGCCACGATCAAGCCGACGTTCGGCCGGGTCCCGGCCTTCAATCCCTCGCAACTCGCCGAGCGCCCGGCACTGATGCAGATGATGTCGGTCCAGGGCCCGATCGCCCGCAACGTGGCCGATGCCCGGCTCGGGCTCGCCGCGATGGCCATCGGCGATCCGCGTGACCCCTGGTGGGTGCCGGCGCCGCTGGCGGGCGAGGCCGAGCCGCCGCGGGTCGCCGTGCCGGCCGCGCTCGATCGCGCCGACCTGCATCCGGCCGTTCGCAATGCGATCGCGCAGGCTGCCGAGCACCTGGCGGCGTCGGGCTATGTGGTCGAGCGGGTCGATGCGCCAGCGGTCGAGCCGGTGATGAAGCTGTGGATCGACCTGGCCTTCGCCGAGATGCGCGTGATGCAGGATGCCGCGATGCGTCCGAACATGAGCGAAGCGATGGCCGGTATCGTCGATGCCTACTATGCGATGGCCGAGCCGCTCGAGGCGGGCGGCTACATGGCCGGGCTCGCCGCGCGCGCGCACCACCTGCGCGAATGGCAGGTGTTCCTCGCGCGCTATTCGGTCATGCTCACGCCGCTGTCCTTCGATCCGCCCTACCCGGTCGGCGAGGACCTCAAGGGCGCGGCTCGCGTGGCCGAGATCTTCGACCGCTTCCGGTGGATGTCGTCGATCAACCTGCTGGGCTTGCCGGCCGCGATCGTGTCCACCGGCCTGCATGACGGCGCGCCTATCGGAGTGCAACTCGTGGGCCGGCGCTTTCGCGAGGACCTCTGCCTGGATGCGGCGCAGGCGATCGAGGATCGGGTCGGCGTCGTCAGCGAGCGTCTGCGCGACCGCGAGAATCGCACCTGAACGCGATCCCCGCGCACGACCGACCTACTCTCGCATCACCTTCCAGTACTCGTACTTGAGCTGCGCCGCGGCGCCCACGATGATGGCGGCCAGCGTGATGATCGAGCCGAGCGAAAGGGTCGAGATCCCGGTCAGGCCCTGGCCGATCGTGCAACCCAGTCCGGTCACGCCGCCGATGCCCATCAGCACCGCGCCGGAGGTGTGGCGCTTGAAGTCGGCCGCGTTCGGGAAGACCTCCTCACGGTAGCTCTTCGTGATCAGCGCCGAGACGACCGAGCCGGCCATGATGCCGAGCGCGGCAGCGACACCGAACGACAGGAACTTGCTCTTGTCGCTCCAGAACATCAGCAGGTCGAGCAGTTGCGCCGACGGCGCCACCAGCGACAGCGACTCGGGCCGGTTGCTCAGCGTACCCACATAGGCCGCCTCGAGGGTTTGCGGATGCTCGGCCACAAAGCCCACATGGCCGGTGACATACCAGCCGCCGACGATGGTCAGCCCGATCACGATCCCGCCCAGCACCGCCTCGGGCTTGCGCGCCTCGGCGTGCGCAAACACGAACGCCAGCAGCGCGAGCCCGATGACCAGCGGCAGCCAGAGCGCGAGGGTCTTGGGATCGACCCCGATGGCGAAGCCCAGCAGCGATGGCAGGTCCTGCGAGGCCGGCAGCGTGGCAACCACCTTGTCCACGGTCGCGACGCGCCAGACACCGAACACCCCCTTGAGCGTGGCGAACGCGGCGATCCCCATGACGATCAGCACCAGCACCGACTTCAGGTTGCCGCCACCGACCCGGATCAGCGTCTTGCTGCCGCAGCCGGACGACAAGACCATGCCAACGCCGAACATCAGCCCGCCGACCACGTGCGACAGCCAGCTCAGTCGGGTGCCGCCATAGATCGACTTGGAGACATCGACCTGGCCGCTCGACTGCAGCACCGCCACGCCGAGCAGGGCGACCGCGATCGCCAGCAGCCACATCCGCATCCGGGTCCAGTCGCCCATGTTGACGATGTCGGATATCGCGCCCATCGTGCAGAAGTTCGTCCGGTTGCCGGTGAACCCGAATACCGCGCCGAGCGCGAAACCGAGCCACGCGATCGTGCCGGTCGAGATCAGTGCTTCGTCCATCGCCTGCCTTGCCTCCCCTCTGAATTCTTGTCTCGCGGATCCGTCGTCGCCGCCCTCGCCAATCGCCGGGCATCAGGCCGGGGCCACCCGCTCCAGGAAGCGCGCCCTGAGCACGAGCCTGCGCGCGCTCGAAGAATCGGTGAAACCGGCGCGATCGTGCAAGACGTTGTTGCACACCAGCCCCATGCCCGCCTCCATCCTCAGTCGCAAGCGGTGCGCCCCGTCCTGCTCGAGCAGGGCCGTGAGCGCCGCCCGCGCCCGCTCGAGCATCGGGTCCCGCTTCCAGGCGATGCTTCGGGTGCGGGCCGTATAGCGCATGTGCAAGGCGCCATCGCGCGGATCGCGCGAGAACACCGGCCCGACCTGCTCTGCCCGGACGACCTCGCCCTCATCGTCCTCGCGCGCCGGGATCCGCATCGCATCGGGCGCCGACAGCGCTCGGACATGATCGGGATCCTGGTCGCGCAGCAACAGATAGGCGATCTCGTGGTCGATCAGGGTGTTCTCGCCGCCGGATTGCGCCGGCGCCAGGCAATGCAGCAGCATCGCCCGGACGGTGCGGGCCGGCGGGTTGTAGTAGCCGTCGGTGTGCCAGCGGATCGGGCGGTTGGTGTACGGGATGTACTCGCCGCGGTGCGCGGTCTCACCGGCGTCACGCAACTCGCTGATACCCCCGTCGCCGGCGAGCCAGTTGTGGTCGAGCCGGACCAGGCCGAGCCGGGCGGCCAGCGCTCGGACCGCGGCGCTCGGGTCCGCCTGGGCCAGAGCGCCCGATCCGGTCACGCGATAGAGCGCCATGTTCCAGCGTCGGCAGCGGTCCAGGATCGCAGCCCGCTCGGCGGCGCTTGGCGCGGCTGGATCCCGCACCTCGACGAGCAGGTCGTCGGGACCGCGCGGCCGATCGGCGAGCTTGCGCTCGCGCCAGCGCTGCCAGGCATCGCAGTCCGCCGCACCCGGATCGATCGCGAACGGATCGCCGTCCAGACCGGCTTCGAGCGCACCCATCAGTCGGCGCCTCCGGCCGCCCGCCGCGGCGGCTTGGGCGCGAGCCCGAGCAGGCCCGAGAGCGACTTCTCCATCATGTCGACGATCTCCGGCCCCTCCACCGTCATGGCCTGGTCGCAGGACCAGCGTCGATCGTCGGCATCGGGCAGCATCTCGGTGAGGCAGTCGCCAAAGTGACGCAGGAAGCCGAAGTCGGGTCCGTCGGGGCCGTAGTCGTGCGCCGCGTACTCCGCGATGCGCGCGTTGACGCGATCGATGAAGCGACGCCGCCAGCCGCGGGCCGGATCGGGATCGGGACCGATCAGGTCATCGAGGCTGTCCTGGAGCAACTCGCCGACCCGGTGGGCCAGCGCACCGGTGAACTGCTCGCGCCATGGCGCGGCCTCTTGCCGATATGCGATCCGGTCGGCCACGACCACCATCAGGCACAGCAACTCGACCAGCACGTTCGCATAGTCGGGACCGGCATCGATGTTGAACTTGCCGTTGCGCAGGTTCTGGATGCGGTGATTCGCGCCTCGCCACAAGACCGCGGCCGTCGCGGTCGCGATCTGGTTCGGATCGCGGGCGCGCTGGTCCTTGAACCAGAAGGTCTTCAGGCGCAGGCCCGTACGGGTCGACATCAGTCAGCCCCCGCGCCGGCCCCGCCGCCAAGCCGCGGCGCGCTCGCCCACGCGCCGCTCATCCGGCCCGGCGCAGGTAGAAGGCCCACTCGTGGGGCCCGAGTTCGCGCACCTGCAACAGATCGATCTCGGTCATTCGGGCCCAGCCCTCGACGTCGCTGCGCGCGCCGGGGCAGTCGCTGACCAGTTTCAGCGTCGTGCCGGCGGGCTGTTCCATCAGCATGCGCCGGGCCTCGATGATCGGCGCCGGGCAGACCGAGCCGCGCATGTCGAGCGACAGCGCCGCCTCGGGCTCGGCCGCCGCCGCGCCACCACGGCGAATGTAGTACCCGGTGACATCGCCCTGCATGCGCCGTGTGCGCAAGATGGTGTTGCCCGTGTGCTCGGCCCAGGCATTGAGATCGTCGCGCGTGCCTGGGCAGTCCGAGAACAGCAGCAGGACCTGGCCTTCGTCGAGCTCCGCGACCATCTTGCGGACCCCGAGAATCGGGCCGGGGCAGGTGGATCCGGTCACGTCCAGGGTCACGTTCGGCTTGATTTCCTCTTCGATCGTCATCTCGAATTCTCCCGTCGTCGCGCGACCTCAGTCGGTCAGCCCCGCGATTTCCTTGTAGGGCACGAACAGGCCGCAGCCGATTCCGCGATGCGGTCCGAGCCCCCCGTGCAGCAGGCGCAGCGATGCCGCGGCGCCGAGCTGGTGAACCACCACGCTCGAGCCGGTCAGCATGCCGGTGCCTGCCCGCAACTGCGTCATGCGACCGAAGATTACTCTCTCGGGCAGCCCGAGTTCGCGCAGCGCGGCCGTGAGGCGCTGCTGATGCTCGAGCTCGCCGGCCTCGCCCGATACCACGAAGGCTGCGCCAACCGTCGGCGACGGCTCGATCGGACGCCGGCGGGCGCTGCCCAGGCGAATCGGATGGCCGCCCGCCGACAGCTCGCTTCCCGCCAGCGCGGCCGCCTCGTCGGCGCGGGCGAGCGGCACGCGCAGCACCAGTCGCGAGCGTCGCGACAGCAGCCAGCGCTCGCCGCCTTCGCTCGCCCGCACCGGGTGCAGGCCCGCCGCCGGCTCCGCTCGCAGCCACGGGGCCGCCTGGGCGAGCGCGTCCCACAGCGCGGCACGGTAGTCGCGCGGCAGCGACTCGCCGGCCAGGCCGAAGACGAGGTCGACGGTCTCGACAACGTCGCCAGGGGCGCTCATCGGTGCATCACGGCGTATCCGACGACCCCGGCGCGTCGTTGGCCGGTCGCGCGGGTTCGCCGTCGTTGACCGGCTGGGCTGCGGCCCAGCGACTCAGCGCATCGCCCCACTGGCGCGCGGTCGCGGGATCGATGTCGAAGACCGTGAAGCGCCGCCCCTCGCGGATGCGGGTGCGAAGCAGGCTCATCCCGCCGACCGCGAAATCGACCTGCTGCAACTCGATTTCCTGTCCGCCCATCGGGACGACCAGCCGACACAGGGACCGGATCGAATACTTGTCCGTGGATTCAGTAGACACGCGCTCCTCCGATTCATACATTGGCGGTTGCGGGCAGCGGCCGTCCATAACCACGGCGAGGTGGCGAAAAATACTCCTTGTGGGTAGTTCGGACACCCCCCTGCTCGTGTCGGCAGCATAGCCGACGCGGGGAATGGCGGCGCAAAGGTCCGCTCCGTAGTATTTTGCTGGCAAGAGTGACGGGCTTGCGATGCCCGCACGCCCGCACAACCAGGAGGCAAGCCAGATGGCCAAGAAGCAGCATCCGACCCCCAATCTCGACCAACTCGAGAGCGGCCCCTGGCCCAGCTTCGTCACCGGACTGAAGCGGCTCGCCGATGACAACGACTACATGGTCGATGTGCTCGGCCAGCTCGAGACCTCGTACCAGACCCGCAAGGGCTACTGGAAGGGTGGCACCGTCAGCGTGTTCGGCTACGGCGGCGGCATCATCCCGCGCTTCACCGAGCTCAAGAACGCCGACGGCTCACCCCGGTTCCCGGACGCCGCGGAGTTCCACACCCTGCGCGTGATGCCCCCGCCGGGCATGCACTACGACACCGACGTGCTGCGCAAGATGTGCGACATCTGGGAGCGCCACGGTTCCGGCCTGATCGCCTTCCACGGGCAGTCCGGCGACATCATGTTCCAGGGCGCAAAGTCCGACAAGGTCCAGGACGCCTGGGACGAGATCAACGAGCTCGGCTTCGACCTCGGCGGTGCCGGCCCGGCGGTGCGCACCTCGATGTCATGCGTCGGCGCGGCCCGTTGCGAGCAATCCTGCTACGACGAGGGCCAGGCCCAGCGCGCGGTCATCAACAACTTCCTCGACGACATCCATCGCCCGGCGCTGCCCTACAAGTTCAAGTTCAAGTTCTCGGGCTGCCCGAACGACTGCATGAACTCGGTGCAGCGCGCGGACTTCGCCGTCATCGGCACCTGGCGCGACAACATGCGCACAGACGAGGCCCTGGCGCGCAAGTGGTTCGACAAGCACGGCATGACCGAGCTGATCAACGACGTGGTCACCCGCTGCCCGACCAAGGCCATCATGCTCAAGAAGCACGAGGAAGTGGTCGACGGCCCGAGCAAGACCGTGGTCCGGGTCAACGACGAGCAAAGCCTCGAGATCGAGAATCGCGACTGCGTGCGCTGCATGCACTGCGTCAACGTCATGACCGGCGCGCTCGCCCCGGGCAAGGACAAGGGTGCCAGCATCCTGATCGGCGGCAAGCGCACGCTCAAGATCGGCGACCTGATGGGCACGGTGGTCGTTCCCTTCATCAAGCTCGAGACCGAGGAAGACCGCGAGAAGCTGGTCGAGATCGCCGAGAACGTGATCGAGTTCTTCGCCGACAACGCACTCGAGCACGAGCGCACCGGCGAGATGATCGAGCGCATCGGCCTGGTGAACTTCCTCGAGGGCATCGGGCTGCCGATCGACCCGAACATGGTCTCGACGCCACGCACCAACCCCTACGTCCGCATGGACGGCTGGGAAGAAGAAGTCGCCAAGATCAACGCCGCCAAGAAACAGGCCGCCTGAGCCGCAGTCACAGGAGTCAAGGACCATGTCAACGGCGACCGCCACCGAAACCAAGAAAGCCGCTCCGCCGACCCCGCGCCGGGCCAAGGAAACCGGCGTACCGGACCACATGCAATTCATGCATCCGGTCCTGAAACGCAACCACGGCAACTGGAAATGGCATGACCGGCCGCGTCCCGGCGTGCTGCACCATGTCGCGCACAGCGGCGAGGAAGTCTGGTCGGTCCGTGCCGGCACCCAGCGGCAGATGGACGTCCACACGATCCGCAAGCTCTGCGACATCGCCGACCGGTTCGCCGAAGGCCATGTCCGCTTCACGATCCGCTCGAACATCGAGTTCATGGTGTCGGACGAGGCCAAGGTCGCGCCGCTGATCGCCGAACTCGAAGGAAACGGCTTCCCGGTCGGTGGCACCGGCAACTCGGTCTCGATGATCGCGCACACCCAGGGCTGGCTGCACTGCGACATCCCCGGCACCGATGCCTCCGGTGCGGTCAAGGCGCTGATGGACGAGCTCTACGACGAGTTCAAGCGCGAGGAGATGCCCAACCGCGTGCACCTGTCCACCTCGTGCTGCGAGATCAACTGCGGCGGCCAGGCCGATATCGCGATCATCGTCCAGCACACCAAGCCGCCCAAGATCAACCATGACCTCGTGGCCAACGTCTGCGAGCGCCCGGCCGTGGTCGCACGCTGCCCGGTCGCGGCGATCCGCCCGGCGCTGGTCAACGGCAAGCCCTCGCTCGAGGTCGACGAGAAGAAATGCGTGTGCTGCGGCGCCTGCTACCCGCCCTGCCCGCCGATGCAGATCAACGATCCCGAGCATTCCAAGCTCGCGATCTGGGTCGGTGGCAAGAATTCCAACGCGCGCGGCAAGCCGACCTTCATGAAGATGGTGGCCAGCGGCCTACCCAACAACCCGCCGCGCTGGCCCGAGGTCAGCGAGATCGTCAAGAAGATCCTGCACGTCTACAAGGAAGACGCGCGCTCCTGGGAACGCCTGGCCGACTGGATCGATCGCATCGGCTGGCCTCGCTTCTTCGAGAAGACCGAGTTGCCGTTCACCAAGTACCTGATCGACGACTGGCGCGGTTCGCGTTCGTCGCTGAACGCCTCGACGCACATTCGCTTCTGACCATCGCGCCCGGGATCCCAATGAAGATCGGCATTCTCGTCAACGAAGGCCCCTACCAGCACCAGGCGAGCGACTCCGCCTACCTGTTCTGCCGGGCCGCCATCGCCAAGGGGCACGAGGTGTCCCGCGTGTTCTTCTATCACGACGGCGTCTACAACTCGAACGACCTCACCGAGCCCCCCCAGGACGACCGCAACATCGTGCAGCGCTGGTCCAAGCTCGCGGCCGAGCACAACGTCGACCTGGTCGTGTGCGTCGCGGCCGCCCTGCGGCGCGGCATCAAGGACAACGTGCTGGCGCCGGGCTTCCGGATCTCGGGGCTCGGCCAGTTGGTCGAGATCGGGATCGAGGCCGATCGCGTGGTCACTTTCGGCGACTGAGGGCGAGATGTCGATACAGAAGAAATTCATGTTCGTGAACCGCAAGGCGCCGCACGGCACCATCTATGCGCTCGAGTCGCTCGAGGTGGTCCTGATCACGGCGGCCTTCGACCAGGACGTCTCGCTGGTGTTCGTCGACGACGGCGTCTACCAGCTCAAGCGCGGCATGGTCACCAAGGGGATCGAGACCAAGAACTTCTCGCCCACCTACCGGGCGCTCGACGGCTATGACATCGAGAAGCTCTATGTCGACCAGGCTTCGCTCGAGGCGCGCGGCCTGACCGAGGAAGACCTGATCGTCGACGTGACCGTGCTCGATGACGCCGGCATGGCCGAACTGATGGAACAACAAGACGTCGTCCTGAGTTTCTGAGCGAGGAGAACCATGCTGCACATCGTCAACCGTTCCCCGCTCTCGAGCAACTCGCTCGACGCAGTCGATCGTTTCGCTCGCAGCGGTGCCGTGCTGCTGATCGAGGATGCCGTCTACGCGGCCACCCGGGGCAATGCCGCCGCCGAGAAGATCACCGCGATGTCCAGTCGCCTGAAGGTCTATGCGCTGGGCCCGGACCTCGAGGCCCGCGGCGTGGCCGACCGGCTCATCGACGGGGTGAGCACCGTAGACTACGAAGGCTTCGTCGACCTGGTCGCCGAACATCCGAATTGCCAGTCATGGCTCTGACTGGTCCAAGGCCCTAGAAAACCGGGGTGCCGACCAGAGGCCCCCTTCAGTCAACGAAACGCAAATCCGGGAGAAGTCCATGGCCACGATCGAAATCAACGGCAAGTCCATCGAAACCGACGAGGAAGGCTATCTCGTCAACCTGTCCGACTGGGACGAGGCGGTCGCGGGCGAGATCGCCAAGACCGAGAGCATCGACATGGACGAGAACCACTGGGAGGTGGTGAACTTCCTGCGCGAGTACTACGACGAGTTCCAGATCGCGCCGGCCGTTCGCGTGCTGACCAAGGCGATCGGCAAGAAGCTCGGACCGGAGAAGGGCAACAGCGCCTACCTGTACGAACTGTTCCCGTACGGCCCGGCCAAGCAGGCCTGCAAGATCGCCGGCCTGCCCAAGCCGACCGGCTGCGTCTGACGGCCCGGAAGGGTCGTCGAACGGCACGGAGGAGACAAGGACGATGACCGCAGCAACGGTGGTTTTCGCACTGCTCTTCTATGCCGCTACGGTGGTCTGCGTGGCGGGTGTGGTCGTCAAGATCCTCGACTACGCCCGCACGCCGGCCCCGCTCAAGATTCCGACCACGCCCGCGCCGACCACGGCCGCCGGCGTCGGCCTGCGCATGGTGCGCGAGGTCGTGTTCTTCGAAAGCCTGTTCAAGGGCAGCCTCTGGACCTGGCTGTTCGGTTGGCTGTTCCACGCCTGCCTCGCGCTCGTGCTCCTGCGGCACCTGCGCTATTTCGTTCAACCGGTGCCCGAGTGGCTGTTGTTCATCCAGCCCTTCGGAACCTACGCGGCCTTCGGCATGGTCATCGGCCTGGCCGGCCTGTGGGCACGACGGCTGTTCGTCGATCGCGTGCGCTACATCTCCACCCCGTCCGATCACCTGATGCTCGCGCTGCTGCTCGCGATCGGTGCCAGCGGCGCATCGATGAAGTTCCTCTTCCACACCGACATCGTCGCCGTGAAGGCTTTCTTCCTCGGGCTGATGCGCGTCGACTGGCAGCCGCTTCCAGGCGACGCGATCCTGTATCTGCACCTGACGCTGATCGTGGCGCTGATGCTGATCTTCCCGTTCTCGAAACTGTTGCACGCGCCGGGCCTGTTCTTCTCGCCGTCGCGCAACCAGGTCGACGATCCGCGCGAACATCGGCACATCGCCGATTGGGCGGCCCGTATGGAGCAGCGCTGAGATGGCCGGACCCGAGATCAAGGCGCCGGCACTGCGCCCCTACCCCACCTCTCCCGCACTGGTCCCCGATGCGATGGCCGGTGTGCGGCCCTACGTCGCGAACGAAAAGATTCAGGAAGGCGTGGGCTTCGCGCCCAAGCTCGACGAGGACTTCGAGGTGGTGCGCGAGAAAGCGATCGCGCACATGGGCACGCTGCTCGAGCGCTATCGCTCGCTGAAGGTCTACCTCGATGCCTGCGTGCACTGCGGATCGTGCACCGACAAGTGCCATTACTTCCTGGGCACCGCCGACCCCAAGAACATGCCGGTCGCGCGCCAGGACCTGATGCGCAGCGTCTACCGGCGCTATTTCACGTTGGCCGGCAAGCTGTTCCCGAAGCTGGTCGGCGCGCGCGACCTCACGCCCGAGGTCCTCGACGAGTGGTACACCTACTACAACCAGTGCTCGGAATGCCGGCGCTGCTCGGTCTTCTGTCCGTACGGCATCGATACCGCCGAGATCACGATGGCCGGGCGCGAGATTCTCGACCACGTCGGCTACGGCCAGAAGTACACCAACGAGATCATCGGCAAGCTGCATCGGATCGGTAACAACCTGGGCCTGCCCGGGCCGGCACTCGAGGACACCCTCGAAGGGCTCGAGGAAGACATCAAGGAAGAAACCGGTGCCGACGTCAAGTTGCCGCTGGACCAGAAGGGCGCCGAGGTCCTGTTGATCACCCCGTCGGCCGACTTCTTCGCCGAGCCGCACGTCGAGAGCCTGATCGGCTATGCCAAGGTCTTCCATGCCGCCGGCGTGAGCTGGACCTTGTCCTCGCATGCGTCCGAGGCCGGCAACTTCGGCATGTTCATCGGCAACTACGAGCATCTTCGCAAGATCGCCCTTCGCATCCGCGAGGCGGCGCTCGAACTGGGCGTCAAGCGGATCATCGTCGGCGAGTGCGGGCATGCCTGGCGGGTCGCCTACAGCTTCTGGAACACGCTGGTGGGCATCGGTGCCGGTGGCAAGGATCCGTTCGCCGTCCAGCTCCAGAGCCAGCTCGACGCTCGCTACAAGCAGCCGATGCACATCTGCGAGTTCACCTGGGACCTGATCCAGCGCGGCGCACTCACGCTCGACAAGGATGCGAACGATCATCGCATCGTCACCTTCCACGACAGCTGCAATGTCGCCCGGGCCTCGCGCATGGGCGATGCGCCCGGCGGTCAGTTCGACATCCCGCGCGCGATCATCCGCGCCACCGCGAACCACTTCGTCGAGATGGATCCGGCCACCACGCACGAGCGCACGTTCTGTTGCGGCGGCGGCGGCGGCGTGCTGACCGACGAGATCGTCGATCTGCGGGTCAAGGGTGCGCTGCCACGCATGGAGGCGCTGCGCCGGGTGGCCGATGGGCAGGGCGTCAATTTCATGGCGACGATCTGCGCGATCTGCAAGGCGCAGTTCACCAAGGTCCTGCCGTACTACGGCTTCAAGATGGGCAATGTCGGGGGCGTGCACCAGCTCGTGAGCACGGCGATCCGCCTCGGCGCCAAAGACTGAGGTCGGGCGCGAGCCCGAACAGCGAAGCAGGCATCACGTCGGCACGAGTGGTGTGATCGAACCGGAACGAAGAGGAAATCATGTCCGCCAATCCCGAGCCCAGAACCGAAAAGCTCACCTTTCGCCGCTACAAAGACGGCGATCAGGCCTGGAAGGACTTTCACGAGAAGATCTTCGACGGCGACCATTCGCACAAGTGCCCGACCTACATCCAGTCGACACCGCCCTGTCAGGGGAGCTGCCCGGCCGGCGAGGACATCCGCGGCTATCTGAACGTGGTCCGGGGCATGGAGAAGCCGCCGGCGGGCATGGCGTGGCAGGAATACGCGTGGCGTCGCCTGACCGAGGCGAATCCTTTTCCGTCGGTGATGGGCCGGGTTTGTCCTGCGCCCTGCGAGACTGGCTGCAATCGCAATGAGGTCGAAGACCACGTCGGCATCAACTCGGTCGAGCACTTCCTGGGCGAGTGGGCGATCACGAACGGCCTCGGGTTCGAGAAGCCGACGCAAAGCAGCGGCAAGACCGTCGCGGTGATCGGTGGCGGGCCGGCGGGCCTGTCGTGCGCCTACCAGCTCGCGCTACGCGGCCATGCGGTCACGATCTTCGACGAGCACGAATTGCTTGGCGGCATGATGCGCTACGGGATCCCCGGCTTTCGCACCCCGCGCGAGATCCTCGACGCGGAGATCCAGCGCATCCTGGACCTGGGCGTACAGACCCGCATGAAATGCCGGGTCGGCACCGATGTCACGCTCGAGCAGCTTCGCCAGGATTTCGACGCCGTGTTCCTGGGCATGGGTGCGCAGTCCGGACGCGCGCTGCCCGCCAAGGATGCCGATGCGCCGAACGTCGTGACGGCGACAGCCTTCCTGCGCGCCTTCAACGACGGGCGCCTCTCCCACGTCGGCAAGCGCGTCGTCGTGGTCGGCGGCGGCGATACCTCGATCGACGTGGCCACGGTGGCGCGCCGTCTGGGCCACATCGAGAATGCCAAGCCCACCGACTTCGAGGGCGCGATCGCCGGCTACCTGGCGCAGGACGTGGCCGACCTGTCCTTGAAGCAGGGCGCCGAAGTCGTGCTCACCTCGGTGTTCCCGATCGAGAAGATGCAGGCGAATCGCCACGAGATCGAACAGGCGCAGGCCGAGGAGATCTCGATCCGCGGCGGGCTGGTGCCGGTGGCCGTGATCCGGGGCGCCGACGGCCGCGCCACGGCGCTGCGCGTCGCCCAGTGCGAGGCCAAGCTCGCGGGTGGCAAGCTCAACATCGAGATCAAGGAAGGCTCCGAGGAAGACATCGAGGCCGACCTGATCGTCTCGGCCATCGGGCAGGCCGTCGATTTCACGGGCCTGGAGGTGTTCGACAATGGCCGTGGCGCGGTCAATGCCGATCGCAATTACCGGGTCCAGGGCCAGGACGGCGTGTTTGCCGGTGGCGATGTGCTGCGTCCGCATCTGCTGACCACCGCCATCGGCCACGGCGCCATCGCCGCCGATGGCATCGACGATTTCCTCGCCGGTCGCGAAGCCACCAAGCGCCCGAAGATCGACGTGCATTCGTTCGACCTGATGCGCAAGTACGTCGAGACCGGATTGCCCCTCACCGAGATCGACGAGCCCGTTCGCGGCACCGATTCCAGCACCGGTGCGATCCACAACTTCGACAATCGCTCGGAACGCTACGTCATCGCGCACGACCAGCTCTTCCTCGGTCATTTCACCTACGACGAGCGACGCAAGCGCAGCTTCGTGACCCTGAACCGCGACAGCGCGCTGGGCAACTTCGAGGAGCGCATCGCCGCGCTCGACGAGGCCCAGGCGGTGGCCGAGGCCAAGCGCTGCATGAGCTGCGGCCTTTGCTTCGAGTGCGACAACTGCGTGGTCTATTGTCCGCAGACGGCTGTCAAGAAGACGCCGCGCAAGCAATCGACCACGGGCCGCTACGTCTACACCGACTACGACCGCTGCGTCGGCTGCCACATCTGCGCCGATGTCTGCCCGACCGGCTACATCCAGATGGGCCTGGGCGAATGAGGCGGGTGCGATGATCTCGCGCGCTCGCGGCAAGCGCTGGCTCGCCAGGCTGGGAGCCGGCTTGGCCGTGCTGGCCGTGGTCGGCGCCGTGGTGCTGGCGATCGGCGACGGGTTGGGCGGCACCGGCCTGGCCGTCGCGGCGCCTGCCGCGTCCGCGCCGGCCGCCTCGTCCGCGCAGACCGGCTCGCGCGTTCCCAGGCCGGTTCTCGAGATCGACCGAGGCCCCGACGGTAAGCGCAAGTGCATCGCACCGGTCGAGGAGATGCGGCGCAATCACATGAAGATGCTCCATCATCAGCGGGACCGCACGATGCGCCAGGGCATCCGCGGCGGCAAGGCCAGCCTCAACGACTGCATCGCCTGCCATGCCACCCCGCAGGCAACCCGATCGGGCTCGACCGATGCGGCCATTCGCAGCGTGCTGGGTTCGCCCGATGGCTTCTGCCAGAGTTGCCACGCCTACGCAGCCGTGAAGCTCGACTGCTTCGAATGCCATCAAGCGCGCACCGCGTCGCCGGCGCAGCTCTCGGGAGCCGCCAAATGAGCAACAGGGACAAACTGCGCGCCCGAGTGGCCGTTCGGCCCAAGGCCACCAGCGGCCGGCGCGCTGCACTGGCGATCGGTGGCGCGCTCGCCGCCGGCGTCGCGATCGCACCGGGCATCCGGCTGTTCGAGGTGGCCCGCGCGCAGACCGCCCGGCCGACCGGCGAGCCGGCGTCGCCCGCGATCCGCTGGGGCATGCTGGTCGATGCCACCCGATGTCGCAGCGATTGCGACCGATGCGTGACGGCCTGTCGCGAAGAGAACCGCTTCGGCAACGGCAGCACGGCGCCGACCGAATCGCAGTGGATCCGCAAGATCGAGATCAAGGAGGCGCGCACGGGCCGGCAGGTGAGCGCACCGGTGATGTGCCAGCACTGCGCCGAGCCCCCTTGCGTCGACGTCTGCCCGACCGGCGCCTCATTCAAGCGCGCCGATGGCATCGTGCTGGTCGACCGTCACACCTGCATCGGTTGCCGCTACTGCATGATGGCCTGCCCCTACAAGGCCCGCAGCTTCGTGCACGAGCCGGTGCACGATCAGAACCCGCAGGTGCCCCGAGGCAAGGGTTGCGTCGAGAGCTGCACGATGTGCGTGCATCGGATCGATCGTGGCCGCAAGCCCGCGTGCGTGGAATCCTGCCCGAACGACGCCATCCTGTTCGGGGACCTCAACGCGCCCGACAGCGCGATCGCCAAGCGCATCCGCGAAGTCGCGACCCTGCAGATCCGCGCCGACCTGGGACTCGATCCCGGCGTGCGCTATCACGGACTCTGAGCCAATGCCTGGCGCAACCGACACCACCATCCCGACGTACTCGCCGCTCGCGCGTTTCGGCTCCGCGCATTTCTGGGCCCTGGCCGGACTCGGCGCGCTGGTGGTTCTGGTCGGCCTGGGCGCCGCCCATCACATGGAGACCAGCGGCCACGTGGTCACCGGCATGAACAACCATGTCGTGTGGGGGCTACCACACGTATTCGCCGTGTTCCTGATCGTGGCGGCCTCCGGAGCGCTGAACGTGGCGTCGATCGGATCCGTCTTCGGAAAGTCGGTGTACAAGGCCCGCGCCCCCTTGTCGGGACTGCTGTGCATCGCGATGCTCGCCGGCGGCCTCATGGTCCTGATGCTCGACCTCGGTCGACCGGACCGGCTCGTCGTCGCGGCCACGCACTACAACTTCAAATCGGTGTTCGCCTGGAACGTGTTCCTGTACTCGGGCATGTTCGGCATCGTCGCGGTCTATCTGTGGATGCTGATGGAAAAGCGCTTCTCGCCGCTTTCCAAGCCAATCGGGCTGCTTGCCTTCGTCTGGCGCCTGATCCTGACCACCGGGACCGGATCGATCTTCGGCTTCCTGGTCGCGCGTCAGGCCTATCAGTCGGCCGTGATCGCGCCGATGTTCATCGTGATGTCGTTTGCCTGGGGCCTGGCTGCCTTCTACATCGTCCAGACCGCGATGTACGGCTGGAATGCGCTCGAGCTGGATGTCGCCACGCAGCGCCGGTTGCGCAACCTGCTCGGCGTCTTCGTTGCCGGCTCGCTCTACTTCGTGGCCGTCTACCACCTCACCAACCTCTACTTCGCGCGCCAGGACGGATTCGAGCGCTTCCTGCTGCTCGACGGAGGCATCTACACGCGCATGTTCTGGCTCGGCTACGTGCTGGTGGGCAGCGTGTTGCCGCTCGCGCTGATCTACCTGCGACCCTTCGGCGGTGCACGCGCCACCCTGGTCGCAGCCGGCGCCACCTTGCTTGGTGCGCTGGCGTTCATGTATGCGTTCATCATCGGCGGGCAGGCCTATCCGCTCGACCTCTTCCCGGGACGCGAGGTCTCGAGCAGCTTCCTCGACGGGGCGATCTCCCCCTATACGCCGAGCCTGCCCGAGCTGCTGCTCGGCATCGGCGGCGTGGGCGCGGCCTTCCTCGTCACGATCATCGGCGTTCGGCTGTTCGGGTTCGTGCCGGCCGACGACCCGACCGCCTCGACGGGCACCGACGACTGAACGCTCGGTCGCACCATGTCGGACGTCGCCGGATGAGCCGCTTCCTGCTCAGCGCAGCCCATAAGTCCTCGGGCAAGACCACCGTCAGCATCGGGCTGTGCGCGGCATTGCGCGAGCGTGGCCTGAGCGTCCAGCCGTTCAAGAAGGGCCCTGACTACATCGACCCGATGTGGCTGGGCGCGGCCGCCGGACGGGCCTGCCGCAACCTGGATCCCTATCTGAGCGATCCCTCCTCCTTGCGCGAGACCTTCGAACATCACGCCCGCGACGCCGACGTCGCCCTCGTGGAAGGCAACAAGGGGCTGCACGATGGGGTTTCGAGCGACGGCCGCGACAGCAGCGCCGGATTGGCCCGGATTCTCGGTATCCCGGTGGTCCTGGTCCTGGACACACGCGGCACGACACGCGGCGTGGCACCCCTCGTGCTCGGCTACCAGGCCTTCGACCCCGCGGTTCGAATCGCGGGCGTGATCCTGAATCGGGTGGGCGGCAGTCGGCATGAATCGAAACTGCGCCGCGTGATCGAGGACTACACCGACGTGCCGGTCCTGGGTGCACTGGGCGAGGATGCATCGATCCGGATCGTCGAACGCCACTTGGGCCTGGTGCCCAGCAGCGAGAGCACCGAGGCCTGCGAGCGCATCGCGGCCATCAGCGCGGCCGTGGGCGCCGGGGTCGACCTCGATTCGCTGATGCGCCGTGGGGTCGCCGGCGAGCCGGCATCGGGCGGGTCGAGACCGCAGCCATCACGGGTCCCGGCGCGCGGTGCCCCGGGTCCACGGATCGCCATCGCGCGCAACGAAGCGTTCGGCTTCTATTACCCCGACGATCTCGACGCCTTCGCCGACGCCGGGGCGACGCTCGTGGCCTTCGACCCGTTGCGCGACACGGTCCTGCCCGAGGTCGACGGCCTGTTCATCGGCGGCGGCTTTCCCGAGACCCACGCGCCGGGGCTTTCCGCCAATCGCGGGCTGCGTCGCCACATACGCGAGCGGATCGCCGCCGGGCTACCGACCTATGCCGAGTGCGGCGGGCTGATGTATCTGTCACGCTCGCTGCAATGGGGCGGCAGCCGGACCGAGATGGTCGGCGCCGTTCCCGGCGACACCGTGATGCACGAACGACCGATCGGTCGCGGCTATGTGCACCTGGAGGAAACGGCGGATTCCCCGTGGCCGAATCGGCACGCGGGCATGATCAAGGCGCACGAGTTCCACTACTCGAGCCTCGAGAACCTCCCGCCCGACCTGCGCTATGCCTATCGCGTCACCCGGGGCCACGGCATCGACGGCGCGCGTGACGGACTCGTGATCGGCAATCTGCTCGCGTCCTATGCCCACCTGCGATCGCTGGCCGGCCATGACTGGCCGGCACGCTTCGTCGCCTTCATCCAGCATCACGCGAGCGCCCGGAGGCCTGGTCATGTCGGTCACCGTCACACCTGAAGCGGCCGCACGCATCCTGCAGGCCTTCGACGACAGCGAGCAGGAAGAGCCGCTGCTGCGGGTCGCGGGCCGCCTCGAGGACGGCCAGCCGGTGTTCGGCATGGGCTTCGACGAGCGCCGCGACCAGGACACCGAGTTCAGCAGCGAAGGCGTGGTGGTGCTGGTCTCGCCGCCATCGCTCGATTGGGTTCAGGGCCTGACCATCGATTTCGTCGAACTTCCGAACGGCGATGCCCGTTTCGTCTTCGTGACGCCGTCCCAGCCATGAGTGCCCCCGTCGAGCCGCCCGCCGCACGCGCGTTGCAGCCCGGCGAAGTCGCCCTGGTCGGCACCGGCCCAGGCGACCCGGAACTGCTCACGCTGCGGGCGCTGCGCCTGCTGCGACAGGCCGACGTGCTGCTCTACGACAACCTGGTCTCGGCCGAGATCATGGCGCTCGCGCCGCCCGAGGCCGAGCGGATCTACGTCGGCAAGCGACGCAACGACCACGCGATGCGCCAGGAATCGATCAATGCGCTGATGGTCGAGAAAGCGCGCCAGGGGCATCGCGTGGTCCGCCTCAAGGGCGGCGACCCGTTCGTGTTCGGGCGCGGCGGAGAGGAGATCGAGTCGCTCACCGATCACGGCGTGCGCTTCCAGGTGGTACCCGGCATTACGGCTGCGGTCGGAGTGGCTGCTTACACCGGCATTCCGCTGACCCATCGCGACCATGCCCAGGCCTGCGTGTTCGTCACGGGCAACCTGAAGGACGGCAGCATGGACCTGGACTGGGCCGGCCTGGCGCGCCGGCGCCAGACGGTCGTCTGCTACATGGGCTTCCTGGGCCTGCACCAGCTCTGCACGCAGCTACGTGCCCACGGGCTTCCCGGCACGACCCCCGCGGCCATCGTGCAGCAGGGCACGACGCCGCAGCAACGGGTGGTGGTCGGCGACCTCGACACCCTGCCGGCCAAGGCCGAGGCCGCGCACCTGAAGGCGCCGACGCTGATCATCGTCGGCGACGTGGTCAGCCTGGCGCCGAAGCTGGCGTGGTTCACGCCGGCTGGCTGAGTCTCGCGGGGGCTGGCTGCCGTTGTCCGACGTTGTTTGTCGCGTACGGGTTGGCGCGTCGTGGGGGGATGCGATTGCCGCGGCGGGGCGGCGGCTTCGGTCCCGCTTGCGCGGGACTGCCGTCGTTCGGGCGGGTGGGCGCGGGGGACGCAGAACTCGTGCCTTGCCGCGCGCTTCGCGCGCATCAAGGCACTCGGACAACTGCGCCCCTTTTTCCGCGCCCACCCGCCCGAACGACGCTCGCCGACGCCCCGCCGCGGCAATCGCATCCCCCCACGACGGACCGCTGCACGATCCTGCGCTACCCCGCACGCCCGGCTTCGCAGGGGCTTGGCCCTCGGGCCCGGGTTGGGCGTGTCGGCGAGCGCCGGATTGCGTGTGCGAGCGGGATCAGGCGCGCAGCCTGTCTGAGTACGTGGACGGGCACGCAGTGCCCGGATCGTACGAGTTCTGCGCGCCCCCGCTCGCACACGCAATCCGGCGGATGTCCCGCGCAGCGGGACCGAAGCCGCCACGCCCAACCCGGGCCCGAGGGCCAAGCCCCTGCGCGCACGA
This sequence comes from Burkholderiaceae bacterium, assembly GCA_024235875.1. Lineage (GTDB taxonomy): Bacteria > Pseudomonadota > Gammaproteobacteria > Burkholderiales > Burkholderiaceae_E > JACKLP01. The sequence goes on along the minus strand of JACKLP010000004.1, from coordinate 227,571 downwards.
CAAGATCGAACGATCCCAGGATCAGTGCCCGCTACCCGCCTCCGGCTTGGACCCCACGTTGCCTGCCGCCGGCACCACCGAAGCCGCTTGCCGTAGCCCGTGATGCCCTTCGTCGAGCGTCTCGACCCGGTTCTCGATCGCGAACACGGCGGCTTCCACGCGCGAGCCCAGGTTCAGCTTGGCCAGGATGTGGCGCACGTGCAGCTTGACCGTGTCGTGGCTGATGCCCAGTTGGCGCGCGATGGCCTTGTTGCTCAGGCCACGGGCGACATGGCCGAGGATCTCGCGCTCGCGCGCGGTCAGCTGGCCGAGGGAGTTCTCGCGCTCCTGTCGGCTCTTGCCTTCGCGCAGCAACTCGGCGAGCTTCAGCGCCATGGCCGGGGCCACCACGAATTCGCCGCCTGCGGCGCGCACGATCGACTCGACGATCTGGTCCGGCTCCATGTCCTTGAGCAGATAGCCGCGCACGCCGAGCCTGAGCATGTTGCCCAGGTCTTCGCCGTTGTCGCTCATCGTCAGGATCACGACCGGCACTTCGCTGCCGCTGTCGCGAAAGCGCTTTAGCAGCTGGAACCCGTCGGTGGGCGACATACGCAGGTCCATGACGATCAGATCGAGCGTCTCCTGCGTGGCCAGCTCGACCGCTTCATCGGCGCTCGCGGTCGCGCCGACCACCTGCACGCCGGCGCGCGCCTCGAGCAATTCGGCCAGGCCCCGTCGGCACAGGCCGTGGTCGTCGATCAGGGCGATGCGAAAAGGGCTGGTCATGGCTGCCGATCGACCCCTCTTGCTCAGGCGCTCGTCGCGAGCAACGGGACATGGAGCCGCAAACGGGCACCTCCCATCGCAGCGCGGTCGAACTCGATGCGCCCGCCAACGCCGGCCGCGCGCTCGCGCATGATCTCGAGGCCGAAATGCGAGCCGGCATCGCCGGACTCGCGCTCGATGGGGGCCGAGTCCCAGCCCACGCCATCGTCCTCGATCGTGAACACCATCTGATCGTCCTGGCGCCGCACGCTCACGCGCGCGCGCCTGGCCAGTGAATGGCGGTGGATGTTGACCAGCGCCTCCTGGACGATGTGGAAGACCTGGACCTCGGTACCCACCGGCAGCGCCAGATCCGCCACCTCGTTCTCGATATCGAGGGCGATGCCCGTTCGCTCGAAGAAGCCAAGCCGCGTCTGCTCCAGCGCGTGGCCCAGGCCTTGCGCATCCATGCCGGCGCGAAAATGCGTGATCAAGTCCCTCAAGCGCCGGTTGGCGTTGCCGAGCTCGTCGTGAACGTCGGCGCAATACTTCAGGGCCGCATCGGCCTGGTTCTCCCGGATCGCATCCTTGAGCAGCGGCAGTCGCATGCGCACGAAGGTCAGCGACTGGGCAAGCGAATCATGGATGTCACCCGCCATCGACTGCCGCTCGCGCAACAGGCTGTCGCGCAGGCGATCATGCTGCAGCTTGGCGTTCTCGAGGGTCACGCCCAGCAGCTGTCCGATCGGTCGCAACAAGTGGATCACGTCGGCACGCACGTCGCTGACGCCGTCGAAGAACAGGGTGAACACACCCACCGTCCGTCCCTTGTAGTCCAATGGCACGGCAACCGTGCCGCGGCCGCGATTGCCGAAGATCGCGGCATTGGCGATCTCTCCGCATGAGCCGGGATCGACCGCCATGCAGACGTCGGCCCGACGCACGGCGTCGGCGCAGACACCGCAGGATCCCGCCGCCGCCTCGCGTCGGCGCACCTCCTCGGGCAGGCCGGTCATGGCCAGGACACGCATCTCGGTGCCGTCGGGCGTGAGCGAGCGGACGACGCCGGCGCGCGCACCGACCATGCGCGTGACTCCGACGATGAAGGACTCCAGAATCGTTTCCAAACCGCTGTCGGCGCCGGCAGGCGCCGACTCGATGGGGACGACATGGCCCGGCGACGGTCGCTTGCCGCCTTCCGGGGCCGGCGTCGATTGACCGGTCGCGCTTCCCGACCAGCGATTCGGATCGAGCACGTCCATGCCCGCTCTCCCGCTTGAGACTCGATGAAGATGATACCCGCAAGTACTCCCCCTTACGGGTAATGCGCCCCTCCCCCATGCGGTGATGGACAATGCGCCTGTGCGCCGCGCCTAATAGCGCGTCACAGCGACCTGACGATGGGGCGAAGCGGCCGCGAGCTTGCTGCATCGCAACAGACGCCTTCGATGCGCACGGCGACACGAAGGCATGCAGTGGCTCGGCCCATGGGGCCGGGATCCAGGACGGCGCCGCATCTCGCGGGGTCCGGCCATGCCACGGAGACGAGCACGGCGATGGCACAACCGGTATCGGTTTCCCGCGCGGCAAGGCTGGTCGGCGTGCCGCGCGCGGTTCTGCAGGCCATGGTCTCACGGGGCGAACTGGCCGCGTTCGACGGCATGATCGACGTGACCGACCTGTTGCGCCGCTTTCCGCGCACCGAGATCGAGAACACCGGGGCCTTCGAGAAGGTGGCCCGGATACGTGACGAAGCCTTCGGGCGACGCGTGCTGGAACGCTCGCTACCCCCTCGCGAGATTCTGGCGCAACGGCTGTTCGGACTGGGCCAGGAGTTGGCCGACACGCGTCGGCACCTGAGCGCCTATCACGAGCTCGTCATCGACCTGATCGAGCGCATCCAACCGAAGGCGGCGCACGACGACGACGCGCGGGACTGGTACGAGCGCCTCGAAGCCGGGCTCGCCCGTATCCTGGCTGCCGAAGACGAGACCACCTTCGATGCGATGACGGAGATGCTGAAAGTCGTGAGTGCGAGCGTAACGGTCAAGCCCGGCGGGCAGCAGTTCCTGGTGGAGGGCAACGACAGCATCCTGCAGGCGGGCCTCAAGGCCGGACTGGGATTCAACTACGGCTGCGGCTCGGGTAACTGCGGCCTGTGCCGGGCCCGGGTGATCTCGGGCGAAGTGCGCCAGCTTCGCCATTCCGACTACCCGATGTCGGCGGCCGAGCGCCAGCAAGGCCACATCCTGATGTGCACGAACACCGCCGTGAGCGATCTGGTCGTCGAGGGACTGGTGGCGCGCGGGCCCGCCGATATCCCGGAGCAGGAGATCGTGGCCCGCGTGAAGGACATCGGCAACCTCGGGTCCGACACCTTGCAGCTTCACCTGCAAACGCCGCGCAGCGCGCGCCTGCGATTTCTGGCCGGCCAGTTCGTGACCCTGGGCGTGGCTGTCGGCGATGACGACGCCGTCGCCACCTATCCGGTCGCAAGCTGTCCCTGCGATGAACGCAATCTGCTGTTCCATGTGGCGCGTGATCCGGCCGATCCATTTGCCTCGCGCCTGTTCGAGGGCGGCCTCGAGGCCGGCGACGGCGTCAATGTCCGGGGTCCGATCGGAGACTTCGTGCTCGATGCCGACAGCGAGCGCAGCCCTGTCTTCCTCGCCTGCGACACCGGGTTCGCGCCGATCCGCGGCCTGATCGAGCACGCGATCAGCATCGACGACAGTCAGTCGATGAGCCTGTACTGGCTTGGTACCCGAACCGATGGCCACTACCTGGACAATCAATGCCGGGCCTGGGCTGCCGCCCTCGACGAATTCAACTATGTTCCGGTCGACGGCGCCGACCCAGTGGCCGATGGCGGCCGACTGGCGAGTGCGGCCTGCGACACGCTGGCCCCGGGCCAGGCCGACTTCTACGTGGCCGGCCCCGCGCCGTTCGTCGCGGCCGTCACCGAACGCCTGGCCGAACTCGGCATGGATACGGCCCGCCTGCGCTGCACCCGCGTCTGACGACGCCCACCGCAAACTGCAATCGAGATCCCTGCGATGAGCAAAGCACTGACCTATCTCGTCAAGGCCCGACCCGAGGCGCTCGGCCACTACCTGGCCTTCATGAAGGAGGCCGGACGCAGCCTCGACCCCAAGACCCGCAATCTGATCTCCGTCATCACCAAGGTGCATGCGCAGACCGAGCGCGGCCTGCGCCAATACCTGAACCGGGCACTACGAGAGGGCTGTACGCCCAACGAGGTGCTGGATGCGCTGCTGATGGCGTTCCCCGCGCTGGGGCTGGCCAAGATCGTCTGGGCGATCGACGTGATCCTGGCGATGGATCTGCCCGGCTTCGACCTCGATGCGCTCGAGGCGCGGCCCGACTGGCACGACCTGGGGGCTGCCGACGACTTCGAGCCCGCCGTCGTGACACGGCTCGAGTGCGATGGCCGTGCGGTATTCGTTCGACGTGATGGCGGCAGCGACGATATCGCGGTCTACGACAGCCTGTGCCCGCACCAGGGAACCAATATTTCCGAGTTGGCGCTCCAGGGCGACCGGCTGGTGTGCCCGAAGCACGGTTGGACCTTCGATGTGACGACCGGCGCCTGCGTGGACAAGGGTGACCAGCCACTGCGCCGACACCCCAGTCGAATCGAGGATGGCCGGCTGCAAGCCCATTGGTGACCATCGACCCGTGCCACAGACATGCCCTACTTCATCTACCGAATCGGCCCGTTGCGTACCCTGAAATGCCTGGGCGAGGCCGCCGGCTACCGCGAGGCCAAGCAAGGGATACGCGAGGCGCGCGACGCACTGCCGCCCGACAGCCCCGACACGATCAGGATGATCTTCGCGGCCAATGCGCTCGAGGCCGAGGATCTGCTCGCGAACCCCAAGCCCCCGCCGCCCGAGGGCGAGGACGACTGATTATTCGGCGGCTGGCATCGAGGGGTCGAGGTCGGCACGAATCGTCGCCGCCAGGGCCGGGCTGCCGCCCTGGCGCCACGCGTCCAGACAGCGCCGCGCAAGCTCGAGCCAATGCCGACGGCCGGCGCGCGCGACCCTCGCGAGCGCGTCATGCTGGCCCGCGGACCAGTCGCGATAGGCCCGCACCCAATCCGGCGCGAGCTGGCGCCGCAATCCCTCGAAGGTGGCGAACCAGAAGTGCAGCGAGGTGCTCGCGGCTCGTTCGCACAGCACGGGCAGCGTGACCAGGCTGTCGGCGAGCAGGTCTCGGAGCGCGCGCAGTCTCAGTTCGATGCGGGGATCGAGCCCGTCGCCGAGCATTCGCGGCCAGTCCGGGCCGAGCAAGGCCTCGGCTCGCACCTCGCCCAGTTCATGCAGCACCAGGGTCTCGATCTCGCCGTCGACCAGACGCTCCAGCGCCTGGACGGCCGCATCCCCCGTGGGCAGGGCATCGCCGGGATCGACCCCGGCATAGCGCGCGTAGGCGATCGAGAACGCATCATCCATCGCGCGCTGCACACTGAGTTCTTGCCGTGTGGCCAGCCAGCGTCGCATGGCGTCGCGCCGGATCAGGATGCCGGCGTCGTTGCTGGCGGCGACCGGCGGATTCAGCCCCCGTGCATATTCGCGGCCGAGCACGCGTACTCGTACGCCGTCGCGTCGCTGGTCGGAAAGACGCTCGGCCACCACGAACACCGGCGCGCCGAGCCTCGCCAGGCCAGCGCCGTACGCGAGTCCGTCGGGGTCGAGCGCGGCATTGACCAGCGATTCGTCGAACGGGTCGGCACCACCGTCGAGCGGTAGCATCTCGAGCGCGGCATCCGGGGTGTCGTCGAGGTCCTGCCACAAGGCCTCGCGCTCGCCGATCCAGCGGCCCACCGCGCGCCGATCCAGCGGCGCCGCCAACGGCAGCCCCTGCTCCCAGCGGAAATGCTCGCGCATCTGCAGCAGGTAGATGCACATCGTCAGGCCCTGCGCGTGCCGCGCATCGGCCAGGTTGCAGTTGCGCTGCACCGCCGCCACCAGCGCCCGGTGCCGAGGGCCGACCGCTGCTGGCGCATGCTGGGTCACGGGCGCGTCACTCCACGTAGCGCTTGCTGGCCCGCCGACGGCCCGGCTTGGATTTCTGGATGATGACACCGCGCACCGGTGACAGATCGGGAATGGAGATCTCGGGATAGGACGGATTCAGCGGGCATAGCGCCCAGCGCTCGCCACGGCGTTGCAACTGCCGAAAGATCCAGTCGTCATCCCAGCGCGCAAGCACGTAGGCGCCGTCGTTGGCCAATCCCTCGGGCTCTATCACGACGATGTCGCGCTCTTCGAACTCGGGCAGCATCGAGTCGCCGAGCACCATCAGCGCGAACGGCTCGGCCGATGCGCAGGCCTCGAGCTGGCCGTCGGTCGCCGGTGCCCCGTCGACGTGGATCGGAATGGTCTGCGATCGCGGGCGAATCCGCTCGGCAGCCGCAAAGGCCTGCGGCGCGTCGGGTCGCGATGCCGAACCGCCCCTCATGACGACATCAGATGTACAGGCAGACGTCGGTGTTGCCAGCGAACTCGAGGAAGGTCGTCGCGCCGCCATAGTCGATACCGTCGATGAACTCCGACTGCTGGAAATCGAAGAGGTCGACCGTCATCTGGCAGGCGATGAACTTGACGTCGGCCTCCAGGCACAGCGAGCGTAGTTCCTCGATCGAGGCCACGCCCTTGTCCTTCATCTTCTTCTTCATCATCATCGTGGCCATGGCCTCCATGCCGGGAAGCGCGGCCACGACCACCGGCATCGGCACCGGCATCGGCATGGCCGGATTGGCCAGCGGGCTGATCGCGATGCCGCTGAGGTCCTTGCGCAGCAATTGAAGCCCGTAGAAGGTACAGAAGACCTGGACCTCCCACCCGAGCGCAGCGGCCGTCGACGCCAGGATCAGCGGCGGGTACGACCAATCCAGCGTGCCCTTGGTGGCGATGATCGCCATTTTCTTCTGTTCCATTCCCTTCTCCTGTGCGGACCTTGCCGCGCGCCGGGGCGCGCGGCCGCTGCGGCCCGGTGGCGATTACTTCTTCTTCAGGAAGAAGACGTAGCCGTCTCCGCCGGTGTCCGAGGACAGCAGCTCGTTCCCGGTCTGCCGCGCGAAGGCTTCCATGTCCTTGATCGAGCCGCTATCGGTCGACGAAACCCGCAGCACCTGGCCCGAGGTCATGTCGTTGAGCGCTTTCTTGGTCTTGATGATCGGCAGCGGGCAGTTCAGTCCGCGTGCGTCCAGGTCCTTGTCGAATTCCATGTCGACTCTCCATCCTTGTCTGGCGGAAAAAACTGCAAGCGTACCCTAGCCGCCACGCGCACGCCTGCCTGCTCCGATTAATCCGTATTCGACCGCCGCCGTCTACACCCGCGTGGGGTAGCTCGTGATACGCCCGAGGGCGAGGCCGCGACGAGACTCAGTAGCCGCCCTTGCCGAACGGCTTGGTCAGGCCCGCGATGCGCACGGCCTGACGCGCCGGTTGCTGTGGGAACAGGTCGTACAGGTACTTCTTCCAGTCGTGCCCCGGATGCTCGGCATCGAAGTCCTTGACCATGTTCCGGAAGTTCGGCGTGTGGCCGTCTTCACGGAACTTCTCGCGCATGTACTCGATGACCAGCCAGTGGTCGTCGGTCAGGACGACCCCCTCGGCCGCGGCGATCGCCTCGGCCGCCTCGCGGCTGAAGTCGGCTTCGAGCAGGAAGCCCTCGTCGTCGACCTCGACTTCGCTACCGTTGATCGTGTATCCCATCCTTTCCTCTGCTTCGCGACTGCACGGGCCGTCCCCGGGATTTCGACCCGGAGCGGCCCGCCAGCCATTACATGCCGATGCTGTAGGCGATGCCGATCGCGTTCTGGCTCATGCGCAGGTTGGCCTCGCCACCACCGAAGCTCGGCGGAATCGAATTGCTGCCGTTCACCGACTTCTCGAAGCCGTGCATATAGGCGACCGAGAGCTCATGCCCGTTCGAGAGCTTCCAGGTCGCACCGAGCGTGAGGTGATCCTCGATCACGCCGGGCGCCAGGATGTTGAAGAAGGTCTCGCCGGCCGGAATCGGCTGCCGACCGTGGCTGTAGCCCGCGCGCAGCGTCAGCTTGCTGTTCATCTCGAAGCTCACGCCGAGCTTGAACACGGTCATGTCGCGCCAGCCGAATCCCGGGCCGCCAGCCTGCCCGAGCAGGCGACCGGCGCTCAGGGCACCGATCGAGTTGGCGATCGCGGGGATGCCGCTGTACTCGATCTTTTGCACATCGGCCGCGACCGTGAGTTGCGGCGTGAGCTTGGCCGCGACGCCGACCCCGTAGTTGGCCGGAATGTCGAACTTGCCACCGTCGGCGAACAGCCCGGCGTACTTGTCGAACTTGCCCATCTTGGTCTTGCTCTGGTAGGTCGCGCCGAGCGTGATCATGTCGGAGATCTTGCCGGTCCAGCCCACGCGCACCCCCCAGCCGCTCGACGAGTCCACACCGTTGTTGGTGAGCTTGGTCTGGTCGCTCGAGAGCCCGAAGCCGCCGAACGGCTGCAGCCCATCGGCAGAAAACTGCTGGTAGGCCAAGTTCACCGACAGGCCGATCGAATGCCGAGGGTTCAACTTGTAGGCGACCGTCGGCGCGATGAAGAGTTGAGTCAGGTTGACGCCGGCTGGACTCGGCCCGCCCATCGACGTGAACGGCGAGCGATCGTAAGTGGTGTTCATGCCGCCGTTGCCGTACAAGACCAGGCCCAAGGCCAGGTCCGGACGCAGCAGGCGGTTATAGCCGAAGTCGGGGATCAGGAAGCTGCTGCTGCCATTGCCGTCATAGTTTCCGTCGAGCGACGGGACGCCGAAGGCCGGAACCCCGCCATTGCCGGCGATGCTGGCCGAGCGGTCGGGCTTGAACCAGTCGAGCCCGATCTGGAGCGAATTGCCGACGAAGACGATGCCCGCGGGATTGGTCGCGGCCGCCATCGCATCGACCGGCAACGCGATGCCGACGCCGGCCATGCCCTTGGACTTGATGCCGTAGCCGTGCGAGAAATAGCCATTGGTTGCAAAACCGAGTGTCGGTGTCAGCAGGGCCGCGACGGCGAGCGTCGTGCGCAAGTGAGCGGCAAGTGCCATGGGATCCCCCCCTTTGTACGTTATCCCGGTCATGATCAGGGGCAAGTCGGACCGGCGTCTATCACCCGCAGTGGGAGCGGATCCGCACCTCAAGGGGTAGCGGCTGGCGTAGCCGGCGATACGCCCTAGGGCGTAGTCTTGGGAGCGATCGACGCCGGGCCGCCCGATGCATCGCCGGCTTGCATCGGCGGTATCGCATCGAATACCAGCCGCTCGGCCCCGTGGTAGACGAGGAAGTGACGGCCCCGGGCGCGCGCCAGCATCATGACGCCCACGCGTTGCGCAAGCTCCAGCCCTTTTTGCGTGATCCCGGAGCGCGACAGCAACACCGGGATGCGCATCTGCGCCACCTTGATCACCATCTCGGAGGTCAGCCGGCCGGTGGTATAGAAGATCCGGGCGCTACCGTCGAGGCCGTCGAGGCGCATGTGGGCGGCGATCGCGTCGGCCGCATTGTGGCGCCCGACATCCTCGACGAACAACTCGATCGCAGGCATCGCGTCGGCCTCGCCGTCACCATTCGGCAGCCGGCACAAGGCACACCCATGGACCGCGCCGGCGCGCCGATAGACCTCGTTGTAGTCGTTCAGCGCACGAAGCAGCGCATAGAGACGCGACTGATGCAAGGTCGGTCGAGCCAGGCTGAGGCTGTCGAGCTCGTCGGCGAGGCGTCCGAACATCGTTCCCTGCCCGCATCCGCTGGTCACCGTGCGATGCGCGAGCTTCTCGTCGATTCCCCGGGTGCCGTTCCAGGTCGTGACCGCCGCCGCGTCGACATCCCAGTCGACCTGGATCGCGCGCACTTCGCCGGGGTCCTCGATCAGGCGCTGGTTGAGCAGGTAGCCGAGCACGAGCAACTCGGGATGGGTGCCCAGCGTCATCAGCGTGACGATCTCGCGCTTGTCCAGGTAGAGCGTCAGCGGACGCTCTCCGGCAATGAAGCCCTCGCGGCGCCGGCCATACTCGTCGACGGCGCTGACCGCGTGCGCGGGCCGCAGCCCGGCATCGGTCATCTGCGGACGCGGCCGGGCCGGAGCCGACGGGGCGCGATCCGGGTCCTGCTGCTGCGTCATCGCGGCTCCGGCGTGGCGAGATTGCACGCCGCCAGCATAACCGAGCCCGAACCCGAACTGCCCGATGGCCACGTCGGTTATGCTGTCCGCCGCAGCTTCCCACAGGAGACACGGTTGGACTCGACGGATGGCGGCTCGCGTCAATTCATCCCGGTGAGCGACGGCATCGAGGTCGTCGATCGGATACCGGTCACCGTGATCCTGCGCACCGAGGCACTGGCCCAGAATCGCTGGCTCGCCGAGCGGCGAAGCGTGGTCGCCGTGCTGCCGGCCGATCCGGCGGCTCCGGTCGACCTCGGCCGCCAGGACCTGCTCGACCAGGTCCCCGGCGCACGACTCGAGCGCTTCGACGGGCTCGAGATCGAACTGCATCCCGACGAGTGCGAGAGCTACTACTTCAATCTGATGGTCGAGGCGCCACGCTGCTTCGTGGTCAGTCGCCGGCTCGAGGACGACGCGATCGAACCCTTCATCGTCACGCCGAGCTTCGACCTTGCCAATGCCTACACCGAGGGCGACGACCAGGTCGATTCGGTCGCGCTCGACCCCGGGCTGCTGATCGGCATCGAAGCCTATGTGCTCACTCACTTCGCACCACAGGAGCGGGTGAAGCGTCGGCGCAAGAACTGGAGTGGGCCGTGACGCGGGAAGAGGGTTTCCTCGGTCGCTGGTCGCGCCGCAAGGCCCACGCCCGCGCGGACAAGACGGAACCGCCGCACGAACCAGAAGCGGCCAAGGCCTTGCGCTCGCCCGACGAAGCGGCCCGGCTTGCGCCGAGCGCGGCGGTCTTCGGACCGACACCGACTCCAGCGCCGACATCCGTCAGCGCGACGCCAGTGAGTCCGAGCGACGCTCCATCCGCGCCTTCGCCCGAGACCGACGAGCCCCCGACCGACGCGTCGAACCCGATCGACGCGTCGCTGCCCCCACTGGAATCGCTCGACGCGAACAGCGACTACGCGCAATTCATGCAACCCGGTGTCAGCGATGAGATCCAGCGGCTGGCGCTGCGCCGCCTCTTTCGCTTGCCCGGCCTCGTGGTGCGCGACGGCCTCGACGACTACGACGAGGATTTCACCGAGTTCGAGCCGCTCGGCGACATCGTCACCGCCGACATGCGCCACCGGATGGCGTTGGAGCGTGAACGGCTCGCTCAAGCCGACGCGCATGACGAGGTGCCGGCCGATGACCGGTCGGCCGATGCGACCGGTCCGCAGGGCACGCGCGACGCCGATACGCCCGCTACGGCGCACACCACGGCGCCGACGGCCGTCGCAAGTGCCGACGCCCCCGCCGACGACGCGGCCGAACCCCGCGCTGACGATCCCTCCGACAGCGCCGCTGACGATCCCGCGACATCCGGCGGCCCGAGCCGTCGCGGTCCCGATTCCCCGCCCACGGATTCCCACTGAATGAAGACCGATCCCGAATCGCCCAAGGGCCGGGCGCTGGCCGCCATCGCCGATCTCGCCCCCGAACCGACCGGCCTGGTCGAGTACCGATCTCGCGGCGAGGTGCTGGTCATCGGCCCGCCACTGGCCGCGGATCGGGCGCGCGAGCGCCTGATGGCGAGCGCTGCCGACAGGCTGCGGGTCCGCGCGCTCCATGTGCCAGGCGGCGACGCCCCTGGCGGGCACGGACGCTCGCGCGCCGGCCTTTCGCTGTCCGGTCACCTGGGCGCCTTCCGGCTCGCCGATGGCGACGAGACGGTCGAAGGCGCCGACATCGTGCTGGACCTTTGCCAGCCGGCGTTGCTGTCGATGCCGCTGCCGCCGTTCGGCTACTTAGCCCCCGGTACCGACTCGGATGCGCTCGAGCAGGCCGTGGCCGAGATCCCGACGCTGGTCGGCCAGTTCGAGAAGCCGCAGTTCTTCGGCTATGCGAGCGATCTCTGTGCCCACGGCGCGAGCGGCATCGAAGGCTGCCGACGCTGCATCGACGCCTGCCCGGCGCTGGCGATCCGCTCGATCGGCGAACGGATCTCGGTCGATCCCTACCTGTGCCAGGGCGGCGGCGCCTGCGCGAGCGTCTGCCCGAGCGGCGCGATCACCTACCGATATCCGCCAGCGGCGGATACGCTGACCCGGCTGCGCCGGATGCTGCACGCGTACCGCGAGGCCGGCGGCGATCGCGCGACCGTGCTGCTGCATCGAGCCGATGGCGCGCCGGAATTCGACGGTTCGGACCTGTTGCCGCTCGCGCTCGAGGAACTCGCCAGCGCCGGCCTCGAGATCTGGCTCGGTGCGATCGCCTATGGCGCGGCGGCCGTGCGGCTTTGGCGCGACGACACGATCGCACCGGCCACCATCGCCTTGCTCGATGCCCAGCGCGAAGTCGCCAACACGATCCTGCGCTCGCTCGGTTTCCCGGCGGCCGTGCAGTGGCAGGATCGCAACGCCGGACCCGAGACGATGCCGCGCATCGCGGCCGCGACCTATGGCGCCACCGGTGGCAAGCGCCAGGCGCTGTTCGCCGCCATCGACCACCTGGCGTCTGCGGCAAGCCGACCGCCGCCACTGGCCGGGCTACCGGTCGATGCCCCGCTGGGTCGGGTGATCGTCGACGTCGACGCCTGTACGTTGTGTCTTGCCTGTGCATCGGTCTGCCCGGCCGGCGCACTGGGCGACGGTGGCTCGCGGCCCGCCTTGCGCTTCTTCGAGAGCAAGTGCCTGCAGTGCGGACTGTGCCAAAAGGCCTGCCCGGAGAACGCGATCCGACTCGAGCCGCGAATCGTCTTCGACCCGCGGCGCCGTCGCGAGGCCGTCGCACTCAAGGAAGAAGCGCCGTTCGATTGCATTCGCTGTGGCAAGCCGTTCGCGACGCGCTCGGCGCTCGAACGCGTGCTGGCGAAACTCGAAGGCCACCCGATGTTTCGCGACGAGGCGGCGCGTCGGCGGCTGAAGATGTGCGAGGACTGCCGCGTGCTCGACATGATGCAGGACAACGACGGCTGATCGATCCGTCGACAAGACAAAACGATCCACACGAACTTGCCGGCCTTCGATAAAATCCTTGAGATCGATCGGAACCTGTGTTCCGATGTTCAGGCAAAACGATTGCGTGACGCTGCCCACAGGGAGGAGACCGTCACCGATGCTGTCAAGCATGCGCAGCCCCAGTGCACACGAGCCATCCGATGCCTCGTCCGCCATCGGCGGCCAAGACCCGGACCCGGCCGAACCCGGCGACGACATCGCGCTTCGTGTCGGCACCTACGGCCTGCTGGCCGCGCTCCTGCGCCAGGCACCCGGCCCCGACCTATGCACCGCGCTGCAAGCGCAGCCGACCGACATCGCCGAACCCGACGAGGCTGCATCGGCGCTTCGTGAGCTCGTGCGCGCGGCCGCCGAGGCACCAACCGACCAGATCGCTGCCGAATACGAGGCCTTGTTCATCGGGCTGGGCCGTGGCGAGTTGGTCCCGTATGCAAGCTGGTACCTGACCGGTTTCCTGATGGAGCGGCCGCTCGGCCGCCTGCGCGAGGACCTCGCCGAACTCGGCTTCGAGCGCCAGGGCCATGTCACCGAGCCCGAGGACCATGTCGCCGCCCTGTGCGAGGTGATGTCCATGCTCGCCCAGGACCGGGCGCCGTTCGAAACCCAGAAGCACTTCTTCGAGCGCCACCTGTCGCCGTGGCTCGAGCGCTTCTTCACCGACTTGCAGCGCGCACCATCGGCGCACTTCTACCGCAGCGTGGGCCGGTTCGGCCGCGCGTTCGTCGAACTCGAGACCCGATACCTGTCGATGCGGCGCTGATGCCGCCAGGAGTTGCACAGATGAAGAAGAACGAATCCGCACCGATCGACACGCCACGCCGGCGCGCACTGCGCGAGCTGGCCGCCACGCCGGCGCTGGCCGCTGTCGCGCTCGCCGCGACCCGCGCCGAGGCCGCGGCAACGCCGGACAAGCCGGCCCACGAAGCCGCGAGCCGTGGCTACCACGAGACCGATCACATCCGCGACTACTACCGCACGGCCGGCCTCTGAGCCCGGGACGTCAGGAGCAAGCGATGAAATTGAGAAGAGTCAACAGTGATGCAGCGGCACGCGGCGATCGTGGCCAGGTCACGGGCGTCGGCGTCACCCGCCGCGATTTCCTGCGCAACTCCGGCCTGGCCGCGGGTGGCGCCGCGGCGGTCGGCGCGAGCCTCTCGCCGGGCATGATCCGACGCGCCGACGCGGCGGGCACCAAGCGCAGCGGCGATATCAAGACCGTTCGCACGATCTGCACCCATTGCTCGGTCGGCTGTGGCATCTACGCCGAGACCCAGAATGGCGTGTGGACCGGGCAGGAGCCGGCCTTCGACCACCCGTTCAACCTCGGCGCGCACTGCGCCAAGGGCGCGTCGGTGCGCGAGCACGGGCACGGCGAGCGCCGGCTCAAGTACCCGATGAAGCTGGTCGACGGCAAGTGGCAGCGTATCAAGTGGGACGAGGCCATCAACGAGATCGGCGACAAGCTGCTCGCCATTCGCAAGGAGTCCGGCCCCGATTCGGTCTTCTGGCTCGGCTCGGCCAAGTTCAACAACGAACAGGCCTACCTGTATCGGAAGTTCGCCGCCTTCTGGGGCACGAACAACATCGACCACCAGGCGCGGATCTGTCATTCGACCACGGTCGCGGGTGTTGCCAACACCTGGGGCTACGGCGCGATGACCAACTCGTACAACGACATCCACAATTCCAAGTCGATCCTGATCATCGGCGGCAACCCGGCCGAGGCACATCCGGTCAGCCTGCAGCATGTGTTCCGCGCCAAGGAGGCCGGCGCGAAGCTGCTGGTGATCGACCCGCGCTTCACGCGCACCGCCGCGCACGCCGACCACTATGTCCGCATCCGACCGGGCACCGATGTCGCGATCATCTGGGGCATGCTCTGGCACATCTTCGAGAACAACTGGCAGGACGACGTCTTCATCAAGAGCCGGGTCTTCGGCATGGACGAGATCCGCAAGGAAGTCGCCAAGTGGACGCCCGAGGAAACCGAGCGGGTCACGGGGGTCGACAAGGAAACCTGCTTCAAGGCCGCCGAACTGATGGCCAAGAACAAGCCGGGCACCTTCATCTGGTGCATGGGCGGTACCCAGCACACGATCGGCAACAACAACACCCGCGCCTACTGCAATTTCCAGCTTGCACTGGGCAACATGGGCGTCTCGGGCGGCGGCGCGAACATCTTCCGCGGTCATGACAACGTGCAGGGCGCCACCGACCTCGGCGTGCTCGCCGACACCCTGCCGGGCTACTACGGACTGGCCGAGGGTTCCTGGAAGCACTGGGCGCGTGTCTGGGATGTCGACTTCGGCTACCTCAAGGCACGCTTCGACGACGGCAAGTACGAGGGCCCGGCCGACAAGCGCGTGCACGTGATGAACACCAAGGGCATCCCGGTGTCGCGCTGGATCGACGGCGTGCTCGAGGACAAGGGCAACGTCGCCCAGAAGGACAACTTCCGGGCCGTGTTCATGTGGGGCCACGCACCCAACTCGCAGACGCGCGGGCCCGAGATGAAGAAGGCGATGGAGAAACTCGATCTCCTCGTCGTCGTCGACCCCTACCCGACCGCGACCGCCGTCATGCACGACCGCAAGGACGGCGCCTACCTGCTGCCGGCCTGCACGCAGTTCGAGACCTACGGTTCGGTGACCGCGTCGAATCGCTCGCTGCAGTGGCGCGACAAGGTGATCGAGCCCTTGTTCGAATCGAGGCCCGATCACACGATCATGTACCAGTTCGCGAAGAAGCTGGGTTTCGAGAAGGAGATGTTCAAGCACATCAAGGTCGAGAAGGACGAGCCCTTGATCGAAGACATCCTGCGCGAACTCAACCGCGGCATGTGGACGATCGGCTACACGGGCCAGAGCCCCGAGCGGCTCAAGGCGCACCAGAAGAACTGGCACACCTTCGACACCACCACGCTCAAGGCCGAGGGTGGGCCGGCCAACGGCGACTTCTACGGCCTGCCGTGGCCGTGCTGGGGAACGCCGGAGCTCAAGCACCCGGGCTCGCCGAACCTGTACGACGTGAGCAAGTCGGTCATGGAAGGCGGCATGCCATTCCGGGCCCGCTTCGGCGTCGAGTACAAGGGCGCGAACCTGCTCGCCGAGGGGTCGTACTCCAAGGGATCGGAAATCAAGGACGGCTACCCCGAGTTCACCGCCGCCTTGCTGCAGAAGCTGGGCTGGTGGAACGACCTGACCGAGGCCGAGCAGAAGGCCGCCCAGGGCAAGAACTGGAAGACCGACCTCTCTGGCGGCATCCAGCGCGTGGCGATCAAGCACGGTTGCGCGCCCTACGGCAACGCCAAGGCCCGTGCGATCGTCTGGACCTTCCCGGACCCGGTCCCGATCCATCGCGAGCCGCTCTATACCAGCCGGCGCGACCTGGTCGAGAAGTACCCGACCTATGCCGATCGCAAGAGCTTCTGGCGCCTGCCCACGCGCTATCAGTCGATCCAGGCCAAGGACCACTCCAAGGCGTTCCCGATCATCCTCACCAGCGGCCGCCTGGTCGAGTACGAGGGCGGCGGCGACGAGTCCCGGTCCAACCCCTGGCTGGCCGAGCTGCAGCAGGACATGTTCGTCGAGATCAACCCCAAGGATGCCAACGACGCCGGCATTCGGGACGGCCAGATGGTGTGGGTCGCCACGCCCGAGGGCGCGAAGATCAAGGTCAAGGCCATGATCACCCGCCGGGTCGCGGCGGGCGTCGCATTCTCGCCCTTCCATTTTGCCGGCCACTTCCAGGGCAAGGACCTGCGCAGCAAGTATCCGCAGGGCGCCGATCCCTACGTGCTCGGCGAGGCGGTGAACACGGCGATGACCTACGGCTACGACTCGGTCACGCAGATGCAGGAAACCAAGTGCTCGCTGTGCCGGATCAGCGCCGCCTGACGCGCAACCGGCACGGACGTCGAGGAGAGATCAAATGGCCAGAATGAAGTTTCTCTGTGACGCGGAGCGCTGCATCGAATGCAACGGCTGCGTGACCGCGTGCAAGAACGAGCACGAGGTGCCCTGGGGGGTGAACCGGCGTCGAGTGGTCACGCTCAAGGATGGCGAGGCCGGCGAGAAGTCGATCTCGGTCGCCTGCATGCACTGCACCGATGCGCCCTGCATGGCGGTGTGCCCGGTCGACTGCTTCTACACCACGCCCGACGGCGTGGTCCTGCACGACAAGGACCAGTGCATTGGCTGCGGCTATTGCTTCTATGCCTGTCCGTTCGGTGCGCCCCAGTATCCGAAGGCCGAGGCCTTCGGGGTGCGGGGCAAGATGGACAAGTGCACCTTCTGCGCCGGGGGCCCCGAGGCCGACAACTCCCCCGAGGAGTACGAGAAGTACGGCGCCAACCGCATTGCGCAGGGCAAGCTGCCGATCTGTGCCGAGATGTGCTCGACCAAGGCCTTGCTGGCCGGCGACGGGGACCGGGTCGCCGACCTGTTCCGCGAACGCGTGCTGCGGCGCGGCGGACGCCCGCAGACCTGGGGTTGGAGCAAGGCCTACGGAAGCTGAGCGAGGGAAATGGCCATGCGATCGATCATGTTCGCCGCGCTCGCCGCGGCGCTCGGGTCCGTCATTTCGGGGTGCACCGACTACCCGTCCAGTGCGCAGCTGCACGCACCGGGCCAGTATTCGGGCAAGACCGATCCGCTCGTGAAGAAGGCCGCCGATGCGGCCCACGCCGAGGCGCTGGCCAAGCGCTTCGCGCTCGTGCAGACCGACCGATGAGGAGCCTGCCGTGAACAACGTGAAATCCAGGCCGGCCACGCGTCGGCTCGCGATGATGCTGGGCGCGATCGCCGCGATCGTGCTGCTGTCGCTCGCCCTGCCATTCACCGGCCTGTTGCTCGATGATGGCGCCGGCCCGCAGGCACAGGCGCAGACCTCGGCCGCCCAGGCCTCGGCCACGCCCGAGCTCGACAAGGGGTTTGGCGAATCCAATCCACGAGCGAACTACTGGAAGGCCGTTCGCGCCGGCAACGCCGGCTACACCGCCGTTCGAGGCCCCGAGGCCGGCGTGCTGATCCAGAACGGCGGCGTGAACTGGCGGGCCTTGCGCAACGGTCCGATCGCGTTCTGGGGCAGCGTCGCCTTGGCCGTCATGGCGGTGCTGATCGTGCTCTTTCACCTGTTGCGCGGACGGGTCAAGATCGAAGGCGGGCGCAGCGGCATGACGGTGCCGCGCTGGAGTGCGCTCGAGCGCCTGCTGCACGCGCTGGTGGCGATCAGCTTCGTGATCCTGCTCGTCACGGGGCTGTCCATGCTCTACGGACGCAACGTGTTGATCCCGGTCATCGGCAAGGACGCGTTCGCCGCCTGGATGGCGCTCGGCAAGATCCTGCACAACTATTCGGGCCCGGTGTTCGGCGTCTCGCTCGTGCTGTTGCTGCTCAAGCTGCTGCCGGCGAACATTCCCAATGGCACCGACATCAAGTGGTTCCTGTCGGGCGGTGGCCTGATCGGTCGCGGACATTCGTCCGCCGGGCGCATGAACGCCGGTGAGAAGCTGTGGTTCTGGTTGCTCGCCACCTTCGGCGTCGCGGTCATCGTGACCGGGCTGTACCTGATCCTCGACCCGGCGCTCCCGCGGGACCAGGCGCAAACGATGCTCATCGTGCACGCTGCTTGCGCGCTGCTGGTGATGGCCGTGGCGATCGGCCATGTGTACATCGGCACCCTCGGGACCGAAGGCTCGCTCGAGGGCATGTCGACCGGCCGGGTCGACGTAGCCTGGGCCAAGCAGCACCACGACCTGTGGTACGCCGAGATGCAGCAGAAAGGCGTTCGGCCCGAGCAGCGCTAGAAGCTCGACGCCAGGCCCAGCCACACCCCCCGGGCATCGAGGCCCGGGTTGCGTGGCACGACGCCCTGACCGTTCGAGAGGTGGGCCCAGCGCCAACCGACGCCCACACGGGTGTGCCCCCCGATGGCGACGTCGGCCAGCAGCCCCACTCGAATCAGGCCGTTGTAGGTCGTGCCACCCGCGGGAAAGCGACGATCGAACAGCATCGCGCTCCAGCCCCCCTGCGCCTGCAGCCGGAACGCACCGGCAGATAGCAGACCGCGCCGCAGCTCGGCGCCCAGACCGAGCCCCGTCCCCGCGCTGGCAACCGTCTCCTCGCGCAGGTCCGCGTCCTCCCAGCGCCCGGCCAGGCGGGTGAGCCGGCCATGCGCGTGGGCGGCGGTCAGCGAGACGCGCACGTCGGCGCCGGCGCCAAGCGCCTTGCCGCGCCCGTACCAGGTGATCAGATCGAGTCGAATGTCGCGATCGGCGGCGGTGCTGTTCAGTGATTCAAACGTCAGCGCCTGCCCGCTCTGCGATGATCGGTCGAGCGCCGGATAGGCCAGGCCGACGGCGAGAAGGGCTGCGCCGACAATTCCCGTGAGCGCTTCGATGGTGGACTCCCGCAGGATCGCCCCCGCATCCGAAACGATGCGAGAAGACTTCCGAGCAGACGGTTGAAATGCCTGCTTGCGAGATACCCCATTTCCCGAGAAAGGTTACGCGCCGCGTCCGTCGCCGTGCGGCGTCGGCGCGAGTGGGCCCGGTCAGGCGGGCCGCCCGCCCGGACCCGTGCGCGTGCTCAGCGTGCCCGATCGGCGATCGCGCCGCTCGCGCGCAACGCCGCCAGCGCATCGTCGCCGATACCGGCCTCGCGCAATACCGCCTCGGTGTCGGCACCGAGGCGCGGCGGCGGGCGACTCGGCGCCACCACCTCGCCGTCCACCTTGAAGCCGAGCGTGGGAACATGGCCCGGCTGCGTCGCGCCGGGGACGGCGATCTCGGCCGCGATGCCCCGCGCAACGAGTTGCTCGCCCTGCAGCGCCTCGTTGATCGTGCGAACCCGCGCTGCCGGCACACGCGCCTGGTCCAGCACCTGCTCCCACTCGTCGGCGGTGCGCGTGGCAATGGCCTCGGCAATGGCCGATCGAAGCGAGTCGACCCGCTTCGCACGCTCGACGGGGTCGGCCAGGGCCGGATCCTCGAGCAGGTCGGCACGACCGATCGCATGGCAGAGCCGCGCGAACTGGCGTTCATTGTTGGCGGCGATCATCAGGATGCCGCGACGCGTCTCGAAGGCGCCCGACGCCGGACTGCGGCTGAATGCCTCGTTGCCACTGGCCAGGTGTTCGGTCCCCAGGGACAGCGCCTGCGTGATCATCGACGACATCAGCAGCATGGCCGAATCGAGCATCGCGACGTCGACCCGCAACGCCTGGCCGTTTTGGCGCACCTGGTGCAGCGCCGAGACGATCGCGAACGCCGCGTTCAGCCCCGTTGCATAGTCGATGTAGGGCGCGCCGACCTTGTTGGGTTCGGTCTGGGCCGTGCCGGTGGCGCGCATGATCCCGCACATGCCCTGGACGACATGATCGTAGGCCGGGCGATGGCCGATCGGCCCGTCCTGGCCATAGGCGGAGATCGAGCAATAGAGGATCTTCGGGTTGGCGGCACGTACCGCGTCGAAGGAAAGCCCCAGGCGCGCGGCGGTCCCGGGCGCGAAGTTCTCGACGAAGATGTCGGCCGACGCAACCAGCCGCAGCACCGCGTCCACCGCCCCCGGCCGCTTCAGATCGAGCGAGACCGAGCGCTTGTTCGCGTTCTGGGTCAGATAGATGGCGCCCATACCCTGGCCCTCGTGGCCCGGGAGCGAGGCGCCGGCACGAGTCCAGTCGCCACCTGTCGGTGGCTCGATCTTGATGACCTCGGCCCCCATCAGCGCGAGCTGGTAGGTCGCATAGGGCCCGGCCAGCACCTGGGTCAGGTCCACGACCCGCACGCCCTTCAACGGTTCGAACATCGTGTCGACTCCCTGCCCGCCCGTCAGCCGACCGAGGTGTAGCCGCCGTCGACCGGCATCACGGTACCGGTCATGTAGCGTGCCGCGTCCGAGCAAAGGAACAGCACCGGATCCGCGATCTCGGCGGGCTCGGCCCAGCGCCCGATCGGCGTGCGCGCCATGATCATCGCGTTGCGTTCCGGGTTCTCGCGCGCACCGCGCGACAACTCGGTCATGACCCAGCCTGGTGCCACCGCGTTGACGCGGATGCCATCAGGTGCGTACGCGCAAGCCAGCGACATCGTCAGGTTGCGGATCGCGCCTTTCGAGGCCGAGTAGGCGGGCTGCTTCGGGCCGCCGAAGAAGGACATCACCGAGCCGATCATCACGATCGCGCCGCCGCTGGCCTTGAGCAGCGGCCGCGCCGCGCTCGAGACCCGCATGCTGCCGCTGACGTGCACGTCGAGCACCTGGTCGAATACGTCGGGGTCGTGCTCGGCATCGCGACGGATGATGCCGGCGCAATTCACGACATAGTCGAGCCGGTCGAGCCCCCCGATCAGCGCATCGACCGCGGCTCGATCGGTGACGTCGAGCCGTCGGACATCGGCACGGCCCAGCACCGCGTCGCCGCGAGCCGCGTCCAACTCGGCGTCGGTGAGGCCGCAGGCCAGTACCCGGGCGCCGGCATTGAGAAAGGCCGCGGTGGTCGCGGCACCGATTCCGGACACCCCGCCGGTGACCAGCGCCGTGCGGCCGGTGAAGTCGAAACTCGCCGTCGTCATTTCTTCCCCTTCGCCTCTGTTCGCCGACCGCCCAGGTCGGCATCGAGAATATGTATTGATGGCGCAACACACGTGAATCGCCGACGATCCGGGTCGTTGGCCGGTGTTTCCCCCGATCAAATGGTGAGAAACGATAAATCGCCGGTTTGGTGCAAATCCGCACGGTCGATTCGAGCAAGCCCTTCTAGCATACTTGGACGTCACGGGTTCGGTCGCGTCGAACGATTCGGACGGGATCGGTGCGAGCGGGTCGCGATACCGGCTGGCAGCGGACCGACTGGCGAATGCATCGACCGTTCGTCGCGTGCGCCTGTGGCAGCGCTCTCCGCCCGTTTCCAATGATGGGCAGGTGGCCGCGTCCGGGGCCGGCCGCCGATCGGAATGCGTGCCTGGCGTGATTCCTCGGGGCCGCGACCCACAAGGCGCCTGGAACAGGACTGATGAAAGCAACGCCCTCGAAGAACCAAACGTCGGACCAGCGACTGGAGTCGATCCAGGTATTGCGCGGTATCGCGGCATTGCTCGTGGTGTTCTGCCACCAGATCTACGTGGGACATGATCACCTGCCGCCCAACGGCTGGCTCTACTGGCTGTTCGAATCGGCCACCCCGATCGGCGCCTTCGGGGTCGACCTTTTCTTCGTGATCAGCGGCTTCGTGATGCTGTTCAGCGTCGAGAAGCTGCACGGCGCGAGCTCTGCCGGCCAGTTCCTGGTCGGCCGCGCGCTGCGAATCCTGCCGATCTACTACCTGGTCGCGGGCACCTTGTTCCTGCGTGGCCTGCAGGCGGGAACGGATTTCGGCGCGGTCGGGTTCGTCAACAGCTTCCTGTTGCTCCCTCTAACCGATCAGGACGCCTACAACTGGCCGGTGCTGATCGTCGGCTGGACCCTGGTGTTCGAATTCATCTTCTACCTGGTCGTGGCCACGGTCGTGGTTGCCGACGTGCGCCAACGGGCCGCCACGATCGTGGGCATCACCATCGCCTTGCCGCTACTGGGCCTGAGCCTGGGGCTCGAGCATGCGAGCGCCGTCATCG
Source organism: Burkholderiaceae bacterium (assembly GCA_024235875.1). Taxonomy (GTDB): domain Bacteria; phylum Pseudomonadota; class Gammaproteobacteria; order Burkholderiales; family Burkholderiaceae_E; genus JACKLP01. The sequence goes on along the minus strand of JACKLP010000004.1, from coordinate 205,051 downwards.
TGCGCATGATCACCAATCCGATCCTGATCGAGTTCTCCTTGGGCGCACTCGCCTATGTCGCCTGGCGCAAGGGACTGATCGAGCGTCACCGCGCGACCTGGCAACTGCTCGCATTGGTCGCACTGGTGAGCGTGCCGCTGACCCTATCGATGCGAGACGGCGGCGTCGCCAACGCCGACGAACTGATCGACGGCGGCATTGGCTGGCTGCGCACGATCGGCTGGGGTTCGTCCGCGGCGCTGATCTTCCTCGCGATCCTGACCGTTCGCTCCGACCAATGGCTCGCGCGCAATCGCCCCTTGCTGTTGCTGGGCGACATTTCCTATTCGCTCTACCTGGTTCACCTGCCCATCGTCGCGATCGTCGCGCGCAAGGCACCTGCCAGCTTTCCAGCCCTGCTCACCGCCGCCATCGCAATGCTGGTATCGATCGTCGCGGCGCTGATCCTCTATCGCTTGGTGGAACGCCCGCTACATCAGCGTTCCAGGCAATGGCTGCGTCGCCATCAAATGCGCCGCGCCGTGCCGGCCACGACCTGAACAACAACAACAACAAGGACAACCCCATGCCACCGCCACCCAATATCGCGGCCGCCGCGCCGCCCGGCCCTATCGGTCGCCAAGCCGCGTCGGGCGCGACCGCGCCCACGGCCGCCACGCCCGGCCCAGGCCAACGGCTCGAATCGATCCAGGTACTGCGAGGGATCGCCGCCCTGCTGGTCGTCCTGCACCACGTCAGCCTGATTCCGCACGAGGTCGACCTCACGAGCGACTTCCAACGTTGGTTCTACGAGGCGGGTCCCAAACTGGGCTCGTTCGGGGTGGATCTGTTCTTTGCGATCAGCGGATTCGTGATGCTGTTCAGTATCCAGAATCGCTTCGGACGGGGCGTGGCGCAGGAGTTCATTGCGAACCGGGCGCTGCGCATCCTGCCGATCTACTACCTGATCTCGGGCTACGTGCTGTTCCAGATCATCCAGAACGGCGACCCGCTGAACATCGGTCGGGTGATCAACACCGCCACCCTGCTGCCGATCGTGGATACCGGTCCCTATGAGAATTCGCTGCTCAGTGTGAGTTGGACGCTGGTGTTCGAGTTCCTGTTCTATTTCGTGGTCGCGAGCGTGATCGCGATGGGGGCCAGGAATCGGGTTGCATGGATCATCGGCATCACGATCGCACTGCCGACCATCGGGCGCCTGCTCGAGTTCGATCGCTCGCACCTGACGGTCGTGCGCTTCGCGATGAGCCCGATGATGTACGAGTTCTCGTTCGGGATCCTCGCCTACGTGGCCTGGCGCAGCGGGTGGATCGAGCGCAATCATCGCCTGATCCGCGCCCTGGCCCTGTTGTCGATCCCGGTCGTCGTCTGGATCGCCGGCTTCGACCCGGTGAACGCGGACAACGCCGAGTACGACGGCACGCGGGTGGGCGCCTGGTTGCGGGCCTTCGGCTGGGGCATTCCGGCGGCCCTGATGTTCGCCGCCGCCCTGAGCTTTCGGGTGACCGATCGCCAGTTGATCGCGCGGCCGCTGCTGGCGCTGGGCGACGCCTCGTACACGCTGTATCTGTTCCACCTGCCGGTGATGTCGGCCGTCCTGCGCCGGATGGGCGACTCGCCGATGTGGCTCAAGGGCATTGCAGCCGTCGTCTCCTCGGTGATCGCCGCCCTGATCGTCTACCGCCTGGTCGAATATCCAATGACCCGGATATCCAAGCGTCTGCTCGCCAGGCTGCGGGCGCGCTATGCCGATCCGGCGGCACCGGCTCGCACCAAGGCCTGAGAGCCTGCGCAAGCGCCCCCCGACCCGACCATTTCTCATCCGGCCGCGTTCGCGCATCGCGGCCGGTGGACCAGCGCCGTCCGTTTGCGTCGGCTTCTTCCGAGGGATTCCGAGAATCCCGATGTGCACGAAAAAGGAACAATAACAATGAGAGCAATCAAGATCTTTGGCGGTGGTGACCGCCCGACCGGCGATCGCAGGGGAGCGAACGCCGGCAGGACATCGGGCCGCGATGCCGATGGCCGCCTGGCGTCGCTACAGGCCTTGCGAGCCGTCGCCGCGCTCCTGGTGGTGTTCAACCATTTCCTGATCATCCCGCGGCACGTGGCGCTCGAGAGCGAGCTCGCGACCTGGGTGCTCCAGACCTTTGTTCGCATCGGTTCGTTCGGCGTGGATCTGTTCTTCACGATCAGCGGCTTCGTGATGCTGCTGAGCATCGAGAAGCGCGCGGGACGCAACGCCGGTTCCAAGTTCCTGCTCGGCCGCGCGCTTCGAATCCTGCCGCTGTACCTGCTCGTCACCGGCTTCGTGATGTTCCGGACCCTGTCCCGGGATGGGCACCTGACCGATGGCCAGATCCTCAACAGCCTGCTGCTGCTGCCCTTGTTCGACTTCGGCCCCTACGACTGGCCCGTTCTCGGCGTGGCCTGGTCGCTGATGTACGAGTTCGTGTTCTACCTGATCGTGGGCGCCGCGCTGGCCGCCGGTGTCACCCAGCGGATCGGCTGGATCGTCGGGACGACCATCGCGCTGCCGGTGCTGGGGCGGATCGTCGGTCTGGACCAATCGGACTGGGTCGTGGCCCGCGTCATGACGAGTCCGATGATGCTCGAATTCGCCGCCGGCTCGCTGATCTACATCGCATGGCGACGCGACCTGCTGCGTGGCATCTTGCCGTCCCTGCGCTGGCTCGCGATCCTGGCGCCGGTGCCGATCGTCTGGGCCGGCCTGAGCGACGTGGTCGACATCTCGCTGTCGGGGACCTTCATCGATGGCAATCGCACGGCAGCGTGGATGCGCACCATCGGTTGGGGCGTTCCGGCCGCCCTGCTGTTCACCCTGGCCCTGGGCTGGCAGCCCGATCGCAAGCGCATCGTCCCGCGCGCGATGCTCGCCCTGGGCGATGCGTCGTACTCGCTCTATCTGATCCACGTGACGCTGATCTCGACCACGGTCCGGCACCTGGTCCACTGGCCGCCGGCGATGCTGGTCCCGACGATCCTCGCGCTGTGCGTGGGTTCGAGCCTGATCGTCTATCACTTCGTGGAGCGGCCGCTGAACCTGGCCTCGAAGCGCCTGAGCTCGAGGCGGCGGCGCGCCTGGTCGGTCGACGACCCGGAGGCACTCGGCCCCAATACCCGGATCGCCTAGGAGTCCGTCGCGCGGATCCCTGCGGGAGCGGGACTAGATCCCGCGCGCGCCGCTGGCCAGGAAACCGCCGTCCACGGGTAGTTCGACGCCGGTCAGGTAGCCGGCGTCGTCGGACACCAGGTACATGACCGCGGCCGCCATCTCGCCCGTGGTGCCGTAGCGGTCCATCGGGATCGCCTTGCGGTATTCCTGGCGGAATTTCTCGGTGTGGAGCACGCGCGTCATCGGCGTGTCGACCGGCCCCGGGCAGATCGCGTTGACGGTCACGCCATGTTCGGCCAGTTCCACGGCCATTTGTCGCGTCAGGGCGATCACCGCCCCCTTCGAGGTCCCGTAGGCGGTTCGGCCCGTGCCCACCGCCCGCATCCCGGCGACGGAGGCGATATTGACGATACGACCCCAGCGGTGGCGGATCATCAATCGGGCCGCGTGCTGAGAACACAGGAAGGTGCCGGTCACATTGACCCGCATCGTGTCCACGAAGTTCTCGAGCGGGAAATCCACGAAGGGAAAGACCTTGGCGATGCCGGCGCAATTGACCAGCACGTCGCAGCGCCCTTCCCGGGCGTCGAGCTCGGCGAATGCGGACTGCACACCGGCCGGATCGCCCACGTCGAGCGGAATCGCCTGTGCCCGGCCGCCGGCGGCGACGATCGCCGCCGCGGTGGATTCGGCCTCGGGGAGGTCGAGATCGGCGACCACGACACCGAACCCGGCCGCAGCCAGCCGGCGGCAGGCCTCGGCGCCGATTCCCTTGGCCCCCCCGGTGACCAGGGCGACCCGAGCGTTCGGCGTTGCTTCGCTCGCGACGGCCGAACTCATGTCAGGTCTGCCGGACCGGCGATCAAGTGCGGGTCGTCCAGCCGGGGCCACAGCGGCGCGCTGACTCGACGATGCGGCAACTCGCCAAAGTTCATCGAGCCGCTGCCCGGTGCCGAGACATAGAGGATTTCGCGCGCGATCGGGGCGAAGCCGGCATGGAAGTGCTGGGTCGATTTCACGATCAGCGCACGCGGTCGCGCCGGGTCGAGGCCGACCGCGGAGAAGCACTGCGGGTCGAAGCTTTGCACACGGTAGTCGTTGACGATCACGTCGATCGCCTTCGAATCGTCTCCTGGGAGGGCGCCGTCGAGCGAGATTCGAAGCCAGGCCATGTTGCCCAGCGGGGAGATCGAGCGCCCGAAGGGCTGCGTGGCGCGTTCGACCAGGCCCATCACCGTGACCGTCGCGTCGACCGGGTCGCCGGATGCGGGTCCGAGCTTGCCACCGATGCGAACCGGCATCTCGGCGCCGACGCCGCCATCGAAGGCCATTTCGGTGGCCACCGGATCCCAAAGCGGCGAGATCGCGAATCCGCCCGCGCCACGCTCGATCAGGCGCGAGAGCATGAACGTGGAGTCGCCCGAGGCGCCGATACCGGTGTTGTCCGCGGTATCCGCGAGCACGAACGGACGACCGTCGGGCCGCGCATCGAGCACGGCATCGATGGCGGTGTCGATCGAGACGAACGGCGCCACGAGCGCATCGCGATGCTCCCAGATCCAGTCGCCGAGCGCCTTCGCGGTTCGCTGCGCCAGCGCCAGATCGTTGTCGGTCACCACGAGCACACGGGTGCCGACCTCGGGCGTGTCGCTCCACGGAAACCCGTGCACGAGCGAGATCGACAAGATGCCGGGCACTTCCCGCTCCATCGCCTGCATGCGGTCGACGAAACCGCGCAAGGGCTCGCGCGTGGTCGGATAGATGCCGAGCATCCGGCAATCGTGCATGGCCATCCTGGGACGCAGGCCCTCGTCGAGCATTCGGCGCGCCAGCTCGAACACTTCGTCGGCGCGCTCCGGCACGTCGACGTGGGGATATTCCTTGAAATACACGAGCGCATCGGCCGAGTGCAGCTTGAGCTCGGTCATGTGGCCGTGGAGGTCGAGCTCGGCGAGGATCGGCACGTCGGGGCCGACGCGTGCCCTGATTCGGGCGAGCAACTCGCCCTCGGCGTCGACATAGCCGTGCGCGACCATCGCGCCGTGGAGGGTCAGCAAGACCGCATCCACCGGCATCGCCCGCTCGAGATCGGCGAGGATTTCGTCGCGCAGCGCTTCGAACGCAGAACGCGTGGTTTCGCCCGCGGGTGTCGCGAAGGCCGCCAGGCCCTCGATCACCGTCCAGCCCAGCGCACGGCCGCGCTCGCGCCAGTGCATCAGGGGCATCGCGAACAGCGAGGGCTTGGCGCCGTGCTCACCGTTGCGAACCAGCATGGTGCGGCCAAACAGGCCGAGGCCGGTGGGAATCGGCGAGAAGGAATTGGTCTCGGTGCCCAGGCAGGCAGTGAAGATTCGATGGCTCATCGGTGCTCCGTGCGGCCACGCAATCCGCCGACCATACCGGCGTCGCTCGCGGCTCGGTCCGAAGCTTAGCAGCCGGGCGTGTCCCCTCGCATCGATCAGTACTGCTGAGCGCCGTTGATCACCCGGGGTGCCGCGGTGACCTCGGGCCGCGCGCCGATATACGCGGCGTCGGCCGGGTCACTCGGATCGACCATCGAGGCATCGCTGGGCAGCGACGTGATCGATCCCAGGTTCAGGGCCGCGCACTCGGCATTCGGCACCTGCGCGAAGCGAACCTCCCGGCCAAGCCACTTGACCAGGTAGCGCGTGCCCGAGCCCTGTACGCTCACGACGCCGTGAGTCGCGTCGTACGGAATCGACAGCATCGGGACCCAGCGCGAGCCGGGGCTGCCACAGGCGACCTTGGCGTTGGTCGACGGATCGACGCAGAACGAGGGCAGGCCGTGCAGATCGCCGAATCCGGCGTACTGCAGCAACAGCGAGCGTCCAGCGAACCGATCGTAGGCGGCATCGGCCGGCACCTGCCAGCTCACGGTGAGCGGCGGCTCGAACGCCACCAGGTTGCCCTGGCCGTCACGCGCGCCGGCGTACTCGTTCCACGGGTTGGGTCCGGTTTCCCAGGTGTAGAACTCGGTGAACCCGTCGGCCATGTGCGCACAGACATTGCCGTTCTGGTCGCACATCAGCGGGCTGAGCGCGGTGACGAGCCGGCCCGACTGGATGCCGCCCTGGAAGCGCGTGCCATCGAGCGCGCTCGCATTGCCGGCAAAGACCACCGGCTGGCCGCCCTGCATCAGGGTGCCGTCGGCGCCGACCTGGTAGGTCACCGCATCGCCGGGCGCGACCGGACCGAATCGCATCGCACTGGCGCCGAACGGGTCGCCATTGGCCCCGGTCGCCAGGCCCGCGAGCCCCGCCGCGGTGGGGCAGTTCTCGATGCAGTACAACGAGGTCCCGGCTGCCAGCGTGCCCGGTGCGACCACCTGACTCGAGCGGAAGCTGATCAAGACCTGCGAGTCGGTCATCGCCGCCGCCGGCACGAATACCTGGCCGCCCAGCTGGTCGGCGTGCGCGAACAAGCCCTTGTCCATTGCGCCGGCCAGATCGGCCCCGCTGATCGCTACCGGCGCGGGCAGATCATTGAACTGGCAACCTGACTGGCCACACTGCATCTTGGCGCGGATCACGAAGCGAGAATTGGCCTCGTCCCAGCTCATGGCCACCTGCTCGTCGACGAGTCCGGCGGGCAGGCCGGGCCAGTTCGACTGCGTGAACGTATGCAGGTCGATGCCGTCGGCCGCCGCCAAGGTCCGCTGCTGACGGACATGGCGCATCAGCTTGCCGCCGGTACGTACCAGGGTGTAGCGCTGGGCTGCCTGGCCGCCGTCGTGCGATTCGCGCTCGATCGTGGCGCCGTTGGGCAGTGCATCGAGGGCCTCGGGCGGCACCGACAGGCCGTGGTAGCCGATATAGCCGTGCAGACGACCGCCCGCGGTCTCGGCGCTGAACGGGAATCCCGAGTTGCGCTCGATGCGCTCGCCCGTGGTCTCGTCGTAGAGGCCGTAGCGCCAGACCGATGTCTTGGCGTCGGCCAGTCGCCGGGAAAAGCACAGGTCGCTGGTGGCGCCAGAGCGTCGGAAGTGGGTCGCATTGAAGCCGAAGGTGTAGCTGACGGGATTGCCAGTGTCCCAGTCGTTGTAGCGCAGCGCGCCCTCGCCCTGCTCGGTGCCGAGCGGCGTGAGCTTGAGCTGCGTCATGCGCGGCGTCGCACCCTTGCGCTCACGCTCGACGAACGAAACGCCGTCCGCATCGGAGAGCAGGAAGCCCTGGAAGACCGGCGCACCGCCCTGGGGGTTGGGCGCACCGTAGTCCAGGCGAAAGCGCCCGTAGCGCTCGCTGGCCGATGGCGCCGCCTCGACGCGGGTTCGAACATAGATGTCGAAGCTGCCGCCGTCCTGCTGCTCCTCGAGCCAGACCTTGGCCTGCATCGGCTCGGTGTTGGAGCCACGACTGGAATCGACGACGGCGCGCAGCAGCTTCGGGGCCGAGGACGCCGAGCCCTGGTTCTTCTCGCAGCGGTTGGCGTCGAACATCGCGGCATACGGCCCTTGGTTGACCAGCAGGTCGGGACGCATGCTGCGCATGAAGCACATGATCATGTTGACGGTGCCGATCGCCTGGCCGGTCTGGTCCTCGACGTGGCTCTGCTGCACATCGGTGAAATAGGCCGACCCGGCGGGCGGGGCGGCCTGCGCGGCAAGCGATAGCGCCGCCAGCGACGAAGCGATGGCGGCCCTGCGGCCAATGGTGCCTGGCAAGGCGCAGGCGCGATACACGCGACGAATCTTCATGCGGACGTCTCCGTGTTTCATTCGGTGGCCGACACGACCGAGATCTGTTCCGGCGTCTCGATGCCCTTGACGGCGGTCGACCCGGTCCCCGCGCCGCTGCCGGAGCCACTGCCGGCGCTCGGTGCGCTCGATCCGGAGCCACCGCCGCAGGCGGAAAGCCCGATGCCGAACATCAGGATGAGTGCGCTCGCTACCATGCGGGCAGACGTGCCGGGGGTCCTCGTCGAATCCATCCGTTGCCTCTCTCTCGTGTCGGGCGCGACAGCGCGAGCATCGCGGCATCACGCGGTCGGTGCGAAGCGGGCGGCGAGCGATTCGACCGCGTCGACGCGTCGGGCACGTCGACACGGCCCGCTCGCTCGCGGCCCGTGGCAACCGTCGGTCACTTGGGAAGGCAGCTTTAGCAGCGCGGGCGCGAACGGCTCGCGCAAGCCGATCGAGGGTCTTGTGCCGGCGACAGCGGCCGGCGCGCGACGCTCAGCGGCCAGCGCCGCAGCATTGCTTGAACTTGCGACCGCTGCCGCAGGGACACGCGGCATTGCGCCCGGGAACGGGCTGGTCGTGGCGCACCGTCTGGGGCGCCGCATGGCGACGGCGCGCAGGCTCGAACCATTCGTAGTAGGCAAACGCGGCGTCGATCATGTCATCGACCAGCTTGTGCCGCGGCGCAGGCAATGGCTCGGCCACTTCGCCGGTCTCGAAATCGCGCTCGGCCGCCAGCGCCTCGAAGGGTGCCAGCAGGTCGGCCAGGGCCTGGTTCTCGTCGATGTCGGCCCATTGGTCCGATTGGGCATCGATGCCGCGAAGAAAACCAACCGCCCAGAGATTGGCCGGCGAGCTGCCGTCATCGGCCGATTCGAATACCGGCGCCAGATCATCGCCACCATGCAGTGCGGCCACGATCGAGAGCCGATGACGCTCGATCAGGGCGAGCAAGCGCTCTGAAGCAGCCGCGACCGCCTGGGAGGCATCGAGGCCGATGATCTCGTGCAGCACGTCGGCCGTCGCGGCCGGGACCGGGCTGCACGCCAGCGCCGTGCAGAAGCCGTCGAACTCCTCGAGCACCATCGCGCCGTCGGAATTGGCCTGCTCGAGCAGCGAATCGAGCTCGCTCAATTCGGCGTCGTTCAAGGCCTTTGCAGGGTTTCGCACGGGAAGGTTCATCGGGATGGCGATCCGGTATTGCAGCGCACGCGGCATCGCGCACTGCGGATTCCACTATCCTAACGGGCTGACAGGCGCTCAGGCCTGAAACCCGGATCAATTGGAGTCCCTGCTCATGTCCAGATCCCATGCTTCCCGTCGCGCCGTCATCGCGCTTTGCGTCGCTCTCGCGACCCTCGGCGGCCTCCCTGGCGCCCAGGCGGCGGAGAAGGTCACCGTCGGCGCGCTCCGCTTCACATCGCACGCGCCGACCTTCATCGCCAAGGAACGCGGCTACTTCGCCAAGGAAGGGCTCGACGTCGAGATCAAGTTCTTCCAGGCCGCGCAGCCGGTGGCGGTGGCGATCGCCTCGGGCGACATCGATTTCGGCGTGACCGCGCTCACCGGCGGGTTCTTCAGCCTCGCGGACAAGGGCGCGCTGAAGGTGATCGGCGGGCTCTACTCCGAGAAGCGCGGCTATCCGGGCATGGCAATCCTGGCCTCGAACAAGGCCCATGCGGCCGGCCTGACCAACCTGGCCAAGCTCAAGGGCCATAGCTGGGCGATGACGCAGATCGGCTCGTCATTCCATTACGCGGCGGCACTGATCGGCGAGGCCAACGGTTTCGGCCTCACCGATCTCGCGCTCAAGCCGCTGCAGAAGGTCGGCGCGATGATCGGCGCCGTGAGCTCGGGCCAGGTCGACGCCATGGCGATGGTGCCCCATGTCGCGGCGCCGCTTGCCAAGGCGGGCAAGGCGAAGGTCATCGGCCAGCTCGCGGACATCGCCGAGTACCAGGTCACGACGATCTTCACGTCCACGAAGAACATCGAAGCCCATGCCGACAAGGTCCGGCGCTTCATGCGGGCCTATTCGCGTGCGATCGCCGACTACCAGGCGGCGATGCTCGACCAGAAGAAGAATCCGGCCGCCACCGACGCGATGGTCAAGCTGATCCACAAGTACGTATACGCCGAGCGGCCCTACGAGAAAGCGGCCGGGCCGATCCGGGCGGGCGCCGTCTACATGAACACGGGCGGCGCGATCAAGCTGGCCGACGTCGCGGCGCAGCTCGCCTGGTTCAAGGCCAATCGCCTGGCACCCGCGACGCTCGACATGCCGAAACTGGTCGACACACGCTTCGCCGAAATCATCCGATAGGCCGACCGCGATCCAGGGGAGCTGCCCGATGGACCTCAACGACATCGCCCAGGCAATGACAGCGACCACGCCGGTTCCAGACAATTTCGGCATCAATCGCTATCGCGACGATCCCGACCTGGCGGCGCTGCTCTCGCTCTACCTGAGTGCGCCACTGCGTGCCCACCTCGCGCCGCACCTCGATACGCTCGGGGGGCTGGCCGGCGGCCGTCTCGACGCACTCGCCGGCACCGCGGATCGCAATCCGCCCACGATCGAGCACCGCAGTCGCAACGGGCTCGATCGACAGCGCGTGATCAAGCATCCCGACTATGTCGAGCTCGAGCGAACCGCCTATTCCACCTTCGGGCTCGCCGCGCTTTCCCATCGCGGCGGCGTGCTGGGATGGCACGCGCCAATGCCGGCCACGGCCAAGTACGCGCTGACCTTCCTGTTCGTGCAGGCCGAGTTTGGCCTGTGCTGCCCGGTCAGCATGACCGACTCGCTCACGCGCACGCTGCGCAAGTTCGGCGCCCCCGAGCTGGTCGCACGCTACCTGCCGGCGCTCACCAGCCTGGATTTCGACGAGCTCGCGCAGGGCGCGATGTTCATGACCGAGCAGGGAGCGGGCTCCGATGTCGGCGCCACCGAGACCCGGGCCTGGCAGGACGACAGCGGGAACTGGCGACTCACCGGTGACAAGTGGTTCTGCTCCAACCCGGATGCATCGCTGGCCATGGTGCTGGCGCGCCCCGATGGCGGCCAGCCCGGTACCCGCGGCCTGACGCTGTTCCTGCTGCCACGCGATCTGCCCGACGGCTCGCACAACCAGTTCCGCATCCTGCGCCTGAAGGACAAGCTCGGCACGCGCTCGATGGCCAGCGGCGAGATCCGGCTCGAAGGGGCGATCGCCTATCCGGTCGGAGACCTCGGTCGCGGCTTCGTGCAGATGACCGACATGATCAACAATTCGCGCCTGTCCAATGGCGTGCGCGCGGCCGGGTTGATGCGCCGGGCGGTATCCGACGCGATGTTCGTCGCGCGCGAGCGCGAGGCGTTCGGACGCCACCTGGTCGACCTGCCGCTGATGCGCCGCCAGCTCGCGAAAATGACGATGCGTGCCGAGCAGGCCCGCACGATGATGTTCCTCACCGCCGCGGCCCTCGAGCGTGCGGATGCCGGCGACGAGTCCAGCCGGCGCCTGGCCCGCATCATGACGCCGCTGATCAAGTTCCGCGCCTGCCGCGACGCCCGTGTCGTGACCGGCGACGCCATGGAGGTGCGCGGCGGCTGCGGCTACATCGAGGAATGGGCCGACCCGCGCATCCTGCGCGACGCCCACCTGGGCTCGATCTGGGAGGGCACGAGCAACATCGTGGCGCTCGACGTGATCCGCTCGATGCGGCGCGAGCAGTCGCTCGAGGCCTACGAGGCCTTGCTCGACACCTTGCTGGCCGATGCCGCGCCCGACGCGGCACTTTCGGACGAGTTCGCGCGAGCGCGCACGGCGGTGCTTTCGCTCGCGCGCACGGCCGCCGAGAAGGGGCGCGACGCAATTGCGCGCCAGGCCGCCAGCGGCCTCTATCACCTGGTCACTGCGGCCGGCATGGCGCGCGAGGCGAATCGCTGCGCCCTGCCACACCGGCAGGCACTCGCCGGACTGGTGCTGCGGCATCGGTTGCTGCCGCGCGATCCGCTCGCGATCGTCGACGACGATGCGGCGATCGACGCGGTGATCGACGGCAAGCGCTGAGGTGGATGCGCCCGGCGGCAATGGCGGCATGTCTGGCGGGAACGAGCCGCAGCGCTCGGGCGCGTCGGCCGCTGCGACCGCGCCCCGTGCCGGAGCGGCGCCCGATCCAGGCATCGGCGCGATCGCCGGGCTCCGGGTGCTCGACCTGACCCGGGTCGTGGCGGGCCCGCTTTGCGCGCAGACCCTCGCCGATCACGGTGCCAATGTCATCAAGGTGGAATCGTCCATCGGCGACGAATCGCGCCGACTGGGCCGGCGCTTCGTCGATGGCAGCGCGCCCTACTTCCACGGCCTGAACCGCAACAAGCGTTCGATCGTGCTCGACCTGAGCACCGACGCCGACCGCGAGCAGCTGCTGGCGTTGATCGCCGATGCCGACGTGCTGATCGAGAACTTCATCGCCGGCACGATGGCGCGCTGGGGGCTGGGCTACGAGGAACATCTGGCGGCCCGCTTCCCGCGACTGATCTATTGCACGATCTCGGGCTATGGCAACGACGGCCCGCTCGCCGGCCTGCCCGGCTATGACGCTGTGGCGCAGGCGATGAGCGGGCTGATGAGCATCAACGGCGACCCGGCCAGCGGCCCGACCCGGATCGGCATCCCGCTGGTCGACCTGGCCACCGGCATGAACGCCACGATCGGCATCCTGCTGGCGTTGGCCGAGCGTGCGCGCTCCGGCCGCGGCCAGCGCGTCGAGACCGCCCTGTTCGACAATGCGCTGGCGCTGCTGCATCCGCATGCGTCCGAGTGGCTGTTGGCGAAGCATCTCAATGGGCTCACCGGCAACCGTCATCCGGTGTCCGCCCCCTACGAGCCGTTCACCGCCGGCGGCGCGCCGATCTTCATCGGCGTGGTTGCCGACCGCCAGTTCTCCCTGCTGTGCCGTACCCTCGGCCTGGACGATATGCTCGCCGACCCGCGCTTCCAGGGCCTGGCCGCGCGGCTCGAGAACCGCGACGAGATGCACGACATCATCCAGGCCCGCATCGTCGACGAGAACGCCGACGCGCTGTGCACCCGCCTGATGCGCGCGGGCGTGCCGGCCGGCGCGATGCATACGGTGGCCGAGGCCCTGGATCACCCGCAGACCGCAGCCCGCGGGATGCTCGTGTCGATGGGCGGGTACCGGGGCGTGGGCATTCCGGTGAAACTCGCACGTACGCCGGGCAGCGTTCGACGCGCGCCGCCGAGGCCCGGCGCCGACGGGCCCGAGATCGACTGGTAGCCGGTCCGACGACATGCAAGCGACGCCCGGCATCGATGGACAGGACCCGGGCATCGGCGCGTGGATCGCCGCGGCGATCCAGTTCCTGCTCGGCATCACGTGGGTCGCCTATGTCTACTACCTGCCTGGCCTGCTCGAGCAGGTCGGCATCGAGCAAACCTGGCTGATCGCCTTCCTGCTGGTCGACCAGGCCGTGTTCGGACTGGCGGACTGGACGGTGGGCTGGCTTGGCGAGCGCACCGAGCGGTATTGGGCGCGCCTGGGCCGCTGGATCGTCGCGGGCTCGGTCCTTTCGTCCGCCGCGATGCTACTGCTGCCCTGGGTGGCGCGCCTCGGTTCGCCGGCGCTGTTGGTGGCCACGACTTTCGTCTGGATCACCGCGTCGTCCGCGATGCGGGCCCCGGTCGTCGCCATGCTGGGGCGCACCGCCAGGCCGGCCGCGAAGCTTTCCCTGGTTGCGACGCTGCTCGCCGGCGGCGCGCTGGCCAGCGCCATGGCGCCCTGGGTCGCCAACGGGCTGAAGCGGCTATCGCCGGAACTGGCACTGGCCGCGGGCGCGGCGGCCCTCGTGATCGCCAGCCTCGCCGTCGTCCGCTTCGCGGCGCCCGGCACGCTCGGGGCCGCCCAGGTAACGCATGCCGATCCACGCCGGCTGCGTTGGGGCGCGCTGATCGCGATCGCCGCGGTCGCGCTGGGCTTCGCCACCTCGGTTCAACTCCATGCGTTCATCGCCAGCGCCCCGCTGTTTCGCCGTCTCGGTGCGATCGACCTGTCGAGATGGCTACCGCTTTTCTGGCTCGGCTTCGCGCTGGCATCGCTCGCCATCGGACTGCACGGGCGGGCCCGCGCCCGAACTGGCCGGGACATCGTGCAGCCATCGGGCTTTGCCATCATGTCGATCGGCGCGGCGTTCGTCGGCATGGCCGCGGTGGCAACGACCCGAATCGCACCGTCACTGACGTCTCTTGCACTGGCACAGTTCGTGGCCGGCGCCGCCTGGGCCGTCCTGATCGATGCGCTGTTCGTTCGCGCGCTCGAGCTCGCGAGCCCGCACCGCCCGACGGCGGCGGCGGGGACCCTGTTCGCGACGATGGCCTTCGCGGCCGTGCTTCGCCTTGCCCTGGTGGCTGCGATCGGCGCGCAGGACGCCGCGCGACTCGGTATCTGGCCGATCATCGGCCTCTGGCTCGTGGCCAGCGCCGGTGTCCTGGTGATCCGGCGCGCCTCGGGCGCCAACCTCAGATCTGCCGCAACCTGACCTCGCCGACCGAGTGATCGGCACGCTTCGTGAGCACGACGTTGGCGCGCTCGCGGGTGGGCAGGATGTTCTCGTTGAGGTTGGCCAGGTTGATGTCGCGCCAGATCCCGCGCGCAACCCGCTCGCACTCGACCTCGTTCAAGTCCTTGTAGTGGTGAAAGTACGAAGCGGGGTTCTGGAACACGGTGCGCTGCAGCGTCTTGAAGCGCGTGACGTACCAGCCTTCGATGTGGCCGATCGGGGCATCGACGAACAGCGAGAAATCGAAGAAGTCCGAGATCACGATCGTTGGCGAATGGCCCGCGGTGCCGAGTTCCCCCCAACCGGTCTGCAATACGTTCAGGCCCTCGAAGATCAGGATGTCGGGCTGATCGACGACCAGGGTCTCGTCGGGCAGGATGTCGTAGGCCCGGTGAGAGTAGACCGGCGCCTCCACGTGCCGGCGACCCGCCTTGATATCGGCGAGAAAGCGCACCATCCGGCGACGGTCGTAGCTCTCGGGGAAGCCCTTGCGACTCATGAGCCCGCGCGACTCGAGCTCCCGGTTCGGATAGAGAAAGCCATCGGTCGTCACCAGCGCCACCCGCGGATGGTCGGGCCAGCGCGCAAGCAAGGCCTGCAGGATCCGCGCAAACGTGCTCTTGCCGACCGCGACGCTGCCGGCAATCGCGATCACGTAGGGCGGATGCCCGACCAGGCGGCCGAGGAACTCGTCCTTGACGCCGCCGAGCGTTCGCGCCGAGCGCACATGCAGGTTCAGCAGTCGCGACAGCGGCAGGTAGATCTCGACCACGTCCTGCAGGGAGATCTGCTCGTTGACGCCGCGCAACGACGCCAGGTCCGCTTCCGACAAGGTCAGCGGGGTGTTCGAGCGCAGTCGCGCCCACTCCTCGCGCGCGAACGAGACATAGGCCGAAAAGCCCTCGTCGGCGAGCTCGACGCCGTTGGTGACGACCGGGCGGTCTTCGCCGTCCGAGTCTGCTGAGCTCATCGCGTCCTCCGTCGCTCCCAGGCCCGCGATCCTACCCGATCGCGGGTCACGGTGATGTGCGAGGCGTCACGCTCGAGCAACCGCGTATATCGCGCTCAGAGCGTGCGGCTGATGACTTCCTTCATGATCTCGTTGGTACCACCGAAGATCCGCTGTACGCGGGCATCCGCATACGCGCGCGCGATCGGGTACTCGAGCATGTAGCCGCTGCCGCCATGCAATTGCAGGCATTCGTCGAGGACCTTGCACTGCATGTCGGTGGTCCACAGCTTGGCGATCGCCGCCGTGGTCGCATCGAGCTTGCCGTCGACCACCTTGGCCAGGCAGTCATCGACGAATACCCGGCCCACCTTGGCCTGCGCGGTCAGCTCGGCGAGCTTGAAGCGCGTGGTCTGGAAGTCGAACACGGTCTTGCCGAAGGCCTTGCGGCCCCGGACGTACTCGGTGGTCCAGGCGATGGCCGCTTCGGCGACCGCCACCGCGCGAAGCGCGATCATCATGCGCTCCCAGGGCAACTCCTGCATCAGGTACTTGAACCCCTCGCCTTCGCGCCCGAGCAGATTGCCCGCCGGCACCCGCACGTCGTCGAAGAAGAGTTCCGAGGTGTCCTGCGCTTTCAGGCCCAGCTTCTTGAGGCGCTTGCCCTTTGCAAAGCCCTTGGTGCCGTTCTCCACGAGCACCAGGCTGGTGCCCTTGGCGCCCAGGCTCGGGTCGGTCTTCGCGACGACGATCACGAGGTCGCTGTTGTAGCCATTGGTGATGTAGGTCTTGGAACCGTTGATCACGTACTCGTCGCCGTCCCGGATCGCGGTCGTGCGAATCGACTGCAGGTCGGATCCGGCGCCCGGCTCGGTCATGGCGATGGCACCGATGATCTCGCCACGCGCCATTCGCGGCAGATAGCGGGACTTCTGCTCGTCGGAGCCGTAGCGAAGCAGATAGGGGGCGACGATCTCGGAATGCAAGGAGAAGCCCGGCCCGGAGGCCCCTTGCCGCGCGGCCTCCTCGATCATGATCGCGCTGAACCGACGATCCGCGCCGGCGCCGCCGTAAGCCTCGGGCATCGATAGGCACAGCAGACCGGCCTCACCGGCCTTGAGCCAGGCTTCGCGATCCACATAGCCCTGGTCCTCCCAGTGCTCGTGCCTGGGCATGATCTCCTTCTCGAAGAAGCGCTTGACCGTTTCCCGGAAGGTCTCGTGCTCGGCGTCGAACATGGGCCGCAGTGTCGGATTGCTCATTGATTCCCTCATTTGCAAGTTGCGCGCGGCCAGCGCGAGGGCGCATGGCGGCGGGCCGAAGTCGGGCCGAAGTCGGGCCGATGGTAGCGCATCGCCAACCAGGCGTCGTCACGGCCACGGCCATCCTCCCACCGCCCGCGAGGGGCTCGTACGGCCAATCCGGAACGGCGCTTGCGCACGCGGCGATAGGGCGCGGGCAAACTCGAGATGGCGAAAGGTCGCCCAGCGAACCGGAGGTCCGTCAAAGATGTCAAAAGAAGCAAGCACCCACATCGACCTGTCCGAGGTCATTGCCTACGCGCAGGCGAACGAATCACCGTGGGCGCGCGAACCGGGCGCCGATGGCGCACAGTGGGGCATCCATCGCCTGGACCCGCCACCGCACAATCGCCTGCTCGGTCCGGTCAGCGCGCGCGGTCCGGCCAGCGGCGTGATCCTGCTTGGCGGTCGCGAGGTCGCGCACTGGGGCGAACCGGATCGGCCCGACCTCACCTTCTCGATCGCCAAGACCTACCTCGCGCTGCTGGCCGGCGTCGCGTTCGACCGGGGCCTGATCGCGGACCTCGACGCCCCCATCGGCGCGTCGGTGCACGGCATCGGCTTCGAGGGCGCGCACAACGGTTCGATCTCCTGGCGGCACATGCTGCAGATGTGCAGCGAGTGGTCGGGGGCTTGCTGGGGTATTCCGGACCAGGTCGACCACTTCAGGACCACGACGCCGCCATGGCCGGGCGCCGAGGCCGGTACCAAGGGCGAGGCCCGGACGCTGTGCCGGGCCGGCACGTACTGGGAGTACAACGACGTCCGTGTCAATCAGTTCTCGCTGGCGCTGCTGCATCTGTTCGGGCGGCCGCTACCCGAGGTCTTTCGCGAAGCGATCGCGGGGCCTGCGGGCGCCAGCGACGACTGGCGCTGGGATGGCTACGACAATGCCTGGACCACCGTCCAGGGTCGCAAGATGCAGTCGGTCCCAGGCGGAACGCATTGGGGTGGCGGCGTCACGATCAGCGCCCGCGACCAGGCCCGCATCGGGCAAATGCTGCTGCGGCGGGGGCTTGGTGAAACCGGGCGGGTGCTCTCCGGGCAATGGATCGACTGGATGACGACGCCGTCGCCGCTGGCGTCCTACTACGGCTTCCTGGTCTGGCTCAATGCCAGCGGACAACTGGCGCCCGGCTCGTCCCACCGGGCTTACATGGCGATGGGCGCAGGTGCATCGATCACCTGGATCGACCCCTCGTTGGATCTGGTCGCAGCGGTACGCTGGATCGACTCGACCCGAATCGGGGCGTTCGCCGATCGGCTCAGCCGCGCCGTGGCCACCGGCACCTGATCCGCCCTGGCCCCGCGATGGCCCCGGGGCAGCCTGGCGCAGGTGCATCGGGGCCACGGCGCCCGACCATTCGCCCGCAGCCTTGCCACGTCTGTCAATCGGCCGCCTCGGCCGAGCGGCCACTGGCCGATGATGGCGGGACATGAATCCGAGCGCCAGCCCCCCCGGCCCGGTTCGCGCGGGCACCTGGCCCGGCCCCGGAAGCTCCGGCACCGCCCGCCGTCCGGCAAGAAACCGCGTGGCGGGCGCACTCGCTCGGCTGCTCGGCAATGAGCGCAACGAGCCGAGGCTCAACGCGATCGGCATCCTGCTCTCCGGGCTGGCCGCGCTCGCGATTGCAACAGCCGCCGGCGCGCTGGTGGCCGGCTACCGACTGCAGATGGCGATCGAGTCCCAGGCCGAACAGGTCGCAGAAGGCCTCGCTCACTACCTGGCATCGCTCGCGATCGAACTCGATGACGTAGCGGCCCTGGCGCCACCGGGCTGCGACATGGGTAGCGTGCACTATCTGGTCGACCGCTCGCTGGACTCGGACCTGGTGCGCCGCCTCTACCTGCTCCCGCGCGGCGCGACGACCCCCTGCGTTCCCGCCTCGGGCGCCCAGCTCGTCACGGGGCTGGCATTGCCGCAGCGGGTCGAACGGGTCGAGACCCGGTTGCTGCCGGTCACCGGCCACCCCGGCAGCCTGCTGGCGGTTCGACTTCGTCCCGGTCAGCGAATCGTGGTGGCCGAGATCGACCCCAGGCAGCCGCTCGAAGGCTTGGCCTCGCCGGCGGTGACCGCCCCCTGGATCGTGCACTTCCAGGACCTGGCCGGCCGAGAGATCGCGCACGTGCGCCAGGACGTCAGCTCGACATGGTCGGTGCCATCGCCGTTCGATGGCCGGGTCCTTCGCTCCAAGACATTGCCGGACGTCGGCCTGCGGATCACGGTCACCGACGCAGAAGGGGCATTCGCAGCGGCCTTGCGGGCGACACTCGCGGGCATGGTGGGGATCGGCGTTCTGCTCTGGTACCTGGTCGTGTCACGAGCGAATCTGCGACTCCAGCGTCGCGGCAGCATCGAGCGGCGGCTGCGCGACGCGATCGCGGCGCGACGCATCGATCCGGTGATCCAGCCCATCGTCGATGCACGCACCGGGCGCTGCACCGGCGGCGAGATCCTGATGCGCTGGAATCATCCCGCACGCGGCCTGATCGCGCCGGGTGAATTCATCCACCTGGCCGAGCAGACCGGATTGATCGTGCCGATGATGCGCCAGCTTCTCACCAAGGCGCAGGAGTGGCTCGGGCCCGTCTCGCTCGATCGGCCGGAACTCCAGTTCTCGTTCAACCTTTCTGCCCATGAACTGCGCGACCCGGCGCTGTTCGAGCGGCTGGCGCGCCTGTTCGACGGATCATTGCTCACGCCGGAACGGATGTGCATCGAGTTCGTCGAGCGCGATGCGGCGGACGAGCAGATCCGGGCAGCCCTGGGTCGACTCCGCGAGCAGGGGTTCCGGATCGCGGTCGACGACTTCGGGACCGGACAGAGCAATCTGTCGTTGCTGGGCCGAATGTCGTTCGATCGACTCAAGATCGACCGCGAGTTCGTGCGCACGATCGATGACGACTCCTCGCGCCACTCGGTGCTCGACGCCATCATCGACCTGGCTCGCCGACTCGATGTGGCGCTGGTGGCCGAAGGCGTGGAAACCGAAGCCCAGCAACGCTATCTCGTCGAACAGGGCGTGGACTACCTGCAGGGCTACCTGATCGCCCGTCCGATGCGGGTGGCCGAGTTCGCCGACTGGCTGGCGCAGAACGAGCGTCGATCGCGCACCGCGCCGACACGTCCACGCTCGCTCGACGACCCGGGCGCAACCCGAAGGAACGTCGACGCGGTCCGGACGCACATCGCGCGAGCCGAGTTCAGCGACCCATCGGCGCGTCACGCCGCTTCGGTCGTCTCCACCACGCTGGGCGGTCGCGACGGCCCGGTCGTTTCACGCGCGAGCGTGCACGCAGCGGCCACGCGAGCGACGCCCCAGGTCACGGACGCATGAACGATCAAGCCCGCGAGACCGGCACAGAACCGATCCGTGCACGGGTGCGGTTTCATCTGCCCGAGGCCGCGCTCGACAGCCTTTTCGGCGAGATCAGGTCGCGCCCCGGACTGCGACCGTCGACCCATTGGCTGGGGCTACGCCGCCATCGGCAAAGCCTTCGCGGCGATCGGATCGTGGATTGGATCGAGCGCCGGCTGGGGATCGATCGCGCCGAGGCCTACACGATCGGCCGGCGCCTGGTGGCCCGCGGCTACCTGGTGCCGATCCAGGGCGACCACGACTTCGAGGACTCGCCGACGCTCTATCGATTCGACGATCCGAACCCCGTCGCAGGCACGACGGCGGGCGAGCCCGCCTCGCCGGTGCCGATCGGGGAACTCGCGGCTCGCATGCGGGCTGCACAGGGGATCCGGCCGCGCACCCATCACTACCGATTCGTTCGCTACCCGAACTGTTTCACGGGACGCGACGCGGTCGAGTGGATCATGGCCGAAACCGGCGTCGGCCGAGCCGAGGCCATCGCCATCGGCCAGCACCTGCTACTGCGCAATCAACTGCGCCACGTGTTCGACGAACACGCGTTCGCCGACGCGGGCCTGCTCTACCGCTTCGTCTGAAACCGCCTCGGACCCGACCGCCCCCGCTTCGTTCCGGAATGCAGGCGTGCCCTGTCGGCGTGCGCGGGCTAATATCTTTCGTTCGTTGTAACGACAGCAACAGGAGACGGATCTTGAGCAGCATGCTGGACGGCAAGGTGGTCGTGGTGACCGGGGCAGGCAACGGCATCGGCCGTGATTTCGCGCTGGCGCTCGCCGCGGCGGGCGCGCGGGTGGTGGTCAACGACCTGGGCACATCGGCCGCGGGCGAAGGCGCAGACACCGGACCGGCGCAGAAGGTCGTCGACGAGATCCGCGCCGCGGGCGGCACCGCCGTGGCCAACACCGACAGCGTGGCCGAGTGGCAATCGGCCAATCGCATCATCAATACCGCGATCGAGAACTTCGGACGCATCGACGGTGTCATCAACAATGCCGGCATCCTTCGCGATCGCATGTTCTTCAAGATGAACCTGGAGGAATGGAAGTCGGTCATCGACGTCCACCTGAACGGTTCGTTCTACGTCTCGCGGGCCGCGGCGAACTATTTCCGCGACCAGGGCAGCGGCGCCTACGTCCACATGACTTCCACGTCCGGACTGGTCGGCAATTTCGGGCAGGCCAACTATGCAGCGGCCAAGATGGGCCTGGTCGGCCTGTCGAAGTCGATCGCGCTCGACATGGCGCGCGCGGGCGTGCGCTCGAACTGCATCGCGCCGTTCGCCTGGAGCCGTCTGATCGGCACGATCCCCACCGCCACCGACGCCGAGAAGGAGCGCGTCGAGCGCATGAAGCGCATGGACACCGCGATGATCGCACCGCTCGCGGTCTGGCTGATGTCCGACGCGGCCCAGGACGTCACCGGCCAGATCTTCGGCGTGCGCGCCAACGAGATCATGCTGTTCAACCACAACCGGCCCATCCGCACCGTGCACCGTTCCGAAGGCTGGACGCCCGAGACGGTCGGCGCCCATGCGATTCCGGCGATGCGCGCGCACTTCCAGCCGCTCGAGCGCTCGGGCGAGGTGTTCACCTGGGATCCGATCTGAGCGAGGGGCGGCGATGGCGATCGACTATCAGAAGATCAAGAACTGGCCCTTCCCCGAGGTCGAGCAGTCCTACACCTGGAAGGACTCGGCGCTCTACGCGCTCGGCGTCGGCTTCGGCCACGACCCGATGGACGAGCGCATGCTGCGCTACGCCTACGAGGAGAACATGCTCGCGGTGCCCACGATGCCGGTCGTCCTGGCCACGCCGGGCTTCTGGGTCAAGGATCCCGACTCGGGCGTGGACTGGGTGAAGGTCCTGCACGGCGAGCAAAGCCTGGTCCTGCATCGGCCGATCCCGGTCTCGGGCCGGGTGACGAGCCGCAACCGGGTCAGCGCCATCGTCGACAAGGGCGCCGGCAAGGGTGCGATCCTCGTCAACGAGCGCACGCTCGTCGATGCCGACTCGGGCGAGACGCTTGCCACCATCGAGAGCCTCACCTTCGCACGTGGCGACGGCGGCTTCTCCGAGACCGAGGGCAATGGCCCGCGAGGGGGCGACCCGTCCCCCACGCCCAAGCCGGCGGCCCCCGACACCGAACCGGATCTGGTCTGCGACCTGCCGACGCTGCCGCAGGCCGCGCTGATCTATCGGCTGTGCGCCGACCTGAACCCGCTGCACGCCGACCCGAAGGTCGCCCGGGCCGCAGGCTTCGAGCGTCCGATCCTGCACGGGCTCGCCAGCTACGGGGTCGCGGGTCACGCCATCCTGAAGACCTGCTGCGACTACGACCCGTCGAGACTACGATCGATCGGCCTGCGCTTCTCGGGGCCGGTCTTCCCCGGCGAAACCCTGCGCACCGAGATCTGGCGCGACGGCGACCGGGTGCAGTTCCGCGCTCGCGTGCTCGAGCGCGATCGCATCGTGCTCTCGCACGGCATTGCCGAGTTGAACTGAGGTCGGCGGACACGCCGCCTGTGCTCGCAAGGACGATTCCATGGACGACACCATCGGCCTGCTGTCGATCGGAGCCTACATTCCGCGGCTTCGACTCTCCCGCCAACTGATCGCCGACGCCAATCGGTGGTTCAACCCGGCCTTGCGCGGCATGGCTCGCGGAGAGCGCGCGGTCTGCAGCTGGGACGAGGACACCGTCACGATGGCGGTCGAGGCATCGCGCCAGGCGCTTGCCGGGTCGCCCCTGGCCAACGCGCCCGGCGCGCCCGGCGCAGCCGACGGCATCGGCGCGCTCTATCTGGCGTCGACCACGCTGCCCTTCGACGACCGCCAGAACTCGGGCATGGTAGTCGCCGCGTTGAATCTACCTACGGCCACTCGCACCATGGACACGACCGGCAGTGCGCGAGCCGCCACCAGTGCCCTGCGTGCCGCATTCGATTCGGTGGCTGCCGGCGGACCGGCGGCGCTCGTCGCCAGCGCCGAGCACCGTCGTACGCGGGCCGCGAGTGCCCAGGAGATGCTGTACGGCGACGGCGCGGCGGCCGCCGTCGTGGGTCGCGGCGAACCGATCGCATTGCTCGTCGGCGCGGTCACCGAGACACTGGACTTCGTGCCGCAGTTCCGCGCCAGCGATCGCGAACACGACTACGCCTGGGAAGAGCGCTGGATCCGCGACGAAGGCTACCTGAAGATCGTTCCGGTCGCGCTCGAACGGTTGTTCGCCGAGACCGGCGTCAAGCCCTCGGAGATCACGCATTTCTGCCTGCCATGCACGTTGCGACGAGTGCCCGAGGGCGTGGCCAAGCGCGCCGGGATCTCGGCCTCGGCCGTGCGCGACAACCTCGGCGAGCGCTGCGGCGATACCGGCTCGGCCCACCCGTTGCTGATGCTGGCCCATGCCCTCGAAGACGCGAAGCCAGGTGACCGGATCGTCGTCGCCTCGTTTGGCGAAGGCTGCGACGCGCTGCTCTTCGAGGTCACCGGCGCGCTGGCGGCCCGGCCCTTCGACGGCGTCTCGAATGCACTGGCGCGTCGCGCGGAGCTCGCGCCCTACCAGCGCTTCCTGGCCGTCAACGAGACGGTCGAGGTAGAGCGGGGCATGCGTGCCGAGGTCGACAAGGGCACACCGCTGAGCGTGCTGTACCGGAACCGCGAGATGGTCTTCGGCCTGGTCGGCGGGCGATGCCGGCAATGCGGCACGCATCAATTCCCCAGCGGTCGCTACTGCGTGAACCCGGAGTGCAATGCACTGGACTCGCAAGACGACTACCGATTCGCCGACGTGCCCGGAACGGTCAACTCCTACACGGCCGACTCGCTGACCTACTGCCCGGACCCGCCCGCATACTACGGCATGGTCCAGTTCGATGGTGGCGGCCGGCTGATGGCCGACTTCTCCGACATCGATCCCGAGCGGCTCGATGTCGGGCTGCGCATGCGCATGGTGTTCCGGATCAAGGACATCGATGCCCAGCGCGGTTTCGTGCGCTATTTCTGGAAGGCGGCGCCACTGGACGCCTGACGCGGCCCGGTTGGCGCCGACGCGGACATCCGCGAGAACGCCCGGGCCCCGGCTCGATCAACAACAGACATCTCGAGGACACGGACATGGCAACAGGCATTCGCGACAAGGTCGCCATTCTCGGCATGGGCTGCTCCAAGTTCGGCGAGCACTGGGACCAGAACGCCGAGGACCTGATGGTCGACGCCTTCGAAGAAGCGCTCGCCGATGCGAAGATCGAGCGCAAGCAGATCGAGGCGGCCTGGTTCGGCACCGCGATCGAGGAGCAGCACGTGGGCAAGGCCGGCGTGCCGGCCGCGGTGGCGCTGCGCCTGCCCTATATTCCGGTCACGCGGGTCGAGAACTACTGCGCGACCGGCACCGAGGCGTTTCGTGGCGCCTGTTATGCGGTGGCCTCGGGCGCCGTCGACATCGCGCTCGCGATCGGTGTCGAGAAGCTCAAGGACACCGGCTATGGCGGCCTGCCGCAACGCGGCCGCGGCGCGCTGAACAACCTCTACTGGGCCAACATCTCGGCGCCGGGGTCGTTCGCGCAACTGGCGGCGGCCTATCGCGCCAAGCACCATGCCAACCGCGACGACCTCAAGCGCGCCATGGCGCACATCTCGGTCAAGAGCCACGACAATGCAACCCGCAATGCCAAGGCCCACCTGCGCAACCGCATCACCGAGGAAGACGCACTGCGCGCGCCGATGATCGCCGAGCCCCTGGGCCTGTACGACTGCTGCGGCGTATCCGACGGCTCGGCCTGCGCCATCGTCACCACGCCCGACATCGCGCGCGGCCTGGGCAAGGATCCGCTGATCTCGGTCAAGGCGCTGCAGCTATCGGTCTCGAACGGCCAGGAAGCCCAGTTCGACCAGTGGGACGGCAGCTACTTCGCCACCACCCGCGTGGCCGCCAAGAAGGCTTATGCCGAGGCCGGCATCACCAAGCCGCGTGACCAGGTCTCGCTGTTCGAGGTCCACGACTGCTTCTCGGTCACCGAATTGGTCACGATGGAAGACCTGTTCATCTCCGACGAAGGCACGGCGATCAAGGACGTGCTCGATGGCTTCTACGATGCCGACGGCAAGGTGCCGTGCCAGATCGACGGCGGCCTGAAATGCTTCGGCCACCCGATCGGTGCGTCGGGCCTGCGAATGCTCTACGAGATGTACCTGCAGATGAGCGGGCGAGCGGGCGAGCGCCAGCGCGAGAACCCGGTGCGCGGGCTCACGCACAACCTCGGCGGATTTCCGAGCCAGAACGTGTCCTCGGTGACGATCATCGGGCAGCACGGAGCCTGAGCAGCCCGATTCGCCCAGGTGACGAAGGCGCGATCGGCGCAGCAGCGCTCGTTCTGCCGCCCAGACTGCTAGCGTGCGGCGAAGTATTTCTCGCGGATCTGCGCGTAGGTACCGTCTTCCACGATCCGCAGCAGCGCCCGGTCGATCGCCTCGCGCAACGGTGAGCCCTGCGCGACCGCGATGCCGATCTTGTCCGGCGCGAACAAGGGCCCGGACAGCTTCACGCGGCCCCGGCCCTGGGTCTTCGCATAGTAGGCAGCCACCGCCGCATCGCCGATGACCGCGTCGAGCTTGCGCGCTTCGAGCGAGCGCAAGGCCTCGGAGAAATCGGCGAAGGGCTGGTAGGCCAGCCCGTTCGCCTGCGCGAAGCGCTCCATCGTCGTTCCGGTCGCGATGCCGACGCGCTTGCCGCCAAGGTCGCGCCAGTCGCGGATCGAGTCCGACAACTCGCCGACGGTCAGCGCCGAGGTGATCTTGGCCGTGAACGCGGAGACGAAGAACAGACCGGCCACGATCCAGAGCACGGCAAATACGCGGGCGAGCGGACGCTCGGGACGTTCACGTTCGAAGCCGCCCATCGTGACGATGACGAAGGCCCACCAGAACGTGTCCCAGACACCCGCCAGGTAGGGGCGACGAAAATAGGGCTGAGCGCCGCGCTCGAACAGCCACATCAGGTGGGCGGCGACCAGCAGGATGCCAAACGCCGCCGCCACCAGCTTGAGCACGCCCGATGACCAGATCGCCTGCCACAACCCCGGCGAGTCGCTGCCGGCCGGCGTCAGGATGCGAAGCCCGGAATCGAAGATCGGCTGGGAGAAATCGAGCCAGAGTTCGCGCTCGGCAGTGATCGACACGTTCGCGGCCACCACGTCCGCTTCGCCGGCTCGCAAGCGCTCGAGCATATCGCCGAACCGGGTCTCGAGGCGGAACTCGAAGGGTCGGTCGAGGCGGCGCGCGATCTCGCGCCAGAGCTCGATCGTGAATCCCCGGCTCGGTGCGCCGGCATCGACGAAGACATAGGGATTGCGCTCGATCGTCAGCACGCGCAGCGGGGGATCGGCCGCCCAGGCAGCCGGCGAAGTGGCGCCGAGAACCAGCATCGCGCACGCCACCAGCACCGCGCGCAACGCACGGCTTGCAGACCTCATCACGATGTCAGGCCAGGCGCGCCAGCTCGGCAGCGAGCTCGCCCGGCATGTCGACCATCACGTCATGGCCGCACGGGAACTTCACCAGCGACCAGCCCTCGGCCGAACCGTACTTGTCGGCGAAATATCGGAAGGGGCTCGGATCCCAGCCGTCGGCCAGGAAGAAGACCCGCGAAGCGACCGCATCGCGACCGCCGTTGTTCAACAGCAGCGGCATCTCGAACGTGGCCAGCGACTGTGGCACGCAGCGGCGCTCGACCCATGGCTGGTTCTCGGCCTTGACGTTGAACATCGCCGCCGGGATCGGCGCGGTCATGCCGCGGTTGTTCTCTCGTGCCGCGCCGCGAAACCCCGCCACGAACTGGGCCCCCACCTCGGGCGGCAGCGCCTGCTGGATCAACGAGATCAGCGAGTCGCCGTCGTCGGGCACGAAGGCATCGAGGAAGACCAGCGTTCGAATTCGATCGGGAATCCGATCGGCGACACCGGTGATCACCATCCCACCGTAGGAGTGGCCGCACAGGATCACGTCATCGAGTTCCTCGGCCTCGATGCACCCGACGACGTCCTGGACATGATCGGCGAGCGTGATCGAAGGCGAGGCCTGGTGGGCACGCTCGCCCAGCCCCGCGTGGGTCGGCGTCAGGACCCGGTGTCCGGCCGCGCGCAGCGCCACCGCGGTATCCCGATAGCACCAGCCCCCATGCCACGCGCCGTGAACGAGTACGAAGTTCGCCATGTCGTCTCCTCTCGCCTTCCTGGTTTCGGTCGCAAGCATTCTTGCAGGAATGACGCGCGCGGTCGACGCTCGATGTAGTCTTGCGCCATGACACCGACATCGAAGCTCGAGTTCGGATACGGGCCCGTATTGCGATTGGCCGTCGCGATCTGCCTCGCGGCCGCCGCGCCCACCACCATCGCGGCGGAAGCCTTCGGGCTCAGCCTGCAGTCCGACAACGACGAGTACGCCGGCTTCAATCAGCGCGACCGCTGGTATTCGAACGGCGCACGTGCCACGCTCACCCAGGTCGCGGAGCGCGACGGCTGGCGCGCCCGAATGTTGGCCGCCTGGTGCGATCGCCTGGCGCAATGCGCGGCCGACGCCACCCCGGCCGCGATGTTCGCGATCGGCCAGAACATCTACACCCAGAACGATCGCACGCTGAGCGTGCCGCTCGCCCACGATCGCCCGATCGCGGGTTGGCTCTATCTCGCTGCCGGCGCCCTGCAAGACGGCGACGATGCGCGCGACGCCGTGCAGTGGCAGCTGGGGGTCACCGGCCCGGCCGCCTATGGCGAGCAGACCCAGAACCTGATCCACGATGCGCTCGGCGTGGATCGCGTACCGACCTGGCGCTACCAGCTCAGGCCGCGGCTGGGCGTGAACCTGCACGTCGAGCGCAACCGCCGGATCGGCCTCGGGTCGCATCTCGATGCCGTCGGCCATGTGTCGGCCAGCCTCGGGAACATCCTCACCCAACTCTCGGTGGGCGCGATGCTGCGCCTGGGCTGGGGCCTGCGGGGCGCCGTCTTTCCGAGCGAGGCGATGCTAACGGCCGGCGACGGGCACGAGCCACGCGGCGTTTCGCTACATGCCGGCTTCCGGCTCAGCGCCGTCGCCTACAACGCCTTTCTCGACGGGCGCTCGTTCGGCAATGTGTCGCAGGTTCGCCACCGGCCGCTCGTCGGCGAGCTATTCGTAGGCGTCGGCATTCCGTGGTACGAGCGCGGTTCGCTGCGCATCACGATCGCGCGCCGCTCGATCGAGTTCCAGGGGCCCGGCGTGGACGCCGCGCATTTCTCGCCGCAGACTTACGGCCAGATCGCCCTGACATGGCGCCTGCCCTGAAGCATCGTGGCGGCGCCGCGACCCGGAGAGCCGGACGGTGTCCTCGACCATTTTCCGAAACTACGACCAGGCGGCGCTGGACGCCGAATACGACAATCGCCGCAAGGTGACCGATTCTGCCGCCTGGCTCGCCCGCTATGCGCGCTGGAGCGAGGCGGCGCGCGCGACGATGCGCTTCGATGCGGACCTGGCCTACGGCGAGTCCGCGGGCGAGCGGCTCGACCTGTTCTACCCCGACCCGATGCCCGCCGAGCGGTTGCCGGTCAACCTGTTCATCCATGGCGGCTACTGGAAGGCCCTCGACAAGGCGGATCACGCCTTCGTCGCACGCGGCCTGTGCGCCCAGGGCGCGATCACCGCGGTGGTCAACTACACGCTGATGCCGACCGCCCCGATGGACGAGCTCGTGGCCCAGTGCCGTCGGGCGCTGGCCTGGCTTCATCGAAACGTGGCGCGCCTCGGCGGTGACCCCGGCAGGCTCCATGTCTGCGGTCATTCGGCCGGTGGCCATCTGACGGCCACCACGATGGCCACCGACTGGCCGCGGTTCGCACCCGACCTGCCCGCGCGCCTGGTGCGCAGCGCCTGCGGGATCAGCGGCTTGTACGACCTCGAGCCGATCCGGCTGTGCTATCTGAACCAGGAACTCGGGCTCGACGCCGAGACCAGTGCGCGCCAAAGCCCGGTGAACATGATCCCGGCCAAGCCATGCCCGTTGCTGTTGTGCGTCGGCGAGCTCGAAGGCCCGGAATACCTGCGCCAGTCCGAGGATCTCGCCACCGCATGGTCGGCCCACGGCGCGAGCGTTCGCGTGCGCGTGATGCCCGGCGATGATCATTTCTCGATCGCCGCCGCACTCAACGAACCCGGCAGCACGCTGAGCCGCGCGATCGGCGAGTCCATGCGCGGCTGAGCGGATCCCGCCACGCGCCGATGCGCCCGGCGCCCGATCGTCCGAGACGCCGCCGGCCAAGCCGCCCCGGGGCTCAGTCGATCGTTTGCAGGTGCTCCAGGACGGTCTCGACCCGTGCCTCGAGCGGGCCGCCAACCGCCTCGTGACGCAGCCCGTGGGTCCGGAGTGTCGTATCGAGGAGGCGGTGGAAACGGTCGCGCACCGCTACGCCGTCGCGCTGGATGCCGTCGGCGACCCAGTCGATGTCGGGCATCGTCAGCACCGTGAGGGCATAGCCTCGCTGGTGCTCGATCGCGGCCGGCAGCAGTGACTCGTCGTCGAAATAGACGACGCTCGCCAGCGCGGTGATCAGCGGGGTCGTGTCACAGACGATCCAGGCCCCGGCGTCTCGCCTGGCGGCATCGATCGCGAGCCGCTCACGGCGCATCTGCTCGCGCACGATGCCGGCCTGCTCGTGGACAAGCGGCGTTCGTCGTCGACGATCGCAGAATTCGCGCAGGTATTCGTCGACCCGAGGCGCACCGAGGCGCTCGGCCAGTCGCGCCGCCAGCGTCGACTTGCCGCTGCATTCGGCACCCACCAGTGCCAGTGCGCGAACCCGCGCGCTCACGCCCGCGCGGCGGCGCTCGCACGCAGGATCGCGCGCCAGCGCTTCAGGCCCGCGACCGCCAGCACCACGAACACCGCATACAGAATGGCCGTCAGCCACAGCTGCTTGTAGGCGAACAGCCCGATCGACACCAGGTTCACACCGATCCACACATGCCAGTTCTCGAGGAACTTCCGACCGAGCAGGTACTGGCCGACCAGGCTGCCGGCGGTCGGAAAGGCGTCGTAGAACGGCACATCGGAATCGGTGAGCTGATCGAGCGCAAGCCCGATCAGGCCCCAGCCGAGCCCCCAGGCCAACAGCACCAGCAAGCGTGCGCGACCCCCGAGCTTGCCAACCCGCAATGCGCCGGTCTCGCCTGGAGCCTCGGTCGCCATCGCCCGTCGCTCGCCAGGGCGGGCATTGCCGTAGAGCCATTGCCACCAGCCCCAGAGCGCAACCACGGCAAACACCACCTGCAGCGACGCCTCGCCATAAAGCATGCTGACGACGAAAAGCCAGCAGTAGAGCAGGCTGCTGGCGATCGCGAGCGGCCAGGCCCAGTGGATCTCGAAGATATTCAGCGCCACACAGGCCAGTGCCAACACGAAGGCAAGCACTTCGAGCGTCGTGACCGGCGTCCCGAGGACGGTAAAGAGGGTTTCGAACATGCGGACCGCAGGTTACCCGAATCCACGCATCCAGCGAAAAGAAGCCGGCCGGGTAAAGTTGGGCAAACCGCGCCTGACGGCGTCCGGGCAAGGCCATGGCGCCGCTATCATCGGGCCATGGTTTCCCGCGTACTGCTTGTCGACGATGACACCGAGCTGTCTTCGATGCTCGCCGCCTATCTTCAAGGCGAAGGCTTCGAGACCGAGACGGCCGCCGACGGCGAACAGGGCGCGGCGCGCGCGCTGGCTGGCGGTATCGACCTGGTCGTACTCGACGTGATGATGCCCGGCGTCGACGGGATCGAGACCCTGCGCCGGATCCGCGCCGCGAGCCGCCTGCCGGTGCTGATGCTGACCGCGCGCGGAGACGACATCGATCGCATCGTCGGCCTGGAACTCGGCGCCGACGACTACGTTCCCAAGCCATGCACGCCGCGCGAACTGGTCGCGCGGATCCGCGCCATCCTGCGCCGCGGTCAGCCGCTCGATGCCGACGGCGCCGGTGTCGGCGAGGTGATTCGCAACGGGCCGATCGAGCTGTGGCCGACCCGACGCCGCGCCTACCGCGATGGCGCGACGCTGGAACTCACCGGGACCGAGTTCGGGCTACTCGAGGTATTGGTCCGGCACGCAGGCCAGGTCGTCGACCGCCAGACCTTGTCTTCGCAGGCGCTCGGCCGCCCACTGGCCCGGTTCGATCGCAGCATCGATGTCCACGTCAGCAGTATCCGGACCAAGCTCGGCCCCCGTCAGGACGGCGACCCGTGGATCCAGACGGTTCGCGGCAAGGGCTACCAACTGGTCACGCCCTAGACACATGGGACGCTTGTTCTGGAAGGTCTTCCTGGGGCTCGCCACGGTGCTGATCGCCACCGGGCTGGTGGTCGGCGGGGCGGTGCGCCTCTATCAGCAGGCGCAGCGCAATGCGTTGCCGTACGAAGCGCCGGGCGTTCCGCTGTCGACGGGGCCGATCGCCGAGTCGATGGTGAGACAGGTCGCCGGCATCCTTCGCCATGGCGGCCCGAAGATGCTCGCCGACATCATGCGCGAATCGCCGCCGGGCCGGGGCCTGCACCGAGTGCTGGTGGTCGACGACGATGGACGCGAGCTGCTCGAGCGGCCGCTGCCATCGGGCGCGATCGATGCCGCGCGCAGCGCACTCGAGGCGGGCCGCGCCGGCGTGGCGCGAGTCGCGCTCGCCAACGGCGAGGATTGGCTCGCGTTCGTCGCATCGCGACCGCCGCCACGCCATCCCGGCATGGCCGCCCGATTCGCGCGCTGGCGAGATCCCACGGTGGTGCCGCCGTGGGTCTGGACGCTCGTGGGCGTGGCAGTGAGCCTGGCGTTCAGCGCCGCGCTGGCCTGGTATCTGGCACGCCCGATCAGGGTCTTGCGTCGCGCCTTCGACTCGCTGGCCGATGGGCGCCTCGATACCCGCGTGGGGCCGCTGATCGGGCGGCGCAGCGACGAGCTGGCGGACCTCGGACGCCACTTCGATGCAATGGCCGTGCGCGTCGGCGAATCGATCGATGCACGACGCCGGCTGTTGCATGACGTCTCGCACGAGCTACGCTCGCCGCTTGCGCGGATGCAGGCCGCGATCGGCCTCGCCCGCCAGCGCCCCGAGACCAGCGACACCATGCTCGAGCGCATCGAGCGCGAGTCCGAGCGACTGGATGCACTGGTCGGCGAGGTCTTGACACTGGCACGGCTCGAGTCCGACGCCGGCGCGCTGCGCCGCGAATCGGTGAGCCTGTCCGAACTGTTGCGCTCGGTCGTGGCCGACGCACGCTTCGAGGCCGAGGCCGAAGGCAAGGACATCGAACTCGCGATCGATGCGGACCCGGACCTGGAAGCCGACCCCGAACTGCTGCACCGCGCGTTCGAGAACGTGGTTCGCAATGCCATCCGGCATTCGCCTCCTGGCCGCAAGGCCGAAGTCACGCTCGGATCGGTCCCGGGCGGATGGGTCCAGGTTCGTGTACGCGACCACGGGCCAGGCGTCGCCGCGCAGGACCTGTCGCGGATGTTCGAGCCGTTTCGTCGCGGCGAGGACTCGCCGACGCCCGGGTTCGGCCTCGGATTGGCCATTGCCCGTCGTGCCATCGAGCGCCATGGTGGCCGCATCGAAGCGGCCAACTGCCCCGACGGCGGGCTCGCCGTGACGATGCGGCTTGCCGCAGGCACGTCGGGCGCGGCTGGCGCCGAGCGCTGAGCGCTGAGCGACGAGCGACGAGCGACGAGCGACGAGCGACGAGCGACGAGCGACGAGCGACGAGCGACGAGCGACGAGCGAGCCTACTTGGCGCCGGCCTTCGCGACCGCTTCGGCGAGTTCCTGGCCACTCTTGTAGTGCGGCACCTTGAACACCAGCCTGCGAGCGCGCTGGAAGAACGCGTTGGAGTTCCTGACCTCTTCGTCCCAGTATCGATGCGCGAGCTTCAGGTTACCGGGCACGTCGAGCAAGAACGCATCGCGCGAGCCCGCGCCGCCGAAGATGTAGAGCTTGCCGTCGAAGATGCGCCAGGTATCCGCGTCGCCGCCCCACGGGATGCCGTAGACGATCCCGTTGGCGCAATAGCCGCCGAACTGCGGAATGTACTTCTCGGGATTCGCATCGAAGAGCCGCTTGTGCGCATCGGTCGCGAAGCGGAAGGTCACGTCCTTGTAGACGCTCTTGATCGTCGGCAGGCCGAGCACATGCCGCCCGTCGATGAAGTAGCTGACGACGTCGTGCCCCTTCAGGATCAGGTGCGAATCCGCCCCGTCCGAGACGGCATTGACCGGGCTGAGCCCCTGGCCGGGACTTTGCGTGAGCAGCGGCGCACACCCACTGGCCGAAAGGGCCAAGGCCGCCAGCAAAAGGCGTCGTGCGGGCATTGCAGGCGATCGGGACATTTCGAGTGCCTCGGGTAGGAAACGGGTTGCGAATGCGTCGGCACAGCCTCGGCAGTCTTACACGGCCTTGCCGCGGTGTGCGCGGCGCGCCTCGAGGAAGCCGGCCATGGCTCGCGAGGGTTCGTCGCCGGCCCAGGCCGCCTCGAATGCATCGATGCCCGCCTGTATCGCGGCGTCCATCGGCAGCGTTTCCCAACGACTGATCAGGTGCTTCTGGATCCGGACGGCGCCCGGGGTCGTGCCGGCAAGCGCCCCGAGCCAGCGATCGACCTGGGCATCGAGCCCGGCGAACGGAACGACGCGCTCGACCAGCCCCCAGGCAAGCGCCTCGGCGGCGCCGAAGTTCTCGCCGAGCAACAGCATCTCGCGCGTGCGCCCCCATCCGACCAGCCCGGGCAATAGCGCGGCCTCGACGACCGACGGAATGCCCAGCTTGACCTCGGGCATGCCGAGGACGGCCGTGTCGACCGCCACGCGCAGGTCGCAGGCGGCCGCCAGCTCGAGGCCGGCGCCCAGGGTATAGCCCTGGATGCGGGCGATCACCGGCGCCGGAAACGCGCGAACCGCGTCGCAGCATCGGTGCACCCGCGTGATGAAGGCGCGCGCGCGCGCCGCATCGAGCGCCGCCATCTCGTCGATGTCCGCGCCGCCGACGAAGGCCTTCTCGCCGGCCCCGGTGAGCACCAGCGCGCGTACCGGATCCTCGACCGCCCCCGCCTCGGCGCGAAGGCCGTCGACCGCATCGACGAAAGCCTGCATCAGCGGACTGTTGAGGCTGTTCAATCGCCGCGCATTGTTGATCGTGACGGTGGCGACCCGGATGCCGCTCGCATGCCGGTCGATGCGCACCAGCACCGGATCGGCTTCGGAAGAAGATGCGCGCGGCGCGGTCGAGGTCGGGTTGTCGGCAGGAATCATCGTGGCGAGGCCCTCTTGGTCGATAGGCGCCGCTGCGGCGCGGCGACGCGCACCGGCCGATCGGCAGCAAGTCCGTAGATTATCGCGCGCGACGCGTCGACAGATCCGCCCGAGCGCGTACCATGACCGCAGCCGGCCGGCAGCAAGCCGGCCGGGACAACGGTACGGGAGGCAGCCTTGAACTTCGACTATGTCATCGTTGGCGGCGGTTCGGCCGGCTGCGTGCTGGCGGCTCGGCTGAGCGAGGACCCCAGCCTTCGCGTGTGCCTGCTCGAGGCCGGCCCGCCCGACGACCACATCCTGATCCGGGTGCCGGCCGGCTTCGCGGCGATGTCGCAGAATGCCCGCCAGAACTGGCGCTTCGAGACGGTTCCGCAGCCGGGGCTGAACGGCCGTCGCGGATACCAGCCGCGGGGCAAGGTGCTCGGCGGCTCGAGTTCGATCAATGCGATGGTCTACATCCGTGGCGACCGCAGCGACTACGACGGCTGGGCCGCTGCCGGCAATCCCGGCTGGGACTATGCATCGATGTTGCCGTACTTCAGACGGGCGGAGAACAATGCGCGCGGTGCGAGCGAATACCACGGCGTCGGCGGACCGCTGAACGTCGACGAGCTTCGCTCGCCGAATCCGTTCGGCCCGCGATTCGTGCA
The DNA here is from genome assembly GCA_024235875.1 of Burkholderiaceae bacterium. Classification (GTDB taxonomy): domain Bacteria; phylum Pseudomonadota; class Gammaproteobacteria; order Burkholderiales; family Burkholderiaceae_E; genus JACKLP01. The sequence continues at coordinate 170,070 of JACKLP010000004.1, read as the reverse complement.
GGCGGCGCTCGAGCGCGGGTACCGTGCCAATGACGATTTCAATGGTGCCGAGCTCGAGGGTTTCGGCCCCTACCAGGTCACCCAGCGCGAGGGCGAGCGCAACAATGCGGCGCGCGCCTATCTGACCGATGCGATCGAGCGGCCCAATCTGAGCGTGATCACCGGCGCGCGCGCCACGCGAATCCATTTCGATGGCCGCCGCGCGTCGCGCGTCGAGTTCCTCCAGCACGATGCCCATCACGACAAGGCGCCGTCGCGACAACAGACGGCCCTCGCGGCGCGCGAAGTCATCGTGTGCGCGGGCGCGCTGCAGTCGCCGCAGCTACTGATGGCGTCCGGCGTGGGGCCGGGCGCGCATCTCAAGGACCTGGGTATCGATGTCGTCCACGACCTGCCCGGCGTCGGCGCGAACCTCCACGATCATCCGGACGTGATCCAGGTCTACGACTCGCCGGGCAACACCGATCTGGTGGGCCGCACGCTGCCGGGTGCCTGGCGGGTGCTGCGCGCCATCTTCGAATGGCGTCGCTCGCGCACCGGCTTGCTGACCACCAACTTCGCCGAGGCCGGTGGCTTCATTCGTAGCCGCGAGACCGAACCAGCACCCGACCTGCAGTTCCATTTCGTGATCGCCAAGCTCGCCGACCACGGGCGCGCCAAGCTGCCCGGCCATGGCTTCTCGTGCCATGTCTGCCTGTTGCGCCCACGCAGCCGCGGCAGCGTGCGGCTTGCGTCTCCCGATCCCTTGCAGGTCCCGCTGATCGACCCGAACTTCCTCGGTGATCCCGACGACCTCGCTCGTCTCGTGATCGGCTTCAAGGCGATGCGCGAGATCATGCATGCGCCGGCGCTGGCGCCGTGGCGGGGCGCCGAGCTCGACTCGGCGGATGCGCGCACGGATGCGCAGATCGAGGCCTTCATCCGCGCCCATGCCGATACGATCTACCACCCGGTCGGCAGTTGCCGGATGGGCCCCGGACCCGACGACGTCGTCGATGCGACGTTGCGCGTTCACGGACTCGAGGCGCTACGCGTGGTCGATGCCTCCGTGATGCCTGCCATCGTCAGCGGCAACACGAACGCGCCGGTGATCGCGATCGCCGAGAAGGCCGCCGACCTCATCCTCGGTCGCGATCCGCCCGCGAGCTGAGCGGGGCGGGCAAGGCATTCCGCTAAGATCGAGCCGCGAGGCCCGACGCCTTTGCACCACGACAAACCAGGGAGACGACATGAGCACGATCGGATTCATCGGAACCGGCGCAATGGGCGCGCCGATGGCAACGAACCTGATCAAGGCGGGGCACACGCTGCGCGTGTTCAACCGCACGCGCGCCAAGACCGATGCGCTGGCCGCGTTGGGCGCCGTCGTCTGCGACACGCCGCAAGCGGTCGCCGAGGGCGCGGATTTCGTGATGTCGATGGTGGCCGACGACGTCGCCGCACGCGCGGTGATGCTCGGCGCGCACGGAATCACCCAGGTCGCGGCCCCCGGAACGATCATCGTCGACTCGAGCACCATCACGCCCGCCATGGCCCGCGAGATCGCGGCCGCTGCCGCGCAACGCAAGGTCGGCTACCTCGATGCGCCGGTCTCTGGCAGCGTCCCCCAGGCAACGAATGCCGAACTCGTGTTCATGGTGGGCGGCGATGCCGGACAGTTCGAGCGGGCCCAGCCGCTGTTCGAGGCGATGGGCCGAATGAGCCGGCGCATGGGCGAGTCCGGGACCGGTGCCACGATCAAGCTCGTCAACAACATGATGTCCGGCACCGTGAACACGGCGCTGGCCGAGGCATTGTCGGTCTCCGAGGCGGCCGGCGTGGACCCCGAGGGTGTCTTCGAGATCCTGAACGAAGGCGCGGCCGGCTGCCGGCTGACCCGCACCAAGATCCCGAAGATCCAGAAGCGGGACTTCTCCGCGCAGTTCCAGCTCGAGCTCATGGACAAGGATCTGCGCTACTTCCTGAGCCTGGCCCAGGATGTCGATCGGCAGACACCGGTGGCGAGCCTGGTGCGCAGCCAGCTCCAGGCGGCCCGTCGCGCCTCGCTGGGCAAGGAGGACGTGTGCTCGATCTTCCGCTACGTCTCGGGCGAGGTATTCGGAGATTGATCGGTCGGACGGGCCCGGGTGAGGCCCGCCGTTCACGGACTGAAACGATTTTCAGGCGCGAAATGCGCGCGATCTGCGGCCAACGACGACTTTTTTCCCCAGAATAGAGGCGCCGGTCCCTGGCAAGCCGGCCGGTGTCCATTCGGGCAAGCCGGCCTCCCAGCGCATACACCGGCGGCGAGACCCTGTTCCTGGAGACTCGGATGTCGACGTTCGGATGCTGTTTCTGGTGGCTCCTGCTCGGGGTGGCGGCCGGTTGGTTGCTGTGGTGGCTGTTCGACCGGTATTTTCGTCGCGACGGGCCCGCAGCCGGAGAACGCGCCGCGGCCGAGGCCACTCGCCTCGAGACGGAGCTCGCGGCCACCCGAAGAGCACGCCTGGAAGCCGAGAACGCAATGCGCGAGCAAGGTGCAGCGCTCGCGCAGGCGCAAAAGCGAATCGCGGCACAACAAGCCGATCTTGACTGGACCCGACGCACGCTGGCCGAGGGAACCGCGACCGCCGCATCGCTTCGGGCCGCGCTGACCGAGTCGCGTGGGACGGCCCGTTCGGCCGCCGGCGAGCGGTCGGAAGCCCAGCGATTGGCGAGCCTTCGGGAGAGTGAAGTCAGCCGCCTGAGCGAAACCTTGTTCGAGGTACGGGGCCGCCTGCGCGAGACCGAGTCCCGGCTGACCGAATCCGAGCAAACGGGCGAGGTGCTGCGCCGCAATCTCGCCGCCGCCCGCCACGACCTGGGCACGCGGGCCGCTGCGATGACCACGCTGCAAAGGCGAATCGAGGCCCTGTCCGCCCAGCTCGCCGCCTGCGAGGCCGCTCGCGCGGCCGGCGCGAACCCGGGTCATGAGGGCCAAGCCAGCGCGGGCGAGGCAAGCGCCGTCGAGACGAGCGCCGTCGGTGGGCGCGCCGACAACGGGGGCGCGGGCAACGCGGAGAAGGACAGCGGGAACCTCGCCGTCACGGACACGGTCTCGCATCCCGACACAGGGGATGGGGCCTCGACCGGGGCCGCGGCGCTTGCCGCTGGCGCGATGGACGCCCCCGTCGAAGCGGACGCCGTGCTCGAGCCGGCGCCGAACACGACCCGGCACGCCATGGCCGAGACCGGCCATGGCGACACGCATCCGGAGTCCAGGGGCCCGGCGTTTCTCGCTGCAGCCGCGGCCGCCGGCTTCCGCCCGCGCCGCGAGGGCAAGGACGACCTGACCGTGGTCGAAGGCGTGGGCCCCAAGATCGCGGCACTGCTGGTGGCGAACGGCATCGACACCTTCGAGAAACTGGCCGCGAGCTCGGTTCACGATCTGACGAGCCTGCTCGAAGCCGCCGGCCCGAACTTCCGGCTGGCCAACCCGGGCACTTGGCCCGAGCAGGCAGGCCTGTGCGCTCGCGGCGACTGGTCCGCCCTGCGCGCGCGCCAGGATGCGCTCGACGGCGGAATCGAGCGCCCGCCGCGCGCGTCCTAGGTGGAGTCGATGGCCATGATGCGCTCCGAAATCAGGACGAGGGCCGCCTGGCGTGCGTTCGACTGGACCGCGCTGGGCGTGGCCGTCGCTTTGGCTGTCCTGCTCGGCTGGCTCTGGCTTGCCGGATCCGGCCCGACGAAAACCGCAAACTGCTGTCGATCGGACGGCGCGCCGCTGGCTAGCCGCACGAGGATCGCTCCGATCTCGGACCCCGCGCCGGCCAAGCCGGACAAGAGCGACGCGCTGCCCACGGTGGTATCGCCAGCGCCGGACGCCCGGCCGGCCGGTGGCGCACCGACGCCGTCGCCCGTCGACTCCGACGCGAAAGCCCCATCGTCGCCAGCCCCGATGCGCCCCGCTGACGCGGGGCGAGCCGACTCGGGCCGGCCGATCGCTTCGGTGCCACCGACGCCGACGCCGGAACCTGAACCAAAGCCTGAACCAAAGCCTGAACCGGTACTCGAGCCGACGCCCGTACCCAAGGCCGAGACTCGGATCGAGCCAAGCCCCGCGCCGGGCAGCGCAGCCGTTGCGCCGGGCTCCGATTCGGACCCGACGCGCGCGGACCGGAAGGTCGCCGCCACGGGCGACGGCGCGACGACACCGCAGGCCGGCCCGAATGCGGCCGCGCCCGCGGGGGCCGCGCCCGCGGCGACTGCGGCACGGGTCCGCGTCGATTGCGCCCGGCTGGAGCGCGGCACGCCCGTGGGATTCGCCAGCGGCAGTGCGGTGCTCACCGCGCGAGGCCGGGCCGTGCTCGATGCGGTCGCCCGATGCCTGCGGGCGAACCGTACGGCGGGCCGATTCGAAGTGGGTGGTCACACCGATGGCGAGGGCAACTCGGGCGCCAATCTGCAACTCTCGGTACTGCGCGCCCAGGCGGCCGCAGCCTACCTGCGTGCCCGCGGGGTCGCGCCCGATCGGCTCGAGCCGCGCGGCTATGGAGAGTCCCAGCCGGTGGCCCGCGACGACACGCCGGCCGGACGAGCGGCGAACCGACGCATCAGCTTCAGGCCCCTGCCCCGATGACGGCCCCGTCATTGAGCAAGGTCAACACTCCCCGAATTGGGCAAGATAGGCTTTGTTGAAAGAGGTCTGTCGTTCCCATTGATCCAGGAGGCGGTATGAACGGCTATCGGAGAATTCTGGCGATCGTCAATGGCAGCGCCCGTACGGCTGCGGTGCTGCGCATGGCGGGTGATCTGGCCCGACACCACGATGCCGCCCTGACCGTCGGCTTCTGCCTGGATCCGCTCACTGGTGTCTACGTGACACCCGAGATCTCGGCGTCGGTCGTCCAGATGGGCGTGCAACAGCGCGAGGACGCGCGCGCACGCGTCGTCGAAGCCGCGCAGGCCGAAGCCGGCCGATCGGGGCTCGAGCTACCGATCATCGATATCGATGCCGGCGTCGGCGGCTCGGCGCTGATGCAGGCGCGCGTCGCCGACCTGGTCGTGATGGGCCAGCGCGACGATGACGACCCGACCGATCCAGCGCCCGACATCGGACCGAGGATCATCATGGGGGCCGGCGTGCCAGTGCTGTTCGTGCCCTACGCCGGCGAGTTCGCCTGCTGTGGCAAGCGCGTGCTCATCGCCTGGGCCGGCACACGCGAGAGCACACGGGCGCTGCACGACGCGCTGCCCATGATGCGCGAGGCGGAATGGATCGAGGTCATGCAGTTCATCGACGCGGCCGATGCCGATGGACCGGACTCGCTCGACGAAGCGATCGCACTCCTCGCGGGGCACGGGCTCAAGGCCATGAAGTCCCGGCAGGTGCTGCGCACGCCCTCGATCGGCGAGCGGATTCTGTCGCCCGGAACAGCCGACGCCTCGGTCGCCGAGATCCTGCTCTCCCGGGTTGCAGACGAACGGGTCGACCTGCTCGTGATGGGCGCCTACGGTCACGCCCGCGCGCTCGAGACGATCCTCGGCGGTGTCACCCGGACCGTACTCAATTCGATGACCGTCACCACCATGATGTCGCACTGACCGCGCCCGATGGATGCCCGCGAACTCGATGAGGTCGTCGCGCTCGAGCGCCACGCGGACGGCTATGCGGTCGTCACACTGAACCGACCACGCGCCAAGAACGCGCTATCGCGTGCCTTGCGCGCTCGCCTGCGCGAGGTGCTGCTCGAACTCGATGCCGAGCCGGCCGTCCGGGTCGTGATCCTCACCGGCGCCGGCGACGCCTTCTGCGCCGGACTCGACCTCAAGGAGATCGGCAACCAGGGGCTAGATAGCGACGCCAGCGGAGCCAATGGCGCCGGGCTCGACCAGGTCGTCGCGGGGTTTGGCGGGCCGGTGATCGGCGCGATCAACGGCGTTGCCATCACCGGCGGATTCGAGTTGGCGTTGGCCTGCGACGTCCTGCTGGCCTCGACCCAGGCCCGGTTCGCCGACACGCATGCGCGCGTCGGCGTGATGCCCGGCTGGGGACTGTCGCAGCGGCTGCCGCGCCTGATCGGGCCCTACCGAGCCAAGGAATTGTCGCTCACCGGCAATTTCATCGATGCGCAGATGGCGGCAGCCTGGGGCCTGGTCAATCGGGTCGTGGCACCCGACGCGTTGCTGCCGGCTGCGCGCGCGCTTGCATGCGACATGCTGTCGGTACTGCCCGAGATGCTCGTTCGCTACAAGCGGCTGATCGACGACGGCTATGCGATGAGCTTCGCCGAGGGCATGCGACTGGAAAAGACGCGCGCGCTCGAATCGAACCCGGGGCTCGACGCTGCTTCGCTCGAATCGCGCCGCCTGGCAGTGCTCGAACGCGGTCGCTCGCAAAGTGGTGACCCGGTATCGTGAGCGCGCGAGCGCGTCTGCCCTGACATTCCGGCACTCGCGAACCGGGGGCCGAATGTGCTAGTTTGATGGTCGCGAAGCCGTTGCATACCGAGCGACGGTCGCGCTCAACTCCAGCGAGGAAGGCACATGGCTGATCACGTCGCAGACGTCAAGAAGTATGTCCCCAATGTCAACGAAGCGGCCGTCACGTCGATCGTGAAGTATTGCGGTATCGCACTTCGAAATCGCGACTCGTCGATGGTTTCCTGCTCCGACCAGAAGGAACTCGACACGGTCCGGGACGGCTTCGCGAAGAAGAAGCTCGAGCTGACGCCCGAGGCCGCCAGCGCCGGCATCAAGGCCGTGTGCGAGAAGATGAAGGGCGACAACTCCAAGAGCCGAGTCACCTTCTACTACCTGCTGGCACAGGAAACCGGCACGATGGGCAAGCTCGCCTGACGAAACCAGAGATCGGTTGGCGCTCGCCTTGCAGCGCCAACCGACGCCGCCCCGAGGCCAACGCCGACGGCGCGGCGCGCGACGATGTGCACGAACTACGTCCCGACCCGCCAGGATCGGCTCAACGCGCATTTCGGCGTCGACCCGGGCCGGTGGGCCTATGCGCCCGAAGCATGGCCCGGCACGATTGCGCCCCTGATCAGCCGATTTCGCGGCGTCGACCCTGAATCGGCCCCAGGGCCCGCGATCGACACCGGCACACGCTGCGCGCCCGCCTGCTTTGGACTGATCCCGCACTGGTCCCGCGACGGTCGCGATTTTCGCCGCTGCTACAACGCACGCAGCGAGACCGTGGCGAGCAAGCCGTCGTTCCGGGACGCCTGGCGCAATGCGCGCTTTGGCATCGTGCCTGTCGACGCATTCTTCGAGCCGAACTACGAGCCCAATGCGACCGGCCGGCCGGTTCGCTGGCGGATCGAGCATGCGGACGGATCGCCGATGGGTATCGCCGCGATGTGGACACGGTGGCGCAATCCGGCCATGCCATCGACCAGCCACGGTCCGGACCCCGGATCGCCACCGAGCGCCGAGGCCTTGCCAGCGAGCGTGACGCAGTGGAATGCGCCATGGATCACGAGCTTTTCGATGCTCACGATCAATGCCGACGAGCACCCGCTGATGCAGCGCTTCCACGCACCCGGCGACGAGAAACGATCGGTCGTGATCCTGCCGCCGTCGCAATTCGAGGACTGGCTCGATGCGGATCCGCAGATCGCACGCGACATGCTGGCCGCCTATCCAGCCGAGAGACTGCGCGCCCGGGCCGATCCGCTGGTGCGCCGCAGCCGCTCACTGGCGCCTCCGACACCCAGGCCGAAGAAGGCCTAGGAGTCTGGGCGGCAAGACAAGCGGCGCCCGAGACAGCGGACGACGCGCCGGACGACGCCGGCGCACACCATCAGGCGAATCCGACCGCGCCCTGGGGACCGGTGGCATCCAGGCCGAGGTCGCGCATCGGCTTGCGCGCGTCGTTGGCCGTGGCTGGCCGTGACACGGCCTCGACGCTCCCAGGCGGCAATGAGGCCTCGGCCGCATCGACGGCCGCACCCGCCCCCGCGCTTCGCGGCAGGACCGAGATCACCTGCTGGATACCCCGGACCCAGCGGGCCCGCGACCCGCGACGGCTGCCCACGACCCGGCCCGTCACCCGCATCACGGCTTGCGAGCCATCGCGACGCAGCAACCGGTGCTCGGCCTCGAAGTGCGGCGACTCGCCGCGCAGGTAGGCGCCGAAGGCGGCATCGACCTGCACCCGGTCATCGGGATGCACGACCGAGGCCCAGCCACGCTGGGTGGGCTCGATCTCGGTGGGAGAGTAGCCGGTCATTTCATACCAACGGCGCTCCAGCACGATCCGGCCGGTGTCGAGATCGAGCTCCCAGGCCGCGAGGCCGCCGATATCGAGCAACTCGTCGTGTCCGCGGGTCATGCCACGCGCGCGGTTCTCGGCTCGCAGCGCACGACGGGCGACGATCAGGACCAGCACCGCGGCGGCGATCGCCAGCGTGATCGTGATCGGCATGACGGCTTGAGATGCCGCCGTGAGATTGAATTCCGGCACCGTGGTCATCCATTCACGCACGACCGCCATGGGTTCATGCCAGGCCGGAATGCGCGCCGCATTGAGCACGGCGGCCGCGATCAGGATGATCGATATCAGGGCGAGGAACAGGGTGAAGGTGCGTGAGGCACCACGGGGGCGACGACTGCCTGCTGGGATGACCACCATTGCGCGGCTCGTTCTCGTTGTAGGGGATCCGACCGCAGTATAGCGCCGGATGCGGCGTTCGCAGCAGCCCGCGTGGGGTACTCGCGGCAGAGCAGTCGTTCTGCGGCCAGGGCCTGTTCACACGACGTCCGCCCCCGGCGCAGCGGGCAGGATCGCTGTTCGAGAAGGCGCGGCCGACGCCGTGTGAACAGGCCCTAGACCCCCGAGAGCGTATCGATCATCGGGGCATCGGACAGATAGGTCCGGTTCTTGCGGCAAGCCTTGCCCACGATCAGCGCCTGGTCGGCCCGACGCATCAGTGCATCGAGCGACTCGTCGTCGCCAGCGATTGCCACGCCGGCGGTGACACCGAGCGCGTGCAAGCCGGCGACGGACCGGAACGGATCCTGGATCACGGCCTCGCGGATCCGCTCGACCGCGTCCAGCACATCGGTATCGGCGGCGAGCGACAATGCCAGCACGAATTCGTCGCCGCCGACCCGACCCACCAGGTCGGAGCGCCTCACCTGTTCACCAAGACGTCGGGCGAACTCCTTGAGCACCTCGTCGCCGACCCCGTGACCGTAGGCATCGTTGACTCGCTTGAAGCCGTCCAGATCGAGGGCGACGAGCGCGACATGTCGCGCGAGCACGGGCGAATCGCCGGCTCGACGGATCGCCTCGATGTCGTTCTTGCGCATCGGCCGGCCGTTCTCGGCGCCGCCGGCGCGACGCGCAGCGCCCGACGCACGCCGATCCTCTGGCCGATCGCTCGCCCGGCGACGACCGAGCAGCTTGCCCAGTCGCAGCATGAACTCGTCGCGATTGTGCACGCCGGTGAGGGCATCGCGCGTGGCACGGCGATGCAGCCCGGCGATCGGGCGAGTGAGCATCAGGACGGCCACCACGCCGAGCACACAGACCAGCGCGACGATCGCGAGGAAGGTGAGCAGGTTGTTGCGCAACCTCAGGTCGATTCCACCCGAGAAGTCGCTCGCCGGTGCCTCGACGGCCAGCAACCACTTCAGGCCGGCCTGGCCGGTGGGGAAGGGACGCACATAACCGTAGCGCAGGTCACCGCCGACGAAATATTCGTGGAATCCCGTGACGTCGGGCTCGATCCCCTCGACGGCAACCCGCGCCGGTAAGCCACTGGCGAGTGGCGCCGGACGCGGCACGGCAGAGCGGTCCTTGCCAGGCGACGGGACGCGCGCCAGCAAGGCTTGCAGGGCGGGCGGCGCGATCTCGGTGGCGGCCGGCAACTTCTCGTCGCTGAACGAGGCGACCAGGCGGTCCGCCGACGACGAGGCCACCGCCACGCCGCGATCATCGCGGATGACGGCACTGCCGTGGCGGCCGATCGGAATCTTGGACACGAAGCCGGACAACGACAACAACTCCACGTCGACGCCGATCACGCCGCCGTCCGCGCCGCTGGGCGACTGCAACGCGATGGCGGCCGTTATCCCCGGGCGCCGCGACGAATAGAACATGTACGGGTCGGTCCAGATCATGCCTTCGTTGCGCCGCGCGCGGGTGTACCACGGGCGCGTGCGCGGGTCGTAGCGATCGGCCGCATCGGCCCATTCGCGCACCACGCGCTGGGACGCGTCGCGTTGCGCGAATCGAACCTCGCGCACACCGTCGCGCACCTGGATGAACTTGGTGCGGAAGCCGTCGGCATTGCGCATCACGTAGACGAAGGAGCCGTCGCGACGACCGAGAAATATCCCGGCCACGTCCGCACTGGCGCGCAGCTGGGCCAGAAAATAGCGCTCGAGATCGACATCCGAATCCGAGTGCAGGACGCCGTCGGAGACCAGTTGCCGACCGATGCCGATGGCCGCCTCGGCCGGTAGCAGGAAGCGACGCGTCCGATCCGCCACGGTCTCGGCCAGATGCGACATCGTGGCGCGCGCGTGCTCGCGGAACAAGGTCTCTGTTTCGCGCTGGACGCTGACCAGAAGGATGGACAGTGTGATCGCCTGCACGACCAGCAGGATCGCGACCAGCGAGGCTCGCACCGTGGTCGGTCTCACGCGCCTGCTTCCTCGGACTCGATTCGGGTTGCTGCCATGCCGGCCTCCTTGGGGCGCAATCTTCGTGCGCTCGAACTGCCTCCAGCCGCGAGCTTAGCAGCCCTGTCGGCCGCCGGTCTCCCGCCGATGCGGGATACCCTGCCGGGACGGCGCGGTGCGACTGCCTCCTGCTCGCGCCGGGCTGCGAGTCTTGACGCATTCGTGCAACAGTCGGCGCTCGGCACAAGAAAATTGTTGCGTCGCAGCAGATCGATCGCTATAGTTGCAACTGTCTCCTCCACCTCCTCCATTGGTGGATTAAGCCCCCGGTTCGAACCGGGGGCTTTTTTCTTGTGCGATGCCGCGGTCTTGTGCGTTGCGCCAGAGCGGGCCCGCGCGGCCTCAGCCACGCACCGCCTCTTCGAGGAACTCGACCTCGGTTCGCGGGCCGCTGGCGGGTCGCCCGGCCTCGAGGCCCCGCAACTCGACCCGCCGGATCTTGCCGGAAATCGTCTTGGGGAGATCCGCGAACTCGATCCGACGCACCCGCTTGTAGGCCGACACGCGCTCGCGCATGAACGCGAAGATCGCGGCGGCCGTCGCGGCATCGGGCGCGTGGCCCGGCGCGAGGATCACATAGGCCTTGGGAACGAAGCCGCGCACCTCGTCGGGCGACGGTACCACCGCGGCCTCGGCGACGGCCGGATGCTCGATCAGCGCGCTTTCGAGCTCGAACGGACTGATCCGATAGCCCGAGCTCTTGAACACATCGTCGGCCCGGCCGACATAGGTGATGTAGCCGTCGGCATCGCGGGTGCCGACGTCTCCGGTGTGATAGTGCCCATCGCGCATGACCTCGGCCGTCTTCTCGGGGTCGTCGGCATAGGCGGTCATCAGCGCGATCGGGCGATCGGCGCCGAGCGCGATGCAGATCTCGCCCTCGTCGGCCGGTGTCCCATCGGCGTCGAGCAGCACGATCCGATAGCCGGGCAAGGGCCTGCCCATCGAGCCCGGCTTGAGCGCCGAACCGGGCGAATTGCCGACCTGGGCCGTGGTTTCGGTCTGGCCGAAACCGTCACGTATCGCAATGCCCCATTTCGATCGGACCTGCTCGATGACCTCCGGGTTCAACGGCTCGCCCGCGGAGATCAGTTCGCGCAGCCGGACCGGCCAGCGCGCGATGTCCTCCTGAATCAGGAATCGCCACACGGTCGGTGGTGCGCACAGCGTATCGACGCCGTGGCCGACCAGCACGTCGAGCACGCCCCGCGCATCGAACCGGTTGTAGTTGTAGATGAACACACAGGCCTGGGCATTGAACGGCGCGAAGAAGCAGCTCCAGGCATGCTTGGCCCAGCCCGGCGAACTCACGGTCCAGTGCACGTCGCCTGGCTTGAGCCCCAGCCAGTACATCGTGGACAGGTGTCCGACCGGGTAGCTGAGCTGCGTGTGCTGCACGAGCTTGGGCCGAGAGGTCGTGCCGGAGGTGAAATACTCGAGCAGCGGGTCGTCGACTCGGGTTGGCTCGGGCGCGTCGAACACCGGGCTCATCGCGTCGGCACCCGCGTAGTCGATCCATTCGCCGCCGCCACCGTCGACCCGCACCCGGTTCACGCCGTCGAGCATGGCGGCCGGCAGTTCGTCGAACTTGCCCGCGCCGCCGGCGTTGGTGATCACGTGGCGGGCACGCCCGCGCTCGATGCGATCGACCAGGTCCTTGCCCGAGAGCAGCGTGGTGGCCGGGATCACGACCGCGCCGAGCCGGATCGCCGCGAGCATGATCTCCCAGAGCGGAACCTCATTGCCCAGCATCAGCAGGATGCGATCGCCGCGACGCGCGCCCAGCGACACCAGGAAGTTCGCGACGCGACGCGATCGCTCGGCCAGCACCGCGTAACTCAGGCGGGCCTCGCGACCGTCCTCCTCGACGATGTGCAGCGCCGGCGCATCGTTGTCGTGGGCCACGCGATCGAAGTAGTCACGCGCCCAGTTGAATTCGCGCAGTACCGGCCAGTGAAAGCCGGCAACGGCGGCCGCATGATCCTCGCGCTGAGCGAGCAGGAAGTCGCGAGCATGCAGGAATGCATCGACATCGGCCATGGGTCTCGTCTCCTCGGTGGTCATCGCAGTGTATTCGATGCCCACACGTGCATCACCGAACGAAACGAGGGGGCATGGCCCGTATCCGGTGCCGTGCCCCTGGCGAAGCGCGATCCTTCGGGTTCAGTCGCCCAGCAGACGCTCCAGCGTCGCGGCGAGGTTCTCACGGGCGCGTGCATCGAGCGCCTTGTGCACGACGTCGGTGTGGAAGATGCGGCTTCGCGCCAGCATGCCCTTGACCGACTCGATCCGCCGGCGACGCCACACGAAGTCCGAAATGAAGGCCATCTCCTCTCGCAAGGCGCGCTCGTGCGCCTGGTAGTCCTTGGCCGGCGCGCCGAGAATCGCCAGATCAATGTCGACCAGCAGGCGGGCGTCCTGGGTGAACGGGCGCGCGTCGGGACGCGTGGCCACGATCAGGTCGCGGATCCGGCGCGCCGCGGGCAAGGGCACGCCGACGCGCCCGAGCCCTTCGAGCGCGAGACGTCCGCTGCGTCCCTCGTTGTCATGCCGGCGCGGGTCCAACACCACGTCCTTGAGCCAGATCGCCAGCGCCAGCTCGTGCACGTTGCCGGCTTCCTCGCGCCAGGCCTCGAGCCAGGCCAGGCCTTCGGCCACCAGCCCCAGGCCATGGCGGCGTCGCTGCGGCTCGCGATAGGCCTCGACCACGACGTCGAAGAATTCGCGCCCCTCGGCCTCGGCGCCGATCGCCCGGATGCTCGGCGCCCAGTGCGCATCGAAGCTCGGCTCCTCGCCCTCGACGGTGAAGCAGACCGCATTGGCCGCGGTCTCGGCCGGCATCGGGACACTGGCGGCTGCCGCACGTGACGACAGGCTGACCACCGGACGCACCGTGCGGCTGACCCGAAGCCCCGGGGCGCGCAACGGGACCGAGGAGCGTCGCGACGCGGGACCCGTCGCTTCCGCGTCAGCGTCGGAAACCTGGGGCGGCGCTTCTACACCATCCAACTTGAGCTGGAGGAAGCTGGGAATTTTGTAGGCCAAGTCCATCAGTTGCACTTGTTTGTTGAAGTAAAAGATTAAGCGCAAAATCCCGATCCGGACAATTGACTGTTGTGGCGATGCAGCACCCCGCCAGCGTTCGAGCGCCGCGGACACGCATCCGGACCGAGGAGAGAACCTTGTTTCGTGCCTTCTTCCTGACCCGCCGTTGGTTGCCCTGGTCGATCCTTGGATCGGCGCTGATCCTGGTCACGACCTGGTACAAGGTCGAACTCGACGTAAGAATCAACGAGTGGTTCGGTGCGTTCTACAACCTGATCCAGAAGGCACTGGGCAAGGCGGGCGCGGTCACGCTGCCCGAGTTCATCGACCAGCTGATGACCTTCGCGCACATCGCGGGGCTCTACATCGCGATCGCCGTGGTGCTCGATTTCTTCATCAAGCACTACATCTTTCGCTGGCGTACCGCGATGAACGACTTCTACGTCGCGAACTGGGCGTACGTCCGCCACATCGAAGGCGCTTCGCAACGGGTTCAGGAAGACACGATGCGATTCGCACGCATCATGGAAGGCCTGGGCGTGAGCTTCATGCGCAGCGTGATGACGCTGTTCGCCTTCCTGCCCATCCTCTGGACGCTATCGGAGAAGGTGACAGAACTGCCGTGGATCGGAAAGGTCGATCACTCGCTGGTGTTCGTCGCCCTGTTCTCGGCGATCCTGGGCACGGTGCTGCTGGCGGTGGTCGGCGTCAAGCTGCCGGGTCTGGAGTTCCACAACCAGCGCGTCGAGGCCGCCTATCGCAAGGAGCTGGTCCACGGCGAAGACGATGCATCGCGCGCCGACCCCGAGAGCGTGCGCCGCTTGTTCGCCGATGTCCGCTTCAACTACTTCCGGCTCTTCTTCCACTACCTCTACTTCGACGTGGCGAAGTGGTCCTACCTGCAGTTCAGCGTGCTGTTCCCCTACATCGCACTCGGGCCGACGATCGTGGCCGGCGCGTTCACGCTGGGCACGATGCAACAGATCGTGCGCGCCTTCGGCAAGGTCGAGGACTCGTTCCAGTACCTCGTGCACAGCTGGTCGACGATCGTCGAGCTGATTTCGGTGTTCAAGCGATTGCGCGCCTTCGAGGCGAGGATCATCGAAGCGCGCGATGCCGCCGACCCGGCGGCGATCGGCCAGCGCTAGCAGGCGGTAGCTAGTGGATGTGGCTGCCGCCGTTGATGTCGATCTCGCTGCCGGTGACGTAGGACGACAGGTCCGAGGCCAGGAACAGCACGCAGCCGGCCACCTCGTGCGCATGGCCCACGCGCCCCATCGGCACGCTGGCGAGGATCATCCGCATGCGCTCCTCGGTCATCAGGTCGCCGGCGATATCGGTATCGATGTAGCTGGGGTTGATCGCGTTCACACGCACATTGTCGGGCGCCAGTTCGCGTGCGCTCGCCTTGGTATAGCCGAGCACCGCGCCCTTCGAGGCGCAGTAGTGAGATCCGCCGAACACGCCGCCGCCGCGCTGCGCCGACACCGATGCCAGGTTCACGATCGATCCGGATTTCTGCGAGCGCATCTGCGGCACCACGGCCTGCGTCATGTGCAGGGTGCCGCGCATGTTGATGTCCATGATGCGGTCATAGGTCGGGGCGTCCACTTCCATCAGGCGCTGCGGCGACGAGATGCCGGCCATGTTCACCAACGCGTCGATGCGACCGAACTCGCCGATCGCGAACTGCGCCGCTGCATCGCAAGAGGCCTTGTCGCGCACGTCGCATTGCACGGCGAGGTGGCCGCCGCCGGGCAAGGCCGCGGCGTTGGCCTGCGCGCCGGCCAGGTCGACGTCGGCCAGCAACACGCGCGCACCGTGCTCGGCGAGCAGTTGCGCGGTGGCGCGCCCGAGCCCGCGCGGGCTGCCGGCACCCGTGACGATCACGATCTTGTCCTTCATCAGCATCGGATCCCTCGCTCCTCGAATCGCAGGTTTAGGATGGTTCAGTCGTTGGCGGCTTCCACGCCATTGAGCGCGCGATAGGCGCGGATGACCTGACTGTCGTCGGCAGCACCGAAGCCCAGCCCCGACGCCGCCAGGAACATCTGGTGGGCAGCGGCCGCGAGCGGCAGTCCCTGGCGGGTCGCCCGGCCCTCGTCGAGCACGATGCCCAGGTCCTTCACGAAGATGTCGACGGCGCTGGTGACGACCGGATCGACCTGCATCATTCGCGGGCCGCGATCGCCCCACATCCAGCTATTGCCGGCGGACACCGAGATCATCTCGTGCATGGTCCGGGTGGAGATGCCGGCCTTCTCGGCGACATGCATCGCCTCGGCCGCCGCGGCGATGTGCACGCCGCACAGCAACTGGTTGATCATCTTGGCGGTGGACCCCATGCCCGGCGTCTCGCCGATGTGGAATATCCGTCCGCCCACGACCTCGAGCACCGGTCGCGCCAACTCGAGCGTGGCGCTTTCGCCGCCGACCATGATCGTCAGCGTACCGGCCTTCGCGCCCACGACGCCACCCGATACCGGCGCATCGAGCATGCGCAGCCCGTCGCCGGCGAGCCGCTTCGCCAATGCCGCGGCCTGCGCCGGCGGCTGCGTGCACGAGACGACCACAACCGCATCCCTGGGCAGTGCCTGGGCCGCACCATCGGTGCCATAGAGGACAGACTCGGCCTGCATGCCGCTGACCACCATCACGAGCAACAGATCGACGCCGTCTGCCGCATCGCGCGGCGATGCGGCCGGTTCGCCGCCAACCGCCTTCAGCGCATCGAGCGCCTGCGCACGCAAGTCGAAGCCGCGGACCGAATGTCCGGCCTGCAACAGGTTCTCGGCCATCGGCGCGCCCATGGCGCCGAGCCCCACGAAGCCAACCTTCATGTCTTCTCCTTGCGCGGCGCGGGCACTCGCGGGTTGCGACGCGCCGGACATCGCCGCCCACCGGCTTGCGCGCGCCGGCCTTTGTCGTTGAAATGCCCGCATTGTTGCATGCGTCGCCAAGGGTGAAGGAGAGGTCCGGGATGCGGGTCGCCATCGTGGGTGCCGGCTACTTCAGCCAATTTCATCTGGCGGGCTGGCGCGCCATCGAAGGCGTCGAATTGGTCGGCATCGCAGACGCCGATGCGCGACGCGCGGCCCAGGCCGCCACGCGGCACGGCATTGCCGCGCCCTTCGACGATGTCGCCCGGATGCTCGATTCCGTGCGCCCCGACCTCGTCGATCTGATCACCCCGCCACCGAGCCACCGCGCGCTGGTCGAGCAGACCGTGGCGCGAGGCATCGCGACGATCTGCCAGAAGCCCTTCGGCACCTCGCTCGAGCAGGCAGGCGAGATCGCGACCCTTGCGCAGGATGCCGGCGTCACGCTCGTCGTGCACGAGAACTTCCGCTTCCAGCCCTGGTATCGGGAGGCCCGGCGAATGATCGATGCCGGCCTGATCGGCACACTGCACGCGGTCGCGTTCCGGCTGCGGCCCGGCGACGGGCAGGGCCAAGACGCCTATCTCGATCGCCAGCCCTACTTCCAGACCATGCCACGGCTGCTGATCCTCGAGACCGGCGTCCACTGGATCGACACCTTCCGCTACCTGATGACCAACGCCATGGGGGATGTCGCGGCGGTCTACGCGCATCTCAGGCGCCTGAACCCGACCATCGCCGGCGAGGACGCCGGCATCGTGGTGTTCGAGTTCCAGGGCGGTGCGACCGGGCTGTTCGATGGCAACCGGCTCAACGACCATGTGGCCGGGAACCCGCGACGCACGATGGGCGAGATGTGGCTCGAAGGGTCGGCCGGGGTCCTGCGCCTGGACGGCGACGCACGCCTCTGGTGGAAGCCACACCAGGGCGCCGAGCGCGAGCATGTCTACGAGCGCGGGCCCGCCGAAGGCTTCGGCGGCGGCGCCTGCGAGGCACTTCAGGCGCATGTCGTCGCGCATCTGCGCGATGGCGCACCGCTCGAGAATGCCGCGCACGACTACCTGCGCAACCTCGAGATCCAGGAGGCGATCTACGCGTCCGCGCGCGACGGGCGTCGGGTGGCCTTGCGGATGCCGGCCGGGACCTGGGCCGACTCGAACCCCGCCCCGGCAACGGAGCCCGGGCGGGGTCGCAAGCTCCCATGAATTGTCGATGCCGTACCCCCGGTTGCCCGATAGCATGCGCTCGATGCCTGGTCGTCGGGCGAATCCGACGCTTCGGGCGATGGACACCGCGACGGGCCGCGGGCCACCACGCACGGGAGGACGCCGATGGGCGCACCAACGATCGAATTCTGGTTCGAGTACGGCAGCACCTACACCTACCTGAGCGTGGCGCGCATCGGAGAGCTTGCCGACGCGGCAGGCGTGGACATATCCTGGCGTCCGTTCCTGCTGCTGCCCTTAATGAAGTCCTTCGGAATGGAGCAGGGCCCCTTCCTGCCGTTTGCGGCCAAACACCGCTACATGTGGCGCGACCTGGAACGTCGAGCCGAGCGCCACGGCCTGCCTTATCGACGCCCGTCGCACTATCCGCCGAACACCTTGCTGACCGCACGCATCGGGATGCTTGCAGCCCGACAGGGATGGTGCCGGGAGTTCACCGAGAAGACCTTCCATCTGCATTGGGTCGAAGACAAGCAGATCGGCACCGAGACGAATCTGCTCGAGACGATCGCGGCGCTGGGTCGGGACCCGGAAGCGGTGTTCGAAGCCTCGCAGCACGAGGAGAACAAGAACGCACTGCGGGTCGCGACCGAGTCGGCCCAGTCGATCGGCATTTTTGGGTCGCCGTCCTTCATCGTGGATGGCGAACTGTTCTGGGGCGACGATCGCCTGGGCGAGGCATTCGAGTGGGCACTGGTCCACCATCGCTGAGCCCACGGGCTGATACCCTGCGCCGAACACCATCGTTCGGAGCGCTGACATGAAATTCACCCGCCTCGGCCAGACCGGCCTCGTCGTCTCGCGCATCTGCCTGGGCTGCATGACCTACGGCGTGCCCGAGCGCGGCGCACACCCCTGGACGCTCGGCGAGGAACAAAGCCGGCCACTGATCCGCCAGGCGATCGAGTCGGGCATCAATTTCTTCGACACCGCCAACTCCTACTCCGACGGAACCTCCGAGGAGATTCTCGGTCGTGCGCTGAAGGACTTTGCCCGCCGCGACGAAATCGTGGTGGCGACCAAGGTGCGCAATGCGATGCGGCCCGGTCCCAACGGCGGCGGATTGTCGCGCAAGGCGATCTTCCAGGAGATCGATGCGAGCCTCGGCCGGCTGGGTCTGGACCACGTGGACCTCTACCAGATCCACCGCTGGGACCACGGCACGCCGATCGAGGAAACCATGGAGGCACTGCACGACGTGGTCAAGGCCGGCAAGGCGCGCTACATCGGCGCCTCGTCGATGCACGCCTGGCAGTTCGCCAAGGCGCAGCACCTGGCCGAGCGGCACGGCTGGACCCGGTTCGTGAGCATGCAGCCCGAGCTCAGCCTGATCTACCGCGAGGAGGAGCGCGAGATGCTGCCCTTGTGCGCGGACCAGGGGGTCGGCGTGATTCCGTGGAGTCCGCTGGGTCGCGGGCGTCTCACGCGCCCCTGGGGCCAGCACACGCCGCGAATCGCAACCGACGTCTTCGGTACCGGCCTGTTCGAGCACACCGAGGCGGCCGACCGGCGGGTCGCCGAGGCGCTGGCCGCGGTCGCCGGCAAGCGCGGCGCGCCGCTCGCGCAGGTGGCGCTGGCCTGGGTCTTGCGCAAGCCCGAGGTCAGTGCGCCGATCATCGGGGCATCCCGGCCGCCCCACCTCGACGATGCGGTCGCGGCACTCGAGCTATCACTCGAGGAAGCCGAGCTCGAGGCGCTCGAGGCCCCGTATGCGCCACATGGCGTCGTGGGTTTTCACTGACCGGCGCGCATATCACCAGCTTTCCATCCAGGGGCGCAGCTCGGTCTCGTGCGTCCAGGCGTCGCGGGGTTGCTGGTGGATCTGCCAGTAGACCTCGGCGATGTGATCGGGATTCAGGATGCCGTCGCTGTCCTTGGCGGCATAGCGCTCGGGGAAGTTGCTGCGAATCCATTCGGTGTCGATGGCACCGTCGATGATCGTGTGCGCGACATGGATGCCTTTCGGCCACAGCTCGCGTGCCATGCTCTGCGCGAGCGCGCGTAGCGCATGCTTGGCGCCGGCGAAGGCCGCATAGCCTTCGCGACCGCGCAGGCTCGCCGTGGCGCCGGTAAATAGGATCGTGCCGCGGCCACGCGGCTGCATCACGCGGGCCGCCTCGCGCCCCATCAGGAAGCCGGCGAAGCAGGCCATCTCCCAGACCTTGTAGTAGACGCGCGCCGTGGTCTCGGTGATGGGAAAGCGGACATTGGCGCCGATGTTGAACACCGCCACCTCGATCGGCGCGATCTCGCGCTCGATACGCTCGACGAGCGCGACCATCTCGTCTTCCTTGCGGGCATCGCTGCCGAAGCCGTGGGCCTCGCCGCCGCCATCGCGGATCGCCGCGAGCAACGGCTCGAGCTTCTCTGCGCTGCGACGCGTGACGCAGGCCACGTAGCCCTCGCGCGCGAAGCGCCGCGCGATCGCGCCACCGGTGGCATCACCGGCGCCGATCACCAGGATCGATTTTCGATCGTTCATTTCCCGCCCTTCCAGATTGCGCTTCCTGTGCCTGTCGCGGACACCGCGCCGCGTCCGAGCGCCAGCTCGTTCACTGCTCCGCTGCCAGCACCCGATCGACCATCTTCTGCGCCGAGCCCAGATAGTTGACGGGATCGGTCAGCCACGCCAGCCGGTCGGCATCGAGATGCGCAGTGATCTCGGGCATCGCCGACAAGGCCTCGAACAGGCTGGTGCCCGCTTCGATCGCGCGACGGCAGCCCGCATACACGAGATCGTGCGCCGGCCCGCGTCCGGTGACGGGTGCGAGCGCCATCATCACCGCTTCGGCCACGATCAGGCCACGACTGTGGCCCAGGTTGCGCGCCATGTTCTCGGGAAACACCCTCAGATCCGCAAGCATGAACGTCGCCTGCGAAAGCGCCGACGCGCAGTGGGCGAAGCTCTCGGGGATGGCCACCCATTCCAGGTGCCAGGGGCCGGTCGCGCGCTCGAAATCGTGCACCATCGCGTCGAGCATCAGGCCGGCATGCTGGCGCAGCACTCGCGCGCTCGCGAGGATCAGTTCGCAACTGATCGGGTTCTGCTTCTGCGGCATCGTCGACGAGGCGCCGCGGTGCCGCGCGAACGGCTCGGACACCTCGCCCAGTTCCGTCGTCATCATGATCGAGATGTCGAAGGCGAGCTTGGCCAGGCTGCCACCGATCATCGCGAGCAGGTTGACCGCCTCGGCCAGCGCGTCGCGGGCCGAATGCCAGGTGATCGCGGGCCGGCCCAGGCCAAGCGCGTCGGCCAGCGCATCCTGTACCGCGAGCCCGTCGCCGCCGAGCGATGCGATCGTGCCGGAGGCACCCGAGAATTCCACCACCAGAAGCCGCGGCCGGATTTCCGCGAGCCGCTCGGCATGGCGTTGCAGCGCCGAAAGCCAGACCGCGGCCTTGTAGCCGAAAGTGACCGGCAGCGCATGCTGCATGTGGGTGCGCCCGGCCATCGGCGTATCGCGATGCTCGTGCGCCAGCCGGGCCAGCGCGGCGCGCACCTCCGCGAGCTGGGATTCGATCAGCGCCAGTGCATCGCGAAGCTGCAGCACCGTGGCCGTATCCATGATGTCCTGCGTGGTGGCGCCCCAGTGGAGATGTCGCCCGGCCTCGCCGGCAGCGGCCTGCAGCTGCTCGACGATCGGCAGGATCGGATAGCCGACGATCGCGGTCTCGCGCCCGAGCCGTGCCATGTCGAATTCGCAGGTCTGTGCAGCGCGACGGATGCCGTCGGCCGCGGCGACCGGGATCAGGCCGAGCTGCGCCTGGACCGCGGCCAGCGCGACCTCGACGGCGACGCAGTTGGCGACGTAGGAGCGCGGCGAGAAGACCGCGCGCATCTCGGCGGTTGAGAAGCCGCCACCAAAGAGCGGCGAGTCGGTCGCGGTCAGCGGTTCGGGATTCGGGTTCATGTCGGTGTCTTTCGGGAGGTGTCGGTATCGGGCTCGAGTGTGCATGCCGGGCGAGTGTGGCCGATATCGGCGATATGGGCGACACTGGTCGCTTTCCCCCATCGAGCCCGCCCAGCTCGGAACCTCCGAGGGTTCCGGACCCTGCTTTCCCGATGCTCCAGACCTACGACCACTACCTCTACGCTGCCATCGCAGTGCTCGGCACGCTCGCGGCGGTCGGGCTCGTCGCCTGGTTGATGCACCGATCGCCCTGGTCGGGCTGGATCCGCTCGCTGCAGGGCGTGGCCGGGCCCTTCATCAACATCATCGGCATCCTGTTCGGCCTGACGCTCGCCTTCCTGGCCAACGACACCTGGAGCGCACACGATCAGGCGCGCGGCGCGGTGTACCGGGAGGCGGACGCGGTGCGCTCGGTGCTGGCGCTCGCGGACACGATGCCGGCGGTGTTACGGGATCGGGTGCGCGGCGCGGCGCTCGCCTATGCGCGCACGAGCGCCGCCGAGTGGCCGCGTCTGGCCCGCCGTGATAGCGATCCGGCGGTCACACGGGCGGCCGACGCGCTGCTCGGCCTGGCAGCGAGCCGCGAGGTGCTTGCGACTGCCGGGGCGGCAGTGCAGGCACGGATGCTGGGCGACGTGGTCGACGCGCGCCAGAGCCGCGACCAGCGCATCTCCCTCAGCCAGACCCACATCAATCCGCTGAAGTGGCTCGGCATGGCCTTCCTGGGCTTCCTGACGCTGCTCTCGGTCGCGGTGGTCCATTCGGACAACCCGCGCGCCGCCATCGTTGGCATCGTGATCTTCGCGCTGGCGGCGGCGCCGATGTCGGCCATCGTGCTGGTCCAGGGCAACCCGTTCCAGCCGCCGGCGGCGGTGACGCCGGCACCGCTGACCGACCTGCTCGGCGGTTGAGCGACAAGGAACCGCCTTCGTTCATCGAACGGCGGCGACTCGCGTCGCCGCGAGCGGGATGCGCGACGCCCCGGCCGGCGCTACTCGAAGCGCAGCGCCCCGTCGTCCAGGTCGACCTTGGGCAGGTCGTCCTTCTCGCTCCAGTAGTCCTGCGTGTGGCGCCACGGCTCGTGGTCGCCCTGCTTGGGCAACAGGTGCATGCCACGCACGAGATAGCCGGGGTTGAAGTCCTCGGGATCCACCCAGGGGCGTAGTTCCATGTTGCGCTCCTCGGGGCGAAGCGCCGGCGTCACCATGGTGGCGCCTTTTTCCTCCATGTGCTTGAGCAGCCGGCAGACGAAATCGCCGATCAGGTCGGCGCGCAGCGTCCAGCTTGCACGGAAGTAGCCGAACACCCAGGCCATGTTGGGAACGCCGGTGAACATGGTGCCCAGGTAGCCGACGGTCTGCGCGAAGTCGACCGGCTTGCCGTCGACCTCGAAGGCGACATCGCCGAGCACGTTGAGGTTGAATCCGGTCGCGGTGACGATGATGTCGGCCTCGAGTTCCTTGCCGGACTTCAGCAAGATGCCCTTCTCGGTGAAGGTATCGATTTCGTCGGTGACGACCGAGGCCTTGCCACTGCGCACGCCCTGGAACAGGTCGCCGTCTGGAATGAAGGCCACGCGCTGCCGCCACGGGCGGTAGCGCGGCGAGAAATGGGTGCCGATGTCGAAGTCCTCGCCCAGGTACTGCCGCACGCCGGCGAGCAATTCCTTGCGGACCACCTCGGGCTCCTCGCGCGAGCGGCGCGCGAAGATCGCCTGGTCGTGCAGGATCTTGCGACGCACGATCTCGTGGGTCCATTCCTCGGGGACCTTCAACTGGCGCAGCAGGTCGGCCAACTCGTTGGCATTGCGCCCGGTGATGAAGAAGGTCGGCGAGCGCTGCAGCATGGTGACATGGGCCGCCTTCGAGGCCATGGCCGGGATGATCGTGGCCGCGGTGGCGCCCGAGCCGATCACGAGCACCCGCTTGCCCGTGTAGTCGAGGTCCTCGGGCCAGGTCTGCGGATGCACGATCCTGCCCTCGAAGCGGTCCATGCCCTTCCACTCGGGCGTATAGCCCTCCTCGTGCCGGTAGTAGCCCTGGCACATCCACAGGAAGCCGCAGGTGAAGGTGCGAACCTCTTCGTTGTCGGTGCGCTTGGCGACCACGGTCCAGCGCCGGTCCGCGCTCGACCAGGACGCCGACACGATCTGGTGGTTGTAGCGGATGTGGCGATCGATCCCGTTTTCCTCGATCACCTCGGACATGTAGCGAAGGATCTCCTCGGCCGTGGCGATCGGCGCGCCGGTCCATGGCTTGAAGCGATAGCCGAAGGTGTAGAGGTCGCTGTCGGAGCGGATGCCGGGGTAGCGGTGCGTGCGCCAGGTGCCGCCGAAGCTCGCCTGGTTCTCGAGGATCACGAAGCTCGTGCCGGGGCATTGCTGCTGCAGGTGATAGGCGCCGCCCACACCTGAGATGCCGGCACCGACGATCAAGACGTCGAAGTGCTCGGTCGCTGCAGCCGCTGCGTCCGCAGGCTGCGGACGCGTCAGGGTTTCGTTCATTGCTGTCTCTCGTGTCTTGTCTTGCCCCGGGGCGCCTGGTCCGGCAAGCGCACGCACGCGGTTGCAAAAAACCGCACGCAAATACCTGCCCGCCCCCGTTGCGGGTTCATGCCCGGACGATTCTTGCAGCGTCGCGGCCGTCTCTACTGTCCGAGATCAAGAATGCGGCGCAGCGCACCGCGCGAGGTTCCGATATGCGGCCTGTCGGATCAGGTACCGCAGAAGGTCTGGTAGCCGGCGCCACCGTCGGGCGCGGCCTGAGTGTATGCATCCAGACCGGGGCGCTCGGTGAACGGGTCGCCGAGCACCTCGAGCAGCGCCTCGAAGGGTTCGAGATCGCCCTCCTCCACGGCCGCCGCCAGGGCCCGCTCCACGAGATGGTTTCGCGGGATGTAGATCGGGCTCGCAGCGCGCATGGCGCGCGCACGCTCGGGCGACGCCAAGCCGGGATCGACGCGCAGTCGTGCTCGCCAACGGGCCAGCCATGGGTCGAGTGCCGCCGGGTCCCGACACTGCACGCGCAGCCGGGACTCGTCCCGGTCGAGGACGTCGGCGAGGGCGCGGAAGCTGCCAGTGAAATCCGCCGCCTGCGCATGCAGGATATCGAGCAGGTCACGCACCAACGCGCGGTCGTCGGCAGCCATTTCATCGGCCGGGGTCTCGGGACCGGATTCGGGCCCCGCCGGTTCGACGGCGGCCACCAGCCCCAGCTTCGCACGCATGCCGGCGAGCCAATGCGACTCGTAGGCAGGGCCGAAGCGCTGCAGCACTTCGGTGGCCGACTCGACCGCGCGGTCGGGCTCGGCGTCGATCAGGGGCAGCAAGGCCTCGGCCAGCCGGGCAAGGTTCCACACGGCGATGCCGGGCTGGTTGCCGTAGGCATAGCGGCCGTGATGGTCGATCGAGCTGAAGACGGTGGCCGGGTCGTAGCGGTCCATGAAGGCGCACGGGCCGTAGTCGATCGTCTCGCCCGAGATCGTCATGTTGTCGGTATTCATGACGCCGTGGATGAAGCCGACCTGCATCCAACGCGCGATCAGCGCCGCCTGCCGCCCGACGACCGCCGCCAGGAACGCGAGCGCGGGGCGGTCATGATCGGCCAGCCCGGGATCGTGGCGCGCGATCGCATAGGCGAGGAGTCGCTGGAGCGACTCGGTCTCGCGGCGTGCGGCGAAATACTCGAAGGTGCCCACGCGCAGGTGGCTGGCGGCCACCCGGGCGAGCACCGCGCCCGGCAACGGGGTCTCGCGAAAGACCTGCTCACCGGTGGCCACGGCCGCGAGCGCCCGCGTGGTGGGGATGCCCATCGCATGCATGGCCTCGCCGATCAGGTATTCGCGCAGCACGGGCCCGACCGCGGCCTTGCCATCGCCACCACGAGAGAACGGCGTGCGCCCGGAACCCTTGAGTTGCAGGTCGCGGCGGCGGCCCTGACGGTCGATCAGCTCGCCGAGCAACAGGGCACGACCGTCTCCGAGCTGGGGCGAGAACCCCCCGAACTGATGACCGGCGTAGGCCTGCGCGAGCGGCTGCGCCCCGGGGAGCACCGAATTGCCCACCAGGACCCGGGCGCCCGCGGCCGAGTCGAGTCGATCCGCATTTAGCCCCAGCTCCCCGGCGAGCGCGCGATTGAGCTTCAGCAAGCGTGGCGCCGCGACCGTGGCGGCCTGCCAGTCGACATAGCATCCCGCGAGCTCGCGGTGATAGCTGTTGTCGAAGCTGAATCCGGCGTCGATTTCCGGGGCCGTGGCGGACATGTGGGCGATGGGCTCGAACGTGGAGGGGCAGCGGCCGCAGGGGCATCGGTTTGCACGACCGACACCGCCTGGGAATCAAGATACGCCGAAGGACTTCGTGGTGACCAGTGCCCACCCCGGCAGTGGGGATGCGCAATCGGCACATCCGCCCGGCGCACGGTCACGACGGGTTCGTTCCCCAGACGTCGACGATCGTGCGCCCAAAGGAGCCACCCGCCAGTGCCCGCACCAGCGCGTCGCCGAGTTCCGAGAGCGGAATCCTGCGCACCATGCGATCGAAGTGGCGCGGCGCGAACTCGGCCGCCGCGCGTGGCCACACGCGTTCGCGCACCGACATCGGACTGTTGGCGTTCACGCCGATGAGACGCACGCCGCGCAGGATGAAGGGCAGTACGCTGGTGGGCAGGTCCATGCTGCCGGCGTTGCCATACGCGGCCACGACGCCGTTGGGCTTCATCGCACGGATGATGCCGTCGAGCACCTCGCCGCCGACCGCATCCAGCGCGCCGGCCCAGCGCGCGCTCTCGAGCGGACGCTTCGCGCGGACCGACTCGCGCGGCAGGATCTCGCTGGCACCGATCGAGCTGAGGAATTCGGCGGCGTCGGGCTTGCCCGTCAGCGCCACGACCCGGTAGCCGGCTGCCGAGAGCATGTCGATCGCGACGCAGCCGACGTTGCCGGTGGCGCCGCTGACGATCACCTCGCCGGCCGCGGGCGTGAGCCCGTTGTGCTCGAGCAGGTCGATCGACAAGGCCGCGGTATAGCCGGCCACCCCGATCGAGGCGGCCGCCTCGAGGCTCAGCCCGGCGGGCAGCTTCATGACCCGATCGGCCGTCATGCGCGCGTACTGCGAGAAGCCGCCATCGGTGTCGATCCCGATGCCGAAGCCGTGGACGATGACTTCGTCGCCGGCCGCGAATCGCCGATCGCTGCTCGACACCACGGTCCCGGTCATGTCGATGCCGCCGATGCGCGGATACTCGCGGATCAGTTTGTTCATGCCGTGGGCGGCCAAGGCGTCCTTGTAGTTGACGCCAGCGTAGGCCGTGCGGATCAGCACCTCACCGGGCGGTAACTCGGCGATCGTCATCTCCACCACACGGCCCTGAGGGCGCTCGGGCACGTCGAACAGTCGGTAGGCGAGGAAGCGGGTGGCATCGGAGACAGAAGCGTCGTGCATGGTGTCGGCCCTGGCGATGTGAAGCCCGCTATTGTTGCATCCGGCATGACCGGGTAGCGAGCAGGTGCACGCACGCATCGCCGGTGAGCGCGATGCACGCCACGCGGCCGGCTACCGAATGCTGGCGCAGGCGATCCCGATGCCGCTGTAGCTGTGGCCGTCGAACGAATGGAACCGCAATCCTTGAATCGCCTTGCCCGACCCACAACTCAGGCGTGCCTTCCAGCCATTGCTGGCGCAGTTCGTGCGCTTGTACTCGTCGGACGTTTCGGCGGGATCGAGGCTGCCGTCGGAGCGCACACGCCGGGCCCATAGCCGAACACCCTTGATCCGGTTGTTGTTGACGCAGACCTGAACCGCGGTGGCCACGCGATCGGAGCCCACATCGACCGATTTCAATGATCCGGCAGCGACCGAATCAACGGCGAATATCGTCGTCGTCGCGATCCGTCGCGATACTGCGCTGGCGGGATCCAGCGGCGCGCCATAGCTCGCGAATCGCACCGGTTTGTCGTTGTGCTCCCAGCCGTCGAGTCGATGCAGCCCGATCGATCGCGGCATCATGACCTCCGAGCCGGGTGTGATGTTGCCGGCGACGCCCGAGACGCCTGCCAGCCAGACACGCGTCGAATCGACCCAGGCGAACTTTGCGGCCACGGCGGGTGAGCCCATCGGCACCAGGACAAGCGCGGCCCCGACGAGGCGCAATCCACGCCGGACCCCGGCGCCGAACCCGATCGTTGCCATGACCCTCCCCTTGTTCAACGGATCCGCGAACATGCAATCGAAATCCCGCTGAACGACCACTTGTTCTTGCCATCGGAACGCTTATGAAATCGCAGCGCCGATATCGCCTTCTTCGTTCCGCAGCCGACGCGGGCGGACCAGCCGCTGTCGTGACAGTTGTTCCGCCGAGCTTCGGACTTTCGCTCCGAGTTACCGAGCGTGCCGTCACGACCAACGGCCTTGCCCCATAGGCGCAGCCCCTTGATGCGGTCATTGTTCAGGCAGACCTGAATCGCCGTGGCAACGCGATCGGCACCAATGTTCACGGTCATCGCGGCATTGAGCGCGTTATAGGGCTGCCCCGGGATCTCGATGGTCGAACTGTCGCCGTCGAGCGTATTCGGGTCGATCGAACCCCAGCTCACCCTGAATCGGGTCGGGCGATCGCTGCCGTCCTCGTATCCGACGATCTGATAGGCACCATCCCGCGTGGGCCAACGGCTGCGCGCCTCGATCGCGGTACCGGCCCGACCCGACATCGTCGCGACCCAGACCTCGGTCGACACGTCCCACTCGAAAGCGGCGGCATGAACCGGGGAGAGCGTCGCGGCAAGGCCAGCCAGAATCGCACCGAGCGACGCCACCCGCCATGCCAGCGGCCGGATCGTGCCGAAGAGAGCCGAGACCTGCGTCATTTCCGTCCTTACCGGCTGTTTGCGGCTAGTGTATTCCGATCGAAGCCGGCCGCCATCCCGGGAGCATGGAAGCCGTGGGCACCGTCGCTGGTGCGTTCCGCGGTTCCAGATGATCGAACCCGCCGGCGCGATGCCGTGCGATGCTGGCCGCCCGGCAATTCGTCGGAAGAGGCAGCGGCGCGTGACGGAGATCCGACGATGAGCAAACCCACCGAACGTCGCGGCTCGATCCTGGACATCGCGTTCGAGCCGACCACCGTCGCCGACGGTGTTCACCTGGTGGCCACCCAGGGCAACGGGGTCGTGATCGAGACCGGCGACGGCCTGGTCCTGGTGGACGCCGGCGCGGGCGGCGAGCTGACCGATCGCATGATCGCCGACGTGCGCGGCATCAGCGACGCGCCGGTGCGCGCGATCATCTATTCGCACGGCCACATCGGCTACAACGCCGGCGTACCGCAGTGGCAGGCGCATGCCGCCGAGCGCGGCGACCCCATGCCCTGGCTGGTGGCCCAGGCCAACGCCAGGCAGCGATTCGATCGCTACCGTCGTACCTTCGGGATGCAGCTGCTGCTCAACAGCTGGCAGTTCCAGAAGGCGACCCGCGAATCCCTGGTTCAGGGCCTGAGCTTCGTCGATCCGACGCATGTATTCGAGACCGCCTTGATGCTCGAGGACCCGGATCGACCCGTAGAGGTCTTCGCCGCCCCGTCCGAGACCGACGACTGCGTGGGCCTGTGGTTGCCCAGGCAGGAGATCCTCTACGGTGGTCCAGCCGTGATCAACGGTTTTCCGAACGTGGGCACGCCGCTGCGCTCGCAGCGACGGACGCAGCGCTGGGTCGACACGCTCGACGCGATGATCGCGCGCAAGGCACGCATCCTGATTCCCGAGTTCGGCCCGGCGGTCGTGGGCGCCGACGCGGTTCGTCACCGGCTGCAGACCACCGCCGACGCGCTGCGCTGGTTGATCGACGAGGTCACCGAGCGCATGAACCGCGGCCTGAACGACGTCGAGATCCTGCACGACCTGCCCGACCCCGGCGAGCGCTTCGCGCACGAACATCTGAAATCCAACTACGGCAGCCCGGACTATGTCGTGCGCGACCTGTTTCGCGAACAGTCGGGTTGGTGGACGAGCCGCAACCCGACCGATCTGCACCCGGCGGCCCCCGACGCCGCGGCGACCGCGATCCTGGCCGCCGTCGATCCCGCCCGGGTGATCGCAGCCGCGCGGGCGCACGCCGAATCCGGCGAGCACCAGCTCGCGCTGCATGTGATCGACCTGCTCGCGATGGCCCCGGGCAACGACCCGCTGCTGGCCGAGGCGCGCGAGCTCAAGGCCGCCTGTTGCGACGCCTTGTCGCGCCAGACCGCGCCCTTCGTGTCGCGCAGCCTCTACCGTGGATCCGCCCGGTTGCTGCGCGCCGGCAAGCGAGGCTGGTCGGAGGCACCCGACGGCCTGGACGCGCTGGACTGATCGCGCATCAACCGAACATCCGCTGCATCAGGCCCGGGCGCCTGGCCGGAACCCGGGGCGGACAGGGTGTCGGCGGCGCGTCGAGCTGCACCCTCGAATCCGCCAGCGCCGAGATCAGCAAAGCGCCGCCCTCGCAGATCGTCACCGACTGGCCCGGCGACAGGATGATGTCCTTCACGTCGCCGTCGCGCGTGATCCAGATCGAGCCGTCGTCGCAGGCCACGTGGACCGGCCCCTGGTCGTGCAAGCGAATCGTCTGGCGCTGATGGAGTCGGACTTGGGGGTGATCGAGATTCAGCAACATGTTCACGCTCCTGTTATCGCGGCCGATCGTGCATTCCATGTTGGAATGCTTGTTCTAGAATTCGCCCGCAGCAAGGCAATGCTCCTGTAGCTCAGGTGACAACTCAAACGATGATTCGGCATACTTCACATTCTCACAAGGAATGCGAAATTCATGGTTCGTCGCGCTGATCGCCTGCCGCCCGCGGAGTTGCTCGTGAGCTTCGAGGCGGCCGCAAGGCGGCTGAGTTTCACGGCGGCCGCGACGGAGCGCTTCGTCACGCAGTCGGCCATCAGCCGCCAGATCCGAACGCTCGAGGACTCGCTTGGCGTGCCCCTGTTCGAGCGCCGGCATCGCGCGCTCGCGCTTACGCCCGAGGGTGTGCTGCTCTACGAGACCTGCCGCGAGGCCTTCGGTCGCCTGCGCCAGACCGTGGCGCGGCTTCGGGACCCGGCGGCCCGAAACATCGTCACCCTGACGACGACACCGGGGCTCGCCTCGCTGTGGCTCATTCCGCGCCTGCCCGACTTCACCCGACGGCACCAGGGTGTCGACGTTCGCATCGACGCGAGCTTCGAGGCCCGCGATCTGGACTCGGGCGATTTCGATGTCGCGGTGCGCTACGGACGCGTCGGCACGGTGCCGGGCACGCAGCTCTTCGCCGAGGAAGTGATGCCCGTGTGCAGCCCCTTGTTGTTGAAAGGCAGCTCGCCACCGCTCGAGAAGCCGACCGACCTGCGCCACCACACGCTGCTGCGTACCACCGACGCACGCGCGGCCGCGCAGCTCGAGGAATGGGATCCCTGGCTCGCGTCCAACGGACTGGCGGACCTGACATCGGCAGGATCGATCGGATTCTCTTCCTACGACGACGTGATCAGCGCGGCGTTGCTGGGCCACGGCGTCGCGCTTGGCCGGCGGCCGCTGGTCGATGCGCTGGTCGATCGCGGCCAACTCGTGACGCCGTTTCGCGGCACGGTCAATTCACCGCGCGCCTACTTCGTGCTGTGCACGACCGCGGCCCGCGAGCGTGGCTGCGTGCGCGCACTCGAGGCCTGGCTGATCGAGCAGGGAAGGCAGCCGGCGCCGCCAGCCGATAGCGGTTAGCATGCGCAACTCCCCGTCCGACGCGCAGCCTTGACTACGCCCCGCTTCGTCACCGGCGCCCCGATGCGCCACATCGTGGTCATGACCTCGACCGCAGCCTTCGGGCTGATGGGTCTGTTCCTGGTCGACCTGGCCGACATGTATTTCCTCAGCCGGCTTGGCGAGGTCGAGCTCGCTTCGGCGATCGGCTACGCGGGATCGATCCTGTTCTTCACGACCTCGATCTCGATCGGCATCTCGATCGCGATGTCGGCGAACGTGGCGCGCGCGATCGGTGCACGCGACCGTGCGGGCGCGGAAAGAATCGCAGGCTCCACCTACCTGTTCGCACTGCTGGTGACGTTGCCCTTGTCCGGCCTGTTGTGGGTCTTCGTCCCGGAACTCCTGTCCTTGCTCGGCGCGCGCGGCCAGGCACTTGTGTTCGCGACCACCTATCTGCGCATCGTGGTCCCGTCGATGGCGGTGCTCGCGCTGGGCATGTCCTCGAGCGGCGTGCTGCGGGCCCTCGGCGATCCGCGCCGCTCGATGATGTGCTCGCTGGCCGGTGCGGCCGTGAACATCGTCCTAGACCCGATCCTGATCTTCGGACTGGACATGAGCGTCAGCGGTGCCGCCATTGCCAGCGTCGCGGCCCGGGTCACGATCTTCGCCACCGCCGCGCACTCCGTGTTGCGGGTGCACCGGCTGCCGATCCGATTGTCCTGGAGCGCCCTGCAAGCCGATCGACGCGCCATTGCCGCGATCGCGGTACCGGCCATGCTGACCAATGGCGCCACCCCGGTGGCCAACGCCTTCGTGACCACCACCGTGGCCGGCTTCGGCGACGATGCGGTGGCCGGCTGGGCGGTGATCATCCGGATCGTGCCGGTCGCATTCGGCGTGCTGTTCGCGCTCTCCGGGGCCGTCGGCCCGATCATCGGGCAGAACTTCGGCGCGCGACGCCCGGACCGGGTCAGGCGCACCCTGCGCGACGCCTTGCTGTTCTCGACCGGCTTCGTTCTGGTGGTGGCGGTACTGCTGCACCTGCTGCAGTCGCAACTGATCGCTGCCTTCGATGCGAAGGGCGACGCGGCCATGATGATCGGCTTCTTCTGTACCTGGACCGCGCCCTTCTTCGTGTTCGACAGCGCGCTGTTCGTAGCCAATGCGGCCTTCAACAACCTCGGTCGCGCGATGTGGTCCACGCTGGCGAACTGGGGACGCACGCTGCTCGGCACGCTGCCCCTGGTCACGGTCGGGGCCTCGCTCTACGGCCCCGTCGGCGCGCTCGCCGGACAAGTGGGTGGCGGGATGCTGGCCGGCGGGCTGGCGATGGCGAGCGCGCTGGCCCTCACCTCCCGGCTCGCGCGTTCCACGGCGGCACCGGCCGACCCATTGGCCAGTGCCATCCCTCCGCCCACGAGCGAGGTCGCGCCCGGTGCGGCGCGACGCTCGGGGAGTTGATCACGACTCAGGGTCGCCCGGCCGCAGTCGCGACAGAACCTCATTTCCACTCGTAGTCCTTGCAGGTGATCGTCGCGCCGCAGCCCGTGACATGCCCGCACTCCTTGCCGTTCTGCCGGATGAACCTGAACGTATGCTGCTTGCCGCAGGCACTGTTGACGTCGAAGGTGAACTTCGAGGACTTGCCCGCTGCGATGGTGCGGT
This sequence comes from Burkholderiaceae bacterium, assembly GCA_024235875.1. Taxonomy (GTDB): domain Bacteria; phylum Pseudomonadota; class Gammaproteobacteria; order Burkholderiales; family Burkholderiaceae_E; genus JACKLP01. The sequence goes on along the minus strand of JACKLP010000004.1, from coordinate 136,970 downwards.
TGCCCGTCCACTGGTTGTTGTAGATGATCGAGCCCTTCAGCGCCGTCTTGATCGCCGAGACCGTGATGGTCAACTTGGGAAAGCCATTGACCAATGTGATGTTGCAACCGCACTTGGCAGTCGCGTCTAGGCTGAACGTGACCGCGGCAATCGCGATCGGGAGCATGCAGGCGAGTCGTTTCGTTGCGCGTTTCATGACGATCCTCTGGAGTAATTCGAGTGGGCTCGAAGGTGAAGCCGGGCTCGACGAGTACTTTCTTCGGCTCGCCCGAGGCTAGACTACCAAAGCGAACCCGGTTTCGGGCATCCCCGATTCGCGTCCGTGCTCACGCCGCGGCCGCGCCCTTGGCCAGCATCTCGTCGATCTTCGGCATCAGTTCGAGCAGGTGCCGGGTGTAGTCGTGCTGCGGCTCGGTGAACAAGGCCTCGGTGGGTGCCACCTCGAGCAACTGGCCGTGTCGCATGACGCCGACTCGATCGCAGATCTGCCGGATCACGGGGAGGTCGTGGCTGATGAACAGCATCGTCAGGCCGAGCTCCTGCTGGAGGTCCTTGAGCAGGTTCAGGATCTGCGCCTGGATCGACACGTCGAGCGCCGACGTGGGCTCGTCGCAGATCAGGAAACGCGGCCGAGTGGCGAGCGCGCGCGCGATCGAGATGCGCTGCCGCTGGCCGCCGGAGAACTCGTGCGGGTAGCGCATCGCGACATTCGCGCCGAGTTCGACCACGTCGAGCAGGTCGGCCACGATCGCGTAGGCCTCGCGTCGGGTGGCCGCCAGCCGATGGAACAGGATCGGTTCGGCCACGATGTCGCGCACGCGCATGCGGCCGTTGAGCGACGAGAACGGATCCTGGAACACCATCTGCATCTGGCGCCGCCAGGGTGCGGCTTCGCGCCGCGATTTCAGCGCGACCAGATCGGTACCGGCGAACTCGATGCGCCCCGAACTGGGCGTGTGGATGCCGGTGATCAGCCGCGCGATCGTCGACTTGCCCGAGCCGCTCTCGCCGACCAACCCGAAGACCTCGCCCGTTCGGATCTCGAAGGACACGTTCTTGACCGCGTCGAGGTAGAGGCGGTTGCGCGCGAAGAAGGCATCGCGCGTGACGAAGCGCATGTTCAGGTCGCGCACCGCCAGCAGGGTATCGGTGCGCTCGCCGAAGTCGCGGGCCTGTCCGAGCCAGTGCGACGAAAGCTCGAAGCCGCCGGCACGCGCTGCACCGCCCTCGATGTAGGTGACGAGCGGAAAGCGGTCCAGGCGGATGTCGGGGCGCGGGACCGCGGAGATCAGGCTGCGGGTGTAATCGTGGCGGGGCGCCCCGATGATCTGAGCCGTGGTACCGGTCTCGACGACCCGGCCGCGGTACATGACGACCACGCGATCGGCGGTCTCCGCGATCACGCCCATGTCGTGCGTGATCAGGATCATCCCGACATTGCGCTCCCGGCACAGGCGCTTCATGAGCTCGAGGATCTGCGCCTGCACCGACACGTCGAGCGCCGTCGTGGGCTCATCGGCAATGACCAGCTCGGGCTCGGCGCACAGGGCCAGTGCGATCACGACCCGCTGGCGCATGCCACCGGAGAACTGATGCGGGTACTGCGCGATGCGAACCGCCGGGTCCGGAATGCCAACGGCCTCGAGCAAGGCCACCGCGCGCTTGCGCGCCTCCGCTTCTCCGACACCCAGGTGGAAATCGATGGTCTTGACCAGTTGCTGCTCGACGGTCTGCAGCGGATCGAGCGAGGTCAGCGGATCCTGGAAGATCATGCCGATGCGCCGGCCGCGGATCGCGCGCTTGGCCGCATCGTCGAGCTGGTCGATGCGCTCGCCCGCGAGCCGTACCTCGCCCGCTGTCATTTCCCCCGGCGGCTCGAGCAGGCCGATCACCGCATTGCCAATCGTCGACTTGCCCGCGCCCGACTCGCCGACGACGCCGACGATCTCGCCGGCCGCGACCGTCAGCGACAGCTCGGCGATCGCGACGACATGGCCCCGGCGGCTCGGGAACTCGACGCGCATGGACTGGATGTCGAGCAGGTTCATCGCAGCTTCGGATTGAGCGCGTCGCGCAGCCAGTCGCCCAGCAGGTTGATCGAGAGCACCAGCAGGATCAGCGCGATGCCCGGGAAGATCGATATCCACCACTCGCCCGAGAACAGGTAGTCGTTGCCGATTCGGATCAAGGTCCCGAGCGAGGGCGTGGTCGGCGGCACGCCGACCCCGAGGAAGGACAGCGTGGCCTCGGTGATCACCGCCACGGCCAGATGGATGGTGGCGATCACCAGCACCGGGCCGGTCACGTTGGGCAGGATGTGACGCAGCAGGATCACGGTGGGGCCAATGCCGATCACTCGCGCCGCCTGGACGTACTCCTTGTTCTTCTCGACCATCGTCGAGCCGCGGACGGTGCGGGCATATTGCACCCAGCCGGAGATGCCGATGGCGAAGACCAGCACGTAGAACGCGAGTTCGTCGTGCAGTTCGCGCGGCATCACCGAACGCGCGACACCATCGATCAGCAGCGCGATCAGGATCGCCGGAAACGAAAGCTGCACATCGGCCACGCGCATGATGAAGGCATCGAGCCGGCCGCCCGCGTAGCCGCTAACCAGCCCCAGCGCCACGCCGAGCACCAGTGCGAACGCCACCGAGGCGACGCCGACGATCAGCGAGATCCGCGCGCCGTAGATGATCGTCGAGAGGACGTCGCGGCCCTGGTCATCGGTACCCAGCGGAAACGAGGCCTTGCCTTCGTCCTGCCACACCGGCGGCAGGCTGGCATCCATGACGTCGATCGCGGCCAGGTCGAACGGATCATGCGGGGCGATCAGGCCGGCAAACGCCGCGCACACGAAGAACAGCACCGTGAGTACGGCCGATGCCACCACCACCGGCGAGCGCGTAAAGCTGTACCAGATGTCGCTGTCGCGCCAGCCACCGCGAGGTGGCGAATCGACCGGGGGCGTCCGAGGCTCTGTCATGAGCGGGCCGTTTCAGTGCGCGCCGGCGCGCTCGGCACGCAGACGCGGATCGACCACGAAGTACAACAGGTCGACGATCAGGTTGATGACGACGAAGAACAGCGCGATCAGCACCAGGTAGGCCGCCATCACCGGGATGTCCACATTGCCGATCGCCTGGATGAACATCAGGCCCATGCCAGGCCACTGGAACACGCTTTCGGTGATGATCGCGAAGGCAATGATGGAGCCCAGTTGCAGGCCGGTGATCGTGATGACGGGCACCAGCGTGTTCTTCAGCGCGATGCGGAAATGCACGTAGCGGTCGGGCAGCCCGCGCGCGCGGCCGAACTTCACGAAGTCGGTGCGCAGGACCTCGAGCATCTCGGCGCGCACCAGCCGCATGATGAGCGTCATCTGGAACAGCGCCAGCGTGATCGCCGGCATGATCAGCGACTTCAGGCCGGAAGAAGAGAGCAATCCGGTGGTCCACCAGCCCAGCGCCACCACCTCGCCCCGGCCGAAGGTCGGAAGCCAGCGCAGCACCACGCCGAACAAGAGGATCAGCAAGATGCCGATCAGGAAGGTCGGCAGCGAGATCCCGATCAACGACAAGGTCATGAACGAGCGCGACAGCCAGCCGTCGCGCCGCAGCGCGGTGTAGACCCCCATCGGGATGCCGATCACCAGCGCCAGCAGCGCCGAGACGAACGACAACTCCAGCGTGGCCGGCAGGCGCTCGGCGATCAGCTCGCTGACCGGGCGCCGGTGCTGGTACGAGTACCCGAACTCGGCGCGAGCGGCATCGGCGACGAACCGGGCGAACTGGGTCGCGATCGGATCATCGAGACCCAGCTCCTGTCGAAGCCGGGCCCGATCCTCGAGCGAGGTGTCCTGGCCAACCAGGTTGTTGATCGGGTCGCCGACATAGCGAAACAAGCCGAAGGCCACTAGCGCGACCGTCAGCATCACGACGATCGACTGCAACAGCCGACGAAGCACGAACGACAGCAGCGACACTGGCGGCGATCCGGGAAAGCGGCGGGAACGAGGCCCGGGCGCTGCCGATCGAGCGGCGAGCGACCCGGGCGATCGGGCGGGACTACTTGCCGACCTTCACGAAGCGCAGCGGCATCCAGTTGTCCGGCCGCTGGACCACGCTGACCTTTTCGCTGACGCCCCAGGACAGCGGCTGCTGGTGCAGCGGCACATGGCCGACCTCGTCACGATGGATGGTGTTGGCCTCGTCGATCATTGCCTGGCGCTTCTTGGCGTCGGTCTCGGACTGGATCCTGGCGGCCAGCTCGTTGATCTTGGGATTGCAATAGCCGCCCAGGTTGAAGGAACCCAGCTTGTCGGGGCCGCCACGGCAGGCGAACAGCGAGGCGATCGGGTTGTGCGCATCGAAGGTCGACGGCGTCCAGCCCAGCAGGAAGAAGCTCGTGTCGTAGCCGTTTTGCGCAAGCACCTTGCCGAAATACTTCGACTTGGTCTGCGCGAAGACCTTCACCTTGACGCCCACGCGCGCCATCATCGATGCCACGGCCTGGCAGATCTGCTCGTCGTTGACGTAGCGATCGTTGGGGCAGTCCATCGTGACCTCGAAGCCGTTCGGATAACCGGCGTCGGCCAGCAGTTGCTTGGCCGCCTTCGGGTCGTAGGGCATGCGCTTGTCGACGGCCGCGTTGTAGCCGTTGACCTGCGGCGCGATCATCACGGCCGACGGGCGCGAAGCGCCGCGCATGACCTTGGACTTGATCGCGTCGATGTTGATCGCCTGCATGAAGGCCTTGCGCACCCGGACGTCCTTGAACGGATTCTTGCCCTTGACGTTCGAGTACTTCAGTTCGTCGCGCGCCTGGTCGAAACCCAGAAAGATCGTGCGCGCTTCGGCGCCGGTGAGCGGCTTGACGCCCGGGGCGTCCTTCAGACGCTTCCAATCCTGGACCGGCACCGGGTAGGCCAGGTCGACGTTGCCCGAGAGCAGCGCGGCCACCCGGGTCGCGTCCTGCGCGATCGGCGTGAAGATTCCCTCGGTCACGTTGCCCGGAATCTTGCCCCAGTAGTTGGGATTGCGAACGAGCACGGTCTTGACCCCCGGCTGTCGCTCCTTGAGCATGAATGGCCCCGTGCCGTTGGCATGCAGGTTCGCGTAATTGCCCTCGTTGCCGCCCTTCACGCTCGTGGCTTCAGTGGTCTTGTTCTGCTCGCTCCACTGCTTGTCCATGATGTAGAAGATCTCGAGCTGCTGCACGAGGATCGGGTTCGGCGCCGGCGTCGTGACGTCGACGGTGTAGTCGTCGACCGCCTTGATGTCCTTGATCAGGGCAGCGATGACCTTCATGTCGGAGCCCTTGGTGTTGATCCGCTGGCCCGAGAACACGACATCGTCGGCCTTGAAGTCATTGCCGTTGTGGAACTTCACGCCCTTGCGCAGGTGGAAACGCCACACGGTGGGCGAGACGATTTCCCAGCGCTCGGCCAGCGCGCCCTCGAACTCCATCTTCTCGTTGCGTCGGACCAGCCCCTCGTAGAGGTTCGACTGCAGGCCGAGCGAAAAACTCTCGAACAGGCCGTGCGGGTCCATCGTCTGGGTGTCGCCCTGGAAGGCCCAGCGAAAGGTCTCGGCCTGGGCCAGCGGCGCCGCCGCAAGCAGTGCGCTGCCGGTCAACAGCGCAGCCATGGTCTTGTTCAGCCTCATCTCGCTTTTCTCCTCTCGTGTGCCCCGGCCCGATCGACTTGCTCGTCACGAGCCTCGTGCGGTGCTCTTGCGAATCCACGCTCCAGTGTACCAACTGCCTGGCGACGCACGCCGCGCCGTTATCAATCGGGGCCAGGCCCGAACACGACGCCGGCCTCGAACAGCCGCGCGATCTCGGCGGCGTCCAGGCCCAGAACGTCACGCAACGTTTCGGCGGTGTGCTCGCCCAGGCTCGGCGACGGGGTCCGCACCACGCCGGGTGTGCCGGACAACCGGACCGGGACACCGACCATCTTGACGGGGCCCGCGCGTGGGTGGGTCATGTCGACCAGCGCGCCGCGGGCGGCCACCTGCGGATGCTTGACCAATTCCTCGACCGTGTTGATCGCTCCCACCGGAATCCCCGCGGAAAGCAGGGCCTTCTCCCAGTCCTCGTAGCTTCGGGTCAGGAAGATCTCCTGGAGGATCCGGACCAATGCCTGCCGATGACGGGTGCGATGCTGGTTGGTCGCGAAGCGCGGGTCGTCGGTGAGGTCCGGTCGGCCGATGACCGGGCAGAAGATCTTCCAGAGTTTTTCGCTTCCCACGGCCAGCGCCAGGTCGCGTGTCTGGGTCCGGAAGGTCTGATACGGCAGCAAGGCCTTGTAGGCGGTGCCCATCGGCTGCGGCACCTCGCCGTCGGCGAGGTAGGCGCTGATCATGATGTTGAGCAGCGACATCTGCCCCTCGAGCATCGAGACGTCGACGCGCTGCCCCTCGCCGGTCGTCTCGCGGGCCCGCAGTGCGAGCAGCGTGCCGAAGGCGGCGTACATCCCGGCCGTCAGGTCGGCGATCGAGACCCCGCAGCGTGCACCGTGGCTGCCTTCGGCACCGGTCACGCTGATCATGCCGCTTTCGGCCTGCAGGATCAGGTCCAGCGCCGCGCGCTCCCGATAGGGGCCATCCTGGCCGAAGCCGGAGACCGAGGTGTAGACGATGCGCGGATTGCGGGCCTTCACGGCCTCGTAGCCCAGGCCGAGGCGCTCGAGCGCACCGGGGCGGAAGTTCTCGAGAATGACGTCGGCCTTCTCGGCGAGCGCAAAGAACAAGGCCTTGCCCTCCTCGGTCTTCAGGTCGATCGAGATGCCCTTCTTGTTGCGATGCAGGGCAACGAAATAGGAGTTCTCGCCACCCGGCAGAGGCGAGCCCCAGGCCCGCGCGATATCGCCGGCGCCGGGCGTTTCGAGCTTGATGACACGGGCGCCGAAGTCGGCCAGCATGGTCGAGGCATGCGGCCCGGCCAGCGCATGCGACAGATCGAGAACAGTGATGTCTTCGAGGGGCATCCTCATGGGATCGATTCCTTCGGGCTGTGAGTCTGCGGATACTACTGGAGCGGCCGACTGGCAGTGCGCCAGGTATGCGAACATTGGACCGCATCGCCGGCCGAGCGGGGCCGCAATGCATATTGGGGAACCGATCCATGCAAAAGACTCGGCAATTCGGCATCAGCGTGATCGAAGGCGATGGCATCGGCCCCGACGTCGTGCAGGCCGCGGTCGCCGTGCTCGACGCGCTCCAGGCGCGTTTCGGCGGGTTCGCGCTGCGCTACGAGCCGGTCATCGCCGGTGCTCGCTACTACCGCGAGACCGGCCTGGAAATCGAATCCGGCGCCTTCGAGCGGCTTGCCGGCTCGGATGCGATCCTGCTCGGCGCGATCGGCCTGCCCGACGTCCGGCGCCCCGACGGCACCGAGATCTCGCCGCACCTCGAGGTGCGCGATCGCTTCGGCCTGTATGCGGGCGTGCGCCCGGCCAAGGCCTATCCGAACGCGCCGCGCCGGCTGCTCGACGAGCGCGCCGCCGGCATCGACCTGGTGGTCCTGCGCGAGTCCACCGAGGGCCTGTTTTTCACCCAGGGACGCGGCGAGATCAGCGGTGACGCCGAGGCACGCGAGACACTGCGAATCACGCGCCCGACGAGCGAGAAGCTGTTCGATTTCGCGTTTCGCCTGGCCCGCCGCCGCAAGGCCCGCGGCGGTCGCGGACTCGTCACCTGTGTGGACAAGGCCAACGTGTTCCGCGCGTTCGCGTTCTTTCGCAAGATCTTCGACGAGCGCCGCGCCGCCTTCGCCGACATCGACGCAGGGTATGCCTATGTCGATGCGATGGCGCTGGACCTGATCCGCCACCCCTGGGACTTCGACGTGCTCGTGACCGAGAACATGTTCGGCGACATCCTGTCGGATCTCACCGCGGCGCTGGTCGGCGGCATGGGCATCGCCTCCTGCGGCGAGATCGGCGATGCGCACGCGCTGTTCCAGCCCGCGCACGGCAGCGCGCCCGACATCGTCGGCCAGGACCGCGCCAATCCGCTGGCCACCATCCTGTCGGCCGGCCTGATGCTCGACTACCTCGGCGAGCGCCACGACGAACCGCTCATGCTCGAGGCCGCCCAACTGCTCGATCGCGTCGTCACCGACGGATTCGCCGAGCGCGACTTCCTGCCCGTCGAGTTCGGCGGGCGCGACGGGACGCGAGCCGTGACCCGGGCGATCGTGGCAAGAATCGCCCGATACTGACCCCAGAGAGCCGACCGAACCAAGGAACCCCGAGGCCGATGCAGATCGATCACCGCCACAGCACCGCATTCGATGACCAGAAGCCCGGCACCTCCGGGCTGCGAAAGAAGGTACGCGTCTTCCAGCGCCCCCACTACCTGGAGAACTTCGTCTCGGCGATCTTCGCCGCCATCGGTCGCCCGGGCACCGGCGTGCAGGGCATGCGGCTCGTCGTCGGCGGCGACGGCCGATTCCACAACGACCAGGCCGTGCAGACGATCGTCAAGATGGCGGTGGCCGCCGGCATCGCCGAGCTGATCGTGGGGCGCGACGGCATCCTGTCCACCCCGGCCGCGTCATGCGTGATCCGCAAGTACGGAACCGACGGCGGCATCGTGCTCTCGGCGAGTCACAACCCGGCAGGCCCCGACGCCGACTTCGGGATCAAGTTCAATGTCCCCAATGGCGGCCCGGCACCAGAAGCCGTCACCGAGCGCATCTACGCCCAGACCCGGCGCGTCGACGGCTATGCGATCGCCGCGATCGACGACATCGATATCTCCCGAGCGGGCACACAGACGCTGGGTAGCACCGCGATTCGCGTGATCGATCCGGTCGACGACTATCTCGAGCTGATGCGCTCGCTGTTCGACTTCGATGCGATCCGCGCCCTGTTCGCCAATGGCTTTCGTCTGCGCTTCGATGCCTTGTCCGCGGTCACCGGCCCCTATGCGCTGCGAATCCTCGAGGGCGAGCTCGGCGCGCCGGCCGGGACGGTGGTCAATGGCACGCCGCTACCGGATTTCGGCGGTCATCATCCGGACCCGAACCCGGTCCATGCGCACGAGTTGTTCGAACTGATGTTCGGCCCGGACGCGCCCGACATGGGCGCGGCCTCCGATGGCGATGGCGACCGCAACATCGTGCTGGGCCGCGCCTGCTATGTCACGCCGTCGGACAGCCTCGCGGTGCTGGCCGCCAATGCCCGGCTCGCGCCCGGCTATTCGGACGGTCTTTCCGGCGTGGCCCGCTCGATGCCGACCAGCGCGGCGGTCGACCGGGTGGCCGAGGCGCTCGGCATCGAGTGCCACGAGACACCCACCGGCTGGAAGTTCTTCGGCAGCCTGCTCGATGCCGGGCGCGCGACGATCTGCGGCGAGGAAAGCGCGGGCACGGGCTCGAACCATGTGCGCGAAAAGGACGGCCTGTGGGCGGTGCTGCTGTGGCTGAACATCGTGGCCGCCCGCAAGGAGTCGATCGCCGACATCCTGCGGGCCCACTGGCGTCGCTATGGGCGCAACTACTATTCGCGCCACGACTATGAAGCCATCGACAGCGACGTGGCAGATCGCGTGATCGACGCGCTGCGAGCCGATCTGGCCCGACTGCCCGGTCGTCAGGTCGACGGACTCCGAGTCAGCGAGGCCCTGGAGTTCAGCTATGTCGATCCGGTCGACGGCTCGCGCAGCGACGGCCAGGGACTGATCGTTCGCTTCGACGACGGCGCGCGCGTGGTGCTGCGGCGCTCGGGCACAGGCACCGAGGGCGCGACGCTGCGCCTCTATATCGAACGCTACGAGCCCGCGGACGGCCGCCACGACCTGGATCCGCAAGCGGCGCTGGCCGAGCTGATCGACGCGGCCGAGGCGATCACCGGTATTCGCCGGCTCAGCGGTCGTGATACGCCAGACGTCATCACCTGAAACGCCCCCCGATGTCATCCGTCCCCGCTTTCGGGTGAAATACCCAAACGACCCCGAGCCAGGAGCCTGCCATGTTGCTGGGCTGTATTGCCGACGACTTCACCGGCGCGACCGACCTCGCGGGCGAGTTGGCGCGTGCCGGCCTGAGCGCGATCCAACTCAACGGCGTTCCCGACGACGACGAGAAGGTCGAGGCGGCCGATGCGGTGGTCGTGGCCCTGAAGTCGCGCACCGCCCCGGTGGCCGAGGCGGTGGCCGGCTCGCTGGCGGCGCTGCGCTGGCTGCGGGCGCGTGACGCCAACCGCATCTACTTCAAGGTCTGCTCCACCTTCGACTCCACCCCGCAAGGCAATATCGGTCCAGTGGCCGACGCGCTGCGCGAGGCGCTCGGGGATCCGCTCGATCTGGTCACGCCGGCCTATCCGCGCAACGGGCGCACCGTCTACAAGGGCCACTTGTTCGTCGGCGACGTACTGCTTTCGGATTCGCCGATGCGCACGCACCCGCTGACGCCGATGACGGATGCCAATCTCGTGCGGGTGCTCGGCGCTCAGACCCCGACCCGGGTCGGACTGCTGCCGATCGAGACCGTGGCCGGCGGCGTCGAGGCGGTGCGCGCACGACTGGCGCAACTGGCGCGCGACGGCTGTGCGCACGTGGTCGCCGATGCGATCGACGACGCCCAGCTCGATGTGCTCGGCGACGCGCTGGCGGGCCGCTCGAGCGGCGCGGAGCCCTTGCTGGCCACCGGCGGCGCCGGCCTGGCGGCCGGCATCGCCCGCGCTCTGCGACCGCAGGCCCAATCCTGGGCCGGGCGCCGCGCCGGGGCGTGGCCGCATGGTCCCGGTGTCATTCTGGCCGGCAGCTGCTCGGCGGCGACGCTCGTCCAGATCGAACAGGCCAAGCCACGCTGCGAGCACCTCCGGCTGGACCCGATCGATCTCGAGACCCGGGGCGATGCCGCCGTCGTCGACGCGATCGACTTCGCCACGGCCCGGCTCGGGCGACGCCCGATCATGATCTACGCGTCGGCCTCGCCCCAGGAGGTCGCGCGGGCGCAGGCGCGACTGGGGCGCGAGCACGCGGCGGCGCTCGTGGAATCGGCGCTGCGCCGAATCGCGATCGCACTGGCGAGTGCGGGTGCGCAGCGCTTCGTGATCGCGGGCGGCGAGACCTCGGGCGCCGTCACCGATGCGCTCGGTGTGCGCGCCCTGGCGATCGGCCCCGAGATCGCGCCAGGCGTTCCGTGGACCCGGTCGGCCGACGGCAAGCCGATCGCGCTCGCGCTCAAGTCGGGCAACTTCGGCGGCCCCGATTTCTTCACCCGCGCCTTCGAGCTGATGCCATGATGTCGCACGACCCCAGGCCTGCACGACCATGAACGAGGCTGCCGCACGCGATTCGATCGTTCGCACCGCCCGCTCGATGTACGAGCGCGGCCTCACGCATGGCTCGACCGGCAACATCAGCCTGCGACTGGACGACGGCTGGCTGATGACACCGACCGGCTCGAGCTTCGGTACGCTCGACCCGGCGCGCTTGTCGCGACTGGACGCCAACGGACGCCACGTCGACGGCGACGCGCCGACCAAGGAGGCCTTCCTGCACGTGGCCATGTACGAGGCCCAGCCCCGACACGCTGCCGTCGTGCACCTGCACTCGACGCACTCGGTCGCGGTCTCGGTGTTGTCCGACGTGGACCCGGCCGACGTGCTGCCGCCGATGACCGCCTACTATGTGATGCGAATCGGCAGCCTGCCGCTGGTGCCCTTCTTCGCGCCCGGCGACGCCCAGCTCGCCGAGGCCGTGCGCGGCTTCGCGGGCCGGCACCACGCGATGCTGCTGGCCAACCACGGCCCGGTGGTGGCGGGATCGTCGTTATCGGCGGCGGCGGACGCGATCGAGGAACTCGAGGCGACCGCGCGCCTTTACCTGATGCTTCGCCACGAGCCTTGCCGTTGCCTGGATCCGGGCCAGGTCGCCGACCTGCGCCGGCGCTTCGGCTGAACGAGAACACGATGCGCGCCCGAGGCATGCCATGACCAAACCCGACCCGGCGCCACGTCGCGAGCTGCTGCAAGCGGTCGATGACGACGCGCGGGCGCTGGTACGCCGGCTGGTGCGAGCGGCGCGCTTCGCGGCGATCGCGGTCTCCGAGCCCGAAACCGGTCATGCGCTGGCGAGCCGGGTCGCGGTGGCCACCGATGTCGACGGCGCCCCGGTCATCCTGATCTCGGGCCTTTCCGGTCACACCGCGGCGCTCGAGCAGGACGCGCGCTGCTCGCTGCTGCTTGGCGAGCCACGCCGCGGCGATCCGCTCGCACATCCGCGCGTCACCCTGATCGGCGTCGCGCGCCGGCTCGATCGCGACAGCCCGGAAGGCGAACGGGCCCGGGCGCGCTACCTTGCACGGCACCCCAAGGCGGCGCTGTACGCCGATTTCAGCGACTTCGGCTTCTGGCGCATCGAGCCGCAGCGCGCGAGCTTGAACGGCGGCTTCGGCCGTGCATTCCAGCTCGAGACGGGCGACCTGCTCACGCCGATCGAGGACGCCGATGCGTTCGCGGTGCTCGCGGCGCAGGCGACCGACCACATGAACCAGGATCACGCCGACGCCGTGGGGCTCTACGCCACGGTCTTGTGCCGCCCCGCCTCGCCCGACGGCGATGCGGCCCGGGACGCGAGCGACGATGATTGGCGCATCGCCACGATCGATCCGCAAGGCGCCGAATTGGCGCGCGGCGATCGCCTGGTCCGACTGGAATTCGACGACACGGTCAGCGATGCAGCGTCACTGAGGCGCCGCCTGGTCGAACTCGCCGGCCTGGCCCGGCAAAGGAGCAAGCCATGAGACTCGCCGAAGTGATCCAATTCGACGCCCTGGATGCCGGGGTCGTGTTTCCGGAGCAGTTCGATGCCCGGTTCATCGCCGAAGGCGACTCGTGGTTCTCGCTGAATGCCTTGCCGATGAACTTCTTCACGGCCGACAACCTGCTCAACCACCTGCGCTTCCCGGGCAGCGCGCTGATCGCGCAGATGGCCAATCCGGGCGACACGATCCGGCGGATGTCCGACTGGACACGCAACCCCGCGTTTCGACAGGCGTTGCGGCATGGCTATGGCCCGGGTGTCGACGGCATCCTGGTGAGCGGCGGCGGCAACGATCTGATCGACGCGGCCCCCCGATTGCTGCGCCGATTCGGTCCCGGCGTCACCGAGGACCCGCTGAGCTTCATCGACGCCGGTGCGATGCAGTTGCTGCGCAACTATCTCCACGAGGGCTATGCCCGGATCGTCGAATGGCGCGATGCGCCCGGCAGCGCCACCCGCGATGTGCCGATCTTCCTGCACTGCTATGACCGGGTGGTCCCACGCGATGCGCCGGCCGCCGCCGGCCCGGGCACGACCGGGCCCTGGTTGCTGCCGGTTCTCGAGCGACTCGGCTACCCCGACGCATTGCACCGGACGGTCGCGTTCGCGCTGGTCGATGCACTGGCCGCGACCCTGATCGCGCTCGACGCGTGGCAGTCGCCCGGCGGCGCCCATGCGCTACCCAAGGTCTATGTCTACGACGGACGCGGCAGCCTGACGGCGGCCGATGCAGGCGCTCGCGGCCTCTCGGGCGACTGGCTCAACGAGATCCATCCCTCGTCTTCGGGCTACGAACGCTATGCCGGGGGGTTCTCGGCATTCATCGACGCGCATTTCCCGGGCACGGACTGAAGCCGCAAGAGCCCGAACACAACGGGTCGCGGGTGCATGCCCGCGCAAGACCGCCGAGCGCTAACGGGGCGGCTTGGCCGCGAGGAACAGCACCACGCCCGAACCCGCGATCAGCGCCAGGATCGTGAAGCCCAGGCGATAGTTGCCGTTGATGTCGGCGAACAGGCCGGCGATGATCGGGCCGCCGATCTGGCCGATCACGACGATCAGCGATGACATGCCCATGATCTTGCCGATCGCGCGCCGACCGAAATAGTCGGCCCGGATCGCCTGCATGAACGGGCCGCGCAGACCCCAGGCGGTGCCATGGATGATCGCGAAGGCGATCAGCATCGACACATGAACGGCCCAGGTCAGCAACAGCATGCCCGCGCAGTGCATCAGCATGCACGCGGCCGCGACATAGCGCTTGGGGTATCGGTCGCCGAGCCAGCCCCCGAGCAACACGCCGAAGACCTGCGAGACGGTCATCAGGGTGATCACCAGCGAGGCCTCGCCGACCGTGTAGCCCAGGCCCTGGTTCATGTGCGTGATCGCGTGCGTGTTCACCGCCGTGACCACGAACAGCGCGAGCCCGTGTCCGAAGGCGATCAGCCAGAACGCCGAGGTTCGCAGGGCCTCGCGGAAACTGAACTCGCGCGCGGTCTGGGCCGAGCCGCCCGAGGCGTCGGAACCGGCCGGGCCGGGCGCGTCGGGGGGCAGGCCGTCGAGCGTGAGTCCGTGCTCCTCGGGCTTGTTGCGAAACACGCTCGCGAGCGGCACGCCGATCACGATGAAGGCGACGCCAGACCAGAACGCGGTGCTGCGCCAGCCGAACTCGACCATCGACAAGGCCACCAGCGGCACGATCAGGCCACCGAAGGACAGCCCCAGCGCGACCACCGACAGGGCGCGTGCCCGCAGACGCTGGAACCAGTTGATGACCGTGACGTTCAGCGGGAACCAGCCGCAAAGGCTGGAGCCGAGCGCGATCACGAGAATGGCGCCATAGAAGCCGGTGATGGTGTCGATCCGGCTCAGCACCATGAAACCGATGCCGGCCATCAGGACACCGGCCCGAACCATCCAGCGCGAACCGAAGCGATCGATGATCCAGCCCAGGAGCGGACCGAGAACGGCCGCTTCCATCGCCTGCAGCGCCGAGCCGCCCGAGAGCGCCGTCTTGCTCCAGCCCTTCTCCTGGGTCAGGACCGCGACATACGCGCCGAACGCCTGGTAGAGCAGGCCGGCAAGGAGAAACTGGATGCCGCTGGCCGCGAGCGCGATGCGCCAGCCGTAGAAGATTTTCATCGAGCGAACGAGAATAGCGGAAGCCCGGCTCGAGCCAACCGGCTGGCATTCCGGTTTCGGTGCGAGGCGTGCCGAACGCGAGACCGGAACGATCGGAGGCCGGGTATCGCCCGCCCCACCGGCCATCACGGAGACGGACATGAGCGAATTCGGTGGATTCACCCGCAAGGCACCGGCCTTCTTTGCCGGACTCGCCGCGGACAACAGCAAGGACTACTACAAGGCCAACGAAGCGATCTTCAAGGACGAAGTGCTCGCGCCGATGAAGGCGCTGGCGGCCGCATTGCCGGCGTCGCGCCAGCCGTACAAGCTGTTCCGGCTTCATCGCGACGTGCGCTTCGCGCGCGACAAGTCGCCCTACAAGCTGTGGCAGGGCGCCTTGCACCAGCGCCCGGGCGGCTCGATGAACTATTTCCACCTCGGTGCCGATGGGCTGCTGCTGGCGGCCGGCATGCACCAGATGTCGTCGGCACAGCTCGCGCGCTTTCGACAGGCGATCGCCGACGAGCACTCGGGCACGACGCTCGAGGCCGTGCTGGCCAGGCTTTCGCGCGCCGGGCAGGACATCGAAGGCGGGCTCGAGGCGCCGCTCGTGCGTGTACCACGCGGCTTCGACCCCGCGCATCCGCGCGCGCAATGGCTGAAATGGAAGGGACTGATGTGTACCCGCCGGCTGGGCACGACGAAGATCGGTCCCAAGGCGAAGCTACCCGAACAGCTCGAGGCGTTCTGGCAGGAAACCGATGCGCTGACGAGCTGGCTCGACGAATACGTGGGCGCCTGACGGCGCGCTCCTCAGGCCGGCGCCGTCGCGGCCCGCAGTGGCGCCTCGCGAATCGGCAGGTGGACGATGGCGGCCATCGTGGCGAGCACGACGTCGGCGATCCACATCCATTGGTAGCCGCCGGTGCGCTCGAATGCGATGCCACCGAGCCAGGCCCCCAGGAAGCCACCGACC
This sequence comes from Burkholderiaceae bacterium, assembly GCA_024235875.1. Taxonomy (GTDB): domain Bacteria; phylum Pseudomonadota; class Gammaproteobacteria; order Burkholderiales; family Burkholderiaceae_E; genus JACKLP01. The sequence continues at coordinate 121,091 of JACKLP010000004.1, read as the reverse complement.
TGGTGCGAGACCAGGGTCAGGCCGAACAGCGTGGCCAGGTGGCGCACGCCGAACAACTTGCCCACCAGCCCGGCCGTCGGCGCGACCGTCGCCAGAAAGGTCAGGCCCAGGCCGGCCGCGAACAGATAGAAGGTCAGTGCCACCTTGGGTGCGGCCAGGAAGGCGAGCACGATCACCGCGCGCGCGAGATAGGTCCAGAACAGCAGGTACTTCATTCGGTAGTGGTTGCCCAGCGCGCCAGCCCCGAGGCTGCCGACGATGTTGGCGAGCCCGATCACCGCGATCGACACCCCTGAGACCGTGGTCGGCAGGCCGCAGACGGCAATCTCGCCCGGCAGATGGGTGAGCAGGAAGGCGACGTGAAAACCGCAGGTGAAGAAGCCCAGGTGGATCAGCAGATAGCTGCGGTCGCGCATGGCGATCGCGAGCTGCTCGCGCAGCCCCCGCTCGGTCACCGCCGGCATGGGCGCCGAGTCCGCGGCGGCCGCAGCGGCCGGCGTGCGCGCGCCCTCGGTGGCTCGCCGCCCGAGCCGCCAGATCATCGGGATCGATCCCAGCGAGAGCACCGCCAGCGTGAGCATCGCGTTCATCCAGCCGAACCAGGCGATCAGTCGCTCGGCGAGCGGCGCGAACACGAATTGCCCGAACGAGCTGCCCGCATTGATGAAGCCGGCACCGAAGGAGCGCTTCTCGGGCGGCAGATTGCGCGCGGCGAGTGCGAACAGGATCGAGAAGCTGCCGGCGCCGGCACCGGCCGCACTGAGCAGGCCGATCGTGAACACCAGGCCGAGTTCCGAACCCATCAGCGGTGTCAGCGCGAACCCGAGCGCCAACAGGACGCTGCCGAAGATCATCACCGCCACCGATCCGTAGCGATCGGCCAGCGCACCGAAGATCGGCTGCGACACCCCCCAGACGAATTGCGCGACCGCGAGCGCGAAGCTGATGCCGGCGATACCGATGCCGGTGGAGGTGTTCATCGGCGAGACGAACAGACCCGTGACATTGCGAGTCCCCATCGTCACCATCACGATCATCGCGGCCGGCAGCAAGATGCCCCAGGTCGGGACGCCACGCGTCATCGAGTCGGTCTTCATTGATGTCTTTCCCCCCGTGCACGGCAGCCTCGATGGCCCGCGCCGAGGAATTGTAGGGGCTGTCGGCAAACGCTGCCGCGCGAGTGCGGTTGCGCGACGCCGCGCGAGCTTCGATACTCTCGGCGACGCCGTGTCGGCGCCGCTGGCGCGTCGACATCGCACGCCGACCCACCGACGCCCCGATGCCCGCACCATCACCCGTCAGAATGCCGGTGCCGACACCGGCGCCCGTTGGACCCTTGGCGGCCTGGGCGCTGGCGGCCGCGTTGCTGAGCGCATGCGGCGGCGGTGGCGAGCCCGCCGCGACGAGTACGCCCGTCGCGACCGCGCCCGCGACGCCGGTCCCCGCGCCAACGCCAACGCCAGCCCCCGCTCCCTCGCCCACGCCGGTGCCCGCGCCGGTACCTGTACCGTCACCCTCACCGGCCCCGTCGCCCACGCCGGCACCCACGCCTGCCCCATCGCCTGCCCCATCGCCGGCGCCCTCCCCGATGCCCGCGCCCGCACCGGCTTCGCCCGTGCCCGCCGCGAGCATGAGCACGATCACCGGGACGCTTCGCGTATCGGAGACGGCCGCGGTCGACAGCGACACCAACGATTCGAACCAGCCCGGGTGGCGGCGCAATGACACGCTCGCCACCGCGCAGGCGGTGCCGAACCCGGCGCTGGTCGTCGGCTACCTCGCGATGCCGGGCGAAGTGCCCGATGGCGCGGTCGCCATTGGCGACACGATCGACGTCTTCGAGGCGAACCTGGGTGCCGGCCAGGTCGTCGAACTGGAGTTCGCCGCCGATCCGGCGCGCATCGACCTCGACCTGGCCCTGGTCGACGACGCCGGTGACATCGTGGGCCTGAGCGTCGGCGTCAACCGCTACGAGTGCGTGCGCGTCACGACCGCCGGTCGCTACCGCATCGCGGCCGCACTCTACGAAGCCGGGTCCGCCGGCGGCAGCACCTACCAGCTACGCCTGGTCTCGCCCGGTGCGGCCCCGTCCTGCCCGAACGCGACCGCTGCCGACGCCGGCTACCTGCCAGGCGAGATCGTGGTCCGGGAGCGCGATGCCGACGTCGGCGTCGGTGTCGGCGTCGACACCGCCCGCGCGAAGGCGATCACGGGTGGCGCGACCGGCGCCTCGTCAGGCGGGCTGGCGCTGGCGCGCAACGCGGGGCTGGCATTGATCCGGGGCAGTGGCCAGCCGGGCAGCAACGCCCTGCTTCGGATCCCGACCGATGCGACGGCACGACTGAAGTCGCTGGCGCGGCTCGCGACGCTGTCGCTGGCGACGTCGAAGGCGGCGACCACCGCGCCGGCCGGTTTCGGCGCATCGATCCGCCCCGAACTGACGACGGCCGCTCGACATCTGCTGGATACCGTCGCGAGCGCAAAGCAGCTTGCCCGCACGCCCGGTATCGCGTTCGCGGTGCCGAACCAGCGCGTGCAGGCGATGGCGGACATCCCGTTGGTGGGCGCCCTGCCGTCGGACGACCCCGAGTACGGCCGGCAACGCTGGCACTATGAGCAGATCTCGCTGCCGGCCGCCATGGACGTGCTGGCGCAACTCCCTGGCACACAACCGCAGCGTCCGGTCGTTGCCGTCATCGACACCGGCATCGTGGCCGATCATCCGGACCTGGTCGGTCAGATCGTCGCGGGCTACGACTTCCTGGACGATCCCGGCACCTCGGGCGATGGCGACGGCATGGACCCGGACCCCGATGACGCGTCGCCGGAATCGAGTGCGCCGGTCTTCCATGGCACCCATGTGGCGGGCACGGTGGCCGCGAGCGGATTCAACGCGATCGGTGGCCTGGGCGTGGCGCCGATGGCGCGCATCATGCCGCTGCGCGTGCTGGCGCCGACCGGTGGCGGCAGCAGCTTCGACGTGGCCGAGGCGATTCGATTCGCGGCCGGCCTCGCCAATGTCTCGGGGATCCTGCCGGCGACGCGCGCCGACGTCGTCAACCTGAGCCTGGGCGCGAACGCCGCCTGTGCCGACCCGATTCGCCAGGCCGTGCTCGACGCGCGTGCAAGCGGCGTGGTCGTGGTGGCCTCTGCCGGCAACACGCGAGGTTCCTACGGCACGGCCCCGGTGTCCTCGCCCGGAAACTGCCCCGGCGCCATCGCCGTTGGCGCCACCGACGCACGCCGGCTGGTGGCCTACTACTCCAACGGGGGGCCCGAGCTCGCCGTGTCGGCGCCGGGCGGCGACATGACGGTCTCGACCACCGGGACCGGCGCGCCCGATGGCGTACGCAGCACGGCAGCGCAGTTCGATCTGGGCGTGCGCGTGCCGACCTACACCGCCTTGCAAGGCACCTCGATGGCGGCCCCGCACGTCGCGGGCGTGATCGCGATGATGCGCTGGATCAACCCGGCCCTGACCCCGGGGCAGATCGACGTGCTGCTGGCCAACGGGGCGCTTACCGACGACCTCGGCACGCCGGGGCGCGACAACATCCACGGCTGGGGCCTGGTCAACGCACGCAAGGCGGTCGACGCCGCGCTCGCGAGCCTGACCGAGCCGCCGTCACCACTCGGCCGGATCGAGGCGCTGCCCAGCGCGCTGAGCCTGGGAGCAACCCGGGCCGAGGCCGAGCTCGAGCTGCAGCGCGTGGGCAATACCGACGAGACCGTGACCTCGATCGCGTGGAACTCGCCCGCGATCGAGGTCATCGCCGACCAGGTCGATTCCGCGACCGGGCTGGGTCGCTACCGTATCCGCGCCCGGCGCGAGGCGATCGCCGAGGGCACGACCGTGTTTCCGACGATCGACATCGGAACTTCGAGCGGGCGCGGCTTCGTGGTGCAGGTCACGGTGGAGCGGCGGGTCGCCTCGATCGGCCTGGGCGAGGTCGGCGCGGTCTATGTGATTGCCGTCGACGCCAACGACCCCGCCCGAGCCACGATCGCCGCGACCTTGGCCGACCCACCGGTCGATGGCCACTACGGCTATCGACTGTCGGTTCCCGCCGGCCGCCAGGTCAGGGTCTACGCCGGGACCGATCTCGACAACGACACGCAGATCTGCGTGGCCGGGGAGGTCTGCGGCGCCTATCCGTCGATGGGCGACACGATCGAGGCGATCGACACCAGCGGCGACGTCCATGCGATCGATTTCTTGCTCGCGCCCCTGGGCGGGGCGAGCGGCGTCGCCGGCATCGATCGCTGAGCGCGATGCGCGCGGCGGTCGCCCGCCGCCATCACCCGAACGTCGTAAGCCCGCGCCCCAGGTCGATGCGGATCGATTCGTCGCCGGTCATCGGACCCGATGCCCGCAACACACGCGCACTGAGCACGCAGCCCGAGTCTTGCGTCGGCGGTGCGATCTCGACATGGATGCAGCCGTCGCCGGCCGCGGGAAAGTGCGCGCTCACGTCGACCTGGACCCGATGACCGTCGTGACGGAACTCGAAGACCTCTTCGGCCGCGAAATCGGCCCGGCTGGCATTGCCGAAGGGATAGGGCGCATAGAGCGGCGGTGCATGCAGTGAATGGATCTGCACCGGCTCGGCATCGTCGATTCGGACCGACGCACGCGTGAAGATCGGCATGTGCTCGTCGCCCGAGAACGTGATCAAGCCCTTGATGCGGCGCCTGGCGACCTCGTAGAGAAACGCCTGCTGCGATGCCGGGAAACCGTCCCACGCGTCCGAGAGCAGCGCGCTGGCGGGGTTGGACGAACCCGCCACCGCAAGCCGCCGGGGCAACATCAGCGACGACGATACGAAGAACTTCGGCAGCCCATCGAACTCGGGCCGGGCCGCCAGATCGAACCACTTGCACAAGGCCGGCCATTGGACCTTCTGGTCCATGATCGAGGCCTCGGCGATTCCGTCGGCCGGGCGCGGGGTCCGTCCGGTGCGGCAATCGGACAGGAACAGCGGCAGTCGGGCCATCGTGGCACCCGGCCCGCCACCACGCAGTGCGATCCGCCCCGCATCACTCCAGAGCCGGCTGTCGTCGGGATGCAGCACGCGGTTGACGAAGGGCGAATGCCGAAAGTACGCCCGCGCACCGCGTTCGATCGTGTCGGCGAGTCTCTTGCTCCCCTCGGCGTCGGGCACGGGCTCGAGATTGTTGGTGAACTCGTGGTCGTCGGGCACCGAGAAGGTGGCGAGCAGATGATCGAAGCGCTCGATGGGCGCGGCCTGCAGCGCGCGATCCAGGCGCAGGTACGGACGCTCATAGCGATCGACGTCGCGGGTCGGATCGAACAGGCCGGCCGTGGCATCGAGATAGACCTGGTCGCCGGTAACGATGAACTGGCCCGGCCGGCCACGCGCACGGACGTAACCGGCCAGGCGGCGAAGCGACGCATAGGCCGGCTCCTGGTCGAGCAGCCCGCCCGGGTACTGGCAACTGGCAACGAAGAGGTCGGTCGGCTCCATGGCGTTCTTGTCGGTCGGTGAGATCAGAGCACGACGCAGGCGGCGCCGATCGCATCGGCATCGGGATCGAGCGAGGCGAGCCAGCAGTCGATCACGGCTTCCGGCCCATCGGCCGCGGCGCTTCGAGCGTTACCCGCGAGTGGATCGCCCAGCGGTGCGCGCGCGGCGCGAAAGCTCACCGGCCGGCAGTTGGCGGCATCGAGCTCGGTGTCGTACTCGCACAGCACGAGCCAGCAAGCGGGTCGATCGACATCGGCGCACGGCGGTGTTTCCCCACCGTGCGCGATCGGACCGATCTCGAGTCGCCAGCCGTCGATGGCCGCTACGTCGGGCTTCGCATCCGCGCCGAGCGCGCGACGCCGGATCGGGACCGCGGGGCAGCGCTCGATCCGGCCGTCCGGCGTGCGCGCTCGAAGGGCGACGGCCACCAGGCCGGTGAGACGCCCGGCCGGCGGGGAAAAGGCCATCACGGTCAGGCACACGGCGCCGTCGTCGATGTTCTCGCGACGCAGCTTACGCGGCAGATACAAGTGCCCGATGCCCCCATCGGGCGCCTGCCCGCGCCCTGGCGGCGCCAAGGGGACGATCGCCGGCGTCGGGACCCACCGATCGTGCTCGCGATAGAAGGCCAGCGCGACGTCACCGACCTCGCGGGTTCGCCGGCCGATCACGCTGTCCTGGTGCCCCATGCCCTCGAAGACCCGGTAGCGCAGCGGCGGCGAACCCGGCACCTCGCAGCGCACCCGCAGCAGCCGCTCCATCTCGAAGACCGTGGTGGGATCGGTCAGCCCGTTCTCGGCACCGTGCAGGCACAGCGTGGGGAAGGCCCAGCGCCGACCGAACTCGCCGAGCCAGGCGACGAGCGGTTCGCCGGCGACATCGGTGACGCCGCGCGTGCGGGCGAAGTCGATCGTCTGCGAGACGGTCTCGAGGCTCAGCGGACCGAACAGGTCGTCGAGGTGATCGAGCACCGCCCGGGACATGTTGTGCAACGAGAAGGTACGACCGTAGAGCGCGTCCATGCGGTGACGGATGCCCGCGTACTCGACGCGTCGCCAAGGCCACGGCGGGTTCTCGAATTCCAGGTCGCTGTCCGGATAGGGCATCGTCGCCAACAGTCGGTCGACCATCTGGACGATGGGCGAGCCGCTCCCCGCCTCGGGCCGGAACTCGTAGCGATCCACCGGCATCAGGATCAGGCGCAGGTAGTTCATCAGGTAGGCACGAAACACGTTGGCCGGCGAGAACTGCATGGCCGCGCCGACCTGCGACAGCACGACGGTCCCGACACGCCCACCCAGCTCGTGCAGCGCCACCGGAAACCGCGTGGGCGCCTTCGGCGCGGCCATCACCGCCATCGAAAGCATGGCCGCGCTCATGCAGTGGGCGAAGACGTCGACCTGCGGCTGCCCCGTCTGCTCGGCGATGAAGGCGAAGGCGAGCGGAATGTCGTTGTAGGCGACGTCCTCGAAGGACCAGGGCACGGCACCCGTGGGCATGCCGGCACTCGAGCGGTAGTCGAGCACCCAGACATCGCGCCCCGCCCGCGCGAACTGGGCGGCCAGCGGACACTCGATCGCCGCGTGCGTGAACGTCGTGCCGCTGGCACTGTAGCCATGCATCATGACGATCGGTCGGTGCACGGCTCCCCGCCCCGTCGCGCGGGCCGCATCTTGCGGCCCGACGGCGCGATAGCGCGTCAGCCGGCAATAGGCCGGCTCGTCCGATCCGTCGGGCAGGGTTCCCGTGCGCAGCAGGTGCACGTCGGGCTCGGGCAGCCCCGGAATGGCGCCGGGCAGTCGCTTCGGCCCGCGCGCCCCGCGCACCGCGTCGGGCGTACGCAGGTTCCAGACATTGGGCGCAAGCAGCGCGCGTGCACTGAACAGGCCCAGGCGCGCGAGGTCGAAGATCGCGTCCGGCAGGCTTTGCTGGGATGCGATTCGCAGCAGCGGCAGGCCGGCCTGTGCAAAGAAGCCCAGGTCGACGCTCAGCCGGCGCGACGAGCCTCGGGCCAAGGGCGCCGGGAAGCGATCCACCGACATCTCCATCAACTGTCGCCACGGATTCGAGATGCGGCGATAGCCGATGGTCTTGGCGCCACTGAATGGGGCGTCGCTCCAGGACAGCTCGAGTGGCGCGACCAGCCCGGCGACGGCCGGCGATGGCGGTGGGATCCTGGCCGAGTCCGTCACTCGTTTCCACTGCGGCAAGGGCAAGGAGCTCGCCTCGAGCCGGTACTCGAAGCGGCGATCCTCGCTGACCCGGCCCGCCAGCGCCCTGAACATGGCGAACCGATCGACAAAGCCATGGATCGCGCTCACGAGTCGCTTGCCTGGCGAGGCCTGGGCGCTCGGCATCGCCGCCTGGCGCCGCGCGTTCGCGACCCACTGCCAGATGTCTCGCATGCCACGATGCAGGAACCAGTGACCGGCCGCGCGCAGCGCGGCGAATCGCGGGTGCTCGGTCGCGACCGGCGCGAGGAATTCCAGTTCACCGGTGACGCGGGCCTTGTGCGCGGCGAGCCAGTCGCGGGCGTGCTCGTCGCCGTAGCGCTCGAACAGCGTCTGGTAGTGCTCGCGCAACCCCGCCAGCGCTTCGGTGTCCGGGCGGGCGGCGACGCCGTTGGCCAGGTTCACGTCCTCGCGGGGCCGAAACACGGCTTCCCAGGCGATGCGCCGGTACAGGCGCAGGTAGCTGCCCGGTTCCGACGCATCGTTCGACGTGCGATCGATCGCCGCGACCCGGCGTCCATCGGCAACGCCGGGGTCGAGCAGCGCGGTCGGCGCGTAGGTGAGCGTGAGCTCCGCCACGTATTCGCCACCGTCGTCCCGATCCAGGCTCAATTCGCCGGTGAGCCGCTCGCAGACCTGCAGCACGGTGGGCGCCCGCGGCGGCACCCGGTCGGGATCGACGGCCTGGAACGGGGGGCGATCGGCGTGCACCTGCGCCGGCAGCCCGGTGCCCCAGGATTCGTCGAGCGTGTAGCCCCAGTCTTTCGCGAGCACGGTCGTGGCGCGGTGCGCGAGCGTTGCGATCGTCAGCGCCGGGTTCACGGCGAGCGCGCCGGGCATGATCGAGCCATCGAGCACGACCAGCCCGCGGTGAACGGTCTCGCCCGTGGTCCCGGATTCGGTGCCGGATTCGGTGCCGGACTCGGTCCCGGACTGGACCCCGGACTCGGTCCCGGCCGGGCGCAAGCCCCCGACGAACACCCTGCCCGCGTGGTCGACGACGCCGCTTTCGCGATCCTCGCCCATCGGACACCCGCCCAGCGGATGCACGCTCAGCACCGGGCCGCCGATCTCGCCGAGCATCGAGGCCACGCGAGGATCGAACGGCCGCCACGCGGGATTGGGCACGGCCATCCAGTCGGCGCCCAGTCCGGCCACGTGGTCGCGCAGCACGGTCATCTGGTGCTCGAACAAGGGCAGGCGACCAACCTGGGGCCAGCGCACCCGCACGGCCGGCTCGGACAGTTCATGCGCATCCGCCGCCGGGCGGGCCGGGTCGCCAGCCAGTTCGAGCACACCCCCGGCACCGTCGTCACCCATCATGCCGACGATCAGCGTGGCATCGATCGTGGCGGGATCGACGGCGGCGGGATCGCGCACGCTGGCGGCGGCGCGATCGGCCGGCGCCAGTGGCTCGCCCAGTTGCTGCAACAGGCGCCCGGTGGTGATGACCTCGTCGAGCATGCGTCGCAGCGTCGCCGGGATACCGAATTCCTCGATCACCATGGCCGGCTTCGACGGATCCGAACGCCGGTCGATGACACCGGTGATCGTGGGGCCGATTCCGCGGCGCGCCGGCGCCACGGCTTCGTCTCCGGCGGGGCGCGCGAGCGGCAGGCCAGGATCCGCGCCACCGGCTTGCGCCACATGGCGCGCGGCCGCATTGACGGTTCGCGGCACCACCGCGGCGATCGTGTCGCCGTTGCCCGAGAAGCGCGAACCCAGGCGCGGCGACAGTGCCAGCCCGTCTCGCTGTGAACGCAACAAGATGGCGGTGGAGCCGTACGTGCCCGCCGCAAGCACGACGTGGCGCGCACGCACGAGAATGGGCCCGCCCTGCCGCTCGCGCAGATGCGGGTCGGTATGCATCGCAAGCGCCTGCCAGACGCCGTCCGGGTCGCGCTCGATACGCTCGACGATCGCGCCGGTATAGATCCGCGCACCCGCCGCACGCGCCGACGCCAGCAGGTTCAGATCGAGGGAGTTCTTGGCGCCGAAGTTGCAGCCGGTGGCGCAATCTCCGCAACCATTGCACGGCGCAAGCTCGACCCCGGCGGCCGTGCGATCGCCAGCGACCATCCCCACGGTGATCGGGGCGGCATCGAAGTGCTCGCGCGCCGTGCCGGCATCGCCACCGCGCTCGTGCAGCGCGCGCAGCATGCGGTACTTGCCAGGCAAGGACATTCGAGCGCGCTCGATGGTGTTGGGCTCGCCGGACTCGGTGCGGGCACCGAGCAGGCGTGCGACGTGGGCGTAGGCACGATCGCAGTCCTCGCGCGCCCGGCCCCATTCGGCCACCGGCCCGGGCCAGCAAGGCATTTCCCACACCGACGCATCCGGCGCCAGCATGACACCGGCATTGATCAACGATCCGCCGCCCAGGCCGTTGGCGACCAGGCAGCTCACGTCGGCGCCCAGCTTGATGTCGAACAGGCCGTCGTTCTGACCCCGCACGCTGCCATCGGGCAAGGGCCCGAAGCGCACCTGCCCCGCCAGTTCATTGGCAGCCGACGGAAAGGCGCCGCGCAGGTACTCGTGGCCACGTTCCAGGACGACCACGTCTGGCGCCTCGCCGTCGGGCTTGCGCGCGCTCGAGAACGCGGCGGCCGCGATGGCGCCGCCATAGCCACTGCCCACGACCAGCACGTCGACCGGCGGCGTCGCCGGATCGCGGGTCAACTGGGCCGCTAGTTCCACGAAGGGATTGGAGAGCCAGGAAACCGACCGACCGCCAACGGCCTTCTGCCCATTCGGCAGTCTTGCCGCCTCATCTCGAATCATCGGTCTCCGTACCCCTGAGGGCATTGACGATCGCGCGCATCAGCATGTCGGCCGGTACCGGCTTGTGCAGCATCGTGAGGCCGGCACGCTCGGCCGCGAGGAGTTGGTCGGGCGAGGTATCGCCACTGATCAGGATGGCGGGCAGATCGGGACGCCGGCTGCGCACGCGGCGAACCGCATCGATGCCGTTCTCGCCACCGCGCAAACGAAGATCGGCCAGCATGATGTCGGCCCCAAAGGTATCGAGTGCCATGACCGCGTCTTCGGTGGCGGCCGTATCGTAGACCTCGCAACCCAGTGTCTCGAGCAGGGTTCGCATGCCCATCCTCACCCCGGGCTCGTCGTCGAGCACCAGCACGTGGATACCGCCATGCGGCTGCGGCGCCGCGGGTGGCGCGCTGGCCGCCTGCACCGGCGCGTGGACAGCGTCGGCGTCCGCCGCCAACGGCAGGCCGACCCGGAACTCGGTGCCGCGACCGGGCGTGGATTCGAAGGCCAACTCCAGGCCGAGCAGGCGCGAAAGGCGCTCCACGATCGACAGCCCCAGTCCGAGCCCCTTGCGCTGGTCGCGCTCCTTGTTGCCGATCTGATAGAACTCCTCGAATACGCGAGCCTGTTCGTCGAGGGGAATCCCTCGGCCGGTGTCGCTGATTGCGATCAGGCAGCGGGTGTCGAGGCGCCGTGCGCTGATGCGGATCGAACCGTCGTCGGTGTACTTGATCGCGTTGTCGATCAGGTTGCGGATGACCCGCTCGAACAGCATGGCGTCGGTTTCGACGAACAGGCCGCCATCGGTCTCGAGCGAGATCGAGATCTGCTTGGCCTCGACCTGCGGCCGATAGACATCGACGATGCGTCGCAGCATCTCGGCGGGCGCGAACACGGCGGGCTTCGGGCGCACGATGCCGGCATCGAGCTTGGAGACATCGAGCAGTGCGTCGAGCTCGCCACTGAGTGCACTGATCGCGGTGCTCATGTTGTCGGCGATGCGACGCGTCGGCGCGTCGAGATCGCGCATGGACAGCGCCGTGCCGTACAGCGTGAGCGAATGCAGGGGCTGGCGCAAATCGTGACTGGCCGATGCCAGAAATCGGGTCTTGGCCTGGCTCGCCGACTCGGCGCGCGCCAGCGCCGCCTGCAGCTTCCGGTTCAGCGATTGCTGCTCGCGGCGCAACTCGAAGGATTCGGCGAAGGTCTTGTAGGTATCGCGCGCAAGCCGAAACAGCACGAATCCCAGCAGCAAGACCAGCACCGGGAGCGCGAACGCGGTCAGCGCCGAAACACCGACCGGGGGGTGCAGCAGCAAGGCGATCGAGAGGCCGCCCAGCAACGGCACCACGAAGGCGAAGAAGATCGGCGCATAGCCCAGCGAAGAGGCGATCGTGCCGGCGGCCACCCCGACCATCACCATCGCCTGGGCCGCACGCTCGATGTCGGAAAGATAGGGAAAGAAGCTCAGCGACGCGGAGTGCATCAGACCCGTTGCCACCGAGAGCGTGGCGGCGACATGGATTCGACGCAACGGCGAAACCCAGGTGCGGGCGACGAGGCGGCCCAGCGCCATGCGACGGGCGGTCAGCATCCCCATGGTGAGCAGGAACCAGCCCACGATGAGGGCCGAGGGCGCGCGGCCCCAAGCAATGCCGGCGATCGTCAGCGCCGCAGCCGCGACCGGCAGCGGAAAGACCGCGCTTTGGCGGGCGAGCGTGTGCAAGAGCTCGAGCTCGAGCGTTTCGGCCACGGCGATCGGGGCCGCGTCCTCGCGCGGGCCCGGCGGAGGGGAGGAATCCGGGGTCGACGGCGAGACAGCCGCGTCGGACGAGCCGGAACCCGCGCGATGACCAGCGGCCGCACTGGCGATCAATGTCGCCGGGCGAGCCGGGTCCGCCGTGGCCGGTGAATCGGACACGGCGGGTGAATGGGCAGGACGCATCGGGAACACCTGCGACGTCAACCGGATTCGGCCTGGGGTCGGGACCCACACAATCTAGCGTCGATCCGGCCCGGTTTCCAGCCGAATCGCCCAACGGCGGAATGCATGGACCCGTGACCAGGGGACAGTCGCACCCGTGCGTACTAACCCAATCTAGGTAGAGGTTCGTCGAGGACCTCGGCGGCTGTCACGCCGGCGGCGAGTTCGATCTCGGCCAGCCGACTGCAGCGGGCAAGCCGACCACGCTCGACCAGGTCATCGAGCAGCGGACCAAGTGCCAGGCCACGGCCTGCGGCGCGGTGCGCACAGACCCGATATTGGCTCACGAGCCAGGGATCGGCCTGGATTCCCAGCGCATCTTCCCAATAGTCCTCGGCGAGCATCACCCAGCAACGCTGATCCACCGCACAGGTCGCTTTGGGCGACCCGTCCGAACGGCAGGGACCCGCATGGAGGATCAACTGCAAGGCGCAAGCCATCCAGGGAATCTCGTGGGCGTTGCATTCGTCGCCCGGCTGAAGTGCCTGGCCGTCGGTTGGCCCCGACATCGGAGCAATGAAACTCAGTCGGGCGATCGGAAGCGGTCTAGCGTGCAGGCATCCCGCGGCACCGAGGCGCAAGCCCAGCCCGGACAGGGCGTCGATGGGTGACGGCAGCACCAGCGCCTTGCGGCCACCTGCACGAGGCCCGAAGCCCATCGCCCCCATTCGCGCACCCCTCCGGTATGTGCGACCGCCCCAGGCGCCCCCCGAAATCGCCGCCGACGCCTCGTTCGCGATCGGTGGCGACGATCAAGACAGCTTAAGGATCGAGCGCGGGTTTCGCATCCCCTGAATGAAGGATCCCGCATCGGAACGAGCCGGCCACGTGGCAACGGGACCGTCCAGGCGGGTAACTGTTCTTCATGTCGCCGAACGACGCTGCAACCACGTGGTCACCCAGGCCGACAACGCGGTGAGCACCGAAATCCCGATCAGCGCAACGACGATCGCGCGCGTGCTGCCGAATCGATCGGCCAGAGCGCCGATCGGCCCGGGCAGGAAGGCCATGCCGACATAGAAGATCGTGAGGGACACGCCCATGCCGGTGGCTCGTGTCTCAGCACGCAGGAACTGCGCGGGCATCGCCACGATCGGCCCTGCGGCCAGCCCCGCGAAGAATCCCGCCATCAGCACCCAGGGCCAGCGTGGCAACGCCACCAGCATCAGGCCCATCGCCACGGCGGCACCGAGCACGCCAAGCTGCGTGACCAGGCCCGGACATCGAAACCGCTGGATCAGGTAGCCACCGATCGGAATCGCGATCGAGACGACGAGCGTGTTCAGCCCGGTGAGCCGATTGGCCGCAGTGGCGCCGAATCCGTCCTCGATCAAGTAGGCGGGCACGAAGCTCGCGAAGCCGGCAAACACCACGTTGAACGACATCCAGGCAAGCCCGGCGAACGCGAGCAGCTGCCACTCGCGGCGCGAGATCGCGCCGAGGTTCGGGCTCGACGCGACCGTGGCTGCGGCGGGCGCACGGTAGAAGCTGACCAGGAGCAGCAGCGAGACGAGGCTGAACGCGGCCGTCAGGCCGAAGGCCGACCCGATGCCGTGGCTCGCGGCAACGCCGCCCAGCGTCATCAGCGCCAGCGCCATGCCGATGGGCCAGGTGTTCACGATGATGGCCATCGCCATCACGATCTCGCGGCCGACGAACCAGTCGGCCACCATCTTCTGGACCAGGACATTGAAGAGAACACCGCCAACGCCACACAGCAGACGCCCGAGCACCAGCGTCGATTCATCGGTCGCGATCGCCAATACGGTACCGCCCAGGCTCATCAGCCCGAGGCCGAGCGCCGCCATGCGACGATCGCCAAAGCGGGCGCCGAGCATTCCGCTGGGCAGCGCGAACAAGATGCCGGGCAGCAGGTACAGACCGATCAACCAGCCGATGAAGGCGAGATCGAACCCGAACTGCTGCTGCAGGGTCGGTGCGGTCGCGGCAATCGCCTGGAACTGGAAACCCATCGCCACGCGCGCGACGCTCAGCACCAGCAGCGCGCGCCATCGGCCGGCGGCAGGATCAGCGGCGATTCCGGTGCCGACAGCAGCAGGCGACGTGGGCGCGCTCATGCCTGACCTCGAATGGCGATGAATGTCCTTCGATGTTAGGCGGGAACCCGGGAGTCGCCATCCTCAGTTCTAAGGATGGAGCTAGAGCCGGTACGATCCGCGCCACCGACCGCCGGTGAAATCGATTCGCACGGACTTTGGCGCGAACCGCCGGGCCTGCTCGGTCTGGATCTCGATCTCGGGTTGCCGACCGCGCTGCCTTGCCTCTTCGAGCGAGCAGGCACTGGAGGTCACGGCCCGGAACCCCAGCCGCAGGCGATCATCGACCGGCACGGTTTTCAGGCCCGGGCGCTCGTCATGGAAGTGCACGAACTTCTTGACCAGGCACGAAAAGTAGAGCTCGAGCTCGACCACGAGCGGGCGCGAGCGCCGGGCCAGCGCGCGCTCCGCGGCACGGGACCACTCGACCTGGACGGGCTTGCCGTTGATGAGCACTCGTGCGCAGCGACGGCCCGTGGCCGGCCGTTGGATCTCGATGGCGGGTGTCATGAACCAGATCATAGCCGCCCGGCACCGCCTCGAAGTTGGCGCGGGGCGGCTGCGGCCAACTCAGTTCGGCGTCATCGCGGGAATCCCGAGCTTGACCAACATGGCGTTCGCGCCCGTGAGGTTGAGTCGGATCGTCTCCGAATTGCCGGGCAACTGCTGGTAGCCATACCAGACCGCCCCCTCGCGCTCGACCAGCACGCGGCCATAGCCGAGCCGGGTCGACAGCGCCGACGGATTGGAGAAGCGCATCACGCGGCCATCGCCCAGCGTCTCGATCGCGTACTCGCCCCGGCCCACCACGAAGCAGTTGCGGGCACCCGGATCACCGGTGCGCTGGTAGCAGTGGAACCAGGTGACGCCGTTGCCCGTGGCATCGAAACCGATCCGCACCTGCGCCGTCGTCGTGTAGTAGTTGCCAGTGCCATCGGGCCGCGCCAGCGCGTTGGCGATGGTGCCGACATTGAGCGTGCTCTGGCTCCACCACTCCTGCGTCGGCAGGCTGGTGCCATTGGCGTTGGTCGATTGGTTGAAGATGCACGGGGTGCCATGGTTGGCCGCAACGACCGACTCGAGTGATGTTGCCAGGCTGCGGTAGGTGTCGAGCGGCGTAGACACCAGAATCTGTGCGCAAGCCAGGCTGGGGTCGGTGCGCGCATCGCCGCCGGCCGCGACGGCCGCGTCGATCGCGTAGACCTTGTTCGTCACGCGCGCATCGTAGGCGGGCGCGAACTCGCTATCGACCCGGCTGTAGTAGAGCAGCTTCGATCCGTCGGGAAAGGTATCGGCGCCGAGCACGGCCGGATCGGCCGGCCCCCACCCGGAAAAGGCGAAGCCGGCATCATCGCCCGGAAACGCTCGGATCTGCGCCAGGACGTCCGCCTGCGAACGGCCCGTGATGTCCACGCCACCCGCGCGGCTCAGCCCCTTCGCGAAGCCGTTGCAGTAGTCGTACGCGCGCCAGCCCGCGGCATTGGCTGGCCCGGCCACGATGCGGGTTCCCAACGGACAGGCGCGCCAGTCGGTGCCACTCCAATGCAGATCATTGGCACGGTCCGGGCTGCCACTGAAACCCCAGACCTCGATCGCGCCGCCCACGCTGCGCGAGCGTTGCTCGTAGGAGCGGGTGTTCCCACTGGCGTCGGGCGTGCCGTCTGCAGTCGTGGCCAGGATCGAACGATACGACCAGTTGGACGCATCGGTGTACGCGAGCGTGCGCAGCGAACCGGATGCAGCATCCGGCGAAGCGCCGTCGGCGGTACCCAGCGCCGCCACCCGTTGCGCCCCCACCAGCAGCGGCGCATTGGCCGCCGTCAGGCCCGAGCGATTGTCGACGACATCGACCGCGGCCGCCTCGAGCGCGGCGACCTGCGCCGAATCCGACAGCGCCACCGCTTCGCGCACGGCCGCGCCAATGGCCGGCAGCGACGACATCAATGCGCTGACCGACTGGCGGTTGACGTCCGCCGATGTGACGGTCGCGCCCGAGGCGTCGGTCTGCCCCACGACGGTGGCAAGCGCCTGCGACTGGCGTTGCATCGCCAGCGCCACGACGCGCGCGACCAGCGCGCTGCGCTGGGCGTCGGTATCGGTCGCCGCGGTGGCGGAGAAATTCGCGAACAGGGAGCCAGCCAGCCCGGTCTGCGCCTTCACGTAGGCCTCGGCCGCGGACGAGGTGTCGCCGCTACCGTCGATTCGCGCCTGCACCAGCGTGGTCAGCGGCGATACCGTCGCCGTCTGGTCTGCAGGCGTTCGCAACACGAAGGCGGTGGTGACCGGTCCATTGTCGGCATCGACCGCGTCGGTGCCAACGACGGCGATCACCGGGTACTTGCCGACATCGGCATTGGGCACGTCGATCGTCACGTTGCCGCTCGCATTGGTGCGACCGGAGGGCTCGTCGGTATCGCAGACGTCGTTGGCGTTCTTGTCCAGGCACACGAGTGCGTTCTGGATCGGGCCATCGACGACCGTCGTGCTGACGGCGGTGGTTTGCGGCGCAGGTGGCTGCTGGCTTGGCGTTGGCGTCGTGGTGGCGTCGTCGCTGCCGCAGCCGGCGGCGGCAAGCAATGTGACCGTGAAGGCGCAGAGGGCAAGGCTGTGCCTGGGTCTGGGCGTGCGTCGCATGATCGTCCCTCCTTGGGTGGAATGTCGACGCTGCGGAAGTTACGGCCGGGGTAGGTGGGTGGCATCGCCAGGATTGACGATGACGCCGTGGCGCCCGCCCGGCCGGTTCAAGCAAGCGCCCCCGGCGCGCACGACCCGTCGCATCGTTCCGCCGCCAGAGGTGAATAAGTCACAAAACCGCGGGGAATAGTCACCACCCAGGGCGGGCCGGAATTCCTACAGTGCTTCCAGCGGCGGTCGGCACGCACATGACGGGGAGGCAGGCATGGGATTCAACGACTTGGGTGAAATCGGCCGCGCGGGAACCACCCGCGCACGCGGCCTGGGATCAGTGGCCGACGATCTGTTCGGTGCGCTACTCGACGAGATCGACTACGGTCTGATCGTCATGTCACGAGACGCGCAGCTGACCCTTGCGAATGCCGCGGGGCAACAGTTCCTGAGCACAGGCGCGTGCCTGCGCCTGATCGACGGCCACATCGCGCCGGCGAAGTCGGCATCGCTGGGCAAATGGCGGCGGGCGCTCGAGCTGGCGGCGCGCGGCGGCCGTCGCATGGTGGTCTTCGACACCGACGCGGCGATTCCGGCGATCGCCTTGTGCGGCGTCGCACTCGACGATGGCGGCAACGTGGAGCGCGTCCTGGCGATCACCGGCCGTGCGTCGAGTTGCGAGGCACTGTCCCTGCACAACTTCGGGCGCGAACATGAACTCACGCCGACCGAGCAGCGGGTGCTCGCGGCGCTGACCGCCGAACACAGCCCGGCCGAGATCGCCCGGATTCACGGCGTGTCGGAATCGACGGTGCGCACTCAGATCAAGAGTGTGCTGGCCAAGACCCAGGCGCCGACGATCCGGCATTTGCTGCTGCGGGTGACGCGGTTGCCGCCGGTGAGGTCGATGGCGGTCGGCGGCGGTAACAATAGAGACATCGCCTGGAACTGAAGAAGCGGGCGCGATACCCGCCAGACTCACCGGGCAATACGGATCGGCGCAGGGCGAGTGCCCCTGCGCCGACAGACGACGCACTCAGCCCCCGGCAGCGATCAGGTCTGCCGCACGCTCGGCAAGCGCCACTACAGCTGCATTCGTGTTTCCGGACACGACCGCTGGCATCACGCTCGCGTCCACCACCCTGAGCCCATCCACCCCCCGGACCCGCAGGGTCTCGTCCACCACGGATGCGTCGGGGTCCGTACCCATCATGCACGTGCTGGTCGGATGGTAGACCGTGTCGCCGGCCTGGCGACAATAGTCGAGCCACTCATCGTCGGTTTCCACTTCCGGCCCAGGTACCCGCTCCTCGGCGATGTAGCGACTGAAAGGCGCGCTACGCACTACCCGGCGCAACAGTTTCAAGCCGTCCACGGTCATGCGGCGATCTTCCTCGGTGTCGAGATAGTTGTAGAAGATCGCCGGTTGCGTGCGCGCGTCCACCGAGCGGATGCGCACCCATCCGCGCGATTCGGGCCGTAGTTGCGAGACCGAGCAGGTGAAGCCGGGGAACTGGTCGAGGATCCCGCCGCGCTTCGCCATCGAGAAATTGATGAAGTAGAACTGGATATCTGGGCGGGTGAGCGTGGGCAGCGTACGCACGAAAGCCGCCGCATAACCCGCGCTCACCGTCAGCGGCCCGCGGCGCTGCAGCAGGTATTGCAGGCCGATCTTTGCCTGGCGCCAGACCGACGCCATGTCGTCGTTCAGCGTGATCGGCTTGGTGCTCCTGAAGAAGGTGCGCACATACATGTGGTCCTGCAGCGCCTCGCCCACCAGGGGGCTGTCATGGACCACGGGTATGCCATACCGGTGCAACAGGTCTACAGGGCCCACCCCCGAGAGCTGGAGCAACTGCGGCGAGTTGAATGCACCACCCGACAGGATGACCTCGTTGGCACGCGCGGTCAGTAAGCGCCCGTTCTGCTCGTACGCGACGCCGACCGCCTTCTTGCCCTCGAACAGGATCTTGGTGGCCAGCGCGCCGGTTTCCACCCGCAGGTTCGACCGTTTCTCAGCCGGGCGCAGGTAGCCGACGGCGGTACTGATGCGCCGTCCATTGCGCACGTTCGCCTGGTAGTAGCCGGCGCCTTCCTGGGTGGCGCCGTTGAAGTCATCGTTGCGGGGAATGCCGTTGGCCACGCAGGATTCGATGAACGCGTCGCACATCTCATGGCGATCGGGCAGGTCCGAAACCGCGAACGGGCCGCCCGCGCCGTGCCACTCGTCGGCACCCCGGCTCTGGTCCTCGGCCTTGCGAAAGGCAGGCAACATGTCGGCCCAGCCCCAACCGGGCACCTTCCAGTCGTCGAAGTCCTGATGCTGGCCCCGGATATAGACCAGCCCGTTGATCGACGACGAGCCGCCAAGCACCTTGCCCCGCGGCGTGAATATGCGACGGCCATTGAGCGCCGGCTCGGGCTCGGACTCGTAGGCCCAGTTGACCCGGGTGTTGGTGAACAGCTTGCCGTAGCCGAGCGGAATATGGATCCAGGGGTTTCGGTCGCGCGGGCCGGCCTCGAGCAGCAGCACCTGGCGCCGGCCGTTCTCGGTGAGTCGGTTCGCAAGCACGCAACCGGCCGAGCCGGCGCCCACGATGATGGCGTCGTAAGTGGTGGTCAAGACGGAGCTCTCCTGCTCGGACGATTCGGGATCTTCCAGCAAGTTTAGTCGAGCCGATTCCCGAGTTCAGCGTCCGCCGAATACGAACACGACCCGGTTTTCCTGCTTCGGGACTTCGTCGGGGGTCTCGACCGGCGTGCCCATCTCGCCCAGGCCATTGGCAGTGGCGATCCGAGCGCCGTCGACACCGAGGGCGATGAGCGCCCGACGTACCGCGGCAACCCGCCGCGTCGAAAGCAACTGGTTGTAGTCGTCACTGCCGGCGCGGTCGGTGAAGCCGACAAGCGCATAGGGGCGCGTCTTCCCATCCGGGCGAGCGACGATGGCCGCGAGCTTCTCGAGCTCCGAGGCGCGCAGGTCCCAGCGCCCGAATCCGAAGTAGATCCGGCCCAGCTCGGCCGCATCGTGCAAGGGGCGGGCCGCGAGCGCACCGTATTGGGACTGGAGCTGCCCGACGCTGGCCGAAAGCGCATCGCGTGCCGCATCGGCGGGCGATAACCGTGCCTCGATCGCGGCAAGGCGCTTGCCGAGTGGCGCGAGTGCGCTGCCGATCTCGGCGCGGTTGGCTTCGGCAAGCGCGGCGGTGCGGTCGCGAACCATCGATTCGGCGCCATCGACGCGTTTATCCAGCGCAGCCAGCGCGAGGGATGCGCCCGCGACCGCAGCGGCCGCCTTGCCTTGCGCTGATTCGATTGCATCGATCCTGGCCCCCAGGGGCGCGACCGCCTTGCCGATCTCGGATTCCATCGCGCCGACCGTGGGCGTGGCTTTCTGTGCGCCGAGCTTCAGCTCGAGCGCGCCCAGGCGCGACTCGAGTCTCGCGAGCGCCGCCGCGAGCTGCGCGGCATCGGTCCTGTAGGTGTTCACGGCGCCCCGTTCCGCCGCCGAATCGCCGACCTTCGCCAAGGCTGCGTCCACAGCGTCTACTCGCTTGCCCAGCGTCGACACCTGCGTACCCAAGGCGGTCACCTGGCCACCGATCGCGTCGACCTTGCCGCCAAGCGTTGAAAGCGACTCGTTGAGCGGCTGCATCGACGCGATCGCAGCACCCTCGGCTCCGCGCAGCCGGGTCACGCTTTCGTCGAGTTTCTTCAGTGCGGGGAAGTTGCCGGCTTCGATCGATTGCAGACGCGCCCCAAGCTTGTCGAGCCGATCGCCCAGGGCGGTCAAGGCCGCGCCCGATTCGAGCTGCTTGGCCGCGAAGCTCTTCACTTCGCTGTCGACGCTTGCGAACCGCGAGACGAGTTCGGCCTTCTCGAAACCGGCCCGGTTCTGGTGGCCGGAGACGAAGAGGTGCCAGAGGATGGTGAGGACGCTGAGGATGAGTGCGAGCCAGCCGGGCCAGGTGCTGGCGGCCGGGCGGTGCTCGGTATGCGTGGTCATGTGCCGTTCCCCCTGAGTTGCGCCGATCCCAGAGGACCGAAGCAGCCGTACCCCCTGATGCGGCCATCGCGTGAACGCCGCTTTCGTCGGCACAACGATAGCGCATTCGGGGACCCGATATGGCGAAAGGCGAAGTTGGAAACCACCGTTTCGAATTTCGCCGGCGTGCCAACGCGATGACAGCGTACCTAGCTTGACTGCCCATGGCCGAAAGCAGGCCGATGCGATTCCTGGGGTCTTTCGCTTGACGACGTACGCGCGACTTGTCGAGACTGGAGCAGGACGAATTTCGGTGGTACCTGAGCAGATGAACCTGGACGCCGATTCCCGGCTCGGCCAGCTGGCCAAACATAGCCCACGGAGGCGTTACCGAAAGGGCGCCATCATCGTGAACGAAGGCGCTCACGGGGGGGATCTCTATGCACTGATTGCCGGTCGAGTCCGGGTTTTCTCCACCAGTGTCGACGGCCGCGAGATCACCTTCGGCGAGTACGAGCCGTTCACTGTGATCGGCGAAATGAGCCTCGATGGTGGGCCCCGGTCGGCCTCGGTCGAGGCGATCGAGCCGAGCGAGTTCGCGATCATCACAAGGGAATCGCTGATCGCACAGATTAGGGAGTCACCGGATCTCGCGATCGAGTTGATTACGCTCGTGATCCAGCGCGCCCGAGCGAGCACCGAGTCCACCCGCAGCTTGGCGTTGCTCGATGTGTACAGTCGCCTGCGTGAACTGATCGAGCGGGATGCGGTCCCTGGCCCCGACGGCGTCGCCGAGCATCCGCGAGCGCAGACTCACCGTGTGATCGCAAGCAAGATTGGCGCGTCGCGCGAGATGGTCAGCCGGTTGTTGAAAGACCTGGAGCGCGGCGGGTATGTGGAATTGGTTGGAAGGCGCTTGCGGGTGTTGCGGCGGTTGCCGGAGAGGTGGTAGCCGAAGCTCGAACCACGTACGAGTTACTGGGCGCCCCCGAAGGCAAATGCAAGAGATCTGGTAATCCGGCTCCAGCCATCAGCTAGCTCCACTAGGAAGCCCGAATGGGATCCATGCCCGCCAAGCTCACTACTTTTGGGGATGCCCCGCACACCAGTTCGAACACACTGCACATAGATCAAGGCAGCGTCCGGTCAAGGCAGCGTCCGCCGCGATCCAAGCCGATCATCACGTGAACGGCCGCAGCAATCAATTGCAGCAACACCATTCAACACGGCGATATGCAATGGAGCAGAGGTTCGGTGTTCTGGCCCATACATCCTGCTCGTCTTCCGACAAGCAAACCGGTCCACGATGCCGCGCCCGGATCAGGATCCCTATCTGGTCATCAGGTTCTTTCGCCTTGCACTCCGAGTTGCGCATGCCCATCCCAGGCCATGAACGTGCGTCGTTTCAGCCAAGGAATCGATCGCGCGAGCATCGTCCGAATACTAATCATCAATTCTGCTCGAACCCCCCAAGCACGAAATATAGGTTTTTAGCGGTAGAAAGCCGTATGACTCAAGACGCTGGTCGATACGAAGAGTCAAATCGTATAACAATTTGGAAAAGACGAGACAATGAGAAAACGAATAATTTCCCGTGAACAAAGTCTCGGCGGATCTTCTGACCTGACCTTAAAAGCCAGAATTCGCAGCGGTTTCGTCGAGTCACTAGAGGCAGTGACTCACAAAACACGAATCAAGTCTGTCCTACGCACGCTCCAAGCGAATCGGCGACGGGCGCATGAATACTCCGTCGCACGCCTGCTGTCTGATGCGGTCGAGCGCGTTGGAATAATTCAGTCCGTCCGGGTAGCGATACTTGAGCCGCAAAACGAAATACTACTTGCGGTCAGCTTCGACGGAACATGGGAATCTTATATAAGAACCCTCTGGAGCAAGGTCGGCGCGTTATTGGATCTAATATTTTTTGACACCGTCGATTATGTCACAGCTGCGGATCATACGTTCGAAGAATGGCTTGCTTGGGCCCGTCGGGTACAGGTTGAAACTGATTTCTTTTACGGAACCGTGCAAGCAACTGCCTTCGACTTATTTTACTACAAAACACTAGAACGCTATCGCGCACGTTATGGAGACTCCAAAGAATCTGAATTGGTCGCGTTAGGCTATACGATACCAACGGCCGAGAATGCAGCTAAAGATGTGACAAGAAGGAACGATTCGGAAGCGCCCGATCGGATCGAGTCAGAAACCGTCCGAACAGAGTACGAACGTTTTACTTCTGGAATTTCCGGATTGTCATCAATCTTCACGCTTGCAGACCTGTTTCTTGCTGGACACGACGATGGCGAAATTCTCCTCCGCGCGGCGCGCTGCCTACTATCAGAATTCATTGAACAGTGCGGCGAAGGCCCGCTGGATTGGGCATACGACCTTGCAGCCGAGCGACACTGCGAGGCCTTGAGGTGGCTTTTCGACACAGAGGACTGCCGGAAGCCCGACGAGATCCCCACAGTCGATCGAATTCCTCGCTGGCAGTCTTCCGGCGAAATTCCTGACGAGGATCTAAGAGATATTCAGGGCGGCATTCTTCGTGCGTACACCGGCGTCACGCACGGATGCCTCCTTCTCCTTTCTTTCGACTCGCCCACCGCAGGGCGAATACTGATTGACGAAATCAGAAAGCTGCTAACTGTCGCGTCGTCAGACCATCGAATGACAAACAACAAGCCGGCCTGGAATCTGGCACTAACCCCAAACGGACTGCGTTCGCTGGGAATGAACGAGGTGGAGCTTTCGAACTTCTCAACTGAATTCTTACTCGGCATGGAGGCTAGAGCGGGTTTGATCGGCGATGTCCGAGGCAATCACCCAGACCGATGGAACCTACCTTTGGTATGGGGTGATGCGAATGACAGTGGCCGGCGCGTAACGATGGATTCGGTGCATGCCGTCCTCCAAATCCGCTTTCGTTCCACATCCGATAGGGAAAGTCGCATCGGATCCAACCACATAGACCCTTTGAGCGATGCAATCTCCCTAGTGAACGAGCTGAATTCCGGCATACATCTCTTGGCCGTTCAATCAATGCACCATCACTACGAAAAGAACGTTGAAGGCGAAGAACGAATTGTCGATCATTTCGGCTTTGTAGATGGATTGTCGCAGCCCGACATCGACGAAACTTCGCCGGAAGAGGCTCGGAATCGTGCTCATTTCGGTGAGTTCATCTGTGGGCATGGAAATGACATTGACGAACCGCCGGCAAAAGAACAAACAGACGGAAGAGCGGATCCAAACTCAAGCTGGCTGACCAACGGGACGTACTTGGTATTGCGAAAATATCGGCTGGATGTTTCGCTTTTCGAAAAGGCCATCGCGTCGGCGCTTGAGTCAAATCACCAAAAGATTGATGAGATGACCTTAAAGGCGAAGCTAGTCGGCCGATATCCAAGCGGTCTGCCAATCCTTCCCTCCGCAGGCGAGAATGGGTTCAATTATTCCTATGACACGAGAGGAGAAACATGTCCTCTACACGCACACATCCGACGAGCAAATCCCCGACCCGATCCAGATGAGTTGACTGCGCAGCAAAGACGCATGCCTCGCATCATTCGAAGAGGAATGAGTTTTGGCCCACGGAGCCCCTTATCGGACCCGGACATGTCGGACGACTCGGCAAGCCGTGGCCTCATCTTCATGGCCTACAACAGCAGCATCGCCGAGCAATTCGAAGTAATCCAACGGTGGCTTACAGGTTCTAACAGTTCAGGGTCCACTTCCAACATTTCATGTCCGCTCGTCGGAGTTCCGGAATCCGGACATCGCCGTATCTATCGTTTCAGTCATCAAGGACAGCCAATCCGGATCACCCTTGACGGATCCGACCGATTGTTTACCGATCCTCCACAGCTAACCCGGCTGGAATGGGGCCTCTACCTATTCGTACCCTCGCGCAAGACGCTGCGTCGTTTGAGCGATTTAGCCAGGCTTCGGGCGAGCACTCGCTCGCACTCCTGGTCGCTCGATCGAGGCCGGCGCTTGCTCAACGAGCTTATGACTATGGAAGCGACATCTAGTGTGACGGTCAGCAGAAATGCCTGGAAGGCCGTGATAGAAGACCCCGAATCGATCGACGACCTCGACAATGCGTCGCTTTGCGCCGCAATCCGCACCGATCACGCCGGCGTATTGCGGACTTCATATGGGCTAATAGTAGCCGATCGCGACCTGATCTTGAAAATCCTTGTCGACCGCGACCGGGAATATTCAGTTTGCGGACAAATGGACCGAATGCGAGATAGTTTTGGCGAGATCTACCTAGGCATGGACGAAGGGCCGAATTATCGTAGGCTAGCGAATCCAATTAATTCGGCAATTGAGTCCCTGTCAACCGAACGTGCATTCCTTACCGCTCTATCGACCGTTACGGCTCAGCTAGAACGAATAAAATCTAACGCGCTGCATGCCGCCAAGGCCGGGACAGCGCCCACCTATGACACGGTATTCCAGCTTCGTGAAGTTGTGGACGAGGTGCTTGCAGCCCTGAGCGAAGATTGGTTCGGCATCAGCGATAAGGGAGGGCATTTCGTACGGGGCGGGCACGACTGGAACTGGGAGAAGGGAGCTCCTCCCCGATTCCCTGGTCATTTCACAGCCATATCTCGATACATGTTTCAACCAAATCCCGGTTGCGCGGTCGAGCGTCTCGGCCAGTTGTACGGAA
Source organism: Burkholderiaceae bacterium (assembly GCA_024235875.1). GTDB lineage: Bacteria > Pseudomonadota > Gammaproteobacteria > Burkholderiales > Burkholderiaceae_E > JACKLP01. Next base: position 95,270 of record JACKLP010000004.1, on the reverse strand, counting down.
GGGCACTGGTCGAGGCAATGAATGAATGGGTAAAAATGTATCGCAGCACGCCGGCAAAGGCCCCCTTGGCGGAATCTGTATTTAGCCACCCGGAGATTGGACAGGACGACTTGGCGATTGCAAGAACAATCGTTGGCGTTCTAATGGGATTTACCCCAACCTTGATTGGCACCATTTACGGCGCCATGAAGGAGTGGCTCTCTAACGGCGAATTCTGGCGGATTCGCGCGCGATTTTCTGGTAAAGATTTCGACGAACTGTCGAAGGCCGAAGAGATACTCTCCGGGCCACTTCGAAGCGCGCTTCGTGCGCGCCCGATGCCACGGCTAACATGGCGGACAGCGGTCGCGGCCCATCGATTCGAAGTTCGTGGGCAAGATCCAATTGATATTGCAGCGGGGGATCGCATCGTCTTGGTTATTTCGTCGGGAACTCAGCAGTCTGCAGAAGACGGCCGCTCCGATCGAAGGTTGATGTTCGGCGGCGAAAGAATGGACAGCGATTCTGAGAAGGATCCAGATTCCCCGACCCACGCCTGCCCTGGTTACGAAGTTGCTATGGCGACGGTCTACGGCGTCCTGGCCGCACTTCTAGGTTCAAGCCTTCCGCTCCGACCGGGGCCGTCCAGTCAGACCTTGCGATTGAAGGATCAAATTGAGGCGACGCCTGAAGCAGTTGCCACCAGCCTCAACGCCGGTTCTCGGTCGTCGATGTCGCTTAGATCGACAGACATCTTTTCTTCAAGTCCATCATTTGGGCCTGCCAAAGGAACTCGGAAGGGCCATGCCATCATGGCCTGGGGTGACTCTTGGTTTGATCATTCCGCATTCAGCGGATGGGGGGCGCGCAATTTCGCGCTACCCGATGAACATGAAGAGATTGCTAACAGGGGCTTCAATCCTCTTTCTCGAATCTACAGCGAGGACATCCGAGATAGACTCGAATTCTACGGATACGAATTCACCCCAGAAGATGTCAAGACATATTGCAGCCATCCAAATTTTGGAGGCCTGAGAAAAATGGCGTCCGGTCGCGAGAAATTTTATAGATCTCTTAAATACAGGACCAACGTGAACAAAAACCCTCCGCGATCGATCCTGATATCATGCGGCGGCAACGATTGCACAGGAAAGAACTTGGAGAAGGTGTTGATTGACAGAAGGAATCTCCCCAAGGATCGGGCTCCAACCGAGGAAGACGCGCTGATTTCCGGCGAAGTTTTTGCACTGATGAAATCCCTGACAAGCCACTACAGAGACATCGTTTCGGGATTGGTTGAAATCATTAAAGATGCGCACTTGACGACGCGAATATTCTTGCACGGATATGACTATCCAATTCCTCGCGCCCCAGGATTGATTCACGGACCTTTTTCAGACGCAAATTGGCTCGGATCTGTATTTGATGCACGACATTACGAAATCGGAGGCAAAGACAGAAAACTCACACGCGACATAATGATCGCGCTGATCGACAACTTCAACGAAAAAGTTATTGCACGGATCAAGGACGAGTTTGAGCCGCACGTGGTGCACATAGACCTACGCGGGAAACTTGCGTCGAAATGGAAAAACTCCGACCCTGAAGCGCTTTGGGTCGACGAACTTCACCCGGATCAGGATCAATTTGACTACTTGGCGTCGATTTTCGACGAAGAAATCCAGAAGGCCACCAACCAGATCAATTCATGAGGCGTAAGCATCGAGAGACGTGCTCAGCCATTCTCAGGCTACCGAATTGCTCAGCCGCTGCAGCCAGCAAACCTTGACCTTTGGCGGTATTTTCTAATGCAAGCTCGATTCGACTTTCGCAAAATACATTCTCCGCCCGCTCGCGCGGCGAATTCCGGCTGTCGGCAATCAACATTGCGCGAGAGAGATAGCGCTGGGCATCGTACCGGTTGCCCGCGCCGGCCGTATGCACAGCCATCTCACGGAATCCCATGCACGTACCTTGGCGATCGAGCGCCCGAGCACGAGCTATTAGGCGTTTCATGTAGGTTCGTGCTGCTTGCTTCCGGCCACAGGCAAGATGGGCGGCTACCAGCCAGCCGTAATTCAACGAAATTGATGTCCCTCCCCCTCCCGATTCGATCCAAAAAGTCGATCGCTCAAGCGCGTCGATCGCTTTCTGGTCATTTTCTTTCTCCCACAACGCGCAGGCTCGAAAGGACTCTGCCATTGCATATAGAAAGCGGCTGCGGTGTGTCAGCGCCATTTCCGCCCCTATCTGCGCGGCTTCAGAGGCTTCCTGCCAACGCCCCTGCCAGAGAAGCGCGACGCTTCGCAAGTCTTGGATGGAACTTCCGACCGGGTGAACTGCGTCACCAAGGAGTTCGAGAGACTCGGCAAAGCATCCATGAGCATCTTCGAAATCGCCGAGATCTGCGAGCATGTATGCCTTCCTGGCAAGCGCATAGGCCGAGCCAATCGCCACATGACTGCCTGGTCGACTTTGCCTACGTTTTTCATTGATCGCCAGGTCCAGTAGGGGGCTTGCCTCTGCATACCGACCCGCGGTGACGAGCGATTCACCCAAGGTTGCCCTAAGTTGCACGAGCAGGCGAGAATCATCAAGCCTCTCTGCATAGTGGATGGCCAGAGCGCAACGTAGGAGTGCGGTGCGGGGGTAGCCGGCCGCATAGTCGAGGTACGCGAGCCAGTAGGTGGCCCGCGCGATGAGCTCATCGTCACCGAGGTCCGCAGCGATCTCTGCTGCTCGGTCAAATAGTCGACGATCTTTGCCCATGCTAAGCGGATCATATACACAGGCGACACCAAGCTTCTGAGCGATATTCAGCCACTCCACAGCAGCCTGTCCTTCCAGCGGTCCAAGTGCCTCTGCGGCATTAAGCGCAAGAACATACAAGGCTCGCGCACGATCGAGTGCATATACCTCCATCGCCCTGTCAGCCGCGACGCTGGCATAGGAAGACGCGAGGTCGTACCGCCTCCCTGCATTGCAGTGATAGGCTAGCTCTTCGAGGTGCTGCGCCCCCTTCGCATTACTCGAAGCGCTTCGGAGCCAATTTGCAGTCAGCAGATGGAGACGCTCCCGCTCTCGAGCGGGAACCATGTCGTATATTGCCTCGCGCATCAGCAGATGCTTGAACCGAACGACGTGTTTTGAATTCCCGCCATAGAAGAAATCAAGCTCCGCAAGAACACGAATTTCAGGTTCAACATTTGATTGACCCAGAAGATACGCAATAAGTTCAAGGCGCACTTCTCGCCCAACAATCGATGCCGCCTGAACCAGTTTGATTTGGCCCGACGTGAGCCGATTGACACGGGATACGACTAGAGTGCGTATCCACGCACTGGCATTCGGTAACCGCGGCTTGCGCTCCAAGGTTTCAGCGGATTCAACGGCATGGCACAATTCCTCGATGAACAAGGGACTCCCCCCCGCCCGATCAAGGACTGCTTCGGCAAGGAATGGCTCAAGAGCCGGCAACAATGCATGGATCGCATCTTTAGTCTGGGCTTCATCAAGAGGTCGAAGGTCGATCGAATCGGCAGCAATTGCCACCGGTAGACCGTCTTCGAAAGGCGTTCTCGCGGCCACAAGTGCAAGGATTGACGGACGCATCGCCATCACATTCGCAAACAGTTTCCGACTTGCATCATCTGTCCACTGCCAATCGTCCAGGACGACCACGATAGCCTTGTCTCTTCGCAACCCAGCGAACAGCGACAGGAGCACACGTCTTACATCCAACAAACGCGGACTTTCATAAGCGTCACGACGAGAATTCGCACCATTCGTCCTCAGATCACCGAGCAACTCGTGCAGCGACGCAAAACTCAATTCACGACCGAATTCTTTGGGCGCAGCCCCGAGATCCTCCGGGACAATCGATCTCGCAATCTGCAAAAAGGGATGCAAGGGCTGCGAGATTACATGCGGCTCACAATCCCCCCAAAGAACGATATATTTTTCTGGATTGAGGTCAGCGGTGAATTCTTCAAGCAAGCGAGTCTTGCCGATTCCGGGCTCGCCGGTAATTAGCGTGGTACAGGATTCTCCGCCGGACGCAAGCGCGGCCATTGCATGCAGCCTGGAAAGTTCTTGACGTCGCCCGACAAATGGAGTCAAACCTCGCCTGGACCTGGAGCCTCGGCCGACGTCGACTGCCTTGCGCTTCTTGATCGTCAGAGCTTCGAGGGGGTCGTCGCGGCCGCGGATTTCACAATGCGTTCGCCCAACGATATCGAATAGTGTCGCCTTTGGCCCGAGGCTTTCCGAGCTGACACGGATTTCGCCAGCCGTTGCGAGGCCACATAGGCGGAATGCAACGTTTGGCGCATCTCCGACGACATCCAATCTCCCACGTTCAATATCGCCTTGCAGTGCAAGGACTAAGCCGGTGTGGATGCCGAAGTGCGCCTGGAGAACTCGTCTTCGCGTGCCTCGTACGCGAATCTCACCAATGGCAACGCTCATCGCGAGCGCAGAGTCAACAGCGTTGACGGCATCATCTTCCGTAGGCCCGGACAAACCGAAGACAGCAAGTAGTCCGTCACCCTGTATGCGGACGATCTGCCCCCCATGGCGCTCGATAGTCTCGCGAGATAGTGATCGAAATGATTCGAGCAGTTCCAAGTAGTCTTCGGCTTCCATCTCGGCGGCGAGACGAACCGAGTCGGATAAATCTGCGAATAGCAGCGTGAGGTAGCGCCGGCCCCCGTTAAGCGGCTCACCTTTCCTCTGCGAGTCAGTAGACCCCATTGCGAATCGCCACTCCCCAGCGCTTATCGAGTCGCTCAACTTCATTGCCGTCGTCCCGCACCAAACCGCGAGGGAGGTACGGAGAGGACGAGCACTTGGTCGACTGTCAGTCGACTACCGCCCTTCAATTTTCGGTAGCAGGCGAGTAAGCGTGGTGATGTCCGAAACGCCTTCCGCCACCCCCGCCACATACCGATCCGGCCTCAACAACACCGCCGCCAGCCCCTCCCGCGCCAACCACGCCAGCGCCTCCCGCCCCGGCGCGTCCAGTACCACCACATCGTGCCGCGCCAGCGCGGATGCCAGTTCCGACCGCGCCGCCAGCGCCGCGCGCGCCGCATCGTTCGCCAACAGCGCAAACCGCAGGCCGATCGCGTCGTCCATCAGCCGCCCATCGTCGAGCCGAAACTGCGCAAACACATTGCCCACCGGCTCCGCCCCGCCCGCATGGGCGCCCGGCCCCAACTGAGGCACCGGATACGAGAAGATCTCCGGCCCCGATCGCGCAAAGCTGCGGTCGCGCGTGGCCGCGACCTCCGGATCGGTCGTCTGGATCACCCCGCCCACCTTCACCGCCAGCGAGATGAACGCGTGCACATGTGGCCGGCGCTCGCTGGCGTAGGTGTCGAGCAGCGCATCGGGTGCGCCGTCGCGCAGCACCGCGCCCAGTTTCCAGCCCAGGTTCGATGCGTCGCGCACGCCGGCGCACATGCCCTGCCCCAGGAAGGGCGGGGTCTGGTGGGCCGAGTCGCCGGCGAGGATCAGGCGACGGTCTCGCCAGGTGTCGGCGATGACCGAATGGAAGGTGTAGATGGCCGAGCGCTCGATCTCGGCGTCGTGCGGAGTGATCCACGGCGCGAGCAGGCGCCAGACCTTGTCCGGTTCCGCGATCGTTTCGGGATCGTCGCCGGGCATGAACATGATCTCCCAGCGACGCCGCTGGCCGGCCATGTTGACGATGGTCATCGGGCGGGCCGGGTCGCAACGTTGGATCGTGTACTCGGGCAGGTCCACGGGGCGCTTGAGCACCAGGTCCAGGCACAGCCAGGGCTGGTGCAGGCCGAGGTCCTCGCTGGCGCCACCGATCGTGCGGCGCACGAGAGATCGGCCACCGTCGCACCCGATCACGTAGCGGGTCGAGATGCTGCGCTCGCCCTCGTCGCCGACCAGATCGCGCACCTGCACGAAGGCGGCGCGCTCGTCCTGCGTCACCGACACGACCTCGTGCTGCAGCCTCACCTCGACGCAGTCGTAGCGATCCACGCCGTGGCGCAGGATGCGCTCCAGGTCGGGCTGGTGGAAGTACCAGTTGTTCGCGAAGCCGTGTGGGCCGGGCTTGTCGCTGGCGGTGCGCACGAGCAGCGTCTGTCCTTCGGCATTCTGGAAGTGCATGCCCTGGTTGCCGGGTCGCGAGATGGCTTCGATCGGCTGCATCAGGCCAAGCGACTGGAACACGCGCATGGTCTCGCCGTCGTAGTGGGCGGCGCGCGGCAGCGGATAGATGTCGGCCTCGCGCTCGTACACCATCGTGCGCACGCCGGCGTGGCCCAGCAGGTTGGCGAGCACGGCGCCCGTGGGGCCATAGCCCACGATCACCACGTCGCAGTCGAAGTGTTCACTCATCGCGCTCATCCGTTCCATTGTCTCGTTCGCAAGACCCGACCTGTCGGCTGGCTTGGCCGGGGCCGGCGATGGATTGCGTGCTTGGCGCCACCGTCATCCCGGCTTCTGCCACGACACCGGCACCGCCTCCGGCCCGCGAAACGCCCAGCCACTCAGCCGCACCGCGTCAGGGTCGGCCAGCCGCAGGCCGTCGAGCCGCGCGAAGAGCTTCGGCAGCGCGACCTCGGCGATCAGTGCCCGCGCGGCCCAGGCGCCTGCGCAAAAATGCGGGCCGGCACCGAACGCGATCGAGTGCCGGACGTCGCGGCGCAGATCGTAGACGTCGGGGTTCTCGAACACCGATTCGTCGCGGTTGGCCGAGCCGAACATCAGGAAGGCGCGGTCCTCGGGCTCGAAGCGCACGCCGCCGTATTCATAGGGTGAGGCAATGCGCCGCGGCGTCATGCCGATCGGCGACATCCAGCGCGCATATTCCTCGAAGGCCTGCTGCCAGCTCGCCTCGCCACGCCGAACACGGGCCAGCTCCTCGGGGTGTGCCAACAGCGCCCAGATCGTGCCGGCGATCGCGTCGCGCGGTTCGTTCTGGCCGCCCGAGATCGCCAGCTTCACATTGGCGCGGGTCTGTTCGTCGGTCAGGCCCGCCTGCATCTGTGCACTGAGGATCGAGTGATTCGGCTGCGCTTTGAGCACCGGCATCATCTCGGTGATGTGGCGATCGATCGACGCGGTGCAATCGTGGCAATTGGCCTCGACGACCGGATCGCCGGTGTAGTTCGCGCAACCGTCGATCATGCCCTGGCTCACGCGGTCCATCTCGCGCCAGTCCATGTTGACGAGTCCGGTGATCGCGCGCAATGCATGTGCCGACAGAGGCATCGCGTAGTCCGCCACCAGGTCGCCCTCGCCGCACGGCGCCAACGCATCGAGGATTCGCGTTGCATCGGCCGCGAACTGCGCGAGCCAGACCTGCTTCACGGTGACGGGCGACACGCAGGGCAGGATCACGCGCCGCTCGCGCTGATGGGCGTCGCCGTCCTTGCGCATCATGTTCTCGCCCATCAGCCGGGTCATCAGGCCGTCGGGCTGGCAGGACGAGAACACGTCGATCAGCTTCTCGTTGACGAACACGTCCTCGCGCTTCGTGAGCAAGGTGGCGCCGAGCTGGGGCACGAAGGCGATCGGCGCCTGCGCGCGCATCCGGGCCAGATCCGGATAGGGATCGGCGCGAAATGCTGCCACGTCGATGTCGTAGACCGGTGCATTGGACACGCGCAGTCTCCTCGGGATTCGCGCCCTGGTGGTTGGCATTGTCGTCACCGAAACAGCCATGCCGGCCGCCGCGACCTGGCACCCGGCACACACGCCCGTCGGCAACGCGCCTATTGTGCGCGATGAAACGGCCGGTTGCCCTCGATCGTGACCCGGTGGCCGCGCCGCTCGTGCGGCCAGTAGTCCCACAGCGCGTAGTGCTGGGTGCAGCGGTTGTCCCAGAGCACGACGTCATTCACCTCCCAACGCTGGCGGATCTGGAGGTTCGGGTCCGCGACGAGGCCGAACAGATAGTCGAGCAACAGGCGCGACTCGCGCCCCCGCAAGCCTTCGATGCGGGTCGTGAAGGCCGGGTTCACGAACAGCGCCTGGCGACCGGTCTCGGGGTGGGTGCGCACGACCGGGTGGCTGCTGGCCGGGAACACGCGGCCGGTGTCGTCGACGCCGCGATCGGCGTAGCGGCCGCGATAGACATGCTCCGATTCGTGTCGCGCGGTCAGCCCGGCCAGGAACCCCTTCATCGGATCGGACAGGCGCTCGTAGGCCGCGTACATGCTCGCGAACAGAGTGTCGCCCCCCGATGGCGGCAGCAGGTGCAGTTGCAGCATCGTGGCCATCGGCGGGCACTCGTCGCAGGACACATCGGAGTGCCATAGGTTGCCGTTGGCGATCTTCGAGTCGCGATGGGTGTGGATGACGAAGATCTCGGGATGATCGGGATGCGTAGGGGCCGCGGGATGCGCGTGCAGCTCGCCAAAGCGCCGACCGAACGCGATCTGGGCCGCGGGCGCCATCGGCGACTGGTCCTTGAAGACCAGGACCTGGTAGCGCAGGAATGCCTGGTGAATCGCCGCGAACTGGCGCGCATCGAAGCCGTGAGCGAGGTCGATGCCGCGCACCTCGGCGCCGAAGGTCGGTGTGATCGGCCGGATCTCCAGGCCGACGGCGCGCAATGTCGATTGGGATGGCAGCACTTGTTGCGCCTCGCTTCGGCTGGCTTGCATCGACGTCTCCCGGCAGTGTGTCGCGCAAGGATACGACGGGGCTCGAGCGGCGCAAGCCGCGGCAATCAAGCGATCGCCGCCGCCTCGCCGTCGCCGGCCGTTGCCTCGGGCTCGCGAGCCGAATAGCTCGGATCGGCGGGCTTGAGCGGCGGCCCCGCCTCGTACTGCGCCAGGATGGAATCGGACAGGTGCCCAAGGTCGGCGCAGCGCAGATAGTCGTACATGGCCGAACCGGTGCAGAAGCTGTCGATGTTGCGGGCCCCCTGGAGCGCCTCGGCGTCGCCGGCATGGACGGTCCGGAAATCGATGCTGAAGCGGGTACGCCCGCTCTGGTTGGCGATCGAGCCGTGGAGCTGGGCGGCCGAGAACACGACCAAGCCACCGACCGGCGGCACGATGACGATCTCGTTCGTCAGGTCCAGTGCCTGGCGTGGATGGGGCTGTTTGCGCGTGTCCTTGCCGATGTGTTGGCCCGCGCTGAAACGGGACGTCCTGTTCCAGTTCTGGTAGTCGTAGACATGGGAATCGTTGCGCACCGGCTCGCGGTGGTAGCGCGGATAGAACACCAGGCCATTGGCCGCATCGAGCTCGTAGATCGGCAGCCACCAGTTGATCTGGCACATCGGCGCCGAATACCAGGTATCGCGGTGCGGATGGAAGGCGTAGGCGATACCGGTGGTCAGGTAGCCGTGACTGGTCGAGCTGCGCATGCGCGGCACATCGAAGTGCACGGCCTCGGGGTCGCAGCCGAGCGAGACCAGGATCTCGGGCAGCAGCTTCTTGCAATCCGGGTGGTGGATGAATGCCGGCTTGAGCCTCGAGAGGATCGCCGCGTATTCCTCGACGGGATAGTGGAACTGGGCGGTCTCGGGGTCCTTTCCTCCGAACGCGTCCTCGATCATCGAGCGAGCCAGCTCGACGAGCTTCAGCGAGGCCGCAAGGGGCGAATAGACGAACAGGTCGCCGTCGTAGAGGCGACGACGACGCTCGTCGTCGGTGATGGCTCGATCCTGGAATACGGTGGTCATTGCGAGGTCTCCGGTCTGCGTTCGCGGGTTACCGTCAGGAGCAATCGCGCAAGCATAGGGGGACCGCGAGGCGACCGCGACGCCCTTGGCCGCGGTCGAAGTTCCGGATTTCGAGAGCGCGCGGAGTGGCGAGCCTTCCAGCGCATTCGCCAAGCAAAGCGACCACCCGATATTGGGTGGTCGCCTTTGGGACACCGGGGCGGCCGGCCCCCCGGTCGACAATCGAGTCGTGCGCCCGAGTCCTACGAGGCCGCGTCGCGCAGCACTCGTTTCAGGATCTTGCCGGTGGCGCTCTTGGGCAACTCCGAGACGACGTCGACCCGCGCCGGCACCTTGTAGGCGGCGATGTTGTCGCGGCAGTACGCGAGCACCTCGTCGGCGGTGATCGCCTGGCCCGGCTTGGCGACCACGGCGACCACGACCTGCTCGCCCTTTTCCGCGTGCGGTATGCCGTAGACCGCGACCTCCTGCACCTGCGGCAGCTTGTACAGGTATTGCTCCACCTCGGCCGGCCAGACCTTGAAGCCCGAGACATTGATCATGTCCTTGACCCGGTCGACGATGAACACATAGCCGTCGTCGTCCATGCGACCGATGTCGCCGCTGTGCAGCCAGCCGCCACGCAGCGCCCGCGCGGTGTCGTCGGGCCGGCCCCAGTAGCCGGCCATCACGCCTTCGCCGCGGATCGCGATCTCGCCCCAGGTGCCGCGCGGCACTTCCTGGTCGTTCTCGTCGAAGATGGCCAGCTCGAAGCCTTCGACCGCCCGCCCGACCGAGCCGAAGCGATGCTCGTGCAAGTCGTTGTAGCAGGCGAACGGAGAGCACTCGGTGAGGCCGTAGCCCTCGAAGATGCGCCGGCCGAATTTCTCGTGCCATCGGCGCGAGATCTCCTCGGGCATCGTGGCGGCCGCCGACATCTCGTAGCGCAGCGACGAGAGGTCGTAGCCGGAGAGGTCCATGGCCAGCACGCCGATGAAGATGGTCGGCACGCCGAAGAACATCGTGATGCGCTCCCTGGCGATCGCGCCCAGCACGAGGTCGGGCACGAAGCGGCGGAACATCACCAGCGTGACGCCGGCGAGCACGCCGGCGTTCATCAGGTAGTTCTGGCCGTAGACGTGGAACAGCGGCAGGAAAACGGCGAGCTTGTCCTCGGGGACGTAGCCGGAGTACCTGGCCGAGAGCGGAATGTTCGAGTGGATGTTGCGCTGCGTGAGCGTGACGCCCTTGGGGAAGCCGGTGGTGCCAGACGAATACAGCAGCGCGGCCGGATCCTCGGGCGCGCATTCGGCCATGTGGACCGGCGTCGCCTCGCGGGCGAGCCAGGCACCAAGCGAATCGGGCTCGTTGCCGGGCGCGTCGACCCGGATGCAGTGCTCCAGCGCCGGGCAGTCGGCCGGCACGTACTGGGCGAGCTCGGCGACCGTGAACACGACCTTGGAGCCGGAATCGTCGAGCAGGAAGCGGACCTCCTCGGTCTTGAAGATCGCGTTGATGGTCACCGTGATCGCGCCGATGCGCTGCGCCGCGTAGTAGGTGATCGCGAACTCGGGCACGTTCGGCAGGAACAAGGCGACCCGGTCGCCCTTGCGCACGCCGGCATCGGCCAAAGCCGCCGACAGGCGCACCACCTCGTCCTGGACATCGGCATAGGTGTATGTCCGGCCCTCGAAGCGGATCATCGGGTGGGTCGGCCGTTGGCCGGCCTGCGCTTGCAGATACGAGGCGAGATTCATCGAGCTCCTCCGTGCCGCCCTTCGAGCCCGGACAAGGGGCGCGCTTGGCGATCTGGCTTGTGCCGGCCAGGCCGAAAACCTTGCGCCGGGACGCGCGCGGGAATCCGGCGCCTTGCTGCGGCGCGACTTGCCATTGCGACAATACTTATGATTTATAGCAATTCGATCCTCCAGTGGCAAGCGGAGAAGAACCGACATGGAAGGCCCGGCCGGCAGGCCCGACACGCGTCCGATCCCGACGGGGGATCCGGATACCCCCCCGATCGACTACGGTATGCTGCGCGATGCGATCGGCTACCAGCTGCGCCTTGCCGAGGTCGCGATGTTGCAGACATTCGCGCGCCGCTTCGCGGGCACGGGCATTACGCCGGCCCGCCTGACGGCGCTCGAACTCATCGATCGCAACCCGGGGATCCGGCCGGCCACGCTGGCGCGCGCCATGGTGGTCGAGACCTCGAACCTGTCCACGCTGCTGCGTCAGCTGGAGGCCGGCGGCCTGATCGAAGCCCGGCGCGGGCCCGACCGGCGCAGCAAGGCGCTGCACCTGACGCCGCGCGCCCGCGCGCGCATGACGGGCCTACGGCGGCGCCTGTCGGCGCAGGACCGGGATCTCGGCCAAGGCCTCAGCGCCGACGAGCGCGAGTCGCTCACCTACTTGCTGGGCAAGCTGGTCGGCAGCGATGGTCGCACCGACGGCACCAACGAAGATCGAGCGGAAACCCGACGGCGCATCCGATCCCGCACCGAACCCTGACCTGAACCGGAACACGCACCCGAACAAGCACCCGCGTCGGCTCCGGCACGCCGGGCCGTACGCGCACCGGGCTCAGTCGCGCGGCGACAGCAGCAGTGTCTGCAAGGCCATGCCCACCGGCCCATGCCGATCGAACAACTCGGCCTGCGCCAGGCCCGTCCCGTCGGGCTGCCAGTACGAGGCGCTGCTCGAACCCAGCCACTCGCCATCGGGCGGACGGTGCAGGACGATCGTGAGGTCGGGATTCACGAAGCCGACGTCCCAGGGCTCGGCATTGCGCGAGAACGCATTGCCGCAGTCGGCCAACGGGCAGATGCGCTGGAAGGGCGACGGGGCCTCGCCCTCGATCAAGGGCACCGTCTTCATCCAGACCGCCGTGGGCCCGGGCGCGGTGGTCTCACCAGGAGGGTAGCGCAGCGCCACCGATCCCACGAAGCCGGGCTGGTCGTGCATGGCCCGGGTCAGCGGAAAGCCGCCCGGATCGGCCTCTTCGGGGTGATAGAGGCGCTCGTCGATGGTCGGCAGCGGATGGTTGCGGTCGTTGCGAAGGGCGAGCCCGGTCGCCGTGACCCGCTCGCGACCATTGCCGTCCCGAATCACGGCGCGCAGCGTCGACACCGATCGACCGGCGCGCACCACCTCGGCCTCGACCCGGAACCCGGCCATCGGTATCGGTCGGATCAGATCGACCGTGAGCCGCACCAGGCGTTGGTGATTCCCGGCCGAGCGCAGCGACGCATCGATTGCGCGCTCCATCGAGCGTGCCAGCAGGCCGCTCGGGGGCCCGGCATGGCACCCGTCGACATCCCATGGCCCCCGGCAGTGAGCGGTGGGCTCGAACCAGTGGCCGTCGTCGGTGTGGAAATACGCGCCCTCGAGCGAATCCTCGCGACCGGCCACCCAGGCGGAGGCATCCGAGGGGTTCGCGGCGTTGCTGCCGGCATCGGCTTCAGTCATCGTCATCAGTCCTTGATGCCGGGGACACGAATCGCCGCGCCACCGGGCGCCGCCCGCGGATCGCGCGGCCCCCAGCCGCCGCGTTCGACCTGCGCGAAGAAGGTCGCCAGGCCACGGTTGTACTCGCCCGGTTCCTCGAGATTCACCGGGTGCCCGGTGCGCGGCAGGATCCATAAGCCGGCGCGCGGCATCGTGCGCTTGAGGAACAGGTTCAAGTCGATGACCGGATCGTCCTCGTCGCCGACCACGAGCAGCGCCGGTACGTCGAGACGCCGGAGTTCAGCCTCGAAGCCATACAGCGACGGGCGCAGCGCCTGGAAATTTCGCATCGTGCGCGCGGTGCCCTCGGTCGAATGCTCGGCCAGCCGCTCCATCGCCACCCCGCCACCGATCGGATCCTTGTTCAGCAACTGGACCCGGGTCGGACCGGCGGCCATCAGCGGCGCTGCCTGCTTCATGCCGTCGCGGGCCACGGCATCGGCACGCGCCTGCATGTCGGCGGTCTGCATCGGCGCTCCCGGCGGCACCGAGCCTGAACCGCCGCTGGTGAACACCAGCGCACTGACCCGTTGCGGGGCCCGCAGCGCGAACTGCAAGGCCGTATACGAGCCCATGCTCAGGCCCACGAGATGGGCTCGGGCGATCCCCAGCCCATCCATGACGGCCACGAGGTCATCGACCTGGCGCTCCCACGCATAGTCGGCGTCGGCTGCCGGCACGTCCGACGGCGGATAGCCGCGCGCGTTGTAGGCCACGCATCGATAGTCGCGCGCGAAGAAGCGCATCTGGTCTTCCCAGAAGCGCCAGTCGGCGCACAACTCGTGCAGGAAGACGACGGGATAGCCGTCGCCCGCGGTCTCGTAGTGGATGCGCACACCGCTGCTATCGATGCTCGGCATGGTATGAACTGCCTCCTTCGTGCTTTGTGACTCGACCGGCGCGACCTACGAGCGCTGCAGGCGCCAGCGCCCCTATGCTCTCACGATCCCAAACCGGGGCCGGACAAGGCGCGGGGCAAGCGCTCAGGTGCAGCGCAAGTGGCGGGTCTTGACGGTGCGCACCACCTCGTCGCCATCGACCGCCCACCAGCGCGTGGACAGGATCTCGACTTCGTCGAAGCCATCATAGCCGGCGCCGTAGACATGTTCGCGCAAGGCGGGCAGGTCGATCACGCCGTCTCCCATCATGCCGCGATCGAGCAGCAGGTCGGTGGTCGGAACCAGCCAGTCGCACAGGTGAAAGCCGAGCAGGCGATGGGCACCGGCGCGCCGAATCGCGGCCGGGTGGTTCGGATCCCACCACACATGATAGGCATCGACGGCAACGCCGAGCGCGGCCTTGGGCGCGTGGCCGCTACGATCGGGCACGCGCCCGTCGGGATCGATCTCGTCGCACAGGTCGAGCGCCTGGTCGAGTGTGTTCACGCAGGCGCGATCGGCGCAATACATCGGATGCAAGGGCTCGAGCGCGAGTGGCACGCCCGCCGAGCGCGCATGCCCGAGAATCTCGGCCAGGCCGTCGCGCACCATCGCGCGGGCCCCGACGAGATCGCGCGAGCCCGGCGGCAGGCCGCCAGCGATCAGGATCAGGCAGCGCGCCCCGATCGCGGCCGCGTCGTCGATCGCGCGCCGGTTGTCGTCGATCGCCGCGCGCCGGCCGGCCGCGTCTGCCGCCGGGAACACGCCACCACGGCACAGCCCGGTCACCGTCAGCTCGTGCGCGCGAATCATCGCAGCGGCGCGGGCCACGCCGAGCTCGTCGAGCTTGTCGCGCCACGGCGAGATCGCGCCGATGTCATGGCGGGCACAGGCTTCGATCAGTTCCGCGAGCGTCCACTGGTCGCGCAGCGTGGCCGAATTCAAGGACAGGCGGGCGGGATCGGGCTCGAATGTTCGGGACATCGGATCTCCTGCGCCGGTGGCGGCGCTCGCGTCGATGGTACGCTGTCCGCAGACGACAACACACGCCGACACGCACGCCGCGCAAACATGCAGGGCCGCACGCTGATCATCGCCATGTGCATCGGACAGGTGGGCAACCTGCTGCCCCACGTGGTGGTGCCCGCCGTGATGGTCGCCCACCTGATTCCGTTGTGGGGCCTGTCGAACGCCGAGGCCGGACTGATGGCGAGCGCCTACGCGGCCGGATACATGCTCGCGGTGCCGGTGCTCAGTTCACTGGCCGACCGGCTCGATGCCCGCCGCATCCTGATGTGGGGCTCGCTGGCCAGCGCGCTGGCCACCCAGGCCTTCGCGCTTTTTGCCGACGGCTTGGCGTCGGCCTCGCTGTGCTGGTTCCTGGCCGGCCTGGGCTTTGCAGGCGCCTACATGCCCGGCCTGAAGGCCCTCACCGACCGCCAGCCGCCCGGCGAGAACTCCCGCGCGATCACCTACTACACGTCCAGCTTCTCGGCCGGCGTCGGCCTGTCATTCCTGGTGTCGCAACTCGTCGCCGACGCGCTGGGCTGGCGCTGGGCGTTCGTGATCACGGGGCTCGGACCGCTGGCCATGGTGTGGACCGCCTGGCGGATGCAGCCGCACGAGACGCGGCCGAGCGCCGGCCGCCTGCTCGACTTCCGGCCGGTGCTGCGCAATCGCACCGCGATGGGCTACATCCTGGGCTACGGGGCCCATTGCTTCGAGCTCTATGGCATGCGCACCTGGATCGTCGCGTTCTGGAGCTTCGTCGTGGCACGTGCCGGTGGCTCGGCATGGCTCGAGCCGGTCACCGTGAGCGTCCTGGTGTCGCTGCTGGCCATGCCCGCCAGCATCGGCGGCAACGAATTGTCGATCCGCTTCGGCCGACATCGTGCGATCGTCACGATCCAGCTGCTGTCGGCGGCGACCGCCGTCGCCATCGGCCTGCTGGCGGGCGGCCCGGCATCGATGCTGCTCGCGCTGGTGTTGCTCTATGCACTGACCGTGCCGGCCGACTCGGGCTCGCTGACGGCGGGCATGAGCGCGGCGGCGGCACCGGGCATGCGCGGCGCGACGATGGCGATGCACTCGATGATCGGCTTCGGCGTGTCCGCCTTTGCCGGCTGGCTGGTCGGCGCCGCGCTCGACGCCGCCGGCGGCGCCGACCGACCCGCGGCCTGGCTGGCCGGATTCAGCGTGCTGGCGGCCGGCATCCTGTGCGGCCCGCTGGCGATCGCCTGGTCGCGTCGCGAACGTGCCGCGGCCGACCGGGCCATTCGATGAGACGCGCGCGACACATCGGGTGCGGCCCCAGCCGGTGCAGGCCTGGTCGCGCCCAGGGGGCAAGATCCGGAACCTTCGGTGGGGTCGTCACACGGGCGCTGATAAGCTAGTGGGCTGCTGAAGTACCCAGCCAATGCGCCCACCGACGACAGACTCCACGCCATGATTCCGCTATCCGTTCTCGACCTGGTTCCGGTCAGGGTCGGCGACACGCCGGCCGACGCCCTTCGCAACGCGCTCGATCTCGCCCGCCACGTGGAGCGCTTCGGCTATCGGCGCCTGTGGGTGGCCGAACACCACAACATGACCGGCATCGCCAGCGCGGCCACCTCGGTGGTGATCTGTCACCTGGCCGGCGGTACGAACTCGATCCGCGTCGGCGCGGGCGGCATCATGCTGCCCAATCACTCACCGCTGCAGGTGGCCGAGCAGTTCGGCACGCTGGAGTCGCTGTTCCCTGGCCGGATCGACCTGGGCCTGGGTCGCGCGCCGGGAACCGACCACCTGGCGATCCGCGCAATGCGACGAGACCCGGGAGCCGCCGAGCGCTTTCCAGAGGATGTGCAGGAGTTGCGCCAGTTCTTCGAACCGGTGCAACCCAAGCAGGTGCTGCGCGCCGTGCCCGGTGCCGGCCTGCGCGTACCCCTGTGGATCCTGGGATCGAGCCTCTACGGCGCGCAGGTCGGCGCGTACTTCGGACTGCCGTACGCGTTCGCCTCCCATTTCGCACCCGACGCGCTCGATGACGCGCTGGCCGTCTACCGGGATCGCTTCCAGCCCTCGGAGCAACTCGACCGCCCCTATGCGATGCCGTGCATCAACGTGATCGCGGCCGACACCGATGACGAGGCACGCCGCCTGTTCACCACGCTGCAGCAGCGCTTCACCGACATGATGCGCAACGAGCGCGGCCTGATGGCACCGCCCGTCGACGATATCGAGGCCTATTGGCATCCGGCCGAGAAGGTGCAGGTCATGCGCATGCTGTCGTGCTCGTTCGTCGGCTCGCCCGAGACCCTGCGACGCGAGCTCACGCGCTTCCTCGAACGGACCCGGGCCGACGAGCTCATGGTCAGCGCACCCATCTTCGACCCCGCGGCCCGAGTCCGGTCCTACGAGATCCTGGCCGAGGTCGGGCAGGCGCTGGAACCGGTCGCGGCGGACTGAGGCGCGCGGCAGCCCGGCCGCGCACTCGAAGCCGACGGAGGTGAGAATGAGCGCGACGCAGGCACCCATCTCCAGATTCGTGGCAGGCATCGAGATCTCCGCGATCAAGGAGATGGCGATGCGCAGTGCGCGCGTCGAGGGTGCCGCGTCGCTGAGCTGGGGCCTGCCGTCCTTTCAAACCCCGGCCGCCATTCGCGATGCCGTCACGCAGGCGCTCGCAAGCGATCCCGACATCGGCAAGTACGCGCTGCCCGACGGGCTGCCCGAACTGCGCCGGCTGGTCGCCGAGGTCCATCGCGACGCAACCGGGATCGAGGTCGATCCGGATGCGAACGTGCTGATCACCGCCGGCAACATGCAGGGTCTGAATGCCCTCCTGCATGTGCTCGTGGATCCGGGCAGCGAGGTCGTGCTGACTGATCCCGGGTTCGCTTCGCATGTGCAACAGATCCGCCTTTGCGGCGGCGAGCCAGTGTTCTGGGCGCTCGACGAATCACGCGACTGGGCGCTCGACGTCGAGACCCTGCCCAGCCTGCTCGGCCCGCGCACCCGCGCCATCGTGATCGTCTCGCCGTCCAATCCGACCGGCCGGATCTTCACCGAAGCCGAGCTGCGCCGGGTGGGCGAGATCGCCCGCGAGGCCGGGGTATTCGTGCTGATCGACGATCCGTACTCGCACTTCACCTACGAGAACCGATCGCGCTGCTTCAACCTTTCATCGGTCGAGGCGATGCGCGAGCACCTCGCCTACCTGTTCACCTTCTCCAAGTGCCACGCGATGAGCGGCTGGCGGCTCGGCTACATGATCGTGCCCGCCTATCTGAAGCGCGAGGTGCTCAAGGTGCACGACGCAACGCTGATCTGCACACCGAGAATCTCGCAGGTGGCGGGGATCGCGGCGCTCTCGGGGGCGTCGCCTCATGTGCATGAGTTCGAGCAGACGCTGGCCAGACGCCGCGAACTGATCTGCCAGCGACTCGATGCCTTGCCCCATGTGTTCGATTACGTGCGACCGCAAGGCGCCTACTACGTCTTTCCCCGGATCCGTGTCGCGCATGAATGCTCGCGCGAGTTCTCGATCCGTCTACTCGAGCAGGCCCGAGTGAGTGTGACGCCGGGCGCCGCATTCGGTCCTCGCGGCGAGCATCACGTGCGGATGGCCTACTGCGTCGACGAAGACACGATCGAACGCGCGTTCGACCGGATCGAACGCCAGTTCGGGCAAGGCTAGCCCCATGAACGGTAGCGCGCGCGTTGCGAGCCGCCTCGTACACCGGCCGCCCGGGCGGGAGTAAGCTTGCTCACCCGCACCAGCGGGTCAAAACGAAGGAGACCATGAACATGCGCTTCATCAAATTCCTGATCGCGTGCGTTGCGGGCGTCGCGGCGACCACCTCGGCGCTGGCCGCCCAGGCATTGGTCGACGTCGCCTGGCTGAAGGCCAACATGGGCAAGCCCGGTGTCGTGCTGCTCGACATCCGGGCCGCCAAGGCCTTCGAGGCCGGACGCATCCCCGGCTCGGTGAACTCCCCCTACGGCGGCAAGACCGGCTGGCGCCAGGACAAGGTGGTGGGACCCGACAAGAAAAAGGACGTGATCAAGGGCCTGCTGCCCTCGGCCGAGTATCTCGAGAAGCTGATCTCGAAGGCCGGCGTGAAGCATGGCGACCATGTCGTCGTGGTCGCGATGGGCAAGGACGCCGCCGACATCGGCTCGGCCACGCGTGTCTACTGGACGCTGCTGGTGGCCGGCCACGACAATGTGTCGGTCCTGAACGGCGGCCTGCTGGCCTGGCTCGCCGACAAGGCGAACCCGATCGCCAAGGGTCCGGCCGCCGAGCCCGCCCCGAGCGCGTTCAAGGTGAAGCTCGATACGCGCTTCCTGGCCGGTCCCGACGAAGTGCGCACGGCCGCGGCCAAGGGCCTGTTGATCGATTCGCGACCCACCGACCAGTACCTTGGCATCAACAAGAGCGGGGCCGTTACCCGGCACGGGCGCATCACGGGTGCCGCGAGCCTGCCCGGCATCTGGACCACCACCGACAACAAGGGCAAGTTCCGCCCGGTCGACGAGATCCGAAAGCTCTACGCCTACAGCAAGGCGCCGATGGCCGACGGTACGGTGACCTATTGCAATACCGGCCACTGGGCCTCGCTCGGCTGGTTCGTCGACCACGCGATCCTGGGCAAGAAGAACGCGCGCATGTACGACGGCTCGCTGACCGAGTGGAGCCGATTGCAGAACGCGCCGATGGAAGCCCAGGTTTCTCTGCGCTGACCGGAGCCGTCGATGGAATCACGAACACTGACGGGTAGCTGCCTGTGCGGCGGCGTGCGCTTCACCATCCGGGGCACGCCGACGCGCTTCTACCACTGCCATTGCACACGCTGCCGAAAGGCCACCGGCACCGGCCACGCCAGCAACCTGTTCGTGGAAGGCAGGCTGCACTGGGACAGCGGCGAGGCGCTGATCCGACAGTTCAAGGTGCCCGAGGCCGAGCGCTTCACCAACTGCTTTTGCAGCGAGTGTGGAGCGCGACTGCCCCGGGTCAGCTCTCAGAACGGCTTGATCGTGGTTCCGGCCGGCTCGCTCGACGTGGATCCGGGCATGGCCCCGGAAGCCCGGATCTTCATGGGCTCGCGCGCCGGCTGGTCATGCGGCGGCCAGACCGGGCCGCTGCCCGAATTCGGCGAATACGCGGGCTGAGTCGCGACCCGCACCACCTCCACTCTTCACCAGCGGCCGAACGGCGGCGCGACGGCCCTTGGGTCCGGCTCAGCCGACGCGCTCGAACACGGCAGCCAGACCCTGGCCGCCGCCGATGCACATCGTCTCGAGCCCGTAGCGCGCGCCGCGCCTGCGCATCTCGCGCACCAGCGTCGTGAGAATCCGCACGCCGGTCGCCCCGACCGGATGGCCGAGCGAGATACCCGAGCCGTTGACGTTGAGCCGCTCGAAATCACCCGCCTCGAAGCCCCAGGCACGCGTGCAGGCGAGCACCTGGGCCGCGAACGCCTCGTTCAGTTCGATCAGGTCGATGTCCTTGAACGAGAGGCCCGCGCGCTCGAGCGCCTTGTTCGACGCAGGCACGGGCCCGATGCCCATCCGCGAGGGCTCGACCCCCGCCACCGCCCAGGCCTTGAGTTCGGCGAAAGGCTGCAGGCCGAGTGATTCGGCGGTCTCGGGGTCGGTGACCACGCACACGGCCGCGCCGTCATTCTGGCCACTGGCGTTGCCAGCGGTCACGGTGGCGTCCGGGTCACTGCCCAGGAGGATCGGCCGCAGCGCACCCAGCCGCTCCAGCGAGGCATCCGGACGGGCATGCTCGTCGCGATCGATCACGGTATCGGGCTTTCCGCGCCCACCCTTGATCGTGACCGGAACGATCTCCTCGGCAAAGCGCCCGTCGGCAATGGCGGCGCAAGCGCGCTGGTGGGAGCGCAACGCGAGTTCATCCTGCTCGGCACGCGGTACCGAGTATTCGCGGCGCAGGTTCTCGGCGGTCTCGAGCATGCCGCCGGGCACCGGATGGCGGAATCCGCCCGCCGTGACGCGCCCACGCGCCAGGCGGTCGTGCATCTGGGTCGGACGTCCGCGGGTCCCCCAGCGCATGTCCTCGGAGTAGTACTCGGCCCGACTCATGCTTTCGGCGCCACCGGCCAGCACGATCGACGCCACGCCGGTCTGCACCCGCATCGCGGCGTCGAGCACGGCCTGCAGCCCCGAGCCGCATCGCCGGTCGAGCTGCAGGCCGGGCACGGTGACGGGCAGGCCGGCGTCCAGGGCGGCCACCCGCCCGATCGCCGGCGCCTCGCCGTTCGGATAGCACTGCCCGAAGATGACGTCATCGATGCGGTCCGGATCGATCCCGGTGCGTGCAAGGACCGCCTCGATCACCGTGCGCGCCAATTGGGTCGCCGGCACGTTGACGTACATGCCGCCATAGCCGCCCACGGCGGTGCGCAGCGGCTCACAAATCACGACCCGTTTCATGTCGGCTCCGTCAGTTGATGTCGGTCTGTATTGTGCCGGGCACTCAGTAGTGCGGCGGCAACTCGTCGCGCAGGCTTCGCGGCGGCTCGGTGCCGGTCTTGGCCTGCTGCTCGCGCAGGCGGCCGATCTCGCGCACGAGCGTTTCGATGATCTCTTGCTGGCGCGCGACCTGCGCGTTCAGGGTCTCGAGGAGGTCCTCGGAGAAACCCGCCTGGATCTCGAGCTCGGTAACCCTGCGCTCCAGTTCGAGCGGATCCGGCGCGACATCGGCCACCGGCCGGGGATCCGCTCGCCCTTGCGCTTCGCTGCCGTTCATGGCCGCGCTACATGCTGCGGCGATACTGCCCGCCGACCTCGAACAGGGCGTTCGTGATCTGGCCCAGCGAACACACGCGAACGGCATCCATCAGCACCTCGAACACGTTGCCGTTGTCCATGGCGGCCTGCTTGAGCCGATCGAGCATGGGGCCACTGGCCGCCGCATGACGCGCATGGAAGGCCCCGAGGCGCTCGAGCTGGCTGCGCTTCTCGTCCTCGGTCGAGCGGGCCAGCTCGAGGGTCTCGGGAATCGGGTCGCCGTCGGGGTTGCGGAAGGTGTTCACGCCGACGATCGGATGCTCTCCGGTGTGCTTGAGCATCTCGTAGTGCATGCTTTCGTCCTGGATCTTGCCGCGCTGGTAGCCGGTCTCCATGGCGCCGAGCACGCCGCCACGATCCGCGATGCGCTCGAACTCGGTCAACACGGCTTCCTCGACCAGCTCGGTCAACTCGTCGATGATGAACGCCCCCTGGTTGGGGTTCTCGTTCATCGCCAGCCCCCACTCGCGATTGATGATGAGCTGGATCGCCATCGCACGGCGCACGCTCTCCTCGGTGGGCGTCGTGATCGCCTCGTCGTAGGCATTGGTGTGCAGGCTGTTGGCGTTGTCGTAGGTGGCGATCAAGGCCTGCAGCGTCGTGCGGATGTCGTTGAACGCGATTTCCTGCGCGTGCAGCGATCGGCCGCTGGTCTGGCAGTGGTACTTGAGCTTCTGGCTGCGCTCGTTCGCGCCATAGCGATCGCGCATCGCCACCGCCCAGATCCGGCGCGCGACCCGGCCAAGCACCGTGTACTCGGGGTCCATGCCGTTCGAGAAGAAGAAGCTCAGGTTCGGCGCGAAATCGTCGATGTGCATCCCGCGCGCCAGGTAGGCCTCCACATAGGTGAAGCCGTTCGACAGCGTGAACGCGAGCTGGCTGATCGGGTTGGCCCCGGCTTCGGCGATGTGATAGCCGCTGATCGAGACCGAGTAGAAGTTGCGCACGTCGTTTCGAACGAAGTACTCGGCGATGTCGCCCATCACCTTCAGCGAGAACTCGGTCGAGAACAGGCAGGTGTTCTGGCCCTGGTCCTCCTTGAGGATGTCGGCCTGCACCGTGCCGCGCACCGTGGCGAGCGTGCGCGCACGAATCTGCGCGGCTTCATCGACCGACGGCTCGCGCCCGTGCTCGCTCGAGAACGCCTCGGTCTGCTGATCGATCGCGGTGTTCATGAACATTGCCAGGATCGTCGGCGCCGGCCCGTTGATGGTCATGCTCACGCTGGTGCTCGGCGCGCACAGGTCGAAGCCGCCGTAGAGCACCTTCATGTCGTCGAGCGTGGCGATCGAGACGCCCGAATTGCCGACCTTGCCGTAGATGTCGGGCCGCAGGTCCGGATCGTTGCCGTAGAGCGTGACCGAATCGAAGGCAGTGGACAGGCGCTTGGCCGGCATGCCCTCGGAGAGCAACTTGAATCGCCGATTGGTGCGGAAGGGGTCGCCCTCGCCGGCGAACATCCGGGTGGGGTCCTCGCCCTCGCGCTTGAACGAGAACACGCCCGCCGTATACGGGAAGCTGCCCGGCAGATTCTCGAGCAGCAACCACTTCAGCAACTCGCCGTGGTCCTCGTAGGCCGGCAGCACCACCTTGGGGATCCGCGAGCCCGACAGCGAGCGGCGCGTCAGCGCCGTCCGGATCTCGCGATCGCGCACCTTGACCACGTATTCGTCGCCGGCATAGGCCTCGCGAACTTCGGGCCACGATCCGAGCAGCCGCCGGGCGCCGGGATCGAGTTGCTCCTCGCGCCGCACCGCCTGCTCCTCGAGCGCCTCGCGCGCCTTGTGCTTGTGCGGAATCGCCTCGTGGAGCATGCGCTGGCTTTCGCGCAGCTGCTGCACCTCGCGCGCCAGGCGCGCCTGTGCGCGGGCTCGTGACTTGTAGCCACGCACGCTTTCAGAGATGTCGGCAAGATAGCGAGCACGCTGCGTCGGGACGATCGCGCTCGCCGCGCTCGAACTGCGCGTATCGGCCGGCGCCAGGCGACCGGGCTGCAGCTTCAGGCCGAAGTCGGCCTGCTTCTCGACCAGCAACTCCTTGATCCCCTGGTAGAGCGCGGTGACGCCATCGTCGTTGAAGCGCGAGGCCTGCGTGCCGTAGACCGGCATCTCGTCGGGGCCGCGATCGAAGGCGGCGCGGTTGCGCTGCACCTGCTTGGCGACATCGCGCTGGGCATCGGCCGCGCCCTTGCGATCGAACTTGTTGATTGCCACCACTTCGGCGAAATCGAGCATGTCGATCTTCTCGAGCTGGCTCGCGGCGCCGAACTCGGGCGTCATCACGTACATCGGCAGGTCCACGTGATCGACGATGGCCGCGTCGCCCTGACCGATACCCGAGGTCTCGACGACGATCAGGTCGAAGCCGGCCGCCTTGCAGGCGGCGATCGCGTCGGGCAGCGCCTGACTGATCTCGCTGCCCGCCTCGCGGGTCGCCAGCGAGCGCATGAACACACGCCGGCCGTCGTCGTGGGCATCGACCGATCCGCCAGTGGCAGCATGGCGCGCGTCGGCGGGGCGCTTCGGCCACGGGCCGATCGCGTTCATCCGAATCCGATCGCCCAGCAGCGCGCCACCCGACTTGCGCCGGGACGGATCGATCGAGATCACCGCGATGCGCAGCCGATCGTCCTGGTCTAGCCGGAAGCGACGAATCAGCTCGTCGGTCAAGGAACTCTTGCCGGCCCCGCCCGTGCCCGTGATTCCGATCACAGGCGCCACCGATTGCTCGGCCTGCGCCAGCATGTCGGCGCGCATCGCGCCATCGGCCTTGTCGTTCTCGAGCGCAGTCAAGAGCTGCGAGAGTGCCCGCCAGGCCATCTGGGTATGTCCCTGGATGGCGGAGACCGCGCTTGGCGCATGAGCCGACAGGTCGTGGTCGCAGCGCATCAGCATGTCGCCGATCATGCCCGGCAGCCCCATCCGCTGGCCGTCCTCGGGCGAATAGATCCTTGCGACCCCGTAGGCCTGCAACTCGCGGATCTCACCGGGGACGATGACGCCACCGCCGCCGCCGAACACCTGGATGTGCGCGCCACCACGCTCGCGCAACAGGTCGATCATGTACTTGAAGAACTCGACGTGGCCACCCTGGTAGGAACTGACCGCGATACCCTGCGCGTCCTCTTGCAGCGCACAGGTGACGATCTCGTCGACCGAGCGGTTGTGGCCCAGGTGGATGACCTCCGCGCCCATGCTTTGCAGGATCCGCCGCATGATGTTGATGGAGGCGTCATGGCCGTCGAACAGCGAGGCCGCGGTCACGAAGCGGACCTTGTGACGAGGGCGGTATTCGGCGAGCTTCTTGGCTTCGGAGAGATCGGTCATCGGCGTGGTCCGTCAGACGCGGTCGCGGGTGGCTGGGCCGCAGCGACCGGGTTTGGATCGAGTGCGAGGCCGGATCGATTCGCATCGCGACGAGCGGCCCCCAGGCCGATTGTGGCGCAAGCAACCGACCGGCGGGCGATTGCGCGGCGATCGAAGCCGCTCGTGGTCGCGATCGGGCGTTGCGAGACTAATTTACGTTGACGTAAACGTCAACATCCATCGGGGCCGGACCGATGATTCCGGCTCGACGCCGGCCGCGCATCGCGCAGCGCAGGCCGCCCAGCGGCCGCGCCTCAGTCGGCAGGTCCGGGCAACCGATAGCGAGGACGCTGGTCGAAGGAGTCCCGGATGGCCCCGCGTGCCGTCAGTGACCCTCGACGACGATCTACCGCGTTGCGAGCCGTATTTGAAGCAAGAGCCCGACATCCGCGATTCCCGCTCCGTTGGCGGCTGCCTGGCAATGCCCGGCTCGCCACTGCACGGCCAGTGCGCCCAGATGGGTGTCGTGCTTGCCGTGGTTGCCGCCACCTGCGTGCTGTCTCATCTCGCGCTCGATGCCTTGGTCGCGCGGTTCGGACAGGCACTCCCACTGCTGCAGCATCCGCTGGCGGGCGCCGCCTGGAACGCGCTCGCGGTCATCGCGGCGATCCTGCCGCTGCGCCGTCTCGCCCAGCGCGGCTCCTCCGAGATCGGCAAGGCACTCGCATCGACGCAGGACGGCTTCTGCCTGGTCGCCGACGATGGCCGGATCATCGAGGTCAATGATGCCTATTGCGAGATCAGCCGCTTCGGTCGCGAGGAACTGGTGGGCTCCATGTTCGCGCTGCTCGCGATCGAGGAAGCCGCTGGCACCTGGGAGCGCCATGCCGCGCAGGCCCGTGAGAAAGGCTGGGCACGCGCCCTGATCCGGCATCGGCACCGCGCCGGCTACTCGATCGACGCCGAGTTGACGACCCGCTTCGACCCCCGGGCCCGGCGCTTCGCGGTCCTGCTGCGCGACGTCTCCGAAGTCCAGCGCCGCACCCGGGCGCTGGCCGAGGCGAACGCCCGCTTCCAGCTGGTCCTGGACTCGACCGCTCAGGGCATCTTTGGCATCGACGACGCCGGCTACTGCACGTTCGCGAACCAGTCGGCCCTTCGGCTGCTGGGATACGAGCACGAGACCGACCTGCTCGGGCGAACGATGTTCGACACCGTCGTCAGCGACGACAGCGCGCTCGAGCACCGACAGCCCTGCCAGGTACGTCGAGACCGGGCCAATGCGGTTTTCGTGCGCCAGGACGGCGGCCGATTCCCGGTCGAGTACTGGTCGCATCCGATGCATGCGGCCGGGCGCTTCACCGGGGCCGTGCTCACGTTCTTCGACGTGACCGAGGCGCAGAAATCCCGCGAGGCGCTCAAGATCGCGGCGACCGCCTTCGAAGTCAACGAAGGCATCATGATCACCGATACGAACGGCATCGTCGTGCGGGTGAACAAGGCCTTCACGAAGATCACGGGATTCGGATCACAGGATGTGATCGGCCGTCACGTCTCGATCCGCTACTCCGACGCACACGATGCCACCTTCCACCGGCGCATGTGGGAGACCGCGCTGCGCGACGGCCACTGGGAGGGCGAGCTCTGGAGCCGTCGACGCGACGGCGAGGACTATCCCGAGCGCCTGACGATCACGGTGGTCAGCGACGACGACGCGGTCGCCAGCCATTTCGTCGTCGTCATCACGGACATCACCGAGCGACGTCGGGCCGACGAGGCGATCCACCGATTGGCGTACTACGACTCGCTGACACAACTGCCCAATCGGCGACTGTTGCTCGACCGATTGCAAAACGGCGGCCGCGCGCCCGAGGGCGAGCCCGGGCCTGGCATGCGCGCCCTGCTGTTCGTCGACATCGACCATTTCAAGACCCTGAACGACAGCCGCGGACACCATGTCGGCGACCTGTTCCTGATGGAGGTCGCGCAACGCCTGCAAAGCTGCGCCCGGCAGTCGGATTCGGTGGCCCGCCTTGGCGGCGACGAATTCGTCATCCTGCTCGAGAAGCTGAGCGACGATCCGGCCGTGGCCGCGCGGGAGGCCTCGGTGGTTGCCGAGCGGACTCAGTATCGGATCGGCTTGCCGTTCCAGCTCGAGGGCGGCAATCATCATGCGTCGGCAAGCATCGGCGTCTACGTCTTCGACGACCGATCCATGACACCGGGTGAAATCCTGAAGTGCGCCGACATCGCGATGTACCAGGCCAAGAGCGCTGGCGCGGGCCGGGTCTCGTTCTACGATCCGGTGATGCTCGAGAGCATCCGGCGCCGGATCGGGCTCGAGCACGATCTGCGCGAGGCCCTCGACCGCCAGCAGCTGCAGGTCTACCTGCAACCGCAGGTCGATGCCGAGGGCACCGTGCTCGCCGCCGAAGCCCTGCTGCGTTGGCAGCATCCGAAGCACGGCATGATCTCCCCGGTCGACTTCATTCCGGTGGCAGAGGAGACCGACCTGATCGTACCGATCGGGCTGTGGGTCATCGAGCAGGCCTGTCGCCAGCTGCTGGCCTGGTCCCGAGTCCACGAGACGAGCGCGCTTCGCATCGCCGTGAACGTATCGGTCCGGCAGGTCCGGCAGCCCGATTTCGTGGCGCGCGTGCGCGAGATCATCGAGCGCGTCGGCGCACCCGCAACGCTGATCACGCTCGAGATCACCGAGTCGATGGTGATGGACAACGTCGAGGACACCAAGCAGAAGATGCTGGAGTTGCGCGAACTCGGGGTGCGTTGGGCAATGGACGACTTCGGCACCGGGCACTCGTCGCTGGCGCAACTCAAGTACCTGCCGATCGACAAGATCAAGATCGATCGCAGCTTCGTGCGCGACCTTTGCACCGACGCCAACGACGCGATGATCGTTCGCACGGTGCTCGCGATGAGCCAAAGCCTGGGATTGATCCCGGTGGCAGAAGGCGTCGAGACCGAGGAGCAGTTGCGCTTCCTGCGTGAGAACGGCTGCAAGGTCTTCCAGGGTTTCCTGTTCGGGCGGCCGGTGCCGATACACGAGTTCTCCCCGCTGCGAGAGCGCCGGGGCGCACAGGATGCGAGTGTCGTGCACAGCTAGGACGCGCTAGCGGGCTCGCTTGCGCCCGTCGATCATCGCGCGCACCAGGTTCTCGCCATGCAACCAACTGCTGACCAACACGCCGGCGACGTGCACCACGACCACGAGGATCATCAGGTTTGCCGCGCCTTCGTGCAGTTCCTCGAGTAGATCGCCCCCGATCTCGTTGAGGGTCGCATAGCCGCTCAGGCCGGTCACGATCGCGAGCGCGAGCAGCAGATAGATCGCCCAGCTACCGGCCGGGTTGTGCCCGAGGTAGTGCTCGGGCCTGGGCCCGAGCAATGAGCGCAGGTAGTCGCGCACCGCCGGCCAGCCGAACGCGAACGAAGCGAAGCGCGCATAGCGGCCGCCCACGAAACCCCACACCAGGCGAAACGCGACCAGCGCCAGCACCGCATAGCCGAAGCCGGAATGGATGAGCTGCCATCGCTCGGATTCTCCGCTGAGCCAGGCGCCCGCGAATGCCGTCACCAGCGCCCAGTGAAAGACCCGTACCGCCGGATCCCAGACCTTGATGTAGCCGGGCCCGGTGCGCCCGTTCGCTGGTGTCTCGCTCATCATCGTCTCCGAAACAGGGTTTGGATCGCGGCGCTCGCTTGGATCGCCAATCACGAATCGACATCACCGGGGCAGACGGATCGAGCGCTCGCGGTAGTCGCCCTGGCTCGCGCCCTGATGACAGGCGTCGCAGTTCGATGCCGATCGAACCTTCGGATGCCGCCATAGCTTCGGCGAGACCTCGTCGTGCTCGTGCTGGAACCAACGCGTGGTCGTGATGCGCGGCAACGGCGATTTCAGGTCGCTGCCCCCGGATGGCGACGGTTTTTCTGCGCCAAGCCAACGGCCCAGCTTCAGCAGGCTCTCCGGGTCGGTGCTGGCATCGACGCCGTAGTGGCGATCGAGCCTTGCGAGCACCTGGGCCCAGGCCGCAGGCCGCAGCAACTCACGCGGGTAAGCGACATGGCAGCTGCCGCATTCCTCGCGGTACACCGGGTCATCGACCCGAAAGCGATCCGCCCAAGCGGGGGCACAGATCATCGACGCGATCATCGACAGGCAGATTGCGATTCGTCGACGGGTTCTCATTGTCGTTCGCCTCCGAGCGAGGTCAGGTACGAGATCAGGTCGCCCTTCTCACGAGCCGTGCATTCCCGCCCGAGGACGTCGCGGCAATTCCGGCGGAACCACTTCTCCACCTTGCGCGGGCTCGTGAACCGGGCCGCGTTGGCGATGGGCGCCAACGGCTGGATCGACTTGCCGGTGACTTCGTGGCGCCCCATGGCGCGCGGATCGTCGGTGTGGCAGCTGCTGCATCGCCAGTCCCGACCATGGGAGTCGGCGAACAGTTGCCGCCCGCGGGCAGCGGAGAATTCGGTGAATCCCGGCGTACCAGCGGCCTCGGCGCGATAACCCTGCAAGAGATCGCGCCAGGTCTCGGCGCCGGCGCTCGGGGCGGACACCAGGAACATCACGGCGGCGACCACCCTCATCGATGCCGATATGGATCGACCGGGGCGATCGGCCTCGTCGCTGTGTCGGCGATCTCGCGTGCTCGGCAGCATTCCGGCTCCTGTGCTTGAAGAGGGTTCGAGCGTAGCCGCCGTTTCTTATGGATTCATTAAGCCGGCGGCGTTGGCGGGTGCGCCTTGACTGCCGGTGTCGGCGCCCGAAGGGGCGAACTCGCGGTAGTCCGGATGTCCGGCCAGCCATTCTCGGTAGGCGGTCATGTCGACGGTGCCGACGCGCCCCGGCTGGGCGTTCGGATCCGGCGTGACGAAGTTCGCGCTGAGCGCCGACGTCATGCCCTCGAGGATCGCCTCGCGGCTTGTGAGCGGCGCCTGGATCGGCTCGGCCGGCGGTGGCGTCTCGAGCGCCTCGGGCGAGGTGTGCGAGACGGCATGGAAGCGGACCTCGCGGTCGCGTTCGGGGTCGGCGTCGAAGTACAGCCAGCTCGTGGTCTCGTCGTGCAGGATCGGATGCGACACCACGGAGATCGAAGCGTCGGTCGCGCGCACCGGCACGCCTTGGGTGCGCGCCTGCGCCAGCATCCACTCCAGCGCGACGTCCGAGAGATCGCCCCCGTCGCAGGCCGCGGCTGCGCACGCATAGCCGCCGCCGATGTCCGCATGGGCGCCGATGAACGCGCGCTCGATCCGGTTGCCTGCCATGGGTTCGGTGTCGGGGTGGATGGATT
The DNA here is from genome assembly GCA_024235875.1 of Burkholderiaceae bacterium. Lineage (GTDB taxonomy): Bacteria > Pseudomonadota > Gammaproteobacteria > Burkholderiales > Burkholderiaceae_E > JACKLP01. Next base: position 64,828 of record JACKLP010000004.1, on the reverse strand, counting down.
CGAGGGGGAACAGGCGGCGGTATTCGTTCGCAGCCACCGCACTGGCCACATGATCCACCGCCTCGGGGATGTCGAGCTCGAACTCGCCGACATGGGTACTCAGGACCGTATCGAACAGCCCCATGAAGCGGATCTCCAGTGCCACGCATCCGCCGCCGGTGAGGCCGCGGTAGTAGCCGCTGTCCCGACGCACCAGCAACTGGTTGGCGAAGTCGCGCGCGGCGGCGGCGCCGCGCGAGAATCCGACGATGTCGATTTCGTAGACGAGCGGCGCATCGGGGCCGATCGCAGTGTCGGACAGGTTCGCGAAATAATCGAATCGCCCACCGACGTAGTCGTCGAGCCGTGCGAGCTGTGTGTCGATGCGATCGCGCAAGCCGAGCGCCAAGGCCCCTCCGGTCACCGCGTTGTCCAATAGTCCGCCCTCGGTGCCGACACCCGCCGCATAGAAGCTCGAGCCATCGAGCCCGGCGAGTCGGTCGTAGGCGTCGTCGTCCGCGTAGTGCTCCGCGAACAATGCGACATTGGTCCGGGAGTCGACGTCGTTACCCGTGCCATCGAAGGCGAACAGGATCAGGCCAAAAGGGTCGGCCGCCTGCAGCGGATTGCCGTCGGCGTAGCCATAGGGATTGGCGCCGCCCGCCGGCCCCAGCGGGTCGGGTTCGAGATAACCGCCGGCAAGCGGGTCGTAGCTGCGCTGGTAGTTGTCGTGCCAGCCGGTTTCCTCGTCGGCGTACTGGCCGGGAAATCGCAAGGGCTGCCAAAACCCGCCCTTCGCCTCGAGCAGTCGACCGTAGGCACCGTAGCGACCGCGCCAGACGACCCGGCCGGCAGCGTCGGTCACCGCCCACGGCGTCCCGAGATGATCGCCGTGGAAGTAGTACAGCGACGGACCCGCGGCGGACCCGGGCCCATCGCGCCGGCCCGCGGCCGCAAGCTGCGGCCGCCCCGGGTAGTCCAGGCACGCCACCAGCTGTCCCGCCCAGTAGATGTAGATCCGACGTACGCTGCCATCGAGGGCCAGTTCGGCCAGCAGCCGGCGCCGGTGGTACAGGAAGCGAGTACCGCCGATGACCCGTCCGTGCTTGTCGTAGCGCAGCTTCTCGACCCGCTCGCCGAAGGCGTTGTACCGATAGCGCGCGATCGGTCGTCCGGACGCGTCGTCGACGCGCGCGATGCGCGCGCCTGCGCCATAGTGCAGGCGCCGCCCGGCATGGGTAGGCGGCAAGCCCCAGGGCTCACGCGCGCCCCGATCATGGCGTGCGCGGATATCGAGGTCGCGACCCGAGAGCGTGCGACGTCGCAACAGGTCGCCCGCCAGGCCGTGCACGAAATAGGCAACGGCGATGCGCCCCGCTCCCGTATCGCGCCGATGGACCCGGATCCGACCCATGGCGTCGTAAGCGTAGCGGTCGTGTTCGCCAGGCGCGTCGGTCTCGACCAGGCGTCCGGCCGCGGACCATCGATAGCGCCAGGCCGGCAAACCGCTACCCGCCGCCGAGGCGATCGATGCCGGCTGGCTTCGGCGGGGATCGTCGATCCATGCCAAGGATTGCAAGCGACCGTCGGGCCCGCGCTCGACGATGCGAGCGATGCCGTTGCCCAATCGCAAGCCGGCGGCATCGATGCGACCGACCCCGGCGCGAAGTCCGCGGACCGCGCTCACGATCGGGCGCACCCTGCCGTCGACCGAAATCCAGTCGAGCCGCGCTGGCCGGCCCTGGTGGTCGTAGCCATGGCGAAGCACGCTACCGTCGGGAAGTCGGTGGCGAAGCAATCGCCCGTCGCGCCCACGCGCGAATGTCTGTACATACGCATGGCCCGCAATTCGGTCCTCGACGCGTTGCAGGCGCCCGTGTGCGTCATGATGGCGATCGCTCTGCTGGAGAAGGTGTCGCACCGTGACCAGTCGCTCGGCGACATAGCCGAAACGGCTCTCGTCGATTGCGTTTCGCAGGCGACGTCGACGCGAGACGATACGCCCGAGCGCGTCGCGCTCGAGTCGGACCATCGCGTCGCGACCGGCATCGATCCCGATGAGCCGGTCGAGCGCGTCATAGCGGTAGTGGCGCTCGCCACGCACGGGGCCGCGCTCGGCCGCCAGACGCCCGAAGTCGTCGTACCAGAATCGCGTGACCCGTCCCGCGCCGTCGACGAGGACGCGGCGCCCGCGTTGCGCGACGAGCAATGCCTGCGGCATCAGTCGTCGCGTCCGCGTGCGCGACCCGTCCGACGCCGGTCGCGACCCGTCCGACCCGGGTCGCACGCCGGCGAGCCCGCCGGCGCGGGCCGGACGGTCGGTGACCCGACGGCGCTCGACCGGATGCAACGCCGCAGCCGCGACGCCCGCGCCACCCGAAACATCGTGGAACTCGACCGTGACGAGACGCCGGTGCTCGTCGTACAGGTAGCGTCGCGCGAGGCGGCCGTTTCGCAGGATGGCGGCCAGCTTGCCGCTGGCGGGCCCGCGATCGTGGTAGCGGTACCCGGTTCGCCGCGACAGCACGCGCGTTTCGCCCGCGGGCCCCCATGCGTGCCCGTGCTCGAGAATCTCGATCGGTCGCCCGCGCGCGTCACGCCGCACCTGGACTCGGTGGCGGTGTCCAGGGCGCACGCTGGGGATCTCGAGCCGCGATGGCAACCCAGGGGCCGGGGACCGTCCGCGGCCCGTCGGTTCCGCGTCGTAGTCGATGCGCGCCGATCCGGCATGCGATGCCGGCGAAGCGCGGCCGGGGTCGAGACGCACCGCCACGATCCGACCAGCCGGGTCGCGCCGCAGACGCTGCTTGCCGGCCGCAACGAGGCGCGAGGATGCGTCGTAGCGGTAGCGTCCACCGACGGGCGGGCAGCGCGCACAGGCATCGCCTTCGGCAGCCGTGATCATGGGGCGGTGGGCGCGCGCATCGTAGCGCCAGTGGTAGCGCGCGACGCCGCCGCGATGGCGCACCCGGGTCAGGCCGATCCCTTTTGGACTTGCGGGCAGCCGGTAGTCGAGGTGCAGGGCGTCGGCCTCGTCGGCCCCGGGCATGCGGGTATAGACGGCCCGCCCCTGGTCATCGTAGCCATAGTGGCTCGCTCGACCGTCGGGCCACTCGACGGAGGTCAGCAGGTGCCAGGCGCGCGAGTCGCGGTAGCGCAGGCGCTGGGTCGCGACGGCACGGCGTTCGCCCTTGGCGGCAGGCAGAAACCAGCGTGCGCTCGAGAGCCGGCCGTGACGGTCGTAGCCGTAGACCACCGCGCGGCCATCACTGGCGCCCACGGCGCGCAGGCGATCGCCCTGGTAGTGCAACGCGATCGCGCCGCCCTGGCGATCGACGATGCCAAGCAGACGATCTCGTGCATCGTGGTGCAAGGCGAGTGCGTCGCCATCGGGCGCGCGGATCGCCACCAACCGACCCGCAGCATCGAAGAAGAGCCGACGGCCGCTCGGCCAACGCCAGGACCAACGCGCGGTCGCGATGGCCGCCGCGCCGGTCTCGTCGGCTGGCACCGGGCCCGGGGTCGCGATGATGTCGCCATGCGTCGGGTCGATGGGAAGCCAACGGGGTTCTCCGGCCTCGGTCGCGTGACGGTGATAGAGCCGTCTCGCGCCATCGGCCTGAAGCAACTGGATCACCCTGGGCGCCCGCCCCGGGTCGACGACGACGCGGGTGTCCCAGTTGTGTGACCAGCCCGCACCGAGACCTCGCGCAAAGGCGTGGCGACTGTTGTAGTGCCGCGCGAATGACAGTCGAAGGGGTGAGAGTGCCGCGTCTCGGGGATGTTGTGTGTCGTCGGCGGCGCGGTCGTCGACGACGGCGGCGATGTCGACGATTCGCAGGTACTTGTTGCCGGTGACGACATCGACCGGATTGCCGGCCGCCCGGGAGGGCGCGACGGGAGCGAGGCTAGCGGCCTCGTGGGCATCGCCGCAGGCGCTCGCTGCCGGGGCGCCACCGCTTGCGCCGCAGCCCTGCGCATGGCCCGATACGGGCCAGCCCAGGGCGATGATCGCGAGGGCGGCGACGCGGTGTCGCGCGGCGGGCAGGCGCGCGGTGCGCCGCGACGTTTGCTGGGCAGAGCGCGGCGGTGACGTGCGCTCACGGGGATCGGTTGCTCGCATCAACACACCTTATGCCGGCAAGCCCGGCCCGATCCTCGTCCCGTCGGCCTAGCGCGGCCCCGGGTGCGACCACTCGACCAGCACCCTCGTGCGACGAATCGACTAACACCTTCGATCGGAGAACGTCGACTTCCGGATCACTTCCGGATCGGTTGGTGCTGTCGCTGCCCGTCCTTGCAGCGGGGACAGCCGGTTTCCCCTGCCTTGCCGACGCGGTATATTGCTCGGCAAAGAGCACGCAACAAGACCCACGACGATGCACGTTCGGTCATCCCGGCTGCGGCGCGAGTGCTTCGTCCCGAGGAGACATCGATGGTAGAGACCGAGTCCGCCGAAGCGAGCGGCGAGCCTTCGCGGCTGCCCGAGGTGCGCGAGATCTCGTTCGCCGCACCCTTGGGGTGGTTGTCGGCCGCCTGGACCGACCTGCGCGAGACCCGCTACCGGGGTGCGTTCTACGGGGTCCTGTTCATGGCGATGGGGTTCGCCATTGCCGTCATCTATGCAACGCGCTGGCAGCTCACACTGGCGTTGGTGGCCGGGTTCTTCCTGATGGGGCCGTTCGTGTGCGCCGGAATCTATGAACTCTCGCGCCAGCGCAGCCGCGGTGAGCCGACCGATCTCGGCGCGAGCCTGACTTGCTGGCGGCGCAACCTGGGCTCGATCGCGTTCTTCGCGGCGATCCTCACCTTCCTGATGGTGATCTGGGCACGCGTCTCGGTCGTGATGTTCGCGTTGCTCTCGACCTCCAGCCTCCCGACGCTCAAGGGCATGGTCGCGCAGATCTTCTCGTTGGCGAACCCCGAGTTCCTGCTGATCTGGGGGGGGGTCGGCCTGGTGTTCGCGACGCTCGTGTTCGCGATGTCGGTCGTCGCGGTTCCGCTGATGCTGGACCGCAAGGCCGATACGATGATCTCGATCATCACCAGCGCGCGCGCGCTGTTGGCCAATCTCGGCCCGATGCTGTTCTGGGCGGCGCTGATCGTGGTGCTGATCGGCGCAAGCCTGCTGCTGTGGTTCGTGCCGCTCGTTCTCACCGCGCCGCTGGTCGGGCATGCGACCTGGCATGCCTACCTGGAGCTGGTGGAGCCGGCCAAGGCCTGATCCCAACCCGCGACGGCCCCGGGCCGGGGCCCGCGGCCGGGCTCGGTGTCAGCGCGCGCGCGCGAGCAGCGCGACCCGCAGGTCGTCGTCGGTACAGTCGGTCGGGGACAGGCCCGCGGCGCGGCACATCGCCTCGAGTGCATCGCGCTCCGCGGTCACGATCCGGTGGGCACGCTCGATCGACTCCATCGTGCCCCTGCGCGCCTCCTGCGCGCTGCGCCAATCCCCTTGGGCCTTGCCTGGGATCATGTGCTCTCTCCTGCCGCCTTGTGTCGTCGGGCGCCATTGCAGCATGTCCCGCCGAAATCTCCTGCGGCATTGTTCACACCGGCACCGGCCTCGGTATCCTGGCGGGCACCAACGGTCGGATCGGAGCGACCAGCGGCCCCGTTCGACCGGCCGGCGGCGCACGGCCTTCGACACCGGCGGCCGAGCGCTGATCTGAGAGAATCCGATCGACGCCCGCAAGCCAGTGCATTGGTCCCCGCCGACATCTGATGAATGAACGCCTGATCGCCCACTATCGAATCGACGCGAATCCTGGCGAGGCGCGCCGTCGCGCGGCCGCGCTCGCGGTGGAACAGAGCATCGAGATGCCGCCCGATGCCGTCGGCGACGCGTTCGTCCGAACCGAGGTCATGGGCCGCGTCGAGTCCGTCGAACCCGATCCGACCGACCCCGAGCTTTCAATCGCACGCATCGCGCTGGCCACCGACACGGTCGGCGACGAGCCTGGTCAGCTGATGAACATGCTGTTCGGAAACTGTTCACTTCAGCCCGACGTCATGCTGATCGACGCCGAGCTGCCGGCCTCGCTCGTCGGTGCGCTGCCCGGACCCGGCTACGGCATCGCCGGCCTGCGCAAGGCCGTGGGCGCCGGGCGCCGCGCGCTCTCGTGCACGGCGCTCAAGCCGCAAGGCCTCGGACCCGATGCCCTGGCCGCCTTGGCCTACACGTTCGCCCGATCGGGGATCGACGTGATCAAGGACGACCATGGCATTGCCGACCAGCCGTATGCGCCCTTCGACGCGCGGGTTCCAGCGGTCCAGCGCGCCGTTGCACGCGCCAATCGGGAGGGGGGCGGGCACACGGTCTACGCGCCGACGATCTCGGGAGGCCCGGCACGGATCGCCCGCCAGCTCGACCTGGTCCATGCCGAGGGCGTCGGCGCCGTCCTGGCTTGCCCGATGCTGATCGGCATTCCGGTCTTTGCGGAGCTGGTTCGCGCCCGAGCCAATGTGCCGGTGATCGCTCATCCGGCTTTCGCGGGCGCCGTGCGCATCGCCGCGCCGTTGCTTCTGGGTCGGCTGTTCCGTCTCTTCGGTGCCGATGCAACGATCTTTCCGAACCACGGCGGGCGCTTTTCCTACGATCGGGCGACCTGCGACGCGATCGCCCGATACGCGCGCGAACCGCTCGAGGACCATCCGCCGGCGCTGCCGGTGCCGGCCGGCGGCATGAGCGTGGACCGGGTCGACGAGCTTCTGGATCAGTACGGCCTGGACACGATGCTGCTGATCGGCGGCAACCTGCTCGAGGCCGGCGACGCGATGCCCGAGCGGGCGGCCGCGTTCGCGCAACGCGTCGCCGACGCCCTGGGCCAATCGAGCTAGGCGTCCGGGCGAAAGAAAGGGGACCCGGCGCCTCGACTCAAGGCGATGGCCGGCGCCGACGCTTCCCTCACCCAAACCGGTCCATTCGTCGAAAGCCTCCTAGAATGCACGGCATGAATACCAAGGCGACACACGTGCGAAAGGCCGGCCCGGCCGGCCGATGGGAAGGCGTCGAGCGTCTCGCCTACAAGCGCGATGGCGACGCACCGTTTCGCGACGTCACCCGCCAGGTGCTGTTCGATGCCGTCGGCGGCGCCAGCCAGTGGCGCTATTTCGAAGTCGCGCCCGGCGGGCACACGACGCTGGAGCGGCACCAGCACACCCATGCAGTCATGGTTCTGCGCGGTCGGGGGCGTTGCCTGCTCGGCGATCGTATCTACCCGCTCGGCCCGCACGACCTGGTCGACGTGCCGGCGGCCACGTGGCACCAGTTCCGTCCCGAGGGCGACGAACCACTTGGCTTCCTGTGTCTCGTCGCACAGGATCGGGATCGACCCGAGTTGCCGGATCCGGCCGCGCTGGCCGGATTGCGCGCCCTTCCCGGCGTCGCCGCCTTCCTGGACTCATGAACGATCACCACGCTTCGAAAGGGCCTGCACCCGAGGCGAGCACTTACTTTAGAGATGTGCCCGCGACACCGATCGCAGCTCATGCCGATGCGCCGCTACTCTATCGGGGCTCGCAGGCGTGGTGCCTGCGCCTGAACCGCCCCCAAGAGCACAATCGGCTCGACCCGGCCGATATCGACGCGATCAGCGCACTCCTGGCCTCCATGATCGGCCCCGATGGCACCACCGGTGCCATCCGCTCGCTCGTGATCACCGGCACCGGCGAACGGACATTCAGCTCGGGCTATACGCTCGATGCCATCGCGACCGAGCTCGACGACCGCTTCGAGCGAATGCTCGATGCGCTCGAAACCCTGCCCTGCGTGACCGTGGCCGCGCTCAATGGCAGCGTCTACGGCGGCGCGACCGACCTCGCCCTATGCTGCGACGTCCGAATCGGGGTGCGGCCGTCCCGGATGTTCATGCCTGCCGCCCATTTCGGCCTGCACTACTACCCGGGTGGCTTACGGCGCTATGTCGCGCGCCTGGGACTGCCCGCGGCATCGCGGCTGATGCTCACCGGGATCACGATCGAGACCGACGAGATGTTGCGGATCGGATTCCTCGCCGACGCCGTGGCAGCCAATGCGCTGTGGCCCAGCGTCGACACCCAGCTCGACGCGATCTCGAAGACCGAACCGGTCGCTGTCGCCAAGATGAAACAGCATCTGCACCGGATCGCCCGCGACGGTTCGGTCGGCGAACAGGCTGCACTCGAGGCCTCGATGCGCGCCGCCTACACGGACAGCCTGCGCTCGGAGGCCCTCCACGCCCGCCTCAAGGCCCGTCTGCGCAAGGCCTGAGCCCGATCTCGCCGGGCACGGCCGGCGTCCCGGTTCCGGTTTGGGAACCGCCGTGGGCACCACCGGAGTCAACGGCGCCGGCGGGCGAATTGCCGGGAAATCAACCGCCTCATCGTCGGTTCGCCGCACAAACGAATGATGAGAATGGCTCCATGCGCGCGTGATCTACCCGATCTGTGGCCAGGCCCAGCCCCTGGCCATCAGAAGAACGCGAGAACGCTCCGAATCACAGCCCCCCGCCGCGAGCGGGGACAGGGATAGTGAATGGCGACCGAAACCACGACCGAGCAGCCGGCACCGAGCAAGGATCTGATCCGACAGATCCTGCCGCTGATGTCGCGTCACACCGACGACTTCAGGCCCAAGAGCTATGCCCTTTGGTATGCCTATGCCACGGGTGACAACCAGGAGCTCAAGAAGGATCTCGACCAGCGCATGCAGACGGGCCAGAAGCTTTCCGGCGCGATCACGTTCGAGCTCTACAACCGTCATCTGATCGAGTCCGCCGAATCCAGCGTGGCCAAGGCCCAGGACGCATTGCTCTCGCTCATCTCGCGCACCGAGCTGCAGATGAGCAGCGCCGACAGCGAGACCGAGCGCTTCAGCAACAGCCTGTCCGAATTCGGGGTGTCGCTCAACGACCCCAATCGCCGCGAGAACCTGAAGGCCGATGTGGCCAACATGCTCGACGAGACCACGCGTGCGGGACAGACGATCCGCAAGTTGCTCGACGAGGTCCGCGAGTCGCAGGAAGAAGCGGCAAGACTGACACTGGAGCTGAGCAAGGCGCGCGACCAGGCCAACACCGACGCGCTCACCGGGCTTGGCAACCGGGGGGCCTTCGATGCGGCCATCGAGACCATGACCCAACATCGCGGCAGCGAGGCCTTGTCGCTGATCATGCTCGACATCGACCACTTCAAGAAGATCAACGATACCTACGGTCACCCCTTCGGCGATGTCGTGATCCGGACCGTCGCGTCGGCGATTCGTGGACTGGTGCGCGGTCGGGACTTCTCGGCACGCTACGGCGGCGAGGAGTTCGCGGTCCTGCTGCCGGAAACCGACGAGCAGGGTGCCAAGATCCTGGCCGAGCGCATCCGCGATTGCATCGAGCGCAGCAAGATCCGGCGCGAAGACGGCGAGCAGATCGGCTCGATCACCATCTCGGCCGGCGTCGCCGAAGTGGCCTCGCGAGAGACGATCGAGAGCTTCATCGGCCGGGCGGACCGCGCGCTCTACCTCTCCAAGACCGGCGGCCGCAACCGCGTCACCTGCTCGCCGAACTGAAGCCCTTCGCATGCCGGGGCGACCCGCCACCCGCGGCCAGCGGCAAAGGTTTCAGTCCTCGCGCGCCAGCCGCGCGACCAGGGCCTGCACGCGAGCGGGATCGTCATTGGCCAACAGGCGCGCGACCCGGGTGCGCAGCTTGCCGGCATCGGCGAGCAAGACCTCGCGCTTGACCCGCAGCAGGCTGGCCGGATGCATCGAGAACTGCACCAGGCCCATGCCCAGCAGCATGCGGGTGGCATAGGGATCGCCAGCCATCTCTCCGCAGACCGACACCGGCTTGCCCGCCTTGTTCGCCGCGCGGATCGTGCCACTGATCAGTCGCAGGATCGCCGGATGGAAAGGATCATAGAGATCCGAGACCGCATGGTCGGCGCGATCGATTGCCAGCGTGTACTGGATCAGATCATTGGTCCCGATCGAGACGAAATCCAGCCGACGCAACAGCATGGCCGCCGACAGCGCTGCGGCCGGCACCTCGATCATGCCGCCCACCGGCATCGCTTCGTCGAAGTCATGACCCGTGGCCCGAAGCTCGGCCCGGGCCCGATCGACCAGACGGAAGGTCTGCTCGACCTCGTGCCCGTGCGTGAGCATGGGCAATAGCAGGCGAACCCGGCCGAAGGCGGAGGCCCGCAGGATCGCGCGCAATTGCGCCAGGAACATGTCGGGGCGCGACAGACAGAAGCGAATCGCACGCAGCCCCAGCGCGGGATTGGGCATGACGACCGGATCGATGCTCGACAGCGCCTTGTCGGCGCCGATGTCCAGACTGCGGATCGTCACCGGCAAGCCGTCCATGGCCACGACCGCGTCGCGATAGGCCTCGAACTGCTCGTCCTCGGTGGGCAGGTCGCGCCGATTCATGAACAGGAACTCGGTGCGATAGAGCCCGACGCCGGTCGCACCGGCCTGCCGCGCCGGCTCGGCCTCCTCGGGCAACTCGATGTTGGCGTGCAGTTCCACTTCGGTGCCATCGAGCGTGCGCGCAGGCACGTGGATCAGGCGCCTGAGCTTCTGGCGCTCGAGCTCGCCGGCGGCCTGGCGGTGGCGGTACTCGGCCAGCACCATCTCGTCGGGGTCGACGATCAGCAAGCCGCGCTCGCCGTCGATGATGATGCAGTCGTCGTCGCGCACCAGCTCGTGCGCGCAATGCAGCCCGACGACGGCCGGCACGTTCATCGAGCGCGCCAGGATCGCCGTGTGCGATGTGGTGCCGCCGAGGTCGATCGCGAAGCCCAGCGGATTGCGCAGCGTGAGCATGTCGGCCGGCGCGATGTCCTCGGCCACGAAGACCATCGCCTCGCCGACCTGGCCCGCTTCCTTGCCGCCGCTGCCCGCGAGCGCCTTGAGCACGCGGTCGGTGACCTGGCGCACGTCGCGACTGCGCTCGCGCAGGTATTGATCCTCGAACGCCTCGAACTGCGCTGCCAGCGCGTGCGCCTGCGTGGCCAGCGCCCAGTCGGCGTTCCAGTGATCCTCGAAGATCATGGCCCGGGTGCCGTCGACGAGCATCGGGTCCTCGAGGATCATCAGGTGTACATCGATCAGCGCCCGGGCCTCGGGCGGCGCGGCCTCGGGCAGGTGCTCGGAGACGGCCTCCAGTTCCTGTCGCACATCACCGAGCGCGGCATCGAGTCGCACCGCCTCGGCGTCGACCCGCGCCGGCGCGATCCGATAGCGCACGACATCGCGCATCTGCGGCGCCAGCATGCGCGCCCGACCGATCGCGATGCCGCCGCCGAGTCCGATCCCGTAGAGGCTGAACATTACTCGAGCTCCTCGCCGAACCCGGACTCGATCAGCGCCCGGATCTCGGCCAGTGCCTCGATCTCGTCGGGGCCGTCGGTCTCGACCAGCAAGGTCGCACCCTTGGCCGCCGCAAGCATCATGACCCCCATGATGCTCTTTGCGTTGATACGTCGGCCCTTGCGCGTGATCCACACTTCGGCGGTGAAGCGCGTGGCCACCTGGGTCAGCTTGGCCGACGGACGCGCGTGCAGCCCGAGCTTGTTGACGACGGTGATCTCAGCGCTTTGCATCGCCGTTTCCGCCTTGCTCGTCGGCATCGTCGAGATTCCTGGTCTCGATCGGTATGCACATGTCGTCTTCGAGGCTGCCGTCGGCACGGACCCGCCCGATCGCTTCACGCGCGAGCGGCAGCAACTCCACGATCAGCGATTCGATCTCGGCCCCGCGACGGCGCGACAATGCCCGCAACAACAGCGGCAGGTTGGCCCCTGCCAGCACGCAGATCCGCCCCGAATCGGCCAGGCGCGCGGCCACTCGCGCCGGCGTTGCCCCGCAGATGTCGGTCAGCACCAGGACGCCACTGCCGTCGTTGATGCGCGCGATCAGTTCGCGGCCCGCCATCTCGGCCCGACCCGGGTCTTCGTCGGGGATCACGTCGAGCGCGGCGAGCTGCGGCAACATGCGGCCGAAGATGTGGCGCGTGCAGTGGATGAGCGCCGTGCCCAGGGGCTCGTGCGAGACGACCAGGATGCCGATCATGCGGGCGCGCCCGGCCCCGGCGGCGGCGACTCGACCGCGCGCTCGAGCGCCTCGATGAACTGCCCGGCCACGTCGTGCCCGGTCTGATCCATGATCTCGCGAAAACAGGTCGGGCTGGTGACATTGATCTCGGTCAGGCAATCGCCGATGACATCGAGCCCCACCAGCAACAAGCCGCGCGCGCCGAGCACCGGCGCCAGTGCCTCGGCGATCTCGCGATCACGCGGCGACAGGGGCTGGGCACGGCCGGTTCCCCCGGCCGCCAGATTGCCTCTCGCCTCGCCCGCCTTGGGGATCCGCGCCAGCGCGTAGGGAACCACCTCGCCGCCGATCAGCAACACGCGCTTGTCGCCCTCGGTGATGGCCGGCAGGTAGCGTTGTGCCATGACCGAGCGCGCGCCGAACTGGTTCATCGTCTCGATGATCACCGATAGATTCGGGTCGTCGGCACGCGCCTGGAATATCGACGCGCCGCCCATGCCGTCGAGCAGCTTGAAGACCGCCCTGCCGTGCTCGGCCACGAACTCGCGCAGGCGCAGAGGATCTCGGGTGACGATCGTCGGCGCGGTGAATTGCGCGAACTCGGTGATCGCGAGCTTCTCGTTGTGGTCGCGGATCGCGGCCGGATCGTTGAAGACTCGCGCCCCTTGCGCGGCCGCGCGCTCGAGCACGAAGGTCGAGTACACGTACTCCATGTCGAAGGGCGGGTCCTTGCGCATCAGCACGGCGCCAAAGGCGGCCACCGACTCCGCCCGCGGCTCGCCAAGCACATACCAGGGGGACTCGTTCTCGCGCAGCTCGAGCGGCTGCGCGCGGACCATGGCGTTCGCGCCTTCGAGCCATAGCGACTGCTGCTCGCAGACACAGACCTCGTGGCCGCGCGCCCGGGCCGCTCGCATCATCGTGAAGCTCGTGTCCTTGTAGATCTTGATCTCTTCGAGCGGGTCGAGAATGATCAGAATTCGCATCGGTTTCACCCGTAGAGGGACTGGTCTGGATCGGTCTGCTCGAGTTCGATGGCGGCCGCCAGCAAGGCGAGCCGCGCGATCACGCCATAGGCGTAGAAGCGATTGGCTCCGGCCTCGGGGCCGGCACTCGCATCGGGCATCAGACAGCTCGAATCGAAGGGCAAGGGCACGATGCGCCCGCCGGGCGCATCCAGGCTTTCGTCACGATTGCGTCGGGCATGGGTGCGGTAGTAGCCACCGACGACGAAGCGATCGACCATGTACACGACGGGTTCCGACGAGGCGCCCTCGACGGACTCCATCGTGTGCACGCCTTCCTGCACCAGGATCCCGACCGCGCCGTCGTCGTCGGCACCGGCTGACAGCCGCAGACGCGCATCGTGAGGCAATGCGCGCACGTCCGCCGTGCTTCGTAGCGTCACGACGTCGGCGCCATGCGAGCCCGCGTCCGGCTTGAGCACCACGAACGGAGTCTCCCGGATGCGCAGCTCGCGATACTTGGCACGCACCTGCCGCAGCACGGTGTCGACGCTGCGCACCAGGCGGGCCTCGCCTTCGCCCGTGAGCAGGTTGGCCGGCGCAACGCTCACGTGCGCCGGCCCGATCAGCCAGGGATCGACATCGATCAACTTCGCAAAGCGCTTGGACACCGCGGCGTAGGCCGCGACATGATTGGACTTGCGCCGCGTACGCCAGCCCGCATGCAAGGGCGGCAACAGGACCTGCTCGTGCAAGCCATCGAGAATCGCGGGCTCGCCCGTGGCGAGGTCGTCATTGAGCAGGATCGAGCAGGGGTCGAAGCCGTCGAGGCCGAGACGTCGCCCCTGGCGAACCAGGGGTTCCAGCCGCAAGGAGCCGCCGTCGGGTAGCTCGATCATGACGGACTCGCCTCGTGCCGCATCGAGGTTGCCGAAACGCACATGCAGGCCGGTCTGGCGCAGCACGCTCGCGAGCCGTGCCAGGTGGGTCAGGTAGGCCGGATCGGTCGCGCCGCGCTGGGGAATCAGCAAGAGGTTCCGTGCGTCGGGGCAGTACTTCTCGATGGCCGCCATCGCGGCCTGAACGGCCAGCGGCAGCATTTCACGCGAAAGCAGGTCGAAGCCGGCCGGAAAAAGGTTGGTGTCGATCGGCGCGATCTTGAACCCGGCATTGCGCAGGTCGACCGAGCAGTAGAAGGGCGGCGTGTGCTCCTGCCACTCCAGACGGAACCAGCGTTCGATCCGCGGCGTCGCGTCGAGGATTCGACGCTCGAGATCGAGCAACGGGCCCTTCAGGGCAGTCTGGAGATGCGGGACCATCGAGTGCCGGGACAGGCTCGTGGAGAAACGGACGAACCTGGGAGTTTACCGTGCACCGGGCCCGGCCCCGGAACCCGGCACCGAGTTCCACCACGCGAAATAAAAGCGGGGGCGTCAAACGCCCCCGCAATGGGTTGCCGGCTTAGGAGACACCGACCCGGGAGAGATCCACAAGAAACTAGCGGTGATAGGCCTGTTCGCCGTGCGCGGTGATGTCCAGACCCTCGCGCTCTTCGTCTTCCGGCACGCGCAGGCCGACCACCATGTCGGCGATCTTGTAGCCGATGAAGGCCACCACGCCCGACCAGGCGATCGTGATCAGCACGCTGTAGGTCTGGATCCAGACCTGGCTCATCATCGAGAACTTGGCCGGATCGCCGGTACCGCCGAGCGCCGGCGAGGTCAGCACGCCGGTCAGAATGGCGCCGAGGATGCCCCCCAGGCCATGCACGCCGAACACGTCGAGCGAGTCGTCTGCACCGAGCATGCGCTTGAGGCCGTTCACACCCCACAGACAGACGACGCCGGCGGCCAGGCCGAGAACGATCGCGCCCATCGGGCTGATCGAGCCGCAGGCCGGCGTGACGGCCACGAGACCGGCGACTGCGCCCGAAGCCGCACCCAGCATCGACGGCTTGCCCTTGGCCATCCATTCGGCGAAGGTCCAGGCCAGCGTGGCGGCGGCGGTCGCGAACAGCGTGTTCACGAAGGCGAGCGCGGCGCCGCTGGTGGCCTCGAGGTTCGAGCCCGCATTGAAGCCGAACCAGCCGACCCACAGCATCGATGCGCCGACCATCGTCAGCGGCAGCGAGTGCGGGGCCAGCGACTCGCGGCCGAACCCGATGCGCTTGCCCACCATGTACGAGCCGACCAGGCCCGCGACACCGGCATTGATGTGCACCACCGTGCCACCGGCGAAGTCGAGCGCGCCCGCACCGAGCAGCATGCCGCCGGGGCCCCAGACCATGTGCGCGATCGGGATGTAGCAGAAGGTGAACCAGATGACCGAGAACAGCAGCACCGCCGAGAAGCGGATGCGTTCGGCGAACGAGCCCACGATCAGCGCGCAGGTGATGCCGGCGAAGGTCGCCTGGAAGCCCAGGAACACGAACTCGGGCAGCTTCACGGTCTCGGTGAACGTGTCTGCCAGCGTGTTGATGTTCACGCCCGAGAGGAAGAGCTTCGAGAAGCCACCGAAGTAGCCGTTGGCCGGCGTGAACGCCAGCGAGTAACCGTAGACCGCCCACAGCACCAGGATCAGCGCAAAGACGACCAGCACCTGCATCAGCACCGAGAGCATGTTCTTGGCGCGCACCAGGCCACCGTAGAACAGCGCCAAGCCGGGGACGGCCATGAAGACCACCAGCAAGGTGGCGACCAGCATCCAGGCCACGTCGCCCTTGTGCACCGCCGCCTCGGCGGCGCCGGCCAGGGCCGGGACCAGCGCCAGCGGCGCGGCCAGGGCCAGTTTTCCGATCCATTTAGACAGGGAATTCATCTCGTATCTCCGTAGCGGTTTTCGCGTGGCGCCGACATTCGGCGCGCAGGGCGCGCGGGTGTCAGAGCGCGGACGAACCGGTCTCGCCGGTGCGGATCCGAACGACCTGCTCCAGGTCGGTGACGAAGATCTTTCCGTCGCCGATCTTGCCGGTGCGGGCGGCGGTCTCGATCGCCTCGAGCGCCTGGTCCAGCACCGCGTCGTCGACGGCGGCTTCGAGCTTGATCTTGGGCAGGAAGTCCACCACGTACTCGGCGCCGCGATAGAGCTCGGTGTGGCCCTTCTGGCGCCCGAATCCCTTGACCTCGGTCACGGTGACGCCCTGGACCCCGATCCCCGACAAGGCCTCGCGCACCTCGTCGAGCTTGAACGGCTTGATGATTGCGGTGATCAGTTTCATCGAAATCTCCGGCGCGCCGCCCCCGGCGGCGCGCAATGTCTATGAGTGAGTGACGCGTTCGACCCGCGCTCAGAATGCCTTGCCGACCGTCAGCACGACCGTGCCCTTGCCGGTGTCCTTGCCGAAGGCATTGGTGAAGAAGGCGGTCTTGGCATTGGTATCGATGTAGCTCAGGCCGAAGTCGATGCCCGCGTACTGGGTGGCGACGCCAACGCTCCAGTCCGAGTACGAGAAATCGGACTTCGCCCGGCCCGTCGTGGCCGGAACCGTCTGGTGGCCGACATGTGCCTTCAAGGTGAACTGGCCGACCGGGAAGGCCGCGGACAGGTCGATGTAGCCGGAGCCCTTGCTGTCGGTGAACCCGAACAGATTGGTCAGCGAATGCGAATACTTCAGCGTCAGCATCTGCCAGGAGCCGGCCGCATAGATCTCGAGCGTGTCGGGGCTGGTGAATCCGGCGGGGTAGGTGCCCGGGTAGTAGTACTGCAGCAATCCGACGTCGAACTCGATCGGGCCTGCCTTGGCCTTGTAGCCGCCGTAGAAGTCCAGCTCGACGCCGCTGCTGACGTTCGCCGCACCGTCGGAGAGCCAGCTGATGCTCGAGCCCCAGGTACCCAGGTAGAACCCGCTCGCGTGCGCGTAGTCGAATCCGCCCTGGAGGGCCGGCTTGCGGTTGGTCTGAGAAATGCCGCGGTACTTGTACTCGCTCGCGATCGACACATTGGCGCTGATCGGCGAATCGGCCGCCACCGCGGCCACGGGCAAGGCGGTCGCCGAGGCCACGAGTGCCGCCAACGCCGCGCGCTTGATCGAATCGGTTCTCATCGTTCTCTCCGTTACTGTGTGCAAACGTCTAATAATGTTTTCGTTGCCGGATGCGGGCCCGGCGCACGGAACTACGTTCGCATTTCCCGTGCCAGCTTGATCGAGGTCTGATTCACGACTTTCCGCACCGTGTTGGTGCAACGACCCGCATTCCCATGCCCGGGATGTCGCAGTGCAGCACTCGCGCCGGGCCGAAGGCACCTGTTTGGTGCGCTCGTTTCGAGTGCATGAATCCCGCGAGCGCCCGGCACGCAGGCAGGAAGGCACCCGAGCTCCATCGGACCTAGGTCGACCGTGCCGTTGCGAGCGCTCGCCCGGTGCTAGACTGGCCGCCATGGACAGAACCCGACCCTCCTTGTTCGGCGACTTTCAGGAACGCATCGGCGAGCTGCTGCGCAACAGCCCGGCAGCCGATGTCGAACGCAACCTGAAGGCGCTCTCGGCCCAGTTCTTCGACCGCCTCGAGCTCGTCACCCGTGACGAACTCGATGCCCAGCGCGCGCAACTCGATCGGCTTCGCGAACGCGTCGAGGCGCTCGAAGCCGCCGCGCAAAAGCAGGCGGCCGAGGATGGCGGCCCCGAAGCCACCGGCTGAGCCGGGCGCGCGCCTGGCCCGAGCCCCGATACCGGCAGGCGGCGCATGTCTCTCGCACAGGTCCGGTGCCGCACCACCGTCGGGGTCGATTCGCATGCCGTCGATGTGGAGACTCACATCGGCAACGGGCTGCCCGCCTTTCATATCGTCGGCCTGCCGGCCGCGGCCGTGCGCGAGAGCCGCGAGCGCGTACGCGCGGCCTTGCTGCATGCGGGCTTCGAGTTCCCCAACCGGCGCATCACGGTCAACCTGACGCCGGCCGACCTGCCCAAGGACAGCGGCGGCTTCGATCTCCCGATCGCGATCGGCGTCCTCGTCGCCAGCGGGCAACTGACCGGCCCCGATGGCCGCAAGCCACCCGATCTCGATGCCACGGAGCTCGTAGGTGAGCTTTCACTCACCGGAAAGCTGAGGCCCGTCAAGGGGCTGCTGGCCATTGCGCTGGGGCTGATGCGCGATGCGCCGGTGCGCGAATTGATCATTCCGGCCGCCGATTCCGCCCAGGCCGCGGTGGTGCCCGGGCTAAGGGCAGTGGCGGCCGGACACCTGGCGACGGTCTGCGCCCACCTCGATGGCAGCGAGCCGCTCGCGGCCATCGAACCCGAGCCGCCTGCGCCGGCCGACGAGCGCGCGAACGGAGCAGACTTTGCCGATGTCCGGGGGCAGGCCGTTGCGCGGCGCGCGCTCGAGATCGCGGCGGCCGGTCGTCACAGCCTGCTGATGTCCGGGCCGCCCGGCGCCGGCAAGTCGATGCTGGCCACCCGCCTGCCCTCGATCCTGCCACCGGCGACCGGCGCCGACGCGCTCGAGAGCGCGGCCATCCTGGCGCTGACCGGTCGCTTCCGCCCGGACGCCATCGCCGCGCGGCCGTTCCGCGCCCCGCACCACAGCGCATCGACCGCCGCGCTGATCGGCGGCGGCAATCCGCCACGCCCGGGCGAGGCAAGCCTCGCCCATCACGGCGTGCTGTTCCTGGACGAACTCCCCGAATTCTCCCGTGCCGCCCTCGAGGCCCTGCGCGAGCCCCTCGAAACCGGCGCCGTGGTCGTGTCGCGCGCGGCGCGCCAGGTCACCTTCCCGGCCGCCTTCCAGCTCGTCGCGGCCATGAACCCCTGCCCCTGCGGCCATCTCGGCACCCCCGACTGCCGCTGCAGCGCCGACCAGGTCCAGCGCTACCAGCGTCGGGTCTCGGGCCCGTTGCTCGATCGCATCGACCTGCGCATCACGCTCGCCCGCGTCGACGAGCAGGTATTGCTTGGCGCCCGGCCCGCCGAGTCGAGCTCGGCCATCGCGCAGCGCGTGGCCACCGCCACCGAGCGCCAGCTCGCGCGCCAGGGCTGCCCGAACGCACTACTGGATGTCGCCGGCGTGAATCGATGGTGCCGCCCCGACGCCGACGGGCATGAACTGCTGATGCGGGCCGCCGCCGGACTACGCCTCAGCGCCCGGGCCCTGCACCGCGTGCAGAAGGTGGCGCGCACGATCGCCGACCTGGCCGCGCGCGAGGGCCTGCAAGCACAGGACGTGCGCGAGGCGCTCGGGTATCGGCAGGGGCCGAACGTCGTGTCCTAGACCAGGCCCAGCCGCAACAGGCTCTCGGCCATCGCCGGTGCCGACTCGGTGTGCGATCGGAATTCCATGCCGAGCGTCGCGCGGGTGGCCGAGTTGTCGATACGAACGTCGATGCCCAGCTCGGGCAGGATCGAGCGCGTCGCCGGATCGAAGATCGCCACGAGCCTGACCATGAAGTTCGGCAGTTCGCGCGTCGGAATCTTGCGCGCCCGTTCGCCCAGACGGTCCTTGATCGGCTGCATCATGTCCTTGAACCAGACCGCGTCCGACGTAGCCAGGAAGCGCCCGCCGGACGCCGCACTCGATTCCAGCGCCAGCCGGTGCGCCAGCGCCACGTCGCGCACGTCCACGACCGGAAACGACAGCCGCGGGCAGCCGGGGTACTTGCCGCGCAGGCAGTCGACGATCAGGTTTGCGGAGCTGCCGGCGTCGGCATCGAGCAAAGGACCCAGCACCAGGCCCGGATTGACCGACGCGTAGTACATCCGGGGACATTCCCTGGCGACGAAATCGCGCGCCGCGCGTTCGGCGAGCGTCTTCGACTTGGTGTAGGCGGTGATGTGCGGGTCGTCGACGTCGGTCCAGTCGGCCTCGGTGAAGGCGCCGGGACGACGCTTGCGATGGCCATAGATGACGGCCGCCGTGGACGAGGTCTGCACGAAGCGTTCGACGCCGGCTGCCTTAGCGGCGCCCAGGACCCGCAAGCTACCGTCGACCGCGGGCCGCACGAGCTCGGCTTCGTCCTTGGGTTGCACCAGCGGAAACGGCGACGCCACGTGCAACACGCCGTGCACCCCGCGCATCGCATCGGCCCAGCCGGCATCGGAGAGCAGGTCGGCGGCTGCGAACTCGAGTCGCGATACATCGGCGCGGGCCGCCAGCGTCGTCCGTACCTGATCCGCCTTGTCCAGGCCGCGGACGGTGCCTCGCACGCGATAGCCGTGTTCGAGGAGTTCGACCGCGCAGTGCTTGGCGATGAACCCGGATATGCCAGTGACGAGGATGGTCGGTTCGTTCATCGTGGGCCTCCGTCTCGTGGCGACCGATCTTGCGCGCGAGCTCGCGGCTTGGCAATCACGCCGGCTCGCCCCGGCAGGAATCGGGCGTTGCTTCGACCACGAACAAATCGTTTCGAGCATTGGCACGGGCACCATAGGGCCTTGTCGTCGACCTGGTCACGGTCCATGCGATCCAGCAACACCTTTCTCGGTCCCGCGGTGGTTCGCGCCAGCTTTCTGATGGCGGTGCTCGGCTGGGGGATCGGGTTCTACGGGCCGTCGATCTTCCTGCACGACGTCATGCAGCGAACCGGGTGGTCACTGACGCTGGTATCGGGCGCCGTGACGATGCACTACCTGTTCGGCGCGATCGTCGTGTCGCGCTTGCCCGGGCTCTACACGCGCTTTGGCGTGGGCCGCGTGGCGATCGCCGGCGCCGGCCTCGCGACCGCGGGCATGCTCGGCTGGTCGCTCGCCACGGCACCCTGGCAATTGTTCGCAAGCACGTTGTTGACCGGCGCCGGCTGGGTCACGATGGGTGCCGTCGCGGTCAATGCGGCCATCGCGCCCTGGTATGTGCGCGCTCGTCCGATGGCGCTTTCGAAGGCCTACAACGGCGCCAGCTTCGGCGGCATCGTGTTCTCGCCGCTATGGGTGGCGCTGATCGCGTCGCTCGGGTTCACACGGGCCGCCCTGGTGGTCGGCATCACGACCCTGGTGACCATGGCCTGGCTCGATCGCCGGGTCTTTTCGCGGACCCCCGAGATGTTGGGGCAACACCCGGATGGCGAAGCGGCCCCCATGCCCGTCACCATCGGGGCATCGAGCGAGTCCGGTCCCGATGGCATGCGCCCGCGCTGGCGTCATCGCGGCTTCGTGACACTGGCGGCCGGCATGGCGGCCGGCCTGTTCGCGCAGATCGGACTGGTCGCGCACCTGTACGCGCTGCTGGTTCCCGCGCTGGGCGCCCGGCATGCCGGCCTGGCGATGGGTTTTGCCACCGCCTGCGCGATCGGCGCACGCATGTGGGTGGCCAAACGGGTATCGGCCGGCGCCGATCGTCGCATCGCGGCGGCCGTCGCCTATGCGGTGCAACTGTCGGGCTCGGTGATCCTCGCCTTCGCCGCCGAGCACCAGATCGCGTTGATCCTGCTCGGCATCGCCTTGTTCGGCTCCGGCATCGGGAATGCCACCTCCTTGCCGCCACTGATCGCGCAGGCCGAGTTCCCGGCGCGCGACGTCGGGCGGGTCGTTGCGCGCGTGGTGGCGATCGCCCAGGCGAGCTATGCGTTCGCGCCGGCGATGTTCGGGATCATCCTGGCTTCGTCGCAATCCGCGGCCCGGGGCATCGGCGGCGGCGTCACGGCGTTTTTCCTGTGCGTCGCGGCCGTGCAGGCGATCGCGATCGCCAGTTTCCTGGCCGGTCGCAGGCGATGACACTGGCGGCCACGGCCCGCGAACCTGGTGGCGATCACCTGGGTCGTTGCGACTGGCTTGCGTCGAGCACGACTTCGTGCCAATACGGCATCGATGTCCCGGCCCCCCGACGGGTGACGCTCAGGCTGGCGGCGGCAACCGCGTACCGGATCGCTTCGCGCCAACCGGCACCCTGGGCGAGTCGGGCCGCGAAGTTTCCACAGAAGCAGTCGCCCGCGCCGACGGTGTCGAGTGGTGTCACGTGGGGCGCATCGAAGGCGGCGATGTCGCCCCCCGCCCTGCATACGACCCCCGCACCGCCCATCGTGACCACCAGGCTCGTTGCGTGCGCGCCAAGTGCGTCGTTCTCACCGAGGATCGCCGCGACCGCCTCGCGCGACGCCGGCGCCGTGTCCGCGCCGATGAACTGGCCGAACTCGACCTCGTTGAGCACCAGATAGTCGATCAGCGCGACGAAGTCGGGCGCCATCGCACGAAACGGCGCGGGGTTGAAGACCGTGGCGGCGCCCGCGGTGCGGGCCTGCGCGAAGAAGCCGGCCACGCTGCGCTGCGGCACCTCGCCTTGCGCCAGGCAGACATCGCCTGCGTCGAGTGGCCGGCGCGCCGGATCCGGCGCACCGACGGCGGCGTTCGCGCCCGGACACACGACGATCGAGTTCTGCGAACCGGCGTCGACCGTGATCAAGGCCACGCCGGTGGGCAAATCGACTTCGGCGACACCATCGACGCCGATTCCATCGGCACGCAGCAACGCGAGCATCTCGAGCCCGAATGCGTCGCGACCGACCGCGCCCAGCATCTGCACGCGGGCACCCGCGCGCGCCGCCGCGATCGCCTGGTTCGCCCCCTTGCCACCGGGAAAGCGCGCGTACTCGCCGAACACGGTCTCGCCGAGCGCCGGTCGACGCTCGACGAGGGCGACGTGATCCACATTGATCGAACCAAGGACATGGACGGTCATCGGCAACTCCGGGTCGGAATCGTTGAATGTATCGGATGTCCCCGTGTCATCCGCCCGGCACGCTACGCGCCGATCTTCTCGAACCGACAGGTGAAGTGGCGCATGCGCTGCGGCTGGCTCACGATGCGGTACCCCCCCAGGCGGTCCTTGGTCGCCGCCAGCTCGCCAAAGGCCTCGATGACATAGTCGGCGTGGCTTTGCGTATAGGTGCGGCGCGGAAAGGCCAGGCGGACCAGATCCATTGCGGCCGGGCGCTCGCTGCCGTCGGGTTGGCTGCCGAACATGACCGTTCCGATCTCGCAGCTGCGGATACCGGCCAGCTCGTACAGTGCCACCGCCAGGGCCTGCCCCGGATACTGCAGCGGCGCGATGTGGTCGAGCCAGGCGCGCGCATCGATGAACACCGCATGTCCGCCGGCGGGTTTGACGACGGGGATGCCCATGGCATCGAGTTGCTCGACGATGTAGGCATTCGTGCGGATTCGATAGCGCAGGTAGTCCTCGTCGACGATCTCGCGCAGACCCTGGGCCAGGGCTTCGAGGTCGCGACCGGCAAGGCCGCCGTAGGTCGGGAACCCCTCGGTGCGGATCAGGTGCTGGCGCGAGCGCTCCGCCACGACATCATCGTTCACTGCGATCCAGCCGCCGATGTTGCCGAAGGCGTCTTTCTTGGCGCTCATCGTCATGCCGTCGGCGACGCCGAAGCAGTCCCGCACGATGTCCTCGATCGACCGCTGGGCCTGCCCCGGCTCCCGGGTCTTGATGAACCAGGCGTTCTCGGCAAAGCGGCAGCCGTCGATGAAGAAGGGCTTGCCGAATCGATGCGCCAGTTCGGCGACCGCCCGGATATTGGCCAGGCTCACGGGTTGCCCGCCGCCGGCGTTGTTCGTGATCGTGAGCATCACCAGGGGGACCGCGTCGCCGTGGCGACCGAGGTAGTCCTCCAGCAACCCCAGGTCCATGTTGCCCTTGAAGGGGTGCTCGGCGCGCGGGTCCCTGCCTTCGGCAATGACGAGGTCGTCGCCGAACGCACCCGACGCTTCGAGGTTTCCGCGGGTGGTGTCGAAGTGGGTGTTCGACGGAATGCGCCGTCCTTCGCCACCGAACACCGAGAACAGGATCGCCTCCGCGGCACGCCCCTGGTGAGTCGGGATCACGTGCTTGAACGGCATCAGGTGCTTCACCGCCGCCTCGAAGCGATAGAAGCTCGGGCTGCCGGCGTAGCTCTCGTCGCCCGACATCACGGCGGCCCATTGCATCGACGACATGGCGCCGGTGCCCGAGTCGGTCAACAGGTCGATGAGAACGTCGTCGGCGTGCAGGCCGAAGAGGTTGTAGCCGGTGGCGGCCAGATAGCGTTCGCGCTCGTCGCGACGGGTCAGTCGGATCGGTTCGACGGACTTGATGCGGAAAGGTTCGATGATGGTCTTCATCTCGGGGCTCCTGATTCAGCCCCGTCCTCTCGCGGCAACCGATGCACGATGGGGCCGATGCGCCGCGGTTGCCCGGAAGCCTCCGGACCGCGCTCGGCGCCCATGGTGGTTGCGCCACGAATTGTGCCCGCCTTCGCAGCCGAGTCAAGCGGATACGGTCTCGGCGCGGCGCCGGGTCAGCGCGACGCCAGCTCGCGCCCGATCAGCATGCGCCGGATCTCCGAGGTGCCGGCGCCGATCTCGTAGAGCTTGGCATCGCGCACCAGACGTCCGGCGGCACTGTCGTTGACATAGCCGCTGCCACCCAGAAGCTGCATCGCATCGAGCGCACAGGCGGTCGCTGCCTCGGCCGTGAACAGGATGGCCGTGGCCGCATCCTCGCGGCGTAGCCGGCCGCGATCCGCCGCACGCGCAGTGGCATAGAGCAGCGCGCGCGAGGCGGCCAGGCGCGCGTACATGTCGGCGAGCTTGCCCTGCACGAGCTGGAAGTCGCCGATCGGCTGACCGAACTGGCGGCGCTCGCGCGTGTAGGGCAGGGCCAGGTCGAGCGCCGCCTGCATGATGCCCAGCGCGCCCGCCGAGGCCACGATGCGCTCGTAGTCCAGCCCGGACATCAGCACGCGCACGCCGCGGTTCAGTTCGCCCAGCAGATTGCCGGCCGGCACCTCGCAATCGGTGAACACCAGCTCGCAGGTGCCCGAGCCGCGCATTCCGAACTTGTCGAGCGGCTGCGCCGTTGCGAAACCCGGGAATTCACGCTCGACGAGAAAGGCGCTGATGCCGGCCTTGCCCGCGTCGGGCGCGGTCTTGGCGTAGACGACATAGCGATCGGCATAGGCGCCGTTCGTCGTCCACATCTTGCTGCCATCGAGCACGAACACGTCGCCGCGGCGCTTGGCGCGCAGCGTCATGCTCACGACGTCGGACCCCGCGCCGGCCTCGCTCATCGCCAGCGCGCCGATGCGCTCGCCGGCGATCAGCGCCGGGAGTTCGCGCCGCTTCTGCTCGACGCTGCCATTGAGACGCAACTGGTTCACATGCAGGTTCGAGTGCGCGATGTAGGCGATGCCGACCGAACCCGACGCGCGACTGATCTCCTCGGCAACGACGACATGATGGAGATACCCGAGGCCCAGGCCGCCGTACTCGGTCTCGGCGGTGATACCCAGCGCGCCCAGTGCGCCCAGTCGCGGCCAGATCGCGCGTGGCAAGTGGTCGTCGCGGTCGATGCGAGCCGCGATCGGCGCGATTTCCGCCTGGGCGAATTCGCGCACCGCGTCGCGCAACTCGATGGCGGTGTCGTCCAGTTCCGCGACGGTCTCGCCGTCGCCTCGATGACCTCGACACCCTGGTCTCGCAGGTCCTTGAAGCAGCGGGTCAGCCAGTCGACATGATGCTCGATCGCTCGAATCACGTTGGTCAGCACCGACGGACTGCCCGGGCCGGTGACGGTGAACAGGTTCGGGAACCCGGCGACCATCAGGCCCAGCAGGTTGCGCGGACCGTCCGCCCAGGCCTGGTAATTCGTCAGGCCGTCGCGCCCCTCGATGTCGACCGCCAGGAATGCGCCGGTCATCGCGTCGTAGCCGGTGGCCAGCACGAGCGCGTCGAGACGATATTCGCGGCCCGACGCGAGCCGAACGCCGGCCTCGGTGAACGCCGCGATCGGGTCATCGGAGACGTCCACGAGGTCGACGTTGTCGCGGTTGAACATCTCGTAGTAGCCGGTGTCGACGCAGGTGCGACGGGTGGCGATCAGGTAGTCGGGGCAGAGCTTGTCGGCCAGCTTCGGGTCGCGGACGACCTCGCGGATCCGCGCGCGCACGAAGTCCGCGACGATCGCGTTCGACACCGCGTTGGTCTGCACGTCATTGAATTCGGACAAGAAGGTGAACGCGCCACCCGCGGCCCAGCGCTTGCGCAGGCGGCTGTCGCGCTCCTCGGGGCTCACGTCCTGGACACCGCGGGTGGGCACCGGTGTCACGATGCCGCCGCGGTGCTTCAGTGCCATCGCGTCGAAGGCGTCCAGCCCACTGAGGAAGGCGTCGTAGTCGGCTTCGGTCAGCGGCCGGTTTCGAGCCGGAATCGAATACGCGGGCGACCGCTGGAACAGGTGCAGCGTACCGGCCTGCTCGGCGATTCGAGGCGCGACCTGCAAGCCCGAGCTGCCGGTGCCGATCAGCCCCACGACCTGGCCGCTGAAGTCGACCGCCTCCTTCGGCCAGGCGGCGGTATGGATCAGCCGGCCCCGGAACCGGTCCAGGCCAGGGATGTCGGGCATCCGGGGCACCGCCAGCGCGCCGGTCGCGAACACCAGGTGGCGTGCAAGCAGACGCTCGTCCGAATCGGTGGTGGCAACCCAGTGCCGGGCGACCCCGTCCCAGCGCGCCCGCGCGATCCGGGTGTCGAAGCGGATGTCCCGGCGCAGGTCGAGCCGGTCGGCGACCCACTTCGCATACGCCAGGATCTCGGGTTGCGCCGAGAACCGCTCCGACCAGCGCCAGTCCCGACGCAGATCCTCGGACCAGGCGTACTGGTACTCGAGACTCTCGACGTCGCAACGCAGCCCCGGGTAGCGGTTGTGATACCAGGTGCCACCGACCTCGGGGGCGGCCTCGAACACCTGGACCGAGAACCCGGCCTCGCGCAGTCGATGCAGCAGGTACATGCCGGCGAAACCAGCGCCGACGATCGCGACTTCCAGGACCGATTCATCGCCCGGTCGATTCATTTCACCTCCCGCGTTCCCGCCCTTGTCTCATGCCCAGCCGTCCGCGCGCCGGCATCGGGACGACCGACACGACTCGCGTCGAACCCGGGCCCGAAGCCCCGCCGAACCAAGCGCTGCGCGCATGATGCCCGTCCGGCGCGAGGAGTCCAAGCGCATCGCGGCGCCGAGGCATCGCGTTTGCGGACCCTGGGGCGAAACCCATCGGCTAAGATCGATCGACTCGTCGCGCGCATCGGCCGCGATCCGAGTGGCATGCACCGATCGCGCCGCGACACGATCGGCTCGCGTGGACAGAAGAACCGGAGACAAGGCCGACGATGGTCCAGTACGTCAGTGAGCAAGCCGCCTCGGTCGGGTCGATGCCCTACTTCTCGCCCATCGAGGCACTGGGGCCCGACGCGATCGGCGAGATCCAGGATCGCCGCCTGCGTGCCCAGTATGCATACCTGTGGGCGAACTCGCCCTTCTACCGGCGCAAGTTCGAGGCGGCCGGCCTCGGTCCGGACTCGATTCGGACCCGCGCCGACCTGGCCCGCGTGCCCTTCACGCTCAAGCCCGAGCTGCGCGACAGCCTGAAGGCGGCGCCGCCGCTGGGCGAGCACCTGGCCGCTGCCTTGTCCGACGTGATCCAGATCCAGGCGTCGTCGGGCACCACCGGCAGCCCGTCCTACGTGGGGCTCACGCGCCAGGACGCGATCATGTGGCAGGAATCGAGCGCGCGCAGCCTGTTCGCCTGTGGCATACGACCGGGCGACCGGGTGTTGCACGGCTTCTCGATGTCCAAGGGCTTCGTGGGCGGCCTGCCGATCTTCCAGGCACTGCAGTACATGGGCGCGCTCGACATCCCGATCGGTGCCGACGGCGGCGTGGACCGACTGTTGGCCGCCGCCTTCGACCTGAAGCCGCAGGCCGTGGTGGGCACGCCCAACTTCCTGCTGCACCTGGCCGAGGTCGCGCAATCGCAGCTCGGCCGCTCGGTGCGCGAGATCGGCGTGCGCCGGCTGGTGGTGGGTGGCGAACCGGGCGGCGGTATTCCGGCGCTGCGCGAGCGCATCGCGATGGCCTGGGGGGCAACGGTCTGCGAGTTGATGGGCGGTACGGACCTGGGCGTGATCTACTGGGCCGAATGCGACGAGCAGGCCGGCATGCACATGACGGCGCCCGACCACATCATCGCCGAGCTGATCGACCCGGTGTCGGGCGAGGCCCGCGCCTTCGACGAAGGCGCGACCGGCGAGCTCGTCTACACGGCGATCCATCGCCAGGCCTCGCCGGTGTTTCGCTTTCGCAGCGGCGATCATGTCGTGGTCACCGCGACGCGCTGCCGTTGTGGCCGCGCGCAGCCGATGATCCGCTGCTTCGGCCGTACCGACGACATGCTGATCGTGCGCGGCGTGAACCTGTTCCCGAGTGCGGTGCAAGACCTGGTCGAGGGCATGCGGCCCACCGTCTCGGGCCAGGTGCGGCTGATCGCGGACTTCGACGGGCACACCACCCAGCGCAACCTGAAGGTGGTGGTGGAGCGAGCCGAACATGACACGGTCGATCCCGACGCGCTGCGACGCGAGATCGAGGGTCGGATCCGTGGCGCGCTGTCGGTGAAGGCCGAGGTCATGCTCGCACCGTACGGCAGCATCGAGAAGCCCGGGGCGGCCAAGGTCAAGCTGGTGCTCCGAGAGATGCCATCGATCGCGGGGCTGCAGTGAACGAAGCGTCCGACGCCGAACAAAACGCGGCTGCTTACCGAATCCTGCTCGAAGCGCTGGCACGGCGCCGCGCACAGGCCCGCGGCGGTGGCGGCGCGCGGGTGCTCGCCAAGCACCGCGAGCGCGGCAAGCTGTTCGTGCGCGAACGCATCGATGCGCTGCTGGATCCGGGCTCGCCCTTCCTGGAACTGGCGCAGCTCGCCGGCGACGGCCAGCACGAGGGCGTGCCGCCCGGCGCCGGCATGGTCACCGGGATCGGCCAGGTGAGCGGCCGGCAGTGCATGATCATCGCCAACGATGCCACGGTGAAGGGCGGCACCTACTTCGGCATCACGTGCAAGAAGCACGTGCGCGCGCAGGAGATCGCATGGATGCATCGGCTGCCGTGCATCACCCTGGTCGACAGCGGCGGCGCATTCCTGCCGGACCAGGCGAAGATCTTTCCCGATGCGGGCCAGTTCGGCTCCATCTTCTACCAGCAAGTGCGGATGTCGGCCGAGGGGATTGGCCAGATCGCCGTGGTGATGGGCGCCTGCACGGCCGGCGGCGCGTACATTCCGGCGCTGGCCGACGAGCTCGTGATCGTGCGTGGCCAGGGCTTCATGTACCTGGGTGGCCCGCAGCTCACACAGGCCGCCACCGGCGAGCAGGTCGACCCCGAGACACTCGGCGGCGCGCTGATGCATAGCCGCACGAGCGGCGTCAGCGACCACCTGGCCGCGGACGACGTCGACGCGCTTGCAATCACGCGCCGGCTGGTCTCGCACCTGGGCGACTGGCCCGCGCGACGCTGGCAGATCGCGCCGCCGCGCTCGCCACGCCTGGATCCGAACGAGATCTACGGCCTGATCAGCCGCGATGCACGCCATCCATCCGAGAACCGCGAGATCCTGCTGCGTCTGGTGGACGACAGCGACTTCGACGAGTTCAAGCCGCTCTACGGCGACACGCTGATGTGCGGCTTTGCAAGGATCAACGGTTTTCGTGTCGGGGTGCTCGCGAACCGCGGCGTGCTGTTCACCGAGAGTGGCAACAAGGCAGCGCATTTCATCGACCTGTGCTGCAAGCGCGACATTCCGTTGCTGTTCCTGGCCGACGTCACCGGCTTCATGGTCGGGCGCGAGGTCGAGCAGCAAGGTATCGCCAAGGCGGGGGCCAGGTTCATCACCGCGATGGCCTCGGCCAATGTGCCCAAGTACACCGTGATCACCGGTGGCTCCTATGGCGCCGGTTACCTGGCCATGTGCGGGCGCGCATTCCGGCCGCATGCGATCTTCATGTGGCCGAACGCACGCGCGGCGATCATGGGTCCCGAGCAGGCCGCCACCACGCTCGCGCTCGTGCGCGAGCAGATCCTGGCGCGCGGCGGTGAGCAATGGAGCGATGCCGAGCGCGAAGCCTTCAAGCAACCGATCCGGGACGAGTACGAGCGCTTCGCCGATGCATTCAACTTCGCTTCGAACCTCTGGGTGGACGGCGTGATCGATCCCCTCGAGACCCGCCAGACGCTGACGCTGCTGCTCGACGCGGCAGCGCGCACGCCACGCGAGGAAACGCGCTTCGGCGTGTTTCGCATGTGACCTTGCCCCGGAAGACGACGCCATGTTTCGCAAGATCCTGATCGCGAATCGAGGCGAGATCGCCTGCCGGATCGCGCGTACCTGTGAGCGAATGGGCATCGCGATCGCCACGGTCCATTCCGATGCGGATCGCGATGCCATGCACGTGGGACGGATCGGCGAGTCGGTGGCCATCGGCCCGGCGCCGGCGCGACAGAGCTATCTCGACGTCGATCGCGTCGTGCTTGCGGCCGAGCGAGTCGGCGCCGACGCGGTTCACCCCGGCTATGGCTTCCTGTCCGAGAACGCGGAATTCGCCGAGGCGCTTCATGCCCGGGGCATCGCGTTCATCGGGCCCTCGCCAGACGTGCTGCGCGGCTTCGGCGACAAGGCCCAGGCCAAGCGCCTGGCGTTGGCGGCCGGCGTACCCGTCATCCCCGGCCCGGCGCAGGCCAGCCGCGATCCGGCGCGCATCGCCGCACTGGCCGGCGAAATCGGCTATCCGGTCATGCTCAAGGCGGCGGCCGGCGGTGGCGGCAAGGGCATCCGTGTCGTGCGCGCCCACCAGACGCTGGCCGACCACATCGGCGCCGCGATGCGCGAGGGACTCAATGCCTTCGGCGACGATGCCGTCCTGGTCGAGAAGCACCTGGCCGATGGCCGCCATGTCGAGGTGCAGATCCTCGGCGACGGCGCGGGCAAGGTGATCCACCTGTGGGACCGGGAATGCTCGCTGCAACGGCGCCATCAGAAAGTCGTGGAAGAGGCGCCCGCACTGCCGCTGCCCGACTCGATGCGCTCGCGCATGCTCGAGGCCGCGGTCGCGCTCGGCCGCCATGTCCGCTACCGGGCGCTTGGCACGGTCGAGTTCCTGGTCACTGGCGACGTCTTCCATTTCCTCGAGGTGAACCCGCGACTGCAGGTCGAGCACCCGGTCACCGAAGCCGTGACCGGCCTCGATCTGGTGGAGCTGCAGATCCGCGCCGCGGCCGGCGCCGGTATCGCGCTCTCGCAGGCCGAAGTGCGATGCGAGGGCCACGCGATCGAGGCACGCCTCTATGCCGAGGACCCCGACGCCGGCTTCATGCCGAGCACGGGCCGCCTGCACCGGCTGCATCTACCGGGTGCGCCGGCGCGCGTGGAGACCGCCGTGCGTGCCGGCGACGCGATCACGCCGCACTATGATCCGATGATCGCCAAGCTGATCACGGCGGCCCGCTCGCGCGCCGAGGCGATCGCCTCGATGCGCACCGCGCTGGCCGCGACGCGGCTGGCCGGGCCGGCCAACAATCTTGCGTTCCTGGATGCCCTCTTTCGTTCCCCCGCCGTGGTCGACGCCACGCCCGACACGACGACGATCGACGCGCTGCTGCCCGAACTCACCCCTGCCCCGCCCGCATGGCGGCGCCACGTGGCGGCGGTGGCAGCGGCGCTGACCTTCGGGATCGATCGTCGCGCCGGCGCAGACGCACCGGCCTCGGCCTGGCCGGCATTCACCCACTGGCGCCTGGGCGAGAACACGGGGCACCTGCCATCGTGGCCGCATTTCTCCATTCGGGTCGACATCGGCCCGACGACGGGTATGGATCCTGCTGCCAGCGAGGTCCTGGCGACGGTAGGAACGGCACCGGCCCCCGACGGCGCGATATCGATGAGCTACCGGGTGCGGATCGGCGATACCGTGACCGAGGTCGGCCTGGAACCCGCGTCGGACCCGGCCAGCCCGGATCGGATCACCATCGACGGCGTCGGGGCCTGCCTGTGGCACGGCTTCGCCGGCGACCGGTTCTGGCTGTCCGACGGCCATGTGCAGGCCGGCGCCCGCATTCGCCCCGCGCTGCACTCGCAGGCCGGCGGCGATGGCGGCAAGGGCAGCGAAGTGCTCGCGCCACTGACCGGCAAGGTGCTTGAAGTGCGGGTCACCGACGGCGAGCCGGTGAACGAGCACCAGGTACTGATCGTCATCGAATCGATGAAGATGGAACTTCGCATCGCCGCGCCGTCCGAGGGCGTCGCGCGCGGTGTCTCGGTCGCGGTCGGCGACATGGTCGAGCGCGGCGCGGTGCTCGCGCGCGTCGAGGTCGCGAGCGAACCCGGCAAGCAATAGTGTCCCTTGCCGGACAGGACACCCGGAGGCTGTCGACGCATGGATCAGAATCACGAGCTACCGGCCTTCGTCGAGATCCACGAGGAGGGGCCGCGCGAGGGCTTCCAGATCGAGCCGCGCAGCTATGCGCTCGCGGAACGGGCCGCGCTGGTCGAGGCGCTGGCCGAAGCGGGCCTCGCGCAGATCCAGGTCGCGTCCTTCGTCAGCCCGAAGCGGGTTCCGCAGATGGCGGATGCCGACGCCTTGTTCGCGGCCATCCGCAAGCGCCCAGGCACGCGCTATACCGGGCTGTGGCTGAACCGCCAGGGCTTCGAGCGCGCGCGCGCGGTGCCGGCGGTGGACCTGGTCGGCAGCCTGTACTTCTACGCTTCGGACGCGTTCAGCCGCCAGAACAACGGCATCGGCGCAGACGAGATGGCCGAGCGACAGAGCGCCTGGGTCGATCTCTATCGCGACGCCGGGCTGGCGATCGAGTCGGCCTACCTGATGACCGCGTTCGGCTGCAATCTCGAAGGCGAGATAAGCGAGGCACGGATCGCGGCCGCACTCGAACACATCGCGCAGATGCAACGGACGGCGGGCTTCACGCTCCCCAAGCTCTATCTGGCCGACACGGTGGGCTGGGCCAATCCGCGCTCGGTGCGTGCGCGCGTCGACCTCGTTCGGCGCATCCTGCCCGACGTGCGGGTCGGCCTGCACCTGCACGACACCCGAGGCATTGGCATGGCCAACGCGCTGGCGGCACTCGAGCACGGCGTGGATCTGTTCGACGCCTCGGTCGCCGGCCTGGGCGGTTGCCCGTTCTGCGGCCACGAGCACGGCAGCGCATCGGGCAACATCTGCACCGAGGACCTGGTGTTCCTGTGCCACGAGCTCGGCATCGAGACCGGCATCGATCTCGAGCGGCTGATCGACGCGGCCCGGCTGGCCGAGCGCATCATCGGCCGCCGGCTCGACGGCCGGCTGATGCACAGCGGATCGCTGCGGGCACTGCGTTCCGGACGATGAATCGCGGCCCCGTCGCCCGGGCCGGACAATGTCGGCCTTCGAACAAGGAGAGCACTGCGTGACTCAAGCCGGATCCGAACTGCCCCTGGCAGGCCTGAAAGTCGTCGAACTGCATGCGATCGGTCCGGTGCCGTTCGCCGGCATGGTGCTGATGCAACTGGGCGCCGAGGTCACCCGCGTGAGCCCGCCCGCCGACCCCGGCCTGGGCGTGGGCATGAATCCGAAGTACGACCTGCTCAACGCCGGCAAGAAGCCGCTGTTCCTCGACCTGAAGAGCGCGGATGGGCTCGCAGAGCTCAAGTCGGTACTGGCGCAGGCCGACGTGATGACCGAGGGTTTTCGGCCCGGTGTGCTCGAGCGCCTGGGCCTGGACCCCGCCGGCCTCGCCCAGACCCATCCCCGGCTCGTCGTGGGTCGGCTCTCGGGCTGGGGCGTGGCCGGGCCGTATACGGCGCGGGCCGGTCATGACATCAACTACCTGGCGATCTCGGGCCTGCTCAATGCGATCGGCCATCGCGATGAGCCCGTGGTGCCGCTGAACGTGGTCGCCGACTTCGGCGGCGGTGCGATGCACCTGCTAGTGGGCGTGCTCGCCAAGCTGGTGCAGCGCTCGATCAACGGTCGAGGCGGCGTCGCCGAGACCAGTATCCTGGCGGGGACGCTGGGCCTGAGCCCGATGTTCCACGGCCTGATGGCGGCCGGACGCTGGAACACCACCCGCTGCAACAACCTGCTCGACGGCGCCTTGCCGTTCTACCGCGTCTACGGCACCGCCGACGATCGCTTCGTGTCGGTCGGCGCGCTCGAGCCCAAGTTCTATCGCGAGTTGGTCGACGTCCTGGGCCTGTCCGACGAGATCGACCTGGCCCGTCAATACGATGCCGACACGCATGCGGCCACGATCGAGCGCTTCGCCGAGCGCTTTCGCCAGAAGACACGCGACGAATGGGGTGCGATCGGCGAGCAGCGCGACGCCTGTCTGGCGCCGGTGCTCGATTTCGCGGAAGCCGCGCGCCATGCACAGAATCGCGACAACGCCCTCTTCCGCGACGAGCCCTGCCCGTTCCCGGCCGACGTGATCCGGTTCAGCTGAGCGAGCCGTTCGGCTGCGCGGGCCCATCGGCCGCGCAGCGCTCGACCCCAGGGGCCGCGCTCAGGCGGCCGTGCGGGGTCTGGCGCGAAAGCCGACCAGCCACGCGAGCGCCAGCACCTCGGCGCCGGTCCAGACCAGCAAGGCGCGCCGGAAGGCCAGTTCGAGCGGTACGCCGGTCGTCGCGATCAGGTCGATGAGCCCGCCGAACAGCCATTGCGCCAGGAAGATTCCGCCAAAGATCAGCAGGTTGTAGGCGGTGAAGGCGCGTCCGGTCAGCGCTGGCGGAAAAGACAGGCTGACATGGGTCTGCATCAAGGTGTAGTAGGTCGCAACCACGGCGTACACGATCCACAGCACCAGGGCGAGCGGGCCGGAAGCGAACGCAATGGCCACGTGCAATGCGATCACCACGACGGTGGTCAGCGCGACCAGGCGCAGCACCGACAGGCCTGCTCGCTCCAGTCGCGGCGCGAGCCAGCCCAGCAGCAGGAAGCCGAACATCAGCACCAGGTTCAACAGGAACAAGGCCTCGGCGGCCTGGTCCGGCGTCATCGCGAGCACCTCGGTGAACCAGGGGCCTGTCCACAGGCTCTGGAACGAGATGAAGCCCGAGTGGACCACCACCGCCATCACGCCGAAGCGCCAGAAGTAGCGGTCCGCGTAGACATCGAGGTAGCCACGCCACAGGCCGGGCCCATTGGCCACCTTGGGCTGGGTCTGCTCGTTGCGCGGCAATAGCCACCGGATCGCCATGCTGGCCACGATGAGCAAGACGCCAGCGGCGACGAACACGCCGCGCCAGCCGTAGATCGGCAAGGCTGCCCGTACCGGAACCGTCGACGCGAGCGCACCGCCGGTTCCCACCACCAACATCCACGCCACGAGTTGCCCCTGCCGCTGGGGTGCATACCAGAAGCGAAAAGCGCGCAAAGACGACATCAGCGCGCCGGCAACCCCGGCCCCGATCAGGGCCCGACCGACCCACAGCATGCCCACGCCTTGCGCCATCGAGAAGACGAAGCAACCGGCCGCCGCCAACAACAGCAGCGCGGCATCGGTGCGGCGCGAGCCGTAGCGATCGAGCCAGGTGCCCAGCGGCAACTGCATCGCGGCGAACGCGAAGAAATACGCGGCCGACAGGGAACCCAACGCGGCATTGCTCAGTCCGAACTCGCGCACGAGTTCGGGGGCGATCGCCGCGTTGATCGAGCGCAGCGCATACGACATGAAGTAGCCCCCGGCCAGGCAGGCGAACACGCGGATCGCGAGTCCTCGGGGCAGAAGCGAGTCAGCACTCATCGCCGAATCCGGATCATGGCAACAGCCGCAGGCTATCCGTGAAGAGCCGGGTCGAGGCATCCGGCAGCGACGAACCGATCGCGACCGCCTGCCAGGCACGCTGGCCCCGGGCGACGAACACCGCGACCATCTGCAGCGCCTGGTCGCCACGGCGACCGCTGGCGCGCACCATCGTCGCGCCGATACGCGCCTTTGCCGTCGCGCCGATCGCGCCGAAGGGCACGGACGTGGCCGTCAGCGCGATGTCGTCGGCGGCGCCGATATTGCGCAACATGCCCCTGCGCATCGCATCCACGGCATGGGCGCGCACCCGCGCGGAGTCCTCCGGCAGGTCGACCACGCCCACCGTATATGAGGCCGGATCGACTCGCGCCCCGTGCATCGTCATGGTGACGGCCAGGCCGTCCAGATCGATCGCGCGCGACATCTTGGACGGCCGTGCCGGCACCATGACGGCAAAACCGCCGCCTTCGGGGCGGATCTCGCGCCAGTTGTAGGTTGGAGAACAAGCACCGAGCAGGGCTGCGGCCAACGCGATCGGCAACACGCCGGCCAGCCGCGCGCGGCCCCGCGACGGCCTGCCGCAAGCCGGTTCGACGCGGGCTCGGTCCGGGCTCGCTACCGTTGACGCGCGTCGGGGACCATAATCAGGACACATTGCTTTCACCGATGGGAGAGAACCGGAACATGATCTACGACTTCAAGTCTCGCGCCACGGGGACCGTGACGATGCTGCAATCGGTGGCGGAGCATTTGCTCGAGATCATCGGCAAGACGCCCGGCCCCAAGGGCATCATCACGGTCGACCAGATGCCGGCAGCCGTGGTCGCATTGCGCACGGCCATCGAGGCCGACCGCCACCGCGCGTCGGCCCCGGCCAATGCACCGGACGGCACCGAAGCCGCCCAGGACGATGCCGAGCAGGTGGTTTCGCTCGAGCAGCGGGCCTTTCCGCTGATCGAGATGCTCGAGCAGGCCCACTCGGCCGGAAAAGACATCACCTGGGGCGTCTGAAACCCGCCGCGACGGCATTCTAGCCGTCGCTGGCCATGACCGCCGACCCGACGCCGATGCGAGACTCATCGCACCGGCCCAAGCCTTGCCGACATGCGTGCGCTCGAAGCCTTCCAACGCCCGTTTCCGTCTCCTGCCCGCGTACTGGCCGACGTGGTCGGCGTGTATTTCGCCAACGGCCTGATCGGCTTCATCTTCGCGGCGACCGGGCCCCTGGCGATCATCCTGTCGGTCGGTAGCGGCGGCGGGCTGAGCTCGGCCGACCTGGCGTCATGGATCTTCGGCGCCTTCTTCGTCAACGGCCTGCTGAGCATCGGCTTTTGCTGGTTCTACCGGCAGCCGCTGGTGTTCTTCTGGACGATCCCGGGCACGGTGCTGGTCGGCCCGGCACTGGCCCACCTGAGCTACGCCGAGGTGATCGGCGCGTTTCTGGCCTGCGGCGTGCTGATGCTCGTGCTCGGGCTCACCGGCGTGGTCGGCCGCCTGATGAGGGCCGTGCCGATGCCGATCGTGATGGGCATGGTCGCCGGCGTGTTCATGAAGTTCGGCCTCGACCTGATCTTCGCGATCCGCGATGACTTCGCGCTGGCCGCCACCATGAGCGCGACCTTCGTCGTGCTCAGCGCGCTGCCCGCCGCGGGCAGGCGCATGCCCCCGTTGATCGGCGCACTGATCGCTGGCGCGCTGGTCATCGCGTTCTCGGGCGGAATCGATCCGACGCAGGCGGCCGGCGCGGTGATCGCCTCGCCGAACCTGTATCGACCGGTATTCAGTTGGCAGGCGATGATCGAACTGGTCGTGCCGCTCGCGATCACAGTGCTGATCGTGCAAAACGGACAGGGCTTCGCGGTGCTCGATGCGGTCGGACACCGCGCCCCGGTCAACGCCGT
The DNA here is from genome assembly GCA_024235875.1 of Burkholderiaceae bacterium. Taxonomy (GTDB): domain Bacteria; phylum Pseudomonadota; class Gammaproteobacteria; order Burkholderiales; family Burkholderiaceae_E; genus JACKLP01. The sequence goes on along the minus strand of JACKLP010000004.1, from coordinate 27,408 downwards.
CACCACGGCCTGCGGCGCATGGTCGATCCTCACCGGCGCGGTCGGTTGCGCCTCGACCTGCCTGACCGGCCCCACCAATGCCCTGATCTCCAGCTCGGGCGAGCGCTCGCGCCACTACAGCGCCGGCATCCTCGTGGGGGTGCTCGCGCTCGCCTTCGGTCTTTTCTCCCCGTTCTTCACGCGGCTGATGCTCGCGACCCCGCCCGCCTTCATCGCCACGCTGGCGGGCCTGGCCATGCTGCGCGTCTTGCAGACCGCCTTCGTGACCTCGTTCAAGGACCGTTTCTCGCTGGGTGCGCTCATCAGCTTCCTGGTCACGGTCTCGAACATCTCCATCGCCAACATCGGCGCCCCCTTCTGGGGGCTGGTGTTCGGCTTTGCCGGCGCCTGGCTGCTCGAACGGGGCGACTTCGCCGCCGCGCGAGCCCAGGCCGAGGCCACCCGGCAATCCATGGCGACCCCGCGACAAGGAAACAAGACACCATGACACGAGAAGTCGACCTGTTCGTGATCGGCGCCGGATCGGGTGGCGTGCGCGCAGCGCGAATCGCGGCCGGCCATGGCGCGAGCGTGATGATCGCCGAGGAATTCCGCTTCGGCGGCACCTGCGTGATCCGTGGCTGCGTGCCCAAGAAGCTGCTGGTGCTTGCCAGCCGCTTCGCCGACGCCTTCGACGAGGCGCGCAGCTTCGGCTGGCAACTCGACGCCCCCCGCTTCGACTGGGCGACCCTGCGCGAAGCCAAGGAGCGCGAGATCTCGCGGCTCGAAGGCATCTACCGTCGCAATCTCGAAAACGCGAGGGTCGAGGCCGTGGCGTCGCGGGCCACGCTCGCGGGGCCCGATACGGTCCGGATCGAGACCACGGGCGAGATCATACGGGCCGGTCGGATCCTGATCGCCACGGGCGGCACGCCGTTTCGGCCGGACATCCCGGGCGCGGAACTGGCGGTCACCTCCAACGAGATCTTCGATTTGCCGGCCTTGCCGGCTTCGATCGTGATCGAAGGGGGCGGATTCATCGCGGTCGAATTCGGGTGCCTGCTCGCACGACTGGGGGTCAAGGTCTGCGTCGTGTATCGCGGCACGCAGATCATGCGCGGATTCGATGACGACCTGCGCGAGCACCTCGCCTCGGCGATGCGTGCCCACGGCATCGAGATCCTCACCCAAACCGAGCTGAAGGCGATCGAACGCAAGGAAGACGGATACCGGGTCGCGCTCTCGAGCGGCGAGTCACGCGACACCGGCCTCGTGATGCTGGCGACGGGTCGGTTGCCCAAGACCGACGGGCTCGGCCTGGAAGCCGCGGGCGTGGCCACCGGCGCGAAGGGAGCGATCACCGTGACACCCGACTCGCGCACCAACGTGCCGACGATCTGGGCGGTGGGCGACGTCACCAATCGCCTCGCGCTCACGCCGATCGCCATCCGCGAAGGGCATGCGTTCGCCGACACCGAGTTCGGCGGCAAGCCCTGGACCTGCGACCACCACGATGTCCCGGCAGCGGTCTTCTCGACGCCCGAGATCGGCACGGTGGGCCTGACCGAGACCCACGCCCGCGAGCGCCATGGCGCAATCGCGATCTATCGGAGCACCTTCCGGCCGATGCACAACGTGCTCTCCGACGCCCCCGAGCGCATGCTGATGAAGCTGGTCGTGGACGTCGCGACCGACCGCGTGCTGGGGGTGCACATCTGTGGCCCCGATGCGGCCGAGATGGTCCAGGTGGCGGGCATCGCGATCAAGATGGGGGCGACCAAGGCCCAGTTCGACGCCACGGTGGCGCTGCACCCGAGCGCGGCCGAGGAACTGGTCACGATGCGCACGCCAGTGACCTGATCCCGCCCACTTGGGCTCGACAGCGGGGGCACCCGCCGAACGCGCACGATGAGCGGACAGCCGGCGGCTCGATCGGGTATCCACCCGCCCCGCCGGCCCGGACAATATCGGGACGAGTCCGCCAGGAGAGCGCCGAAAATGTCCAGCCAAGCCAATTCGCAGCCGCGATATCGTCTCGTCACCCGTTCCGACTTCGACGGTCTGGTCTGCGCCGTTCTGCTGCGCGAGCTCGACCTGGTCGACGACATCCAGTTCGTCCACCCGAAGGACATGCAAGACGGCAAGGTCGAGATCACCGATCGCGACATCACGACCAACCTGCCCTACGTCGCCACCGCGCACCTGGCCTTCGACCACCATCTCTCGGAGACGGTTCGCAATACCGGCGAGCGCGGCAACCACGTGATCGACGCCGACGCACCATCGGCGGCGCGGGTGGTCTATGACTACTACGGTGGCAAGCAGGCCTTCCCGCGGGTCGCCGACGAACTGATGGAGGCGGTCGACAAGGCCGACTCTGCACAGTTCAGCTTCGACGAGATCATCGATCCCCAGGGCTGGGTGTTCCTGAACTACCTGATGGACGCACGCACCGGCCTGGGTCGCTTTCGCGAGTTCTCGATCTCGAACTACCAGCTCATGATGAAGCTGATCGACGCCTGCCGCGAGCAGTCGATCGACGAGATTCTCCAGATGCCCGACGTGCGCGAGCGGGTCGATCTCTACCGCGAGCACCAGCGACTGGCCGCGGAACAGATTCGCCGCTGCGCCGACGTGCATGGCAACGTGGTGGTACTCGACCTGCGCGACGAAGAGACCATCTATGCGACCAACCGATTCGTCATCTATGCGCTCTTCCCCGACTGCAATGTGTCGATCCACGTCATGTGGGGCTTGAAGCGGCAGAACACGGTTCTGGCGATCGGGAAGTCCATCCTCGATCGCAGCTCTCCGACCAATGTCGGTGCGCTGTGCCTGCGCTACGGCGGCGGCGGGCACCAGGCGGCCGGTACCTGCCAGATCGAGAATTCCTGGGCGGATCGCGTGCTGGCCGAGGTCGTCGACGCCATCCGGCTCGACGAAACCATGCGACCGCGCGAGCGCGAGCGGGTGCGCGACGCCTGATCCGCACCCCATCGGCCCTCCCGATCCGATGGGCCATCGGTCCACCGGGCCCCAGACCCGGTGCCTTCGAGTCTCAGGCGCGAAGATGCGCCGCCAGGCCGCGCCGCGGCGCCGGCACGATCGACCCCGCGTCGGCAGCCGGCCTGCCGAGCCGACATAGCATCTGAACCGTGGCGTCCGGGCGCCCGCCCGCATGCCCGCGCACCTGCGCGTGGACCCGACCATGGAGCGCGCGCATCTCCGGGTACTCCTGCAGCGCCTGAGAGATCGGCTGCATCACCAGGCCGCTGGCGGTCGCTGCGAGCTGGGCACGCAGGTAGGCGCGTCCCGCCGCGAGCTGATCGCGTCGCCCGTTTCCGTCGCTGAGCAGCCAGTACAGGCCCGGCGTACTGTCCATCGCCGCATCGAAGTCGGCGACCTGGCCGCGCACCGACATCGAATCGATGTCGGGCGCATGCTCGCGATCGACGAGTCCCAGGGCGTTGAGCGCCACCAGCAGCGGCGACGTGATGGTGATGCCGTCCCGGTACCGGTCGATCTCGGCGGCGCCAATGCGCAACAGCCGCACGCTCTCGAGCATCGTGCGCGGCGTGCTCAGCTCGAGCCGCCAGGCCTCGCGGGCGATCGCGTCGAGCGCATCGAAGCGCGCCCCATGGCGACGTCGGTCGATCACGCCTTCGATCAGACCGGCCGGACCGGGCGAGCCCTCGCTCCGATCCAGAAAGCCGCTGCCCGGCGCCCGCTCGGGGTCGTAGCGACCCCGATGGGTGTGGCGCCGCGACACCTGGGCGAACAGCTCGCGCTGGGCCTGCGTCGGCCCGGCGCTCGCGATGAACCGGACGCGCGCCACCGGCCGTGCATCGAGTACCGGCCCGGGGGCGCCCTCGGGAAACTCCGAGACTTCCAGCCCATGGCCGCGCTGCGCGGCCGCCAGCGCGAGCAATCCCAGCATCGCGCCGGTGCCGATCATCGTCTGTCGCCCGTATGGGTCGGTTTCGGGTAGCAGACGATCGGTGTCGAGAGACAGCGTGAGCCGGTCGCCGCCCTCGAGCGACACCTGCCACGGCTGACGGTTGTGGGGATTCGGCGCCAGAATCGCCCAAGACAAGGCCCAGCGGCGGATCTCGATCGAATCGTCGGGACCGCGCCAGGCGGCAATCGCCGAGTCCGGGATGGCGGCCGGCCCGGTGCAGCCGGCTGCTGGCAAGGCCGCGGCAATCACGCCGCCACCGCTTAGGCGGATGAATTTCCGGCGCGCCGGCAGATGGGTCGAAGAGGCTCGGTTCATGGTCTTGCGCTTGGGTTCAGGTGATCGACCTGGCCATGCTACGGGCTGCACAAAATCAACGCAATTGGATAGAATTGCAATTGTTCTATTCAATCTTGCATACAATGGCACCCATCGAGACCCTCACCGCCAACGCCTTCGACTGGTCACTGATCCGGTCCTTCCTGGCCGTGCTCGATACCGGCAGCCTGTTGGGCGCCGCGCGCCGCCTGGGCGGTTCCCAGCCGACGGTCGGGCGCCACATCGAAGCCCTCGAGCGCCAACTCGGCGTCGCCTTGTTCGAGCGAACGGGCCGCGGGCTCGTGCCCACCGAGGCGGCGCGCCGGATCGCGCCCGAGGCGCGGCAGGTCCAAGCCGGGGCCGAACGACTCGCCGTCGCGGCGCAACCCGGCGCGCGCGCCGGCGTCGTGCGGATCAGCGCCAGCCGGATGATCGCGCTCTATGTGCTGCCCGAGTTGCTGGCCCTGCTACAGGATCGGGAGCCCGACATCGACGTCGCCCTCGTAGCCTCGGACGAGGTCAGCAACCTGCTGCGCCGCGACGCCGACATCGCGGTGCGCATGGTGCCCCCCAGCCAGGCGAGCCTGATCGCACGCCGAATCGGCGCCATTTCGATCGTGCCCTGCGCGCGCCGCGACTACCTCGATCGATTCGGTACACCGCGCTCGGCCGCCGATCTCGCCCATCACCGACTGATCGGCCCCGATCGCGACCTCGGCACGCTGGAGCAGATGCGTGCCAGCACCTTGGCCGTGGGGATCGATCCGACCGGACTGCGACGTGCATTCCGTTGCGACGACTACCCGACGCAGCTCGCTGCGGTGCGCGCGGGGCTCGGTATCGGATTCGCGTCCGAGCCGATGGTGCGACGCGACCCCTCGCTCGTGGTCCTGTCGCTACCCTTGCCCATGCCGGAGCTGCCGGTGTGGCTGGTCGTGCATCGCGAGATCCGCGGCAGTGCGTCCATCCGCCGCGTGTACGACTTTCTTGCGGCCGAGCTCGGCGCGCTGTTCGGCGCGGCCCGTTCGCGCCGAACCATGCCATCCGGCGCGAATGCCGATGGACCAGGCCGGTCGACCGATGCATGATCGGGAATCGCCCCTCGACGCGAGCCTCGACTCCCCCCCCACAGGAGACCCTCATGCCCAAGATTTCCGGCCGCTGTCTTTGCGGCAGCGTCAGCTATACATCCACCGCCGATTCACCCGCGATGGTCGCTGCCTGCCATTGCACCCACTGCCAGCGCCAGAGCGGTACGGCATTTTCGATGAACGTGGCCGTGCCGGCCGATTCCCTGAGTTGCGACGGCGACTCACTGGCGACTTACCAGGACACCGGTAGCTCCGGCATGCCCGTGCTGCGCTCGTTCTGCAGCAAGTGCGGCTCGCCACTGTTCTCGGACGTCAAGGCGATTCCAGGCCTGCTGTTCCTGAAGGCCGCCACTCTCGACGATGCGAGCTGGGTGAAGCCGGCCGCGGCCATCTGGGGACGGTCAAAGCAGCCATGGGCATCACTCGAAGGGGTGCCCGAGTTCGCACAGAACCCGCCCAGGGCCTGAAATCTCACGAGAGCAATCCGGCACGTCACCAAGGTCTCCCCGGTGACGTGCCGGGCCTCCATTGCTCCGGGTCCAGGCCACCCATGCACGACGAGGGCCCGCGCACGAGCGCCGCCGGGGTCTCCTCACCCCAGACTCGAACCCAACGCGCGTCGAAGCTCCTCCTCTTCCAACCCCGCGCGTTCGCAATAATCCTTGAGCTGATCCTCGCCGATCCGCCCGACGTTGAAGTACTCTGACTCGGGATGCGAGAAATAAAAGCCGCTGACGCTCGACGCCGGCTGCATGGCCAGGCTTTCGGTCAGCGTGATGCCCACGCGCTCGCATTCGAGAAGATCGAACAGCGGTCGCTTGACGGTGTGCTCGGGGCAGGCCGGATAGCCCGGCGCCGGGCGAATGCCAACGTACTTCTCCCGAATCAGATCGTCGTTGTCGAGCACCTCGTCGGGGGCGTAGCCCCACAGGTCGGTGCGCACCCGTCGATGCATCATCTCGGCCAAGGCTTCGGCCAGGCGATCGGCGATCGCCTTGAGCATGATCGCGGAGTAATCGTCGAGCAGCCGTTCGAACTCGGCCGCCTTTTCATCGACGCCCAGGCCCGCCGTGACCGCGAACATGCCGATGTAGTCGCGGATGTTCGACGGCTTGCCGTCGATCGAGCGTGGCGCGATGTAGTCCGCCAGGCACTTGTTGGGGATCGCGTCGCGCTTGGCATTCTGCTGGCGCAGATTGCGCCACACGAAGGCTACCTGCTCGCGCGACTCGTCGGTATACACCTCGATGTCGTCATCATTGATGCTGTTGGCCGGATAGAACCCGACCACGGCATTCGCGACCAGCCAGCGTCCGGCAATCACGCGCTCGAGCATCGCCCGCCCGTCGGAATAGACCCGCCGCGCCGATTCACCGACCAGCTCGTCATTGAGGATGTCCGGGAAGCGCCCGTGCAGATCCCAGGTCTGGAAGAATGGTTGCCAGTCGATGTGCCGTGCGACCTCGGCCAGATCGAGCTTGCGGAACTCCCGCCGTCCGAGAAACTTCGGCTGCGGGGGCCGGTAGCGCGCGACCGGATGCAAGCCCCCGGCGCCAGGCCGGTCATCGGCGCGCATTTCCCAGGCGACCTTCACCTTGTTGAGTCGGGCTTCACCGATCGGGATCAGCGTCGGGCCCTTCTTGGCGGCGTGCTGTGCCCGGATGCGATCGGAGTCGGCGCGCAGTTCGTTGACGAATCGCTCGCGTGACTCGGGCGAGATCAGCGACTGGGCGACCGGTACCGAGCGCGACGCATCGGGGACGTAGACGACCGGCCCCGAATAATGCGGCGCGATCTTGACCGCCGTGTGAACGCGCGACGTCGTCGCGCCGCCGATCAGCAGCGGCGTGCCGCGCTCGCGGAAATACGGGTCACGCTCCATCTCGCGCGCCACGTAGGCCATCTCCTCGAGTGACGGCGTGATCAGGCCCGAGAGACCGATCACATCGGCGCCGATCTCTTTCGCCTTGGCGAGGATATCGGCGCAGGCCACCATCACGCCCATGTTCTCGACTTCGAAGTTGTTGCACTGGAGAACGACGGAGACGATGTTCTTGCCGATGTCGTGGACATCGCCCTTGACGGTTGCGATCACGATCCTTCCGTTCGAGCGGACGTCGCCGCCGGCCGCCTCGATGCGCGCCTTTTCTTCCTCGATGTAGGGAACCAGGTGCGCGACCGCCTGCTTCATGACCCTGGCCGACTTCACCACCTGTGGCAGGAACATCTTGCCGGCACCGAACAGGTCGCCGACGATGTTCATGCCCTCCATCAGGGGGCCTTCGATGACTTCGATCGGTCGGCCGCCGCGCGCGGCGATCTCCTGCCAGGCCTCTTCGGTGTCGGCCACGACGAAGCTGGTGATCCCGTGGATCAGCGCGTGCGCGAGCCGTTGCGCGACCGGTACCGGCGCAGCGGGCGTACCGCGCCAGTCGAGCGACTCCTCTTTCTTGGCACCGCCGGCCTTGAGCGTGGCCGCGAATTCGATCATCCGCTCGGTCGCGCCCTTCGCGGCCTCGGCATCGAGCACGGCCTGCGCCTTGGCGATGGCCTCCGAATCACCCCCCGCCCGCGCCGTCTCGAGCGCCGCGCGTTCGGCACTCAGGGTGGCGCCACGATTCAGCACGATGTCCTCGACGCGCTCGCGCAGCTCGGCCGGGATCTGGTCGTAGACGCCCACCATCCCAGCGTTGACGATTCCCATCGTGAGGCCGGCACGGATCGCGTGATAGAGGAAGACGGTGTGGATCGCCTCGCGGGCCGGCTCGTTGCCGCGGAAGCTGAACGAGACGTTCGACACGCCGCCCGACACCTTCGCGCGAGGCAGGTTGCGCCGGATCCAGCGAGTCGCCTCGATGAAATCGACCGCGTAGTTGTCGTGCTCCTCGATGCCGGTCGCGATCGCAAAGATGTTCGGGTCGAAGACGATGTCGTCGGGTTCCATCCCGACCCGTTCGATCAGCAGGTCGTAGGCGCGGCGGCAAATCTCGGTCTTGCGCTCGAAAGTATCGGCCTGGCCCTGCTCGTCGAAGGCCATCACGATCACCGCGGCACCATAGCGGCGGCACAGGCGGGCCTGGGCGAGAAACGCCGCCTCGCCCTCCTTCAGGGAGATCGAGTTGACGATGGCCTTGCCTTGCACGCACTTCAGGCCAGCCTCGATCACGCTCCACTTGGAGCTGTCGATCATCACGGGTACGCGAGCGATGTCGGGCTCCGAGGCGATCAGGTTCAAGAAGCGCGTCATCGCCGCGGCCGAGTCGAGCATCGCCTCGTCCATGTTCACGTCGATGATCTGGGCGCCGTTCTCGACCTGCTGGCGCGCCACATCGAGCGCTTCATCGTATTTCTCGCCGATGATCAGCCGCGCGAAGGCCTTGGACCCGGTCACATTGGTACGCTCGCCAACGTTCACGAACAACGCGTCGTCGTCCACGTTCAGCGGTTCGAGACCGCAGAGGCGCAAGGCCGGCGTCGGCCTTGCCGGCGTTCGGGGCGCCAGTCCCTCGACGGCGGCGGCGATCGCCGCGATATGCTCGGGCGTCGTGCCGCAGCAGCCGCCGGCGATGTTCACGAAGCCCGCATCGGCGAACTCGCGGAGCAGGCGCGACGTCACGTCCGGCGTTTCGTCGAAACCGGTGTCGGACATCGGATTCGGCAGCCCGGCATTCGGGTAGACGCACACGAATGTGTCCGCCTTGGTCGCCAACTCCTCGATGTACGGACGCATCAAGGCGGCGCCGAGCGCGCAATTCAGTCCGACCGAGAGCGGTCGCGCATGGCGAACGGCGTTCCAGAACGCCTCGACGGTCTGGCCCGAGAGGATTCGGCCGGACGCGTCGGTGACCGTTCCCGAGATCATGATCGGCAGCCGCGGCAAGCCCTCGGCCTCGCGCTCGACCATCAGCTCGTCGATCGCGAACAGCGCGGCTTTCGCATTGAGCGTATCGAAGATCGTCTCGACGAGCAGCAGGTCGGCCCCGCCCTGCGCCAGGCCGCGTGCCTGCTCGAGATAGGCCTCGCGCAATTCGTCGAAGGTGACGTTGCGCGCGCCGGGATCATTGACGTCGGGCGAGATCGAAGCGGTCTTGGGCTGCGGCCCCATCGCGCCGGCGACGAAGCGCGGCTTGTCTTCGGTGCTGAAACGATCGCAGGCCTCGCGGGCGAGCCGCGCCGAGGCCACGTTCATCTCGTAGGCCAGGTGCGACAGGCCGTAGTCGGCCTGGGCGATCGAACTGGCCCCGAAGGTGTTGGTCTCCACCAGATCGGCACCGGCCGCCAGATAAGCCTCGTGGATGCCTCGGATCAGGTCCGGCTGCGTCAGCGAGAGCAACTCGTTGTTGCCTCGTACCTCGTGCGAGTGATGGGCGCAGCGCTGGCCGCGAAACGCGTCCTCGCCCAGTCGGTGCTGCTGCACCATGGTGCCCATCGCACCATCGAGAATCAGGATTCGGTGTGCCAGAAGCTCGCGCAGGCGAGTTTCCGTATCGGATCGGTGGGGGACGGTCATTGGCGAGGGGTATGGTTGTCGGGCGCAGCGGTTTCGTGCGGGGTGCGCCAAAACGCGGACTTGGCAAGCTCGAACAAGCCTGATTCCAATTCTATCAATGACTTAGTTCACGATCCGAGCCGGACCGCAGCGTGCGGCCAGACCCGATGTGGCGCGGCTCGAGAGGGGCAGCGTCCCATGCGTCGGCCGAATCGGCAAGACGGGCCTCGATGGACGGCGCCAGATGCCGCCGAGTGGCCAGCCAGCCGCCGGCTGGCCGAATCGTGCCCGCGCCTCGCGTACCGACGGCCCTCGGGCGCTCGGGCCGGTATCATTGAGATCGAGGCCCGTGGCTTTGCCGCGCACAGGCCTCGATCGCCCAAGCGCGACGCCAAGCGGCACACTTGCACGCCGTCCTGATCTCATCGAGGAACTACCGAATGAAGCTCGCGATTCCCGCTCCCGCTCCGGTCGTGATTCCCGTCAAGGGAAGCGACGCCGCCTTTCCGGTGCGGCGTATTCATTGCGTGGGGCGCAACTATGTCGCCCATGCCCAGGAGATGGGCTTTACCGGTCGCGAGCCGCCGTTCTTCTTCCAGAAACCGGCCGATGCGATCGTCTATGTCCCCGAGGGCGAGACCGGCTCGCTGCCCTATCCGGTGGGTACCAGCGATCTGCACCACGAGATCGAGCTGGTGGTCGCGATCGGCAAGGCCGGTGCCAACATCAAGGCGGCCGATGCCATCGATCACATCTTCGGCTACGCGGTGGGCCTGGACATGACGCGCCGTGACCTGCAAGGCGAAGCCAAGAAACTGGGCCGCCCATGGGAGATCGGCAAGGCGTTCGACCAGTCCGCGCCGATCGGCCCCATCGTGACGCGCCAAGCCGCTGGCGACGTCGAGAACGCGACCATCACGCTCGACGTCAACGGCAAGCGCCGACAAGAGAGTTCCATCCAGAAGCTGATCTGGAACATCGGCGAGTCCATCGAGCATCTGTCGTCGTTCTGGCGGCTCGAGCCCGGCGACCTGGTCTTCACCGGCACACCCGAGGGCGTGGCGGCGGTCGTGCGTGGCGATCTGCTCGAAGGCGAAGTCAGCGGTGTGGGCCGGTTGGCGGTCCGGATCGCCTGACCCGATGAATCCGCCAGATGCCGGCCGGGCACAACAGCCGGCCGGACAGGACCTCCGGATCGAAAAGGTCGGATTCGACGAGTTGCGCCTGCAGGTCGGCACCCGCCTGCAGATGGTGCTCGATCGGGAGGGGCGCGAGCGGGCCTTCTTCACCAGCGTGGTCGGCTATGCGATCGATGAATACCTGATCGTTCGCATCCCGACCCATCATCGCATCCCTGTCGAGCTGTCCGAGGGCGAGACGGTCCGCATCCGCCTGTTCTCGGGCGTGCACCTCTACGACTTCCGCTGTCGGGTCCTTCAGCTGTTCCCGAACTTCTACCTGCACCTGAGCTTTCCGACCGACATCCGCTCCACGCCCGTGCGAAACGCGCCGCGCGTGCGTGCCGACATTGCCGCCGAAGTGCTGCGCGCGAACGACCGCATCGACATGGCGCGTATCGTCGACATCAGTATTCACGGCGCCGGCATCCTGCTCGATCCGCAGGCCAAGGCGCTGGCCGATGGCGATCGTTTCGAACTGCGCTTCACCCTCAAGGTCGGGGTCGACGACCGCGACCATCTGGTCGCGGTCGGTGCCGAAGCGCTGGCCGTGCGTCCGGGGGGCCCCGATGCCGGCAGCACGCCGGGCCAGGTATGCGGCGCGAGATTCGGCCCGCTCTCGGACGGCGACTCGCTGTGCCTTCAGAACTTCATCCTGCGCCAACTCATCGAAGGCCAGGAGAACCTGGCGTGACCCGCATTCCTTGCCCATGACGCAGGCGCGGCGAGCCATCGTCTTCTTCTGCCACGGATCGCGCAAGCCACAGTGGCGCGAGCCTTTCGATCGTCTGCTGGCCGAGTTCCAGCGCCGGTGCCCGGACACGCCCGCGGCGCTGTCCTTCCTCGAACTGATGACACCGGGCCTGCCCGAAACGATCGAGGCCATGGTCTCGCAGGGCGCCCGGAAGGTGACCGTCGTACCGCTGTTTCTGGCGCCTGGATCGCACACTCGAGTCGACCTGCCGGCCATGCTCGATGCAGCCCGGGTACGCTGGCCGGAGGTCGGTTTCGACGCGATCGAGTCGCTCACCGAAGACGACCAGATCCGGCATGCGATCGTCGAGCGCGCCGTCGGGCTATCCGGCAGCACGCGTCGCGACTCCGAACCCAGCTGAGCGAGCCAGGTCGCGGTTCAGGCCAGGGTCAGGCCGACCACGCCGCCAGCGATCAGCGCAGCGCCCAGTAGCCGGCGCGCCAATTCGCCTTCGCCCAGCATGCGGGCGCCCAGAAATGCGGCGAACAGCATCGAGACCTCGCGTGCCGGTGCGACATGACTGATCGGCGCGGATTTCATCGCGGTCAGCACCAGGATGTAGGCGACCGGCGAGATCATTCCGATCGCGATCACATAACGTCCGCTGCGCTTCATCATCGGCATGATCTGCGCGCGTTCGCGCCACGCCATCGGCGCGACGAGCGCCGTTCGCAGCAAGAAGCTGAGCCAGTCGAACAGGATCGGCGCAATGCCGAGCAGCCTGACCGCGTAGCCGTCGTTGACCGTGTACGACGCGATGCACAGGCCGGTCGCCGCGCCCCAGCCGACCCCCGTCAAGGTGCGCGCGGACGCATCGCGACGGGTAACCAGGCTCCAGCCACCCGCGATCGTGAAGGTACCGGCCACGATCAGCAGCAGGCCGACCACGGACGCAAGGCTCGGTGTCTCACCGAGCCAGGCCATTGCGACGAGCGCCGATAGCAGCGGACCGACGCCCCGCGCGACCGGATACACGATGCTCAGGTCCGCCCGCGCGTAGCCGCGCTGCAATACGAGGAAATAGACCACATGCAAGACGGCGCTCGCGGCGATGACCGTCCAGCCGGACGCGGCGATGTGCCCGATCTGGTCGTGATAGAGGACGAGCGCGAGCGGCGCGTAGCCGACGACCATGGTCAGCGAGACCGCGAAGGTGAACGGCACCGGTGGCGCCGCCGCCTTCTTCATCCAGAAATTCCAGCTGGCGTGAATCAGCGCGGCGCACAAGACCATCGCAAGGGCTTCGATCGGCAAGACAGTGGACTCCGGGCACCGCGAGCACGCAGCGACGGCTCGCTACCGCTGGGGCAATCGTCGATCATAGTCGCTTGCAGGCGGCTGGAGCACCAGCCGATCAACGCGCCGTGCCGCAGACCCCGTTTATCCGGCGCCAACGAACTTCGAGGGCGAAGTCGATCCGGCCGGTCGGTTCCACGTACCACGCGACCTCGAGCGGACCACATCGGCTGCACCCGGGTCGGGGGGCTGCGACGATCTGCGCCTCGGAGAACCGGCGCATCCGGTAGACGATCCGGGCGCGATCGTAGACCAGTCCCGGCGCGCCACATGCCGGTCGCGGTCGCGATACATCCAGCGAGAAACGTCCCTTGTCGCCAACGCGCAGGGTCGATCGAACCTCGCGCAGGATTCGAGTCTCGTAGACCGGCGCCCGCTGCGCGGCCGCCTTGGCAAAGGTCGGCAGGCGACCGGCATTGCCGCGCTCGCCCGCCGGTCCGTCGCCCAGGGCGCCGGGCCCGAGGATGGCCGCCACGGCCGGCAACGCGATCGAGGCACCGAGCAGCCCCAGGCATGTAACGCTGGCGAGCCGCCTCCAGGATCGCCAGAGCACTCGATGGGCCGCAGCGATCGCCGCCCAGCGGCAATGCGCTCGGTCAGGATGTGGCCACCATTGGGTCATGCGCCAGCCAGTGCGGTTTCCGTTCATCGGTACGCGGACCGGCCCGACCGATGACTCTCGATCGACCCCGCCGCCGTGATACGAGCGTGAAACTAGTCTAGAGCCGCCCAAGAGGTCCTGCCATACCGTGAACGGGGGATCGCGGCGGCCGTTTGCCCAGTCACGAAGACGGCACGGGCTCGATCAGGCCCGGAGTCGAAGCAGGACCGACGTCCCGCCGCCGGGACGCTCGAGGACCGAGACCTCGCCGCCGATCTCGGTTGCCCGACGCCGCATGTTCGTCAGTCCCCGGCTGGGCGAGACCATCACGCCGGGACCGGCGTTGCCGGCCAGGTTCGCGTCGCCCGGGCCAACCCCGTCGTCGGAGACCGCGACCCAGTGCGCACCGGTACGCGCGTCGATCCCGGTCTCGACGCGAATCATGGTGGCGTCCGCATGCTTGATCACGTTGTTCACCGCCTCCTGGAGGATCCGCATCACGTGGAGCACCTTCTGGGGCCCGAAGTCCGCAAGCGCGGGCAGGTCACCGACGGCCCACTCCAGGCGCAGGCCGATCGCGCTCAAGCGGGGTTCCATCCGGGATCGGAGCATCCCGAGGACGCAGGCCAGATCTCCCTCGACCGGCTCGAAGGAGTCGATCATCAGTCGCAGGTCCTCGATCGATGCACGCAAGGCGTCGGCCACGCCTCTCGAGGTGAAGTGCTCCGACTCGACCATCGCCAGCGCCGTGATCAGCGTGCCGCCGATTCCGTCGTGCATGTCGCGCATCAGGCGCTCGCGCTCGGCCGCGATCGCACGCGAACGCTCGAGCCCGCGCATCAGTTCGTAGCCCCGACGAATCTCGCGTTCCTTGGCACTGACGCGCAGCTCGAGCTCTCTGTTGAGCGTCTCCAGGTCGGCGAGCGCAATGCCGAACCGACGCACGAGGATCGTGCCGAACACGATCATCACGCCGACCGCCGAGTACGGCAGCAGGTAGCCGGTCCGGGCATCCAGCACGCCGGTGACCACCATCCAGTCGTGAAACGCGAAGAACCAGGTGGTCGCACCGGCCGTGAGCAAGGCACCCGAGCTGGGTGCACCGTCGAGGAAGTAGCGCTTGAGCATCCGCCAGAACGGCCACACGCTCAGCGCCAGGGCCACCGTGTCGCTGGCGGGCGCCACCGACCCGTAGAAGCTCGAGGGCGCGAACGCCGCCACCGCCGCGAGCATCAGCGCATGCACGACCGTACCGAACAACACGACGCGCTCGGCCACCGGGCGGCGCTCGCCGACGAAGCGCAACACGAACAGGCAGACCGACACCACGAACCAGCAAAGCGACGCATGCCAGAGCCAGTCGAGCAGGACCACCGGAACGTGCGGGCTGTCGACGACGTAGTAGAGATCATGCACGGCCCAGGTGAACAACATCGCGGCGTAGGAGCCGAACAGGGCATCCTGGCGCCTGAACAGCCACAGCAGGGCCATCAGGGCCGCGGTAAGAAACAGCGCGGCGACGATCGCCTGGACCGCGGTCACCGAGAGCAGTGCATGCGCGCGCGCGAACGGCTCGATCTCGTGGGCCGGGCCCAGATAGATCTCGCGAAGGAAGCCGTTGCCACCGGGCTCGGATACGACCTGGATCGCAAAGTGGTTCTGCCCCGGCCCCAGCACCCCGTTGGGAAGCAGGAAGTAGCGCGGTCGATAGCGATCGCGTGTGACAGGGGAGCGCATTCGGCCCGCCTGCCCGATGAGCTCGCCATTGAGGTAGACCGCCGCATTCATGGACACGCGCGGCAGCCAGATCGCCCAGAGCCGATCGGGGGCCACCCGCAGCGGCAGATCGAAGTGGTACCAGGCGGCCCTGGCATCGATGTCACCGCGCCAGTCGTGGGGCAAGGTGCGCACCTCGCCGCCGGCTTTCATCGACGCCTCCTCGAGGTTGCCCACGATGAGCTTGGCGTCGTCGATCCTGATCGCCGCCTCGCCGGGGTCCAGCGCGAGGATCCGGGACATCAGCGCGATCGCCAGCAGCGGCATGCCGAGCAGGAGCAGTGCCCGGGCAATGAAGCCGATTGGAGCGAGTCGCATCGTAGCCACCGCCCGGACGCCCCTAGGCACGCCGGTCGACGCGGATCAAGCCGAGTTGCACGGCCTCGAACACCGCCTCGCCGCGGGAGCGTACCGACAGCTTCCGGTAGATGCTCTTGATGTGCGTGGTGATGGTATGGATCGACACGCCGAAGGCCTCGGCGATCTCCCCGTATGCATACCCCTTGGCGACCTGGCGCAGCACGTCGAGTTCCTTCGGGGTCAGTTTGACGGCGGCATCCGCGTCATTGGGCAATGGTGCCGGCTCGGTCGACTCGGGTGGCGCCGAGAAACGACGCAGCACATGGCGCGCGATTCCGGGACTGATGGGCGAGCCGCCCCCGACGATCTGCCGTAGCGACGCGCCGATCGATGCGGGCGATGCGTCCTTGAGCAGGTAGCCGGTGGCGCCCGCCTCGATGGCGGCCATCACGTTGCGCTCGTCGCCGAACTTGGTCACCACCATCACGTCTGCGTGCGGACGCCGCTGGCGTGCCGCCGAGATCAGCGCAAGCCCCGAGCCGTCAGGCAGCCCGAGATCGGTCAACAGGATGTCGGGCACTTCCCGATCGAGAAGCCGCTGTCCGTCGACGAGCGTCGCAGCGCGCCCGATCAACTCGAATTCCCCATCTGCTTCGACGCTCGCGCAGAGCCTGTCGAGCGTCTGCGGATCGTCTTCCACGACTGCGACTGTCGTTCGCGTCATGGTCCCCTCCGTCTGGTGCGTCGTCGATCCCCGGCGGCGACCCCTTGGCCGCCCCTGACCGGGCCCATCGACCGGCGAAGCAGTACGACAACTCCTGGTTGCGTCGGCTCCCGCACGGCCAGGCAGCGCGTTCGAAGCATCGGTCCCCGCCTCGAAGGTCTACCTGCTCCTGAGTGTGGTGCGGGCACCAACGGGTTTGGTTTTTTACGAATTGTAACGTCCGGGGCCTTGCTGACAATGGCCCGGTAGGACTGCGGGCCGCGCCGAATCGTCTAGCCTTGTTCGGCGAGCCCGGCCGAGCGAGCCGAACACCCGGATTGGCGTCACGGAACCCCTCGAGGCACGTTCGATTCGCCGACCGGAGGGACGGTGCCATGCGTGCTCGGGCGCCGGTTCGCGATCATGCCCGTTCAGGCTAGCGGAATCCGGCTAGCCCGCCATGACGATTGCGTCATCGGGCTCAACCGAAATATGGTGGTCGGCCAAGCGCTCGGGCAGCCGACCCGACATGGATGCCGATACGAATGGGTGATCTCGAGATCGAACCGAACGAGTTGGTCGTCGACTTCGACGGGCTGCGAAGCCGGCTGGACGACCTCGTGCGCAGTCGCTCACGGCTGATCAGCTGGAGCGGCATGCGGCGCGATGCAGACGGGGTGCTACGTCGGATTCCGGCCCTGGCGCCGCAAACGATCGCACACTCGGAACCTGCGCAGTCGGCCGTCGATGCCTGCCTCGAGGCAATCCGGGATCGTTGCCGGCGCGCCGGTGTCGCCGAGCAGACGCTGATCATCTGCATCCAGTACGGCGACGAGACGTTCTAGGAACGGCAGTGGCCGCCCCACCCGTTGCGGGCGGAGCGGCCACAGCGCTTACTTCGTGTACTTCTTGATCAGGTTGCGGGCCTCCTGGAGCAGTTCCTGCCCCTTGAAGCCCTTGCCGTTCATCTCCTTGACCCAGGCGTCGTCGATCTGGGCCGAGGCCTTCTTGAACGGCGCCGCCTGCGCCGCGCTCAGCGTGGTGATCTTGCCGCCCGCGGCCGTCGCCCGACCCTTCACATCGTTGCCCTGCTGGACCTTGCCCAACCAGCCCGACGCCTCGATGCCCGAGTTCTCGTCGATGGCCTTCTTCAGGTTGGCCGGCAACGAATCGTATTTCTTCTTGTTCATCGCGAGGATGAACGTGGCCGTGTAGAGCGCGCCGGCTTCGGGGGCGAACTCGGTGTGGTACTTGGTGAGCTCGTTGACCTTCACCGCAGGCACCACCTCCCAGGGAATCACCGCCCCGCTGATCACCCCCTTGGAGAGCGCGTCGGGAATCGACGGCAAGGGCATGCCGACCGGCGTGGCACCCAGCGACGCGAGCAGCTTGGTGGTCTGGCGCGTCGGGCCGCGAACCTTGAGCCCGCGCAGATCCTTGGGCGCATTGACCTGCTTGTCCTTGGTGTGGATGACGCCGGGGCCGTGCACATGCAACGCGATGACGTGGACGCCCTTGAACTCGTCGGGCGCGTATTTCTGCACGTATTCCCAGTACGCCTTGGAGGTCGCCTCGGCATTGGTCATCATGAACGGGAGTTCGAACACCTCGACCCGCGGAAAACGGCCACCGGCCCAGGCGGGCAGCACCCAGGTCACGTCGGCCACGCCGTCCTCGACCTGCTTGTACAGGTTGGTGGGCTTGCCGCCGAGTTGCATCGCCGGGTATCGCTCGAACTTGATGCCGCCGTTCGAGGCCTTCTCGACCTTGTCCATCCAGGGCGCGAGCATGTCTTTCCAGACATTGGACTGCGGCGCCATGAAGGTGTGGAACTTGAGTACGACCGGCTCGGCGATGGCCGATGTGCTCGTCGCCATCGCGATGGCAGCAATCGCGAATCTGAATCGCTTCATGAGGAACTCCTCCGTTTGTCGGTTCGGGCGCGCGAAAACACGATGAACCGGCGCGCCATGGGCCGCAGTGTACCGCGACCCGGCGCCACTACTGCAGGCCCGCCGCCGGCGCTCAGGACTGCGTCGCCGGCGTGTGGACCACGATGCCGTCGAGTGCCGGCGCCATCAGGATCTGGCAGGACAGGCGACTGTTGGCACGCCGCTCGGAGGCCACCATCTCGAGCATGGCGAGTTCGTCGGCCTGCGGTGGCTCGAGCTTCTCTAGCCAGGTCTCGTCGACATACACGTGGCAGGACGCACACGAGAGGCATCCGCCACACATTCCTTCGATGCCATCGTGGCCGCCCATGACGGCGGCGGTCATCAGCGATGTGCCGTTGGCGACCTCGTAGGTGGTCGATTCGCCGGAATGCGAGACGTAGGTGGCCTGGGGCATGCGGATATCCCGTGAAGAAGTCGAAGGCGGTTCAGAACATGTCGAAGTACTCGCGCTGCTCCCAGTCGGTCACTTCGGCGTCGAAGCGGGCGATCTCGGCGCGCTTGATTCGCGAATAGTAGTCGACGAAGGGATCGCCGAAGGCGGTACGCAGCACGGCATCCTGATCGAGGGCCACCAGCGCCTCGGCCAGGCTGGTCGGGAGCAAGGCCGCCGTCGCCTCGTAGGGCCGATCGACGCTGGGTGGCGGCTCCAGTCCTGCCTCGAGGCCATGCAGCCCGCTGGCGATCTGCGACGCGATGTACAGGTAGGGATTGGCCGCCGGCTCGCCCGCACGGTTCTCGATCCGCGTGCCCGGATCACCGGCGCCACCGACCAGCCGGAACATGGCGCCCCGATTGTCCCGTCCCCAGGCGATCCGATCCGGCGCCAGGGCGTTCGGACGATACCGACGGTAGCCGTTGATGGTCGGCGTCGTGAAGACCGATGCACCCCGGCCATGCGCGACGAGGCCGCCCAGCCACGCCCGCCCCGGCGCTGACAACTGGGCATCGAGCGGCAGGTCGGCGCCGAACGCGGGGGCCGCTCGCGGCGGCACCGCCGGCGGCACGAAGACATTGGCGCCATCGCCTTGCCGTCGCAGCGACTGATGCAGATGCCATCCGCTCGACATCACGTCGGGCAGGCCCGGCCGGCACATGAAGGTGGCGTGATAGCCGTGGCGGCGCAGGATCTGCTTGGTCGCATTGCGAAACAGCAGCATCGCATCGGCGGCCTCGAGCGCCGGCAAGGCACCAAAGACGAACTCCACCTGGCTTGGCCCGAGTTCGATCTCCATGGTCCGCAGCGGCAGGCCGAGCGCCTGCAGCGGCACTCGCAGCAGCTCGAGCACCGGCGCGAACTGATCGAAGCGTTGTTCCGCCAGCAGTCGGTAGCCCGGGTTGATCAGGTCGACCTCGGGCGGACGCCCGGGCCAACCACTGTCCGACGGCGCGAGCCTCGGATCGGTGACACGGTAGACATGGAATTCCACCTCGAGGCCGATGACGGCCTCGTAGCCGGCATCGGCCAGTCGCGCGAGCTGGGTTCGCAGGACGTGGCGGGTATCGAAGGGAACCGGCCGGCCATCAGCGAAATACGCCTGGCATTGCACCCAGCCGGTGCGCTCGGCCCAGGGCAGGACCTTGAAGGTGGACGGGTCCGCGACCAGGATCACGTCGGCAGCCCCTTCGAATTCGCGCGAGCCCAGGCCGGCGCCAGGCGTGAACACCGGCCACGCCGTTCGATCCGAGCTGTCCTTGAGCAGGTTGGTGCCCACGAAGCCGACGCCCGATCGCAGTGCCTCCGCGGCCTGGCCGGCCACGAGGGTCTTGCCACGGACCAGGCCATGCTGATCGGCGAAGACGAAGCGAACGAGTTCCAGCGCTTCGCCCTCGATCCGCTCGAGCATCGCGCGAGCGGCACTCGATTGGGCCGGCGACCAGAGCCCATGGGCACTCACGAACCCGCCCTCGAGGCCGCGCGCGCGCGGCCCACCTCCTGCGCGCGTCACGCGCCGACCTCGGCGCGCCACGGTGCGCCATCACGCCGACGGGCATCGACTTCGCGCCAGAACGATTCGATCTGCGCGGTGTCGCTATCCGGGCAGACCCCGTCCATCGTGGCCGGGCCGGTCATCGCGGCGGCCTGGCGTGCATCGAGCACCATCGGCACCGGCTGACCGCGTTCATGGGCATCGATCGCCTGCATCAACTGCCGCCGGAAGGCGATGATGGCCTTGTCGCTGCTGCCGAGGTGCTCTCGGGTGCGGTCCTGGATCGCCCCCTGGGATTCGACCGCCCACTGGTCGTGGACATTGATGTCCTCGCCCATGCCGGTATAGGTGCGGGTTCGTTGTTCGCCCGGATCGAAGCCGTAGTCGTTGTGACGCCCGCGCCGCGGTCGATAGTCGGGCAGCGTGCACGAGGCCAGGCGCTGCGCGCGCATGGTGTCGCGATCGACCGGCTCGCCAAAGCTCGTGAAGATCGCATACCAGTAGCAGTGCTCGTCGTCGATCGGCACATGCCATTGCGAGATGGTCATCTCGGGCGACATCGGGATCACGAAGGCCTGCGGGAAGATCTGGTTGGTGATGCGCACATGGGTTCTGCCATCGGGCAGCGGGCGCAGCGTGCGAAGCCGCATGCCGTAGTCGGTCGCCTCGACCTGGATGTCGGGACGGAAGTAGTCGCGCAGGACCTGTGTCATGGGGATGTCGGTCCCGGCAGAGGCGGCGCGGAACTGCCGGCCATAAGCGGCCTCGGGGCTTTCGTCCTCGAAGAAGCGGTGCAGGAACGATGCATGGGCCGGATCGATCCCCACTTCGAGCGCCTGGAGCCAATTGCATGACCACAGGCCCTTGAACGCGAAGGTATGGGCATCGGGTGCCTCGAAGCAGTCGAAGGCCGGAAACGGCGGCGGCTCGCCCTCGCCGAGCCAGGCGAACAGCACACCCGAGCGGGCGACCACCGGGTAGCTTCGTTGCCGGATCCGCTGGTGCAGGCTGCTGCCCATCGGCTCGGCGGGCGTCTCCAGGCAGCGGCCGTCGACGTCGAACAGCCAGCCGTGGAACGGGCATCGCAGACCGCCATCTTCCAGCCGACCGAAGGACAGGTCGGCACCGCGGTGCGGGCAATCGCGATCGACCAGGCCGAAGCGTCCTTGCGCGTCCCGGAACAGCACGAGGTCCTGGCCGAGCAGGCGGACCGCCTTGACCGCCCGCTCGCCATCGAGTTCCTCGACCAGGGCCGCCGGCTGCCAGTAGCAGCGAAGCAGCCTTCCGGCCGGCGTCTCGGCACCGACCCGCGTGATCCGCTCGTTGACCTGTCTCGACAGCATGGGGTTTTCTCCTGTGGCCCGTTCTTTCCCAGTCCGCTTCCCGGTTCGTCGCCATGACGACCGACGCGCTGCTAACGCTATCTTCCGGGGTCCCGAGCGTCAATCGACGCGCCATCGCCGGCGCGCCCCGGGTGTGCGACACTCGCATCCTCGGTCACCGGGATCGGAAGCGGCGCGAACGATATCGCCTGCGAGCAGCCCGGGATCGCGTTGAGGGGGAAACTCGTGTTCAGGTACTTCGAGACCGTCGCGAAGGCCTGCGCCTTGCTCGCCGGCGTCGTCATGACGGCGATCATGGGCGTCACACTGTACAGCGTCATCGGACGCACGCTCTTCGACAGCGCGCTGCTTGGCGACTTCGAACTCGTGCAGGTCATGATGGCGATCGGCGTGGCCTGGTTCCTGCCGATGTGCCAGCTCCAGAGCGGCAACATCATCGTCGACTTCTTCACCACGCGGGCGCAGCCGCAGACCCGGGACCGCCTCGATCGCTTCGGTGCGCTGACGATCGGCATGATGATGGGGATCCTCACCTGGCGGACCGCGCTCGGCGGCCTGGAGGCCTTCGAGAGCGGGACCGCATCGATGATGATCCAGGTCCCCGAGTGGTACGGCTATTTCGCCATGGTGCCGCCACTGGCCATCACGACGCTGACCGCCTTCGCCCAGGCGACATTCGGCCATCGGCTCCAGGGAGCGCAAGCTTGACCCCGATCGTCGTCACCCTGCTGATCTTCGCGCTGATGCTGGTACTGATGGCGGTGCGGGTCCCGATCGCCGCTTCGATGTTCGTGGCCGGCTTCGTCGGCTACGCCGCCCAGGCCGGGATGGAGCCGCTGCTCAATCACCTCAAGACCGAATCCTTCGCGCGCTTCTCGAGCTACGACCTGTCGGTGATCCCGCTGTTCCTGTTGATGGGCCAGTTCGCCAGCCAGGGCGGGCTTTCACGCGCGCTGTTCCGGTTCGCCAATGGGGTGCTGGGACGCCTTCATGGCGGCATGGCCATGGCGGCGGTGGTCGCCTGTGCGGCCTTCGGTGCGGTGTGCGGATCGTCGGTCGCAACCGCGGCCACCCTGGGCAGCGTGGCGCTGCCCGAGATGAAGCGCCATGGCTATTCCGGGCGCCTGGCCACCGCGACGCTCGCCGCGGGCGGCACGCTGGGCATCATCGTGCCGCCGTCGGTGATCCTGGTCATCTACGGGATCCTGACCGAGCAGAATATCGCCAAGCTGTTCGCCGCCGCGATGATCCCGGCCGCCTTGATGGTGCTCGCCTTCGTCGTCGGCATCGCCGTGTATGTACGGATGGTGCCCGGGCACGCCCCGGCCCATGACGAGGTCGAGACCACCAATCTTCGCGAGGCGGTCAGCGGCGTCGGACCGATCGCCGTGATCTTCACGATCGTCTTCGGCGGAATCTATGGCGGAATCTTCACGCCGACCGAAGGGGCGGCGGTCGGCGCGGCCGCGACCTTCGTCGTGGCGCTGGCCCGGCGCGAACTCGGACTGCGCGGCATCGCGGCGTCGTTCTACTCCACCGCGATGAACGCCGGCATGATCTTCGCGATCTTCCTGGGCGCCGATCTGCTCAATGCCTCCCTGGCCTTGACCCAGGTACCGAACCAGCTCGCCGAGGCCGTGGGCGCGATGGCATTGCCACCGATGGCCGTGATCGGCGCGATCATGCTGCTGTACCTGGTGCTCGGCTGCATCATGGACGAGCTATCGGTGATCCTGCTGACCGTGCCGATCTTCTTTCCGCTCGTGATGGGCTTGCCGCTGGGCGTCGAGGGCGCCGAGAAAGCCATCTGGTTCGGGATCCTGGTCCTGATGACCGTGGTCATCGGCCTGATCACGCCACCGGTTGGGCTGAACGTCTATATCGTCAATGGCATGGCCGACGATGTGCCGATCGCCGAGAGCTACCGCGGGATCGTCCCCTTCCTGATCGCCGGGCTCGTTTGCCTGCTGCTGCTGATGCTGGTGCCGGAGCTCTCGATATGGACGGTCCGGCTCATCGGTTGAAGCCCTGGCACCGAGTTCGACGCCCCGAGTCGAAAGCCAGCACTTACATCTTGCAAAAGCCATGGAACATCTCGAACCGAAGCGCGCCGCCGAGTTACTGAAGGTGACGCCCGATGCCTTGTTCATCGATTGCCGCAGCGACGCCGAGCACTTCTTCGTCGGGCATCCGGTGGGTGCGGTCCATGTCGCCTGGCTGGATGGCCCGGACTGGGAGCAGAACCCGCACTTCGAGGCCGAGGTCAGGCGACTCGCCGGACATGCGGTCGAGCGCCCCGTGGTGCTGATCTGCCGCAGCGGCAGGCGCTCGGTCGACGCCGGCCTCGCGCTCGAACAGGCGGGCTTCGTGCGCGTCTACAACGTGTTGCATGGCTTCGAGGGCGATCTCGACGAGAACCACCAGCGAAGCCGACTCAACGGCTGGCGCTTCGACGGCCTGCCCTGGCAGCAACTCTAGCCGCGGCCCTTTCGGGCCCCAGTCGGCGCCCCGGTCGGGAACCCTGTTGGCGCGCCGGATCGCAGCTTGGGGTCGACCGTCGCTGGCACCTCGGGCGCCGGGGCGGCAGCGGCCCGTCGGGTCGCGGATCAGTGCACCGACATCGGCTGCACCATGAACGGCCCGAAGCCCGCCAGGAAGGCATCGATCTCGTCGATGGTCGGTTCGGTCGACACCAGTGCGTCGACATCCTCGCGAAAACGGCGCGCCAGCGCCCCGCCGAGAAAGACCTCGCGCCGTGACGTCTTGTCCATGATCTCGAACCCGCCGACCAGCCCCTCGGGATCGCGAAACTCCACCACGCAATAGCTCGGGCTGTCATAGATCATGTGCATCGCCGGTCTCCGGAAACGGGGCTCCCCGGTCCATTTCGGCACTCGGGCACGCCAACTTGAGCCGCACGCAGGCGATCGCCGCCGATGTTGCTCGAGCAGGACGCGAAGCGCTTGTTCACACTGAGCGCTATCCGTGCGACTTGACTTTGACGTACCATCGGAAGTGCTTGAAATTGAATGATTCGCCGAGCTCGCCAAGAGGCTTTGCAAGCAATGGGCCGTGCGTCTTGCACGGCCCGGAGCGAAGCCGGGCTAGCGGCATGACGGCAGACGATTTGTTCGACTGGTGCATCCACCGCGATGACTTGAAGCCGCCCGACGTGCGCAGCACGCCGGCAGTCGGTTCGCGCACGCGACGCGCCAGTCGGACCGCGAAGATTCAGACCACATAGCCAGGCAAGGGAACTGATAGCGGAATCGCTCGGCAGCCTGGTCGCCGGCTTCCCAATCGTTAGAACGTACAAGGATCAAAAATGGCGCTGATGCTGGAAATCTCCAAGGCCGACGGAACCGTGACCCGGGTGCCCGTCGAGAAGGTCGCGACCCAGGTCGTCGCCGAACCGGGCGACACGGTTCGGATCGTCGATTCCGCCACCGGCCGGACGCCGGACGACCTGGTTCTGCGACGTGCCGGAGAGGATCTGGTCGTCGAGGGGACGCCCACGGGCGAGTCGATCCAGCTCAGCGGCTACTTCGCCGACTGCGGCACGGCCCAACCGTGCCAGTTGCTGCTCGAGGGCGAGGCCGTCCCGAATGCAGGTGCCGAGTCGATCGCGTCCATGACCGACGGCGGCACGCTCGTCTACGGTGATGCGGCGCTGGCCAGCGCCGGCAGCGCGCCGGTTCTGCTCGCGCAAAGCACCTCGGACGTGAAGGCGGCAGCCGACGCCGCAACCGCCGCGAGCACCGGCGGCGCCGAGGCCGGTGCCGCCGGTGGCGCCGCGGCCTCCGGTAGCTCCGCCGCCGCTGCAGCCGCGGGCGGGGCGGCCCTCGGCGGCACCGGCTCGATCGTGCTGGGAGCCGTTGCGCTGGGTGGCTTGGCAGCGGCAGCCGGCGGTGGCGGCGGCAGCGATAGTCCGGCGCCTGCGCCCGCACCGACGCCGGCTCCGTCGGCTCCGTCGGCGCCGACCATCGCCACCGTGGCGGGCGACAACATCGTCAACTCGAGCGAGAAGGCGGCTGGCGTCAGCGTCGCAGGCACCGCGGAGGCTGGCTCGACGGTCACCGTGACCTGGGGATCGGCCACGCAGACCGCCACGGCTGACAGTTCCGGCAACTACACGACCACCTTCGCGGCGGCCGACATCCCGGCCGATGGCAGCACCACGGTCAGTGCCACGGCCGCCAATGCCGGCGGCACCAGCGCGGCCGCCACCGCGACTGTCGTCGTCGACGCCACCGGTCCGACCACGACCATCGCGACCGTCGCCGGTGACAACACCGTCGACTCGGCCGAGAAGGCCGCTGGCGTCACTGTCTCCGGCACGGCTGAAGCCGGCAGCAGCGTGGCGGTCACCTGGGGCGCCACGACGCACACCGCGATTGCCGACGGCTCGGGCAACTATTCGGTGAGCTTCGCCACCGGCGAGGTCCCGGCCGACGGCACCACCACGATCACCGCCACCGCCACCGATACCAATGGCAACGCGGGCGCGGCGGCCACGGCGAGCATCGTCGTCGACACGGCCGGCCCGGCCGCACCGGTCATCGGTGCCGTTGCGACCGACAACATCGTCGATTCCGCCGAGAAGGCCGCCGGCGTGACGGTCAGCGGGACGGCCGAGGCCGCCAGCACGGTCGCCGTCACCTGGGGCGGTACCACGCACAACACGACTGCCGACGGCTCGGGCAACTTCTCGGTGAGCTTCGCCACCGGCGAGATCCCGGCCGATGGCAACACCACGGTCAGCGCCACCGCCACCAACGGCAACGGCACGAGCCCGGCTGGTACCGCCGCCGTGGTCATCGACACGGCGGGCCCGGCGGCACCGGTGATCGGCGCAGTCGCGACCGACAACGTCGTCAATTCGGCCGAGAAGGCAGCCGGCGTCACGGTCTCGGGCACTGCCGAAGCCAACAGCAACGTCGCCGTTACCTGGGGCGGCACCACGCACAATGCCACCGCCGACGGCTCGGGCAACTTTTCGGTGAGCTTTGCCACCGGCGAGGTACCAGCCGATGGCGCCACCACCATCAGCGCCACCGCCACCGACACGAACAGCAACACGGGGCCCGCGGGCACGGCCAACGTGACGGTCGATACGGCAGCGCCGGCAGCACCGGTGATCGGCGCCGTCGCGACCGACAACGTCGTCAATTCGACCGAGAAGACGGCAGGCGTCACCGTGTCGGGCACCGCCGAGGCCAATAGCGATGTCGCCGTCACCTGGGGTGGCACCACCCACAATGCCACTGCCGACGGCGCGGGCAACTTCTCGGTGAGCTTCGCCACCGGCGAGGTCCCGGCCGATGGCGCCACCACCATCAGCGCCACGGCCACCGATACGGCCGGCAACACGGGCGCGGCGGGCACCGCCAGCGTCACCGTCGATACCGCCGGGCCGGCGGCGCCGACCTTTGCGGCCGTGGCCACCGACGACAAGGTGAACCTCGCCGAAGCGACGGCCGGCGTGACGGTCAGCGGCACGGCCGAGGCCAACAGCGATGTCGCCGTCACCTGGGGCGGCACCACGCACAATGCCACCGCCGACGGCGCGGGCAACTTCTCGGTGGTCTTCGCCACCGGCGAGGTCCCCGCCGATGCGACCACCAGCACGATCAGCGCGACGGCCACCGACACCGCCGGCAACGCGGGCACCGCGGGCACCCATGACGTGCTGATCGACAAGACCGCCCCGTCAGCGCCGACCGGCGCCGTGGGTACCGACGG
>JACKLP010000003.1 GCA_024235875.1 Burkholderiaceae bacterium | reverse complement strand
GTTTCGACGACGTCCGACAGGCCGATGAGGACATGATAGACGGTGCGTGCGAGGCGGCGCTTGTCGATGCCGCTGCCCATGGTGGCGTTTCCCTGGGGGTCGAGATCGACCAGTAGCGTGCGCTTGTTGTGGATCGCGAGTGCCGCGGCGAGATTCACTGTGGTCGTCGTCTTGCCGACGCCGCCCTTCTGGTTCGCGATCACGAATGTTCTTGCCAAGGGAAAGCTCCGGGAAACTAGGCGCCGGACGCGCGGAATGGGTTCGGGCTCGAGTCGGCCTGGCCGTCGCTGGCAAGGGTCGATGCCAGATGGATCAGGTGGCGGGCTGCATCCAGGCCGGGCACTTCGATCGCTTGCGCGCTTTCGACCCGCCAGCGATGGTCGGCTTCGAGCGCGACCATCTCATCGACGGGCATCGTCCCCTTCATCGCGACGACCCGGGTTCCGGATGCCGCGATCGGCTCGATCGCGCGAGCGAAGTCGCGCAATGATGCGAAGGCCCGGCAAAGGATCAGATCGGGCGCATCGGTCAGGCGCATGGACTCGACCCGCCGGTTCTCGACTTGCACGTTCGGCAGCGGCAGCTCGATCACGCACTGGCGCAGGAAGGCCGCCTTCTTGCCGACCGGCTCCACCAGCACGAATCGTCGCTCGGTCCACGCGATCGCCAGTGGAATGCCGGGCAATCCGGCGCCCGCGCCCACGTCGACGCAGGTCGCATCGGGTGAGATGCAGCCATCGAGCATGGGCGCGACGGCGAGGCTGTCGAGCAGGTGCTGTACCAGCATCTCCCGGGGGTCGCGGATCGCGGTCAGGTTGTACGTCCCGTTCCAGCGCACGAGAAGGCTCAGATAGCCGATCAGTCGCGCACACTGATCGGGGCGCAAGGAAAGGCCCAAGCCGGCGAGCCCACGGTCGAGCGTACCCGCCAGGACATCGGTGTCGAACCCGTCGGCCTGGCGACGGCGAGCCTTGCCGGCACCGGTCGTCATGCGGCGTTGCCGGTGGCTGGCGCATCGCTTCGACGCGCAGCACGCGGTTTCTTCAGATGAATCAGCAGCATCGAGATCGCCGCCGGCGTGACGCCCGAGACGCGTTGGGCCTGACCGACGGTTGCCGGACGCGCGTCCTTCAGCTTTTGCCTGACTTCGATCGACAGGCCCTTGACGACGTCGTAGTCGATGTCGTCGGGTAGGCGCGTCTGCTCATGATGCAGGTGACGCGCGACCTCGGCGCGTTGTCGCTCGATGTAGCCTGCGTACTTGCACTGGATCTCGACCTGCTCCACGCACTGGTCGATCCGTAGGTCGTCCAGCCCGGTCTCTTCGGCTCGTTCTCGTAGCGACGGCGGGCACAAGCCGGCAAGCACGTCATAGCGCGTATTGGGACGACGAAGCAGGTCGGCGATCGAGTACTCCCGCTCGATCGGCTGGCCGATGAGGGTTTGCGCGCGCTCGCTCGTCAGCGTCTGCGGATTGACCCAAGTGCGCTCGAGTCGGGCACGCTCGGCGTCGATCGCGTCGCGCTTGCGGGCAAAGCAGTCCCATCGCAAGTCGTCGACGAGACCTAGTCGTCGCCCGGTCTCTGTCAGGCGCAGGTCGGCGTTGTCCTCTCGCAGGCTCAGGCGATATTCGGCGCGGCTCGTGAACATGCGATAGGGCTCGCTGACACCACGGGTGATCAGATCGTCGATCATCACCCCGATATAGGCCTCGTCGCGTCGTGGCGTCCACGGGGTCTCGTCGCGGGTCTGGCGCGCGGCGTTCAGGCCGGCCACCAGCCCCTGGGCCGCCGCCTCTTCGTAGCCGGTCGTGCCGTTGATCTGTCCGGCCAGGAACAGGCCGTCGATCGCCTTTGACTCGAGCGAGGGGCGCAGCGAACGTGGATCGTAGTAGTCGTACTCGATCGCGTAGCCGGGGCGCAGGATGTGCGCGTCCTCCATGCCCGGAATTGAATGGACCAGGCGAATCTGGATATCGATCGGCAAGCTGGTTGAGATGCCGTTCGGATAGATCTCATGAGTTTCCAGGCCTTCGGGTTCGAGAAAGATCTGGTGACTTTCTTTTCCGACGAAGCGATGGATCTTGTCTTCGATCGAAGGGCAGTAGCGAGGACCCACTCCTTCGATAACCCCCGTGAACAAAGGAGATCGATCAAGCCCTTCCCGAATGATTGCATGTGTTCGGGGGCTCGTGTGGGTGATCCAGCAAGGCATTTGGCGTGGATGCTGCGCCGCATTCCCGAGAAATGAAAAGACGGGCACGGGCGACAGGTCGCCGGGCTGTTCGAGGCATTTGGTGAAGTCGATGGTGCGCCCATCGATGCGCGGCGGCGTGCCGGTCTTGAGTCGCCCCTGTGGCAGCGCCATCTCGCGTAGTCGCTCGGCCAGGGTGATCGCGGGCGGATCACCGGCACGGCCGGCCGCGTGGCTGTTCATGCCGACATGGACTTTCCCGTTGAGGAAGGTCCCTGCGGTCAGGACGACGGCCTGCGCCCGAAAGCGAAGACCGATCTGCGTCACGGCGCCGACGACTCGCGATCGGCCACCGCTGGTTTCGAGCTCGAGGTCTTCGACGGCCTGTTGAAACAGCCATAGATTGGGCTGGCTCTCCAGGCGGCGTCGGATTGCGCGCCGGTAGAGAACGCGGTCGGCCTGGGCACGTGTCGCTCGAACCGCCGGCCCCTTGCTGGAGTTCAGGATTCGGAACTGGATCCCCGCTTCGTCGGTGGCTTCGGCCATTGCGCCGCCAAGGGCGTCTACTTCCTTGACGAGGTGCCCCTTTCCAATGCCGCCAATCGAAGGGTTGCACGACATTTGGCCCAAGGTTTCGAGACTATGCGTCAGGAGGAGTGTGCGCGCGCCCGTGCGAGCCGAGGCGAGCGCGGCCTCGGTTCCGGCGTGGCCGCCGCCGACCACGATGACATCGAATTGCTGCGGGTACTGCATCGTCTTTGTCTCTTGGGTGGATTCCCTGGATTTCCAGTGATCGGCGAGAGGAGCGGAAAGATGTCAATGCCGGACGTTGGCCCGATGGGCGTCGCGAGCAGGTGCTGCGGGACCCGGGGCGAATCGGGTGGCGACGCACCGGCGTGTCGCCTATCGACGCCGATGCTCGGCCCCGATGTCGCGGCCTGGACGGATGGCGTCGTGTCCGGGGCTCGCGATTATAGAGGTGGGTACGGGTTTCGCCTAGCGGGTTGGGCTCGGCTCGGTGTTCGAGATCTCGTGCGCGTTGATTCAGGGCCCGTTGATTGTTTCACGTGGAACGCTGCTTGATGACGATGCCTTGGGCTCATGAAGCGAAAGGGCGCACTGGACGGCCTTGTCGTCGGACGATTCGATCCTTGCAGCCTGAGCGATCCTGCGATTTCCGTCGTCCGGGTTTCCTTGGGTCGATGTCAGGCATTCATGTGGCTCGGAATGCCAGTGTCCTTGTGGTCCGATTGCGCAGGATGTCGAATTCGATCGGCTTGCGTGTTCGGGACGCTGCCGGAGACCGCGAACTTGATCGTAGTCGACTGCGCGAGCGAACCCGTTTCCCTGCGGCCGGCGCACCTTGACCTACCGCCCGGGCGCGGTTTCGTGACTTTCTGCTGTGAGCCCATGCTCTGAACGGATGCTCGACCCGGGGGCTCGACCCGGGGGCTCGGTCGGGGGGCTCGGTCGGGGGGCTCGGTCGGGGGGCTCGGTCGGGGGGCTCGGTCGGGGGGCTTTGAAAGGGAGCTCTGAATCAGCGCACTGAACCGATGCGGTATCGCGGTACTCTGACTCGACGGTCTGGTCAGCCCTACAGGCCCGCCTTTTCGGTTGGCCGATAAGGTACGCCCCTTCGATCCGGTCAACCCATGAGAGTCGCACGGGCTCTTTGCGTCGGTTTGCGATGTGCTTTTCCACGTGATTTTCCAGGTAGCGCTTTGCGTGCCCTTCCCCTTGCCCTTCAGTTCGCGCTTCCGTCCGACTTTGCGGTTCTCCGGTCAGGTCTAATCTTCTTGTCTACACTTCAAGCCCTGGTTCAGGTCACTTTTCCCTGCTGTTTCCCCCGCCGCTCATTCCCGGCTGAACCTGTCCCTTGGTCCTGATCGCCTATTCCGAAGGCTTCCCCGCCGTTTGAACACTCTGCTCGCGCCACCTTCGGGACCGTTGCCGCTGCTTGTGTCTCTCGGTAGCCCTCTTTTGGCGTGCGCTGAAGGGTCCCCTGTGGCGCAAGCCATGTTGTAGCCCGGCACTGATTGTCTCCGGGACGAGTTGGGTCTTCTTTCTGCCTGGCCATCCGCAGGCGCTGCGTCGTCCGTGAAGGTCGGGGGTGTTCTGGGCGTGCTCTGGCCACGAGCACTTTCGCTGAAGCGAGCAAGGTCCATTCGGAAGTCGGCCGCTTCGTTTGAGTCTTGCATGTCCTAAGAGTGCGCCAAGACTCCGGATGGTCGGCCCGGGTCGAGGGTCGGACATTGGTGTTTGCCCCGAGGTCGATATTTCTGTGGCCCTGTGCTTTGGGGCTTGCGATGGATATGTGTCTTTGAGGTTCCATTTGGCAACACCGGGCGGTGGCGTTACGCGTTACCCCGACTTTTGATGGGGCGCCTCGGAAGTGCAGCAATGCTCGTGACTCGAGACATACCTGGAGAGCCTGCTTTAGGCGGCGGCTGGCCCGACCATGGAATCCCGTTGTCATTTGGGCCTCATCAATTGGCTGAGCCCGGTGCGGTGTGGCGGACCCATTGGATCGGTGGAATCCTCCTGATTGAAGTGGGCAGAGGCTTGTGCCCATTTCTCCGGCGCGCGATCTCACCCTTGTTTCACGTGGAACAAGCTGCCTCTCTCGTTCCCGCACTTGTTCTACCCCCTCCCCATGCCCACCCACGAGCCACGGGCTATTCCGTCAAGCTCTACCCGAGATTCGCGGGTCTGATGTGACCGCGATCGCTACGCCATCGGTCCAGCCAGGCACCCTGCACCTTCTGCTGCCCCACCGGCGCCGATCTGCTACGCCACCGCCAACGGCCTGGGTTTGGTTGCCAGAGCGGGACCCCGTCCGCCGCATCGCCCGAGCTGTCCGAGAATTAGACCAGGCTCCCCGCTAGTCATCTAGCAGCTTCGGCGAATCGAGTGTGCACCGGTAAGTCGGTCAACAGACCTCGGCAGTGCATGCGCCAGTCCATCTGCCCTTCGCCTGTCCATTTCAGCTCGACTCGACGACCTCAGTCCACAATGCGGCTCAGCGCTTCACACCAGGAATTCCCGGCGATCTCTTGGTCGTCCTTGACTGGAACTATCCCTACGGTTCCTGGTTCCCGCTCTGTCCAAGGCAACGCCCCAGTTCTGCCCGGTCACGATGGGCTGCGCAGGGCAAGTCGTCTTTTGATCGTTGGGGCGGCGAAACTTGGGACCCCGGTAGGCCACTCTGGCAAATCGGTCTTCAGCACTCGTTCATGCGAGTTTCTCACCGGGCAGCGCTGCTTTTGCCAGCACGAACCTTGTCTCTAGGGGCGATTCTCCATCGGGTGCATTCACCGGGTGCCCATTGGTCTCCACGCCGACGGGGTCCGCGTGATCCACGCGGATCGCCGTGACCCGCAACCCATCCGCTGTGCAGGAACCCCGCGCGCCTTTGCAGGGCATGAGCTTACCCGTCGCTCCCGGGACGGCCGAGTTCCCCGGGCCGGGGAATACCGCATTAACACCTTTGCGCGCTGCGGTGCGTTCAGGCTGCGAAGTCGTGTCCCGAGATCGAGTTTGCCGTCAGGTCCCATTCGGAGGTTTCAGCGCGTGGCAGGCTAGGTGAGGTTCCGCCGCGGGCAAGTCGCCGCACACCTGCTAGGCCTCGATCCCTTCGTTCACCGCGGCGTCGTCGAGTTCGTCGAAGCTGACATCCGGCAGTATCTTGTACACACGCCTACAGGACCATCCTTCCCTGCGTCCGCCGTGCGCGTCGAACGAGATGGGGCCGGAGGCCAGAGCTTGCCTTGGCTGGATCCCGTCCCTGTGCATCCCAGTCTGTTGGCGGAGTGACACGCTATCGACTCCGCTGCCCAAAGGATCCCGGCGCCGACCCGAGCGGTCTCCGAGCGGGCGCATCGGTGCATCGTTCCTACAATCAAGGCACCCGTCCGACCTAGTCACACCACTTGTTTCACGTGAAACACCAAGCCGCCCTATGAGCAATGCCATCTCGCCCGGGCCCGCAACAATCGACTGCGACGGTCCCGTAAGGCATCCTTGCATCTGCAGATCCGCGGCTTCCCAGCCTACCCGGACACTCACGCATGGGCCAATCGCGCCCCTACCTCGCGGATTCATCCCAGCATCGGTCGTTCCAAGGGCTAGCCGATCCGAGACGCCCGTGGTCGAAATTGTCCGACCACCTAACGAACCCAAGCGCATTGAAGTGCTTCATCCAGGATTGGTCCGACGCCACAAATGAGCACCGATCCGACGGGCACCCTCGAGTCCCGTACATCCAGCGAGCCCAGCACAGTACGGTGGAACAGCCACCCGAACCGCGCCGGCGCAAATAAGGTAGTGCCCCCGGTCCGGGACGGATACCGGACAAAGCGCACTTCGGTCCCGCTGAATCGGAATGGCGCAGGCTGGACACACGATCCCATGGGTCGGCAGGATCGACGAGACGTCCACATCGAGTCCCTCGAAGCGAGCCAGCAACGGCACCCCAGGTGCCGCGCAAGCCCCTTGTCGCAACGACTTGCGACAGACGAACTCCGCAAATACCGGGGCATCGGCCCATGGCACGTTTGATCGAATACTACTTCCGTCGCTGACCGCGCAGGATCGCCACGCTCATCGCAAGGCACCGTCGCCCCACTTTCACGGTCACTTCCCCGCCCGGTCAGAATCCCGTGTTCCACGTGAAACAACGCGAGCCACGCGAGCGGTGCACGCCAATCCCCTGATCCAACCAAAGAATCGGCCAAGGCAATCCGGATAGCGAACGCGCGACGGCCAAATCAAGCCGCCCGATCAGCCAGAATCCACTCCGCAGCACGCTCGGCAATCATCAGCGTGGGGGAATTCGTATTGCCAGACGTGATCGTCGGCATGATCGACGCATCCGCAACCCGCAAGCCGCCAACACCGTGCACCCGCAACTGGTGATCGACAACTGCCATCGAATCATCGCTGGAACCCATCTTGCAGGTCCCCACCGGATGAAAGATCGTCGTGCCAATGTCGCCAGCCGCTTTCGCAAGCGCCTCATCCGACTGGGCCGCAGCACCAGGCAGGTACTCGATCGGACGATACTTGGCCAGGGCGGGCGCCTCGACGATCCGGCGGGTCAGTCGAATCGAATCCGCGGCCACCCGCCTGTCCTCTTCTGTCGACAGGTAGTTGGGCGCAATGATCGGCTTGTCGCCACGCCGGGCCGAAGGAACGTGAACCGAGCCGCGCGACGTCGGACGCAAGTTGCAGACCGACGCGGTGAAGGCGGGAAAATCGTGTAGCGGGTCACCGAATTTATCCAGGGAGAGCGGCTGCACGTGATACTCGAGATCCGGGTACGTCAGGCCATCCCTAGACATCGCAAATGCACCCAACTGGCTGGGCGACATCGACATCGGCCCGGAACGAAATAACGCATACTCGAGCGCCATGCGCGCCTTGCCCACCAGACTGTTGGCCATCGCGTTCAGCGTTCGCACCCCTTCGACACGATAGATCGTCCGAAGCTGCAGATGGTCCTGTAGGTTCTCTCCGACGCCCGCCAATTCCACGCGTGGTGTCACTCCCACCGCTCGCAGCCGCTGCCCCTGCCCGATCCCCGACCATTCGAGCAGCTGAACGCTGCCGATCGCGCCCGCTGCCAAAACCACCTCGCCTCGGCACCGAGCTTCGAGCTCACCGCCCTGGTCCACGCGATACCGCAGACCAGCCACCCGCCGAACCTCGCCATTGCCGAACACCAGCGCGGTTGCCTGCGCCTTGCTCACGACCTTCAGGTTGCTGCGCCCGAGCACCGGCCTAAGAAAGGCCTTCGAAGCATTCCACCGAACGCCTCGACGCTGGTTGACCTCGAAATAACCACAACCAAAGTTGTTGCCACGGTTGAAATCGTCGGTCTTGGGAATGCCCGCCTCTGCTGCAGCCTCCCGAAACGCATCGAGGATCTCCCACTGCAGCCTTTGACTCTCTATGCGCCACTCCCCACCATGCCCATGGAGCGGATCGGATTCCCCCCCATCGAGACGGTGGTAGTCCTCATGCTTGAGGTAATAGGGCAGCACCGACGCCCAATCCCAACCGGGGCTCCCGGACGACCAGATGTCGTAGTCACCGACCTGGCCCCGCATATAGATCATTCCGTTGATCGACGAGCAGCCACCCCACACCTTGCCGCGCGGATACTTGATCGCCCGGCCGTTGAGGCCCTTCTCGGGTCCCGTCTCGAACAACCAGTCGGTGCGCGGGTTACCAATGCAATACAGATAGCCGACCGGGATGTGAATCCACAGATAGTCGTCACGGCCTCCCGCCTCGAGCAACAACACACGAATCGCAGGATCGGCGGACAGGCGATTGGCGAGCAGACAACCGGCTGTCCCCGCACCGACGACAATGTAGTCAAACTCCTCCACGGCCTCTCCCATTCAGCACAGCCCCCCAGTCAGCGCTCACTCTCAATACTAACGAGCGCCCGTGGCCCTTTGTGGCCCCGAGGAGGAGCCGGGCTCTCCCATGAGGCGCCTACAGCCCCGCGAGGCAAAGATACTTGAGCTCCAGGTACTCGTCGAGGCCGTGCCGCGAACCCTCACGCCCAAGACCCGACTGCTTGACACCGCCAAACGGCGCAACTTCGTTCGAGAGAATGCCGCTATTGACGCAGACCATGCCCGACTCCAGGGCCTCGGCAACACGCCAGATCCGCCCCACGTCACGCGCATAGAAATAGGAGGCCAACCCGAACTCCGTATCGTTTGCCATCGCGACCGCCTCCTCGTCGCTCGAGAAGCGAAACAGCGGCGCAACCGGCCCGAACGTCTCTTCACGTGCCACCAGCATGGAAGACGTCACATCCGCCAGGATCGTCGGCTCGAAGAACAAGCCCCCACGCTCATGTCGCTTCCCGCCAGTCATCAGGCGTGCGCCCTTGCCCAGTGCATCGGCAATATGGGCCTCGACCTTCTCGAGCGCAGCTTCCTCGATCAGCGGCCCGATCGTGACACCAGCTTCGGTCCCCGCCCCGACCTTGAACTCCGCAACCTTCTCGGCCAGCTTCTGCGCGAACGCATCGTAGACACCGTCTTGCACGTAGATACGATTCGCACAGACACAGGTCTGGCCGGCATTGCGATACTTGGAGGCCAGCGCGCCTTCGACCGCCGCATCGATGTCGGCGTCATCGAACACGATGAACGGGGCGTTCCCGCCCAACTCCAACGACAGCTTCTTGACCGTATCCGCAGACTGCCGAAGCAGGATGCGCCCGACCTCCGTCGATCCGGTAAACGACACCTTGCGCACAATCGGGTTCGTGCACATCTCGAGCCCGATCTCCGGCGCCTTGTCGGCATCGCCGACCACGACATTGAAAACCCCAGCCGGAAATCCCGCCTCGATCGCCAGTTCAGCCAAGGCCAGCGCCGACAGTGGCGTCGCCTCGGCCGGCTTGCAAACGACCGGGCAGCCGGCCGCCAGGGCCGGGGCCACCTTGCGAGTGATCATCGCGATCGGGAAGTTCCACGGCGTGATCGAGGCTGCCACCCCGATCCCCTGCTTGAGCGCAAAAAGACGACGATCGTTCGAAACCGTGGGAATCACCTCGCCGTACGCACGCTTGCCTTCCTCGGCAAACCACTCGACGAACGACGCACCGTAGACGACTTCACCCCGCGCCTCCGCCAGCGGCTTGCCCTGCTCGGCCGTCATCAGCAACGCCAGGTCGTCGGCGTTGTCGAGAATCAGGTCGTTCCACCGCCGAAGAATCGCGGCGCGCTCCTTGGCCGTCTTGGCGCGCCATCCCGGCAGCGACTGGTTCGCTGCTTCGATCGCGCGGCGCGTCTCCGCCGCCCCCATGTCGGCGACCTCGCAAATCACCGCGCCACTGGCAGGATTCGTCACCGCAAACGTCGCGCCCGAATCGGCGCCCAGCCACTCGCCCCCGATGAACCCACGCGACTTCAGGAGTCGCATTTCCCTCAACTGCAATGTCATGATCGCGTCCTTGTCATTCGTACCACGGCCCGACTACTTCATCGTCGGCATCACGAACTCGGCACCCGCCCGAATACCGGCCGGCCAGCGCTGTGTCACGGCCTTGTAGCGCGTATAGAACCTCACGCCCTCGGGGCCGTGCATGTGATGATCGCCAAACAACGACGACTTCCAGCCGCCGAACGAGTGGAACGCCATCGGCACCGGAATCGGCACATTGACCCCGACCATGCCAATCTTTACGCGTGAACTGAACTCTCGGGCTGCATCGCCGTCTCGGGTGAATATCGCCGCACCATTCCCGAACTCGTGCGCATTGATCAACGCCAAAGCCTGCTCGAAGTCATCCGCACGCACGATCGATAGCACCGGACCAAAGATCTCTTCCTTGTAGATCTTCATCTCGGGCGTGACGTGATCGAACAGGCACCCGCCAATGAAAAACCCGTCCTCTCGCCCCGCCACCTTCAATCCCCGTCCGTCGACCACCAATTCGGCGCCTTCTTCGACGCCTGCGTCGACATAACCGCGAACCTTCTCCAGGTGCGTGCGTGTCACGAGCGGCCCCATCTCGGCCTTTGCGTCGGCGCCGTCGGCCACGACGATCGCAGGCACTCGCTCCTTGAGCCGGGCCACCAGCGCATCGGCTGCGGCGCCCACCGCCACGGCAACCGACACGGCCATGCAGCGCTCGCCCGCCGAGCCATAAGCCGCGCCGATCAGCGCATCGACCGCCTGATCCAGATCGGCATCGGGCATCACCACCATATGGTTCTTCGCACCACCGAGCGCCTGGACCCGCTTACCCGACGCCGACGCGGTCTGGTGGATGTACCTGGCAATCGGCGTCGAGCCGACGAAACTGATCGCGTCGACCGACGGATGCGTCAGCAACGCATCGACCGCGACCTTGTCACCCTGCACCACATTGAAGACGCCATCGGGAAGACCGGCCTCCTTGAGCAGGCGCGCGATCTCGATCGCTGCGGATGGATCCCGCTCAGAAGGCTTCAGGACAAAGGTGTTTCCACAGGCGATCGCCACCGGGAACATCCACATGGGCACCATCACCGGGAAGTTGAACGGCGTGATTCCGACGCAAACCCCCAGCGGCTGACGAAGCGCAAACATGTCGATACCGGTTCCGACCTGCTCGCTGAACTCGCCCTTGAGCAACTGCGGAATGCCGCAAGCGAATTCCACCACCTCCAGGCCACGAGTCACCTCGCCGAGCGCATCGCTGACCACCTTGCCGTGCTCGGAGGTGATCAGCTCGGCCAACGCATCGGCATGCTGCTCGACCAGCTCCCGGAACCGGAACATCACTCGCGCACGACGCAGCGCCGGCATCGCCGACCAGGCGGGAAAGGCATCCGCCGCCGCCTTCACCGCCGCATCGACCTGCGCGGCGTCGGCAAAAGCGACCTGACGGGCCACCTCACCCGTCGCCGGATTGAACACATCGGCGACACGTGCCCCCGAACCCCCGGCCACCGCCTGACCACCAATCCAGTGCCCGACGGTGCCGAGCTCCAGTTCCGAATGCCCCATCTTTCCTCCGAATGGCTCGAGCACGAGCCCAACGTGTTACGCTACCCACTGGCGTTCAATATACTGAACACCAGTTCAACTTACCGAATGAACTCGATCGCATGTTAGACAAAGCCGTCGCGATGTCAACCGAAACCGCCTCGGCGGCGGGCCTTCGCCACACGCCGCCAGCTGAACCGGCAAGGCTGGTGCCGGCCGTCGAGCGCGCGGTCCGCATCCTCGACGCCCTCGCGGCCGCCCCGGAGCCAATCGGCCTTGCCGACCTCGCCCGTCAACTGGCACTCCCCAAGAGTAGCCTGCACGGACTGATGCAGACCTTGGTCGCAATGCGCATGGCGGTTCGCTACGCCGATGCCCGCTTCGCACTCGGACCCAGGCCGATCGCGTGGGCCGGACACTATGCCGACACCTCGAAGATCGTCGCCGCATTCGAATCGCTCGCCGCACGCGCCGATGCCCTGCGCTCGGAAACGGTCATGCTCGCGGTGCTCGACGATACCGATGTCGTCTATCTCGCCTGCCGCCCCGGCACACGCGCACTCGCCGTCAATTTCCGGGCCGGTGGCCGCTTCCCCGCCAGTTGCACCTCCACCGGCAAGGCCATCCTTGCCACCATGAGCAACGAACGGATTCGCGCCCGCTACGCCGGGCATCGACTCCAGCGCCTGACACGCAAGAGCGCGCCCAGCATGGCCGCCTTCCTACGCATGATCGAGGCCACGCGCCATGCCGGCTATGCCGCCGACGACGAAGAGACCGCCGAAGGCATGCATTGCTTTGGTGCGCCCGTAAAGATCGCTGGCCAGCAGGACGCACAAGCCGCGGTAGCGGTCAGCCTGATCAAGGCACAGACCTCCGCCCGACGCCGCCAGGAGATCATCCGCGAGATCCAGGCCTTGGCTGCGGAGATCTCCGCACGGCTGGGCGCATCGTCCGAACGCTGAATCGATCCGCGAATCGATCCGCGCACTTCGCTCACGCGGGCGCGCCGACCTCGGCCGAGGCCTTGGCCGAACCGCCCGAGGCTGTCGTGCCCGACCCGTGATCCGGGTCATCCCCCATCGCGGGCGTCCAGCTCACCACCCGGTTGCGCCCGCCTCGCTTGGCTGCGTACAAGGCCACATCCGCCCTGCGCAAGTCTTCCTCGAGCCGGGCCACGTCGCACTGGCAGGCAGTGACACCGATGCTCGCGGTCACCGGTAACTCGCCGGCGCTGGTTGCCACAGGCGCACCCTCGAACACGGTCTTTCGGATTCGCTCGGCAACCGACACCGCACGCGCTAGCCTCAAGCCCGCAAAGACCACGCAGAACTCCTCGCCACCGACCCGCGCGAACAGGTCGGTGCTTCGGATCTGTCCCCGGATGCGTTCGCTGCAGGCGCGCAGGACCTCGTCTCCGACCCCATGACCCCAGGTGTCGTTGATCTGCTTGAAATGATCGAGATCGAACAGCATCACCGAACCGAGCCGGGCATCCCCACCATCGCGTTGCCGCAACTGCAGGATCGCCTCGGAAAGACCGCGCCGGTTCAAGGCCCCGGTCAGATCGTCGGTCTGCGCCAGGCGTTCGACCCGCGCGGCCAGCTTCAAGTACATCAGCAGCATGTAGCCGATGTTCACCGCGCTGAACAAGAGGATCGTGCCGAAATAGGCAAGCGCATTGGTCGGCATCGAGGGCCGACCGGCCACCAGGTCGCCGAGCCGGTACCACCCCAGCAGCACGGCCATCGCGGCTGCCGTGACGAACGCGAAGATCAACACGTTGCGCGGCAGCCTCAGGCCATCCCCGCCAAGTCGCGCCGCATTGAATGCCGCCGAACCGTACAGGAAAGTGGCCGCGAGAGCGGCAACGAGCGTCACCGGATGGGCGGTATCGAACCCGCCCTGCAGCACCCACATCGACGCGATCGCACCGACGACCCAGATCAGCCATCGTCGTTGCGGTTCCACCTCGCCGGCCACGAGCGTGCGCAGTGTCAGCAAGTGCATCGCGCTCGTCACCGTCGCCAACGACCACAGGCCAGCATAGATCAGGTTGGACATCGCGCCGACCGACAGCAACTGCAGCGTGAGCATCGCCGTGAACGCGAGGTTTCCCACCGCGAGACTGCGAGTGCCCCGCGCCCCCTCGAGCGCTGCACCGGTCATGATGCCGGCCAGCGTGAACAGGAGCGCGATGCCGACCCCGAAGGTCAGGACCGTATGGAAGTCGAGCTCGACCATGCCAGCATCTTCGGCGAATGGCCCCGGCCACCGTAGGCGAAGCCGCCCAACGGACGAAAGCGACGCCGGGGCGGGGTCACGCCCGCACGAGCGTCGGCATCGGCGGATCCGACCGATAATGCCAGCCTGCGGACCCCTCGAGCGCCAAGGCCCGACGCAATCGGAGAAACACGATGTCCACGACCGCCAGACCCGCCGTCCAGCCTGTGCTCGGCTCCCCCGATGCGCTGCCACGCGTGGACGGCGACCGGTTATGGCGTGCCCTGATGACGCTCGCCCAGATCGGCGCGACGCCCAAGGGGGGCGTCTGCCGCCTCGCCCTCACCGCCCTGGACGGCGAGGCCCGCCGGCTGGTCATGGGCTGGCTGCGCGAGGCAGGCGCCACGATCGAGATCGACGCGATCGGGAACATCTTCGCGACCCGCGCCGGCCGCCGAGACGTGCCGGCGATCGGAATCGGCAGCCACATCGACACGCAACCCACGGGCGGGCGCTTCGACGGAAACTACGGCGTCCTGGCTGGCCTCGAGCTCCTGCGCACGCTCGACACACACCAGATCACCACCGAACATCCGATCACGGTCGCCATCTGGACCAACGAGGAAGGCTCGCGTTTCACGCCGGTGATGATGGGCTCGGGCGTCTACGCGGGAGAGTTCACGCTCGAGCATTGCCTGGTCCAAGAAGACCTGGAGGGCATCCGCGTCGCCGATGCACTAGAAGACATCGATGCTGCCGGAACAGCAGTCTTGCCGCAACTAAGCGCTTACTTCGAACCCCACATCGAGCAAGGCCCGATCCTGGAGCGCGAGGGCAGGACGATCGGCATCGTCACCGGAGCCCTCGGACAACGATGGTTCGACGCCCGGATCATCGGCCAGGACGCTCATGCCGGACCGACCCCGATCGAGGCCCGTCGCGATGCGCTGCTGGCCGCGGCCCGACTGGTCGTCCAGGTACGCGAGCTGGCGCTGCGCTTTCCCGACGAGGCCCGGGCCACCGTCGGTCAACTGCTGGTGTCGCCGAACTCGCGCAATGTCGTGCCCGGGCAGGTCCGGCTGAGCATCGAC
The DNA here is from genome assembly GCA_024235875.1 of Burkholderiaceae bacterium. GTDB lineage: Bacteria > Pseudomonadota > Gammaproteobacteria > Burkholderiales > Burkholderiaceae_E > JACKLP01. Next base: position 264,942 of record JACKLP010000003.1, on the reverse strand, counting down.
CTCAGGAGCGCCACGTCGCAAACCCTGGATGCGATGGTCGCCGCCCTGCATCGGGCGACGAGCGATATCGAGGCCACCGACGGCGTCTCGATCTGCCTGGACGAGGTCGTGTCCTTTCCCCCGTGCCGCTTCGACGACGCACTGGTGGCATCGATCGCACAGGCCACCGCGCAGCTCGGCTATCCCAGCCGGGACATCGTCAGCGGCGCCGGTCACGACGCCGTCCACCTGGCCAGCGTCTGCCCCAGCGCCATGATCTTCGTCCCCTGCGAGAACGGCATCAGCCACAACGAGATCGAGAACGCCCAGCCCGCCGACCTCGAGGCTGGCGCCAACGTCCTGTTGCATGCGGTGCTCGCCATCGATGGCCGCCCATCGGCCGCGCTCGAGCACCTCCCGGATCCAGCGCAATGAGCGCCCCCGTCCGCATCGCGATCACCCTGGGCGATGTCTGCGGCATCGGCCCCGAGATCGTTCTCAAGGCGCTTTCCGATCCTCGGATCGCCGCCCAGTGCACGGTGATCGGCGATCGCGGCGTGCTGGAGCGCCAGGCTCTCGCCCTGCAACTTCCGATGCCACCGACGCTCGAAGCCATCACCACATTGTCGGCCGACCCGGGCGGACTGCCTGTCCCCGGTCGTGCCGACGCGCGTGCGGGCGATGCCGCCTACCGGTATGTGGTGCACGCAGCACGCATGGCCTCGAGCGGCCGGGTCGACGCGATCGTCACGGCGCCGCTGGCCAAGTCGGCCATGCACGCGGCCGGCCACCGCTACCCCGGTCACACCGAACTGCTCGCCGAGCTCGCCGGCGGCGTGGATGTCCGGATGATGCTCGCAAACGAAGAGCTGCGAACCGTGCTCGTCAGCGTGCACGAATCCTTGCGCGATGCGATCGACCACGTGCGAAAGGACCAGGTGCGTCGAACCATCGAGATCACCGATGCCGGCCTGCGGCGCGCCGGCATCGAACGCCCCCGGATCGCCGTGGCCGGGCTCAATCCGCACGCTGGCGAGGCGGGGGCCTTCGGCACCGAAGAGATCGACGAGATCGCGCCCGCGATCGCGGACGCGCGAGCGGCCGGTATCGATGCCAGCGGTCCGTTTCCACCGGACACCGTCTTCATGCAGGCGCGCGGGTTCTCTCGATTCGACGTCGTCGTCGCGATGTATCACGATCAGGGACTGATCCCGGTCAAGTACATGGGGATCGATAAGGGTGTAAATGTGACGCTCGGACTGCCATGGATCCGCACCAGCCCGGACCACGGCACCGCCTTCGACATCGCCGGTCGCGGCTGCGCCGACCCGGCCAGTCTGCTGGCGGCGATTCGAGCGGCGCAGGCACTCGCCAGGGACGGGATGCGAACGCGCTGATACCCCGCTGTCCCTTGTCCGCGCCGGCGCGAGCGCCCGCGAACACACCCGACCTGCCGATGTTCTCGTACACGCTGCCGCTGACGGTCACGGTCCTGAGCTACGCGATCACCGCCTTGTTGTGCGTCGACGCCCTGCGCCGCGCACGACTTGGCGCGAACCTGTTCGAGCACTCGATCTGGGCCTTCTCGACCGCCTTCGTCTACCTCGGCATGCGCATGACGGTCACCCTCGATAGCGGATTGTCGCTGCACTACATGGGCGCTGCCTTCCTTGCGCTGCTGGTCGGCTTTCCACGTGCCCTGTTGTCGATGAGTGCGGTGTTCGCGATCGAGGCGATGCGCACCGGCCATTGGGAGACTTGGGGACTTCGGGTCCTGCTCGCCGGCGCGGTGCCGATCTGGGCCATGTGGCTGATCGTCTCGCTCGCTCGCCGGTACCTGCCGCGCAACCCCTTCGTGTTCCTCATCGGCTGCGGCCTGTTCGGCCAGTTCGCGGCCTACCTCGTGGGCCTGTATGCGAGTGCGATCGCGCTGATCTGGTTCCTGCCGCACACGCCGCGCGCCTTCTGGGACGACTTCATCCCGTACGCCACGCTGCTGGCCACCGGCGAGGCCTGGCTCGAGGGCATGCTCACGACCCTGCTCGTCGTATACGTTCCCGGCGCCGTGCGCCTGTTCGACGAGGGTTTCTATCTGTCGCGGCGCAGCTGATTCGCCGCCCTTCAGACGCTGCGCGCCAGCCGGATTCCCGCGAACTGCCAGCGTGTCGCCGCCGGGAAGAAATTGCGGTAGGTGGCGCGCACATGTCCCGGCGGCGTCGCGCAGGAACCGCCCCTGAGCACGTACTGGTTCACCATGAACTTGCCGTTGTACTCGCCGATCGCATCGCTGCGTGCCGCAAAACCGGGATACGGCGAATAGCTGCTGGAGGTCCACTCCCAGACCCCGCCGAACAGGCCGCGCAAGCCATCGCCACCGGGCGCGACGGGCTGCAGGCAGCCGTGATCGGCGAACTGCCCGACGACCGGCGCCCTCGAGGCCGCATGTTCCCATTCGTGTTCGGTCGGCAGTCTCGCGCCGGCAAAGCGCGCGTAGGCATCGGCCTCGTAGTAGCTGACATGGCAAACCGGTGCGCCCGGATCGATCGCCTGCTCGCCGTGGAGCGTGAACACACGCCAATCGCCGTCAAGTCGTCGCCAGTACAAGGGCGCATCGATCGCGTTCTCGCGCGCCCAATCGAATCCTTCCGACAGCCATAGCGACGGATCGGTGTAGCCACCCGCCGCGATGAATCGAAGGAAATCCCCGTTCGAAACCGGACGCTCGGCCAGTTCGAACGGCGCCAGGAAGACCCGATGCCGCGGCGTCTCGTTGTCGAAGCAAAAGCCCGCACCCTGATGCCCGGTCGCGAAGACCCCGGCGTCGAATCCCGTCCAGGCTTGCGTGTCGCCGCGGGCGGGCCGCGCGCCCGGCAGGTATCGCGTGTCGCCGCCGGCCACGGCCCGATAGACCGGCGCAAGGGGATTGCAGCCAAGCAGATGCTTGAAATCGGTCAGCATCAACTCCTGATGCTGCTCTTCGTGCTGGGTGCCGAGCGCAACGAGTGAACCGAGCCGATCCGTCAACGACGCATCCGATCCTGCTTCTTCGAGCAGCCGAGCCATCGCATCGTCGACATGCGCGCGGTAGGCACGGACATCATCGAGCGAGGGGCGCGACAACAGGCCGCGCTGCGGGCGCGGAAACTGCGGCCCGACCCCGTTGTAGTAGGAGTTGTAGAGATAGCGATGGACGCGATCCCGCGGCATGTAGCCGGCCTGGTGCGGTTCGAGAACGAAGGTTTCCCAGAACCAGGTCGTATGCGCGAGGTGCCATTTGAGCGGACTGGCATCGGCCATCGACTGCAATGCACAGTCCTCGGCACTCAGGCCGGCGCAGATCGACACGGTACGCGCGCGCGCCTGCGCGAATTGCTCCGGTCTCAGGCATTGCGCCAATTCGGACGAAGACAGCGAAGCTCTCCTAGGTTGTTGCGCGCGCCCAAGCCGGCGAGACTGGCACGACGGCGGCCGGTGAGCGCGTCAAGCGGCCCGCGGCAACATATCCCATGCCGAATTGCGTCGACTCCACCTGCAAGTCCTCGACCCAGGTCGCGATGTTCGCCCAAGGTCGTCGCAACCCGCCGGGCGAGCCATTGTAGGGTCGGTTCTTCAGGTACACGAACAGATTCACCGGCCCTGCCCACCACGGCAGGAACTTCACGCCGGCCACCCCGACCCGGCCCCCGGCGCGTACCTGGCCGAGCATGTTGCGGACCGCCGCTTGCGATCCGCAAATGTCGTGCGTGTAGTTGAACAGCGCCGCGTCGGCCAGTCCCGGCAACCGCGCTTCGTGCGCCGCCGCCTCGAACACCTGCACGTTGGACCAGCCCTCGGCCGCGATTCGCTCGCGCGCGATCGCGGCCATTTCCGGACTCTGCTCCACGCCCCAGACCGCCCCCGCGTCACCCACCCGCTCGCGCAGCAACGCAAAACTCAGGCCGGTGCCGCAGCCCACGTCCAACGCCACGTCTCCTGCTTGCAGGCACAGGGATTCGACCGCTCGCAATCGAAACGGCCAGGTCGGCGTGCAAGTCGCGTCATAGCCGGCCGCCCGGGTTCGATAGCGCGCGATCGAGCGCGCACGGACGCGTTCTTCCAGGTTCCTGTTCATCGTGCCCGCCCTCCGCTTGCGAATGTCCAGTCCGTCGCCACGCGGCCGACCGCGACCGGGACATCCGAAACACTACCCCAACAAACGCGAAACCCGCCTGGCCAGGCGGGTTTCGCGTTGCGAGATACAGCGTCGATCAGGCGCCGAGTCGCTCCTCGAGCAGCGACTTCACGTTCTCGAGTTCCTTGGGCATCCGATGCTTGAGGCGATCGAACAACTCGGCATGCAGCCCGAGTTCGGCGCGCCAGGCGCTGGCATCGATCGAGGTGATCCGCTCGTAGAGCGCGCGCGGGAACTCCAGCCCCGACCAGTCGAGGTCATCGTAGTCCGGCGTCAGGCCGAACACGTGCTCGTGCCCCTGCCCCCTGTCCTCGATCCGATCGATGATCCATTTCAGGACCCGCATGTTCTCGCCGAAACCCGGCCAGATGAACTTGCCGTCATCATCGGTGCGGAACCAGTTGACACAGTAGATCCGAGGCAGCGGCACGTGCGACTGGTTCGCCTCCCGGCGCAGTTCATTGCCCATTCGCAGCCAGTGCGCGAAGTACGCGCTCATGTTGTAGCCGCAAAACGGCAGCATCGCGAAGGGGTCGCGACGCACGATGCCGGTCGCGCCCGCCTGGGCCGCGGTGGTCTCGGAGCCCATGGTGGCCGCCATGTACACGCCTTCGATCCAGTTTCGCGCCTCCGTCACCAGCGGAACCGTGGTCGACCGACGGCCACCGAAGATGAACGCGTCGATCGGCACCCCCGCGGTCGAGTCCCAGTCGCCGTCGAGCACCGGATTCTGGGTCGCGGCGACGGTGAAGCGTGCATTCGGATGCGCGGCGGGCCGGCCCGATTCGGGCGTCCAGTCCTGGCCGCGCCAGTCGGTCAGGTGCGCGGGCAGCTGCTTGGTCATGCCCTCCCACCAGACGTCGCCGTCATCGGTGAGCGCGACATTGGTGAAGATCACGTTCTCGCGCAGCGAGTCCATGCAGTTCTTGTTGGTCTTGTCGTTGGTGCCCGGCGCCACGCCGAAGTAGCCGGCCTCCGGGTTGATCGCATACCAGCGACCATCATGGTGCGGCTTGATCCAGGCGATGTCGTCGCCGATCGTCGTGACCTTCCACCCATCGAAGCCGGCTGGCGGAATGAGCATCGAGAAATTGGTCTTGCCGCAGGCCGAAGGGAAGGCGGCCGCGACGTGGTATTTCTTGCCCTCGGGCGACGTCACGCCGAGGATCAACATGTGCTCGGCGAGCCATCCTTCGTCGCGCCCCATCGTGGAAGCGATCCGCAGCGCAAAGCACTTCTTGCCGAGCAAGGCATTGCCGCCATAGCCCGAGCCGAACGACCAGATCTCGCGCGTTTCCGGGTAGTGCACGATGTACTTGGTCTTGTTGCAGGGCCAGGGCACATCGGCCTCGCCGTCGGCCAGCGGCTTGCCGACCGAATGCACGCACGGCACGAATCGGCCCTCGGCGCCGAGCACGTCGAACACCGCCTTGCCCATGCGGGTCATCACTCGCATGCTCACGGCCACGTAGGGCGAATCGGTCAGCTCGACGCCGATCTGCGAAATGTGACTGCCGAGCGGCCCCATGGAAAACGGCACCACGTACATCGTGCGGCCACGCATGCAACCATCGAACAGGCCGTTGAGCGTTTCGCGCATCTTTGCGGGCTCGACCCAGTTGTTCGTGGGGCCGGCATCGTCTTCGCGCTCGGAACAGATGTAGGTGCGATCCTCGACGCGCGCGACATCGTCGGGGTCGGACCATGCGAGATAGCTGTTGGGTCGCTTCTTCTGGTCCAGCCGCCGCAAGGTGCCCGCCTCGACCATCTCGGCACAAAGACGGTCATATTCCTGCTGCGAGCCATCGCACCAGACGATCCGGTCGGGCTGGGTCAGTGCAGCGATCTCGCCGATCCAACGAATCAGCCCCGCATGTCTCACATAGGCCGGTGCACCGACATCGACAGCGCCGGACGGGTTCGGCCCGGATGCCAGGACGGATTGGTTCATGAGGATCCTCCATGATTGAAACCGCAGCCCGGTCGGTTCGGCTCGGACAACGACCCGGCGAGAAGCCGGGGTGGAACCGTTCGCCAACCCTCGGCACGAGCCCCTACGGGGGCGGTGTGCCGGGTGAATTCTTTCTTGCGTGAGCAATCGAGCATTTTAACGCGCGGAACCTCGGGTCACGCCAATGGGTGCCGGCCTGGGCGCTTGCCGCGCAACAAGCCGAAACAGGTCGACGAGAATGCCACGCGGCCCGGAGCGCGGCAGCGCAGTAAGTCACGTTCCCGTCCAAGGGCGCCTACAATCGCGCATCGATCGCCATGCCGTCCCAAGAGGCCGCAACGATGCCCCCGACCCCGGTTGCCGGCGCCCTGCCGAGCCCGCTGGCCCGTCTCGCCGATGCCTTGCTGCTCAGTGCCGATACGGCCTCCCCAATCGACCCGGCCACTCGCCTGCCCGATCTGACGCTGGCCGACGCCGAGCGCGTCCAGGATGCGATCGTCGCCGCCCGCGTCGCTCGGGGCGAGCGCCGCCTGGGCATGAAGATCGGCTTCACGAACCGGACCATCTGGGATCTCTACGGCGTCCACCATCCGATCTGGGGACCGGTCTACGACACCACCCTGGTGCTGCTCTCCGGCACCACCACGCACATCGCCTGCCATCGCTTCAACGAGCCCCGCATCGAGCCGGAGATCGTGCTGTGCCTGCGCCAGACGCCCGCCAACGCGAGCCCGACGGCGATCGCAGAGGCCATCGAATGGGTCGCCCACGGTTTCGAGATCGTCCAGAGCGCCTATCCCGGGTGGCGCTTCAGTGGCGCCGAGTCCTTCGCCGCCCAGGGCTTGCATGGGGCGCTCCACGTCGGCCCCCGGTTTTCTCCCGCCGAGTTGCTGGGAACCTCGATGTCGGCCGATACCCTGATCGCCCGGCTCTCGGCGCTCGAGCTCGAGTTGTTCGCCGACGCTCGCCTGGTCAAGCGCGGCACGGGCGCCCATGTGCTGGACGGCCCGATCCAGGCGCTCGGGCATCTCGTGGCCGCGCTGGCCGAACGAGGTCGGGCACTTGCGCCCGGCGACATCATCACGACCGGCACGCTGACCGACGGGCACCCGATCGCACCCGGCCAGCGTTGGGAATCCCGCCCGAGCGGTCTCGACTTGCCGGGACTACAGCTCGACACCGAATGATCTCCTTCCAATGGATGCCCGCCGAATGAAGACCTCGCCGCAGGTAAGCGATTACTTCTCGCACGCTTATCGCGATGCCCGCCGGCGCCTTCTGGCGGCCGCCAGTGGTTTGCGGAATCGCCATGGCGTGATGATCGACTCGCGCTCGATCGGGGCCCGAGGACCCGAGGGCGAAACCCTCGCGCTCGATTGGATCCAGTTCGGCGCGCGTCGTCCGCGCCGCGTGGTGGTGCTCTCGAGCGCCACGCATGGCGTCGAGGGCTTTCTGGGCAGCGCCCTGCAACTGGCCACCGTGCATCGCTTGTTGCCAAGTCTTCGCCTGGCATCCGACCAGGCGGTCGTCATGCAGCACGCGAACAATCCCTACGGGTTCGCCTGGCTTCGGCGAGTCAACGAATCCAACGTCGACCTGAACCGCAACTTCGTCGCGCACTTCGACCCGACGCGCTGCAACGAGGGCTACGAGGACTTGTACGACGCGCTGAATCCGACCGACCTCGACCCGGACAACGAGGCACTGCGCTGGGCGAGCATCGCGCGCTATGCGGAGGCACGCGGCGATCGGGCGTTCCAGCAGGCCGTCTCGGAGGGCCAGTACAAGTATCCACAGGGCCTCCAGTTCGGCGGGCAGGCACCTGCGGCCAGCCGACGCGCACTCGAAGCCCTGGTCGCCGAGCACCTCGCCGACGCCGATCGGATCGCCTGGCTCGACATCCATACGGGGCTGGGCGAATCCGGTGCCTGCGAGTTGATCAGTGGCGCGAGCCGGGATTCCGCACCGTTCGCGGCCGCACGCGAGGTCTGGGGCGAGAGCCTGAAGTCCGCCGCCTCGGGCGATTCGGTCTCGACACCGCTCAACGGCCTGATGGATGTCGGCCTGGCCTCGGTCGTGCCGGCCCGGGCAAGGTTCGCCTTCGCCGTGGCCGAGTACGGGACCTACCCGATCAATCGGGTCTTCAGCGCCTTTCGCGCGGACAACTGGCTGCACCAGTTCGGCGACCCGACCAACCCGGCCGAGCCGCGCACCCGCACCATCAAGGCGGAGATCCTCGAGGCCTTCCGGCCCGACGACGAGCACTGGCGCAGAACCGTCATCGCGCATGGCCTGGATCTGATGCAACGGGCGCTGTCGATGCGCCCCTGAGCCGGGCAGCGTCGGTCGGGGCGAAGCGGCCGTTCGGCCCGACTCGCGAACGGCACCCGGCACAGGCTCGGATAGGATGCCTGCGTTGCCTGCGCGAAGGGCTGCCATTGCCCGCCCCGTCGGTAATACCCGCACCGCATGTGCGTCAGCCGAAAACTGGGGTAGATTATCGACATGGCAGATCTGAGCCCAGCCCAGCGTACCGCAATGACCGCGCGAGTCGTCCTCGCGGCAGGCCTGCTCTTCGTGACCGAGGCATTGCTGCGAGGCTCCGCGATGCGCACCGCGATCGCCGGTGCCGTACTGGCGGTCGGTGCCAGTCTGCTACTCGCTGCCAAGCGCGCCGACTGACCGACGCGCCACCGGCGCGACGTGGTCGTGTCCTCTGGCAGGGCGCCGCCGCCTGCCGACCTGCCTTCTGGCCGGACATCGCCCGTGACCGATTTCGAAGCCTTGCGCGTGGACCGCACTGCGGTCGATGATGACCTCCTCGACGCCGGCAACTGCGGCCCCGAGCTCGCCCATCTGGCCGCCACCTACTTGCGCAGCCCGCGGGCCCTGATCTTTCGCCATCCGTCATCCGACTGGCGCCTGTTCGCGATCCTGCTGCCGATCGGTTCGCGCCTGTCGCTGATGCGCAATCCGATCTTCGGTCAACTCGCTCGTGCCTGGGGGCTGAACCTGCGCTTCGTCGGGATCGATCGTCACGGCCTCGTCCACGACTTCCGCAAACTGCTCAGCGATCGCACGATCACGCTGCTGATCGACTGGCTCAGTGGCCTCGAGCGCGACGGCGCACATGGTGACCTCCAAGCCGCCGACGCAGGACTCGATGTCCTCTTCTCGGCCCTGGCCGATGAAATGCTGACCCTGCTCGAGCGCGGCGCCCGCACCCGCTACGACCACCTCGACCTGGGCCACCGGCTCGAGCCGGGCGTCGCCGCGACCTTGTTCGATCGCAAGGCGAGGTACCCCGACTTCGCTCGCGCGCTGCGGGAGGCCTTGCGCAACGAGATCATCGACGTCCATTTCTATGGCCGCGTGCTGCGATCGATGGATCTTCGCGAGACCGCAGCCGAGCAGCGCATCGCCGCACAGATCGAGGCGGCGATCGATCCCGTCACCATGGCCAAGCTCGAGCGCATCGGCGTGGGCCGTCATCTCGGCTGCTACAACTGGCTAAGACTCGCGCCCCGCCAGGCCGCCATGCGTGCGCATGTTCTCATGAGCCTGCCGGCGCTGGCTGCTTTCTTCGCCGAGGCGCTGGTGCCCCTGGATGCACTGGCACTGCACGAGGCCACCGATGACTCGATCGACGCACACGACGCGCCGGCCGACCCGAGCGAGTTCGCGCCGCCAGGCTCGGGGCGCCGCGACATGGACCTCAAGCGAATCGCCGCACGCGACGGCTGTGCCCAGGCGATCCGCTGGCACGTGCTGCTTCGGCGTGCCGTCGATGCCGGCCAGGACCGGGCCGTGATCGAGACACTCGCCGCACGTTTCGAGGTGTCGCCCAACGTACTGCGCCGGATCTGGCGCGAACGTCCTGCCGGCCTCGGTCAGCCCCCGACCTGGCAGATCCCGGCGATCATGTCGCGCCTCGACGCATGTGCCGATCGCGAATGGCCCGCGGGCGAGACCGACTGGCACGCGCTGGTCGCAAGCGCGATTCCCGCCGAGGCGCTCTGACGCGCGAGCGTCGAATCAGCGGCGCGTCAGGTCGTCGGCGCCGATATAGATACGATTCCAGGTCGGGCTGATCACCAGCTCGTTGACGCAAACATGCGGCGGCGCGTTCACCACGTAGGCGACCGCCGCGCCCAGGTCTTCGGGTTGCAGCATGCGCGCGATGTCCGCGTCTGGCGGTGGTGAGGGCCGCGTGCGCAGGATCTCGGTGGCCACCTCGCCGGGACACACGAGCGTCGCGCGTATGCCGTGGCGACCCTCCTGGTCGTTGATGCTTTCCACCAGCGGCGCCAGGCCCGTCTTGGTGGCCCCATAGGCCGCGCCCGTGAAGGGCACGAAGCGCCAGCCGGCCCAGGATGACACCACCACGATCGTGCCTTGGCCCGCCGAGCGCATCCCGGGTAGTACGGCACTCACGCAGAATGCGACTCCATTGAGATTGATCGCGTTCACGCGCGCGAAGTCCGCTGGCGCGAGCCGATTCCAGAACCGGTTGGGCACATTGGTGCCGGCCGAACACACCAGCGTCGCGATCGTGCCGTGCGCCTCCGTCAGCGCGTTGGCGCAGCGCTGCACCGCGTCGGCATCCGAGACATCGAGCACATGGGCCTCGGCCGCGATGCCCTCCGCCTGCAATCCGGCGACGGCCGCTTCGAGCGTCGCTGCGCGCCGGCCCGACAGCGCGAGCGTAAAGCCGGCCGAACCGAGCGCGCGTGCCGCCGCCAGGCCGATGCCGCTGCCGCCGCCGGTGATCCAGGCCAAGGGCCCGGGATTGCCTTCGTTCATGTCTTCGTCTCCCGATTCGAATCGTATCGCGCAATCGTAGGGCGCCCTTGCCGCGCGTACCAGCGCGCGAATGCCTCGCCATCGGCTCGGCCAAGCGCATAGGTCCGTGCGTAGGCATCGGGCGCGGTGTAGTCCCAGCTCGATACCGGCGCCTTGTTCGACGGCTGTACGTAGGTGCGTCCCCGGAACTCGAACACCGTATCGCGCCCCGGATAACGTCGCGTCGTCAGCACCAGGGTCGCACCGCCATCGGCATCGAGCGCATCGACCGGAACATTGTCGACCAGGCCGCCATCGATCGTCGGCCGTCCGCCCCGGTACTCGATCGGTGTGAACGGCGGCGTACAGCTCGACGCGATGATCAGCGAGATCAGCTCGTCCTCGTCGCGGCAGTCCTGTACCCGCACGATCTCGCGCGTGAAACCGAGCCGACGTCCCAAGCGGGGATGCAAGGAGCGCAGCGTGTACTTCTCGAGGTTGTAGGCGAGAAGTCCGATCGCCACGGCGCTGCGCGGTCCGAGCCAGCGCGGGATGCGAGCGAACTGCACCCGGATCTCGGGTGCCTGCGTCTGCAGGCGACGGAAATGCGCGCCGCCGAGCAGGTGCCGCAAGGCGCTTCGATAGATCTCGTTGTGCGGGAAGACCGCTCGCCCGGCTCGCAGGAGATTGCGCGGATACATGTTGCGGGGATTGCCCGACAACACGCGGCGATAGTAGTCGAGCGCATCCCGGCTGTCGTTCGCATGCACCAGGCAGGCCGTTGCCGCGCCGGCCGACACGCCGGCGATCACACGCGGCGCCAGCCCGATCGCCGGCTTCACGACATCCCAGAAACCCGCCTGCCACCAGCAACGGTGACCGCCACCGGCAAAGACGACCTGTTCGTAGATGGCAACCATGACAGCGTTACACTTCGCCGCAAGCGGCAGTGGGATCGAGCGACTCCGATCGACATTCTAGGAGGCCGTCCCGCGCCCAACCCGATCCGGTATCGCGCCATGTCCATCCGACTCATCGCCGCTGGCGGCACCTTCGACAAGACCTACGACCCGCTGCGCGGCGAGCTCGGCTTCGACGCCGGCAGCGGACTGCCCGCCCTGCTGGCGCGCGCGCGGCTGGCCGAGGCTCCCGCGTTCGAAGTGGTCATGCTGCGCGACAGCCTGGAGATGACGGATGCCGACCGCCAGGCCTTGTGCGACGCCTGCCGGCGCGCCCCCGAGGCCTCGATCGTGATCGTGCACGGCACCGACACGATGCCCGAGACCGCGCGACGCATCGATGACGCCGCGCTGGGCAAGACGATCGTGCTCACCGGCGCAATGGTGCCGGCCGTCATCGACGGCTCGGACGCCGAGTTCAACCTCGGCTATGCGCTGGCCGCGGCGCGACTCGCCCGCCCCGGGGTATGGATCGCGATGAACGCCCGACTGCTACCCGCAGCAACCGCCCGCAAGGACCGTGCGCGCGGCGTCTTCATCGAGTCGGTGGGCGACTGATCCAGGGTCCCCAAAAACCCGCGCCGCGCATGGCCGCGGGTCACGCACGAGCCTAGATGGGAACGGCCGACGCCAGCACCTGGTCGCGTTCGTCCCACGGCAGCGTCTCGGGCGTGTACACGTCGACGGGCGCACCCACCAGGCGTGACAACTCGCGCGCCACGCGACGGACATCGAGCACGCTCATGATGGGCGGCACGCGATCGACGAGCAGACGCAAGGCTGCGCCATTGGCGGCCACGCGCTCGTTCCACGCCTCGATCAGTCGCGGATTGCGCGCACCGCGCCGCTCCAGCGTCTGGAGTACGCGATCGCGCTTCTCTGCCCACCCGTCCGCGTGCTCGAGCTCGCATCGATCCGCACCGGCATCGGCATCGGGCTCGCGGTCCTCGTGGGCGAGCGCACGCAGCGCATCGTCGAGCACGCGCGCATCGCTCCTGGCTTCCAGCATGCTGGTGGGCAGGTAGTAGCCGACCGTCCGGCCGTGGCGCGTCACCGCGACCGGGATCGACGATGACAGATAGCCGGGCAAATTGGCGCGAAACTCCCTCACGCCGACGTGTTCCAAGTCCATGGGCGCCTCCCTCTTCTTTCTCCGGGTTCGCGGCGAGCGGCACAGCGAACCTTCACGCCTTCGTTCTTGTGTACAGATCATGTACTCAAGCCGGCAAGCAATGAAAGACTCCATGCTCGTGAACAGGCCCGAATGATGCAAAAACGCATCACACCATCGCATAGGTAGTGGTCGCATGCGCCGCGAGCTTGCCGTCGGCACCGTACATCTCGATCTCTCCGAACATCAGGGTGCGGCCCGGTTTGAGCAGCTGCGCGACGATGCGTACATCACCTTCGGCGACCGGGCGCATGAAGGCCGTGTTCAGCGACACCGTCGTGGTCGGGCGGAACTCGCCGAGCTGCGCACTCACGGCCAGCACCATCGCGGTGTCGGCCGCAGCCATCAAGGCCTGCCCACAGATCGTGCCGCCTTCCCGACACAATTCGGGTGCGAACGGCAGCCGAAGCACCGCCCGGCCAGCCCGAACGGATTCGACCTGCAGATCGAGCGCCTTGACCCAGGGAGCGAAGAGCGTGTCCAGCCAGGTGCGCGCCAGCGCAGCGAGTGCGGCGTCGTTCGTATCGTTCATGATTCCTCCGGTAGCGGGCTGCAAGCGATCGCGGTGAAGGATGTCACAGCCCGAAGCACGAGGCGGTCATCGAGGCGGTCATCGCGTGCGTTATGTGACAGACCGCCCTGCTTCTCGCGCGCTAGATTCACCGCATGGCTGCCCCGATCCTCATCTCGGCCCTCGCGCTGAGCCTCACCCTGCTGTCCGCGTCGCCAGCGCATGCCGCCGGCGTGGGCGATGAGCCGATGCTCGCGCAGGCCGGGTGCACCGATTGCGCGGTCGTGCTGTCGGTGCGCAAGGTGCCGGTGGGAAGCACGCGCGGGAAATGGGTGCGCCAGCCTGCGCCCGATCCGATCGGCAATCGCATCGGCACCGCGCGCCGGGACCCGCTGGGCGGCGATCGCTTCTCGCCGATACGCCGCAAGATGCAATGGGAGATCCTGTTGCTGACCGACAAGGGCAACACGGTACGCGTGCATCAGCCCTACATGCCCGGCTTCCCGGCCGGCTCCAAGGTTCGGATCGTCAGCGGCCGCGTCGTCCCGCGCTGATCGGGCCCGCGCGCTGATCGGACCTGCGCGCTCGAGGTCGCCGACCCGTTGCAGGTCGATCGAGTGCCGGATGACACGGCGGCTTCGCATTTTCGACGCTTTCGGGCAGCATTCCGTGATCCGGGTCGCCGCGATGGCGATCCGTCGGTACCAACTGGAGTACGTCGCGATGAATGCACCGACCCCGGTCGACCTCGGTCGCCACACCAACGATCCGAAGTGGGTCGCCGAGCACAACGCACGCCATATGTGGCACCCGATGATCGATCCCAAGGCGAGCACCGCGAATCCGCCGATGGTCATCGACCGCGCCGATGGCGTCTATGTCTACGACACCGAGGGACGCCGCTACCTGGACTGCATCGCGTCGCTGTGGAACGTGAATGTCGGGCACAACCGCCCCGAAGTGAAGGCGGCCATCGTCGAGCAACTCGACCGACTCGCGTACTACCAGACCTTTGCCGGCGTCTCGAACCCGCTTGCGATCGCGCTCTCGACGCTGCTGACCGACATGCTCGCACCGGAAGACATGAGCCAGGTCTTCTTCTCGTCGGGCGGATCCGACGCGGTCGAGACTGCCTTCAAGCTCGCGCGCCAGTACTGGAAGCTCGAGGGCCAGCCCGAGCGCACCAAGATCTTCTCGCTCAAGGATGCCTACCATGGCGTTCACTTCGGTGGCGCTTCGGCCAACGGCAATCCGCGTTTTCGTCGCGCCTACGAACCCCTGCTGCCGGGCTTCTTCCAGGTCGAGAACCCGAACGCCTACCGCAACCCCTGGAACGAATCCGATCCGGCCCGCCTCGCCCGGTTGTGCGCCGAGTTGCTCGATCGCGAGATCCAGTACCAGGGCGCCGACACGGTCGCCGCATTCATTGCCGAACCCGTCCAGGGCGCCGGCGGCATGATCGTGCCCCCGGCCGAGTACTGGCCCTTGGTTCGCGAGGTCTGCGACCGGCACGGCGTGCTGCTGATCGCAGATGAGGTCGTGACCGGGTTCGGGCGGACCGGCAGCCTGTTCGGCTCGCGCGGCTGGGGGGTGAAGCCCGACATCATGGCGCTGGCCAAGGGCATCAACTCCGGCTACGTGCCGCTGGGCGCGACCGTCGTCAACACCCGCGTGGCATCGGCCTGGCAGAAGGAATCCGCGCAGGCGGCCATCATGCACGGCTACACCTACTCTGGCCATCCACTGGCCTGCGCCGCCGCGCTCGCCTGCCAGAAGATCGTTATCGAGGAAGACTTGCCAGGCAATTCCGCGACAGTGGGCGCATACTTCCTCGAAAGAATCAACGCGCTGCGCGAGCGCCACGAGGTCATCGGCGACACGCGCGGACGCGGACTGATGCTGACGATCGAATGCGTGAAGGACCGCCAGAGCAAGACGCCGTTCGGGCCCGCCGACAGCTTCGGGCCACGCCTGAGCCGGACCGCCAACGACCTGGGCGCGCTGGTGCGCTGGTCCAACAGCCGGATCATCCTGTCGCCGCCGCTGGTGTTCACCCGCGAGCATGTCGACGAGGCCGTCGGCATCCTCGACCAGGCTTTCAGCACGACGCCGGTCTGAGCCCCACGGCAACCGCCCGCGAACCGAGACCGCCAAATGACTACAGATGCCCGCCGCAAGATCGGCCTCGTCTGGCACGAGCGCTACATGTGGCACATGCCGGGGCCGAACGCCGGCCCGCTGAAACCGATCGGCTGGGTCGAGCCCGGCGAGCACATCGACGGCCCGCAGGCCAAGCGTCGCTTCAAGAACCTGCTCGATGCGAGCGGCCTGACCGATCAGATGGTGCCGATCCGACCGCGCCCGGCCACGCTCGATGAACTGCTCCGCGTTCACACGCCCGGTTATGTCGATGCCGTCAAGCTGATCTCCGACGAGGGCGGCGGCGAGATCGGCCTGGGTGCAAACCTCGGCGCGGACGGCTTCGACATCGCGGCATTGGCCGCCGGCGGCGCGATCGCGGCGGTCGACGCCGTGCTCTCGGGCGACGTCCATCATGCCTACGCGCTGATCCGACCGTCCGGCCATCATGCCGAGCCCGGCGAGGCGATGGGCTTTTGCATCTTCTCGAATGTGGCGATCGCCGCCGCACATGCGTTGTCCGCGCGTGGGATCGAGCGCGTCGCGGTGCTGGACTGGGACGTCCACCATGGCAATGGCACGCAGTCGGCGTTCTACAAGAGCAACCGGGTCCTGACGATCTCGCTGCACCAGGACGGCGTCTATCCTCGCGGGCGCGGCGGCATCGACGAGCGCGGCGAGGGCGCGGGCGAGGGCTACAACATCAACGTCCCGCTGCCACCGGGTTGCGGCTGGGAAGCCTACCGGGCCGCGCTCGACGAGATCGTGGTTCCGGCCTTGCGCGCGTACAAGCCACAACTGATGCTGGTGGCCTGCGGCTACGATGCCGGCATCCATGACCCGCTGGGCCGGATGATGCTCGGTCCCGAGGCCTTCCGCGACATGACCGAAGGCATTCGCGCGCTGGCCGAGGAACTGTGCGGCGGGCATCTGGTGTTGTGCCAGGAGGGCGGCTATTCACCGCATTCGGTGCCATTCCTGGGGGTGGCCGTCATCGAGGCGCTGATGGGCACACGGACATCGATCTGCGACCTGCTCGAGGCCAACCTCGCCTCGATGCCGGGGCAGTCGCTATACGCGCACCAGCGCGAGGCCATCGAGTTGGCCCGCAACGCCGCCGAAGCCGCGCCCTGGCGCCAGCAGGCCCGCACCGGGCGCTGACACCGGCGAGCGCCACAAGGACTCGGTTAGCTCGCGATGCGGTGAATCCGCAGCCGCGGCAGCTCAGGTCGCGAGCAAGCGACGCGCACGATCCGCGATCTGCACCGAACGCACGATCGCCTCGGACTCGAGCGCCTGCGAATAGCCCACCGGAATTCGCGGTGCACCCAGGCGAGCGACGCGCGCGCCGGTCTCCTCGGCCACGGTGGCGGCGATCTCACCGCCGAATCCGGCCGCCTGTACCGCCTCGTGTGCAACGAGTACCCGCCCGGTGCGCGCCGCCGAGGCAAGCACCTGATCGCGGTCCCACGGCCAGAGCGTGCGCAGATCGATCACTTCGGCCTCGATGCCTTCGGACGCCAGCACCTCGGCCGCCGCCAATGACTCGAGCGCCGTGCGGCTCCAGGAAACAATCGTCAGGTCCTTGCCGGCACGCGTGCAGCGGGCGCGGCCGAGTTCGCCGGCACCCGTGGCGCCGGTGTCGACCTCGCCGCCGACGCCCCACAGTTCCTTGTGCTCGAGATAGGCGACCGGATCGCCACAGGCGATCGACGCCTTGAGCAAAGCGTGGTTGTCGGCCGCGGTCGACGGCGCGACCACGACCAGTCCGGGTACATGCGCGAACCAGGCCTCGAGCGACTGCGAATGCTGGGCCGCGGAGCCGGTCCAGGTGCCGATCGGCATTCGGATCACCGCCGGCACTCGTCCCTGGCCACCGAACATGAAGCGGTTCTTCGCGGCCTGGTTCACGATCTCGTCGATCGCGCACAGCGCGAAGTCGACCACCCGCATCTCGACCACCGGGCGCAACCCGGTCAGCGCCATGCCGACCGCGGCGCCGACGATCGTCGACTCCGAGATCGGCGTATCGATGATCCGGTGCTCGCCAAAGCGCGCGAGCAGGCCCGCGTACTGCCCGAACACCCCGCCCCGACCCACGTCCTCGCCCAGCGCGACCACTCGTTCGTCGGCCGACATGACCTGTTCCAAGGCCAGTGCGGCGGCGGCCGCATAAGAAAGTGTGCGCTTGCTATCGGTCGCTTGCGCCGCGCTCATGTCCATTGCCCCCGGCCGGTATCCTGTACTTCGTCATAGGCGGCATCCGGGCTCGGGAACGGCGCATCGCTCGCCGCGGCGAGCGCCATTCGAACCTCGTCGCGGGCGGCCTGCTCGATGGCTTCGAGCGCATCGATCGGCTGGCCGGCCGCCACCATCCGCGAGCGCGCGAGCGACAGCGGATCGCGCGCCACCGCCGCCTCGACCTCGGACGGGTCCCGGTACGCCGCCTTGTCCACCGAAACATGGCCCTTGAAGCGATAGGTCCGGGCATGCAGCATGCGCGGCCCGCCGCCGGCGCGGATCGCGGCAACCAGGCGACCCGCCGCCGCCCAGACCGCCTCGATGTCCATGCCGTCGACCGACTCGCCGTCGACACCATAGCTGCGGGCCCGCTCGAGCGGCCCGGCGCCCGCCGACATCGCGTCGGTCCGGGTCGTCGAAGACCACTGGTTGTCCTCGCAGACGAACAACAGCGGCAGCGAAAAGCACGCGGCCCAATTCAGGCTCTCGCCGAACGGCCCGCGATTGATCGCCCCGTCGCCGAAAAACGCGACGGCCACCCCTGGCATGGCGCGAATCTTCAGCGAGTGCGCGGCACCGACCGCGATCGGCATCCCTGCCGCGACCACGCCGTTGGCCCCCAGCATGCCGACCGAAAAGTCGGCGATGTGCATCGAGCCGCCCTTGCCGGCGCAAAAGCCGCCGGCCTTGCCGAACAACTCGAGCATCATCCGGGTCATGTCCGCGCCCTTGGCAAGCGTGTGACCATGACCGCGATGCGTGGAGGTGATCGGGTCGTCGGGCCGCAGATGGGCGCAGACGCCGGCGGCCACCGCTTCCTGGCCCGTCGACAGGTGCAACGGCCCGCGCACTGGGCTCGCGGCGACCAGCGCCTGGCCGAAGGCGGCGACGCTGCCCTGGCTCGCCTCCTCGGCAGCATCCTCGAACGCGCGGATCCTGCACATGCTGCGATACAGGTCGCGCCACGGCGTCTGGGCGGGTTCGGTGGTCTTGGTCATGCGGCGATGCTAGCAGAGCGCCCCTGCCGCCGAGGCGAGCGCACGACGCCGCCGACGCGCACCCGATGATCGGAATTCCCACTCGCCGATTGCCATTAACATTTCGGGCAAAACCGGAACATCGACCAAAGACAGCCACGACATGCAAGCCACCGATCATCAGGAAATCCGCGAAGCCGTCCGTCGCCTGTGCGCCGACTACCCCGGCGACTACTGGCGCGACCTCGACAACGACATGCGCTACCCGACCGAGTTCGTCGCGGCGCTGACCGAATCCGGCTTCCTGTCGGCGCTGATTCCCGAGCAATACGGCGGCTCGGGCCTGGGCCTGTCGGCGGCGGCCGCGATCCTCGAGGAGATCCAGCATGCCGGCTGCAATGGCGGCGCCTGCCATGCCCAGATGTATGTGATGGGCACGGTGCTGCGGCACGGGTCGGAGGAACAGAAGCAGCACTGGCTGCCGCAGATCGCGGCGGGCAAGATCCGCATGCAGGCATTCGGCGTGACCGAGCCGACTTCCGGTACCGACACCACGTCGCTGCGCACCTTCGCGCGACGAGATGGCGATCACTATGTCGTGTCGGGCCAGAAGATCTGGACCTCGCGCGCCGAGCATTCCGACCTGATGCTGCTGCTTTGCCGCACCACGCCCAAGGAGCAGACAGCCAAGCGCACCGATGGCCTGACGGTTCTTCTCGTGGACATGCGCGAGGCGCTGGGCAACGGGATGGAAATCCGCCCGATCCGCACGATGATGAACCACTCGACCACGGAGATCTTCTTCGACGGCCTGCGCGTGCCGGTGGCCAATCGAATCGGCGAGGAGGGAAAGGGCTTCCGATACATCCTCTCGGGCATGAATGCGGAGCGGATCCTGATCGCGGCCGAGTGCGTCGGCGACTCGAAGTGGTTCATCGAGAAGGCCACCGCCTATGCCAAGGAGCGCGTCGTGTTCGGGCGCCCGATCGGCCAGAACCAGGGCATCCAGTTCCCGATCGCCAAGGCCTATGCGCAGATGCGTGCGGCGGAACTGATGGTGCGCGAGGCGCTGCGCCGCTACGAGGCCGGCGAGAATCCCGGTGCCGAGGCCAACATGGCCAAGATGCTCGGCGCCGACGCCTCGTTCGAGGCGGCCAACGTCTGCGTACAGACGCACGGTGGCTTCGGCTTCGCGCAGGAATACGACGTGGAACGCAAGTTCCGCGAGACCCGTCTCTACCAGGTGGCACCGATCTCGACCAACCTGATCCTCGCCTTCCTTGCCGAGCATGTGCTCGGCCTGCCGCGCTCGTACTGAGATCCGGAATCCGGCAGCCGGCGCACGACGGGGCGGTGCGGAGTCGCCCTGATCCGTCGAATCCGATCCCGTCATCCGCCCGAGCTTAACGATGTCCGAGCCTGCTGACACGCCTTGTGCCCGTTTCGGTCACACCACCGTCTTCTTCGGCGATAAATCCGGCAAGTACCCTGACGGCAACCAGGTGATCGTCACCGGGGCCGATACACGAGTCGCCTTCGACAGCCCGCTGGTCGCGAATCGGATCGGCGAGCCCTTCGACGCCGCCGACTACATCGTCCAGGGCCATATCCATGAGGACCACATCACCGGCTGGCATCGCGTGCGCGGCATTCCGGTGCATGTACACGACGCCGACCTCGATGCCGCCCGAAGCTGGGAAGGCCTGGGCCGCGCCTATGGCCTCGCGCCCGACCGGCTACCGGCCATGCGCGCCAAGATCGAGCGCCAGTTCTTCTACGAGCCGCGGCCCGACGCCATCGGCTTTGCCGACGGCGCGCAATGGGACCTGGGTGGCGGCGTACGTGTACACGCCGTGCACATGCCCGGACACACGGCCGGCCATTGCGTGCTGATCGTCGAGCCCGACGGCGTGGCCTTCATCGGCGACATCGACCTCACCGGCTTCGGTCCCTACTATGGCGACGCGTCCTCGAGCCTGGTGGATTTCCGACGCACGATCGCACGCCTGCCGGACCTGCCCGCGTCCACCTGGATCACCTCGCATCATCGCGGCGTGTACACCGAGCGCACCAGGATGCTCGACGCCCTCGCGGCGTTTGCCGCCAAGGTCGACGATCGCCGCGAGCGGCTGCTCGAGATGCTGCGCGAGCAGGCGCGCTCCCTCGACGAGCTCGTGCGGATCCGGTTGATCTATCCGCCCGGCTACGAGGACGTGTACATCGATGACGCGGAGTCCCACAGCATCCGGATGCATCTGGACGAGCTCGTTGCGAACGGCGTCGCCCAAAAGCGTGATGACGGACGCTACGCGCTCCGATGAGTCCGTCTGGTCGCCTATGTCGCACGCGCGACTAACCGCCATCGACCAGGGCCTCGGGAACGTCGAAACGCTCGTTGCCACCGAACATCACCGTCCATCCCCGCGCGCCGCGCTCGAAGCTCATCGGCCACTCCCGACTCAGGCGCGCCGCTGACGCGCAAGCACCGCCGCGCGCAAGCCGGCCGGCAGGAGCATGCCCAGACGCTCGGCGATCCGGGCCTCGTGCCGTTGCCACACGACACCGATCCAGACCACCGCAAAGCCGATCGCCGTGAGCGCGACCGGGAACATGAAGCTGTTCTTGAACAGATCATGCGCGAGGTGCCCCACGTAGCCGGCCACGCCGAGCCCGCCGAACACGGCGTAGGCCCGGCGTCTGAGCGCCGCACCGAATCCGATCAGACCCAGATTGATCAGGCAGTAGACGAGCTTGCCCAGCTCGCTGGTCGACTTCATCAGCGACAGCCCGCCCCAGAAGGCCATCACGCCGAATAGATGGATCCAGAATGCGTAGTCGCGCACGCCGCGCGAACGTAGATCCACGACCAGTGCAACGGCGATCATCGCCGCGCCACAGGCCATCGACACCTGCTTGCGCAGCGACCAGTCGAGGTCCTTCACACCGAAGATGGCCGGCGCGAGGTCCATGCTCAGGTACCAGAGCGTGAACGCGATCGGCATCACGAGGAAGGGCGCACGCCAGCGCCACAGCGCCAGGCTACCAGCGGCCAGCGTGGCGAGCTCCATCGTCAGCCAGCGCGCATCGATCAGTCGGTGGTAGTCCCGATACGGTGAATCGTGCGGCCACAGCCCGAAGGCCACCTGCAGCCCGTAGACCCCCAACGGCACCAGCGCGACCGCAAAGGTCGCGACGATCCCCGCGGGCAACTGCAGGCCGGGGCGCGCAAGCAATCGCGTGACGACGAGCACCGCAAGCAGCGCATAGGCGAATGCGAACCCCGCGATGCCCCAGCCGCCGAACCGTTGCCAGCCCAGCGTCATGAACACGCTCATGGCGCCGATCGCCAGCATCCCGCCCAGGTAGTAGAGGATGTGCGTCGCTCGAAACGATGGCGTGCTCTCATCGCGAGCCTCGAGGAAGGCCCACAGCGCATCGGCCTGTCGGGCATCGACGATGCCCTCTCCCGTGGCCTCGTCGAGCAGCGACCGGGTGAGCTTCATGCGCCGGTCCGCGCGGTCAAGCCGCGGCGAACACCGCCTTCAGTGCAGCCGCGCAGCGTGCAACCGCGTGATTGGCCTGGTCGAGCACCTTGCCCATCGTGATGAAGCCGTGGATCTGACCCTCGTAGCAGACGTACTCCACCGGCACGCCGGCCGCCGCCAGTACGTCGGCATAGGCCTTGCCCTCATCGACCAGCGGGTCGTAGCCCGCCGTCAGCACCAGGGCCGGCGGCAGGTTCACGAACGATTCGGCCAGCAGTGGCGACGCGCGCCAGTCGTCGTACTGTTCCGGGCCCACGTAGTTGCCACGGAACCAGCCGATCAGGTCGCTGGTGAGCAGATAGCCGCTGCCGTTGCGACCATGCGATGCCATGGCCAGGCGCATGTCGGTGGCCGGGTAGATCAGCAGCTGGAAGGCGAGCGCCGGCCCACCGGCATCGCGGGCCGCGAGCGCCACCACCGCCGACAGGTTGCCACCGGCGCTGTCGCCACCGATCGCGATTCGGGCCGGGTCCACGTTCAGCGATACCGCATTGGCCGCCACCCAGGCCGTGGCGTCGATGCAATCGTGGACCGCGGCGGGGAACCGGTGCTCGGGCCCCATCCGGTAGTCCACCGACACCACCGCGCAGCCGGCGCCGTTGGCGAGTTCCCGGCACAGGACATCGTGGGTGTCGCAGTCGCCGATCGTCCAGCCGCCCCCGTGCAAGTACACGAGCACCGGCAGCATCGTGTCATCGGCGCTGCCAGCCGGCCGATAGGAACGCACCGGAATCTCGCCGTCGCGACCGGGCACGGTGAAATCCTTCACCGACGCCATCGCCGGCGGCTCGGGCTGCGAGAAGAAGCGACGCTGGAGGTAGTCGAGCCGGGCCTCCTCGGCCGTCATCTCGTTCATTGGCGGGCGGCCGAGCGAGGCCACCAGTTCGAGCAGCGCCTTGGCCTGCGGATCGAGCATCGATTGTCTCCTGTGGATTGTCGTGAGCGGACGCGCAGCTCCGATGGGCCGGTCCGGATCTTCTCAGCGATGCCGGTAGTTCGGCGCGCGCTTCTCGACGAAGGCGCGTACGCCCTCTTTCGCATCGTCGCCGACGAACACCCGGCGCACCACCTCGTCTTCCATGTTCAGCCCGTTGATGGTGACATCGGCGCCGGCCGCTTCCACGCACCGCCGAATGCCATCGATCGCCGGTTGGCTCCACTGCGTGACCTCCGCGGCCAGGGCCAGCGCCTGGTCGGTCAACGAGCCGGCGGGATCCGCGAGCCGGCTGACCAGCCCCATGGCCAACGCCTCGCTCGCATCGACCGGGCGCCCGGTGAGCATCATCTCGAGCGCACGGCCCTTGCCCACCAGCGCCGGCAGGAACTGCGTGCCGCCGTAGGCCGGCAACAGGCCCAGCTTGATCTCGGGCAGCGAGACTCGCACGTGCGGCATCGCCAGCCGAAAGTTGCAGGCCATCGCCAGCTCGAGCCCACCCCCGTAGGCGAGCCCGTTCATGGCCGCGACGCTGACGATCGGCGCACGCGAGAGCCGAAAGAACAACTCGCGGGCCATCTGGCTCTTGTCGAGGCGATCCTGCGGCGGCATCTCGCGGGTCTCGGCCAGGTCGGTGCCGGCGCAGAAGGATTTCTCGCCGGCGCCGATCACGACCAGCGCGCGCTCGCCTTCGGCGAGCAGCGCATCGAGTGCATCGCGAAGCCCCAGCAGCATGGGCTTGGTGAGGGAATTCAGCTTGGCCGGGCGATTGAGGCGAAACACCCCCACCCCCGCCCGTCTCTCGAACACGAATTCCGGTTCCGCCGCCATCGTCTCTGCCATCGTCGTTTCTCGGTCATTATTCGACTATTGCAACGATTATCCCCGATCGCCGTCATGACCGAACCCTTGCTGTTCACCCCGATCCGGCTGCGCGAGCTGGCGCTGAAGAATCGCGTCGTCGTCGCCCCGATGCACCAGTACTCGGCCCGCAACGGCCACGCAACGGACTGGCATCTGATGAACGCCGGACGCTATGCGGCCGGCGGTGCCGGCCTGGTGTTCGTGGAGTCGACCAAGATCGAGCGGCGCGGGTGCGGCACGGTCGGCGACCTCGGCCTGTGGGACGACGCCTTCGTACCCGGCCTCGCGCGCATCGTCGACCTGGCCCACGGCTGCGGCGCGGCGATCGGCATCCAGCTCGGGCACTCTGGGCGCAAGTCGCGCATCCAGCGGCCCTGGGAGGGCGGCCGCCCGCTCGAGCCCACGCCCGAGGTCCTGGCCCAGGTCGACGACTGGGCGGCCTGGGAACTGGTCGCGCCAAGTGCGCTCGCGCCCGACCCGGCCTCGCCGGTGCCGCGCGCGCTCGAGAAGCGCGAGATCGTCGCGCTCGCCGAAGCCTGGGCGACAGCGGCCCGCCGCGCCGACCAGGCCGGTTTCGACACCATCGAGATCCACGGTGCGCACGGTTTCCTGATCCACCAGTTCCTCTCGCCCGAGGCCAATCAGCGCACCGACGAGTACGGCGGCAGCGAGGCCGGGCGCTTTCGTTTCGCGCTCGAGGTGGCCGAGGCGGTCCGTGCCGCCTGGCCGGCGGCCAAGCCGCTGTTCATGCGCCTCTCGGTCGAGGACGACGCCGGCTGGACGCCGGAGGCGAGCGTGCGGCTGGCACGCGAGCTCGGGCAGCGCGGTGTCGACGTCATCGATTGCAGCGCCGGTGGCATGCGCGCGCGCGGCACGCTCCCGCTGGGCTACGGCTACCAGGTCCCGTACGCCGAGAAGCTGCGGCGCGAGGCCGACGTGCGCACGATGGCCGTCGGGCTGATCGTCCACCCCGACCAGGCCGAGCAGATCCTCGCCGAGGAACGCGCCGACCTGATCGCCGTCGGGCGCGAGATGCTCTACAACCCGAACTGGGCGATGGACGCGGCGCGCAAGCTCGGCGCCGACGGCTTCGACCAGATGCCACCGGCGGCCGGCTGGTGGCTGGGCAAACGCGCGCAGGCGGTGCCCGGGATCGAGCCTTCGACCTACCGTGGCCATCCGTTGAGCGCGGACGCCGCCTGACGAGCGATCCGATGGACCTGAGCCTGGAGGGAATCGGCCACCGCTACGGCCACACCGAGGTGCTCGCGGGCATCGACCTGCACATCGCACGCGGGCAGATCGTCTGCCTGATCGGCCCGTCGGGCTGCGGCAAGTCCACGCTGTTGCGCCTGATCGGCGGCCTGGAGCGGCCGGCGGCGGGCCGGGTGCTGCAGATCGGCGATCCACCGGCCGGCTCGCTCAATCCGCTCACCTACGTGTTCCAGGACTTCGCCCTGCTGCCGTGGCGCAGCGCCCGCGACAATGTCGCACTGGTTCTCGAGGACCACGGGCTTTCGGCACCGCAGATCCGCGAGATCGTCGACGACGTGCTGACGCGCACCAAGCTGCTCGATTTCGCCGATGCGCTGCCGCGTCAGCTCTCGGGCGGCATGAAGCAGCGCGTCGCGATCGCGCGCGCGCTCGCGGTGCGGCCGGCCTGCCTGCTGATGGACGAGCCGCTGTCGGCGCTCGACGCCCAGACTCGCGAGTTGCTGATCGACGACCTGCTCGAGCTGTGGGCGCGCGAACAGTTCACCGCCTGCTATGTCACGCACAACCTCGACGAGGCGGTGCGGCTCGGCCATCGCGTCGTGGTGCTGTCGCGCCGCCCCGGGCGGATTCGCGAGATCGTCGACATCGATCTCGCGCTCGAGGACCGGATGCGCGATCCCAATCGCATCGACGCCATTCGCAAGCACCTGTGGGCGATGATGCGCGAAGAAGCGCTCGCGGCCGATCTGGAGTTGCAGCATGACTGAGCGCGGCGCCGCCGAGGCGCGCCCGGTCGCGTTCCGTGGTGGCGGCTTCGCGCCGACGCCGCGTCGGGGCGTGGGCCTCGCACTGCTCGTCGGTGCGCTGCTGCTGTGGGAGATCGGCTCGCGCCAGGGCTGGATCGACGCCTTGGTGTTGCCGGCACCGTCGGCCGCGTTCGCCGTGTTCGTCGAACTGGTGCGCTCGGGCGATCTGTGGTTGCACCTGGGCGCGTCGCTGCGCCGGCTGGCGATCGGATGGATCGGCGGCACGCTGCTGGGACTCGCCTTCGGCCTCGCCGCCGGCCTGTTCTCACTGGCGCGCGCGGGCATCGTGCCCTTCGTGGCCGCGATCTTCCCGATCCCGAAGATCGCGCTGCTGCCGCTGTTCATCATCTGGTTCGGCATCGGCGAGGAGTCGAAAGTCGCGACCATCCTGTTCGGTACCTTCTTTCCGACCGTCATCGCCGTCTACGGCGGGGTCGACAACGTCGACCGCGGCCTGATCCGGATGGGACAGTCATTCGGCTTGCGCTGGACCTCGATCGTGCGCAAGATCGTCTTTCCCGGCGCGCTGCCGGCGATCCTGTCGGGCTTTAGGATCTCGGCTTCGATCGCGATCATCCTGCTGGTCGCCGCCGAGATGATCGGCGCCGAGCACGGCGTGGGCGCCTTCATCCTGATGGCCGGCAACCTGATGGCGACCGATCAGTTGCTGGCGGGCGTGGCGATCCTGTCGTTGATGGGCCTGTCGGTGAGCTGGCTGATCGGCCGCCTGGAACGGGCGCTACTTCGCTGGCGGAGTTGATCCGATGGAACCAACCCGGCGAGCGTCCCGACGCACGGTCCTGCTCACGATCGGCATCGCCGCCACCGCGGGGATCGTGGCCACCGCGCCCGAGCGTCCGGCCTGGGCCGAGGCCACGCCATCGGGGCTGTTCGAGGCGGTCAACGGCAGCGTGGTGCGCATCTATTCGCAAGAGCTCATCGTCGACGGTGTCGATTCGATCACCCAGCGGATCGAGCCGTCGCAGGGATCGGGCGTGGTGATCTCGGAGGACGGGCGGGTTCTCACCGCCGCCCACGTCGTGCAGTCGGCCGATCGCATCATCATCGTCTATCCGGGCGGCAAGTCGGTGCAGGCGCGGGTCTGGGCGGCGGAGCCGGCCGCCGACGTCGCGATCCTCGAGCCGCTCGAGCCGCCACCCCCGCAGCGGCACGCTCGGCTCGGGCGCTCGGATCGCGTGCGCATCGGCGATCGGGTCACGATGGTGGGCCACCCGATGGACCTCGAGATCACGGTCGCGGTCGGCCACGTGGCCGGTCGTTCCACGCGCACCTCGACCGCCGCCAAGCCGCAAGGCGAGGTCGGCGGGATCGAAGTGCTGCGAACGGACGCGCACATCAGCGAGGGCGCGTCGGGCGCACCGATCTTCGATGACGACGGCCGCGTGATCGGCATCGCCTCCGCCGTCTTGCGCGAGCACGCCCAGCCGATCGGCATCGGCTTTTTCATCGGCATCGACACCGTGCGCCGTCTGCTGATCGACGAGCGCTCGATGTGGACCGGCATCAACGGCCACTGGCTCGGCGGCTGGTATGCGCGCGTGTTCAACCTGCCGCGCGCCGCCGGCCTGCTGGTCGAGCGGATCGCCTCGGACTCGCCGGCAGCGGCGCTGAAGATGCGCGCCGGCACCGGGGTTGCACGTATCGACCGCCACAACATGCGCCTGGGCGGCGACGTGTTGCTTCGGGTTCAGGATATCTGGCTCAGCGACGAGGACGGCTACGAGAAAGCGCGGGCCGCCATGGCCCGGCTGGGGCCCGGCGATACGCTTCGCGTGCTGGTGCTGCGCGCCGGACAGCAGCGCGAGCTCGAGGTGACGCTCGAAGCCGGCATCCGCTGAGCGGGTCGAGCCCATGACGCGCTCCGATCCGATGCTGTGCGATCGCCTGCGTGCGCACCTGCTCGCTCCGCGCCCGGCCGAGGTCGTCTGCGTGGGCCACACGACCTGGGACATGACCTGGCGCGTCGATGCGCTGCCCGCCGGCGGCGGCAAGCAGCGCGCCAGCGGGTATCGGGACGGCGGTGGCGGCATGGCCGCGACGGCCGCGGTGGCGATCGCACGCCTCGGTGGCCTGGCCCGGTTCTGGGGCCGGGCCGGCGACGACACGGCGGGCGTCGCGATGCGCACCGAGCTGGCCGCCGCCGGGGTCGATGTCGAGGGGCTGCGGCTTGCGCCCGGCGCGCGCTCGTCGGTCTCGGCGATCCTGGTCGAGAGCGGGGGCGAGCGCCGGATCGTCAACTTCCGCGGCGACGCGCTGCCCGAGGACCCGGGCGGAATGCCGCTCGAGCGGATCGCCACGGCCGGTGCCGTGCTGGCCGACCCGCGATGGCCGGCGGGCGCGCAGACCGCGTTCGAGGCCGCCAGGGCGGCGGGCGTACCCACGGTGCTCGACGGCGATGTCGCCGAGCGCGAGCTGATCGACTCGCTCCTGGCCCAGGCCGACATCGTGATCTTCTCCGAGCCCGGACTGGCCGGCTATGTCCCCGAGCTTTCCGACCCCTTGGCGGGCCTCGCGCGTGCGCGCGATCGCGGTTGCCGCGTCGCCGCCCTCACGCAAGGGCCCGCCGGCGTGACCTGGTCCGACGCCGGCGGCATTACGCATCTGCCCGCGCATTCGATCACCGCACTCGATACCACCGGCGCCGGCGACGTGTTCCATGGCGCCTTCGCGCTGGCGGTCTCGGCCGGCCTGGCCGTGGCCGATGCGATGGCCTTCGCCAACGCGGCCGCGGCACTCAAGTGCCAATACCGGGGTACCCGCGATGGTTGCCCCGACCTGCGCGCGGTGCTCGAGATGCTGGCCTGATCGCATCGGCGGGCCCGGCCCTCCATCGACCCACCGGCATGGACAAACCGGTCACTTCGCCGTTGAATGAGGTTTGACCGGTACTTCGACAGCCCCCAGGAATTCGATCGATGCTGCAAATCCGAATCCACGGTCGCGGCGGCCAGGGCGTGGTGACCGCGGCAGAAATGCTGTCTGTGGCGGCCTTCCAGCAGGGACGCTTCGCGCAGGCCTTCCCCAGCTTCGGCTCGGAGCGCACCGGCGCGCCGGTGGTCGCGTTCTGCCGCATCGACGACGCCGAGATCCGGCTGCGCGAGCCGATCGTCGCGCCCGACGTGCTGATCGTGCAAGACCCCACGCTGCTGCACCAGGTCGACGTGTTCCAGGGGCTCGTGCCCGACGGCTATGTGCTGATCAACAGCCGCCATGGCTTCGACGACCTCGGACTGGCCGAGATCACCGCGCGCCATCGCCACGAGCGACTGACCACGGTGCCGGCCACCGAGATCGCGATGCGACACCTGGGCCGGCCCCTGCCCAATGCGGTGTTGCTTGGTGGCTTCGCCGCGCTGTCGGGACTGATCAGCCTGGACGCGGTCGAACATGCGATCCGCGATCGCTTTTCCGGCCGTGTGGCCGATGACAATGTCGCCGCCGCCACCGAAGCCTTCGCTTTCGTGCGCGACGAAGTCAGGGAGCTTACCGATGCGCGAGCAGATTGAGGGCTCGAGGGCTGTTGCACGCGCGGTCGCGCTGTCGCGGCCCGAGGTGATCTGCGCCTACCCGATCTCACCGCAGACGCACATCGTCGAGGGCCTGGGCGAGATCGTTCGCCGGGGCGAGCTCGCGCCCTGCGAGTTCATCAACGTCGAGAGCGAGTTCGCCGCGATGAGCGTGGCGATCGGCGCGTCGGCCGCCGGCGCGCGTGCCTACACGGCGACCGCGAGCCAGGGCCTGCTGTTCATGGCCGAGGCGGTCTACAACGCCTCGGGGCTGGGCCTGCCGATCGTGATGACGGTAGCCAATCGCGCGATCGGCGCGCCGATCAACATCTGGAACGATCACAGCGACTCGATGAGCCAGCGCGACAGCGGCTGGCTCCAGCTGTTCGCCGAAAGCAACCAGGAGGCGCTGGACCTGCACATCCAGGCCTTTCGCCTCGCCGAGGAATTGTCGATGCCGGTGATGGTGTGCATGGACGGCTTCATTCTCACCCATGCGGTCGAGGGCGTGGACCTGCCGGCGCAAGCCGAGGTCGATGCCTTCCTGCCGCGCTACGAGCCGCGCCAGGTGCTCGATCCGGCCGAGCCGGTCTCGATCGGCGCCATGGTCGGCCCGGAAGCCTTCATGGAGGTGCGCTATCTGGCGCACGCCAAGCAGCTCTCGGCGCTCGAGCACATTCCGCGCATCGCGGCCGAGTTCAGCGAACGCTTCGGCCGGCATTCGGGCGGGCTGGTGCGGCCCTACCGATGCGAGGGTGCGCGAACGATCGTGGTCGCGCTCGGCTCGGTGCTCGGCACGCTCAAGGACACCGTCGACGAGCTGCGCGCCGACGGCCTGGCGGTCGGCGTGCTCGGCATCCATTCCTTCCGGCCGTTCCCGTTGGCGGCGGTACGCGAGGCCTTGCAGCAGGCCGAGCGGGTCGTGGTGCTCGAGAAAAGCTTCTCGGTCGGCCTGGGCGGCGTCGTGTCCACCGACGTGCGCCTGGCGCTCTCGGGCCTACACCTGCACGGTTACACCGTCGTGGCCGGCCTGGGCGGTCGCGCGATCACCAAGGCGTCGCTCGCGCGCACGCTGCGCGATGCGGCGGCCGACCGGCTCGAGTCGCTGACCTTCATGGACCTCGATCACGACATCGTCGCGCGCCAGCTCGAACGCGAAGCGCAGGTCCGACGCAGTGGCCCGATCGCCGAGAACCTGCTGCGCGACGTCGGCACGATCGCCTCCAAGGTACGTTGAGGATCGTGACATGACCCAGCCCGTCAAGTTCTACCAGACCGGTACCTTCACCGTCGGCAACCGCCTGCTCGCGCCCGAGCAGCGCACGGTGCAGGCCACAATCGAGCGCAACAACTCGCTCAACTCGGGCCATCGTGCCTGCCAGGGCTGCGGCGAGGCGCTCGGCGCGCGCTACGCGGTCGATGCAGCGATGCGCGCCACCGAGGGACAACTGGTGGCAGCCAATGCCACCGGCTGCCTCGAGGTGTTCTCCACGCCCTATCCCGAGACCTCGTGGCAGCTGCCGTGGATCCATTCGCTGTTCGGCAATGCCGCCGCGGTGGCCACCGGCATCGCGGCCGCGCTCAAGGTAAAGGGCCGGCACGACGTACGCGTGATCGCCCAAGGCGGCGATGGCGGCACCACCGACATCGGCTTCGGCTGCCTCTCGGGCATGTTCGAGCGCAACGACGACGTGCTCTACATCTGCTACGACAACGAGGCCTACATGAACACCGGCGTCCAGCGCTCGTCGGCCACGCCGCCGGCGGCGCGTACCGCCACGACCATGGCACTGGGCCCCGAGCCGGGCGCAAGCTTCGGCCAGGGCAAGAACCTGCCGCTGATCGCGATGGCGCACGAGATCCCCTACGTGGCCACGGCCACCGTCGCCGACCTGCATGACCTCGAGGCCAAGGTCACGCGCGCGATGTCGTTGCACGGCGCGCGCTACCTGCACATCCTCGTGCCCTGCCCGCTCGGCTGGGGCGCCGCCAGCCACGACACGATCCGACTCGCGCGGCTGGCGCGCGAGACCGGGTTGTTCCCCGAGTTCGAAGCCGAGCACGGCGAGGTCACGGCGGTGACGAAGATCCGCCGTCGGGTCCCGGTCGAGGACTACCTGCGACCGCAGAAGCGCTTCGCGCATCTGTTCGCTCGCGATGCCGATCCGGGCGCCGTCGCGCGCATCCAGGCCATGGCCGATCGCAACATCCGCCGCTTCGGGCTCGTCGACGAGGAGGACGCCGCGTGACGATGCAAAAGCCTTTCGCGATCACGCTCGACCCGGGCTCCTCGCTCGCCAATCACACCGGTACCTGGCGCACCGAGCGCCCGGTCTATGTCGATCGCCTGCCGCCGTGCAACGCGCAGTGTCCAGCCGGCGAAGACATCCAGGGCTGGCTCTATCACGCCGAGTCCGGCAACTACGAGGCCGCCTGGCGCCACCTGGTGCGCGACAACCCCTTCCCCGCGATCATGGGCCGGGTCTGCTATCACTCGTGCGAGGGCGCGTGCAATCGCGCCCGGCTCGATGCCGCCGTCGGCATCAACTCGGTCGAGCGCTTTCTGGGCGACGAGGCCATCCGGCGCGGCTGGCGCTTCGATGCACCCGCCACCGAGACCGGCAAGCAGGTGCTGGTGGTGGGGGCCGGCCCCTCGGGCATGTCGGCCGCCTATCACCTGCGCGGTCGCGGCCACGCGGTCACCGTGATCGAAGCCGGGCCGCTGGCCGGCGGCATGATGCGCTTCGGCATCCCCAAGTACCGCCTGCCGCGTGACGTACTCGATGCCGAGATGCAGCGCATCGTCGAGATGGGCGTACGCCTGCAGCTGGGCGAGAAGATCACCGACCTCGCGCACACGATGCAGGCCGGCGGCTACGATGCCGCCTTTCTCGCGGTCGGTGCCCACATCGCGCGACGCGCCTTCATCCCGGCCAAGGATTCGTCGCGCATCCTCGATGCGGTCTCGGTGCTGCGCTCGATGGAAGGCACGGGCGAGGCCGAGCTGCAGCCGATGCTGGGTCGCCGGGTCGTGGTCTACGGCGGCGGCAACACCGCGATCGATGTCGCGCGCACCGCGCGTCGGCTCGGCGCCACCGAGGCGATCATCGTCTATCGGCGCACCCGCGAGAAGATGCCCGCACACGACTTCGAGGTCGAGGAAGCGCTCGAGGAAGGCGTGATGGTCAAGTGGCTCTCCACGATCCGCCAGGCCGGCGAAGGCGCGCTCACGATCGAGAAGATGCGCCTGGACGAGGACGGCAAGCCGCAGCCCACCGGCGAGCTCGAGACGCTCGAGGCCGACTCGCTGGTGCTCGCGCTCGGACAAGACGTCGACCTGTCGCTGCTCGACACGGTGCCGGGCCTGACCGTCACCGACGGCGTGGTCGAGGTGGACCCCGACACGATGATGACCGGCCATCCGGGCCTGTTCGCCGGCGGCGACATGGTGCCGGCCGAGCGCAATGTCACGGTCGCGGTCGGCCATGGCAAGAAGGCCGCGCGCCATGTCGATGCGTGGCTGCGCGGCGCGAGCGTCCAGACCGATCCGCCGCATGCGCCGGCGAGCTTCGAACGGCTCAATACCTGGTACTACAGCGATGCACCCAAGACCGTCCGCCCCCAGCTCGACCTGGCCCGGCGCACCAGCAGCTTCGACGAAGTCCAAGGCGGCCTGACCGAGGACAACGCGCTGTTCGAGGCGCGTCGCTGCCTCAGTTGCGGCAACTGCTTCGAGTGCGACAACTGCTACGGCGTGTGTCCGGACAATGCGGTGATCAAGCTCGGGCCGGGCGAGCGCTTCCGCATCGACTACGAGTACTGCAAGGGTTGTGGCCTGTGCGCGGCCGAGTGCCCGTGCGGCGCGATCGAGATGGTGCCCGAGGCGGTCTGAAGATTGCCGCGCGGCGGCGTGCGCCGGGAAAGCCCGCGCCCGGTTATGATGGCGACGCGCGGTTCCTACGATGACAAGCGCGTTGGCGGGTCTCGCCGCGCGAGGAGACATTTCATGCTGGATCGGTTGCTCGGCGGGACCTCGATGTCGCGTCGTCTCGTGCGTGGTGGCGTACTTGCCGCCCTGGTAGTGGCCGTTGCCGCCTGTGCCACCCATCCCGTCCCGCCCACGTCGACGAGCGAGGTGCCCGAGCTGCGGCCGGGTTCCGGTTACCTGATCGGCTACCTGCCACGCAAGTCGCTGCCGGACAGCCTCGCGTTGTTGCCACCACCTCCCGCACCGGGATCACCCGCGCAGGCGGCCGACGAGGCCGGGTTCGACGCGAGCCAGGCCCAGCGCGGCTCGCCGCGCTGGCTACTCGCGGCCGCCGACGCGGACCTGCATTTCCCGCATGCCGCCGGCACCTTCGCCTGCGCGCTCGGGGTGACGATCTCAGAAAGCGCGACGCCCCACCTGAACATGTTGCTGCGCCGCTCCCTGGCCGATGCCGGGCTCGCCACCTATGGCGCCAAGAACCATTACAAGCGTGTCCGTCCCTTCGTTGCGCACAAGGTTGGCAGCTGCGCACCCGCCGGCGAGAAGCGACTGCTCAAGGACGGCTCATACCCATCGGGCCATGCCGCCCTGGGCTGGGCGTGGGCACTCGTGCTGGCCGAGTTGGCCCCCGATCGCGCCGACGCGATCCTCAAGCGCGGGCACGCGTTCGGCCAGAGCCGAGTGGTCTGCGGCGTACATTGGCAAAGCGACGTCGATGCCGGGCGCGTCGTAGGTGCCGCTGCCGTCGCACGACTGCACGCCGACCGGCTCTTCAGGGCCCAGATGCGTCGAGCCCGGCACGAGGTCGCTGCGGCGCGCGCCAGCGGCGCCCCGCCGGCGCGTGATTGCGCGGCGGAGGCTGCAGCGCTGGGCAAGCACTGATCCGGCGCACCGCGTCCCGACGTCGAGCCATGTCGCCACAAGGCGACTCAACGTGATTCATCGCGAGCACCTGCCTCGTCTCGCCCCCAGGAGGAGCCCTGTCATCATGCTGAAGTCCCTACTCACGGCGTTCGCCGCCGCCAGCATTGCCGTCGCCGGCACCGCGTCGGCCGCGGACAAGCCGGTCACGCTACGCTACACCTCGAACGGCCCGGCCAAGTCGCCCTGGGCCGACCAGATCCGGCAGTTCGTCGCCGACGCCGATGCCGAGAGCAAGGGCTCGATCAAGGTCGAGCCGTTCTTCGGTGGTCAGCTTGGCAACGAGCAGGACACCGTGCAACAGGTGGCGCGCGGGCGAATCGACATCGGCGCCTTCTCGACCGGTGCGGTCTCGTTGCTGTTGCCCGAGCTGCAGGTCGCGATCATTCCATTCCTTTTCGACAGTCCGGCGCAGTCGGACTGCGTGATGGACAACCATCTACGCAAGGTTTTCGCCGAGCTGCTCGAGAAGAAGGGCGTGAAGCTGCTCTCGATCGGCGAGGTCGGGCAGATCGACCTGATCGGCAAGCGCGCCTTCGTCACGCCCAAGGACGTCGCCGGTATCAAGGCGGTCTCCTACACCAAGAACCAGAAGATCATGTGGGCCACGCTGGGCGCGAACTCGTCCTTCGTCGGCGTACCCGACTGGTCTTCGGCATTGCAGACCGGACTGGTCGACACCACCGGTTCGCCGATGGCGCTCTACGTGCCCTCGGGCCTGAACAAGGTCGCACCCGTGCTCTCGGTCGTGAACATGTGGAATACGCAGGCGCTGGTGATCATCAACAAGCGCACCTTCGAGCGTCTGAGCAAGACCCAGCAGGACGCGATCCTGAGCGCCTACGCCAAGCAGCCTTCATCGATGCAACGCGCCAAGATCCGTGGCCTCGAGGAGTTCCTGCGCCAGGCGCACAAGAAAGGGGGTGGCCAGATCGTCGTACCCACGGCCGAGCAGCGCGCCGAGTGGGCCGCAGCCGTGTCCAAGTCCTGGCCCGAGATGGTCAAGGCAATGGGAGGCGAGGCCCAGCGGCTGTTCGACATCGCCATCGCCGGCAAGAAGGAATGTCCGGTGAAATGAGCGTCGTGGTCGGTCCGCGCAAGCTCGCACGGACCTGGCATCGCGTCGAGTGCTGGGTCGCGATCCTCGCCTTTGGCTTGATCGCCGTGCTGCTGATGCTCGATGTGCTCGGTCGCGAGGTGATCGGGCCGATGCTCCATGCGATGGGCTTCAAGGTGGGTGCGATCGGCGTGCCCGGCGCACAGCGGATTTCGGTGTACGCGCTCGTCGTCGGCTCGTTTTGCGGTGTCGGCATCGCGACCGCCACCAGTTCGCATCTGGTGCCTCGCGTCGCCTTCTCGTGGGTGCCCGCGCGCTGGGGACCCGTGCTGGACCGGATTGCCGACGCCTTCACCGGCATATTCGTGCTGGGGGTCGCGTGGTACGGGCTCGAATTCGTGATGGCCTCTAAGAGCACCGGCATGCGGGCACCGGTGCTGGAATGGGAGGTCTGGCCCTTCCAGCTCGCGATTCCGGCCGGCTTCGTCTCGGCGGCCGTTCGCTATCTCCTGTTTGCCGCGTGGCCAGGCCTCAAGCCCCCGCCACCCGAGTTCCAGGAATGAGGGACGGGCGATGAGCGCACTGCTGCTGGTCGGGCTCGTGCTCTTGCTGCTGGTGCTGCGCCAGCCCTTGTTCGTGATCCTGCTCGCGCTCGCGGCCGTGGTCCAGTTGATCTGGGGCCGGGGCCAACTCGACTACATCATCGAGGACATGTGGGTCGGGCTCGACAAGGAGCTGATCCTCTCGATCCCCCTGTTCATGCTGTGCGGCAGTGTCATGACGCGCGGATCCACCGCACGGCGGCTGGTGCGCATCATGGCGGCGATCGCGCGTCCGCTACCCGGCGGCCTGGGCGTGGCCTGCGTGCTGAGCTGTGCGGTATTCGCGTCGATCTCGGGGTCGTCGATCGTGACCATGCTGGCGATCGGCTCGGTGATGTACCCCGCGCTGCGAGCGGCCGACTACGACCCGAAGTTCTCGTTCGGCGCGATCATGTCGGGCGGTACCCTCGGCATCATCATTCCGCCGTCGATCCCGCTGATCCTCTACGGCTTGGTCACCGAGACCTCGATCACCGACCTCTTCCTGGCGGGCGTCGGCCCTGGCCTGCTCCTCACCGTCCTGCTGTCGGCCTATGCGGTCTGGAAGAACCGCGCCATGCCGTTTCGCGCCCTCGACCTGGGCGAGCTTGCCCGGGCACTACGCGAAGGCGTCTGGTCGCTGCTGATGCCGGTCATTCTGCTCGGCGGTATCTACTCGGGCTACTTCACCGCGACCGAAGCCGCGGCGGTGGCGCTCGCCTATGCGTTGGTCATCGAGGTCTTCGTGCACCAGGACTTCCGGATGCGCGAGTTCTACGACGTCGTGCTCGAGGCGGCCAAGCTTGGCGGCTCGCTGTTCCCGGTGCTGGCCGTGGCCCTGAGCCTGAACCTGGTGCTGATCGAGCACCGGGTGCCCGACGCGATGGTCGGCTTCGTGCAGACCTACATCTCGAGCCCGGTGTCGTTCATGCTGCTCGTCAATGCACTGCTGCTCGCGGTCGGCTGCCTGATGACGACCGGCGAGGCGATCCTGGTGCTCGGCCCGCTGCTCGCACCGGTGGCGGCCGCCTATGGCTATGACAAGGTGGTCTTCGGGCTCATCATGATCCTGAACCTCGAGATCGGCTACCTGACACCGCCCGTGGGCCTGAACCTGATCGTGGCGATGAGCACGTTCAAGCAGCCCTTCGGCCTACTCGTGCGAGCGGCGGCCCCGTTCATCGTGATGATGCTCGTCGGCCTCGCGCTCGTGGTCTGGAAGCCGTGGATCGCGATGTACCTGGTCGACGGCAGGTTCGGCTAGCGCTTCTTGCAGTAGTTCGTCTTGCCGATCGGCTTCTTGCAGTTCCACTGCGACGCGTTGCCGCAGTCGGCATCGCGCTTGCAAACGCACTTGCCCTTCTGGCACTTGCCGGTCTTGCACTGGTCGTCTACGCCGCAGGACTTGCCGATCGCCAGGCTCGAGCGGCCGGCAAGCGTCGTGTTCGCGAACTGCCCCGCACTCGCCTTGGTCCGGCAGAACGAACTGGCATGGGAACCCATTCGATAGACGGTGTCCTGCGCCCTGATGGTGGGTGTCGGATTGTTGTGGCCCTTCATCGAGGGCATGCCGTTGGCGTGCCCTTCCTCGTGCACCATCGTACCGACCAGATCGCAGATCTTCTCCCCCCGATCCACGCGATTGAAGTAGCAGAGATTGACTTCGTTGCCGACCCCACCGTGGGAACGACCGTTCAGGTTCTGCTTCTTGAAGCAGACGGGCTTGCGATCGATGCAGTCGACCGTCATGCGGGACCACTTGCGCTTCATCTCGTCGCGCTGTTTGACCGTCAGGAAGGTCATGCCGTTGAACAGGGCCGTCAGGTTGCTGCTGACGAAGCCATGGGCCTTGCGTACCGCCGTCTCGGCGACCGGCTCGCAGTTCTTGATCTTGAAGCCGGCGGCCGACGCGACGTTGGCGAACGTTAACATCGCGATCGCAACGAGCAGGGTTCTGATGATCATGTGGTGCTCCTCTGAATGGGACGACCCGTCGCCACGACGACGAGCGCGGACGGACAAGCGCTTCTTTTCGTCGCCGAGTCTGACGTGTTCACCGTGCCGCGCCCATACCGGGAATGCGGGAGTCACCTGGCGCCCGGCGGCCGCCAATCGGGGGTCTCGGGCACGGCCCAGTCGCTCAGCGCGCCCGCGATCTCACGGAACATCGCGATCGTCTCGAGCCGGATGCGTTCGCCACGCGCGCCATCGTTGCGAAAGCCCCGGTGCGATGACGTCTTCACGATCACGACCCGTGCCTTGCGATTGACGTACAGGTACTGGCCATAGACCCCGATCGCAAAGAACTCGCCTTCATCGGCCAATGGCGGTACCCACCACTGGTAGCCGTAGCCGAACGCACTGCCCGGGGCAGCGGCGACCGGCGCGCTATTGCGTACCGCTTCGTCGATCCACGCGGCCGGCACCAACTGCGCGCCATCGATTCGACCGTGATCGAGCATCAACTGGCCGAAGCGGGCATAGTCGCGTGTTCGCAGGTTCAGCCCGCCGAGCGCGAACGCCACGCCGAAGCCGTCGGTCAGGTAGACGGCATCGTCCTCGACGCCGAGCCTGGACCATAGCGTCTCGTGCATCAGGGTGGCCAGCGACTTGCCGGTGGCCGCCCGAAGCACCATGCCGATCACATGGGTGTCGATCGACGTGTACTGGCGCGCCACGCCCGGTTGGCGAATGCGTTCGCGCAAGCCGGCGGCGAACGCGTCCATCGAGCCGCCGAGCGCGAGAACCCGCCCCATTCGATTGATGTCGCTATTGAAGTCGAGGTAGTCCTCGTTGAACTTCACGCCGCTCGCCATCTGCAGCACCTGGCGGATCGTGACGCCATCATAGGCCGTGCCCGCCAGCGCGGGTACGTAGCGCGTGACCACATCGTCGAGGCCGCGGATCCGGCCGTCGGCAAGGACCGGCCCGAACAGCGCCGACAGAAAGGACTTGGCCATCGACCAGGATATGCGCCGGTCCTCGCGCCCGGTACCGAGCAAATAGCGTTCGTGCACGATAGCGCCGTCGCGCAGCACCAGCAGCGAGGTCGTTCGGGTCTGCTCGAGCCAGTCGGCGATCGAGCGCGAGCGACCGGCGAAACGGTAGTGCTGTGGCAGCGCTGCGGCGCGCTCGGGCAAGTCGCGCACTCCCCCGGCACGCGGGATCTTCGTGGACTCGAACAGCTGGTCCATCGACGAGAAGTTGCGCGTGATCCGCGTCTCGTCGAACAGGGTGAGCACGTTGTAGAGCCGCAGCAAGCGATCCTGGAAGGTCACGGCGCCGATCACCGCCGCCAGCGCCAAGACCGATACGATTCCTAATAACCATCGACCCGCCGTACGCATTCGTGCCGACTCCCATTTCGGTGGCGCAAACGCCAGTGTGCCACCGGCTGGCCCGATCACTGGCCGCGCCACCGAATCCGATCGCCGACGAGCGGAACCACGCCAGTGGACAAGCGAGCGCGAACGCCCTTCAATGGCGACAAAGGAGATGCCCGCATGAACGATCCCGTCGACGTGTTGATCATTGGCGCCGGCGCATCGGGCGCGGCCGTGGCCTGGAGCCTGGCCGAGACGAGGATGAGGATCCTGTGCCTGGAGCAGGGCGACTGGGTGCGCCAGAGTGACTACCCCAGCAACGGCCGCGACTGGGAAGCCCGCCAGTTCAACGACTGGAGCCCGAGCCCGAACCGGCGCCGGGCCGCCGCCGACTACCCGATCAACGAGGACGACTCACCGATCAAGGTGGTGAACTTCAACGGTGTCGGTGGCGGCACCGTGCTCTATGCGGCGCATTTCCCGCGCCTGCATCCGTCGGACTTCCGGGTGCGCACGCTCGACGGCGTCGCCGAAGACTGGCCGATCGACTACCACACGCTGGCGCCCTATTTCGAGACCAACGACCGCATGATGGGTGTCTCGTCGCTGGCGGGCGACCCCGCCTACCCGCCCAAGGAGGCCGCGCTGCCGCCGCTGCCGCTGGGCAAGACCGGGCAGTTGTTCGGGCGCACGATGAACCGGCTCGGCTGGCACTGGTGGCCGTCGGACGGTGCGATCGCGAGCCGCGACCACGAAGGCCGCGCCCGCTGCATCAACCTCGGCCATTGCATGGGCGGCTGCGCGCAGGGCGCCAAGGCCAGCACCGACATCACCTACTGGCCCGAGGCCATCCGCCAACGCGTCGAGTTGCGCACGCGCTGCCGCGTGCGCGAGATCACCACCAACGAGCAGGGCATGGCCTCGGGCGTCGTCTACTTCGACGCCGATGGCAACGAACAGTTCCAGCCGGCCGAGGTCGTGATCGTGGCCTGCAACGGCATCGGCACGCCGCGGCTGCTGCTGAACTCGGCATCCTCGCGCTTTCCCGACGGCCTGGCCAACCGCAGCGGCCTGGTCGGCAAGAACCTGATGTTCCATCCCTACGCGGTGAGCCGCGGCTACTTCGACGAGCCCCTGGACGGCTACCGCGGCCCGATCATCAACACCTGGAGCCACGAGTTCTACGAGACCGATCGCTCGCGTGGCTTCGTGCGCGGCTACTCGATCCAGTTCGCGCGTGGCTTCGGCCCGGTAAGCACGGCCACCCACACGATGGCGCGCGGTCTGCTGCCCTGGGGAGATGATCACCACCGCGTGTTTCGCCAGGTGTTCAACTCCGGCATCGGCGTGGCCGTGATCTGCGAGGACCTGCCCGAGGAGCACAACCGGGTCACGCTCGATCCCGAGCTCACCGACGCCCACGGCATTCCGGCCCCGAAGATCCACTACGAGATCTCCGAGAACAGCCATCGCATGCTCGAGCACGGCGTCGCGCGCGGCACAGAGATCCTGCAGGCGGCCGGCGCGCGCGACATCCTCGTGGATTCGCCGCTTCTCTACGGTGGCTGGCACCTGCTGGGCACCGCACGCATGGGCACCGACCCCGAGCGCTCGGTGGTCAACGAATGGGGCCGCAGCCACGACGTCAAGAACCTGTTCATCGTCGACGGCAGCGTGTTCGTGACCGCCGGCGGCGTGAACCCGACCTCGACCATCCAGGCGGTCGCGCTCTGGATCGCCGACAACATCAAGCAACGCCTCGCGAATCTCTTCGACTAGGAGTCCCCGATGCACGAGCCGATCGCCATCGACACCGCGCCGCCGCTCGACCCGGCGCAGCGCGCCTGCCTGCGCGCGATCGTCGCGCAGATCATCCCGGCAAGCCGCGAGTTCGACCTGCCCGGCGCCGACGACGACGCGATCCTCGCCGACCTCGTCGCCACGCTCGATCGCGACGGCGCAGCCGTGGTGGCGGCGCTCGCCCGGCTCGACGCCTTCGCTGGCGCGAGCTTCGCGTCGCTCGACGCGGCTCGGCAACGCGAGCTCGCCGCCCGATTCCGCCAGGCCGAGCCCGCGCATGCCGACCTGCTCGGCGCGGTGACCGTTCGCTGCTACTACCGTGACGATCGCGTCATGCGCTCGCTCGGCATGGAAGTGCGGCCGCCCTACCCGCAGGGCTTCGAGGTCGACGACGGCGACTGGTCGCTGCTGGAGCCGGTGCGCTCGCGCGGCCGGATCTGGCGCGAGGCCTAGCGTGTCCATGTCGAGCCACGAGTTCGCGCCGATCGGCCATGTCAGCGCGTCGCGCCGCGACCCCGAGGATGATTTCTGGGGAGGAACCGAGGCCCGGATCACGCTGGTCCCGGGCCTGGACGCCGATGCGCTGCAAGGCATCGATGCGTTCTCCCATGTCGAGGTCGTCTACCTCTTCGACCGGGTCGCGCCCGAGCGAATCGTCACGGGCGCGCGCCATCCACGCAACAACGCCGACTGGCCCGCCGTCGGCATCTTCGCGCAACGTGGTAAGAACCGCCCCAACCGCATCGGCACCACGATCTGCCGGGTGCTGCGGCTCGAGGGACGTTCGTTGGTGGTGGCCGAACTCGACGCGATCGACCAAACGCCGGTGCTCGACATCAAGCCGGTGATGCGCGAGTTCCTGCCCCGCACGCCGATCACGCAGCCCGAGTGGTGCGTCGAGCTCATGCGCCAGTACTGGTTGCCGCGCGACTAGCACGCGCTCGCACCGGGGTCCCGCATGCTGGTTTCTACGCCAAGGGCGTTCGAATACACTGGTCGATGCCGCGAGCGTAGCGGCTCGGATCGGGATCGGAACCCCGACAACAGGAGGACGACATGGCTCACTTTCTGAAGCGGTTCGTGGCACTGGTTCTGGGGGCCGGCATCTGCGCGGGCGTATCGGCACAGACCAAGATCGACGTGGTCGTGTTCGGACCACCGTCGCTGGGCTATTTCGTCGTACCGATCATCAAGTCTCAAAAGCTCGATCTCGCCCATGGCCTGGACCTGAATTTCGTCAAGCGCCCACCCAGCGCCTACATCGCGCAGTTCAATTCGGGCGAGTTCAAGGTCGGCGCGAGTGCGGCACTGCTGTCGGTCGCCGTGGCGAGCAGCAAGGGCGTGAAGGTCTCCTACCTGTTCAACGCGTTCAACTACTTCGGCGCGGTCGTCACCGAGCGTCCCGGGATCCGCACCGTCAAGGACCTCGAGGGTCACCAGCTGGTCGCGGCGACCGCCACCACCAACTTCGCGATGTTCAAGTGGCTCGCCGGCAAGAATGGCGCCGATGTCGGCAAGATCCCGGTGCAGAACACCGCGCCGCCCGGACTGGTGGGCTACGCGCTCGCCGACCGCGCCGATGCGATCCAGCTCTGGGAGCCCGCGCTGTCGGTGCTGATGTCCAAGAAGCCGTCATTCCGCTCGCTCGAACTGAACATCGATGCCCAGTGGAAGGCCGCCGGTGGCGTGGGGCACATTCCCTACCTGGGCGTGGCTGCACACCAGAGCTGGCTGGCCGAGAACCCGGGCGCGGCCGAGAAGCTCCATGCGGTCTACAAGGACGCGGCCGCCTGGATCCTGGGCAAGCCGGCCGAGGCCGCGAAGCTGATCTCGGCGACCATCAAGGGCTCCGACGTCGAGGTGATCCGCAAGCTGATCGAGGACAACGCCCGGCTCGGACTCGAGGTGCGTCGAGCCGCCGACATCGCCAAGGACATCGAGACCGTCTATGCGGCCGGCCTGGATAGCGGCTACCTGAAGGCACCGGTCGACAAGTCCACCATCTACCAAGGCCGCTAGCCGCTGCGCCCGGCCAAGTCCGCCGGATCCCGCCACCGATGCGAATCCAGCGCGAACCGCTGATCGCGGCGCTGGTACTGGTGCTCGTCTGGGAAGTGGCGGCATGGTTCCTGCCGCCCTTTCTCTTTCCATCGACGCTGGCGATCGGCCGCGAGTTGCTGTCGATTCTCACCGAGGGCGATCAACTGCGCGGCGCGCTGGCCACGTCGGCGCGCATCCTGCTGGGCATGACGGGCGCCTTCGTCGTCGGTTCGCTGATTGCGCTCTGGATGGGCATCTCCGAGCGTGCGGCGCGCTACATCCATCCCTTGCTCACCTTCAACCAGGGAATCCCCGCCTTGTCGTGGGTCGTGATCTCGATCATCTGGTTCAAGTCCACCGAGTTCCGCATCTGGTTCATCATCGTGATGACCACCCTGCCCGCGTTCGCCTTCCAGATCTACGACGCCTACCGCGCGATGTCCAAGGACCTGGTCGAGATGTCGC
Source organism: Burkholderiaceae bacterium (assembly GCA_024235875.1). Taxonomy (GTDB): domain Bacteria; phylum Pseudomonadota; class Gammaproteobacteria; order Burkholderiales; family Burkholderiaceae_E; genus JACKLP01. The sequence continues at coordinate 220,995 of JACKLP010000003.1, read as the reverse complement.
TGTCGTTTCGACCGAGCCAGTGGGACATGTTCCGCACCTTGATCGTGCCGAGCATCGTGCCCGGGGTCCTGACCGCATGGAAGGTGAACCTGGGCAATGTCGCGCGCGTGGTGGTCGTGGCCGAACTGGTCGGGGCCACAGTCGGCGTGGGCTACGAGTTGCTGCAGCGCCAGCAGCTGTTCGACATGGCCGGCGCGATCGCCTGGACCCTGGTGCTGGTGTTGTTCGTGATCACGTCGCAGAAGGTCGTCGCGCTGCTCGAAGCCTATCTCTTGCGCTATCGCGCGCAGTCCGAGCGCAGCCTGTGAATACTCGGGCAACCACGCCTGCGCCAGCCGCAGCGCCAGCCGCAACGCCAACCCCGGGCACGAGCGTCGTGAGCTTCGAGGGCGTCGCCAAGCGATTCGACGGCGACGAGGCGCGCGACCACTATGCGGCCCGCGACCTGAGCCTGACGATCGAGCGCGGCGAGCTCGTTGCCGTGGTCGGCAAGACCGGCTGCGGCAAGTCCACGATGTTCAATCTGCTGATCGGGCTGATCGAGCCGACCGCGGGGCGTGTCTCGGTGCTCGGCGTGGATCCTTTCCATCGCTTCGATGCACTGGCGGGAAAGATCAGCGTCGTGTTCCAGAACGATCGGCTGATGCCCTGGCGCAGCGCACTCGCCAACGTCGCCTACGGGCTCGAGCTGCGCCAGATGCCCAAGGCGCAGCGCGAAGCCATTGCGATGGACTGGCTTCGCCAGCTTGGCCTCGACGCCCACGCGCACAAGTACCCGCATTCGCTGTCGGGCGGGATGCGCCAGCGCGTCAGCATCGCCCGCGCCTTCGCGACCGATCCCGAGATCCTGCTTTGCGACGAGCCCTTCAGCGCGCTCGACGAGCTCACCGGCGCCCGGCTGCGCGAGGAGTTCCGCCGCCTGGTCAAGGAAACGCACAAGACCGGCGTGTTCGTCACCCATTCCATCGACGAGGCCATCGCGATCGGCGATCGCATCCTGGTGTTCCGCGCACCCGGCCACGTGGCCGCCGAGTATCGGGTCGCCGATGCGCTCCAGCGCCAGGACGAAGAATCGCTCAAGCGCGACATCCTCGCCAACATGGGTGATGCGCCTTCAACGGGCAACGGCCTGCCCGTCTAGATGCCGGCCAAGGCGTTCGCCAAGTGCTGCCAGCCATCGATCGTCGTCGCCGTCGACGCGCACGCTGCAAGCCCGCTCCGCCTGCGTGAGCGGATCCGCATGGGCGAGCTGGCGCGCCAGGACGGCCTCGGTCGCCTCCGAGGCATCGTTGCCGATCGCACCGCGTCGACGAATCCGCTCACGAAGCGTCGACTCGTCGGCACTCAGTTCCAGGATCGCGAAGGGCGACCCGCTCTCGCGCGCCAATGACGCGAAACGCTCGCGCCGGGCCAAGGACAGAAAGCTGGCATCGACGACCGCGACCCGTCCCGACGCCAGGATGGATCGCACCCGCTCGGCCAGCCGCGCATAGGTCGCGTCGGTCGCCGACGCGGTGTAGATCCCGCCGTCGGGCGATGATCCGCTGGCAGCGTCCGGAGCCAGGCCATGGAGGCGCTTTCGCTCCACGTCGGAGCGCACGCGCACCGAGCCGAAGGCCTCGACCACACGCTGCGCCGCCGTGGTCTTGCCCGAGCCCGAAAAGCCGTGCGTGATCACGATGGCCGGATGCCGCGGCAAGGCCAATGACTTGGCCAACGCCACATGGCGGTCGATCGACGCGAGTTCGGCATCACGTGTGGCGGCGTCGACCCCATCCTGCGACAGGCGGATCGCAGCGACGGCGGCCCGTACCAGCGCTCGATACACGGCGAACCAATCGAGCACGGCCAGGCCGGCATCGTCACCGCTCGCCTCGAGCCAGCGATCCAGGAAGCGGGCGGCCAGGTCGGCACGCCCGTGCGCTTGCAGGTCCATCACGACGAAGGCCACCTCGCTGGCCACGTCGATCCAGCGAAACGGCGCATTGAACTCGATGCAGTCGAAGGGCATCGCATCGTCGTCGACCCAGGCGATGTTGCCGCTGTGCAGATCGCCATGACATTCACGCACGAAGCCGGCTGCCTTGCGCTCGGCAAGGACCGGCGCGAGCGTTTCGTAGCGCGCCACCGACCATCGCTCAAGTGAATCGAGGATCGTCCGCGTCGCGGCATCCACCGGCGCGTTGCGCAGGGTCTCGAAGTTCCGGCGCACGGCGGCGAGCACCTCGGCCGGGCGACCGTGCGGGTCATCCGGTGTGCTGCGCGCCACCGTCTCGTGGAACGCCGCCACCCGCGCCGCCAGTGCGTCCACATGCACGCCGCGCAGTGTTCCGGCCCGAAGCATCGCGTCGAACAGTGCCTCGGCGGGAAAGCGACGCATGCGTACCGCATAGTCCAGGGCCTCGCTCGCACCCTCGGACTTCTCCGACCCGGGCACCGGGTCGGCATCGGCGTCCCAACGAAGGCCCTGGGATGTCGCCCGCAAGGCCACGACCGCCTGGTAGAGGCGCGGTGCGGTGCGCCGGTTCAGGCGCAGCTCCTCATGGCAGAAATGCCGGCGTGCCGCGAGCGTGGTGAAGTCGAGGAATCCGAGCGCAACCGGCTTCTTGAGCTTGTAGGCGTAGTCCCCGGCCAGCAGCACGTCGGAGATGTGGGTCTCGATATGCTCGATGTCCGTTGCCGGATGCGGATAGCAGGCCGAACTGCAAAGGGAAGACACCCGGCGGCGGTGCCGTTCCATCTCGGGTCCGTCGCTGGGCGGGGCGCTCTTGTGCATCCGGTGGTTCCTGCGACTATGATGCCATCGGAAACCCCCGATCATGAGCCCAACTGGACCCGCCGATCCGTACGATCTCGATCGCTTCGTGCGTGCACAGGCCGATTGTCACGCGCGCGTCGTCGACGAGCTTTCAGCTGGGAGCAAGCGCTCACACTGGATGTGGTTCGTGTTCCCGCAGATCGCCGGGCTCGGGCACAGTGGCATGGCCCGCCGATATGCGATCCGCGATCTCGATGAGGCGCGTGCCTATCTGCGCCACCCGGTCCTGGGCCCGCGCCTGCTTGCGTGCACGCGGCTCGTGAACGAGGTCGTCGGCCGCAGCGCCCGTGAGATCTTCGGCACGCCCGACGATCTCAAGTTCTGCTCGTCGATGACGCTGTTCGAGATCGTGGCCGAGGCCGACGCGCCGTTCGCCGCGGCCATCGACAAGTACTACGCCGGCCGGCGCGACCAGGCGACGCTCGCACGGCTCGACGGATCTACTTCCCGATACAGAAAGTAGAAATCAAGGATTCATGCGGGTTTCCGGGCACCTGAGCCTGTGATGGGGCGACCCATGGGGTCAACGGGCGCCGGACGCACCAAGGTACCGGCCGCGGCCGCGTCGCGTGAGACTCGACAGAAGGAGCCGCGGAACGCAGAGGCGTTCCGAAAAAATTGCGTGTTACAACTCGGCCCGTTCACGATCCGTGGCCAGCACTCGGAAAGTACCGGGAACAGCGGGAACAACGGGAACACATCGTGGAAAGCCGCATGGGGATTGGCTTTGCGTGTTCCCGGTCTGCCACCTGGATTACAGCGTGTTCCCGCTACGAGCGGGAACATCGCCCCGGTTCTGCGGGAAGCACTGCATTAGCCCATCGTTCTCGCTACGGCAACATCGCGGCAAGCGCGGAATGCGACCTGGCGGTATTCCGTTTTCGCGTATCGCCAAACGCTGAGAGGGCATCTGCACCTACCGACCGTCCTTTGCACCCGATGCTCTCCGAGCAACGCAAGGTGCAATAGCGCCCACCAGTCAATCAGTGCCGTTGCCAAGCGCTGGACAATGATCGCAGTGACACCGCGACAGCGATCAAACAATGGGATCGCTAACCGTGCAGATCTGCCGCTGCGATCCTGACGTTCTTGTCGATATGCTGTGCCAACTCCCTAGACGTCTGTCCCTGGGGAACCGATGCGCCATCGATCTGAACGAGGTACGTTTGAAGACCTTCTCGTCTGGCGAACTTCAAAGCGGGCACGAAATCCGAATCCCCGGTCACAAGCACGACGATATCGACGTGCCGCTTTAGAGCCAGAGCAGCAATGTCCAAACCCACACGGAGATCGACCCCCTTCTGACTGACGACAGGTTGGAAGTCGCCCGTTACGAGGTTCACGCTCGGGCCGCGGCTTTGAAGAATGCTAGCCATCTTGCCCTTCTTGATGGCCCAACCGCGAAACGCGGTCTTCCCCATGCGGAGCGCGACAAAGTCTACTGACTCCAACTCGGCATGCAGCTTGGAGTTGATGTCAAAGCTTTCACTCGAAGAGAAGTCAATCTTCTCCGTGCCGTTGCACAAAGGCTTCGGCTTGCTTCCCCCTAGTGGGGTCGCGTCGTAGAAGTAGACTCGATACAGATCATGCTCGCACAGCTCCGGAGCGGCCGACACTACATCGACGAAACGTCGGACAGCACATGCGTCGAAGACCCCGAGCCGGCCAGTTATGAACCGCGCACGCAGATAGCCAGCATCTATCTGGATCGCATAGCGCATAGGGAGCGGGGAGGGTGGCTTCGGTAGGCGGGGGAACCCCCCTTTGGATAGGAACCTACCGTCACCAAGATTGGATATCGAACTGCAGTCTTGCATCGATCAACACGTGCTGTCCAGGGGGTGGCACAAGATGTTACAAATTGACCGACATACGGCCGCGTTCGGGCTACGGCCAGATCCGCATCGCCACATCCACCCGTCCCACGAAGAGGGAGTTGCACGAATGCTGCGAACTCACCCTACGTCACAAGACGTCCGGACGGGAAAGGCACCACTCATTCGGGGAGGCTGCAGTGAGTAGCGAAACCCGACGCCGAGACTACGGCGACGAGGCCATTCCCGGGGCGTCAACCATCGAGGAGATGCTCGCGCAGCAACCGCTGTTGCGCTTCTCCACTTATACGCAATTGCAGGTCGATGCGCTTCGGAGCCTAGGCAACGAGATTCGGCCACTGCTCGATAGCTCTTTCTCGGAAGAGGGCGGCATGAACGGCTACAGTCTCGGTCAGATCTACTCCAAGACTTGGTTCTGGGTCTTGGGGGCTTTCGAAGTGGTGCGGACGCTGTCCACTGGGCGCGCAAAGCGATGCCTTTCGGATCGACTGCATGGCCAGGCGGAGGCCTTCAGACGGAATATCGCGAGGCTCCGAATACCCATGTCCAAGCAGGAGCTTGCTGGTCGCGCTGATGTAATTGGCACCGACATATCTTTTGCTCACTTCAACAATCGAACGCGCGACATTGGGTTTTCAGTCGACAGCTCGGCCATCTGGATACGGCAGATGCTGAACGACTTCGATGAGCTAGTTGACTCGGTTACTCCGGAAGACGTTCTGTGCGATCTCCGCGATGCCAGCCGCAGAGAAGGATAATTCTGGGTCTTACACACTTTGGGTGCCGGCGCACAACTCACGCCGAAACACCTCCAGCAGCACGTAGAACGTGCACTGCGATTCCTCGGCTTGGTCCTGCGTCATCTTCTCGCCGCCGCCGGCCGCGAGATACCCTGCATCGTCAGACATCTCGCGCCCGTTGTGCTCGATCTTCCGGAAGCCCGCTCAATTGAGCGTCTTCGGCGCACGATCATCGCCGGTCCAATCGTCCACTCGAACCGTGACGCCGTGCATCTCCAGAAATCTCTGCACTTGCCGCAGCATGTCGCGCTCTTCCGATTGGCCAGAGCCGCGTCGCCGCCTAGGCCGCGCCCGTCGGCCAACCCGTCAACCCGCCGCGGGTGGCGAGCTCGCTGCCCGCCACCACCAGGCCGAACCAACGCACCACCTGCCCGGAGGCATCCGCCGGCGACGACTCCCGCGCCAACTCCCGCACGCGGCGCCGTGCGAGCCGGCTCACGTCGTCATGTCAATCGACCAGCATTCGCAGTCCGGCCTCCGCATACGCCGGTATCTCCGCGAAGCGCGCCTCCTGCCCGGCCTGCAATCGGCCGCCTGCCTCCCGGGCCAGATCACCGAAGCCGACCTCGCCACTCGATAGCAACAGCACACGCCAGCTCTGCTGATCCTTGAGCGTCGCCGTTCGAGCAAGCCGCCCCTTCGACGCCCCTTCCGCGAGCACATGGGACACGTTCCTAGCCGCTTTCGCGTCGAGCATCCCAAGCTCGTCAAGGATCAGCGGTGAGTCGCTGTACTGCGCCGCGATCGCCTCGAAGCAGCGGCCGTTATCGCTCACCGGGGAAGTTCACGATGTCTGCGCTCTTCGAGGAGAACGGCACAGCTCCTCTCGGCCCTTCTCGTCGAAACCGGATGCTCGCAAGCACGGGAGTCGACCCATCTTCCGAGAAGAACCTTTCCGGCAATCCGCATAGGCTCTCGCCGTCACTCGGGCCTAAGCCGAGCAACTCCAGAATCCTCGGCGGCGTAAACCCTCCATCGGAGAGGAGCATCGCAACGGCACGCGGAAGCAAACGGACAGGCTCAAATGGGTACTGTTCGTCTAGCGGCTCGCCGCGCCGCCATCCCCGCGCGCTGTAGTTTTTCCACAGGCGAGTCGCGTAGGACTCGTCTACGATCCCCAATTGCGAGCACCGAACAATCATTGCAGCGATTGAGACTTTCCATCGAGGCTTCAGCGCCAAGAACGTGTCCAGACTCGGCCGAGAGACCTCCGCCCCAAATGATTCAGCCGGCAAGAGAAAGGCGCCCGCGAAGTGGTTTGCTTGGCGCTCGATTTCCGCATGTCGCTTGATGTGATCTATCCCTTCAAGCTGACGATGAAGTACCAAGTGGGCCAGCTCGTGCGATGCATCAAATCGATTCCTGATTCCGTTGGCCTTGTCAGACGCCAATAGAACATATGGTCGATCGTCCGTCGCGAACCACCGCGACGAGCCATCCATCTTGGCGTACCCAAGCTCTTCTCGCACGAAAACGACACCGGCGTTTTCCATCGCGAGCACAACATCCGACACTGGCCCTAGCCCGAGCTTCCAGTGATCCCGGCACTTGAGCGCAGCAGACTCGATCAACGCATCATCATGCTGTCGATAGTCTCCAGAGCCAAACTCCGGAACATTCACCTTCGGCCAATCGACCCACTCTTGCAGAGACAGACTGACTTCATTCAACCATTGCAGTCGAATCGCGGCACCGACTTGCGCCTCCCGCGTCGCGGCAGCAAGGCTACGGTTAAAGGCAGGCCTAGACCCGAAGTCTGGGAGCGGCTTCAAGAACCAGGCAATTGGCAGTGCCAATTGCGACGCTAGCCGAGCCAGGGCATCCGACTCAGGCGCTTGATCGCCCTTCTCCCACTTGGATACCGTTCCCGATGATCGACCGATCAGCTTTCCAAGTGCAACTTGCGTCAAGCCGCGAGCCTGCCGCGCTTGCCGCAGCCTCTCCGATTGAAATTCCGCTACACCCGTCCGCATACCTTCACTCGTTCTCTCGAAGCTTCTTCTTCATCTGTGCGAATGCGATATCTGGCACCAGAATTTCAACCTCAGGAGCAGCTGCAGCGATCAACTCTTCGATCGGCTCGAGAAAATGCCACCCCCGGAGGGAGGAATACGGAAGGCCGACCAGAATTCGCGCCGGCTCCGATTGAGATTCCGAACGGTCTGGATTGACCGTTAGGACGAGCACCCCGAGCCCATCGTCGGATAAAACCCGCAATCCAGGCTCGAACAGGTTTCCCGAAACCGGCTCTAGTCGGCCATTCAGCGCTGCAAGGAGGAGGCGATGCTTCGCCACCCTTGGTCGGTTGTCGCGCGCGGGAACCGACGTGCGGCCAATCCGAACCGGTCCGTTGGAAACGATGGCGTACCGCTCTCCTTTGGGATCAGTGTGGGGAGCAGCAACTGACATCCCAGCTTCACTACCAGCGATGCGCAACGCTTCATTTTGTCTGTAGTGCCGCAACTGCCCAAGGACTCTACGCCGCTCCGGCTCGTCGCAGGTTTCCGCATATCGGAACGCCTCGTAGAACGCCGAATCGATCCGCTCCCTCAGTCGAGCAGGAAACGTATTCGGCCATTGGGCGGCGAGTAGCTGGAGGAGGTCGGTATTCATGTGGCATCAGGATTCGATTTGCGTTAATCGGATAATACATCAAAAATTCTTCGTTATGGTCGCCGCGCATTCCTCTGCTCGGCGCCTCCTGCTGTCCGGCCGCCGCCTCGTCTTGACTGGTAGCCCGCCAAGCCTGCTCGGTCCTACTTACAGGCTCGCCGCCCCCTTCGACCAAGCGAACCGGTGCACCACGCGCGCAATCTGCTCCGAGGTATTCGCCGGAGACCACTCCCGCGCCTGCTCCTGCACGCGGCGCCGCGCGAACCGGCTCACGTCGGCAATACCGATCGACCAGCATCCGCTGCCTAGCGGCCCCGTAGGCGACCCGCACGCCCTCTTCGATCCTCAACGTCAATTGCGTTCAGTCACTCGAACTGGAGCGCGCGCGGGCCGCAAGGAGTACGCCCAGAGTCGCGCGGGCGTCCGAGATCGCCCGGTGCGAGGGCGGCGGTGCACCGACATGGCGAGCAAGCGATTCGAGGCGATGGTTCTGAAGATCCGGCCACGTGAATCTCCCAAGCTCCAACGTGTCAAAGACCCGGTTCTCGAAGGCTTCCCCGACCTCATCGCATGCACGACGGATGAATCTTTGGTCGAACGGTGCATTGTGGAAGAACGCCGGGCGATCACCGACAAACTGAAGAAACGACCGGATTGCCTCGACCAGCGGACGCCCATCCCGATCGATCATCTTCTGCGTGATCCCGGTGAGATCCGTGATCTTCGGCGTAATCGTTGAACCGCCGCCAACCAGCACCGAAAACTCCCCTTCAACGGTGCCGTCCGGGGCCACCCGAAGAGCACCAATCTCCAAGATCGAATCGACGTTCGAGTTGAGCCCCGTCGTCTCGAGGTCCGCCACGATGAACGGGCCTCGACTCGCAGCGATAGCGGCGTCGATTCGACTCGCACCGCCTAGATCGACTACTTCGGGAACCGCTGGCGCTGGATAGGGAGCACGATATGTCTTGTCCGCTTCGATGCTCGCACGAACAAGTTCCTCCAGCCACTCATGCATTGACTGTGGGCGCTGTCCCAACGCGCGAAGCGTTTCGTTCGAGGCGGCGAGCTCGCTCCAGCAGTACCGGGCGATCGCGTTCCGTCGTGCCTCGGGCCACACGGCGCCGAACGATCGATGCTCCGCGGGCTCACCAAAGGCGCCAACAAGCCACTTCGTGTCCGTCTTTCCTAGCGCAGTGAGATGCGCGTATCCCAGCGAGGAATAGTCGATTCGAACGGCACGCAGGTCTTCCAGATCAACAAACTGCGCAACGCGGTGCGCGGGAACCCACTCGAATCGAAGGCTTGAAGCAAAGTCGGTCGCCACACACGTACCGTACAACGCTCGAAGCAACTCCTCGTGCACTTGCTTAGCCTTTCGCGCTTCGCGAATTCGAGCTCTGATCTCCCTGACGACCTTTGTGAACGAATCCGGAAAAGGCGCCCAATCCCGAATCGACGAGAACTCGCCAAGTGCCCCGGGATCCAGCCCTAAGAAGGGCGATAGGCTTTCGGCCGGCGTCGTTGATCCCGCCCTTCCGCCGCGCTTAGTCTCGCTATCAAACCACCAACGATTCGACGGCTTTGGCGGCGGGAGATCTTGCGTCAGCACGAAGTCATATTGCTTGAGCCGCTCCGCGACTTCGCCCTGAGGGACAACTACTCGCGAAGCTCGTCTTCGGTTTTCTCCCACACCAGAAATCAAGATCTCGACGGATGCCCGCGGTTCGCTCTGCTCCCGCGTTTGCGTAGGTTCGCCCCCAAACAGCTTCGCCAACCACTTGAACATTGCGCCCACCCCCGATTCGCTGAACGACATCGACACGACGATGCCTCCGCGACAGTGCACTGCGCAAAGTACCCGGACGCACGCCGAAACGCCAACTATCGATCACGCCAGGAGCGAACCGGCAACCGCATGTCGCTCAAGTCGACGGAAATAGCCCACAGCGCGTGATGCAGCGCCGACTCTGCCCAATCAGCGGGATTCGCACATTCTTGGCCAAGCGGCCGACCACTGTGTCCCGACACCCCCGTTGATCGTTGCGCTCGATCTTCCGGCAGCCCGCTCGGTTGAGCGTCTTCGGCGCTCGATCGTCACCGGCCCGGTGCCACCACCACTCGAACCGCGACGCCGCGTGCGTCGCCAGAAAGCTCTGCACCAGCCGAATCACGTCGTGCTCCTCAGACCGGCCATCAGAGAATGCGGGCGTTCGGCAGGCCATCCCTAGTCTTTTCGCGCGATCGACAACCTTCCCCCAAATTGGGCAGTGAGGCGAACCGTCACCTATCGTCGAGCGACCATGCGACTGCGAAAGAAGCGCGGCTCTCGAAAAATCGCGGCGCGTACACGCCCGTCCGACTATGCTGTCTTTCGATGCTGTCCCTGAGTTCTGCGAGGTCAGCACTGACAAGGCGGCCGGCCGCGTCATCTACGAACAAACTGGACAGTGCTTTCTAGCGAGGTACCTATGCGATACGCCCTCTGCCTTCTGCTGGTCTGGCCAATGATCGCTTGGAGCCAGGACGCCGGCAATTCTGGCAACGAGCTGAAGAAGCTCGCCTGGCAAGTCGGCCCCACGCAAGGGCGCGTGTCCACAAAGGCAACCATCAAGGTACCCGACGGCTATGTGTTTCTCGACGACAAGAATACGCGCCGCTTCCCCTTGAGCTGGCCGGGAATCCGCCGCAGGACGGCCGCTATCTGTTTGCGCCCGATTCCCTGAAGTGGTTTGCCGTCTTCTCGTTCAACCCGTCCGGATACGTCAAGGACGATGACAAGATCGAGCCCGCAAAGTTGCTCGAGGCGTTGAAGGAGTCGGACGCCCAGCAGAACGAAGAGCGCAAGCGCCTGGGCTTGCGGGCGCTGTATACCGACGGCTGGGAGGTGCCGCCACACTACGACACTCAGACGAAACGGTTGGAGTGGGGCGTAAGGGTGCGTCAGGACAACGGCCCGATGATCGTGAACTACACGAGCCGCCTGCTCGGCCGTTCGGGCGTGATGAGCGCAGTCCTTGTCGCTGACTTGAGGTCCTTGACCGCCGACACACAGGAATTCAAGACGGCCCTGCAGGATTTCAGCTATGTGCCGGGCGAGAAATACGCCGAGTTCAAGAAGGGCGACAAGATCGCCGAGTATGGCCTCGCGGCGCTGATCCTCGGCGGTGCGGCCGCCGTTGCGACCAAGAAGGGCTTATGGGCGGCGATCGGGGCGTTTGTCGCCGCCTCATGGAAGCTAGTCGCCGGCCTGGTCGTTGCTGGGTTCGCCGGACTGATGTCAATGTTCAAGCGCCGTGGACGGCGATGAACATCAGCGCCGAGACCCTGCTGATGCTCGCCGTTGCGGGCCTCTATCTGTACGACTCGGCGCAACTTCTTTATTGCAACGAAGCGGTGCTGATCCCTGCTGGCAAGCGCGACTGGAAAGCAGGCTTCGGATCGGCAAATTTCAGTGTGCTGGGAAGGGAGCTCTACGTTCCAAATCTGCTGCTGATCCATCGGCCGCTGTTTCGCCTGTCGTGGTCGTTTGAACGCAGTGGCGGGCCATCGGAGCCCTGGGAGCCAGCCCACGGAGCATTCCTTCCTCTGGCGCCGCTGGTCTGGAACATAGCGATCGCGTTGTTCGTGCTCCTGCCGCTGGGGTTCTTCACGTACCTGGGCGATTTCGCGCTGTTGCCGGCACTGCTGCTGCTATACGCAAACATGCTGCTCGCGCTCGGCTGGATATGGTTTCACCGTCGGAACTTCCAGCTCTCCGGCAAGGGCTTCGCGAGCCTGGCCTTCGAGTGCCTGATCTGCCCGCCGTTCGCGTTGAACCTGGTGCGGCGCGTGGGACTGGGCATGCCGGTGCGCGAAGATTTGGTCAGCGCCGCCCGCCGCCTTCAACGCGAGGCCGACTGGGCGCAGACTCGTGATCGGCTGATCGCCCGGCTCGCAAACGAGATCGAGAGCGAGGACCCTAAGTCGAAAAGGTACGCGCTGCTTCAAGCGCGCCGGCGGGTGCTGGTCGATGAGGGCGAATCATGTCCGGCATAGAAATCGTCGTCGTCGTCTGCGGGCTGCTTCTGGGCTACTGGATCGTGTCGAAGTTCCTACTCGGTGAGCGTCCTGACAAGCCGCGAGCGCCGGATAATTCCGCCGAGCCAGGCATCGCATCGGCTGGGTCGCCTGGCAGAGAGGATGATGCGTGAAGGCGCTGCTCGCGCTGCTGGCCGTCGGCAAGATGGGGAAGTTCCTGGCCACCGGCGGCACGATGCTGCTCTCGGTCTTCACTTACGCCTTCGTCTTTGGCTGGCGATACGCTGTCGGGTTCGTCGGCCTGCTGCTCGTGCACGAAATGGGGCATTTCCTGGCCGCTAAGCAACGCGGGCTCGATGTGGGGGCGCCGACCTTCATTCCGTTCGTTGGCGCGTGGATCCAGTTGAAGGAGCAGCCGCACGACGCCGAAACAGAGGCCTTCGTTGGCATCGCAGGGCCCATGCTCGGCAGCGCCGCCGCCTTCGTGTGCTACCTGCTGGCGCGCGAGACCGGGAGCAGCCTGCTCCTCGCGCTGTCGTATTCCGGGTTCATCCTGAACCTCTTCAACCTGATACCGATCACGCCTCTCGACGGCGGGCGGATCGTGGCCGTGATCTCGCCGCGGATCTGGTTGCTGGGCATCCCGCTTCTCGCAGGCCTGTTCCTCTTGAAGCCGAGCCCGCTGCTGCTGCTGATTGCCGTCGTCGCAATACCCCAGGCCTGGCGCACGCTTCGAGACCCGGAAACAACGGCGTCGGCCTACTACCAGGCCGCCCCGAGCGTTCGCTACCAGTACGCGTTTCAGTACCTGGTGCTCGCTGCGCTGTTGGCGATCATGGCGTTTGAGGCTCACGAGATGCTGACCGCGGGGCGATTGCGGTGAACCTGCCGAGCCGCGCGCGGGTCGGCGTACTCAGGACCGGGCGGAAGTCCCCGCCCTCGGTATCCGCGCTCGGTCGCAGGGGCGTGTGGGCGCCCGTTACCCGACACGCTCGACCGGCGAGGTGAGCAGATCTGGTGAAATGCCAGGGCCGATGGCCACCGGCCAAGGCCGATTGCGGAAGTCACGCACCCGAAAACACCCCCGGCCGAATTACGTAGCACCGGCTCGGCCCGATCAGCGGCAACCGCACCTTGCGGGCCAGCCTTCCCCCTTCGGCATCCAGGTAGCCCCGCCGCTCGAGCAGCCGCGCCACCGACTGCGCATCGAACCCAGCGCACAGCTCCCGCCGGAACACTTCCGGCAGCACGTAGAACGTGCACTGTGACTCCTCGGCCTGGTCCTGCGTCATCTTCTCGCCGCCGTAGGCCGCGAGATAGCCGGCATCGTCCGACACCTCACGCCCGTTGTGCTCGATCTTCCGGAAGCCCGCTCGGTTGAGCGTCTTCGGCGCACGATCATCGCCGGCCCGGTGCCACCACTCGAACCGCGATGCCGCGTGCATCTCCAGAAAGCTCTGCACCTGCCGCAGCATGTCGCGCTCTTCCGAGCGGCCGGCGCCGCCCCGCAGCTCGAGCCACGCCTCGAACAGCCGTCGTGCCGCCAACTCGGCCGCGCCCGTCGGCCAGCCCGTCAACCCGCCCCGGGTGGCGAGCTCGCCGCCCACTGCCACCAGGGCGAAGCGGCGCACCACCCGTGCAACCTGCCCCGAGGCATCGGCAGGCGACCACTCCTGCGCCAGCTCGCGAACGCGGCGCCGTGCGAACCGACTCACGTCGTCATGACGATCGACCAGCAACCGCAGCCAGGCCGCACCAGCGGTGCCGTAGCAGGCACGCACCCCCTCTTCGATCCTCGCGACGAACTCGGCCGGGCCCGCGGCGCCGTGAAGCGCCTCGAAGGCGCCGAGCCCGGCTTCGGCGTCCGCCGGTATCTCGGCGAAGCGAACCTCCTGCCCGGCCTGCAATCGGTCACCCGCCTCGCGGGCCAGATCGCCGAAGCCGACCTCGCCGCTCGATAGCACCAGCACCCGCCAGCTCTGCCGATCCTTGAGCGTCGCCGTTCGAGCAAGCCGCCCCTTCGACATCCCTTCCGCGAGCATGTAGGACACGTTCCCCGCCGCCTTCGCATCGAGCATCCCGAGCTCGTCGAGGATCAGCGGTGAGTCGCTGTACTGCGCCGCGATCGCCTCGAGCGCGTTGTCGGTCGCGCGCCACTTGAGCATGAAGGCCTGCGCACCGTAGACCGAGGCGGCCATCCGAAGGCCGGTCGTCTTGCCCGTCGAGCTGTTGCCCTTGAAGTGGAAACCGCCCGAGGGCTCCTCGGCCATCGCCAGCAACGGCGCAGTGAACGCTGCGGACACGGCGAAGAGGAGTCGGCTGTTGCCGACACAGAGCGCCGCGACCTGGTCGCGCCACTGCTCGAGCGTGCCCTGTTCGCGGAACTGGTTCGCCGCTTCGCCCAGGCCAACGAACACCGCACGCTCGGTCGCCCCCGCGGGCGCGATCGTCCCGTTCGGCAGTGCGAACTGCCCGTCGCTCCATCCGATCACCGGAACGGTGCGCACACGCACTGCCACCGCCCGGGTTTCGAGGTACTCGATCAGCATCTCCCGAAGGCCACGCTTTGGCGAGATCCACAGGCCCCGCTCGCGCAGTGCCTTGCGAAGCTCCACGCCGTCACCGGCGAGCAGCGTGCCGGGCGCAACCCACTCGCGGACGCCCCCGTCGCGGTCCGTCCACCGCAGTAGCAGCCCCCAGGACTTCCCATCGCCGTCGCGCGACTCGGCAACGACCTCGAGGGGCCCGCAGATCCTTGAGGGCGGCAACGGATCGCCGCCCTTTGTCTTGCCGCCCGAGTCGAAGTACACGCCATCGGCCGACAGAAAGAATCGATCATCACCGGCCGCGCTCGCGCTCTGTCCCGCCGCCGCCGAGTGCTCGTGATCGTCGAAGCCCCCCGCCCCGGCCACTTCCGTACCTTCGACGTGCGCGATCGCGTCGCGAATCTGCCGGCCCACTTCGTCGAGTCCGGCATGCGCCGCCAGATCGTTGAAATCCGCCCCGTCGTCTGGCAACCCCTGCGGCTTGACCCAATGCCCTCGGGCCACCTTGGCGGCCTTCTGTGCGGCCTCCACACCCGCATTGCGACCGCCCGTGAGCTCGGCGGCCGAGTTGTCGTCGGCGCACACCAGGAGGCGAGCCTCCGGAAACCGCTTGCGGATGGCAATGCACACATCATCGAGATTTCCGCAGTTGAAGGCGCACGCCACCGACAACCGGGTCGCTTCGTGCAGGCTCGCCGCGGTCGCGTACCCCTCGGCCACCAGGAGCCAGCCGGCACCACCGGGCGAACCGAGCCAGTGCAGGCAACCGGTGACACGGCCACCTTTCAGGAAGCGCTTGTCCGACCCATCGTCGAGCGCCTTCGGCAGGATCGCCTGCACGTTCCACAGGCGCCCGGCGATGTCTCGCATCGGCACCAGGAGCACACCCTCGGGCTCGAACCGCACTCCGTGCGCTCCAACCCCCTTGCGCACCAGGTACGGCGACTCGCCCCCTTCGTCGGCACTGCCCCAACGCTTCCCGGCGCGGGCAGCAACGTCTTTGTGCCCCGCCGCCCGCTCGGCCTTCTCGCGCCGCGCCTGCTCCGCGCGCCGACGCTGCAACTCGGCGCGCTCCTCCTCGGTCGGCTCGGCGGCCGGTGCATGGTCGGCCAGCTTGAATCCGCTCGCCTTCGCCATGTCGAAGAGCGTGCCGATAGAGATTCCACCGCTTGCCTTCGCCGATTTCCACGCGGTTCGCACCGCGCGCGCCTTGTAGCTCTTGCCGCCTTGGCTCCACTCGTCGAAGAGGGCGAAGCCCGGCTCGCCGAGCTCCGCCTTGATCGAGAACGCGACCTTCACCCACTCATCGCGGGGAAGGTCCGGGGAGACAAAGGCAAGAGCGGCGCGGATCGTTGACTCCGAATGCGCCCCGTTCATGCTATCCGCCGCCTCCGTCCGCGTCGGCTACCGCCTGATGCGGAACATGACCGAGGCGACTACCCTCGATCAGCGTCGCGAACTGGCTCGCGCGTCCTGCCTCGACTTGAGCCATCCGCACGACCGCCGACACCGCGCGAATGTCGACCTCTGTCACGCCGCCGGTTTCTTCCCACACCTCGCGAAGGCGTGCCTTGAGCGCGGGATCGTCAGTTGCCTTCATGCGGAGTAACTCGTGCTGCTCACGGCTCACGACGAACCAGCCGAGAAGCTGCAGGGCGCCGTCGACAAAGTCGAGCGACAGCCAGGCTTCAGACGCCTGCCGCGACACCTCGGCAGGGGCCATCCCCTTGGGGTTGATCTTCGCGGCCATCACGCACCCCCGGTCGCTTGAGTAGGATGGGCCGAGAGGCGCAACTCCTCGAGCACGCGCTCAGCGTCCGCAACGAAATCCGGATGCCAAGCGAGCGACCGGATCAACTGGTGCAGTTCGTCGACTTGCGGAAGCAACAGCTCGACAAACTCCGCGGGTCCCATGCCGGAGTCCGAGCGCATCAACCAGAGTCGATCCAGCAGTGTTCGCACCCGCTCGACGCGCACGAATGCTGCGCCGGCCATCAGCGCCGGCGTCGCGCTCTGGTAGAGCCGAATGGGGCAGACCTGCCCCAAGGCATCGCGGACTGGCTCCGGCAGCTCGTCGATCGATCGCAGCGAGAGGAACGGCCGCGGCGCGCACGTGGCGCTTGCGTGTTTCGCTTCCATCACGCGCCCCCGTTCGCAACGGCGATGCGACGCGCCAAGGGCTCACCCCTCAGCACATGGATGACCACGCCCGGTGAAGCACCGGCGTGCAGGGTCGAGACAAAGGGGATCGGCGCGCGCGTCGCGCCTAGGTTCAATGCGGCCATGACGGCCCTCCTGCTGGTTCAAGGTTTAAGGATGGCGCGCCAGACAGGGCGCGCCGGGCTGTCCTTCGGTCCAGCAGGGACCGCGGGGTCCTTACGGATACCCCCAACCCAACGCGCTCGGGAGGCGTCTCGACAGGCGGACGAATGCCGCCAGCGCAACGCGCAATGCGTGGGCGAAGCACAAAGGGCCAGACTCGCGAACGCGAATACCGGCCCATTCGGGCTGCTGGTTTAAAGGAATCCCGATCATGGGCGCGCGCGGGCACGCCGTCAAGCATGGGGCGGAGGCTCATTGGTTCGTGTCTCCCGGCCCATGGCCCCAGCTCAGCAGGATCTCCCGCGCCGCGACCTCCATCAGCAGCCCGTAGAAGACTTCCTGCACGTGCAATTCGAAGCGCGCGAATGCGGATGCGACTGATTCGGGATCGAGGGTCATCTCGAGGCCGATCGGACGCGAGTACCGCTCGAAAAGCTCGCGCATCGCCGCACTCGCTTGCGCAACGGCCGGCCCCGTGATCCCGCGCTTCGCCAACGTGCGCCGCAGCGACTCGTCGACCTGCCGCCAGGTGCGGTCGGCCGCTCCCGGAAAGTTGTAGACGTGCCCCATCAGAAGAACCGCGGTCCGCGCCTGACTGCGTCGCTGTTGCGCATCTTCCGAATCAGCCGGTTCAGCTCCTCCGGGTGGTTCTCGAGGACGCGCAGCACGTCGGCTCCATCCATCGCCGAGATGTTGATCGCGATGGGACGCTCGGGCGCCCGGGACACCCCATCTAGCCCCGCGAGCTGGGAGAGCCCTCGGATCACGTCCGCGTGCTTCTTCGGCAGCACCATCTCGCGCTCGTGCAGTTGGGCGATCGGATTCAGTCCCGCCGGCACTTCCCAGCCGCCCTCGGCCGAGGCGATGTGTCCGGCGAACCCCGCGACCGCTGCGAAGGCCGCGCCGGCCGCCACGGGCGCCAGGACCGGGCCCACGTAGGGAATGGCGACGATCGCCTTGTAGGCCCCCGCCATTGCCTCCCAGGCGCTGTTCATGATGTTCTTGACGCCGGCCCATGCGGAGGCGATCACCGATTGCGACGCCCCAGCCTGCTCGGCAGCGACCCGGGCAGTGACATTCGCCTTCGTGACGGCCGTCCGAAGCACCTCGTCGGTGATCCACTTTGCGGTAACTCGCGCGGTTGTGTTGATGGCGATGTCTGCGAGCCCCGCCATGGCCGTGCGCCAGATGTCGCGCGTCCGGATAGCGCCCGACGCGATGCCAGAGTAGAGCCGCGCCAGCCCATTCTCGATCGAGCTGTAGAAGCCGGACGAGTCCCGCTGGATCTCGCGCCGCGACCGCGACTGAATCTCGGCCTTACGGTTCTCGTGCTCGGTCAGCAGACCTTCGATTTCGGCGTTTACCCTCGCGATCGCGACCGGGTCTCGATCGTTGTTGGGGTCGCTCGCAAGGAGCTGCTTGCGCTGCTCGAGCGCCGCGGCCTTGATCGCGTATCGCCGCTCCTCGAGATCGAGCTCGGCCTGCGCACCCTCTTCGACACTCATGCGCCCGGCCCGGACTTCCTCCCGCAGCGCCGCTTGCACCTGTTCGATTTTCCCGAGCATCCGGTCGCGAAACCGCTGGCTCGCGATGTCTTCAATCTGGCGAACCTGCTCGGCGCCCTCGCGCGTCAGGCGCGCGATTTCGGCCTGTGCCTGCCGGTATTGCTTCGAATCCTCGCCGTAGTAGGCCCGGATCTGTCGCGATGCCTCCTCGGCGATCCGGAGCTTCTCGGCGACGTTCTTCTGATACTGCGCCGCCTCGGACCGAAGCCGATCGATTCCAGCGTCGAAGCGCGCCTTGTCCTCGCGATCCATCGCATCGAAGACTTGCCGGACCACCTCCATCTCCGCTGCGCGCTTGCGCCAGGCCTTTTCGTCCTCGTCGCCGTCACCGGTGAGCGGGCCCTTCTTGCCACCGCCCTCGGGCGCACCCGCGCCCTCGTTGATCTTGCGGAACAGTTCGAGCTCGGCGATTCGCGCCTTCGCCGAAGCGATGCGATTGGTCATGTTCTCCCGGGCGCCGGAATCAGTCTTTCCGGGATTGCGGGCATCGAATCGCGCGAGGCGATCCTGCCACTTGGCAAGCTCCGCATTGGCCTCGGCGAGCTGTTCTTTCAGGCGCTCCGGGTCATAGCTCAGCGTCGCATAGTGGATGGCCATAAAGGCGTTCTTCCCGGCCTTCTGGAACTTCTCGAACTGGGTCCTGGTCTCGTCGAGCTTCTTCGAGACCGCGGTGAGCGCCGTGGCGATCAGACCGGTTGCGCCGACCGCTTTGTCGGTCGTGGATACGAACTGCCCCATGGAATTCGTCAGCCGCTCCCAGGCCATGCCGGCAGTATCGGCAAGGCCCCCCGCGGCCGTCTTGATTCGCTCGTATTGGGAGAGCAGTGCGTTCGCGACCCGGGCCGAGTTGAGCTGCCCCTCTTCGCCCATCTTGCGAAGTTGGCCGATGGTCACACCGAGCGCCTCGGCGAGTGCCCGGGCGAGCGCCGGATTGTTCTCGAGGATCGAGCGCAACTCATCGCCCTGCAGGCGTCCGGAGGCCATCGCTTGAGAGAACTGGATCTGAGATGCGGCCGCCTCGGCCGCGCTCGCTCCCGAGAGTCGCGCCGTAATCGCGAGAATCTCGGACAGCCGGACCGCCTCCTGTACCCCACCGTTAAGCTGCCTGACGGCCGGGTACATTCTGGCGAACGATCCGGCCACGTCCTGATACGGCGCACCGAGGCGCTGCGCGACCGAGTAGAGCTCGCGAGATGCCGCCACGGCTTGCTGAGTGCCACCGGTTACCGTTTCGATGCGCGTGGAAAGCAGTGCCATTGCGTCCGCGGTACGGATGCCGGCAAGCACCGTGCGAAGTGACGCATAGGCCGCGACCAGGCCACCCATCTTCCCGCGCATTGACGCCCAAACCGAATCGAGTCCGCCCGATTCGGTTCGTAGGCCGCGAGTGGACTCAGTCAGCCTGTTCATGCTGCCGCGTACCCCATCAAGGGACGGGCGCATCCCCTGCGCCGCCGACCGCAGCGAAGCCTGTGCGGCTGCCATGCCCTGCGACATCAGCGACGGATCGACGCCGATCGATACTCGAATATCAGGACTCGAACTCATGGTTTCTCCTCGGGGCAAATGTGTGTCACGGCCGTCAAGTCAGCCACACTCAGACCGGTGGACTCCGCCTTGCGCCGCAACGCCTCCCGGACCCGCCGGAAAACCCGATCGGACTCGATTTGCGCCGCCATCGCGGCAACGCGATTGATCTCCCGCAGATCGAGGCGCGACAACCGCCGCCCGGGTTCGATCACCAGGATCTCGGCCATTTGCTGCGGTCGCGGCCGGCCCGCCGCGGTGGCTGCGGCTGCGTTCATGCGGGAACCTCGCGAGCGGATTCTTGGGCCCACAACGGTCGTGGGCGCTCGCCCCGGGAGAACAACGCGTCGGCCTCGGCGTTCCAACTGTCAGGCCCATAGGTGGTCGCCACCGCTTGGGCGCATCCACCGCCAAGCCCTGCGAGTACGAACTCCGCGAGTTCGATCATGGCCCCATGGGTCACGCGCTCCCACCGCCATCGCTCGTCGGCCGTGAGCGCTTCAGGGGGAGTCACGAATTGCGCATCGGCGACCAGATCGGTCGCCACTTCCGCGGGCGCCTGTCCACACTCGGGCACGTAGTCGAGAGCGATCACGATCCACGCCCGGGCCAGCAACCGGCCCAACGCCTCTTCGAATCGAGGTTGATTCGCCCCAATCGGTGCAGTGGGAAGGCCCTCGGCGAAGGCGTCGACGCCCCACGGGAATGCGCTCGGCTGCAACAGGCCGTCCGCGTCACGCGGCCCGAACCGCCAACATGCGCCCGCGCTCATTGCGAGCTCTCCGCGCCGACCGCCTTTGGCAGCCCGGCAATCCACGCGTCGACCTGGTCGCTGCGCCAGGCGACGGCCCGCACACCGACGCGCACCGGCGCCGGAAACTTGCCGGCGCGTACCCGGCGAGAAATCTCACTGTCGGAAAGGCCCGTCTTTCGCTGGACGGCGCTCTTCCTTAACAGATCGACGGATGAGACTTGCTCCGGTGCCACCTGAACCTCCATGACGATTCGTGAATGCATGGAGGCATGGTGCCAATGGCGCACCTAGATCGGAACGCTATCCCCGGGGAACTTTGGGAAGCTTCTCGGCACCTTCCCAAAATCGCAGATCTTTCCCGTGCGAATCACTCGAATCTGTCGCGTTACGACTGCGAACGCCGATCTTCGTCGATTCGTTCTGCCAGGCGTTCGACCTCCCGAAGCTGAGAGTCGCGATGCTTTCTGGCGGCCCGCAGATACGACAAAATGACCTTAGCGCTCAGTTGGAGTTTGGCGTCGTCCACGATCTGCGCAATCTTGGAAGCTGCGCCTTTCTGCTCGTCAAACGCGTTGTCATCGCCCAGCGCCCTGAGCGCCAAAGACGCGATAAGCGTCAGGTACGTCTTCTCCCGCCGCGGATCGAGAGCCCAGTCCAACTCCTCATCGGCCCGTTCGGTCGGTTGCTCTGGTTGTTCATCCGCTTCGCGCGCGTCCTCGAACAGGAGCGCCGGGCGTCCAACCTGCGGATTCGCGTCGAACCACGCCCGCAATCGCGATCGGCCGATGAAGTATCGCGTCGCCTTGACGTGGTAGTAGCTTCTCGAAATGTCGTTGTACGCGCGATGGCCGTTGTCGCGACCGCCCATTTCTTCCCACCGGGCGCCCAGCAGTTGGCGCCACTTACTGACTTCCGCGGCCTCGGCCGAATCGTCACGGCGGTAGTCGAAGGGATGGAAGCCCGCCAAGTAGCAAGCCGCATCGCCTAGGTCGAATTCGTCGATTGGATCGATTAGGCGCCAGTCATCGCGACCGATGCGCCTCGCTGTCGTCGCCATCCGCACACCCCTTTGTGCGCCCTTCCTGAAGATCCGCCCCAGGCCGGGAAGGGGCCCAGCTTTTCGCCACGCGCATAGCTAGGGGCGGACGGCGCATCTTGCACCTGGTGGGGCTCACTCGGCGAGCCACCACCACCCGCCGAGCCGCCTCGATTCGGACGCCGTGGATCACCGCCCCACCGACCGCGATCCCGCTGCGCGCGGGGGATTCCATCGCGCGGCAGATCGGCGCCCCGCGATGATCGACGGCACTCGCGACCTGCGACTCGCACATACCCCGGGGAGCACAGCCGATGATCGACCCGGGCGTACCCCGTCAAGTCAGGCGTCAAGCTGCACGTCAAGCGCTGGACAACACGTGCGATGCGGTGCGAATGACCCGCTTCCCATGCTCCCCTCAGAAGGACCCGCGAGCCCCCGACTACCCCCTTCCGACCCACTGACGACCCACTCGACGACCCTTGACCATGTCGGACACTAGATCGCAGTCGAGGCTCGAATGTCCCTCGACCGCCCATGCCCCGGAAGGACCCGCCATCCTTCTACCTACGTGCAAACCCGTAGCCGAGGGGGCTGCCGCTGGCAGTGTTCCCGGTCTGTTCCCGTTGTGTTCCCGGTATCTGTGTGTTTACCGGGAACACGCAGAGCAAGCGCCCATGCGGCTTCCCAGCCGATCGGCGCGTTGTTCCCGCTGTTCCCGCTGGGTTTTCTCCACCAGCCATGGCAATTGCCGTCGTAACAGCGCTACCGTGCTCGGCGGGCACCGCGCCGATGGACCTAGACCGATCGGCCGACTTGATCACCACCCTTGCAGCGACCACGATCGCCCCATGGCCACGCCATCCCATCTGCTGACTGTCAGGCCCCCCGGCTACCCGGTCGCGATCGTTCCGCCAGGCCATGTACCGAGCTGGGGCGCGATGGCCATCGACATGCCAGGTGTTCACGCTGAAGGCCGGACCGTCGCCGAGGCGCTCGTCAACCTCGGGTCCGAAGTCGCGCACGAGCTCGGCCGACTCGCTGCGCTCGGACATCCCGCGCCAGCCCCCACGGACCTCGGGCCGATCGCAAATGATCCCGAGCTCACGGCCTACCGGTGGGCGACCATTTGCGTGAGCACCTAGGCCGAGCGCCGTGGCGCGCCGAATCCCCCGACGATCACTTTGCGATCACCGATCAGATCCTCGACGAATGCGCCCCAACGATCCGCGAGAACTCGGCGCTCGGCCGCATAGCTAGCCCGGTTGTACGTGCGGACCATTGACCCGCCGATCCGGTGTCCAACGCTCGCCTCGATCACGTGCGGATCGGCAAGCCCGAGCTCGTTCGCAAGGGTGACGAAGGTCCGCCGCACATCGTGCACGGTGAACGCGTCACCCGACCATCCCATGACCCGGAGCGCCTGGTTGATCGTGCTCGGGCTCATGGACACGCCCGGCTTCTTATGAGAGGGGCACACGAACTCCGATCCAGCCGAGAGCTGGCGCAGCTCCTCGAGCAGCGCGAGCGCCTGGTCGCTCAGGTACACGGTGTGCTCGACCCCTGTCTTGTAGCGGTGCGCAGGAATCACCCACGTTCGTGCCGCTGCGTCGATTTCGTTCCACCGCCCGCCGACGATCTCGGACTTGCGGCAGCCCGTCAGCACCAGGAGGTGCACCGCCAGCTTGACCGCGCGGGACGCGTTGCTCGCATAGACGGTGCGCAGCATCAGCGACAGCTCGGACTGTTTGAGCGTCCGCGATCGCGACCTCGCAACATGAACCCCTTCCGGGCGGATTTCGCGCGCTGGATTGTCTCCCCGCCACCCCAACGCGGCGCCGTGGTCTAGGAGCTGTCGCAGTTGACGAAGCACGGCCGAGGCCATTGCAGGGCGGCCCCGGTCCCGGATCGGAAAGACGGCCCCTTCGACGTCCGCCTTGCTGATGTCCGCGACTCGCAACTCTCCGAGCGGCTCCCGGATGAATCGCTCGAGTGTTCGCTCGGCCTTGCCCGGGTGACGGTGGCGCAGGCGAACCACCTCACGGACGTACAGATCCACCAGGGCGCCGACGGTCCGATCGCGCTCAACTGTCTCAACGCGGCTCGCCTCGAGCTGCTCCACGCGCCGCCGCCGCGCCTCCTGCGCCGGGTTCCTGCCATCGGCCACTTCCTTTCGGATGCGGGCCGCTTCGGCACGTGCGCCCGTCAGACTCAGCGCCGGGTATTGCCCCAGCGTCAGGCGCTCGCGTTTGCCGCCCACCCTGAACTCCACGCGCCAGGCCTTCGAGCCCGAAGGCAGGACCTCGATGAACAGGCCGGCGCCGTCCCCGTAGGTGCGCGCTTTCGTCGCTGGCTTGAGGTTCCGAAGCGCTCGATCGGTGAGCGCGTTGGAGATCTTCCTCGGCATTTTTGACCCCATGGAGGTGGCGCCTGACCCCTCGATAGTAGGCCATGGGGTCACCCATGGGGTCAAAATGGTTGCGCTTCCCTGACATCTCCTGAGTCCTCCTGACCCCTCCTGACGCGATCTTCCGTCAAAGAATCAGTGAGTTAGCGCAGCTCCTGACGCCTCCTGAAGCCTCCTGAACGCTCAAACTACTTTCCGATACAGAAGCGACTGAAGATCACCCCCAGCAGGTCGTCGGCCGAGAACTCGCCCGTGATCTCGTTGAGCCGTTCCTGCGCCAAGCGCAACTCTTCGGCCAGAAGCTCCAGCCCCACGCCATCGGCCAACGCGTGTTCGCCCGCCTGCAACACGTGGGCACGCGCCGCGCGCAGTGCCACCAGGTGACGTTCGCGCGCGATGAATTGCGATTCGCCCGCGGCCTGCCAGCCGGCGAGCTCGAGCAGCATCCGGCGCAGCCCCTCGAGTCCCTCGCCGGTCCTGGCCGAGATCCAGACTTCGCGCTCGCCCTTGCCTTCATCGCTTCGAACGCCGGCCGGGCGGCCCACCCGGTCGATCTTGTTCCACACGCGCACCACCGGCACCGCGCCCTCGATGTGCGCGAGCACGCGCGCGGCGATCGACACGCTCGAACCCGTGTCATGCCCTCCAAGCTCGAGCGTCGCATCGGTTTCGGCCGGCGCCTCGGCCAGCAACAGGATCGCGTCCGCCTTGCCAATCTCGGCCCAGGTGCGCTCGATGCCGATGCGCTCGACCTCGTCGCTGGCCGCGCTTTCGTCGCGCAGGCCCGCGGTATCGATGACGTTGACCGGCACCCCGTCGATCTGGATCGCCTGCGCGATGCGATCGCGCGTGGTGCCGGCAATCGGCGTGACGATCGCCACCTCGGCCCCGGCCAGCGCATTGAGCAAGGACGACTTGCCCACATTGGGCTCGCCCACCAGCACCACGTTCATGCCGTCGCGCAACAGCGCGCCCTGCTTCGCCTGCGCCAGCGTGATCTCGAGTTGCTCGCGGATGCGGCCGAGCTGGCCACCGGCATTCGCCTTTTCCAGAAAGTCGACCTCCTCTTCCGGGAAGTCGAGCGTGGCCTCGACCAGCATGCGCAGGTCCACGAGCGCATCACGCAGTTCATGCACACGGCGCGAGAACTCGCCCGCCAGCGAGCGGCTGGCCGAGCGCGCCGCCTGGACGGTGCTCGCGTCGATCAGGTCGGCGACCGCCTCGGCCTGCGCCAGGTCGAGCTTGTCGTTGAGGAAGGCACGCTGGGTGAATTCGCCCGGTGACGCCAGGCGGATGCCGACATCCGTGCCGGCTTCGAGCACCCGTGCCAGCAGCAATTGCATCACCACCGGCCCGCCGTGCCCCTGCAGCTCGAGAACGTCCTCGCCGGTGTAGGAGTGCGGCGCCGGGAAGTGGATCGCGAGCCCCTGGTCGATCACGCCACCCGCGGCGTCACGAAACGGCAGGTAGCTTGCGCGCCGCGCGACCAGCGCTTGCCCGAGGATCGCTTCGATGAGGGTCTCGAGCTTCCGGCCCGAGACCCGCACCACGCCGATGCCGCCCCGCCCGGGCGGCGTCGCGATCGCGCAGATCGGGCGCTCGTCGTGCATCGCCTCCTAGCTCTTCGGCGCGTTGATCTTCTTCGTGATCACCCACTGCTGGGCGATCGAGTACAGATTGTTCACCAGCCAGTACAGCACCAGGCCCGCCGGGAAGAAGAAGAACATCACCGAGAACACGATCGGCATCAGCGTCATCATCTTCGCCTGCACCGGATCGGGCGGCTTCGGATTGAGCATCGTCTGCACGAACATCGAGGCCGCCATGATCAACGGCAGGATGCCGTACTGGTCGGGCGCCGCCAGGTTGGTGATCCAACCCAGCCATGGCGCATTTCGCATCTCGACCGACGCGAGCAACACCCAGTACAGCGCGATGAACACGGGGATCTGGACCACGATCGGCAGGCAGCCGCCGAGCGGGTTGATCTTCTCTTGCTTGTAGAGCTCCATCATCGCCTGGTTCAGCTTGGCGCGATCCTCGCCATAGCGCTCTCGCATCGCCTGCAGGCGCGGCGTGACGGCCTTCATGCGAGCCATCGAGCGATAGCTCGCCGCCTGCAGCGGAAAGAACAGCGTCTTGATGATCAGCGTCAGCAGCACGATCGCCCAGCCCCAGTTGCCGACGACCTTGTGCAATTGCTCGAGCAACCAGTAGATCGGCTTGGCCACGGCGGTGAGCCAGCCATAGTCGACCGTGAGGTCCAGGCCGGGGGCGAGCTTCTCGAGCACGCGCTGGTCCTGCGGCCCGACATAGAGCTGCATCTCGCGGGCGACCGATGCGCCCGGCGCGATCTCGCCGATCGGGCTCTTGATGCCGATCGAGTAGAGCTTGTCGCCGACCTTCGCGCCGTAGAACTCGCGCGGCAGCTTCTCGGCCGGGATCCATGCCGACGCGAAATAGTGCTGGATCATGCCGACCCAGCCGTCGTTCGTCTTGCGCTCGAAGTCCTTCTTGCCCTCGGCGATGTTGTCGAACGAGACCTTCTGGAACTTGCCTTCCTCGTTGTAGACCACCGGCCCGGTGTAGGTACTGTAGAACTTGGAGTCGCCAGGCGCCTTGTGGTCGTCGCGCGTGAGTTGCATGTACTGGGTGGGCGATACGGTCTTGTCCGAGACGTTGGCGACCTCGTCGCGCACCTTCAGCACATAGGATCCCGGCTCCAGCGTGTAGCGCCGGGTCAGCTTGACACCCCCGCTCTCGGCCACCAGGGTCACGCTGCTTTGGCCGTCGTTTCGTGCCGGGCCCGCCGCGACCTGCATCGGCACCCGGTGCGTCGGAAAGCTGGCACCCGTGGGCGCGCCGATCAGGCCGGTCTGCGCGATATAGGTTTCCTTGCTGTTGTCGCTGAGCAGCACCACGTTGCCCAGGTCGGTGCGCGCTTTGGGCCCGCCCAGGACGGCCGCCTTGAGGGTATCGACGACATCACGGCTGTCGATCTCCTTGTGCTGCAGCAACTCGGCCCGGTGCACGACGGCACCGACGGTGCCGATGCTCAGGCGAATCACGTCGTTCTCGAGGGTGAGCATCCGCCCTGCCCCGGCTGGCGCCGACGTCGTTGCCGGTGCACCAGTCGACTGCGATCCCGCGGCCGGTACCGTGGCCGGCGCGACGGCGGCATTCGGCACAGCCGAATCGGCGCCCGAGCCGGCCTGCGGGGCGGACGGCTTCTCACCCGGCTTGCCACCGCCGCCATCGGCCGCCTGCGTCGCCACCGGCTTGGACTGCCCGAACATCGTGGGCTTGCCGTTGTGGCGCTGCCAGTTGTCCCACAGGAACAGGAGTGACATCGAGAAGATGATCCACAGGATCGTTCGCTGGATCTGCATTGCTTCAGTCTTGATCGAATCGTTGTTTCAACTGTGGGTCGGACCAGCGCTGATCACGATCAGCGAACAGGCCCGCTCGCGTCGGCGGCATCGGCCACCCGGTTCATCGACGTGCCCATCGCACGCTGCTCCTGCACCCGTGGCGACGCGCGATGCGCGCGACAAAGGCACAAGGACCTCAAACTCGGTGTCTCCACCGGCACTTCGTCGACGCCACCGTCGTTCCACGGATGGCAGCGCCCCACGCGGCAAGCCGCGAGTATGCCTCCACGAAGCGCGCCATGGCGCTGGATTGCTTCGATGCCGTATTCGGAGCAACTGGGATAGAAGCGGCAAGACGGCGGCAGCACCGGACTGATCGCAAGGCGATAGACACGAATGAGTCCGGTCAGGATGGTCCGCATCATGCAGTCGGCCTCCTTGCGATGCCAGGCGCGATCTTAGCCGAGCGCGCCAGAACCGCCTGGGTGAACAGGGCGTCGAGTTCGGCACGCCATGCGCGCTTGCGCTGCGACTGGGGCATCTGCGCGAAGCTCGCGGGGCGACGAACCAGGCGCAGCAACACCGGCCCCGGTCCGCTCATGTCCGGGCCGGATCGACTCGCGGCCCGCCAGGACTCACGCGCCACGCGCCGCAGCGTGTTTCGATCCACGGCGCGCTTGAGCAGCTTCTTGGGCACGCCGAGCCAGAGCGGGTGAGATTCCGCGCCCGCATCATGCAAGCGCCGAAGCGAGAGCTGGAAGTGCTCGCTCGCCAGTGCCTTGCTTCTTGCCGATCGTGCCATTTCGGAAGGTCCATCCGAACCGGCCCGGCCCGAAACCGGTTCGGGTGAGTCGGGTGAGTCGGCTCACTCGGATCGGCCTTGCCCGCGTCGGTGCGGGTCGACTCCCGTGTCGGCGGATGCCGTCGGGAAGATGGGGCCAGGGATCGACCGATCCTTGGCCAGCGGATCCGGCTCAGACGGCCAGACGCTTGCGACCCTTCGCGCGCCGCGCGCGGATGACGCCCCGGCCGCCGCGAGTCTTCATGCGCACGCGAAATCCGTGCGTGCGCTTGCGCTTCGTGACCGAGGGTTGATAGGTACGTTTCATTGCCAGTGTCCGTCGGGTGTCCGTCGATTCGGAAATCGAAAAAAGCCTTCGATTACAACGTAGTCGGTATGACAGTGTCAACAAGACACTGTCGCCGCCGCGCGATTCGCGGGGTAAAATGTCTGATTGGCGGGACGGTCGGAGTCGTTCGATCCGCCCGATTCCTTCGACCTTTTCCGATCGGTCCCCCGGGCTCTCCCGGCCCGCCCGGAGCCCTGAGACACCAGCCCAGAATGAGTGATCGCTGGCTCGATTGCGTCGCCAAGCTTCAGGACGAGCTTCCGCCGCAACAATTCAAGCCCTGGATCAAACCGCTGGTTTTTCTTGGGTACGATGAAAGTGAGCAATTGCTTCGTATTGGCGTTCGCAATCCGCTGAAGCTGAACTGGGTACGCTCCCAGTTCGGTGATCGGCTGGCGGAACTCGCGCGCCAGACCTGGAACCCGAACGCCGACGTTCGCTTCGAACTGGTCTCGCAGGCTGCCGAGGCCGCCCCGCCGACCCCGGCCCGAAGCGTTACGGTCGCGCCCGCCACCTCGGTACCCGGCCCCCGCCCGGCCGGTCATCACGATCCCTACGACGAACCGATCCCACTGCTCGAGCCAACGGCGGCCGGCCAGGCGGCAGTCGCCGCGCCCAAGGCGCCGCCCTCGCCGCCGGCCACGGGTGTCACGCTGCGAACCGACCTCACCCTGGACAGCTTCGTCCACGGCAAGGCCAACCAGATCGCGATCTCCGCCGCACTGCAAGTGGTGGAGCAACCCGGTACCGCCTACAACCCGCTGTTTCTCTATGGTGGGGTCGGACTGGGCAAGACCCACCTGCTGCATGCCGTCGGCAATGCGATCTGCGAACGCAATCCGCGCACCCGGGTGCGCTACGTGCAGTCGCAAGAGTACTTCGACGAGATGGTGCGCGCGATCCAGCGCAAGACGCCGCAGGAATTCAAGCAGAAGTACCAGCAACTCGACCTGCTGCTGATCGACGACATCCAGTTCCTCAGCGGCAAGGAGCGCACGCAGGAAGAGTTCTTCTACACCTTCGAATCCCTGATCTCCGGGCGCAAGCAACTGGTCATCACCAGCGATACCTACCCGCGCGACCTGAGCGAATTCCAGGATCGCCTGGTCTCGCGCCTGGGCTCGGGCCTGATCGTCGAGATCGAACCGCCCGAGCTCGAGATGCGGGTGGCCATTCTGCTCAAGAAGGCCGAGGTCTCCGGCACCCACCTGCCTGAAGACGTGGCCTTCTTCGTGGCCAAGAACCTGCGCTCGAACGTCCGGGAACTCGAGGGCGCGTTGTTGCGCGTCATCGCGTTTGCGCGCTTCCGGCACACGCCGGTCACGATCGAGCTCGCGCGCGACGCCTTGCGCGACCTGCTCAACATCAATCGCGCACCGGTGTCCGTCGAGTTCATCCAGAAGACTGTCGCCGATCACTTCAAGATCAAGGTCGGCGACATGTACTCTAAGCGTCGCCCGGCCAACATCGCGCGGGCGCGCCAGGTCGCGATGTACTTCGCCAAGGAAATGACCCAGAAGAGCTTCCCGGAGATCGGCGAGGCCTTCGGTGGGCGCGATCACACCACCGTCATGCACGCCTGTCGAAAGATCGCCGATCTGCGCCAACACGACCAGGACTTCAACCGCCA
Source organism: Burkholderiaceae bacterium (assembly GCA_024235875.1). Lineage (GTDB taxonomy): Bacteria > Pseudomonadota > Gammaproteobacteria > Burkholderiales > Burkholderiaceae_E > JACKLP01. The sequence goes on along the minus strand of JACKLP010000003.1, from coordinate 190,621 downwards.
GATGCATGTCCTCGAACAGACCTTGCGCGGATGAACACGGAGCCAAGAACAAGTTGTGAAGAACGCGCAGAACAACTCGTGGACGAGCCCATGACAACTTGCGTGCAAGCGCCACGCACCATGGAACAACTTTGGCCCCACGTCCGAAAGCGCCAAAGTTCTCCCCGCTGTTCAGCCGTTTCGCGCACCTTCTTCACAGCCCGAAAACGCCTGACAAGCCGCATCCCTTCGTCGTTTGGCCAAGCTATCCACAGACTTGGGCCCCGTACAGCAAACAGCAGCAACAGGAAATAAAAGAAATGCTTCTGATCAAGGCAACGCGAGACGCGATCCTGAAGCCACTGCAAACCGTCGCCGGCATCGTCGAGCGCCGACACACGCTTCCGATCCTGGCCAACATCCTGCTGAGCAAGGAAGGCGACACGCTTTCCTTCCTGGCGACCGACGTCGAGATCCAGATCACGACCAGTGCCTCGCTCGGCGGCGATGCCGAATCGGCACGCACCACGGTCTCCGCGCGCAAGCTGCTCGACATTCTTCGCGCGCTACCCGATGACGGCGAGGTCTCGATCTCGCTGGCCAATCGCAAGGCCACCATCAATGCCAGCAAGAGTCGCTTCTCGCTGCAGACCCTGGGCGCCGAAGACTTTCCAACGGTTGCGCCGGCCGAGCAGGTCAATGCCTCGTTCTCGCTGCCGCAGAACCGGCTCAAGCACCTGTTGCACATGGTGCATTTCGCCATGGCCCAGCAAGACATCCGCTACTACCTCAACGGCATGCTGCTGGTAACCGATGGCGAGCACGTGCGCGTGGTCGCCACCGATGGCCACCGCCTGGCCTATTGCGAGGCCAGGATCGAAGGCGCCGATCTCGCGCGCCAGGAAGTCATCATTCCGCGCAAGACCGTGCTCGAGCTGCAGCGCCTGCTCTCCGACACCGACGAGCTCGTCGAGATCGACGTGGCCGCCAACCAGGTGCGTTTCCGCTTCGCCGAGGTCGAGATGCTCTCCAAGTTGGTCGAGGGCAAGTTCCCCGACTACCAGCGCGTGATCCCGACCGGCTACGTGCGCCACCTGGACATCGCGCGCGACGCGCTGGCCGCGTCCCTGTCGCGGGCCTCCATCCTGACGTCGGACAAGTTCAAGGGCGTGCGCCTGTCGCTGTCCGAAGACGGGCTGAAGATCCAGATCACCAACGCCGAGCAGGAAGAAGCGATCGAGGAGATCGACGCCACCTACGATGGCGATACGCTCGAGGTCGGCTTCAACGTCAGCTACCTGCAAGACGTGCTGGCCAACCTCAAGGTGGAGAACGTGCGCATCGATTTCGGTGACGCCAATTCCAGTGCCCTGATCACCGTTCCCGGCGACGACAGCTTCAAGTACGTCGTCATGCCGATGCGCATCTGAGAAACTCGATGACCGACGAGAGCAACAACTACGACTCCTCTGCGATCCAGATCCTCGAAGGGCTGGAGGCGGTGCGCAAGCGCCCGGGCATGTACATCGGCGACACGTCCGATGGCACCGGCCTGCATCACCTGGTGTTCGAGGTGGTCGACAACTCCATCGACGAGGCATTGGCCGGCTACTGCGACGAGATCGTCGTCACGATCCACACCGACAACTCCATCTCGGTGATCGACAACGGCCGTGGCATTCCGACCGAGATCAAGTTCGACGACAAGCACGAGCCCAAGCGCTCGGCCGCCGAGATCGCGCTCACCGAACTACACGCCGGCGGCAAGTTCAACCAGAACAGCTACAAGGTCTCGGGCGGCCTGCACGGCGTGGGCGTGTCGTGCGTGAACGCGCTGTCCAAATGGCTTCGGCTGACGGTGCGTCGCAACGGCAAGGTCCACAAGCTCGAGTTCGAGCGGGGTTTTCCACAGAACCGCATCCTCGAGCAGGTCAATGGCGACGAGGTCTCGCCGATGCAGGTCACCGGCACCACCGACAAGCGCGGCACCGAGGTGCACTTCCTGCCGGACCTGGCGATCTTCTCCGACATCACCTTCCACTACGAGATTCTCTCCAAGCGCCTGCGCGAGCTTTCGTTCCTGAACAACGGCGTGCGCATCAAGCTGGTCGACCAGCGCCAGGGCAAGGAAGAAGACTTCGCGTTCGCCGGCGGCGTGAAGGGCTTCGTCGAATACATCAACAAGGCCAAGCGCACCATCCACCCCACCGTGTTCTATGCCGAGGGCGAGCGCGAGGTGGAGATCGGCGGCGAGCACAAGCTGATCCGCGTCGAAGTCTCGATGCAGTGGAACGACTCCTACGCCGAGCAGGTGCTTTGCTACACCAACAACATCCCGCAGCGTGACGGCGGCACCCACCTCACGGGCCTGCGCGCGGCGATGACCCGCATCATCAACAAGTACATCGACCAGGGCGAGTTCGCCAAGAAGGCCAAGGTCGAGACCTCGGGCGACGACATGCGCGAGGGCCTGGCCTGCGTGCTGTCGGTCAAGATGGCCGACCCCAAGTTCTCCAGCCAGACCAAGGACAAGCTGGTCTCGTCCGAGGCGCGGCCCGCGGTCGAGGAGATCGTCGCGCAACGGCTCGAGGAATTCCTGCTCGAGACCCCCAACGACGCCAAGATCATCTGCAGCAAGATCGTCGATGCCGCGCGTGCCCGCGAGGCCGCCCGCAAGGCGCGCGAGATGACGCGCCGCAAGGGCCTGCTCGATGGCGTCGGCCTGCCCGGCAAGCTGGCCGACTGCCAGGAAAAAGACCCGGCCATGTCCGAGCTCTTCATCGTGGAGGGCGACTCGGCCGGCGGCTCGGCCAAGCAGGGCAGGGACCGCAAGTTCCAGGCCATCCTGCCGCTGCGCGGCAAGGTGCTCAACGTGGAGAAGGCGCGCTTCGACAAGCTGATCTCGTCCGAGCAGATCGCCACGCTGATCACGGCGCTGGGCACCGGCATCGGCCCCGAATACGACGTGGCCAAGCTGCGCTACCACCGCATCATCATCATGACCGACGCGGACGTGGACGGCAGCCACATCCGCACGCTGTTGCTCACCTTCTTCTATCGCCAGATGCCCGACCTGGTCGAGCGCGGCCACATCTACATCGCGCAGCCGCCGCTCTACAAGGTCAAACAGGGTCGCGACGAGCGCTACCTCAAGGACGACCACGAGCTCGACCAGTACATGCTGCGCATCGCGCTGGAAAGCGCCGAGCTGATTCCGACCACCGGCGCCGACCCGATCCGCGGCGATGCGCTCGGCGAGCTCGCCCGCCGCTACCTGATCGCCGAGGCCGTCATCACGCGCCTGTCCAAGATCATCGACGCCGATGCGCTGCGCGCGGTGCTCGAGGGCGTTGAGATCCGCCTTGCCGCCGAGGCCGAGGCCCAAGCCAGCGCCACTGACCTGCAGGCGACCATGCAGCGCCTGGCGCCACCGGCCTCATCGGACCTGCCTCCCCGGGTCAGCGCCGAATTCGACGAAAAGCACGAGGCCTGGCGCCTGCGCATCCACCGCCACCACCACGGCAACGTCAAGGTCTCGCTCATCGATGCCGACTTCCTGGTCACGGCCGACTATGCCGCGCTCAAGGAGAGCGCCCAGATGGTGGCCGGCCTGGTGGGCGAGGGCGGCGAGATCCGCCGCGGCGAAGGCGAGCGCCAGCGCAGCCAGGGCGTGCGCGACTTCCGCGAAGCCATGCGCTGGCTACTGGCCGATGCCGATCGCGGCGTGAACCGCCAGCGCTACAAGGGCCTGGGCGAAATGAACGCCGAGCAGTTGTGGGAGACCACGATGGACGCCTCGATACGCCGCCTGCTGAAGGTGCAGATCGAAGACGCGATCGCGGCCGATCAGATCTTCGCCACGCTGATGGGCGACGACGTCGAGCCGAGAAGGGCGTTCATCGAGAAGAATGCGTTGATTGCGCAGAACATCGATGTGTGAGGGGTAGGGGTTTCGGCGCTGCTGCGAGGCGGTGCGGGTGAACGCGAGAGAGGCTCCGAAAGGGGCCTTTCTTGTTTCTGGGGCCCGCCGCAGACCGGCCGGCCCGGGAGACAGCCCCCGACGTCACCCGTCTTGGGTAGCGAGAATTGGACGCGACGAAACGATGCGGCAACCGACCGGACGTCGTCTTGACCACCGCCCGGCAGAGGCAGACGATCTACCAGGAAGCCGTGTCCCGCCAACGCGGCCATCGACCATGGCTGACGGATAACGTGACGATAACCAGGATATCCAGCGCTTTGCTGCACCGGTCGAGACTGGGTTCCGAGACGAGTCCAAACCCGCCGGGATGATGGATTTGACGAATTGGTTATACCTGGACAAATTGTGGCAAGGTCGCTGGAAAGCCGCGCCCGCCAAGGGTTTTGGGGATAAATGACGGCCAGGTTATCCGTCAAGCGAGTCCGATAATGGGACCAGAGACCTTTTATATATTAAGTTAGGCAACACAGCCAACACACGGCGCTGTGATGCTCTACTGATCACTCCCATCAAGCCGCCAGAAGCATCGAACAACATGGACATGCACGGCATTCCTTTCGGAACGACCGATTGGGCTTCGGTCCAGAGAACTGAACACCCGGGCGAGACTGGCAAAGCCTACTGGCAGACCCGCCACTTTGGACCTATCCGCGTGCGCATGGTCGAGTACACGCCTGGGTACCTGGCGGACCACTGGTGCGTCAAGGGTCACATCCTTCTGTGCACAGAGGGAGAACTCGAAACTGAACTTGAGGACGGAAGAAGGTTCACGCTCAAGCCCGGCATGAGCTACCAAGTTGCCGACAACGCTGAGCCCCACAGGTCAAGCACAAAGACCGGGGCCAAGCTGTTCATAGTGGACTGACGGTGTTGCCTAACAGGTCGCTGCAGCCGACTCGCTACGGCTGGCTTCGCCAGCCCCCGCGAGCGGCCGAGCTCAAACGTTGGGCGGACTACGGACATCGCGTGGACATCTGGTGCGTTCGCCCGTGCGCTGGAAATCGAAAAGCCGAGAGCGGAAGCCGGCGAACCTTGGGCACAGTTGCGCCTCGGTATCTTCTATGCAAACGGGTGGGGAGTAACTCGAGATGCAGAACGAGCTGAGTACTGGTATAGGCGGGCGGAGGCTCAGAAAGCGGATGGAGATTGGGCCAACGGAAGGATCGTTGGTGCCACTGGAAGATCGGGGTACTTCAATCAAAACAGCGATGCGCGAATTGCGCAATTCAATCTTGCTTAGCTCTATCTCGAAGAGAAGATAAATCTGCGCGAAGCTAAGGCGCTGATGGATGCCGTTATCAATGAATCAGGCGGGAATGCTATCTTCTTTTGTTGCGAATTCTGAGGTGGCCGGTACTTCACGCAGAACCAATTCATTCAGCTGCGCGAGGAAATAGTCAAGGAACTTGCGGGACGATGATCCGAGGCTTCACTCATAACAAGTTGTCGGAACAGCCAGTCCGCCTGCGGCGTCCTGCTGCTCATCAACGGCGTTAACCGTCTCGGGGACCTACATGATTGGGTGGCAATTCAGTGACACAATCGGCCATGAGCGAACTTCTGCTCTTCTGAGGGCGCCTGCATTCGACGAGATTGTCGAGACAATTGCGCGGGAGATGCAGGTGGTTTGCTGTCATCAGCAAGAATGCGACGATGCGAAGGGCTTCTCGCGCGTGGTCTTCAATTTCCGCGTCCCGTGCACAACATTCGACCTGTTCTTCAATTCCGAGCACGGGTACCGCGGCTCGTACTACTTGTCATCGCACACCGGCTTGGCAGCTAATGAGGCGGTCATCAGCCGCCTGAGTCCGCTACTCCTTCAGTGGGCTGAGCAGCACGATTCAGCGCTCGACCAGAGACTTGCAGCGGGGTCCCTTGATTCGCCGTCTGCCAAGGTGTGGCTCTCCGAGTTTGGGAGCCACTTGTGCAAACACTGCGTCGGGGAATGGGGCAACCCGAGCGACGAAGCCCCAGAGGTCTTGAATCGCCGCTGGGAGCTCGCCGATAGTCCAAACGCATATCGTGGTCGAAAGGCGCCATGCCTGTCGAAGTTGAAGGTCTTTGGCGCCTTCTTGAATGATCGCCATGATGAGTTTGTTTCAGGACGCAAGCGCCATCGCGCACGCGACATCAATGCGTGGGGCTGGTCGTGACGGCGAACCGCCCCATCGAGCGAACAGTTGACCCGTCGGCGGCGAACCCGCTGCCGCGAGCTCGCGGCCGCATACAGCACCGTTGAGCAATGGCGACAGCCACCATGCCAACGCTCTACGACCTCATCGGCACTACCTACGCGCGATCCCGTCGCGCCGATCCGGGCATCGCACAGGTGCTGGCCGGGGAACTTCGCCTCGTGCCGTCCGGAACCTACCTCGACCTGGCATGCGGAACGGGCAACTACACGGTTGCTCTTGCCGCACTGGGCGGCGCGTGGAGCGCAATCGATGTGTCCGAGGTCATGCTTGCCCAGGCTCGCCGCAAGTCCAGTGCCATCGCCTGGGCCCGATCGAGCGTGGACGCTCTTCCGTTTCCCAGCGCCACCTTCGACGGCGCGATCTGCACACTCGCTATTCACCACTTCGGGGACCTCAAGTCGCCATTTGCGGAGGTCCGCAGGACGCTGCGCTCCGGTTCGTTTGTGATCTTCACGGGTCTGGCCGAGCAGATGCACCACTACTGGCTCTGCCACTACTTCCCGGAGACGATGGCCCGCTCCATCGAGAAGATGCCATCCGAATCAAAGCTACGAGCAGCCTTGTCCCGGGCGGGGTTCGAGTCGATCACCGTTGCCCCGTTTTTCGTCACGAACGAGCTTCAGGACCTGTTCCTCTACTCCGGCAAGCATCGTCCCGAGTTGTACCTGGACCCGACTGTCAGAGCCAATATCAGTTCGTTCGCGCAACTGGCTCCGCCCGACGAGCTTCGGGTAGGGCTCGCCCGGTTGACCGCTGATCTACACACTGGTGCCTTCGCCGCAGTCAAGACGCGATACGCGACGGAAGTTGGCGACTATGCCTACATTACCGCGCGCACCACCTCCTACCCCGACCCGAAGTGATAGCCTACGGCGCGAGACACCTGCGCCCGGCCGTTTCGTCAGTCGGCGGCCAGCCCGATCGAAAACAAGATCCATGAAGATCAAGCCCACCCAGCAGAACATCGTCTTCGCGATCTTCATCGTGATGGCCGCGGGCTTCGCGCTGTTCCTGCCCGGCTTCGCGAAGATCGAGAACCTGCTGACGCTGCTGCAGAACGTCGCCATCCTGGGCATCCTGGGCCTCGGCATGGCGATGGTGGTGATCGGGCGCGGCATCGACATCTCGATGATCGCCACGCTGGCCGTGCCGTCGGGCCTCGTGCTGCAGATGGTGCAGCACGGGCAGTCGCTGCCCGGCGCGCTGGCCGTGGGCCTGGTCATCGCGCTGGTGTTCGGCGCCATCAATGGCTGGCTGATCGCCTATGCCGAGGTGCCGTCGCTGTTCACGACGCTGGCCTCGGGCCTGTTCCTGGCCGGCCTGGGGCAGGGCTACCTGTTCGAGCTGGAAGTGGTGCAGTGGTCCCCCGGCATGGACGGCATCGCGTGGCTGGGCCGCGGCAAGCTGGCGGGGCTGCCGATGCCGGTGGTGATGTTCGCGGTGGCGACGCTGCTGCTGGGGCTGTTCCTGCGGCGGCTGCGAGCCGGCGCCTTCATCTACGCGATCGGCGACAACCCGTTCGGCGCGCGCGCAACCGGCCTGCCGACCCGGCCGATCATGGTGCTGGAGTACGTGCTGGCGGCGCTGATCGGCCTGTTCGCCGGCCTGGTGATGGCGGCGTCGGTGAGCTCGATGCCCACGCGCATCTACAACTCGACCATGGTCTATGACGTCGTGCTGGTGGTGGTGCTCGGCGGCATCGGGCTGTCGGGCGGGCGCGGCGGCGTGCTGAACGTGGTCGTGGGCACGCTGCTGATCGGCACCATGCTCAATGGCATGACCATCCTCGACGTGTCGTATTCGGTGCAGAACATCATCAAGGGCGTGGTGCTGCTGGTCGCGATCCTCATCGATTCGATCCTCAACCCGCGCAACGAAGAGACCGCCCAGCAGGGCGACATCTAACGCGTGCCAGGCACGCACCACCAATGGAGACGCATGTGAGACTCATCCGCAAACTGGTCACCGTGGCGCTGGGTGCCTCGTTGTCGCTGGCGGCCGCCTCGAGCGCGCTGGCCCAGGGCAAGGGCCTGAACGAGCCCTTCCGCGCGGGCTATCGCGCCGCGCTGGCCGGCAAGACGGTCGGCTACATCCCCGTGTCGATGGGCTTCGACCTCACCGAGGGCTGGCTCAAGGGCCTCAAGCGCGAGCTCGAGCCGCATGGCATGAAGGTCGTGCTCCGTGATCCGAACTGGAACACCAACACCGGTGCGCAGGCCTTCACGACACTGATCTCCGAGAAGCCCGCGGTCATCGTGATCCACAACCCCGACGTGCAGACCTATGCCAAGCTGATCAAGAAGGCCGAGAAGGCTGGCATCTATGTCGTTCAGATCAACATGCGCTCCGCGCAGCCCTCGACGGTCTTCGTCGGCGCCGACTGGGTGGAAATCGGCGAGCGCGACACCCAGGCCGTGGTCGATGCCTGCAAGGGCAAGAGCAACAAGATTGCCATCGTGCAGGGCGCACCGACGGCGGCCGCCAGCGCCTATACGCTCAAGGGCGTGGAGAACGTGCTGGCCAAGAACCCGCAGGTCAAGGTGGTCAGCAACCAGGCGGCCGACTGGGATGCCGCCAAGGCCAAGGCGCTGACGCAGACGGTGCTCAAGCAGCATCCCGACCTGTGCGGCATCGTCGGTTTCTGGGACGGCATGGACATCGGCACCGCCGCGGCCATCAAGGAAGCCGGCCTGACCGGCAAGGTGTTCCTGGCCACCTCGGGTGGCGGTGAGCAGAAGGGCACCTGCGACCTGGTCAAGCAGGGCGCCTTCGACCTGAACCTGAGCTACGACGTGCCGACCCAGGCGGCCGACATGGCCGCCATGATCAAGTGGCTGGTTCAGGGCGGTGTCAAGGCCGGGCAAGCCAAGCAGAACATCTACACCACGCTGATCCCGGTGACCAAGGCCAATGCGGCCAAGGAAGGCACCTGCTGGAAGCTGGCCAACATGTGATGCCACCACGTGCCGCGGCGGACTGCCGCGGCACCGGCCTTCTTCCAGCGAGATCCCGACGATGAACACCGCCGCCGACGCCGCGTCGTCCGCTGCCGGCAAATCGAGCGTCATGCCGCCCGAGACGCTGCGCGAGCGGCTGACCCGCTGGCGCTACCAGTACTGGCCCGACCACTGGGTGGGCGAGATCCTGTCCAAGCGCTGGACCGAGACCGCCATCCCGGTGATCCTGCTCGCGATCGTGGTGCTGATCTCGGGCCGCCTGATCCCCAACTTCTACCAGCCCGACATCGTGGCCGAGACGCTGCGCCAGGCGGGCGAGATCGGCTTCGTGGTGCTGGGGCTGGCGCTGGTGATGATCGTGGGCGGCATCGACCTGTCGGTCGGCTCGATGTTCGCGCTGACCAACTTCGCCGCGCTGATGATGATGCACGTGCTGAAGTGGCCGGTGGCCGCCTCGGTACTCGGCGCCCTGGCTTGTGGGGCCGTGCTGGGCGCCATCAACGGCTTCCTGGTCGGCTACCTGCGTCTGCGCGCGTTCCTGACCACGCTGATCACGCTGATCATCTTTCGCTCGGTCTACGAGATCCTGAGCCTGCAGTACAGCACCGAGATCGCGGGCGGCCTGCCGGACAGCGAAGCCTGGGACTTCATCGGTGACGGTGTGTTTGCCGGCATTCCCACGTCGGCCTGGGTCTACGCGGTCGTGGCGATCGCCGGCCACATCCTGCTCACGCGGCTGCGCATCGGCTGGCACATCATGGCCATCGGCGGCTCGCGCCGTTCGGCCTACAACAGCGGCATCGCGGTTCGCCGCACGGTGTTCCTGTGCTACGTGACCAGCGGCGTGCTCACCGCCATGGCCGGCACCTTCTTCGCGGCACGCCTGGCCACGGCCGGCGCAGACATCGGCGTGGGCATGGAGGTGCTGGTGCTGACCGCCGCGGTGCTCGGCGGCATCAGCCTGGGCGGCGGCCGTGGGTCGGTAACCAAGGCGCTGGTCGGCACGGTGATCGTGCTGCTGATCACCAACGGCCTGACCACGCTGTCGGCACCCGGTGGCTTGAACCGCATGGTCTTGGCCACCATCCTGGTGACCGCCGCGATGATCGACGTACGCTGGCTGAAGAACCGCCAGCGCATCATCAGCAAGGTCTACGTGAGCCCGGCCTACCAGGCGCTCGGGCCGCTGCTCGACTGCACGCAGGCCAAGACCGGTCCGTTCGTGCTCAACAACAAGCTGCGCGAAGTGCAGCTCATCGGCACCGGCCGCATCGAGGCGCCCGAGGACGTGATCCTGGATCGCCACGACAATGTCTACGCCGGCAGCCGGCACGGCGACATCATCCGCTTCTTCGCGCCCGACTACGAGCGCATGGAAGTGTTCGCGCACATCGGCGGCCAGCCGCTGGGCCTGGCCTTCGACCGCGACGACAACCTGAACGTGTGCATCGGCGGCATGGGCCTCTACCGCATCACGCCCGAGCAGAAGGTCGAGCGCGTGACCGACGAGACCAACCGCAGCTGGCATTCGATCAACGACGACAGCCGGCTACGCCTGGCCGACGACCTGGACATCGCCGATGACGGTCGCATCTTCTTCAGCGAGGCCACCACCCGCTACGAGATGCACGAATGGCCGGTGGATGGCCTGGAGGCGCGGGGCAACGGCCGCATCGTCTGCTACGACCCGCGCAACGGCAGCACGCGCACGGTGCTGCGCGGCCTGCGCTTCCCGAACGGCATCTCGATCGCCAGCGACGGGCAATCGATCCTGTTCGCCGAGACCTGGGGTTGCTGCATCAAGCGCTACTGGTTCGAGGGTCCCAGGACCGGCCAGGTGGAAATGGTGCTGGACAACCTGCCGGGCTACCCCGACAACATCAACCTCGCCTCCGACGGCAACTACTGGCTGGCGCTGGTGGGCATGCGCTGCCCGGCCTATGACCTGGCGCTGCGCATGCCGGGCTTTCGGCGCCGCATGGCCACGCGCGTGCCGCTCGACGAGTGGCTGTTCCCGAACATCAACACCGGCTGCGTGCTCAAGTTCACCGAGCAGGGCGAGGTGCTCGAAACGCTGTGGGACCTCGGCGGGGCCAACCACCCGATGATCACCAGCATGCGCGAGCACCGGGGCCACCTGTACCTGGGCGGCATCCTGAACAATCGCATCGGCAAGTACAAGCTCGAGAACGCCGACCCGAATTTCGTGCAGTACGACAAGCGCTGGGGGAAGGGCTGATGCTCGCCACCTTGCGCAACTTCACCGACCGGCTACTAGGCCGCGGCCATGCTGCGATCACGGTGCCGACCATGGACGGCACGCTCAAGCCCAACCGGCTGCTCGACCAGGCCGAGGTGGCGGCCGAAGTCCCGGGCCTCGACGACCTCGCCGCGTCGGGCGGCGTGCTGTACGCCAGTGCCGGCCCGGCGCTGTACCGATGGCACGGCGGCGCCCTGGCCGAATGCCGGCGCTTCGAGACACCGATCACCGCGCTGGCGGTGTCGACGCTTGGCCGCGTGGCCGTGGCCCTGGGTGGCCGACGATTGCTAGTGCTGGACGGGATCGCCGGCGGCGGTGGCGGGGGCCACGGCGGTGGCAGCAACGGTGACGTTGGCGGTGGCACAGACGCCGGCACGGGCCATGAGTCGGCCAGCCTGCAGGCCGTGGGTCGCGACCCGCTGGTGGGCGTCAATGCGCTGTCCTGGCTGGGCGAAACCGCACTGGCCTTCACCGACGGATCCACCCGCCACGGCCCCGACGAGTGGCAGCGCGACCTGATGACGCTGGGCCGTACCGGCCGGGCCGGTCGCTGGGAGATTGGTGAAATCGGTAGCCGGGACGCAAGCCATCGCGCCGAATGGCTGGCATCGAAGCTGGCCTGGGCCGCGGGCATCCACGCGGCACCCGGTGCCCAAGGCGCCGAGCCGGCCTATTGGGTGGCCGAAAGCTGGCGTCACCGGGTGCTGCGCGTGCAGGGCGGGCGCACCTCGGTGGTGCTGCGCGAGTTGCCGGGCTATCCGGGCCGCGTGGTGCCGGCGTCGGCGGGCGGGGTGTGGGTGGCGGTGTTCACCGGGCGCACCTTGCTGGCCGAGTTCGTGCTGCGCGAGAAGGCGTTTCGCGAACGCATGGTGGTGGAGATGGCGCCCGAGCACTGGATCGCGCCGGCGCTGTCGTCGGGCCACACCTTCCTCGAGCCCTTGCAGGGTGCGAGCGTGAAGAACATGGGCGTGCTGAAGCCCTGGGCGCCGCCGCGCTCGTACGGCCTGGTGATCCACGTGGCCGAGGACGGGCGCGTGCTGCGCTCGCTGCACAGCCAGGTGGACGGCAAGCACCACGGCATCACCGCGATGGTCGAGCATGACGGCGCCCTGTGGTGCGCCAGCAGGGGTAGCGGCCGGCTGCTGCGCGTGCCGCTGGCAACGGCCCTGCAGGGAGATGCCCGATGAGTGCGCACGCGACGTCCACGCCGGGTGGCGCGGCCGCGGCCAACGCGCCGTCTTACGAAGTCGTGCTGGAACTGAAGGCCGCCACCAAGAAGTACGCCGGCGTGCCCGCGATCGAGAACGTCGACTTCGACCTGCGGCGTGGCGAGATCCATGCGCTGCTGGGCGAGAACGGCGCCGGCAAGTCCACGCTGACCAAGGTGATGGCCGGCGTCGTGCCGCTCAGTTCCGGGCAGATGATCGTGGAGGGGCACGAGGTGCGCCTGGCCACGCCGCTGGAGGCGCTGCATCGCGGCATCGCGATGGTGTTCCAGGAGACCTCGCTGGTGCCCACCATGACGGTCGCGCAGAACCTGTACCTGGGGCAGGAGGCCTTCTTCAACCGGCTGCGTGGCACCTACATCTCGGCCCAGCAGTTCCTGCAGAGCCTGAACTTCGACGTCGACCCCACCACCACCGTCGGCCTGCTGGGCGCGGCCAAGAAGCAGATGGTGGAGATCGCCCGCGCGGTGCTGCACAAGGCGCGGGTCATCATCTTCGACGAACCCACCGCCAGCCTCACGCCCGAGGAGAAGAAATACTTCTACGACCTGGTCTTCAGCCTGAAGGCGCGCGGCGTGTCGATCATCTTCATTTCGCACGCGCTCGAAGAGGCCCTGATTCTGGCCGATCGCATCACCGTGCTGCGCGACGGGCAACACGTGGTGACCGATGACAAGGACCGCTTCGATCGCGACCGCATCGTGCAGGCCATGGTCGGGCGCGACCTGTCGCAGACACTCTACGGTCAGCGCAAGACCCAGGTGCGCCCGGCCGGCGAGCTGGTGCTGTCGGTGCGCAACCTGCGCATGGCCAACATGGTCAAGAACAACTCGCTGTCGGTGTTCGCGGGCCAGGTCACCGGCGTGTTCGGGCTGGTCGGCTCGGGCCGCACCGAGACCTTCAAGGTCGTGGCGGGCCTGATCAAGCGCGACTTCTTCCATGGCGGCGAGGTGCTGCTGCACGGCAAGCCGGTGCGCTACCGAGTCGCCAGCCCCGCGGTGCGCGACGGCATCGTCTACATCACCGAAGACCGCAAGCTCGAGGGCTTCTTCGAGACCATGTCGATCTCGCAGAACATCTACATGGGCCTGCTCGGCCGGCTCGGTGGCGCGTTCAAGCGCGTGTCGAACGCGATGATGCGCGAGGTGGGCGAGCGCTGGGCCGGGCTGCTCAATGTGCGCGCGATCAGCAAGGACGTGAAGGTGATCGAACTCTCGGGCGGCAACCAGCAGAAGGTCGTGATCGCCAAGAGCCTGGTGCAGGACCCGGAACTGATCATCTTCGACGAGCCCACGCGCGGCGTCGACGTGGGTGCCATTGCCGAGATCCATGCCGAGATCAACCGCCTGGCCGACGCCGGCAAGGCGGTGGTGGTGATCTCCAGCTACCTGCCCGAGGTGATGTCGCTGTCGGATCGCATCCTGGTGGCCAAGCTCGGCAAGGTGGTGACCGAATTCGCCGGCGACGAGGCCACGCAGGAAGGCATCATGTACGCGGCCATCCACTGAATCGTGGCCTTGTTCGGAGGTCTCGAATGCCATCGTATGAATCATCCGCGCTGATCGCGGCCCGCCTCGAGGCCATCTGGACGGTGTCGGTGGTCGAGGCCGCGCGGCGCTTCGAGTGGGTGGCGCGCATGCCCGGCATCGAGATGGTCGCCGACCACGAGATCTGCGCCGACGCGCCGGAGCGAAAGGTCGAGTCCGCATCTGGACGAGAATGGCCTCATGCCTGATGACCCTAGCATCCGCAGTATCCGGCCGGCCGACTATCCGCAATGGCGGCCGCTCTGGGACGGCTACAACGCGTTCTATGGCCGCGAGGGTTCAACGGCCCTACCCGAGGAAATCACCCGCGTGACCTGGTCGCGGTTTCTGGACCCGAACGAATCGGTGCATGCGCTGGTGGCGGTCGAAGAGGACGCGATCGTCGGGCTCGTGCACTTCCTCTTTCACCGCAGCACGACGAGGCTGCACGACGTCTGCTACCTGCAGGACCTGTTCGTCCTGCCGGGCCGGCGCGGCCGGCGGATCGGCGAGCGACTGATCGAGGCGGTCTGCGCCGCGGCACGCGCCACCGGAAGCAGTCGGGTCTACTGGCAGACACAGGTCGGCAATGCCGCCGGCAGGCGACTCTACGACCGGGTAGCGCACCATGGCGGCTTCATCGTCTATTCGCGCGAGCTGTAGCCGGACATGGCGGATCGCGAACAACGCCCGTCGATGGCCATCGCGCACGTCGTGCTGGAGACCGAACCGATGAGCAAGATCGAGTATCCCCGACCGACTGGCCTGCTGCACAACGCGAGCTTCTCGCAAGTCGTGGTGTCGTCCGGAGCGCGCACGATCCATACGGCAGGTCAGGTGTCCATCGACGAGAACGGGGCACTCGTCGGTGCCGGCGACCTGGCCGCGCAGACCGCACAGGTCATGCGCAACATCGGCCGCGCGCTGGCGGCCGCCGGCGCAGGCTATTCGGACATCGTGAAGATCACCACCTACGTCGTGGACTACAGGCCCGAGCACAGGTTGCTCATCGGTCAGGCGCGCGCGCCCTTCTTCGCGGGCATGCCGCCGCCGGCGAGCACGCTCGTTGGCGTCGCGGCGCTGGCGCTGCCGGAATGGCTCATCGAGATCGAGGCGGTCGCGGTGGTCGATTGACCGAGCGTGGCGCTTTTCCCCTCGCGACGCGTCCGGCTATTCCAGCGATTTCGCGCGGGCGTGCAGAATGAGTCGTCTTGAAGGGGAAGCGTCGAATGAACCAGGAAAACCACTCGGCCGACGGATCCGGCACCGTGCGCCTGCATCGCGTCCTGCGCGCGTCGCCCGAGCGGGTCTACAAGGCCTTCATCGACAAGCCCGCGCTCGAGCGCTGGGTGCCGCCCTACGGCTTCACCGGCACGATTCACAAGATCGACGTGCGCGTGGGTGGCGGCTATCGGATGTCGTTCACGAACTTCGGCACCGGCAACGGCCATTCGTTCACCGTGAAGTTCGTGGAGCTCGTGCCCAACCGGCGCATCCGGCACACCGATCGCTTCGATGACGCGAACCTGCCGGGTGAAATGCGGGTGACCGTCGACTTGGTACCCGTCGTCTGCGGTACCGAGCTGCTGATCGAGCAGGCGGGCATCCCGGCCGTGATTCCGGTGGCCATGTGCTACCTGGGCTGGCAGGAATCGCTCGAGCAGCTCGCCCGTCTGGTCGAGCCGGATATTCCGGACAACGGCTGAGCGCGGCGCGGCGATTCCCGCCCGAAGGTCAGAGCAGGAAGTGGTCCCCGGTGGCGCGAACCGTCACTTCCCCGATCGACACGCCCCAGGGCTGGTCGATCGCATGCAGGATCGCATCGGCGATGAATTGCGGGTCCAGGAACATGTATTCGGGTCGGGTCGGATCCAGGTAGGCTGGGTCCAGCCTGCCTTCCACGTAGGCCTGTCGTGAATCCGCGAAGTCCGGCATGTTCTGGCCGACGATGCCCACGATCGCCTCGCGATTGACGATGCCGGCCGATAGCCCCGTGCCCGGCACGCCGGTGGGCTTGACGGTGGTGACCTTGATGCGCCCGCGCGATTCCACCCGCAGCGACTCCGACAAGACATTCACGGCCGCCTTGGTCGCGCCATAGACGCCGGCGCCGGCAACCGGGAAGTTGCCGTAGATCGACGACAGGTTGATCACATGCCCGCGGCCCTGCGCGATCATCGCGTCGTACACGGCCACCATGCCGTTGAGGACGCCCTTGAAGTTGATGTCGATGCACTGGTGCCAGGCCGCCAGTGCCGCCTCGTGGTCGGCATAGAAGGCCAGCGGCATGACGCCCGCGTTGTTGACCATCACGTCGATGCGCCCGAACCGCTCCAGTGTGGTGGCCGCCAGCGCGCGCATCTGCTCGATCGAGCGCACGTCCACCCCAACGGCGATCGCCTCGCCGCCGGTCTCGCCGATGGTCGCGACCGTGCCCCGGACCGCGGCCTCGTCGATGTCGGCGCAAACCAGCCGGGCGCCACGGGCCGCCGCCTGGACCGATACCCGGCTACCGAAGCCGCCACCAGCACCGGTGACGATGATGACCTTGTCGCTGACGAAATCCTGCGGGCTCATATGGGACGCTCCTCTTCGGGTGGGTCGACCGATCGCGGACAGGGCTGGCCCGCCAAGCGGACCGGCGTTGGCATCAAGATACCGAAGGCTGGCATGCTTGCGTGGTAAGGTTTTTTCTCGGAATGTCCATCATGCCTGCTGCATCGATTCGCCAGTTGGCCGTGCGCCTTGCGCTCGCCGGGCTCGCCGGCGGCTGCATGTCTTACCGCCTGGGCGACGCACTGTCGCCCGACGACCCGGACTATCCGCGCGAGAACCGTGCGGCTGTGCATCACGTGGAAGTCAGGGGCAAGCTCCCGCCAGCCGTGGAGCCTCGGCTGTTTGCGCAATATGTCGCCAGTCGGGATGAAGGTTGCAAGTGGGCGCCCACATTGGTTGCCGGTGCCTTCGAGGGCGCGACCTTTCGTATCAGCTTACCCGTGCCGCTGGTGATCGCGCGCGAAGGCGACCAGTTCGCGAGCAGGTTCACGGTGGACCGCTTCGAGCCGGGTCGCTGTGGCTGGAGATTCGTGGGGGTGACGGCGGCGCCGGCGAAGGGAAGGCTGGCCAGCCTGGGGAACACGATCGTGCGCAACATGATCGGGTACGAGGACCGTATCAAGCCCGCGCGGTATTCCAATGCCGAGGACACACCGGTGGTCTGGCGCTGCCGGTTCTCGGACCTGGCCGACCTCAAAGAGGGCGAGAGCATGTTCGCCTGCGCGCAGTGGTCGCGTGCGAACATGTCGAAGCAGGAGCATCTGCTGACACCGGCCAGCCGGCGGGTCAGGCTGGATTTCGAGGACCTGGACGCGAAATAGCGCCAGCCACAGGCTTGTGGCGCGCGAGACTCTCCGGAAGTTGGAATCGCAACATGCCCTATGCCAATCCCCACTACCTGGTCGAACCGCAGTGGCTCGCCGCCCACCTCGATGACCCGAATCTGCGCATCATCGATGTCAGCGGCTGCCTGACCTCCAAGCTCGAGAACACCGCGCGCCAGCGGGTCTACGAGCGTGGCCACATCCCCGGTGCGATCTTCCTGGACGTGGCCAGCGCGCACGGCGAGTTCTCTGATCCCGGGTCGGCGCTGCCTTGGATGTGGCCGAGCCAGCCGCAGTTCGAGGCCCTGATGGCGCGGCTCGGCATCGGCAACGATTCGCGCGTGATCCTCTATGCGTCGACCCAGCGCCAGGGGATCGACAACGGTCCGATGTGGTGTACCCGGGCCTGGTGGGTGATGCACCATTTTGGTGTCGATTGCGCGGTGCTCAACGGCAGCTGGGAGACATGGCGGGCTGAAGGCCTGCCGGTGAGCACCGTTGCGGCCGCCCACGCGCCCGCACGATTCGTTGCGGCGCCGCACTGGCGTCGCGCGCTTGCCGATCGACACGATGTGCTCGCCGCCATCCGCATGCCGAAGGGCTCGACATGCGTCGTGGACGCGCTCTCCGAGCGCTCGTTCGAGGGCCGCGAGCGCTTCACCTACGGACCTCGAAAAGGTCACATCAGCGGGGCGATCAATCTTCCGATGCGGGACCTGGTCGACCTGGATACCGGCGTATTCGTGGGCGCCGACATGATGCGCGAGCGTTTCGAGCGGGACGGGGTGCTGTCTTCAGAGAAAGTGATCACCTACTGCGGTGGTGCGATCGCTGCGACCGTCGATGCCTTCGCGCTCGCGCTGCTGGGCTACACCGAGGTCTCGGTCTACGACGGCAGCCTGTTCGAATGGGCGGCCGACCCGGCGCTTCCGATGACCGATCCCAGTGGCGCGCCCAGGACCGGAGACGACCCACTCGGGCCTTGAGCGCCCGGAACGCGATCGTCGGCAAACCTGACAAAGTGCCAAGACCCGTTTCTCGAATACGGGTATGCTCCGTTTTCCCCCCGAAGTAACCATTAACTGCCTGGCCGCCAGCGAAGCCCGTGGCTTGCGCGACCAAGGCGGAATGATTGCGCGTGCTCACTCTTGAGCACGAGGGGTGGGGGATTCGATGGGGCAAGCTGCGACGAAGGCATCGTTGCCGGGTGATGAGCGTGCGTACCGTCGTCGCGGACGGCGAATCGCTTTGGCCGGCCTGCTGGCATTGTCGATGCTGACCGGTGCCGCCATCTGGCAGGAAAGCGGCCCGGGACGTCCCGGGCTCGGCATGTCGGGCCCGGTCGTCGCGGCCGATATGGCGGCCGGCGGGCAGGGCGCCGATGCCGACTCGTCGGGCGGACCCATCGCGAGCTGGTCAGCGGGGCGCCTGCGACTGCACGGACACGTGGCCGACCAGAGCGAGCGCATCCTGATCCTGGCGCGGGCGGTCTCGATCTATGGTGCCGATGCGATCGACGACGCGCTGGTGGTCGATCCCAATGCCGCGGGCAACCTGGCCCTGAGTGCCATCGATCGCTTTCCGCCCGATTTCCGCGAGGCCGCGCGCGCGCAGGCAAGACTGTCCGGGCGTGGACTGGAAGTCGAGGGCGAGGTCGAGGATGGGCTGAAATACGCGCGCCTGGTCGAGTCGATCTCGGCGGGGATGGCGGGCGGCCAGCGCCTCGAGAACCGGCTCGCGATCGACCCGGCCGTCGCGCGGGCGCCGCACCGGCCCGAGGCACCCGCGACGCAGCAGCGCGCCGCGGTGGACACGAAGCCCACGGCCGAAAAGGCCGTGGCTGCCGACAAGGCCCCGGTGGTGAACCCGCCAGCGCTGCCCTCGACCCGGATCGAAGCAGCGGTGGCCACCCCCACGCGTCTCCCCGCCGACCCGACTCCGCCGGTCGCGGCAGTATCCCGGCTGGCCCCGATCGCCGAGGCATCCGAGCCCACGCCGGCGACGACCAGCCGGGTACCGGATCACGCGCCGACCCCAGGACCGATCGCGGCCGTCGCGAGCCCGCCGTCTGACGCGCCGCCGCCAGGTACCGTGGCGGCGTCGATCCGCGTCGCTCCACCGACGAACGCCTCACCGGCGGGCGCCTCGCCGACGGGCGCCTCACCGACGAGCGCCTCACCGACGGGCGCCACGAACGGCGCCAGGGTGGCCACGATCGAGGTGGCCATGGTTGCCCGGGTCGCGGCCCATGCGTCGACCCGGCCGGCCGAGTCTCGGTCTGGCGTCACGCCAACGGCCCCCGTCACATCGCCCCTGGACAGGGCCCCGACCAGCCCGGCTCCGGCGATCGTGCCGACTCGGGCCGCCGTGGCACCGATGGCGGCCGCCCCGACGCCGCTGCCGGCGGTCGAGCGGCCGCGACCGATGCTCGAGCCGGTCGTACAGGACGACCCGCTACCGGCGCAATGGCAAGGCCGAAAGCGCAGGCTCGCGCTCGCGTCCGCTGGATCGACGGCATCGGTCGCCAGCGCCGAGCCCAAGCGACCCAGCGCCGGTAGCGATCCGGTCCTGCCGCGCCTCACCTTCTTCCAGGGCAGTGCACGGCTCACCAAGCAGGCTCGCGCGGCGCTTCGCAAGCTGTCGCGCCAGCTCAAGGCGGCCCCCGGCGCGCGCTTCGTGATCGCGGGTCACACCGATGATCGCGGCGGCGGCCGCCTCAACCAGCGCCTGTCGCGGGATCGAGCCAAGGCGGCCTTGGCCTTCCTGGTGGCCCAGGGGGTGTCGGGCGATCGATTCGAGCTCGAGGGCCATGGCGCATCGCAGCCGGTGGCCGACAACGAGACCGTCGCCGGGCGATGGCAGAATCGCAGGGTGGAGTTCCGTCGGCTGGCCTGAATGGCGGCCAAGCCACCGTACGGGGAATAGCAATGTTCGAGATCGGCCTGTCGATCGCCGCTTGGATGGCCGCGGCCTTCGCGGTGGGCTTCGTGACCGCCTGGTTGCTGCGCGGGTTGACCCTGCGTCGCGAGGCAGCTCGCACGGCCCAGTTGCAGGGAGAACTCGACGCCATGATCGCGCGCACCGCGGCGCAGACCAAGGCGTTCGAGGAGGTCCGTTCGGACCTCACGGCGCGCGACTCGCGCTTCGCCGAAGTCAGCTCCAAGCTCTCCGAGGTCGAGGTGCAATTGCGCGAGCTGCAGGCCTTCGACGTCCATCATCGCCAGAAGATCGATTCGCTGTTCGCGGACCTGGCCTCGCGCAGCTCGCAGCTCTCGATCGCCCAGGCCGAGCTCAAGCGACTCGGCCACGACGACGACAACTGAGCCTTGGTCGGCCACGGCGCCGACCTTCATTGACGCACATTAAGAACCGGGGCGCCCGGAGAGCCGATCATCACGGCTCACAGCGCCATTGCCCGGCGGCATCACAGCGTGTCGTGTCGGTGGCCTTCGGCGCTGGCCAATGCACCGCTGCCCGGGAGGATTCCATGGATTTCGCTTACTCCGACAAGGTTCTCGCCCTGCAACGTCGGGTGACCGATTTCATGGAAGACCATATCGTGCCGGCCAATCCGCAGTGGCAGCGCGACGTGCAGGCCGGCATCTTTCCGCCGCCGGTCATGGCGGACCTCAAGGCCTATGCGAAGTCCGAGGGCATGTGGAACTTCTTCCTGCCCGGGTTGCGCGCCGATGAGCCGGGTACCGCGCTGAGCAACCTGGAATACGCGCCGCTGGCCGAGATCATGGGGCGGCTGATGTGGGCCTCGGAGGTGTTCAACTGCAATGCGCCCGATACCGGCAACATGGAGTTGCTCCACCTGTTCGCGACGCCGTTGCAATACGAGCAGTGGCTGCGGCCGCTGCTCGAGGGCGACATCCGCTCGGCCTTCGTGATGACCGAGCCCGACGTGGCCTCGTCCGACGCCACCAACATCCAGACCACGATCCTGCGCGAGGGCGATGACTACGTGGTCAATGGTCGCAAGTGGTTCATCACCAATGCCGCCCATCCGGCGTGCCGCCTGCTGATCGTGCTGGGGGTCTCGGACCTGGCCGACGACGCACCCCGCCATGCCCGCCACAGCATGGTGCTGGTGCCCATCGACGCCCCCGGGGTCACCATCGTGCGCAACATCCCGGTGATGAACCATGTCGCGCCCGAGGGCCACTGCGAGATCGTGTTCAAGGACGTGCGCGTGCCGGCCGAGAACCTGCTCGGCGCCGAGGGGCAGGGGTTCGCGATGGCGCAGGCCCGCCTGGGTCCCGGACGGATTCACCATTGCATGCGCACGATCGGGCAGTGCGAGGTCGCGCTCGAACTGATGTGCGATCGCGCACTCGAGCGTCGAACCTTCGGCAAATACCTGGCCGACTACGCCAATGTCCAGGACTGGATCGCCGAGTCCCGGCTCGAGATCGACCAGGCCCGCTTGCTGGTGTTGCGCGCGGCCTGGGCGCTGGATCGCTTTGGCAACAAGGGTGCGCGCGAGCATGTGTCGGCGATCAAGGTGATCGCGCCCCGCCTGCAGACCCGGGTGGTGGACCGCGCGATCCAGCTCTTCGGCGCGATGGGGCTGACGCCCGACACGCCGCTGGCGGACTTGTGGACCTGGGGGCGGGCGCTGCGCTTTGCCGATGGCCCGGACGAGGTGCACCTGCGCGCCGTCGCGCGTCATGAACTGGCCAAGGCGCGCGAGAACCCGGCCCGCTCGGCGCCGTATTTCACGGTACCCGAGCGGCTATAGCGGCGCTTCCGTACGCGCGCGCAAGACTCGGTGCTCGCGCGGCTCGAAGCCGCAGGGACTTGCCCAACCCGGAATTCGCGCGCATCGTGGCGGGGTTTTCATTGCCGGCGCAGGAGGCATGATGTTGCGCACGATGACGCTCGCTGCTCTGCTCGCTTCGGTCAGCACGCTTGGTGTCGCGGCCACGCTCGGGCAAGCCGCACCCGATTTCACCCTCGCCGACGTCGATGGCAAGATCGTCCGGCTCTCGGCGTTTCGCGGCCAGACCGTGGTCCTCGAATGGACCAATCCGGGCTGCCCTTTCGTTCAGAAGCACTACCGCTCGAACAACATGCAGGCGCTGCAACGCGAGGCGAGAGCGAAGGGCGTGGTCTGGCTGGCCGTGAACAGCACGACGAAGTCGCATGTCGACTACCTCGAGCCGGCCCGACTGCGCGCGCAGATGAACGCTGAATGGCGTGCAAGCCCCAGCCACTTGCTGATGGACGAACGTGGCACCGTGGGCCGAAGCTACGAGGCGCGAACCACCCCGCACATGTACGTGATCGATCCCGCCGGCACGCTGGTCTACGTCGGTGCGATCGACGACAAGCGCAGCACGCGGCTCGAGGACGTGAAGATCGCCAAGAACCACGTGCGGGCCGCGCTCGACGACGTGCTGGCGGGCCGACCGGTCGGCGAGCCGCGTACCACGCCCTATGGCTGCAGCGTGAAGTACCAGTAGCTGTCACCGAGCGCGCGCAGGCCATGCCCCGGCTTGCCTGCTCGAGCGCCGTGACGCTCGCACGACTGGCATCGTGGCGCCCACGGTGTGCGGACACGTGCCGGCAAGCGGCCGATGCCGGCGACTACCGGCTGCGCCGGCGGCGTATCAGCGGCCAGCAAAGGAACGCGATCGTCAGGACGAAGAAGCCCAGCGCGATCGGCTTCGCGAAGAAGCCGGCAAAGCTTTCTCCGGTGAGGATCATGCCGCGACGGAAGGAACTCTCGATCATCGGGCTGAGCACGAATCCGATCACGACCGGTGCCAGCGGGAACCCGAACCAACGCAGCCCGAAGCCGAGCACACCCGCGCCGAACAGCACGATGAGATCGAACATGCTGTTGTTCACCGAATAGGTGCCGATGACGACCAGCACCACCACGACCGCCAGCAGCAGCGGCTCGGGCAGGCGCAGCGCGCGGCTGAACAACGGCGCCAGGGTCGCGCCCATCGCGAACATCACCAGGTTGACGGCCGCCAGCGCCATGAACAGGTAGATCATCAGGTCGCGATGCTCGACGAACAGTTGCGGGCCCGGCGTGATGTTCTGGATCGTCAGCGCACCGAGCATGACCGCCGTGATCGGATCGCCGGGCACGCCCAGCGCGAGCGTGGGAACCAGCGCACCCGCGGTCACGGCGTTGTTGGCGGTCTCGGAAGCGAGGATGCCGTCGGGCTCGCCCTGGCCGAAACGCTCCCGATTGGGCGAGGTGCGCTTGGCCTCGGCGTAGCTCACCAATGAGGCGGTGGTGGCGCCGATGCCGGGCAGGCTGCCGATCCAGGTGCCGATCAGGGCGCTCTTGACGATTACGGCGCGTCGCGCCAGCAGGTCGGTCAACGCCGGCATCCGGAAGCGCACCGTGGCCTCGACCGGCGCCGCCGGCCCATCGGGACCGGCCACGCGCCAGAACACCTCGGAGAGTGCGAACAGGCCCACCAGGACCGAGATCAGCGCGAAGCCCGTCGCCATCTCGAAAATGCCGAAGTCGTAGCGCGTGATGCCCGAGACCGGGTCCAGGCCCACCATCGCGAGGAATAGCCCGAGCAGGGCGCTCAGCACGCCCTTGACCAGGCTTTCGCGAGCGACCGAGGCGATGCAGGTGAGCGCGAAGATGCCCAGCGCGAAGAACTCGATCGGGCCGAACTTGAGGCCGAAGCGTGCCAGCAGCGGCGCGGCCACCACCAGGATCACGCAGGCGAACAGGCCACCGATCGTGGAACCCACGGTGGCCCAGCCGAGTGCCAGCGACGGCTCGCCGTTGCGCGCCATCGGATAGCCGTCGAAAAGGGTGGCGGCCGATTGGGGCGTGCCCGGCGTGTTGATCAGGATGGCCGGAATGCAGCCGCCATAGACCGAGCCGCAATAGGTCCCCAGCAGCAGCGCGATGCTGCTGGCCTGGTCCATCACGAAGGTGAAGGGCAGGATCACCGTGATGCCCAGCACCGAACCCAGCCCGGGGATCGCGCCGATCACGATGCCGTAGAAGGTGCCGCCCAGGATGGCCAGGATCGCACCCTGGGAAGCGAGCAGCGAAAGACCGGCGGCAAGATCGTTCATTCGCGCGTCGTCCGGTCAGCCGGCAAGGAATTCGGGCCAGGGCGCCAATTGCACGTGCAGCAGGTCGGTGAACACGAACCACACGCCACCGGCCAGTGCGACCGTCGCCACGGCGAGCGCCACGGGGCGGCGATAGCCGAACACGACGCTGAACACCGGCGGAAAGACGAGCGCCGGAATCCAGTAGCCGAGCCAGGTGAAGCCGGCGATGAAGCCGCCGGCCAGCAGCAGGACCACGGCCAGGCGCCCGAGTGCGACCCGGTCGATCGACTCGAACGGCGCCAGGGGCGATGCGGCCCGATGCCTGGCCCGGGCTTGGGCGCGCAGCACGAGCAAGGCCTGGATGCCCAGCACGACGGCCATCGCGATCGCCAGTTCGAGCAGCAGCGACGGGACCCAGCCGCCATCGAAGGAGATCGTGTCGTCGGCCTTGTAGCCGGCGCCGGCCGTATAGAGCCGCAACGCGATCGCGCCCACCAGGATGGCGAGCGCGATCAGCAGGTCGGCGACGCTGCGCCTCATGGTGCTATTTCTTGCCCATGTTCAGCTCGCCGATGATCTTGCCGTTGCCATCGAAGTCGGCCTTTGCATCGGCGGCGAAGTCCTTGCCGCCGCGAAAGAGCGCCGTGGTCGACAGCGAGGCGATCCGATCGAGCACTTCCTTGCTCTTGGCAGCGCGCTCGCAGCCAGAGATCAGCCGCGTGCGCACGGCCTGGGGCAGACCCTTCGGCGCGATCATGCCGACCCAGATGCCCAGATTGATGTCGATGCCCGACTCCTTGCCGGTGGGCAAGGACTCCAGCCCCTTGACCCGCGCGGGTGCGAAGATCGCCAGGCCGCGCAGCGTGGTCTTCTTCGCGACCGTGGCGGTGTTGAGCATGGCGAGGTCCACGTGCTTGCCGAGCAGCGCGGTCATGGCACCGGCATCGCCGGCCATCGGCACGTGACGCGCCTTCACGCCTGCGGCACCGAAGAGGCGAACACCGGCGACGTGCGGAATCGTGCCGGGGCCGGCGGTGCCGTAGGTGAGCTTGTTCGGGTTCGCGCGCGCGGCGTCGAAGACGTCCTTGAGCGTCTTGAACGGTGAATCGGGCGTGACGGCCAGGATCAGCGGCGCCTCGGCGTACTGGCAGATGTAGTCGAACGAAGCGATGTCGTAGGGCAGCTTGCGCAGGTGCGGCTGGTTGATCAGCGGCGCTGCCGGCGTGATCGAGACCGTATAGCCGTCGGGTTTGGCGCGCGAGAGTGCGGTCAGGCCCACGGTCCCGGCGGCGCCCTTCTTGTTGACCACCGCCACGCTTTGCTTGAGTTCCTTCTCGAGTGCCACGGCGAGGATCCGCGCCATGGTGTCGGTCAGGCCCCCGGCGCCATAGGGCACGATCACGGTGACGGGCTTGTCGGGATAGTCGGCCGCGTGAGCGGTACCTGAAGCGACGAGGGTCGTGACTGCCAGGCTGGCAGCGAGCGCGAGCGCGCATTGAGGACGCTTGGACATGGTCTCCTCCGATGGTCGGGTCTTGGCCGGCGTCTGTTGCCAGACGCCGAGGCTGGCGCGCATCGACTCGATCTGCGCGGCGAGCGGCAACACATCCGAGATCCGCCACGCCAGTGTGACGATGATCCTAAAGAGGGATTCGCACAAGTCGTTCCGGGATCCGAACCGTGGATGGGCGGCTTGGTCGGGCATCACATGCCGCGGGTGCAAGGGAATGCACCGTTACATTTCAGCGCCACTTCTTCACCGGGTTCTGACTATGATCGCCAGCCAAGCGCGAGGACGACGATGAAAATGCGGCGGGTGGTGTTCTGGTTGCACCTGGGTGTCGGCATCACGGTGGGGTTGTTCGTCCTCGTGCTCTCGGCGACCGGGGTGTTGCTGACCTACGAACGCCAGATCGTGGCTTGGGCGGAGAACAGCGCGGTGAGGGCATCGAGCGGGCGCGTGCGGCTGGACCCGGATGCCCTGGTCGCACGG
Source organism: Burkholderiaceae bacterium (assembly GCA_024235875.1). Classification (GTDB taxonomy): domain Bacteria; phylum Pseudomonadota; class Gammaproteobacteria; order Burkholderiales; family Burkholderiaceae_E; genus JACKLP01. The sequence goes on along the minus strand of JACKLP010000003.1, from coordinate 164,076 downwards.
GCGGTGGCGCTCGGAGCGCGCTCTGGCCACTCGCTGAGCGTCGAGCGTGATCCGGCGGCCGCAGTGCGCGTGCTGTCGGGCCGGCGCACGCAATTTCTCATCGATCCGTTCACCGGCGCGCGTCTCGAAGGCGCTGGCGATTCGGCACGAGACGTCTTCCGCTTCATCACCACGATCCATCGCTGGCTTGCGATGTCGGGCGAGCGCCGCTCGCTGGGCGGCGCGCTCACCGGTGCGGCCAACCTGGGCTTTCTGTTCCTGCTCGTCTCGGGTGCGTGGTTGTGGTGGCCGCGACTGTGGCGCTGGCCGCTGCTGCGCCACAAGCTGCTGCTCGCACGCGATTGCCCGAACTCGAAGGCGCGGGACTACAACTGGCACCAGGTGTTCGGCGCCTGGGCGATCGTGCCACTGCTGGCGATCGTGGTGTCGGGCGTGGTGATCTCCTATCGCTGGGCCGGCGACCTCGTGTTTCGCCTGTACGGCGAGACCGTATCGGCGCGGGCGCAAGGTGGCGAAGGCGGTCCCGGACGCAGCGAGCGACCGGCCACGGCAGGTGGCGGCCGGGCCGGTACGAACCGACGTGCCGGGTCCGTGCCGGCGGCACCCTACGCCGGGGTGTTCGCGGCCGCCGCCGCTGCGGTGCCCGATCACCGCAGGCTCGTGTTGCGCCTGGGCCCGGCGGGCGCGCGCACGATGCAGGTCGTGGCCGACGCCGGCAACGGCGTCCAGTTCGACAAGCAGACCCGGCTCTCGATCGCCGCGGCCGACGGCACGATCCTTGCGCGCGAGACGAACCCGGGACGCACGCCCGCCGCCCGGGCGCGTGGCTTCCTGCGCTTCTTGCACACCGGCGAAGTGTTCGGCTGGATCGGGCAGACGGTGGCGGGACTGGTGTCCTTGGCGACGCTGGTGCTGGTCTATACCGGGCTCGCGCTGGCGTGGCGGCGCTTCTTCGCGCCGCGCCGCGGGTCGGCCTAGACCGACGACGACGCCCGGTGGCTGCCCGCGATCAGCGCGGCAGACCCAGGCCGCGCTGCGCGATCAGGCTGCGCTGGATCTCGTTGGTGCCGATGCTGATGACCCACATCAGCGAATGCCGAAGCTTTTGCTCGAGCTGGCCTTCGAGCGGGGCATCGACGCTACCGCGCGACAGCGTGGCGCGCATGCCGAGCAGATCGAGTGCGGCCTCGCCGAATTGTTCCATCAGCTCGCCGGCGAACACCTTGGCCATCGCCGCCTCCCAGGTGGGCTCGAGGCCTTTCGCGACCAGGGTGACACTGTTGAGCGCGAGCAGTCGGCCGATCTCGATTCGTGCCGCGAAGCGCCCGATGCTCTGGCGCAGCACCGGATCCTGGTGCTGCGCCAGGCCGTCGTCGGCGTCCGATCGGCGCAGGTGATCGCACAGGGCTTCGAACTGGCGCGCGGTCTTGATCGCGATGCCCCCGCCCACGTAGGCGCGCTCGGTTCCCAGTGACCCGACCAGGACCTGCCAGCCGCCGTTGAGCTCGCCCACCAGTGCATCGGCCGGCACGCGGACATCGTCGAAGAAGGTGTTGCAGAACTCGCCGTCGTACATCGTGCGCATCGGCGTGCGCGTGATGCCGGGCGTGTCGCTGGGCAGCAGGAACATGCTGATGCCCGCATGCGGCGGCCTGGCGTCGGGGTCGGTGCGCGCCGCCAGCCACATGTAGTCGCCCCAGTAGGTCGTGGTCCAGATCTTCTGGCCGTTGATCACCCAGTCGTCGCCGTCTCGAACGGCACGGGTGCGGATCGACGCGAGGTCCGAGCCCGAGTCGGGTTCGCTGTACCACATGCCGTACATGACCTCGCCGCGAAGCAGTTCCGGCAGGTAGCGGCGCTGTTGTTCCGGGCTGCCGTAGAGCATCAGGGCGGCCGACTGGATCGGGGCGCCGGCTCGCGGCGCGCCGGCGCGTTCCATCTCCTCCATGTAGACCAGCAGCTCGAAGGGCGAGCGGGCCATGCCGCCGAACGGCTCGGGCCAGGTCAGGCCGATCCAGCCGGTCTGGCCGAGTTCGCGCGCGAAGCCGGCGTGGAACTCGCGATGCGTGGTGTCGTTGCGCTCGTGCTCGGCGCGACGCGCGGGCGGCCAGTGCTCGGCCAGCCAGTCGCGCAGTTCGTGGCGCAGGTCCTGCGCCGACGGCCCGAAGTCGTACTCGGGGAACTCCGCGTGCCCGTCGTCGAGATAGCGCGCGGCCAGCGCCTCGTTGGCGGCACGGGCGCCGCCGTGGCGGACCATGTCGAGATGAACGCGCCGAAAATGACGCGGTGCCTCGTGGTCCTCGGCGTAGCCGATCGCGCCGAAGGCGTGATGCGTCTGCAAGGCCACCTGTCGCAGCGCCTCGGTCGCAAACGACCACAGCGCGTTGGCGAAGACCTCCCAATGCGCGATGCCGCGATCGAAATGCTCGGCCGCGTTCTGCAGCGCCAGGCGCACGCCGGTCAGCGCGATGAGGTTGTCGGCCAGCTTGTGCTGGATCGCCTGGAAGCGGCCGACCGGCTGGCCGAACTGACGACGCGTCTTGACATAGTCGACCGCGAGTTCGAACGCACGATCGGCCGCACCCCAGGCACGCGCCGCATGCAGGATGCGCGAGACGCCCAGCCATGCATGCTGCGCCGTCGAGGCGCTCAACCGGGCGGCGACGGGCGCATCCCGGAGCGTCACGCGGGCCATCCCCTCGGTCCCCATCGCGCGCACCGGCGTGACCTCGACGCCGGGCGCGCGGGCATCGACGAGCACGAAACCCTGGCCACGCGCCAGCCCCAACAGGAAGTGGGTGGCCGCCGCGGCTGCGTCGACGAAGGCCGCGTGCCCGTGGGCACGATCGTCGTGGATCTCGATGCGACCGGCCCGTGGATCGGGATCGGCACCGGCCGGTGCGACACAGACCAGCGCATCGCCCGTGGCCAGCGCATCGCGCAGCGCCGCGATGGCGGGCGATGTGTCGTCTGGTTCGTCATTGAGGAAGCGATTGACCAGGAAGGCGTCGATCATCGGCGCCGGGCAGGCCGCGCGGCCCAGTTCCTGGAGCACGACGAGCGCTTCGCCCAGTCCACCCGCGGCCGGGTCGGCGCCCAGCGCGCTCAGGCCTTGCCCGGCAAGAACGCGCCAGATCTCATGCAAGGGGCCGGGCTCAGCCGCGATTGCGGCGCGGGCATCGGTGTGCCAATGACGCGCGAGCACGCCGCGCACCGAGTCGCGCAGCAGCACCCGGTCTTCATCGGAGAAGCGCGGCTCGACACCGTCCGCCACGACATCCGCTCGCAACGGTGCGCCAGCCGCGCCGGCCTTACTTGGCCGGGTTCGCCGCGATCGCGGCACGCAGGTCGGTCATGAACTGATCCGCCTTGAGCCCGCGGCCCTTGGCGGTCTGCTCCCACTTGGCCCACATCGGCTTGGCAAGCTCACTCAGCTTGGCCTTGTCGGCAGCTGGGAGCCTGGTTTGCTTGGATCCGGCCTTGACCAGGATCTGCAGGCCGGTGGCGTCCTCGCGATCGAAGCCCTTGCCCTGGTGGATCCGGGCCTGGTCGGCCGCCTTCTCGATCGCGGCCTGCTGCGCCGGCGACAGGCTCTTCCAGGTGTTCGGGTTGGCCACCAGCGCGGTCATCGTGACCGAGAAGTTCATCGGGTTCACGTACTTCACCACTTCCTGGAACTTGTAGCCGGGCGCGCTCGCGAGCGGAATGATCGTGCCCTGCAGCGCGCCGCGCTGGAACGCGAGATAGGCGTCGCTGACCGGCATGCTCACGACGTTGGCGCCGACCGCCTTGAGCATGGCGGTCTGCGCGCCGCCGGCGCCGCGAAGGTTCAGGCCCTTCATGTCAGCGAGCGAGTTCACCGGCACCGTGGTGACGAGCGCGCTCGGCGAGGTGGTGCCCACCATCAGCAGCTTCACGGTGTCGAATTCGGCGTTCAAGTACTTGCCCCGCAGCGAGCTCATCGCGTTGGTGGCCTGCTCGGCGCTGTCGAATGCGAACGGCAGCAGGCCGGCCTCCGTGTACAGAAAACGATTGCGCGTGTAGCTCGGGATCACGAAAGCGATGTCGGCGATACCCTTCTCGGCCAGTCCGAGCTGTTCCTTGGCACCCCCGAGCACGCCGCCCGCCATGACCTTGACCTTGACCTCGCCCTTGCTGAGTTTTTCGACATCAGCCGCGAACGGCTTGAACACGTCGCGCACGAGCCAGTGGGTCTCGGACATGTAGACCGAGAACTTCAGTTCCTTGGGCGCCGCCATCGGCGACGAGGCGATCGCACAGCCGGCGACCAGGGCAACAAGACTGGGGATCACGCGACGATTCATGTTTGTCTCCTCAATGGCGGCACGGGCGAGCGCTCGCCCGGCCGTGCCCGGACGACGGCGCCAGCCGCCGGTCGGATCTCGATGCAAGAAGCCGACCCGGGTTCCTCGGGCCGGTGCTTGTTGATATAGTTGCAATGGTTCAACCTTTTGTCAACCGAGGGGGCAGCAGGTGCAAGGCGAGCCCGAGCGTCATGAATCCTTTCGGCCGCAGGCGGCCGTGCCGCTTGGTGGGCGCTGGCTCGGGCCTGTGGATCGGATTGCCGGGCGCGTGTTTCGCTGGGTCAACGTGCTCGGCGTGTGCATGATCATCGTGATGATGCTGCTCACCTCGGTCGACGTGACGCTGCGCTACTGCTGCAGCCGCCCGATCACCGGCGCGGTCGAACTGGTCGAGTTCCTGCTCGTGATCGCGGTCTTCTTCGGGCTCGCGCATACACAGCGCATGGGCGGCAACATCGCAGCCGACATCATCGACACGCTCGTCTCGCGTCGCGCATTGGCGGTGATCGATGTCTTCACCGGTGCGCTGGCCCTGGTGCTGTGCATCGCGATGACCTGGGCCACCTACGAAGCCGCGATGGACCCGAACGCACACTGGGAGACCACGGACATGCTCGAGGTGCCGATCTGGCCCTTCAAGCTGCTGGCCGCGGTCGGCATGGGCCTGCTCAGCCTCGAAATGGCGCTGAACCTCGTGCGCAAGCTGCTGGCCATGGCAGGCCGCGGGAGCGAGGACCGATGAGCCCGCTCTTGATGGGCCTGCTGGGCCTGGGCCTGATGCTCATGCTGATCGCGATCCGGATGCCGGTCGGCTTCGCGATGGGGGTGTCGGGTTTCCTGGGCATTGCCGTGCTCTACGACGGCAACTGGACGGCCGCGGCCGGTTCGCTCGGGATCGTGCCCTACGCGATGGCGAGCAACTATATCTTCACGACGGTGCCGCTGTTCATCCTGATGGGCGAGTTCGCGTTCCGCTCGGGGATCAGTGCGGAGCTATTCGTGGCGGCCCGTCACTGGATGGGCCACCTGCCCGGTGGACTCGCGATGGCGAGCATCGGCACCTGCGCCGGTTTCGCGGCCGCGTCGGGGTCGAGTGTCGCCACGGCGGCAGCGATCGGCACGATCACCATTCCCGAGATGCGCCGTGGCGGCGTTCATCCACGGCTGGCGACGGCTGCCTGCGCGGCCGGCGGCACGCTGGGCATCATGATTCCACCGAGCCTGGGCATGGTCATCTACGGGCTCACGGCGGACCAGTCGATCGGCCGCTTGCTGGTGGCCGGGATCATTCCGGGCATCCTGCTGACGCTGGCCATGATCCTTGCCGTGTTGTGGGTCGCCTGGCGCGATCCGGGCGCGGCACCGCGCCAGGCGGCGTCGAGCTGGCCGACGCGTTTGCGGGCGACCCGCGGCGTGGCCGGCATCCTGGCGCTGTTCGCGCTGGTGATGGGCGGGATCTACGGCGGCGTGTTCACGCCGACCGAGGCGGCGGCGGTCGGCGCACTGGGCTCCTTGGGGATTGCGCTGATCAAGCGCCAGCTCACGTGGCGCGGGCTGATGCAGGCGCTGCTGCAGACCGGCATCACCACCTGCATGATCTTCATCATCATCATCGGTTCGCACATCCTCAACATCTTTCTGTCGGCCACCGGTTTCCCGGCGGCGCTCTCCAAGCTGCTCACCGGCCTGGCGCTGCCGCCGGCGATCGTGATCGCCTTGATCGTCGCGATCTACGTGGTGCTCGGCTGCTTCCTGGATGTGCTCGCGATGATCGTACTGACGGTGCCGATCGTGTTGCCAGTCGTCATCGGCCTGGGCTACGACCCGATCTGGTTCGGCGTGGTGATCGTGCTGGTGATGGAGATCGCGCTGATCACGCCGCCGGTGGGCATGAACGTGTACGTGATCAAGTCGGTCGTGCCCGACGTACGGCTCGGTACGATCTTCTCGGGCATCTGGCCCTTCCTGGTCTCGATGATCATCGTCGTGGCGCTGCTGATCCTATTGCCCGACGTGACCCTGTTCCTGCCGCGGCTGATGTTCTAGCGCTTCGAGGCGCGCGCGAGCCTGCGGTGCACGATCAATCCGGTGAGAACTTCCAAAGCGGTAAGAACTTCCAAAGCGAGGACGACATGCCCGACTACAGCAAGTACGAATGCCTGAAGATCGAGGTCGCCGACAAGCTGGCGACCGTCACGCTGAACAAGCCCGAGCGACGCAACTCGATCGACCACCAGTTCCACATGGAGCTGCAGGACATCTGGCCCGACCTGATGGCCGACGAGCGTGTGAACGCGGTCCTGGTCACCGGCGCCGGCAAGTACTTCAGCGTTGGCGGCAATGTGAAGGGCATGCAGGACCGGCCCGGTGGCGACGTGTTCGAGGAGGGCGCGATGCTCGAGCCCACCGGCGGGCGGCGCATCGTGCAGAACCTGCTCGATTGCGAAAAGCCGCTGGTCTTCGCGCTCAATGGCGATTGCATCGGGTTGGCGGCCACCGTCGCCCTGCTGGGCGACGTGATCGTGTGCGCCGACACGGCGCGCATCGGCGATCCGCATGTGCGCATCGGCCTGGTGGCAGGCGACGGTGGCGCGGTGATCTGGCCGCTGCTGGTGGGGCCGAACCGGGCCAAGGAGTTCCTGATGCGCGGCACGCTGCTCGATGCGCCCTGGGCCGAGCGCATCGGCCTGGTGAACTACGTGGAACCGGTCGACCAGGTGCTGCCCAAGGCGCGAGCGATCGCGCAGGAGCTCGCCAACGGCCCGACCTGGGCGATCCGCTGGACCAAGCTGTCGGTGAACAAGCAGCTCAAGGACCAGTTCAACCTGATCATGGACACCTCGTACTCGCTCGAGATGGCCTCGTTCATGACCGAGGATCACCGCGAGGCGGTGCGCGCCTTCGTGGAGAAGCGAAAGCCGAATTTCACCGGGCGGTGATCGGGTCGTGCGAGTCTGGAAGGCGATCCCGTCACGCGCACGGGCCGCGTCCAATCACGCATGAACTGCATCGCCGTCGGCGTCGGCGTCGTCAGCGCCGTTCGACCTGGGCGATACTGAGAACCGGAGCATTCTCGTGAAGAAGACCAGGAAAATTCAACTCTTGATCATCACAGTGGCGCTTGCCGGTATTGCCTATGCGGCTACCAGCTACTACTGCGCATTTTGCTCGGAATTCATCAAGGAGATACGACTCGTTGCGGCGGACGTGTCTTGGCGAGAACCGGAAATCACCCATGTCTTCCAGAGGCGCTATGCATTGGGAATCCCCAAGGAAGTCGCCCTTGCACAAATTGAAGCAGATCGCTTCACGTTCTTACCCGTCAAAGACAGCATTCGAAAAGAAGATCCTGAAAAGCCGGAAGATCCAGCGTTGGAGAGGTACATGGCGGTCTTCAAATTCTTCTCGGGAAAGCAGTACCTTGGCGTATACGCCTATCTCGATTTCAAGCACAACACCCTGGTCTATTCGCGCGCGTTCGTGCACGACGGCTTCAAGTGAACCCGTGCACACCCCTCGGCCACGAGGGCTTCGAGCCAGTCGTGCGCCGGTCCGATTCCAAGGTTAGGGCGCGGTCGTTCACCAATCTCGCCGAGGTGCACGCCCTGGCGGGCCGTACGACGTCAGCACGGTGGGACTCTACCCAAAGTGCGTGCCGCGCGCCTTCATGCATGAGCGCCTCGGCACGGTCAAGCTCGGCCCTTATCCGCGAGTCGCCTGGTACTTGCGCTCGAGCACCCGGTGTACGTTCTGCAGGTGCTCGCGCATTTCCTTCACGGCGGTATCGGCATCGCGCGCGCGCAAGGCCTTCGCGAGCCGACGGCGCGCGGGGCGCAGGCCCTTGACCAGCTCGGGATGCAGGCGCACGAACAGCCGCATCGAGATGTCGGTGACGGCATCGATCAGGATCTCGAGCACTTCGTTGCGCGCCGCCTTGGCGACCAGGCCGTAGAACTCACGCGCGATGTCGAGCCGCACCGCCTGCGGGGTCTCGCCGCTGAGCTTGTAGAGGCGGTCGATGTTGCGGTCGATGGCATCGAAGTCTTCTTCGCTGGCGCGCTCGCAGGCGAGCCGGACCGCGTTCTCGAGCAGCATCGAGCGGGCCTCGGTCACGCTCGAGAGCGAGATCGAACCGAGCGAGAGCATGTCCTGGATCGATACGCGAACCGTGTCCGGGCTGCCCTCGAGGATGAAGGCGCCGCCCTTCACGCCGGTGTGCAGCGCCACGACGCCGGCGTTCTCGAGGCTGCGCAAGGCCTCGCGCACCGCCATGCGGCTGACGCCGAAGCGGGCGGCGAGATCGCGCTCGGCCGGCAGCTTGTCGCCGGGGCGCAGCGCGCCGGATTCGACCTCGGCGCGAATCTGCTCGCAGATCTGCTCGAACAGTCGGCGCGACTTGACCGGCGTGAACTCCAATTCGGCGCGAGCCCCGGTGGTTGGCGCCACTGCGGCCCGCGACTCGCTCGTGCGAGCAGGCGTTTGCTTGGTGCCCGCGCGGCTGCGTGAGGCCGTCGCCACGGCCGGGCTCCCGGGCTTGGGCGCCTTGCGTGCCTTCAATGGCCTGATTCCTTCCACGCCGCCGTCCTCGATAACAGGTTGCCGACCGGGCTCGATGTCGGAGAGGCTGACCCAGGTCATGGTCCGATTATATCCCTTGTCTAAATGGTCTAACCTTTTGTTGACGCAGTGGAGCGAGCCTCCTATGCTCGGCCAAGCGCAATCGATCCGGGTTTCCAGATGTCCCCAAGCCAAATCGCATCCCCTGCTTCGCCCGATCCGGCCGAGCGTCCGCTCACCGGCTTCACCGTGCTCGACTTCAGTACGATGATGGCCGGGCCGTATTGCACACGGGTGCTGGCCGACCTGGGCGCGCGCGTGATCAAGGTCGAATCGGCGCACGGTGACCACATCCGGGGCCGACCGCCGTTGCGTGATGGCCTGAGCACCTACTTCGGGCAGTTGAACGCGGGCAAGGAAAGCATCGCGCTGGACCTGAAGAACCCGCGCGCGCGCGACGTGGCGGCCGCGCTCGCCGAGCGCTGCGACGTGGTGATGGAGAACTTCCGCCCCGGTGTCATGAAGCGGCTCGGGCTCGACTACGACACCCTGTCGGCGCGCAACCCGGGGCTAGTGTACTGCGCGATCTCGGGTTTCGGCCAGACCGGCCCCGGCGCGTTGCGGCCGGCCTATGCGCCGATCGTTCACGCGGCCAGCGGCTATGACCTCGCTCATATGAAGTACCAGGACGGTGCCGCGAAGCCCGCGAACACCGGTATCTTCATGGCTGACGTCATGGCCGGCATACATGCGATCTCGGGCATCCAGGCGGCGCTGCTCGCGCGGGCGCGCACCGGCCGCGGGCAGATGGTCGATGTCTCGCTGATCGAGTCGATGTTCAACCTGATGGTCTTCGAGGTGCAGGAGGCGCAGTTCCCGTCGGAGCATCGCCGCCCGGTCTACGAGCCGCTGCGCTCTGCCGACGGCTTCGTGATCGTGGCGCCGATCAGCCAGCGCAACTTCGAGAGCCTCGCCCACACGATCGGCCATCCGGAATGGCTCGTCGATCCACGCTTCTCGAATGCCCGCGCGCGTGAGCAGAACTGGGCCGAGCTCAGCCGCGAGATCGAGCGCTGGACCTCGCAGCGCAGTGGCCTGGATTGCGAGCACACGCTGATGGATGCCGGCGTGCCCTGCTCGCGCTACCTGAGCACGGCCGAGGCGATGCGTGATCCCCAGGTGGCCGAGCGTGGCAGCTTCTCGACGATCCACGATGCGGCCGGCGACTACCGGGTGGCGAACCCGCCGTTCAAGTTCAGCGCCATGCCTTGCGAGGCGCGACCCTTCGTGCCGGCGCTCGGGGGCGACGGCGACAAGATCCTGGGCGAGGTGCTGGGGATGAGTACCGAGGCGATCGAGGCGTTGCGCGAATGCGGCGCGTTGGCAGGCGCTGCGCAAGGGCACTGAGAACCGCAGAGCCGGTCGGCCGTGGCCTTCGGGCGCGGCTGATTCGTGCACGGGGTCCGCGCACTGCGGCTGCGATCAGCCCTCGGTGCCCTGCGACATCTCGGCAAACATCGGCCGCGACGAGTGCGCGAGCTCGATCTTGACTTCGGCGCGCATCGACTCGCGCAGCGCTGCTTCGACGCCGGCGGCCAGTGCCGGATCGAGCCCGGCGGGATCGCTCCAGAGCCAGTGCAGCCAGGCGATGATCGCCGCGTTGCCCTCGTCGCGCAGCCGTTCCAGGTCGGCGGCCACGGTCGGTTCCGGCAGCGGCGTCGTGGGGCGAGCCGGGCCCTCGACGCCGGCTTCACCGAGTATTTCGGCGGCACGCTCGAAGGAGTTGCGCTGGGCCGCGACCTCGTCGTGCAGGTAGCCGATCGCCCAGTCGCCGCGCACGCGCAGCGTGTTGAGCAGGTTGATGACACCGAAGACCTGGCCGCGCGCGAAGTCGTCGCTCAGGCGCGGCAGCACCTCGCTGCGCAGCGTGGCGGTCATGCCGTCGATCAGGCGGGCGTGGGAGTTGTTCATGCGGATTCGATCGCCTTCTCGAGTTGGCGCAGCACCGGCAGGATCTGGCTGCCCATCGCCGGCATGCGCATGTCGTTGAAGCGGCCATCCTCGAAGCAGCGCGCGGCCGCCATGTGGGTAGCCGCGAGCTTGAGCAGCGACAAGGCCTGGTAGTAGGTGACGGCGCTCATCGACACCTCGAATGGCACCCGCGCCTGGTAGGCCTCGAAGAAGCGTTCGCGCTCGATGAGCCGGCACACCAGCTTGGTCCCGCCCATGTACATCGGCAGGCTGGCCCAGCCCAGGTCGTCGTGCGGATCGCCGATGTGCACCAGCTCCCAGTCGAGGATCGACGTGATGCGGCCGTCGACCTCGAGGAAGTTGCCGGTGCGGTAGTCGCCATGGATGATCGAGAGGCGTGGCGCCACCGGCTCGTGGCGGCGCAGCCAGCGCAGCCCCCATTCGAACAGCGGATACGGCCGCATGGCCCAGCGCTCGTACTCGTGCTGCCAGAAGTCGAGCTCGCGTGCGGCCGCGTTCTCGCGCGTGGCGCCTTCGCCCATCGGTGCGATCGGCTGCTTCTCCCAGTCGGTGCAATGCAAGGCCGCCAGCGCGGCGATGAAATCCTCGGCGAGCTGCAGCCGGTAGGTGTCGTCGAGTGGCTTGAGGCTGGCCGAGGCCCAGGGAATGACGGCCGTGCCCGTCGCGCGCTCGGAGAACAGGAACGGCGCGCCCAGCAGCGACGGATCGTCGCTGTGCCAGTAGGCGGCCGGCACCGGGACCGCGGAACCCGTCAGTGACTGCATCGCCAACACCTGCGGCATCGCGCTGTAGGGCGCAAACAGGCCATAGTCGGGCCCGAGCCGCAGGATCAGCTCGCGCGTGGACGCGCCGCTGGAGAAGCCCTCGAGCGTGACCGCGAAGGTGAGCCAGGAGAAGCCCACCGGAAAGCGCGTGAGCTGCGTGACACGTATGGCGTCGCCAGTCTCGCGCGACAGGAAGGTGGCGATCCGATCCGACAACGCGACATCGTCGGCGAGGTCGATCGTCGGCTGGGTGGTCTGGTTCAAGCGGCTGGCCTCGGGCGATCACTGCAGACGGTACGCTACCATACGATCGATGCCTCGACATGCCGCCTTGCGACACGCCCGGTCGGTGCTCGTCGAGTTCCCGTTCCACACGCCGACGAGCTTCCAGCGATGATCGAGGTCGATACCCTCCACGAATTGCTGCCGATGGTCGGCCGCACGCTCGGCGCCAGCCGCTGGCATCGGGTCGACCAGGCCTTGATCGATCGCTTTGCCGACGTCACCGGCGACCATGCCTGGTACCACGTCGATGCCCCGCGCGCAGCCGCCGAGATGCCCGACGGCCGCACGATCGCCCATGGCCTGCTGACGCTGTCGCTGGTGCCGGCGCTCACCGCCGAGATCGTGCGGGTGCGACGCCACGGGCGCGCGCTGGTGGCCGGCTATGACCGGGTGCGATTCGTCGAGCCGGTGCGTTGCGGCGATCGCCTGCAACTGACGCTCGCCGTGGAAGCGGCAACGACCGACGACAAGGGGCGCGTCACGCTCGTCTACGGCTGTACGATGGCGCTCGAAGGCTCGACGCGCCCGGCGATGGTCGCCTTGCTGCGGCTCGTTCTGCCCGCCTGAAACGATGCCGCGGCCCCTGGTGGCGCGGCAGGCCTGCTGGCGCTCAGAGCATCGTGCTCCCGCCGTTGACGCTGACCACCTGGCCGGTCACGAACGAGGCCTCGCGGCTGGCCAGGTAGGCCACCATCGAGGCGACCTCGGCGAGCTCGGCCGCACGCCCCATGGGGATCACGTCGAGGAAGCGCCGCGCCACGTCGGGCTTGGCCGCGACGAAGGCGGCGAGCTGGTCGCTGTTGACCGCGCAGGGCGCCACGGTGTTCACGGTGATGCCGCTGCGGGCATATTCGCGCGCCAGCCCGGTGGTCAGTCCGTGCACGCCGCCCTTGGCGGCGTTGTAGGCGGCATGGTCGGCCAGGCCGTTGCGAACCGAGTCGGCGCCGATGTGCACGATGCGTCCATAGCCGGCCGAAAGCATCTCGGGCAAATAGGCGCGGCTGCACCACAGCACGGTCCAGAGGTTGCGGTCGATCGTGCGCCGCAGGGTCTCGGGCGTGTGCTCCAGAAAGGGCAGGATCACGCCGCCGCCGGCGTTGTTGACCAGGACCTGTGCCGGCCCGAGCTGCGCGAGCGTCTGCGCGTGCATGCGGGCCACCACCGCTTCGTCGGCCAGGTCACCCGAACACGCCTCGACCCGGGTGCCGTGTGCGGCGGCCAGTTCTGCGGCCGCCTGGCGGGCCTCGTCCTCGGCGAGGTCGGCGATCATGAGCGATGCGCCCTCGGCCGCCAGCCGACTCGCGATCGCGAAGCCGATGCCGCGCGCAGCACCCGTGACCACCGCCACCTGCCCCTCGAAGCGGCGCAGGCCGCCGGCGTCCATCAGATTTCGTTCGGCCATTTCGGCTCCGCCAATCAGAGAATGATGCTGACGCGACCGTGCGGGCGCAGCGTGTCCATCGCGAGCAGGCAGCGCTTGTCACGGATGCGAAGCCCCGCGTCGGTGACCACCATCCGGTAGCGATAGCGGCCCACGTAGATGTCGGCGTTCTCGTCCTTGAAGCGGTGCACGGCAAAGGCCGCGCCCACGACGAGTTCGTCGCCCTCGACCGACTCGATCAGCACGTTGGTGACCATGTGGCAGGTGCGCGAGTGCGGATACTCGGCGTGTGCCGAGCGCTTGTTCAGGCGCGCGACCCGTTGGCCGAGGCGGAAGCGATCGTCGGCGATGAAGAACAGGTTTTCGCTCGATGAGGCGTCTTCGGTCAACTGGTTGGTCGGTACCTCGTAGCGGGCGTCGTCGGTGAACAAGGCCAGCCAGTCGTCCAGCTGCCAGGCATCGAGCAAGGCGGCCTCTCGGTACAGGAACTCTTCGACGTCGCTGCGGCTTGGCGTACGGCTCATGCTCGGGTCTCCACGGAACTGCCGGCGGCCCGCTCGATGGCGCCGACCTTGGCGAATTTCGGGGCGGGCAGGCCACCCCAGCAGTCGAGGATCTCGGGGCGCATCGGCAGCACGCGCGCCTCGCGCGCGCCCACCTCGGCGAACTCCTCCATGCCGAAGCTGTACTCGATGGTCATGCCGTCGGGATCCAGGTAGTAGAGGAAGATCGAGTTGGAGATGTCGTGCCGGCCCGGGCCGTAGACGATCTCGACCTCGTTCTTGCGCAGGCGGTTCAGCGCGCGCCCCACGTCGTCGATCTCGGAGACCATGAAGTTGACGTGATGCAGGCAGTCTCGCTCGGTGCGCGCGACGCCGAAGCTGTGGTGGTAGGGGTTCGGGAAGCAGCGCAGGAAGGTGACCTGGTCGCCGAAATAGTCGGACACCCGGAAATTGAGCTTCTCGGTGAGCGTGGCCAGCAGCGCCTCGGGCTGGGGCGAGCCGATCACGATGTGGCCGAGTCGCTGGATCTTGGCCAAGGTGGGCACGAAGGGCGTCGAGGCCTGCTCGATCTCGGCATAGAACTCGAAGCACAGGCTGCTCTCGGGGACCCGGAAGCGAAAGCTCGGGCCTTGTCGCAGCACGCGTCGCTCATCGGCATCGACCGCCTGGGTGGGCCAGCCCTGGGCCTCGATCCATTCGCGCGCGCGCTCGAGGTCGGGCGCCGATTCGAGCTGAAAGCCGACGCGCTTGAGGCCGGGTGCATCGCTCGGGTACAGCGCGAGATTGTGATGATCGGCGCTGCAGCGAAAGAAGCGCACGCCGTCGGCGCCCGGCTCTTCGGTCAAGCCCACGATCGACTCGAAGAAACGACTCGAGCGCTCGGGCTCGGTCACGTTCAGCGCGACATAGCCGGGCTTGAGGTAGCGGAACGGCGCGGGCATCGCGGTCTCCTTCAATTCTGTTGGCGCGGTCGAGGTCGGTCGCGACCCCGCCCGCGATCGATCTGCCTGCTAGCCGACGACCTTCATGGTCGGTGTCCGCGCGGCACCGGGCGATCCGGCGCTGCCGTTGACTCTTGCGTCCCATTGGCGCCAGAACGTGCGGATCTGGTATTCGTCGATCGTGGCCGGCTGCTGCTTGAGCATGCCGCGCGAAACGTCGTTCCAGCCCGCCTCCTTCCGGTTCTGGTAGCCGCGCTGGCAATGCTCGAGCATCTCGTTGTCGTCGGGCGTGGCGAAGCCGCCGGGCCCCAGGAATTCCAGGAAGTTGTCGAGCCGGGCCTTGCGCATCCAGGTCGATTCCTCCTTGGGGGCGAGCGACCAGGCCATGACCTCCATGAAGTCGGTACTGCGCGGATAGAAGGTGCGGATCGTCAGCGACATCACGTCGTTGATCATCAGGTTCGGGAAGATCAGGATGTTGCGGCTGTAGCGCGCCAGGCGCTCGGCGCGCTGCGCGCCGTGCTTCGCTTCGAGCCCCGCATAGACCTTCTCGATCTCGGCCTTGCCCTCGTCGCCCAGCGCCGGCACCCAGTTGGCCACGGGCCGGCCCCAGGGCGCCGTGTATTCCACGCAGGCGTGGCCGTTGCCGAGGTCGCGTGCGATCCCATAGACGTTGGACTGGCTGAGCACGCCATTGGCCGACTTGAGATAGTCGAAGTAGGAGGCATGGGTGGACAGCGCGTGGTAGCCGTCGAAGCTGTTCTCGACCAGCAGCTTCCAGTTCGCGCGCACCGAATACTCCTGGTTGCCCCCGACGATCTGCATCCGCTCGAGGGACTGGTCGGCGATCACGTCCAGGTACTCGGCCACGCCCGCGAGGTAGTCGGTCAGCGACTGCGCGTTCGGATCGAAGCAGACGAACCAGAAATCGCGATACGAGGCGAGCTTGGGTACCGGCACCAGATCGGCGTGGCCGTCGTCGTTGAATCCGGGCCCGTAGGCCTCGCCGTCGGGGATGTCGCGGTTCTTGCCGTCGACCGAGAACACCCAGCCGTGGTAGGCGCAGGTGAAGAACTTGCTGCGGCCCGAGCGCTCGCGCACGACCGTCGCGCCGCGGTGCGGACAGGCGTTCATCAGCGCGCGCACCTCGCCGTCGGTGCCGCGCACGAACACCAGGTTGCGCCCGCCCACCGACCGGGTCAGGTAGGCGCCTGGCTGCGCGAGCTCGGAGTCGTGGCCCAGGTAGAGCCAGCAGGTGTCGAAGATCTTTTCGCGCTCGCGCTCGAGCACGTCGGCATCGACGAACGCGCGTCGCGATACCAGGAAGACGCCCCGGTCCTTGTCCACCTTGAGGAATTCCGCTTGGCTCATGTCCGTCATGGCTGCCTCCGGCAAGAGGGCGGACGATGCAAGCGAATGCGGTCCTGCCCGATTCTTTGTAAGCTAGCGTATATTCTCCTTGCTTACGGGCGAGATCAAGTCGCGGCGCACCATCCGTGACATGCCCATTCGGCGTCGGGCGCCGCGCGGGCGCGAAGACGAGGGGAGACGACACCATGACGCAGGCACCGCAACAGTGGACGTCGCTTTGCAGCGCCGACGAAGTGCCGGCGGGCGAGGCCCGCCGCTTCGAGCCCGACGGTTTTCCGGCGCTGGCGGTCTTCAACGTGGACGGCGAATTCCACGTGACCGACGACCTGTGCACGCACGGCGATGCGTCGCTCGCCGACGGCTGGATCGAGGGCGAGGAGGTGGAGTGCCCGTTCCATGCCGGCAAGTTCTGCCTGCGCACCGGCGAGGCGACGGCGTTTCCGGCCGAGATCCCGGTGCAGGTCTATCGTTGCCGGGTCGAAGACGGCACGGTCCAGGTGCTGCCGCCCGATCCGCCTACGGCCGAATGAGCACCGACCTGCGCGACTGGGCGGCGCGCGATCCGTCGCGGCCGGCGATCGTGGTCGATGGCGAGACCGTCGGCTATGGCGAGCTCGAGGCGCGCGCGAACCGGCTCGCCCGCCTGATCGGCGAATCGGGGCTCGCGCGCGGCGACCACGTCGCCGCGATCCTGGGCAATGGCTGGCTGAGCCTGGCGATGGCCTGGGCGGCCTGGCGCGCCGGCGTCTATTTCACGCCGATCGCGAATTCGCTCAGTGCGGTCGATGCGCTGAAGATCGTGCGGGACTGCGAGGCACGGCTACTGATCGTCGACGGCCACCATCGCGAGCTCGCTCTTGCGATGACGCCCGCGCTGGGCAACGAAGTGCAGCGCTACGCCTTCGGGCCGGCCATCGCGAACTGGCCCGCACTCGAGGACCGCCTGGCCGCGCTGGCGGCCACGCCCCGCGACGACGAGGTGCCGGGCGCGCTGATGCTCTACACCTCGGGCACCACCGGCGCCCCGAAGGGGGTCTGGCGTCCCCTGCCCGATCCCGCCTATCGTGGCACGCCGACCTTCGCCGGCGACCTGCTCGCGCTGTTCGGGCTCGACGAGCACACGCGCTACCTGTCCACGGCGCCGCTCTACCATGCCGCGCCACTGCGCTTCTCGTTGGCGGTGACGGCCTGCGGCGGCACGGTCTGGATCATGCGTCGCTTCGACGCGCGCGAAGCCCTGCGACTGCTGGAACAGAACGGCATCACGCACTCTCAGTGGGTGCCCACGATGATGCAGCGGCTGCTGGCGCTGCCGGTCGCCGAGCGCGATGCCTTCCACGCGCCGGCGCACCGCATCGCGATCCACGCCGCCGCGCCCTGCCCGGTGCCGGTCAAGCGTGCGATGATCGACTGGTGGGGGCCGATCCTGCTCGAGTACTACTCGGGCAGCGAGGGCGTCGGGCTCACGCTGATCGACTCGCACGAATGGCTGCAGCGCCCCGGCTCGGTGGGCCGCGCATACAAGGGCACGATCCAGGTGGTCGACGACGCCTTCGAGCCGTTGCCCAGCGGGCAGACCGGCAATGTCTATTTCTCCGGCGTGCCGGCCTTCCGGTACTTCAAGGCCGACGAGAAAACCGCGGCGCGTACGAGCCCGCAGGGATGGCAGACGCTGGGCGACGTGGGCTGGGTGGACACCGACGGCTACCTGTACCTGACCGACCGCCAGGACGACATGATCATCTCCGGTGGCGTGAACCTCTATCCGCAGGAGATCGAGGCCGCGCTGCTGGAGTCGCCGCTGGTGGCAGACTGCGGGGTGGTGGGCGTGCCCGACGCCGACTTCGGCGAGCGCGCGGTCGCCTTCGTGGTGCCGGCACCCGGGGCGGGCGACGATCCGGCCGCACGCGATGCGCTCGACGCCTGGTGCCTGGAGCGCCTCGGCCGTGTGAAGCGTCCGGGCCGCATCGAGTTCGTCGCCGACCTGCCGTATTCGCCGACTGGCAAGCTGCTGCGACGCGAGCTTCGAGCAAGGAGAGGAACTTGACGACATTCGCACCCCTGAAGGGCATTCGCGTGCTCGATCTCTCGAAGGTGCTGGCCGGGCCGCTGTGCACCCAGTACCTGGCCGACATGGGCGCCGAGGTGCTCAAGGTCGAGCCCTGCAATGGCGACGATACCCGCCGCTGGCCGCCGTTCGACGGCGGCGAGGGGACGGTGTTCCTGAGCGCGAACGGCAACAAGCGCAGCATCGCGCTCGACCTGAAGTCCGACACCGGCCGCGAGATCTGCCACGCGCTGGCCAGGCAGGCCGACATCGTGGTCGAGAGCTTCGGCCCGGGGGTGTCCGCCCGGCTGGGCCTGGACTACGACACGCTGCGCGCGCTCAACCCGCGCCTGATCTACTGCGGCATCTCCGGCTTCGGCACGGTGGGCCCGCTGCGCCAGGGCAAGGGCTACGACGTCGTGCTGCAGGCCTTCAGTGGCATGATCTCGATCACCGGCGATCCCGACCGTCCGCCGGTGCGAAGCCCGTTCTCGCCGGTGGACCAGGGCACCGGCCTGCATGCGCTGATCGGCATCCTCGGGGCCCTGATCGAGCGCGGCCGCACCGGCCAGGGCCTGCGCGTGGATGCGTCGCTGTTCGATACCGCGCTGGGATTCCTCGCCTACTTCCTGCAGGGCTTCTGGCAGCGCGGCACCGAGCCCGAGCGGGTCGGTTCGGGACACGAGTCGCTGTGCCCCTACCAGGTGTTCGAGACCGCCGACCGCCCGATGATCCTCGGCGTCGCCAACGATCCGCTGTGGGTGCAGTTCTGCAAGGTCGCGGGCGAGGACGCGCTGGCCACGCGCCCCGAGTACCTGACCAATGCCGACCGGGTCGCGCATCGCGCCGCCTGTGTCGCCGACGTGGCGAGCATCATGACGCGGCGTACGCGCGACGATTGGCTGAGTGCACTGGGTGCGGCCGGCGTGCCGTGCTCGCCGGTGCATTCGTTCGGCGAGATGACCGCCCACCCGCACACCCAGGCCTCGGGGATGATCTTCCACTACCAGGGCGCGGACGGCCGCGCGCTGAACGCGGTGTCGCAGCCGCTGCGCTTCAATGGCGAGCGGCCAGCGGCGCGGCCACGGCCGCCGTCCCTGGGCGAGCACACCGACGCCGTTCTGCGCGAGTTGGGTTACGCCGAGGATGCGATCGCCGCGATGCATCGCGACGGCATCGTGTGTAGCCCTGGCGAGCCGGCGCGCGACTGATTCCGTCCTGCCCACGTTGCCGGGGGCGCGGAGACACCGGGCACTACGACCGGCATCCGTACCTCAGCGCTGGCGCCCCGCCATGAAATCGCGCACCGCGGCCGCCATGTCGCCGGTGCCGCGCGCCAGGATCTGGGTACGGTTCTCGAGCTCGATCGCCGCCTGCAGGCTGGGCGTCTCGAGGTTGGCCCACATGCCGCGCTTGGTCATCCATACGCCGAACGCGCTGTTGGCCGCGATCATGCGCGCGGTATCGAGCGCGCGCGCCAGCAACGCGTCGTCTTCGACGACGCTCGACACCAGGCCGATCCGCTCGGCCTCGTCGGCATCGACGAAGCGGCCGGTGAGCATGATCTCGAAGGCGCGGGTCGTGCCCACGCAGCGCGGCAGCAGCCAGCTCACGCCGATGTCGCAGCTCGACAGGCCGATGCGAACGAAGGCCGCATTGAAGCGGGCCGAGCGCGCCGCGATGCGCACGTCGGCTGCCAGCGCGAGCCCGAAGCCAGCGCCGGAAGCAGCCCCGTTGACGGCCGCGATCACCGGCTGGCGCGCTGCGCGCAGGCGCGTGACGATCTGCGCGTAGCGCTCCTGGCGTGCGGTCCAGGCCGACACCTCGCCGCCCTCGGCCTGGCCCGGCGCCGATTGCGCCAGCGACAGGTCGAAGCCGGCGCAGAAACCCTTGCCGGCGCCGGTGACCACGATCACCCGGCAGGCATCGTCGGACGAGAGCCGGTCGATCGCCTGCGCGAAGGCGTCGACCATGCAGTCGGTCAGTGCATTGCGCAGGGCGGGACGGTTCAGGCGCAGCACCCGGATGCCGTCCTCGAGCGGGTCGATCTCGATGGTCGGTTCGTCGGTGGCGGACATGATGGATCCTCTCAGAACCAGTGACGGCATCGGGCGTGACGAGCGGGTGCGGCTGATGCGTTCACAGGTCTTCAGCCGCCGTCGGTGGAGCGTTGCGCTTTCTCCTGCTCCGCGCGCCCGCGCACCAGCGCCCGCGCCTGGGCCCAGTCCTCGGCGGTGAGCTCGCCGAGCGCCGCGAAGGTCGACGGCGCGGCCAGGTGATGGCCACCGTCGATCGCGATCGTCTGCCCGGTCAGGTACTCGCAGCCGTCGGCCTGCAGGAACAGCATCAGGTGCTGCAACTCGCCCATCTGGCCATAGCGGCGCATCGGCACCTCGGCGTCGGAGGAGGCGCCCACATGCGCCTTGGGGATCGGCGCGAGCTTCTCCCAGGCGCTCTCGGTGGGGAAGGGGCCGGGCGCGACCGCGTTGACCCGGACCCGGTTGCGCCCCCACTCGACGGCGAGCGATTGCGTCATCGAGTGGATTGCGGTCTTGGCCATTGCCGAGGGCAGCACATAGGCCGAGCCGGTCCACACCCAGGTGACCAGCATGCTCACCACCGAGCCCGGCAGGCCCTGCTCGATCCAGCGCCGGCCGCAGGCCAGCGTATTGAACAGCGCACCGTCCATGACGGTGGAGCGCACGGCCTCGAAGCCACGCGGGCTGATCGCGATCGACGGCGAGATGAAATTGGCCGCGGCATTGTTGACCAGGCCGGTGAGCGGCCCCTCGGACCAGATCGATCCGACCGTGGCATCCACGGCATCGGCATCGCGGATGTCGCAGATCCGGGTGTGGATCGCGCCGCCCTGGGCGGCATCGCGCGAGAGTTCCTCGGCCGCCGCATCGAGCACCGCGCCACGCCGGCCGCAGATATAGACGGTGGCGCCATGCGCGACGTAGGCACGCGCGACCTCCTTACCCAGACCGGTGCCGCCACCGGTGATCAGGATTCGCTTGCCCGCCAGCACGTCGGGTCGAAACGCGCTGATCGGATTCGGTTCGTTCATGGCCTTTTCCTCGTGGTGCTCCGGCCAAAAGCCGTCGTGCCGCTTTCTGCCTTCGTGCGGCTGCCCGCCATCATGGCTTCGCGCCCGGGTTGCCATTGGCGCGCGCATGGTCGGCAAATATCTGGCGCCCGATGATGTGCTTCATCACCTCGATCGAGCCGCCGGCGATCTTCACGACCCGCGCATCGGCATAGGCACGCGCGATCGGGTATTCCCACATGTAGCCCCAGCCGCCGAACAGCTGCAGGCATTCGTCGACGACCTTGCAGTGCAGGTTGCTCAGCCACATCTTGGCCATCGCGGCGTCGATGGCATCGAGCTCGCCGCGCATGAAGGTGGCGATGCAACGATCGGTGAACTCGCGCCCGATCACGGCCTCGGTCTTGAGCTCGGCGATCTTGAACTTGGTGTTCTGGAAGTCGGCGATG
Source organism: Burkholderiaceae bacterium (assembly GCA_024235875.1). Taxonomy (GTDB): domain Bacteria; phylum Pseudomonadota; class Gammaproteobacteria; order Burkholderiales; family Burkholderiaceae_E; genus JACKLP01. The sequence continues at coordinate 142,412 of JACKLP010000003.1, read as the reverse complement.
GTCTGGCCGAAGGCCTTGCGCTGCGCGACATAGTCGACCGTCCAATCGATCACGGTCTCGGCCACGACCGCCGAGCGAATCGCCTGCGCCAGGCGCTCCTGCGCGAGCTTGGTCATCATCAGCGCGAAGCCCTGGCCCTCGGCGCCCAGCATGCTGCTGGCAGGCACCCGCACCTCGTCGAAGAAGAGCTCGGAGGTGTCCTGCCCCTTCATGCCCAGCTTCTCGAGGTTCTTGCCGCGCCGGAAGCCCGGCAGCGAGGTATCGACCAGGAACAGCGTGATGCCCTTGGCGCCCGCCGAGCTGTCGGTCTTGGTGGCGAGCACGATCAGGTCGCAGAGCTGGCCGTTCGAGATGAACACCTTCTGGCCCGAGATCACGAAGTCGTCGCCATCACGCACCGCCCGGGTTCGGATGTTCTTCAGGTCGGAGCCGGCGTGCGGCTCGGTCATGCCCAAGGAGCCGATCGCCTCGCCCGAGACCATCCTGGGCAGCCACTGGCGCTTCTGATCCTCGGTGCCGAAGGACAGCAGGTAGGTCGCGACCAGGTCGCAATGGATCATGAAGCCCGGACCGGTGTAGCCCGAGCGCGCCATCTCTTCGAACACCACGACGTCGAACAGGTAGTCGGCGCCGGCCCCACCGTACTCGGGCGGTACCGTGCAGCACAGCAGCCCCGCCTCGCCGGCCTTGCGCCAGAGCTCGCGCGGCACGCAGCCCTCGACCTCCCAGCCGGCGTGATGCGGCGCGATCTCGTTGGCGATGAAGCGGCGCACCGACTCGCGGAAGATCTCATGGTCGGCGTTGAACAACTCGCGTTTGAGCATCGGTGTCTCCTATGTGCCGAAGGCGCGCTTCATGCGTTGCTCGAATGGGCCGGCAGCTTCGCCGAGCGCGTCGGCGAGTGCCTGGCCGATCTCGGCCCAGTGCTGCCAGGCGTAGGTCAATGGGCCGCCGCTGAAGGCCGGTGCCAGGCCGCCGAGCACCGACACCACGTCGAGGGCGCGCAGGTCGGCGTCGGACCGCGCCGTGGCCCACTTCGCGGCCACGAGCGCCGTCGCGCGCAGGGGGGCGTCACCACCCGGTTCACCGGCAAGCGCCAGCGCGTCGAGCAGGCTGTCCTCGCCGGCCGTGACCAGCGGGAGGCAGCGCAACGAGGCGGCCAGTGAACGCAGCGCGCCGACGGCACCCGCGTGCGGCGCGTGCGCGCCGGTGATGATCTCGACGACCCGCCCGTAGGGACTGCGCGGCGAGAGCACCAGCACGGGCGCCGCGCGGGCCTCGTCATCGCGGGAAGCCTGGGCGCCGACGCAGCGAACCACGATCGGGACCTGAAGGTCGCCTTCGGCCTCGAGCACCATGCCTCCGGCGCCGATCGATGGGTCTTCTCGCGTTGAAGCGCCGCTGCGCGCGAGCAGCCTGGGCCAGTCGCCGACAGCGGGGCCGAGCTTGCCGTGGCGCAGGCTCACCGGTCGCGGCAGGCCACGGGCCGACGCGGCCTTCTCCACGCGCTGGCGCTCGATGAACAGGGTGGAGATCATGTTGCCCGCGACCGGGTCGTACATCAGGTCGAGGAAGCGGGTCATCTCCAGGCTCGTGCCGGCGGCCAGATCGAGCCCGGCGCCGCCGAGCACGCAGCGGATGATCGTGCGATAGGCCGGGTAGTCGCGCAGCGTGGCATCGTCGATGCGATGCGCATGCGCGATCTCGCGCACCGAGGCCTCGTCGTCGGGTGGGCAATCGAGCCGTGCCTGCGCGAACTTGGCCTCGGCGACATAGGGGCCGGATGTCCGCAACGCGTGCAGCCGCGCGCGTGCGGCATCGAGCAGCGCCACGCCTGAAGGCGCGGCCTCGAACAGCCCCGCCGACACAGCGGCGTCGGGATCGATCGAGCGGCCGCTCAGGAGCATGTCCAGGCCCAGCGCAAGTCCGACCAGACGCGGCAGCCGCTGGGTGCCGCCTGCGCCAGGCAGCAGGCCCAGCTTGATCTCGGGCAGGCCGATCTGCGCGCCTGCCGTGGTGTCGACCAGGCGGGCCCGGCAGGCCATCGCGAGCTCGAGCCCGCCGCCGAGCGCGGTGCCGGCCACCGCCGCGACCCAGGGCTTGGCGCATTCCTCGATGCGCAGGAACTGGCGTCCGAGCCGGCCGCAGAACGCGAACATGCCCTCGCGCGTGTCGGTGGCGGCGCGCTCGGTCATGGCGCGCACCATCGGCAGGTCGGCACCGGCCAGGAACGACGGCTTGCCCGACGCCAGCACGGCGCCGAGCACGGCGTCGTCGGTCTCGACGCGTGCGATCACGGCGTCGAGTGCGTCCATCAAGGCCTCGGAGAACACGTTCATCGTGCGCCCGGGCATGTCGATGGTGGCGACCAGGATCCCGTCGCCCTGCAACTCGGTGCGGATCAATTCAGTCAAGCAGCATCCTCCCCGTCGGGCGGGTTGCCCCGCCCGTGGAATGGGTTCCGAGCTCAGCTCGCGTAGCGCTTGAAGTCGGGCTTGCGCTTCTCGTTGAACGCACGTACGCCCTCCTTGGATTCCTCGGTCTGGTAGTAGTGCTTGACCGTCTGGATGCCCATGAAGCTGATGCCGCGGATCGACTCGGTGTCGGCATTGAACGAGCGCTTGGCGATCGTGAGCGCGGTCGGGCTCATGTTGTTGATGTCGGCGCACCAGCGGTCGACCTCGGCATCGAGCTCGGCATGCGGCACGACCTTGTTCACCAGCCCCATCGCCTCGGCCTCGGCCGCCTTGTAGCGCCGGCAGGTGAACCACATCTCGCGCGCCTTCTTCTCGCCGACGATGCGCGCGAGATAAGCCGTGCCCCAGCCGGGGTCGACCGAACCGACGCTCGGGCCCACCTGGCCGAACACGGCCTTCTCGGAGGCGATCGTGATGTCGCAGATGGTGGCAAAGACATTGCCGCCGCCGATCGCATAGCCTTGCACCCGCGCGATCGAGACCTTGCGCAGGTCGCGGATCGCGGTCTGCAGCTCCTCGATCGGCAGGCCCACAGTGCCGCGCGGGCCGTAGAGCCCGTCTTCACTGAGGTGCGACTTCTGGTCGCCGCCGGTGCAAAAGGCCTTCTCGCCGGCGCCGGTGAACACCACCACGTTGGCCGACTTCTCGCCGTCGGCGCGCGTGAACGCGGTGATCAGTTCCTCGACCGTGGTGAGCCGGAAGGCGTTGTAGACATCCGGACGGTTGATCGTGATCCGGACGACGCCGTCGCGGACCTCGTAGGTGATGTCGGTGAATTCGCTGCTCATCGCTTTCCTCATCCGTGCATGGTGAGACCGCCCGAGACGCTGATGGTCTGGCCGGTCATGAAGGCGGCATCGTCGCTGGCCAGGAAGGCGACCAGGCCGGGGTAGTCGTCGGGCGAGCCGATGCGCCCGAGCGGCACGCCGCGGACCATCGCGTCGCGGATCTTCTGGCCCCGCTCGCCGGTACCCACGAAGGCGGCCATCGCGGGTGTGTCGGTGGGGCCCGGGCAGATGGTGTTGATCAGGACGTTGCTGCGCGCGAGCTCGCGCGCCAGCGCCTTGGCGAACGCGATCGTGCCGCCCTTGCAGCCCGAATAGACGACCTCGCCGGTCGAACCCACGCGGCCGGCGTCGGACGCGATATTGATGATGCGCCCGCCGCCGCGCGCCGCCATGCCCTGCGCGACCGCATGGGTCATGTGCAGCGGCCCGTACCAGTTGATCGAGATGACCTTGTTCCAGAACGCCGGGTCGGTCTTCAGGAAGGGTATAGGGGTGTCCCAGCCGGCGTTGTTCACGAGGATGTCGGTCGGACCGCCCGCCATTTCCTCGAAGCGGGCCACCGCGGCGCGCACGAGGTCGTAATCGGTGATGTCGCATTCGATCGCACTGGCCTGGCCACCGGCCCCGACGATGGCCTGCGCGGTCTGCTCGGCCGCGTCGAGGCGAATGTCGAACACGCCGACGTGGATGCCTTCCTTGCCCAGGCGCTCGCAGATCGCCTGGCCGATTCCGCTGCCGCCGCCGGTGACGATGGCGCGCTTGCCTTGAAGCCCTCGCATGTCTCCTCCGGATTGCTGTACTTTTACCTGGCAGATCATACACTAGCGTACCGACTGGAAAGGGGTTTCCGGGTCGAGCGAATCGACGTCGGGCGCGGTGTAAACTCGGGCGCGGTGCCGGTGGGACAGGGCCGCCACCACGCCGGCCGACCGGCGGCGATACGTCTTGCACCGCCACAGGGCACCTGGGAGCGCATGCCGAAGAAACTTCACACCATCGACTGGGAGCTGCACCTGGGCTACCTGATCCACGACGTGTCGCGGCTGCGGCGCAGCGCGTTCGACCGCTGCATCAAGCCCCTGAACGTGACGCGCTCGCAATGGTGGGTGCTGGCCTATCTGTCGCGCGAGGACGGCATGACCCAGACCCGGCTGGCCGAGGAACTCGACGTGGGCAAGGTGGCGATGGGCGGGCTGATCGACCGGCTCGAGCGCGCCGGCTTCGTGCGCCGCGAGCCCGACCCGTCGGATCGGCGGGTCAAGCGAATCTTCCTGCAACCGCGAAGCAAGCGGCTGGTCCAGAAGATGCGCAAGATCAATCACGAGTTCAACCAGCAGATCCTCGCCGACCTCTCGGACAACGCGCTCGAGACCACCGCGCGATCGCTCCATGTGATGAAGGACAACCTGCTCGGCTACCTGCGCGACACCGAAGCCTGAGCGCGCTCGCGCTCAGTCGCCGCCGAGCAGCCTGGGCGCGACCGCGCGATGAAAACCGTTGAACGGCGCGTTGCGCGAAGTGGGCTGGATATCCCAGGTCTGCTGGCGCGCATTGGGCGTACCGCCGTCGACCCGGATACAAGAGCCGGTGATGTAGGCGGCCGCCGGCGAGAGCAGGAACACGATCGCGGCCGAGACCTCGGACTCGGTGCCGAAACGCCCCAGCGGCACGCTGTCGACATAGCGCAGCAGCTTTTGCTGCTGCTCGGGTGGATAGGTGTCGAAGCCGCTCGATACGATGCCGCCGGGTGCCACCGCATTCAGGCGCACGCCGGCAGCCGCCCATTCGCAGGCCAGCGTCTCGGTCAGCGTGAGCATCCCGCCGCGCGCGGCGGCCGAATGCGCGAAGTCGGGCCAGCCATGCCAGATGTCGGCAATGATGTTCACGATCGCGCCGCCATGAGCCTCCATCCAGCGCGTGTAGGCCTCGCGCATGAAGATGAATCCGCCGGTCAGGTTATTGCGCACCACGGCCTCGAAGCCCTTGGTGGCGATGTCGCGCGCCGGTGATCGGTACTGGCCGCCGGCGTTGTTGACCAGGCCGTCGAGGCGGCCATGGGCGGCGAGGACCCGATCGATCGTCGCGGCGACCGCGGCCTCGTCGCGGATGTCGCAGGCCCGCGCATCGGCGAGGCCGCCGTCCTCGGCGATCTCGGCGGCCACGCGTTCAAGCTTGGACGCGGTGCGGCCCACCAGCACGACCCGGGCGCCAAGCGCCGCGAGTTCATGCGCGGTGCAGCGCCCGATGCCGCTGCCGGCACCGGTGACGATGACGACCTTCTGTGCGAATGCGTCCGGACGAAACAACGATCGGTAGGACATGCGCGGCTCCGGGGGGCTCAGAGGTATTGCACGGCACAACGGCCGACACGCTCGCGCGCGATGATCAGCTTCATCACGCCGGCCGTGCCGTCGCCGATCTCGAGCCCCATCACGTCGCGCAGGCGCTGCTGGTGCGGGGTCTCCTTGGTCCAACCGTAGTGGCCCATCGTGAGCAGGCACTGGTGGATCACGTCGAACGCGGTCTTGGGCCCCATCCACTTGACCATCGCGGCCTCGGCCGTGTGCGGCAGGCCGGCGTCGCGCAGCGCCAGCGCGTGCAACGAGAGCTGGCGGATCGCCGCGATCATCGAATCGCCCTCGGCGAGCGGGAAGCTCACGCCCTGGAACTGCGCGATCGGCCGGCCAAAGGCCTCGCGCTCGCGCGTATAGGCCCAGGCTTCGTCGAGCGAGGCCTGGGCGGCGCCCACGCATTGCAGGGCGATCAGCGCGCGGCTGTAGTCGAAGCCCTGCATCACCTGCGAGAACCCGCGCCCTTCGTCGCCGAGGCGGTTCTCGATGGGCACGCGCACGTCGTCGAAGAACACCGAGCCGCGCCCCACGATGTGACTGCCGACGTCGTCGAAGCGGGTGCGCCGCAGGCCCGGCGCGTCGCCCGGCACGAACAAAGCGGTCACGCCGCGCGCACCCTCGTCGGGCTGGCCGGTGCGGGCGAACACCAGGAAGGCGTCGCCCTCGGCGGCGAAGCTGATCGAGGTCTTCTCGCCATTGAGCACATAGTGGTCGCCATCACGGCGCGCGCGCAATTGCAGGTTGGCGGCATCGGAGCCGCCGCGCGGCTCGGTCACGCAGATGCCCACGACGACCTCGCCGCGGATCATCCGCGGGATCCAGGTCTCGCGCACCGCCTCGCTCGCATGTCGCAGGATGATCGCGCCCATCAGCGAAGCGCCGACCGGCACCGCGCTCACGTTGAAGTCGCCATAGGCGATCTCCTCGGCGATCACGCCGATCGTGACCCCGTCGAGCCCGAGGCCGCCGTAGGCCTCGGGGAAGTCCATGCCGATCAGGCCCATCTCGCCCATCTCGCGCAATAGCGCACGATCGAGCGTGCCATCGGCCTCGCGTTGCTGGTAGTGGGGCAGCAAGCGCTCGCGCGAAAAGCGTCGTGCGGTCTCCTGCAGTGCGCGCTGGTCTTCGTTGAGTATCAAGTCGGGTCTCCCGGAAGGGGGCGCGATGGGCCGAAGCTTGCCAGGGGCCCCGCCAGTGATGCGTGCACGACGGGGCTCTAGGACGGGCGACGGCGGCTTTCGCGGATGCGTTGCAGCGCCGCCAGCACGTCGTCGCGGCCGACCCTTGCGTTGTGCTCGTAGGCACGCGAGCGCTCGATCGCGAGGGCATCGCCCAGGGTGGCCTGCGAGGTGTCGTCGAGCAGGCGCTTGTAGGCCCGCAGGGTGTCGGGATCCGCCGAGGCCATCTGCGTGGCCAGCGCCCGGGCGCGCGGCATCAGCGCGTCGTTAGGCACCACCTCGGCCACCAGGCCCCAGGCCAGCGCGGTGCGGGCATAGATGGGCTGCGCGCCGAACGCCAGCAGCTTGGCGCGTTGCAGGCCGATCAGCCGCGGCAGACGCGCCGACAGGCCCCAGCCCGGCAGCAATCCGACCCGGGCATGGGTGTCGGTGAAGCTCGCGCGCTCGGCCGCGATCAGCACGTCGCAGGCGACCGAGATCTCGAACCCGCCGGTGATCGCCGGGCCGTTGATCGCGCCGATCACCGGCCCCGGATAGGCCCGCAGGGCGCGCACCGGGTCGAGCTCGAAGGCACCGGCGGCGACCTCGTCGGCCGTCCATTCGTCGAGGTCGAGCCCGGCGGTGAACAAGGGCCCCTCGGCGGTGAGGATCAGGACCCGGATCGCGTCGTCGCGAGCCAGCGATCCGGTCGCCTTGGCGATATCGGCGCGCATCTGTTTCGAGAGCGCGTTATGCGTGGCCGGCGCATCGATCGTGATGACCGCATAGCCGTCGGCTGCGTTTCGTTCGACGCGGATCGGCGCGTCCGCCGTCGTGCCGGCCGCGGTGCTCATCGGCCGGTGAACTTCGGCTTGCGCCGTTCGGCGAAGGCCGCCACGCCTTCGCGGGCGTCATGGCTGGCCGACACCCGCGCAAGCGTCATGGCCTCGTCTTCGAGCTGGGCCTGTAGTTGCATCATGCCGGCCTGCGCGAACAATCGCTTGACCTCGCCGTACGCGACCGTGGGGCCGGCGGCGAGTTGCCGTGCCAGCGCCAGCGCCGTGGATTCGAGCGCGTCGTCGTCGGCGACCCGGTCCGCCAGGCCGGCGCTCAGGGCTTCGTCGGCCGAGAGCATCTCGGCCAGCAACACGAAGCGGCGCGCGCGCGCCGGTCCCATCCGGAACGTGAGCGTGGGGCTCGAGCCCGAGTCGCAGGAAAAGCCGAGCTGCGAGAAGGCCGAGCCGAACTTCGCCGAGCGCGCGGCGACCACGACATCGCAGCCGGCCACGAGCGCGCACGAGCCCCCCATCGCATAGCCGTGCACCTGCGCGATGATCGGCACCGGCAGCGTCCAGGCGCGCGACAGCCCCATGTGCAGGTCGCTGGTCCACTGGCGCACCAGCGGTGCCAGGTTCTCGCGCTGGCCGTAGAACTGCTTGACGTCGCCGCCGAGGCTGAAGTTCTTGCCTTCGGCGCGCAGCAAGACGGCGCGCAGGCCCTCGGTGTCCCACAGGCGCAGGAAGGCTTGCTTGAACTCGCGGCAGAAATCGCCGTCGATGGGATTGCCGCGCTCGGGCTGCGACAGCGTCAGCGTTGCCAGGCCGCTGTCATCGACCTCGACGCGTATGGCCGCGCCGGCCTCGGTCCTCTCGTCCATGGCCTCCTCCAGTGCTGCGTCGCGTTGACCGGATTTTCTCCACCACTGTACCATGCGCATGCGTACGACTTGGTAGGCGAGGAGACGACGAATGACCGGGCACGCGGCACCGGATGTGCTCTATGGCACCACCATGGACGTGCCCTTGCTGGTCTCCGAGATGCTCGATCACGCACTCGCGAACCACCCGGCACGCGAGGTGGTGGCGCGGCGCATCGATGGCACGATCCATCGCTACACCTATGCCGATGCCCATGCGCGTTGCCGGCGCCTGGCCGCCGCGCTCACGGGCCTGGGCATCCGCCTCTCCGAGCGCATCGGCTCGCTGGCCTGGAACACGCACGAGCATTTCGAGCTCTTCTACGGCGTCTCGGGCATGGGCGCGGTGCTGCACACGATCAACCCGCGGCTGTTCGAGGACCAGATCGCCTATATCGCGGCCGACGGTGGCGATCGCATGCTGTTCATCGATGCCGCCACCTTGCCGATCGCCGAGCGCATCGCGCCGCGTCTGCCGGCCATCGAGCACTATGTGTTCATGGGCACGCGCGAGCAGGCGGCCGGCACCGGGCTCGACGGGCTGCTGTTCTACGAGGAACTGCTTGCCGCCCAGGCCGACGACTTCGCGTGGCCCAGCTTCGACGAGCGCCTGGCCTCGACGATCTGCTACACCTCGGGCACCACCGGCGAGCCCAAGGGGGTCGCCTACAGCCACCGCTCGGCCACGCTCAGCGCCATGTGCATGAGCCTGGCCGACATGATCGGCGGCTATCGCGCCGGTTCCGTCGAAGCCGTGATGCCGATCGCCGCGCTGTTTCACGGCAATGGCTGGCAGATGCCGTACACGGCGCCCATGAACGGGCATCGCTTGGTGTTGCCCGGACGCGCCTTCGAGCCCGACAAGATCCTCGAGCTGGTCCGTGGCGAACAGGTCACGATCGCCGCGGCCGTGCCGACGGTCTGGATGACGCTGCTCGATCACCTGGACCAGACCGGAGGCGACTTCGGCGAGCTGCGCGCGGCCCTGGTCGCCGGCTCGCGCCCGCCGCCGTCGATGGTCGACACGCTCAGGCAGCGCTACGGCCTGCAGGTGTCGCAGACCTGGGGCATGACCGAGGCGCTCGGCGTGACCAAGGCCACGGTGGCCCCCGGCGCCCATGACACCGACGGCATGACCCCGATCGCGCAGCGACAGGGCCGCACCAACTACCTGACCCGACTCAAGACCGTCGACGACGCCGGCGCGGAACTGCCGCGCGACGGCCAGTCGGTCGGGCGGCTGCTCGCGCGTGGGCCCTATGTGGCCGGCGCTTACCTGAAGGAGCCCGGCGCGCCACGCGACTGGCTCGACACCGGTGACCTGGCGCGGATCTTCCCCGACGGCAGCGTCGAGATCGTCGATCGGCTCAAGGACGTGATCAAGTCGGGCGGGGAATGGATCAGCAGCCTGCAACTCGAGGCGGCCGCGACCGGACATCCGGCGGTGCTGCAGGCGGCGGCCGTGGGCGTTGCGCATCCGAAGTGGCAGGAACGGCCGGTGCTGGCCGTGGTGCGTCGACCGGGTGCCGAGCTCACCGAGCCGGCGCTGCGCGAGTTCATGGCGCCTCTGCTCGCGAGCTGGTGGATGCCCGATCGGATCGTATTCTTCGATTCGCTGCCGGTCAGCGGCACCGGCAAGGTCGAGAAGCGCCGGCTGCGAACCCTGTTGTCCGAGGATCCGGGCGCGGGCGCAGGGGCGAGCGCGCAGGACGCGTAGACAGGACATCCGGCCTGCGCGCAAGGGCACGTGCCCGGCTGGCGGGCACCTCATGGACGGGAACCCGAATGCTCAGCCCACAAGACGACCTGATCGGTCATCAGCTTCCGACCACCTTCGACCATGTCGCCAACAGCGACCCGTCCTGGATGGAGCGCCTCTGGTACACCGGCCACCCGGTGCCGGGCGGCGACCTGATCTTCGACATCGGCCTGGGCTATCACCCGAACCGCAACGTGATGGACGCGTTCGCCGGTATCGCCGTGGCCGGGCGCCAGTTCAACTTCCGGGCTTCGCGGCATCTGCGCCCGGACCCGCTGGCCACGCGGGTCGGCCCGCTCGAGATCCGCGTCGTCGAAGGGCTACGGCATCATCGCCTCACGCTCGCGCCAAACGAATCGGGCATCGCGTTCGAGCTCGATTTCCTGGCCGGTACCAATGCTCACGAGGAAGGCGAGCATTTCAGGCGCCGCAATGGCCGTGTCACCGAGGACATGGCCCGCGCGCAGCAGCTCGGTCGCTATTCGGGTTGGATCGAGTTCGACGGCCGGCGCATCGAGGTGAAGCCCGAACAGTGGTTCGGCCAGCGCGATCACTCCTGGGGCATTCGCGGCGAGATGCGCACCGACGAGACCCATCCGCCGCTCACCTTCTATCCGCCGTTCTTCTACGCCTGGACCACCGCCCAGTTCGAGGGCCGTGGCCTGCACGTGTTCTTCAAGGAGCGCGCGCCGGGCGACCTGATCTATCTCAGCGGCGAGGAAGTCTTCGAGCCGGGCGCCAAGCGCTCGCGGCGCCATCGCCTCACCGGGGTGGCGCACGACGTGGTCTGGGCCGACGACCCCCTGGGCCAGACCGTGGCCTCGGCGACGCTGGCACTGAGCTTTGCCAGCGGCGAGCAGCGCGAGATCGCCGTGCGCACGCTGCCGGCGCGCTACTTCCTGAAGGGCGGTCTCTACGGTGGCCTGGACGGCTGGTTCCATGGCGACGACAAGGGCCGGCTGCACACCGAGCATGACGCCTGGGACCTGAACGACCCGGCCACGCGGCGGCGCGTGCGCACGCTGGCCGACCACGTGATCGAGGTGCGCGACGGCAATGCCGTCGGCTACGGCATCATGGAATACGGGGTCGGCAAGGGCTACGAGAAATACCAGCGGGTGCAGGTGCATCCGCCGATCTGATGCCCGCAGAAGCCTGCGGCGCCCGGCGTCGGCCGAGCGGCCGGTCGTCGCTAGAACAGCAGGTTCGGCAGCCAGGTCGAGAGCACCGGCACCAGCGCCAGCAGCAGGATGCGGCCGACGTCGGCGAAGAAGAACGGCATCACGCCACGAAAGATCGTGGCCATCGACACGTCCGGTTGCACCGAGCGCAGCACGAACACGTTCACCCCGATCGGCGGCGTGATCAGACCGATCTCCATCGCCACCACCACCACGATGCCGAACCACACCGGGTCGTAGCCCAGCTCGGTGATGATCGGAAAGAACAGCGGCACCGTCAGCAGGATCATCGACAGGCTCTCTAGCACGCAACCGAGCACCAGGTAGACGCCCACCATCACGAGCACGATCACCCAGGACGACACGCCCAGGCCGGTGACCCACTCGACGAAGCCCTTGTGCACGCCGGTGTAGTTGACGAACTCGCTGAAGATCAACGCGCCGATCAGCACCGCGAAGATCTTGGCCGAGGTGCGCGTGGTCTCGACCAGCACGTCGAGCAATGACTTGAAGCTGAGCGCGCGCCGCAGCAGCGCAAAGATGAAGCCGCCGGCGGCACCGATCGCCGCGGCCTCGGTCGGCGTGAACCAGCCGGCGTAAATGCCGCCCATCACCAGCGCGAACAGCACCACCACGCCCCAGACGCCGCGCAGCGCGCGCCAGCGGCCGGGCCAGTCGGTGCGCTCGCCCGGCGGGCCCTGGTCCGGGTCGCGCCAGGTCGTGTAGCGCACCGCCGCCATGTAGCCGAGCACGCCGATCAGGCCGGGGATGACGCCGGCGGCGAACAGCTTGCCGATATGGGTCTCGGTGACCAGGCCGTAGATCAGCAGCATCACGCTGGGCGGGATCAGGATGCCGAGCGTGCCGCCCGCCGCGATCGCGCCGGTCGCGAGCCGGTCGTCGTAGTTGTAGCGCCGCATCGACGGCATCGACACCTTGGCCATCGTGGCGGCGGTGGCCATGCTGGATCCGCACACGGCGCTGAAGCCGCCGCAGGCGGCGATGGTGGCCAGCGCCAGCCCACCCTTGAGGTGACCGAGAAACGCGTAGGCCGCTGCATAGAGCTCGTCCGAGAGCCGTGCGCGCGCGATCAGGTTGCCCATCAGCACGAACAGGGGCACCACCGAGAGCTCGAAGTTGAGCGTGCCCTCCTTGGTGGCGTGGGCCACCAGCGCCAGCGCCGGCTCCACGCCCACCTCGAACGAGAAGCCCACGAAGCCGACCACGGCCAGCGACACCGCGATGGGCACCCGCGCGAAGATCAGTGCGAACAGGCCGACGAGGCCCAGCAGTGCAGCGCTCATTCGGACTCTGGAGGCGGCGGCGACGTGGGCACGGCGCGACCGAGCGCGGCCGCCAGGAAGCCCGCCGCCGCAATCGCCGCGAGCACCGCCATCGCATGGACGAAGGGTGCCAGCGGCCACTCGAAGTAGGGCGTGATGTCACCGTACTCCGCATTCTTGCCGGCTTCGTCCCAGAGTTGCCAGGCGATCACGGCGAAGGTGATCGCGCCGAGCAACTCGCCGAACACGCGCTGGACCGGCACCAGCCACCTGGGGACGAAGGCGTCGAGCAGGTCGATGACGACATGATCGCGCCGCCGGCTGATGCTCGGCAGCACGGCGAAGATCATCAAGGCCATCAGCAACTCGGTCACCTCGACCATGCCCGGCACCGGACTGTCGAACAGGTCGCGGCCGACGACATCGACGAAGCCCATCGCCATCAGGGCGAACAGGGCCAGCGCCGAGATGAAGTCGCCGATCCACTCGAGCCGGCCCAGCAGGCGATCAGGCGCGCGAGCGGGTGCTGGCGCGCCTGAGGGCGACGGTGTCGGCGAGTCGGTCATCGCCCGTGCGGGAGCGTCCGGCGCGATCCGGTGCGTATCGCGCGAGCCCTACTTCTGCTCGCGCGCGACCGTGGCGCGGAACTCGGCCAGCACCGATGCCGGGTCCTTCAGGCCGGCCTGCTTGGCCTTTGCGTACCAGGCCTCGTCGGCCGACTTGAATGCCTTGCGCAAGTCGTTGACGAAGGCGGTGTTGGCTGGCGTGACCGTGCCACCGTTCTTGACCACGTCCTGGAGGCCGGCTTCGTCCATCGGCGGGAACAGGGAGCCGATCTTGCGGCCCAGCGCCTCGCCCGAGATCTTCATGATCGCCGCCTGGTCGGCCTTGGAGATCTTGCGCCAGGCGCGCTCGCCGATGACGAGCGACATCGACAGGTTGTAGAACCCGCCCGGCACCACCAGCGCCTGGTTCACCGCGCGACCGATGTTGAAGTTCTTGATGGCCTCGCGGCTCAGGAAGGAGCCATCGACGACCCCGGTTGACAAGACCTCGTAGACCTTGGTGACCGGACGCTGCACGGGCACCGCGCCGAGCGCCTCGATGATCGGCACCTGCGCGGCGCTGGCCACGCGGATCTTCTTGCCCTTGAAGTCGGCGATCGAGTTGATCGGCGAACCGCGCACCAGCAGGCAACCGGGGCCGTGGGTGAAGATTGCCATCGGCACCGTGCCCTTGTACTCGCCGAGCTTGGCCAGATACTTCTGGTGGATGCGCCAGCCCGCCACCGCCAGTGCCTCGGCGCTATCGCCCAGGAAGGGCAGCTCGAGCAGCTCGTAGGCCTTGAGTCGGCCGGCCGTGTAGCCGTTGATCACGAAGGTGATGTCGGCCAGGCCGTCGCGGGCGACGTCGAACTGCTTGGGAACCGAGCCCACGACCTTGGGCAGGGTCTCGACCTTGACGCGGCCATTGGTGACCTTCTCGATCTCGGCGAACCAGGGAATGAACGCGCCCTTGAGCAGCGGATGGTGCCCGGGCAACCAGTTCGAATAGCGCAGGGTGACATTGGCCGCGTGGGCGCTCACCGATGCGCCGGCGACTGCGGCAGCGGCGGCCACCATCGACAGACGGCGCAGGATCGTTCGTCTTGCAAGCATGGGGTCTCCTCCTTGTTTTCGCTGCTCACCCAAACGGGTAACGAGCGCATCGTACGCTAGAGAACAATCTGTTGTAAACCGTCGGCCCGCGGTTCGGGTGCGAGGTCTTCGCATCGCAATGCAGCATCGCGGCGCGGGTCCTTCGTCAATTCGCCGCGACCGTCCAGCCGCCGTCGGCAACGATCGCCGCGCCCTGGATATAGCTGCTTTCGTCGCTGGCCAGGAAGGCCGCGAGCGCGGCGATCTCCTCGGGCTCGCCAAAGCGCCCCATTGGCATCGCCGCGCGTCGCGCGGCCAGGGTCTGCTCGTCGAACTGCGCAATCGATGCGGCCGTGCCGATCATGCCCGGAACGATCGCGTTCACGCGTATGCCCTGCGCCGCGAGTTCCACCGCCGCGGCACGCGTGAAGCCCAGCACCGCCGCCTTCATCGACGCGTAGACGCTCGAGGACGGAATCGCACGCAGCGCCGACGTGGAGCAGAAGTTCACGACCGCGCCGCCGCCGGCGCGACGGAACTGCGGCAGCGCCGCCTGCAGCGTCCAGATCTGCGCCTGGATGCCAACCGCGAAGCTGTGTTGCATCGTGTGCTCGTCGACGTCCTCGATGGGCTGGAAGCGTGCCCAGACCGCGTTGTTGACCAGGACGCGCACCGGGGCGCAAAAATCGCGCTCGATCGCCACGAAGCACTCGCGCACCGCAGCACGATCACTGACGTCGACCGTATAGGCACGCAGGTCCTGATCGCCCGCGCCCAGCGCCTCGACGGCGGGTCCGAGCCGGCGCTCGCTGGCATCGAGCATCGCGACCCGGCCGCCCTCGGCAAGGAAGCGCTCGGCGATCGCCCGCCCGATGCCGCGCGCCGCCCCGGTCACGACACAGACACGCCCGGCCAGCCGGCCGGTCACGCGCGATTCGTCCCGTCGGCGCTGCCGAAGGCCTTGGCGCGCTCTCGCAACACGAACTTCTGGATCTTGCCGCTGGCGGTACGCGGCATCGCGTCGATCACCTCGAGGTGCTCGGGCCAGTATTGGCGCGCGACCTTGTTCTCGGCCATCCAGGCCTGTACGCCGGCGAAATCGAGCGCGGCCTCGGGCTTGAGCGTCACGAAGGCGCAGCCGCGCTCGCCCAGGCGCGCATCCGGGTAGCCCACCAGGGCCGCGTCGACCACCGCCGGATGCTTGTAGAGCAGGTTCTCGATCTCGAACACCGGCACGTTCTCGCCACCGCGGATCAGCACGTCCTTGGTGCGGCCGTTGATGCGGATGTAGCCCTCGTCGTCGGCGTAGGCGAGGTCGCCGGTGTCGAACCAGCCCTGGGCATCGAAGCTGGGGAACTCGGGGCGCTTGTAGTAGCCGACGAACATCTGCGCGCCGCGCACCATCAGGCGCCCGGTCTCGCCGGCGGGTAGCGGTCGACCGGCATCGTCGACGACACGCACCTCCACGCCGTCGACCGCGCGCCCGTCGGTGGACGAGGATTTCTCGGCCGCGCGCTCGGGCTCGGTCAGCGTGCCGGCGAGCGCCTCGGTCATGCCCCAGAGCGAGGACACGTGCAGGTCGAGCTCGGCGGCGGCGCGGTCGATCAGCATCGACGGGATCGGCGCCCCGCCGCACAGGAAGGTGCGAAGCGCCGGTCGTGGCGCCCCGGCCGCGACCGCGTTGCAGATGTCGGCCAGGAACGGCGTGGATGCGGCCGTGTGCGTGACCCCTTCCTCGGCCATGATGCGCACACCGCGCTGCGGATCCCAGACATCCTGCAGGATCAGCGTTCCGCCCAAGTGCAGCGACTGCACCATCACCGCCGCGTAGCCGGTCATGTGGCCCATCGGCGAGCAGCACAGCAGCACGGCGTCGTCGGCCAGGTGAAAGCGGTTCGCCAGCGCATTGGTGCAGGCCACCATGGTGTTGCACAGGTGCATGACGCCCTTGGGCTCGCCGGTGGTGCCGGATGTGAACATGAGCACGGCCAGGTCGTCGCCCTTCAGGCTCGCGCTGTCGCCGTAGGGCACCGTGCTGCCGTCGCCTTTCGAGAGCAACGCCTCGAAGCTGTCCGGCCCGGTGCCGCCCACCACGACCACCTGCTCGAGCTTCGGCAGCGATTGCTGCAGCCCGCGCGCCATCGACGCGAAGTCGAAGCCACGGAAGGTATCGGGCACCACGAACACCTTGGCATCGCAAAAGCCCAGCATGAAGCCCAGCTCGCGCTCGCGAAAGATCGGCATCAGCGGATTGACGATCGCGCCGATACGCCCGCAGGCGAGCGACACGACCACGAACTCCCACCAGTTCGGCAACTGCACCGCCACGAAGTCGCCGGCGCCGACACCCATCGCCCGCAGCGAGCCGGCCACGCGCGCCACCCGCTCGCCGAGCTCGGCGTAGGTCAGCGAAAGCACGGGTTCATCGCCGGGCGCATCGGCGCGGTAGGCGACCAGTGCACGCTTGTTCGGCGACTTTTCGATCGCGCGTGCAAGCAGCTGGTCCAGGGTGACGTCGGTCCAGTAGCCGCGCTCGCGCATCGCGCGCGCATGGGCCTGCAGGTCGAATGCCTCGCCGCTCATCGTGTCTCCTCCACCGGCGCGGGTCGCCGGAGAACGTACACTACCATACGGTACGATAGCTAGCCACGAGGCTCCCTGACGTGTCCAACGATATCGTCGACGTCCTGATCATCGGTGCCGGTGCCGCGGGTGCGGCTTTTGCCTGGCGCATGGCCGACACCCGCATGCGCATCCTGTGCCTGGAGCAGGGCGACTGGATGCGCCCCGACACCTATCCCACCACCGGCCGTGACTGGGAGCTGCGCTCGCTCGGCGACTACAGCTTCAACCCGAACGCGCGTCGCGGCGTGGCCGACTATCCCGTCAACGCCAAGGACTCGCCGATCGCGGTCGCGAACTTCAATGGCGTCGGTGGCGGCACCGTGATGTACGGCGCCCACTTCCCGCGCTTCCACCCGAGCGACTTCCGCGTGCGCACCTGCGATGGCGTGGCCGACGACTGGCCGATCTCCTACGCCACGCTCGAGCCCTTCTATGCCGAGAACGACCGGATGATGGGCGTGGCCGGAGTGGCCGGCGACCCGGCGCTGCCGGACAAGTCGGTCCAGATGCCGCCGGTACCGCTGGGCGAGGTCGGCGAGCGCATGGCGAGCGCCTTCAACTCGCTCGGCTGGCACTGGTGGCCGTCCGACAGCGCGATCGCGACCCGTCCCTATGAAGGCCGCGACCAGTGCAAGAACCTGGGGCTTTGCACCGTGGGCTGCGCCCAGGGCGCCAAGGCCAGCACCGACATCACCTACTGGCCCGAGGCGATCCGCCGCGGCGTCGAGCTGCGCACGCGTTGCCGGGTGCGCGAGATCACGGTCGACGAACGCGGCTTCGCGAGCGGCGTGGTGTATGTCGATGCCAACGGCGTCGAGCACCACCAGCGCGCCGAGGTCGTGGTGCTGGCCGCCAACGGCATCGGCACGCCGCGCCTGATGCTCAATTCGGTGTCGGGGCGATTTCCGAACGGCATCGCCAACCGCTCCGACCAGGTGGGCCGCAACCTGATGTTCCATCCGAACGCGTCGGTCACCGGCGTCTTCGAAGAGCCCATGGACGGGCACATGGGGCCGATGGCCTGCTGCCTGTCGAGCTACGAGTTCTACGAGACCGATCGCGCGCGTGGTTTCTTGCGCGGCTACACGCTCGAGATGGTGCGCGGGCGCGGCCCCGTGACCACGGCGATCAACGGCCTGCTCACGGGCCGGATCCCGTGGGGAGCTTCTCATCACGACGCCTTCGCGGCGCTGTGGCGCCGGACCACCGGGCTCGTCGTGATCACCGAGGACCTGCCCGAGCCGCACAATCGCGTCACGCTCGATCCGGTCCTGACCGATGGCGACGGCATCCCGGCGCCCAGGATCAGCTATCGCTTGAGCGAGAACACCGCCCGCATGCTCGACCATGCGGTGGCGCGCGCCAGCGAGGTGCTGCGCGCCGCCGGCGCGCGCGAAGTGATCGCCGAGTCGCCCTGGCGGCTGGCCGGCTGGCACAACCTGGGCACCGCGCGCATGGGCACCGACCCCGAGACCTCGGTGGTCAACGCATGGGGCCGCGCGCACGACGTGCGCAACCTGTTCGTCATCGACGGCAGCGTGTTCGTGACCTCGGCCGGCGTGAACCCCACCTGCACGATCCAGGCGCTCGCGCTCTACATCGCCGACGCGATGACGCAGCGGCTCTCGAACCTGTTCGATGATTGAGGGCGAGCGGCATGAAAGGACGACGACGATGAACCCGCCCGATCGAAAGCCGGCTTCCGGTGCCGCGGTCCCGGTGGGCCAGGCCGACAGCGACCCGATCGCCGGCGGCCATCCGTGGTCGGTGGCACAACGCGCGACGATGGCGCGGCTGGTGGACCTGATGATCCCGGCCAGTGCCGATGGCCGCATGCCGGCGGCCTCGATGCTGGGCCTCTACGACGATCTCGCCGGCCTGCCCGCCGACGCGATCGACACGCTCGGCCAGGGGCTCGAGCAACTCGACGCGAACGCGCGCGCCGCGCATGGCCAAGGCTTCGCCGCGCTCGACGCGGCCGCCGCGCTGGCGCTGGCCGAGGCGATCCGTGCCGAGGCACCGCGCTTCGCGAACCTGTTCACGATGCACACGGCCGCGCGCTACTACCAGCACGACCGCGTGCTGCCGTTGATCGGCCTCGAGCCGCGGCCGCCCTGGCCGCAGGGCAATGTGGTGAAGGACGGGGACTGGGGCTTGCTGGAGCCGGTGCGGCGGCGGGCGAAGTTCTATCGCGAGGTCTGAACGCCGTACTCAGCCCAGAATCCCATCCGCCCGCAGCGCCTCGATCCGCGCATCATCGAACCCCAGGATGTCGCGCAGCACCCGCTCGGTGTGTTCGCCCAGGCAGGGCGACGCACTGGCCAGCTCGGACGGCGTCTTCTCGAACCGGTAGGCGGGGCCGTTGTAGTCGAGCCGCCCCATCTCCGGGTGATCCAGCGACCAGTAGTGGTGGCGCGCGCGCAGTACCGGATCGTGCAGCAGCTCGGTGGCCTTCCAGGCCATGCCCGCCGGCACGCCGGCGGCACGCAACGCGTCCATCAGCGTCGGACCATCGTGCGAGGCGGTCCGTTCGGCGATGATGTGGTCGATGGCTTCGGCGTCGATCGGTGCGCCCACGACGCGAGCGGCGCCGGCCGCGTCGGGCGTGTCGGGCTTGTTGGCTGTGTCGGACTCCCGAGCCCCAAGAGACGCCGGATCGATATTCAGCACCGCCGCCAGCGCCGCGCGCTGCGCCTTGGTCGTGCACTCGATCGCGATCCAGCTTTCCTCGCCCCGACACGGATAGACGCCGTGGACCAGGCTGCCGGGCTTGCGATTGCCCTGCCGCGTCGGCACTTCGCCGCTCACCTGGTGGCAGAGCAGCTCGGGTGCCACGATCTGCAGCGTGGTCTCGATCTGCGAGAGCTCGATGTGCTGGCCCTCGCCGGTCTTCTCGCGGTGGATCAGCGCGGCCATCAGCGCGGCAAGCCCGAAGCGTGGCGACACCGAATCCGAGTACGCGCCCTTGGGGATCGCCGGTGGCCGGTCGGGCCAGCCGGTGAGCGTGTGGATGCCGGCGAGCGCCGCGCCCTGTGCACCATAGCCTGGGTGCATCGCCCACGGTCCGTCGGCACCGTAGAGCGAGGAGCTGAGCATCACGATGCGCGGGTTGATCCGTCGCAAGGCGGCGTAGTCGAAGCCCCAGCGCTTCATCACGCCGGGCCGGAAGCTCTCGGCCACCACGTCGGCCCATTCGATCAGCGGCCTGACGACCTCGATCGCGCGGGTGTGGCCCAGGTCCAGCGCGAGGCTGAGCTTGGAGGTGTGGAAGTCGGCGAAGAAGCCGCTGCGATTCAGGCCCGGCTTGTTGTCGGTGAAGGGCCCGCCCATCCGGATGCTATCCGGATGCCTGGTGGACTCCAGCTTGACCACCGTGGCGCCGTTGTCGGCCAGTTGCTTGGTGATGATCGGTCCGGCGGCGGCCCAGGTGAAGTCGGCGACCTTCAGGCCGTCGAAGATCTTTGCCATCGGGGTGGGCGCCGGCTTGGGCACGGCGCTCATCGCGTGGTCTCCAGCGTCGGCACCGCCGGCGCGGGCCGGGGTGCCGCCAGTGGCGTGCGGCTCAGCCTGGCCCAGCGGCTCGGCACCTCGACCGCAAGGCCGCGTGCGGCATCGTCCAAGGGCTGGTAGAGCCCGCGCGCCCGGAAGTGCGGATTGGCGAACACGTCGGCGATCGACGACACCGGCGCGAGCAGGATGCGCTCGGCCACGGCGCGCGCCATCAACTCATCGGTGGCCTTGGTGGCGATGAAGCGCGCGATCACGGCCGTGACCGCGTCGTACTCGGCCTGCGGAATCAGGAACTGGCCGTCGCCGTTCCAGTCGTGCGCGGTAAGGATCGCGTCATCGAAGCCGTCCTCGCGCATCCATTTCATCAGGTTCGCATACGACTTCTCGCGCGCGGCGCCACCGCCGCCACCGACCGGTCCGAAGTAGACGAAGCCATCGCGCGTCTCCCACACCAGCCGAGTGTAGAAGCGGTTCGCGCGCTCGCGTCGGATCGCGCCGCCGCGGCTCTCGTTGAAGCCCAGGATCTGCGCGATCATCGTGCTGTTGAGCAGGGTCCAGACGATGCAGGCCTGGGTCGACACGTCCACCCGCTGGCCTTCGCCGCTGCGCAGGCGGTGGTAATAGGCCATCAGCGCGGCCGACGCGGCCTCGGCGCCGCCTTGCACCAGCCCGACCGGCGCGCTGATCCGCACCGGCGGGCGATCGATGTCGCCATTCAGATAGAGGTGGCCGCCGAGCGCCTGCAGCACGGTGTCGGTGGCCGGATAGCCCTCGTAGGGCCCGCCACGCCCGAACGGCAGGATCTCCACCCAGATCAGCGCCGGATTGGCCGCGCGCGCCGTTACCGCCAGCCGATCCATCTCGGTCACCGGGCAGCGCTCCCAGTCGGTGACGATGATGTCGGCCTCTTTCGCCATCGCGTGGAACTGCGCTAGGCCCTCGTCCGTGTCGAGCGCGACACAGGTGCTGGTCTTGTTCAGGTTGAATGCTAGCCAGAACGCGCTGGTCTCGCCGCCGCCGGCGGTGGGGATCGTGGGCACGATAGAGCGCGCCGGCTCGCCGCCGGGCGGCTCCAGCTTCACGACCTCGGCGCCGAGGTCGGCGAGCACGCGGCCGCAGACCGCGCCGGCCTGGTGCGAGATCTCGAGTACGCGCAGGCCGGCGAGCGCGCCCGCCGTCATGCGCCGGCCTCGGTCGTCGGCGCCGACTTGGGCTGATCCGAGAGGTCGTAGCCGAAGTCCTGGCCCGGCTTCGCGCGCATGATCTCGGCGCAGGCCGTGGCCCAGTCGGTGTCGGCCGTGAGCGTGATCGAAACCGCGCGCACCATCGTGGTCTGCGCGTCGTCGAAGCCGGCAGGCAGCGTGCCACTGGCCTCGAGTGTCTTGAGGTGATCGAGCAGCAGCCGGCGCGTCTTCTGGATGCCGGTGTCGGTCACGCCCAGGTGCTCCTTGGTGCGATCGACGATGCGGTCCACCCCCGACTGGCAGGCGGCGTCCTGCACCCACAGGCCCGGCAGGCCGGAGAAGAAGGCGGTGCGCTGCAGCTCGGGGTCGAACCGATAGCCGTTGTCGCGACGGAAACGCGTGCGGTACTTCGCGAACGGCTGCATCGGGTTGTCGGGCTCGAAGGCATTGACGCTGGCATGGCCGGTCTCGCGACCGGCGTGGCCGTTCTCCATGACCTCGCGCGAGCGCGGGTACATCGGCTGCGACGGATGGTAGGAGAACATGATCGCGAGCGTGTTCTCGTCGTCGATCGGCACCCAGGCGTGGCCGCTGAGCTCGGAGTACTTGGCCTGTGGCGGCACCAGCGTGAAGAAGGGCATCAGGAACTGGTTGACGCGCCAGTAGGCGGAATGTTCGTCGAGCTCGCGCCGCGACGCGATGCTCAGGCCGAAGGGCTGTGTCAGGCAGTGAAAGCTCGGGCGCAGGTTGCGCGCCGCGATCCAGCCGTTGATCTCGCCCTGCCCGTCGATGCGCCCGTGCAGCACCGGCGCGTGGGCCGAGTCGATCTCGCCCTCGAGCGCCTGCAGCCAGTTGCACTCCTGGATGCGGAAGGTCAGCACCCGATTCTCTGCCGGCACCATGTTCCACTCGAAGTCTGGCAGCGGCGGCGGCTCGCGGTCGGCCGGGCCCATCCAGGTCCAGACCACGCCCATGCGCTCCACGCAGGGGTAGGACGGAATCTTGAGGTGCTTGCGCAACAGGCTGCCCTCGGGCTCGGCCGGCGTGTCGAGCATGCTGCCGTCATAGGCGAACTTCCAGCCGTGATACACGCAGCGCAGCCCGCCCTCCTCGTTGCGGCCGAACACCATGGGTGCTGCGCGGTGCGGGCAGGCGTGGTCGACCAGGCCCACGCGGCCTTGCGTGTCGCGAAACGCCACCAGGTCTTCGCCAAGCAGGCGCACGCGCACCGGCGTGCCGTCGCGCTCGAGATCGGCCGAAGGCAGGAAGGGAATCCAGTAGGCGCGCATCAGCGTGCCCATCGGCGTGCCAGGTCCGACGCGGACCAGTCGTTCATTGTCCTGGTGTGACAGCATGGCGTGCTCCGTGGGTCAGGGGTTCGCGACCGGGCGCGGCTCGGCGCTCAGCATCACGAACGAGGACAGGTCGTAGGGGCCGATCTGCACCAGGCAGTGGTCGGCCTGCTTCAGTTGCCGCGGGCCGGCCTTGCCGGCCACCTGCAGGTAGGCTTCGCGCAGGTGGCCGATGCCGTGCAGCCGGCCTTCGCCGAGACTGCCGCCGAAGGTGTTCAGCGGCAGGCGCCCGTCCGGCGCCGCATGGCCGTCGCGAATGAACCGCCAGGCCTGGCCGGGCGCTACGAAGCCGAAGCCCTCGAGCCACTCGTAGGTCATCGACGTGAAGCCGTCGTAGAGCTGGCAGGCGCTCACGTCGGCCGGGGCGAGACCGCTGCGTTCGAACACGTCCTGCGGTCGGTACTGGCCGGCCCAGCCGCTGACCCAGGCCGGCGTGGCCGCCGCGGGGACGTCGTCGGCGCGCGCCATCACGAAGGCCGCCGCGCCGAACACCGGCATGTCGCAATCGAACAGGCAATGTGGCGACGCGATCATCGGCGCCGCCAGGTACTGCTCGCGGGTCAGGTCCTTGTCGCGCCAGATCGCGAACGGGTTGAGCCGGGCGTTGCGACGAAAAAGCGCCACGGTCTCGTACAGATCCTCGCGCGTGGCGCCGTGCTCGGCCATGTAGCGGCGCAGCCGGGTCGCGAAGCGCGCACCGGCGATGTGAAAGCCGTAGGGCAGCGAGAATTGCTCGTTGCCGTAGGCGTGCGTGGGTACGGCGGTGGCATCGCCAGCCGCCGGCATGAAGTTCGCCATCGCGCGCACGCCGAGCACATAGCGGCATTCGCCGGCACGCAGCGCGGCGGCGGCGGCAGCCACCATGTCGGTGGCGAAGCCCTTGTGCAGGTCGTGGGCGTAGCGGGCGTGTTGGATGCCGAGCGCCGGCAGCAGCGTGCGGTAGCTCAGTTCGTCGGCCCCGTCGACGCCGATCGCATCGGCCGCGGGCGCCCAGGGGGCACCGACATAGCCATCGATCTCGTCGCGCGTGACACCGGCGTCGGCCAGCGCCGCGACCGCGGCATCGAGCGCGAACGCGGTGATGCCGCGATCGGAGCGGCGCACGATCTCCGAGCCGCCGAAGCCGATGATCGCGATCGTGCCGGGACTTGCCATCGTGCCGGTCCTCGCTAGGGCGCCGTCTGCGGGACAGTCGACGCGCGAGACCCGGACTCGGCCGCGACGGGCGCGCCCGCTGCAAGCGCGTCGTCGGCCGCGATCTCGGCGATCCCGGCGGTATCGGACACCGGCCGAAAAACGATCCGCACGGGCGCACCGGGCGCCATCGAGCGCACCCGTCCGAGCGGATCAGCCGCCAACAGCAGCAGGCCCGCCTGCTCGTCGGGCGCCACCTGCGCGACCACGCTCGGCACCGGTGCACCCGGGAACCACGGCACCGCAATCTCGGTCCAGGACCACAAGCGCCCGCGACCCGAGAGCTCGACCCACTCGAAGGTTTCGTCCAGGCAGCGCGGGCAGCGCGGCGGCGGTGGATAGAGCAGTTGCGGATCGCAGCCGCAGCGCGGCAGGCTCAGCACGCCGCGCGCGGCCGCCTGCCAGAACGGGCGGGTGTGCGCGTCCGGGCAGGGAATGGGCCCCGGTACCGGCGGTGGTGGCGAAGCGGTGGATGGCATCGGCGAAGGCCGTCGCTGGACGTGTCGGCGATAATGGCCCAACCATTTGCAATGCGCAAGGGCGTCTCCCGTCGCGCGGGTCTACCCGGCTGAGCCCGAGGGCGACTTCGGCTTGCGAAAGTCCCAAATTGGGACTATTCTGTCCAAGATGCGCGTAATCGCCGTTTCCACACTCCGCAGCTTCTGGGAGGCGCACCTCAGCGCCGAGCAGTCGTTGAAGGCCTGGTACGAGGAAGTCAGGAGCGCGTCGTGGACTCAGCCTGCCGACATCAAGGCGCAGTTCCGCCACGCCAGCGTACTGAAGAACCGGCGCGTGGTTTTCAATATTAAGGGTAACGACTACTGGCTGGTCGTGTCGGTCGCCTTCAAGCTGCAGATCGTCTATGTGAAGTTCGTTGGCACGCACAGGGCGTACGACGCGATCGATGCAGAAACCATTGATGCGGCCTGAACGGCCGCGGAGCTTGCGAAATGGACATCCGCCCTATCCACTCCGAGGCCGACTACAAGGCAGCGCTAAGAGAGATCTCCGCTCTGATGGCGTCGGATCCCGATCTGGGAACGCCGGAAGGCGATCGCCTGGATATCCTGGCCACGCTGGTGGAGGCCTACGAGCTCAGGCACTTTCCGATCGATGCGCCGGATCCGGTCGAGGCCATCAAGTTCCGCATGGAGCAAAGCGGCCTGTCCGTCAAAGACCTGGAGCCGATCATCGGCAAGAGCAACCGCGTCTACGAGGTGCTCAATCGCAAGCGCCCGCTGACATTGGCGATGATCCGGCGGCTCCACCGAGATCTCGGAATCCCGGCAAACGTTCTAATTGCAGAGACCGTCTCCGGTTGATTCCGAGGCGTCTCCTAGAAGCGATTGTTCGCGCCCGCCGCGACCTCAGTCGTTACGGCCGGACACGCTTCGACGGGCGATCGGGCAGGCGGCCGAGCATGTAGGCATGCAGCCGCTGCATGTGCGAGACCATCTCGGCGATCGCATCATCGGCGCGGCGCGCGCGCAGGCAGGCCAGGAACTTGCGCCGCGAGGCGGCCACGTCCCAGCTGCGGTCCGGCCCGATGGCATTGATGTAGTCGCGCAGCGGTTCGGTGAAGGTGCGCATCAGCATCGACATCGCCCGGTTGCCGGTGGCTTCGGCCAGCAGGCGGTAGAACTCGATCGTCAGTTCGGTGCGGGCCTCGGCGTCGGTGCCGCCCAGCGCCTCGGTCCGCTCGATGTTCGTCTCGAGCGCGGCGAAGTCGGCGTCGGTCGCCCGTTCGCAGGCGAGCCGGATGATCGCCGACTGCACGGCCACCCGCGCCTCGGTGTATTCCTCGAGCGACAGGCCGCCGAGCGCGAGCAGGTCTTCCACCGTCTGGGTGATCGGCCGCGCGTCGCCCTGCTGCACGTAGGCGCCGCCCTTCACGCCCTTGTGCAGGGTCACGATGCCGCCGTACTCGAGCGTGCGCAGCGCCTCGCGCACCGTGGAGCGGCTGACCTGGAAGCGCTCGGCCAGATCGCGCTCGGACGGCAGGCGGTCGGTCGGCGCCAGGCTGCCGCGCCGAATCTCGCGCCGGATCTGGGCGCAGATCTCCTCGAAGGCGCGCGTGGGGCGTACCGGGCTGAAGTTCTCGAGCTTGTGCGACTCGCGTGAGGTCATGGATGCGTGCAAGCCGGTGGGACGGCCGACACCGGGCAATGGGTGTGTGCAGAATGTCGACGATTATAGGAAGTGCCAGCGCACGGCCCGCGTGCGATCGAGATGAATCGGCCATGACCACGAAAGACCCGATCCCGACGTCCGCAGCCAGGATCCCCGAACGGACGACTGCCGACCACGAGGTCGTGGTCGTCGGGCTGGGCCCCGTGGGCGGCGTGGCCGCCGGCCTGCTGGCGCGCGAAGGGCTGCGGGTCCTCGCCGTCGAGCCCCTGCACGAGCCCTACGACAAGCCCCGCGCACTCGGCATCGACCATGAAGCGCTGCGCACGCTCCAGGCGCTGGGCCTGGGCGCCGCGCTCGAAGACTGCCTGGGGCCTTACCGAACGAGCGAGTACCGTAGCGCCGACGGTCAGGTCCTGCGACGCATTCGCCCGCAGCCCGAACCGCATCCGCTGTCCTGGCCGCCATACAACACCTTCATCCAGCCCGAGCTCGAGTCGCGGATACGCGCAAGCCTCGCGCAGTGGCCGAACCTCGAGGTGCGCTACGGCTGGAAGTGTGTCGGAATCACCCAGGATGCCGATGGGGCGAGCGTCGATCTGGTTCGGGTCGACGGCGGCGAGCGCCATCGGACGAGATGCCGCTATGTCGTCGCTTGCGACGGCGCCTCGAGCCCGGTTCGCGAGACGGCGGGGCTCGCGCTCGAGGACCTGGATTTCGACGAGCCGTGGATCGTCGTGGACCTGCTCGTCAACGAGCGCGCGGCGCTGCCCGAGGTCACGATCCAGTACTGCGATCCGGCGCGACCGGCCACCTACGTCGAGGGGCCGCGCAATCTGCGCCGCTGGGAACTGATGCTGCTGCCGGGCGAGGACCCGGCCGTCATGCAGGCGCCGGCGCAGATCTGGAAGTTGCTCTCGCCCTGGATCACGCCCGACCAGGGCGAGATCTGGCGCTCGGCGACCTACCGTTTCCATGCGCTGGTGTGCCGGCAGTGGCGCGGCGGCCGCGTGTTCCTGGCCGGCGATGCCGCACACCAGACGCCACCGTTCATGGCCCAGGGCATGAACCAGGGCATCCGCGATGCGGCCAACCTGTGCTGGAAGCTGGCCGACGTCCTGCGCGATCGCGCAGCCCCCGGGCTGCTGGACACCTACGAGCGGGAGCGGCGACCGAACGTGCATGCGGTCATCGCGCTGACCAAGCGCCTTGGCCAGATCATCTGCGAGCGCGATCCCGCCCGCGCCGCGGCGCGCGATGCCCGCCTGCTAGCCGAGATGCGCGCGGGCACCGGCGACATTGTGCGCCAGGACCTGTTGCCGCCGCTCGACGACGGATTCCTGATGCGCGATGCACGAGGCCGGCTGTTGCCCGGCGTTGGGCGCGTCTTCCCGCAACCGATGGTCGAATGCGATGGCGGCGTTGCCCGCATGGACGATGCCCTCGGCGCGCGCTGGCTGCTCGTTGGCACTTCGGCATGGCGCCCGGGCACGAACGCCCGCCGGCTCGCGTCGAGGCTCGACGTTGTGCTCGCCTGCGTCGATGGCGATCGCGATGACGACGGCGACGACGACGGCGACGCCCGCGCGAGCGGAATCAAGATTGTCGCCGAAACCAGCGGCCTGATCCGGGACTGGCTGGCGGCACACGACGTGCACGCGGCACTGGTCCGCCCGGATCACATCGTCTTCGGCACCGCGGCCGGGCCCGGCGCACAGGAGCGGCTGCTCGCTGCCCTCGCCGACGCCCGGTGACGGCTTGCGCTCGCACTACCGCCAATCCATAATGGTTGAACCATTTACGGAACTTTGCGGGCGAGCCGATGAAACTGTCCGACGAACTGGAGTCCTTTCGCGAGAGCGTCCGGCGCATGGCCGAGAAGCATGTCGCGCCGATCGCCGCCGAGATCGACGAGACCGATCGCTTTCCGACCGAGCTGGTCAAGTTGTTCGGCGAGATGGGCCTGATGCAGCTTTGGATCCCCGAGCGCTACGGCGGCCCCGAGGGCAACCTGACCGCGATGTGCATCGCGCGCGAAGAGATCTCGCGCTTCTCGCCGTCGGCCGGCTCCATTGCCGGCCTGAACACGATGTTCATCATGCCGCTGATCCACTTCGGCTCAGAGGAGCAGCGCCAGAAGTACCTGCCGATCGTCGCCGAAGGCGGCGTGGTCACCGCGATCTCGATCTCCGAGCCGCAGGCGGGCTCCGACGTGGGCGCGATGGCCGCCACCGCGGTGCGCGACGGCGACAGCTATGTGCTCAACGGGCGCAAGCAGTGGTGCAGCTACGGTGTCGAGGCCGACTTCATCATGCTGTTCGCGCGCACCAGCGGCAAGGAAGGCGCCGACGGCATCAGCGCCTTCGTCATCGAGCCAAAGAAGATGAAGGGCGTTAGCTTCGGCCGCCACGAGCGCAAGATGGGCTGGCGCGGTGCACCGAACACGCCGATCTTCCTGGACAACGTGCGGGTGCCGGTGGAGAACCTGGTCGGCGAGGAGGGCAAGGGCTTTCGCGCGTCGATGCGCGCGCTCGACCTCAACCGCCCCACCATCGGCGCACAGTCCGTGGGCCTGGCCACCGGTGCGATGGAGGTGGCGGTGGCCTACGCCAAGGAGCGCAAGCAGTTCAAGCGCCCGATCGCCGACTTCCAGGGCATCCAGTTCATGCTCGCCGACATGGCGATCCAGATCGAGGCTGCCCGCGCGCTGGTCTACGAATGCGCGCAGGCCGGCGACGTCGGCGACTGGGATCGGCTCAATCGGCTCGCCAGCATGGCCAAGTGCTTCGCGAGCGACGTCGCGATGAAAGTCACCACAGACGCCGTGCAGGTGCTCGGCGGCTATGGCTACACGATGGATTATCCGGTCGAGCGGATGATGCGCGATGCCAAGCTCGCGCAGATCTTCGAGGGCACGAACCAGATCCAGCGCATGGTGGTGGCGCGGCAGTTGTTGCGCTGACAGGCCAGGCCCGCACGTCGTTTCGCGGCCTACTGCGCGGCCGCCGTCGCGCAGATGCGTGACACCAGGCCGTAGGTCGTATCCTCGACCGTGATCGGGCGGGTCGGCGCAGCATAGGCCGCAAACACCGTCGGGTCGCCCAATTCCTCACGTACCGAAAGCGTAACCAGGGGGGCACGTTGCGGGCCGCTCGCGCACTGGGTCAGGATGCCGACCAGCCGGGTGACGTTGTGCGCGGTCACGGCGGGGCCCGCGAACGTCAGGCAGCCGCTGCCTGCACCGCCGGGCTGGATGTTGCTGCCGTTGGCGATCGCCAGGCTGTGCGTGCCCCCGCGGCCGGCCCGTCGCTGGTGAGCGTGACGACGGCCACCCGTGCCGACATGTAGCTGTCGCAGGTATTGACCACGCTGCCGCAGATCTTCTGCGGCACGCCGGTCGGCTGGTCGATCGGCGCCGAGACCTGGCAGCTCCACTTGGGCTTGGGACCACCGGTTCCCGATCTCTACGCCCGAGCCTTCGGTCCAGCGAAACACCTTGTGATCCGGGCGCCAAGCCAGGTACCGCTCGAGCGACATCCCCTCGAAGAAATCGAACTGCGTGGAAGCAGGCGCATCGACGTCGATCGAATCGTGAAGGACCATCGCTCTTCTGCGGCAAGGGTTTTGGTTCGACTTTCAGAGCGGCGTGCGCCGCTCCATGTCGCCTTGGCAGAATCTCTCGCGCAACGCCGAGCTGCACCGCGCGCGCGGCGTTGTCGAACTGGTCATAGGCGGTCGGCCGGATGATCTGCGGTACGCCGGCACACAGCGCATGGCTCATGGCGCCGATGCCGCCGTGGTGAACGAATCCGGCAAGTCTGGGCAGCAGGGTACCGAACGGCGCGTAGTCGACATGAATCACGCCCTCGGGCAGTGATGCCGGCACCTGCCGTGGAAAATGCGTCAGGAGAATCGCCCGGGTCCCGGCCGCCAGTGCGGCTTCGACGGATGTCCGGAAGAAGTCATCAGCTGTAGCCGTGGCCGTTCCGGGGGAAAAGGCCACTGGCGGCGGGCCGTCCTGGATGAAGGCCTCGAGTTGCGATGACAGGGCGAGCCGATCGCCACCGTCGACCAGTGGGAAGCCGACCAGGGTCGGCCGCCCGGCCCAGTTCGGCCCGAAACCGGTTCAAGGGGGCCGTGAAGTAGGGCTCGCAGAACGTCTTGTCCAGCAACCACCAAGCGGCCTGCTTCAACCGTGATGGTGTCTGCGCGGTGATCCAGTTCGGAGCCGCCCGTGCGGGGTTCAGGTTCGAGCGGAACACCGCCGGCGCGAGGTGAACGGTTGCGCAAGGAATCCTGTCGGTTTCGTTGAGCAGGCGGGCGGGAAAGAACAGCGAGCTTCCGATGGCAATCGTGTCGCCGTCGACCAGGTCGGCCTTCATGGCGCGGTAGTACGCCGGGCAGAGCTCGGCAAACTCCTTTGCGATCCGCTTGAAGGCGCGGGTCGGGTTGCGGTCCGACGATTCTCCGAACAGCGCGGCGTACTTCTCGACGGTACTGATGGGCACGAGGCGTATGCCTGTGCCAGTCACTTGGTCTCGGAAGACGGGGTTCGCGTAGAGCAGGACTTCGTGCCCGCGCCGGGCGAATTCCCGGCCGAGCGCAACGAACGGCAGGACGTCGCCGTGGCTACCTGCGGTCCCGATCAGGACTCTCATCGTGATGAATCGTTCGAACGCGCGCGAATACGTGGAGACTTGCCGAAGCGGTCGGGGGGCATTGTGCCTGGGTCGAGCGTGTGCATCTGGCGCGCAAACGCCGTCTCGTACAAACTAGCCTCAAGCTAGCTTGAATTGAAGGTGCACCATGCACACGGTCGGAGCCTTCGAAGCCAAGAACAAGCTCGGCACGCTGCTCGACTGGGTCGCCAACGGCGAAGAGGTTTTGATCACGCGCCACGGCAAGGCCGCAGCTCGCCTGATACCCGTCACCGAGAACTTCGATCGAGCCAAGGCCCGTCAGGCCGCTGCAGCGCTGCTCGACGCCAGCCACGGCTTGTCATTGGGCGGACTCTCCATCAAGGAACCGATTGACCAGGGTCGCCCGTGAGTCTGGTTCTGGACAGCTCGATCGCCCTGGCCTGGTGTTTCGAAGACGAGCGGGTGCCGGCGGCCGTGACGGTACTGGAGCGTGTCGTCGATTCGGGCGCTATTGCCCCGGCGTCGTGGCCGCTCGAAGTGCTCAACGCGCTGGCGATGACTCAGCGCCGCCAGCGGCTCGGCGCCGCTCAACGCCTCGAGCTGACGGATCTGCTGCGCGAACTGCCCATCAAGCTCGACACCGAGACGCCGACCCAGGCCTGGGGCGCCACCGCGCGCCTCGCTGAGCTACACCAGTTGACGGTCTACGACGCGGCCTACCTGGAACTCGCCCAGCGCCTGAGACTGCCGCTGGGCACGCTGGACCGGGCCTTGGCATCTGCCGCCCTTGCATCGGGAGTCGCCGTCCTGGGCGTCGATTCGTGACGCCGCGAGACTTCCTGTCGGCCTACCTGACGGGTCGATTCATGGCCACGGGCTCGACGGCGGCCTGATCAACCGCGCCCCACCACCACCGGCACCTCGGTCGCCGGCGGCGTATTGCGGCTGCGCCCGCAGCGCACGATCCCGTCGATCATCACCATCCCCACGCCGGGGATGTCGCCCAGCGCCACGCTCTCGAGCAGGGTGCGCCCGGCCGTGTGCTGCGCGCGGTCCAGGAACACGAAGTCCGCTGCGCGTCCCGGCTCGACCAATCCGCAATTGAGATTGCGCATGCGCGCGGTGTTGCCGGTGGCGAAGCAAAACGCCATCTCGGGCGGCACGCCCCCCAGGCTCGAGAGCAGCGCGATCATGCGCAGGATGCCCAGCGGCTGCATGCCCGAACCGGCCGGGCCGTCGGTGCCAAGGATCACGCGGTGTGGGCACTTGAGCTGGATCGCGGCCTGGGCGGCGGCGATCGCGGTCTTCTCGTTGCCGTTGTGCACGATCTCGATGCCGCGCGACGATTTCTCGCACAGCTCGCAGACATGGGCCTCGGGCAGCGAGGTATGACCGCCGTTGATGTGGCCGATGATGTCGGCATCGGCCTCCAGCACCACGTCCTTGTCGATGAGCCCGGACCCGGGAATGGACGGACCGCCGGTGTGGATCGTGCTCTGGATGCCGTGCTTGCGAGCCCACTTCACCATCTGCGCGGCCTCGTCGCCGGCCTTGACCGAGCCCAGGCCGATCTCGCCGAGCAGGCTCACGCCGGCGGCGCCGAGTTCGCGGAAATCGTCCTCGACCATGCCCTTCTCGATCACCGGCGCGCCGGCCAGCACCTTGACGCCGCCGGGGCGGAAGTTGTCGAACGCGCGCTGCGCGGTGATCGCCAGGGCCTTCAGGCCGACGATGTCCTTCGGCCGCCCCGGCAGGTGGACCTCGCCGGCCGAGATCATCGTGGTGACGCCACCGTGCATCGTGGAGTCGATCCAGTTGAGCTGGTTCTGGCGCGGCGTCCAGTCGCCGAACACGGGATGCACATGGCTGTCGATCAGGCCCGGGCACACGCAGGTGCGGCGCGCGTCGATCGTGAGGTCGGCGCCGGCGGTGTCGCAGTCTTTCTCCTTGCCCACCTGCTCGATGATGCCGTCGCGGCTGACGATGGTGTCGGCCTCGAGGATGGGCGCATCGATGTCGCCCGAGAGCAGCAGGCCGATGTTTCGAATGACGACCTTGCCCGCCTTCTCGGTGGTGCTTGCCTCAGCCATGGGTCGGTTCCTTCAACGATTGGGTGATGGAGCGGATGCGACCGGGGCTCCCGGCGCCAGTGAATCGGTCCGGGCCAGCACGGTGCGCATCACCGCGTCGGTCACGAAGGCTTCCCAGTGCGCGAGCGCATCGGCGGTCTCGAGGTTCTCGCCGAGAAAGGACGACAGCGTGAACCGGTTCGACTGGTAGAAGTAGCACATCGCCGCGATCATCAGATAGAGATCGCGTGCCGAAACCCCGCTTCGGAACACGCCGGCGCTCGTGCCCGCGCGCAGCAGCGTATCGACCACGCCCAGTGCCGGCGACGAATACTCGCGCGCGCGCTGCGACTTGGCGATGTGCTTGCCGCGATGCAGGTTCTCGTTGTTGAGCAGCGTGACGAACTCGGGATTGCGGCGGTAGTAGGTGAACATGAAGCTCACCACCGCGCGCAGGCCCTCGATCGGGCGCTGCGGGTCCAGGTCGAGCCTGGCCTCGGCCTCGTTGAAGCGCCGGTAGATTTCCTCGAGCGCGGCGATGTAGAGGCCTTCCTTGTTGCCGAAGTAGTAATAGATCATGCGGTCGTGGGACTTCGCCGCGCGCGAGATCATCTCGACGCTGCCGCCGTCCAGGCCGTGCTTGGAGAACACCTTGATCGCCGCACGCAGCAGGCTCTCGCGCGTGGCCTGCGCCGCCTGCTCGCGCACGCCGGGGCGCCGGGTGCCCGGGCCCTGACGCGACCGCGTGGGGGTCGCGATGTCGCGTGCGCTGCTGCGCGTGGCCATCGTGTGTCGTCTCCTCCTGCCGCCGCCTGCCTTGGCGCAGGTCGGTGCATGCTAGCGCTACTGCTTCACTACTGCTCCACGAATGCGCGCTCGACCACGTAGTCGCCTGGCGTCGTGGTGTTGCCTTCATTGAAGCCGCGCTTCTCGAGCACTTCGCGCAGGCTCTTGAGCATGGACGGGCTGCCGCACAGCATCACGCGGTCCTCGGCCGGGTTCAGTTCGGGCAGGCCCAGGTCGGTGGCCAGCTTGCCGCTCTCGATCAGGTCGGGGATGCGGCCCTGGTGCTCGAAGGGCTCGCGCGTGACGGTCGGGTAGTACAGCAGCTTCTCGCGCACCATCTCGCCCAGGTACTCGTGCTCGGGCAGTTCCCGGGTGATGTAGTCGCGGTAGGCCAGTTCCGACACCAGCCGCGTGCCGTGCACCACGATCACCTTGTCGTAGTGCTCGTAGGTGTCGGGATCGCGGATGATCGCGAGATAGGGCGCAAGCCCGGTGCCGGTACCGAACAGATACAGCCGCTTGCCCGGCAGCAGGTAGTCGATCAGCAGCGTGCCGGTGGGCTTGCGGCCCACGATGATCTTGTCGCCCGGCTGGATGTGCTGCAAGCGCGAGGTCAGCGGACCGTCCTGGACCTTGATGCTGAGGAACTCCAGGTCTTCTTCCCAGTTCGGGCTCACGATGCTGTAGGCGCGCAGCAGCGGCTTGCCGTCGACCTTCAGGCCGATCATCGTGAAGTGGCCGTTGCTGAAACGCAGCGCCTGGTCGCGCGTGGTCTTGAAGCTGAACAGCCGGTCGGTCCAGTGGTGGACGGAGAGGACCTCGGCTTCGCTGAATGCACTCATGGGCTTGTCGACGAATGGGTGGGACGACCCGAGGCCGGCCCGAACGAAACGAACGCCGCACGCATGATCCGGC
Organism: Burkholderiaceae bacterium; assembly: GCA_024235875.1. Lineage (GTDB taxonomy): Bacteria > Pseudomonadota > Gammaproteobacteria > Burkholderiales > Burkholderiaceae_E > JACKLP01. Next base: position 107,681 of record JACKLP010000003.1, on the reverse strand, counting down.
GGATCGTGCACTGCAGCATGGCGGGCCACATTAGACCGCAGTCGCCGGCGGCAGGGATTGACGGCGCTCAAGGGGGCGCCGATCCCGTTGCCAGGGGCGGCGCCCTGCGATACATTCGTTTTCATGTAGCGTTCACCACATCAGTGTTAAGTGAACGCTACATTCAACTGACGCCGATCTTACGCCGGGCCAAGGCCTGGCGGCAAGAAAGGCAGGCCGCCTGGTGAGGCATACCGCACGATGACCGAACATACCCGCACCGACGGCCTGCCCGGCATCGACGTGCCGGCCATCGCGCCGGATCGTCCCGATGCGCCAGGGGCCGCCGAGCCGCCGGTGGCCGAGCGCTCGCGCCCGCGCAACGAGCGCATGGCGGCCAGCAAGATCGAGTGCAACGCCTGTCCGGTGCTGTGCCAGATCAGCGACGGGCGGGTGGGTGCCTGCGACCGCTATGCGAACCGCGACGGCGTGCTGGTGCGGGTGGATCCGGTGGTGCTCCTGCGGCGCACGCTGGCCAACCCGGATGCGAAGCTGGTGCCGTTCGCGAAGCGCCCGGGGGGCGAGCCGGCAGGCGAGCGGACGAGCGACCTGCTCCACGCCGACGAGGTCTTCGTGACCGGCGTGGGCTCGTCGACCACCTATCCCGACTATAAGCCGGCGCCCTTCATCGTCGGTTCGCAGGCCGCAGGCGTCGACATGGTCACGGTCGTGACCGAGGGCATCTTCAGCTACTGCAGCCTGAAGGTGAAGATCGACACCGACCGCTACCTGGGGCCCGAGCAGGCCAATGTGCGTTGCCAGGGCGAGGTCGTCGGCCATGTGACCACCGCCGAGTACGGCTCGCAGATGCTGTCGCTGGGCGGCGTGCACCACCTCACGGGCGGGAGCAAGAAGGAAGGGCGCGTCACCGTCGAGATGATGGCGGCCCTGGGCAACCAGCAGGCGGTCGAGCTCAGCATCGACGGCGGCTCGCAGCTCGTGGTGCAGGCCGGGCGTGCCCCCATCGTCAATGGCGCCGAGGAGCGCCGCATGCGGGTGGGCTGCGGCTCGGCGGCGGTGGGCATCTTCGCGCGCCAGTTCTTCGGCCATGCCGACGAGGTCGTGGTCGTGGACGACCACATCACCGGCGTGCTCAGCGAGCATCAGGCGGGCGCCTGCCTGCACATGCCGCGCTCCGGTATCCGGATGCGCGGGCGCAAGTCCACCCCCGGGCGCTACTTCCAGGTCGCCAATCCCGGCACCGGCTGGGGTGGCACCGACATCCAGGACCCGCTCTCCATCATCGACGGCTGGGACCCGAAGCTGGCCCGCCCGGGCCTGCGCCTGCTGATGACCTCGACCACCGGCGAAGAGGCCGCCTGGTATGTACTAGACGCTGACCTCGTGCCACGCGAGGCACCGATGCCCGATCCGGTGCGCAACGTGGTCGAACGCATCGGAGAGAACTGTGAGCCATCGCTCACTTCGGTCCTGTTCCTTGCGGGTGCGGGCGGTAGCCTGCGCGCCGGGGTCACCGAGAACCCGATCCGGCTGACCCGTTCCATCAAGGACGCGCTGGTCAACGTCACCTGCGGCGGCGCACCGGCCTACGTCTGGCCCGGCGGCGGCATCACCGTGATGGCCGATGTCACCCGCATGCCGGCCATGAGCTTCGGTACCGTGCCGACGCCGGCGATCATCGCGCCGATCGAATTCAGCATGCGGCTTGCCGACTTCCATGCGCTCGGCGGCCATACCGAGTACATCCGTGGCCTCGACGACGTGCTGCGCCATGGCGCCTGGCACGACGACGGCGCCCCGACCGGCCGGCGCTGGCTGGCGATGGACACCGACAATCCGTGGCCGATCGGTCGGCCGCCAATGCTCGGCTAGGCGCGCTCGATGGCAGCGCATGCCCGCCCGCCGAGCCTGCAAGGCCCCGATGATTTCTCGCGCTCGGACCTGATCGAGCAGGCGGCCACCGGCGCCATTCGCGCGCCGATGCCGGGCCGGCGCTGGCATTTCCAGCATGGTCCCATCGACATCCTGATCGCGGCCGATGGTGACCCGCGGGCGGTCGCGGCCGCCCACGACGCCGCCTGGGCCCGCTTCGAGACCGTCCTGTCCGAACTGGTGGCCGAGCTGCCCGCCCTGCGGCGGGCGATTCCGGCCGGCGCCCGCACGCCGGACTGCGGCCTCGCCGCTGTCGGGGAAAGCGGCGGCCGGGCCCTGGCCGCAGGTCCCGACGAAGACCCGGCCTGCCCCGTCACCGGTGTCATCGCCCGCCAGATGTGGCGAGCCTGCCGGCCGTTTCGGTCCTGCTTCGTGACCCCGATGGCGGCGGTGGCCGGCGCGGTGGCGCAGCACCTGATCGCCTGTTACGACCAGCCCGGCGTGCGCCGCGCCTATGTGAACAACGGCGGCGACATCGCCTTGCACCTGGCGCCGGGCGAACACTACCGGGTCGGCCTCTATGCGAACCTGAGGCGCTTCGACGCCGTCGCGGCGGCACGCGCCGACGCCGGCGTCGCAACCTCGACCGATGCCGAGTTCGACATCACCCACGACCTGCCGGTCCGCGGGGTCGCCACCAGTGGCTGGCGAGGACGCAGCTTCTCGCTGGGCATCGCCGACAGCGTCACGGTGCTCGCGCGCAGCGCCGCGCAGGCCGATGCAGCCGCCACCGTGATCGCCAACGCGGTCGATGTCGACGATCCGCGCATCGAGCGTCGGGCGGCCAATACCTTGCAAGACGACACCGATCTCGGCGACATCCCGGTCACGGTGGCGGTACCTACCCTCGAGCCCGAGGCGGTGCGCCGTGCCATCGATGCCGGCCTGGCCACTGCGCACGCGCTGCGCGCGGCCGGCCTGATCGAGGCCTGCGCGATCGTCTGCCAGGACCAGGTCGGACAGGTCTTCGCGCGCGAGGCCCATGCCGGTGGCGCGACGCGGCCGTCGGTCGTCGGCGGCCCTGCGGGCGCTGGCGAATCGACCGAATCGAATCGCGGTGCCGACGGCACCGACGATATCTCTTCGAAGGAAGCCCGATGATCGAAGTGCGACGCGTCTTCACCCACGTCGAAGACATCCACCACGAGTTCGGCCCGGTGGCCGATCAGCCGCTGCGCCGCGGCTATGTCGCGATCGTGTTGACCAATCCGTTCGCCGGACGTCATGAGCCGGACATCCTGCCGATGATGGATGCGCTCAATCCGCTCGGCACGTCCATGGCCGAGCGCTTGCGCGCGGCCATGGACGTGCCGGTCGCGCGCATCGAGGGCTACGGCAAGGGCGCGATCATCGGCGAGGCCGGCGAGCAGGAGCACGGGGCGCTGTGGCACGTGCCTGGGGGATATGCGATGCGCGAGCTGCTGGGCTGGAAGGGCGACCGACCGTCGTATGCGGCCGGCCGGGCCACGGACACGAGCGGCCAGCCGGGCAATGCGCTCGCGCTGGTGCCGTCCACCAAGAAGGTCGCCGGGCCCGGTGCCACGCTCGACGTCCCGATGACGCACATCAACGCCTGCTACGTGCGCAGCCACTTCGACGCCATCGAGGCGCGCGTGCCGGGTTCGCCCTTGCCCGACGAGGCGGTCTACATTCTGGCCATGTCCACCGGTGCGCGCGTACATGCGCGGGTGGGCGGGCTCGCGGCCGCGGACATCGCGAAATGGGACGGGCAACGCTGATCCCGACGCCGGCCGCCAGGCGCGCGCTGCGACGCAGGCCCGATCGACCGTAAAGAGACAGACGCCCAGCGTCACGCACCAAGAGGAAGCACAGATGTCCGCGAAGATCCGCAAACTGATCGTCCAGGTCGAGGAAACCCGCATCGAGATGGGCCGCACGATTGCGCCACCGACCCGCAAGGCACTGGCGATGGCGGTGATCGAGAACCCCTTCGCCGGCCGCTACGAGGAGAACCTCGATGCGCTGATCGCGATCGGCGAGGAAATGGGCGGGCTGCTCGGCACGAAGTGCGTCGAGGCCCTCGGCATCACGCCGGCGCAGGCCGAGGGCTACGGCAAGGCCGCGATCGTCGGCGAGAACGGCGAGCTCGAGCATGCGGCGGCGATCCTGCACCCCAAGCTTGGTGCGCCGCTGCGCAAGGCTGTCGAGAAGGGTGCCGCACTGGTGCCCTCGAGCAAGAAGCGCGGCGGCATGGGCACGGCGATCGACGTGCCGCTCGGTCACAAGGACGCCGCCTATGTGCGCAGCCATTTCGATGCGATCGAGGCACGCGTGGGCGACGCGCCCCGGCCCAACGAGATCGTGGTGGCGGTGAGCGTCACCGACAGCGGCCGGCCGTTGCCGCGCGTCGGCGGCCTGACCACCGCCGAGGTCAAGGGCGAGGACGGGCTGCGCTGAATCAACGATACGGCACGCAACGTGCCACACTGAGTACCACAGGCATTTCGCCGCACAGGCGACGAGGAGGAAACGATGACGAAGCGAGTGTTTCGGACGGTGGTCAATGGCGCGCTGCTCGGCGCCGTCGCAACAGGGTTCGCCCTGCCGGCCGCCGCGGCCGACGTGGTGAAGATCGGCGAGGTCAACAGCTACAAGGCCTTCCCGGCGTTCACCGCGCCGTACAAGAACGGCATGATGCTCGCCGTGGACCAGATCAATGCGGCCGGCGGCCTCAATGGCAAGAAGGTCGAGCTGATCACCCGCGATGACAGCGCCAAGCCCGGCGAGGCGGTGCGCGCCGCCGAGGAACTCGTCTCGCGCGAGGGCGTCGACGTGCTGGCCGGCACCTTCCTGTCGCACATCGGCCTGGCGGTCACCGACTTCGCCAAGCAGAAGAAGGTGTTCTTCCTGGCGGCCGAGCCGCTGACCGACAAGATCGTCTGGGCCGGTGGCAACCGCTACACCTTCCGCCTGCGCCCGTCGACCTACATGCAGGTCGCGATGCTGGTGCCCGACACCGCCAAGATGGCCAAGAAGCGCTGGGCGCTGGTGTACCCGAACTACGAGTACGGTCAGTCGGCCGCCGCCACCTTCAAGAAGCTGCTCGCGGCTGCCCAGCCCGGCGTGGAATTCGTGACCGAGCAGGCCACGCCGCTGGGCAAGATCGACGCCGGCAGCGTGGTGCAGGCGCTGGCCGACGCCAAGCCCGACGGCATCTTCAACGTGCTGTTCGGCGCCGACCTCGCCAAGTTCGTCCGCGAGGGCAACACCCGTGGCCTGTTCAAGGGCCGCGAGGTGGTGAGCCTGCTCACCGGCGAGCCCGAGTACCTCGATCCCCTCAAGGGCGAGGCACCCGACGGCTGGCTGGTCACCGGCTATCCATGGGACGGCATCAAGACCCCCGAGCACGACGCCTTCCTGAAGGCCTACGAGGCGAAGTACAAGGAGCCGCCGCGCCTGGGCTCGATCGTCGGCTACAGCACGATCCAGTCGCTCGCCGCCGGCATCCGCAAGGCGGGTGGCACCGATACCGAGAAGCTGATCGCCGCCTTCAAGGGTCTGCAGGTGTCCACGCCCTTCGGCAACATCACCTACCGCGCCGAAGATCACCAGTCCACGATGGGCGCCTACGTGGGCCGCATCAAGAACGCGGGCGGCAAGGGCGTGATGGTCGACTACCGCTACGTCGATGGCGCCGGCTTCCTGCCGTCGGCCGACGAGGTGAAGAAACTGCGTCCGGCCGACTGAGGCCGATGCGCCGGGCCGGGGCGTCCGCGCCCCGGTCGCTGCGCCGCGATTCCTGAATGAACTTTTCCGGCTTCGTCGTCCAGCTCCTGAACGGGCTGGCCGGTGCGTCCACGCTGTTCCTGGTGGCCGCCGGCCTGTCGCTGATCTTCGGCGTCACGCGCATCGTCAATTTCGCGCACGGCTCGTTCTACATGGTCGGCGTCTACATCGCGTACACGCTGGTCGAGAAGCTGGCCGGGCCGATGGGACCGGCGGGCTACTGGATCGCGCTGCCGCTGGCAGCGATCGCGGTCGGCGCACTGGGCGCGATCGTGGAGTTCGTGCTGCTGCGCCGGATCTATCACGCGCCCGAGCTGTTCCAGTTGCTCGCCACCTTCGCGCTGGTGCTGGTCATCAAGGACGCGGCGCTGTGGTTGTGGGGTCCCGACGAACTGCTCGGCCCGCGCGCGCCCGGCCTCACCGGCGCGGTCCCGATCCTGGGCCGGCAGTTCCCGGCCTACGACCTGTTCCTGATCGTGATCGGCCCGCTCGTGCTGGGGCTGCTCTGGCTGCTGATGCATCGCACCCACTGGGGCACGCTGGTGCGCGCCGCCACCCAGGATCGCGACATGGTGGGCGCGCTCGGCGTGAACCAGGCCTGGCTGTTCACCGCGGTATTCGCGCTCGGCGCCCTGCTCGCCGGCCTGGGTGGTGCGCTGCAATTGCCGCGCGAGCCGGCCAGCCTCGAGATGGACCTGCACACGATCGGCGCCGCCTTCGTGGTAGTGGTCGTGGGCGGCATGGGCTCGATCCCCGGTGCCTACGTGGCGGCGCTGCTGATCGCCGAGCTCAAGGCGATCTGCATCTGGCTCGGCGTGGTCGAGCTCTTCGGCATCGAGATTTCGTTCTCCAAGCTCACGCTGGTGGTGGAGTTCCTGGTGATGGCCACGGTGCTGGTGCTGCGGCCGTGGGGCCTGCTCGGGCGCGAGCAGGCGGCGAGTCGACACCAGGGCGCGACCGAGGCGCCGCTGCGGCGCGGCGGCACGTCGATGACGGTGTTCGCCACCGTATTGGTCGTTGCCCTCGCGCTGCTGCCCACGATCACCGCGGGCTCGCCCTACGTGACCGTGCTCGCGATCGACCTGCTCACCGCCGCGCTGTTCGCCACCAGCCTGCACTTCATCATGGGCCCGGCCGGCATGCACTCTTTCGGCCATGCCGCCTACTTCGGGCTGGGCGCCTATGCGGCCGCGCTGCTGGTGCGCGAGGCCGGCGTGCCGATGGAGGGCACGCTCGCGCTCGCGCCGATCGTCGCCGCGATCGGCGCGCTGGTGGTCGGCTGGTTCAGCGTGCGGCTCTCGGGCGTGTACCTCGCCATGCTCACGCTCGCGTTCGCGCAGATCGTCTGGGCCGTCGTGTTCCAGTGGGACGACTTCACCGGCGGCAGCAACGGACTCACCGGCGTGTGGCCGGCGCAGTGGTTGTCGCACAAGGCGCACTACTATTACCTGACGCTCGCGCTGGTCGCGGTCTCGGCCTGGCTGCTGCGCCGCTTTCTCTACGCGCCGTTCGGCTATGCGATGCGCGCCGCCCGCGACTCGGTGCTGCGGGCCGACGCGATCGGCATCGATGTGCGCCGCATCCAGTGGACGGCCTTCATCGTGGCCGGCGCCTTCGGTGGGCTGGCCGGCGCGCTGTTCGCATTTTCCAAGGGCAGCATCTCGCCGGACTCGCTGTCGGTGGGCATCTCGGTCGATGGCCTGGTGATGGTCCTGCTCGGGGGCCTGCAGACGCTGTCGGGCCCGATCGTCGGCGCGGCCGGCTTCACCTGGCTGCACGACACGGTGGCGCGCAACACCGAGTACTGGCGCGCCATGCTGGGCGCGATCATCCTGATCCTGGTGCTGCTGTTTCCGCGCGGCATCGTCGGCTCGCTGCAGTACTTCGTGTCGCACTGGCGCGCGTCGCGCGCCGCGAAGAAGGGCGGGGCATGAGCCTGCTCATCGTCCGCGGGCTCGGCAAGTCCTTCGGCGGCAACCGTGCCGTCGACGGCATCGACTTCGCGCTGCACTCGGGCGAGTTGCTGGCGCTGATCGGGCCGAACGGTGCCGGCAAGTCCACCACCTTCAACATGGTCAATGGCCAGCTGCGGGCCGACCAGGGCTCGATCCGCCTCGACGGGCGCGAGCTGATCGGCATGGCGCCGCGGCGCATCTGGCGGCTGGGCGTGGGACGCACCTTCCAGATCGCGCAGACCTTCGCGTCGCTGACCGTGGTCGAGAACGTGCAGATGGCCATGCTCTCGCACGACCACCGGCTCTATTCGTTCTGGCACCGCGCCGCCGACCATCGCCGCGACGATGCGCTCGAGCTGCTCGAGCAGGTGGGCATGCGGGCGCAGGCCGATCGTCCCTGCAGCGTGCTCGCCTATGGCGACGTGAAGCGGGTGGAGCTCGCGATCGCGATGGCGAACGCACCCAGGCTGCTGCTGATGGACGAGCCAACCGCCGGCATGGCACCGAAGGAGCGCAACGCGCTGATGGCGCTGACCAAGCGGCTCGTCACCGAGCGCGGCATCGGCGTGCTGTTCACCGAGCACAGCATGGACGTGGTGTTCGCGTACGCGGATCGCATCATCGTGCTCGCGCGCGGCACGCTGATCGCCGAGGGCAGGCCGGAAGAGATCCGCGACCACCCGAAAGTGCAGGCGGTCTACTTCGGCACCGGCAAGACCTTCGAGAAAGAGGTGGGCGCGTGAGCCGGCAGAAACTGCTCGCGGTGCAAGGCCTGGCCGCCTGGTACGGCGCCGCGCAGATCCTGTTCGGCGTCGACCTGCACGTGGACCGCGGCGAAGTCGTCGCGCTGATGGGGCGCAACGGCGCCGGCAAGTCCACCACGCTGAAGGCCGTGATGGGCCTGCTCGATCGTCGTCGCGGCCGGATCGCCTTCATGGACCGCGACATCTCGCGCGCGGCGCCGCACGCGGTCGCATCGATGGGTCTGGGCTACGTGCCCGAGGACCGGCGCATCTTCAGCGATCTCACCGTCATGGAGAACCTCGCGGTCGGTCGCCAGCCGCTGCGCCGCTGGTCCGATGGCACGGCGGCGCCCGAGTGGACGCCCGAGCGGCTGTTCGGCCTGTTTCCGAACCTGGGCGAGATGCCCGATCGGCCCGGCGGGCGCATGAGCGGCGGCGAGCAGCAGATGCTCACGGTGGCGCGCACGCTGATGGGCAACCCCTTTCTCGTCATGCTCGACGAACCGTCCGAGGGCGTGGCGCCGCTGATCGTGGAGCAGATGGTGCACATGATCCAGGAACTGAAGTCCGCGGGCGTGAGCATCCTGCTCTCGGAGCAGAACATCCATTTTGCCGAGCTGGTGTCCGATCGGGCCTATGTGCTCGAGAAGGGCCAGATCCAGTTCGCCGGCACCATGCACGAGCTCGCCGCCAACGACGACGTGCGGCGTGCCTACCTGAGTGTCTGAGGCGGCCGCGGGGAACGGTGCGAACATGGGAGATCGGTCGGCCGCCGCGATCACGCTCACCGTCGATGGGGCGGTGCACCGTTTTTCATTGCCGGCCGACACGCCCTTGCTCGCCGTGCTGCGCAACGACCTGTCGCGCAACGGCCCCAAGTACGGTTGCGGGCTCGGCGAGTGCGGCGCCTGCACGGTGCTGGTCGACGGCATTCCCGCACGCGCCTGCGTGATCCCGCTCGGTGGCGTCGACGGTCGCAGCATCACCACGCTCGAGGGGCTTGGCAACGCGGCCGCGCCGCACCCGGTGCAGCAGGCCTTCATCGACGCGCAGGCCGCGCAGTGTGGCTACTGCCTCAACGGCATGATCATGAGTACCGTTGCCCTGCTGGCCCGGAACCCGGACCCGAGCGATGCACAGATCCGAAGCGCGCTGGCGGGCAACCTGTGCCGGTGCGGAACCCATCTGGAGATCATCGCGGCGGTGCGTCGGGCCGCGGTGCTGATTCGGGCGGGCACCGCGACGACGTCGCCGGCGGCGGGCGCGACCGGCACGCCGCCAATCGCATGAGCGCCTCCGAACCCCGTATCGACCCCAGCCGCCACGCCGAGCGTGTCGCGCGCCTGCGCACCCGGCGCGACTTCCACCAGGCGCAGGGCGTTCTGCTCGTCACGCGCGAGCCGCCCAGCCCGGTACCGCCGTCGCCGGGCCAGCCGCCCACGGTGCCGCCCGACCCGGCCGACGGCATCGAGATCCTGCTCTCGGTCTGGGACGACGGCCATGCGATCGCGCTGCACGGCCATGTGGACCTGGGCACCGGCATCCGCACCGCGCTCGCGCAGATCGTGGCGGAAGAGCTCGAGCTGCCGGCCACGCGCGTGAGCATGGTGCTCGGCGATACGGGCCGCGCGCCCAACCAGGGTCCGACCATCGCGAGCCAGTCGATCCAGATCCACGCGGGGCCGCTGCGGCTGGCCGCCGCCCAGGCGCGGGCCTTCCTCGTGGGCCGGGCGGCCGAGCGGCTGGGCGTGCCGGCCGCCGCGCTGATCGTGGCCGACGGTGTCGTGCGCGCTCGCGCGGCCGGCAGCGACCCGTCCAGCGGAGCGGCCACGCGTGACCCGCCCCTGCCGGCGGCCGCCGTCAGCTATGCCGAACTGCTCGCCGACCAGCACATCGAGCTGCTGCTCGACCCCGATGCGCCAGTGAAGTCGCCGGCCGACTACGGCGTCGTCGGCCGATCCGAGCCGCGCGTCGACATCCCGGCCAAGGCGTTCGGCGAGGGCGTCTTCGTACACGACCTGCGCCTGCCCGGCATGCTGCACGGTCGCGTCGTGCGTCCGCCCTATGCCGGCGCCGACCACGGCGATTTCATCGGCAATACGCTGGAGTCGGTGGACAAGGATTCGATCGCGCACATTCCCGGCGTGCGCGCCGTGGTCGTGGTGCGCGATTTCATCGGCGTGGTGGCCGAGCGCGAGGAGCAGGCCGAGCGTGCCGCGGCCGAGCTGCGCGTGCGCTGGAAGCCGTGGCCCGGCCTGGCCGACGTCGCCGATGCCGGACAGGCGATCCGCGCCAACCCGGCCACGCCGCGCCGCGTGGTCGACGAAGGCGACGTTGACGCCGCGCTCGCCGACGCCGCGCAGTGGATGCAGCGCAGCTACACCTGGCCCTACCAGATGCACGCGTCGATCGGGCCGTCGTGCGCGGTGGCCCACTGGCACGACGAGTCCGGTCCCGTGGTGCTGACCGTCCATGCCGGCACGCAGAACCCGCACGTGCTGCGCCGCGACCTCGCGATGCTGATGGGCGTGCCCGACGTGGCCGTCGACGTGGTGCGGCTGGAAGCCGCTGGCTGCTATGGGCGCAACGGCGCCGACGACGTGGCCGCCGATGCCGCGCTGCTGGCGCGCGCGGTCGGTGCGCCGGTGCGGGTGCAACTGACGCGCGCGCAGGAGAACCTGTGGGAGCCCAAGGGCGCGGCGCAGCTGATGGATGTGCGCGGCGGCCTCACCAGCACCAACGCCATCGCCGGCTACGACTTCACCACGTCCTACCCGTCGAACGGCGCGCCCACGCTCGCGCTGCTGCTCACCCGCACGATCGAGCCGGTGGCGCAGGCCTTCGAGATGGGCGATCGCACCGCGCGCCCGCCCTACGAGATCGCCGACCTGCGCGTCACCGTCAACGACATGGCGCCGATCCTGCGCGCATCGTGGCTGCGCGGCGTGTCGGCGCTGCCGAACTCCTTCGCGCACGAATCCTTCGTCGACGAGCTCGCCAGCGCCGCCCGCGAAGACCCGGTCGCGTTCCGGCTGCGTCACCTGAAGGACCGGCGCGCGAACGAACTGCTGCGGGCCACGGCCGAGCGCGCCGGCTGGCGCGCGCGCACCGAGCCGCAGCAGGGTGGCGCCAGCGGCGACTGGCGGCACGGCCAGGGCGTGGCCTATGCGCGCTACGTGCACAGCAAGTGGCCCGGCTTCGGCGCCGCGTGGTCGGCCTGGGTGGCCGACGTGGACGTCAACCAGACCACCGGCGAGGTGCATGTGTCGCGCGTGGTGGTGGGCCACGATGCCGGCATGATCGTGAACCCGGCCGGCGTCGACCACCAGGTGCATGGCAATGTGCTCCAGACCACGAGCCGCGCGCTCAAGGAACAGCTGCGCACCGATCCGGCCACGAACGTTGCCGCCGCCCGCGAATGGGGCAGCTACCCGATCCTGAGCTTTCGAGAAGTGCCGGTGATCGAGGTCATGCACATGCCGCGGCAGGACATGCCGCCGATGGGCGTGGGCGAGTCGGCCTCGGTGCCGGGCACGGCCGCGATCGCCAACGCGATCTTCGACGCCACCGGCGTGCGCTTCCGCCAGCCGCCGTTCACGCCGGAGAAGGTGCGGGCGGCGTTGAACCCGTTGCCGGCAGCGGGGCTAGCCACGACGGCGGCGCTCGGCGGAGGCGGCGGGGACGTCCGTGCCGGCAACGACGGCGCATCGGGCGACCCGGCCCAGCGCGCGCCGCGCAACCCGCACTGGCCCCAGCCGAAGAAATGGTGGCTTCGTGCCGGTGCGCTGGCTGCCGGCGTCGTGGGCATCGGTACCGCGATGCTGGGCCTACGGCCGGCGATTGCACCGATCGCGCGCGCCGACACCGGCATCTACACCGCTGCCACGATCGAGCGCGGCCGCCTGCTGGCCGCGGCCGGCAACTGCGCCACCTGCCACACGGAGGCCGGCGGCCTGCGTTACGCCGGTGGTCGCGCCTTCCACACGCCATTCGGCACGGTCTACGCCACCAACCTCACGCCCGACGTCGACACCGGCATCGGTGCCTGGTCGTTCTCCGCCTTCCAGCGCGCGATGCGCGAGGGCGTCTCGCGCGACGGGCGTCACCTGTACCCGGTGTTCCCTTACACCGCCTTCACGCGGATGAGCGACGACGACCTCACCGCGCTGTACGCCTTCCTGATGAGCCAGCCGGCGGTGCGCGCCGCGACGGCGCCGGCGCGAATGGCGTTTCCGTTCGGCGCGCGGCCGCTGCTCGGGCTGTGGAACGCAATGTTCCATGCGCCGGGTGCGATGCCCGACGCCGGCGCCGCGCCTGGCGCCACCGCGCCGGCCCGCAGCGCGCGGTGGCAGCGCGGTGCCTACCTGGTCGAAGCCGTCGGCCACTGCGGCGCCTGCCACACGCCGCGCAGCGTGCTCGGCGCCGAGCGTTCCGGCAGCGCTCATCTGAGCGGCGCCGTCGTCGACGGCTGGGAAGCGCCGGCGATCACGTCGGCAACGCGGGCGCCGGTGCCCTGGACCGAGGCCGAACTGTTCGCCTACCTGCGCGGCGGCCACAGTGCGCACCACGGTGCGGCCGCCGGTCCCATGGCTGCCGTCGTGCGCGAGCTCTCCGCCCTGCCCGACGGCGAACTGCGCGCAATGGCCACCTATCTGGCCAGCTTCAATCCCGACACCACCGAGGTCGCCGCTGCGCGCCTTGCCCGCGACACCGTCGCCACCGCGGCTGCGCGCGCACCCGTGCTGCTCGGCGCCGGCCAGCGCCTGTTCGACTCGGCCTGCGCCGCCTGCCATCACGACGGCGACGGCCCGCGCGTGCTCGGCGTGAACGTGCCGCTCGCACTGAATACCAACGTCCACGCCGACAGCCCCGACAACCTGATCCGCGTGATCCTCGAGGGGGTGCAAGAGACGCCGTCGCGCGACGTCGGCTTCATGGCCGGCTTTGCCGACGCGCTCGACGACGCACAGGTCGTGGAGCTGGTGGAGTACCTGCGGGCGCGGTTCGCGCCGGGGCGCGCAGCCTGGGGTGACCTGGCGAATCGGGTGCGGGCGGTGCGGACCCTGCTGGCCCGAAGCATGCCTTAGCGGCGCACGGGCCCGCGGGGCCGGTCCGCGGGCCCGGACCCCAGGGCTGGGTCAGGGGCCGTAGAACACGATCTGGTTTGCGCCATAGAGCAGTGCCCGCCCGTCGCGCAGCAACGCGACCAGCGGCTTCTGCATGCCGAACGGCAACGACCCCGACCCGGAGAAGCTCTGCCCGACCGGGTCGAAGGCCTCGGTTCCCAGCACATCGCCGCCGTCGGTGCCGCCGGCATGCAGCAGCCGTCCGTCCGGCAGTCGCACGATCGATGCGCCGAGGCGCGTCGTACTGGTCGGCGAGATGTCGGTGAGGCTGTCGTTGGCCGGATCGAAGATCTGCGCGTGACGCTCGATGACGCCCGACGGCAAGCGGTGGCCGATCAGCAGGATGCGACCATCGGGCAGTTCCGCACCGACGATGTCGTCGCCCACGGTCGCGGTCGACGGACCGGCCGTGAACGCGCCCGAAGCCGGATCATAGATCGTGGTCGTTGCGAGCGCGCTCGCGTTCGAGCCGCCGAATACCAGCACGCGCCCGTCGCGCAGCAACAGTGCCTTGTGGCCGTATCGCGCCTCGGCCATCGGCGTTGCCGCCGTGGCGGTGCCCGCGACGGGATCGAAGATCACGGTATTGGCCGTGGGCCCGCTGTCGTTCGTGCCGCCGGTGAGCAGGATGCGGCCATCGAGCAGACGCACGCCGACGGCATCGCTGAGCGCCTCGGGCAGCGTGGGTCCGGCGATGAAGCCGTTGGTGTCCGAATCGTAGATCAGGATTTCATTCGTCCGCCGCTCGACCTCTTCAAAGCTGCCGAACGGGGGCATGCCCACGTACACCAGGGTGGTGTACATCACGCCCGTGACGAGCACCTTGCCGCCGGCCATCGGCGTTGCAGCGGCCCCATGCCATTGGCGGCCGGCCGGTGTCGACACTTGCGAATAGGAATCGCTGGCCGGATCGTAGAGATCCGCGGGCACGTCATGGACAGTACCCCCGGTGATCAGCACCTTGCCGTTCGGCAGGGCGATCAGACTTGCGCCACTTCGCGTGCGCGGTGGCGTCGCACCGGTGACGAAGTTGCCGGAAGGCTGGCCCGCCCCGTACACGTACGCATAGGTCTCTTCCGACAACCGCTCGACATTGCCCAGCACCGCGGCCACCCGATAGGCGTAGGGCTTGCCGCCCGCGAGCCCGGCGTGCACGTGGCCCGACGACACGCTCTCGATGCGATTCGACCCGGTGCTCACGCCGGCCGCGTCCTCGAGCCAGTACACCGTGTACGAGCCGGCGTCGGCCACCGGATTCCAGCTCAGCGTCACCGAGCCGCTGCCCGCGGTGGGCTGGTGCGCGTGGGGTGCCGACAGGTCCACGACCGGGATCGCAACCAGCGGCGCGCTGGCGCCATCGAAGCTCGCGCCGATGTTGGCCGTGCCCACCGCGTTGGCGCTGACCAGCCCGGTGCTCGCGTTCACACTGGCGGTGCCGGCGGCATCGCTGCTCCAGCTCGCCTGGCCGGTCACGTCGGCGGTGCTGTTGTCCGAATAGCTGGCCATGGCCACCAGCGCATGCGTGCCGCCGACGGCCAGCCTGGCCGGCGCGGACGCGATGCTCAGGCCGGTCAGCGTCGCCGGCGTGGGTGGCGGCGGCGTGCTGGCCACGACGGTGACCGTGTCGGCGGCGCTCTCGTATCGGCCATCGCTCACCACCAGCGACATCGTGTAGCTGCCGGCGACGTCGGGCGTGAACACGAGCTGGCTGGCGTCGGTGGCCGCAAGCGTGGCCTGGCTGCCCGCCGGCTTGTCGGTCAATGACCAGCGATAAGACAGTGTGTCGCCGTTCGGGTCCGAACTCTGTTGGCCCGACAGCGTGAGGCTCTGTCCTACCAGCACCGCGTCGGCGGACGCGCTCGCATCGGCGATCGGTGTGAGATTCGGGCGCACGCCGCTATCCAGTTCGCTCAGCGATTGCAGTGCGTGCTGCCGGGCCGTCGCGCCGTCCGCCGGCGTCCGGCCGCCCGGATTGGCATCGCGTACCAGCGCGACCAGGCTGGCGTTCTGCGCGAACGTGGCCACCGGCACATTGAAGTCGATGCCGCCGGTGGCAGGTGCCGCGGCGGTGCTCGGAATCGAGATGCCATTGGCCGGATTGCCGTCGCTGTCCAGCGACTGCAGGAAGCTCGCCACGTTCAATGCGATCTGGTGAAACGAATCCGGGCTGCCGGAGAAATCGAAGGGCGTGATCGTGGCCTTGGCCGGGATCGGCGGCAACGTGACGTTGCCGATGAAGAAGGTGACGGTCTCGCCGGGCAGATAGTCGAAGCGTCCGTTCGCATCGGTCGTGCCCGAGCGGGTCGCGGTGCGGTAGCCGATGCCGGCCACCGGCGAGTCGACCAGCGTGCCGCTCGATGGCGTGGCGGACGCCGGCTGCGGATTGCCACCGCCCGAGGCGCCGTCCGACGACGATCCGCCCCCGCAGGCAGACAGGACGATGGACAGGACGAGCGGGCCCAGTGCCGACCATGAACGCAGATGATTCAACGCGATCGCTCCAGTGACGCGCACGGCGAGGCCGCCGGCGAATGGCATGACCGTCCGAGGCTACCCGGTCGGTTTTCGAGCGAAGGGGTGAAAAAGCGGTGCAACCGCGCGGTCGCGGAGCGTACCGGCCTTCGGCGGTCGCAACGAGCGGTCGAAGGGTCGTCCAGGATCGGCCGCTTGCCAGGCCTTCGAATGCCCTCATTGCATGCGGCGCCTGGCGCCGGGCCACAGGCAGCGATCGGCGCCCGGCCACACGAATGGCGCGTCGTTCACCGGCCCGGGCGCATTCAGGATATCTTCGATCCGCAGGCAACATGCCGTCTTGCGCCGGCAATGCATCACGACCGGTCCTGGCGCCATGCCGCGACCGCCAAAGGGGGGAGTTCCCGGACATGTCAGCAAATCCCGTCACGGTCGAGCACGAGGGCAAGACCGCCGTCGTCCGATTCGACCGCCAGGGCAGCATGAACGCCTTCAACCAGGACATGATCCTGGAGCTGACGGCGGTTGCCCGGCGCTTCCAGGACGACACCCGGACGCAGGCGGTGGTGCTCGCCGGTGCACCCACGGCCTTTTCGGCCGGGATCGACCTGAAAGACCCCAAGACCTGGCAAGAGATCGACGACGACGTCGAACTGCGGCAGCGCTTCTATCGCGGCGTGCGCCTGTGCCAGGCCTGGGAGGACATGCCGCAGATCACCGTGGCGGCGATGGAAGGCCTGGCGGTTGGCGCCGGCTGCGCGATCGCGCTCGCCTGTGACTGGCGCGTCCTCGGTCGCTCGGCCTATCTGTACGTGCCCGAGGTCAAGATCGGGCTCAACCTGCAATGGGGGGCGCTGCCGCGGCTGATCACGCTGGTGGGGCCGGCGCGGGCCAAGCGCATCACGATCCTGTGCGAACGCATGGGCGCAAACCAGGCGCTCGACTGGGGCCTCGTGGACGAGATCGCCGACGACGGCAAGACCATCGAGAAGGCGCTCGAGATGGCCCGAGGCGCCGCGGCGATGCCGGCGGCAACGGTGCGACTGATGAAGGAGTCGATCAACGCCACCGCGCATGCGCTGCACAAGGTCAGCGCGCATGCCGACGCCGACCAGAGCGCGCTGACCCGGCTGTTCAAGGACGGCATCGCCGCGCGCGAGGCCTTCACCCGCAACAGGAACGACAGATCGGAGCGAGCCGATGACTGACAAGCGCATCGACAGCGTCCGCCTGCAGAACATC
Source organism: Burkholderiaceae bacterium (assembly GCA_024235875.1). Taxonomy (GTDB): domain Bacteria; phylum Pseudomonadota; class Gammaproteobacteria; order Burkholderiales; family Burkholderiaceae_E; genus JACKLP01. Next base: position 90,464 of record JACKLP010000003.1, on the reverse strand, counting down.
GCCCAGGGCTACGGCCAGTCGGCGGCGCTGATGGCGGCGGTGGAACTCGGCGTGTTCACGGCCGTGAGCGGAGGCGCCAGAACCATCGCACAGGTCGCCGACGCGCTCGGCATCCACCCGGTCAACGCCGAGCGCCTGGTGGTCATGCTCACCGCGATGGACCTGCTGCGCCGCGACGACGCGGGCTGCTACACCAATGCCGAGGACGCCGAGAAATTCCTGGTCGAAGGTTCGCCCGGCTATGCCGGTGCCTGGATGCTGTTCACCAAGCCGGGCTGGAACGAATGGGGCCGGCTGGCCGAACATCTGCGCGCCAAGGACCTGGCCGTACTCGGCCCGATCGAGGACTTCACCGTGGAGAATGCGCGCGCCTATCACCGCGCCACCTATTCGATCGGCATGGGCGCCGGGCGGCGCTTCGCGCGCCAGGTCGACCTGAGCCGGCGCCGCAAGATCCTCGATCTCGGCGGCGGCTCGGGCGCCTATTGCATCAATGCCGTGCGGGCCTACCCACAGCTCACCGCCGTCGTGCTCGATCTGCCGCCCGTGGTCGAGGTGGCGCGCGAGTTCATCGCCGAGAACGGCGTTGCCGACAAGGTCGAGGCGCGCGCCGGCGATTTCACACGCTGCGAGTTCCCCACCGATGCCGACGTCGTGATCATGGCCTCCAACCTGCCGATGTACGGCCGCGAGATGATCGCGCACGTCGTTGCCAAGGCCTTCGACGCGCTGCTGCCGGGCGGCGAGATGCACCTGATCGGCGAGACCCTCGACGACGACCGGCGCGGCCCGATCGGGCCGGCCTACTGGGGCCTCGGTCAGGCCATCGTCGAAACCCAGGGGCTGGCCCATTCCGAGGCCGATTGCGTCGGCTACTTCGAGGCCGCGGGCTTTCGCGACGTCGCGGTCCACGCCTTCATTCCCGGCAGCCTCGCGCGCATCACGGGGATCAAGCCGGCGTGAGCGGCCACCAGCCACTGCGCGCACGGCAGGTAGCCAGGAATCGCCTGTCCGCCACGCTTTGCCGAACCCGGCCTCGCGCGCCTTCACGATCGCCTGCGCGCGAGCCGCCCGACGCCTCGTCGAGGAACGCGAGTGCCGCTGCCGCGAAGGCCCGATTCGCGTGCAGTCGCGAGTGTGCGCGACCAGGGTCGGGCACCGTACCCGACGCGCGTCGTTGGAGACGTCCGCCGCCCTCTGCGCGCGCATGAAGCGAACGTAGGCGCGCGCACTGACCGCCCGTCGGAAGAACTCGGTGACCTGCACCTGCTCCGCATGCGTCGCCTGCGGGTGTCCGGAGATGGCATTGACCATGCGGAAGGCGGGAATCGGGTCGTCGCCGCCGGCCTCGTAGCCCGCGAGCATCGCCCCGCGCTGTGCCAGCACCTCGGCGGACGGACTGCTCGACCGAGAAATCCTCGAAGCTGCGATCCGACAGGCCCGAGCCAAGGCCGTCGTAGGCCACCAGCCGCCGCCCCTTCGCGACCAGGGGCCACATCGAACCGTGAGAGTCTTTTTCGAATGCCATCTCGAGCGCGAAGATCATCGCGGAGAATACGACGGGCGCCCCCTCGCCGATGCTGGTCCACGCGATCGACATGCCGTTGGCCGCACTGCAGTAGCGGATCGGGTTGGATGACATCGACGCTCGTCGCCTCCGGGCCAGGTACCCCGCCGACTATGTTCTCGGCGTAGCGCGCGCCACAAGCCGGTGCGAATCGCCCGTATTGCCCGATCGGCGCTGCCCGGTCAGACTCTGGCAACCTCCGACGCCCCGGCGCGCCCGTGACCAAGCATCTGAACCAGACAATCCGATACTGCACCGCGGTCGACGGCTCGTCGATCGCCTGGGCGGCGATCGGCGACGGGCCGCCGCTCGTGCGCTGCGCGATGGCGAATCACCTCGGTGAAGTGCTCGACAATCCCCGCTGGGCGATCGCGGCCGGCTTGAAGACGATCGCACGCGGGCGCCGACTGATCGTCTACGACGGTCGTGGCACAGGCCTGTCGGACCGCGGCTTCGAAGACCTGTCGATCGAAAGCGCCGTCGACGACCTGATGACCGTCGTCGACGCCAGCGGCGAAGCGAGCGTCTCGCTCTTCGCCGACGCCGTCGGTGCGCAGCCGGCGATCGCCTATACGGCGCGCTTTCCCGCGCGCGTCGCACGGCTCGTCCTGTACTGCGGCTATGCCCGCGGGCTGATGCGGCGCAATCCCTCGGATCAACAGATCGCGCAGCGTGAGGCGTTGCTGGCCGCGGCGCTGGCGGGCTGGGACGCCCCGGCGCTGACGTTTCGATTGCTCAACCCCAGCGAAACCTTGCCCGATGCCACGCCGGCGCTGGTGAGCGAAGCGGCCCAGTCGATGGGCAAGGAGATGTCCGGGCGCGTGTTCGTCCGATTCCTGCGCGCCCAGGGCGAAGCCGACGTGTCCGAGCTGGCCGGCCGGATCCAGGTACCCACGCTCATCGTCCAGCCGACGCGAGCCACGCGAATCCCGTTCGACGAGGGGCGCCGCCTCGCGGGGCTGATCCCGGCGGCCCGGCTGTTACCCGTCGACAGCGCCAACGTCGTCCTGACGGCCAGCGACCCGGGGTTCGATGCCGTGGTGGCGACGATCCGCGAATTCCTCGCCGAAGAGGAAGGACCGATGGACCGTGGACCATTCGCCGCGGGCCTCACGCCGCGCGAGCGCGACGTGCTCGAGCTGATCGCACGCGGCCTGGACAACCTGCAGATCGCCGCGCACCTGAACCTGTCCGAGAAGACGATCCGCAACAACATCACGCCGATCTTCGACAAGCTGCAGGTGGAGAACCGCGCGCAGGCGATCGTGAAGGCCCGCGAGGCCGGCTTCGGCCGGGAAGGCGCCGAAGGCTGACGACGCGTGGTGGCGCCGGTCGGCCCGAGCGCCCGGGAACGGACGCGGGTGGCCCGCACGACCGATGCCCGGTGCCGATCAATGGCACCCGGGACGCACGTCCCGGCCTGCCCGGGTGCCCGGGTACCCCTCTTCGCATGTCCCCGGGACAGTGGCCTCAGGACGGCAAACGCCGGTCGCGCTGAAATGCTTCCCAGGACGCCACGCATGACGCGGGGCGCCGCAAACCGGGAGCAAGACCATGTTCAAGATCGTGAATCGCCGCCTCATCGGCCTCGTCTCGAACTTCTGGCCGAACACGGGTGCGCCGGGCGTCGAAAAGGTCACCGTGAAGCTGCCACCGCACGGCTGGCTGTCGATCGCCCAGTCGCGCGGCGTGACGATCGAGTGCGTCTCCGGCGAGGCCGTCGTGACGCAGGAAGGCGACGCGCGCGAGCACCTGCTGGTGCGCGGGCACCCGTATCGCGCCCGCCGCCATGAGCACCTGTACGTGCAGGCGAACACCGACGCGGAGCTGCACCTGGCTTCGCTGATGCTGGGTTCCAAATGCGTCTAGACTGCGGCTTGGCCTGGGAGGAGGACCGAGATGACTGCCGACGAGAACGGCGAAGCGCCGCCGCCGCACGCGCAACTGATCCAGATGGCCACCGGCCTCTGGGTCTCCCGGATCGTCTACGCCGCCGCCAGGCTGGGCCTGGCGGATCATCTCGCGGCCGGGCCCCGCAGTGCCGCCGAGCTGGCTGCCGCGGTCGGCGCGCACGAGCGCAGCCTGCACCGGCTGATGCGCACGCTGGCCGGCCTGGGGCTGCTCAACGAGCGCGACGGCCAGCGCTTCGCCCTGACACCGCTCGGATCCGCGCTTCGCGCCGACGCGCCCGGTTCGGCACGCGCCACGGTGCTGAATTTCGGCAGCCCGTGGGCGATGCGCATGTTCGGCGAATTCATGCACGCGGTGGAAACCGGTGGCATCGCGTTCGACAGGGCCATGGGCATGCCGCTGTTCGACTACCTGGCACAGCATCCCGAGGATGCCTCGCAGTTCAGCGAGACCATGGTCGGCTTCCATGGCGCCGAGCCGGCGGCCATCGCCGCGGCCTACGATTTCTCGGGCTTCGGAACCGTGGTCGATGTCGGCGGTGCGACCGGCAACCTGCTCGCCGCGATCCTCGCGCGGCACGCCGGGCCGCGGGGCATTCTGTTCGATCGACCCCACGTGGTGCGCGATGCGCCGGCGCTGCTGGCGGCACACGGCGTGGGCGATCGGGTCACGATCGAATCCGGGAGTTTCTTCGAATCGGTTCCGCCGGGCGGCGATGCCTACCTGCTCTCGCACATCATCCACGACTGGAACGAAGACCAGTGCCTGACCATCCTGGGCCATTGTCGCGACGCGATGAAGCCGGGCGGACGGCTGCTGACGATCGAGATGGTGCTTCCGGCCGGCGACGCGCCGCATCCGGGCAAGGTGCTCGACATGGTGATGCTGGCGGCGACCGGCGGCGAGGAGCGCACCGGGGCCGAGTACGCGTCGCTGCTCGCGAAGGCCGGCTTCCGCATGACGCGGGTGGTGCCGACCGAGTCGGCGGCGAGCGTGGTGGAGGCGGTCCTTGCCTAGTGCCGCCCGGGCGCCCCTGAGGCGCCGTCACTTGTAGGCGATCACCGCGCTGGTCGGTCCGGTGAGCGGGATCATGTCGAAGCGCTTGAACCCGGCTTCCCCACACCATTCGCGGAAGTCGGCGCCCGTATAGTCGAAGCCGCCCTCGCCGAACTCGATCAGCATGTTCAGCGACATCAACAGGCCGAAGGCATTCTCGCGGCGCGCGTCGTCGATCACGTTCTCGATCGCGATGAAGGCCCCGCCTTCCGGCAGGGCATCGAAGGCTTTCGAGATCAGGTGCTTCTTCTGCTCGAGATTCCAGTCGTGCAGGATGTTGCCCATCGTCACGACGTCTGCCCTGGGCAGCTCGTCGACCAGGAAATCCCCGCTGACGACGGCGATTCGGTCCGCCATGCCCGCCTGGTCGACGTGGCGCTGGGCGTGTGCGGCCACCGGTGGCAGGTCGAAGGTCTTGAAGGACAGGTGTCGGTGGTGTGCGCCGACGATGCGAGACAGCAGCGCCAGTGCGCCGCCGGCGTCGGTGACGCTGTGGTATCCCGAAAAGTCGAACTTCTCCGCCAGCGCCTGGAAGTTGCCGGCCTGGAGTCCGGTCATCGCCGACAGGAACTCGCCGAGGCTCGCCTCCTGCGAGTAGAGTTCCTCGAAGATAGGCTTGCCGTGCGACTTCACTTCGTTCTGGGGCTGCCCGGTCCGCAGCGCATCGCCGAGGTGGTTCCAGAACCCGAACAGCCGGGTATTGAGCATCTCGGGCAGGCCGCCGACGTAGCGGGGGCTCGCCTTGTTCAGGAATGCAGCGGTCTCCGGCGAGTTCAGGTACCTGCCCCGCGGCCCGTCGCCATCGCGCCGGATGAATCCGAGGGCGACGAGGGCGTCGAAGAAGTCGTACCGGCCACGCGGGTGGATGCCGAGCGCCTCGCCGAGTTCTGTCGCCGTCATGTGGCCGTCGCCAAGAACAGTGAACAGATCGAATTCGACCGCCGTCAGCAGCACCTTCGACGCCCAGAATCCGGTCGCCGTCTGCATGATGTGGGTCGGGTCCAGTTGAGCGGGCATTTCCGTCTCCTCTTTGATTTCTGTCAGGCGTACTGGCCTGGTCGGATGTCCCCTTGCCGCGGCGCGCACGCGCAAGGGGCCATTGCCCGGTCGTCGCGAAAGCATACACGCAGGCGACCCGGAGACGTCGGTGCGCGACTTGAAGCAGCGTCAGGTCGGGAACCGGGACAGGATGCGGCGGAACACCGCGGCCGGCAACGCGGTCGGCAACGACCAGCGTGCCGCGCGAGAAGAAGCGGGCGCGAGACGGAGTGTCTTCGATGAGGTGCCCCTGGATCGTGGGCACCCGATCGCACTTCCTACCCCTTGCCAGCCGAACCCTTGGCGGCCTTCCATGCTTCGAAGTCGCCCATGCGTTCCTTCGACAGCGGAAAGAGGCCGATCGAGGACTCGCCGGCCTGTACCCGCTCGAGCGCGAACGCCTCGCGTTCCTCCTGCGCCAGGGCATCGCGCACGACTTCCTCCACCAGCGCCGCCGGTATCACCACCACGCCTTCGCCGTCGCCGACCACCACGTCGCCGGGCACGACGAAGACACCTGCGCAGGTGATCGGCTCGTCGGTGGAAAACGGCATGTGCATGCGCCCGAGCACCGCGCCGTGCGAGGCCAGGTGGTACACGGGCTCGCCGATGTCGGCGATGGCCGGTGTGTCGCGCAATGCGCCGTCGGTGACCACGCCCTTGCCCCCTAGCCGGAACAGGCGGGTGGCGAAGATGTCGCCGATCGTGGCGGCGTCGGCCACACCGCGCGCCTCGATCACCAGTACGTCGCCCGGCTCGATGCTCTCGACGATGCGCTTCTGGGCATTGAGCCCGCCCTGGTACTTGGGCTGCACGTCTTCGCGCACGGCCACGTAGCGCAGCGTCCGGGCCCGACCCACCATCCGCTTGTGCGGCTGCAAGGGCTTGAGCCCGGCCAGGAAGGTGGTGCGAATGCCGCGCTGTTGCAACTGGTAGGTCAGGGTCGCGGTGGCGATACCGCTCAGGGCGGCCACTAGTTCGTCGGTCAGCACGTGGGGGATGTCGGCTCTATCGGTCATGTTCGAATCATCTCGGTGTCGTTGCGCATCAGAGTCGATTGTCGCTGACATTCTTCGACGAACGCCGGATTAGGGCCTTGGCGCACGGTCGGTGCCTGAGCAGCCGCGTGACGCTCGTGACGCGAACCGCGCCGCCGCAGCCACCACTCCACCGCCACCAGGTTCGGTACCCAGGCCATCCACGCCAGGTAGACCGACGCCGCCGGGTACTCGATCCCGGCCGCCATGAAGAACGGCAGGTAGATTCGCAGCGTCACGGCAGCGAAAGTAAGCGCATACGAACGAACCATCCAGCGCCGGTGCGCATCGAAGCGCCCGGCCATCGCGAGCCGGACCGCCTGCGCCGTCACGGCGATCCAGATCACCGCCAGCAGGCCGAAGCCCCAGCCGGCCACCGGCCCGCCCACCGAGGTCGGCGCCATCACCAGTCCGGCCAGGCCGCCCGCCAGGATCGCCAGCCCATAGAGACGCCCGAGCCAGCGGTGCTGGCCGGGCCGTGCCGCCCGCAGCCGCGGGAAGAACTGGATCGCGCCGATCGCGAGCGCGATCGGCGAGGCCGCGACGTGGATCAGGAAGGCGAGCGGCCGGGCCTCGATCTGGGCCAGCATCACGAAGAAGCTGGCCTCCAGCCCCAGGAACACAAAGCGGTAGGAGGCCAGCGCCACCCCCACGGCAGCCAGGGCCATCAGGATCAGCGCGCGGCGAGGGCCGGGCCGCGGGGACCCGGTGTGGTGCGGCTCGGACAATCGGGTCGGCGCTCGGGAATCGGTCTGGGCAGCCATCGTGGCCTCCTTTAACTTGACAGCGTCAAGATACGGATTGAACTTGACGCTGTCAAGTGGTGGGCTAGACTTCAGGCATGTCTTCGAAGAAGCCCCATCACCATGGCAATCTGCGCGCCGCCTTGATCGACGCGGGCGTCGCCCTGATCGCCGAGGGCGGGCCAGAGGCCTTGTCGATCCGCGGCGTGGCCGCCCGCGCGGGCGTGAGCCACGCCGCGCCCGCCCATCACTTTCCCAGCCTGGCTCACCTGCGCGGCGCCATCGTCGCCGAGGGTTTTCGCCGCTTCACGCAGGCGATGGAAGAAGAGATCGCGGCGGGCTCCGACGCGCCACGCGATCGCGTCGTGGGCGCGGGCCGCGGCTACCAGCGCTTCGCACGCGAGAACCCCGGCCTCTTTCACCTGATGTGGGGCGGTAACAAGTGCGCCGACGATCCCGAGATCGACGCCGAGCTGCGCGAAGCCGCCGGCGCGTCGTTCGAGGTGCTCCGGCAGGTCTGCGCACCGATCACGCCCGGCGGTGCCGGCGCCGAGGGCAATGAATTGTTCGTCTGGGCGCTCGCGCACGGGTTGGCGAGCCTTACACTCGCCGGCTTCGGCCAGGAACTGGTGCCGGGCAGCGCCGAGGATCGCTTCGAAGCGGTGCTGCCCCCCCTGAAATTCGGGTAGACCCGCATGAACAAACCCAAGGCGGTCGTGCTGCTCAGCGGCGGGCTCGACTCCACCACCGTGCTCGCGATCGCGCGCGACCAGGGCTTCGAACCCTGCGCGCTGAGCTTTCGCTACGGCCAGCGCCACGCGATCGAACTCGACTACGCGCGCCGGGTTGCCCGCGCGATGGGCGTCGAGAACCATGTCGTGGCCGAGATCGACCTGCGGGTGTTCGGCGGCTCGGCGCTCACCAGCGACATCGCTGTGCCGAAGGACCGGCCCGCCACCGAGATCAGCCACGGCGTACCCGTCACCTATGTGCCGGCGCGCAACACCATCTTCCTGTCGTTCGCTTTGGCGTATGCCGAGGTGCTGGGTGCCGCCGACATCTTCATCGGCGTCAATGCGCTGGACTACAGCGGCTACCCGGACTGCCGGCCCGAGTACATCGACGCCTACGAGCGCATGGCCAACCTGGCCACCAAGGCTGGCGTCGAGGGGCGCACGCGCCTCACGATCCATGCGCCATTGGGCAGCATGACCAAGGCCGACATCATTCGCGCCGGCACCGCGCTGGGCGTGGACTACGGCGAGACCACGAGCTGCTACGACCCCGGCGAGGACGGGCGGCCGTGTGGTGGGTGCGATGCGTGCGTGCTGCGGGCGAAGGGGTTTGCCGAGGCGGGGTTGGCAGATCCGCTGGTGGCGCGTTATCGGTAATACCCCTGCGCCGCGGCCCAGGTACCTCGTGGCCCGTGCGCAACCCGGCTACAGGTCGAAGTTGCTCGGCATCATCACCACGTCCCGGATCGTCATGCCGCGCGGGCGCGTGAGCATGAACATCACCACCTCGGCGACTTCGGATGCGGGCAGCAGGCTGCCGGATTCCTTCGCCTCGCGCAGCTTGTCCTCGGGCCAGTCGGCCAGTAGGGCGGTCGCCACCGGCCCGGGCGAGATCGCGCCGATGCGTACGCCGTGCCTGAAGGCCTGGCGTCGCGTGGTCTGGACGAAGCAGTCGATCGCCCACTTGGAGGCCGCATAGACCGGCTCCCACGGCGTCGGGAAATGCGCGGCCAGCGAACTGGTCACGATGATGTCGCCGCCGCCGGCGCTGATCATGTGCGCGAGCGCGTCGCGCACGTTCTTCATCACCACGTTGACGTTCAGGTTCAGCATGCGATCGATCGCATCGGCTTCGGCATCGACCAGGTCGCCGCCCAGGTAGAGCCCGGCATTGGCATGGAAGATGTCGAGCCGGCCGGCCAGCGCCAGGATGCCGGGCACGAGCTGCTTGCACGCGGCGGCGTCGAGCAGGTCGATGGCCAATGGCACCAGCGCCTCGCCATGGCGCGCGCGCAGCGCACGCAAGGCGGCATCGTCGCGATCGGCCACCACCACCCGCGCGCCGGCCGCAAGCATCGCTTCCGTGCTCGCGAGGCCGATGCCCGAGGCGCCGCCCGTGACGGCGGCGACCTTTCCTTGCAGTACCGCGGTCATCGACGACTCCTCGGCAGTGGGTCAGGGGTTCAGTTCAGGTGATCAGATAAGCGTCGAGCGCCGCCTCGATGCCGTTGGCGTAGATCGCGCGCAACCAGCGCGAGAACGCACCGGCAAAGCGCGGCGCATCGGCGAGATCGCCATAGATGTGGCGCATCGCAAGCCACTCGGCGGGATTCTCGCGCGCGGCTTGCGCGCGCGCCACGAGATCGGTCCAGAACGGATCGTTCGGCTCGACCGCGCTGCCGTCCTCGCGCGAGCCCAGGCAGTAGCGTGCCCACGCGGCCGACACCAGCGCCAGGCCCTCCACCGGCGTGCCGGCCCCGAGCCCGGCACGGATCGACGGCACGATGAAGCCCGGATGACGGCTCGAGCCATCGAACGCCACCCGGCGCGTGGTGTCGGCGATGGCCGGGTTCGAAAAGCGCCGCTCGATCAGCGCCACGTACTGCGCGGGCGCGAACCCAGGCACCGCGTGGACATGCGGTGCGATCTCCTCGCACGCCACCTTGCGATAGAGCCCGAGGATCTTCGGGTGCGCCATCGTCTGCGCGATTGTGTCGATGCCCAGAACCTCGGCCACGTCCGCGATCACCTGATGGCCGCCGTTGAGGATGCGGATCTTCATCTTCTCGAAGTCGTGCACGCGATCCGAGAAGGTCGCGCCGGCCCGATCCCAGTCGGGCCGGCCGGCACAGAAGTCGTCCTCGATGACCCACTGGCGAAAGTTCTCGTGCGTGACCGGTGCCGCGTCGTCGATGCCGAGCTCGCGAGCCAACGCCCGCTCGCGCGCACCGGTGGCCGGCACGATGCAATCGACCATCGAGTTCGGGAAGGTGCAGCGAGTCTCGATCCAGTCGGCCAGCGCCGGGTCCGAGAGCCGCGCGAGCGAGACCACGGTCTGGCGCAGCACCTGGCCATTGCCCTGCAGGTTGTCGCAGCAAAGACCCGTGAAGGGCCCGATGCCCGCGCTGCGACGACGACCCAGTGCGGCGACGATCGCACCGAACGCCGTGCGCGGCACATCCGGGTGGCGGGCGTCGTGCGCGATGTCCGGGTGGGTGGGATCGAACCGCCGGGTGGCCGGGTCCAGGTAGTAGCCGCCCTCGGTCACCGTGAGCGAAACGATGCGGATATCCGGCGCCGCCATCCGCTCGATCAGCGCGGCGTGGCCGCCTTCCACCGGCAGGTAGTCGATCATCGAGCCCACCACCTCGGCCGAGCGCCCGGCCGGGTCGAGTTCGATCAGGGTGGTGAGTAAGTCCTGCGCGCGCAGCCTCTCGCGCATCGTGGCGTCATCGGGGCGCACGCCGGCACCCACGATCGCCCAGTCGGTATCCAGTCCCTGTTCGAACAAGCGGTGCAGGTACCAGGACTGGTGGGCGCGATGGAAATTGCCCACGCCGATGTGCACGATGCCGGCGCGCAGCGCCGTGCGATCGTAGGTGGGGACGGGTACCGACCGCGAGCGGGCGATCTGGGCAAGGGTGTCGTTGCGAAGCGGGATCGGGGTCATCTTGCGCTCCCACGCCCGCCGAACCCTGGTTCGACCCACCGCGACATCTCGAAGCGCATCGACGCCCCCTCGCGCCGCCAGGTCACGTCCTCGGCCGACACCGCCAGGAACCAGGTCTGCATCCGTGGCTGCGGCTTCGTGCGCGCAAAGCCCGCGGGCGTGAGCAGCGCGAGGCACCAGCCCGGCCGCGGGTCGCGCACCGAGCCATAGACGATGCCACCGAGCCCGGCCTCGCGCGCCACCCGCGCGAAGGCCTGCGTGGCCGAGTAGTCGTCCGGGTGACGCCAGGCCGCCGCGTCCGCGCTCAGCGGCGGCTCGCGCAGGTCGACCACCTCGGTGGCGATGTCTGCCCTGAACGCCGTATGCGCGACCGGCGCCAGGCGGTCCAGGTCGACCGCATCGCGCAGGAAGCGCCAGCGCCAGTAGCCGAGCTCGGCCGCCGCAGTGTGCACTGACTCCGCACCGTAGAACACGCCCGGGTCGGTAGCCCCCCGAAAGCGCGAACCGCCGTGCCGCGCCGGATAGCGAAACGGCGTGGCCAGCAGGTAGTCGAGCCGCTCGGTGCCGCTCGCCAGCGCCGGCTTGCTCGATTCCAGCAGCGATTCGAGCAGGTCCTGCTCGTCGCGGTCGTCGACCAGCTTCATCGTCGAGGCCACGTGCTGGGCCTCGACCATGCGCCAGGCGCCGGCCCGCCAGGGCCGGGCCTCAGCCGAGACCGCGCGAGGCGTCCAGGTACTGGACGACACGAACCAGCCCCTCGGTCTGGCCGATCAGCTCGATCGGCCGCGCGTTGAGCGCGTGATTCTCGCTCGCCAGCCAGCGCCGCGCCGTGGGCTCGTCGCCCACGATGGAATCGAGCGAGCGGAACAGGCGCACGAACAGCAGCCCGAATTCCCACTCCTTGCGGTGCGGGTCGAGCTGGTAGCTGCCGCGGAAGAGGCGCGTGACGGTGGCGGGGCTGACGCCGAGGATCGTGGCCAGGTGGGCGCGGGTGATGCCCAGGCGCTCGGCGGCGCGAGGGACGGCCTTGCTGAGGACGGCGGCGGCGTCGGGGGTGGTGGCGGGAAACTGACTGGAAGCAGCCGTGGTCATGGGTTCTTCAGAAATCGAATAGGCATCTTCTTTCTGAAGACTACCTCGGAAATGAGCAATCCGGCAACCACCGACCTGCGCCTGCGCCGGCTCAGCGCGCCAGGCGCCGCGGGAGCAATCCCGCCATCTCGGCGCGCTGTTCCATGGTCGCGCTTCGCCAGCGCGCGAGCGCAGGGGTTCAAAGCACGCGATCGACGCCAGGCAACTTCAACAGCAGGCCGGCCAGCACGTAGCACGCCGCGCAGGCAAGGCCGCCACTTACCGCGAACTTGAGCAGTGCCGGCGCCTCGACGCCACGCCAGGCCAGCGTCACGGCCACGACGACCGGCGGGTGAACGACGTAGATCGCGAACGCGCGCCGTGCCAGGCGCGCGCCGAACGGAACAAGCACCTTGATGCGTTGCTGACAAGCCTGCAGCAACGCCAGGATCACGCCCCAGGCGACAAAGGGCTCCCAGAGCGCATAGACAAGTGCGGGAATGCTCCAGCCCCCCACCGGTTGCCCTTCGATTCCCATCAGCTTCGGGCCGAGCAGGGCCACCACCGGAAGTACCGGCAACGCGATCCACGCAATGCGTCGCCAAGTGCCCACCTGCGGCGCCGGCAACCGTTCCAGCCAGCGCGGGGACGCTGCGAGGAAGCCCGCACCGAACAGGACAACGTAGCTGGAAAAGTAGCCGAGTTGCAGGCCCCAGACCTCGGTGCCGACCGGCCACTTCAGTCGGAGCACGAAAGCAACGACTCCGGTGGCCGCCGCGGCCGCCAACAGCACTTTGTTTGTCGGAAACTTCCGCTCGCGCTGGGTCTCGTTACGACAAACTCCGAGCGCTTGCCCAAGCACCGCAACGACTGCAAAGATCAGTAGCGCCCACGCAAACCACAGCGGACCTTTCTCGAAGATTCCTCGCTGCCACAGCAAGGTCAGCGTGTCGAAGAACGGCTTGCCGCGCGCCGTCTTCGCAAGCGCAATCGTTGCCGGACCGATCACGAAGCCATAGACCAGCAGCGGGATGCCCAGCCTTTGGAGCCGATCGCGCAGATAGCGCCAGGACCCTCTGGCGCCTAGTGCCGGCGGTGTGTAGTACCCGGCCAGGAGGAAGAACAGGCCCATGAACCAGGCTTGGTTGAACGTGCAGAAGAACACCAGCAGCATCGACGACAGCGAACTGTCGGTTGGAATCTCCTTGTAGTACCAGCCACCGATCGCGCCGTAGGTGATCGCCGTGTGGTGGAGCACGACCAGGAAGGTAGTCCCCACCCGCAAGGCGTCGATACCGGCGTTTCGCGTACTTGACGGAGGTGCGACGGGTCGTGCGGGGCTCATGCTGCGGATTGTCTGCCAATGAGGCGCTGGAAACGCCGGCTACGCCGATTGGGATGTCGAACGAGCGCGCCAAAGCAACTAGAGGAAGTCGGTATCGAGTTGCGCGCGGCGCAGCCCGTTCGCGGGCCTGATCGCCAGCGGGCTGGATGACTGGCTCGAAGATGATGCGCCTGACCGTCGATCACTACCACCGACCCGACCCAGCGATGCGTTGACCGCGCTCGGTAGCATCCATACGATGCCCGTCGAACCTGGGCCCGCCGACTCGAAAACCTGCGCCATGACCACCATCCGAACCGAACCCCTCACCGGCCCCACCGTCTGGGTCGGCAGCGACTTCGCCAAGGACCACAGCTGGATCCACCTCCTCACTGCCGGCGAGATCGCCGCGATCGACGCCGCACTCGCCGGCCTGAAGCAACGCGGCCAGCGCTTCCCGCATTTCACGAAAGACGACTTCCCGCTTGGCCCCCTGGACGCCGAACTCGAGCGTCGCGCCGACGAGCTCGAGAACGGCCGTGGCTTCTGGCTGATGCGCGGTCTGCCCATCGAGCGCTACAGTGACGACGAGATCAACACCCTCTACTACGGCATCGGCCTGCACCTGGGCACGCCCGTGGGCCAGAACCCGCGCGGCGACCTGATCGGCGGCGTCATGGCCGTGGGCGACCCCACGAAGAAAGAGACCCGCGTCTACGAGACCAACCTCTATCTTCCCTACCACTCCGACCCGTCCGACCTCGTGGGCCTGCTGTGCATCCGCAAGGCGCGCCAGGGCGGCGTGAGCAGCCTCGCGAGCGTGGCCGCGATCTACAACGAGATCCTCGAGAACCACCGCGAGTTCCTGGGGCTGTACTACAAGCTCTGGTACTTCGAACACCTATGCGAGCCCACGCCCAGCCTTTCGCCGATCTTCAGCTACCACCAGGGCAAGCTGAGCTGCCGCTACCTGCGCCAGTACACCGAGCTCGGCCACGAGGTCATGCGGCAGCCGCTATCGAAGGTGGAGATCGAGGCGCTGGATCTGTTCGACCGGATCATCGGGCTGGAACGGATCCGGCTGGACATGATGCTCGAGCCGGGGGATCTGCAGTTCGCGAACAACTATGCGGTGCTGCATTCGCGGACGGCGTTCGAGGATTTCGAGGATCCGGGGGTACGGAGGAAGTTGCTGCGGCTGTGGGTGAAGTCGCCGAGGGCGAGAGTGCTGGCGCCGGAGTTTCCGGGGAGGAATGGGTTTCCGGTGCCGGAGGGGGCGTACGGGTGATGTCTTGCCATGTACGGACGATTGCCGTACAGTTGTGCCGGCAAGGATCAGGCAAATGGCCAATACACCCGTCCAAAACGCGCCGCGCGCGGCACGACTCGAAGCTCGCATTTCGGAGACGCAAAAAAGCCTGCTCAAGCGCGCGGCCATGCTCACGGGCCGTAGCCTGAGCGAGTTCGTGGTGGCCAGCGCGCAGGAAGCGGCGCAACGCGTGATCGAGGCCAGCGAAACGATCCAACTGTCCCGGGCCGAGCAGGCGTCTTTCGTGCAGGCCCTGCTCGAGCCGCCGGCGCCAAGCCAGCGCCTCGCACAAGCAGCAAAGACCTACCGGGCCCGCACCGGCGACTGACGCATGGACATCGCGTCGGTTGCGATCGAGCGGCTCGACAGAACCCACGACCGCGCCCGATTCACTAGCGGCATTCCTGCGCTCGACCGATACCTCACGCAGCAGGCTCGCCAGGATGCCGACAAGCGCGTTGCGGCGCCGTTCGTAGCGGTACGACCACCCGAGCGCCAAGTCCTGGGCTTCTACACCCTCTCAGCGTCGGTCCTGATGCTGACGGATCTGCCGGCTCAAATGGCGCATCGACTGCCGCGGTACCCGCAATTGCCGGTGACGCTCTTGGGGCGGCTGGCAGTCGATCGCGGCTGTCGTGGGCAGGGGTTGGGCGAACACTTGCTGCTAGACGCACTGCATCGCACCTTGGTTCATGCCGAGCAGATTGCCGCGATGGCCGTTGTCGTGGATGCCAAGGACGACATGGCCGCAGCTTTCTATCGACACTATGGCTTTCTCGCCCTGCAGGCAAATCCGCAACGGCTGTATCTGCCCATGGGTACGGTGGCGGCGCTGTTTGCGTGAGACCAGGCGATACCTTGGACCGGTGAGCAAGTGGGCCTAGGCGGCGTCTTCGCGCTTGCGCGGTCGGCCACCCTTGCGGCCATTGGCCCGTGCGGCCGCCGCCTTGGCGTCGGACTTGGAACGTCCACCGACCTGTCCGATCTTCGCCATCCATTGCCTCGATCCCAACATGCCGCGCAGCAGCGCCGGTACCGACAAATCAACGTCGAGCCGAGGCCAATGCAGGCCAAGGCCGCTTGGGGTGATCTCCACGCTGGCGAGATCCGCGGCACGGGCATCGGCGAGCCCTTCGGCACGCGCGGCAGGAAACGCGAAGCTGCAACCATTGTCCAAGTCGAGGACGACGCGGCCGCGTGAATAGCGAGCGCTGATCGCGCGTGGCCCTTGGGCGGCAGCGACAAGCGCTCGTCGATTGGCGGCGTCGAACTCGTCTTGGGTGATCGCGTCAGCCATGAATATCGGTCCATCGTTCGCATAGCAGTTCAATGTGCGTCGACAACTGTTCGGCCAGCGAACCGAGTTGCGCGCGAGAGAAGCCGAAGTTCTCGATCAGTCGAACCCGGCCGATGTCACAGAGCAGGCCGAACCGGGCTTCACTTTCACGCGAAACGACGTGGACGTGTGGCGGGCGGTGGTCGTTCAGATAGATTCGGACCGACCAGCCCTCGCGGGTGCGAAAGATCGTTGGCACGCCAAGAATAACCCAAGCGACGTTTGGGATAAAGATGTAACCGAGATGGCGTACGCGCCTGGAAAGCGCGATCGACGCGGAGAGTCCAACAGTCGCTTGCCTTGCTCTTTCACACAATCGATCATTCGGCCGACTGCGTCCTCCCAAAGACCCCAGTCACACCCCGCGCAACACGCTGAACGCCCGGAATAGCCGTGCTGGCAACGGCACGACCAGGCGCCAAACAATGCTCATCGGTCGTCCACCGCTCCATGATTCGAGCGTCAGTGGCCCACAGGCTCGATACGGTTCTCCGCGACGCTCGCGCACAAACAACTGAAACTGCCAACCGTTGCCCGGGCTTTGGATATATCGCCGGCCGGCGTTTGTATCCGGCCCGGCGCTGTTCTGGCTTTGCCAGTGGAATCGCTCGGCGCTGATCGCGTAGTCGCGATATGCGATCCGGTCGTGGTAGCCCTCGCGCTTGTCGAGCGTCACGAATAGCAATTCGGTCTTGCGATCGACCAGTGGCAGCGTGCCCGCCTGGAATGGCGAGCGCCGCTTCGCATTGAGCCAGCCGACTGCGGTGAGTACTTCGCGCACGCCATAGGCACCATGCAGTTGAATCGGGGTGTCTTCGAGCCCGGGCACCGCGTGGGCGGTGAGCGCGCGCCGAGCCTCGAGCAAATCAGCGAGCTCGACCAGTTCCGACGCCGCGCCGCGGTTGTTGCGCACACGCTCAACGAAGGCATCGAAGCCGCCGACTTGCGACTGCTGGCCGTCGACCTGGTACGTGAGCATCTGCAGGCACAGCGCCGCAGACGAGTCACCGCCCGGGAGGGCCGTGCCGATACCGCCAGCGGTGCGCATCGCCCGAAGCCGGATCGGATCGTCGACGTGCAAGAGATCGGCGAAGCGCCGGCCGAAGTAGTCCTCTTGCGGCCCCGGCTCGCTCGCCAGCAGGCCAGCGCTTCGCTTGAGTGCGGTCCAGCCACTGCGCGCATTCGCGCTGCCGCCACGGTAGACATCTTCCAGGGCGAGCGACTGATCGTGCAGAAAATCCGCCAGCCTGACGTTGGCGACTCCTCGGAGCGCCACATACGCCTGCAGCTCGCTGGTAAGCCGCCGCCAGTTCTGCGTGCTCAGATTGCGCAGCGAGCGCAGCACCTGATCGCGGGTCTGCTTCTGGAGTTGAATGTGGCACCCCGGCGGCAGACTGCCAAAGCCGCGCTCGACGCTGTCCGTGAGCTCGCGGCGGGAGAGGCTTGTAAGCGAAGACAACAGCCGATCGAACCGGAAATCGGCACGGTGCTGACCGACGAAGTCCAGCACCAGGCAACTCTCCTTGCCGGGTGCCAGGCGCAGCCCGCGGCCAATCTGCTGCTGAAACAGCACTGGGCTTTGCGTGGGGCGTAGCAGTAGCAAGGTGTCGACTCGCGGCAGATCGATCCCCTCGTTGTACAGGTCGACAGTGACTAATGCGCAGAGCTCCCCCTGTTCCAATCGCTGAGGCGCGCGGCGGCGCTCGTCAGGCGGGCTCGTACCAACCACGCATGCGGCAGGCAGGCCGGCGCGGTTCAGTTGGTCCGCCATGAATTGCGCATGCGCGACCGAGACGCAGAACACCAGTGCCCGCGAGCGCCTGGCGTCCGAGGCAAGCCGGCGCCACTCATTGACCACCAATCGCGCGCGAATGTCGTTGCCGGTGACAAGACGGTCGATCGCATCGCGTTCGCCTGGCCGATCCCAGGGTACGTCAGCAAAGTCGGTGTCGTCGTCGCACGCGTAGTACTCGAAAGGCGCGAGCAACTGAAGGTCGAGCGCGTGCCAGAGGCGCAATTCAAAGGCCGGACTGCCATCTGGGCGGGTGTCGAAGTAGGGCGCGATCGGTCGGCCGTCACTGCGCTCAGGCGTAGCGGTCAGGCCAAGCAGTACGTCGGGCCGAATCACGCGAGCAAACGCATCGAAGCGCTCGGCCGCGATCCGATGGCACTCGTCGATGACTACCATGTGCCAATAGCCAGACCCCTGCGTTTCTACCAGCCGGCGACTGGTGACGCTGTCGATGGTCGCGAATAGATGGTCGAAGCGCTCGGGCTCGCGGCCGCCCACGAGCAACTCCCCGAAGCTCGGATCGCGAAGCACCTCGCGATAAGTGCGAAGCGCCTGGCGCAGGATCTCCTCGCGGTGAGCGACGAACAGCAAGCGCGGCCGACCGCCATGAGTTTCGCAGCGACGCCGATAGTCGAATGCGGCGACAACGGTCTTGCCGGTACCGGTGGCCGCCACCAAGAGATTGCGCGTCCGGCCGTGCGCGCGCTCGGTATCGAGTTTCTCGAGCATCTCCTGCTGGTAGATCTTCGGTTGCAGGTCGAAGAAGCTGACAGGAATCGCGGCGTCGGCGCTGCCACCCTCACGCTCCAGCGCCCGAGCGAGCGCCGACTGATGCGCCGGATCGTCAGCGTCGTAGCGCTCGAACTCACCATCGTTCCAAAGCGTTTCGAAGTGGGCGGCCGCGCGTGCGAACAAGTCCGCATGCCCGCGCTCGGTCACCTTCACGGTCCACTCAAGCCCGCCGGTCAGCGCCGCACCCGATAGGTTGGCGCTGCCTACGTAGGCTGACCCGAACCCGGTCTTGCGGTGGAACAGCCACGCCTTTGCATGTAGACGCGTGCGCCGCCCGTCGAGCGAGACGCGAACTTCGCAGCCGGGCAGGCGCGCGAGCTCGTCGAGCGCGCGCGCTTCGGTGGCACCGGTGTAGGTCGTGGTCAGAATTCGAATCCGTGTCGAAACGGACTGCCCTGCGCCAAGCGCCGTGATCGTGTCGAAGATATCGCGCAGCTTGCGCACGCCCGATACGGTGATGAAGCTCACCAGGATGTCCACGCCATCGCAGCTCGCGAGTTCGCGGCGGATTTCGTGTAGCAGAGAGGGCGAATCTTTGCCGGCGGTGAAGAGCCATGGCGCGACGTACGCAACCGTTGGTTCTGACAGCAGGCGTTCAATGAGCGGGACGCGCGTCAGGTGCCGATCAAGCGCTGCGGCGAGCTGCACGCCACGCTCGGCGACCAGTCCAGGAACTGCGTCGTGCCGTGATCTCGTGATGTCAAGCTGGTCTGAAGGGCCGGCGTAGATGGTCGACGCCGGCGATTCGACGAGTGCCGAGATCGCCACCCGAGACGTATTGGCGTCCAGACGTGCCAGTGCCTGATCGGTCCCGATGAGCCCACCGATGGCGCGGTCCTGGGTAAGGTTGCCGAGCAACAGGGCCGATTCGAGTCGTGCGGCAAAGTCGGTGAAGTCTTGCCAGCGATCTGGTTGTCCGCTCCGGCTGTAGCGGTGGATCAGCCAAGCCCGGAAAGCCAGATAGCGCACCGATGGTGTCACGGTGGTGACACCATCGAGCAGTGTGCCGCCGATGAATTGAACCGGGAGCCGCAAGCCGAGGAGGTCGAGGCCACCGGATCTCACCGCACCACTGCTGACCCAGGTCGGTGCTTGTAGGGTCGCAGCGATGGGCAGCTACGGCTTCTTCCGCTGGTCAGTTCGCCGCTGCTTTGAGATTCGGCTTTCAGCGATAGTCACCCGCCAACGCGCCTTCGTATAGTCCTCTTGCGCTTGATGCTTCTTTTGTTGCCTGGCGAACCTCTGATCGCATCATGTCGAGCACGCGTAGCCTGCCGCGGATTTCAGCCACCCCTTCGATACGCCGGTAGCTGTGCGGATGGGTTTCGGCGTAGTGGGCCAATCCCTGTAACTTTGGCAGCGCATCAGTCAAGTGGATGCTGTGGGGATCTACGATATCCACTGCGACAGTGCCGTCAGGCAACTCCGCGAAAAACAAAAAGTCGGGCCGCAGGATTTTAGTTTCCTCGCCATCCACATAGGCGATTCCCAACGAATCCTGCGTGGGTCGATTTGGGTTCCGATACCAAAACGTGAAGCCATCTCGTTGTGTTTCGGCTTTCAGTACGGACTTTTCCAAATCATTCAATTCGACGGGATATAAACCCGTCTCATCGCAAAGCAAATGATGTGGGTAGGTTGGCAACTTGGTTTCGGTGCCATCCTTCTCGCGTGCTGCCGTGGCTTCCATCCAAGATACAGGGCGCGCCAAGTCGATATCCTGCGGCTCGCGACTCAACGCACTGATCTGACGATAAGCCTCTTGCCGATCATCGGGAAGCTGTTTGATCTGCTCCCGGTACTGAGCCAACCAGGCATCGGAAAGCTTCTTGGCTTCGGCGTCGAAGTACGCCGGCAGGTTCTCCATCAGACCCAGCGCGCCGATGTCTTCGCGTGCCTCGATCAGCGCATCCTCGAAATCGTCTTCGGCCTCGGGCTTACGTTTCGCCAGCTCTTCGGTGTAGGTGCGCGTGATGTCGGGGCTGAGGAATCGCGCGGTGCGCCGGTAGGCATCCTGGACCACGACGTCGTCGGTTTGGGCTTGGAAAGTCTTTGAATCGGTTTGTTTGGTTCGCAGATCGGCCAGAACCGTGCGACCCTCGACTGTGGTTACCGCGTCTCTGTTTTTGGCGAATTCCTCCGCACGACTGGCAAGGAAGGCGTCCAGCGCCTTGTGCATCGCCGCGTGCGCTTTCTGCCCGGCATCTGGCAGCAACTCGTCCATTGCCAGTTCATGCGCCAGTGCCGTCAGGCGGATCGGCGGTTTGGCGCCTCGCTGCGGCCGGGTTTGCGAGGGCAAGGAAACAAACTTATCCCAGATGGCGTCCGTTGCTGCTGGATTCGGCCTCATCTCCTTCGGGTTGATCAGGATGCGTCCGAGCGGCGGCACATCGCTGCCACCCTGCATCAGCGCGTCCACCACCGCCGTAACGGTTTCCTCGTCGAAGAATGGCAGTAAACAATCGACCGAGTTTAGCCGGTCGTTGCCGGGAATCCGACGGGCTAGGGGTGTGCGCACCATGCGGCCGAGCAACTGGGTTATGTGGGTGCGATCCACTGCGCGTCGGAACGACACCATCACCTCGGCGCGCGGACAGTCCCAGCCGGTGCTGATGGCATCCTTGGCGATAAGTATCCGTACCCGGGTTTCATCTTGAACGCGCTCCGGTGAGATGTACGGCACGGTGTACCTGCCGAATGTCTGCGTGCTGTGCTCGCCGAAGACATGGGCGACGCAGGTTTCCGGCAAATCACCCCACTGCTGAAAGATCGTGTCCAACGCGCGCCCGATGTCATTGTGGTTAGGCGCGTTGGGTACTTGCAGCACCATCAACGGCACAACGGGTTCGGGCTTCTCCTGTTGCTTGGCGTAGGCCGCCCATTCCGCAGTGGACTCTTTGAGTTTGTCAGTGGCGCGGCGCACCAGCACGGTATCGAATTGCCCGGCCTCATCTGGAATATCCAGGGCGATGGTGTCCTTCAGCAGGCCGGAGTCCTGCACACGTGTTGCATCGACCTCCACATTGGGAAGGGTGATGCGCCCCTTCGCGCCTTCCATCGCGCGATTGAACCGTTCAACTGTGGCCGAGATGCCCAGCACTATGGGGGTGCCCGGCACCCCCTTGTCGCCGTTAATCAGCCGCTTGACCAAGGTCGATTTCTCGTTCTGGACGGCGGTCGTCGGGGTGCCCATGCCGCGATGCGCTTCGTCCAGCACCAGGTACAGCGTCAGCGCTGGGTCTTCGATGGTGTTTCGGATGGTGTCCCAAATGGTGTACGACCGCATGTCTGGCCGGGTTTCGGGAAACAGGCCGCCATCGTCGTCTCCGTCGAAACCTCGCACCAGCAGGCTCTTCTTGCCCAGCTTCTGGGTGTTGAGGAAGTATATTTTTCCGGTCTCGAATCGTGCGCGGTTGAAGCTGTTTCCCACCACCACCAGATCGGTGTGCCGTAATCGGTCGGCGCACTCCATCAGGCGAAACCGCGTCTGCTCGTTCAAGGAGGGATCGTCACTGAACCAGATCACCACAGCGCCAGGATCGCCGTCAAACTCGTAGTAGTCATCGCCGTGGAACAGCGCTTCGAACACCGCTGTCAACGGCCATAAAGAATTGACCCACTGGTCGGCCATATTTATTGACCCACCCCCCATGCTCAGCTGTCCTGCTTGGTGCCGAGCAAACCACTTTGCCGAGCCTGTCTGAGCCGGTAACTGTCGCCGCGGATCTGGATGACATGCGCGTGATGCAGCAGTCGGTCGATCATCGCACTGGTCAGCGCTGCGTTGCCGGCGAAGGTCTCTTGCCAATCCCCGAACGAGAGGTTCGAGGTCAGCACGATCGAGCCCTGCTCGTAGCGCTTGGCCACGACCTGGAAGAACATGTCGGCCTGTTCCTTTTGCATCGGCAGATAGCCGATCTCATCGAGGATCAACAACCTGGGTCCCAGGATCGCCCGGTTCAGGTACTGCTCGAAGCGGCCCTCGGATCGGGCCTTCTCGAGTTGCAACACGAGGTCGGCGGCGGTGATGAAGCGCACCTTGTAGCCGCGCTCGGTCGCCCTAACGCCCAGCGCGATCGCCACGTGCGTCTTGCCCACACCGCTGGGGCCGAGCAGGATCACGTTCTCGCGCCGCTCGATGAAGGCCAGCCCGGAGAGCTCCTGCACCCGTGCCTTGGGCGCGCCCGGGGCCGCGTCGAAGTCGAACTGCTCGAGCGTCTTGACCACCGGGAAGGTCGCCAGCTTGACCAACATCTGCCGGCTGCGCTCGGCGCGCAGGCTTGCCTCGGCGCTTAGGACCTGCTCCAGGTAGTCCAGGTATGAGATCTCCTTCTTTGCGGCTTCGTCCGCCAGATTCGCGTACTGATGCGCCACCGCGTGCAGCGACAGCGATGTGCACAGCGCTTCGATTCGCTCGCTCATCAGACCATCTCCTGCAAGATCGCGTCGTACTCGCGCGGCGAGCGCTGGATCGGGAAGCGCGGGTAGGTCCGTTCGCGCCGATCGCTGGCAGCGCTGGGAACGACACCCATGTACGGCGTCATTGCCGCCCGCTCGGCTTCAAGCCGGTCGATCGGCCGCTCGCCCGTGGTGGCGTGCACCCGCACGTTGGCCACACCGTACTGCCACAGCCGCGCCTCGGCGTTGATCTCTTCGACCTCGGGCGTTCGCCCTTCGAGCGCCACGCGCGTGACCATCGGGTAGTAGAAGCTGCTCGCTGCGTACTGCACCGCCCGCTCGACCTTGCCCTTGGTGCGCGGTCGATACGGTTGGCACAACCGGGGCCGGAAGCCGCACTCCTTGGCCAGATCCCACAGGTCGTCATGGAAGCGGTGTCGCCCAATACCGTAGGCGTTGCGTCGCACGACCGCCGTCTTCATGTTGTCGTAGAGGATCTCGTGCGGGATGCCGCCGAAGGCCTCGAACATGCGACGGTGACACGCGACGAGGACTTCCGAGCGCATCGACTCCACATACTCCAGGTAGAGCCATCGGCTAAAGCCCAGCACCCCCACGAACGCGTAGATGCGTTCACGGCCAAGCCGATACTCGCCCCAGTCCATCTGCGCCTGATGGCCCGGCGCCGTCTCGAACCGAACCAGCGGGTCCTCGGGCACCGACGGACGATGCGATGCGCAGAAGCGCCGCACCGAGCGCTCGCTGCCCTTGTAGCCCATCGCCGCAATCTCACGGTGCAGCACCGTGGCCGGCAACACGACCGGAGCGGCCGCCGCCAGGCGCCGACGCAGCCAGTCCTCGTAGGGCAACAACAACCGCGGACGCCCAGGGCTCCTCGATTCGGGCGTCCGAACCGCTTCACCCCGCAGGTACTTGCGAACCGTATTGCGCGAGACCGACAGCTCGTGTGCGATCCGCCGAATACTCATGCCCTGACGGGCCAGGATCCTGATCTCCAACTCCATCTCCTTCGAAACCATCGGGCCGGCCCTCCACAAGCTCGGCCCATTGGATCAAAGGTGGGTCAACAATATTGGCCACATAGGGTCAGTTTCCATTGGCCGCTGACACCGCTGCCGCCATCACGGTCTTGCCCGCGCCTGTGGCGGCGGTCAGCGAGAAGGCGTGCATGTCGCCGTCCTCGCGCCAGCGCCTGCGCGCCTTGCGCAGATTTATCAACGCCTCACGGACGGCTTCTTCTTGGTAATCCTTCAAGGTGAATTTCATGCATCGTTTCCATTGGCGAAGGCGAAGTTGGTCAGGTACGACTCATACAGTCGAACCGCTTCCACGCCTTGCGGCAATCGTTGGGCCAGGGCCTGAAAGCGCCGCTCGTCGTCCGTGACGATGTAGGCCACGCGCAGGTCGTTGGTCTTGCGCACGGACTTGAGGAAAGGCGTGGCCCGATCCAATTGCGTCAACAGTCCATAGGCTTCCACCACTTCCCAGCCAGCGGCAGGCACCTTTTCAATGCGGCGTCCGCGACTGCCCGCGCGCAGCCATAGCAGCGGGGCAATGCGGGCAAAAGCCATGTGGTGGCTGACGGCAACTGGGGTTTCGTAGGTCAGGGTGAAGAACTCTGCGTTCTCCGCAAAGCCCTCTAACATCGGGAACTCATCGGTGAACTTGTATTCACCTTTGATAGGTGCGCCATCCGGTGTCATACCCGTGATCGCGGCCGCCACGCGCGGCTTAGTGATGTAGTCGCAGATGCCATGCTGTTCCCAGTCGGCATCGCCAGGGCGCAAGGCTTTCTTACGCAGGCCATCTTGTTCGTTCGCTGCAACCTCGTTGTTGGTGACGGAAATGCACTGGCGTCGGCCACCGTCCTGCCGGTTCAGCCGCATGACAGCATGGGCGGTCGTACCGGAACCGGAGAAAAAATCCAAGACCACAGCCTGCGGCTTTTCGGCAATGAATATGCGCAGTGAGTCCTCAACGGCATATAGCGATTTAGGGAATGGAAAAGTTCGATTGGGGATGAGTGATGTGAGTACGCCGGTTCCGTAGTGCTCAGCGTTATGTGACTTGAACGCCCACTGTGTGGTCGGCGTCTTGACCAACGCCTCCGGATACTCGGCGATTACGGACCCGTCTGGATTTCTCCCAGTCACAGTTGCGCGACCTTCTTCGATATCTTTGATTGGTCCCGCTTTCAGATACTGAATAATGTACTTCTGTGGCTGATCAGGAGTGGCCCGTCCGGCACGCGCATAACCATCCTTCCATCTCTTGGTAAATGTTGATCCGATAGCAGACCAGTTCATCTCTGTTCCATCTTTCCGTATTGGGAATACCGCAACGCAGCCTTTTCTCTCTGGCGCGTTGGTTCGAGGCATGTCGTGTGGCAATGGGTCGCCGACCGCTTCGATGTGACCTGTCTCGAGATTCACGTAGATGGGGTAGAACTGTCGTGGCCCTCCCTTTTTGGTCCCACGTCGAGAAGCCAAGTCGCGTCTGCGGAAGGTTTGCCAATCTAGACCAATGCCTATTTCAGCTTCTTTGTTTTCGCCGTCCTCACCTTGCTGGCCAACATCTTCATCCGGTTCGTCCGCTTCAGGCGAATCATCAGGTTGGAGTGCGGCAGAAGTCGTATTGCTTAGCCTGCCGAGCTTCGCGGCACCAAACCAAAGAAAATAAATGTACTCATCTACACGGCGAAATTCGTTTGCACGACCAGTGCCTTTAGAGTTGATGAGGTTTGAGATCATCTGCATGCTTGCGTCAGGGAAAGTCTGCTGGAGAAGCATCCCTAGTCGCAGATATTCCTTCTCGTCGATGGTGACGATGAGCACAGAATCCGCGGGATTCAGCAGTTGCCGCGCAATCAGTAGGCGTCGCTCCATCATCGCCAGCCATTTGCTGTGACGGTATAGATCCTCGCCCTCGACGTAATCGTTGTTGTACTTCCAGTCCTTCGCACCTGTGTTATATGGCGGGTCGATGTAGATCGCGTCGACCCTGCCCCGGTGCGTGTAGGTCAGTGCCTTCAGGACGTGGTAATTCTCGCCGTTGATGACGGTGTGATAGGGCTTGTCCCCGCCGCGCTCGACCTTGCCTGTGCTCAGCAAGCCCGGGTAGATCGTGTCCTTGAATTCCGCGACGACGATCAGATCATCCAGCGCCACGGTCTGCACCTGCGGCTGGGCGGCATCCGGCAACTCCAGATTAGCGACCTTGCGATTGCCGCCTTTCCCTATCTTTCGGACCAGCCACAGGCGCTGATCACCTTTCTTATTCGAGCCGCGCTCGGGCAGCACGCGAACTTTGTCGCCCCTGCGGATGGGGCGCAGGGGCAGCTCCACAGCCTCCGGCCGGTGACGCTCAAAGTTAAGGCCGAAGGGCAGGCGAGACGACAAGGCCCTGAACTCGCGTTCCAGATCAGCGCCCATCTGGGCATCTTTGGCTTTGGCCTGGGCGATCAGATCAGTGAGTCGCGACACGGCGGCTCCTCGGACGTCTTAGCAAGCGACGCTGGTAGTTGAAAGGCTGCATCAGCGTTTACCTTGTTTTGATTCTTCTCGATACTCGCGGCGATCCAGCGATCCAGCTCAGTCCGACGAAAGCGCCTGGTGCCGCCCAGCTTGAATGCCGGGATGTCGCCCTGTTGCGCCAGGCGGTACACAGTCCGCTTCCCGGCCTTCAAGTACGCGGCGACCTCGTCTAGAGTCAGGATTTCGCCTTCTGCGTCTGTCATCGCTTTGCCTTTGCCGACAATGGATTCGGACTGCCAAGTCTGGCCAAGTCTGGCGCATCGATAGATGATCGACCAGCGCCAGAGTGCAATACATGACCCTGCGGCTTCCACGCCAAAGGCAAGGCCGCATGAGATCGGTTGTGCTACGTTGGCGATGGGGTGGATGCTCATCGCATCATGCCGCAAGTGCAATCCGCAAACCGTGCAAACCTCGGTTTCCACCCTGACGGTAGACGAGCAGCGCGCTCGCGCCCCCCGTATGCAAATCCAGCAAGCAGGACCAGTGCCATCTCGCCGGGGCATCGCTCCGAGGTCCGGCCAGCCATTGGGATGGAGGGAGGTGAGATTTCCCGATGCTCATGATCTGGCTCTAGAGAGCAATCGCTGGGAACCTGGAAAGCGGCGTCGTTGCTGGGTTTGAGCGATCCAGAAAAGCCCCTTGATGGCGTCCGACATGACGTCCGCGGTAGTGCGTTCTCGCAGCAACAGCGTCGCCAAAGTTCCGAAGTTCGTCGTTCATCCGCGAAATCTCCGGCTTCCGTAGTTGACTCCACTTTGGTTCAGTAAAATCCGATTGGTTTTGACAGCGCGATTGCCTCGGGCCCAGGACACGCCATCGTGCCATCCGTCAGTGCGCAAATACTTCGACGTTGCGTGAGGATGCGCGAAGCGCCCACCGTCGCCTCGAAAAGGATTGCACCCGGCGCTTGGCTTCGCGCGCGCATCCCGACCAATAAGCCCCCCAAATACCTTCCCCGCTTAATTTACTCCCCATTTATATCCACCCTCCCTACACTCCCCCCAAAGCCCCACCCTCGGGCACGAACAACTCGGGAGGACGACATGAACCCCTTCAAGACCCTGCGCGCCTGCGCCCTGGCGGCCCTCACGGCCGGCATCGCCTTCAACGCCCCCACGCCGGCCACCGCCGCCGACCAGCTCGTCATCACGATGGACACGCCGCCCGCGCACCTGCGCACGCGGATGATCAAGGAGTTCATCGGCCGCATGGAGAAGGCCAGCGGCGGCAAGATGAGCTTCAAGCTCTACGACAGCTCGCAGCTCTATGCGAGCCGTGACGCCGCCAAGGCGGTGGCGCGTGGCGACGCCGGCATGACGGTGCTGGTCACGCCCTATCTGTCGCGCGTGGTGTCGGACATCAACGTGGTCGACCTGCCGATGCTCAACGGCATGACCGAGCAGCAGCGCACCGAGATGCTCGACGGGCCGCTGGGCAAGCTGCTCACGACCAAGCTCGAGAAGAAGATGGGCGTGGTGGTGCCGGGCAACTACTGGTCGATGGGCAAGGTGATGCTCTTCTCGACCAAGAAGCCGCTGACGCAGTTCTCGGACCTGAAGGGCATGAAGGTCCGCATTCCGGGCGGCGCGGCGGTGGTGGCGCGGCTCGAGGCCGTGGGGGCCTCTACGGTGTCGATGCCGTCGACCGACGTGCCGCTGGCGCTGCAGCAGGGCGTGGTGGACGGGACGATGAGCGGCGCCGAGTACGTACTCAAGGCCAAGCTCACCGATGCCGGCATTACCCACGGCTTCTGGGACCAGGGCATCATCGGCTTCCTGATTCCGCTGGTGAACCAGAAGTACTGGAAAAGCCTGAGCGCCGACCAGAAGAGCCTGTTCACGAAGACCTGGAACGAGGTCTCGGTGCAGCAGCGCGCGGCCATCCTTTCCGAGGAAGCACAGCACTGGAAGCAGCTCGAGGCAGCCGGCGTGAAGGTCACGAGCGCGACCGACGCCGACGTGGCCCAGGCCAACAAGTCGATGCTCGCGGTGCAGGACGCGATGATCAAGAAGCTCGGCATCTCGGACGAGGCGGTGAAGCTGGCGGGTCAGGCCCGCAAATAGGCGGGTAGGCGGCTAGGCGGCAGGGCGGTCGGAAGCGCGGCGAGTCCGTCGCGCATCGCGAACCGCCGCCCGATCCTTCGCCACCGCCCACACGCAGCGATCCCACCGCCAAGCCACCCTTCACCGATCACTAATCGTGAACCGCTTCTTCGACGCGCTCGATACGTTGATCGGCTGGATCACGGCGGGCCTGCTCGCCGTGGCCTATGTGCTGTCGGTCTACAGCGTGTTCGAGCGCTATGTGATCGGCGGTGCCGGCACCGACTGGATCTGGGAAGTGGTGGTGTTCGGCATGGTGTGGGCCATCCTGCTTTCGGTGGCGCGCATCGAGCATCGGCGCGCGCACATCCGCATGGACGTGGTCTGGCGTCGCTTCAGCGACCGGGGCAAGGTGCGCGCGGAATACGTGTCGCTGCTGCTGGGCCTGGCGATCAGCGTGTTCCTCGTCTATGCGGGCTGGTTCGTGGTGGACGACGCGATGCGCTGGGACGAGCGCACCGACAGTTCGCTGCGGCTGCCGTTCTGGGTCTACTACCTGGCGCTCAGCAGTTGCTTCTCGGTGCACGTGCTGTTCGTGGTCCACCGGCTGGTGCGCCTCTACCGCGGCACGCTCGAGCTCGAAACCGGGGACCTGGTCAATTGACGCTGCTGCTCTTGATCGTCGGTTTCGTGGCGGTCTGCGCGCTGCTGGTGATCGGCGCGCCGATCTACGTTGTGCTCACAAGCGTGGCGATCGCGCTGCTGCTCAATGAAGGCGTCACGGTCGCGGGGCTGGGGCAGCATGGGCTGGACACGCTGAACACGCCGGTGCTGGTGTCGGTGCCGTTCTTCCTGCTCGCGGCGGTGACGATGCGTGGCGGCGGCATCGCGAAGGTGTTGTTCGACGCGGCGCTCACCTGGATCGGCGCGATGCGTGGCGGGCTGGCGATTGCCGGCGTGGTGGCCACGGCGATCTTCGCGGCCATCAACGGCTCGTCGATGGCCACGGCGCTGGCGATGGGTACGCTGCTGGTGCCGATGCTGATCGACAACGGCTACAGCCCGCGCTTCGCGATGGGGCTGACGGCCGCGTCGGCCACGCTGGGCATCCTGATCCCGCCGTCGCTGCCGATGATCCTGATCGGCATCATCGCCGAGGAGTCGGTGCCGCGGCTGTTCGTGGGCGGCGTGGTGCCGGGCCTGCTGCAGGCGGCGCTGTTCGGCCTCTACATCTACTTCGTGGCCGACAAGGTCGGCGGCCATCCGCTGCCGCGGGCGAGCCGCCACGAGATCATCCAGAAGAACGTGCATGCTTTTCCGGCGTACGCGATTCCGATCGTGGTGCTGGGCGGCATCTACGGCGGCTTCGTCACGCTGACCGAAGCCGCGGTGCTGGGCGCGACGATCGCGATCATCGCGGTGCTGTTCGTTTATCGCACCGGCAAGCTGCGCGACCTGCGCGCACTGTTCTCGGAAGCGATCGATCGCACCGGCGTGGTGACGGTGAAGATCGTGGGCGCGGCGCTGCTGTCGCTGTGGATCATCAAGTCGGGCCTGCCGCAGACGCTCACGCAGATGGTGGCCGACAGCGGGCTGAAGGCCTGGCAGTTCCTCACCTTCATGAACATCTTCCTGATCGTGATGGGAATGTTCCTCGAGGGTTCGGCGATCATCCTGATCGTGCTGCCGATCGTGGCGCCGATCGTGAAGACGCTGGGCATCGACATGACGCACTTCGGCGTCATCCTGATCATCAACATCGAGCTCGCGCTGCTCTCGCCGCCGATCGGGCTGAACCTGTTCATCATGGCCAACGTGACGCGCCGGCCGGTGGCCGAGGTGATCCGCGGCACCGCGCCGTTCTTCCTGTTGATGCTCGGGCTGCTGGTGCTGGTGACCTATGTGCCCGAGGTCACGACGTGGTTGCCGAACCTGGCGTTCGGGAAGTAGCGCTGACGGCGCGGCCGAGGCCGCGGCTCGGCGAGCACCTTTGCGGCGTGGCCGCGCCGCGCTGGACGCTCAGTCGAGCCTGCCCAGGAAATCCAGCACCAGCGCATTGAACGCCTGCGGCTGATCCCCCGCCACCGAGTGCCCGGCGCCTTCCACCACTTCCAACCGCGCCTGCGTCATCACGCGCGTGATCCCCGAGAAGATCGCCTTGAAGATCGGGCCGGTGTTGCGGCCGGTCATCAGCATCGTCGGGATCGTGGATGCGGCCAGCGCCTTGGGGTCCAGCAGCGGGAACTCGTCCGACGACAGCGCCACGCGCCGACCGGCCATGCGGTTCTCCATGCGCCGGCGCATCACCTCGGTGGGCAGGCTATCGGCCGGGCGGTTGGCGATGCCGCCGGTGAGCAAGGTGGTGCCCAGCTCGTCGTCGCCCTGCGCGAACGCGTCGCGCGACGGGACCACGGCCTGCTCGCGAAAAGCCGCAGCCACCGGTGCGGTGTCGTCGAACATCTCGGCGTACTTCATCATCGGCGGCTCGACCGCGACGATCGCGCGCACCCGCTGCGGCGCACGCAAGCCCATCGCCAGTGAAGTGAAACCGCCGTAGGAACTGCCGACCAGGATCGCCGACTCGATCCCGAGCGCGTCCATCAGCCCCTCGAGGTCGGCCGCGTTCTCCACCGCGCTGTGGTCGGGCGCTGCCATCGTGTTGCCGTTCGGATGGTTGAAGCGGCAGCTATAGGCGATGCAGTCGTAATGGCGGGTGAAAAATGGCCATTGCGCCTCCCACGAACGCCAGTCGCCGAGCACGCCGTGCACGAAGATCAACACCGGCCCGCGCCCCTCGCGCACATAGCTCAGGACGGCGCCGTCGGCGAGGCGAACGGTGGCGAGCGGCTTCTGGGTGAAGGACATTTCGTCTCCTGTGATTGGCAGGGATCGCGGTGCCTGCCGAGGGACGGCTGGTGCGAGTCGGGTCTTGTCTGGTCATCGGCGCCTGGCGGCTCGACCGAGTGTAGAAACGCGGGCTATAAATCACTAATATTTTCGCGGCAGGCGGCATAAGAGTCACTTATTCATGAATCGCGAGTCCCAGGTCCTGTTCAATCGCTTCACGGCCAAGGCCAAGTTCCGGCACATGCTGGTGCTGGTCCGGCTCGTGGAGCTGGGAAGCATGAAGCGGGCGGCCGAGGCGGTTGGCGTGTCGCAGCCGGCGGTGTCGCTGATGCTCTCGGAGCTCGAGAAGCTGCTGGGTGCACGGCTGTTCTTGCGCCACGCCCGTGGCGTGGAGCCGACCCGGGTCGCGCTGGAGCTGGTGGCGGTGGCGCGGCGGGTGATCGCGGCGCTGGGCGATGGCTCGGAGATCATCGCCAACCTGATGAACGAGACCGACGGCTATGTGCGGGTGGCGGCCACGCCGGCGGCCGTGGGCGGCCTGCTCTATCCGTTCCTGCCGGGCTTTGCCGTTCGCTATCCGCGGATCCATGTCGAGGTGAACGAGGTCACGCTGGCCAATCCGCTGGACCTGATCACCGATGATCGCTGCGATGTCCTGTGCATGCGCGAACTGCCCGTGGCGCCCGAGGGCTGGTCGTTCGAGAGCTGCCGCGAGGACGCGCTGATGGTGATCTGTGGCGCGGACAACCCGATCGCGCGCCGGGACCGGGTCTCGCTCGCCGAGCTCGGCCGGCAGCGATGGCTGCTCACGCGCACCGGCTCGGTCGCGCGCCAGCATTTCGAGGCGGTCGCCGAGCAGGCGAACTGGCCGGTCGAAATGCGCTGTGGCGTGATCACGCACACGCCATCGCTCACCCTGGAGCTGATGTTGCAGGGCGGCTTCGTCACGCTCATTCCGCACAGCGTGGCGCTGCCGTGGATCCGGGCGGGCCAGGCGCGGGCGGTCGAATCCGACGCGTCGCTCGCCTTGCCTGCGCTGGGCTTTCTGCACCGGGCCTCGGCGGACAACCGGGCAACCCGTACCTTTGCGGACGAGGTGGTCGCTTACTTCCGCGAGGCGAGCCGGGAAGAAAGCTAGCGGCGCGCACCGGGCGCCGCGACCCTCAAGTGGCGAGTCGCAGCCTCAACGTCAGCGGGTGGATTGGTGAAGGCTGAAAGCCGTAGTGCTCGTAGGACACCTGGGCGCCGTCATCGAGTGCATGGGCGAGCAGTGCTCGCACGCCGGCCTGCTCCGGTACCCTTCCGCCACCCCCACCGACGAGCCGCAAGCCCATGCACTACGCCCCGCAGTCCGAACCCTGTCCGCTGCCGTTCAGCCCGTTCAAGGCCTGCACCGTGCCCCGGCCGATCGGCTGGCTGTCGACCACCAGCCGCGACGGCATCGACAATCTCGCGCCCTACAGCCAGTGGCAGAACCTGAACTTCGATCCGCCGATGGTGATGTTCGCGGCCAACCACCGCGCCAACGGTACGCGCAAGGACACAGTCGTCAATGCCGAGGACACCGGCTGGTTCGTCTGGAACATGGCCACCTGGGACCTGCGCGAGGCGGTCAACCTCTCGGCCATGGAACTGCCGCCCGAGGAGGACGAGTTCATTCGCGCCGGGGTCACCAAGGCGGCCTGCATCGATGCGCCGGTGCCGCGGGTGGCCGAGAGCCCCGCGCACTTCGAGTGCCGCTACCTGAGCACGCACCGGCTGCGTGGCACCGGCAGCCAGACCTGGGTCGACGTGGTCTATGGCGAGGTGGTGCGCATCCACGTGAACGACGACGTGCTGACACCCGATGGCAAGCTGTCGATCCCAACCATCAAGCCGATCGCGCGGCTGGGCTACTACGACTATGCCGTGGTGACCGAGACCTTCGAGATGCGCATCCCCGAGGCGTCGGACCGGCTCGCCAACGGGCTGGAGGGGCGGGCGCGATGACGGCTGGCTGTTCGTCTCGGGGCCCCGACGGCTCGGGCTTGTCGGGAGCGCTTCTCAGGTACACAATATGTGCGCACGTAATATGTGGAATTGTGCCGTGAACATTACCCTGTCGATCGACAAGGAAGTCGCCGACCAGGCGCGCAAGGCAGCGTCTGCGATGGGCAAGAGCCTCAATCAGGTGGTGCGCGACTATCTCGAGCAGCTGGCCGGCGCACAGCAGCTCGACGGTGAGTTACAGGCCTTCGAACACTCGGCCCTGTCGACGCCGGGCCGGCTCAACGGCTGGCGCTTCGATCGAGACGAGGCCAACCGACGTGCGTAGCCTGCTGGACACCAACATCCTGGTCTATGCCGACGCGGCCGACGAGCCTGTCCGACAGCGGCGCGCCATTGATGTCATCAAGCAGCACCGAGCCGATGGCGACGCGGTCCTGTGTACGCAGGTCCTGCAGGAGTACGTGAACGTCGCGCTGCGCAAACTAGGGCTGCCGGTCGCGTTGATCCGGGAGCGGCTGGCGTTCTACCGGCGCTTCGAACTCGTCACGACGACCGCAGACCAGATTGCCGGCGCGCTGGACCTGCATGTCTTGCACGGCTTGTCGTTCTACGACGCACTGATCGTACAGGCGGCCGCGAGCGGTGGCTGCCAATGTGTGCTGAGCGAAGACATGCACGACGGCGCCCGTTACGGCGGCGTGCAAATCGTCAATCCGTTCGTGGAATAGCCGCTGTGAACGACGAGCGCAGGCTCGCCCCTGTCCTCTATCCTGTATGCCGGGGCAACCTGGATTGCGCCTTCCTCATGCGGGTCGGCGCATCGATTGCCACCGACAAGTTCCGGCGGTGATGTCGGCCTGCCGCACCCCGCGATCCGATTGCACGCGAACAATCAGCCGGAGGAGACGCCGATGAAGCTGGTCTACGAATTCACCGTCAGCGGATCGCTCGAAGAGCGCGTGATCGGACGCGGCCCTTACGGCACGCGCGTCATCGTCAAAGCAAGTGGCGGGCTGGCGCGAGGTGAGCGAATCAATGGCACGATCGTCGGTGCCGCTGGCGACTGACTGTTGATCGGCTCCGACGGGTACGCTCGAATCGATGCGCGTACGCAGATCGAGACCGACGACGGTGCGGTCCTCTACATGACAAGCAGTGGTGTAATCGAGCTCAGCCAGAAATACCTCGCTGCGGAGGCATCGGGCACGGAATCCCGGTTCGAAGACCAGTATTTCCGCACCTCGCCGCGACTCGAGGCCGCAGACCAGCGCTACGCCTGGGTGAGCCAGACGATCTTCATCGGTCGCGGCCGGCGAGTGGGGGCCGGTGTCGAAATCGAGGTATTCCGCGTTACCTGATCCCCTTCGCTCGCCGCGGCCGTCGATCCGGGCGGCGCATCCCGTGCGCGGGTGCCGGGGCGCCAGCCGCTGCGGTATCCTCGCGCATCCCTTGCGGCATGCGCGGCCACACCGTCGCCGCGCGCCGCCCTGGCCGACGAGAAAGGAGACCCGCCTTGCGCTTCGCCACCTACGTCCTGGGCAATCGCCCGCGCCTTGCCGTCGTCGACGGTGAGGCCCTGATCGATCTCGCCGACGCCCGCCCCGGCGTCCCCGCCGACCTGCGTGCCGCGCTCGAGGCCGGCATCGACCTGAAGGCCGAAGGTGCTGCCGCGATCGCATCGAATGCGCCGCGCCTGCCGATGGCCGCGCAGACGCTGGCGCCGCTGGTGCCCGAGCCCGGCAAGATCATCTGCCTGGGCCTGAACTACTTCGACCATGCCAAGGAAGGCGGGCGCACCGAGAAGCCCGACTACCCGTGGTTCTTCTACCGCGGCAAGAGCTCGCTCGTTGCACACGGCCAGCCTGGCGTGGCGCCGCGCGTCTCGGTGCAGTTCGACTAC
The DNA here is from genome assembly GCA_024235875.1 of Burkholderiaceae bacterium. Lineage (GTDB taxonomy): Bacteria > Pseudomonadota > Gammaproteobacteria > Burkholderiales > Burkholderiaceae_E > JACKLP01. The sequence goes on along the minus strand of JACKLP010000003.1, from coordinate 55,071 downwards.
GAGGCCGAGCTCGCGCTGGTGATCGGGGCCAAGGTTCCGCGCCACACGAAGCGCGAAGACGCGCTTGCCTATGTATTCGGCTACTCGTGCTTCAACGACATGTCGATACGCGACTACCAGCGCCGCACCGGGCAGTGGACGATCGGCAAGAACTTCGACGCCACCGGCGGCTTCGGCCCCACGCTGGTCACGGCCGACGAGCTCGCGCCCGGCGCCACCGGCCTGCGCATCCAGAGCCGCCTCAACGGGCAGGTGATGCAGGACGCGAACACCAGCGACATGATCTTCCCGGTCGACGAGACGATCGCGCTGCTGGCCGAGTGCCTCACGCTCGAGCCCGGCGATGTGCTGGTGATGGGCACGCCCGCGGGCGTGGGCCATGCGCGCCGGCCCCCGGTGTGGATGAAGGCCGGCGACACGATCGAGATCGACATCGAGAAGGTCGGGGTGCTGAGCAATCCGATCGTGGCCGAGGGTTGAGCGCTGAGCGCTCGGCGAGCCTGATCGTCGACGCCACTGGCCGACGGAGGTGCGTCGGATGAAGGCCTGGGTCCTGGATTCCCTCGGTGGCGAATTCGCGCTGCGCGACGTCGCCACGCCCGAGGCACCGCGCGGCGGGGTCGTCGTGCGCATGCGCGCGACGCCGATGCTCAGCTACCTGGGCGCGTATGTGCGGGGCGAGCTGCCCCGCTATGCGCCGGTGGAAGCGCCATTCACGCCGGGCACCAACGGCGTCGGCGTCGTCGATGCCGTCGGGCCGGGGGTCTACCACTTCGCGCCCGGCGATCGCGTGCTGGTCAATCCGCTGCTGGTCGCCAACGAAGCCGTCCGGGACCCGGCCCAGATCCTGATCGGCCTCACGCAGATCAGTCCCGACGCGCAGGCGCTGATGCGCGACTGGCCCAGCGGCACGCTGCGCGAGCAGGCGGTGTTTCCTGCCAGCGTGCTGGTGCCGGCCGCAGGACTGGATGCGCTCGCAGACGAGCGGCTGGCCACGCTGGGCAAGTTCATCGTGCCGTTCGGTGGCCTTCGTCGTGGCGCGCTCCAGGCTGGCGAGACCCTGGTGGTCCATGGTGCGACCGGCTACTTCGGCTCCGCCGCAGTCCTGCTCGGGCTGGCGCTTGGCGCCAGCCGCGTGGTCGCTGCCGGGCGCAACCAGGCGGCACTCGAGCGCCTTCGGCGGGCGGGCGGAGACCGGGTCCTCGCCGTTCGGATGACAGGCGACGTGAGCGTCGACAGTAGCGCATTGCGGGCCGCCTGCGATGGCGGCGCCGACATGGCCTTCGACATCGTCGGCCGCGCCGACTCGGCGAACGGTACGCTCGCTGCGCTCAAGAGCCTGCGTCGTGGCGGTCGCCTGGTGGTCATGGGTAGCCTGGGCCCGAGCCTGCCCATCGACTACAACGAGCTCATGATCAACGACTGGTCGCTGATCGGGCAGTTCATGTACGACCGCATGGCCTACCCGAGCCTGCTCAATCTGGTGCGGGCCGGCCTGGTGGATCTGGGCGCGGTGGCGATCCGCCGCTTCGGGCTGGCCGAGTTGCCGCGCGCGATCGAGGCCGCTGCCACGATGTCGGCCCTCGACTGCACGGTTGTCACGATGGCCTGAGGTGCGCGCGGGCTCGCCGCGGCACCGACCGACGTGGCGAACGACCCAGCCGGCTTCAGCCCGGCGGCGGCACCGCGCCCTTGCGCTCGACGATCAGCCCGTAGGCCTGCGGCTCGCGATGCTTTGCGAAGTTGAAGGTGGTGGTCTTGTACGACAGCGTGAGGTCGAGGTCGCAGCGCGCGATCGCGAGCTCGTCGCCCACCGTGGAGCAGGCGGCGACGATCTCGCCCGAGGGCGCGACGATGATCGAGTTGCCGATCTGCATTACGCCTTCCTCGTTGCCTGCCTTGGCCACGCCCACCACCCAGGTGCCATTCTGGTAGGCGCCGGCCTGCATGACCAGCTCGTTGTGGAAGTGCGATAGCGCGTCGTGCTCGGGCGCCGGCGGATTGTGCACTGGCGTGTTGTAGCCGATCAGCACCATCTCGACGCCCTGCAGCCCCATCACCCGATAGGTCTCGGACCAGCGGCGGTCGTTGCAGATCGCCATGCCCATCACGCCGCCAAAGGCCCGAAATACGTTGAAGCCCAGGTTGCCGGTTTCGAAGTAGCGCTTCTCCAGGTGCTGGAACGCGCGCCAGGGCTCGTGCTCGGCATGGCCGGGCAGGTGGATCTTGCGGTACTTGCCCACGATGCGCCCGGTGGCATCGACGGTGATCGAGGTGTTGAAGCGACGCGTGCGCCCGTCTTCCTGCGTGAGTTCGGCGTAGCCGAGGTAGAAGCCGATGCCCAGCCGTGCAGCGGCATCGAACAGCGGCTGCGTCTCGGGGCCGGGCATCTCGCGCTCGTAGAAGGCATCGAGCTCGGCCGGGTCCTCGAGGTACCAGCGCGGGAAGAAGGTGGTGAGCGCGAGCTCGGGAAACACGACGAGCTCGCAGCCATGGGCCTTGGCCTCGCGCATCAGCGCGAGCAGGCGCTCCACGACCTGCGATCGGGTCTCGCTGCGGGCGATCGGGCCGAGCTGGGCGGCGCCGACGGTGACGATTCGGGTCATGGCTTCAAGTGATCGGTGAGTCGTTGGCGAGGCCGAGCAGGGTGTGCAGCAGTACATTGGCGCCGGCCGCGAGATCGACGGCTTCGGTGTGCTCGGCGGGATTGTGGCTGATGCCTTGCACGCTGGGCACGAAGATCATCGCGGTCGGGCAGATGCGCGCCAGCATCTGGGCGTCGTGGCCCGCGCCCGAAGTCATGCGGCGGTGGCTCAGGCCCAGGCTCGAGGCGACCGCCTCGATCCGCGCCACCACGCCTGCATCGAAGCGCACCGGCTCGAAGCGGGCGAGCGAGCGCGTCTCGATCGTCACCCCTTCGTCGCTGGCAAGCTGCGCGAGGAACACCGCGAGCCGTTCCTCGGCTTCGCGTAGCCGCGCCTCGTCGATATTGCGAAGGTCCACCGTGAGCGTGGCGCGCGCGGCGATCACGTTGATCAGGTTGGGGTGCAGGTCGATCTTGCCCACCGTGCCCACCTGCGAACCGCCCATCTCGCGCGCGAGCTCGCGCACGTAGCCGGCCACCGCCGCCGCGGCGTAGCCGGCATCGTGTCGCAGGCGCATCGGCGTGGTGCCGGCGTGGTTGGATTGTCCCGTGACCGTGAGTTGCTGCCAGGAGATGCCTTGCAGGTCCTGCACGGCGCCGATGGTCACGCCCTCGGCATCGAGCACCGGTCCCTGCTCGATGTGCAGCTCGACGAAGGCGTGCGGCCGATGCACGCCCGGCGCCGCGCTGCCCGCATAGCCGATGCGCGCGAGTTCGTCGCCCAGGCGCGCGCCGTCGATCGCACGCACGTCCAGCGCCTCGGCCAGCGGCATGTCGCCCACATAGACCAGCGATCCCAGCATGTCCGGGGGGAAGCGCGCGCCCTCCTCGTCGGTGAAGAACGCCACCACCAGCGGCCGCTCGGTGACGATGCTGGCGTCGTCCAGCGTCTGCAGCACCTCGAGCCCGGCAAGCACGCCCAGGTTGCCGTCGTAGCGACCGCCGGTGCGCACCGTGTCGATGTGCGAGCCGGTCATCACCGGCGCGGCCTGGGTTCGGCCCGCGCGCAGACCGAACACGTTGCCGATGGCATCGATGCTCACGGCAAGGTCCAGCTCGCGCATCCAGCGAACGACCAGGTCCCGGCCCCGGCGATCGTCGTCGGTGAGCGCGAGCCGGCAGCAACCGCCGCCGTCGATCGCGCCCACCTGCGCGAGCGCGTCCAGGCGGGCGAACAGGCGCTGCGGGTCGATGCGCAGGGCGTCGTCGGTCATCGCCGTACCTCGTCGGCGCTTCGTCCGGTGATCTGCCGATAGAGCGCCGGGTCGGTGTCGCCCTCGCTGCCCAGCAACAGGACGCGCGAGTCTGCGTCCAGCGCCAGCAGTTCGTGCAGTGCCGGGTGCTCGCTCGCCGCGAGCAGCGCCGCCAGCCCGGTGGCGCCGGTCTCGCCCGAGACGATCGCCGGGTCGCCCGCGCACGGGTTCGCGAACGCGCACACGGCCGCGAGCGCATGGGCGTCGTCGATGGCGACAAACGCGTCGGCCGCGGCCGAGACGATCTCCCAGGCCGCCGGCGATACCTCGCCGCAGGCCAACCCCGCCATCACCGTGTCCAGGTCGCCGGTGACCGCCACCGGGTGCCCGGCCAGTGCGCTTTGCAGATGGCAGTCGGCTCGGGTCGGCTCGACCACCACGAAACGCGGCCGCCGTGGCCCCCAGGCGATCCAGAACGCGGCCGCCACCGAGGCGGCGAACGCGCCCACGCCGGCCTGCACCAGCACGTGGGTCGGTGGCTCGTGACCGAGTTGCGCGATGACTTCCTGAGAGAGCACGCCGTAGCCATGCATGACGTCGATCGGAATGTCGCGATAGCCCTCGTAGGTGGTGTCGCTCACCACGGTCCAGCCGTTCGCGCGCGCCTGCGCATCGGCATGGCGGACCGAGTCGTCGTAGTTGCCGGCGACCCGCACGACCTCGGCGCCGTAGTGCGCGATCGCGTCGCGTCGGCCCTCGCTGACGGTGGCGTGGATGTAGATCACGCAGCGGCAACCGAACAGCCGCGCGCCCCAGGCCACCGAGCGCCCGTGGTTGCCGTCGGTGGCGCAGGTGACGGTGAGGCCGGCCGTGATGTCGCGCCAACGGCCCGACAGCAGTTCGTCGACGTCGGGTGGTGGTTGCCCGGTACGCTCGGCCACCGTGCGGGCGAGCAGGCGGTACACCGCGTAGGCGCCCCCGAGCGCCTTGAAGCTCTTCAGGCCAAAGCGAACGCCCTCGTCCTTGTAGTGGATCGCTGCCAGGCCGAGCCTGGCGGCCAGGCCGGGCAACGTCACTAGTGGCGTGGCCGCGTAGTCGGGCCAGCGCATGACTGCCGCCTGCGCCGCCGCGAAGCCGGCGGCATTGAGCACCGCCTCGCGCGGCCCGCCATAGGCTTGCGCGCGCGCGGCGGCCATTGGGTTGCGGCAGCCGCGCCAGGAGTCGCCCGGTGCGTTGCCCGTGGGCACGATGCTCATCGATGCAAACGTATCACGGGGTCCAGCGAGCACGTCACTTCGACGCCTTCGCGATATCGTCGAGCATTGCGTTGAGCATCGCGGTTCCGTCGGCGCCGAGCTTCTCTTCGATCACCTTGCGCACGGCCGGCTGCGACATCTTTGCGAACTTCTCGATCTCGGCGGGCGGGATCGAATTGATCGCCATCTTCTTGCCAAGCTTGGGCAGGCCCTTCTCGGCCGACGCCTCGATGATCCGGGAAATCCCCCGTCCGGCGCCGACCGCGACCTCGGCGGCGCTGTCGACGACCTTCTTCTCGGCCGCGGACAGGCCGTCGTAGAACTTCTTGTTCACGAACCAGAAGTAAGGCGTGATCACGTGGTTGGTGATCGAGAGGTATTTCTGTACTTCGTCGAACTTGGCGAACGCGATGATCGGGATCGGGTTCATCTGGCCATCGGCCACGCCGGTCTGCAGCGCGGTGTAGACCTCGGCCCAGGGCAGCGGCGTGGGCTGGCCACCGAGCGACTTGATCGTGGTCTCGTGCGTGGGCAGGGTCATGGTGCGGATGCGCAGGCTCGCCATGTCGGCCACGGTCTTGATCGGGCGCTTCGAGTTGCTGATCGCGAAGAAGCCGCCGCTATCGAGCAGGCCCAGCGTCTTCAATCCGGTCTTGGCCTCGATGTCGGCCGCCATCTTCTGCCCAAAGCTGCTGTCGAGCGAGATCACCTTGGTCGCCACCGCGATGTTCGGGAATGCGAACGGCAGGTCGAACACACCCACCGGCTTGTAGTGCTGCGCCACGCCCCCGGAGGAAGAGATCGTCGACTCGACGATGCCGTCGCGCACCTGCTGGATGACTTCGTTGTCCTTGCCAAGCTGGCCGTTGGCGAAGATCTGGACCTTGATGCTGCCGTTGGTGCCGGTCTCGACGAGGTTCTTGAACACCGCCGCCATCGCGCCGCTGTGGCTGTCGAAGGGACTCTCCGGGTTCAGGTGCGCGATGCGCATCGTCTTCTGGGCCAGCGCCGGACCGGCGGCCAGCAGCATCACCGCGGCGGCCGCGGCGAGTTTCGTGGTGAGTTTCACGGTGTGCACTCCTGTTGCGCAGAGGGGATCGGAAGGAATCAGTTCACGAGACCGAGCCAGCGGGGCACGGCCAGCGTCAGGTCGGGCCAGTAGGCGACGGCGAGCAGTACCGCGACCTCGGCCAGCAGGAAGGGCCATAGCGCCTTGGCGATGCGCTCGATGCGCTCGCCGGTGACCGACGCGAGCACGAACAGGCAGGCGCCGACCGGGGGGGTCATCAGGGAAATGTTCAGCGCCAGCACGATCATGATGCCGGCGTGCACGGGATGCATGCCGATCGAGGCCGACAGCGGCGCGAGCACCGGCGCGAGGATGATCAGCATCGCGTTGATGTCCATGAACATGCCGATGAACAGCAGAAGCGCGAGGATCAGCGCGATGATCACGGCCGGCGTGTCCGACACCGCCAGGAAGGCCGCGGCGATCGCCTGCGGGATCTGGTTGAAGGTCATCCACCAGCCCAGGATCGACGCCGACGCGATGATCAGGAACACGATGCCGGTGATGCGCGCGGTGCGCACCAGCATGTCGGTGAGATCGCCCCAGCCGACCTTGCGGTACACGAACACGCCCATCACCAGCGCGTAGAACACCGCGATCGATGCTGCCTCGGTGGGCGTGGTGATACCGCCCAGGATCGCGCCCAGGATCATCACCGGCATCACCAGCGCCGCGAAGCCGTCCTTGAATGCCGTCAGGATGCGACGCAGGCTGGGCGCGCCCGCGGCCTTGGGCAGGCCGAGCTTGTCGGCCAGCGCTCGGATCACCGCCATGCACACCAGGCAGATCAGCAGGCCCGGCAGGATGCCGGCGGCGAACAGGCCCGCGATCGACACGCCCATCAGCGAGCCGTAGATGATCATCAGGTTCGACGGCGGGATCGTCGGGCCGATGATCGAGCCGGCGGCGGTCACCGCGCACGCGAAGGGCCGCGTGTAGCCGCTCTTGACCATCGCCGGCACCAGGGTGTTGCCGAAGGCGGCTGCGTCGGCGGTGGCGGCGCCCGACAGGCCAGCGAACATCACCGAGGCGACCATGTTCGAGTGCGCCATGCCGCCGCGCAGGTAGCCCACCAGCGCGTCGGCCAGGCCGATCAGCCGGTCGGTGATGCCCGAACGATTCATGATCTCGCCGGCCAGGATGAAGAAGGGCATCGCCAGGAAGGTGAACAGGTCCAGCCCGGCAAAGAAGCGCTCGGCCGCCATCGGGAAGAACCGTCCGCCCGGATCGATCGTCCACATGCCCACGACGCCGGCGATGCCCAGCACGTAGCCGATCGGCATGCCGAGCACCAGCAAGGTGAAGAAGGTCGCTGCGACGAGGATCATGGGCACACCACCTCGGTGGGCTCGCGCGCCAGGCGTGCCTGGTCGCGCCAGGCCACCAGCGCGATTTGCACGGATGCGAGCGCGGCGCCCACCGGCACGGCCGCGAACGGCAACGCCTTGCTCAGCCCGTGGATCATCGTGAAGGTCCTGCCGCCACGCTCGACCAGGCCCAGGCCGTAGAGCAGCAGAAAGACGAAGAAGGCGAGGGCGAGCGCGTCGAGCACGCCGAGCAGCAGGCGCCGCGCTATCGGCGGCAGGCGCTCGAACAGGACCTGGACACCGATGTGCTCGCGACGCGGAATGCCGCTCGAAACCGCCAGCAGCGCAACCCAGATCATCAGGTAGCGCGCGGCTTCCTCGGTGAAGGTGATATCCAGCGGAACCAGGTAGCGCACGACCACCCCCAGCCAGACATCGAACACGAGGATCGCCAGCAGCACCGCTGCGGCGCGATCGGTCAGCCACGCCAGACGCCGGCTCAGCGCGTCGGCACGCGCGGACCAGCCAGGCATCTCGAACGGATCGCTCATCGACCGACGACCTCGCCCCATCGGGAGGCATGCGCACCACCATGGCGCGCACCGGACATGCAATGCACCAACTTGAGCCTGAAATTTTAGCTTACGATCTGATGAAACGGTGGTTTCAAGATGATTTTCGCCGTCTCACCGCCTATGCGATCGACATGAGCAAGACCCGTTCCCGCCGCCGTCCCGCATCGTCGCCAGACAGTCTCGAGGACCGTATCCGTGCCCTCTACGATGCGTTGCCCAGTAGCGAGCTGTGCGTCGCCGACCTGCTGCTCGACCATCCGGGTCGATTGGTCACGCATTCGGCCACCGAGCTGGCGGCCGATGCCGGCGTCTCGAAGGCGGCGGTCACCCGCCTGATTCGTCGTCTCGGCTACGCGAGCTTCGCGTCGGCCCGGGCCGACGCGCGCGACGCGCAACAGTGGGGCTCGCCGGTCTACCTCGAGGCCGAGCAGTCGAGCCCGCCCGAGCAACTCACCCCGATGTCCCGACACCTGGCGGCCGACCAGCAGATCCTCGCACGGACGCTGGGCGCGCTCGACGAACGCGAACTCGACGCGGCCGCGCGCGCGATGACCAAGGCGCGTCGCGTGGTCGTCGTCGGCTATCGCAACAGCGCGTGGCTGGCGATGTACGCGCACTCGCAGCTCGGCCTGCTGCGTCCGGGCGTCGAACTGGCGCCACTGCCAGCCGAGACACTGGCCGAGGCGCTGGTCGACCTCGGCGCGCAGGACTTGCTGTTGGCGGTGGGGTTTCGCCGGCGGGTGCCGGCCCTGGCGGCCGCATTGCGCGAGGCCAGTGCGGTCGGGGCACGGATCGTGCTGGTGACCGATCCGTCGGGCGCGGCCGAGCTGCGCATGGCCGACTGGACCCTGGCCTGCCATTGTCGTGGTGCGGCGATGTTCGACAGCTATGTCGCGGCCGTCAGCGTGCTCAATCTGCTCGCGGCGCAGGTGGCCCAGGCGATGGGCGAGCCCGCGCGGCGACGCCTGCAGGGCGTCGAGCAGTGGCATCGGCGCCTGAACGATCTGGCCTAGGAGGGCGGCGCATGGAACGAAAGCACGACGGACACGGCCGCGACGCGCCGCGCGACGGCCATCGCGTCATGGCATGGGCCGATGCACTGGCCGCGCACAGCGATCGCGACGGCGAACTGACGCTCACCTATTGCACGCCCGCCCACCTCGCCTGCGCGCAGGCCATCGGTGGGCTGATGCGCGAGGCAGGATTCGACTCGGTCGAGCGCGACGCGGTGGGCAACGTGGTCGGCCGCTATCGCGGCACCGCGCCCGACGCACACACGCTGCTCACGGGTTCGCACTTCGATACCGTACGCAATGGCGGCCGCTACGATGGCCGGCTCGGCATCCTCGTGCCGATTGCCGCGGTCGCGCGTCTGGCCGCGGCCGGCCGACGCCCGTCCTTCGATCTCGAAGTCATCGCCTTCGCCGAGGAAGAGGGGGTTCGCTTTCGCAGCACCTTCCTGGGTTCGTCGGCCGTGGCCGGCCGCTTCGATACGGGCGTACTCGAAACGCGAGACGCCGACGGCATCTCGATGGCCGAGGCCATGCGCGGCTGTGGCCTCGATCCGAGCGCGATCCCGGCACTGGCCCGCGACCCGAGCCGCCTGATCGGTTTCATCGAGGTACACATCGAGCAGGGGCCGGTGCTGCTTGGCCAGGGACTGGCGCTGGGGGTGGTCACGTCGATCAATGGCGGCGTGCGACGCATGATCGAGATCGAGGGGCTCGCCGGCCATGCCGGCACGACACCGATGACCGGCCGACACGACGCCGCCTGTGCCGCGGCCGAGATCGTGCTCGCCATCGAGACGCGCTGCGCCCGCGAGCCCGGCCTCGTGGGCACGGTCGGGCAGCTCGAGGTCCCCAATGGGTCCACGAACGTCATTGCGGCGCGTTGTCGCCTGAGCATCGACGTACGTGCTCCGGTCGATGCCCAACGCGACGCTGCGCTGGCCGACATCGATCGCGAGATCGCATCGATCTGCGCGCGCCGCGGGGTCACATGGCGTAGCGACGAGGTCATGCGTGCAGCGGCCGCGCCGAGCGATCCCGGGTTGATGCGCGCCTGGTCGCGAGCGCTGGAATCGATTGGCCTGCCGGCGTTCGCGCTGCCCAGCGGCGCCGGCCACGATGCGATGATGATGGCGAGCCTCTGTCCGCAGGCGATGCTGTTCGTTCGCTGCGGCCACGGCGGCATCAGTCACAATCCGCGCGAGACGATCCGTGCCGACGACGCGCAGCTCGCCGTCGATGCTTTCGTTGCAATGCTCGACCAACTGGACGCAGCCGCGGTGGCTCGAGCACCCGATCCAGCACCGACTGAAACAGGCCCGACATGAGTGCCACCGCCGCCGAGTACCAGCGCATCGACCAGTGGATCGACGCGCATTTCGACGAGGAGGTGGGCTTCCTGCAGCAGATGGTGCGGGTGCCTACCGATACGCCGCCCGGCAACAATGCACCGCATGCCGATCGCGCCGCCGAACTGCTGGCGGGCTTCGGGTGGGCAGTCGAGAAGCATCCGGTGCCGGCCGCGCTGGTCGAAGCCCGGGGCATGCAGTCGGTGACCAATCTGGTGGTCCGGCGTGTCTATGATGCCGAGGGGCCGACGCTGGCACTCAACGCCCACGGCGACGTGGTGCCGCCGGGCGACGGCTGGACGCATCCACCCTACGGTGGCGATGTCGTGGACGGTCGCCTGTATGGCCGCGCCGCCGCGGTCAGCAAGAGCGATTTCGCGACCTACTCGTTCGCGGCGCGCGCGCTCGAGGCCTGCGTGCCGGTGCGAAGGGGCACGCTCGAGCTGCACTTCACCTACGACGAGGAGTTCGGTGGCGAACTGGGCCCCGGCTGGCTGCTGGCCAACGGCATCGTGCATCCGGACCTGCTGATCGGCGCGGGCTTCAGCTACCAGGTGGTCAGCGCGCACAACGGATGTCTGCAGATGGAAGTCACCGTGCACGGCCGCATGGCGCATGCGGCGATTCCCGACACAGGCATCGATGCGCTCCAAGGCGCGACCCGGATCCTGGCCGCGCTCTACGGGCAGAACGAGCGGTACCGCTCGACGCGCTCGTCGGTAGCCGGCATCGAGCATCCGTACCTGAACGTCGGCTGGATCAGCGGTGGCACCAACACCAATGTGGTCCCCGGCAAGGTGGTCTTCCGGCTCGATCGCCGGATGATTCCCGAAGAGGACCCGACGCAGGTCGAGGCCGACATCCGGCGGGTGATCAACGACGCCGCTGGCGGGTTTCCCGGCATCCGTGTCGAAATTCGACGACTGTTGCTGGCCCGCGCACTGCGACCGCTGCCGGGCAACGCGCCGCTGGTCGAGGCGATCCGGTCGCACGCGAGAACCGTCCTTGGCGAGGACATTCCCGAATGCGGCACGCCACTCTACACCGACGCGCGCCTGTACGGCGAGGCCGGCATTCCGGCCGTGCTCTATGGTGCCGGTCCGCGCACCGTGCTCGAATCCAACGCCAAGCGCGCCGACGAGCATCTCGTGCTCGAGGACCTGCGCCGCGCGACCCGCGTGGTCGCGCGAACGCTTGCCGACTTGCTGAGCTGACGCGGCTGCTGACGGCTCTGCCAGAATCACCTTCACCTAGACGACATCGGAGACCCGAATGAGCGCCCGAATCCTCGTCATCCACGGCGCCGGCATGAACATGCGCGGCAAGGCCCAGGTGGAGATCTTCGGCCCGATGACGCTGGCCGACTACGACCGCCAGATTCGCGCCAGCGCCGACGCCCTGGGCGCGAGCGTCGACATTTTCCACTCCAACATCGAGGGCGAGGTGATCAACCGCCTCTACGAGGCGCACGAGCAAGGTGGCTACCTGGGCGCGATCATCAACCCGGCTGGCTTCATGGCCGGCTATCCGGCCCTGTGCGCGACAATCGACCAGGTGTCGTTTCCGGTCTGGGAGCTGCACCTGTCCAACCCGGCGCGGCGCGGTCGCACGTCCGAGGTGGCGGGCGTGGTGCGTGGCGTAGTGACGGGTTTCGGCATCCACGGCTACGAGCTGGCGCTGCGCGGAATCCTGGCGGTGGCCGCCGACGCCGCGCGTTGACGCCGCGTCGCAGCGGCAAGATCCGCGGCCGAAGTCCACGGACAGAAAGTTGACGACAGACGACCAACGCATCGTTCGCGAGGCCCGCCTCGCTGCGGCCCGGCGCGCCGAGGGCTATCGCGAGCAGGCGCTACGCCTCTATCCGTGGGTTTGTGGCGGCTGCGGGCGCACGTTTACTCACGCGAACCTGCGCCAGCTCGAGGTGCATCACAAGAACGGCAATCACCACGACAACCCGACCGATGGCAGCAACTGGGAACTGCTGTGCACCTACTGCCACGAGCACGAGCACGCCAAGCTTGCCGATTCGGCCGGGCGCGCGGATACGCGCCACCGGCCGGCGGCCTCGACATTCCAGCCGTTTGCGGGGCTGAAGGGGCTGGTGTCGGGCCGCGCCAGTGATTCCGACGGGAACGGAGAGAAAGGCTAGGAGCCAGCCAAGGCCGCAGAAGGCCGCTGCCCGAGAGCGCCAGGCGGAATCAGGCCAACCCGCCCTCTACCCCATCCTTCGTCATCAACGCCCCATACATCCCCGGCCGCCGATCCCGGAACAGGCCGAAAGCCTGTCTCGCGCGCTGGATCGCACCCAGGTCGAACGCATGCACCAGCACGGACTCGTCGCTGCGGTTCGCCTCCGCCACCTTGGCGCCGATGTGGTCGGCAATGAAGCTCGAGCCATAGAAGGTATTGGTCAACGGCCGTTGCTGCGGGTTGCCGTTGCCGATGCCGGTCTCGCTGCCGATGCGATTCGCCGCCACCACCGGCACCATGTTCGCGGCCGCGTGGCCCTGCATCGTGCGCTGCCATTGCCCGGCCGTATCAAAGCTGGGGTCCTGCGGCTCGGAACCGATGATGGTCGGAAAGCACAGGATCTCCGCGCCCATCAGGGCGAGGCTGCGCGCGGTCTCGGGAAACCACTGGTCCCAGCAGATCGCCAGGCCGACGCGCCCGATGCGGGTGTCCCAGACCCGAAAGCCGGTGTCGCCGGGCGTGAAGTAGAACTTCTCGCTGTAGCCGGGGCCGTCCGGGATGTGGGTCTTGCGATAGACGCCCAGCACGCGGCCGTCGGCGTCGGCCATCGCGACCGAGTTGTAGAAGACGTTGCCGGCGCGCTCGAAGAAGCCGATCGGCAGCACCACGCCCAGTTCGGCGGCCAGCCGCGCGAAATGTGCAATGCGGGCATTACCCTCGAAGGGCTCGGCCAGATCGAAGTGCCCTGCATTCTGGTCGATGCAGAAGTACGGCATCATGAACAGTTCGGGGCACAACACCAGATCCGCGCCGCGCGCGGCGGCCGCCCGGATCAAGCGCTCGGCGCGATCGACGTTGCGCTGCAGGTCGCGATCGCCCGAGGCCATCTGCACGGCGGCCACGGTGATGTGGCGCGCGTTGCCCGACGAGCGCCCGATGCGACTCGCCGGCGCGCTCGCCGAAGATGCCGACGGCGAAGCGGATCCGGATTCCATGATGCGTGCCCGCTCGTGTGCGTGCCGCTAGCGCTCGACCTGCAACAGGCGCACCAGCTCGGGCACGTAGTCCTCGGCGTGGCCCGCGTCGACCTGGCCCTTGAGCGTGGCGGTGATCGCGCTGGCGACCTCGGCGCGCGCGCCGGAAGCCTTGGCCATCTCGACGTAGTAGCTGAGGTCCTTGAGGCCATTGACCAGCGTGAAGGCGACCCGGGACGGATCGCCCTCGAGCATCGACGGCGTGAGCCGGTCGAGCGCCACGCCGTTGCCGCCGCCCTTGGCCAGCACGTCGACGAAGGCCTTCATGTCGATGCCGCTGGTGGCGGCATGCGCGGCGGCCTCGGAGATCAGTGTCATGGTGCCGACCGACACGAAGTTGTGCAGCAGCTTCATCCGATGGCCAGCGCCCACCGGGCCGACCCGGGTGATGTTCTCGCAAAAGGCATCGAGCACGGGTCGCACGGCGTCGAGTACGGCGGCGTCTCCCCCGACGAGCAGGTTCAGGCGGCCCTCGCGGGCTTCCTTCGCGAGCCGGGTCATCGGCGCATCGAGGAACTTCGCGCCGCGCGCCTGCACCAGCGGCGCGATGCGCGCGGTGGTCTCGGGCAGCGAGGTCGAGCAATCGACGACGATCGTGTCGGGTTTCAGGCCCTCGAGCAGGCCGCCGGCACCGGTGACCACGGCCTCCACCTGCGGCGCGCCGGTCACGCAGATGATGATCACGTCGGCACGCGCGGCCACCTCGGCCGTGGACTGGCACGCGATCGCGCCGCCCGACACCAGGTCGGCGACCGGCTGGTTGCCCGGGTGCTCGAGAAAGGAGACCGCGAAGCCCTTCTTGACCAGGTTGTGCGCGATGCCATGGCCCATCAGGCCCACGCCGATCATTCCTACGGACATGCTCATGCCGGGTTGCCCCCTCGTTTGTCTGTTGGCGATTCTAGCGGGGGTGGCCGGGGCCTCGGTGCCCATCGTCCGCACGATCGCGGGCGCTGCTCGCTAAGATGCGGGTTTTTGGCGCGATGCTGCGCGAGCAGTCGGCGCATGAACCAGAGGAGCAAAGCCATGTCCGCCAGCCTGCCCAAGACCTATCGCCGCGTCGTTCTCGCGCGGCGCCCACCCGGAGAGCCGGGCCCTGACGACTTCCGGGTCGAGACCGTACCGATGCCCGAGCCCGGCTTGAACCAGGTGCTGGTGCGCGGCATCTACCTTTCGCTCGATCCGTACATGCGGGGCCGCATGCGCGATTCGGCCTCGTACGCGAAGCCCGTCGGCATCGACGAGGTGATGGAAGGTGGCGTCGTGGGCGAAGTGGTGCGCTCCAACAACCCCGGCTTCGCGGTGGGCGATATCGTCGAGGAGCGGCTGGGCTGGCAGGAGTACGGGCTGAGCAATGGCCATACGCTTCGCAAGATCGATCCGGCGCTCGCACCGATCTCCACGGCCAACGGAATCCTCGGCATGCCGGGCATGACGGCCTGGTTCGGGCTCTACGAGATCGGCCAGCCCAAGCCGGGCGAGACCGTGGTCGTCTCGGCGGCATCGGGCGCCGTCGGCCAGACGGTGGGCCAGCTCGCCAAGCTCTCGGGTTGCCGGGTGGTCGGCATTGCGGGCGGTGCGCGCAAGTGCGCGTTCGTGCGCGAGGAGCTCGGCTTCGATGCCTGCGTCGACTACAAGTCGGAGAAGGACCTGGGCGCCGCGCTGGCCGAGGCCTGCCCCAACGGCATCGACGTCTACTTCGACAATGTCGGCGGGCCGGTCACCGACGCGGTGATACCGCTGCTGAACTTCTGGGCCCGGATCCCGTTGTGCGGCCAGGTGTCGGGCTACAACGCCGATGGCGTCGAGACCGGGCCACGGCTGACCATGCAGATGGTGGGCAAGCGAGTCACGCAGCGCGGCTTCATCGTCAGCGATTTCGCCCCAAGGTTCGAGCCGGCGCGCCGGATCATGGGCGAACTGGTCCGAAGCGGCCGGCTGCGCTTCCGCGAGGACGTGGTCGACGGGATCGAGAACGCACCCGGTGCCTTCATCGGGCTGCTGCGTGGCGAGAACTTCGGCAAGTTGCTGGTGCGGCTGGGTCCGGAGTCCGCGTGAGCCGCGGGTGATGTGATCGATTCGAGATGATTCCGTCACCGATCCGATTTCTTCCCGGGTCGGTGGCGTGAACTGCCGTTTGCACAATGGGAACCGTCGACGCCGCGCCAAGAACGATCCCGCCCGGCGCCGAGACAGATCCCAGACAGTCAACCGAACGGAGTCATCGAAATGAACATCAAGACCATCCTCGCCGCCGCCGCCCTCGCCACCGCGTCCGTCACCGCCAGTGCCGGCGAAGTCCTGGAAGTGCCCGCCTTCGACGTGGGCCAGTCGTACACCGCGCACCGCATCCATGTGCTCGACTCGAACAACGAGGTCGTGTTCGGCATGGGCAGCGAGACACCGGCGGCATCGCGCCAGGCAGACGCCGAGCCGGTGCGCGACACCAGCGGCCTGTACATCGCCTGATCGATCGCCGCCGGCAAAGCCGGCAAGCACCGAACCTCCTCCCCCTCGTCCCGTGACGAGTTCGGCCCGGCCCTGCCGGGCCGTTTTCGGTCCCGCGGCGGCGCCAGCCGATGTATGCTGCGCGTCACCAATCGAGTACCGAGGCAGGAGGAGACCCAAATGACATCGTTCGGTCGGGCCGCCCGTGCGGCCGTTGCATCCGTCGTGTTCCTGGTCAGCGGGGCCGCGCATTCGGCCGCGCCGGCACCCAAGGTGCGCGCGCCCCAGGTAGACAACCCGATGCGGGTGCTGCTGGTGGGCAACAGCTACCTCTACTACGGCGACAGCCTGCACAACCACCTGCGGCGCATGGTGATGGCGGCGGACCCGTCGACGACCAAGAAACTCAAGTACAAGTCGGCCACGATCGGTGGCGCCCGCCTCGAGCATCACAACATCGACTGGCTGACCACGCCGGGCAAGATCGGCGTCAAGGAGCCCTTCGAGTTGGTGATCCTGCAAGGCGGCAGCGTGGCGCCGCTGTCCGAGAAGCGGCGTGCCGCCTTCAAGAAGACGGTCGCCGAGTACGCCCAGCTGATTCGCTCGCGCGGTGGGCAGGTCGCCCTCTACATGACGCATGCCTACGTCGCGCCGCACAAGAAGGCCGCGCCCGAGAACCTGGGGCTCACCGAGAGCCTGTACGTCGAGACCGGCAATGCCGTCGGTGCACTGGTGATTCCGGTCGGCCTGGCGTTCCAGGAAGCGTATCGGCGCAAGCCGGGGATCGTCCTGCACAAGGACTACGACGGCAGCCATCCCAGCCTGTACGGTACCTACCTGGCGGCGGCCACCTGCTATGCGGCGATCTACGGCAAGTCGCCGGTCGGCAACAGCTACGACTATTTCGGCAAGATCGCGCCCGACATGGCGAAGTTCCTGCAACAGGTCGCCGCCGACACGGTGAAGGCGTTCTACGCGCGCTAGGCGTGCGATCGTCCTCGCTGCCGCCCGCGCCCGAGCTTTCGGTGCGCGTGCTGGGCACCGGCGGTCCCTGGGTCGATGCCGATCGCTTCGGGCCGTCCACGCTCATCCGCTATGGTGACGAGCGCCTGTTGTTCGATGCCGGTCGGGGCGTCGGTATCCGGATGGTCCAGGCCGGCGAGGATCCGGGCAGCCTCGATACGATCTTCATCACCCACCATCACCTGGATCACATCAGCGACCTGGCCGACGTGATGATCACCTCGTGGTTGCGCGGGCGACGACGCGAGATGGTGATCTACGGGCCGCCGGGAACCCGGGCCATCGTCGATACGCTGGTCAACGTGGTCTATGCCAAGGACATCGAGTGGCGCTCGGTGGGCGAACCCGCCTGGGGTGGCTGGCAGCCGGTGCGCGCGGTCGATGTCGAGCGCGGCGTGGTGGTCGAGAACGAGCGCTGGAAGGTGAGCTGCGACTGGATGGTCCACGGCCACAAGCTGGGCTTTCGGCCCGAGTTCGTGAAGAGCTGGAAGTGCCTGGGCTATCGCTTCGAAGCCGCGGGCAAGCGCATCGTGGTCAGCGGCGATACGGTCGATTGCGGTGGTATCCGACGCCTGGCACAGGATGCCGACGTGCTGGTGCAGTGCTGCTTCGCCAACCGCGGCGAATGCGAGGGCAACCCGCACCTGGAGCGGGTCGCGAAATACACGCTGGCCGACACCGTCCAGGCCGCCACGATCGCGCAGGAGTGCGGCGTGCGCCACCTGGTGCTCACGCACATCCGCCCGAAGTCGCGCGAGCGCATGGCACAGATGCGGCGCGAGGTGCGCGAGATCTTCCGGCGCCGGTTGACGATCGGCAAGGACATGCAACTCGTCCGCGTCTAGGAGACCGCCGGCGCGAACTGCTTTCTCAGTTCCCGATGCAGCACCTTGCCCGTGGCGTTGCGCGGGATCTGGTGCTCGTCCACGAAGGCGATGGCGCTCGGGCACTTGAATCCGGCCAGCCTCGCGCGGCACCAGTCGCGCAACTCCTGCTCGGTCGCCGTCTGTCGCGCGTGCAGCACCACGACCGCCTGCACGGCCTCGCCCCATTTCTCGTGCGGCACGCCCACGACGGCGACGTCGCGCACCTTCGGATGGGCGCCCAACGTGGCCTCGACCTCGGATGGATAAACGTTCTCGCCGCCGCTGATGATCATGTTGCTCTTGCGATCCACGAGCCAGATGAAGCCGTCTTCGTCACGACGCGCCATGTCGCCTACCGAGCACCATTCGCCGTCGAAGGCCTCGGCGGTCTTCTCGGGGCTCTTCCAGTAGCCGTCGAAGACGTAGGCCGTGCGCGAGAACAGCTCGCCGACCTCGCCGTCCGGCACCTCGCGCCGCTCGGCATCGAGCAGGCGGATCGCGCCGCTGCCGGCCCATTCGCGCCCCACCGAGCCGAGCTTGGCGATCTGCTCGTCGGGGCGCAGCAAGGTGACCCAGCCGGCCTCGGTCGAGCCATAGAGTTCGTGGAGCTTGCCGTTGGGAAAGAGCGCCAGGATGCCGCGCTTGGTTTCCTGGCGCGCCGGGGCCGACGAGATCATCAGCTTGCCCACGGCGCTGAGGTCGTAGCGGCGCCTCACCGCGTCGGGCAGCCCCAGCATCATGATGTAGTGGGTTGGCACGAGCGAGGTGAAGGTGACCCTGTCCTCGGCCAGCGTGCGCAGCAGGGCTTCCGGGTCGAAGCCGCGCCGATCGTCGATGATGCAGGTCGCGCCCAGGTGCACGAAGGTGGTCCCGAAGTAGAGCGAGTTCGCATGGCATAGCGGCATCACCAGCAGCGCGGTGTCGTCCTGGCCAAAGCCCATCTCGAGCGCCGTGGCCAGCGCGATCAGCGTGCTGCCACCGTGGCTGCGGATCGCGCCCTTGGGCCGGCCGGTGGTGCCCGAGGTGTACATCAGCGCGCAGGTGTCCTCGCCGCGGACCGCGTCGAACACGAAGCCGGGATCGGCCGACGCGATCAAGGCCTCGTAGCCCTGCCAGCCCTCGGGGGGCGCATCGCCGATCGCGATGCGCCGCGCGGCCAACCGCGGGGACTGGTCGCGAATCGAGTCGATGGTGGCGCAGAACTCGTTGCCGGCGATGATGGCGCCGACCTCGGCATGCGCCAGGATGTAGGCGATCTCGGCGGCGGTGAGCCGGAAGTTCAGCGGCACGATCACCAGCCCCGCGCGCGCCATGCCCACATAGATCTCCATCCACTCCAGGCAGTTGTAGGCGATCACGGCGACGCGATCGCCCTTGACCAGGCCCAGGCCGCGCAAGGCGGCGCCCAGGCAGTGGGCGCGCCGGTGCCAGTCGGCGAAGCTCAGCCGGCGGCGGGAATCGCGGGCGCCGAGCTTGTCCGGCGTCAGGCGCGCATGTCGGGCGACGGCATCGGCTAGGGTGGGAAGCTGACTCATTCGGGTGCTCCTTGCGGCGGGGCGGGTGTCCGCCCAGGGAAAGGGCGGTGACGGCCGCCGGTGCCGCGCGACTTGCATTTTCTGAACTCTGAATTCAGAATGCAAGAACTTTCCAAGGAGTGCGTCATGGCCCCACCCCCGATCGGCGAGCAGTCCGCGGCCGCCGTCATCGCCCGCTTCCTGAAGGCCCGTGGCGTGCGGCGCGTCTATGCGCTGTGCGGCGGCCACATCATGCCGATCTGGATGCGGCTCGACGCCGAAGGTATTCGCATCATCGATGTGCGCGACGAACGCGCCGCCGTCTACATGGCGCACGCCGAGGCCCAGCTCACCGGCGGGCTCGGCGTGGCGCTGGTCACCGCTGGTCCCGGCGTGACCAACGCGATGACCGGTATCGCCAACGCCCACGTGGCGCGCGCGCCGGTCATGGTGCTATCGGGCCTGTCGCCCACCGCGCAGGAAAACCGCGGCGCATTGCAGGACATCGTTCATACCGAGCTGGTGCGCAGCCTCACGCGCTACGCCCGCACGGTACGCCATCCGGACCTGGTGCCGCAGGAACTGGCCGAAGCCGCCGCCCGCGCGCTTGGCGAGGGCGGCGAACCCGGACCCGTCTACCTGGACTTTCCGGTCGACACGCTGCGCGCCGATGTCGCAGGCGCGGTGCAGCTGCCCGAGTTGTTCGCGCCGCGGCGACTGGCGCCGCTGCCGACGAGCCCCGCGGTGATCCAGGCCGCGGTCGAGCGCCTGTGGTCGGCCCGACGGCCACTGTTCATCTCCGGGCGCGGTGCGCGCGATGCCGGGCCCGCGCTATCAACGCTGCTCGAACGACTGGGCGCGGCCTACCTGGATACCGGCGAGAGCCGCGGCCTGGTCGGCGACGACCATCCGAGCGTGGTGGCCGCGATGCGCGGGACGGTCATGGGGCAGGCCGACCTGGTCGTCACGGTCGGCCGCCGGCTCGACTTCCAGCTCGCCTATGGTTCGCCGGCCGTGTTCGGCGAGGCCGAGTTCCTGCGCATCGCCGATTGCGCCGCCGAACTGCGCGACAACCGACGCGGCACGATCGAGCTGCTCGCCGATCCGGCGCTGGCGCTGCAGGCGATCCTGGATGCAGCGCCGGCGCGCGAGCCCGCCACCGATCGCGGCTGGACGCAGGCATTGCGCGCGCAGCACGAGCAACGCTCGGCGAAGCTCGTGCAATCGATGCGCAATGCACCGGACGGCAGCGACGCACGCATGCACCCGAACCGCGCGCTCGCCGCGCTGCGTGACGCACTGCCCGAAGACGCGATCGTCGTGGCCGACGGCGGCGACTTCCTCAGCTTCGCGCGGGTCGGCCTGCCCGCGCAGACCTATCTGGACCCGGGTTCGCTCGGCTGCATCGGGATCGGCACGCCCTTCGGCGTGGCCGCCAGCCTGGCCTGTCCCGAGCGAACCGTGGTCGTGGCCACCGGCGATGGCGCCTTCGGCTTCAATGCGATGGAGATCGACACCGCGGTGCGACACAAGGCGCCGCTGCTGGTCATGGTCGCAAACAATGGTGCCTGGGCGATCGAGGTCAGCGACCAGCGCGACACCCACGGCAAGGTGGTCGGGACGCGCCTGCAGTTCTCCGACCATGCGGCCATGGCGCGCGCCTTCGGCATGCATGCCGAGCGGGTGGAGAAGGCCGAGGACCTGCCGGCGGCGATCGAGCGGGCCATGGCCAACCGACCGGCGCTGCTCGACGTGGTCGTCACGCCCGAAGCTTCGTCCTCCGACGCCAGGTCGGGCCTGGCCTGGGTGCCCGACCTGCAGCCGCTGGGGGCATGGGACGAGGCCGAAAGGGCTTGGCGCGGCCGCGCTTGAACGCGCGTTAAGATCGCCACCCATGAAGATGAAGCCCTTGCAGGTCGCTCCCAGCCTCGTCGAGCAGGTGCACGAGGCCATCCTGGCCGAGATCGCATCGGGCAAGCTGCCGCCGGGCGCGCGCGTGATCCAGGAACGGATCGCACAGGAGCTGGGCATTTCCCGCCAACCGGTGCAGCAGGCGCTCACCCTGCTGCGCAAGCAGGGCGTGCTCACCGATGCGCCGGGACGCGGCTTGCAGGTGGCGCCGCTCGACCTCGACCAGGTCCGCCACATGTACGAGGTGCGTTCGGTGATCGAGGGCCTGGCGTTTCGGCTGGCGGCCGAGCGCAATGCCGCCACGGCCGCGAAGCAGGGGCCAGCGCTGATTCGCACGGGGCGCAAGGCCGTGGCCAGCGGCTCCGTCGGCGAGATGATCGCGGCCGACATGGCCTTGCACGAGTTCATCTACGCGCTGTCGGGCAATCCGATGCTTGCGCCATCGATGGAGATGCACTGGACCAACACGCAGCGCGTGATGGGCGAGGTGCTGATGCGCGACGAGAAGCCCCGCGACATCTGGGACCAGCACGAGGCCTTGCTCGAGGCCGTGGCTGCCGGAGACGGCGAGCGCGCCGAGCACTTGGCCCGCGATCACATCCTCGAGGCAGCGGCGTTCATGATCGAGCGCCTGCGCGCCGAGCGCGAGGCCCAGGCGGCCTGAGCGCCGGCTCGGGCATCGTGGCGGCGCTCAGGCCGCCGCGCGCATCCGTGAGCGAGCGATCCGCCGAGGCTCATGGCTGCGGATCGAGCAGGAGTTCGGCCAGCCGGCGCCGATGATGCGCGGCATCGCCGTAGAGATGCTGCAGCCACAGGCCACGGCGCAGATAGAGCTGGGCGTCGCATTCGTAGGTGAACCCGAAACCTCCGTGGAATTGGACGCCACGGTCGCCGGCGTTCACCAGCCCGTCACCGGCCTCGGCCTTGGCCATGCGCAGCGCGATCTCGGCATTCTCGCCGGCAGCCATCAGCGTGGCGGCATGGTAGAGATGCGAGCGGGTTCGTTCCAGCGCGATCAGGATCTCGGCGCAACTGTGCTTTAGCGACTGGTAGCTGCCGATCTTGCGACCGAACGCGGTGCGCAGGTTCAGGTAGTCGACGATCACGTCGAGCGCACCCGCGATACCGCCCGCGGCCTCGGCCGAGAACAGCAGCAGCGCGGCGTTGCGGATGGCGCGCAGCGCGTTCAATGCGGCATCGCCGCGGATCAGTGCGTCTGGCGCCAGCTCGAGCCCGTCGAGTTCGATCCGAAAGCAGCGCCGGGTCTCGTCGATGACGATCTCGCGTCGGCGCCGCGAAGCATCGAGGGCGCTCGCATCGAGCACGGCAAGCGCCGGCGAGCCATCGAGCAAGACCGAGACCAGGAAATGCCGAGCGACATCCGCGTCGCAGACCAGCGTCTTGGCGCCCGAGAGCGTGGCGGCGGTGTCGCCAAGCGTGGCTGTGCAATCCGGTGCGGCCAGGTTCCAGTCGCCGTCGTCCTCGGACAGTGCCACCGTGCCGACCTCGCCCGCGCAGATGGCGGGCAACAGCCGCTGCTGCCAGGCCTCGCTTGCGCCGGCCAGCACGCCCTGAACGAACAGCTGCGTGCTGGCGAAAGGCGTCGCCATCAGGTGGCGGCCCATCGGCTCGGCGATCGTCGCGGCCTCGGCGAGCGACAGGCCGACGCCCCCGAAGCGCTCGGGCACGGCGACGCCGGGCCAACCCAGCTCGATCATCTCGCGCCAGACGCCCTGATCGAAGCCGTTCTCGGCGTCGATCAGGGCGCGGACGGCGGCGAGCGGCGACTTCTCGCGGCAGAAGCCCGCCGCGGTATCGAGCAGCATGGCCTGCTCGTCGCCGAACGTGATCGCGGTACTCAATGCGTTCATCGCTTCAGTCCTTGGGCAGGCCGAGCACGCGCTCGCCGATGATGTTGGCCTGGATCTGGCTGGTACCGCCGCCGATCGTGCTCGAGAACGCGTTCAGGTAGGCGCGCTGCCACTTGCCGCCGTCCACGGCGCTGGCGTCGCCCACGTAGCGCACGGCATTGGCGCCCTGCAGCGACAGCGCGAACTGGTAGAGTCGGCGCGCATGCTCGCTGCGGCGAAGCTTTGCCGACAGCCCCAGCGCCTGCGGTCGCTCGTTGCACAGCGCCTCGATGCGACCGCGCGATGCGCACAGTCGATCGCCCTGGTCCTCGATGATGAAGCGCACGAGCTGGTCACGAACGAAGGGATCTTCGAGCGCCGGGCGACCATCGCGGCGCGATTCGCGCGCCAGCGCGACGATATCGTCCACGCTCTGGTGCATCCGCATCAGCCCGCCCGCCTGGCCACCGGTGACCGAGCGCTCGAAGGTGAGCGTGAGCATCGCGATCTTCCAGCCCTCGCCCTCGCGGCCCATCAGGCAGTCGGCCGGGATGCGTGCATCACGGAAGAAGGTCTGCGTGAAGCCGTACTCGCCGGTGAGCTTGCGGATCGGACGGGTCTCGATACCGGGCGTATGCATCGGCACGAGAAAGTAGGACAGGCCGTCGTAGCGCGGCTTGGCCGGGTCGGTGCGCGCGAGCAGGATCATGTACTTCGCGTAGGAACCCAGGCTGGTCCAGATCTTGGAGCCGTTGATCACGTAGTGATCGCCGTCGCGAACGGCGCGGGTCTGGCAATTGGCCAGGTCCGAGCCCTGGTCGGGCTCCGAAAAGCCCTGGCACCAGATGTCCTCGGCACTGAGGATGCCGCGGATGTAGCGCTGCTTCTCGGCCTCGGTGCCGATCGCGAGGATCAGCGGCCCGGCCCAGTTCAGGCCGATGGTATTGGGCACGAAAGGCACCTTCAGGTGCGCCATCTCTTCATTGACGATGTCCTGGAACACCTGCGGCCGGCCGCCGCCGCCGTACTCGGCCGGCCAGGCCATGCCCAGGTAGCCGGCCTCGTAGACCTTGCGCTGCCAGGCGCGCAGGAATTCGAACTGCGCGTCGGTGCCCACCTCCATGAAGGATTCGGGCAACAGGAAGTCGGGCTCGGCGGGGCAGTTGGCGGCGAGCCAATCGCGCACTTCGCGCCGGAAGGCGTCGAGTGCCGGGGCTTGGGGTTCACTCATCTCGGGCCATCCTTGGGGACGATCCGGAGATCTTAGCGGGACCAGCAAGCCAACGCCGCGACGAACCCTGATCGATGCGTTTGTCGCGCTCGGAACAGACTGCACCGCAAGGCAAGCGGGCGTAGGGTGACAATGAGCGCGCAAGAGATCAGTCGCACTGACCGCTGCCGATCGACCGAACTACCATGTAGGTCTTGGGCTTCGGGCCGGACAAGCGATACGTCCCCGAAAAGCCATCCAAAGCGCCGGGCGTGGCGCAGCCCGAAACGAGTGCGACGAGCACGACGATCGGGGCGAGGAGAGCGGTGATGGTACGCACAGGCAGCGAAACGCTTTGCGGAGAATTCATCCGCGGTCGATGGGATAGCCGCCCGCAAGGCGGATCGTCCAGGCCACCCGTCATCGGCGCGTTGGACCGTCGAAAAGCGCGTCGTGCGGCCTGCCTCGGGAGAGAACGGTAATGCGCGCGCTCCAGGCGATGAAATCCGAATGGCCGCCGATCGCGGGGCTGCTGGCCCTTGCCGTCCTTTCAACGCTCGGCGAGGGCGTGCTGACCAGCGCGAAGCTGCCCGGCACGCGCGCGATCGCGTTCGTCGTGCTCGTCGTGCTGATCATGGGCTGCGCGTTTCGTGCGATCGCTCACGCGGGGGAACTCGGCCATCGCCTGGGCGAGCCGCAGGGCTCGCTCCTGCTCACGCTCTCGATTCTCGCGATCGAGGTGCCGCTGATCGTGCTGGTGATGGTGACCGGCAAGGCCGATCCCACGATGGCGCGCGACACGATCTTCGCCGGCCTGATGCTGACGATGAACGGGGTCGTGGGCGTGGTCCTGCTGGCGGGCGGCCTGCGGCATCGCCTGCAGGAGTTCAACCTGGAGGGCGCCCGCGCCTATCTTGCGGC
Source organism: Burkholderiaceae bacterium (assembly GCA_024235875.1). Classification (GTDB taxonomy): domain Bacteria; phylum Pseudomonadota; class Gammaproteobacteria; order Burkholderiales; family Burkholderiaceae_E; genus JACKLP01. The sequence goes on along the minus strand of JACKLP010000003.1, from coordinate 29,701 downwards.
CTTGATTCCGCTGGCCGTGATCGGCCTGGTGCTGCCGAACTTCACCAAGGCCGGGACCGGGATGCTCGACGACAGCCAGTCCTTCGCGGTCGGCGCCGCCACGGTGCTGTTCTACCTGATCTTCCTGGGCATCCAGACGACGCGTCACCGCGAGTTCTTCGCGGATATCGAGCACGGCGCATCCGGCGAGCCGGCCGACGCCGGGCATGCCACGGCACCGATGCGCAGCCACTGGCATTTCCTGCTGCTGATCGCCACGTTGGCGATCATCATCGCGCTGGGCAGAGAACTCGCGAGGATCGTCGACTATGGCATCAATCGCATGGGCCTGCCCACCGCGCTGGGCGGCATCCTGATCGCGACGCTGACCCTGCTGCCCGAGAGCGTCAGTGCGTTTCGGGCGGCACTCTCGGACAAGCTGCAGCACTCGGTCAATGTCTTCCTGGGCGGCGCGCTCTCGACGATCGGGCTGACGATCCCGGCGGTGCTGATCTTCGGGATGGCGTCGGGCTATCGCGTCGTGCTCGGCCTGCGTGGGACCGACCTGGTCCTGCTGCTGCTGACCCTGTTCGTGAGCACGCTGACCTTCGGTGGCGTGCGGACCAACGTCTTGCAAGGCGCGGTCCACCTGCTGATCTTCCTGATCTACCTGGTGTTCATCTTCAGTCCGTGAACACCGGTCCGCCGGCACCGCCCGTTCGAGTCGGTGCTCGGCATCGACCCGGTGCGCGCCTACTTCGCGTACAAGCTTTTGATGTCGGCGAAGGCCTTCACCTCGATCGCGTTGCCCGACGGATCCAGGAAGAACATCGTCGCCTGCTCGCCGGGTTCGCCTGCGAAGCGGATGTAGGGTTCGATGACGAAGGCCACGCCGTGCGCCCGGAGGTGCTGGGCCAGCGCTTCCCATGCCGACATCGGCAGGACGATACCGAAGTGCCTGACCGGTACGCCATGGCCGTCGACGGCATTGCGCTGCGTGTCGCCGCACTCGGCCGGCGCCAGGTGGGCCACGATCTGGTGGCCGTAGAAGTTGAAATCGACCCAGTCCTCGGCACTGCGGCCCTCGGGACAGCCGAGCAGCCCGCCATAGAAGCCGCGCGCAGCGGCGATGTCGTGCACCGGGAAGGCCAGGTGGAAGGGCGACATCGGCGCAGGATTGGTGGCGGGTGCGATATGGGTCGCGGTGGCGACGGTCATGGTTCGTTTCGCGTGGAGTGACGTGGTAGCGAATCTTAGTGCGCGCGGGACTTTCAGGCGAACGCGGCTAGCATTGGAATCCCCGGTCCCTACCCGCGAGTTGGCCTTGCCCACCGAACGCATCCACGCGACCTACTGGCTCGAAACCGGCGACGACCCCGAGCGCGCCGCCGAGATCATCGCCGGCGAGCAGTCCAGCGGTACCTTCGTGGCGTTGCCCAACGAGACGCCGGAACTCAAGGCTCGGGCCGGCGCACGCGTCGAGCGGCTCGAGCGGCTCGACACCGCGCCGGTGCCCAGCCTGCCCACGCCGGTGCGAGCCACGCGCTACACGCGCTGTGTGCTCGAGCTGTCGTGGCCGATCGGCAACCTCGGTGCCTGCCTGCCCACGCTGATGGCCACGGTGGCCGGGAACCTGTTCGAGTTGCGCGCCGTGACGGGGCTGCGCATCACCGACCTTCAGTTGCCGCGTGCGTTCACCGATGCCTATCCCGGCCCGGCCTTCGGTGTCGACGGCACGCGCCGGCTCTCGGGCGTGACGCATGGCCCCATGATCGGCACCATCATCAAGCCCAGCGTGGGCTTGTCGGTGGACGAAACTGCCGAGCAGGTCGAGGCGCTGGTGGCGGGCGGCATCGACTTCATCAAGGACGACGAGTTGCAGGCCGACGGTCCGGCGTGCCCGTTCGACGAAAGAGCGCGTGCGGTGATGCGGGTGGTCAACGAGGCCGCTGATCGCAGCGGCCGCAAGGCGATGGTTGCGTTCAACCTGACCGGGGACCTGGACCAGATGCGCCGTCGGCACGACCTCGTGCTCGAGCTGGGCGGCAGTTGCGTGATGGTCTGCCTCAATTCGGTGGGTCTCGTCGGCCTGCACGAGTTGCGTCGCCACGCACAGCTGCCGATCCATGCGCACCGTGCCGGCTGGGGCTATCTGAGCCGCAGCCCGGCACTCGGCTGGGACTATGCGCCGTGGCAGAAGATCTGGCGCCTGGCCGGCGCCGACCACCTGCACGTGAACGGGCTGGCCAACAAGTTCAGCGAGCCCGATGACAGCGTCATCGCCGCCGCGCGCGCCGTGCTGGCACCGATCTCGGCGGCCGCGCCGATGATCGCGATGCCGGTCTTCAGCTCGGGCCAGACCGGGCTCCAGGCGCACGACACGTTTGCAGCGCTCGGCAGCGCGGACCTGATCCACACCGCCGGTGGCGGCATCTTCGGGCATCCCGGCGGCGTGTCGGCGGGCGTCACGGCGATGCGCGCGGCCTGGGACGCCGCGATGGCCGGCGTGTCGCTCGCCGCGCATTCCAAGGCGGTCCCCGAGCTGGGCGCGGCGCTGGGCTTCTGGAAATGAGCGTGCCACCCGAGCACTCCAGCCGCTCGCCGTCGCACGGCGATGAAGACGGATTGCTGCTCGCCTACTACGGCGACGATTTCACCGGCTCCACCGATGCAATGGAGGCGATGGCGGCAGCCGGCGTGCCCACCGTGCTGTTCCTGGCCGAAGCGTGCGCGCACCCGGATCGAGCCCGACATCGATTCGCCGAGACGCTTGCCCGCTTCCCTGACGCGCGCTGCGTCGGCCTCGCGGGTTCCTCGCGTGCGCGTTCGCCCGCGTGGATGGATGCGAACCTGCCGGCGGCCTTCGATGCATTGGCGGCGCTGGGCGCGCCGATCCTGCACTACAAGGTCTGCTCGACTTTCGATTCGTCGCCGCAGATCGGATCGATCGGCCGCGCGATCGATCTCGGGGTTCGCGCGATGCCCGCCGGCACCTGGTCACCGACCATCGTCGGCGCGCCGCGGCTGCAGCGCTTCCAGCTCTTTGGCAACCTGTTCGCGGCCGTCGCGGGTGTCGGCCATCGGCTCGATCGCCATCCGACCATGTCGCGGCACCCGGTCACGCCGATGCACGAGGCCGACCTGCGTCGACACCTGTCGCACCAGACCGATCGACGGATCGAGCTCATCGACATGCTGGCGCTTCGGGCCGGAACCGCCGCCGACCGGCTGCAGGCGCTGAGCGCAGACGACATCCCGATCGTGATGATCGACGTGCTCGACGACGAGACCCAGCGCGCCGCCGGGCGACTGGTCTGGGAGCGGCGCGGTGCCGGCGTGTTCAGCGCATCGTCGTCGGGGCTGCAATATGCGCTGAGCGCGCACTGGCGCGCCGACGGGATGCTGCCTTCGTTTTATTCGCTACCGCACGCGGAGCCGGTCGCCGCGATCGCCGCGGTCAGCGGCAGTTGCTCGCCGGTGACGGCTTCGCAGATCGCCTGGGCGCGGGCGAGCGGCTTCGTGACCGAAAGGCTTCGCCTGCCGCAGGCGATCGTCGCCGAGCGCCGCGAGCAGGAGATCGAGCGCGTCGTGACGATCGCCGCAAGGGCCGTGTCCGCCGGGGCCAGTCCGATCGTGTTCAGCGCCGAGGGCCCCGACGATCCGAGCGTGACCGGCTTCGATGCGATCGCAGCGGCGGCGGGCCTGGCGCGCGACGACGCGGCGCGGGCGGTGGGCGCGGCGCTCGCCGAGGTGATGCGCCGCCTGCTCGCGCGGGTGCCGCTCGCCCGCATCGCCGTGGCGGGCGGCGACAGTTCGGGCGAGGTCGCCGGGGTGTTGGGCATCGACGCCCTCACCGTGGCCGCTGAGCTGGTGCCTGGCGCGCCGCTGTGCCGCGCCTGGTCGGCGGATCCGGCCCGCGATGGGCTTCAGATCGTGCTCAAGGGCGGGCAGATGGGTGGGCCCGACTTCTTCGGCCGGGTGCGCGAGGGCACCCGGGGCTAGGAGTCTGGGCGGCAGAACGACCGCGGCCGTCATGCGCCGAAACCGAGCTGCAGCGCATGCGTGCGCACGTCGCCTGGCCACCCCGCGACGCGCTCCGAGAACCCGTCCCGGTCGTTGGCGAACAGCGCACGAATCGCTTCCTCGTAGCCGGGCAGATTGCCGGCGATGGCCGCCATGAAGCGATAGGCCCGGTCGTGCGCCCTTCGTCGATCGTGCGCATCACGTCCCGCGCGGCGGGCGGCTTCGACCAGCTTGCGCAGCGCGACCGATGCGCCGCCGGGCTGCTCGGCCAGCCATTCCCAGTGACGCGGCAGCAGGGTCACTTCGCGCGCGACCACGCCGAGCCGGGGCCGGCCGCGGCCGCGCGCTGCGCCGGCCTCGTCCGGCGCCGGTGGCGTGGCGGTGGATGCGGCTTCGGTGGCAGGACGCTCGTAGCGGGCCCGGACCTCGTCGGCCGTGCCGCGGGCGTCGATGTCGACCACCTGGCCGGTATCGTCGTCGAACACCAGCAGCGCCTGCGTCGGGGCACGGGACTGCGCCCGGTGGATCGCGGCCGCGCAGTCGGCCAGCGATCCGCTGGCGATGCGCGAATGACCTTCGAAGCCGGAATAGCCGAGGGGGGCGGCGGCGTTGGAATGGGATGCAGGAGAGATCATGGGTAGCGGCACGGTCGGAACAGGAAGTCGAATATTACCCGGATAAAAATAGACTGACAAGACGCCGTTCGTCCGCGCGCCATCCGCGCGCGTGTCATCATCGGCACGCTCCACCCCCCCTTTTATGTTCGCGACACAGACGCCATGCAATTCGACATCGACCAGATCGGCTCGGCCAATGCGTACAAGCTGATGTCCTCCACCGTCCTGCCCCGGCCGATCGCCTGGGTCGTCACGCTCAATGACGATGGCAGCACCAATGCCGCGCCATTCTCGTTCTTCAACTGCTTCTCCGGTGCGCCGCCGGTGATCGGGATCGGCATCGGACCGCATCCCGACCGCTGGAAGGACACGCTCTCGAACATCGAGGCGCGCGGCGAGTTCGTCGTGAACATGGTGTCCGACACCTTGGCCGAGGCCATGAACATCACCGCGATCGACTTCCCGGCGGGTTGGAACGAACTCGAAACCGCCGGGCTCGAGACGCTCGCCTCGGCCAGGATCGGCGTGCCGCGCATCGCGCGCAGCCCGGTGGCCTACGAGTGCCGGCTACAGCAGGTCGTGGACATCCAGTCGACCAACCGGCTCGTGCTCGGCAACGTGGTCGCGGTCCATGTCGACGATGCGGCCGTGCTCGATCCGCAGCGCTGCCACATCGACAGCCTGAAGCTGAACCTGATCGGTCGCACGCAGAGCCCCGGCGGCTATGTGCGCATCACCGATACCTTCAACATGCCCATGCGACGATTTGCCGATTGGGAACGGGACGCGGCTTCCGGGTAGCACCGCGACGATCCGGACCGCCGCCGCGTGACGATGCCAGATCCATGGACCAAGCTCCCACGAAGACGCCTGACGAGCGAGTGCGACATCTCGTTCGGCTACTGATCGAGGCGCTCTCGGTCACGCCACGCGATTCGACGCCGACCTCGGCATTGAGCGAACGGATCGCGGCATCGCTGTCGGCGCCGGGCACGCTGCGCGAGACGGCAGCCCGGGCCGCAGTCGATCCCGCAGCCGATCCAGACGCGACCGGCTGGCCGGTGCTCGGGCATCTGGACGCAGCAGTCCGGACCGCTTCGACAGGGCCCGCCCGGGTGGCGGCCGTGGCTGCGGCGATCGGCGAGCTCGGGACGCGATTGTCCTGGTACCGTCGAGACGAGCCACGACGGCCCGAATTCATGGCCGGGCATGCGAACGCGTGGATCGTCGGGCCCGGGGGCGCCTTGGATCATGATCGAGTGCATGTGGGCGTGACCTTACTGGCCCCCCATGTCACCTACCCCGACCATCACCATCGGCCCGAAGAGCTCTATGTGGTGCTCAGCGACGGGCAATGGCGACGCGCCGGGCAGGGGTGGACGACCCCCGGCATTGGCGCACGCGTGCATCACCCGCCCGATGTCGTCCATGCGATGCGCGCGTCGAGCGAACCCTTGCTGGCGCTGTGGTGCTTGTGGGTCGAGCCGGACGAAGCACGCGTCGGCCCTGGCCGTCCGGCTCAGACGAAGGCGACACCCTCGCGGCGCGCCAGATAGGTCCAGATCCGCTTGACCAGCGCGTTGTGGGCCGGCGCCCGGGCGTAGAGCCGGATGACCAGTTCACGCGTCAGTGCGCTGCCGCCCGCGCGAGCGAGCAGGCCGGCCTCGATGTCGGGTTCGACCAGGCTCAATGGCAGCCACGCGACGCCCAGCCCCTCACGGACATGGATTCGCAGGGCGCCGCCCATCGAATTCTCGTAGACCACATTGAGGCGGCGACCGAGGCGTTGCTCCGACACGATCGCCTCGACGAAGCGACCCAGTGGCGCGTTCGTGCCGAAGCGCAGATACGGGATCGGCGTGCTCGGACGAGCGCCCAGCGCGAACAGGGCGGACCCGTCGTCCTGGGCCTTGCTCACCGGCACGAGCAGATCGCTACCGATGATGATCGACTCGAACGGCGCACGCGTCGATGCCGGCGCGCGACGCTCGTCATAGGCCATCACGAAATCCACTTCGCCGCGCGACAGTGCGGCCAGGCAGTCGGGTAGGTTGTCGGCCCGCAAGCGCGACAGGATCGGCCCGAACGACGCTTCGAAGGCCTGCAGCCATTGCGGGTAGAAGCGCCACCCGATCGTGTGTTGCGCGGCGAAGGTCACCACATAGCGATCCGGCGCCGCGATCGACTCACGCACCTGCTGGCAACTGCTCTCGATCCGGCGCAGCGCCTGGTTGCCGGCCTCGAGCATCTGTTCGCCGCTTTGCGTCAGTCGAACCGGCCGGCTGGCGCGATCGACCAGCGCCGTGCCGACCCAGTCCTCGAGTGCCTTGATACGGCGGCTGAAGGCCGGTTGGCTGCTGGCGCTCAGCTCGGCCGCGCGCGAGAAGTTGCCGACCTGGGCCAGGTTGGCGAGGTCACGAAACCACTGGAGATTCATGGTCGCAGTGCCTCGTCCCACGTGGTCAGATCATGCAATGTTTGCATCATAGACACCGAACATAGCATTGGCAGGTTCGGCGGGTCGAGTGTCAACATCGAACCGACCAGGTGCCTGCGCGACTCGGGCTTCGCGAAGGCAGCCACCGACCCGCCGGAGCCGTGATGATCGATCTCTCTCGTTTTCCCCGCGTGAACCTGTGCCACCAGCCGACCCCGCTCGAGCCGCTGCCGCGCCTGAGCGAACAGCTCGGGGGGCCGCGCATCTGGATCAAGCGCGACGATTGCACCGGCCTGGCCACCGGCGGCAACAAGACGCGCAAGCTCGAGTTCCTGATCGGCGAGGCTCTGGCGCAGAACGCCGAGATCGTGGTCACCCAGGGAGCGGTGCAATCGAACCATGTACGCCAGACCGCGGCCGCCGCCTGCCGCCATGGCCTGGCCTGCCACGCCTTGCTCGAGCATCGCGTACCCAACACCACCGATGCCTACGAGGCCAGCGGCAACGTCTTCCTGGACCATCTGTTCGGCTGCACGCTCGAGTACCGGCCTGCCGGGCTCGACATGAACGCCGAGGCACAACAGGTCGTCGACCGGATGAATGCCGAAGGCCGTCGCGCCTACATGATCCCGGGGGGCGGCTCCAACGAGACCGGCGCGCTCGGCTACGTGGTTTGCGCGCAAGAGCTGGTGGCGCAGGCCGCCGAGCGCGACATGCGAATCGATTGGATCGTGACCGCCACCGGTAGCACGGGCACGCATGCCGGCCTGGTCGCCGGTCTCTACGCCGCCGGCGCCGACATCCCGGTGATGGGCGTCAGCGTGCGCCAGCCGCGCGACCGGCAGGTGGCCGCGGTGCACCGCCTGGCCGAATCGACCGCCCGCTTGCTGGGCGCACCGGGCTTGCCGGTCGAGGCCATTCGGGTGGACGACGGCTATATCGGCGAGGGCTACGGCATCCCGGCGCCGAGCACGATCGAGGCGATCCGCACGGCGGCCCGCACCGACGCGATCCTGCTGGACCCCGTCTACTCCGGCAAGGGTTTTGCCGGCCTGCTCGGCCTGGCGCGCGCGGGATTCTTCGGCCCGGACGACAACGTCGTGTTCCTGCATACGGGCGGCGCCGTGGCGCTGTTCGCCTACGAGAACGCGTTTCAGTGATCCGCGCCGCGGCTCGCGGCGAGATGTGCTTCACCCACGAAGGAGAGGGATGATGAAGAAGACAGTTCTCGGTCTGGCCAGCGCGGCCGTCCTAGGTCTTGGCACGGTGTCGGCGGGCGCCGCCGAGAAAGTGGCCATCGGCGTGCCCTCCTGGACCGGCGCGCAGGCGATCGCCGCCTTGCTCAAGACCGTCGTCGTCGAGCGCATCGGCGGCGAGGCCACGCTCGTGCCGGGCAACAACGCCACCATCTTCCAGGCCATGCACCAGGGCAAGGGCGACATCGATGTGCACCCGGACGTCTGGCTGCCTAACCAGGAGAGCTTCACCAAGAAATATGTCGACGGCGAGAAGACCGTCGAGCTCTCCAAGAATCCGTACGAGGGCAACCAGGGCTTCTGCGTCTCCAAGAAGTTCGCCCAGGCGAACAAGATCACGCACATCGCCGACCTGGGGCGCCCGGACGTTGCCGCCAAGATGGACAGCGACGGCAATGGCAAGGGCGAGATGTGGATCGGTGCACCGGGCTGGGCCTCGGCCAATGTCAACGAGGTCAAGGTACGCGACTACAATCTGCTGCCCTTCATCGATCCGATCCGGGCCGAGGAGAGCGTCAAGACCGCTCGCGTGCGTGATTCGATCGCCAAGAACGAGGGCTACGCGTTCTACTGCTACAAGCCGCACGCGATCTGGTACATGTTCGATGTCGTGATGCTCGAGGAACCGAAGTACGATCCCGCCAAGTACGTGATGGTGCAGCCGTCGGACTCGCCCGACTGGTACAAGAAGTCCAAGGTCATGACCAAGGACGCGCTCAAGAACGTGCAGATCGCCTGGTCGAAGTCCCTGGCCAAGCGATCGCCGGCGATCGCCGAGTTCTTTGCCCGCTTCTCGTTGAAGGCCGACGACGTCAGCAATTTCGCCTATCAGATCTCCGGCAAGGGACGAAAGCCCGAGGATGTCGCCAAGGAATGGGTCAAGGCCAATTCCAAGCGGGTCGACGGCTGGCTGGGTCTTTGAGACCGGCTCTGGCCCGGATCCCGGCCTGATCCCGCCATGATCGAGCTCGACGGCGTCTGGAAGGTCTTTGGCGCCGGTGCCGAGGCGCTTCGCGCGATTCGCGGGGAGGGCCTCGGCAAGCAGGAAGCGCTCGAACGCTTCGATGCGGTGGTCGGCGTGGCCGATGTCTCGCTGCGCGTCGAGCGCGGCGAGATCTTTTGCGTGATGGGGCTCTCGGGCAGCGGCAAGTCGACGCTGGTTCGCCACATCAACCGTTTGCTCGAGCCCACGGCCGGCCGCGTGATCGTCGATGGCACCGACGTGATGGCGCTGCCGCCGGCCGGTCTGCAGGACTTCCGCAATCGCCGGATCGGCATGGTGTTCCAGAACTTCGGCCTGCTGCCGCATCGTTCGGTGCTGGACAACGTGGCGATGCCGCTCGAGATCCGGGGCGTCGGCAAGAACGACCGGATGCGCGTCGCCCGCCAGATGCTCGAGATGGTCGAGCTCGATCGCTGGGGCAACAAGTTCGCCCACGAGCTCTCCGGCGGCATGCAGCAGCGCGTGGGCCTTGCGCGCGCGCTGGCGGCCGATCCCGATGTCTTGCTGATGGACGAACCGTTCAGCGCGCTCGACCCGCTGATCCGCCGTCAGCTCCAGGACGAGTTCATTCGCCTGTCCGCCAACCTGAAGAAGACCACGGTGTTCATCACGCACGATCTCGACGAAGCCGTCCGCGTGGGCCACCACATCGCGATCATGCGCGACGGCCGGGTGGTGCAGGTGGGCACGGCAAGCGAGATCGTGATGCACCCGGCCGACGACTACGTGGCCGAGTTCGTGGCCGGGATCTCGCGCCTGAAGATCGTCACTGCGCGCGCGGTGATGCAGGCGCTGGAAGGGGGCGTGGGCGCGCCGCCCGCCGGTGCGCCGCGAATCGATGCCGACGAAAGCCTCAGTGCCTTGATCGAGCGTGCGATCGGACATGACGGCGACATCGTGGTGACCGAGGCAGGGCGCGACATCGGCGTGGTCACGCGCACCGAGATCCTGCGCACCATCGTCGAAGGGGCAGAGACCTCGTGAGCACGATGGCCGACAGCGGGCGCAACGAGAAACCCGACGGCGGCGAAGACGCGCGCGCGCTGCGCGAGTTCGTCGTCACGAGCCCCGACTACTACGAACGCCAGTTCAAGCGCATCGGTCGTCGCTCGAGCTTCACCTGGACCGTCAACGGGGTGGCCGGCCTGCTCGGACCCGTCTGGTTCGGCATGCGCTCGATCTGGCGCTGGGCCATCGTGTTCCTGCTCGTCGAGACCTTCGCCTGGGTGCAGATCGTGCGCGGCGCGTTCGGTGACCTGGGTGCCGACGCCTGGAAGCGGATCGCGCAGATCGAAGGCACGCTCGATCTGCGACGCAGGCAGCTACAGGCGGCGATCGATCGTGGCGCAGAAAATGTCGAGGTGTTCCGGCGCACCGTGAAGTCGCTCGAAGACGCGATCGGTGGCATCCGGCTCGAAGCACAGAAGCTCGACGATGCCGGCCTTTGGATCGCCGGGACCGGTGTCGCGATCCTGGTGGCGGCCAAGCTCGTGCAGGCCGTGCTGGCCAACCCGGTGCTAGAGAAGCGGTTCTCCGAGTGGCTGTCCGAACCGTCGCTGGCGCGCGGAATGCGCCGGCGCGACATCGCGCTGGCCATCGGCGTGAGCCTGCTGATCGCCGTGCCCACGGTGATTCACTATAGCTTTCCCGGCAGCGTCGACCTGCTGGCCGCCTTCCCGACGGTCGACGCGATCCGCTTGAACGTGATCAAGGGCGTCGAGCAGTTCTTCGACTTCGCGGTCAAGAACGGCGAGGCCTTGTTCGACCTGATCACCTACGGAATCCGGCTCGTGCTCGACGCGCTCGAGCTCGTGTTCGTGAAGACACCCTGGGTCGTCGTGTTCGGCTTCATCGTGTTGCTCACCGGGTTATCGGCCGGCTTGCGGGCGGCGATCTGGTCCGGTGCGTTCCTGGCCTACATGGGCATCCTGGGATTCTGGGTCAAGGCCATGACCACGCTGGCCTTGCTGGGGACCGCTGCCTGTCTTTCGATCGCGATCGGGATTCCGCTGGGCATGTTCTGCGCGCGGCGTCCGCGCGTCTATGCATTCATTCGCCCGATCATGGACTTCATGCAGACGATGCCTGCCTTCGTCTTCATGATTCCCGTGATCGCCTTCTTCGGTACCGGCAAGCCGGCCGCCGTGGTCACCACGATGATCTTCGGCGGCACCCCCGTCGTGCGGCTCACCGTGCTGGGCCTGCGCAGCGTGCCCGAGAATGTGCGAGAAGCGGCGATCGCCTTCGGTGCGAGCAAGTGGTATTTGCTGACCCGGGTCGATCTACCCCTTGCGTCGCCGTCGATCCGGGCCGGCGTGAACCAGACCATCATGCTGAGCCTGGCGATGGTGGTGGTGGCGTCGCTGATCGGCGCCAAGGGGCTGGGCGAAGACGTCCTGGAAGCGCTGCAATACGCCAATGTCGGACAGGGCATTCTGGCGGGCTTCTCCATCCTGTTTTGCGCGATGATCCTCGACCGCGTGGTCCAGGGCCGGGCCGCGAAGTAGCCCACGCGAGGGGCGCTCCGCTCGGGGCGCGCCGTTATCGAATCGAGACGAACAAGACATCAAGCCGATCCCCTGGCGGGTCGGTGACGTGAACTGCCGTTCGCACAATGGGAACCGTCGACGCCACGCAAACAAAGTTCAGACGCAGGCGCCGAAGCGATCAACCCCACAGTCACCGAAACGGAGTCACACCATGAACGTCAAAGCCATCCTCGCCGCCGCCACGCTGGCCACCGCATCGTTTGCCGCCAACGCGGGCGAAGTCTTCGAGGTCCCGTCCTTCGATGTCGGTCAGAGCCATGTCGCGAGCGACGTGAGCACGGCGATCAGCGCGAACAACGAGACCGTGTTCGAGATCCGCTACGACTCGGGCGCGACGCGCCAGGCGGATGCCGAGCCGATGCGCGACCTGGGCACGAGCTACATCGCGTAAGCGACACCGGGCGGGCCGCGCGGGCGGCCCGGCCCCCTTACCGTCTCCTCCCCTCTCATCCGCCACGGATGAGTTCGGCCCGGCCCAGCCGGGCCGTTTTGTTTGTTCGGCTCCGACGCAATCACGCATCAGGAAGCGATTGGAATTGTCTATTGAATCCAGAAAAACAATCAATTGGACCAGGTCGATAGTGTTTCTTAAAGTTCAACCCATGCCTCGCGGCAACGAACCGAATCGACTCAACCCGGACCCAAAGGAAACCTGGAAATGGACAACACCCTCATCAAGATGAACGCCTCGCTGATCAACACCGACGTGCTGCCGTTCAAGGCCAAGGCCTACCACGCCGGCAAGTTCATCGACGTCAGCGAAGCCGACCTGAAAGGCAAGTGGTCGGTGGTCTTCTTCTACCCGGCCGACTTCACCTTCGTATGCCCGACCGAGTTGGGCGATCTGGCCGACCACTATGCCGAGTTCCAGAAGCTGGGCGTCGAGATCTACGCGGTGTCCACCGACACGCATTTCACGCACAAGGCCTGGCACGACACGTCCGACACGATCGGCAAGCTGCAGTTCCCGATGGTGGGCGACCCGACCGGCCGGATCAGCCGCAACTTCGGCGTGATGATCGAAGAGGAAGGGATGGCCGAGCGCGGCAGCTTCGTGGTCGATCCGAGCGGCCGGATCCAGATCATCGAGATCAATGCCGGCGGCATCGGCCGCAACGCGAGCGAGCTGCTGCGCAAGCTCAAGGCGGCCCAGTACGTGGCCGCGCACCCGGGCGAAGTCTGCCCGGCCAAGTGGCAGGACGGCGACGAGACGCTGGCACCGTCGCTGGACCTGGTCGGAAAGATCTGACCGATCCCGTGCGCATGTCCTGGAAAACCGGGGCATGCGCGACAGCAAGCACTTACTCGAACATTCGACCCGGACAAGCCCAAGGAGTCTCGCCATGCTCGACCCCAAGATCAGAGCCCAGCTCGCCGCCTACCTCGAACGTCTCCAGCGCCCGATCGAACTGGTGGCCTCGCTCGACGATGGCCCGAAGTCGGACGAGGTCCGGGGCTTGCTGCGCGAGATCGCGTCGCTCTCGCCCCAGGTCACGACCCGGGAAGATGGTGGCGATCCGCGTCGGCCGTCGTTCTCGGTCGGCCTGCCCGGCGAGCCGGCCCGGATCCGCTTTGCCGGCGTGCCCCTGGGTCATGAGTTCAGCTCGCTCGTGCTCGCCCTGCTGCAGGTCGGCGGGCATCCGCCGAAGGTGGCGCCGGAGACGCTCGAGGCGATCCAGGCGATCGAGGGGCGCTTCCGTTTCGAGGCCTATGTCTCGCTGTCCTGCCATAACTGCCCCGATGTGGTGCAGGCACTGAACCTGATGGCCGTGCTCAACCCAGGCGTCGAAAGCGTGATGATCGACGGCGCCCTGTTCCAGGACGAGGTCCAGGCCCGCCAGATCATGGCGGTACCGTCGGTCTTCCTGAATGGCGAGCCGTTCGGCCAGGGTCGGATGACGCTCGAGGAGATCCTGGCCCGGGTCGACACGGGCGCCGCCGCGCGCGAGGCCAAGGCCATCGACGCCAAGGACCCGTTCGACGTGCTGATCGTCGGTGGCGGCCCCGCCGGGGCGGCGGCCGCCGTCTATGCCGCGCGCAAGGGCATCCGGACCGGCATCGTCGCGGAGCGCTTCGGCGGCCAGGTCATGGACACGCTGGCGATCGAGAACCTGGTGGCGGTCGACCACACCGAGGGGCCGAAACTGGCAGCCCAGCTCGAGCAGCTCGTGCGCACGCACGATGTGGACGTGATGAACCTGCAGCGGGCCGAGGCGCTCGAGCCGGCCGGCGAAGACGGCCTGGCGCGGGTCCGGCTCGCGAGCGGCGCCACCGTGGCCGCGCGCAGCGTCATTCTGGCCACCGGCGCCCGCTGGCGCGAGATGGGCGTGCCCGGCGAGCAGGAATACAAGGCCCGCGGCGTGTGCTTCTGCCCGCACTGCGACGGGCCCCTGTTCAAGGGCAAGCGGGTCGCGGTGATCGGCGGCGGCAACTCGGGCGTCGAGGCGGCCATCGACCTGGCCGGGATCGTCGGCCAGGTCACCCTGCTCGAATTCGACACCCGCCTGCGTGCCGATGCCGTGCTGCAGGCCAAGCTCGCGAGTCTGCCGAACGTGCGCGTGATCACCAGCGCAATGACGACCGAGGTCGGCGGCGACGGCCAGAAACTGACCGGCCTGGTCTACGAGGATCGCAACACCGGCGAGCGCCACCAACTCGATCTCGACGGCATCTTCGTGCAGATCGGCCTGTTGCCGAACACCGGCTGGCTCGATGGCACGGTTGCACTCAATGCGCGAGGAGAGATCGAGGTCGACGCGCGCGGGCAGACCTCGGTACCCGGCGTGTTCGCCGCCGGCGACGCGACCACGTCGCCGTACAAGCAGATCGTGATCTCGATGGGCGATGGGGCCAAAGCGAGCCTGGCGGCCTTCGATCATCTGATCCGGCAGGTCGGCTCGGAGACGACGCGAGCGCTGGCCGAAGCGGCCTGACGACTCGCGGGTCGCGCACGCGGTCGCCGTGCCGCGTGGCGCCGGCGAGTACGGCGAATCGCCTCTGCCGGCGGCCCGCGGGCGACCGGGCTCTATCGCATGCGCTCGCTCATTCCCTCGAAATCGGTCTTCGCCCCCCGGTGCCGCGCATAGACCTCGCGCACCCAGGCACTTCCTGGATGATCGTGCCATCGCTCGAGCATCGCGCGAGTCGCCTCGGGCATGGGCTCGGGCCGCGACATCGGCGAGTCCGGCGGGTTGGCGACGGCCGCCAGGTGCGAGGCCACCACCAGATCCAGACGACCGAAGCGCGGGCCACCCAGATAGCCGTCGGGACCGAGGTTCGCGCTCACGAAGTCGAGGGCCTCGCCGATCGCCTGCTCGCCGTCGGTGACGTCGGCCTGCGTGCGGATGCCGTTGCCCTGGCGGATTCTCTCGCGTGCCAGGGGCAGGATCGCCCGATAGAGCGCGCGGCCCAGCGCGGGGCGCCCGGCCGCGAACTGGCTTGCCATGAAGCCGGGGTCACCCAGGGCCGAGGCGAGCACCGCGCGCCGGATCCGCGGGACCCAGTCGTCATCGAAGCGGGCCTCGATCGTGCGTGCCCGTTGACCGGCCTCGTCCTTGCCCCGGTGCAGCCAGGCCGCACCCGAGAGTTGGGCCAGGGCATCCAGGATGGCGGCCGAGCCGGCGATCCAGTTCTTGTCGATGCGCAGGATGGGGGTCGCGGTCTGGCCCGTGAGGCGGCGCACCACCGGCAGGTGCGGGCCCGGAAGCAGGCTGCGGCGCAGGTGCGGTGCGCCCAGGGCATCGAGCGCCCATCGAACCTTCTCGTTGTATGGCGAGAGGCGGAATTGCCGAAGCTCGAGCGCCGGCCATTTGACGCCGCGAGCACGCAGGTCGCTTGATTCGGTCATCGGATTTCCTGGCGGCTTGCGCACGCGCGATCTTTATATGATCATCATCATATATGCCAAGATCCAAGCAACACAAGGCCCGGACCCGCGAGCGGGTCATCGATGCAGCGGCCGCGCGCTTTCGGCGCGAGGGCTTCGAGCGCGCTCGTATCGACGATCTCATGGCCGACGCGGGTCTTACGCGCGGCGGCTTCTATGCGCATTTCCAATCGAAGGGCGATCTGCTCACCGAAGTGATCTCGAGTCGCAACGACCTGCTGCGGCGGCTCGTCGAGCGGCCGGGATCGAGCGCCGGGCCGAACCCTTTGGCGCATGCCGACCCCCAGGCCGGGGCGCGCGAACCGGCGCGCGTGAACGATGCGTTGCGCGCACAGGGCCGGGCCATCCTGGACGCCTATGTCACGCCCGAGTACCAGCGCTTCGTGGGCCCGGGCTGCACGATGGCGAACCTGGCAGCGGAGGCGGGTCGCCATGGCGACGATACCCGGCAGGCATGGCGACAAATGCTGCAACGGCTGGTCGGGGAACTCGAACGCGGCGAGGGTCCCGGCTCGCGCCAGGCCGCGATGCAGGTGCTCGCCATGGCCATCGGCGCGGTCACGCTCGCGCGGGGCTGCCCCGACAGCGATCTTGCGACCGAGCTCCTCGACTCGGTTCGCCGCGCAGTGCCCGTCGTGCTCGATGGCGGTCTCGACACGCCTGGTCCCGGTCGGATGTACCCGGGCGCACAGGCATCACAGGGCAACCCCAACGAAGGAGGTCCATCATGAACCGGCAACCCGGCAAGTTCGTCTGGCACGAGCACGTCTCGACCGATCCCGGCGCGGCCCAGGTGTTCTACGAGCAATGGCTTGGCTGGCGCACGGCCAGCATGGACATCGGCGGTCACGGCTATGCGCTGATCCGAAACGGCGATGCCGGCATCGGGGGCTATCGCCCCGCGCCCGACGGGGTGCTCTCGCACTGGCACGCCTATGTGTCGGTCGACGATGTCGATGCGCTCGCGCAGCGTGCACAAGCTGCCGGCGCGCGGCTGTTGATGCCCGCGACCGACTTCGGGCCGATCGGACGTGCCGCCACGCTGGCCGATCCCACCGGCGCCATCTTCTCGTTGTGGAAGGCCACCGCCGGCGACGAGCCCGATGTGGAACTGGCCGACAAGGGCGCCTGGTGCTGGGACGAGCTCACGACCACCGACGACACCGTCGCGCTCGCGTTCTACGAGACCGTGTTCGGCTACACGCATTCGACGATGGAGGGCAGCGAACCGCCCTACCACATGCTCTCGATCGACGGTCGTCAGCGCGCCGGACTGATGCGAGCACCCATGCCGGGCATTCCGTCGGCATGGGTCTCGTACGTGCATGTCGCCGATACCGATGACACCACCGCACGGGCACGCGAACTCGGCGCCAGCGTGCTCGTCGAGCCGATGGACATCCCCAACGGCTTCGGTCGATTCGCGGTCATCGCCGATCCGCTCGGCTGCGTGATCGGTCTGTTTCGGCCTGGCCCCGGCTGAATGCCACGAGCAGGCCATTGGTTTCCCGGTGTCCGAGGCTCCAGTATGCTTGGCCCCAGTGCATGCCGAAGCCGGGAGGCCGCGATGATCGATGAATCCGAAGTCGCCCGTCATTACGCGCCATCGAACCTGGTGGACGCGATCCGTGACGGCCTCGAGCGGCTGGGCAAGCCCGAGGGCGCCATCACGCCGGCCGATCTCGCGCCGGTCGACGAGTTCCATATCGGCGGTCGCGAGGCGAGCATCCATTTCCACGGGCTGTTGGGTTGGCATGCAGGACAACGCCTGCTCGATATCGGTTGCGGCATCGGCGGTGCCGCCCGATTCGTGGCCGCCGACACCGGCGCGCATGTCACCGGCGTCGATCTCACGCCCGCGTATGTCGAGGCCGGCAACCGCCTGAGCGCCACGGTGGGCCTCGCCGATCGCGTAACGCTGGTGAACGCGAGCGCCCTGCATCTTCCGGCAGACGATGCCGCCTTCGATGGCGCCTACATGATGCACGTGGGCATGAACATCGCGGACAAGCCGGCCTTGTTCACCGAGGTGCGCCGGGTGCTGCGACCCGGTGCCCGGTTCGGCATCTACGATGCCATGCGCAACAGTGACGGAGAGATCCCGTATCCGATGCCGTGGGCGAGCAGCGCCGCCACCTGTGCGCTATCGCGCGTGTCGGTGTACCGCGAAGCACTGGAGCGCGCAGGCTTCACGATCGAAGCCCAGAACGATCGCACTGAATACGCGCTCGCGTTCTTCGAGCGACTGCGCGCCATGATGGCGGGCCGATCCGGCCCGCCACCGCTCGGGCTTCATCTGCTCATGGGACCGAGCGCACCGACGAAGGTGGCGAACATGATCGCAGCCATCGGCACCGGCACGCTGGCGCCGGTCGAGATCGTGGCGCGCGCGCCCGGCGCCACCTAGCAGTCGATCCTGCTGCGTCCGTGCGCGGCACGGGACCGATCAGTCGATAGCGTCGGCTGGCGCCGCACTCACGCGCATGTCGCCCACCGAGAACACCAGTTTGAGATCGGGCGCGCGGCGGTCCCGATCGCGGTAGCGAACGAACAATCGGGCCGACTTTCGCGCAGCCATCTCGCGGATCAGCGACTGAAGTGACTGACGCTGGTCCGGGTGCCCGGACTGGAACAACGAGAACTGGATCGGCTCATAGATCGCGCTCTTGCCCAAACGCAGCTCACCGAAAGCTTCGAGACGTGCGCGTAGCTCGTAGTCGCGCCCCCCGAGCGGGTCATGGACCATCCCGACGAGTCCATCGGACTGCGTCATCAGGCCATGATTGAATCGCGCGCCCAAGGGTCGCCCGAGGCCGATTGCGCGGATCGCGTGTTTCCAGCCCCTGCCCCAGGTCTGCATCTCGGGCGCCTCGGTGAGGGGGGCACTGGGCCCCAGCACCACGACTCCCGCGATCTCGAGCCCCGGCTGCAAGCTGGCGGGCAGTGCAACACTGCCGGCACCGGCGCGCTCCAGGCGTGCCTTGAACTCGAGCTTGAAGGTCTGTTCGAGCGCATCCGTCGTTGCGACGGGCACCAGGACGAGAAGCATGATCGGCAGAACCCGATACGCGAAACCAAGCAAACCGATCTTCATTTGCAGCCCTCCATCCGATCCCCGGATACGTCATCAAGCCAATTGGTAGGGCGCGATGCGTTCCGGAAGCGTTCCAGTCAGTCGTCGAGGTTCCGGTTACCGAGCGCGAGCTTGCGCGCCGACTCGATGCGCGACAGCAAGCCACCCATTGATGCCGAGGTGGCATGCGCGCGCGCCTGTTCGAAGGCCGGCACCAGGGCCTGCGCGGGCTCGCCAACCGCCGCCAGCGCCCGTGCCCGTGCGAGAAGCAGCGCGGGCCTCCAGCCGACCTGACTCTCGGCCTGGGTGCTTTCGAGCCCCGCGTCGGCGCAACGGAGCGCCTCGCTCGGCTCGTGCCCGACGAGCATCGTGGAAAGCACGGCAAGCCAGTAGGGCAAGAGCGCCGTATCGCACCGGGCGCGAGCGTCGCGAACCCCCTGGCGCATTTGCGCAATGCCCTCTCGCATGGAACCGGACCGGATCGCGAGCCAGCCTCGATAGAGTCCGAGGTCGGGCGCAAAGAAGGCATCGGCAGAGCGGGGCAGCTCGTCGAAGATCGCGCACTCGGCGCGCATGCCATCTATGTCGTCCAGGCATATCCGGCTGAGCGCCCGCGCCTTGGCCGCGACGACTTGATCGAGCGGATCGTTCGGATCGAACGGCATCGAGCGCGAGCGCTCGAGCATCGCCCGCGCGCGACGCTCGTGTCCTAGCGCCCAGAGCGTCAGCGGCCACCAGGCGTAGAGCTGCCTGACCGGCCAGCCGAGCCGGGCAGCCTCGAGATCGCTGCCGCAGGCCTGCGCGAGCAACTGCGCCGACTGCTGGAAGCAGCGGTTGCTCTCCGCGAAGTCGCCGAGCATGAGCAGGGTCAATCCCAGTGCACGATGCGACTCGATCTCGAACACTGGCGGCAACTTGTTTGCGTCGACCTCCCGGGCCGCCCGGCGCGCAAGTGCAAGCGACGACCGCAAGCGTCCGCCGAATAGCTCCTGGACGCGCAGGCGATTGAGCATCTGCACGCGCAGCATTGGGTCACGGATCGACGGCAGTAGCCGTGCGACTTGCTTCGAGCGAGCCTGCATCGCGGGTGAATTCAACTCGCCCAGTGCCCCCGCGCTGTTCGCGATGCCCAGGAGCACGCGCGCCTTGCGCATGTTCACGGCCGCGGTTTCGGCCTGGCGATCAAGAAGCCGCAGCGCTGCCTCGAGCAGGTCGATCGACTGGCGTGTTGCGAGTCTGGCGTCGGCCGCGCGCGCGGCTCGAAGGTAGGCTGCGATCGCCGGCTCGACCTCTCCGGCCATTTCGCGATGCCAGGCAACGCGAGCGGCGACGGCCTCCGGGTCGCGCTCGTGCAGCGCCTCGATCGAAGCCGCCAGGCGGCGGTGCAGTTCGCGGCGGCGCACCGGGCGTATCGAGGCATGGATTGCTTCGCGGGTGCTGTCGTGAGCGAACTCCAGTCGACCGGGCTGCAGTTCGTGCACCAGTCGCCGTTGCCACAGTTCATCGAGCGCGTCGGCAACGAGTGCCTCGTCGCGGCCACTCGCCCGCGCGAGCAAGTCGATCGTGAACTCGCCGCCGGTCAGTGCGGCCAGATTCGCGATCTGGCGTGCCACCTGCGAAAGCGTATCGAGCCGGCTGCGGATCAATGCGCCGATTCGTGCGGGCAATCGCACGAAGTCGCGATCCTCGTGCGGCGGGAACTCGCGCGAGCGCAGCCATTCGATGACGAAGTATGGGTTTCCACCCGAACGCTGGTGCAATCGCGCGAGATCGGGGACGGCACCCGCATGGCCCGGCCGCGCAGCGCTCGCGTCGGCTAGAACCTGTCTCGCAAGCGCTGCCGTATCGCCCGGTGATATCGGGCCCAAGGCCAGGCGGATCGCGCGCGACTGCCCTTCGAGCTCGTCGATGAGACGCTCCATCGGATGCTCGGCGAGCACGGCGCCGGCGCGCAGCGTGCACAGGATCATCAGCGGTGCATGGTCATCGAACCCGACCAGAAAGCGCAGCATCTCGATCGTGTCACCATCGACCCATTGCACGTCGTCGATGACGAGCAACACGGGGCAGGCGCTGACGGTCAGTGCCGAGGCGATCGCGGTCAGCAGTCGGTGGCGCTCGATCGCGTCGCCGGGCGCGGCCGCGCGTGCTGGCGAGCCGGGGCGATTGCCACGGAGGCCGGGCAGGGCGAGCCTTAGCGATTCCGCCGACGCGGCGGGCAAGGCCTCGAGCGCGCTCCGAAGCGTCGGCGAGCCAAACCAGTCGTCGATCGTCGCGCGCAAACCCTGCCCGGGACCGACCGTGCCGCGAGTGCAGGCTACGCAGACGCCGTCGCGGGCGGTCTCGGTCAGCAGCGCCTGTGCGAGTCGGGTCTTGCCGATGCCAGGCTCCCCCTCGATGATCGCAAGGCAGGGGCGGCCAGCGGTCGCGTCGCGCCAGATGGCGCGCAAACGATCCAATTCCGCCTGGCGGCCGACCAGGGGACCTGTGGACGACGCGAGTACGACACGAGGCCTGCGTCGCACTGGACCGGCTGGCATTGCGTCGCGAATCCGTGCCGCGCTCGCACGCAACTCCGACCCTGGGCCGACGCCCAGATCGTCCATCAGCGCGGCGGTACACGCCTCGAACACGCGCAGGGCGCCGGCTGGGTCACCGAGCCCCTGGTGCGCACGCATTGCGAGCAGGCACGAATGTTCGCAAAGCGGATCGAGCGCGACAAGCGCCTCGGCTCGCCGCAAGGCCTCGACAAATTCGTGGCGGGCCAGCAAGTGGATTACCAGCGCCTCGAGCGCATCCCGAAATCGCCGCGCCAGTGCCTGACGTTTCTCGAGCGTCCAGTCGGTCTGGACGCCGGTCATGAACTCCCCGGAATATTCGCGCAACGCGGCCTCGATTCGCACCTGCTGCGCGGTAGGCTCGTCGGGATCAGCCGGTGCGTCGAGCGCGGCCTCGAAGGCGATGACGTCGACGCGCTGCGCTTGGTCCGGACTCCATCGCAATTCGACTTGCGTGGACTTCAGGCCCGCTTTCAGCAGCGGATGCGCCTGGCGCAGGCGGTGCAGTTCGCGGCGCAGGTTGGTGCGCGCCTGTGCTGCGGATGAATCCGGCCAGAGCTCGTCGGCAAGCGACTCGCGAGATTGCGCACGTCCCTGGAGCAGGATCAAACGGGCAAGCAAGGCCCGGGTGCGCTCACCCGAGGGCAGCGTGATCGATTCATTACCGGTCCGGACCTCGAACAGGCCAAACAGACGAACCTCGAGACCGGGCGGCGGCGCGGCGCGCGGCGCTTCGAGCGGCTGATCCACCCAGCCCATGCCTTGGCTCGCGGAGCGGCGGCCGCCTACGCGCTACATCGGCAGCTCGAGCCGGCTGTTGACCAGGATCTCGGCCACCGAGGCCTCGTTGGGCAGCGCCAGCGCATAGGCGACGGTGGCGGCGATGGTGCCGGCGGTGATCTTGAACTGGCCCGCCGGGGCGTCGACGCCCGACGTCATGTCGGTGGTGACCAGCCCGGGGCACACGGCGCAGGCGCGAATGCCGTCGTCCCAGCCCTGCTGGCGGATCGCATGGGTGAGCGCGAGCGCCGCGAACTTCGAGGCCGAGTAGCCCAGGCTCTCGGGCCGCAGCACGCGCTTGCCCGCGAGCGAGACGACATTGACGACGCGTCCCTGGCCGCTGGCCTTGAGTGCCGGCATCGCGGCGCGCGCGAGTCGCAGCGGCCCCTTGAAGTTGACGTTCCACATCACGTCGAGCGCTTCTTCGGCACCCTCCATGAGTCCGACCGGATAGAGCACGCCGGCGTTCATGACCACGCCGTCGAGCTGCCCGTAGTGATCGAGCGTGGCTTGCACCCAGTTCTGCGCGTCTTCGACGCGGGTCGCGTCGTAGGCGTGGGTGAAGACGTCTTCCTCCTCGCCGAAGGCGTCGTTGTCGAGCGTATCCGGATCCCGTGCGCCCAGACTGAGGCGATAGCCGAGCCGACCGAGCTCGATCGCAATGGCCCGCCCGATGCCGCGATTGGCACCGGAGAT
This sequence comes from Burkholderiaceae bacterium, assembly GCA_024235875.1. GTDB lineage: Bacteria > Pseudomonadota > Gammaproteobacteria > Burkholderiales > Burkholderiaceae_E > JACKLP01. The sequence continues at coordinate 6,844 of JACKLP010000003.1, read as the reverse complement.
CATGATGACGCGTCCGTCAGGCTTCAGCATGGTTCTGCACTCCCGTGAACATGATGCCTTCGTAGCCGTTGGCGGCCACCTCGGCAATGACTGATCGATACTTCGGCATGCCGCCGTTGTAGACGAAATAGCGAATACGGCCCGCTTCATGGCCGTCGACATTCGAGTTGTAGCCGGTGAACCAGCTCTTGGCCTTGCGCATCAGGAGCTTCTGGTACATGTCGGCGACATGGGTGCTCCAGTGGGCCTCGGCGGCTTCGGTGGCCTCGGCTCGCTCGAGGCCTCGCGCGTGCATGTGCTCGAGCAGCCGCGTGCACCAGTCGACGCCCACCTCGATGCCACGTGGATAGTTGGTGGATGCCGAACCGCTTTGCGGCCCATTGGGCATCAGTAGGTTCGGATAGCCGTGGATCATCATGCCGAGGAACGTGGTCGGCCCGTCGCGCCACTTCTCGCGCAGGGCCTCGCCGTCGGTACCACGAATGTCGATGTGATCGAAGGCACCGGTGATCGCGTCGAAGCCGGTCGCATACACGATGATGTCGAACTCGCGCTCGTGCCAGACCTCGGTTCCGTCGATGCGGTGCTCGACGGTGCGGATGCCCCGCTCCGTGATGCGATCGATCGGGGTCTCGCTGATGTCGACGAGGTCGACGTTGTCGCGGTTGTAGGCCTCGAAGTAGCCGCTTTCCATCGGCACGCGCTGCACGCCGAAGCCGTGGTCCCTCGGGATCAGCTTCTCGGCCAGTTCGGGGTTCTTCACCCGCTGGCGGATGCGCATCGCGATGTACTCGGAGAGCTCGGCGTTGGCGGCTTCGTCGCTGAAGATCTCGCGGAAGTTCGCCAGCCAGATCGCAAAGCCGGGCTCGTCATAGAGCCGGTCCCACAGCTTGATTCGCTCCTCGCGCGGGACCTCGTAGAAGCCGCGGCGATCGGGTTCGTGCACGAACCCATAGGGCGAACGTTCGCACTGCGCGAAGATCTCGTCGTAGCGAGCCCGGATCTCGGTCATCTCGCTTGGCGGAATCGGGCGATTGTTCAGCGGCGCGGCCCAGTTGGGGCGGCGCTGGTAGACGGTGAGCCGTGCGGCCTGCTTGGCGACCTCGGGAATGAGCTGGATCGCGGTCGCGCCGGTTCCGATCACGGCGACCCGCTTGCCGGCCAGCGCGACCGGTTCTTGCGGCCAGTGGAAAGTGTGGAAGGCCTGGCCCTTGAAATCCTCGCGACCGGGAATGCGCGGCAGCGTCGGGGTCGACAGCAGGCCGACCGCCATCACCACGAAACGCGCGACAAGCACGCGACCGTCGCCGAGCGAGAGACGCCAGAAGCTGCCGGCATCGTCGAAGTGCGCGCGCTCGACCCGCGTGCCGAACTGCATGTGCGCCCGCAGGCCGAAGGTGTCGACGACGTAGTTGAGGTACTCGAGCGTGTGCGGCTGCGGCGAGAAGTGTTCCTTCCAGTCCCAGCCGTCGAGCAGCGACTTCGAGAACGAATAGCCGTAGGTGTAGCTTTCGGAATCGAAGCGGGCACCGGGATAGCGGTTCTTGTACCAGGTGCCACCGATATCGGCCTCGCCCTCGAGCACGGTTGCTCGAATGCCGAGATCGGTCAGGCGCTTGATCATGTAGATACCGGCGACGCCGGCACCGATGACGATGACTTCGTAGTCGAGTGCAGCGTCGGGTTTCATGGTGTCTCCGCAGGGTCGGTCGCTATGGTAACGGGGCCCGGCGTCGCGGCCCGGATTGTATTATCGGCGAGCGAGGCGCGAGCCCGTTCCATCGTCGAACCGCCTTCCAGGCCGAGCTTCTGCCATGAGCCCTGCTGCGTGCATCCCCCGCGAGCACCCGCTGCGCGATACGCTCGCAAGCGAGTTGCATGCGCGCCCGTCGATGCCGCTCGAGGCGCCGCAGCGCGTGTCCTATCTGGCGATGATCCATGATGGCACCAGTGCACAGGGCGAGCTCGCGCACCTGCGCGAACTGCTGCCCGACATCGATGCCCCGCACGCCGGCGGCGGCCACGAGCACCTGAGCGTGGACGCCGGCGACTTCCGCCTGAAGTGGGAGCGCCACACCGAGTTCACCAGCTACACCTTCTTCCGCGACCCGGGGCCGGACGACGATCCGGCTCGCGGCGCGATGTCGGCCCTGCCCGCGGACTGGATCGCGTCGCTGCCCGGGCGTGCGATCGTCGCCGCCCATGTCGAGCTTCGCGAAGCCGACGCCACCGAGCGCCGCCGCGGCGCGCCGCGGATGATCACCGGCGACGTGGCCGCGACCATCAGCGGCGGTGTCGCGCTGGTCTCGACGGATTTCAGGCAGGTCGGGGGTTGGACCCGGTTCGAGCTCGTCGACCTGGGGCTGACGCCGGCACAGCGCGGTCGAACGATCCAGCGACTGCTCGAGATCGAAACCTACCGGATGATGGCGCTGCTCGCGTTTCCGGTGGCGCGCGAAGTGGGGCGGCTGCTCGGCGAGGCCGAGGCCGAGCTGGCCGACCTGATGGATCGAATGGTGCAGGCCAGCACGCCCGAGGTCGAGCGCGAGGTGCTCGGGCGGCTCACGCGGCTGGCGGCGCAGGTCGAGCGCTCGGTCGCCCGCACCACGTTCCGGTTTGGCGCGGCCAACGCCTATTACGGTCTCGTGCGACAACGCATCGACGAGCTTCGCGAGGTGCGCGAGGCCGGCTACTCGACGATCGGTGGATTCATGGACCGGCGCCTGGCGCCGGCGATGAACACCTGCGCGACGATCGCGCGTCGCCAGGCCGACCTGTCGGATCGGATCGCGCGCAATTCGCAACTGCTGCGCACGCGGGTCGACGTCGAGCTCGAGCGCCAGAACCAGGAGCTGCTCGCGCAGATGAACCGACGGGCCCGCCTGCAGCTTCGGCTGCAGCAGACGGTCGAGAGCATCTCGGTGGTCGCGATCACCTACTACGCGTCGCAACTGGTCCACTATGTCGCCAAGGGCGCCAAGCCCTGGCTCGGTGCCCTGACGCCCGAGGCGATCACGGCCGTGTCGATACCGGTGATCGCGGTGTTCGTCGCGCTGGGCCTGCGCCGGATGCACCACCGCATGGCGTCGGCCGAGCGCGCGCCGTGAGCGGGCCCGACATCGCACCCGACACGGCGATCGAACATCTGTTCGTCTACGGCACGTTGCGCCGCGACGCCGGGCACCCGATGCATGGCCTGCTCGCCCGCTCCGCCGAACCGATCGGCAGTGGCTCGATGGGCGGCCGGCTCTACCGACTGGGCGACTACCCGGGCGCGATTCCGACCGACGATCCGTGCGAGCGGGTCCAGGGCGAGCTGTATCGCCTGCCCGGCGGCGCGGCCCGCCTTGCGCTGCTGGCGGCACTCGATGCCTACGAGGCGTGCGCCGACGCCGACCCGCGTCCGCATGAATACGTCCGCTGCGTGTTGCCGATCGAGCGGCAGGACGGCCCGGCGCTCGCGGCCTGGGTCTATGTGTACCAGCGCGACGTCGACGCGTCGGCTCGAATCGTCTCGGGCGACTACCTGGAAGAGCGAACCTAGCGCAGGCCGTCGGCCTGTGGTCGCCGTCGTGGTCCCGGCGCCTGCTTGCGTTCGTCGTAACATGAAGGCTGAACCCGTCCGCTGCCTTGCCGCCTGCGCATCGATGTCATCCGAACCCACGAAGCCCCGTTCGCACGTGATCACGCGCGAGCGCCTGCTCGACGGATCATTGGCCGAAGCCTTTCGTGCCAATGCACCGCCGGGCTACATGGTGCGCAGCCAGGCCGAGCTCGACGAATCGCTGGCACAGACGCTGGCCGGTCGCTCGCACGATCGGGACGTCCATGTCTTCGGCTACGGCTCCCTGATGTGGAACCCGGCCATCGAACACGTCGAGGCCGTGAAGGCGCACGTCTACGGCTGGAGTCGACGCTATTGCATCCGGCTGGTCATGGGCCGTGGCAGCAGCGAGCGCCCCGGCCTGATGCTCGCGCTCGATCGCGGCGGGTCGTGCTACGGGCTTGCGTTTCGCATCCCGGCTGATCGGGCGGCCGAGGAACTGCGCCTGCTGTGGCGCCGCGAGATGCTCTCCGGCGCCTACCAGGCGCGCTGGGTCGGCGCGACGATCCATGGCCGGCGCGAGCAGGTTCTGACCTTCGTGGTCAATCGGACCAGTCCGCGCTACATGGGCCAGCTCCCGATGCCGCAGCTCGTTCACATGCTGCGCACCGGTGCCGGCAACCTGGGCACCTGTCGCGAGTATTTCGACTCGACGATGGCAAGCCTGCACAAGCTCGGCGTTCGCGATGCCGGTCTCGAGCGGGTGCGCCACGCGCTCGAGACGCTGCCGGGCGCGAACGTCGTGTGAACAGGCCCTAGCAGCGAGCACGGCCCAGCGACTGCGATGTCGAGCCGGCCTCGGTGGTCGATTCGGGCGTCGCCGCGAAGTGCGCGTCGATGAGCGCGGCGATCCTGGCGGGCGCGCTGACCATCGGTGCGTGGCCCAGGCCGTCGAGCCGGTGCAGGCTCGCCGCCGGCAGGCGGCGGCACAATTCGACCGAATCCTCGAATGGCACGATTCGATCGTCGGTGCCGTGCACCACCAGCGTGCGCAACCCGATCCGTTCGAGTTCTTCGGCGGGCGATTCGTCGTTGCGACAGCGCATCAGTTGCTCGGCGTGTGCCGGCGTGGCCTGTCGCAAGAGCCGTAGCGCCCAACGATGCAGTGCCGGGTCCTTGGTTTCGGGCAGGCACTGGGCGACGAAGCCGGCGAGAAAACGATCGTAGTCCGCGCGCATGGCGCCGATCATCGCGTCCATGGCCTGCGACGGCATCGCGCGCCATGCGGCGCCGACCAGCACGAGCCCGTCGAAGCGCTCGGGGGCTCGGCGCACCGCACGCAGCGCCACGCTGGCCCCGGCCGATTCGGCGGCCAGTACGCAACGCGGCAACGCGAGCGTGTCGGCCACGGCCAGCAGGTCGTCGACCATGGCATCGCTCGTGATCGGGTCGCGCGCATGTGCGCTGGCGCCGGTGCCGCGATGGTCGAAGCTCGCGCATCGCCAGCCGGCCAGGTGCGAGAAGCAGTCATGCCAGACTTCGCCGGGGCCGACCCAGCCGCCGATCGCCAGGATCGAGCGGGTGCCGTGGCCGAATACCCTGGCATGCAACTCGGCATCGTCGTTACGGATGAACATGTCGGGCTCCTGGGGTGATGGAGCCCTCATTGGGCACTGGCATGGCCTGGTCGACCATGGGGCAGATGTCCCGACCAGGCGCGGAATCGGCATCCCGTTCCGGGACAGCAGGTGCTGTTCGCTCAGCGCGGACCGAACCCCAGTTCGCGCGTGCGGGCGATCGCCTGTGGCCGCCCCTCGACCCCCAGGCTGGCATAGAGCGCCGACAGGGCATTCCGGACGGTCTTCTCGGCCAGTCCCATGCGTGCTGCGATCTGGTGGTTGTCCAGGCCCTCCGACACCAGGCAGGCCAGCTCGCGTGCCCGCGGCGTCAGCGACGGGATCGGGCGCGAATCCTCGCGCAGGAACGTGTCTATCGACGCGAACAGGCGATCGATGGCCGGGTCGCTGCCGGTCGGCACGTGGTTGCGGGTGGGCAGGGTCTCGAAGCGCGCACCGGGTATCGCCGCGGCGAGCGAGCGTCCAAGCGCATGGGGGACGATCCGGTCGTGCTCGGCATGCAGGACCAGGGTCGGGCAAGCGACCCGGGGCGCGAGCGTCGTGGCGTCGTAACCCGCGCGCGAGCGCAGGAAGCCGGCCGCCTGGCGACCGTCGCACGCGAGCCGCTGCAGCGCGTTGAGTGCGTCGGCCTCTTCGGTCGATGCGTCGGGAACGAGCTGCGAGGTGAGGAACTGCTGCACGAGCGGATCCTGCCGGCCCCAGCCCAGCTCCATCAACCTGAGCTGCGCGTCGTAGAAGTCGACCGCGTCGCGGGGCGCTCCGCGGCAATAGAGGCCGGCCAGGTAGCCGCCCAGGATGACCAGCCGCGAAACGCGCTCGGGAAACCTGACCGCATAGGCGATCGCGGTCGTCGCAGCGCCCGAGATCGCGAACAGGGCGACGCGCGCTTCGCCGCTGGCCACCACCGTCGCGGCAAGATCCTCGACGCAGTCCTCGAGGGTGGCGGGCTGGCTCGACGGATCGGACAGGCCGTAGCCGCGCTCGTCGTATCGATACAGGGTGCAGATTCGTGCATATCGTTCGAGCCAGGGCCGCCAGATCGCCGAGCGCGGCTCGCGCTCGACATGGGTCAGCCAGTGCGCCACGCGCACCAGCGCCGGCCCGCGCCCCGTTCGCGCCCAGGCGATCCGCGTGCCCGAGCCGGTGTGCGCGAAGCGGATCGATGCGGTCGCGCCGATCGGATTGCGATTGGACATCGCGCGACTGTACTGCGCGCCGCAATCCTTGTGCGCGCCGCCGTGCTGAACGCAGGCGCCGGAAGCGGTAGGATCGGCACCGAAGCACGCGCAGGGCCTCGCCCGCGACGACGTATCCGACGAGCCGACGACCGGGAGACGATCCGATGAGCACCTACACCAGCTACGACCTCGTGGAGTTCGGCAAGCCCTTGCAGGCGCGCCTGCGCGAGATGCCGATACCCGAGGGCACCGAGGTGGTCCTGAAGGTGCGGCGCTCCGGCGTGTGCCATTCGGATCTGCATATCGCCGAGGGCTTCTTCGACCTGGGTGAAGAGGGCATCCTCAGGATGGCCGATCGGGGCATGAAGCTGCCGCGTGCGATGGGCCACGAGATCCTGGGCGAGGTCGTGGCCGTGGGTCCCGATGCCGGCGACGTGCCGATCGGCAAGACGATGCTGGTGTTCCCGTGGATCGGCTGCGGCAAG
>JACKLP010000002.1 GCA_024235875.1 Burkholderiaceae bacterium | reverse complement strand
CCCACCCCGGCCGCATCGAGCTCGACCAGGTATAGCGAAGCGCGGGCTTCGTCGCCGGCCGACCCGGCATCGCGCGCCAGGACGACCGCGAAATCGGCGATGTCGCCATCGGCCACCGGCAGCTTCACGCCATCGAGCACCAGGTCGCCGCCACGATCGGCGGCGCTCGTGAGGATCGCCCCCGGTGTCATTCGCCCGGGGCGCTCCGTCACCGCGAGCGTCCCGATCGCCTTGCCGGACGCCAGTAGCGGCAGCCAGCGCTGCTTCTGGGCCGGCGTACCGGCAAGCATCAGGCACTCGGCCGCCAACGCGATCGAACTCGAGAACGGAACCGGCGCCACCACACGGCCCAGCTCCTCGGCCAGCACGCAGGCCTCCAGGTACCCGGCGCCGATCCCGCCGAAGGCCTCGGGGATCGTGGCGCCCAGATAGCCGAGCTCGCCGAGACCCCGCCAAAGGGCCCGATCGTAGGGCTGGGGGCCATCGAGCACGGCGCGTACCGCATCGCGATCGCATTGCTCGGCCAGGAACCGCCGTGCCTGCTCCCTGAGCTGTTTTTGTTCGTTGGAAAAGTCGAAATCCATCGGCGACGCCTCGGAACACCTGAACCGGTTCGTTGAATCCTATCCGGTCCGGGCGGTTTGCATGCACGTCGACCTGCTCTACGATCCGGGGGCGGCGATCCGCTCGCGCAAGTTTCGCGACTCGGACCGCGCTTTTCCCACTCTGTGAGCTTCACCATGGCCGAACCCGCTGATCGGCCGGCACCCGTCTCGCCGGCCGAGTACATCGATGCAATCGCGCAGCACGTCTCGTCGGTCTGCATCATTACGACGGCCTTCGAAGGCGAGCGATTCGGCCTGACGGCGACCGCGGTATCGTCCGTGAGCGCCGAGCCGCCACGCTTGCTCGTGTGCGTGAACAAGTCGGGATTCACCCACGACAAGATCGTGCAGGCCGGGCACTTCTGCGTGAACGTGCTCACCGAAGACCAAGACCGGATCGCGATGGTCTTCGCCGGCATGGGCGGCGCCGATGTCGATCGATTTGCCACCGGCGACTGGACGCGCCTCACCACCGGTTCGCCGGTGCTCGCCCAGGCCGCGGCCGTTTTCGACTGCGTGATCGCGAGCACCAGCGAGCAGTCGACCCACACCGTACTCTTCGGCGAGGTGGTGGCGACCCGGCATGCGCGCGGTCGAGACACGCTCCTCTACGGCGCCCGTCGCTTCAGGCAACTGCGCAAGGTCTTCGAAGCCGGTGGCGGAGAGTACGGAGACTACCTGTGATGCGACCGTCACCGAGCCGATCATGAGCCCGACCGAATCCGCCGACGCGATGCAGCGCATGATCGACACACCGACGCTGCTGCTCGACGAGCCCAGGATGCGCGCGAACATCGCGCGCATGCGTGAGCGCATGGCGACGCTGGGTGTGGCACTGCGTCCGCACGTCAAGACCGCCAAGAGCATCGAAGTCGCGAGCGTGATGTTCGACGAGGCCCCGGCACCGATCACGGTGTCCACCCTGCTCGAGGCCGAGGTGTTCGCCGATCACGGCTATGACGACATCACCTATGCGGTCGGGATCGCGCCCAACAAGTTCCGGCGCATCGCCGCGCTGCTGGCGCGCGGCGTGAAACTTCAGCTCACGCTGGACAGCCTGGAAGCCGCGCGCCTGGTCGCCGATGCCTCGAAGGGCTGGCCTTCGGGCGCCCGCATCCTGATCGAGATCGATACCGACGGGCATCGGGCCGGCGTGCGACCGGACGACGTGAAACTGCTCGAGATCGCCGCGATTCTTGCCGGCGGCGGGGCACCGGTGGGTGGCGTGCTGACCCACGCCGGGGGTTCCTACGACTGTCGCAGTGCGGATTCGATTCGCGAGGTCGCCGAACAGGAACGCGCCGGTGCCGTCGGAGCGGCCGATCGTTTGCGCCGCCAGGGCCACGATGCCTCGGTCGTGAGCGTGGGCTCGACGCCCACCGCGCTCTTCGCCAAGGCATTGCCCGGCGTCACCGAGGTACGCGCGGGCGTCTACGTGTTCTTCGACCTCGTGATGGCGGGCCTGGGCGTGTGTTCGGTCGACGACATCGCGATATCTGTCCTGACGAGTGTGATCGGGCATCAACGCGAGCGGGGTTGGACGATCGTCGACGCCGGCTGGATGGCGATGTCGCGCGACCGTGGCACGGCCGACCAGCGACTGGACCAGGGCTACGGCCTGGTGTGCTCGGCGGACGGCGCGGTGTTGCCGGACTACCTGATGGTGTCGGCCAACCAGGAGCACGGCATCATCGCGCATCGCAGCGGCGATCCCGCGCGCATACTCGATCTACCGATCGGGACCATGCTGCGCGTGCTGCCCAACCACGCCTGCGCCACCGGCGCCCAGTTCGACGGCTATCGGGTGCTCGGTGCCGCTGGCGCAGCCGACCGGTACTGGCAACGGTTCCACGGCTGGTAATTTTCGGCACAATGGCCCGGATAGGCTGGCCCCCCGACCGGCATCGGAAGACTCGATCATGCTCAGCTCGACCCTGGTGGTGCTCGCGATAGTGGCGGCCATCGCCATCTACGCAATCAAGATCTACAACGACCTGGTCCGCTCCCGGCAGATGGTAAAGGAGGGCTGGTCGGGCATCTCGGTCCAGCTCAAGCGCCGCTTCGACCTGATCCCGAACATGGTCGAGGCGGTCAAGGGCTACCTGAAGCACGAGCGCGAAGTGCTCGAGAACGTCACCGCCGCGCGCAACCAGGCGCAGGCGGCGGGCGACGCGAACCCGGTCGAACGCGGCCGTGCCGAAGGCATGCTCGGTGCCGCGCTCGGACGCCTGCTCGCCGTGGTCGAGAACTATCCGGAGCTCAAGGCCAACCAGAACGTGATGGACCTGCAAGGCGCGCTCAAGGACATCGAGGACCAGATCCAGATGTCCCGCCGCTACTACAACGGCGCGGTCCGCGAGTTGAACACCGCGGTCGAGCAGTTTCCGTCGAACATCGTCGCCAACACGTTCCACTTCGAGACCGCCGAGTTCTTCGAGATCGAGAACCCGGCCGAACGCGAGGTGCCGAAGGTCTCGCTGGGCTAGCGCGATGCCCGCCTTCGTGTTCCGCTTCGTTCTCGCCTTGGCCCTGGCGCTCGGCCTCGTCGCCCGCGCCAGCGGCGCCGAGGCCATCCTGCACTTCGACACCCGCATCGAAGTACAGCGAAACGGCGATCTGGTCGTGACCGAGGCGATCGAGGTCCGCGTCGAGGGTCAGCGGATCAAACGCGGAATCTTCCGCGACTTTCCCACCTACAACCGGCTCGAGAGCGGCCTGTTGCACACCGTGGGCTTCGACGTGGAGTCGGTCCTGCGCGATGGCCGAAAGGAGCCGTGGCACACGGAACGGATCAACGGCGGCACGCGCGTCTACATCGGCGACGCCGACGTCCTGCTCAAGCCGGCGGTCTACCGCTACGAGTTGCGCTATCGCACCACCCGCCAGCTTGGCCAGTACCCGGCCTTCGACGAGGTCTACTGGAACGCGACCGGCAACCTGTGGTGGTTCCCGATCCTGAACGCGAGCGCGACCGTCGTCTTGCCCGATGGCGCCAAGCCGATTCGCCAGGCCTTCTACACGGGCCGCCGTGGGGCCCAGGGCAAGGACGCGCGGATCGTCGGTGCCGACGGCGGCGCGATCCGCTTCGAAATGCTCCGCCCGCTGCAGTCGGGCGAAGGACTGACCGTCGCCGTGGCCTTCGACAAGGGGGCGGTCCCGAGCCCCACCGCACTCGAAGAGCGCCTGAACCACCTGCGATCGAACATCGGCTTCTACGCGTTCGCGCTCGGGCCGGTGCTGATGGCGCTCTGGTACGGCTGGGCATGGCGGCGCGTCGGGCGCGATCCCCCCAAGGGCCTGATGATCCCCCTGTTCGAGCCCCCGGACGGCGTCTCACCGGCGGCCGCGTCCTACCTGTTCTACCGCGGCGCCGGGAAGTCCATCGGCGGTGCGTCACGGGCCTTGGTCGCCGCGCTGATGTCACTCGCGGTCAAGGGCAGGATCAAGCTCCAGGAAGAGGGCAAGCGCGTGCGTATCACGCGCTCGGACGGCGCCGGCCCCGAATCGGCGGGTGATCCGCTTCCGCCCGGCGAGCAGGCCTTGTTCACACATCTGGTCGGCGCGCGCAAGTCCATCGTGCTCGAGCCCTCCAATGCCAAGCTGGTCCGGCCGGCGATCACGGCCTTCTCCGCCGCGCTGGCAAGCGAATTCGAAAAGCGTTACTTCCGGCGCAACTACCTCTACGTGTTCGCCGGCCTGTTGATCGCGGGCCTGGCACTGGCCGCGCTGGCGACCGGATTCCGGCTATCCGAGATGCAGACGATCAGTACGGTACTTTGCGTTGTCGCGGGCCTGGTCGGCTCGGAGCTGCTGATGCAGGGCATCGGACGGCTCTCGGGCGATGTGCCGGGTGGCTCGCGCGTCGCGGGCATGATCTTCGCCGCGATCGGCGCGGTGGTCCTGGCCGCGACCGTGCTCTTGTTCGTGTTCGGCGGTCTGGGGCTGTTCGGCGCGCGCCTGTTCGGCGCCGACCTGGCCAGCTCGGTGATCGCGGTCGCCGCGATCACCATGGCGGCGCTGTTCGCCGTCTTCAAGGAACTGATGTTCGCGCCGACCACGACGGGTCGCGAGCTCGGCGACCGCATCGAGGGATTCCGCCACTACCTGGCGATCGCCGAGGCCGAGCGCATGAATCTGCCGGGGCGCCCCGATTTCAGCACCTCGCTGTTCGAGCGCTACCTGCCCTACGCCGTCGCGCTGGGCGTGGAGAAACCCTGGTCCAAGGCACTCGAGCAGCACCTCTCGCAGGCGTCGCCGGCCGAGCGCGCGGGCTACCAGCCCAGCTACTTCCATGGCCACGGCTTTGGGCTGGGCCAGACCGCCTCGGCGGCGGCCGGCATCGCCTCGACGATCGGTGCGTCGGTCGCGGCGGCCGCGCCGTCGTCATCGGGCGGCTCGGGCGGCGGCGGGTCTTCCGGCGGCGGGGGCGGTGGCGGGGGTGGCGGCGGCTGGTAGCCGCCGCGCTCGGCGTGCCGGGTTCGCCAGCAGCGTCGCCGGCCAGCGCCCCGCCTTCACCTCTTCTCGGACCAGCGCCCTAATCAACGCCCGGATCGTCTCGAAGGCCGCCGTGGGCGAGCGCTCGCGTTGGGTCACCAGGTACAGGTCGCGCGTGACCTCGGGCTCGACGATGCGCCGCGCGCGGATCACGCCGGCATCGAGCAGGTCGCGCACCGTGGTCAGCGGCAGGGCCGAGCAGCACAGCCCGGCAGCCAGCGCCTTGCGCATCGCGGTGATCGAATTCAGTTCCAGCACGGCGCTCGCCCGCAGGCGCCGCTGCAGGTCCTCGCGCTCGGTGATCGAGCGCGATGAAACCCCCTGCGGCAGTTTCTCGACGGACGCGAACCGAATCGCACGCCGGCTCTTGCCGATGATCGCGGGCGTACCCACGCAGTAGATCGCCTCGCGTAGCAATGGCTCGGCGAGGACGCGCGCCGAAGCCTGGGGGTTGTAGACCAGGCCGATGTCGGCCTCGCCCGAGGCCACGCTCTCGAGGGCGATGCGCGACATGCTCTCGCTGAGCGCAAGCCGCAGCCGGGGATAGTCGCGGGTGACCCGCTGCATCAATGGCAGCCCGATGCCCTCGACCACCGTGTGCGCGATCGCGATCGCGACCTCGCCGTGGACCTCGGACGATAAGCCGCGCACATCGGTGCTGGCCAGCTCGAAGCGACGCAGGATGTCGCGCGCATGTTCCTGCAGCCGAATGCCGGCCGCCGTGGGCGCCATGCCCTTGACGCTGCGCTCGAACAGCGCCACGCCCAGCTCGTCCTCGAGCAGGCCGATCTGGTAGCTGACCGCCGATGCGACCACATGCGAGGCCGCCGCCGCGCGCGACAGATTCCCGTGCTGGCATACGGCGAGGAAGTAGTCGAGCTGTAGCCGATTCATGTTCTAGATTTTAGAACGCTATCGACAAAATAAACTGATTTTCCGGAGTAGGCGCGATTGCTAAGGTGCCCGGATTCGCAAGAGGCAGGAGACCCCAGTTGAGCGCTACGCCGCTGTCATCGATCCGGGTGGTCGAGCTCAGCCACATGATCATGGGCCCGTCGTGCGGCATGTTCCTGGCCCAGCTCGGCGCCGAGGTCATCAAGGTGGAGCCACCCGGCGGCGACAAGACCCGCCACCTCACCGGCATGGGCGAGCCTTTCTTTGCGATGTTCAACCGGGGCAAGCGTTCGGTCACGCTTGCGCTCGATACCGAAGGCGGCCGCGAGGCGTTGCAGCGACTGATCGCGACCGCCGACGTGCTGGTCGAGAACTTCCGTGGCGACACCCTGGAGTCGATGGGGCTGGACCACGCCGCCCTGCGCAAGCGCTACCCGCGACTGGTCATCGCGTCGCACAAGGGCTTTCTCAACGGTCCCTACGAGAACCGGCCGGCGATGGACGAAGTCGTCCAGATGGCCAGCGGACTCGCGCACATGACCGGCCCGCGCGGACGGCCGCTGCGCATGGGCTCGTCGGGCAACGACATCATGGGGGGACTGCAGGCGGCCTATGCGGTCCTGGCCGCGCTCTACGAGCGCGAGAAGACGGGCGAGGGCGCGACCATCCGGATCGGCCTGTTCGAGAACTGCCTGCTGCTGGTGGCGCAGCACATGGTGCAGTACGAGCTCTCGGGGACACGCCCGCCGCCAATGCCCGAGCGCGAGTTCTCCTGGCCGGTCTATGACATCTTCGAGGCCGGCGACGGCAAGCGGATCTTCATCGGCGTGATCACCGGCGGCCACTGGGACAAGCTGTGCAGGCTCCTGGGGCTCGACGATCTGCTCAGCGACCCGGCCCTGGCCACCACCATGGCCCGCATCGACGGGCGCGATCGCTTCTTGCCGCGGATCGGTGCCGCCGTCGGCGCTCGCGACTTCGACACCCTGGCCCAGGGCCTCGAGACGGCCGGCATTCCATTTGCGGCGATCAACGAGCCGGCCGACATGTTCGACGATCCGCATGTGAACCGCCCCGGCGGGCTACAGACCTCGATCAACTGGAACGGAAAGCCGTTTCGCGTGCCATCCCCCCCCTACGAGTTCGAGGGCGCGCCCCATCCGGCACGCGGGCTCGATGTCCCGGTGCTCGGCGCCGCGACCCGAGAGGTTCTGGGCGATCTCGGCTACGAGCCCGCCGAGATCGAGCGCCTGAGCCCGGAGCCGACCCGATGAGCCCGATGATCGAGTTGCGAGAGGTCGGGTTGCGAGACGGCCTGCAACTCGTTGGCCGCTACCCGGAAACGGCGCAAAAGCAGCGCTGGCTCGGGGCTGCCCATGAGGCCGGGGTCCGGCACTTCGAAGTGGGCTCCTACCTGCCGGCCAGGACCGCGCCCCAGTTCGCCGACATCGACGCGCTGGTCGCCACGGTCGGCCGCCTGCCCGGCGCCCGTTGCGCGGTTCTCGCACTCAACGACCGCGGTTTGCAGAACGCGATCGCAGGCGATGCGCACGACATCGGCATGGTCATCTCCGCGACCGAGGCGCACAGCCAGCGAAACATGCGCCGCAGCCGCGACCAAGCGATCGAACTGGTCGTGCGCGCGGTGGCGCTGAATCGGGAAACCGGCGCGGGCAAGCGCATCGTGGCCGGCGTCGCGATGGCCTTCGGTTGCTCGATCGCCGGGCAGGTGGCACCGGCCGAGGTGCTGCGCCTGGCCGAGCGCCTGATCGAGGCCGGCGCCGATGCGATCTCGATCGCCGATACGGTGGGCTATGCGGGGCCGCGCCAGGTGCATTCGCTGGTGACCGCGATCGGCCGCCTGGCCGGTGGCAGGCCGCTCGGGATCCACCTGCACGATACGCGCGGCCTGGGCCTGGCCAACGCAGCCGCGGCCATCGAGGCCGGCGCGACGCTGATCGACGCCGCCACCGGGGGGCTGGGCGGCTGCCCGTTCGCCCCGGGGGCTTCTGGCAACATCGTGTTCGAGGATCTCGTGTTCCTGTGCCAGACGATGGGCCTGGCAACCGGCATCGACATCGAACGCCTCGTTGCGGCACGCGCCCTCCTCGCCGAGGCCATGCCCGAAGAACCGATGTTCGGCGCGATCGCCCGCACCGAACTGCCGATCGGCCATCATCAGATGTGAGCACGGACGGCCCTCGAGGCTCGCCCGTAGAGACGACCAAGCCACTGGAGGAAGACCCCCATGAAGACCCGGATCCTGATCGCCGCCTCGTTGTTTGCGGCAACACCGATCGCCCATGCAGCCACCGAGATGCGCTGCAGCCACCAATTGCCGCCCAAGCATCACATCGCCCAGGTCATCGAGCGCTGGGCGGCCGAGGTCGGCAAGGCGTCGGGCGGCGAACTGAAGGTACAGGTGTTCGGCGCCAACAGCCTGGTCGGCCCGCGCGAGAACATTCCGTCGGTCGCCAAGGGCAACATCGAATGCGCGTTCTCGATCAACCCGCAGTGGGGCAAGACGCTGCCGCTGATGAACGTGACCATGAAGCCCTATGCCGTGACCGACATGGCGCGCCTCAAGGCCTGGCATGGATCCAAGGCGGCGGACTTCCTCGAGGAGAAGCTGTTGGCGAAGGGCGTGCGCAACGTGGTGTGGATGTTCACCACGCGGATGTCGGCGGTCACGTCGAAGGGCAAGACGCTGATCGATCCGCAGGACTTCAAGGGCGTGAAGATTCGCGGCCTGAACCCGATCGCCGACGCCGGCTTCAAGGCCATGGGCGCCGCGCCTTCGGCCATGTCGGGCTCCAAGGTCTACCAGGCGCTGTCCACCGGCGTCATCGACGCCGGCCTGACCGACGTGGCGGCCACGGTCTCGCGCAAGTACTACGAGGTCCAGGATCACTTCAACGTCATGCCGCTCTTCAGCGTGTTCTTCCACGGCTA
Source organism: Burkholderiaceae bacterium (assembly GCA_024235875.1). Lineage (GTDB taxonomy): Bacteria > Pseudomonadota > Gammaproteobacteria > Burkholderiales > Burkholderiaceae_E > JACKLP01. Next base: position 547,428 of record JACKLP010000002.1, on the reverse strand, counting down.
CGTGAATCCGGCCTGGTACGACAAGCTCTCGGCCGGTAACAAGGCGGCGCTGGCCAAGGCCGGCGAACAGGCGGCCCTCTGGGCGCTCGAAGCCTCCGAGAAGGCGTCGGCGTCGGCGCCCGACCAGCTCCGCGCCAAGGGCGTGAAGGTGCACATCCAGACGGCCGACGAGCAGAAGGCGTGGGCGGCCCTGATGGCGCCGGCCTTCGACGCGGCCTTCGCCAAGGCCACCGGCGCCGACGGCACGAAGCTGCTCGGCCTCGTCGACGCGATCGGCAAGTGAGCGAAGCCCCGGTCGCGCCGGGCCGCGCCGAGCGAGTCATCGGTGCGGTGGCCGGCGTGGCCGCCTCGATTGCCGCGCTGACCGTGCTGGTCGCGCTCGCCGTGACCAGCTACGGTGTGCTCATGCGATACGTGTTCGGCACGCCGGTCACCTGGGTCGACGAGCTGTCGGGCTACCTGGTGATCGTGATCGTGATGATGGGTTGCGCCAGCGTACTGCTTCGCGGCGAGCACATCGGCGTGGACCTGCTCTCGGTGCATGCGACGGGCGCCACGGCACGGGCGCTGGCGATCTGGTCGATGATCGCCGTGGCGCTGTTCTCGGCGGCGCTGATCTACAGCGGCGTGCTGATGCTGCGCTATTCGGTCGATTTCGGGATCTACTCCGAGGGCTATCTGGAGGCGCCGATGTGGATGCCCCAGGCCGTGCTCTTCGCGGGCGCGATCCTGCTCGGCCTGGCCGCGGTCGCACGCATCATGAGCCTGCTGCGCGCGCACCGGGATGTGCGATGACCACGGCGCTGATCCTGGCAGGTCTGATCGCGCTCCTGCTCACCGGGGCACCGATCTTCGCGGCGCTGGGGCTCGCATCGCTTGGCGTGATGCTGGTGTTCGAAGGCCATGTGAACAGCGCCGCCGACACCGTGTTCGCCAAGCTGAACAACCCGCAACTCACCGTGATCCCGATGTTCGCATTCATGGCCCACGCGATGATCCGGGCCAAGGTCGTCGACGAGCTCTACAACGCGGCGCAGACGCTGGTCGGGCATTTCCGAGGCGGCCTGGGCGTCGCCACCGTGCTCTCGAGCACGGTATTCGCGGCCATCTCCGGATCCTCGGTGGCAACGGCGCTCACGATCGGGTCGTCCTCGATCCCGCAGATGCGCCGATTCGGTTATCCGGCACCGGCGACCTATGGCGTGGTGGCCGCCGGTGGCACGCTGGGCATCCTGATTCCGCCGTCGGGGCCCATGATCCTCTATGCGATCGTCACCGAGGCATCGATCGGCGCGCTGTTCCTGGCCGGCGTCTTGCCCGGCCTGATGATGGCGCTGATCTTCGCAGCCTGGTGCGTCGTCGACGCGGCCCGCCACCCCGGCATCCGGCGCGAATCCTGGCCGGGTCTCGCGGCGGCCCTCGCGGCGGTGCGCGGCTCGATCTGGGCCGTCCTGATGCCGCCGATCGTGCTGGGCGGCATCTATGCCGGAATCTTCACCGCGAGCGAGGCCGCGGCGGTCGGCTGTGTCTATGCGGCGGCGGTCGGCGCGCTCGTCTATCGAAACTTCGGCTGGCGTGCGTTGTGGGATACGGCGGTCGAGACGGTCCGCACCAGCGCAATGCTCTTCATGATCCTGGCCGCCGCCGCGATGTTCGGCCATGCGGTGACGATCATTCGCCTGCCCGCCGAACTGATCGCCTTCGTGACCGCCCAGGGGCTGAGCGCGACGCAGTTCATCCTGGCCGTGATGGCGGTGATCTTCGTGCTCGGGATGTTCCTGGAGACGATCGCGATCATCCTCATCACCACGCCGATCGTGTTCCCAGTGATGGGCACGCTGGGCATCGATCCGATCTGGTACGGCGTGCTCCTGATGATCAACCTGGAACTCGCGCTGATCACGCCGCCGGTGGGCATGAACCTGTTCACCATCAAGGGCATCGCCGATGCGCCGCTCATCGACGTCATTCGCGGCTCGCTGCCGTATGTGCTGCTGATGATGCTCGGCCTGGCGATCGTCTTCATGCTGCCGGGGCTCGCCACCTGGTTGCCGCGAATCGCCGGCTACGGGGCCTGACGAGTCGGGATTTGCGGAACGCCCGGGCAGCCCGGTCGGCCGGATCCCGCGAATGCGGGATCGTCACGAGCGGTCAATCGCGGTAAGTTCGCTACGCCGAAGGTCGTGCATGCGGGTTTTTTTCGTTGCCGCACGAGGCCGGCTTCCATCTATTCGACCAAGCGAGGAAATCCGATGAAAAGGCTTCTTCTTTCCGTGCTCGCCCTGTGCGCCGCCATCCTGCTTTCGGCCGCTTACGCGCCCAGCGCCCACGCGACCTGCGTCTGGGAGGGCAAGGCCCCTGCCTGCAATGGCAAGTGCCGGACCGGTTTCAAGCTGATCAAGACCGACAAGAAGGGCGATGGCAAGAAATGTGTGACCGGCAGCAAGGCGTACTGCTGCCCCGCGGCCAATGTCATCACCCGGGGTGCCGCGCCCGCATGCAACGGCAAGTGCAAGGCCGGCGAGATCCGCGTCGGCGACAGCAAGAAGGGCCCCAACGGCAAGAAGTGCATGACCGGCAAGGCAGCCGTCTGCTACAACCCCAGGGGGTAGGGGCAAGGCGCGACCCTGCGCTGGCGACCGACCGGTTCCCGGCACGCGCCCCAGGGGTAGACTTGTTCGCGGGCCGCAAGGCCCGTTTCGCAATCGCCCAACTCTCGAATGGAGAAGCGCAGCCGTGGATCTCGAACAAGTCATCAACGCGCGGCGCTCCATTCGCGGATTCCTCGACAAGCCGGTACCCAGGGCCTTGCTCGAGGAAGTCATCGCGCTGGCCAATCGCGCCCCTTCGTCGATGAATACGCAACCATGGCACTTGCACGTCCTGACCGGCGAGCCGCTCGAGCGCGTCCGGCGCGGTAACACCGAGCGGATGCTGGCCGGTGTCAAGCCGAGCCGCGAGATCGAAGACTACGCGGCCTACGATGGCGAACATCGCGCGCGCCAGATCGAGATCGCGGTGCAACTGTTCGAGGCCATGGGCATCGAGCGCCATGACAAGGAACGTCGGCAGGACTGGGTGATGCGCGGATTCCGGCAGTTCGATGCGCCGGTTTCGATCGTCGTCTGCTTCGATCGCTCGCTGCTGAAGAACACGATCGCCCACTTCGACACGGGTGCAATGACCTTCGGGCTCGTTCTGGCCGCCTGGAACAAGGGACTGGGCGCCGTCATCAATGGCCAGGGCATCATGCAGAGCCCGGTCGTGCGCGAGGTCGCGATGATCCCAGAGGATCAGGTCATCCTGACCTGCGTCGCGCTCGGCTGGCCCGACCACGAGTTCATCGCGAACTCGGTGGTATCGCGGCGCCGGCCCGTCGACGCGGTCGCGCGCTTCATCGGCTTCGAATGATGGTTGGTCGGACGACCGATCCAGGCACTGGCAAACTCGGCCGGCGATCCGCAAGCGGGCGCTCGTCGACCACAGCCGGCCTCAGCTCGCGGTGGTGAACGTCCCCGAGATCCGGTACCGGTCGCCCGGATAGACCAGGAAGGCAACACTCGCGACCATTGCCCTCGACCAGGTCCGACGGTGGATCGTCAGGCAGGGCTCGGTCGCCTTCATCCGCAGCAGCCGCGCAATTGCAACGCCCGGCAGGCCGGCCTCGATCATGTGGTCGACGCGCTCCACAGGCCCTGCCCGGGTGAGGACCCGGTGTGGCGTCTCGGTGCCGAAATCGCTGTCGAGATAGTCTGGGCAAAACGCCGGGTTGACCAGCCGTGCCTCGTACTGCACCGGCACACCGTTGCCCCGGTGAACGATCACACTGCGCAGCAATTCGGTGTCAGCGGGTACGCCCAGCCGAACAGCGAGTTCGGCGTCGGCCCGAGTTCGCCCGAGCTCCTGTACTTCGCAGTCGTAGGCCTGGCCATCCGCCCGGATCTCGTCGGCGATGTCCTGCACCATCGACACCGGCACATCGTGCTTGGCCTCCGCGACAAAGGAGCCGACGCCAGCCACGCGCACGATGGCACCCGCCTGCTGCAGTTCGCGCAATGCGCGGTTGACCGTGGGCCGCGACAGCCGATAGCGGGCGGTGAGTTCGGACTCGGACGGCAGGCGATCCCCGGCGACGTAGTCGCCGCGCGTGATCGCGGCGAGGAGATCCTGCTTGACGGTCGCGTAGCCGGCCAACATCAGTTCTAGCGCGCCGGTGCAGGCGCACCGGACAGGCCCAGGTAGGCATCGAGCAGGTCCGTGGCCGCGCGCGCCTCGGCGGCCGTGCCGCGCCACACGCAGGCCCCGGATTCGAGCACGATGACGTCGTCGGCCGCGCGCAGGGCGTGCCCCGTGTTCTGCTCCACGAGCAGAATCGCCAGGCCGCTTTGCTTGAGCTGGGCGAGTGCCGCGTAGAACTGCCCCACCGCCTTGGGCATCAGGCCAAGCGAGAGTTCGTCGACCAGCAGCAGCCGAGGCTCGGCCATCAGTGCGCGACCGAGCGCGACCATCTGCTGCTCACCGCCCGAGAGCGAGCCCGCGCGCTGGTCGAGCCGCTCGCCGATTCGTGGGAACAACGCCACGACGCGCTCGATGTTCGCCGCCTCTCGCGGGCGCGGGCGCACATAGCCCCCCACCACGAGGTTCTCGCGCACGCTCAGGTCCGGAAACAGGCGCCGGCCTTCGGGCACCCAGCCAATGCCACGTGCTACTCGCTGCATCGGTGGGAGTGCGTCGATCGGTTCGCCATCGAGCCGGATACTGCCATGGTGCTGACTGAGATGACCGGCCAGCGCCATCAGCGTGGACGTCTTGCCGGCGCCATTGGCGCCGATCAGCGCGACCGTACGGCCGGCCGCCACTTCGAGGTCGAGCGCATGCACGACGGTCATCTCGCCGTAGCCGCAGGACAGCTCACGCACCTCGAGCATCGGCTACCTCCTCTCCGACATAGGCGGCGATCACTTCGGGGATACGCATGACCGTGGCGGGCGCGCCCTCGGCCAGCACGCGGCCGGACTCGAGCACGACCAGCCGGTCACAGACCCTGACCACTTCGCGCAGGTTGTGCTCGACCAGCACGACCGTCAGCCCGTCGTCGGTGAGCGAGGCGATCAGGTCGGCGAGCCGCGTCGCCTCGATGCTGTTGAGACCGGCGAGCGGCTCGTCGAACAGGACCACGCGTGGCTCGAGCGCGAGCGCGCGAGCCACTTCCAGCCGCTTGAGAACGCCGAGCGGAACACCGCTGGCCGGGCCGTCGGCGTAGTCCGCGATACCGACGCGGGCGAGCAACTCGCGAGCCCGGGCGAGCGCGGGCCCACGCTCGGCCCTGACGAATGCGCGCAGCAATCCGCCGGCACGCCGATGCCCCCAGGCGAGCGCCACGTTCTCGGCGATGCTCATAGAGCGCAGCGGCCGCACGATCTGGTTCGTCATCGCAAGCCCCGCGCCCACGCGCCGGTGCGGCGGCAACCCGTCGATCGACTGGCCGGCGAGGCAGATCCGGCCGCGGTCGGGCGCGAAGACGCCGGCGATCACGCGCAGGCAAGTGGTCTTGCCGGCGCCATTGGGACCGATCAGCCCCAGCCGCTCGCCCGGCGCGACCTGGAAGCCGACATCGTCGAGCGCCTGCAAGCCACCGAAGCGCAGCGAGACACCACGAACCTCGAGCGCCGGCGGCCCGCCCACGGCTGGGGACGGCGCGGACATGCCGGGCGCGCCAGCGGCCTGATCCGTGCGCACCTCGGCGGCCGGATTCATGTGGATCCCCGGGAGACCACGCGCTTGGTGACGCCGGCGAGGCCGTCCGGCGCGAATCGCATCACCGCGAGCAGCAGCGCGCCATAGAGCGCGAGCTTGTAGTCGTTGACCACTCGAAACAGCTCCGGCAGCAGGGTCAGCGCGATCGCCGCGATCAACACGCCAAACGTGGAGCCCACGCCCCCGATCACCACCATCGACAGTGCCGAGATGGACAGCACGAAACCGAATGCATCCGGGATCACGAAGCGCGTGTAGTGCGCATACAGGCCGCCCGCGAGCCCTGCGATCAGTGTGCCGATCGCGAATGCGAGCAGCTTGTGGCGGGTCACATCGATGCCGAGCAGGCGGGTGACGTCCTCATCGTCGGCGATGGCGGCGAACGAGAAGCCGAGCCAGCTCCGCGCGATCTGCAGACTCGCGAACACCGCCAGAACCACCAGCGCGAGAACGACCAAGGCAAAGGCGCCGGCCGGAATGCCGGCCTCGGGGATACCGGAGATCCCCATCTCCGCGCCGAGCCAGCCCTGCTTGCGCACCACGCCCAGGAACACGAAGCCGACCCCCATCGTGGTGATCGCGAGAAAGTCCTCGCGCACCCGCAACGCAGCGAGGCCGACCAGCACGCCCAGCAGTGCCGCCACCGCCCCGGCCACCGGAACGGTCAGCCACAGCGTGAAACCCGCCTTGGCCAGCAGCGCGGCCGCATACGCACCCACGCCAATGAACGCAGCATGCCCGAGGCTGACCTGGCCGCACATGCCGCTGATGATGTTCAGCCCCAGCGCGAAGGCAGCGTTCAGCCCCACGATCACCACCAGGTTGGCGACATAGGCGCTCATGCCGACCTCGCGAACATGCCCTTGAGCCCTTCGGGTCGCAGCATCAGAACGGCGATCAGCACGACGAAGGCGATCGAGTCGCGATCGAGCCAGTTGCCCAGTTCGATCGTGCCGAAGGCCTCGACGACGCCGAGGATCAGGCTTGCAACCAGGGTGCCGCCCACGCTGCCAAGTCCACCGAGCACGATGATCGCGAGCATCTTGTAGCTCGGGACCGTGCCCATGGTCGGTTCGACGAGGTTGTTCAGCACCGCGACCATGCCCCCGGCATACGCGGCGAGGGCCGAGGCGATGAAGAAGCACACGTAGCGGGTACGAATCGGGTCGACGCCGAACGAACGCGCCACGACCGGATCCGACACCGTGGCCCGCCAGCCGACGCCAACGCGGGTATGCCGCGTAAAGAGGCCCAGCGCCACCAGCAGCACGAAGGCCGAGACCAGCACCACCGCCTCACCGGTGCGCAGCCCCAACGCGCCCAACGAGATCCGATTCATCAGCGGAGGCACCGAGAACGAATTGCCGTAGGGCCCGAACACCAGGCGGAACACCTCCTCCATCAGGATGAACAGCCCGATCGAAGCAACCAGGGCCACGAACGGCGGGCGCTCGAGCATCGGTTCGTAGACGACCCGATAGATCGCCATGCCGAGCGCGCCGACGCTGATGCAGGCCACGACCAGCCCCAGCACCAGCGACCCGCTGGACTCTGTCACCGTCACGGTGAGATAGGCACCGAGCGTGAAGAGTCCGGCGTGCGCAACATGCAGAATGCGCAGCAGCCCGTAGACCAGCGTCAGACCCACGGCGATCAGCGCGTAGGTAAAGCCGTTGATCAGGCCTTGCAGCAGCAGATCGAAGTAGACCATGCGGGCGACTGCGCGATCCTGGACTACTTCTCGGGCGGCGCCAGCAGCTTCGCGTCGTCGATCACCGAGTGGTGGTGCCAGGCCTTGTCGCGCACCACCTGGTTCTGGACCGACTTGCGCACTTCGCCGAGCGCATTGAAGCTGATGCGTCCGGTAGACGCCACCAGATCGGTGGCCGCGATCGCATCGCGGATCTTGGCTGGATCGTCGGCGCCGGCCTTGCGCATGGCGGCGGCCGCCACCCACACTGCCGTATGTCCGGACGCCGCGACCATGTCCACGGCCTGGCCCTTGCTCGACTGGAACGCCTTGATGAAGTCCGCCGTGGCGGCGACTTTCGCGTCGCGATCGAGCGAGGTCGTGATGATCACGCCCTCCGACGCCGGGCCAGCGATCTGGATGAACTTCTGCCCGTCGTAGCCTTCCTGGCCCACCACCTGCGCATCGACCCCGGCGGCCCTGAGCTGGCTGACCAGCGGACCGGCGGTGAAGAAGTAGCCCGACGCGTAGATCGCGTCCGGCTTGTCGCCCTTGACCTTTGCGATCATCGGGCCGAACTGGCGATCCTTGATGCCGTAGGTGTATTCGTTGACGATCTGAATGCCGAAGTCCTTGGCCACCGACTTGAAGCCCGCCGCAAGCGATTGACCGAAGTCGTTGTTCAGCGTGATCACGACCACCCGCTTCTTGCCCAACAGGTCGCCGATCAGCTTGGCGCCGGCACGCCCCTGCACCTCGCCGGTGAACGAGGTGCGAAACACGTAGTTGCCCGCCCGGGTGATGTCGGGATGAACCGCATAGGCCGAGATGTACGGCACCTTGGCCGTCTGGTAGATCGGTGCCGCCGCACGGGTGGGTCCGGAATACGAGCCGGAGATCGCGATCTTCACGCCGTCCTGGGCGAGAAGCTTGTTGGCGAGCTGGACGCCCTGGTCGGGCTTGGCACCGTCGTCGTAGACGACCAGTTCGAGCTTGCGTCCGCCGATGCCGCCCGACGCGTTCACTTGCTCGACCGCGAGTTCGGCGCCGAGTCGCGCCGACTTGCCATCGGCCGCCGCGAAGCCGGTGAGCGGCGCATGAAAGCCGATTCGCACCGGCGATTGCGCGAACGACGCGCCCGACGAGACTGCGAGCAACATGCCAGCGGCGAGCGACATGCCGCGCCGGGCCGAAACGATTCCGTTCATCTTGCCTCCTCCGTGGTGCCGGCGGATCGTCGGGCCATGCCCGTCGATCCGCTCCTTCTGCTCGCTCCCGCGCCGGATGCGCGGTCGCGACCCCGACCGCACCTGTATTGACAGGTAAAAGCAGCGACGCGTAGCATCGCTCGGACCGATCCCCAAGTCAAGGAGCGTCGACGATGAATGCGCCCACCGCAGCAACCAATCTGACACGCAACATCTCGGCGCCGCGCGGCACTACGCTGAACGCCAGGAACTGGATCGCCGAAGCCGCGCTGCGGATGCTGATGAACAACCTCGATCGCGAGGTCGGCGAGAATCCCGACGACCTGGTCGTGTATGGCGGCATCGGGAAGGCCGCACGAAACTGGGAATGCTACGAGGCGATCGTCGCGGCCCTCAAGCGCCTCGAAGCCGACGAAAGCCTGCTGATCCAGTCCGGCAAGCCGGTAGGCATATTCAAGTCGCACCCCGATGCGCCACGCGTACTGATCGCCAACTCGAACCTGGTCGGCAAGTGGAACGACTGGGCGCACTTCAACGAACTCGATCGCAAGGGCCTGATGATGTATGGCCAGATGACGGCGGGTTCCTGGATCTATATCGGCTCTCAAGGCATCGTTCAGGGCACCTACGAGACCTTCGTCGAGCTCGGTCGCCAGCACTACGGCGGCAACTGGCAGGGCCGGTGGATTCTCACGGCCGGCCTGGGCGGCATGGGCGGCGCGCAGCCGCTGGCGGCGGTACTGGCCGGCGCATCGTGCGTGGTGGTGGAGTGCCAGCAATCGCGCATCGACATGCGCCTGAAGACCCGCTACCTGGACCATCAGGCCAAGGACATCGACGAGGCGCTTGCGATCATCGACGCGGCGAACGCCAAGGGGACCGCCGTATCGGTGGGGATTCTCGGCAATATCGCCGAGTTGCTGCCCGAGTACGTGCGCCGCGGCATCCGGCCCGATGCGCTCACCGACCAGACCAGCGCGCACGACATGGCCAACGGCTACCTGCCACTGGGCTGGAGCGTGGAGCGATGGCTCGAGGTCCGCGCCAGCGGCAGCGACGAAGAACGCCGTGCATTGCTCGCCGACGGCGAGCGCTCGGCGGCGATCCACGTGCGCGACGGCATGCTCGCCTACCACCGACAGGGCGTGCCGGTGATCGACTACGGCAACAACCTGCGACAGGTCGCGCTCGATGCCGGCGTCGCCGACGCCTTCGCGTATCCGGGCTTCGTTCCAGCATGCATCCGACCGCTGTTCTGCCAGGGCAAGGGCCCGTTCCGCTGGGCCGCGCTCTCGGGCGACCCCGAAGACATCTATCGCACCGATGCGAAGGTGAAGGAACTGTTCCCCGACGACCTGCACCTGCACCGCTGGCTCGACCAGGCCCGCGAGCGGATCAGCTTCCAGGGATTGCCGGCACGCATCTGCTGGCTGGGGCTCGGCCAGCGCCACAAGGCCGGCCTCGCATTCAACGAGATGGTGCGCAACGGCGAACTGAAGGCCCCCATCGTGATCGGGCGCGACCACCTCGACACCGGCTCCGTGGCGAGCCCGAACCGCGAGACCGAGTCGATGCGCGACGGCTCCGACGCGGTCGCCGACTGGCCGCTACTCAATGCGATGCTCAACGTGGCAGGCGGCGCCAGCTGGGTGTCCATCCACAATGGCGGCGGCGTGGGCATCGGCTATTCTCAGCACGCGGGCGTGGTCATCGTGTGCGATGGCACCGAGGCAGCAGACGCGCGCATTGCGCGCGTGCTCTGGAATGACCCCGCCACCGGCGTGATGCGCCACGCCGATGCCGGCTACGAGGATGCGATCGCCTGTGCACGCACCCATGGGCTGGACCTGCCGATGATCGGCCGCTGATCGGCCGACGATCCGCGACAGGGTCACGATGTCGAATCACCCAGCCAGTCGTTGCAGGCAAGCCACCTCCAGCGCCCGATGAGCCCACTGCCCGCCACCTACTCGCTGCGACGCGGCAACTCGCCGCTGATCGTATCGATGCCCCACGTGGGCACCGACATTCCCGAAGCGATCGCGGCCCGCCTGACACCGGTTGCGCGCACGCTCGCGGATACCGACTGGCATCTGCCGCGCGTCTATGACTTCCTCGAATCGCTCGATGCCACGGTGCTGGTCGCCACGCAGTCACGCCTGGTGGTGGACCTGAACCGCCCACCCGATGGTTCGAGCCTGTATCCGGGACAGAGCGTGACTGGTCTCGTGCCCGTCGACACCTTCCATGACGAACCGGTCTACGCGGGCCAGGCACCCGACGCCCACGAGATCGCGGCCCGGTGCCGAGACTGGTGGCAGCCCTATCACGATGCGCTCGCGGGCGAGATCGAGCGCTTGCGTGCCGTTCATCCGCGCGTGGCGCTATGGGACGCCCACTCGATTGCGTCCGAGCTGCCACGCTTCTTCGACGGTCGGCTTCCCGATCTGAATTTCGGCACCGCGAATGGCGCTGCATGCGATGCCGGGCTGATCGAGGCGATCATCGCGCCGGTGCGCGCGCAGTCCGACTACACCTGGGTGCTCGACGGCCGCTACAAGGGCGGCTACATCACTCGCCGCTACGGCCAACCCGACCAGGGCGTACACGCGGTGCAGCTCGAAATGGCGCAGGTCATCTACATGGACGAGAGCGCGCCATTTTCGTTGCGGCCCGAACGCTGCGAGCGCCTGCGCCCGCTGCTGCGGGCATGCGTGGCTGCGATGCACGCGTGGGCCGCCACCGGATAGCGGCAACCAACCCCCGTATCGCAAGGGAATCCGATCGCATGAACCAGACCCGCTCCAACCAGGCCATTGTCCGCACGATCAGCGAGGACGATGTCGATGCCTACCAGCGCGACGGCGTGGTCGTGCTGCGGGGCGTGTTCGCGGAGTGGGTCGAGCCGCTCGCCGCCGGCGTCGAGAAACTGATGGCCGACCCGAGCCCGCGCGAGCGCAGCGTCGTGCCTGCCGACGGCACGGCGCCCTTTTTTCAGGATCTGGTCAACTGGGACCGATTCGACGAGTTCCGGCAGTACGTGTTCGACTCGCCAGCCGCCGCCATCGCGGCGAAGCTGATGCGATCACGCTCCGCCCGCTTCTTCCACGACCATGTACTCGTGAAGCGGCCTGGTGGCAGCACGGTCACGCCCTGGCACCAGGACCAGCCCTACTATTGTGTCGAGGGGTCCCAGAGCGTGAGCTTCTGGACGCCGTTGGACCCGGTGGCGCGCGACGTCGCGATGGAATGCATCCGCGGCTCGCATCGCTGGGACAAGCGCTACACGCCCCAGCGCTTCGACGGCACCAGCCTGAACGAAATCGACCATTTCGACGCCCTCCCCGACCTCGAGGCCCAGCGCAACGAGCTCGACATCGCGGTCTGGGCGCTCGAGCCCGGCGATGCGATCGCATTCGACTTCCGCACCCTGCATCGCGCGCCCGCGAATCACTCGACCCGGTTGCGCCGTGTGTTCTCTGCTCGCTGGGTCGGGGACGACGCCGTCTACGTGCGACGCTCGGGAAAGGTGTCGCCACCGATTCGCGACCTCGGGATACCCGACGGCGCGCCGTTCGACGCGCCCGAGTTCCCTGTCGCATGGCCCGCCCGCTGAGCTCGACCAGACTACGACGCGCGTCGGCTTCAGTACTGCTCGCGCGGCTGGCCACCAAGCCAGCTTGCCACCAGCGGATTCGCCCCGAGCACATAGGCGAGCTCGCCCGGGCGTCGGATGTCCCAGGCCGCCAGGTCGGCGCGCTTGCCGGCTTCTACGCTGCCGCGATCGGCATGTCGCCCGAGTGCACGTGCGCCATTCAAGGTGAACCCGGCCAGTGCTTCCTCGGGCGTGATCCGGAACATCGTGCAGGCCAGATTCATTGTTGCCAGCGGCGAGACGATTGGCGACGAACCGGGATTGCAATCAGTAGCGATCGCGATCGGCACCGAGCGCGTCCGCAGCGCCTCGATCGGCGGCAATTGCGTCTCGCGGATGAAGTAGAACGCGCCGGGCAGCAGCACCGCCACGGTCCCCGCCGCGGCCATCGCAGCAATCCCGTCGGCGCTTGTGAATTCCAGGTGATCGGCCGACAGACCGTGGTGAGTGGCAGCCAGCGCGGCACCCCCCAGGTCGGAGAGCTGGTCGGCGTGCAGCTTGACCGGCAAACCCGCTCGCCCGGCCGCGTCGAATACGCGCGCGCACTGCGCCGCCGAGAAACCGATGCCCTCGCAGAAGGCGTCGACGGCGTCCGCGAGTCCAGCGCTCGCTGCCGCGGGCACGATCGAATCACAGACCAGATCGATGTAGGCCTCGGCGCGACCCGCGAATTCCGGCGGCAGTGCATGCGCGGCAAGCAAGGTGGTTTCGACGTGTACCGGCAGCCGCTGGCCCAGCGCCCGCGCGGCGCGCAGCATCTTGAGCTCGTCGGCCACCGACAGTCCGTAGCCCGACTTGATCTCCACCGTGGTCACGCCTTCGGCCAGCATCGCGCGCAGGCGCTTCGTGCCGGAGGTCACCAGCTCAGCCTCGGTGGCCGCGCGGGTCGCGGCCACGGTCGACACGATGCCGCCACCGGCACGCGCGATTTCTTCGTAGCTCGCACCCTGCAACCGCAGTTCGAATTCGTGCGCGCGGTCGCCACCGTAGACGAGGTGGGTATGGCAATCCACCAAGCCCGGCGTGATCCAGGCGCCGCGAGCATCATGGCGACGGCTGCCCGCCGCGCGTGCGGGCAATTCGGCGCGCCGCCCCACCCAGGCGATCCGATCGCCGGCAATGGCGATGGCGGCATCGGATATGGCCCCATAGCCGGGACCGGCCATCGTGGCCACGCTGCAGTGTTCGATCACGAGATCCGGGGTCGATTCCATCGAACGATCTCTCGGGGGCCCGAGGCAAGCCGGACGCGATCCGCGCGCCGCCATGCCATCCGCCCGCCAGGTTGATGACGGGGGTCATTATGCGGGTCGAGCAACGCTGGCATGCACGCCATGTCCTCACCACCGCCGGCTGGCTGAGCGACGCGACGGTCGTCGTCGACGACCAAGGGCGGATCAGCGCGATCGGTGCCGGCGATCCGCGCAGCGTCGCTCCCGATGGCGACTTCGCTCGCTGCGACGTGCTGGCGCCGGCAATGCCCGATGCCCATTGCCACGCCTTCCAATATGCGATCGCCGGCCGGGCAGAGCGCGCGGGCCGCCATGGCGATAGCTTCTGGCACTGGCGCGAACGCATGTACGAGGCCGCGCAACGGCTCGACCCCGAGGCACTCCATGCGATCGCGCGAACGCTCTATCGCCGTCTGCGTGCGGGCGGCTACGGCTCGGTGGCCGAATTCCACTACGTGCATCGACCCTCGGGACAGGCGCCGCTCGAGCTGGCCGATGCACTGATCGCTGCCGCGCGCGAGGCTGGCCTGGGTATGCTGCTGTTGCCCGTCTACTACCGGCGCGGTGGCTTCGCGGATGCACCGCTCGGGTCAAGCCAGCGGAGCTTCGAGCTGTCGCTGGATGACTACGGCGAGCTACTCGGCGCGCTTGCACCGCGCCTTGCCGAACCGGGCGAAGCCCTCGGTATCGCGCCACATTCACTGCGTGCGGTAGGACCCACCGACCTGGCCGAGTTGCTCTCGCTTCGTCGACAGCTCGTGCCGGACTGCCCGGTGCACATCCACGTGAGCGAGCAACGCGCCGAGATCGACGCGGCAATCGTCCACCTCGGCGCCGCGCCGGTGGAGTGGCTGTGCGATCACGTCGACCTCGATCGCAATTGGGTGTTGGTACACGCCACGCACACCAGCGCGCGCGAACGGGCGCGCGTCGCCGCCGCCGGCGCCACGATCTGCATCTGCACCACCACCGAGGCGAACCTGGGCGATGGCCTCTTCGATATCGCCGACTGGTGGGCGCAGGGTGGGTCGCTCGCGATCGGCAGCGACAGCAATGTCGGTTGCGACGCGTCGGAGGAACTGCGTTGGCTGGAGTATCAGGCTCGCCTGGCCAGTGGTCGACGCGCGGTCCTGGTCGACGCCGCGACCGAGCATCCCGGCACCGCGCTGTGGGCCCGCGCGGTCGCGGGCGGGCAGCGGGCGCTCGGCCGCGACGCGGCAGGCATCCGACTCGGTGCCACGATCGAGCTGCTGCCGCTGGCCTGCGAGGATCCGTCGATGACCGCCGACGAGATCGTCGACGACTGGGTATTCGCGCGCCGCGCCACACGACGCTGCAACTGACCCGGATTGCGCGACCGTGGACGCCTGGGCCCACGGCCAGGTCGAGCAAGCGGCTCGAGGGAGCGCATCCACCAAGAAGACAGCCGGCGGGTGCGCCAGCCTCCGGCTACGCCTGCGCGCTCGGACGCGCGCTGACCTCGTCGTACCAGCGCCGCGCGTTGGCCAGGTTCTCGGGAATCTCCAACTCCACCCGCTTGGCCGTATCGATCGCGACCACCGCGGTGATGTCGGCGATCGAGAATTCATCGCCGGCGATGAAGCGGCTCGTCGCCAGGCGATGGTCGAGTCCGACCAGGAAATCCTGGAAACAGCGCCGACCGCGCTCGGCGAGCGCCTGAATCTGCGGCATGCCGCTCGCATAGCCCGCGATCGCACGCCCTTCGAACATCGGGGCACCATTGCGCAGGGCATCGCCGACATGGTTGAAGCACTCGATCTCGACCTTTCGGTTCCACATGTCGATCAAGGCCTGCTCGCGAGCATCGCGTCCGAGCAACGAGGGCTCGGGATGCAAGGCCTCGAAGTAGCGACAGATGGAGACCGACTCGGTGATCCGCGTGCCGTCGTCGAGCTCCAGCACCGGCACGGTGCTGCGCGCGTTGATGGCCTGGAACCAGTCGGCGAACTGCTCGCGCTCGCGCGTGTTGACCTGAATCGTCTCGGGCAGCGCAATGCCCTTCTCGGCCATGAACATGCGGACGCGTCGCGGGTTGGGCGCGAGCGTGAAATCGTAGAACTTCATGCGGGTCTCCTCTGAACTCAATCGTCGCCGGAATCCACGGCGATCAGCCGCGACACCTTGATCGGCACGTCGGCGCGCTGGAACGCGGCCGCGCGGTCCTGGATCTCATGGTCGGCCATGGTCATGCGCGAGCGAGAACGCATGTATTCGGCCCAAGACGCAATGATGAAGCGCTCGACATACTTGCCTTCCTCGGCCAGGTCGCGATAGACGCGCCACACCGTCGCGCCATTGCGCCGCCGGGTGGCCTCGACCTCGTGGATCGCGGCCAGGAACTCCTTGCGATCGCGCGGATCGATTCGGTATTCGCGCTGCACCAGCACGGGGCCGTCGTCGGGCGTGGGCTCGGCCGCGATGACCAGCTCGGGCAGCTGGTTCCAGGGCGTGACGTCTTCTTCCTGGCCGAGCGACACATGCACCCGTCGGCCGAGCACGAACAACAGCAACATCAGGCCGGCCGAGACGAACAGCGTGATCTGCAGGCCCAGTGCCGAGGCCACCGCCCCCCAGATCGCGGCGCCGATCGCCAGGCTGGCCTGCACGGTCAAAAGGTTCAGCGACATCGCGCGGGCGCGTACCCAGGGCGGTACCGTGCTCTGGGTGCCGGCCCCAAGGCTGGCCAGCGTCCCGACCCACGCACCGCCCGCCACCAAGACGCCGAGCAGCGACAGCGCCAGGTAGTTGGTGGCCGCCACGATCAGCACGGCGGCCGGCCAGAGCAGCATGGCGGTGGACACCACGCGGTTGAGCGGATGCCGTTGCATCGCCTGCGGGATGACGAAGGCGGCAATCACGGCACCGACGCCGAAGGTGCCGAACAATAGCCCGTAGCCACCGGCGCCAAGCCCGAGCTGGTCGCGCGCCACCACCGGCATCAGCGCCCAGAGCGCCGATGCGCAGATCGAGAAGTTGAGGTTGTGCAGCAGCAGCGAGCGAACCGGCGGCGAGTGGCGCGCGTAGCGAAGGCCGGCGCGCACGCCCGAGAGCACGGTCTCGGGCACGCCGCCGAGCCGCGCGGCCGGTGCCGGCATCGCGCGGATCGCGAACATCATCGGCACGAAGAAGACCGCGCTCGCGATGAGCGCGCTGCCCGAACCGAGCCAGGCGGCCACCGCGCCCGCCAGGGCCGGGCCAGCCGCCCGCGCGACATTGAACGCCGCCGCACCCAGGCCGATCGCGCGCGGCAGTTCCTCGCGCGCGACCAGGTCGTTGATCGAGGCCTGGTAGGCGGGCATGTAGAAGGCGAAGCCGGCCCCAACGATCGCCACGAAGAACAGCAGGATGACGGGGCCGGTGAGGCCGACGATCGACAGGATGCCGAGACCGGCCGCCGCCGCCAGCAGCAGCCATTGCGCCCCCACCAGCACGCGCCGTCGATCGACGATGTCCGCCAGCGAGCCGGCGATCAGGCCGAAGACGAGCGAAGGGGCCGTGCTCGCGGTCTGGACCAGCGCCACCATCCAGGCGGCCGGCGTGAGCGTGGCCATCTGCCACGCCGCCGCCGTCACCAGCATCGTGTAGCCGAAGGCGGTCCCCACGGAACCGACGTAGTAGCGCCGGAACAGCCGCTCTCGCAGCGGCGTGGCCTGGATGAAATCACGCAGGAATTTCAAGGGTCGAAGGCTCCGGAGCGCGATTGCCATTGTGGCACACGGGGTGCGCGCCGGCGCGGGCGCAGCCGATACGGAACGCGCGCGCTTGTCCGCCCATTGGCCGACGGCAAGAATGCACTTGGACCGCCCCTGGAGACGCCCCCATGCAAACCGTGATCTTTCGCGCCCGCAAGATCCTCACCATGAACCCCTCGCGCCCGCAGGCGACCCATGTCGCCGTGCGCGACGGTCGCATCCTGGGTGTCGGCGAGGCCGGCGAGCTGGGCCAGTGGGGCGATGCACGCATGGATGAACGCTTCGCCGACCAGGTATTGCTGCCCGGCTTCGTCGAAGGGCACAGCCATGTTTCGGAAGGCGCCTTCTGGCGCTTCCACTATGTCGGCTTCCACGAGCGGACCGATCCGCAGGGCAGGGTCTGGCCGGGCCTGCCGAGCCTGGATGCCGTGCTCACGCGCCTGACAGATGCGCTTGGCGAGACAGCGCAGGACGCGCCACTGATCGCCTGGGGTTTCGACCCGATCTACTTCGAGCGGCGCGAATGCGACCGCCACCACCTGGACCGCATCAGCACGACTCGCGACATCATCGTGCTGCATGCCAGCGGGCACATCATCAGCGCGAACAGCGCAGCCCTGCGCCGCGCGGGCTGGCTGCGCGTCGGGGTCGAGGCCGACGGCATCCCGCTCGGCAGCGACGGGCTACCCACCGGCGAGCTCAAGGGCCCGGAGGCCATGACGCCGATGCTCGCCTGCTATGGCATCGACCGCGACGTGCTGTCCGACGCCGATGCCATGCGGCGCTTTGCGCGATTGTGCGTTCGCAAGGGGGTCACGACGGCCACCGACCTGCTCAACACGCTCACGCCGACGGCCGTCTCGCAGATGCTCGCGACGGCATCGGCGCCGGACTTCCCGGCCCGCATCGTCCCGTTCCTGCGCCTGGTGTCCGAGCCGGTCGCGCAAACCATCGCCAGGGCGCAGGCACTGCGCGAGCAGAGCATCGATCGCTTGCGCCTGGGGCGCGTGAAGATGGTGATCGACGGCTCCATCCAGGGTTTCTCGGCCCGACTCAAGTGGCCAGGCTACCTGACCGAGCCGTCCAACGGACTTTGGTACACGGCGCCCGAGCAACTCGAGGCCGCCTTGCGCGCGGCACTCGCGGCCGACCTGCTCGTGAACCTGCACACCAATGGCGACCAGGCGACCGAACTCGTGCTCGAGACCATGGCGCGCGTGCTTGCCGAGCATCCCCGCCCCGATCATCGCTACACGCTGCAGCATTGCCAGCTTGCCAATGCGGCCCAGTTCCGCCGGATGCACGCGCTTGGCATGTGCGTGAACCTCTTCAGCAACCACTTGTTCTACTGGGGCGAGCAGCACATCTCGCTGACCGTCGGCTACGAGCGCGCGATGCGGATGAACGCCTGCGCCACCGCGCTATCGAACCAGGTACCGCTGGCGATCCACTCCGACGCGCCGGTCACGCCGCTGGCGCCACTTTTCACCGCCTGGTGCGCGGTCAACCGGCTCAGCGCAAGCGGCCGGGTCATGGGCGAAGAAGAACGGATCCCGGTCGCCGACGCCTTGCGCGCGATCACGATCGGTCCGGCCTACCAGCTCAAGCTCGACGATGAGATCGGATCCATCGAGGTCGGCAAGCGTGCGGACTTCGCCGTCCTCGACGACGATCCGCTCGCGGTCCCACCGGGCGCACTTCGCGACATCGCGGTTTGGGGCACGGTGCTCGGCGGACAGGTGTTCGAGGCCGCCTGAGGTGCCGGTGGCGCGCTCGGTTGCGCGCGCCCCTGGACCCGGGCCGCGCTCAGTAGCGCTCGGGAATGCGCACCGGCATCGCCGTGAAGCCGTGCACGAAGTTCGACAGCGTCCGTCTTGGCGGGCCGGCGATCTCGATCAGCGGAAACCGCTCGAGGATTTCCTGCCAGAGGGTCCGCAACTGCATCTCGGCGAGCCGGTTGCCCACGCAGCGATGCACGCCGAAGCCGAACGAGATGTGCTGGCGCGGTCGCTTGCGATCGATGATGAAACGATCGGCATCCTCGATCGCATCCGAGTCGCGATTGCCCGACAGATACCACATGGCGAGCGCGTCGCCCTTGCGGATCGTCTGGCCACGGAACTCGACGTCTTCCAGTGCGGTTCGACGCATGTAGGCGAGCGGCGTCTGCCAGCGAATGATCTCGGGCACGAGGGTGTCGACCAGCGCCGGGTTCTCGCGCAGCTTGCGGTACTGGTCGGGATTCTGGTTCAGCGCCAGCAGGCCGCCGCTGATCGAGTTGCGGGTCGTGTCGTTGCCCCCGACGATCAGTAGCAGCAGATTGCCCATGAACTCCTTGGGGTTCATGTTCCGCGTCGCCGGCGAGTGCGCGAGCATCGAGATCAGGTCGGTCCTCGGCGGCGCATTGACCCGTTCGTTCCAGAGCCTGGTGAAATAGTCCAGGCACTTGCCGAGCTCTTCGAGCCGCATCTCGCGAGAAGTGACGGGGCCGTCGTCCTTCGGATGGCCGGTGGCGATGTCGGACCACCAGGTCAGCTTGCGACGTTCCTCGAACGGGAAGTCGAACAAGGTCGCCAGCATCTGGGTGGTCAGCTCGATCGAGACCTTTTCGACCCAGTCGAAGGTCTCGCCGATCGGCAGCGAATCGAGGATGCGGCAAACCCGCTCGCGAATCGTGTCTTGCAGGTTGGCCAGATTGCCCGGCGCGACAATGGGGCTGACCGTCTTGCGCTGGTCGTCGTGGCGCGGGGGATCCATCTCGATGAAGCTTGGAAAGACCTCCTCGGCCTGGCGCCGTGCGAGGCTGATGCCACCGACGTGCGCATCCGACGAGAAGCGCTTGTGGTCGACCTCGATGGCCACGATGTCGGCGTATCTCGTGATCGACCAGAATGGCCCGAACCGGCTGTCCGCGCAGTAGTGCACCGGCGCGTCGCGACGCAGCCGCTCGAAGTAGTGGCCGATCGTGTTGTCGCGAAACAGATAGCCGTTGCTGACGTCGATGTCCTCGAGGGGCATCGACCAGGCTTGTTCTCGCGCTTCGGCCTGCAGGGCCGCATCGTCGAGGATGTAGTTCATGACTCGCCTCCCGGGACTGACACGATCACCATCGCGGCGCTCGAGCGCCGACTATGTTGCCACGTGCGTCGATCCGCCGGGGGTCAGGGTGAGGCCGCGCCTGCCAGTCGCAGCTCGCCGATCAGCGAGGTCGACTCCCAGGGCACCTGTGGCTGTTCCGCCGCCGTCTCGGCGAATACGCCCGCGCGCACCCGCTTGAACATCTCCTCCACCGCGATTCCCGGCGTTTTCAGGTGCTGCAGCAGGTGTCGGGTATAGAGCCCGTTCGAACCTGGAACGCCGTCTCGCGCCCGGGCGCCGGGCGCCGTGGAAAATGCCACCAGGGTGCCGCGCGGCGCGGCCACCGGCCGAAATCCGGGCAGGCCGCCGATCCCGCGGGTCGGCGCCGTCTTGTCCCTGCAGGCGTCGACGACGATCAGGTTCCAGTTGGCCGGCGCCGAGCCCGCGCGCGCGATCACGTCGTCGAGCGCCACCGCGCGCTCGAGCAGCTCGCCGGCCGGCACCGGCTCGCCGCGCCGCGTCAGCGGCACGTCGATCGGCAGCAGCACATTGACGCCCCGTACCTGCTTGCCGTGGCCGGCAAAAAAGAACAGGGTGCCCTCGGCGTCGCGTCCGCGCCGATAGAAGGCCTCGATCCGGGCCTGCATCTCGGCCGCGGTCAGGTCCTGGCGCAACTCGACCTCGAAACCCATCGAGGCCAGCGTCGAGCCGATCGCCTGGGCATCGCGCCCCGGGTTCTCGAGTCGGTTGCCGCCCGGATAGAGCGAGTTGCCGATGACCAGCGCGATCCGCGGGCCGGCCGCTCGAGCAGCCGGCAGGGCGCCCACCGAGGCGATGGCGGCGGGCATGATCCGCAACGCGCAGCGGGCGCCCGGGCCGAAAAGTCCGGCCAGGCCCGCACCGGCGGCGACGCCCAGTGCGCTGCGACGACCTTGCCCGGCCATTGTCCTGGGCGCCAGGGGCCGGGCGCCCGGCCTTGCGCAAGTCTGTGCAGTCACGATCGCCTCGTGGTCGGGATGTTCATCGTTCGGCGCCAAGCTTGCGCTCGAGCGCCGCGACGTCTTGCGACA
Source organism: Burkholderiaceae bacterium (assembly GCA_024235875.1). GTDB lineage: Bacteria > Pseudomonadota > Gammaproteobacteria > Burkholderiales > Burkholderiaceae_E > JACKLP01. The sequence goes on along the minus strand of JACKLP010000002.1, from coordinate 526,025 downwards.
ATACCGTCAAACCGTGTTGGACGAATCGTCTTCCGGTACGGCTCCGATAGATCCACTCGAGCAGCACGCTGCCCAGCAGGACGGCCCAGACCGTAGCGAAGCCCGTTCTGCTGGTCTGCCACTGATGCACCATCAGGCCCGCGAAGACCGCGGCGACCCCCACCAGGCCGATCGCGATGACCGCCGCGCTACCGCCGTATTCGTGTCGCAACCGCCAGTGCGACGCCAGCACGGCCAGATACAGGCACATGATCACGCTGCTCGTCAGCGAGGCGATGCTGCCCAGATCGAAGGAGACCGCAAACGCGATGCCGATCGCGGCGGTCAGGTACAGGCCAAGGCTGGAGCCCAACCACAACTTGCGCTCGAACACGCGCGGAAGCTCGCCGTCGCGTGCCAGCGCGAATGCCACGTTGGCGCCGCCATAGAGCGTCGCGTTGAGCGCGGACGCGATCGAAAACAAGGCGCCGACCGACACGAGCAGGAATCCGGTCCTTCCCAGGAAAGGCTCGGCTGCCACCGCCAGCGCATTGTCCTGCGCACGCGCGAGCGCCACGCTCGTCAGGTTGCCGACCGCGACCACCGACACCGACACGTACACGATCGTCACCACCAGAATGCTCAGATAGATGGCGCGCGGCACGTTGCGCACGGGATCGCGCAAATGCTCGGAGGCGTTCGTGACCAGCCCGAAGCCCATGTAGGAAAGGAAGAACACCGAGACCGCCGTCAGGCTGCCCCTGAGCCCGGACGGGTCGAGCGCGGGCGCCAATTGCGAGACCCGGACCGTCGCCAGGCCGAAGAACACGAACACCCCCAGGATCGCCAGCTTGACGATGACGATCAGGGTCTCGGCCCGGCCCACGCTGGCCGAGCCGAGCAAGCCGAGCAACATGAACGCCAGCACGACCAGCGTCGCGACCAGATCGCGCGTGGCCCCGTTGGCCGGCAAGTGCAACAGCGGCAACAGGTAGCCGGCCAGGCCCTTGGCGAAGAGCGCGATCGAGATCACGTAGGTGAGCCAGAACAGGATGCTCAGCGCGCCGGTGAGGATCCCGTCGCCGTAGCCGGCCAGGACAAAGGCCACGGGCCCCGCATCGGATACGATCCGGCGCCCCAGCGTCGCATAGCTGTGAGCCACCAGCAGCGCCAGCAGGCCGGAGACCAGGAAGACCCAGGGCAGGTTGCGACCGGCAAGCCGCGCCCCGAGGCCGAAGATCGAGAAGATGCTGGCCCCGATCATGGTGCCGATGGCCAGCGCCATGGCGCCCCAAAGGCTCATCTTTGCGTCGGCGGAATTCATCGCGAGCGCGCCGAAATCTTCGCTGGACGAGTCACCGGCCGTGAACCGCTCAGTTCACGACGAAACCCTCGTAGCCGTGCTCGACGACCTCCCGGCACTTCTGCACGTACGCGGGGAAGCCGAGCAACGGCATGAACACCCTCGCCTTGCCCGGTACGTTGGCCCCGAGATACCAGGAATTGCACTGCGGAAACACGGTGGCCCCGGCGACCTCGTTGACGTGCGCGACCCAGGCGTCCTGCGCCGACTCGGCGGCCTCGACCCGACGATTGCCACCGTCGCGCAGCCAGGCGATGCAATCGGCGATGAACTCCACATGTTGCTCGATCGACATGATCATGTTGGTGAGCACCGACGGGCTGCCCGGACCGGTGACCATGAACAGGTTCGGAAATCCGGCCACCATCAGGCCCAGGTAGTTGCGCGGACCGGCCGACCAGGCATCGCGCAGCGTAAGCCCGCCCGCACCGCGAATATCGATCTTCATGAGGGTCCCGGTCATGGCGTCGAAGCCGGTGGCCAGTACCAGGCAGTCGAGCGCATGGACCTGCTCGCCGACCTGCACGCCTTGTGGCGTGATTCGCTCGATCGGCGTGGAGCGAATATCGACCAGATGGACATTGGGACGGTTGTAGGTGGCGTAGTAGTCGGTATCAACGCACAGACGCTTGCAACCGATGACCTGCGAGGGCGAGAGCAACTCGGCCGTGCGAGGGTCTTCGACGATCTGGTGGATCTTGCCGCGAACGAACTCGCACGCGTATTCGTTGGCGCCGTCGTCGAGCATCAGGTCGTCGAAGGCGCGCGTGAAACCGAGGCCACCGCGTTCCCACCAGCGCTCGAATACCTCGCGCCGGTGCTCGGCCGAAGCCGAGCGCACCGAGCCCTCGGGCGTGGGGGCATTGGCGCCGAACGCGGCGATCATCTCGCGATTGCGCGCTCGGAAGTTCGCGTAGTCGGACTTGATCCGCTGCTCGTAGGTCGGGTCGATCGGCGCGTTGTGCGCCGGTACCGAGTAGTTCGGCGTGCGCTGGAACACGGTCAGTTCCTTCGCCTGCGCCGCGATCACCGGGATCGACTGGATCGCCGACGACCCGGTGCCGATGACGCCGACCCGCTTGCCGGTGAAATCCACGCCTTCGTGCGGCCACTGGCCGGTGTGATAGGTGGCGCCGGCGAAGCTGTCGAGGCCGGGGATGTCCGGCTGGTTGGTCGATGACAGACAGCCGGTGGCCATCACGACGAAGCGCGCGCTCAGTTCGGCCAGCGGCGCGCCATCGGCCGACGACGCCACGCTGACCCGCCACTGCGAGGCCGACTCATCGAAGTGCGCCTCGCTCACGCGAGCATTGAAGCTGATGTCGGTGCGCAGGCCGAAGCGTTCCGCCACATGCTGTGCGTAGCGAAGGATCTCGGGCTGGGTCGCGAAGCGCTCGCTCCAGCGCCACGACTGCTGCAAGTCCTCGTCGAAGGAATACGAGTACTCGAGGCTCTCGATGTCGCAGCGCGCGCCCGGATAGCGGTTCCAGTACCAGGTGCCGCCGACGTCGTCGGCCGCCTCGAAGACCCGGGCACTGAGGCCCAGCGCACGGGCCTTGTGGAGCATGTACATGCCACCGAACCCGGCCCCGACGATGACGAGGTCGTAGTGGTCGGCGAGCGGTTTGCTCGCAACGGGCGAGGCGGCTGCGGACATGTGTTCCCCCGATGGATTTGCCGCGCGGGTCGACTCCCGCGACGCATCTGTGTTTACACGAATAGATGGGCAAGATACATGAACGCGCCCCGGACCGCGTTCCGCTCGGTGCGATTACCATCGGGTGGTTTCGCCGAACCCACCACGGACCTGCCCGATGCCTGCCACCGATACCGCGCCCGGCCCCGACCTCACCCGCCGATCGACCTTCGCGTGCTGGACCCGCGACTCGATCCGCTATCGCGACCTGGACCCTAACTTCCATGTCAACAACGGCGCGGTCAACGAGTACTTCGAGGACGGCCGCGTGCGCTTCCGTGCCGAGCGGATGTCGCACCTGAGCCAGACCCTGCTGGCCGGCTTCGCGCTGGTCAAGTACAGCGCCCACTACCGCGCGCAGATCCGCTTTCCCGGCGACGTCGACATCGGTACCGTGGTGTTGAAGGTGGGCAATAGCTCGTATGTTCTCGGGCAGGGCATCTTCGTGGACGAGACCTGCGTGGCGACCGCCGAGGTGGTCACGGTTTATATCGATCACGCCACCGGGCGATCGACTCCGCTGCCAGCCGAGATCCGGGCCATCCTCGAGGCTTCCGGCCCGCCGGCAGGCTGATCGGTCTGGCGCGCGACGGCGACAGGATGTATTCTTACCCGACCCTTATCGATCGGACGCGAGTACGAACATGACGGCCACCGCCACTCTGTCGAGCAAGTTCCAGATCTCCATCCCGAAGGCCGTGCGAGACGAACAGCACTGGGAGGCAGGGCAAGAGTTCGTGTTCATCCCCAAAGGCAAGGGCGTGCTGGTCATGCCGGTCCCCGAATTGCAGCAGCTTGCCGGCATTGCCAAAGGTGCGCGCAAGAACGACTACCGCGACCGCGACGACCGCTACTGATGGCCGCGCGGCGTGTCGTCGATACTTCGGCATGGATCGAGTGGCTCACCGCGAGCACGCTGGGGCGCAAACTCGCCAACCAGTTTCCCGACCGGGCCCAGTGCGTGGTGCCTACCATCGTGCAAATCGAACTATCCAAGTGGCTCGTGCGCGAAGTCGGCGAAGACGAAGCCGACCAGGTAATCGCCTTCACGCTGAAGTGCGTGGTCGTACCGCTGGATACCCCGATCGCCTTGCTGGCGGCTGGCCTGCACCGAGAGTACAAGCTTGCCACCGCCGACGCGATCGTCCTGGCGACGGCAAGGCACTCGGGCGCAGACCTGCTGACCTGCGACGCGCACTTCGCCGGCCTGCCAGGCGTCGTGCTGGTCGCCAAAGCCGGGAAATAGGGGTTTCGCCGACCTCGGCTATGGCCGGGTGACGGGCGCTTGCCGCGAGGCCCCATGACGCGGCCAGTGAAGAGACGAGTCTGGACATGCTTTTCTCCTTGGACTGATGGCATGTGCAGTCTCACCTCGGGCCGTTAGGCGGCCGTTACGTCGGGCGGCGACCGGAATCCGGGTCGATGCGACGTCGCCTCGGGATGTGGACCCGATTCGGTCGCAGCCGGTTCGGTGCCCGTGTACGATTCAGATCCCCTATGCCGGCCCCGCCTTCGGCGCCGGCGCCCAGGAGATCACAGCGCATGAGCATCCGAGGCAAGGCCTGCATTGCCGGCGTCTTCGAGCACCCGACCCGCAAGGCAACCGACAAGACGGTCGCCCAACTCCACGCCGAATGTGCGGCAGGCGCACTGGCCGACGCCGGCCTGTCGCGCGACGACGTCGACGGCTATTTCTGTGCCGGCGATGGCCCCGGCATGGGCCCCTTGAGCATGGTCGACTACCTGGGCATCCGGCCGCGGCACTTCGACTCCACCGACATCGGTGGCTCTTCCTACCTGCTGCATGTCTCGCATGCCGCACAGGCGATCGCCGCCGGCAAGTGCAACGTGGCACTGGTCACGCTCGCCGGCCGACCGCGCTCGGAATCGCACAGCGGCACCAAGCCGCGCCTCTACCTGCCCAATGTCCCGGAGGCGCCCTTCGAGGCGCCTTTCGGGATGGTCACCGTCAACAGCTACGCGATGGTGGCGGCGCGCCACATGCACGAGTTCGGCACCACGGCCGAGCAACTCGCCTGGATCAAGGTGGCGGCATCCCATCATGCCCAGCACAACCCGCATGCGATGCTGCGCGACGTGGTCACGGTGGAAGACGTGGTGAATTCGCCGGTGATCGCCGACCCGCTGCACCGGCTCGATTGCTGCGTGGTCAGCGACGGCGGCGGCGCCGTGCTGGTGGTCCGCCCGGAAATCGCGAGATCGCTCGGGCGCCCGGTCGTGAACATCCTGGGCGCCGGCGAGGCGATCAAGAGCATCGATGCCGGCAACGTGGACCTCACCTATTCGGCCGCCGCGTTCTCTGGCCCGCGGGCGTTCGAGGAGGCCGGCGTGAAGCCCGCCGACATCAAGTACGTCTCGATCTACGACAGCTTCACGATCACCGTGCTGGTTCAACTCGAAGACCTGGGCTTTTGCAAGAAGGGCGATGGCGGGCGCTTCGTGGCCGACGGCAACCTGATCGCCGGCACCGGCAAGCTGCCCTTCAATACCGACGGTGGCGGCCTTTGCAACAACCACCCGGCCAATCGCGGCGGCATCACCAAGGTCATCGAGGCCGTACGCCAGCTTCGCGGCGAGGCCCACCCGGCCGTACAGGTGAAGAACTGCGACCTCGCCCTTGCCCACGGCACGGGCGGCTTGCTCGGCGCACGCCACGGCGGGGCCACGCTGATCATGGAAAGGGGCTGACGATGACGCTGATGGCACAGGATCGCACACTGCCGGCACCGCCGGTCTACGTGGACGCGGCGCCGTTCTGGGCGGGCGCGGCCGAGGGCCGGCTGATGATTCGCCGCTGCCCGTCCTGCGGCAAGGCCCATTGGTATCCCCGGCCGCACTGCCCGCTGTGCGGCCACGGCGAGACCGACTGGGAAGCGGCCAGCGGCCGCGGCACGATCTACTCGGTGAGCGTCACGCGCCGCGTTCCGGTGCCGTATGCGGTCGCCTACGTGACCCTCGAGGAAGGCCCCACGATGCTGACCAACATCGTCGACTGCGACCTCGACGGCCTGAAGATCGGTGACGCCGTGAGCGTGACGTTCAAGCCCGCCGAAGACGGTCAGATGGTCCCGATGTTCCGGCCCGCGTAAGCGTTTCGCGCCGCCTCGGCGCACGCTCGACGAGCGCCGGATACACCGACCTATCCGGCCCGGCCGCCGCGACGCGGCTGCGGCGATGCAACGGCCGTACTGCCGCGCACCCGCAGCGAAACCGGCAGGTCGCCGGGCGGCGGCGCGTCGAGGCCGTCGAGGCGTGCGATCAGGTAGCGCGCCGCGCGCTCGCCGATCTCCCACATCGGCAGGTGTACCGTGGTCAGCGGGGGCCAGGTGTAGCGAGCCAGCTCGCCGTCGTTCAGTCCGGTCACCGAGACATCCTGCGGCACCGCCCTGCCGGTCGCACGGCAGGCCGCCAGGGCGCCGATCGCAAGATAGTCGTTGCCGCAGACGATCGCCGTCAGCTTGGAATGCCGCTCGAGGACGATTCGGGCGGCTCGCTCCCCTGCCTCGTAGCTGTAGTCGGCCTCCACGACCGCGTCGCGCGGCAGATCGAGTCCGGCCGAGCGCATCGCGGCACGCAGGCCGCGCACCCGGGCGCGCGCGCGCTCGTTGTGCCGGGTGCGCCCGGACACCATCGCGATGCGACGATGCCCGAGCCCGATCAGGTGCTCGGCCACGAGCCGGATCGCCGCTGCGTTGTCCAGCCCCGCACATGGCAGGCCACGGCGCTTCTCGTCGGACGCCCAGACGCAGATGAACGGCAGGTGCAGGCTCTCGAGCAGCGCGTAGACCTCGGGCGAATGCTCGCTGCCGAGCAGCGCGACCCCGTCCACGCCGTGCGTGACGAGTCCGCGCAGATGGTGGACCTCGTCGCCGGGCCGCCATTCGGGGGTCGAGAGCAGTAGCTCGTAGCCGGCGGTGTGCAAGGTCTGCTGCAGCGCCTGCACCGTATTCGAGAACAGCGACACCCCCAGCCGCGGGATCACCGCCCCGACACTGCCGCTTCGCTTGCGCGCCAATGCACGCGCCGCCCCGTGTGGCAGGTAGCCGAGCCGCGCAATCACGCCCTCGACCCGTTCGCGAGTATGTGCATTGACGAGTTCCGGTCGCGACAACACGCGCGAGACCGTGCTCGTCGAAACGCCCGCCGCGCGGGCGACGGTCTCAAGGGATACGGACTGCGACATTGACACTCCCGCCGATGCACGCGTAGTCTGCACTGCAAGCGCTTGCAATCCAAGGAGGAGACCGAGATGAAAAGTGCAATCGCCGGCGGCTTCGCGCTGGTCGTATCCGCGTTTCTGTCGCTGACCGCCCCTGCTTCCGTACAGGCGGCCCCGCGAGTCACCATCAAGTACGCCCACTGCTGCCCGCCCACACAGGCCTTCGGCGTCTACGCGCTCGATTTCGCCGACCGGGTCAAGAAGAAGTCCAAGGGCGAGATCGTGGTCGAGGTCCTGCACGGGGGCGTCATGGGCACCGAGCAGGTCGCGGCACAGAAGGTGCAGCTCGGGGTGATCCAGATGGGCGGCATCACCGGCACCAACGTCGCCCAGCTCGCGCCGTCGCTGAACTTCCTGGGCATGCCCTACATGTTCACGTCGATCGACCAGGTCACCGGCCCGAAGGGTGTGCTGCGCGCGGGGCCGTTTCGAGACGAACTGAACAAGCGGGTGCAGAAAGAGTCGGGCACGCTGCGCGTGGTGGGTGGCTACACGAACGCGTTCCGAAGCATGTTCGCGAAGAACAAGTGCATCAGCAAGGTCGGCGATCTCAAGGGCCTCAAGTTCCGCGCCCCCAAGAATCCGATCATGACCGCGATGTGGGATGCCTGGGGCATCTCCACCTATCCGATCGCCTGGGGCGAGACCTTCGGCGCCATCGGCTCCGGGGTCGTCGACGCCTTCGACAGCCCGACCGAGGTGATCCTCACGATGGGCTTTCACCAGCACATCAAGTACATCACCGAGTCCACCTACCTGCCGCTCGCGGCCGTCGTGATCGTCAACACCCGCTTCTTCGACAGCCTGGCCGAGGCCGACCGCAAGCTGATCCTCGAAGCCGCCAACGAAGCCGATGCCGCCCACGCCGAATGGCTGCGCAAGGTGACGGCCGACGTGCACAAGGGCCTGGTGGCCAAGGGCGTGAAGTTCTGCGAGCTCGAGAACGTCAACGAATGGCAGTCGCGCGCCCAGGGCGCCTGGCCCAAGCTCTACAAGCTGGTCGGCGGCGGCAAGGAATGGGTCGACACCGCACAGCGCTACCTGAAGGACGGCAAGCTCTGAGCACCCGGGTTCGGATGCGGTGCCGCCGGCGCGGCGCCGCACTCGAGCGCGACCGATGAACGCTCCCGTCAAGCGCCACTGGCTCGATGGCATCGAGCAGACCGTGGCCAACCTGTGCCTGGCATCGTTGGTACTGATCCTGGCGGCACAGGTGTTCTTTCGCTATGTGCTTTCGATCGGGCTGTCCTGGAGCGAGGAGGTCTCGCGCTTCCTGCTCGTATGGTTCGTCTACGTGTCGGCCAGCCTGGCCGCGCAGAAGGGCACCCATATCCGGGTCACGGTACTTACAGGCTGGTTTCCCGGCGGGCAGCGTGCCTGCCTGCTGCTGGCCGATGCCTTGTGGATCTTCTTCAACGGGGTCGTGGTGGTCGCGGGCGTGCTGCTGATCCGGCAGATGCTCCAGCACCCGGTCTACTCGACCTCGCTGTTCTTGCCCATGGTCTGGATCTACACCGTGATTCCGTTGGCTCACGGCCTCATGATCTATCGGATCGTCGCCAGGCAGTGGCGTGCGTGGCGCCACGACGAACCCGTGATCAACGACACCCATGCGGCGGGCCCTCCGTCAAAACCCCCGGCGGCATCCGCCACGCCCGGGCGGAGCACCTGAATGGTCTTCGCCCTGATCTTCGTCGCCTGTCTGTTCCTGGGGGTGCCGGTGTTCGCCACGCTGGGCATCCCGACCGTGGTCGAACTGCTCAGCTCGCCGATACCCGTGAGCGCGCTCGCGGCCAGCATGTACGACGGCGTCGACAAGTTCCCGTTGCTGGCGATCCCCTGCTTCGTGCTTGCCGGCGCGATCATGGCGCGCGCCGGCATCACCGCCGACATCATCCAGGTGATGCGCTCGCTCGTGGGCGGCGTTCATGGCGGCCTGGCGGTGGTCACGATCCTCTCGTCGATGTTCTTCGCCGCGATCTCGGGCTCGGGCCCGGGAACGGTGGCCGCAATCGGCACGCTGCTGATTCCGGCCATGGTCCAGGACGGTTACCGCAAGGACTATGCGGGCGCGGTGGCCTCGTCCGGCGGCACGCTGGGCATCCTGATCCCACCCAGCAACCCGATGATCGTCTACGGCGTACTGGCCAACGTGTCGATCGGCGACCTGTTCATCGCCGGCGTGGTGCCGGGGCTGATGATGGGTGCGCTGCTGATCGTCTGCGCCTACCTCCTGGCGCGGCGCGCCGGCTTTCGTGGCAGCACCGCACGCTTCGACCGCGCCGCGCTGACGCGGTCGGCCTGGCAGGGCAAGTACTCACTCGCAACTCCGTTCATCGTGCTCGGTGGCATCTACCTGGGCGTGTTCACGCCGGTCGAGGCCTCGGTGATCGCCGTCGTCTACGCGCTCGTGGTCGGCATGGCGATCAAGCGCACGATCGGCATCCGCGACCTGTGGGACTCGCTGAGCGAAGCCTCGACGATCTGCGGCGGCCTGGTGGTGATCCTGGGAACGGCCCTGTTCTTTGGTGAATTCCTGGCGCTGAACCAGATCCCGCAACAGGTCGCCTCGGCCTTGCTTGCGCTCACCAAGGACCCGATCCTGATGCTGCTGCTGATCGCGGCCATCCTGATCGTGCTCGGCACCTTCATGGAGACGCTCTCGACCGTCATCATCCTCACGCCGATCCTGCTGCCACTGGTCACCAGCCTGGGCGTGAACCCGATCCATTTCGGCATCCTGCTGGTGGTCACCAGCGAGATCGGCTTCCTGACCCCGCCGCTCGGGGTGAACCTGTTCGTCGCGTGCAGCATCTCGGGTCTCAAGCTCGAGGAAATCTCGCGCGCGGTGGTGCCCTTCATCGTGACCATCACGCTGGGCCTGCTACTCCTGCTGCTGTTCCCGAAGCTGTCGCTGATGCTACTGTGACGGTTTCCGAACCGTTGGCGGCATCCATGACATCCTCTGTCGACGACCTGATCGATCTGCTCACGCTCGAAGAGATCGACGCCAATCTGTTCCGTGGCCAAAGCCTGGACTTCGGCTCCAAGCGGGTGTTCGGCGGCCAAGTGCTCGGCCAGGCGCTATCGGCGGCCAACCGCACTGTCGACGAGCGCGTCGTGCACTCCTTGCATGCCTACTTCCTGCGCGGCGGCGACCCGGAAGCGCCGATCATCTACGAGGTCGACCGCCAACGCGACGGCCGAACCTATGCAAGCCGGCGTGTGGTGGCGATCCAGCACGGCCGACCGATCCTGAACCTGGCCGCGTCCTTCCAATCGCCCGAACAAGGCCTGGAGCACCAGGACCCGATGCCGGCAGTGCCCGCGCCAGCGGATCTGAAGGACATGGGCGAGTACCGGCGGGAGTTCCTCGCGCGCATGCCCGAATCGAAGCTGCCGCGCTTCCTGCTGCTCGAGCGCCCCTTCGAGTTCCGCCCGGTCGAGCCGCCACCGTTCATCGATCCGGGCGCCAAGCCCGCGCGCTCGCATATCTGGTTTCGCACCGTGGAGCGCCTGCCCGACGACGACGACCTCCACCGCAATGTGCTCACCTACCTTTCGGACTACTCGATGATCGTCGTGGCCACCCGACCGCACGGCGCCGCGTTCGAGTCACGCGATTTCCAGCTCACCAGCCTGGACCACGCGTTGTGGTTCCAGCGCCCGTTCCGGGTCGACGAGTGGCTGCTCTATGCCGTCGAAAGCCCCAGCGCGACCGGCGCTCGCGGGTTCGTCAACGGCCGCATCTATTGCGAAGACGGCACCCTGGTGGCACTGGTTGCGCAAGAGGGCGTGATGCGGGTGTTTCCCAAGGCGGCCGCGTCCTGACGCGGGCCCGGGTCGATCACGAAGTCGGTACGAGCGAGTTGCGTCCGGTGAGCCGGTGCTTGCAGCGGACCAGCCCCTGCATCAGACGCCAGCTCAGCGTGCTTTGCGCGGCCAGGCGCGCGAATACCGCACGCCCTGGCGGAAGGTGTGGCGCCGCCGCGCGGAACTCGTGTCGCGAGCGATCGCTCGCGCGCTCGATGTCGGCACCCGAGGCAGCGCCGCGACGGCCGATCAGCATGTCGTCCAGGGCGCGCCCCCAGCGGATCATCGCCCAGTAGCGGCGGATCTCGTCTAGCACGGCACCGGCATCCGCGTTCTCGAGCAGGATGCGCTCGAACACATGATCCTCGGGATTGCTGAAGCCACTCGAGGTGGCGCTCCCGGCATGCAGTCGGTAATCCGACAGCCGTGACCTCACGTAGTAGACCGCCGCGCCCCGCCGCAGCAGCTGGTAGCTCAGCCAGATATCGTAGAGTGGGACCGCCTGCGGCGCGAAACGCGTCTGGAGCACCGCGTCACGGCGCAGTACGGCACAGATCGCCGGATTGGGCGCATTCCAGACGGCCACCATCCTCAAGGCCATCTCGCGATCCATGTCGATTCGGCCTTCGGGAAGCCGATCGCGCCGGGTCTTGGCCGAGAGCGCGGCCGTCGCCTCGGGCAGCGCCGCCCCGTTCGAATCGATGAGATCGAAGTCGCCAAAGCTCATCGCCAGCTCGGGATCCTCGAGCATCGGCGGAACCAGTCGCTGCAGGAAGTCCTCGTGCCAGGCATCGTCGTCATGCAAGGTGGCCACGAGTGGCGTGCGTGCGCGTTCGATCAGCGAAAACCAGTTGCCTTGCGCCCCCAGATTGCGCGGATGCGCAACGTACTCGATTCGCGGGTCGTCGAACTCGCGAACGATGCGCTCGGCGCAGCGCTCGGTGCTGTTGTCGCCGATCGAAAGAACGAAGTCGCCATAGCGCTGCGCCAGCGCCGAACGAATCGCGTGACGCAGGAAGTCCGTGCGCACGTAGGCGGGCAGGACGATCGTGACGGTGGGCGCGCGATTGCCGGACATGATCCGAAACTCTGGGGCAGCCTGGATAGACTGACAACAACCGTCCGTCGGTAGCGCCGCGCACTGATCGGAAAGCGCGTGGCAGTCGAAACCCGCGTCACCAGAATCGGCTCGATGCGCTTGGACTCCCGACGACGGCCCCCATGACCGACAACCGCATGCCGGTGACGACGCCGCAATTCCAGCGGCGCGTCTATTGCATTCTTGGCCTGCCCTTCGACGCACACACGATCGAGTCCGCGCGTCAGGAACTCGTTCACGCCGTTCGTGCCCGTCGACGCTACGTGATGGTCACGCCGAATGTGAACTTCATCGCCGCCTGTCAGCGCGATCAGACCTTTCGTGACGCCTTGCTGAAGAGCGATGTCTCCCTGGCCGACGGCGCACCGATCGTCGCGCTGGCGCGAATCGCAGGCCTGCCGCTGCGGGAACGGGTCGCCGGTTCAGCGCTGTTCGAGAGCCTGTGTCGATCCCCGCTGGAAAGGCCGGTATCGGTGTTCCTCTTCGGCGAGAGCCACGGTATTCCGAACCGAGCCGAGCAGCGCATCAACACCAGCGCCACCGGCGCGGTCTGCCACGGATGGTTCGAACCGGGCTTCGGCAGTGCCGAAGCCCTGAGCACCGCCGAGGTTCATCGGGCAATCAACGACAGTGCATCGGAGTTCCTGGTCGTCGCGCTGGGCGCACAGAAGGGGCAACGCTGGATCGATGCCAACGTCGAGCGACTGACGACCCCGGCCATCTGCCATCTCGGCGCGGTCATCAAGATGACCGCCGGCGTCGTGCGTCGCGCGCCACGGATCCTGCAGCGGGTCGGGCTGGAATGGTTGTGGCGGATCCTCGAGGAGCCCAGCCTGTGGCGGCGCTATCGTGACGACGCACTGACACTCGGGCGACTGCTCGTGTCGCGGCTGCTCCCCCTTGCGATCCGTCGGTTGCGGCGACGCCTGTTCTCGGGCCAGCGCGTCCCGCCGCGGCTGCGCCGCTATGACGGCGAGCGTGCGGTGCGCCTGCGAATCGACGGTGACTGGCGGGTCGAAGACGCGGACCTGCTTCGCAGCGAGCTGACCGACATTGCCGAATCCGCCAGGGACGTCGAACTGGATCTGGGCGAAGCGACCGACCTCGACTCGGGCATGGTCGGCTTGCTGCTGCTGCTGCGCGGACACTGTTTGCGTAGCGGCACCAGCATGACGGTGGTCGGCGCGTCCTGGCCCGTTCGCAGTCTGCTCTACATGATGTGCGCCGACTACCTGCTGGATCCGGTGATCGGTACCCGACTCGTTCCCCCGAAGCCGGTGGAGGACCCTGTCCAGGAAGAGGTTGCCGGTGTTGCCCGCGTCGCCTAGCCGGCCGGCGGCCGTGGCGCTGTCCTTGCTGGTGGCCATGCTGGTCGCCGGCGCAGCGATCGCCAGCATGCTCGCGGGCAAGTCGGCAATGCTTGCACTGCTCGCCCTACCGGTCGCGTTGACGGTTGGCCTGCTGCTGGCGCTACGGCCCGAAGCATTGCTCCTTTCGATCCTCGCCGTTCGCGCCGCGATCGACCCGGTGCTGGAGACCTTGAAGCAAGACGGTGGCGCGAGCCCCGGTGCGGCGGTCAATGCGATGGTACTCATGCTGTTCGTCGTGTTCCTGCTGCGGCGACCGGCACCCATGATCAATATCCGCGTGCTCGCCTGGGTTCCTTTCCTGGCGCTCGCGTTCGCTGCGATGCGGGTCGCGCCCGAATCGGCGCAGCCGCTTCGGATGCTCCTGATCTACATGACTTACCTGGCTGTCTTCGCAATCCCGTTCGGGCTCGTTTCGCGCGGATCCGACATCGGCCGCCTGGTCGGCACCGTCATCGTCGCATCGATCGTTCCCACGATCAGCGGACTCGTCCAGGTCGCGCGCGGCGGCTTGCCGGAGCCCGAAGCCGACGCCGGCCTCGCCGGTGACTCGATCGCAGCGCCGGTAGACTACAGCGGGTTTCGCATCGAAGCGGTTTTCAACCACCCGAACATCTTCGGGTGCTTTCTGGTCACGGTGATCGCCGCGCTGCTCTATGCGATCAGCACGGCCAGGGCTTCGGGCCGGCCCGGCTATCGGCGGATGCTCGAGGTCTACCTGCTGGTCCAGATCGGGCTGCTGCTCGCCACCCAGACCCGCTCGGCCTGGGCGGCGGCCGGGTTGCTGTTCATCGCCGTGGGCCTGTTCCTGGAGCGCCGGTACCTGGTCTACATGGCTGTGGCGCTGCCACTGCTGCTACTGGTCCCGGTCGTGCAGGATCGCGTCGTCGACGCGGTCATGGGTACGCGTGCCAGCTACGGCGCCGATGACCAGCTCACGTCCTATGCCTGGCGCCTGATGATGTGGCAGGCTGCCGCCGAATGGATCGCCCAGCGCCCGCTCCTTGGCTGGGGGCTGAACGCATATACCGAGTACTCGGGATTCTTCTTTCCGTACGACCCCACCCATGCCTACGATGCGCACAATGTATTCGTGCAACTCGCTTTCGAGACCGGCATTCCCGGCGCCGCTGCATTCGCGGGCATCTTCTTGGTCGGCATGCTGGCCACCTGGAAGCGCTGGCGTGTTCACCGGGCCGAGACCGTGGTTGCGAGCGCGCTGACCCTGGCGTTCATGATGACTTGCTACTCTGACAATGTTCATCACTACCTGGTTGCGAACTGGTACACGCTTTTTCTTCTCGGCACCCTGCACGCTCGAATGACTCGTGTCGCCGATCCGAACGCTCGCGGGGGAGTCCACGCATGAGAGTCGGCTACTTCGTCAACCAATACCCCAAGGTAAGCCATTCGTTCATCCGGCGCGAAATCCTTGCCGTCGAGCGACAGGGAATCGAGATCGAGCGCTATGCGTTGCGTGGCTGGGCGGGTGATCTCGTCGACCCGGCCGACCGCCGCGAGCGCGAACGCACCCACTACATTCTGCGTCGCGGAATCACGGGCCTGCTCGGTCCGAGCTTGCGCTATGCGCTTCGTTCCCCGATGAGCTTCTTCAAGGCGCTGGCGATCGGCTGGCGACAATGGCGCAGTGGCGATCGCAGTCTCGCGTTGAACCTGGTGACGCTGGCCGAGGCCTGCCAGCTCGCCCTCTGGCTCGAGCGCGATCGCATCCGGCATCTTCACGTGCACTTCGGCACCAACTCCGCCGTGGTGGCCATGATGGTGAAGGCCCTCTCGGGCATCGGCTTCAGCCTCACGATACACGGCTCGGAGGAATGGGATTCGCCGCGCCAACTTCGAATCGGCGAGAAGGTCGCCCAATCGAGATTCGTCGCCGCGATCAGCCACTTCACCCGTGCGCAACTGGTCCGCTGGAGCGGCCTCGCCCATGCCGATCGCGTTCATGTCGTGCACTGCGGACTCGAGCGCAAGGATGCGGTCGATCCGGGCCCGGTTTCCGGCGACAACCGGCGCTTCGTCTGCGTGGGGCGTCTTTGCCGGGACAAGGCCCAGACGATGCTGATCGAAGCACTCGCGCAAGTCGATGCCGACACCGGCCCCGTCGAACTGGTGCTTGCCGGCGACGGTGACGCCCGCGCCGAAGTCGAGCGGCGCGTGGCTCGTGCGGGACTGGGCGCGCGGGTGCGGATCACCGGCTGGATCGACGAGGCCCAGGTTCAGCGGGAACTGGCGAACGCACGTGCCCTCATCCTGCCCAGCTTCAGCGAGGGCCTCCCGGTGGTCATCATGGAGGCAATGGCGGCTGGCCGCCCCGTTCTGAGCACCTACGTCGGGGGAATCGCCGAGCTGGTGGAGAACGGGAAGGAAGGCTGGCTCTTTCCAGCGGGATCGGTGGACCTGATGGCGCAGGCGATGCGTGAATGCCTGGCCACGCCGATCGACCGACTCAACGAGATGGGCGCCCGCGGGCGCGCGAAAGTCTGGGCGAACCACTCGGTCGACATCGAGGCGGCGCGGCTCGCCGGGCTTTTCCGAAGCGTAGAGCCATGACCCTTGCATCGTTCCTCGACCCGGTGCTGCTCGTGGCGACGCTCATGATCGCCGTGCCCGCGGTCACGCTGCTGACCGAAGTCCTGGCCGCCCTCTGGCAGCGTGGTGCCGCGCCCGAATGCGGTCGCGATACGGCGAAGATCACCCGTGGTCGCATCGCCGTGGTCGTGCCCGCGCACAATGAGGCGGCCGGCGTCGGCCGAACGATCGCGGGCCTGCTGCCCCAGATCGCCGCGGGCGACCGTCTAGTCGTGGTGGCTGACAATTGTACGGACCGCACCGCGGAACTCGCGCGCGCCGCGGGCGCAAGTGTGATCGAGCGTCGGGATGAGGAACGGCGCGGCAAGGGCTTCGCGCTCGACTTCGGCGTCGATTGGCTGCGTGCCGATCCGCCGGACTGCGTCGTCTTCATCGACGCCGATTGCACGATGGCGCCCGGCAGTCTCGAGCGACTGCACGATGCCTGCGCAGGTAGCGGGCGACCCGCCCAGGCACTGAACCTGTGCCATGTGCCGCAAGGCGTCTCGCGCATGGGCCCCCGGATCGCCGAGTTCGCTTTCCTGGTGAAGAACCATGTGCGGCCGCGCGGGCTCGCGCGCCTGGGCCTGCCCTGCACGCTCACCGGCACCGGCATGGCGTTTCCATGGTCGTTGATCGCTGCCGCGCCGCTGGCCAGTGATCATCTGGCCGAGGACATGATGCTTGGCAGTACGCTCGCTGCGCAGGGCCATGCCCCTCTGTTTGTCGAAGCAGCACGAGTCGATAGTGAATTCCCCAGTAGCGAGGACGGCGAACGCGGTCAGCGCCGCCGCTGGGAGCACGGTCATCTCCAGACGCTGCTGACCCGGGTGCCGGGCCTCGTGCTCGGTGCGATCAGCCAGCGGGCGCCCGCGCTGCTGGCCCACGCCTTGGATCTGGCCGTGCCGCCGTTGGCCTTGCTGCTGGCCCTGCAACTCCTGCTGGTCGCAGCCACATCGACTTCGCTTCTGCTTGGCGGCGGCGAGCTTGCGTTCGCCATCTCGCTCGCCTCGCTCGCCGCGACCGGGATCGCGGTCCTGCTGGCCTGGTACCACTTCGGTCGCTCGATCCTGTCGGCGTCGATGTTGTGGATGGCGCCGATCTACGTGCTTCGGAAGTTGCCGCTCTACATCGGCTTTCTCGGGTCGCGCCAGTCGGCCTGGATGCGCGCGCGCCGAGACGGGGAATGAACCAGTGAGCGGAAGAAGCGCCACGGGTCCGATGCCCGGACACTCGATGCGAACCTCGATCCTGTCGCTTTCGAGTGTGAACGCGTTCGACATGGCGACCCAGTTCCTGATTCCGATGGTGCTGGTGCGGCTCTTGAGCGACACCGACTTCGGCGCCTACCGGACCTTGTGGCTCATCGCGGGAACGGGCGTCGGCGTCCTTTCGCTCGGGGTGCCCGCCAGTCTCTACTACTTCGTTCCGCGGCTGTCCCGGGACGCCTCGGCGGTCTTCGTGCGCCAGGCCGGCGTGTACATGGCGATCGCGGGATCGGCGGGTTCGATGGCAGCCGGCCTATGGTGCGCCTGGCAGGCGATGACCCCGCACTCGAGCACCGGAATCGCCGTGTTCGTAGGACTGTGGGTATTCGCGAGCCTGCTCGACGTATTGTTCAGCGCGCAGCAACGCGCGCTCGACCAAGCCAGGCTGAACCTGCTGTTCGCCTTGCTGCGCGTTGGCCTCGTGCTGGGCGCCGCGCTGCACTGGGGGAGCTGGGAATCGGTGCTGATAGCGCACCTGCTGCTGGCCTCGGCCAAGGGGGCCGCCTGCGCACTCGGCATCGGGCGGTTCGCCACCAAGGGCATACGATGGTCACGCGAAAGCGTGGTCGAACATGCCCGGTACTCGGCGCCGTTCGGTGCCTCTGCCGGACTCTACCTGTTGCGAGGACGTATCGACCAGTGGCTGGTCGCCAGCGCGTTCTCCGCCGCGCAGTTCGGCCTGTATTCCGTTGCGGCCGTCTTCTCACCGATTCAGGGCTTGCTGCGCTCGACCATCAATCAGGTCGTCCTGCCCGAAATGAACCGCATGCAGTCGGCCGGTGAGATCGGGGCGATGCAGGCGCTGAACCGGCGTGGCAATCTTGCGGTCGCGTTGCTGATCTTCCCGACGCTGGCCTTCATTGCGAGCCGGGCCGAACCGCTGCTCGCCTTCCTATTCACCGCTGATTTCAGCGGCGCCGCCCCGGTGGTGCGCACCTATTGTCTGATGCTGCTCATCGAATCGATCGAGGTCACGATGATCCTGACCGCGATGCGCCAAGGCCCCTACATGATGCGAACCGACGCGGTCGCGCTGCCGATCGTGATCGCGGTCTCATGGATCGGAGCGCAAGAGGCCGGCCTGGCCGGGGCCGCGTTGGGCGGTGTCGTCGGGGCGCTGATCGCGCAAGCCGCCGCATTCTGGCGAGCATCGAGACTCACCGGCACGCGCCTCGCAAGAATGCAGGACTGGCACGTGCTCGCCCGGATCCTGCTCGCTTGCGGCCTGTCGGTCGCTGTCGTGCTGGGCGTACGCGCCATGCCGCTGCCGATCGGCGCCGAAGGACCTGTCGCCCGCCTGATGGGCCTGGGCATCGACGCGGTGTGTTTCGCGGCCGCATACTGGGTCCTGGTCCATCTGCTCCGGCTGGCGCCGACAGTGCGGCTCGCTTTCGGCCCACGCCTGTCCGGACTGTTGGGTTTTCGTACCAAATGAGTGGAACGCGATGACTCTCCCGGTTCCTCCGGCCATCTCGGTCGTGGTTCCCCTCTACAACAAGGCGCCCTACCTGGAGCGATTCTTCGAATCGGTTCGCGCCCAGACCTTCGATGCCTTCGAAGTGGTCATCGTCGACGATGGCTCGACCGACGGCAGTTCCGAGTTGCTTGCGCGACTGATCCAGGACGACTCGCGCTTCATCCTGCACCGCCAAGCCAATGGCGGCGTCTCGCGGGCACGCAACGCCGCGATCGCGGCCTGTACCGGCCATTGGATCGCCTTCCTCGATGCCGACGACGAGTGGCACCCGGCATTCCTTGCCACGATCGTCGATGCAACGCGACGTTGGCCGAGCGCGGCAATGATCTGCACCGCGCACGAGACCCGAATGACCGGCCTGCCGACGACCAATAACCTCGGGTTGCTCGAGGCCGACCGCCCGATCGATGCTGCGGGCTACTTCGCGGCCTGGAACGCCGCCGGCGGGCCACCGGTATTCATCGGCGCGACAGCGATCCGACGCGACTGCCTCGAGCGTTGCGGCGGATTCGAGCCCGGCATGAATCTCGGCGAGGAGTTGCTGACCTTCATTCGCGTGCTCGAACAGGGTGAGCTGGTGTTCATCGATCGCGTCCTGGCGATCTACCACCTGAGTCGCAGCGGCTCGCTCGCCACCTCGCCGTCGGCCACCGCCGTGAGAATGCACGAATACCTGCTCGACGCACTACGCGATCAGGTTCGGCGCGGCCGTTGCCCCGAGCCGGTCCTGGCGAGGCAATTGCGCATCCATGTCCATCATCAGATGCAACATGGCATGCGGCGCGAGCTCTGGTCGAGCCTGCGCCGCGCGCCGACACTGATGCCGCTGCGCGTGTGGTTGCTCGCCCTGCTGGAGTTCGCGCGGCTGCGCGAACCCTTTCGCCGCCTGGCGGGTCGCACGCGCCCGAGCTGATCGATCGGCGTCAGCGTCCGACGCGCTGGCGGACCCGGTAGTCGAAGACCGTCATCGACCCGCTGCCATGCAGGTGGTGCGTCCCGGTCGCACCCGCGATCACGTCCGGCTCGATGCGCCGAATCGCACGCTCCTCGTAGAAGAGACGATTCAGCGTGACGATCTCGTGGATCGTGGTCGAGACGCCGTAGCGCTCGAAGCCCTGCTGCTGCGAAACACGGAACAGCTTGGACCCGTCTCGCAGAAGCCCCGCGTTGCGAGCCCGTTCCGGATCGATGATCAGCGGGTTGGCCGGGTGCGCCTTCCAGCGACTCGACAGGGGCGATTCCGCGTGAAACAGGTGCAGCTCCGAGCACAGGTCACCGACGCCCGCAGGATCGAGGTTGGTCAGCATCCACCAGCGTCCCGCGTGCTCGAAGAGCATCGTGTCGACTGCCACGACCGAGTCCATGAGCACCGCGCACGGTTGCCACTTCAGCGGGAAGTCGGTGCACCGATAGACTCGAATCTGTCCGCACTCGTGTGTTTCGGGGCACATGTAGAGTTCGCCCTCGAACTCGAACAGATAGGGAAACGAGAGGTGGAAACCCTCTTCGAGCGCGGTCCCGAGGAAGCGCGCCGGCCCGGGTTCCGAGAGCTCGTAGGTCACGATGTAGCCACGCTGCTCGTCCAGGTCCATCGCCTCTGCAAAGCAGTAGCTGCGCCCGTCGCGATGTATCAGGAAAGGATCGGCAAGAATGCTGCGTGCAGGCGCCTGGAGCTCGACGGGTTCGCGCAGATCGGCATCGCGCCAATGGCCATGCACGACCCCGACCTGCCAGACTTCCTCGATTCCTGCCAGGCGGTCCATCCGGCTGCGCAAGGAGCCGTACGCGCGTCGCGCCAGGTGACGGATCGGGGCGCCCGTCCCCGGGCCGACCGAGTCTTGGACGCCGACGGGCCCGGGCCCGCCCGACCGAGGATCGTCGACCGATTGGGCATCGGCATGTCTTGTGTCAACGCCAACGATGTCCGGTCGCCAGCCACCGGTTGCCAAGCGCGCATCGATCATCGTCTGCAACAGTTGCAGCATCCGCCGCAAGCAGGCTGACGCCGTCCGCTCGATGCTTCGGTGCGTCGAAAGCGCGCCCTGGACCAGGTTCTGCGAGGAGCCGGATCGATCGACACAGGTGATTCGGAACGGCAGCGAGGCTTCCTGCTGGTCGATGGTCGCGAGCGCGACGCGATCGATGTCGTTCGCGGCGGGATCGATCGCGACGGCTCCCTCGATGCATTCGCGCGCCAGCTCGTCCTGTCGAATGCCTCCACCCAGCATGACGACGAAGTCGGGGGGCTGGCCGGCGAGCTCGCGCAACGAGGCGATTCGAGGCAGGCGGTCGTCAGGAACTTCGCACCGCGACAGGTGACGCGCGAGGATCGGATTGTTCAGGATCTGATTGCGATCGAGCCGACCAAGCCAGGCTTCGCCAGGAAATCGCTCGCTCGGCGCGCTCGATTCCTCGGGGCTCGTGATCGCGAAACACTCGACGCCGGGGCGTGCGACGAGCCATTCGACGAAGTCCGCCACGTGACCACTGACGAGCCCCGGCTCGAGCGCTACCACGATACGCACCGACCTGACTTCGTCGCGCGCCGACGACACGCGCACGGATTCGTGTGCCGTCGCTACGCTCATCAGGCCACGTTCCGCAGTTCCGTCGGTGCGGGCGCGGAGAATGGTTCGGGCTCATGCGCCGTGTGAAGCGACTCGTACCCGCGGTCTGCTTCCGGGTCATCTCGCGTGGCGGGCTCGAGGCGATCTTCTCGGCCGACACGGTTCATGACCACGCCGAGCACCTTGCTGCCGGCCTCGCCGAGCAGGCCGATGGTCCGGCGCAGATGCGCCTCGCTGGCGCGGCCACTCTCGGCGACGACGACGGTGGCCGGAACCATCGACGCGAGCAGCACGCTGTCGCTGGCGGGCTCGGTCGCCGGCGTATCGATGATCACGACCTCGAACAGGCGGGCGATCGATTCCAGCGCAGCCGCGAATCTCGGCGACATGAACAGCTCCTGCGGGTTCGCATGGAAGCTCCCCGCCGGCAGCACGGTCAGCCGGGTTTCGGGCAGGGCGTGGAAGCACCGCTTCGCCGGCTCGTTGTTCGATACCAGATTGCTCAGGCCAGGCAGGTCGGTCCGCATGCCGAGCCGGGCCGCGACTTGCGGCACACGCAGGTTCGCATCGATCAGCAGCGTTCGCCGTGTCCGCGAATAGGCGAGCGCGAGATTGCAGGCAAAGGTGGTCTTGCCCTCCCCTGGCATCGTCGAGGTCACGAGGACCGATTTCGAAGCGAACTCCTGCGCGTGAAGCAAGATGCCGACGCGTGCCGTTCGGATCGACTCGGCATAGCGCGAGCGCGGCACGCTGAGGTAGGCGCGTGCAGCGGCACTGTCCGTGATGCGCGAGAACGAGGGCAAGGTGGCCAACACGATCCGACCCAGTGACTGCTCCGCCTGATCCCGGTCGCGCAGGCTGCGGTCGATCGTCGAACGACCCAATATGAGCAAGGCCATCAGGCTGGCGGCCACGACCGCAGCCAGCAAGACGATCTGCGTGCGGGGCGGACCGCTCGCGCGGCTTGCCGGCACGGCGGCATCGATGATGCGCGCGACCGCCGGAAGCACCTCGGCGGCAAGCGCCGTCTCTTTGGCCCGCTTCACGAACATCTCGTAGAGCTGGCGATTCGACTCCACTTCGCGCTCGAGGATCGCGAGTTGCGGTTCGCTTCGGTTCACGTCGAGCGCCCCGGCCTTGGCTGCGTCGAGCAGCTTGCCCAGTTCGCGCTCGCCAAGTCGCGCCGACTCGTAGTCGCTGATTATCGCGTTCGCCAGTGCGCTCTTCGATGCCTCGAGGGCCTCGCGCGCCTGCTTGAGCTGGGCCTGCGCCTCCTTCACGAGCACGTGCGCGCTGCCATACTTTTGTGTCACCTCTGCAACCCGCAGCGCGAGCGTATCGACGCGGGCCTTGGCCGCGGTATACGACGGGTCGCGCTGGATCTGACCGATGTCGTAGTTGCGTTGTCCACCGGCGGTCAGGCGGCGATAGGCGCCCTCGAGTTCGATGCGTCGCACCCTGGCCGTCACCAGGCGCTCGGTGATGCCGTTGAGTTGCTGGGCGAGCATCGACTGCTGGGTGGTACCGAGCTTCACGATGCCCACGCTTTCGCGATACTTCTGCAGTTCGGCCTCGGACATGGCCAGCTTCTCGCGCAACTCGACCGCGCGTTCGGTCAGTTGCACCGACACCTTTCGTGAGAGCGTGGAGCGATTGTCGCGATCGGTACTGATGTACAACTCGGCCATGCGATTGGCGACACGCGCCGACAGCGACGGATCGATCGTCTCTGCCGTTAGCCGGATCGTGCCCGACAGCCGGGTCGCCTCGACCCGGACGGCCTTCATCAGGCGCTCGGTAGCGGCATTCTCGATCTCGGCGGCGTCGGCTTGCTCGTCCGAGGCCGCCGTCAGCCGCCCGAGCCAGCTCATCGGACCATTGTCCTGGCGCGGGTCGAAGCCGGCCGCGCTGTCGAGCTGAAGCGCGCGCACGGTCCGCAGGGCGAGATCGCGCGATTGCAGGATCTCGGCCTGCGCCTGAAAGTGCTCGCGTGACTCACCGCTCGCGCGAAGCTCCTCGATCGACAGAACCTTCGCGCGTCCGGTCTCGACCAGCAGCGTGGTCGTCGCCTTGTACTTCGATGGCAATTGCCAGGCGAACGCCGCCGTGATCACGCCGGCCACCACGGCCGCGATCGCTAGCCAGCGCCACTGCGCGAACAGCGTGCCGACGAGGTCTCCGAGTTCGGCCGTCGCACTTGCCTTGGCCGCGATACGCGCATTGGCCGAGGCCAGCGCTTGCTCCGAGGGGCGGCCGGCGATGCGAACGAGGTTCGCGGGACGGGGGGCAGCGCGTCGTTCTTCCATTGCTTGTCTTCCGAGCTCTTGCCTAACGTGCGGCCGGGGCAGCGCCGTCTCGGCGTCGCAACTGGCCACTGATCCACGCGTTGGCGCCGGCAGTATTGCGTGCACTCAAGATAGGATTCCTGGTTTCCTGGGGGGCATCGAAGTCCTGGGATTCGCCACTGGCAAGCCAGCGGCTTTCCCACAGGACGCGTTCCTGGTCGTCGACGAACTGCAAGCGCAAGGTCGTACCTGCGCTCCCATGTACGCTCAAGCGGTAGGCGGCATTCGCAGTCCACGCTGCCCATCGGGTTCGTCGCTGTGATCCGCTCGAGCGCTGGCGCAGCGAACCCGTGCCGGTCGCCGTGTCGAAGACCAGCGCCTGGCGCCAGCTGTCGAAGCGTCCGCGGTGCTCGCGCCCCGATTCCACGCCGGGCGCGGCGGCGACCCAGGGCCCGCGCATCGACAGCAGATTGGGGGCGGGTGCGGGCCCGATCACCCGATCCAGGCCATCACGCCAGCCCGCCTGCCCGACCACCGGCCGCAGCGCGCCAGCGATGCGTTGCAGGTCGTCGCCGGCCTGGCTGTTCCAGTGGCCCTTGTGCAGGTCGAAATCAGCGCCCTGCTCGACGTAGATCATGAACCGGGTATCGGTGTTGCGGTCCACCACGGCAGCCCCGAACTCGATCAGGGTGCGCGCAATCTTGCGCAGCGCGGGTGTCGCCAGCGCGCTCGCATCGAACTCGGGCGGCAACATCATCAGGCTGCCCATCGGAATCCGGCCGCGATAGCTCGATTCCGCATCGTTGTCTTCGGACGCCGCGGGCGCGACGTAGCCGCGACGCAGCGCGCTGCCGTCGAGCGACATCGCCAGCACATGCCGATAAAGGGGCTCGCCATCATCGACTTCGTGGCGGCGAATCAGCCCGCCCAGCGCCGGAACGCCGGCCGCGCGCGCACCCTGGTGATTGTGGGCCGGGTCCGGCCACCCACGCCCGGCAAGCGCGCTCCAGGCATACTGGGTGGCACGCCAGCCGGGGCCGACGCGGCGCAGTTGCCAGAACGAATGAACGATCCCGCGCCGCTCATCGACGATCTCGGCATGACCGTCCTCGCCCGGCGCAGGTCGGACGTCCCGAGGCCAGCATGGCAACTCGATGGCGCGGCTCACGCCCTCATCGACGATCCATACGCCGCGCCCGGGTTCCTGACCCTCGATTCGCATCGGTCCGTCATCGACCCGGCAACGAAAGACACCCGTGGAGTAGCGACCGATGCCGACGAACGGGAAATATCGAGTCCGCGGCAGGCGATAGTCGCCCAGTCGTGGCGCCACGGGCCGGCGGTTCCAAGGTGAATCGGCGGCGAACGGACGCTCGAAGCTGCCGAATCCATCGGCACGGGTCGACGTCGCACCGGCACTCGGCGAGCAAAGCGCAATGGCGCACAACACGGCCGACGAGCGCGCAGCCAGCGGCCGGGCGCAGGCCACGGTTCGCGGATTCGCAGGCGGCGACGCCTTGCCGCCGGTCGGTTGGGCCAGGATCATGGTTGCGTGTCGAGAGGGTGCCGTTCGAGTCAAGCCTCCCCAATGTAGTCGAGCCGCGCCGATGCCCCCCCATCTAATCGCCCGGTGCGAATCATGTGCCGACCAACGGCCACTTGTTGGTCGCGCACGGGCGTGAAGACCCGGCCCTACTACGATCCCGGCGACGATCGCCGGAACGCGCGACGGACCGTCGGTCCGTGAATTCCGCCTGCACGTCGGCTGGCGCGGCGCACCGACGGCACAGGTCGCTGGCCACGATCCCGCCGTCTGCGGCAAGGACTAGGTTCGATCCAATGCCAGCAGCCGCAGCGCGTCGTCCTGGTTGGGGCCGGTCGCCTGCGCCGAGAACGCCTCGAGAATCGGCCGCAGCCCGGCGATGGCTCGCCGATCGGCGGCCGTGGCACCCGATTTCGCCAGTTCGAGCAACGCACGCATCTGCGTGAGCCGGTCGCCCTGGTCGGCGGCCATCGACGCGGCACCTCGAAAGCACTCGATCGCAGCGTCGTCCGCGCGTCCGCTTCGAAGCGCCCGCGCGATGCCTTCGAGCCGCAACAGATCCGGGATCATGTCGAGTGAACCGGTCGCCCGGCTGAGTTCGATCGTCGACGCGATGCATGCAAGCGCTTCGTCAGGCATGTCGTGCGCAAGCTGCTGCTCGGCGAGCAGCGCGTAGCGCATCGGGGTGTGCATCCCGAGCCGCGGTGCGTCGAACTCCCGTATCGCGCCCTGCATTGCCTCGATGCCCGCGCGATCGCCTTCGCAGGCCTGCACCCAGCCGCAGGTGAAGCGCCCGGAGATCGAATGCAGCAGTGCACCGAAACGACCGCCCTCGTCGACCAGGCGTTCGCCGTAGTGCCGGGCCATCGCCGGATCGCGTCGCAGGAAGGCCAGCCGCGACCACTGGAAATCGACGATTCCGCGCAGGTAGGGCCACAGATCCGAGCGCACCAATGCGTTCGCCCGCGCCTCGAGCAACTCGGTGGCCGCCGGGTCGCCATGACGCAGGCGAAGCAAGGCGCCGATCGTCAGCAGCAGGTAGTTCTGGAGGTGAGCGCCGAGCTGCCTGCCGGGCCGGATCTGTTGTCCGGGCTGATCCAGCTCGCCAAGGCCAGCGTCGATCATCGCATTGGCTTCGTCGATCCGCCCGGCCAGTTCGAGCACCGACGCGAGCAAGGTCTTCGAGTAGACCGTCGACCCATGCTCGCGCAGGGCGAACATCGCGCCGTCGAGCGCGCGTGACCAGGAGATGGCCGAGTCGATGTTGCCGCGCGCGCCATGGAAGACCCGCAATCGCTCGAAGGCCTGCATCCTGAGCATCGGGTCTACGACCAGGGGCAACAAGGCCTCGATGCGCTTTGCGACGTCCTCCGCCTCGAGGCTGCTCATGCCATGGGACACGACCGTCATGTGCGCGAGGTGAATCAGCAGCCGGAGCCGGTCTGCCGCATTTTCCGGCGACGCCTTCCGCTCCAGCAGCACGATCGCGTCGCGAAAGTGCTGGCAGGACTCTTCGACGCAGAACATCCGACCGGCGACCTCGCCTGCCCGCTCGAACCAGAGTGCCGCGTCGTCGACGTTTCCGGCCCTTGCGTGGTGGCGGGCAAGTGCGGCGCTGTAGTGCATCGGTTCCCCGCAAACACCCGATTCGAGCGCGGCGGCCAGGCGCCGGTGCAGATCACGGCGCTTGCCCGGACCGAGCGATGCATCGATCGCTTCGCGAACACAGTCGTGGTTGAAGCCGAACAGGCCGTCGTCGAATTCGCGCAATAGCGCATTGCGCCAGCATTCATCGAGCGCTGCGACGACCGATGCCGAATCGATCCCGCTCGCGCCGCCGACCAGCGCCTCGTCGAAACGCGCGCCCGCCAGGGCCGCGAAGCCGAGGACCTGTTGGGCAAGCGGCGACAAGCGTTCGACTCGACCGCAGATGACCCGCTCGATCTGTGCCTCGACCAGATCGTCGAAGCACAAGCTCGCGCTTCCCGTTTCGCGCATCTCCCACGCCCGCACCAGTTCGGTCACGAACAACGGATTGCCGCCCGCCCGGTGGCAGCAGGCACGCAGCATCTCGAGTGTGCGCGGCTCCAGTGACTGGCGCTCGTCGAGCGACTGTAGCGCGAGCAGATGCGCCGCCTGCTCCGGAAGGGGACCCAGCGCCAACTCGACCAAACGCTTCGTGCGTCGGGCGTCGTCGAGCAGCGCGTCGACCGGCGTGCCCGAGCGGCCGTCGCGCGGGCGCATCGTGCACAGCAACAACACCCTCGCCCGCGTGCCGCCGCGCACCAGATGCGCGAGCCAGCGCGCGGAGTCGCCGTCGCACCATTGCAGGTCGTCGAGATAGAGGACCAGCGGCGTCGCCGCCGCATCGAGTACCTGCACCAGCGTATTGAACAACTGCCGACCCGGCCGCCGCGGCGCCGATGCGTCCCGGGCTGATCGAGCGTGCGTTGTCGGTGCGTCGAGCAGGCTCGACAAGGCCGCAGCGGCCTCGGCGTCGAGGGTCTCGACCCCAGGCCGCAGCGTCGACGCCGAGAACCAATTGCGCACGGCGTCGAAACCGTGACCATCGGCCGCCGACCTGGCGCGGACGACAGCCTCTGCGGCGGCCTCGCGCCGTGCCAGGAACTCCGCCGCCAGGCGGCTCTTGCCGATACCGGGCTCGCCACCAATGACGATCATCTTCAGCGTCCCAGGCACACATGTCGACCATTCGGCCTCGAGCCGCTCGAGTTGTTCGCTGCGGCCGACCAGCGCCGCAGCCGTCACCGCGGGGGCCGCGCGGCCGGCCAAGGGGTCGCCCCTGAACGGAGAGGTCGGACCACTGTTCGCAGCCAGGTTCTCCATCATGGCCCGGAGTACCGGACCGGGTGTCGTCCCGAGTTCGCGATCGAGCAGCGCCGCGAATGCTTCATAGGCACCCAGCGCCGCGACGCGTTCTCCGCGCCGCAGGCACAGTGCGATGCGGGCGGCGCATGCCGACTCGTCGAACGGTTCGATCTGCTGCCAGCGGGTCGCGTGCAGAAAGGCATCGTCGAATCGCCTCAACCCGGTCTCGTGCTGGACGAGATCGCGCAACGCGCCAACGAGCCGGCGTTGCAGGATCTGTCGCTCGTCGTCGAGCCAGTGGTCATCGATGGCCGGTAGCAAGCCGCCACGGGCCAGCGAAACCGCGTCGCGAAGATGTCCCGCCTGGCGCGCAACGGCCTCGGACCGGGACAGACCGGCCGGCGCCACCTCGGCCGCCTCCAGATGTTCGAGGAACTCGAGCACATCGACCCGCACGCTGCCCGTCGGCTTCCAGCGCAGGCTGTCGCGAGCGGTCGCGATTGCCTGTTCGAAGACAGGCCAGGCGCGCCGCAGCAGATGGAGTTCGCGGCGCACGTTGGTGAGCGCCTGGGGTGGATCACTGTCGGGCCAAAGCGTGCGGCCAAGCACCGCACGGCCGACCGGCGCGCCGCGCGCGAGCACCAGGTGCGCGAGCAGCAACTGCCCGCGGCGCCCAGGCGTCGCATCGCACCGCGCGTCGTCGGCCACGAGTTCGAAGCCGCCGAACAGATTCATCCGGTCCATCAGTGCTTCATCGTCGAGCGTATGTCCTCTCGTCCGAAGGGCTCCTTCACGCGCTCCGTTGTGGCGCCCGCGCCCATCGTCCAGGCTCCCCCGGAATGCTCTCGATCGTAGCGCGCGCTCATCTTCTAGCTCTAGCGCCTGACGGCCACGGCAGCGCGCCGCTCGGTGCGAGCAGGATCTTGATTCGCTTCATGATGCGCGCCATCGCGGGCTGATGTCGTGCGCACGGGTCGATACGCAGCAAGCAGTCTTCGGATGAAGCGTTCGCATTTCGTTCCGATGACGCTCGGAATCGATCGCGCTCGGCCCCTACGACCGCTGCTTCGCCGCTATCACGAGGCAGATCCGCTACGCGGCTCGTCACTCGGAACGCGTCTCACGACTGATCATTTTCGGAAGCGCGGCTCGCGGTGGGCTACGCCGCGGGCCGAACCGATGCACGCATTCCGTTCGAGGAAGCGAGGTTGATTGCCCACCGGGTTCCGAACGCCGAACTCGTGTCTCTCGATGGCGTGGCGCGCGTCAGCCGTTGCCCGTAACCAGCCTGGCGCGATACTCCTGTAGCGTGATCGGGCCACCCTCTTCGCCAACTCGTGCGCCGTCGGTGGCGGGAAGCACGTCCTGAAACGCGTCGATGCGCTTCCAGGCCGGAAGCGGAGCGTCGCCGCGGGCATCGGGCACGTATCTTGATGCGCTCACTCGTTGCGAGCGATGGATGTATCGTGGGCAGTTCACGAAGACCGCGCTGACCGTTGCTACAGCGACAAGTTCGGCGCCTGGCCATCGCGCGCAGGCTGCAGGCTCGCCGTTGATCTCCACCGAACCTTCGACACGAAGCCGGTGCGGTGTATCGAAGTCGATGAAGAGCATGCCGACCTTGCCGGTCTCCGCCATGTTTCCGGCAGACAGGAACATGCTGTTGCCGTTGTAGAGCGGAAACTCGATCGACACCGGGCTTCTCACCTGGACGAAACCCGGTGCACCGCCCTTGTACGAGCAACTAGGCTGGCCCGCTGCATCCACCGTCGCCAGAAAGAACAGGTCGCGCGACTCGATGAACGCCTTGTCGCTGTCTGCAAGCTCGGAGCGGATGACGATCTCGCGCATGCGCGTGGCAACCGCCTCGACGCCGAATCGACGCTGCAGTTCCGTCTGGGCGGCCGTGTAGGTCTTGGGCATATCGACTCCAGCAAATTCATGAACGATCTCCGACGAGGACCCGGGCCCTCGCGCCGCCGTTCAGTCCCGAAGCACCACCGGCGACATCACCGCCCGGTTCACCTCGAGCGTGAAGATGTCCGGGCGGGCATAGTGGCCGGTCGCATCGAACATGCGACGCGACGCGCGCGCATCGGCAGGATCGATGTCCGCGAAAAGCATGCCCTTGTTGCGGCGCATCGGCCCGGCAAGCAACTCGCCCGAGGGGCGATAAACCACCGCGTCGCCCGGATCGATCCACTCGTTCTCGTCCGGGAAAATCGTTGCGCGCGCCGGAACGTCGGCTGGGATGTCAGTTGCCTCCATGGGTGTTGAACAGCCAATCACCCAGCACCCGCCCTCGCGCGAGATATGCTGCATCGTCGCCAGCCAGACGTCGCCCTTGTCCCAGGTTGGTGCACAAAGAATCTCCAGGTCCTGAGCGTAGAGTGCGCAGCGCGCGAGCGGCATGTAGTTCTCCCAGCACAGCAGGGTGCCGATGCGGCCCACCGCTGTCTGCACCACACGCAAGCCGCTGGCGTCGCCGAAGCCCCAGACCATTCGCTCGGGGCTGGTGGGCATCAGCTTCCGATGGTTGT
Source organism: Burkholderiaceae bacterium (assembly GCA_024235875.1). Classification (GTDB taxonomy): domain Bacteria; phylum Pseudomonadota; class Gammaproteobacteria; order Burkholderiales; family Burkholderiaceae_E; genus JACKLP01. The sequence continues at coordinate 495,370 of JACKLP010000002.1, read as the reverse complement.
TGGCGATGCGTCCGTCGGCGTCGATGACGGCGCATGCGTTGAACAGCGTGGAGCCGCTTTGGCTGCTGTCGAGTTCCTGATAGCCCACCACCAGCACCACGCCATATTCGGCGGCGGCCGCTTGGAGCGGGGCGAGTCCGCCGCCCAGTCGATCGACCGCGTTGCTCTGCAGCCGACGAAACAAGGCTCGGGTATCGGCCATTCCTGGTCCGGGTGCGAGTCGCCACACGAATACCGGATAGCCTGGAAACCAGGCTTCCGGGAACACGACCAACTTCGCGCCCTGATTCGCCGCCTGCCCGATCAGGTCCAGGGCCCGGGCCATGGATGCTTCGAGATCGAGCCAGACCGGCGGCTCCTGAATCACGCATAGCTTCATTCTCGGTCCTCCATCCGGGCGTCACAGACTTACGCTTCCGAGAATTCCTCAACCACCGAAGGCGAGTCCTGACGACATCCGGAAAGTCTGCCGTAGTTTTGCCGATGGCGCACCAACAGGCATCACCTCACCACCCGTTGACGTTTATACAGACAGCCTCAGCATGGTCCGCTACTTGTGTTACCTGGCACCGAATATGCGTGCGCCGATGAGTCGATGTAGTCGATGAGACGCACCGTGTTCGTTGCCCGCGCGACGAGCTTGCCATCTTCCGAAACCATCTCCGCACGGACGAAAGCCACCGATCGCCCGGCATGCTCCAGATGCGCCTCCACCTGGCACGTGTCGCCGACGCGCAATCCGCGGAAGTAGCGCGTGTGAATGTCAGTGCTCGCCGGGTGGAAGCGACCTCCCGTTTGGGCCAGAACCAGCGGCCCCATCGTGTCGTCCATCATCGCGGTGACGATTCCGCCCTGGACCATCCCGCCCGGATGGCCCCACTCCTGCCGCGCCAGGTAGTCGAGCCGTAGCGTTGCACTCGCTGGATCGTGGGCAACGAAGCGCGGAGCCAGCCACCGCGTTACCGGTGGCAGCGAGAAGCCGTCGAAGAATCGTCCCGCTTCGAATGACTCGCTCGTAATTCTTATCGGCGTCATTTCCCGTTGCCTCCCGGCAGACTCGTACCAATCATGGACATGCGACAAGGCAGCGAAAGCTCGCCTTCAAACGATAGCTGCCATCTTGCTGTAGATAGGGCGCGATGGCCTGCTCGTGCGCCTGCTCGACAGCCTGCTGCCCGCTGTGCGCGGCCGCGCGAACCGCAACGCCAGAGGCCGACAGGCCCCTAATGGCGGCGTCATGATCGGCGAACACGAAGTCCAAGTACACGTCGAAAACGTCTCGCGCACGTAGCCCGGCGGCCTGGGCAAAGGTGCGCAGCGCGGATTCGTCCGACAGCGCGAACGGTCCCGGTGCGCCCGGTGGAGGTGGCGGCAGCAAGGGGCCCATCGAGCGCACGATCGCACTCGCCTCCATGCCGTCGGGCACCCCCCATGTCGCGATCACGACCTGGCCGGCAGGCCGGACCACGCGTGCCGCCTCCGACAGCGCGACCACCGGATTGCCCGCGTACTGGAAGGAATTGAAGCCGGTGACGAGGTCGAATGACGCATCGCCAAACGGCAGGGACTCGAGGTCCGCGTGGCGCAAGTCACCCTTGGGTACGCGCTCGTTCGCGACCTCGAGCAGGCCCAGCGCGGCGTCGATCCCCGAGACCTCGGCGCCGCGCTTGGACGCGATCATCGCAGCCAGACCGGCGCCGCAACCGACATCCAGGTATTGCGTATTGGTCCCGAGCCCTGTTCGATCGAAAACGGCCTCGTACATCGGACGGAATCTCGCCTCCTGCAGTTCGGCCCAGTCGCGCGCTTTCGCGCCCCAGAGGGGCCCATTGACGGCGGCGGTGGTCGGCTTGCGTGGCTCGCTCGTAGTCATCTCGTCTCCTCGTTTCGGGTGGCGCCTGCTGGCGGTGGAATCATCTTCAAAGCGAGCGGGTCCGAGCGCTTTGGGATTTCCTTCAGATACCCTTTGAGGTCTTCATCTTTTCTTGTAGAAGGCCTGCGATTGCGCGTGGCCGATCGAGCGTGGCCCTATACTGGGCTCGACGGACACAGGCGGGAAGAAGACAGGCAATGGAGGCGTACGCGTGATCCATTACTTCGGCGACCACGCACTCGACACCGAAACCTGCGAGCTTCGACGGGGCGAGACGACGGTTGCCGTGGAGCCCCAGGTCTTCGCACTGCTCGCCCACCTGATCGCGCATCACGAACGTGTGGTGAGCAAGGACGAGCTGGTTGCCGAGGTCTGGGGCGGGCGCTTCGTGACGGACGCCACCCTTGCGTCGCGAGTGCATGCGGCGCGCAAGGCGGTCGGTGACGACGGCCAGCGTCAGGCCGTGATCCGCACGATCCAGCGCACCGGGTTCCGGTTCGTGGCACCGCTCGATTCGAGCGCGCCGCCATCGCGATCCATGAATATCGGATCGGCCGCCGACCGACCTTCGATCGCGGTGCTGCCCTTCGTGAACCTGTCGGACGATGCGAAGCAGGACTACTTCTCCGACGGCATCACCGAGGACATCATCACCGCGGTGTCACGAATCCGTTCGATGTTCGTGATTGCCGCGAGCACGATGTTCACCTACCGCGGCCGCCGGGCGGACGCGCGCGAGGTGGCCCGCGAACTGGGCGTGCGCTACGTGCTCGAGGGCAGCATCCGCAAGGACGGCCGGCGCGTGCGCGTCTCGGCAATGCTGGTCGATGGCACCAGCGGCGGGCAGATCTGGGCCGATCGCTACGACCGCAGGCTCGACGACATCTTCGCGGTTCAGGACGAGATCACCCAGCAGGTGGTCGGCGCGATCGAGCCGGAGCTCGACCGCGTCGAGCGCGAGCGCGCGCGCACCATGCGCCGGGCCACCGACCTGCCCGACTGGGACCGATACCTGCAGGCGATGGAGGTGCTCTACCGCGGACGCCGCATCGGAAGCGGCGAAGACATCGGCGCGGCGATCCGGATGTTCGATGAGCTGATTGCGGATTCGCCCGAATTCTCACCGGCCTACGGCGGCTTGGCGCACGGCTACTTCTTTCTGCTGCTGTTCAACCTCACCGACGATCGCGAGCACGCCCGAACCGAAGGCTTGCGCATTGCACAGTGCGGCGTGCAGATCGCGATCGACGATCATCTTTGCCAGTTCGGCCTCGGCGCGATGCACCTCGCTCGCCGCGAACCCGAACTGGCGATCGCACACATGCGGACGGCCGTGGGCCTGAACCCAAGCTTCGGGCGGGCCTGGAGTTATCTCGGCACTTCGATGGTCTGGTCCGGCAGGGCCGCCGAGGCGCTGCCGGTGCTGGAGACCTGCCTGCGGGTCAGCCCGCGCGACCCGATGGTGGGTTCGTCATTCGTGCGCTGCGCCGAGGCGCACCTGGCATTGGGCGACCTGGAAGCGGCGCTGAGCTGGGCGACGCGGGCGGTGCAACGGGCCGACGCGCAGTTCTGGTCAAACTTCGCGCAACTCGCCGCGCTCGGCCTGCTTGGCCGCCACGATGAAGCGGCGTCCGCGCTCGAGCGCCTTCTCGCGCGACGCCCTGACGCATCGATCGAGCTGTTTCGTACTGCGCTGCCGATCGCAGACCCGGCACTGCGGGCACGCTATGCCGACGGATTGGCGCGTGCCGGCCTGCGCGAGTTCGGCGAACACTAACGCCAGCGGGACCCTGCTAGCAATTCATGCCAGGGCGGGGATTCGCACAGGGCCCGGACTCCTCGGGCTTGAATCCCGAATCCTTGGCCGACTTGGCACCCTTCTTCTCGGCCTTGTTCAAGGCCTTGGCCGCCTGCCTCGCGGCCTTCTCATCGGCCATCCGGACCGTCTCCTTGCCGTTGCTGACCGAATAGCCACCGATGAAGGATGAATTCTTGGTGATCGTCCACTCGGCGTGCGCGGCACTGCCCACCGACAGCGCCAGGACCGTCGTGATCAGGATCTGTTTCGGCTTCATGCAGGAATCTCCATCGAGGCTGTCGGCGTCCGGAACCGCAACGACCCGCCGGCCGGCACATGCCTGCGGCCTGGATCGGATCGGGTGCCCAACTAGCAGTTGATATTCGGCGACGGCTTGCTGCACGGCCCGGTCTGTTCCTCCTTGAAGTCGGAACTGCTCTTCCCGGCACGCTTTTCGGCCCCTTTTTCGGCCTTTCTGAGCTTCCCAGCCGTCTGGCGGGCAGTCTTCTCGTCGGGCATCGCGACCTCGGTGCTGCCCTTCTTGACGACCCAGTTGTTCCCCTTCTGGGCCGCGACCCAGGTCTGGGCGCCCGCGCTCGCCGCGATGACCAGAAGGGCCAGACCCAGCAGGGCCTTGGCCGGATAGCGGGCCGACGCGCAGTGGTGGATCACGGCATTCGAGTTCATGATGGACTCCTTCGAAGGCGGTGCTTACTTGCCGGGACCGGAAGGCACGGCCTTGCCCGGCGCGGACGGACCGCCACGGGTCGTCGGGCCCTGTGGGTTGCGGGGCCCGGTCGAGGATGGCTTCTTCTTTCCGCCCGATTTCACGGCCGAATCGCCCGGTGCGGCCATGGACCGGGTTTCAGCCGCAGCGGCATCACCGGTCGGGATGGCAATGCCCGCCAGACAGGCGACGGCCACGAGCATGGAGGCCGGCAGGCGGAACCCGAGTTGCTTCCACATAAGAGGTCTCCGGGAAAACAGCGATGGTCCATCCTACTACGCGTCGATCGCGCTGCAGCATCCCATGAAGACAGGATCCATCGACGGCCTAGGCCGCCTCGCTCAATCGCTGCGTGATATGGGCCAGCGCCTCCTCGACCTGGTCGATCAGGATCAGGCACACGTCCCCCTCGCCAAGCTGCGCCAGCGCCGTGTCGATGGCCAGGAACTCGCCTCGGATCTCGTGGACTTCGGCAGCCCGCCGCGCCTCGGTCAATCCGTCGCGCAACAACGCGATCACCTCGCCGTCGGCCCGGCCGCGCTGGCACTGGTCCTCGTAGAGAACGACCGTGTCGAATGCATCGCCCAGGATGCGCGTCTGCTCGCGGATATCGACGTCGCGCCGATCACCGGCGCCACTGATGACCACGCTGCGGCGGCGCGCCGGCATCGCCTCGACCGCAGCCACCAGCGCCGAGATCGCGTCGGGGTTGTGGCCGTAGTCGGCGATCAGCGTCGCCCCGCGGTAATGCATGACATTGAACCGGCCTGGCGCATTCTCGGCATCGTTCACAAAGGCCGCCAGTCCGTCTCGGACATGCGACCAAGGCAGGCCGAGCGCCCAGGCCGCGGCCACCGAGGCCATCGCGTTCTCGACCTGGAACGGCACGGTGCCGTTGCGCGTGACCGGCACCTGGGCGAGCTCGACGCGATGCTCGTCGCTACCCTGGGCCGCGACGATCGCACCGCCATCCCGGTAGACCACGCGATGCCCCTGCGCCCGGTGTGCCTGCAGCAACGGGTGCTCGGCGTCGGCGGCGAACAGGATCACCTCGCCCGGGCAGGAATCGGCCATGGCCGCGACGATCGGATCGGCCGCGTTGAGCACCGCATAGCCGTCCTCGGCCACGTTCTGGATCACGACCCGCTTGAGCACCGCGAGCTCCTCGACGGTGCGGATGTAGTTCAGCCCGAGGTGATCGCCCGTCCCGATGTTCGTGACCACGGCCACCTGGCAACGGTCGAAGCCGAGACCCTCGCGCAGGATGCCGCCACGCGCGGTCTCCAGCACGGCGGCGTCGACATCCGGATGCAGCAGTACGTTGCGTGCGCTCTTGGGCCCACTGCAATCGCCGGTGTCGATGCGCCGCCCGTCCACGTAGATGCCATCGGTGGCCGTGTAGCCCACGCGCAGGCCGTCGGCCGCCAGGATGCTCGCGATCAGGCGCACAGTGGTGGTCTTGCCGTTGGTCCCGGTGACCGCCACGATCGGAATGCGTCCGTCGGCACCCGGTGAGTACAACTCGTCGACGATCGCTTCGCCCACTGGACGGCCCGTGCCATACGAAGGATCCAGGTGCATGCGAAGGCCGGGCGCCGCATTGACTTCCACGATCGCGCCGCCCTGGTCCTCGAGCGAACGCGCCTCGGTCTGGCAGACGACATCCACGCCGCAGATGTCCAGCCCCACGATGCGAGCGGCCTCGACCGCGCGCGCGGCGAGCTCGGGATGAACATCGTCGGTGACATCGGTGGCGGTGCCGCCGGTGCTCAGGTTGGCGTTGTTTCGCAGCACGACGCGCGCCCCCTGCGCCGGCACCGACTGCAAGGTATAGCCCTGCAGCTTCATCCGCGCGATCGCGATCTCGTCGACCCGAATCCGGGTCAGCGAGGTGGCGTGCCCGTCGCCGCGCGCAGGATCGCGATTGACCTCGTCGATCAACTGCTCGATCGTGTGCCGGCCGTCTCCGATCACGTGGGGCGGATCGCGGCGGGCGGCGGCGATCAGTCGTTCCCCGACCACCAGCAAGCGAAAATCGCTGCCCGGCGTGAAGCGCTCGACCAGGACCTTGCGACTGCGCTCGCGCGCGGCCGCATAGGCGACCTCGAGATGGTCCCGGGTCTCGACCCGCACCGTCACGCCCTTGCCCTGGTTGCCATCGACCGGCTTGACCACCACCGGCTCGACAATCTCCTGCATCGCCGCCCAGGCATCGTCCACGTCTCGCACCGGCCGGCCCGGCGGCACCGGCACGCCTGCCGCTTCGAGCAGACGCTTGGTCAGGTACTTGTCCTGCGCGATCGATTCGGCGATCGCGCTGGTGGCGTCGATCTCGGCCGCCTGGATGCGGCGCTGCCGGCTGCCCCAGCCGAACTGCACCAGACTGCCCTCGGTCAGTCGTCGGTACGGAATGCCGCGCGCGACCGCCGCCTGGATGATGGAGCCCGTGCTCGGTCCCGGGCGGACATCCTCGTCGAGCGCGCGCAGCCGGGCCAGCGCGTCGGCCAGGTCGAAGGGCGTATCGCGCATCGCGCTGACGCAGAGTTGCTCGGCGAGCTCGACCGCCAGCCGTCCGACCACCTCTTCGGTGTATTGGACGACGACCTGGTATACGCCGGGATCGACCGTCGGCACGGTGGTCCCGAAGGTGACCGGGCAGCCGGCCTGCGCCTGCAACTCGAGCGCGGCATGCTGCAGCGCATGGGCGATCGACAGCGTGCTGCGCACGCCAAGCGAGCGCATCGCACCGATCCTCGGGAAGCGGGCCCGCAGGCGGCGCTCATAGTCCGGGATCTCGTCGATCGCGCACTCGCCGCTGGCGCAGGTGACGATCAGCGCGATCGACGTGTGGCGGCTCCACAGATTGGGGCCGCGAAGCGCGCGGAGTCTGGAGATTTCCATGGTGTCCGGTTCCCGGGAATCGATGCGCGTACGAGGGCACGCTCAGGCGGTGACCGACGCAGCCGGTACGGCCACTTCGTAGGTGGCGAGTCCGGCGGCAATCAGGTCCGGCTCCAGGCCGATCGCCCAGGCCGCGGCGACCGCCGCGAGCAGGGCCATCGGCGGGACCGCGTCGCCCGCGTCGCTGACCGAGTCGGGAATCCGCTCGATCAGAATGTTCTCGTCGCGATTGACGGCGAGCACGACCGCCTCGTCGCGACGGTATACGGCACGCCCGCCCTGCTCGACATGCGCCACCAAGCCATCGTTGTCGCGGCTCGGCGCATAGAGGATCACGTCGCCATCACACAGCCCGGCCATCTCGAGCACGAGCGGGTCGGTCGCATTGAGCACGGCCCAGCCATCTTCGAGCACCACGTCGACCTGAGTTCGCAAGACCTTGAAGAGCTGCTCCGGTCCCGCGATGTCGAAGTCCGCGATCGACTCGCTCGGGTCGATGTCGGTGACCACGGCCACGCTGCAGCGATCGTAGCCCAGGCCCTCGGCCGTCATGCTCCATGGCGAGGCCTCGAGTACGGCCGCATCGACCAGCCGGTTCATCAGCACGCGCTGCGCGCCGGCCCAGGTGTTTCCGGGACGGGCGTCGATGCGCCGCTCATCGATGAATACGCCCGCGGCGCACGCCAGGCCGACCCGCCGGCCATCCTGTCGGAGCAGATGGGCGAGCAGCCGGGCCACGGGCTCGCGGCCGTGGCTACCCGCGATGCCCGCCAGCGGGATGCGGCCGTCTTCGCCGTCGGCGATCATGTAGTCGACGATCGCTCGGCCGACCGGCGCGCCGGGGCCCTCGGCGGGGTGCAGGTGAATGTCCAGCCCGGGCCCCGCATTGACCTCGACGATCGCCCCGCCCTGTGCTTCGAGCGGCTTCGAGATGTCGTCGGCGAGCAGGTCGAGCCCGGCGATGTCGAGCCCCACGACCCGCGCCGCGAGCGCCGCGAGCTCGACAGTCGACGGATGCACGAGGTGGGTGACGTCGTAGGCCAGATTGCCTTTTCGCTGGATCAGCACGCGCTCGCCCCGTGGCGGGACCGATTCGGGCACAAAGCCTTGCCGGGACAGCTCCAGGCGGGTGCCCGCATCGAGCTCGATCGGATAGAGCGGGCACTCGGTGGCGTCGCCACGCCGCGGGCTGGAGTTCAGCTGCGTATCGATCAAGGTGGCGATGCTCGATTGCCCGTCCGCCTCGACCCAGGCCGTCTCGCCGCGCGCGGCCGCCACCAGCTTGCCGCCGACGACCAGCAAGCGATGCTCTTCGCCGGGCACGTAGCGCTCGACCATCACCGCGCTGCCCTCTTCGAGCGCCGCGGGGTAGGCGACGTCGATCTGATCGCGCGTCGTGAGGTCGATGGACACGCCCCGGCCATGGTTGGCGTCGGTCGGCTTGACCACGACCGGCAGACCGATCTCGCATGCCGCCGCCCAGGCGTCTTCGAGGCTGTCGACCTCGCGGCCATCGGGCACCGGCACCCCGCAGCTTCTGAGCAGCGACTTGGTCAGCGCCTTGTCCATGGACACCCCTTCGGCGATCGCGCTGGTGCGGTCCGACTCGGCGGTCCAGATCCGTCGCTGGCGCGAGCCGAAGCCGAGCTGCACCAGGTTGCCGTCGTTGAGCCGGATCGACGGGATGTCCCGGTCGTCCGCCGCATCGACGATCGCCGCGGTGCTCGGGCCGAGCGCGTAGTCGTCGACCTGCTCGCGCAGGGTATCGACGGCTTCCGATACGTCGAACGGACGCGCTTCCATGGCGGCCATGACCAGGTCGCGTGCCATCTGGAGCGCCGTTCGGGCGACTTCCTCCTGGAACGCGCGCACGACGACCTTGTAGACGCCACGGGTCGAGGTCTCGCGCGCGCGCCCGAAGCCCGACGGCATCCCGGCCAGCGCCTGCAACTCGAGCGTGACATGCTCGAGCACGTGGCCGGGCCAGGTGCCTTCCTGGAGGCGGCGCAGAAAACCCCCGCGCTCTTCGTAGCTGCAGCGGTGCTCGACCAGGCTGGGCAGCATCGCCGCCAGCCGCTCCGGATAGCCCGGGATGAGATTGGAAGGGAAGTCCTCGAGATCGCCGATGTCGACGAGCGCCTCGAGGACGGGACGGTAGGTCCACATGTTCGGGCCACGCAAGTGCGTGACTCGCAGGATTTCGATCGACTTGTGTCCCATGATGCCTCGGCCGGCGGCCCCAGAAAGGCCAACAACGTTCAAGCGCGAAATTCGCCGACAATGCCTGGCGCGATACCGACAAGCGCCGTGGCGCGGCAGGTTCGGCCGCACCACCGGGCGCTACCCGCTGCCAGGCCGGTCCGCGACCGAGCGGGCTGATGCCGAGCCGCCAATGATACGCTTCGCTCCGCGCCGCCCCATCGGGCCTTCGCACGCGAATCTTCGATGAATCAATATTCAACCGATGTGACGAATGTCACCGATTCCACCCGGGCGGATGCCACGGCGGCGCCGGGCTTGCCGTCGCGTTGGCACGCGCTCGGGCCGCTGCCGGGGGGGCACCCTCTGCTGGCCTTCGTCGAGACCGACCTCGACGAGGGGCTGAACTTCGCGCGAGGAATCGTCGCGCTGACCCGCGGACACTTGCTGGCCTGCCAGGAAGGCGAGACCCATTGGCGGGCATGGCCGATGGGACCGACGCAGTCGCTCGAGTGCCGCGATTATTCCGGCGTCGGGCACCTCGAGCTGATGGGGCCCGACGAACGCCTCGCGCACTGGCGCTATACGCTCGCGGCGCAGCCGGCGGTCAACCGGCTCATCGAGTCTTTCCGGGCCTCGAATGCGGCCGCCGCCCCAACGGGCCGGGCCGATGCCGCGCCACCGGCCACCTGCGAGACATGCCGGCAGGCACTGCCGGCGGGCAGCGACGAATGCCCGCGCTGCGAGAGTCGCGAAGACGAATCGCCGTCCACGCGCACCCTGTTTCGGCTGTGGCGATTCGCGCGCCCCTACCGCGGCAAGTTGTTGGTGGGATTCGTGCTGACGCTGCTCTCCACGGCCGCGACGCTGGTGCCGCCCTACATGACGATGCCGCTGATGGACGACATCCTGATCCCGCACCAGAACGGCAAGCCGATCGACACCATGCTGGTCGCCCTGTACCTGGGCGGCCTGCTCGTCGCCGCGCTGCTGGCCTGGGGGCTGGGGTGGGCTCGCACCTACATGCTGGCGCTGGTGAGCGAGCGCATCGGAGCCGACCTGCGCGCGGCCACGTTCGATCATCTCCTGCGGCTCTCGCTGGCCTATTTCGGGGGCAAGCGCACCGGCGACCTGATGGCGAGAATCGGCGCCGAGACCGACCGGCTGAATCTGTTCCTGTCGGTGCAGCTACTGGATTTCGCGACCGACCTGCTGCTGATCGTGATGACCGCCGGCATCCTGTTCTACATCGATCCGTGGCTGGCGCTGGCCACGCTGGTCCCGCTGCCGTTCATCGCCTGGATGATCCACCTGGTGCGCGACCGGCTGCGCTACGGCTTCGAGAAGGTCGACCGGATCTGGGGCGAGGTGACGAACGTGCTTGCCGACACGATCCCGGGCATCCGCGTCGTCAAGGCGTTCGCGCAGGAGAAGCGCGAATCCGATCGCTTCCGCGATGCCAACCGCCACAACGTCGAAGTCAACGATCACGTCAATCGGCTCTGGGCCCTGTTCTCGCCAACCGTCGAGCTGCTCACCGAGGTCGGCCTGCTGGTGGTCTGGGCGTTCGGGATCTGGATGGTGGCCCACGACCAGGTCACGGTGGGCGTGCTCACCGCCTTCCTCACCTACATCGGTCGCTTCTACACCAAGCTCGACTCGATGAGCCGGATCGTCTCGTTCACCGAGAAGGCCGCGTCGGGTGCCAAGCGGATATTCGACATCCTCGACCATGTATCGAGCGTGCCCGAGCCGGCGGATCCGGTACACCTGACCCAGGTCGAGGGCCGCATCGACCTCGACGGCGTGGGATTCCGCTACGGAAGCCGACAGGTCCTGCGCTCGGTGGACCTGGCCATCGAGCCGGGCGAGATGATCGGCCTGGTCGGGCATAGCGGCTCGGGCAAGAGCACGCTGGTGAACCTGATCTGCCGCTTCTACGACGTGGCCGAGGGCTCGATCCGGGTCGACGGCGTCGACGTACGCTCGCTGCCCATCGCCGAGTTCCGACGCCATGTCGGCGTCGTGTTGCAGGAGCCCTTCCTGTTCTTCGGCTCGATCGCCGAGAACATCGCCTACGGGCGACCCGATGCGAGCCGGGCCGAGATCGTGGCGGCGGCGCGCGCCGCGAACGCTCATGAGTTCATCTTGCGCCTGCCGCAAGGCTACGATTCCCTGGTCGGCGAGCGCGGACAGACGCTCTCGGGCGGCGAGCGCCAGCGAATCTCGATCGCCCGCGCGCTGCTGATCGATCCGAAGGTCCTGATCCTCGACGAGGCGACCTCGGCGGTCGATACCGCCACCGAGAAAGAAATCCAGAAGGCGCTCGACAACCTCGTGCAGGGACGCACGACAATCGCGATCGCGCATCGACTCAGCACCTTGCGCCGCGCGAGCCGTCTGGTCGTGCTCGACGGTGGCGAGATCGTCGAGGTCGGGCAGCATGAGGAACTGATGGCGCGCCAGGGTGCCTACTACCGGCTCTACCAGGCCCAAGCGCGACAGGTCGACGCCGACGACGAGGACACCCTTCTGGACGAATCCGCCGCCTTGCCAGCCGTCGGCCGCGCCCATCCGGAATGAGCATGTCAGAACCGCCCATCGCCCCGCTCCCGATCTCGCGCAACGCGTTCGGTCGTCTCGTCTTCACGGCTGCGGACGGGTCGGTCGTGGAGAACGTGCTGCCGGTGCGCGCCTTCCCGATCTCGGCCCCCGACGAGGGCCTTGCGCTGGTCGCGCCCGACGGTCGCGAGCTGGTCTGGATCGAGCGGCTCGACCAACTCGATCCAGACACCCGTGCCTTGATCGCCGAATCTCTGGCGGAACGCGAGTTCCTGCCGGTAGTCAGCGGCATCGTGGCGGTGTCGAGCTACGTGACGCCCTGCGCGTGGACCGTCGCGACCGACCGTGGCGAGGCGCGCTTCGTGCTGGCCGGCGAGGAGTTCATTCGCCGACTGCCCGGCGATTCGCTGCTCATCACCGACAACCAGGGCGTGAACTGGCTGATTCGTTCGATGGCGGCGCTGGACCTCGCGAGCCGGCGGATCCTGGATCGGTTTCTCTGAGTCGCGTTCGCGCAACCCGCATCACTGGCCTTGCGAGGCCCTTGGGCGCGAGAATAGGCGAACGACTGGAGGGCACCATGATCGTCGGGACACCCAAAGAGATCAAGAACCACGAGTACCGGGTCGGACTGACGCCCGAAAGTGTGGCCGAGCTCGTGGCTCACGGCCATCAGGTGATCGTCGAGTCGGGCGCCGGCACCGGGATCGGTGCCAGCGACGGCGACTACCGCGGCGCGGGCGCCCGGATCGTGGCGGATGCCGCGAAGGTCTTCGAGCGCGCGGACATGATCGTCAAGGTCAAGGAGCCGCAGGCGGCCGAGCGCGCGATGCTGCGCCCCGGGCAGATCCTCTACACCTACCTTCACCTGGCGCCAGACCCCAAGCAGACGCGCGATCTGGTGAAGTCCGGCGCGATCTGCATCGCCTACGAAACCGTCACCGACGACCATGGCGGCCTGCCGCTGCTCAAGCCGATGAGCCAGGTCGCCGGGCGAATGGCCGTGCACGCGGGTGCCAGCGCGCTCGAGAAGGCCCATGGCGGACGTGGCGTGCTGCTCGGCGGCGTGCCGGGCGTGCTGCCCGCGAAGGTCACGATCATCGGTGGCGGCGTGGTGGGCTGGAACGCGGCGCAGATGGCCACCGGCCTGGGCGCCGACGTCACGATCCTCGATCGCAACCCCGAGGTGCTCGAGAAGTTGGCCATGTTCTTCGAGTCACGCGCCAAGACCCGCTTCTCGAACCGCGCCAACATCGCCGAATGCGTCGCCGAGGCCGACCTCGTCGTCGGCGCGGTGCTCATACCCGGGGCAGCCGCGCCCAAGCTCGTCTCGCGCGCGATGCTCAAGACTATGAAGCCCGGTGCGGTACTGGTCGACGTCGCGATCGACCAGGGCGGGTGCTTCGAGACTTCCAAGCCCACCACGCACCAGAAGCCCACCTACACCGTCGACGGCGTCGTGCACTACTGCGTGGCCAACATGCCCGGTGGCGTGGCGCGCACCTCGACCTATGCGCTGAACAACGTGACGCTCCCGCACGCGCTGGCCATCGCCGACAAGGGTTGGAAGCAGGCGCTTGGCGACAACATCCACCTGTGCCGGGGCCTCAACGTCTGCGCCGGCAAGGTGACCTGCGAACCGGTGGCGCGTGAACTGGGCTACCGCTATGTACCGGCGGCCGAGATGCTCGAGGCCTGAGCCGATCGGCGCGTGTCGGTAGGCGCCGCACGCGACGGCGGCGCGAATGATGAGCGCCGCACGCGACGGCGGCGCCAAGCGCTCAGCCCGCCGCTGCCTGCATCTGGTACCAGCTGACGCCGTCGGGTCGGGTCGTGACCGATGCCTCGCCGCGATTGACGAGGTAATTCAGGCAGGCGATGCCTTCGCCGGTGGCCATGCCGAGCAATCCGACGTCGGCATGATCGATGCTTCGCGCGAACAGCGCGCCGAAGACATCGACGACCCGCTTGGGCTCGGCGATCGTCCGTCGCAGCCGGTCGAGCACTTTCTCCTGGCCTTGTTCGAGCGCATCGAGTCGCTTGCGAACGCCACGGAAGCAGTCGCCGTGCGCGGGCAACACCAGCGCGTGCTCATCGATCGCAACCCGAATCTTGTCGATCGATGCGAGCCAGTCGGCCATCGGATCGGCATCGGGTTCGGTCGGAAAGACCGAGACGTTCGACGAAATGCGCGGCAAGACCTGGTCGCCCGAGATCAGTACGTTCAACGAAGGGTTGTACAGGCAGGCATGCTCGGGCGAGTGACCGGTCCCGACGATGACTGTCCAGTCGTGTGCGCCGATACGGACCGTATCGCCGTCGCGCATGCGTCGATAGCTGTCCGGCAACGAATACACATGCCGGCCGAAATTGCCGAAACGCGCGCGATAGGTCTCGATGGCCGTGTCGGTCCAGCCGGCGCGTCGATAGAAGTCGACGCCGTCTTGCGGTGCCTCACGGCCGGTGTCCCCGACGAGGACGCGACAGTTCAGGTACTCGAGCCGCGTGATCCATAGGCGGCAACCGAAGTGACGCGTGATCCAGCCCGCCATGCCGATGTGGTCGGGATGCATGTGGGTGACGAACACGCGCGTGACCGGTCGGCCGGCGAGCGCACCGTCGAGCAGCTTCTGCCAGGCATCCATGACCTCGGGGGTACGCGTGCCGGTATCGACGATGGCCCAGCCATCGCCATCGTCGAGCGCCCATAGGTTGATGTGGTTCAGGGTGTAGGGCAGCGGCATGCGGATCCACAACACACCCGGCGCCACCTCGGTCGCACTGCCGGTGGCCGGTCGCTCGGCGAACGGGTAGTCGAGACCGTCGTCGCGTCGCGCACGGCGGGGTTTTTGGTCGGATTCGGTTTGGCTCATCGGCGCATGTTAGCGCGCCCGACGATTGCCGGCCCTGGGGCGGCAGGGTCACGGGATTCGGTCGATCCGAACCGCGCCGGGCGGTGGCAGCGCGACCCTGCCATCGGCCCTCGGCAAGAGCCGGCTGCTCGCGACGGGCAAGGTCCGGTTGGGTGGCTACTGATCCCGCTTGCGGGCGTCCTGCCGCGCGGCCGCGCCAGGCACTTCGACAGTCGGCCGGAGCTCCAGGAGCTGTTCCGACATCACGATGACTTCGCCCGGCGTCTCGCGCATCACCCCGTCGAGCAGGGCGCGTGCGA
The DNA here is from genome assembly GCA_024235875.1 of Burkholderiaceae bacterium. GTDB lineage: Bacteria > Pseudomonadota > Gammaproteobacteria > Burkholderiales > Burkholderiaceae_E > JACKLP01. The sequence continues at coordinate 480,138 of JACKLP010000002.1, read as the reverse complement.
TGCGATCGGCGGGTACCGGCCGGTAGCGCCGCGGAACCAGGCGCCCCAGCAGGCGTGCAAGCACCAGGGCGACACGCTCGCCCGCTCGCGGCTGGTCGCGCCTGGCGTCGATCAGTGACGGGCGCACGATGGTGTAGACGGGAAAACCGAGTTCGCGGATACCGGCTTCGGCCTGCGCCTTCGTACGCAAATAGAAATTGCCGCCCGGGCTCGCGCCCAGCGAGGAGTTCAGCGCGAAGCGCGTGGCCCCTGCGGCCCGCGCCAGCCGGGCGGCCCGAATGGGCAGGTCACGGTCCACTGCGGCAAAGGCGGCCTGGGACCCGGCGATGCGGATCGTGGTGCCGAGCGCGCAGATCACCGCGTCGACCCGCCACCAGGTTTCATGGCCATCGAGCGCGTCGAAGTCGGTCAGCGGTGCGTCGAGCTTGGCGTGCGCCGCCAGGCGACGGCGCGTGGGGGCGATGACCGCCGCGACGCGCGGATCGGCCAAGGCCGCAGCCAGCACCTCGCGACCAACCACCCCGGTCGCGCCCAGCAGCAGCAGGCGCAGTGGCCCCGGGCTTGCCGACGACGCCGACGCGGCGCCCTGGACGGTGCTCGTGGATCGAATGTGCATGCTCGCTCCAATGATGCCCGGCCCCACTTCGATGCTGTCCGAGCGATGTGACATGCGCTACTGTGACACCGGATTCATTGTGCATGGAGCGCTCGATGTTCGAAGGATTCACCGCAACACGCATCCAGGGCGAGGGCGTGGGCATTCACGCAATGGTCGGCGGCCGCGGGCCGGCGCTTCTGTTGCTCCACGGCTTTCCGCAGTCGCATGTGATCTGGCATCGCGTCGCGGGCGAACTGGCGCGACACTTCACCGTGGTCGCGACCGATCTTCGCGGCTACGGCGAAAGCGACGCGCCACCGGGCCTGTCCGACCATTCCAACTATTCCAAGCGCGTGATGGCCGCCGACCAGGTCGCCGTGATGCGCGCGCTCGGACATGAGCGCTTCGCGCTGGTCGGCCATGACCGTGGCGGCCGGGTCGCGCATCGCCTGGCGGTCGACCATCCGGAGCGAGTCACGCGGCTGGTCACGCTGGACATCGCACCCACGCTGGCCATGTACGAGCAGACCAACGAGGCCTTCGCGCGTGCCTACTACCACTGGTTCTGGCTGATTCGGCCTGCGCCCTTTCCCGAACGCCTGATCAGCGCCGACCCGGATTTCTTCCTGGCGCAGCACATGGGCACGCGCAGCGCCGGCATGGCTCCGTTCAGCCCGGAAGCGCTCGCCGCCTACCAGCGCCACCTGGCCGAACCGGCGCGCGTGCACGCGATGTGCGAGGACTATCGCGCCAGCGCCAACATCGACATGGTGCTCGATCGGGCCGACCGCGACGCCGGCGTCGGGATCCGGTGTCCGATGATGGCGCTGTGGGGCGAGCACGGCATCATCGGCAAGATGTTCGATCCGCTCGCCGAGTGGCGCCGCGTGAGCCGCTCGAGCGTCACGGGCAAGAGCCTGGCCTGCGGGCACTATGTTCCGGAGGAAGTGCCAGAGGCCTTGCTGGGTGAATTGCTGCCGTTCCTGGCGGCGGGATCGAACGAAAGCTGAGCGCCCGGTCGCGCGCGATCACGATGCCATACGATCGATCAGTTCGGCCAACGCATCCGGCACCGTCACATGCGGGTTGTGAGACGCGTCGATCTCGTCGTAGCCCCATCCGCCCTCGGTACGGGCCCGAGCAGCGAACCGGCCGAAGACGTCGCCGGGCGCGATCTTCGTGCAGTAGACATAGTGCCTTGGCATCGCCGGCTCGCCCTTGGCCAGGCGGATCGGCTGCCGAAAGGTCTCGATCGGCTGCGGATGCCGCCGCGGCGTCAGCCAGGCCACGTCCTCGGGCGACGTGTCATCGGGCAGCGGGTTCGAGGGAATGCGCCAGCCATCGCCTTCGGACCGCGCGAGCTCTAGCATGCGCGCGCGCGCCGGCTCGGGCAGCAGGCCGAGCAGCGAGTCGCCATCGCGCGGCGCGAACGCATCCAGGTACACGAGCCGCCGGATCCGCGCGGGCTCGCGGTCGGCCACGCCCGTGGCGACCATGCCGCCGTAGCTGTGGCCGATCAACACGATGTCGTTCAGGTCCTCGTGGAACAGCATGTTGCAGACATCGCGAACATGCATGTCGAGATCGATCGACCGATTGCTCAGGTGGGAGCGCTCGCCCAGCCCGGTCAGGGTGGGCACCCACAAGGTGTGCCCGCGCTCGCGCAGCAGCGCATGCATGCGCTGCCATGCGAAGGCGGACGACCAGGCGCCATGCGCCACGACGATCCGTGCCATCGAAGTCTCCTGGAGTCGGTCAGTGTCCGGGCTCGAACGCCCGGTGTTCGAAGCAGCTCAGCCAGCGCCTGACGGCGGCGGCATCGTCCGTCGTGATCGCGCCGCTCGATAGCGCCTGGTCGAGGCGGAGTCGACCGGCCAGCATCTGTGCCCATGTCTGGCGCGAGAGCCGGATCTCGATGTCCGCACCCTGGCCGTCGGTAGGCACCGCGACCTGGCCGCGCAGCCGCAGGCCGGTTTGCTCGCCGCTGTCGAATGCCCAGCGCAACTCGCCATCGACCCCTTCGGCGCGCACGGGGTCGAGCAGTACCCGCAGCACGTGCACGTGGGCATGCGCGGGCCCTTCGAGGACATCGGCCGCTCGAAACCGGTGAACGTAGAAGCGCGACAGATCCAGCGTCCCCTCGAGCGCGCGGGCATGGGTCAGGCACCAGTTGCGAATGTTCGCCGCGGTCGTGCGCACGGCGATCGCGCGCAGCGCGGCCGCCAGCGTCTTGCGCGCGGGTTCATCCGCGGAGTCGGGTACCAACGCCTCGGCGGGACCATCGCCGATCGCGTCGCGAACCAGCCAACTGGCCAGCTCGAGGGCCCACCGCAGATCGCCCGCGTCGAGCGCCGCGCGGGCCTGCGAGAGGACCGTGTCGATGCCGCCGAATCCGGCGATCAGGCGGCGGGCGCGCTGCGTCGGGGGCAATGGAAACAAGCGCGCGATCTCGCCGTCGTACCAGCCCACGAGCCCGCACTGGATCTGGCGCACGTAGTGCTCCGCCAGGCCGTAGAGCTCGCGGGTGTGACAGTGGGACGAGAATCGCGCCGGCAGCCGCACCCGCATGGCGATCTCCGGCCCACTGAAACCCTGGTTCATCAATCGGACGGTCTGGTCCCAGAGGAACTGGATCGCGTCGCGACTGTCGGTCGCGATCTCGCGCACCCGTTCGCGCGAGCTGATCGGCAGGCCGTGCGCGGTGACCAGGTGCTCCGGCGCGAGCCCCAGGATGTGGTCGATGCCTTCGAGCAGCACGCGGGGGTCGCGGAAGGCCTCGCCGCGGATCGGAAAGATGTTGAACAGCGACGGCCAGACCAGGTTGTTCACGCACAGCCCGAGCGCCGGAAACCAGATCGTGATCGAGTCGTCGGCATCCGAGGGCGCGGGCGTCATGACCACGTCGAGCCCGGCGATCCGTGCCCGGGTCGGCGCGTCGAAACAGTGATTGGGCGTCACATAGCCGGGCGTGTACGGCGCATGGTCCGGGTTGCGATAGCTCGTGCCCAGCCCCACGCCGACCAGGCCGTCGGGGCCATCCGCCGGCAAGCCCAGCCCGAATTGCTCGACCAAGCCGCGCGACGCAACGACGCTGGTCTCGCCTGCCACGCGCAGCCGGTTCGCTGCCACGAGCGAGTGCGCCCAGATCGGCATGGCCGGGTCGCCCCCCGCATCGAAGATCGCGCGCGTGCCCGACACGTAGTGGAAATGCGTGTAGATCACGGCCACCACCGGGTCCGACGTGTACTCGCGCAGGCTGGCCAGCGCGCTGCGCATCTCCTCGACGCATTCGCCTGTGTCGATCGCGATCAGGCCTTCGGGCCCGCGCACGAAGCACTGGTTCGACAAGCCGTTGCCCACCAGCACCCAGACCCCGTCGCACACCACGTGCATTCGTCGCTCGAACTGCGGGAGATGGGCGATCATGTCGCGATGCGCGCGCTGCCCGGCGGGCATCGTGAGCGTCGCGCTTTCGTCCGGCGCAAAGCTCGTCGGCGGGGTTTCGGCGCGCATGTCGCTCTCCTTCGTCGCTGGCAGGCTGTTGATTGCTGGCAGGCGAACGATATCGGAACATCCTGGCGGGCCGTTCCGAATCCGCCACGCCCTATCATGCGGGTCCCAACCTGCCAGGAAGTTCCCGATGACCGCACCGCTCGCCGGCATCCGCATCGTCGACCTCAGCACCGTCATCTTCGGGCCCTATGCCGCGCAGACGCTCGGCGACTACGGTGCCGACGTGATCAAGGTGGAGGTCCCCGGCGGCGAGTCGACCCGCTACACCGGCCCGTCGCCCGAGTCCGGGATGGCCGTCATGTTCCTGGGTTCGAACAGAAACAAGCGCAGCGTCGTCCTCGACCTCAAGCGCGCCGAGGCGCGCGACGCGCTGCTGCGGATCGTGGAAGGTGCCGACGTCTTCATGCACAGCATGCGGCCCCAGAAACTCGCCGCGCTGGGCCTGGATCCGGACACGCTGCGTACGCGCAATCCGCGGCTGGTGTTCGCGAACCTGGTCGGCTTCGGCAGCCACGGCCCTTACAGCGGCCGCCCGGCCTACGACGACATCGTCCAGGGCCTGTCGGGCAACGCGGCGCTGATGCAGATGCAAGCCGGCGAGCCGCGCTACCTGCCGATGGTCGCGGCCGACAAGGCCTCGTCGCTGGTCGCGGTGCACGCGATCCTGGCCGCACTGTTCGCGCGCGAGCGCAAGGGCGAAGGATGCGTGGTCGAGATCCCGATGTTCGAGTCGATGGTGGCATTCAACCTGGTCGAGAACTTCTACGGCCACCACCTCACGCCACCGGCCGCCCCGATGGGCTACCCGCGCGTACTGGACGCCTGGCGGCGACCCTATCGCACCACCGACGGCTACGTCTGCATGCTGCCCTATACCGATGCGCACTGGGCGCGATTCTTTGCCGAGGCCGGGCAGCCGGAACTGGCCCGCGACGAGCGCTTCGCCGGCATCGCCGCACGCACGAAGCACATCGCCGCCCTCTATGAGACCGCGGGGCGACTGATAGCCACGCGCAGCACGGCCGACTGGCTGGCCGCTTGCGAACGGCTCGAGATCCCGGCCGCGCCGATGAACCGCCTCGAGGACCTGCTCGAGGACCCTCACCTGAAGGCCAGCGGGTTCTTCCAGAGCCTGCACGATGCCGCGATCGGCGAGGTCCGGTTCGCATCGTTTCCGGTACGGATCGACGACGAAGACCCGCCGCTGCGGATGCCGCCGCGCCTGGGCCAGCACACGCGCGCGGTACTGTCCGAAACCGGACTGGACGAGGCGGTCATCGAGGGACTGCTCGCCAGCGGTGCCGCCCGGGGGGTGCCGCCGGCAGGCGCTTGAAGCCCGCGCTAGCCGAGTCCGGCGCGGCGCAGCCGTGCACGCAGGGACTCGATCTCCTCGATCATGTCGGCGACCAGCGCAGCCAGTTCGGGCACCGCGTCGAAGTCGCGCTCGAGCCGGTGCATCTCGCGCACCCGGCGAATCTCGCGCGGGCCGAAACCGGGATCGGCGCGCGACTCCTCGAGCCAGCGTTCACGCACCGACGACGGCGGCAACAAGCCCTCGTGCATCCGAAGGCGCACCCAGTCCGGACTGACATCGGTCAGGCGGCACAACTCGTCGAGCGTCAGGCGCATGTCGTCGAGCAATTCACCGATCAGCGGATCGTCTCCCCGCATCGTTCAACCTCCACCGGCCGCGCGCGGGTCGAACGCCAGCTCGCGGGCCATCGTCTCGTAGAGCGCCTTCGCCTTCGGCGTATCGGCCGGCGGCAGCACGACGCGGATGCGCAGCACCAGGTCCCCGGGCGGCGAGGACGGAAGGCCTCGCGCCTTGACGACCACCTCGCGGCCGCTTTGTGCGCCGGCCGGAATTCGTACCTTCAGGCTGCTGCCATCGGGCAGACCGACCGGGACCACGGCGCCGAGCGCAGCCTCCCAGGGCGCCACCGCCAGTGTGACGAGCAGGTCGCGCCCGTCGAGTGAAAATCGGGCGTGGGGCCGGAATGACACCGTCAGCAACAGGTCGCCCGCGGCTCCACCGCCAAGGCCGGGTCCGCCCTGGCCCGACAGCCGGATCATCTGCCCCTCGCGCACGCCTCGCGGGATCTGCACGTCGAGCGTCCGAGTGGCGAGCGTGACGCGCCCCTGCGCATCGACCTGCGGCACCCGCAGCGAGATCTGCTGGCGCGCACCGCGCCAGGCATCCTCGATGTCGAGCTGGATGCGCGCATGGTGATCCTCTCCGCGCGCCCGAAAACTTCCGCCGCCGCCGTCGGCCCCGCGGCGCGCGCGACCGCCATGGCCGCCGATGCCACCGAACATCGAGGAGAAGAAGTCGCTGAACTCGGCGTGAGCGCCGGCCCGGTCGCCAAAGCCGTCGCCGGTGAACTCGAAGCCGGCATCCCAGTCGGGCGGCGGCCGAAACGCCTCGCCCGGCCGATGCGTACCCAGCGCATCGTAGGCGGCGCGACGCTCCGGATCCGACAAGACCTCGTGGGCCTCGTTGACCTCCTTCATGCGGGCCTCGGCATCAGGCTCCTTGCTGACGTCGGGGTGATACTTGCGCGCCAGGCGCCGATACGCCTTCTTGACGTCATCGGCAGAAGCGTCGCGAGACACGCCGAGGACCGCGTAATAGTCCTTGAACTCCAAGACCGGCTCCTATGACGCTGTCGCCTCCCAGATGACGGCGATCCGCCGGTGTTTCAAGTCCCCGCGGCCACTTTTCCCAGGCCGGCCCAACGCTCGAGTCGACCGACGTCGATGTCGAACAGGTCGAGCACCCGTGCGCACGAATGGTCGACGACATCGTCGATCGTCTGGGGGCGGGCGTACATCGCCGGAACGGGCGGCGCGATGATCGCACCGAGCATCGAGGCCTCGTACATCAGCTTGCAGTGTCCGGCGTGCAGCGGCGTTTCGCGCACCATCAGGACCAGCCGTCGACGTTCCTTGAGCACCACGTCTGCGGCACGGGTGAGCAGATTGTCGGAAAGCGAGTGGGCGATTGCCGAGAGCGTGCGGATCGAACACGGCGCAACGATCATTCCGTCGGTACGGAAGCTGCCGCTGGCGATCGTCGCGCCCACGTTGCGCGCACTGTGGACGACATCGGCCAGCGCCTCGATTCGGGGCAACGGCAGCGCCGACTCGACCTCGACATTGAGCCGAGCCGCCGGCGTCATCACGAGGTGGGTTTCGACGCCACCTGCGGCGCGGAGCATCTCGAGCAGGCGCACCCCGTAGACGACACCGCTCGCGCCCGAGATCCCGACGATCAGGCGCTTCATCGCGCGCCTCCATGCGGGTCGAAGTGGAACAGGGGTCGTCGCGGGCCAGTCATCGGAGTCATTTCCATCCAGTCGATCGCCCGTCCATTCTGCCACTGCGGCCGCTGGCGACATCGAAACACCCCGTCGGTCGGTGATGTGGGCAATGTCCTCAAGAGCGGCGCTGCGAGCGCCGATACGGACGTCGTGTCCTTCCGTGTCCGGATGCTTCGATGACCTCACCGCCGTTCGACCTCGCTGACCTTCCGGGCCAGCGCGAACGTGACCGGGTCGACCTGTCGGTGGCCGAATTGGTCGGCGACCTGGTCGCCCCGGCCGACGTGTCGATCGCGCGCCGGGTCGGCATCGGCTCCAACCCACGCTGGAAGCTGGTTCGACCGGCAGCGGGCGCCGCCGTCGTTTGCAAGGGTGCGCTCGAGCGGATCGACGCCGCGACGCTGGAGCGGCTGGGACGCGGCGACATCATCCACCGCGGTTCGGGACCGTTCTCGACGCTCGTGCCGCTACTCATCGGCACGCGCCTGTGTGCCCTGGTCGAGACCGTTTCGAGCGCTGCGCCCGACGCGCGCACGCTGGGCATCCTGCTTGGCGTGCAGCGCTACTATCGCCGAATGCGCGAGTTGCATGACGAAAGCGAGCGCGACGCGATGACGGGCCTTAGAAACCGCCGCTCGTTCGATGCCCATTTCGACGATGCCGCACTCGAGCCGCGACCCGGCGGCTCGGGGCGCGGCTTCTGGCTCGGAATCGTCGATGCGGACCACTTCAAGCAAATCAACGACCGCTTCGGCCACCTGATCGGCGACGAGATCCTGATCCTGCTCGCGCATCTGATGCGGGCCGCCCTGGACGACGCCGACGACAGCGTCTATCGGTTCGGCGGCGAGGAATTCGTCGTACTGATGCACGGCCTGGACGAAAACGAGGCAGCCCGGCGCTTCGAAGCCGTGCGAGCGTCGATCGAGGCCTTCGAATTTCCACAAGTGGGCCGCATCACCGTGAGCATCGGCTTCACTCGGGTCCGATTTGGCGAGCCCTCGAGCCAGGCCCTGCACCGGGCCGACATCGCCGTCTACCACGCCAAGGCCACCGGGCGGAACGCGGCCCATGGGTACGACGACCTGATGGACAAGGGCTCGGTTCGAGACGACGGCCCGGCCAACTGCGTCGAGTTCTTCTGAACCGCAACCCGTCGGACGGCGAGGCCCGGCGGTCACGACAGACCGATTTCCGGCGACCCCGGCCGTCAAGCTTGCCTGGCTGCGGCCGAAGTCCGGGAAATCGCTTCCAGGACCCCTAACGGGGCACAGCCGCCGATGACCGAACTGATCGACCACCTCGCCGACATGGCCGGGCAGCGTGATCGCGACCTGATGGACCACTCGTTCCTCGGGCTGATCGACGACCTGCTCGCACCCGAGTCGCTGGTGCTCGCGCGCATCCGGGGCGAGGGCGAGAAGCGGGTCTGGACGATGTTGCCTGCCCGACGTCGCGATCCCTCGACCCGGCCCGGCCATCTTCAGCCCTATGCCTTGCTCTCGAGCCATGTCCGCAGCAGCGAATCCGGTCGGATCGTCTGTGAGCCGCATGCCGACGGGCAACGCACGCTGGTACCCCTGAACACAGGTTCCGAGCCATGCGGCGTGATCGAGTTGCAGACCGACTCGCCCCTGGACGAATCCGCGACACGCACGTTGGTGGGCATTCAACGCTTCTATCGCCACCTGCGCGCCCTGCTCGACGAGAACGAGCGCGACGCGATGACGGGCCTGCTCAACCGCAAGTCCTTCGACGAGGCCTTCGTGCGCGCCGCGATGCAGGTCGACGATGCCAACCCGGATTCGAACCATTGGCTCGGTGTCGTCGACGTGGACCATTTCAAGCGCGTCAACGACCGCCACGGGCACCTGATCGGCGACGAAGTCCTGATCCTGATCGCCCGACTGATGCGCTCTACCTTTCGCTTCGACGACGGCCTGTACCGTTTCGGGGGCGAGGAGTTCGTGGTGCTGATGCGCGCCCCCGACGCATCGGCCGCGACGGCGGGATTCGAGCAGTTGCGCCACGAGGTCGAGGGCTTCGACTTTCCTCGGGTGGGCCGCCTGACCGTGAGCATCGGTTTCACCCGGGTCGAGGCGTCGGACCTGCCCAGTGCCGCCTTCGAGCGTGCCGACCAGGCGGTCTACTTCGCGAAGGCCAATGGCCGAAACGCCGTGCACGACCATGCGATGCTGGTCGAGTCCGGAGCGATCGAACTCAAGACTGCAGCGGCCGAGGAATCCGGATCGACCGGAATCGAGTTCTTCTGACAGGCATCGTGCTCACGCGGGCACGAACAGGTTGCGCTCGCCATCGTTGGATACGCGACCACGTCGACCGATGAACTCGCTGCCCTGGATATCGGCCAGCACCGCCGCATCGGTCGGCGTGTTGGCGATGAAGCGCTCGCCGCCATCGAGACGGCCGATGACGATCGCCCAGGCAGGCGCGCCGCGACCGTGCATGACAGTGTAGGTCTCGACCGTCGCCGCGCCGTCGGCGAGCGCCAGCAACTCGGGCTTGGGGATCGCGTCGAGCGCACGCTGCGCGATCGCGGGGTCTTCAGGCGCGAACCGTGCCTGCGGCGCTTCGGTCCCGTAGATGCCGGCCGATTGCTTGGTCAGGTAGTTGCCGTTGGCGGTGACCAGGCCGAAGCGCCCGGGGCTGGCTCGAAGCCGATCCATCATCTCGGCGATCGAATGGGTCACATAGTTGTTCCCGGGCCCACCGAAATACGGCATCCCCCCGGTCACGGTCAGGCCGCGAGGGTCGTCCAGGGCGATGCCACCCGCGTCGCAGGCCGCCTGCACCGCAGACGGAAAACAGCTGTAGAGATCGATGAGGTCGATCTCCCCGAGGCTGCGACCCGCCATGGCACAGGCCCTCTCGAACACGACGCCCATGGCCGGCGACGCATGGTATTCGCGTCGCTCGGTGATGTACCAGTGATCGTGGGCATCGGCGCAGCCATGCAGGAACACCCACTTCTCGCGCGCGATGCCGAGCGCGCGCGCTCGCTCGACGCTCGTCAGAATGATGGCGGCGCTCTGGTCGATGAACGCGTTCGAGTTCATCAGCCGCGTGTAGGGAAAGCCGATATAGGGATTGTCGGGGCCGGCGGTGGTGATGGTTCGCGCGTCGTAGCCGGCGCGGCGATCCGCCAGCGGGTTGGCCGCCGCCACCTGCGCGAATCGTTCCAGTAGCTCGCCGAGCACCCGCTGATGCGACTCGATGTCGCGACCCCGGTGCGCGCGGATCGCGTTCTCGAACATCGGGTACGAATAGATCGCCCCACGCATGCCATGCCGATCCTCGAGATCCGACCACCCCCGCGTCGGGATGCCCCAAAGCTCGGGCTCACCACCCGGGTCCTCGTTCCAGTCCAGGTGGATACCCGCGCGCTGCGCGGCCTTCTGGGTGGCCAGTGACTCGCCACCGGCGATCAGCGCGGCATCGACCTCGCCGCGCGTGATCATCTCGCCAAGCCGGTTCAAGCACCACTGCGGCATGTTGCCGCCGTTCCAGGTGTAGACGAGGCGCCGCGCCGAGCCCGCGCCGACGCGCGCGGCGAGCGACTTGGGCGGGTTCGAATAGCGGCCGAACGGGCAGGCGAAGCGCCAGCTGGTATCCGAGAACGACCGGATCGACACCACCGTGTCGAGTGCCGCGAGCAAGCGCTCGCCCGCGCCACTGTCCGTGGCCGCGCCGAGGGCCGCATCGGCGCACAGATCGATCGGCGAGCGCGCCAAGAGTGGATCGGGCTCGCGCTGCGTGATCTGCGCGCAGCCAACGAGCACCGGCGTACGAGGATCGATCATGACCAAGGTCCTGGCGTGTCGGGCCGACGAGACGCCGCCGGCATCGACACTCAGGATACAGTGTCGGATCACCGATCGATCGAATGCTCCTGAACGCCGCCATCATCACCGCCGTCGTCGCGGTCGCGCTTTTGCTGCTGCATCCGCGACTGTCCGGTGCCGTGTTGTGGCGCGCGGTGGTCACCCCGCTGGCATCGATCATCGGCAGCGGCTTCCTGGTCATCGGACCGACACTCGATTTCTCGTTCGGACGGTACGCGCCGCTGGCCATGGCCGCCCTGTGTCTGGTGGCGTATCTGTTCGGCGCCGCCGTGCGATTCAACATCGCCGAGATCGACAAGGCGCAGCATCTGCGCTCGCGCCTGGAGCAACGGCTCGATCGTCTCGCGGCCTGGGCACTCGGCTTTGCCTATATCGTGTCGGTCGCCTACTACCTGAACCTGTTCGGCGCCTTCGGACTGAGCCTGGGTGGCGCCCGCGGCGACGCCGATGCGGCCCGGCTGCTCACGACGGGTGTCTTCGTCGTGATCCTGGTCGTCGGCTGGACACGCGGATTCAAGCTGCTCGAGCAACTCGAGTACCTGGCGGTGAGCGCGAAGCTCGCGATCATCGCCGGGCTCCTGGTCGGATTGATCGCCTACTTCGGCGAGCGTGCGGCGAACGGCCTGCTGGTCATTGCGCCGGCGGCGCGAACCGGCTGGGACGCCATGGCGCTGACCGCCGGCCTGCTGGTGACCGTACAGGGCTTCGAGACCTCGCGCTACCTGGGCGCGACCTACGACGCGGGCACGCGCATCCGCTCGATGCGGCTCGCCCAGTGGGTATCGAGCGCCATCTACCTGGTCTACATCGCACTGACCGCGCTGGTCTTTGGCCGCGGCCACGAGGCCTTGAGCGAGACCGCGATCATCGACATGATGAGCGTCGTCGCGCCGATCCTGCCGGCCTTGCTGGTCGCCGCCGCCCTCAGTGCCCAATTCAGCGCCGCGATCGCCGACACCGGCGGTTCCGGTGGCCTGTTCACCGAGTTGAGCGGCAATCGGATCCGGCCGCGCCATGCCTACGCGATGCTGGTGGCGCTGGGACTGGTATTGACCTGGCGGGCCAATGTGTTCGAGATCATCGCCTACGCATCGCGTGCGTTCGCGCTTTACTACGCGCTGCAGGCGGCGATCGCCGCGATCGCCGCCTGGCGTAGCCGACGGCTGGCGCGCGTCGCCTTGTTCGGCGCGGCCGCCCTGCTGGGCATGGCGATCGCGGTGTTCGGCGAGGCCATCGCGGCCTGATCACGACAGCGCCCGTGCGCGGTGGTGCAGCGGCATGCGGCCCGATCGGTCGGGCTCGGCATCAGCCCAGGAGCGCGCGTCGGACCAGGTTCAGGCCCATCAACCCGAACACGATGATCACCGCGCGACGAAATCCGGCACTGCCCAGGCGTGTCCGCAAGGACTCGCCGAGTGCGAATCCGGCCAAGGTGGGTAGCACCATCAGGACCGACGCGCTGGCCAGGGTCTGCTGCAGCAACCCCGCATGCCAGTATCCGAGATACAGTGGAAACGACCCGACGAAAATCAACAGCCCGGTGAAGGCGATGAAGTCGTCCTTCGAGACACGCCGCGCCAGCAGATAGATCACCATCGGCGGCGACCAGATGGCCGTCAGGCCGCCGAGCAGGCCCGCGACCGCCCCCAGCACGAGTTGCGCCACCCGGTCGAGCCGGGACGGGATCGGTGGCGTCTCGCGCACGAAGCTGGTGGCGACGAACAACAGGATCACGCATCCGGTCACCAGCATCATCTGGCGACGATCGATGCCGGCGGCGAATTGCGCCCCGATCCCCATGAACAGGCACATGGCCAGCGCGAACGGCCACAGCACGGCGATCGAATGCGCGAGCCGTCCCGCTCGAAGGATCTGCCAGGTATTCGCGACGAACATCGGCACCATCAGCAGCGCGATCGCGACCCGCGGATCGGCGACCTGGGACATCAGCGAGATCGATGCGGTCGGCAGGCCGATGCCGATCACGCCCTTGATGGTGCCGGCGAAAAGAAAGGCGCCAATCGCGAACCAGAGAATCGGATCGTCGAGCGCCATCACCGCGCCTTCGCCCGGGGCTCGGGTCGCCAGGGTCCCAAGCGAAGCGCGATGGCAACGAAGGCGCCATAGGCGACGACGGCACTCGCCACCAGCCACAGCAGGTGCTGCGGCGGTGTCGACGCGCCTGCCCACAGCAAGCCGCCTGCCACGATCAGCAATCGCAACAGCGCTCCGGTCACCGGATAGGGCAAGGTATTCAGGCCCTGGCTCGCGAAGTAGATGCCAAGGCCGAGGGCAAAGAAGCCATAGGTGGGTCCGATCACGCGCAACGAGGTCCTGCAGTCGGCCGCGACCGCGCTGGTGCTGGCCAGCGTGTCGCACCACCAACCGGGCTGGATGGCGAACAGCAGGCCCACGGCGCCGATCATCAATGCATTGAACAGCACGCCGCGCCAGGCGATGGATACCGCACGGGCACGCAGGCCGGCACCGACGTGGGCGCCGACGATCGCGATCAGCGAACTGCCGACGCCGAAGATCACCGGCACCATGAGTAACTCGAGTCGCACGGCCAGCCCGTAGCCTGCCAGCCAGTCGGTTCCCTGACGACTGAACAAGGCGGTGGCGACCAGGGCATAGGCCACCGTCATCAGCGACTGCGTGCTCGCCAGCGACCCCTGGCGCAACACCGCGCCGAACACGGCCTTGCGAAAGGAATGGCGGCGTGGACGCACCGGTTGCGCGGGTCGCAGCACGAAGCCCACGGCTACCAGGAGCGCGCTCAGGTAGGCGAGCACCATCGCCAGGCCGGCGGCACGCATCGCTTCGTGCAGCGGCGCCCCGGCCCCGGGGATGAGCCAGCGCGCGTAGAGCGCATAGGACGCCAGGGTGACGGCCATCACGCCGGCCGGGCGCAGCATGTCGCCACTGCCGCGCAGCACCGAACTGAGCATGTTGCTCATCCAGAGCATCGGCATGCCGGCAAAGACGACGGCGGCATAGGTGGTCGAGGCCGCAGCGATGCGCGGGTCCGTCCCGGCCCAGGCGTAGAGCGCCGGTCCGAAGCCGATGACCAGCACGCTCATCGTGCAACCGGCCAGCAGGGCCAGAGCGAACGCGGCCGCGAGCACGGCGCTGGCACGGCCCGAATCACCGGCACCGAGCGCGCGGGCGGTCGCGCCGGCCACGGCGCCGCCCATGGCACCGGCCGAGAACATGCCCGCCAGCATCACGAGCGGAAACACGACCGCCACGGCTGCCAGCGCATCGGTGCCGACATGGCGCAGGAACCCGGCTTCGACCATCATCTGCGCCGACTGGATCAGCGCGCCGATCACGCCCGGCACCGCGAGTCGCAGCATCGTGGGCACCAGGGGCGCCCCCACGAGACGCGAACTCGAGGCCGGACCCGGCGACGGGCGATCAGCGGCCACGATAGCTCTCGGGCGCGAAGCGGGCGAAGGCCAGTGCCACCAGCGTGATCGCCACCGCACACAAGGCGATCGCGTGATTGGGCCCGGCCAGATCGGTGAACAGGCCCAGACCGATCGGACCGACAACATAACCGGCGTCGGTGAGTGCCCGGTAGGTGCTCATGGCCGCGGCATTCATGCCCGGTGGCGCGTTGTCGGCCGCGTACGCCGCCGGGGCCGCGCCGGTGACGGCGGCGGCCACGCCCCAGACCAGGCAGGCGGAAACGAAGCCGACATAGCCATCGGCAAACCGGAAGCCGAAGAAGGACAGGCCGGTGAGCAGGGCCGCGATCACGATGACCGGTTTGCGACCGTGACGATCGGCCAGCACGCCGGCCGGATAGGTCGCAAGCAGGCCGAGCAGGCTGCCCAGCGCGAAGCCACTGCCGATCTGCCCGGTGCTCAGGCCGAGGCGCCCGGCCCCCACCAGCGGAACGATGTTGAACAGGCCGCCCGTGCGCACGATCGCATGGACGAACCCGACCAGGCACACCAGCATGAAGCCGACCTTGGCCGTCATCAGCCGGACCTGTCGCGCAAACGGCACCGGGTCGGCGGCGCGAATCGCTTGCTGCCCGCCGAAGTCCCGCGTCTCGGGCACCGCGAACCAGGCGATCAGGCCCACGAGCAGCGCCGCCACCGCGTTGGCGACGAATGGCGCCGCCAGCCCGTAGTGCTCGGCCAGCAGGCCACCGGGCAGCGGCCCGAGTCCGACGGCGAAGAGAAAGCTGCCCTGATACAAGGCCATCATCCGCCCGCGTCGCGCGGGCGTGCTGATATCGGCCAGCACCACGGCGCCGATCGTGATCACGACCCCCGCGCCGACGCCGGCCACGAAGCGGGCCAGCAGGAATTCGGTGAAGGTACCGGCCCAGGCCGACCAGAGGTTGCCGACGACCGCGATCAGCCCGCCGAGTGCCAGCGTCGGACGCCGGCCGAGCGCATCGGCCATGTTGCCGCAGGGCACGGCCGACACGAATCGTGCGGCGCCGAATGCGGCGATCGTCACGCCGATCGCCGAGACCGACACATCGAAGGACTTGGCGTAGAGCGGCAGCACCGGCACGATCGCGCCGAAGCCGAGCTGGTTGACGAAGATGATCGCGCACATCCAAGCCAGCACGCGGCCTTCGGTCAAGCGCTTGGTGGGTAGCGGCGTCATATCGGCTCGATGGGGAATCGCGATTGTGGCGCAATCCGCCGGCGTCGGTCCCCCCGGCGCACCCCATGCGAGCGCTGGCTTACACTCCGGGCAGCAAAAACGAACCGTCCGCAGCCGAGGTTTCCGATGCAGCCCTTCGATCGCACCTACGACGTCCTGGTCGTCGGTGGCGGCAATGCCGCGCTGTGCGCCGCCATTGCCGCCGCACGCGATGGTGCGTCGGTGCTGGTCGTCGAGGCCGCATCGCGTTACTGGCGCGGTGGCAATACGCGGCATACGCGCAACATGCGCTGCGCGCACGACGCCGCCACGGCCACCCTCAGCGGCCCGTACACCGAAGACGAATTCTGGGACGATCTGCTGCGTGTGACCGGCGGTCGCACCGACGAGGCGCTGACTCGCTTCATGATCGCGCAATCCAAGCCCATGCTCGACTGGATCGGCGAGCAGGGCGTTCGCTTCCAACCCTCGCTGGGCGGCACGCTCAGCCTGGGGCGTACCAATGCGTTCTTTCTCGGCGGTGGTCGCGCGATGCTCAATGCGCTCTATCGGACGGCGGAATCGCTCGGCGTCACGGTCGCGTACGAGGCCGAGGTGGTGGCGCTCGACATCGACGACGGCGTATTCCGATCGGCGAGCGTACGCCAAGGCGGGCGCGAGCACCAGGTGCACGCGGCCACGCTGGTGGCCGCGAGTGGCGGCTTCGAATCCAATTTCGAATGGCTCGAACAGGCCTGGGGGCCGGCGGCACGCAATTTCCTGATCCGCGGCACGCGCTTCAATCGCGGCACCGTGCTCAGGATGCTGCTCGATGCCGGCGCCGAGCCGGTGGGCGACCCGTCGCAGTGCCATGCGGTGGCGATCGATGCGCGCGCGCCACGCTACGACGGGGGCATCATCACGCGACTGGACTGCGTGGTGTTCGGGATCGTCGTGAACAAGCTGGCGCGTCGCTTCTACGACGAGGGCGAGGACTTCTGGCCGCGCCGCTACGCGATCTGGGGGCGGCTGGTGGCGCAGCAGCCCGACCAGCTCGGCTTCATCGTGTTCGATGCCGATTCACTCGAGAAATTCATGCCCTCGTGCTTTCCACCGATCGTCGCGCCCAGCGTGCGCGAACTCGCGCAACGCCTCGAGCTGGATGCACGGACCCTAGAGGAAACGATCGCGGGTTTCAACGCCGCGGTGCGGCCGGGTCGTTTCGATCACACCGTCCTGGACGACTGTCGTACCGAAGGACTGGAACCCCCGAAATCGCACTGGGCGACCCGCATCGAGAAGCCGCCCTTCTATGCCTATCCGGTTCGCCCGGGCATCACCTTCACCTATCTCGGGACCCGCGTGGACCGCCATGCGCGAGTGATGCTCGCCACGGGCAAGCCGGCCGCCAATGTCTTCGCCGCAGGCGAGATCATGGCGGGCAACGTGCTGGGCCAGGGCTACGCCGCCGGCGTCGGCATGACGATCGGTGCGGTATTCGGCCGGATCGCCGGCGAGCAGGCGGCGGCGCAGCGGCAACACTGAGAACATGAACGACGAACCGATCCCGGCGACGCCGGAAACCGACGCCACACCGGCTCCGCGCTGGCTGCGCATCGAACCGAGCCCGACGCCACACTCGAGTGCCGCACTGGCCGAGGCCGATCGGCTGATGACGCTGTGCAATTCCTGTCGCTACTGCGAAGGCGTCTGCGCGGTGTTTCCGGCGATGGAGATGCGACGCGTCTTCGCCGACGCGGACCTGAACTATCTCGCCAATCTATGCCATGGTTGCGGTGCCTGCCTGCACGACTGCCAGTTCGCGCCGCCCCATCCGTTCGAGATGAACGTCCCGCGCACGCTCGCGACCGTGCGCGCCGAGTCCTACCCGCGTTACGCCTGGCCGAGCGCGCTGGCGGGCCTGTTCACCGGCAACGCGCTCGGTGTGGCGCTGGCCACCGGGATCGCGGTGCTGGTGTTCATCGCGGGCTTCGCGGCAAACGGCGGTGTCGACGCGCTGTTCACCCCGCAATCGGGACCGGGCGCCTTCTATCGGCAGATGCCACACGGCGCGATGGCCTTGCTGTTCGGCGCCACGTTCATCTACGCGATCGTGGCGCTCGCGCTGAGCGCCCGGCGATTCTGGCGCGAACTGCACGAAGCCGGCGGGCCGGCGGGCGTGGTCGGCCCGACCGACTGGCGCGAGGCAGCCCGTGACGCGGCCGCACTGCGCTACCTCGACGGCGGCGGCGTCGGCTGCATGAACGACGGCGATGCCCCCGACGACAAGCGTCGGCGCTGGCACCACCTGACGGTGGGCGGGCTGGCGCTCTGCTTTGCCGCCACCGGCGTGGCCACGCTCTACCACTACCTGCTCGAGCGCGAGGCGCCCTACCCCTGGTGGGACCTGCCAGTGCTGCTCGGCAGCGTCGGCGGAATCGGAATCGTGGTGGGCACCATCGGCCTGCTCGCCGCGCGCCGGCGTCGTGATCCGGCCCTGGTCGACACGGCAGGCGCCGGCATGAGCACGGCGTTCACGTCGATGCTGCTGCTGACGGCGCTGACCGGCCTGGCCCTGTTGGCCGCGCGTGAGACCGCCGCGATGGGGCTGCTGCTCGCGATCCACCTGGGCATCGTGCTGGGCCTGTTCCTGAGCCTGCCGTACGGCAAGTTCGTCCATGGCATCCATCGCTACCTGGCACTGGTCTGGTATGCGCGGGAACGGCGCCTGCAGCGCTGATTCTCGTGATCGACGCCGATTGAGGTAGGTCAAGACCGAGGTAGCTGGGCGGCGTTAAACGTGAATCATGGCCTGCACCAGGAGTGGTTCACGATGCATGCATGGCTGGACCGGCGCTGGAAGCTGCGAATCTTCGCGTGCGTCGGCGCGATTCTCTATTTCGCGGGAACCGATTCGATTCGGGGCGGCGAAGTCCCAGGCGAGCCGCATCGGCTGGCGATACCATTGGCGGCCACGGGCGCGAGCCCGATCGACACCGGACAGGGAATTCAATGCCAACCGACTCGAGCGCATCGCGGCCGCTGCGCTTCTTCGAAGACATGGTCCCCGGCGAGCGGGTCTCGAGCCCGCCGCTGAGCGTCGACCGCGACGAACTGGTCGAATTCTCCAGGCGCTGGGACCCGCTGCCCTTCCACGTGGACGAAGCCGCCGGCAAGGCGGCCTTCGGCAGCCTGACCGCGCCCGGGGTGCTGATGCTGGCACTGAAGCAGCGGCTGGTCCACGCGCTGCCCGAGCGTCATGCGGTGATCGCGTCCCTCGGCTACGACGAGGTGCGCTTTCGAGCGCCCGTGCGCCCCGGTGATCTGCTGACACTCACGCGTGAGTGGGTCGAGCGACGCGAGTCCGGATCGAAGCCGGACCGCGGCATCGTGAAGCTTCGCTTTTCGCTCGTGAACCAGGATGGCGTGGAAGTACTTACCCACTTCGACACGATCCTGGTGCGCAAACGGCCCGCCTGACGCACCCGGCATCGCCGCCTTGAAACGGCGTCAGCAGATGCGCGGCAAGGGATCGTCCTCGAGTTCGTCGATCACGCGCTCACCGCCGATCGCGGTCTCGAGCACCACCCGTGCGGGCCCGTCGTTGATCGCGCCGATGATCTCGGCGTCGCGTCCCGCCTCGGTCGCACGCCAACGACGCAGCGCCTCGTTGGCCTGGTCGGCGGCGACCACGGCGACGACACGTCCCTCGCAGGCCAGGTACATCGGGTCGTAGCCGAGCATCTCGCACACCGAGCGGGCGGCCTCCCGAACCGGCACGCGGCATTCCTGGAGGCGCACGCCGACCCCACGCGCCTGGACGATCTCGTGCGCGACCGTGGCCAGGCCGCCCCGGGTCGGGTCCCGCGTGAAACGCAGGCCGGGCAGTGGCCACAGGGCTTCGCAAAGGCCCAGCACCGACGCGCAGTCGCTGCGCGCGGCGCTCTGGAGGTCGAAATCCTCGCGCGCGAGCATCACGGCGATGCCGTGGTCGCCGATCGGTCCGCTCACCAGCACCGCATCGCCGGGCTCGACCGCGTCGATCGCGATGCCCGCACGCAGGCATTCGCCGATGCCGGTCACGCTGAAATACGCGCCGCCGCCGTTGCCGCGCGGCACCAGCTTCGTGTCGCCGGCCACGATCCGTGCGCCGGCCGCACCGGCCGACGCCGCAAAACCCGCGACGAGCCGGCGCAGCAGGGCCACTTCGAGGCCTTCCTCGAGAATCGCGCCCAGGGTCAGCCAGCGCACCTTGGCGCCGGCGACGGCCAGGTCGTTGATCGTGCCGTGGGCGGCCAGCGTGCCGAGATCGCCGCCCGGGAACTCGAGCGGCTGCACGGTGAAGCCGTCGGTGGAAACCATCAACGCGCCGGTCGCGGCCGGCAGTAGCGCGGCATCGCAGCGGGCATCGGGCGCGAGTTCGCCGAGTCCGGCGCCAAAGACTTCGTCGATCAGCTCGCGCATCAGGCGCCCGCCGTTGCCGTGCGCGAGCAACAGGTGTTCGTCGATCAAGTCGATTGCTCCCTTGCGGCCACCTCGACGAGCTGGCCGAACGCGAGGCCGGCGTCGTTGACCGGCAACCGGGACGGCAACAGGCAATCGATGCCCGCGCGAGCGAATCGCCCCAGCAGGGACTCGCTCAGCACCCGGTTCTGGAATACACCGCCGCACAAGGCCACGGCATCGATTCGGTGGCGCTCGCGCAGCTGCTGCGCCTGCGCGAACGCGGCCTGCGCCAGGCTCTCGTGCAACGCGGCGGCACGTTGCGCGGCGCAGATCGTCTGGTCTCGAAGCATCGCGAGCAAGGGACGCCAATCGATACGCAGGACGCCATCGTCGTCGCAGAGCGGCAGATCCACCGCGCTCGCCCCGGCCCCCTCGCGGGCAAGCGCCTCGAGTCGCATCGGGGCCTGCGCTTCGTGGCTGACCCGATCCAGGCCCAGCACGATCGACGCGGCTGCATCGAACAGACGCCCCACCGCGCTGGTCGCGGGCGCGTTGCGTCCCGCCGACCAGGCCGCCCGCGCGAGGGAGAGATCCGGAATATCCGGTGCGAAGTCCAGGCCCGCGTCCCAGCACGCGGCGGCCGCCGAGCGCCAGGGCTCGCGCGCGGCCCGCTCGCCGCCCGGTGGACGAAACACGCGCATCGACCCGGCCCGCCGCCAGGCACCGGGCATGCCGACCAGGGCCTCGCCGCCCCATAGCGTCCGATCCTCGCCCAGGCCGACGCCATCCCAGGCGAATACCAGCCAGTTCGAGACATCGGGCCGTTCGCTGACCGCAGCCGACGCGTGAGCATGGTGATGGGCCACCTCGATCGCCGCCAGTCCGCTAGCGCGGGCCCAGGGCCGGCTGCCGTAGCCCGGGTGCGCATCGAGCACGAGCCGACTGGCGCGGACGCCATGGAGGTCCTGCAGGTCCCGGGCGACGCGCGCAAAGACATCGCGTCCCCTGGGGCTGTCCAGGTCACCGATGTGCGGCGTCACCACCGCGCGGGTACCGAAGCCGAGCGCCAGCGTGAGCTTGGACTGGCCCCCGAGCGCGAGCAGCGGCTCGCCCAGCGGCCAGGGCAAGCTCAGTTCGCATGGCGCGTCGCCGCGTCCGATGCGGATCGGGCGCATCCGGCCTGCGATCAGGCGCCGCACCGGGTCGTCGGCCGGGCGCAGAATCGGCCGATCGTGATGAACGAAGGCATCGGCGATGCCGGCCAGCCGTTGCCCGGCCTCGGCTGCTTCGGTGAGGACCGGCTCGCCCGAGAGATTTCCCGAGGTCGCGACCAGCGGGGCGGCGAAGTCGGCGCACAGCAGCGTATGCAAGGGGCTGTAGGGCAGCATCGCGCCGACCTCGTCGAGCCGGGGCGCGATTGCCGGCGTCAGTGTCGAGTCCGGCCGCCGGGCACACAGCACGATCGGCCGCGCCGGATCGAGCAAGGCCCGGACTTCCGGGCCCGCGGGCGAGAGCTCCGCCCGCAGCGCGTCGAGCCCGTCGGCCCCCGCCAGCGGAAACATCACCGCCAGCGGCTTGTCCGGTCGGCCCTTGCGTGCGCGCAAGCGCAGGACCGCCGGCTCATTGCGTGCGTCACAAAGCAGGTGATAGCCACCCACGCCCTCGAGCGCGACGATCTTGCCGGCCCGCAGCGCGGCGACGGCGGCTGCCAGCGCCGCCTCGTCGGTCGTGCGCTCGCCCCGGCCCCCAGGGCACGCCGGCGGCGACGGCGTCGCCACCGATCCGATCGCCACGGACTCGAAACGCAGGCGCGGACCGCAGGCCGGGCAGGACAGCGGTTCGGCATGAAAGCGTCGATCGGCCGGGTCCTCGTACTCGGCATGGCATTGCGCGCACATCGCAAAGCCGGCCATCGAGGTCGCGGCGCGATCATAGGGCAGCGCCCGAATCACCGTGTAGCGGGGCCCGCAATGCGCGCAGTTGATGAACGGGTGTCGATGGCGTCGGTCGCCCGGATCGAAGAGCTCGCGCAGGCAGTCCGCGCACAGGCTCCGATCCGGCGGAAGATGGGCGTCGCCGGGCTCGCCGCGCACGCTGGCGAGGATCTCGAAGGGGGCGCGGCCGCCATCGCGCTCGCGGCCGTCGCCACGCGCCGCCCGCGCCAACGGCTCGACCCGCTCGATTCTCGGCATCGCACCGGGCGGCGGCGCACGGACCAGTGCGTCGACGAGTTCGGCGAGCGCCCCGTCTTGGCCTCGGGCTTCGATCTCCACCCTGGAGTCGACATTGCGCACCCACCCGCCGATCTCCAGCCGCGTGGCCAACGCATGGACGAAGGGTCGGAATCCCACGCCCTGCACCCGCCCGGCGACCAGGATGCGAACCGCCCGCGCGGCCTCGCCCGGACGAGTCGCCGCGCCCGCGGCCCGTGTCACGATCGGGCCGCGGGCGCGGGGTGCGCTGTGGCCTGCTCGCGCACACCCGCCGTCCACCAGATCCGGCACGCGCCCTCGTCGGAAACCATGCACGGACCCACCGGGGTTCGCGGCTTGCAGGCACGGCCGTAGAGCACGCACTCATTGGGGCGGATCCGCCCGAGCACCACGCGCGCGCAGTCGCAACCCGGCGGCATCTCGCCGATTCGCTTGCGCGCGCCGTCGGCGTCGATCGGATGTCGGGCGCGCGCATCGGCGCCTGCAAAGGACGCCTTCAGCGCGAAGCCGGATCGCGGGATCGGGCCGATGCCACGCCACGGCGCATCCACGATATCGAGCGTGGAGGCCAGGATGTCGCGTGCCCCGGGGTTGCCACCGTCGCGCACCACGGCCCGGTAGCAATTGTCCAGGAACGGGCGCCGCTCCAGATGCTGGCGGGCCACCGAATACAGCGCCGCAAGCAGGCTTTGCGGCGTGAAGCCGGCGATCGCGGCCGGGATCCCGTGTCGTTCGGGCACGAAGCGCCACTCTTCGGGCCCCATCACCGTCGCCACGTGTCCCGGCGCGACGAGCGCGTCGAATCCGGGCTCGCCGCCGTCGAGCAGCATCGACACCACCGGCCAGGTGCGTCGCGCCGACAGCAGAATCGACAGATTCGGCGGCAGGCCCTCCGCCACGAGGCTCGCCACCGGCGCGGTGGTGGTCTCGAAACCGGCGGCAAAGAAGACCACCTCGCGATCGGGTGACTCGCGCGCGATCGCGGCCGCCTGCTGCGGCGAAGCCACCGGCAACACCCGTGCGCCAGCCGCGCGTGCGGCCTCGAGCGAACGCGGCTCGCCCTTGGGCAGATTGCACGGCACGCGCAGCATGTCGCCGAAGGCGAGCAGCGTCAGCCGGGAATCGAGCGCGAGCCGGATGGCCGCGTGAATGTCTTCCTCCGGGCAGACGCAAACTGGGCAACCCGGCCCGGGGATCAGCTCGATCGACGCCGGCAGCACCGCACGCAAGCCGGCCATCGTGATCGCGCGCTCGTGGCCACCGCAGACGTTCATCACGCGCAGGCGCCCACGCAGGGGAAGCGCCTGCAGCCGCGCAAGCCATTCGCGCGCAGTGCGCGGCACGGGCCAGCCGGATCGGGTGGACGAATCGGTCGTGGCGGACGAATCGTGTCCCCGTTCCATGCGCGGTCAGTGTCCTAGCGGGGTATCGACATGTCCGGCTCGGATTCGAGCCCGTGCAGGCGCCGACCCTCGGGCTGGAGCGCCGGGCGCAAGGCCTCGCCCGCACGCCGGCGCGACAGCATGTCGTCGAGCCAGACCAGCCAGGGCTCGAGGGTCGCGGGCTGGCGGGCCGAGACCCGCAACACCGGCGCGGCGCTGCCCAGCGCTCGCTGGTGCGCCTCGGCGGCGTCGGGATCGAAGTCGTCGAGCACCGGCAACAGGTCGCACTTGGTGAGCAGCAACAGGTCCGCGGCGCGAAACATCACCGGGTACTTCGCCGGCTTGTCGTCGCCCTCGGTGCTCGAGAGCAAGGTCACGTTCGCATGCTGGCCCAGGTCGAAGCTGGCCGGGCACACCAGGTTGCCGACGTTCTCGATGAACAGGATGTCGATCGCGCCGGTGTCGAGCGTGTGCAAGGCACGATGCACCATGTGGGCATCCAAGTGGCAGGCGGTACCGGTGGTGATCTGGACCGCCGGCATCCCCTTGGCCCGGATGCGGCGCGCATCGTTCTCGGTCTCCAGATCGCCTTCGATCACCGCCACCCGCCAACGCCCGGCGAGCGCGTCGATCGTGGCCTCGAGCAGGCTGGTCTTGCCGGCTCCGGGCGAGGACATCAGGTTCAGCGCGAGTACGCCGTTCGAATCCAGATGCGCACGGTTGTGTGCCGCCTCCCGGTCATTGGCATCGAGAAGCCCGCGCATGACCTCCACGGTGCGGCGTGCGTCCGGGGCATGGCCGTGCGCGTGCCCGTGGGCATGGCCGTGCACATGTTCAGCGTCGCTCGCGCGACCCTGCGCCGCGTCGGAGTGCTCGTGCGAATGCACATGAACACCCGACGCCGCGCATCCACAATCCTGGCACATCGATCAAGCCTCCTGCGCGAGAGCCGGCGGCTGCTCGCCGGCATCGCCCGGGTCATCGTCGCCGATCAGCACGACGCGCTCGAGCAGCAGCGCGTCACCGGCGATCAGGTCAATCTTCCAGGTGCCGCAGGCGGGGCACACCAGACGGCTCGAGGGGACCTCGGCCTGGTGGGCACAGTCGCGGCAGGCGATGCGAGCCGGCTCGCTCGAAAGCCGTAGCACCGCGTCGTCGGCAATGGTCCCGGCACGCGCGATCTCGAAGGCACTGGCGAGCAGCTCCGGCTCGACCCCGGCGAGCACGCCGATGCGCACATCGATGCGCTCGACGCCGCGCGCGCGATGCTGCATGGCGACCCGCTCGACCTCGGCGAGCAGGCCCTGGCAGACCGACAGCTCATGCATGCCCGGCCTCCGGGTCGGGATGAAGCGCCTCTGTTGCGAGCGCCTCCTCGGCGGCGAGCATTTCGTCGAGCAGCGCCCAGGTCGTGCTCGCATCTTCCTCGCTGACGCGCTGGATCGCATAGCCGACGTGGACCATCACCATGTCGCCGACGCCGAGCGATTCATGCTGGAGCATGAACAGGCTGACCGTGCGCTCGACGCCACGCGCCTCGCAGCGTGCATTCATTCCATCGATCTCGACGATTCGCATCGGCACGGCAAGACACATCGGCTGACGCCCCCGGAATCGGTGCACGGCGCACACGCGCGCCGACGCCCTCGTTCGCAAAACTGTAACAGCCACCAAGGATAGTCCGGCTACGCATACGGATTTGATCGTGGTCAAGTCCGGTGCACCCCTCGCGCATAACCTTGGGCTGCAAGATCGACGTGCAAAGAAATGTGCTGGCGGATGAAACCACGATGCCACCAACGCTAGGGACACTGGTTCTGGGTCTGGGCAATCGGCTGCTGGCCGATGATGCGGCCGGGCCACTCGCCATCGACCGACTCGAGGCGCGCGGCGCGGGCACGAGCGCCATTCGCCTGCGCGACGGCGGCACGATCGGCCTGGCGCTACTGCCCGAGATCGAGGATGCCCAGGCCCTGATCGCCATCGACGCCGCGGCCTTCGGCGAGCCACCTGGCACGGTGCGGGTCTTCGAGGGCGCCGACATGGATGCCCAATTGGGTGGCCGCAAGCGTACCGCGCACGAGGTCGCGCTCGCCGACCTGATCTCGGCGGCGATGTTCTCCGGAACGCTGCCGGCGCGCAGGGCGCTGGTGGCGGTGCAACCCGGGAGCACCGAACTGGCGCTGTCGCCCACGCCGGCGGTCGCCGCCGCGATCGACACCCTGTGCGACGCCGTCGATGGCCTGCTCGAGCGCTGGCGCCCATGAACACGATTCCCATCGTTCCCGTTCAAGGGACGTCGCCGACGATGGTCGAGGCCGTGATCGCCGAAGTCGCCGCCCGGCTCGAGCGCCTGGTCGCCGATCCCACCTACCAGGATGCGATCGACATCCATGGTCTGCCGCTCGATGATCGGCAACGCGATGTCCTGCGCGAGCGCCTGGGCCAAGGCGAGGTCGACGCACGGCTGGATGTCGCCGGCAGCAGCCGGATCACGGAGACCGGCTTTGCCGGCGTCTGGTGGGTCAGCCACCTCGACGCCAGCGAGCGACCGGTGCTCGAGCAGATCGTGATCGCGCGAGTCCCCGATTTGCTGCCGGCCCACCCGGCCGACATCGCGCTCGCCGCGGCCCGCCTGGCGGGTCGGACGGGTGCCCCGGTTCCGACCGCCCCCCCTACGGAGTGCGCCAATGACTGAGATGCTCGGCGAGGTCCTCGCCGCGCGCGGCGTGTCGCGCCGTGCGTTCCTGAAGTACGCCGGCTACCTGAGCACGCTGATGGCCCTGCCGCCGTCGGCGGCGGCGGCCGTGGCCGACGGCCTGGCCAAGGCGCGCCGGCAGGCGGTGATCTGGTTGTCGTTCCAGGAATGCACCGGCTGCACCGAATCGCTGACGCGCTCGTTCAGCCCCAGCCTCGAGGACCTGATCTTCGATTTCATCTCGCTCGACTACCACCACACGCTGCAGGCGGTCTCGGGCGAGGCCGCCGAGGCCGCGCGCCGCCAGTCGATGACGGAGAACAAGGGCAAGTACATCGTCATCGTCGACGGCTCGGTACCCACCGCCGACGGTGGCGTCTACTCGATGATCGCCGGCCAGACCAATCTGGCCATGCTGGCCGAGACGGTCGAGCATGCGGCCGCCGTGGTGGCGGTCGGTACCTGCGCATCCTTCGGCGGCCTGCCCGAAGCGAATCCCAATCCCACCGGCGCGGTCCCGATCGCCAAGCTGGTCGGCAACAAGCCGGTGATCAACATCCCCGGCTGCCCGCCCCTGCCGCAGGCGATGACCGGCACGATCGCGCACATCCTCTCGTTCGGCAAGCTGCCCGAGCTCGATGCACTCGGTCGCCCACGCGCCTTCTTCGGCGAGAGCATCCATGACCGTTGCTACCGCCGCCCGTTCTACGAACGCGGCCTGTTCGCCAAGAGCTTCGACGACGCCGGTGCGCGCGAGGGCTGGTGCCTGTACGAGCTAGGCTGCAAGGGCCCGGTGACCTACAACGCCTGCGCATCGCTGAAGTGGAATGGCGGGGTGTCCTTCCCGATCCAGTCCGGACACGGCTGCATCGGTTGTTCCGAGCCGCGGTTCTGGGATCGCGGCGGGCTCTACCGGCCGCTGTCGGCCAGTACGGCGGACGCCGGCACCGCGATCGGGATCGCGGCCGCCGCCGGGGCGGCCCTGGGGGCCGGTGCCGCCTGGGTGGCCCGCCGGCGGCGAGATGCCGATCCCCGGCCGGGCGACGGTTCGAACGAAACCAAGAGAGGCTGACGATGGAATTGCTCGATTTCGCCCGCGGCCCCGCGATGAAGTTCGCGCTGGTCGTCTTCGTGCTCGGCACGGTCTGGCGGCTCGTCGGCCTGCTGCTGCTGCCGCGCATGCGAGACCTGTCCCCGGCTCGCGAGGGCGCGCCCCCGCTGATGCTCGGCGCCTTGCGCACGGTCGTGCGCCGCATGTGGCCGCGCCGCAGCTTCCTGCGCCAGACCCTGTTCACGACCATCAACAGCTACGTATTCCACATCGGGCTCGCCGTGGTGGTGTTCGGCCTTGCGCCGCACATCCTGTTCATCGACAACCTGACGGGCCTGGCCTGGCCATCCTTGCCGAGCAACTTCGTGATGGCCGTCGGCGTGATCACCCTGGCCTCGTTGATCGCCGCGCTGGTTCGTCGCGTCTCTCATCCGGTCACCCGCCTATTGTCGCACGCCGGCGACTATCTGAGCTGGCTGCTGACCGCGCTGCCCGTGCTCACCGGCCTGATCGCGACCAGCCACCTGGGTGCCCGCTACGAGACGCTGCTGGCACTGCACGTGCTCAGCATTGCCGCCTTCCTCGTGTGGTTCCCGTTCGGCAAGCTGATGCACGCCTTCCTGTTCGTGTTCTCGCGCGGTGCCACCGGCATGCGCTTCAGCCACCGGGGAGTGAACACATGAGTACCGCCGCCACCGCCGCCCGCCCCGGCCACGACCAGCAGGGCGATCGCACCGACGCCGAGCGCGTCGATGCCGCGATGCGCAGCTTCGTGCGCGAGTTCGGCGTCACGGCCGCCGCCCACATGGAGGCCTGCGTACGCTGCGGCATGTGCGCGGAAGCCTGTCATTTCTATGTCGCCACCGGTGAGGCCAAGTACACGCCGGCATACAAGCTCAAGCCGTTTCGGCGGGCATACTGGCGCGAGGCCTCGGCATTCGCGCCAGTGATCCGGGCACTGGGGCTGGTGCGCAAGCTCGATGTCGACGAGTTGCAGCGCTGGCAGGAACTGATCTACGACTCGTGCACGATGTGTGGGCGCTGCACGATGGTCTGCCCGATGGGCATCGACATCGCCGAACTGGTGAAGGAAGCGCGCCACGGCATGTTCGCCGCCGGACTCATTCCCGAGCGGCTGGCGCTGATGGACCGGACCGCGCAGCAATGGGGCAGCCCGGCGACCCCGGCCGAGGACCTGCCCGACATCCTGGCCGACGTGGGCCAGGAGCACGGCGTGGAGATCCCCTGCGATCTGCCCCAGGCCGACATCCTGGTCACCGCGGCACCGGCCGAGCTCACCGAGCACACGAAGGCACTGGCCGACTGCGCCAAGATCCTGAACCGGCTGGGCGTCAAGTGGACGATGCATCGCGAGGGCTTCGATGCATCGAACATCGGATTCAACAACGGCGACATGGCGCTGCAGGAGCGCCTCACGCGTGCCCTGGTCGACACCGCGGTCAAGATCGGCGCGCATACGGTCCTGCTGCCCGAATGCGGCCACGCCTACGGCGCGGCCCGCTGGGAGGCAGCCAAGTGGTACGGCCGCGAGTTGCCGGTGCGTATCGTGCACATGACCGAGTTCCTGGCCGAGCAGATCGGCGCGGGTCGCATCCGGCTCGAGCCCGTCGACGCGACCGCCACCTTCCACGACCCGTGCCAGATCGTGCGACGCGGCGGGCTCGAAGCGGCTGCGCGCCAGGTGCTCGCGGCGCTGGGCTTTCGGCTGATCGAACTCGAGGACCATGGCGTCCACGGCTATTGCTGTGGCGGGGGCGGCGGCGTGGTGTCGAACCAGCGCGCGGCGCCGCTGCGCCACAAGGTGTTCGAGATCAAGCGGCGACAGGTCGAGGCGACCGGGGCCGAGCATTTCGTGACGAGTTGCGGACAGTGCCGGATCACGCTCGAGATGGGTGCCAAGCACGTGCACTGGGACAAGCGTACCGAGAGCCTGCTCGAGCTCGTGGCCGAGCGGCTGGCATGAAGGAAACCAAGGAATGAACAAGCGAGTCGTCGTCGATCCGATCACGCGGATCGAAGGTCACCTGCGCATCGAGGCCGAGACGGCCGCCGACGGCACGATCTCCGGCGCCTGGAGCTCGGGCACGATGGTGCGCGGCATCGAGCTGATCCTCAAGGGACGCGATCCGCGAGAGGCCTGGGCCTTCGCGCAACGTATCTGCGGCGTCTGCACCCTGGTGCACGGGGTGGCATCGGTACGGGCCGTCGAGGACGCGCTGCGCTGGCAGATCCCGACCAATGCGCAGCTGATCCGCAACCTGATGATCGCCGCGCAGCATGTGCACGACCATGTGATGCACTTCTACCACCTGCATGCGCTCGACTGGGTCGACGTGGTCTCGGCACTGAAGGCCGACCCGAAGGCCACGTCGCAGCTCGCGCAGTCGATATCCGGCTATGCAAAGTCCAGCCCGGGGTATTTCGCCGACACGCAAAAGCGCGTGAAGCAGTTCGTCGAATCCGGTCAGCTCGGTATCTTCGCCAACGGCTACTGGGGCCACCCCGAGTACCGGCTGCCGCCCGAGGCCAACCTGATGGCGGTCGCGCACTACCTCGAGGCGCTCGCCTGGCAGCGCGACGTGGTCAGGCTGCATGCGATCTTCGGGGGCAAGAACCCGCATCCGAACTTCCTGGTGGGCGGCGCGCCGAGCCCGGTCAGTGCCGGTCCCGGTTCGGCTGGCGCGGCGGCAACCACGCTGAACATCGTCACGCTGGGCGAGATCCGCGATGTGATCCGGTCGATGCAGGCCTTCGTGGACCAGGTCTACATCCCCGACACGCTCGCGATCGCCGGCTTCTACAAGGACTGGTTCGCGCGTGGCGAGGGCATCGGCAATTTCCTGACCGTCGGCGACTTCCCGATGGACGCCAAGGCCGATCCGTCGACCTGGTTCATCCCGTCGGGCGCGATCATCGGGCGCGACCTGTCGCGGGTGGAGCCGATCGACCTGCGCGACCCGGCGCAGGTGCAGGAGTTCGTCGCGCACTCCTGGTACGAGTACTCGGGCGGCAAGCAGCAAGGCCTGCACCCGCACCAGGGTGAAACCAAGCTTGCGTACACCGGCCCCAAGCCGCCCTACGAGCAACTCGACGTGGACGGCGGCTATTCATGGCTCAAGTCTCCGCGCTGGCGCGGCAAGGCCATGGAGGTAGGGCCGCTCGCACGCCTGGCGATGCTCTATGCAAGAGGCCACGAGCCGACCCGCGAGATCGCGACCAAGGTGCTTCGCCAACTCGACCTGCCGCTGACGGCGATCTTCTCGACGCTGGGCCGCACCGCCGCGCGCACGATCGAATCCAAGCTGTTCGCCGACCAGATGATGACCTGGCTCGACGCCCTCATCGCCAACATCAAGGGCGGCGACGCATCGGTTCACAATGCCGCGCTCTGGGATCCATCCACCTGGCCCGCGCAAGCCAAGGGCGTCGGCTTCATGGAGGCGCCACGCGGTGCCTTGTGCCACTACGTGGTCATCAAGGACGGCCTGATCGACAACTACCAGGCCGTGGTGCCGAGCACCTGGAACGCCGGCCCGCGCGATGCCGCCAACCAGCCCGGGCCCTACGAGGCGGCGCTGATGGATCGGCACCGACTGCACGATCCGAAGCAGCCGCTCGAGATCCAGCGCACCGTGCACAGCTTCGATCCGTGCATCGCCTGCGCGGTCCATGTCGTGGACCCCGAAGGCGAGGAGCTCGCGCGGATCCGCGTTCGCTAGGAGCGCGATGTGCACACCTGATCCCGCTCATCGTCACCCGATTCCGCCCAACATTCCGGAGAACGCCGTGCGCCCGTTTCGCCCCTTGCTCCCGCTGGCCGCCTTGCTGGCACCGAGTCTCGCATTCGCCCATTCACAGGGGAGCCATGCGATCGGCTTCGGCGCCGGCCTGTGGCATCCGTTCAGCGGACTGGATCACCTGCTCGCCATGGTCGCGATCGGCATCTGGGCCGCGTGGCTCGGTGGCAGCGCGCGCTGGCGCCTGCCGGCGACATTCGTCGCGGCCATGGCCGTGGCCGCGGCCTGGGGTGTCGGCACGGCGGGCCTGGCCGCGGGCGAGGCGGTGATCGCGTGCTCTGTCGTGGCGCTCGGCATTCTTGTCGCCGATGCCTGGAACGCGCTCCCCGCGCGCGTCGCGACCGCAGTCGTCGTGCCGTTTGCCATCGCGCACGGCCATGCCCACGGCGCCGAGATGCCGCTGGACGCGAACGGGCTCGCCTATGGCGCCGGCTTCGTGCTCGCCGCGCTGCTGTTGCATGCAGCCGGGCTCGGCCTGGGGGCGTGGATGGCCCGGCGACCGGCGATGCTGGCGCGCGCCGTGGGCATCGCGATCGCGCTCGTCGGCGCAACGATCCTGGTCACGCGCTGACGCGGGAGCCCGATGGGGAAGCGCCCACTCGACGACGAGCCGGACCGGGCCGCCCGCGCGATCGAACGGGTCCTGAGCGCCGAGCGTGCTGCCGAGGCCCGCATCGACGAAGCGCGAGCCCGTGCCGAGGCCGAGCGTCGTAGCGCACACGAGGCCGGGCTCGAGATCGTGAACCGCAGCATGGCACGCATTGCGCATCATCGTCGTCGGCATGCGCTGGCACTCGATGCGTGGGTGGGCGCAACGCAGGCGCAGGCTCGGGCGATGCGCGACGACGCGACGAAGCCCGATGCCGACACGCTGAGAGCCGCGGCAGCGAGACTGGCCGCGCGGATGACCGGAGGCGGACATGAGCCCCGGTGAGCGGGCCGCTTTTGCCTATGCACAAGCCCGGCTGCAGGCGCATCATGGTCGCCGGCTCTCGGACACCGACTGGCGCCGCCTGGAGGCGAGTCGGGGCGCCGCCCACTATCTGGCCGCGGCACGCGCCGGGTCGCTCGCCGGCTGGCTCGAGGCGATCGGCGACGCCGACGATGGCCACACGCTCGAAGCCAAGTTGCACGCCGCCTGGACACGCCATGTCGACGAAGTCGCCGGCTGGGTGCCCGCCGATTGGCGTGCCGCGCTGCGTTGGTTCGGCACCCTGATCCAGCTACCGATCTCAGCCCGATCCGATGGCGACGCCGCGACGCGCTGGCTGGCGCGCTGGCGCGCCGCCTTGCCCCGTGCCCACCGAGACGCCGAATTGCTTCACCGGTCGACGCACCTGCTGCTTCCCCGGCTGAACGAAGGGCAGGCCGAACGCGACGCGCTCGCGCAAGCCGCGCGCCTTGCGTTCAAACGGCTGTTTCGGCGGCACGCGGGCTCGCCGGTGGCCGTACTGGCGGCGCTCGGACTGGCAGCGCTCGATTTCGAACGGCTACGCGGCGGACTCGTGGCCCGCGTACTGCTCGCCCCCGAACGCGGCGCCCGGGAGGCCGACGCCTCATGAGCCCGGACCAGGCTGGTCGATCCCGCACGACGGGGCCGCCATGACAATCCGTCCGCAAGCCTGCCGATGGTTCGAGCTGATCACGACCCGCGAGGACCTCACGGCGGTACTCGCCGCGCTAGCGCATGCCGGTGCAGTGGAACTGCAGGCTCACCGAGAACCGGCCTCTGCGTTCGTGGTCCAGGGCGTGGCTTCGGCGCTCGAGCACGTGCAGACGCTCGCGCGCCGCTACGCCGCGTACTGGCCGCCCGTCGCCGTCGTCGGCGGGCGCGTCAGTGACCCGGCGGCGAGCCTCGAGGTGGCGACGCGCCATGTCGATACCTGGTGCGTGCAGGCCGACCCGTTGATCGAACAGGCCGAGCGCCTCGAAGCGCAGGCGCGCGCCATGGCGGACCTGGCCCGATTGCTCGAGATCGGTGGTGATCGACTGCCGGCCGCCGCGCTGCTTGCCGGTGCGAACCGCCACCAGGACCTGGCGATGCGCTGTTATGCGCTGCCCGCCCCGCTACCTGCGTTCTCGCTTCCAGCCGATGCGCTGGTCCAGACGCTGCCGGCGCCACCGGGCGAACTGTTGCTGGCGCTCGGGCGACCGCAAGCCATCGCAGAAGTCGATGCCCGCCTGGCCGCCACCCGGGCGACGCGAATCGATTGGCCCGAGGACCTCGTCGGCGAACCACGGGAAAACCTGGCTGAAATCGGTCGGCGTCGCGCCGCGAACGCACGCGCGCAGGCCCGCATCCACGCCGATCTGGCGACCCTGGCCGAACGTCATTCGCTCGCCGGCGCGCTTGCCACCGTGGCGACGGTGAACTGGCTGCACGAACATGGCAGGCGACTCGCGAGCAGCGAACGGTTGGTGTGGATCACCGGTTGGACGATCGCCGACAATGCGGCGAGCCTGTGCGAACCGGTCAATCGCGCCGGGCTGCATTGCGCGGTGCGTTTTCCGGCCGCGCCGGAGGGCATGGAAGCACCGGCCCGGCTGGTGAACCCGCGCTGGGCACGGGCGTTCGAGACCTTTGCCCGCTTGCTCGGGCAACCCGGCCCACACGAGGCCGACCCCAGCATGCTGGTCGCCTTCGTCGCACCGGTGCTGTTCGGCTTCATGTTCGGCGACGTCGGCCAGGGCCTGGTGCTGTGCGCGGCCGGGTGGCTGTTGCGAAGAAGATTCCCCGTGATGCAGATGCTGGTGCCCGGGGGCGCGATGGCGGCGTTCTTCGGTCTGGCCTTCGGCTCGCTGTTCGCGCGCGAGGACCTCGTCCCGGCGCTGTGGATTCATCCGCTTTCGCATCCGGTCACCCTGCTGGCCGCCGCCGTCGGCGTCGGCGCGCTGATCCTTGCCTGCGGGCTCGCGCTCGCCGCGCTGCAGGCGCACTGGCGCGGCGAGCACCGGCGCTGGTGGTCGCGTGACGCCGGACTGGTTTGCGTCTACCTGTCCCTGCTCGGCGCGATCGCCTGGCGCCCTTTGATCTGGGGCGCACTGGCCGGTGCGATCTGGTACGTGCTCGGCGCTGCGCGCCAGGCCCGGGCGCGCCGGATGCTGGCCGCACTCGGGGGCGCGGGCGAGTTGCTCGAGAAGGGGCTCCAACTCGCCGTCAACACCGTGTCGTTTGCCCGGGTCGGCGCATTCGCGCTCGCCCATGCGGGCCTGTCGAGTGCCGTGGTCGGTCTGGCCGAGGCCGCCGGCAGCTTCGGCTACTGGATCGTGCTGGCGCTCGGCAACCTGCTGATCCTGGGCCTCGAAGGCCTGGTCGTGGGAATCCAGACCACCCGGCTGCTGATGTTCGAGTTCTTCGTCCGCTTCCTCCAGGCGAGTGGTCGGCCGTTCCGACCACTGGCGCCGCCCGTCGCCGTTCACGAAAACCCATCCCGGAGACCCGCATGAGAGACGGCCACAAGCTGATCCGATCCATCCTCTTGCTGGTGGGCCTCGCGCTCGCCGTGACCGCCGCCTATGTGATCGGTGTGCTGCCATCGCCTGCCCATGCGCAACAGGCCGCAGCTGGCGGCGTCGACGCAGAGACACTGCGCTGGGCCTTCATCTCGGCCGCGATCGCCGCCGGGCTGTCGTCGCTGGCGGCGGGCTATTCGGTGGCGATGGTCGGCAGCGCGGCGGTCGGCGCGATCACCGAGAAGCCCGAGCTGATGGGTCGCATGCTGATCCTCGTGGGACTGGCCGAGGGCATCGCGATCTACGGCCTGATCGTCGCGATCCTGATTCTCAATCGTGTCTGAGGCGACCCCGATGCGCGGGATCGTGGCCATCGGCAATGAGGCGATCTGCGCCGGCTTCGCGCTCGCCGGCATCGAGGTCCATTGCCCGGGCGCCGATGCGGCCGGGCAGGAAGCACTCGAGCGTCGCTTTGCCGAAGCTCTCGGGCACGCGGCGGTGGTGGTGCTGTCTGGCGACTGCGCCGCCCGCCTGCCAGCCCCGATACTGGCCGCGGCACGCGAGCGCGGTGCGCCACTGGTGGCGGTACTGCCCGTGCTCGGCGAGCCCGGCGGCACCGACCCGCTGGTCGAGCGCGTTCGGGCGGCACTTGGGATCGCATCATGACCGCGACGAACGACCGGGCGGACAACGACGATCCGCATGCGCTCCAGGCCGACGCGCTGAGCGCCGAGATCGGGCGCCTGGCCGATGCCCGCATCGCCGCGATCGAAGCCGAGTCGACGGTCGACGCGCGCTCGATCCGCGAGCAGGCGCAGACCAAGGCCAGGCGCCAGCAGCGTCGCGCGCTCGACGAGTTGCGCGCCACCCGACGGGCGCGCCAGAACCGCACCCGCGCCGCCCTCGAAACCCAGGCCCGCAAGCAGGCGGCGGTCCGTGCGCAGGCGGCGATCGAACAGGGCTGGCCGTTGCTGGCGGCCGCGCTCGAGACGCGGTGGACCAACGCCGATTCGCGCGCACGCTGGATTCGAGACGCGGTCGGGCTGGCCCTCGCGCACCTGCCCGCGGCGTCCTGGGTGATCGTGCATCCAGCCGGCTGGTGCGACGCTGACCTGTCTGTCCTGCGCGAGGCGGTCTCGACCCCCGTGAGCGAAGGCGACCCGACGCCCGAGATCGGGATCACGCTGCGAGTCGACCCCGATTGCCGCGCCGGCCTCGCCATCGAGACCGATGACGCCCGCCTGGACACCCGGCTTGGCGCGCTCGTCGCCGATCGCGCCGCGGTCGAGGCGGCGCTGCTCGCCGAACTCGAGCATGATCACGACAAGAATGGCGCCGAGGGCGCGGGCCCGGCATGAGCCGCGCGGCGATCGCCTCGATCAGCGGACCGGTGCTGCACGCACGCGCACACGGCAGTTTCGGTGTCGGCGAGGCGATCGCGGTCGGACGAGACCGTCTGCCCGGCGAGATCATCGGCCTGGACCATGATCGCTTCGTGGCACAGGTCTACGAGGACACGACCGGACTGAAACCCGGCGACCCCGTCGAGGGCAGTGGCCTGCCGCTATCGGTCCCGCTCGGCCCGGGGCTGCTCGGCCACATCTACGACGGGCTGCTGCGCCCGCTGGATGCTCGCGCGCCCGTATCGACCCATGCCTTCGAGCCCGCCGCCAAGGTCGGCGACACGCTCCCGCGCGGCGGGCTACTGGGCACGCTGACCGACGTCGCCCACGCCAATCGTTGCCTGCTGCCACCCTCGGTCGGCGGGACCGTGGTTCACATCGCACCGGCCGGCGCGCTGGCAACCGATGCCCCGGTGGCCACCGTGCGCGACCCGAGCGGCCACGAGCATGTGCTGGGCCTGTCGCACCGCTGGCCGGTCCGCCAGCCTCGCCCGGTGGCAAGACGCCTGCCGGCCGACGAGCCCTTGCTCACCGGCCAGCGCATCCTCGACACGCTGTTCCCGGTCGCCCGCGGCGGGCGCGCCGCGATTCCGGGCGGCTTCGGCACCGGCAAGACCGTGCTGCAGGAAACGCTGGCCAAGTGGTGTCACGCCGACATCATCGTCTATGTCGGCTGTGGCGAACGCGGCAACGAGATGGCCGAGGTCCTCGACGAATTTCCGCGGCTCACCGACCCGCGCACCGGCCGCGCGCTGATGGAGCGAACCGTCATCATCGCGAACGCCTCCAACATGCCCGTGGCCGCGCGCGAAGCGAGCATCTACACCGCCGTCACGGTGGCCGAGTACTTCCGCGACCAGGGACTGCACGTCGCGCTGATGGCCGATTCCACCAGTCGCTGGGCCGAGGCGTTGCGCGAGGTCTCGGGACGGCTGGGCGAATTGCCGGGCGAGGCCGGCTACCCGGCCTATCTCAGCTCGCGACTGGCCGAGTTCTACGAGCGCGCGGCGCGCGTTCGAACGCTGGCCGGCGCGGAAGGCTCGCTGACGATCATCGGGGCGGTCAGCCCGCCAGGCGGGGATTTCTCCGAACCGGTGACCAGCCACACCAAGCGCTATGTCGGCTGTTTCTGGGGGCTGGATCGCGAACGCGCGCAGGCGCGCTTCTACCCTGCGATCCATCCGCTCCAGTCCTATGCGGTCGATGCCGGGCGCTTTGCCGCCTGGTGGGCCGAGCACGGCAACGACAACTGGCAGCGCCAGCGCGAGAAGCTGCTCGCGCTGCTGGAGGAACAGGCGCAACTCGAGCGCATGGCACGCATCGTCGGCAAGGACGCTTTGCCGCCCGAGCAGCAGCTCACCTTGATCGCGGCCGAGCTCGTCAACGAGGCGCTGCTGCGCCAGTCGGCGTTCTCGCCGGTCGATCGCTATTGCTCGGCCGAGCGCCAGAGCGAGATGCTCAGGCTGGTGATGCGCTTCGTGGCGCTGGCCCGCGAGGCGCTGGCGCGCGGCGCACGACCGGATGAGATCGCGGCGCTGCCGATCCATCGGCGCCTGCAACGCGTAGGCGAGGAGTTCGGCGAGGATCGCCTCGATGCACTGGCCGAGATCTGGGCGCAACTCGAAAGCGAGCTCGCCGGTCTCGGCGCGTCGCCCGTCGAGGGCGCGCCGGCGGGGCCCGGAGGCAGCGATGTGGGCTGAGCTCAGCGCCCATGGCACCGCGACGCGGATCGACGGCCCCTTGCTGTTCCTCAGACGCAATGTCACGGTGACGCTGGGCGAGGCGGTCGAGGTGAGCATCGCCAACGAACCGCCCCGCGTGGGCCGGGTGACCAGCCTGGACGACCAGACGATCGTCGTCGAGGTGCTCGAGAGCACCCGCGGCCTGGCGCTCGACGCCCTGCGGGTTCGCTTCCGCGGCGAGCCGCTGCGCGCGAGCGTGGGCCCGGGCATGCTCGGGCGGATCTTCGACGGCATGGGCCGTCCGATCGACGATGGGCCGCCGGTGGCCGCGATCGAACGGCGTCGCATCGATGCCCGTGCGATGAACCCGGCCGACCGGGCGTTGCCGCGCGACTTCATCGAGACCGGCGTCTCGGCCATCGACCTCACCAACAGCCTGATCCGGGGCCAGAAGCTACCGATCTTTTCGTCGGGCGGCCTGCCGCACGATCGGCTCGCGATCGAGATCGCGCGCCACGCGCGCCTGCGTGACGCGAATGCCGGCGAGTTCGCGATCGTGTTCGTCGGCATCGGGGTCTCGCATGATTCGGCCGAGACGTTCCGGGTCGCGATGGAAGGCTCCGGCGCGCTCGGTCATACCGCGATGTTCCTGAATCTCGCCAACGAGCCCAGCCCGCAGCGCCTGCTCACGCCCCGGGTCGCGCTGACGGCGGCCGAGTACCTCGCCTACGACGAGGGCCGCCACGTGCTGGTGATCATGACCGACATGACCAACTACTGCGAGGCATTGCGCGAGGTCTCGGCGAGCCATGGCGAGATCCCGAGCCGCAAGGGCTATCCCGGCTACCTGTATTCGGATCTCGCGACGCTCTACGAGCGTGCCGGCGCGCTGCGCGGCGGTCGCGGCACCGTCACCCAGGTACCGATCCTCACGATGCCGGCCGATGACATCACGCATCCGATACCGGATCTCACCGGCTACATCACCGAGGGACAGATCGTGCTCGATCGCGCGCTCGATCACCGGGGGATCTATCCGCCGATCAATGTGCTGCCGAGCCTGTCTCGCCTGTTCGACCAGGGCACGGGCGAGGGTTTCACCACGGTGGACCATCCGTCACTGAGCCACCAGCTGTTCGCATCGTATGCCAAGGCGGCGCGCGTGCGAGTGCTCGCGAGCGTGGTCGGTACCGACGGGCTGACAGAGACCGATCGGCGCTACCTGGCCTTCGGCGAGCGTTTCGAGCGCGAACTGGTCGCGCAGGACGCGGCACGCACGCTCGACGAAAGCATGGGGATCGCCTGGCGGCTGCTATCGGAGTTGCCGCATGCCGAGCTTACGCGCCTGAGCGATGCGCAGATCGCGCGCCACCTGGGTGCGGCGACCGATGGCTGAGCAAGCCGCCACCCGCAGCGCGGCCCTCGCACTGGCCGACGAGCGCACGCTGATGCGCCAGGGCTACCAGTTCCTGGACGAGAAGCGCATGCTGCTCGCGGGCGAGATCCTGCGGCGTGTGCGCGAGCACGAGGCGCTGGCGGCCGAAGCGACCGAAGCCGCAGCGGGCGCGCGCTCGGCGCTCGGCGACGCCTTGCAGCGCCACGGTCTGGCCGGACTTCGCGCCTATCCACCGCTGCCCTTCTCGCCTGAGGCGCCCGAGATCGAAAGCGCCGCCTTCCTCGGCGTGGCCACGCTGTCGGCACGCTGGCCGGCGCGGGTGGTCGCCGCGCCCGAACCGGCGCTCGATGCCTCGCCCGAGGCACGCCGTTGCCGGGACGCGTTCGTGACGATGCTCGAGCCGCTGGTCAGGCTGGCGGCCAGCGCGACCAGCCTCGAGCGGCTGGTCGCGGAGTACCGGCGCACCGAGCGGCGCGCCCGCGCGCTCGAGAACGTGCTGCTGCCGGAGGTCGACCAGGCCTTGCGCACCATCGAGGAGCGGCTGGAACTCGCCGATCAGGAGGAGGCGGTTCGAACCCGGTTGGCGGCGCGTGGACGCCAGGAGTCCGGGGTTTAGATGCCGGCCGCCGTCATCGATCCGTAAACGATCCGCGCTACGCTGGCGGATTGCCATCCGGAGTCCATTCATGAAGGCTCGTGCCCTGCTGTCGAGCGTCTGTGCGCTCGGCTTTCCGATCACGATGTCCGCTCAGGCGGAGGCACCCAAGGCGCCGCTCGAGGTCCGGTCGGTCGAATTCACGTCGACGCCCGCACCGGTGACGCGCGAGGAGATGGC
This sequence comes from Burkholderiaceae bacterium, assembly GCA_024235875.1. GTDB lineage: Bacteria > Pseudomonadota > Gammaproteobacteria > Burkholderiales > Burkholderiaceae_E > JACKLP01. The sequence continues at coordinate 439,856 of JACKLP010000002.1, read as the reverse complement.
ACAGCCCTACACGCGCTCGCAAGCGGTGGTGACGCTCGCTGACGGCACGGTGCGACGCTTCCCGCTGGACTACCGCGTGCTTCACCGCTCGGGCGACTTCGTCGGCGGCGCCCACGCCGCCCTGATCGTCGATCGGCACGGCAAGCCGATCCTGGAGGCGACCGACCGCAAGGGCCGCACGGCGCGCGGGCCCTTCGCGGCCGCCGGCGCCGACGGGACCTCGTTGCTCGCCATTCCCGGTGCGAAGGCCGATGGCGTCAAGGGCCACACCCTGTTTCTCGTCAATCACATCGAGTACCAGACCGAGGCACCCAATATCGACCCGGCCAAGCCGCCGGTGCAGCTCTACGGGCGCCTGCCGATGGCGGTCAACCTGACCGTGCTCGACCAGGACCCGCAAAGCGGCAAGCTCGAACCGACGCGGCTGAGCAATGTCGATCTCTCGGCGGTGCGCGGGATCTGGATTCCGTGCAACAGTTCGCCGACGCCGTGGCTGACCCATCTCGGCAGCGAAGAGTACGAGCCCGATGCCCAGGCCCTCGATGGCAAGCCGCTCGAACCCATGAACCGCTACCTGGACACCCCGGGCAAGACCGCGGCCGACGGCGGCGCGAATCCCTACGACTACGGCCATCTGCTCGAGATCGCGGTGGCGGCCGACGGCAAGACGCGCGCGGTCAAGCACTATGCGATGGGGCGCCTGGCCTTCGAACTGGGCGACGTGATGCCCGATCGCCGCACCGTGTACATGGGCGACGACGGCGACGACGTGATCCTGGCGATGTTCGTGGCCGATCGCCCCGAGGACTTGTCGGCCGGCACGCTGTACGCGGCGCGCTGGAACCAGACCCGCGGCGAGGATTTTGGGGCCGCGCAGCTCGAGTGGATCCGACTCGGCCACGCCAGCAATGACGAGATCAAGGCGATCATCGCTCGCGGCACGCGCTTTGGCGACATCTGGGAGACCGCATCGCCCGAGTCGGTCAAGGCCGACCCCGCGCGCTTCGAAGGCTATCGCCCCGTCTATGTCTATGGCGGGACCGGTGGCAAGACCCATCTGAGCTACTACCGACTCAAGCCGGGAATGGCGCAGGCTGCCGCCTTCCTCGAGACCCGGCGATACGCGGCCTGGCTCGGTGCGACGACCGAATTCACCAAGATGGAAGGCCAGACGCACAATGCGGCGGACAAGCGCCTCTACACGGTGATCAGCTACATCCGTCGGGGCATGATCGATGGCAAGAACAAGAATCGGCCACGCGATGACATCCGGCTCGCCGGCGACGAGAAGGACCTGAGCTGCGGCGTGGTCTATGAAAGCGTTCTCGACAGCGGACGCAAGGATACGAACGGCCAGCCGATCGCCAGTGACTGGGTCGCCGGCCCGATGCGCGCGCTGTTGCACGGCGCGCGCCAGCCGGCCGGTGCCCAGGCCGGCCGCTATGACAAGTGCGATACCGAGCGCGTCGCCAACCCCGACAATGTTCGCTACTCCGAAGCCATGCGCACGCTGTTCATCGGCGAGGACTCGGGCAACCACCTGAACAACTTCGTCTGGGCCTACAACGTCGACTCGGGCAAGCTGTCGCGAATCCTCAGCGCGCCCGCGGGCGGCGAGAACACGGGACTGGGCGTCTACGACGACGTCAACGGCCACGCCTACATCACCGGCAACGTCCAGCATCCCGGCGCGCGCGGCGACCTGCGCAAGTATCCGACCGAAGTGCGCGAGGATCTGCGCCGCTTCGTCGACGAGCGCGGTATCGTCGGCTATCTGGGTGGCCTGCCGGCCATGAAGCGCGCAGCGGCCGCTGGAAAGTAGCCCGCGAGCTCAGGACTTCTTGGGGCGGCCGGACTTCAGCGGTTCCAGCCCCTCGAGCAGTGCGATCAGCTTGCGGTCGCCCAGCGCGCTCAAGGCGTGCAGCCCCGCCCGCAGCAACTCGCTCTTCTTGGTGGCGCGCTGAAGGGTCAGGCATCGCGTCTTGAGCGCGTCGATCAAGCGATGGTCCGACTTGGGCATCGTGAAGCTGTCGCGTACGAGCTTCTGACGCTTCTTGCGCGGCTTGTCATCGAATGGCGGCCGGGTTTCGGCGGCCCAATCGGGGACGCCGGACTGCTCGGGCGCCGCTTGCGCAACGGCCGTTTCGGGTGTCTTCCGGGCGCTGGGCCTGGGCGGCCGGCGCTTGCGCGAGGACGCTTCGCCTTCCGCCGCCTTGGGGGCCTCCAGCGCGCGCGCGGCCGGCTTCTTGCTGCCTGGCTTGCGCGCCGGACGCGCGGGCTTGGCGGTCGGCGCGCCTGCAACGGCGGCGCCGACCTTCCGGGTCGAGCCCGTCGCGCGCTTGCGCGCGGGCCGCTTGCGTGCCGGTTCGGCCTGCGATGCCGGCTCGGCTGTCGGCGCTTCGCGCACGGCCCCGGCCGTCGTATCGGCTTCGGCCGCAGGCCCTGCCGCCTCGGTGACGGCAGCGGCGCCGTCGGTACCGCCTTGATCGGGTTCGTCGATCTGCAGGGACGATTGCGGTTCGGATGTTGCCGGAACGCGGGAACGGGTGGCTGCCATGACGCCCTCCTTTAATCGTATAAACGATTTATACCATAACGACCGACCGGGTCGAAACCGCACCCCGGATCTCGTCCCACACGAGCACCCGCAATTCGCCCGAGGTCGTCTCGACCAGCGCACTCAGGCTCTCGACCCAATCGCCATCGTTGCAATACAGCAGGCCGTCGATCTCCCGGATTTCCGCCTTGTGGATGTGGCCGCAGACCACGCCATCGTAGCCGCGGCGCCGGGCCTCGTCGGCCAGGGCACGCTCGAAGTCCGAGATGAATGACACCGCATTCTTGACCTTGAGCTTCAGGTATTGCGACAAGGACCAGTAGCGCAGGCCCATTCGCGAGCGGGCCCGGTTGAACCAGTGATTCACCCGCAGCACGAACTCGTAGAGCGTGTCGCCCAGGTAGGCGAGCCATTTCGCATGTTGGATCACCCCGTCGAACTGATCGCCATGCGTGACCCACAGACGGCGTCCGTCCAGCATTACGTGCTCGGCGTCCTCCTGCACCCGGATGTCGCCGAATGCCATGTCGAGAAACTGGCGCGCGAACTCGTCGTGGTTGCCCGGCACGAAGACGACATGGGTCCCCTTGCGCGCCTTGCGAAGTACCTTCTGCACCACGTCGTTGTGCGATTGGTGCCAGTACCAGCTCTTGCGCAATTGCCAGCCGTCGATGATGTCGCCGACCAGGTAGAGAACGTCGGACTCGTTGTGTCGCAGGAAGTCGAGCAGATACTCGGCCTTGCATCCGGCGGTTCCCAGGTGCAGGTCCGAAATCCAGATCGCTCGGTAGCGCGATGCACCGGACTCTTCCGAATCCTCGGCCACCTCGGTGGGCAGATCCCGCACGTTCACAGCAAGACTCCTCGTTGCTCGACACGCCCACGACGGGCGCTGACAGGCCGCCATTCAGTCGACCAGAATCGTTTCACCTGCTCGCACCTTCTGCCCCGGTTCGACTCGAACCTGAAGCGTGGGATCGTCGGGCAGCACCAGGTCGACCTGGGAGCCGATGCGAATGATTCCGAACTTCGCGCCGCGCACGACGTGGTCGCCCACGCGGCCGAACACCTCGATGCCACCGACCGTCCGCGCCCCGATCTGCACGATGTAGTACGGCAGGGGTCGCGCCTCGTAGGTTCCTTCGATACGGGTGACTGTCCGTTCGTTGCTGACGATGTGGACGCTGTTGCGGTACCGGGGCGAGACGCCCAGCACGGAGCGCCAGTGCATCGGCCCCATGTGCGCGTTGCGCCCACTGCCCGGATGCGACCGGATCATCGAGATTCTTCCGGCCAGCGGGACTCGGTTGTAGTGCACATCGAACGGGCTCATGAAGATGCCGATCACCACCTTGGGCGATCGGACATCTTCCTTCACGATGTCCGCGATTCGCGCGGCAAGTCCGCGCTTGATCACGACCACGTCCTCGCCCGGCGCCGCCCGCTTCACATAGACCACCGTGCCATCGGCCGGACTCACGATGCCGGGCGCAGCAGGCGGGTGGCGAAGCGGATCGCGATAGAACCAGTAGAAGCGCCAGAACACCCAGGCGCACATCAGCAAGGTCGCCGCGAGGACGAGCGCCAGTGTCATGGCTCGACGGCCTGCCACGGACCATCCTTCACGATGCGAACCATCGCCACGCCGCTGTCGAATGGGAAATCGAGCACCTCGAAATCGTCCGGCCGCTGCGCCACCGCCTTGAGCCAGCGCTTGACGCCGGCATGCCGAACCAACTCCCGCACGTAGATGTTCGTGTCATGCAGCAGCAGATAGCTGTTGCGTCGCGCGCGGGCGAGCATCGCCAGGAAATCGTGGCGCACGGCCTGGTAGCTGTGGTTGCCGTCGATGAAGCCCACGTCGATCGGCGGTAGTTCACGCGCCGCATAGTCGGCGAAGAAGGCCTCGCTGGTCATACGGTAGTGCGTCACGATGTCGCCGACGCCGAAGGCGTCGAAGTGCGCCCGCACCTTCGAGGGATCACTCCATTGCGCGGTTCCACCGACGGTCCTGAACGGGCCGTCCGCGAGCAGCGAATACGACGGATCCACGAAGCTGAGCCGGCCCGCACCGTTGTCTCGCAGTCCCAGGGCCAGGCAGACGACCGAGAATCCATAGCCGGAGCCGACCACGACAACGTGCGAGGGCCGCAAGGCGCGCACCAGGCCGTAGTAGATGAATCCGAATCCGAGATTCGCCGTGTTCTTGTCCTCTCGGTGGCCCAGCGGCCGGGCGCGCTCGAGGACAAGCTTGAGCATGTCCGGGTCGAGACTGAACCCGCCACCGGGAACACGTTCCGGCAGGCTCACCGAGAGGCTTCTTGGCATGGATTCGGAATCCGCAGTGTGCTTCATGCTTGTTTTGATCTCTTGCGTTGACACTTCGACGACAGTTCGATGACATCAGCGTGAATCGTCAGACGCGCGCAACAGGGCCTCGCCCGCGCGCACGCGCCGGCCGGCGGAGATGCCGTCTGCGAGGCGAAATCCGGGCGGGGCCAGCACGATGATGGTCGACCCGTGCTCGAACCAACCCATCTCGGCCCCCCGCGCGAGGCCGGCATCACACTCGATTCGGTTCGGCCCGTTGTAGCGCAGGTGCAAGCGCACATCCAGGAACCGCAGCCGGATGCTCGCCACCAGGATCGCCGCCACCGGGACCAGCAGCAGGCGCGTGCCGGCGGCGATCGCCGTGGTCTCGTCGAGGACGGTCTCGAGAATCGCGCGCTCGTTTCGGCAGTAGAGGCGCTCGACCCGGTCGAGCGCCGGCGGATTCACGTTCCACACGTCGCCGCTGACATAGGTGACCCGCTTCACCCGCAACCCGGCCGGCGAGTGGAAGCGGTGGTACATGGCCGATGTCAACCTGAGCGTGACGTAGCTGCCGTCGCGCATGGCTTCGGCGAGCGACGCGTCGACCAGCAACTCCTCGAGCCGGTAGGCCCGGCCCTTGGCCTGCAGCAGCGTCGCACCGTCGATCCGCCCGCATTGGCCGACGATCGCGTCGCTCGGACTGCCGAGCAGATCCGGCTCCTGGCAGAACGGACGTGCCCCCGGCACCAACTCGCGCGTGAAACAGTCGTGGAGGGAACGGAACTCGCCTTGGCGTGCGTCCGAGAGGTCCAGGTCGGTGAATACCCGCCAGCAGCGGATCGACAGGTCCCTCACCCACGGCTGTTCGATCCGACTGAACCAGCCGAACAGGCGAGTGAGGCCGCGTCGCGGCAGCCAGTTGGTGAGCGCGAAGTTCAGCCCCTCATGCGAGACGATGCGGCGCAGTCGGCTCGTCGCGGTCATGACTTTGTCACGCAGCGGAAGTAGCGTCGCGCCGATCCCCAGAGTGGAGCTTGGACATGGTGGGCGACTGGACTTTCTACGCGGCCGGGACCGCGGTGGCCGTGCCGATGCTTGGCGCAGCCTACAACCGGCTGCGTCTTTCGCGAGCGAAGCATCGCTCGCTTGCCGGGCACGCGCGGATGTCGAGACGGGTCGCTCGACTGCTTCCGCACTATGAGTTCACCGGCGAAGCCTTTTTCCACGCCGATGATGCGCCCGCCCCGATCGGCGCCTTGCGGCGCGCCGGCTTCGAGAGACTGCAGCAATCGTTCGACGCGAAGTTCCCACGCGCCAGCGCGCTGGGCGCGTCGCTTCACGATGGCCTTTCCGATCTTCAGTTCACCTCGGTCTATCGCGTGCCGTTCCCGTTCAGCCGACAGGTGCGCACGCACCTGCGCACCGGCTCGTTCATGGCCTCGTCGGCAGGCGTGCGACTCACCGACGTCGATGGCAACGAATTCATCGACCTCAGCGGCTCGTACGGGGTCAATGTCTTCGGCTACGACTTCTACAAGCAGTGCATCGCCGAAGGCAGCCAGACCGCCGCGTCGCTCGGCCCGGTGCTGGGCGCCTACCACCCGGTCGTGGTCGCCAACGTCGAGCGCCTGCGCCGAATCTCGGGGATGGACGAAGTCTCGTTCCACATGTCCGGCACCGAGGCGGTCATGCAGGCGGTTCGACTGGCGCGATACCACACCGGTCGTAGCCACTTGGTGCGCTTCTGTGGCGCCTACCATGGTTGGTGGGACGATGTTCAGCCGGGCGTGGGCACGCCGATCGCACCGCGCGCGACCTACACGCTGGCCGACATGGATGACGCCAGCCTGAAGGTGCTGGAGCGGCGACGCAACATCGCCTGCGTGCTCGTGAACCCCATCCAGGCGCTCCATCCGAACAAGAACGCACCAGGCGATTCCGCCCTGGTCGATAGCGCCCGAGCGGCACACTACGATCGCAAGGCGTACTCGCAGTGGCTGCGTAAGCTGCGCGAGGTCTGCGACCGGCGCGGCATCGTGTTGATCCTCGACGAGGTCTTCGTGGGCTTCAGGCTGGATCCCGGTGGCGCGCAGGCCTACTTCGACGTACGCGCCGATCTCGTCACCTATGGCAAGACCCTGGGCGGCGGCTTGCCGGTCGGTGTCCTGTGCGGAGGACACGAACTGATGCGTCGTTTTCGGGCGGATCGGCCTGCCGACATCTGTTTCGCTCGCGGCACCTTCAATGCCCACCCCTATGTGATGGGGGCAATGAACGCCTTCTTGTCGAAGTTGGACACACCACAAGTGCGCCAAGCCTATGTCGGCCTGGACGAGCGATGGAATGCCCGGGCAAGCGCACTCAACGACCGCCTGGATGCGGAGGGGCTGCCGGTGCGAGTCGCGAACCTGTCCACGATCTGGACGATTCTCTACAGCCATCCATCGCGCTATAACTGGATGTTTCAGTTCTATCTCCGCGACGAAGGGCTCGCGTTGAGCTGGGTCGGAAGCGGCCGACTGATATTCACCATCGACTTCGACGAATCCGAGTTCAGGCTGGTCGTCGATCGCTTCGTGCGGGCCGCGCGTCGGATGTCCGACGATGGCTGGTGGTGGCACGACGGCTCGACGACCGACCGGGATATCCGCCGACGCATGCTTCGCGAAATGCTGGCGACGCTCAACCCTGTCGGGCGTGCGGCATCGGATCGATGAGTTCGCCGCGCATCAGGTGGAACGGGGCCTTGTAGTAGAGCTTCACGTCGTGGAACGGATCGGTGAGGATCTTCGCCATCCAGACGAAGCCGGTCTCGGCACCGCGCGCAAGGCACAGATAGAGGGTACGAAGCACCAGACCCGCCACGCCCAGGCCCAGCCACAGCAAGCCGACGCGGCGTAGATAGCCGCCGTCGTAGTGGTCGAGCATGCCGTAGGCGTCCTTGTCCAGAAGCAGGACGAGCGGGATCGCGACCCAGATCGATAGCAAGACCACTTTGCGCCGCAGGTTGTAGCCGACCTTGATGCGCTCCTTGTGGTCGTGGGTCGCATCGTTGACATGGTCATAGCCCTTGGGCTCGAAGAAGAAGTGCCCGGCCTGGCGCAGGGTCATCGCGACCAGCCAACCCACCAGCGATGCCACGACCGGATCGGTCAGCAGCATCACGTAGGCGATGAGAAAGCTCAGTGCACTGAACAGATGAAGGGTCTGGTTGATCCGGCTCTGGTGGTAGTAGCGATGATCGTCCCAGCGCTGAATTCGAAGCGATTCGAGAAACCGTTTCACGACAGGTCGTCCTAGGGTTGGGTTGGACAGGCCGAGAGATCTCGGCGACTGGCTGGATCATTGGCGAACTTCTTGACGACTGTGTGACGCCGCACCGGTATTGGCCGACCGGTCGGCCCCAGTCGGATACCTTTCATCGACTCGTCACCAGGGCGTCACGACCTTGTCGCACGCGGAATCGAGCATTCCCATGTGTTCGATCACGAGGAAGCCATCGATGAGCCCCGACACAGCGTCCGCGTCCGCAGGCCCGCTTCGCATCTGCGTGGTGACCGAGACCTATCCGCCAGAAGTCAACGGCGTCGCGAGAACGGTGGAGCGATTCGTGCGCGGGCTGGCCGGCCTGGGTCACGAGGTCCATCTGATCCGGCCGCGACAGTCCGACCTGGACGACGGCGAAGACGGCGCGGGCCTGTCGACGACACTTTGCAAGGGCATCGCGATTCCGCGCTACCCCGATCTGCGACTGGGCATTCCTGCGCTGGGCACGATCGGCAGCGCGTGGCGCCGCAAGCCGCCAGACGTCGTGCATGTGGTGACCGAGGGGCCCTTGGGCGCCGCCGCGCTGATCGCCGCACGTCGACGCCGGATTCCGGTGAGCACCGACTTCCGGACCAACTTCCACCTGTACGCTGCCCACTACGGCTTGGGGTGGATTGGTCGCCCGGTCGCGGCCTACCTGCGAGCCTTTCACAATAGTGCCGCACTGACCCTGGTACCGACCGACCAGATGCGACGTTCGGTCGAGGCGATCGGCATTCGCAACGCACAGGTCGTGGCCCGCGGGATCGACACCGCGCTGTTTCACCCTTCCCGGCGCTCGCGCTCGCTGCGCGATGAATGGGGGGCCGGCGAATCTTCACCCGTGCTGCTGTCGGTCGGTCGCCTGGCCGCCGAGAAGAATCTGGAGCTGACCGTGGCCGCGTATCGTCGCGCGCTGGCCGCGGATCCGTCGGCGCGCCTGGTGTTCGTGGGTTCGGGCCCGATCGAGGCACAGCTCAGGGCCCAATGCCCGGACGCCGTGTTCGCGGGCATGCGCCACGGTGCGGATCTCGCCCGCCACTACGCATCGGCCGATCTGTTCGTCTTTCCCAGCCTGACCGAGACCTTCGGCAATGTCGTCATCGAGGCCATGGCCAGCGGGCTCGCCGTGCTCGCCTACGACGAGGCGGCGGCCCGCGAGTTGATCGTGCCCGGCCGAAACGGGCTGACGGTGCCGCGCGACGACGCCAAGGCATTCGCGGACGCCGCGTTCGAGCTCGGCACGTCGATGTCGAGGCTACGTCGGCTCGGCGAGGCAGCCCGGGAAACGGCACTGCGGCACTCGTGGCCCGACGTCGTCCGACGCTTCGAGCTACGGCTTCGCGCGCTGGCCACGGCCGCGACGCCGCTCGCCCACGAAGGCGCAGCGGGTGCTCAGCCGAACCGGCCCGTGATGTAATCCTCCGTGAGCTGGTGGCGCGGGCTGGTGAACACCTGGCGCGTGTCGCCGATTTCGATCAGGTCGCCCAGGTGGAAGTAGGCCGTACGCTGGGAAACGCGCGCAGCCTGCTGCATCGAGTGCGTGACGATGCAGATCGAGTAGTGCTGCCGCAGTTCATCGATCAATTCCTCGATCCGCGCGGTGGAGATGGGGTCGAGCGCCGAACACGGCTCGTCCATCAGGATCACTTCGGGCTGCACTGCGATCGATCGGGCGATGCAAAGACGCTGCTGCTGGCCGCCCGACAAGCCGGTGCCCGGCTCGGTCAGACGGTCCTTCACCTCGTCCCACAGCCCGGCGCGCAGCAGGCTCTTCTCGACGATGTCATTCAGCTCGGCCTTGTTCCGCGCAAGGCCGTGGATCCTCGGACCGAAGGCAATGTTCTCCCAGACGGACTTGGGAAACGGATTGGGCTTCTGGAAGACCATGCTCACCTGCGCACGCAGGGGGACGACGTCGATCTGCTTCGAGTTGATATCGATATCGTCCATCATGATCGTCCCGGTCACGCGGGCGCCGACGATGGTGTCGTTCATCCGGTTCAGGCATCGCAGGAAGGTACTCTTGCCACAGCCCGACGGCCCGATCATCGCCAGGACTTCGTTGCGACCCACGTCCAGGTTGATGTCTCGTACCGCGCGCTTGTCACCGTAGTAGACGTTGACATCGGTACAGCGAATCCGCGGATCGTCCAGGCGGGGCTCGCCGACGGTATCGCGACTGTCGCGTGGGACGGTCGCGCGATGTCCGATCTCGATCGGCTCTTCTACCCCGGTCGACGGGTTGGTCCGACCACTCGGTACGGGCTGAGCGCCTTGCGTTTCCATCTGTGATTCTCCGGAAGGTTCTCGTTGGGCCTACCAGCGGCGCTCGAAGCGACGTCGCAGCAGGACCGCCGCCGCGTTCATCAATGCCAGGAAGACCAGCAACACCATGATCGCGGCCGATGTCAGCTCGACATAGGCACGCTCGGGACTGTCCGCCCACAGGTAGATCTGGACCGGCAGCGCCGTGGCGGGATCGTAGATGCCACGTGGCACGTCGGCGATGAACGCGACCATGCCGATCATCAGGAGCGGTGCGGTCTCGCCCAGGGCCTGTGCCATGCCGATGATGGTGCCCGTCAACATTCCCGGCATCGCGAGCGGCAGGACGTGGTAGAGCATCGCCTGCATCGGCGACGCGCCGACGCCCAGCGCGGCCTCGCGAATCGACGGCGGCACCGACTTCAGGGATGCCCGCGCCGCGATGATGATCGTCGGCAGCGTCATGAGGGTGAGCACCAGGCCCCCGACCAGTGGCGCCGATCTCGGCAGGCCGAACCAGTTGATGAAGACGGCAAGCCCCAGCAGGCCGAACACGATCGAAGGAACCGCGGCCAGGTTGTTGATGTTGACTTCGATGATGTCGGTCCAGCGGTTCTTCGGCGCGAATTCCTCCAGGTAGACGGCGGCGGCCACGCCCAGCGGAAACGACAGCGCCAGGGTGACCAGCAAGGTATAGAACGATCCGACGACAGCGCCACGAATGCCGGCCACCTCGGGATCGCGGGAATCGCCCCGCGTAAAGAAGCCTGTATTGAAATGCCGCTCCAGCCGGCCTTCGGCCTTCAGCTTGCCGATCCATTGCAACTGGACGGCCGTCATCCGGCCCTCGGCCGACCTGCCCTTGACGAACATGTCGACTTCATCGTCGGCCGGCACCCAGATCGAGATCGAGCGGCCGATCAGCTTGGGATCGGCGAGCACACGATCGCGCAATTCGTACCCGGCCGATCCGCTCACCAGTGCATACAGGGCGCGCCGCGCACTGCGTCCATTGGCGTCGGGGAACATTCGCCGAAGCGTCGCCTTGACCAGGCCGCCGTAGTCCGCCCGCATGAGCGCGTCGCGATCGCGCTTGCCGTCCGGGTCGATGACCTGGGCGTCGAGCGCGATGTCGAGCCGGATCTCGGTGTGCCAGAACGCGCCATGGCCCTGCGCGAAGATGCTGCCGAACAGCATGAACAGGAAAAGCAGGCCGGCCGCGATCGCGGCCGCTCCATAGAGACGGAAACGCCGCTCGGCAGCGCGTCGCCGGACCATTCCGGCCCTCACGACTTCGATCATTCGCACCGGCTTACCATCGAGCGACGCGGCGACGGCGCTATTCATATTGCTCCCGGTACTTGCGGACGATGTAAAGGGCGATCACGTTCAACACCAGCGTGACGCAGAACAGCAGCAGGCCCAGCGCAAAAGCAGCCAAGGTCTTCGGGCTGTCGAATTCCTGGTCGCCGACAAGCAGCGTGACGATCTGCACGGTCACGGTGGTGACCGCCTGAAACGGATTCGCGGTCAAGTTCGCGGCAAGCCCCGCCGCCATCACCACGATCATGGTCTCGCCGATCGCGCGCGAGACCGCCAGCAGGATTGCACCGACGATTCCGGGCAACGCGGCGGGAAAGATCACGCGCTGGATCGTCTCGGATGGCGTCGCCCCCATGCCGAGCGCTCCATCGCGAAGCGATTGCGGAACGGCGTTGATCACGTCGTCCGAGAGCGACGAAACGAAGGGAATGATCATGATGCCCATGACCAGACCCGCGGCCAGGGCACTTTCGGATGCGACATCCAGGCCGATCGAGGCGCCGGCGGTTCGGATCGCGGGTGCGACCGTCAGGGCGGCGAAGAAGCCATAGACGACCGTTGGGATGCCGGCCAGGATCTCCAGCAAGGGCTTGGCATAGGCTCGAACCCGCGGTGTCGCGTACTCGGACAGGTAGATCGCGGACATCAGCCCGATCGGAACCGCCACGAGCATGGCGATCAAGGTGATCAGCAGCGTACCGGCAAACAGCGGGACCGCGCCAAAGGCGCCCGAGGACCCGACCTGGTCCGCACGCAGCGCGATCTGGGGGCTCCAGCTCAGCCCGAACAGGAACTCGGTGATCGGTACCGCACGGAAGAATCGGATCGACTCGAACAGCACCGAAAGCACGATCCCGATGGTCGTCAGAATGGCAACACCCGAACATGCGATCAGGACCCAGGTCGCGACCGATTCGACCGCGTTGCGAGCGCGCTGCTTGGGATGCGTGCGCGTCAGCGTGATCGCCGCGCCGATCAGCCCGACGACTATCGCCAGAACGAACAGGCTTGCATGACTGAAAGACTGGAGCGCGCGATAGTGTTCGGCAGCCGCACGGATGGCCGGGCTCGGCTCACCCGAGACGATGTTGCCGGCGACGAGATTGCGAATGTCGTTGACGACCAGATTCAGCCGATCCGGTCCCAGGGATCTCAGTTCCTCGGGCAGCGACGAAACGACCAGATTCGTCACGACCGAGCCTTCCAGAGCCGACCATGCCCCCACGATCAACAGCGCGGGCAGTGCGCACCAGATCGCGACGTAGAGCCCGTAGTAGCCCGGCAACGAATGAAGCGTGCGCAGCTTTCCGCGGGCCACCGTGAACGCTCGACGACGTCCCAGGTAGTACCCGACCGACGACATCACGAGCAAGACGATGACGAGCAGATTCGCCGACATGTTGATCCGGGCTCCGTTGACGCGATCTCCAAGCGCGCCAGCAAGCGCCGAGCCGTGCTCGGCTCGGCGCTTGCTGGCGCCTCGTGACGCGACCCGATTACTTCATCGGGTCGAGCATCTTGGCCGATGCCGTGTACTTCCTACGCTCTGCGTCGGGCATCGGGATCAGGCCGCGCTCCGAGAGATAGCCCTCGCCGCCCCAGGCCTTGTCGGACGTAAACTCGGCGAGATACTCCTTGATCCCCGGAATCACGCCGACGTGCGCCTTCTTGACATAGAAGAACAAGGGCCGGGAGACCGGGTACTTGCCGCTGGCAATGGCATCGAACTCGGGCATCACGCCCTCGATCGCCGCGCCCTGGAGCTTGTCGCGGTTCTGATCCAGGAAGCTGAACCCGAAGATGCCGAAGGCCTCGTGGTTGGCGTCGAGCTTCTGAACGATCAGGTTGTCGTTCTCTCCGGCTTCGACGTAGCCGCCGTCCTCGCGCACCGTCTGGCAGAGCGCCTTGTGCATCTTCTTGTCCGCCTTCTTCATCGCCTTGATGAAGCCGAACGAGTTGCAGCCCTTGTCCATGACCAACTCGGTGAAGGCATCGCGCGTGCCCGAGGTCGGCGGCGGACCGAGAACCTCGATCTTCGTGGCAGGCAGTTTCGGGTTGATCTGGTTCCAGGTCCTGTACGGGTTTGCCACCATGGTGTCCCCACCCTTCGGATTGGGCACCTGCTTGGCGAGCGCAAGCCAGAGTTCCTTGCGGGTGAGGGTCACCGGCTTGGCCGCTTTCGAATGCGCGACGGTGATGCCGTCGTAGCCGATCTTGATCTCGACGACATCCTTCACGCCGTTGGCCGCGCAGCGCTCGAGCTCGGACTTCTTGATGGCGCGCGATGCGTTGGTGATGTCCGGGTGCTCGACGCCGACGCCGGCGCAAAACAGCTTGATCCCGCCACCCGAACCGGTCGACTCGATCTTCGGGGTCTTGTACCGGGTCGACTTGCCGAACTGCTCGGCGACGACCGTGGCAAACGGATAGACCGTCGACGAACCGACGATGCTGATGTAGTCGCGCGATGACTGCGCGCTGGCGAGCGGCGAGAGCGCGATCGCCGACAAGGCCGCGGCGGATAGAACGAGGTTCCTGGACATCATGGCTGCTTCCTCCGGATGATTCGGTTCCCGACACGAATGCGTCAGGCGGTTGCGGCGCGACCTCTCCTCTGTCGGCGCGCGCATCGGGCTTCCGTTGGAATCGGGCGACTCTGCTCGGAGGCCGGACTTCGATCTTCCGATAGGGATATGACAGAAAGATGATGCCGCGGCCGGTTCAGCCGTCCGGATCGGCATCGTGCGGGCCTGGATCGGCTCCGCCGTCCTCGGGCTCGGCGCCCGGGGTCATCGTCGAATGGCGAACGTCTTCACCCCGAACGAGATAGATCACGTACTGGGCGAGCCCGCGCGCGTGCTCGCCGATTCGCTCGAGCGACTTGAGCACCACGACCGCGTTGACCGCGTGCCCGATGTTGCGCGCGTCTTCGAGCACGAAGGTCGACAGTCGTCGCAGGCTCGATCGAAACTCGGCGTCCAGGTCGGTGTTCCTCTCGAGCACCTTGCGAGCCTCGGGCGCATCGAGGCTATCGAAGAACCGCACGGCTTCGCGCAGCATGCCCACCGCCAGGTGCCCCATCGTCGCGACGTCGCGCAATAGCGCGGGATCGGGCCGCGCGCGGTCGCTGCCATAGATGTCGACCGCGACATGTGCGATCCGGGCAGCCTCGTCACCGATGCGCTCGAGGTCGGCCACGGCCTTGGAAAAGGCCATCACCGCACGCAGGTCGCGCGCGACCGGGTTCCGACGTCCGACTTCCCACCAGACATCGTCATCCAGGCGGAGCTCGAGGCGGTCGACCGTGGCCTCGCGTCGAATGACCTCGTGGGCCAGGCTGAGCCGGGCCTGGGCCAGGGCGGTCAAGGCGTCGTCGCACTGGGCGAGCACCAGCCCCCCCATCTCGAGGACCAGCAGGTGAAGATGGTTCAGCTCGCCGTCATAGCGCCGGACGGTATGCCCTTCGAGGAATCCGGACACGTGCCTTACTCCCGTTCGATGCTAGGCCCGCGTCGCGCAAGGATCGATGCGCGCCTGCCAGGCCCGATGCAGGCGATTCGATCCTGACCGCGAAACGTGAAGATTCCGTGACAAGGCGTCGACCTGCGCCGATTTGCCCCACCGCCGGATCCATGCGTGAATCGGCAGCGTGCAGATGAACGAACGCAACGAGCAACGCATCGAACGGGGCGCGACGCTGCGCGCGGTCCTCACCGGCATGGCGATCGGCGCACTGCTGACGCCGTGCAACGTATACAGCGGCCTGAAGATCGGCTGGTCGTTCAACATGTCGATCGCATCGGCGCTGCTGGCGCTCGCGTTCTGGCGCCTGGCCCAGGACCTGTCGGGTGCGAGACCCTGGTCGCTGCACGAGAACGTGGTCAACCAGACCGCGGCCTCATCCGCCGCGTCGATCATCTCGGGCGGCCTGGTCGCGCCGATTCCGGCGCTGAGCCTGCTCACCGGCACCGATCTCGCGACCGGCGAATTGATGCTTTGGGTGTTCAGCGTCAGCGCCCTGGGGATCGTCGTCGCCGTGGTCTTGCGCGCGCCGATGGTCGAGCGCGACGGTCCGGCGTTTCCGGCCGGCGTCGCCACCGCCGAGACCGTGCGCGAAATCCACGCGCACGGCAAGGAGGCCGCGGCCCGGGTGCGCGTCCTCGTGGGCGGCGCACTGGTCGCCGGCTCGCTCAAGCTGTTCGGCGAGCTTGGCGGCTTCGTGCTGCGCTGGACGCCGTCGGTGTCCTGGCCGGCCACCGGCGCGCTACGTGACGCCGGCGTGGCCTCGGTCGGATTGCGCCAGCTCGGGATCGGATTCGAACCCTCGCTGCTGATGATAGGCTTTGGCGCGATCATCGGCCTTCGGGCCGGACTGAGTCTATTGCTCGGTGCGCTGCTCGCATGGCTGGTCATCGCGCCGCGCCTGCTCGCCAGTGGCGCGGTGGCGCCGGGTGATCCGGACGGATTCTGGTTCGGGCCGCTGGTCGAGTGGTTGCTCTGGCCCGGCGTCACGCTGATGACGGTGGCGTCCCTGAGTCTGTTCGTGCAGGCGATGCTCGCGCGACGCCAGCGTCGCCAACCACCCGCACCACGAGGGGGACGTGCCGGGCAAGGAGGGAGCATCGGGCAAGAGGGGGACGTTGGGCGAGTGGGGCGAACCCGGCTGCTGATCGGGACACTGCTCGCATTCGGCCTGGCCGTCCATGTGCAAAACGCGCTGTTCGATATTTCGCTGCCGCTGGCCGTTCTCGCGGTGTTGCTCGCCTTCGTGCTGGCCGTCGTGGCCGCGCGCGTCGTGGGCGAGACCGGCATTGCGCCGATCGGCGCGATCGGCAAGCTCGCGCAATTGAGCTTCGGGGTCGCGGCGCCGGCGAATCCGACCATGAACCTGATGGGCGCCAATGTCACCGGCGGTGCGGCGGGGCAATGCGCGGACCTGCTCAACGACCTGCGCGCCGGCCACTTGCTCGGTACCTCGGTGAACCTCCAGCTGCTCGCGCAGTGCTTTGGCGTCCTGACCGGCAGCGTCGTCGGCGTACTGGCCTACCGCCTGCTGATCCCGGATCCGCGCGCGATGCTGCTGACGCCGCAATGGCCGGCGCCGGCGGTGGCCACCTGGAAGGCCGTCGCCGAGGTGCTGGCCGCCGGCGTCGATGCCCTGCCCGCCAGCGTGGGACCGGCCGTGGCGATCGCCGCGCTCGCCGGCCTGGCACTGTCGCTGGCGCCTCGGATGCTCGGAGCCGCCGCGGCGCGATGGATACCCAGCGGTGCCGCGATCGGGCTAGCGTTCGTGATCCCCGCGGGGATCTCGATCGCGATCGCCCTGGGCGCCGTGCTGGCGGCGATCGTGCAACGCGCGGCAAGCGGCTGGGCGACGCGCTTCGTGCTGGCACTTGCGGCCGGGCTCGTGGCGGGCGAAAGTCTGGCGGGCATCGGCGCGGCGCTCGCGGCCATGGCCAGGAGTTGACCCGCACCGCGTCCGATTCTCGCCCGCGCGGCCAGGTCCACCACGCCGGCATCCACGAACCATTGCGATCGAGCGAGCCGCCATGCCATCGAGAAGATTCATTCAGTGCGACGTCTTCAGTCCCGTGCCCACGCGCGGCAATGCCCTGGCCGTCGTCGTGGACGCCGAAGGCCTGAGCGAAGCGCAGATGCGCTGGTTCGCGGCCTGGACCAATCTGGCCGAGACCACCTTCCTGCTGCCGCCGAGCGATCCGCTCGCCGACTATCGGGTGCGCATTCTCACGCCCGTGCGCGAGATGCCTTTTGCCGGCCATCCCACGCTGGGAAGTTGCGCCGCCTGGCTGCATGCAGGTGGCGTGCCCAGGCAGGCCGGCATCGTGCGCCAGGAATGCGGCGTCGGCATCGTCGAGGTCGACATCAGCGCCCCGGACGCGCCGGCATTCCGGGCGCCGCCCACCGAGATACGCCCGATGGATGCCGTGCAACGCCACGCGATCGTCCAGGCGCTCGCGATCCCCGAAGATCAGATCCTGCACGCGGCCGAGTTGTGCAATGGCCCGGTGTTCCAGGCCTTCCACCTAGGCTCGGCCGAAGCCGTGCTTGCCGTGGACTCGAGCCGGGTACGCTGGCCCGCGTTCAAATCGATCGGCCTGATCGGTGCGCACCCGCCGGGTGGCGAGTGCGACTACGAAGTTCGCATGCTCGCGCCCTCGAGCGGCATGAGCGAAGACCCGATCACCGGTTCGCTCAATGCGGCGCTGGCCTGCTGGATGCGAGCCGACGGCCGGCTGACGCGCGCGGCGAGCGTCGCCCAGGGCACGTCGATCGGCCGGCTCGGCCGGGTATCGATCCGCCCCGAGGCGAGCGGCACGATCCTGGTCGGCGGCGCCACCCATGTCGTCGTGACGGGCAGCGTGGACTTGCCCGACTGAGCGGGGCTTAAACTTGCCCGACACCGAACCAGACCACCGGAGGCTGCCATGTCGATTCGCTCCACCGTGATCTGCACCGCATCGATGCTGGCGCTCTCGCTCGCCGGCGCCGAGCCCCCCGCGCTCGCTCAAAGCGCCAAGCAACGGGCGCAGCAGCAACTGAACCAGGCCAAGGCGACGCTGCAACGCCTGGGTTGCGTCCACGACCTCGAGTACCAGAACGGGGTCGTGGTGCTGGTGCGCTGCCCGCTGAAGAATCTCGCCCAGCGCGTTGCCGGCCTGGATTCGATCCGCATCGACATCGATCGCAAGGGCAAGACGTCCCAGTCCACGATCGCGATCCGCGGCACGATCGAGGGCCGCAAGCTGGCAATGGCCGGCACGCTCGGCACGATCTACGTGCTCGATGTCGTGCGCGTGGTACCCCTGAAGATCCGCACGCGCAAGGCCCTGGCCAGCGCCAGCGGCAATACCGTCAGCATGCGCTTCGATTTCGCCTCGGCGGGCAAGGAGTTCGAGCTTGGGCTGAAACAGCCCAACGGCGGCACCTGCGTGGGCTGCCTGCCCGACCTGCACTGGGACAACGGCAGCATCACGGTCGCGTTCACGTTTGCGGGCAGCAGCAACCAGCTACGGATCTCGAGCGCTCGCGTGAGCAGCGTCAAGGGCAACTGGGATCTCGCGGGAAAGCCCGCCGCCACGGTCGACGCGACGCTACGCGCGGTCGGCATGGGCGGCGCGGCCGGCTTGCGCCGCGAGGTGAGCAAGGCGATGTCGAGCTACCTGCAACGAGAGATCGACAAGGTCATGGCCAGCGCGCGCGCGCAATTCGAGGCCGCGCTCGCGGCACCGCTGAAGAACGCGTTCGGCGGCAAGGGGCAATTGAAGCTGGGCTACCACGCGTTCAATTCGTCGATCGTCGCCGAGTATCGGCCCTAGGCCCTAGGCGAACACCACCTGGTGCCGGATCGCGAACGGTCCCAGCCGGGCATCGATGTCCGCCATCACCGCATCGCGCTCGGATTCGGGCACGGCCTTCACGGTGACGGTTGCCAGACTCCCGTGCGTCCCGTGCGCCGCGACACCGACTTCCAGGTCCACGCCCTTCTCGCGCACCGGCGCCAACAGCCCATCGAAAACCCGCTGCGTCGCGTCCCAGCGTAGCGCCGGCTTGAACACCTTGCCCACGCCGGTGAGCGGCATCTCGTCGAGCAGGATCACATTGACCGGCACCGCGGCGCGCTCGGGTGTGTGGGCTCGAACATGCTCATGCAATTCGTCGGGCGTCGCGCTCGCGCCGGGCTTGAGCTGGACGTAGGCCAGCGGCAGCTCGCCCGCGTACGAATCCGGCTGCCCGACCACGGCTGCGAATGCCACCGCCGGGTGCTGGAAGAAGACCTCCTCGATGCCGGCCGGGTCGATGTTGTGGCCGCCACGGATGATCAGGTCCTTGGCGCGGCCGGTGATCCAGATGTAGCCGTCGGCATCGATGCGCCCCAGGTCGCCCGAATTGACCCAGCCGGGCTCGACGAACGCGCCCTTGTTGTGCACATCGCTCAGGTAGCCGGTGAACACGCCCGGCCCAGCCATCGTGATCACGCCGATCTCGTCGACGCCGCAGTCGCCGGCGTAGTTGCCGTCGGCATCGATGCGCACCGCGCGCACGCGACTGTACGGGACGGCGTGGCCCACCGAGCCCAGCCTGATCTCGCGATCATGGTAGCCGAGCGTGTGGACGCTGGCGGTCTCGGTCATGCCATAGACCTCGATCACCGGCACGTCGAAGCGCGTCTGGATCGCCTTGCCGACCGCCACCGGGATGGCCGAGCCGCCGCCGGAACCGCATCGGATGCTCGAGACGTCGGCGTCGCCGATCGGGACCGCCATCGCTGCGGCAAGCACCGTCGGCACGCCGCCGAACACCGCCGGCCGATAGCGCTCGACCAGCCGCCAGACATTGCGTACCGCGTTCGGATTGCGCCACCCGGCGGCCGACAGGACCACCAGCGACGACCCGCCGGCGAGCGCAGCCAGCCCCTGCGTGAGCGCTCCGCCCACATGGAAAAGTGGCAGCCCGAACAGGATCCGTCCGACGCCTTCCCATGGAAGCATCACGCCGCACACCCAGGCCTGGTAGACCTGGTTCAGGTGCGAGTGGCGAACCAGTTTCGGCGTGCCGGTGGTGCCGCCGGTATGGAAGTAGGCGGCGGTGTCGTCGGGATCGATACTGCGGCCACTCAGGAGCCGATCATGCGGCTGCTGCGCGACCTGTTCATCGAACATCAGCGCACCATCGCCGAGCCGCTCGCCACCCACCTGCAGCACCGTCTGCAGCTTCGGCAGCTCGCCGCGAATCTTCTCGACCTTCTCCCAGATGTCGGCCCCGGTCGTCGGCCCGAGCGTGACCAGCACCTTGGTATCGGCCGCGCGCAGGATCTCGGCGAGCTGGTGCGGCTCGAGCATCGGGTTGACCGGGTTCGCGATGCCGGCGGCCTCGGCGCCGAACAGCACGAAGAAGCTCTGCGGCACCAGCGGCAGCAGGAAGCTCACCACGTCATTCGGACCGACACCGAGCGAATGCAGCAGGTTGGCGGTCTGCGTCACCCGCGCGACGAACTGCCCGTGGCTGATCGTGATCGGCGTATCGGTCGGGTCGGCATTGGGCAGGAACTCGATCGCCGGCGCATTCGGGTCGCGCGCGGCCCCCACGCGGATCGCGTCGTAGGTGTTCAGCGCGGCCAGCCGCTCGCGCAGCGGGACCGCTTCGATCGCCGCGACATCGGCCGCGCTGGCCAGGCTGGGGACACTCGCACCGATGACCCGGTCGAGCGGAATCGCACCATTGGGCGTCGTCATGTTCGTCTCCGTGGCGTCAACGCGCCGTTGTTCTCGTTTCCGCGCCGTTGTTCTCGTTTCCCTTGCGGGCGGCGCCCTCGATCGCCGGCGCCACCCCAGTTCCGATCCCGACGGGGCTTGGCGCTCAGGCCGCCTTGGCCGCCGGCCCGGCCACCGCGGCACAGACCGCATCGGTGACCTGCTGCAGCGTGGCATCGCCGCCGAGATCACGCGTGTGCAGGGCCCGGTTGGCCGTGACCTGCTCGATGGCCGACATGACCCTCGCCGCTGCTTCGGCCTCGCCGAGGTGCTCCAGCAGCATCACGACCGACCAGAAGGTACCGATCGGGTTGGCCAGCCCCTGGCCCATGATGTCGAAGGCCGAGCCATGAATGGGCTCGAACATCGACGGGTAGCGGCGCTGCGGATCGATGTTGCCGGTCGGCGCGATCCCCAGGCTGCCGGCCAGCGCCGCCGCCAGGTCGCTCAGAATATCGGCATGCAGGTTGGTCGCCACAACAGTGTCGATGCTGGCGGGGCGATTGACCATGCGCGCCGTCATCGCGTCGACCAGCTCCTTGTCCCAGCGCACGTCGGGAAACTCGGCCGCCACCTCGTGGGCGATCTCGTCCCACATGACCATCGCATGGCGCTGCGCATTGCTCTTGGTGACCACCGTGAGCTGCCTGCGCGGGCGCGACCGCGCCAGCTCGAACGCATAGCGCAACACGCGTTCGACGCCGACGCGGGTCATCATCGAAACGTCGGTGGCCGCCTCGATCGGCTGGCCCTGGTGTACGCGCCCGCCCACGCCGGCGTATTCGCCCTCGGTGTTCTCGCGCACGATCACCCAGTCCAGGTCCTTCGGGCCGCAACGCTTCAGTGGCGTGTCGATCCCCGGCAGGATGCGGGTGGGCCGCACATTGGCGTACTGGTCGAATCCCTGGCAGATCTTCAGGCGCAGGCCCCACAGCGTGATGTGGTCGGGGATGTCGGGATCACCGGCCGAGCCGAACAGGATCGCGTCCATGTCGCGCAGTTCGTCGAGCCCGTTGTCGGGCATCATCACACCGAAGCGTCGGTAGTAGTCGCCGCCCCAGTCGAAGTCCTCGAAGTCGAAGGCGAAGCTGCGGCTGCCTGCCGCCAGCGTCTCGAGCAGCCGACGGCCGGCGGGGATGACTTCCTTGCCGATACCGTCGCCAGGAACGGTTGCAATGCGATAGCGCTTCAAGACTCCCTCCGGGCAAGTGCGGTCAGACGCCCGTTATTCTGGACCATGCCGTCGGATCTCGTGACGATGAACGACGCGATGGCTATGATCGCCGCAAGCCGGGCATGTCCGTCCGGCCCATGTGCGCAGAGAGGAACCCGCAATGAAGTGGCAGGGCCTGGGACCGACCGAACCGGTCCGCACCGAAGGGGGAGACCTGGTCGGCATGCTGCGTCGCGCCCTCGACGGGATCGACCGGGTCGGCGCTGCTGGCGGTTGCGGCGATGTGCGTGCCTACTTCGGAATTCCGTACGCCGCGCCACCCATCGGCGAAGCGCGCTGGTGCCCGCCAAGGCCGGCTGCGCCCTGGGGCGGGCTGCGCGCCGCGCAGGCGCCGGCCGCGCAATGCGTGCAGTCGCCGCGTCGTCCGCGTTCGGTCTACGCCGAGTACAGCGGCGACCAACCGATGAGCGAGGACTGCCTGACACTGAACGTGTTCAGCGCGGCCGAGCCGGGCGAGGCCTTGCCGGTGATGGTGTGGATCCATGGTGGCGG
Source organism: Burkholderiaceae bacterium (assembly GCA_024235875.1). GTDB lineage: Bacteria > Pseudomonadota > Gammaproteobacteria > Burkholderiales > Burkholderiaceae_E > JACKLP01. The sequence continues at coordinate 417,091 of JACKLP010000002.1, read as the reverse complement.
CCATCGCCAGGGCGCGGCCACGAACCCGGTGTTCACCGACGGATCGCTGCCCTGCCGCGGGGTCGTACTGGTCACCATCAACTACCGACTCGGCCCGCTCGGCTTCCTGTGCCATCCGGAGCTGATGGCCGAGTCCGAGCACGGGGCCTGCGGCAACTATGCGTTGCTCGACCAGATCGCGGCGCTGCAATGGGTATCTCGCAACATCGCCGCCTTCGGGGGCGATCCCGGCTGCGTGACGATCTTCGGCCAATCGGCGGGGGGTGAGGCGGTCGGCATGCTGATGGCGTCGCCGCTGGCTCGCGGGCTGTTTCATCGTGCCGGCATCATGAGCCTCGGCGCCACCCGCACGCCCCAGCGAGCGGCCACGCAGGCCGAGCACGGACGCCAGTGGGGCGAATGGCTGGGCGCCCGATCACTGGCACAGCTGCGCGCCCTGCCGGCCGAGGCACTGCTTGCACGCGACTATGCGGCCGGCTATGTCGTCGATGGCTGGTCGTTGCCGACATCTGCCCGTGATGCCTTTCGCGCCGGCCGGCAGGCCGACGTCCCGTTGATCGCCGGATGGACGCTGGATGACGGTTCGGTATTCGGCCCGCCGATCACGCCGCCGAAATTCGAGGGCCGGGTGCGCGCGAGCTTCGGCGAGCATGCCGATCGCGTGCTCGCCCTGTACCCGCATGCCGACGAAGCGCAGGCCCAGCGGGCCAACCAGGATCTGTTTCGCGAACGGACCTTCTCGTGGCCGGCCTACAGTACCGTGCGCTACCAGATGAACACCGGGCGTTCGCCGGCCTGGCTCTATCACCATCGCCACCCGCAGCCGTTTCGCGATGACCAGACCTTCTTCGAGGCGCCGGGGCATGCCAGCGAGCTGGGGGTATTCCACAGCTGCGACTACCCGTACCTGTTCGGCTCGCTCGACCAGCTCGATCGACCCTGGACCGACGCCGACCACGAAGTCTCGGCGCTGCTGCAAGGGCTTTGGACCCGTTTCGCACACACCGGAGACCCGAACGGTGCGGATCTGCCGCGATGGCCTGCGTTCGACGCATCGATCCGCTCCACCTTGCGCATCCAGCCCAAGCCGGTCGTGGCCGAGTTGCCCGAGGCCGAGCGGCTGTGGCTCTTCGACGAGCTGATCGGCGAGCGAGGCATCGGCTAGCCGCCCATCGGGCCGAATCGCCGTCCAGCACGGATTGGTCGCGGACACAAGCCGGAATCACTAGGCTCGATCGCATCATTTCGGCGGATCGACCCACCGGCTCGTTGTTCGCCGGCGTTCCGGCCAGCGCGCCGGACGGAAATCCGTCAAGCCTGGTGCCTCGATGACCACTATCCGGACAGAACCCACGAAGGAAGGGCCCGCGCGACTGGCCCCCAAGACCTTCGACGCGGTCACGGCCCGTTCATTGCTGCCGCGAACCGTGGCGAGCATCCTGGGTGCGACGGTCGGCGTGGAGGCGCTCGCGAGCTACGGCGTCGGCGCGCTGGCGCCGGGCATGTCGTCGGTCGTCGCGTGCGTGATCCTGTGCGCGAGCGGCGCGCTCACGGCCGCGGCCACCGCCTACTTCGGCCTTCGCAGGATCGAGGTCCGCCTGGCGGCGATCTCGCGCGTCGTCGACCTGGCGCGCGATGGCGACTACGACGAGCGGGCGGAAGTCGGCCATCACGACTACATCGGGGAGCTCGCACACTCGGTCAACGGCCTGGTGGAGTTCGCGGCCGATCGCGAGCAACACCTGGTGACATCGGCGCTCTACGACCCCCTGACCGGACTGGCCAACCGCACGCTGCTGACCGACCGGATCCGCCAGACGATCGCGCTCTCGGAACGCCATCGACAGCCGTTCTCGATCGCCGTGCTCGACATGGATCGGTTCAAGTTCGTCAACGACTCGCTCGGCCACAGCGTGGGCGACACGCTGCTGCGCGAGGTCGCCCGGCGCCTGAAGCAAGCGGTGCGCGAATCCGACACCGTCGCGCGGCTCGGCGGCGACGAGTTCGTGCTGCTGCTCGCGGGCGATCGCAGTGCCGCCGAGCAGGTCGCCGAGCGGGTGCTCGAGGCGGCACGCGACCCGATGCAGCACAACGGGCACCACATCGACATCAACCTGAGCATCGGCATCGCCGTCTATCCGGAGCACGGCCAGGACGACCTGACCCTGCTGCGCAACGCCGACACGGCCATGTATCGCGCCAAGCGCCAGCAGCTCGGCAAGATCACCTTCGACGGTGACGCGCACGAGCTGCGGCGCAGCTATCTGTCGATGCACGGCGAGCTGCGCGCGGCACTGGAGGCGGGCCAGTTCGAACTCGACTTCCAGCCCAAGCTCGACCTGCACTCGGGCCTGATCGTCGGCGTCGAGGGCCTGGTGCGCTGGAACCATCCAACGCGCGGGCGGATTCCACCGGGCGAGTTCATCCCGTTTGCCGAGCAAAGCGGCTTCATGCGCGAGATCAGCCGCTGGGTGATCGGCGCCGGTGCGCGCGCCGCCGCGCAGCTCGAGAAGATGAATCTCGATGTCAAGGTCGCGGTCAATGTCTCGGCACTCGACATCCAGCGCCCCGAATTCTCGCGGCTGGTCGCCGAGGTGATCCAGCAGGTCGGCGTGCGGCCGGACCGGCTGTGCCTGGAGATCACCGAGAGCGGCGTCGTCAGCGAATCGGACAACGCGCTTCGCAACCTGAAGCAGATCTCCGCGCTCGGCGTGCGCCTCGCGGTCGACGACTTCGGGACCGGCTACGCGACGCTGACACAGTTGCAGCAGCTTCCCGTCAACGAACTCAAGATCGATCGTTCGTTCGTCTCGGGCATGCACCAGAACCGTGGCAACCAGACCATCGTGCGCTCCACCGTCGACCTCGCCAAGCAGCTCGGGCTCAAAGTCGTGGCCGAGGGCGTCGAGACGGTGCACGAGCTGCGCCTGCTGGCGCGGATCGGTTGCGACCAGGTGCAGGGCTACTATGTCGCCAAGCCGATGCCGGCCGACGAGCTCGCAGGCTGGGTCGAGATGCGCCACGCGCTGCACACGAGCTCGCGCGAGGACTATTTCAAGATGCTCGCCACCGGCTAGCCGGCTGTCGAGATGCCGGGCGCGCGATCGCGGCGACGACACCGGAATCGATCAGGCCGTAACGGCCACGAATCGCCTCATCGAATAGAGCGCGCTCGCCATCGGGCCTGGCGATTCGGCCACGATCCGTGCCAGTAGTTCGGCGCTCGCCGGTGCCGCGGCCAGGCCGACATGGCCGTGACCGAACGCATGGAACACGCCGCGGGTCCCGATCGAGGCATCGATCACCGGCAAGCCGTCGGGCGTCGATGGACGGTGGCCCATCCAGCGCCGCAGGCGGCTCGTGTCGATCGAGGCGAGCGCCGGATAGGCGCGCTGCGCGTGGCGCAGCAACACCTCGGCACGGCGCCAGTCGGGCGCTGCGTCGGTGCGCGCGAGTTCGACCTGACCAGCGATCCGCAGCCCCCCGCGCGTCGAGGTGTTCGCCATGCGACCATCGGCCGGCATCACCGGCACATCGAGCGTGAAGGGTGGATCCGCGATCTCGACGTGGTAGCCGCGCTCGCTCGCGAGCGGGATCGTGTCGCCGGCCGCACGGGCCAGCACGGCCGAGCGGATGCCCGCGGCGATCACCGCGGCATCGCAATCGAGCCGGCCCGCATCGGTGCGCACGGCCGCCAGGCGTCCGGCACGCCGCTCGAAGCCAAGGGCGCGGGCCCGCATGCGCTTCGCGCCGCGGCGCTCGGCGAGCGCCACGAGTGCCGCGACATAGGCGCCGGGATCGGGGCAATGCGCAGTCCCGGCGATGTAGATACCGAAGCCGTATCGCGAATCGAGCATCGGCACCCGGGCCCGCAGTTGCGCAGCGTCGAGCTCGACCCACTGTGCGCCATTGTCGCGTCGCAGGCGCCAGGCCAACGCCTCGGCCTCGAAGGCGGCGCGATCGGCAAAGGCGTGGATCTGGCCGCTCGCGCGTACCAGCTCCGGCACGCCGGCCTGTGCCGCCAGCGCTGCGTGCCGTGCCGGCGCATCGTGCAGCAAGGCCGCCAGCGCGCGTGCCGTGGCTTCGACCCGCTCGACCCGGGCCCCCGCGCGCAGGAAGCGCAGCAGCCAGGGCGCCAGCGACGGCAGCGCGCCGGGTCGGATCGTCAGCGGCCCGTCCCGATCGACCAGGTAGCCGGGCACCTTGCGCCAGAGCCCGGGCACCGACATCGGCACGACCGAACTCGAGCTGAACCAGGCGCCGTTGCCATAGCTGGCCGCTTGCTCGCCGCCCGGTTCGTCGGGCTCCACCAGAGTGACCCGGTGGCCGTCGTCCAGAAGCGCCAGCGCACAACAGGCGCCGACGATGCCGGCGCCGATCACCGCGACATGGCGCGCGTCGGCCTGGACGCCGATGTCGGCCGCGGGATCGGATTCGGACGTCTGGTTCATGGCGAAGGGTCAAAGAAGGAGGTATCGGCAGATGGCGACAGTCGCGATCACGGCCACCACATCGGCCGTCAGCGCCGCGGCCAGCGTGTGGCGCAGTCGTCGTACCTGGACCGCGCCGAAATACACGGCCAGTACATAGAAAGTGGTCTCCGTCGAACCCTGCAAGGTGCTGACGATGAGGCCCACATAGGTGTCGGGGCCGGTCGCGGGATCCTGGATGATCGCCGTCATCACGCCATAGGCGCCCGAGCCCGATAACGGCCGCAGCAAGGCCATCGGCAAGGCCTCGGCCGGCAGGCCCAGCGGTCCGGTGACGACACCGAGCGCGCCGACTACGGCGTCGAGCGCACCACTGGCGCGCAGCATGCCGACCGCCACCAGGATGGCCACCAGGTAGGGAATGATTCGCAGCGCGACCTGGAAGCCTTCCTTCGCGCCGTCGACGAAGGTCTCGTAGACGCGCACGCCACGCAATGCGCCGAAGGCCAGGAAGGCGACCATCAATCCGGGCACGATCCAAGGCGAGATCACCCGACCCCAGACGATCGTGGCAGGGATCGCCGCCACGATCAGCGCGAGCGCCAGTACCGAGACCCAGGCCGGGTAGGCGTCGGGCGCGTCGGGCCCGGCCGCGTCGTTCGGGTCCTGCGTCACCCACGGCCGCTCGATCGCGGCCTCGTCGGCATCGGGCCGCCCCACCGGGAAGAAGCGCCGGTAGGTCTTGGCGGCGATGATCGCGGCGACGGTCGAGCAGACCGTGGCAAACAACGTGGTCGGAAGAATCGCGGCCGGATCGCTCGAGCCGGCCGCGGCGCGGATCGCGATCACGCCGGTGGGCAGCAGCGTCACGCTGGACGTATTGATCGCGAGGAACAAGGCCATCGAATCGGTCGCGGTCCCCGGGCGCGTGTTGAGCCGGTCCAGCGCCTGCATCGCACGGATGCCGAACGGGGTAGCGGCGTTGCCCAGGCCCAGGGCATTGGCCGACATGTTCAGGATCATCGCGCCCATCGCCGGGTGATCGGGCGGCACATCGGGAAACAGCCGCGTCATGAGCGGACGGATCAGCCGCGCGACGATCGTCAGCAGGCCCCCGGCCTCGGCCACCTTCATCAGGCCCAGGAAAAGCGTCATCACGCCGACCAGCCCAAGCGCGAGCGTGACCGCGCTGCCGGCGGTGTCGATCATCGCCGCCGACAAGGCCTCCATGGGCGCCGGGGTGCCCGCATCCGGCGCGAGCGCGAGCTGTCGCCAGCCGGTGGTGACGAACGCGACGAGGACGATGAAGAGAAAGATGCCGTTCATGGTCGGCGATGATCGACGCGGCGCGTTAGAACGTCAATTCGGCGGCAGTAGAATGCTTGGGGAGTCGTCGCACCATGAACGAACGAGTCGGCAGCATCGAGAAAGTCCGAGGGCCGGTGGTCGACATCATCTGCGACCAGTTGCCGCCGCTGCATCGCGCCCTTTACGCGAATGCGGGCAACGAGCGCTACACCTTCGAGGTATTCGGCGACCTCGACGAGTGCCGGGTCCGGGCGATCGCGTTGCACCGGACCGCCGGCCTGCGGCGGGGCATGCCGGTCTACGACACCGGCGGCACGTTGAGCGTGCCGGTCACGCCCGACTGCCTGGGTCGCCTGCTCGATGTCTTCGGCGAGCCGCTCGATGGCGCAGCGCCGCTCGCGGCCGACGAGCGCCGGCCCATCATCTCGCCCCCGGCGCCGCTCGCCGACACCCGGGCCGCCCGCGGCGTGCTCGAGACCGGTATCAAGGTCATCGACCTGCTGTGCCCCTTCGTGAGCGGCGGCAAGACCGGGCTTTTCGGCGGTGCCGGCGTCGGCAAGACCGTGCTGATCACCGAGTTCATGCACGCGATCGTGCAACTGCATCGGGGCGTTTCGGTGTTCGCCGGCGTGGGCGAGCGCATCCGCGAGGGCCACGAGCTGTGGCACGACATGCGCGACGCCGGCGTGATGCCGCAGACGGTGATGGTTTTCGGGCAGATGGATGAATCCCCCGGCGTGCGATTCCGGGTCGGCCTCACCGCGCTCACCTATGCCGAGTACCTGCGCGACGCCCTGCACAAGGAGGTACTGCTGCTGATCGACAACGTGTTTCGCTTCGTGCAGGCCGGCAGCGAGATCTCGGGCCTGCTTGGGCGCATGCCGGCCACCGTCGGCTACCAGCCCACGTTGATCACCGAGACCGCCGAGCTCGAGGAGCGCATCGCGTCCACGCAGGCGGGCAACATCACCTCGGTGCAGGCGGTCTATGTACCGGCCGACGACATGAGCGATCCGGCCGTCAGCGCGATCTTCGCCCACCTGGACACGATGGTCGTGCTCTCGCGCGCGCAGGCCGCGCGCGGCATCTATCCTGCAGTCGACCCCCTGGCGTCATCCAGCAAGCTGATGGACCGCCACTTCCTGGGCGAGCGCCACTATGCGATCGCCCAGGCGGTACGCGGCCATCTGGCGCGCTACCGCGAGCTCGAGGACATCATCGCGATGCTCGGGCTGGAAGCCCTGTCGGCCGAGGACCGCCGCATCGTCGCGCGCGCCCGCCGCTTGCAACGCTATCTGTCGCAGCCATTCCATGTCGTGAGCCAGCACACCGGCATCGACGGCGCCTCGGTGCCGCTCGAAGCCACGCTCGCCGATTGCGAGGCCTTCATTCGCGGCGACTTCGACGACACACCCGAGGAAGCCTGTTACATGCGGGGCACGATGCGGGGAGCCGTGGCGTGAACACCTTTGTGCTCGAGCTCGATGCCGCGACCCGCAGCGAGCGGATCGAAGGCGTGCGCTCGTTCGTGGGCGAGGACGGCAGCGGTCAGTTCGGCGTGCTCGCAGGCCGCTCGCGCATGGCCACCGTGCTCGCTTTCGGGCTGGCGCGATTCCAGGTCATCGAGCAGTCCTGGCAGTACCTGGCGTTGCCCGGCGGCGTCGCGTACTTCGACGCGGGCGTGCTGCGCATCGCGACCCGGCGCTATCTCTACGGCACCGATCTGCACGAGGTCGGCGATGCGCTGCGCGACGAGATTCTCGCCGACGAGCGCCAGATCGCGACCGCGCGCGAGAATCTGCGCCGCCTCGAGCAGGCGATGATGCGGCGGCTGTGGGAACTGGAGCGCCAATGAGCGGCACCGCCCCGAGCCAAGGGTCATCGTCGGGCCGACGCCTGCTCGCGGATGCGCAGGCCGCCGACGCTCGCGACCATGCACGCAACGATTCCCGCGACGACGGCACGGCTGACGGCACCGCCGACGACGGCCGCCTGCGCGCGGCCGTCGAGCGACGTGTGCAACGGATCGCGAAGGCCGAGCGCGAACGTTCGAGCCTGCTGGCGCAATCGGTCTACATGGGCACGATCGCCGGCCTCATCGTGGTGCCGGTGGTCGCGGGTGCCTATCTCGGGCGCTGGCTCGACGAGCGCATCGTGGGCGGCTATTCGGTGCGCTGGACGATCGGCTTGCTGCTCGCCGGCGTCTTGCTGGGGGCCATCAATGTCTACCTGTTCGTGCGGGAGCGGCACTGATGGACGGCACCGTGCTCTGGCACGTCGGCCCGCTGGCAATCACGCGCACGGTCGTCACCACCTGGGGCGTGATGGCGCTGCTGGCGGTATTCAGCTGGCTCGCGACGCGGCGCCTGGCCATCGACCCCGGTCCGCTGCAGACCGTGCTCGAAGGCATTGTCAGCGCCATCGAGGATTCGGTGGAGAGCCTGCTGCCGGGCCGCGCCGCCGCCGTGCTGCCGTTCGTGGGCACCCTTTGGATCTACGTCGCGGTGGCAAACCTGGTCGGCATCGTGCCCGGCTTCGCCTCGCCGACCGGCGACCTGTCGGCCACCGCATCACTCGCGGCGCTCGTGTTCTTTTCGGTCCACTGGTTCGGCATCCGCAGCGAAGGGCTGCGCGCCTACCTGACGCACTATCTCAAGCCGAACCCGTTGCTGTTGCCGTTCCACGTGGTCAGCGAGATCTCGCGCACGGTCGCGCTGGCGGTGCGACTGTTCGGCAACGTGACCAGCCTGGAGACCGCGGCACTTCTGGTGCTGCTGGTGGCGGGCTTCCTCGCCCCGGTGCCGGTGCTGATGCTGCACGTGGTCGAGGCGCTGGTACAGGCCTACATCTTCGGGATGCTGGCACTCGTCTACATCTCGGGTTCGATCCAATCCCGCGACGAAGTCGCGCAGAAAAGATCAGGACCCGCCGACACGAACTTCGAAAAAGGAGCCGATGCCCATGAGTGACATGACCTGGTTCGTCACCCTCTCGACCGTTGCGGCACTGGTGGCGATCGCCCTGGGCGTGATGCTGCCGGCGCTCGCGATGGGTCGCGCGATCAGCAAGGCGCTCGACGCCATCGCACGCCAGCCCGAGGCCGAGAAGTCGATCTCGCGGATGCTGTTCATCGGCCTGGCGATGATCGAGTCGCTGGCGATCTACGTGCTCGTGATCGTGCTGATCGTGCTGTTCCGCAATCCGCTGCTCGAATACCTGCTGAAGTAACGAAGCCCGGGAGGCTGTCGGCATATGGAGCTCGACTGGACCACGTTCGCGCTCGAGATCGTGAACTTCTTGATCCTGGTGTGGATCCTCAAGCGCTTCCTCTACCGGCCGGTGCTCGACGTGATCGCCCGGCGCCGCGCGCAGGTCGCGCTGACACTGGCCGATGCCCATCGGCGCGACGACGCGGCCCGGGCATTGCAGGCGGACTACGAAGCACGCATGGCCGCCTGGGAGGGCGAGCGCAGCGACGCGCTCGAGAAGCTGGGCGAAGAGATATCGGCCGAGCGGGCCCGCCGCCTCGAACAGGTGGCGCAAGCCGTCGAGGCCGAGCGCGAGAAGGCCGAAGTCCTGGCCCGCCGGCGCACCGACGAGGAACGGAGACACGCGCAGGCCGAGGCGATCGAGCAGGGCACGCGCTTTGCCGCCCGGCTGCTGGAGCGCCTCGCCGGACCCGCCCTGGAGACCGGCATCGTCGACGCGCTGATCGAAGACCTCGCACAACTGCCGCCAGCGCAACGCGAAGCGCTCGCGGACGCGGCGGGACTTCCGGGCGCAAGGCTTCGCATCGCCAGCACCGCGACGCTCGACGCCGACGCCCGTACGCGATTGTCGGCCGCGTTCGAATCGCTGCTCGGGTGCCGCCTCGACGAAGAGGCCACCGTCTCGCCCGAGCTGATCGCAGGCCTGTCGGTATCGATCGGCCCATGGGTGCTGGCGGCGAACCTACGCGACGAGCTGGCCTACTTCCGCGCCGGAGCCCGACTTGCCGGCTGATCGCACGCCCGGGAACGACGATCCTCTCGCGCGCCAGCGCGAGCGCCTGGCCGACTATCGCTTTGGCCTGCGGGTCGGCGAGCGCGGCAAGGTCGTCTCCGTTGGCGACGGCGTGGCCTGGATCGACGGCCTGCCCTCGGCCGCGATCGACGAGATCGTCGCGTTCGACGACGGCAGCGAGGCGGTCGTGTTCCAGCTCGAGCCCACCCGCGTCGGCGCGATCCTGCTGCGCCAGTCGCCGCAGCTGAAGGCGGGCGTGGGCGCAAGACTCCCGGGCAGCGGATTGCGGGTCGGGGTCGGCGATGCGCTGCTGGGCCGGATCGTCGATCCGCTGGGCCTCCCGCTCGACGGGCTCGGCCCGCTGGACACGGTTGCCAGCCGCGCGCTCGATGGACCGTCCCCGGCCATCGTCGCGCGTGACTTCGTCAGCCGTCCGCTCTACACCGGCAACAAGATCGTCGATACGATGATCCCCATCGGCAAGGGGCAACGCCAGCTCGTGATCGGCGACAACGGCGTGGGCAAGACCGCGTTCGCGCTCGACACCGTGATTCACCAGCGCACGCGCAATGTGCGCTGCGTCTACGTGTTGGTGGGGCAGAAGCGCTCCTCGGTGGTGCAGGCAATGCAGACGCTGCGCGACGCGGGTGCACTGGACTACACGACGCTGGTGGTGGCCGAGGCCACCGCGATGCCGGGCCTGAAGTACCTGGCGCCCTTCGCCGGCTGTGCGATCGCCGAACACTGGAGCGACGAAGGCCGCGACACGCTGGTGGTCTACGACGACCTGAGCACCCACGCGCGCGCCTATCGCGAGCTGTCGCTGCTGTTGCGCCATCCGCCCGGACGCGAGGCCTTCCCCGGCGACATCTTCTACCTGCACGCCCGGCTGCTCGAGCGCTCGACCAGCCGCGCGCCGGCCAGCGGCGGCGGCAGCATGACGGCGCTGCCGATCGTAGAGACCGAGCAGGGCGAGATCGCCGCCTATATCCCGACCAACCTGATCTCGATCACCGACGGCCAGATCTACCTGGACACCGCCCTGTTCGAGCGCGGCACCTTGCCGGCGATCGACGTCACGCGCTCGGTGTCGCGCATCGGTGGCAAGGCGCAGGACGCACCGATCAAGAAGGAAGCCGGACGGATCAAGCTCGACTACCTGCAATTCCTCGAGCTCGAGGTCTTCACCCGCTTCGGGACCCGGCTCGAGGCGGCGATGCAGCAACGCATCCGCCGCGGCCAGTTGCTGCGCCGCTTGCTGCTGCAGGACCGGCTCGATCCGCTGCCGATCGAGTTCCAGCTCGGTTGGCTGCTCGCCTACAACGAAGGCCTGCTCGATGGGCTCGACGAAGCTGCGCTGCGCGGAGCGCTCGATCGGCTGCGCTCGCGCATCGTGGTCGGCGACCTGCCGCTCGAGGCGCCTCGGGCGCAATGGGTGGCGCTCGTGCGAGCCAGTGTCGGCGTCCCCCCCGAAGGCCCGGCCCCTTCGCCGACGGGCGCCGAGTCATGACCCGGCGCCGGGGGATCCGCGAGCGCATCGACTCGCTCGCCGAGGTGGAGGAGATCCTCACCGCGATGAAGAACCTCGCCCTGGTCGAGGTGCGACGGGTCGAAGGCTTCATCCGGGCCCAGCGCAGCGCGGTGTCGGTGATCGAGGATGTCGCTGCCGACTTCCTGGCCGATCGTCCGTGCACCGTGGCAACGGCCGCACAGGCACGGGACCTGTTGTGCCTGATCGGCTCGGAGCGCGGCTTCTGCGGCGATTTCAACCGCCGCATCGTGGACGCGGCCAAGACCTGGGAACAAGGGCACGACGCGCGCGCCATCGTGGTGGTGGGCGATCGGCTCGCAAGTAGCCTGTCGGCGGAGTTCGCTACCGGGCGCCACGATTCCGCGGATCGAGGGCGCACCGCCGACCCGGCCCGGGTCGATGGCGCAAGCATGGCCGACGAGGTACCGGGCGTGCTGCAGGCGCTGCTGGCCCGGCTGCCGGCACTCGCACGCCCCGATGGCGCCGACGGCGGCCCGGCGCCACTGACCGGGCTGGTCGTGATCCACCACGACGCCCGCGGCGTGGCGGCACACCGGCTCCTGCCGATACCCGACCCCGGCCCGCCCGCCTCGCCGCGTCCCTTCGCATTGGAACTGAACCTATCGCCGATGCGGTTTCTCGCCGAGCTCACCGAGCAGTACGTGGTGGCCGCGCTGCAGCACGCGCTCTACGAGTCGCTGCTGGCCGAGAATCGCCAGCGCCTGGATCACATGGAACATGCGCTCGAGCACCTGCAAGACGAGCTCGACGGCCTGCAGCGTCGCGCCAACCGGCTGCGCCAGGAAGAGATCACCGAGGAGATCGAGGTGATCCTGCTCAATGCCGCGACTGCGGACGACGGCACCGGAATCTCGCCATGAACACGCCCCTGGTCGGCCCCATCATCGGCGTGCTGATGCTCGACACCCGCTTCCCGCGCCCGCCCGGCGACATCGGCAACCCGGTCACCTTCGCGCGCCTGGGCCTGGTCGCTCGCTACCGCCGCGTGCAGGGTGCGAATCCGGCACGAGTGGTTCGCGAGCGCGATCCGGCCCTGCTCGAGCCCTTTGTGGCGGCCGCGCGCGAACTGGTCGCCGAAGGCGCCACGCTGGTCACGACCAGTTGCGGCTTTCTCGCCGCGTTCCAACCGGCGCTGCAGGCGGCGCTGCCGGTACCGGTGCTCACGTCGAGCCTGCTGGCCTGCGCCGACCTGGATGCGCCGGGCGTGCTGACGATCGATGCCGACGCACTCGACGCCCGCGTGCTGGCGGGCGCGGGCGTGCCCACGGGCACGCCCGTGGGCGGTGTCATGCCGGGTTGCGAATTCCAACGCCGCATCCTGGGCAACGAGACCGAGCTCGACCTGGCACAGGCCGAGCTCGACGTGGTTGCCGGAGCACGATCGCTGGTCGCGGCGCACCCACGGATTCGCCACATCGTGCTCGAGTGCACGAACATGCCGCCCTATCGCGAGGCGGTGGCGGCGGCCACCGGGCGGATCGTGCACTCGGTCGTCGACCTGGTCGCCCAGGCGGCCGCCCACCCGCGCCACGCTACGCCGGACCCGGACCAGGGCACCGGCGCCCGACGCTAGCGCGGCCGGCCCTCGGGTCGCCCCGGGGCCGGACCTGGGACGCTAAGGCGCTCCACTGGCGCGCTTGCGGCATTGCACGTGGCGCGCCTCGACGCGCTTCGCGAACCACGCGGTGGTCAGATTGCGGGTGATCTTGGGGCTCTTCAGCGCGATGCCCGGCAGGATCGCGCGTGGCAGGCGTCGGCCATGGCGACGCTCGGCCAGAACGAACACCTTGGCGTGCAGTGCCGTGCGGCTGAACGCCGCGCTGTTGCCCTGCTCGAGCTCGGTCCGGATGGCCGCGGGCGTCATGTCGAGTTCGCCGGCCAGGGACCGCACGGCGGATTCGGTTTCGCCGGGCGCGCTGCGCGCGAGCGCGCCGTAGCGCACCAGGTCGCCATCGAGCGCGAGCCGGCGTCCCGAGGCGATCGCGACCGCCTGCTGGAAAGCCGCATTGCGACTCGCATAGCGGCCCGCATTGAAATCGGCGAAGCGATATCGCATCGCGTCATAGTCGGCCGGATAGTCGAGCAGGTGCGCGATGCCGAAGTAGAGCCCGCCGCGGCGCGTGAAGACCGCCTGCCGGACCGTCGTCTCGAGCGGGTAGGGATAGGGATGCTCGCGCACCTGCTGCTCGGCGAAGGCGACCCCCACCTGCATCGGCCCTCCGGTGCGCACCGGGTTGTAGTCGGCCAGCAGCCGCCGGCCCAGCGGTACCGAGTCGATCAACTCCTCGTAGAGTGCGCTGAGCTCGCGCTCGGTGCGTACCGCATCGAGACGCGCACCATAGCTGCGGCCATCGCGCGAGGGCACCCGCAAGGCGACCTCGACGGCCAACGCCGGCACATGAAGGCGCTCGGCGCGCCGCATGACTTCCCGGCGCGCCAGCCTGCCGAGGTCCGGCACGCGCGGATCGGCCTGGAACGACGACTCCTGGGCGATGACCGCCACCGCCGCGCACAGGTGCGAGTCGTCCATCGGCAGCCGCAGGGCCCGGAACGCCGACTCGATGTCGGCCGCCCAAGCGGCGCGATCCGCGACCCGGTCCGGGATCATCTCGCGGACCCGGGCCCGGACGATCTCGGGCGGCTCGATGCGCTCGCGCACGATGGTGGGTGAGCCGCAGGCGGCGAGCGCCACCGCGGCGCAGGCGACGAGCCCGCGCCCAAGTGCGCCTGGCAAGGGAACCCGGTAGCGGGCAGTGCAGCGCATGAGCGACTCGGCAGCGAAACAACCCCGAGTATGCCGTCGGTCGGCGCCTGGCGGCCGGTGCGCCCCCTGGTCGGGATTGCCGTCATCGGCGCGTCATCCCGATGCCTGAGACTGCGCGCCATGATGAAGAGAGGCAGAAGATGATCATCGAAGACGAGATACGTCAGACACCGGAATCGCTACTGGTGCTCTATTCGGAATGGCCGGGTGCGTTTCTCCCACCGGCGAGCGGGGCAGCCGCGAGCCAGGGCGACAACGGGCGACCTGGCGGTATCGAGCGCCGGGCCGACGACGAGCGCGCCGCCGGTCCGGCCGAAGCCGCGCGCGGCCGCACCGCTGCGGGCGCGCTGGGCGCGATCGTCGATCGAGCGCGAATGCTGCGCGCAGCGGCGCGCGCGCTGGCCGTCACCCGACGCAACTGGCAGAGCAACAGCGCCCCGTGCTGAGGCCGACCGGCGGCCTGGGGTAAGCGCCCACTGCGGCGTTCGCCCTCGAATGGCAAACGAAGGAGCAGTCGAAGCCCAGGTCCACGCGCCGGCAGCCGCCGGTGCTCAGTCGGGCCGGGACAGTTGTTCTAGCCGGCCCAGCCAGGCCAGCGCAGCAACGCGATCCGTCCCACACATCTCGATCGACGGCCGCAATCCCGCGCAGCAGGCAGGCCGATCCGGCCGGCCGAAAATCGCACAGCGCGCCTGGGCATCGAGTTGCACGCAGCGAACCCCCGCCGGCTTGCCATCGGGCATGCCCGGAATCGGGGAACTGATCGACGGCGCAATACAGCAAGCGCCGCAAGCCGGACGACATTCGATTCGCATCGGCGAAGTATCCGATAGCGCGTGGTAGTGGTCACGCGCCTATCATCGTGGATCGGCCGGATAGCCTGGCCGGGACTGCCCGAAGGCGATGCGCGCCATGCCTGGCATGTGGGCGGCCCACGATTCGCAGGAGACACCGATGCCCGCCCTGACCGACTACGAGAACCACGACGCCCTGGCGCTCGCCGCGCTGGTGCGCCAAGGCGAGACCACGCCCGCCGAGTTGCTCGATGCCGCCATCGCGCGCGCCGACGCGCTCGATCCGAAGCTCAACGCGATCACCACGCGCTTCGACGCGTTGGCGCGCGAGGCGATCGCCCGCGACCTTCCCGACGGCCCCCTGCGCGGCGTGCCCTTCGTGCTCAAGGACATCTCGGTGCAGATGGCCGGTACCCGTACCAGCAGCGGCTGTGCGCTGTTCGCCGACCACCTGGCCGACCACGACAGCACGCTGGTGGCCCGCTACCGACGCGCCGGGCTGGTGATCTTCGGCAAGACCAACACGCCCGAGATGGGGCTCGCCGCATCGACCGAATCCGGCCTGCTTGGCGTGTGCCGCAACCCATGGTCGCTCGAGCACTCCAGCGGCGGCTCCTCGGGCGGTGCAGCGGCCGCGGTGGCGGCCGGCATCGTGCCGGTCGCCCATGCGACCGACGGCGGTGGCTCGATCCGGATCCCGGCGGCGAACTGCGGGCTCGTGGGCCTGAAGCCCACCCGCGGTCGCGTTCCGCATGGCCCGGACCTCGGCGAGGGCTGGGGCGGCATGAGCATCGGCCACGTGGTCTCGCGCAGCGTGCGCGACTCGGCCGCCTTCCTCGATGTCGTCAGTGGCCGCGACGTCGGCGACCCCTACGACGCGCCGCACCACGACGGCAGCTGGCTGGAGGCCGCCGCAGGCGCGCCGGCGCGCCTGCGGATCGCGCTTTGCACGCGGCCCTTCAACGGCGCGCCGCTCGACGACGCCTGCCGCGACGCGGCCGAGGCCACGGCCCGGCTTTGCGAGCACCTCGGACATCAGGTGGAGCCGGTCGACGGCCTGGTCGACTTCGAGGCGGCGCGCGCCGCCTCGCGCGTGATCACTTCTTCGAACGTACGCATGGCGCTCGAGGCACGCGCCGCGGCACTCGGCCGCGCGCTGGTCGAGTCGGATCTGGAGCATGTCACCTGGCGCCTGGTCGAAGCCGCGAAGCGCTTCTCGGCCATGGACTACGCGCAGGCGGTGCAGACCATCCATCGCACCGGCCGCGAGGTGGGTCGATTCTTCACCCGCTTCGACGCATTGCTCACGCCCACCCAGGCCGCGCCGGCGCCCCGCCTGGGCACGATGCGGCTGTCCAACCCGGACACCCGGGCCTTCACCGACGCGCTGGACCGCGCGATCGGATTCACGGCGCTGTTCAACATCAGCGGCAGCCCGGCGATCTCATTGCCGCTGGCCTGGACCGACGACGGCATTCCGGTGGGCGTGCAGTTCGTGGCCGACATGGGCGGCGAGGCACGGCTGCTGCAACTGGCCACGCAGATGGAGCAGGCGCAGCCGTGGGCGGGGCGACGCCCGGCTGTGTTCTAGGAGGCTGTCGGGGCGTCGCCGGTGACGACGTAGGTCTTGTTGACGATCCACCAGCGGCCCTCGAGCTTGGCCACCGAGAACCAGTCGACAAAGTTCTTTCCCGAGTAGTCCTGCTCTACGAGAGTGGCCACGCCGGCTTCGCCGACCAGGTCGATCGAGGCGACGCGCGCCTGGTAGTTCGGGCCGGCCAGGGGCGGCGAGGCCTTCGCGACCCGGTCGATGAAGGACTGGATCGGCACCGCGCGCGCGACCGTGCCGAACTGCCCGAACATCCGCGCTTCCGGATGAAAGGCCTCGACCAACTTGGCCGTATCGCCGGCCGAGCCGTCGATGTAGAGCTGCATCAGATGCGCGACCGCATCATGGTCCGAGATGCGTTTATCCATCACTGCCCTCCGGGCTGCGTTCACCGATCTGCGCCAGCAGCCACCGTACCACGGTCGGCTTGCCGAACACGACGTTCACGCTGCGGACCGAGCCGGTACCGGCCCGACCCACGGTCTCGAACACCCCGCCCGCCTCACGCACGATCACTTCGGTGGCCGATACGTCCCAGGGCTTGAGGTCGTAGTCGACCATCGCGCCCAGCGCGCCCTCGACGGCCAGGCCGTGACCAAACGCATCCGTATAGGTGCGCACATGGCGATGCGCGCGCATCAACCGGTCGAACACGCCCGCGCAACGCGCGGCGACGAACTGGGCGCGGCCGCCCGCGCCGATCACCTCGTGGGCCACCGCGGCGGTGTCGGGCACGTCGCGAATCGCGATCGGCTCGCCGTTGCACTGCGCGCCGAACCCGTCGGCGCCCACGTAGAGCCGGTCGAGCATCGGCAGGTCGATGATGCCCAGCACCGAGCGGCCCTTGCGGCGCAGCGCGAGCAGGGTGCCGAACAGCGGCAGGCGCTGGCGCAGGCTGTGGGTGCCGTCGATGGGGTCGATCACCCACAGGCCGTTAGAGTCGTCGAGCGAGCCGCCTTCTTCTTCGCCGAGGATCGGAATTCCCGGCGTGAGTTCGCCCAGCCGCTGTCGGATCAGCGCCTCGACCGCCAGGTCGATCTCGGTCACGAAGGAACCGTCGTCCTTGAAGCGGTCGGCGAAATCGGACCGGATCCGCTGCCGGATCAGGGCGCGCGACTCGCGCACGATGGCGATCGCATCGGCGCGCAGCTGCCACAGGTCGATGTCAGCCATGGGCGTCTTCTCCTGCCGCACGGATCGCGTCGACGGACTCCGGATTCACCAGCGAGCTCACGTCGCCCACCGAGGTATCGAGCCAGGCCGACCGGATCACGCGGCGCATGATCTTGAGGTTGCGCGTCTTGGGCAGGTCGGGCACGAACACCACGCGCTCGGGCCGAAAGGGTACGCCCAGCCCCGACACCACCGCGCCCGAGAGGGTTCGCGCCTCGGCCTCGCCAGCGCTCGCGCGCGGCACGCAGACGCAGACGATCGCCGTGCCCTTGATCGGGTGCGGCACGCCGATCGCGGCCGCTTCGACCAGCAGGCCCGTGCCCGTCAGCAGGCTCTCGACCTCGGCCGGCCCGGTGCGCTTGCCGGCGATCTTCAAGGTATCGTCGGAGCGCCCATGCAGGAACCACATGCCGTCGGCGTCGCGGCTCGCGAAATCGCCGTGCAACCACAGCCCCGGCATCGGGCGCCAGTAGGTATCCAGATAGCGCTCGCGATCATTCCAGAGCGCCTTCGTGAGTCCAATCGGCACCGAGCGCATCACCAGCTCGCCCACCTCGCCGGGTGCGGTCGGGTTGCCGTTCTCGTCGACGATGTCGGCATGGGTGCCCGGCGTCGGGCCGGCAAAGCAGCCGGGCTTCAGGGGATGCAGCACGGTGCCGGTGACGATCGCGCACATCTCGGTCCCGCCCGAGAAGTTCAGCAGCGGCAACCGCCCACCGCCAACCACGTCGAACAGCCAGTTCCAGGCGTCGGGCGTCCAGGGCTCGCCGGTGGACACGAACAGCCGCAGCGACGACAGGTCGCGCCCGGCAAGCTGTGCATCGCCGCCAGGCATCAGCGTGCGAATCGTGGTGGGTGCCACGCCCAGATAGCTGATGCGATGACGCTCCACCAGCCGCCACAGCCGGTCGGGCTCGGGAAAATTCGGCGCGCCTTCGATCAGCACCACCGTCGCGCCCACCAGCAGGCCGCCGAACACCAGCAAGGGACCCACCAGCCAGCCCATGTCGCTCATCCACAGGAAGCGATCGCTGGGCTTGAGGTCCAGGCACAGGCCGAGGTCGAGCCACATCTTGACCGGGAAGCCGCAGTGCGTGTGCACCACGCCCTTGGGCTTGCCGGTGGTGCCCGAGGTATAGACCAGCATGAAGGCATCGTCGGCCGGCATTTCCTCGGTGGGCACCGCGGTGGGGTCTGCTGGCGCGCCCGCGACCAGGTCGTCCCAGGCGTGGTCGCGGCCGTCGACCCAGTCGATGGCGATGCCCTGGTGGCGCAGCACGATCTGGTGGCGCGCGGCCGGGCACTGCGCGAGCGCGGCATCGGCGATCGGCTTGGCGGCGACCACCTTGCCGCGACGCAGCGAGCCATCGACGGTGACCAGCGCCACCGCGCCGGCATCGTTCATGCGCTGCGCGATCGCGTCGGCGCCGAAACCCGAGAACAGGGGCATCACGATCGCGCCGATCTTGGCCACCGCCAGCAGGGTCACCGCCGCCTGCGGCAGGTTCGGCAGGTACATGCCGACCACGTCGCCGCGGCCGATGCCCAGTTTGCGCAGCCCCCAGGCGAACTTGGAAACCTCCCGGTCGACATCGGCAAAGGTCCAGGACAGGCGCGCGCCATCCTCGCCCTCCCATTCGAACACCGCACGCGTGTACTCGGGCGTACCGCGGCGAACGTCGATGCAATTCATCGCGACGTTGGTCGTTCCGCCCGCGCACCAGTGCGGGAACTCGAGCCCGTCGGAGAGGTCGAGGACCTTCTCGTAGGGTCGGTAGAAGCGATAGTCGATGAAGCGGATGAAGGCGTCTGGGAACCAGGTCGGATCGGCGTTCGCGCGCGCATTCAGCGCATCGAAATCGGCCAGGTCGTGCGCGCGCAGGAAGCGCGTGAGGTTCGCCTGCTCGACGATCTCGGCCGTGGGCCGCCACTTGAACTCAGCGATGGGCATGCGTTGGTCGTACGGGGTCGGGACGAATACCGCGCAGGTTACACCAGGACTCGTCCCATGCTTTGCTGCGCCAGCGACGCTGGGCCGCCGGGTCCTCGCCCACTCGCGCCGAGTGGCGGGCTCGCCTACAGCGCCGGATGATTCCCGCCCGAGGCCGCCAGAATCTCGCCGGTCATGAACGACGCGTCGTCGCTGGCCAGGAAGGCCACGACGGCTGCGACCTCGGATGCCTCGCCGAGCCGCTTCTGGACGCTCTTGTTCACGAACTCGTCGCGCTGGCTCGCGTCGATGCGCTCGATCACGGACGTACGGATCAGACCCGGCGCCACGCAGTTGACGTTGATGTGGGGTGCCAGCTCGATGGCCAGCGTGCGCGTGAGGGCCGCGACCCCCGCCTTGGCCGCCGAATAATCCGCCTGGCCTTCCTCGCCGGCGATCACGACCGAGGCGATGTTCACGATCCGACCGCAGACCTCGCCGGCCTGCGCCCGCGCGATCATGCCCGGCGCGAGTTGCTGGACCAGATGGAAGGCGGGCTTGAGGTTCAGCGCGAAGGTGCTGTCCCACTGCTCCTCGCTCATCTCGAGGAACGGCGTGCGCAACTGGGCAGAACGAATGCCGCCGACGACATTGACGAGGATGTCGACATGCCCGAAGCGCTCGAGTGCCTGGCGCACGACGGCGCCGATCTCATCTCGATGCGTCGCGTCGGCACGTCGGTAGGCCACCACCGCCGAGCGCCCGGGCGAGGCAGTGATCTCATGCACGCATTCCTCGAGCCGGCGCGCGGAGATGTCGGTGAGCATCAGCGTCGCGCCCTCGGCGGCGAGCCGCAGCGCGATCGCACGCCCCATGGGCCCACCGGCGCCGGTGACCAAGGCCACCCGGCCAGCCAGGCGATTGGCCGGAATCCGGCTCTCGTGCGCGTTGCCACTCATACCGGCACCCCCTTTCTTCCGACGCGCTGGCGCGCGATCACGGTTTTCATCACCTGCGCGGTGCCGTCGCCGATCTGCAGTCCGAGCACGTCGCGCAGGCGCTGCTCGAGCGGCAGGCCGCGGTCGTAGCCACCGTGGCCATGCATCAGCAGGCAGGCGTGAATGGTGTCATACGCAAGCCGCGGCGCCCACCACTTGCTCATTGCCGACTCGGCCGTGTGCGCTGCCCCCCGGTCCTTGAGCCAGAGCGACTGCAGGCACAGCAGGCGGACCGCCTGCAACTGGGTGTCGAACTCGGCCAGCGTGTGCGACACGCCCTGGAAGGCCGACAGCGGCTGGCCGAACGCGCGTCGCTCGCTCACCTGGACCCAGGTCTCGTCCAGGCTCTGCTGGGCGGCGCCCACGCACTGCAGGCCGATCAGCGCGCGCGAGAAGTCGAAGCCCTGCATCACCTGCACGAAACCGGCGCCCTCGTCGCCCAGGCGATTCTCGACCGGCACGCGCACGTTCTCGAAGAACAGCGAGCCGCGGCCGATCGCGCGCTGGCCGTGGCAATCGAAGGTGGTGCGCGTGACGCCCGGGACGTCGAGCGGCACGAAGATCGCCGACACGCCGCGCGCGCCGTCCTCGGGCCGGCCGGTGCGCCCGAACACCACGGCGGCGTCGGCCTGGCTCGCGGCCGAGATCGAGGTCTTCTCGCCATTGAGGACGTAGTGATCGCCGTCGCGCTCCATGCGCAGCCGCAATGCGCCGGCGTCCGAACCCGCCTGCGGCTCGGTCAGAGCCAGCGCGAGCAGCGCATCGCCCGCCACCAGGCGCTCGAGCCAGGGCCGGGCGATCTCGGGTGCCGCATGGTGCGCGAGGATCTGGCCATTGAGCGAACCCAGCAATTGCGCGTAGGCCATGCTGAAGTCGGCGCGCCCGATCTCCTCGATGATCACGCCGCTGGCCAGGCAGCCCAGGCCCAGCCCACCGAGCTCGACCGGCAACTCGGGCGCGATCAGGCCCATCTCGCCCATCTCGCGCATGAGCCCGCGATCGAGCACGCGGGTGTGTTCGCGCTCGGCATAGCCCGGAGCGACCCGGTCGGTGGCGAAGCGGCGCACGCTTTCTTGCAGTGCGACCAGGTCGTCGTCGAGATACGGGTTCATCGGGTGCACTCTCCAGGCTCTAGGCGTTCATCAGGGGATGGATCGCTACCGCGGCCGGCGGCGGGCGGCCGGCTACTTTGCGTACTTGCGGAAATCCGGCTTGCGCTTGGCCTGCAGTGCGGCCACGCCCTCGCGCGATTCCTCGGTGTCGTAGTAGAGCTTGAGCGCATACATGCCCATGCCGGCGATACCACGCTGGTGCTCGGTGTCCATGTTGAACGAGCGCTTGGCGATCGCGAGTGCGGTGGGACTGCGCTCGTAGATCTCGGCGCACCAGCGCGCGACCTCGGCATCGAGCTCGTCATGCGCGACCACCGAGTTGATGAGCCCCATCTCGAGCGCCTCGTGCGCCGAGTAGCGCCGGCACAGGTACCAGATTTCGCGCGCCTTCTTCTCGCCCACCACGCGGGCCAGGAAGGCGGTGCCAAAGCCCGGGTCGACCGAGCCCATCTTGGGGCCGACCTGGCCGAAGATGGCCTTCTCGGAGGCGATCGTGAAATCGCAGATCGTGCACAGCACGTTGCCGCCGCCGATCGCATAGCCCTGCACCCGCGCGATCACCGGCTTGGGCACGTCGCGGATCGCGCTGTGCAGCTCTTCCATGGGCAGGCCGATGGTGCCGCGCCCGTCGTACTGGCCCTCGTGCGAGGACTGGTCGCCGCCGGTGCAAAACGCGCGCTCGCCGGCCCCGGCCAGCACGATCGCGCCGATCTCGCGATCGTAGCCGGCGCGGTTCAGCGCATGGATCAGCTCGTCGCAGGTCTGGCCCCGGAACGCATTCATCTTCTCGGGGCGGTTGATCGTGATCCAGGCCGCGCCGTTGTCGCGGACTTCGTAGAGGATGTCTTCGTATTCCCTGTTCGCCATGTTCGGCTCCTGTCGGAATTGGGTTTCTTGTACGGGTCGCTGCCGCTCAGCCGTTCATCGTGAGGCCGCCCGAGACGCTGAGCACCTGGCCGGTGATGTAGGCGGCATCGTCGCTGGCGAAGAACAGCACGGCGCCCGGCAGGTCTTCGGGCGTGCCGATGCGCCCGAGCGGAATCGCGCGCTCGAAGGCCTGGACCAGCTTCTCGGGATTGCCGGCGCCTTGCTTGTAGTCCTCGAACAGTGCGGTCTGGGTCGGGCCGGGGCACACGACATTGACGGTGATGCCGTGGCGCGAGTGCTCGCGCGCGATCGTCTTGGAGAACGCGACGATGCCGCCCTTGCAGGCCGCATAGACGGCCTCGCCCGACGAACCGTTGCGCGCCGCATCCGACGCGATGTTCACGATGCGTCCGGCACGGCGCTCGGCCATCGAAGGCAGGATGGCATGGTGCATGTTCAGCACGCCGACCAGGTTGATCGCGATGATCCTGTCCCACAGGGCCGCGTCGGTCTTCACGAACGGTCGGAATACGTCCCAGCCGGCATTGTTCACCAGGATATCCACGGGACCGAGCTGCTCGACCGTCTGCGCGACGGCCGAGTCGACCGCCGCGCGATCGGTGATGTCGCAGGCAACCGCGATCGCCTGGCCGCCAGCCGCGGTGATCTCGCCGGCCACGCGCTCGGCCGCGGCGAGATCCAGGTCGAACACCGCGACCTTCGCGCCGGCGTCGCCGAAGCGCCGGCAGGTGGCGCTGCCGATTCCGCCACCACCGCCCGTGAGAACCACTACCTTGTCTTTCAAGCCGCGCATCGCCCCTCTCCTCTTGATCGATGCCGGGATTAAAGCGCCGATCCACCATTTCTGTCAATATCTTGTCATAATAGACCGGACCAAGCTATCGAGGACAGACCGCATGAACGCGCGGGACAAGCTGTTGTCACAGACAGAAATAGGCCAGGGAACACGCTACGACCTGGCCAATCGGCTGTTCTTTCGGCTATATCAATCTGCCAATATGCTGCATAAAACGGGCACGCGCGCCGTGGAGAGCGAGGGTCTCACCACGCAGCAATGGGCGGTGCTCGGCGCACTGTCGCGACCCAGCGCGGCCACGGGGCTGGGCGTGGGCGAGCTTGCGCGCTACCTGATGGTCAGCCGACAGAACCTGGCGGGCGTCACCGAACGCCTGGCGCGTGCCGGCCACGTGCGGGTTTCCGTCGACACCAACGATCGCCGCTCGCGGCGGATCTCACTGACCCCCGACGGACGTCGTGTCTGGGACCAGCGCGCGCGCCCGCTGATCGCGGCCTACTACGAGCGCGCGCTGGCCGACTTCTCGATCGATGATCGTGCCCGCATGCTGCACTACCTGCTCAAGCTGCTCGAGAACTTCGAGCGCATCGACGCCGAACCCGAGCACGACTGAGGCGCGGCGCGCCGTCAAGCCGCGCGCGCAGCGCAAGAGCCCTCAGGCATCAGGGCGCTCGTGCGCGAGGCCTGTCGCGCCCAGCCCGTTGGCGCGCATGCGGTTGATCGCCGTCGCGTCGAAGCCCCAGTCGTGCAGCGCGGCCTCGCCGTTCTCGCCGCGCGCCGGCGCGGGTCGAGGCGTGGCCGACGGCGTGCCCAGGAAGCGCGGCGCGGGCCCTGGCTGGACCACGCCTGAAACGGTCACGAAGGCCTCGCGCGCCTGGTGCTGCGGATGGGCGGGCGCCTCGCTGAACTTGAGCACCGGCGCCACGCAGCCGTCGCTGTCGGCGAACTCGGCCGCCCATTCGTCGCGGGTCCGGGTCTTGAATACGGCGGCGATGCGTTCGCGCAGTTCGGGAAAGCGATCGAAGTCGTGCTGCTCGGGCAGCGTCGCGGGATCGAGCCCGAGCTTGGCGATCAGGGCGTTGTAGAAGCGATGCTCGATCGCGCCGACCGCCACATGGCCACCGTCGCGGGTCTCGTAGGTGTCGTACCAGGGCGCGCCGCCGTCGAGCACATTGACCCCACGCTGCTCGCGATAGCGACCGGCCGCGAGTGCGCCCCACATGCCCGCGCCCAGCACCGCGGCGCCCTCGGTCATCGCGGCATCGATCACCTGCCCCTGTCCGCCACGGGCCACGTTCAACAGCGCGGCCACGATGCCCAGCGCGAGCATCATGCCGCCGCCGCCGAAGTCACCGACCAGGTTCAACGGCGGCACCGGGCGTCCCTCGGGCCGCCCGATCGCCGAGAGCACGCCGGAGAGCGCGATGTAGTCGATGTCGTGGCCAGCGGTATGCGCGATCGGCCCGGTTTGCCCCCAGCCGGTCATGCGGCCGTAGACGAGCCTGGGATTGCGCGCGAGCGCCGCATCGGGGCCGAGACCGAGGCGCTCCATGGTGCCGGGCCGGAATCCCTCGATCAGCGCATCGGCGCGACCGATCAGCTCGAGCGCTGCCTCGCGCGCCTGGTCCTGCTTCAGGTCCAGCGTGACCGAGCGACGCCCCCGCCCGAGCACGTCGACCTCGTTGCGTCCGGCCAGTCCCAGGTCGGCGGCCGGCTGCTCGCGATGCACGCGGATCACGTCGGCCCCCATGTCGGCCAGCATCATGCCGCAGAAGGGCCCCGGGCCGATGGCCTCGAACTCGAGTACCCGGATACCTTTCAGTACGCTCACGCTCGCATCCCCGTGTTCGTGGACCCGTCCGGTGTTTCAACGGCCCACCAGCCATGTCAATATCGATCCCTCGAAGCACAGACTATAGGGAGTCGCGCGTGGAGGAAAGAGTCCGCATCACGATCACCGACGGCGTCGCCGACGTACGCCTGTCGCGTCCGGACAAGATGAATGCACTCGACGTCGCGATGTTCGAAGGCATCGTCGCGGCCGGCAAGCGCCTGATCGACGAACCGGGATTGCGAGCGGTGGTCCTCTCGGGCGAAGGCCGCGCCTTCTGCGCCGGGCTCGACATGGGTCGGTTCCAGGGCATGGCGGCGACCACCGATGCGGCGGCGGCGCGTGAAACCAACCAGCAGCGACTCGGCCCGCGCACCCACGGCCTGTCGAACGGATCGCAGTACGCGGCCATGGTCTGGCAGGATGTGCCGGTGCCCGTGATCGCGGCCGTGCATGGCGTGGCCTTCGGCGGCGGCTTCCAGGTGATGCTCGGTGCCGACATGCGCTTCATCGCACCGGACACCAAGCTCTCGGTGCTCGAGGTGAAATGGGGCCTAGTGCCCGACATGGGCGGCTTCGCCCTGATGCCCCGGCTCGCCCGAGCCGATGTCATCCGCGAGCTCACCTACTCGGGTCGTATCTTCAGCGGCACCGAGGCGCTGGCCCTGGGTTTCGCCACCCGCGTCAGCGACGACCCCCATGCCGAGGCCATGGCACTGGCGCGCGAGATCGCGGGGCGCAACCCGCACACGATCCGCGCCGACAAGCGCCTGCTTCGGCTCTCGGAGGCGGCAGACATCGCCACCGTGCTGCAGGCCGAGTCCGACGAGCAGATCGCCCTGCTCGGCAGCCCGAACCAGCGCGAGTCGGTCCGTGCCGCCCTCGAGAAGCGCGACCCCAAGTTCATCGACCCCGCACCGGGCGAATAAGGAGCCGGCCATGGACCAGCGAGCCACGCCATTCGATCTCGTCATCCGCGGCGGCACGCTGGCCGATGGCAGCGGCGCGCCCTTGCGCGAGGCCGATGTCGGCATTCGAGGCGAGCGGATCGTCGCCGTCGATGCCCGGCTTGCGCGGGGCACGCGCGAGATCGACGCGCGCGGTCGACTCGTCACGCCGGGCTTCGTCGACATCCACTCGCACTACGATGGCCAGGCCTGCTGGGACCCGCACCTGTGGCCATCGAGCCAGCACGGCGTGACCACCGCGGTGATGGGCAACTGCGGCGTCGGCTTCGCGCCCGTGCACGCGCGCGACCACGACCGGCTGATCGAGTTGATGGAGGGCGTCGAGGACATCCCGGGCGTCGCACTGCAAGAAGGCTTGCGCTGGAACTGGGAGAGCTTCGCGGATTACCTCGATGCGATCGACGCCTTGCCGCGCGACATCGACATCGCGGCGCAACTGCCGCATGCGGCGCTGCGCCTGTACGTGATGGGCGATCGCGCGGTCGCCCTCGAGGACGCCACCCCCGACGAGATCGCCCGCATGCGATCGCTCGCACGCGATGCGATGGCGGCCGGCGCACTCGGCTTCTCGTCATCGCGCTCGCTCAATCACCGGACGGTTGGCGGCGATCCCACGCCCACGCTGCGCGCGACCGAGGCCGAGCTCACCGGCATCGCGCAGGGACTGGCCGATGCCGGGCGCGGCGTGTTGCAGTTCATCTCGGATTTCGCGCCCGATGGCGTGGCCGAGTTCGACATGCTCAAGCGCGTGGCACGCACCAGCGGCAGGCCGATCTCGATCTCGCTTGCGCAGCGTCCGGCCACGCCCACCGCCTGGCGGCAACGACTCGAGCTGATCGAGCAGGCCAATCGCGAAGGCATCGCGTTTCGCGCCCAGGTGGCGCCCCGACCGGTCGGCGTGCTGTTCGGCCTGATGACCAGCCGCAATCCCTTGTCCGACTGTCCGTCCTTCGTTGCGCTGGCCGCGCTCTCGCTCGAAGAGAAGGTGGCCGCGATGCGCGATCCCGCGTTGCGCGCCAGGATCCTGGCCGAGGCCGCGCACCACGTCCCCGAAGTCATTGGTCGCCGCGGGCTCGACTTCCGCTTCGTGTTTCCGCTGGGCGATCCGCCCGACTACGAACCCCCGGCCGAGCGTTCGATCGCCGCCATTGCCAAGCGTACCGGCGTCGAGCCGATCGAAGCCGCCTACGACGCCCTGCTGGCACGCGACGGCCGCGAACTGCTTCTCTATCCGTTCGCCAACTATGCCGACGGCAACCTGGATGCCTGCGGCGAGATGCTCGCCCACCCGCATACCGTCCCGGGCCTGGCCGACGGTGGCGCCCATGTCGGCCTGATCTGCGATGGCAGCTTCCCGACCTACACGCTTGCGCACTGGGGGCGCGATCGCAGCCATGGCCGCCTGCCGGTCGAACGCCTGGTCGAGATGCTGACCTCGCGCAGCGCAGCGGCGGTCGGCCTGCTCGATCGCGGGCTCGTGGCCACGGGCTACAAGGCCGACCTGAACATCATCGACATGGACCGGCTCGCGATCGAGCCACCCGAGATCCGCTTCGACCTGCCCGCGGGCGGAAGACGCTTCCACCAGCGTGCGCGCGGCTACGAGGCCACCGTGGTGTCCGGGCAGGTCAGCTATGTGGCGGGCGAGCCCACGGGCGTACTGGCTGGGCGGCTCGTGCGATCTCGCCTACCAGTGGAACATCGGTAGCGGTCGCAACGGCGATCTGGCGAACTGCCTGGCGGTTTCGCGCAGAAGCAGGCGATGAAACCCTGCGTTCGGAAAGCGCGTCCGAATCGCGCGCACGAACTCCCCCGGCACCCCGAAGCGGACCAGGCCCAGGGACAGGTCGACGAGATCCGCCCGTCGAAACGCCTCTGCGTCTGCCAGGGCCGGATCCGCGATGCGTCGGATCTTGTGATGGTCGCGGATCATCGCTTCGAGCACCGGCAATGCGCACTCGCATGACGAGGTCGCGATGAAGGCGCGGGCCTCTTCGACCGACGGCTCGAGATAGTCGAAGGTGTGGTGGGTCCAGATGCCGATGTCGTGAAACGCGGCCGCGACCTGGACCGTGTCCGATGCATGGCCCCGGGTGCCGGCAATCGCGCCGAACAGGTTCAGGACGCGATAGACATGGTTGCGATAGGCGACGTAGTCGCGACCGATCCGAGGGCGATGGATCGCGAGGATCGCCTCGGCGGTCGGGAACGTCTCACAAACCTTCATGGAGCGAAGTCTCGTTTCTCTTGCACCGTGGCCACTCCGTGTCGTGGGCCGATTGCCGCGCCCGCGCCGCGCGCCTACACTTGCCCGACGACTCGGTCCCGCCGGACCGGCCACTTCATCCGGAGATCGCCATGGCTGCACCGCGCGTTGCCCAGACCACTCCCTATGCCGTCGATGTCGAGCAGGGCAAGGACTACTGGTGGTGTTCCTGCGGACAGAGCAGCCGGCAGCCGTTTTGCGATGGCTCGCACAAGGGCAGCGAGTTCACTCCGGTCAAGGTGACGGCCACCGAGACCCGAACGGTCTACCTGTGCGGCTGCAAGCACTCGAACAACGGCGCCTTCTGCGACGGCTCGCACAAGCAGCTCGGATAGCGACGCCTTCCTGGAACAGGGTCGGGCCACGCATTCTGCCAGCGACCGATCCGCCATCACCGGGCCTCAGCGACCCGGCAATGCGAGTTCCAGTGTCTTGCCGCCATAGCCGTGGCGCTGGTCGCGCGCCTGGATGAGCACTTGGCGCACGCCCGGCGGTATGCGCACACCGTACAGATCACGGGTGAACGGCTGCTCGCCGGCATGGTCGTGCCACAGCTTGCGCTCGCCATAGACGGTTCCGTCCGCGCCCAGCGCACGAAAGGCATCGGCGTAGCGCTGCGGCGAATCATAGGGTGAGGAGACCGTCACGTCGAAATCGAAGGTGTCGGTCCCGGCCGCACGCACCTTTGCGCCAACCACATCGGGAAACTCTTGCTGAGCCACGGCCTCACGGTCGCCGAGTGCGAACAGGCCAATCGCGGCCATTGCAAGAACCGCGCAAGCAATAGTCCTGCGACGCATCGCATCACCCTCCTGTCTCGAAACGGACCGGCCGACTGGCGCCCCGGGCGCCCCATCAGATCTTACCGCCCGGCGTGCGAACACCCGCACGAACGCCGCGCGAACGCTTTGCGAACGCCCTGGCGAGCAGGCTCATGCCTCAACGCCGGGATGCCGTGGCGCGGGCGCCGTCCCGCCGGCGCCACGGTGGCGGGCTACCGGTCCGCCACCCGGCACCCAACGCAAACGGAGGAACGCATGAAGACATCGAATCGACGCCGATACCGGCCCGCCGGCGCCGGGACGAGCCGGCTCGTCCGCTGCGCGGCGGCACTCGTGATTGCGGGCATGGCCATCGTCGCCCATGCGCAGGACGCACTCACGCTGGTCGCCAACGGCGCGCCCCGATCGGCGCAAGTCCAGGCGGCCCAAAGACTCGCCCGCCATCTGCTGGCGGTGTCGCGCGGCGCCATGGCCGTGCGCATCGAGAAGCGCGCCGGCACGCTGGTGGGACTGTGGCAAGGCGTTCGCGAGGGCAGCATCGACCTGCATGTGGCCGACGCCGGCGCGCTGGTGGTGCTGCCCGAGGCGCGCCTGTTCAACGTGCTCTGGACGCCCTTCCTGTTTCGCGACCAGGATCACTACCGGCAGTTCGTGCGCAGCGCCGAGTTCGGCGCGCTCGCTCGCACCGTGCGCGAGACCACCGGCATTCGGTTCGTCGGCCAGATAGGCGACAAGGCGCCGCGCGTGATCACCAACCGCCTCAATCCGGTGCGAACGGTGGCTGACATGGCCGGGCTGCGCTTTCCGGTCGCGAGGAACCCGATCTTCGTGCGCACCTTCGAGCTCTGGGGCGCCGTTCCCGAGCCGATGACCTCGCTGCAATTCCACATGGCACTGGCCGGCGCCACGGTCGACGGCCAGGACAACGGCGTGACCGACTTCATCGGCGCCCGCGTGCTCGTCGAGACACACAAGCATTTCTCGCCGGTGAACTGGCTGCACTCGGGCGTTGCCCTGTGGATCGGCGAGAGGACCTGGCAGCGCCTGAACGCCCGCGAGCGCGAGTGGCTCGCACAGGCCGCCCGCGAGGCCGCGGCCGAGGGCGAGCTGGTGTTTGCCGAAGAGATGGCGACGGCGCTCGCCCGGCTGCCGGCGCTCGGCATCCAGGTCACCGAGCCCGATCTCGACAGCTTCCGGTTCGTGAAGGCACGCATCGTCGCCGACATGGAAGGACACGCTTGGCCCGAGGGCCTGGTGGCCCGGATCGACGCTGTTCGCTGACCCCGCCACCGACTCGGGGCGTGGTCGGGCGTCGAGCGTATGGGTGGTGGCGTGCCTGGCCCGCCTCAGTCGGGCCGGGGCACGCACTCGATGCGCCGCGCGATGTCCTTGCGCTTGCTGCCCCCGGTCACCTTCATCACCTCGCCGGAGCGGCAGCGACCATCGTTCTCGACGAAGACCACCGCGCCGGCCTTCAGCGACTGGTTCGAAGGCATCTTGCCAAGCACGGCGGCCGCCATTGCCGCACCGCTGATCGCGAGCATCGACACCCCGGCACAGAGCCGGGCGACGGCATTCGGGTGGTTCATGATCTTCTCCTGCGATCCGGGCTTCGGGGATCGTGCACGGCCGACTACTTCAGCGGATACGGAATCAGCACGAAGTCGCGACCCGGCGTGTGGCAGCCATAGCAAAGCGGCACGCCCTTGGCGCTCGCGACCACCTGGCTTGCCGGCGTCGTGCCCAGGATCTCGTACCAGAACCAGCCCTGGCCGGCGCGGCTGTCGGCCTCGGTCTTGACCGAGACCGCCCAACCCGAGAGCTTGCCGGCCGCATCGAACAATTCCTTCACTGCCGAAGCCCCCGACGGGTGCGCCGCCGCCTTCGCGGCCAGCGATGCGTCGAGCGCCGGATTCAGGTAGGCGATCACGCGGGCCGGATGCGGTCCTGCCGATGGGTGTGCGGCCGACTCGTGACGCCAGTTCTTGTAGGACCCGGCCTGCAGCCAGCCCAGCAAGGCCCGGGCCTCGGTCGGCGGTACGTCGCCGGCGGCGCGCGCCGGCGCACACACGGATGAGGCGACGGCCAGCACGACCGCGGTGTTGCGCAGCAAAGCGAATGTCGACACGACGTTCTCCCCGGGAAATGACGGCCGCCATCCGGGCGGACCAGGCCTCGGATCATCGCATGCGAAGGCTCGCCCCGGCATGTGCGCGGCCGGGCAGTGATCCGTCGGTCCTTCGAGTCCGTATGACTGGGGTGTGAATCGCGTCGAAGGCCGCCGATGTCGCCCCTGCCCGAACCCGTCAGCCATCCGTCCGGTCATCGTCGGAGCCAACCCCGGGCAACGAACCGGCTGGTGACACGCGCGAGCGTGCTCGCGCTCGGTCTCGTCACCGCCGTGTCCGTGCAGGCGGTCGCGAACGACGGGCGTACCGAATGGCAGTTCACCGCATTGCTCGACGGCGACGTCGTGGGCACCCACGATTTCGTGGTCGAACCGGCCGGCCCTCCCTCGACCGAGCGCCGGACGCTCACGAGCCGTGCGCGCTTCACGGTCAAGGTACTGGGCATTGCGCTCTATCGCTACCGGCACGAGGTCCGCGAGCGCTGGCACGATGGCTGCCTCGAATCGATCGCTGCGCGGACCGACGACAACGGCACCGTGACCGAGGTCGACGGCCGGCTGCGCGGCGATCGATTCGATGTCGTCGTGCGCGACCCGGCCGACGCGTCACAGCGCTCCAGCGCGGACAGCGGCAGGGGGTGCGTATGGAGCTTCGCGTACTGGAATCCGGCTCTCGCGCGCCAGCAACGCCTGCTCGACCCCGGGACCGGACGCATGACCCCGGTCGAGATCCAGTCCTTGCCCGATCGCTCGATCGAGGTCGCCGGGCGCCGAGTCCAGGCTCGCGGCATCCGCATCATCGGCTCGGCAAATCCGATCGATGTCTGGTACCACGATGAACGCTGGGTGGGCCTGGACACGACGGTCGGTGGCGGCCGCACGCTCAGTTATCGAATGAGGTAGACCCGATGTCCCGCAATACCCCCACCGCCGGCCGCGCAGCCCTGAGCTTCGTCGTGACCGCCATGGCCTTCCTGATACTCGACGCGGTCTGGCTGACGGTGATGGCCGATCGCCTGTATCGGCCGGGGATTGGTCACGTGATGCGCGAGGGCTTCGACGTGCTGGCCGCCGCCACGTTCTACCTGGTGTACATCAGTGGCGTGATCTTCTTTGCGATCGCGCCCGCCAAGCGAACGGTCGGCGCGCTCGCTCGAGGCGCCCTGTTCGGCTTCGTCGCGTATGCGACCTACGACCTCACCAACCAGGCGACCGTGCGCGACTGGCCCTGGCACGTGACCCTGGTCGATCTGTGCTGGGGGCCGATCGTCACCTCGGTGAGCGCTGCCATCGGGCATCGCCTCGCCTGGAGGCGCAGCCCGGCATCACAGTCCGATCAAACCGCCCATCAGTGAGGCGAGCTTGCCTTCGAAGCGCAATGGCGCCGACAGGTAGGCAAGGCAGACACATTCCCGATCGGGCCCGACCACCGGCTGGTGCAAGACGGAATCGTCGGCCGCATCGAAGTCCCCCGGCTCGAAGCTCGCCCGCCCATCGGCGAAGCCGCCGCACAACACCTGCGTGAACTCGACTTCGCCGTGGGAGTGACGCGGCAGGCTTCGCCCGGCACCGATGCGCAGCAGGAACACCGAGCCGTCGGGCTCGGCCGCGACCTGCACGCGACTGAACTTGACGCCCGGACCGCCCCAGCGCCACGGCGTCGACCCGCAACCCCGCAGGCTCGCCGGCAGCTCGAGACCGTCGGGCAAGGGCGCACGCCACGCGGCCGCGGGACGGCGCCCGGGTCGCACATCCTGCCCGGGGAGCGCATCGATGCGCTCGAGCGTTCGCACCCAGGCGCCCGCGTCGAGCGCCATCGGCTCGGTGTCTTCGAGCAGCGCGCCACCGAGCGCCTGCAGGGCATGGAGCCGCTCGCGGCAGTGGCTGCAGTGATCGAGGTGAACGGTCAGCACCAGCGCGCGCCCAGCCCCCAGGGCGCCGGCGGCCAGGTCGACCAGGAGATCGTCGTCGGGGTGATGGTGGATCGTCATGATTCGGATCGATCGAGAAAACGGCGTAGCTGGGCGACCGCGAGCCGGACGCGAGACTTGACGGTGCCCAGCGGAATATCGAGCTCGCGCGCGATCTGCGAGTGCGGTCGTTCTTCGAAGAACGACAGGCGCAGCACTTGCGCCTGTTCGCTCGGAAGCTGCGCCAACGCGGCATGCACCCGGCGTTCGCGCTCGGCGGCCAGCACCAGTGCATCGGGCGCGAGCCCGGCATCCGCCGGAATCTGGTCGGCGTCCCAGCGCGCATCGCCGTCGGCCTCGGGCAGGCCGGCGCGGCGCAGATGATCGATGCGCAGGTTGCGCGCGATCGTGAACAGCCAGGTCGAGAGCCTGGCCCGCTCGGGATCGAAGCTCGAGGCGCGCCGCCACAGCGTGACCATGGTCTCCTGGGTGAGCTCCTCGGCCAGGGCCTCGTTGGAGCCACTGCGCATCAGGTAGGCCTTGATGCGGGGCGCGAAATGCCGAAACAGCGCGGCGAACGCGCGGCGATCGCCCGACTCGCCAACGGCCCGGACCCACAGCCCGATCTGGACCGGGTCCGGCACGCGGCCGCTCTCGCCGCCCACGCCTACCGGCCCGACATGGGCGGCGGCACGCGGCGGCCTGGGCGCGCGGGACCGGTTGGAGAGGTCGTGGACATCGAGCATGCCCCTGATACGTGTCCGGGCTTCGATTGGATCACAAGCGCGGCACCAGTGATCCGATCGGCGCCACGCCACGTACAAGCGTCAACTGCCCCGGCCATGAATCGCGGCGAAAGCCCGACCGGGCGCCACCCAAGGAGAAAGCAATGTCCGTAACGGATCTCGCGCTGGACTGGACCGAGCGCGGCGTACTGCCCGATGCCCTGGTCAGGGCCGGCATCCGGCGCCTGCTTCGCCAGCGCCTCGACGAGATCGAAAGCGGCGACGCAGCCGCCTCGCTGGCCAGAGCCGAGGCATTCGCGGACGAGATGCGCGTCTCGCCGGTGGCCTTGTTGCCCGAGCGCGCGAACGAACAGCACTACGAGGTGCCCGCGGCCTTCTTCGAGCAGGTGCTCGGCCCGCGCCGAAAATACAGCTCGGCCTGGTGGCCCGATGGCGTCGAAACACTGCCGCTCGCCGAGGAGAAGGCGCTGGCGGCAACTGCCGGCCATGCCGGACTGGCCGACGGCCAGCGCATCCTGGAACTCGGCTGCGGCTGGGGCTCGCTCACGCTCTGGATGGCCGAGCACTTCCCCAACGCGCGGATCACCGCCGTGTCCAACTCGAACTCGCAACGCGAGTGGATCGAAGCCACCGCCCGCGAGCGCGGCTTCTCGAACCTCGAGGTCATCACCTGCAACGTCGCCGACTTCGATCCGGGGCGGCGCTTCGACCGGGTCGTCTCGGTCGAGATGTTCGAGCATCTGCGCAACTGGCCGGAGATGTTCGCGCGGGTGGCGCGCTGGCTCGAGCGCGATGGCCGTTTCTTCATGCATGTGTTCGTGCACCGTGACACGCCCTACCCGTTCGAGGAACGCGACGCCAGCGACTGGATGACACGCCACTTCTTTGCCGGCGGAATGATGCCCAGCGACGGCCTGGCTCTGCGCTTCCAGGACGACCTCGGGGTGGTCGCGCGCTGGCGCTGGGACGGCACCCACTATGCCCGCACCGCCGAGGCCTGGCTGGCGAACATGAGCGCGCGCCGCGAAGCCGTCTGGCCGATCCTCGAGCAGACCTACGGGGAAGAAAACGCCGAACTGTGGTGGACGCGCTGGCGCCTGTTCTTCATGTCCTGCGCCGAATTGTTCGGCCACTCCAATGGTCAGCAGTGGTGGGTCTCTCACTACCTGTTCGCGCCCCGGGCTCGCTGATGCCCGCGCGCGCCCGCATGCTGATCGGCCTGGTCGTGTTCCAGGTGGCCTGGTTCGCCTGCGTGATCTTCGCGGCCCAGGATCGATCGATGGCCGCCGTCTCAGCGGCGGCCGCCGCCGTGGCCTGGCAGGTCGGCTGGAGCACGAATCGCGTCGCCGACGTGCGGCTGGTCTTCGTCGCGATCGCGATCGGCGTGGCCTGGGACAGCGCGCTGGCGCAAGGCGGCCTGGTCGACTATGCGTCGCCCGAGCCGCTCGCCGGCTGGGCACCCGCCTGGATCCTCGCGATGTGGGCGCTGTTCGCGTCGGTGCTGCGCGAGCCGATGCAATGGCTACACGGCCGGCCGGCGCTGGCCGCCGTGTTCGGGGCGATCGGCGGGCCCGCATCCTATCTGGCGGCCGAGCGCATGGGCGCCTGCCGGATCGAGGACGGGCCGCGGGCACTCGGCGTGCTCGCGATCGGCTGGGCGCTCGCGACCCCCTTGTTGCTGCACCTGGCACAACGCTTCGGGCGGCCGCCTGCCCGCTTGCGGGAGGCGAGGACATGAACGCAGGCAGCTTCACCGTGTTGCAGGCGGCGCTGGTCGGCCTGGGCGCTGGCGTCGCGCTCGCCATACCGGCCTGGATCGCCAGCGTGATCCGCCGCGACGCGAGCATCGTCGATACGTTCTGGTCATGGTTCATCTGGCTGCCACCCGCGATCGTCGCATTGCTGGTGCCAAGCGGCTCACGCGCACCGATCCTAATCGCGATCGTGGCCTTGTGGGCGATTCGCCTGAGCGGGCACATCGCCTGGCGCAGTCGCGGCCAGCCGGAAGACCACCGCTACCAGGCGATCCGGCAGCGCAACCAGCCGGGCTTCGCCTGGAAGAGCCTCTATCTGGTCTTCGGCTTGCAGGCCGTGCTGGGCTGGATCGTGTCTTGGCCGCTGATCGCCGCGGTCGCGAGCCCCGCACCCTGGGGGATGCTCGATGCGCTGGGGCTCGCGCTGCTCGTGTTCGGCCTCGTGTTCGAGGCCATCGCCGATACGCAACTGGCCCGATTCCGAGCCGATCCCTCGCGCCGCGGGCGCGTACTCGACCAAGGCCTGTGGCGCTACTCGCGTCACCCCAATTACTTCGGCGAGTGCTGCGTGTGGTGGGGCGCATGGCTGGTGGCCGCGTCCGCCGGCGCGTGGTGGAGCGTGCTCTCTCCCTTGCTGATGACGGTGCTGCTGCTTCGGGTCTCGGGCGTCGCGCTGCTCGAGAAGGACATCGGCGAGCGCCGGCCCGCCTACGCCGAGTACATCCGGCGCACCAACGCCTTCTTTCCCGGCAGGCCCGCGCAATGAGCACCCGATCGCCAGCCGGGCGCCTCTCGCACAGTCTTGCCGCCTGGTTCGACTCGCACGCGCAGGCACCGATCGATACGCCAGACCGGCGCATCGACCCGATGCGTGTGGTGCCCTTCGTTGCGATCCACGCGGGCTGCCTGCTGGTGCCCTGGGTCGGCACCAGCATCACGGCGGTGACGGTGGCGCTCGCGCTCTACGCGATCCGGATGTTCGCGATCACCGCGTTCTACCACCGCTATTTCTCGCACAACGCGTTTCGCACCGGGCGGATCGCGCAATTCCTGTTCGCGGTGATGGGCGCATCGGCCGCCCAACGCGGCCCGCTGTGGTGGGCATCGCATCACCGGCACCATCATGTCCATTCCGACGAGCCCGAGGACAGTCATTCGGCGCTTCGCCACGGTTTCGCGTGGAGCCATCTCGGCTGGTTCATGGCACGCGAGAACTTCGCCACCCGGCGCGAACTGGTGCGCTCGCTGGCCCGCTACCCCGAGTTGCGCTTCCTGGATCGATGGGATGCCTTGGTCCCGCTGGTGCTGGTGGGCCTGCTGTGGCTGGCCGGGGACTGGGCAGCCACCCACGCGCCCGGACTGCAGACCAGTGGCGCGCAACTGGTGGTCTGGGGATTCTGCGTGTCGACCGTCGCGCTCTACCACGCGACCTTCAGCATCAACTCGCTGGCGCATCGCTACGGACGGCGTCGCTATGCCACCCGTGATGCCTCGCGCAACAACGCCTGGCTCGCCCTTCTCACCTTCGGCGAGGGCTGGCACAACAACCATCATCACTATCCAGCATCGGCACGCCAGGGCTTCTACTGGTGGGAGATCGACCTGAGCTGGTATGGCCTGAAGGCGCTGGCGGCGCTGGGCATCATCCGCGAGCTTCGGGGCGTGCCCGAGTCGGTGCGCGCGCGCACGGCCTCGGCCGAGGCGACCCGACCATGAAGCCGCTGCGCATCGCCGTCGTCGGGACCGGCATCGCCGGCAACACGGTCGCGCACCGACTGCATGCCGCCGGCCACGACATCTCGGTCTTCGAAGCCGGCTCGCACGTCGGTGGCCACACGCACACCCATGCCATCGTCCATGAAGGCGAGGAACACGCGATCGACACCGGGTTCATCGTGTTCAACGACCGGACCTATCCGAATTTCATGGCGCTGCTCGACGAACTCGACGTGCTCTCGAAGCCGAGCACGATGAGCTTCTCGGTGCGCAACGACGCGCGCGCACTCGAGTACAACGGCAGCACGCTGGGTGGCCTGTTCGTCCAGCGCCGCAACCTGCTTCGACCCGGCTTCCACTGGATGCTGCGGGAGATCCTGCGCTTCCACCGTGAGGCACCGAGATTGCTCGAGCGTGACAGCGCCGAGACCCCCCTGGGCGAGTTCCTCGCCGCCAACGGCTTTGGCGGGCGCTTCGTCGACGACTACCTGGTCCCGATGGGCGCATCGATCTGGTCCACCGACCCGGCCCGGATGCTCGGATTCCCGGCGCGCTTCTTCGTGCGCTTCCTGTTCAACCACGGCATGCTCACCGTCGACGACCGGCCACAATGGCGGGTGATCCGTGGCGGCTCGGCCTGTTATGTCGAGCGGCTCAGCGCGCGCTGGCGGGATCGCATTCGGCTGCAGACGCCGGTGATGCGCGTGCAACGCCTGCCCGATGGCGTGCTCGTCACCGCGCAGGGCCACCCGACCGAGCGCTTCGACCACGTGTTCATGGCCTGCCACGCCGACCAGGCGCTGGCGCTGCTGGTGGACCCGTCGCCCGAGGAACGCTCGATCCTCGGCGCGATCCCGTTCCAGCCCAACGAAGCAGTGCTGCACACCGACACCTCG
This sequence comes from Burkholderiaceae bacterium, assembly GCA_024235875.1. Lineage (GTDB taxonomy): Bacteria > Pseudomonadota > Gammaproteobacteria > Burkholderiales > Burkholderiaceae_E > JACKLP01. The sequence continues at coordinate 378,738 of JACKLP010000002.1, read as the reverse complement.
CTGCTACCGCGCCGGCGCCGGGCCTGGGCGGCCTGGAACTATCACGTGATGTCGCCAGCGTCGCGGGCGGTCGCGCTCACCTACAACATGAACATCCTGCAAGGCCTGCAATCCGCGCACACCTTCTGCGTGACCCTGAATGCCACCGAGCGGATCGATCCGCGCCGGATCCTGCGGACCATCAGCTACAGTCACCCGCTGTTCACTCCCGCGGGCGTCGCCGCGCAGGCCCGCCACGCCGAGATCAGCGGCGTGCGGCGCACCCACTACTGCGGCGCCTACTGGCGCTATGGCTTCCACGAGGACGGCGTGGTCAGCGCGCTGAACGCGCTGGAGCGCTTCGAGGAGACGCGCGATGGACAGCGCGATCTACATCGGTAGCCTCGAGCATCGTCGACGGGCGCCGCGCGAACACGCGTTTCGCTACCGCCTGTTCATGGTCTACCTCGACCTGGCCGAGCTCGACGCGGTCTTTGCCGGGCGCTGGCTCTGGTCCACCTCGCGACGCGCGCTGGCCCGCTTCGTGCGAGCGGACCATCTCGGCGACCCGGCCGTGCCGCTCGACGAGGCCGTGCGATCGCTGGTGGCCGAGCAGACCGGGTGGCGGCCACGCGGCCCGATCCGCTTGCTCACCCACCTGCGCTACTTCGGCTACGTCTTCAATCCGGTGAGCTTCTACTACTGCTTCACGCCCGACGGCGAGGCACTCGAGGCGGTGGTCGCCGAAGTCAACAACACCCCGTGGGGCGAGCGGCACTGCTATGTGCTGCGCCCGCCCGGCACGCCGAGCGCAGGCCTGCGCGCCCGTTCGATCAAGGCGATGCACGTCTCGCCCTTCAATCCGATGGCGTTGAGCTACGACTGGCGCTTCAGCGCACCAGGTACGCGGCTCGCCGTCCACATGGCCCTGCGTCCACTTGCTCGCGCACCCGGTGCCGAAGCGCCAGAAGGCCCCGGCGGGCGCGATGACGCGCCCGCGGCACGAAAGGCCCCGGTATTCAGTGCGACGCTGGCCTTGCGTCGCGTTCCCATCCGCACCACGACGCTGGCCACCACGCTGGCGCGCTTCCCCTGGATGACCGCCAAGGTCATCGCAGCCATCCACTGGGAGGCCCTGCGGCTGTGGCTGCGCAAGGTCCCGGTCCACGATCATCCACGCAAGCGCCCGGCGCCCGCCGACCAGACCCGCGCGGCGCTGGCGAGCCCCCACCCGAAGGATCCGCAATGAAAGACACCCTGACCCTGGCCGACCGCGCCCGCCTGATCGAACCGAAGCAGGCAAGCGCCGGCCGGCTCGAAGGAGGACTCACCCGCTTTGCGCGGCGCGCGCTGCACGCGCGGCTGGCTCGGATCGAGCATGGTGCGCTGACCATCGTCCACGGACAGGACGTACACACCTACGGCCAGGTCACGTCGCGATGCCCGTTGCGTTGCACGCTCACGGTGCGCGATGCGCGCTTCTACACCGAGGCGGCATTCGGCGGATCGGTCGGTACCGGCGAGTCGTTCATGGCCCACGACTGGACCTGCGACGACCTCACGGCGCTGGTGCGGATCCTGCTGGTGAATCGCGACGTCCTCGATGGGCTCGACGCCGGACTGTCGCGACTGGCCGAGCCCGCGCGGCGGCTGCTGCATGCGCTGTCGCGAAACTCGCGCACCGGCTCGCGTCGCAACATCGCCGCGCACTACGACATCGGCAACGACTTCTTCGCGATGTTCCTCGACCCCACGATGATGTATTCCTGCGCGGTGTTCGAGCGCGAGGGCATGTCGCTCGAGGCCGCGCAGCGCGCGAAGCTCGATCGAATCTGCCGCAAGCTCGACCTTCGTCCCGATGACCACCTGCTCGAGATCGGCACCGGCTGGGGCGCACTGGCGATCCACGCCGCCACCCACTTCGGCTGCCGGGTCACGACCACGACGATCTCGCGCGAGCAACATGCGCTGGCGCGCGAGCGCATTGTCGCGGCCGGGCTCGAGGACCGGATCACCTTGCTGACCGACGACTATCGCGACCTGAGCGGGCGCTATGACAAGCTCGTCTCGGTCGAGATGATCGAAGCGGTCGGACACCAGTACTTCGACACCTTCTTCGCGCGCTGCGGCGAGCTGCTCGAGCCCGGCGGCACCCTGCTGTTGCAGTCGATCACGATCGACGACCGACGCTACGCGGCGGCACGCGACTCGGTCGACTTCATCAAGCGCCACATCTTCCCCGGCTGCTGCATTCCGTCGATGGGTGCGATCTCGCAGTCGGTGGCCCAGGCCTCTTCGCTTCGCATCGTCGACGTCGAGGACATCGGCCCGCACTATGCGACGACGCTGGCGGCCTGGCGTCGCAATCTCTTCGATCGACTCGACGATGTCCGCGCGGCCGGCTACCCCGACAGCCTGGTACGGATGTGGCACTTCTATCTTGCCTACTGCGAGGGCGGCTTTGCCGAGCGCGCGCTGGGCAATGTGCAGATCGTGATGCAAGACAGCACCCGGGCGGTCGACCCGACACCGCGCGTCTGACGCGCACGGCCCCGCCAACGGCTCGTCTTGCCCGCCGAGGCCACGACTCGGGCGCGAACCGCTAGAGCCGCCCAGGCGGTGCGCCGACCAGATAGACGATCGAGGCCACCACGATCGAGGCCCCCGCGACCCGGAAGCGCGAGGGTTTCTCGTCCTTCAGGATCAGCGCGCCAAGCACCACCGTCACCAGCGGGTAGGCGGCCACGATCGGTGCGACCTGCCAGACCGGCGCCCGTGCGAGCGCCATGTACATCGACAGCACCGCCGTGCCGTTGATCAGGCCGGTCAGCGCGAACCAGGCAAGGCCGGCGCGCGTGAAGCGCCGGCTGGCCGGCGGCCGCAGGCGATCGGTTCCAAGGACCGTGGCACTGGAAACCAGGTAGCCGATCAGGATGGCCGCGAAGGGGTTCGCCCACACGAGCAGGCCCGCCTTGGCACCCGCCTGCGCGAGCCCGCGCACCAGGGCGCCCGCGAGCGGCCACAGCAGGCGCCATCCCGGTCGCATCGCCGACCCGCCGCCGCGCTCCAGGCACAGCAGCGCGATGCCCACGACCACGCCGACCGCGCAAAGCGCCGCGCCGGGGGGCAGGCGCTCGCCCAGCACGAGGCCGGCGATCCCGATCGCGAACAACGGCGCAGTGCCGGACACCGCACTGGTCAGCGTCGGGCCCAACAACTCGTTGGAGCGAAAGGTCAACAAGGTGACGAGCGCCGGAAAGAAGAGTCCCACCGCCATGAAGATCCATACCGCGCGACCATCGAAGCCATCGGTGCGCAACGCGAACGGCGACGCCATCGACAACAGCATCGCGGCACTCGGGATACTGACCAGCGCGCCCGAGCGGGCATCGAGGTGTCGCAGCCCCAGCCGGCCCGTGATCAGCGCCAGCCCAAAGCACAGCGCGCCGAGCGCGGCCAGCACGGAGGCCATGAGGGATTCGGTGGACAAGTCGGCTACCCGGATCGCGGCGCACGCACTATGGCGCCGGCATCTTCGCCGAAGCACGCTTCCATGAAGACCGCGCTGCGGCGATACCGGTCGCGCGCCGAGTCGGACTGGTAGGCGTCCATGCTGTTCGCGCGGTAGGGCTCGATCTCCACGAATCCGACGGAACGGTAGAGTCGGTGCGCGACTCTCAACGCGCGCAGGCTCTCCAGTCGTACCGTGTGGTAGCCGATCTCGCGCGCATCGGCCAGCAGGCGCTGGATCAGCAGGCGTCCAGCGCCGACGCCCCGGACCTGTGGCTGCACATACATTCGCTGCACCTCGCCCAGGCCTTCGCCGAGTTGCTTGAGGCACCCGACCCCGATGTAGGCACCGGCCTGCTCGACAAGATAGAAACGCCCGCTGGGCGGGTAGAACTTGCCATGGTCGTCGAGGTCGGAGCGGACCATGGCATCGGTGTCGAACGCCAGTCCGTAGTGCGCGTGCGCGATCGCGGCGATCCAGCGCAGGTACTCGCGGATCAGCGCTTCGGCAGCCGCACGCTGAGCCGCGCTCTGGACCGCGACAAGGCGCGCTGGCCGCGTGGCCGTGGCATCGTCGCCATCCGCGTCGACGCCACGACGCGAATCCGGGCCCATGCTCTCGGCCGCCCGATGCGTCACGTGTTGCCCAGCACGAATTGCACGCCGACCAGCACCAAGCCCAGGGTGGCGAGATTCCACGACCGGGTCCGCAGCCAGGGAACGCCCCAGGCATAAAGGGGCAGGAACAGGATTCTTCCCGCCAGGTAGAGGATCGCGCCCCAGTGGCTCAGCGCGCCATGGGCGTCCGTCAGGTGGACGAGGCCGAGCACGGCAGCCGCGGCGAGGATCCAGAGTTCCGTTCGCATGAATGACTCAATCTCGATCCCAATGGGATATTCGCCAGCGCGCCAGCAGCGCTGCTGGGCTAGCGCGACCAGGAGCCGAAATAGTAGCCGAGCGCCCCCCGGTGAAGCGCGATGTCTGCCGGCGCCCCGCCCGAGGCTTCATCGAAGTAGACGTTGAGACGCAGCTTTCGGCCGTTCGTGCCAAGCCGCACTTCCCAGTATTGCCCGCCAACCACCGGCTTGGTCGACAAGACCGTGACCGGGCCGCGGTAGGGATTGCTGTAAGAGAAGTTCACGAGTTGCACCAGGAAGAACAAGCCGATGCCGATCGGCAATCCGAGCGACCAGAAGGTCTCCTTGAACGACAGCTGCTCCGACCTGGCGATCCAGTGCGAAGCGAGCAGGCCGATCCCGAGCACCATCGGGCCGACTTGCACGCCCGGCCTGACATGCTCTTCCACCGGGTAGATGAACCACAAGACGAGCGCATAGGCGAGAAAGCAAATCGTCATCGCGCCCTGAATGGCTTTCCGGGTCTTGTCGATGTCCATGTCGGGTCGGGCTTCAAGCAGGGATGGCCAGCGCACGAAGTCTCATGGGGGCCTGATTCCGGATCACGTTTCGGCCGCCGCATTGTCCTTGGCGCGGCGGATGCCTTCTTCGATCGCGGCCACCAGCTTGGGCGGCCATCGATCACCAATGCCGGACCATCGATACCAGGCAAGGCAGCCCGGAAAGGCAAAATGCATGGCGAACGCACCGACCGCGGCGCGACGGGTTTCCTGCGGCCCGACGGCCATCGAGTTCTGGTGAAGAATCATCCCGTCGAAGCACAGCACCATCTCCTCCATCCAGTATCCGAAGCTCAGTTTCTCGGCCTCGGACAGGCTTTCGAAGTCGGCTCGCCCCCGAACGATCAGGTCGGCGACATAGGGGTCGTCGGTGCGTCGCTTGTGCTCGCGCAGCGATGACAGGACCGCAGTCCAATTTGACAGCCTTGCCTGCTCCGACGACTTGCGGATCTCGAACGCCACAAAGACCAGCGACCCGATGACGCCCGCGGCGGCCAGGAGGTCGGCGATATTCGCGAGCACGGACAGCGTCATGGCGACTACTCCGTTGGGTTTCCGTTCTGGCCGCGCCGGAGCACGACATGCGCGGCCAACGCCGTGGGCACATGCTGGACACATTCGTATCCCAGCGCCCGCATGTCGACGTTCTCGAACAGGCGCTCTCCGCGCCCCAGCAGCACCGGAGAAATGGCCAGGTGCATTTCATCGACGAGACCGGCTCGCAGGTACTGACGAATCGTGTCGGGCCCGCCGCCGATGCGCACGTCCCTGCCATGCGCTGCATCGCGCGCACGCTCGAGCGCCTCTTGGATACCACCGGTGACGAAGTGAAAGCTAGTGCCGCCCTCCATCTCGAAGGTCGGGCGCGCGTGGTGCGTCAGCACGAAGACCGGTACGTGATACGGCGGGTTCTCGCCCCACCAGCCCTTCCAGTCCTGGTCGGGCCAAGGTCCGCGAATGGGGCCGAACATGTTCCTGCCAAGAATCCAGGCACCGATGTTCTGGAACCCCCGGGCCGCGAAATCGTCGTCGATGCCGGTGGTGCCCTCGCCGCCACCATGAGCCTGCTGGAAGGTGCGAGTAGGCAGGAACCATCGATGCAACGCGTTCCCGCCGACGCCAAGCGGGTGCTCGAGGCTCTGGTCCGGCCCCGCACCGTAGCCGTCGAGCGAGAGGGTGAAGCCCTCGATTCGAACTTTCGTCATGTTCGGGGCTCCTGCGTATCGCCGTGGGTCACCTGATAGTGCCGTTGGGCGTTGGCCGTGACTGACGCCCAGGGGCTGTTGCGCATTCGTACCTGGTGCGCTTCGAAGGCCCCGTTGTCCTCGAACGCCTCGTAGACATCGAAGCGGTTGCCGTTCGCTTCGTGACGACTGACCTCGAAGACCAGGCAGCCCGGTTCCTGGCGGGTCAGGTCGATATGCCGGGGCAACTCGGCCAGCACGGCCTCGAGATCGGCGTCGGGGACTTCGATGTAGCCGCTCAGGATCACTTTGGGCACGTGGATTCTCCGATGTCCGGCATCGACGATGATCGGGCAGCCACCGTGGGCCGACGCAGCCTTTCGGTTTTCATGGCCGGGCCGCCACGGCCTTGTGCAGCGCCGCGCGCGCCAGCAGGCGCGTCGAGTCCAGCGTAGGCAGCTCGGCGTTCCGGTCGTCGATGATCAACGGGATCTCCGTGCAGCCCAGGACGACGGCATCGCAGCCGCGCGTGCGCAGGCCGCGGATCACGTCCTGGAAATAGGCGATCGTGGCCGGCCGGAAGATGCCCTGCACGAGTTCCTCCATGATCAGGCGCCCCATCTCGTCTCGTTGCGCGTCACTCGGCAAGACGAGATCGATCCCGCGGGCAGCGACCGCTTTCGGGTAGACCTCGCTGGCGAGCAGCCATTTCGTACCGGTGAGGCCCAGTCGACGATAGCCGCGCGCAGCCGCCTCGGCAACGACCACCTCGGCGATGTGCAGCCAGGGCAGCGGCGAGACGGGCTCGACCAGCGGGAATGCCTGATGGATGGTGTTGTCCGGGCACACCAGGAAGTCGGCGCCGGCGGCCGCCAGCTTGGTCGCCGAGGCGAGCATGAGCCTGGCCACCCCCTCCATGTCCCGGCCATCCAGGCACGCCACATAGTCGGCCAGCGAGGCCGAGTGCAGCGATACCTCGGGGTGCGCATGCGCGCCAAGCAGTTCGGGCCCCTCGGCGCAGAGGGTCCGGTAGCAAAGCGAAGCGCCCTCGGCCGAGCACGCGACGATTCCGATGTGAAGGGGGCGGGGCATGAGCGGTGCGTTCTTGTCGGTCGTCGTTTCAGGCCGCGCCCTGGCGCGCCTGGGCAATCGTCTTTGCCACCCGGTTCATGAACAGCGCAAGCTCCAGGTCGTAGAGGGTCACCCGGCGATGCGCATCCCATGTCGTCAGCGAGACGCTCACCTGGTTGAAGACATTGCGCCACTCCGGATGGTGATCCAGCACACGGCAGTGCTCGGAGACACGCGCCATGAAATCGACCGCCTGGTCGAAGTCTCGGAACATGAACGCCTTGACCAGGTAGCGGGCATCGGCATGGCCGAAGCTGTCCACGTACCAGCCTTCGAAGTCATCGAATCGCAGGGTCCTCGCCAGTTCGTCGTCGCCGAGCGCCTGCGTGCGCGCGTTGGCCGGATCGGGCTCGGGATACGCGTCGGCATCCGGATGATCCTTGAGCGACAGGCGAACCGCGATCCGGTCGAGCAATGGGCCGATCATCCTCGACCAGTCCGCGAATCCGATCTGCTCGGGTTCGAGCCGGGCCAGGAATTCGAGGCGCCGCGGCAAGCTGAATTGCCGCAGATCGGGGGCGCAGTCGGCAAACAGGGGAACCAGCAGACGGCGCCCTTGGCCGAAGCGCTCGTCTTGCGGCAACGCGAGCGGTGCCTCGTTCGAATACACCAACTCATCGACGAGCCGATCCGTCGTTGGATCCGACGCGAGGGTCTTGCCCGCTTGCGGCATCCATTGCCTGCCGATCAGTGCGATCGTCGCGTGCGAGGAATCGATCGATTGCTGCACGCGCGCCGAAAGCGGCTCGCCGGGTCGCGGATCGTCAATGTCGACCCACACCCGAACGAACCGCAATCGCCGCTCGATCTCGCTCTTCAGGAGCAACGCGATCGGCGCCGTGTCGTCGCGACGATAGCTGATGAAGAAGGTGAACGGCTGCATGTCGTCCTCGGTCAGCGGCGACCTGCACCGGCAGGCTCGATTCGGAACCCGGGATACGCCCGGAGAAATCGAAGCCAGTCCCTGATCACGGCATTTTCCGTCGTTGCCTGTCCCTTCACGACGCGGACGAACTGGGCCTGCTCCGGAAAGAATGGTGCGAGCGTGCCATTGGAAATGGCCATCCAGTACTTGCCCATGGTACGGATGATGTATTGGCTGACCGGCCCGTAGTCATCGGAGAGCTTCACCGGATAGCCGCCGCGACGCAGCATTTCCAGGTGCGACGCCGGATAGAAGTTCTCGACCCGGTCCATGCGGGCGATGACATGGTCGATCATCGCGCGGTTCTCCAGGATTGCGGTGTGGCCGCTCTCGAAGCCGAGCTGCGCACTCGCCTGTGCCTGGGCTTCCAGGCGCAGTTGGCTCGACAGCGCCACGACACCGTCGCTTGCCGCGCCGACTCGAAGCGCCGCCGGATTACCGTAGGCATGAATCAGTTGGTGCTCGACCGTCTTGGGCAACGGCTTCCTGAACAGTGCGCGGATGAACCGGTTCTCGGGGTTCAGGTCGCGCCACGACGGCAACACGATCAATCCGTGCTTCTCGCCCGTGGCCGCCGCCGGATGGCCGCCGAAGGGCGAGGCGATGGTCACGACCAGGCGCAGCCGGTTCTCCTTGGGTCCTGCCCGGTAGCGGTTCAGGGCCTCCCTGACGATCAGCCCGCCCATGCTGTGCGCAACGACGATCAAGGGCATCCTGCCCAGCGCGATGACGTCTCCGGAGAGAAATATCCGGTGGAAGACCTCGGCGAGCTGGTCGAGGTCGCCACCCGAGGGGTAGTAGAAGAACCAGGGCTTGTAGCGACTACGATCGAGCCGCTCGGCCAGGGCGCGGAAGTCGCGAACGGAACCGCCGATGCCGTGAACGAAGACCACCGGGATCTTGTAGACCAGGTCTTCTTCGAGCGCGTAGAACAGCGTCGGCGAGCGCTCCAGGAACGATGCCGGGTCGTACATGCCCAGCGTGGCCATGTTCTCCGAGAAGATCGGATCATCGAGGCTGCGGATGGATCCGGTGGGGAAGAACAGGGAATTCGTGGGGTCGTCGGCGTGCGGCATCGAGAACGGCTCGACCCAATCGATCCGCTGCGCGGGCCCCAAGGAAATCTCGACCCGATCCAGGACCTTGTTCGGCAAACTGCGCTCGTTCATTCGGATCGATGCCTGCCCCACGACCTCGGTCCGGTCGTAGATCCGATTCCTGTCCGTATCCGCGAAGACCAGTAGTTGAAAGTCGCCTTCGGGCAGATTCAAGCCGAAATGGGTTCCCGCGCCGGCGAAATACATGGTGTCGACTCTTTCGTTCGACTTGTACCGGCTCGAATAGGCGGCCACGGCAAGGCCCGTGTTTTCGAAGCGGGCTTTCTCGCCCACGGTGCGCCCGATCACGTAGTAGGTCTGCCGGTCGATCATGTGCTTCAGATTGACCTGCCCGGGATCGGCTTGCTGGATCCGCGCATAGTCGGCCTGGACCGACGCGTATTCCAGGTACGAACAGGCGCCAAGCACGGGCAACAGCAGCAGGCACGCCAGAAATCTTTTCATGCCATGCCCTTCGCGTCGTCCGTGCTCAGTGGGACCGCGCTAGCGAACCAACACCTCATACGGCTTCCTGCCCCCCGACCACGCTGCCGGCCGGAACTGCGCCGTTGCTTGCCGAGACCCATTCGGCATGTGCCACGGAGGCCAGGCCGCCCGCCAGCGTGCCCACCATGGCCGCCATCAGGAAGTTCTTTTTCATCTCTCCCCCTCGCTCGAAAACGCCTCAATAGAATTGGACTCTACCGATCCCGGGGCGATTCGCGGGTAAAGCCTGAATTAGATATTTCGGATTCGGTTCTATCCCTGATGTCGCTGATATAGCTCGCGTGGCCAATACCGCTGGGCCTCGACACGATCCGGCGCGATGAGTTCGGTGGCGATCCGCTCGTATTCGTAGCAATTGAGCTCGAAGTGATTGCCCCATGGATCCACGAAGTTATAGGCCCAGCACATGTCCAGGTCGACCACGTCATGGATTTGCAGCGGCTGGCCCGACGGCCCCTCGATCCCGTTCGGGAGCGAGCGCGCAAAAGCGGAAAAGCCTTTTGCATCGGTGCTGAACGCAACGCCGGTCACTTGCGGGACCATCGGATGCCCGTCGCTTGCCTCGAACAGCGCGAGCATGGTCTTGCCACCATCGGCGGATATCTGAAGCGGCCCGCCCTCGAAGCCCGTTGCCCAGAATTCGTATTTCTCGACGGGTTCGAAGCCCAGGTATTGGGCATACCAGCGCGCTGCGGCTTCCCGATCGGGAACGCGTAGATGAACGTGATCCAGGCGCCCCATTTGGAATTTCGGCTGGCTCATACGGTGTGCGCTCCGTTGCGTGGCGAGGTCGCTGCCAGATCGCAGGCTGGTGGAACACCTGACGGGGACCCGCTCACGACTTTGCCACGGGAATGCAGATCTGGCAGGAAAAGTCCTCGGCGCGTTGGTCCGCGGCGCGCTGCGGCGGGTAGTACTCGAAGCAGGGGCGCGAATCCATTTGAAGCCCGCCGCCAGCTCGGCCAGTTCGAGCGTGGACTCGATATGGCTGTCGATGTGACGCAGGACCCGATGCATTCGGGTTTCGTATTGCTTGCGGCTGGTGGGCACGTGGCGTGTGTCGGCGAATGATTCAGGTCAGCGTCGCCCCCTGACCCGAGAAGTGCGCCGCGATCAGCCGCTCTGCGGCGGCCCACAGCTCGGGAGAACCTGCCCGGATCGCCGGCCCATAGCGCTCACGGACCTGCTGGTGGCTGACATCACTCTCGACCCAGGTTCCGCCATCCGTACAGACATTCTGAACAAGCGGCTGAAGCCGATCGAGGGACTTGGCAAACCGTGCCTCGGGCGACTCTCCTTGCTCGAACTCCTCCCAAATCGCCTTCAGTTCGGCGCCCTCGATTCCCGGCAGTATCCCGAAGATCCGGCGAGCGGCCTCGGATTCCTTCCGGTGCTGCAAGGCCGTATCCGTCGGACCGTGAATGGGCGAGTCACCTGCGTCGATCTCGACGATGTCGTGCAACAAGAGCATCTTGAGCACAAGGTTGATGTCTAAGTCGTCACCGCAGTGCTCCGCCAGAACGAGCGCGTACATCGCGAGATGCCACGAGTGCTCCGCGCTGTTCTCTTTTCTCGATCTGTCGACAAGCGGAGAAGCACGATAGACGCTCTTGAGGCGGTCGATTTCTACAAGGAACCGAAGTCGGCTCTGCAAGCTTGATTCCATTTCTTCTCCCGACGCCGAATGATGCGAGGAATTCTCGGCGCGACTCACTTGGTGCCATCGTGCAACGCCAAAGCTTCGCGCAGTGCGCGGCATTGCCCCGACCATTCCAAGCAAGTGTCCGATATGCATCGTACAACCGCGGTCATCGACCGTGTCGTTGGCGCGCCTCGTGATCCAGCGCGCGCTTGACGACACACTCGCTCGGCGCCTTACCCGACAGGTAATCGACGCGCGCTTCACCGATCGTTAACTTGGTCTCGCCCGTGCCGCAGCGCACATCGAACCAGCGAGAATGAAATGACGAGCCCGATCGAAGTGGCAACCGCCTACATCGACACATGGAACTGCCCCGAAACCGCCGGCCTGGACAGCCTGCTCGAACGTCACTGGACGCCGGACGCGAGCTACGTCGACCCGCTGATGCGCGCCAACGGCTACCCGGAGATCGGCCGACTGGTCGCCGCCGTGCATCAACGCTTTCCCGGATTCTCCTTCAAGCTCCTCGGGCGGCCCAACGGATTCGGCGAGTTCGTTCGCCTGTCATGGACCCTGGGTCCGGAAGGCGGCCAGGCGCCAATCGAGGGCAGTGACATCGTCGAAGTGCAGGACGGACGCATTCGGCGGGTGGTCGGGTTCATCGACCGGGCGCCACAGGCAAACTAGACATGTCGTCAGGGGGCGCTCACGCCCTCCTTGATACTCGCGTCGATCAGCGATTCGAAAGTGTCTCGTTGCCCGCCGGGGATCAGCGCGCGCGGAAAGGTGCTCAGCCTTCGTTCCCAGTATCCGGACGCGTCTGTCCGTCGTGTTGCGACCATGGATTCCCCACATCAGGAACAGATCGACGTCGGTGAAGCTGTCGACGACGACGATGTCTTTCACGGTGAATTCCTCGCTTCTCCGACGGCCGCTCAGCGCATGCGAAACAGGCGAGTGACGCCGCGGCACGAGCGACGCGAAAGCGCGTCGCGTTTAGTGGGTCGCCTTGCAGCCGCTGCTTGGCCGCTTATTCATCGCTGACCTGAACAAGTCGCTTCCCGACCGCCTCGCCCTTCATCATGCCGACGAACGCTGCCGGCGCATTCTCGATACCGCGAACGATGTCTTCGTGAAATCGCAGTTCGCCGCTGCGCAACCACGGTGCGACACGCGTCTGATAGGCCGCAAGCTTGTGCACATGGTCGTAAATGATGAATCCCGTCATGGTGATCCGCTTCCACAGCAGCGCCTGCAAGCCCTTGATCCCAGGATCATCGACTTCGTTGTAAGCGGAGATCATGCCGCACACTGGAAACCGCGCACCGATGTTGGCGTGGCGCAGTGCCGCTTCCAGGCTGCCGCCCCCGACATTGTCGAAGTAGACATCGATGCCCTTCGGACAATGCTCGCGAAGCGCATCATCGATCGCAACGGTCCGGTAGTTGAACGCAGCGTCGAGGCCGCAACGCTCGCGAACGAACGCGACCTTCTCGTCGCTGCCGGCCGACCCCACAACGCGTGCGCCGCATCGTTTGGCGAACTGTGCGGCGAGTTGCCCGACCGTGCCGGCCGCCGAGGAGATGTACACCGTGTCGCCGGGAAGCGGCTTGCCGATCTCCACGGCGCCGACCCATGCGGTGAGCCCGGGCATGCCAAGCGCCGAGATGAAATGGCTGATTCGACCGAGGGATGCATCGATCTTGTGCAATCCCTCGCCGCGGCGTGCCACGCTGCGCAGTGACCAGTCGAGAAAGCCCCAGACGAAATCACCGGCTTTGAATCGCTCGTGCTTGGACGCGACAACCCGCCCGACCACGCGAGAAACAACCGGCTCGCCGATTGCGAAACCCGGCGCATAGCTAGTTCCCGCGTCCATGCGGCCGCGCAGGTATGGGTCCGTCGACAAGTAGATGGCTTCGACCAGCACGTCTTGCGCGCCGACGATCGGCTCCGGGCATTCTTCGATGGCGAAGCAGGATTCGTCGACCCAGCCGACCGGGCGCTTTGCAAGGACGATTCGCGTATTCATCGGAGTCACAGAAGCGTTGGTGTGCATTGCCAAGCTGCCACAGGGAACGAGTCTACGCTAGCGCTTTGGCGCCCTTCTCATGTGGTGCCTAAGGTTTGCTTCATTGCAGTGACCTCGATTTCGATCTTCATGCGGGGATCGATCAGCTTGGCCGAAATCATCATTGCCGCAGGGCGCACCGAGCCGAAGTATTTTTTCAGGACGGGCCAGCACGCCTCGAAGTCATCGCCGTCAGGCAGTACGTACGTGACCCGCACCACGTCGGCCAGGCTCGAATCCGCTTCGCGGAGTGCTTGTTCGATGTTCCTCAGGCACTGCTCGGCTTGTGCCGCGACATCGTCCTCGATGGTCATCGTCTCGTAGTTGAACCCGGTCGTACCCGACACGAAGACGAATGCGCCTTGTGCGACGGCGCGGGAGTACCCGATCTGCTCTTCGAAGCGAGAGCCCGAGCTGATGAGTTGACGTTTCATTTGGTCCCCTGGGTGTGCGACTGAAGCGGAGTCGCTATACGACCTCGATCGGCGCCGAGCCCGACAAGGAAGGCATCTGCTCGGCCCGAGGTACGCAGGACCTGAAGCGGGAAGCATGCACTGAGATCCGCAGCCGTCTTGGCCGAAGCAAGATGAGCGTTGAAGTGGTCTACAGGCCCTGTCCGAACGCTCCCATCGCGCCGAAGGAACTGTCCCCAAAGGGGCATGCGATCGTATGGATGCGCCATCGGTGTGAGTCCAGCCAAGTACGACTCGGGGAAGAGTCGTCGGTAGCAGGGCAGGCTGTAAAGCCAAGACGCGCCGACGACTTGAACGTTGCGGCCGCGGGCCGCTGCCCGCGACACGACTTCGGCAAGCTCCGTCCGCCGCGCACGCATGTTGGACAAGGAGAGAGGCGAGTGCGGCGATTCTGCCCCTGTCTTGAAGTGAATCCGCACCGCGTCTGGCCCGAACGGCGCAATCGAGAAGCAGCCGACGGATGCCTCCATTTTCGGCCCCTGGGAAATGTGGGCACGCTGGCGGTAGACCTCGTAGGTTCGCGTAAGAGGATCACGTGCGCTCGAGAGTGACGAAGCAAACATCGACCAATCCGAATCAGAATGATCGAGCCGTGTGCCGAAGCCAAGGCGAACGAAGATATTGGTGTGGCTCCCAATGGCTTGCGCCAGCGGCACGCCAACCAGCTCGGCAACCTTCGCGGCGAATCGGAGTTGCAGATCGAAGAACTCGATGCTGTAGATCACGCCTTGCACATCCGAACCATTGGCTATGAGGCCCTTTGTGGCCGCCTACGATTCAGGTCTGCGGCATTTGAACCGGGGCTCGGTTCTGCGCGGAGCGCAGGTTCGGGCAACGGGTCAATTGTCCGCAGCACCTTGATGTTGGGCCTCAGATACTTCACTGAACATCATCTGCAACGGCCAGAAGCGCCTTTGGATTCTTTCGCGCGATCGCTAAGAGCGTGCGAGCCGCGCCGCTAGGCTGTTTTCGCCCCTGCTCCCAACTTTGCAGCGTTCGCACTGACACGCCCAAGAGCGCTGCAAACTGCGACTGCGATAGCCCAGTCCTTTCCCGTGCCTCAGTCGCCGGCGAGTACACCACGGTTCCTTTTCCGGCCTTCATCTCGCGTACCGACTGCAACAACTCCGCCGCGAGATCGCGACCAGCCTCGAACTTCTCCAGGTCAACGTCACTCAGTGGCTTAGTCTTCTTCGATGGCACGACGGATCTCCTTCAAGGCAGCGGCAGTCAGATTGTCGGTCTTTGACTTCGCGTATAGCGTGAGAAGGACAATCTCACCCTGAGCCGTTCTCACGAAATAGATGACCCTGACGCCGCCAGACTTGCCTGAACCTGCGCGGCTCCATCGAACCTTCCGAATGCCACCGGAGCCGGGCACGACGGCACCTGCGTTTGGAGTCACCGACAAGAACGCAGCGAACTCACCTCGTTCGTCTTCCGTCCAGTAGGCCGGCTATTGCTTCTGAAACAGCGGCGCTTCGACGACCGTCAACATTCGCGCACCATACTACTTAGTCGCATAGTTGTCGACAGTCGCCTGTTCTGATGTCCAACGCCTAGGTAAGCGGCGCGCAGCTCGAAGCGACTGATCGCGCAAGAATGGAGAAGCCATGCGCGGACAGGCGCGGAGTGCTGAGCGTCCGAGTGAGCCGCAGGCGAACGCCTTGACCGCCTTGTTAGTGGCTTTCATGACTTATTGCCACTTCAATCGCCTTTTCCACTAGGCGCCTGAATGACTCGAACTGCACCTCGTCTTCCCACCGCGCTACATTCGCCTGACCAAGTTCGGAAACGATACCGAGACAATCTTGAAAAATGCCTGGCATACCCGATAGTTCGATGGACCAGCCCTTGGGCATGAAATGGATGAACTCATTACGCAGTGTATTCAGAGCTTTGATGGACCGCCCTTGCTGCCCCTTCGGTGAAAATTTGTAACCCAAGACAGGATTTGCTTTGATCTTTCTATACAGATTCAGAAAGCCATCCATTCTGGTTTCGGGGTAAGCCGGATCGTTGTAGTGCGCAGTTAGCCATGCCTCTGCATCTTCTTGGGCCATAACAAGCAGATCATTGCCGACGCTCAGATGAAAGGCCATGGCGCTTTGAACCGCACTGTGGAGGGAAATGACCGACCATTTCCAATAGGAATCATCGCTTTCCGCCATCCTCTGGCTTTCGATGAATAGCTTGAGCGAAGACAACACGTCTTCCCTTTCATCGGTTCGCATCCAATGCTCGATCATCTTCTACTCGCCACTAACGCTTCGCATCACCGGCAGCAAGAAGCAGAGCAACGAGGAACGAGGAGCGCCGCTTTTGCTGTCCGGGTGCATGCGATTGTTATGCGCTTTTTCCAAAGCTCTCGCTGGCCCGCTTAACTAAGCTCAATATCGCTTCTTTTTGCTTTTCTTCGATTCCCGATTCAAGCCGGAGGCGGTACTGGCGCCACTGGGTTTCATAGGTCAACGTTTCTAACCCTGCCTCCTCTAACAGTTCATCAGTCTCGACTGTTTTCGGAAGTCTGATTGTCATGATCACGTGAGCCTTGCGAGGCATGAAGCTCACAAAGTTTCGGGCGGTTCCATCCACTTCAATGCCGATGTAATGCTTGTTGTATTTTAGTGATGCCCGTGGTTCCACTTCCTTTACGAGGGTCAACAACGAATCCGTGGCCTGCAACGTCTTCTTGGTGCCTCGCTTCGTCTCCCAGAATGCTCTGTCGGTAGGTTCTGCAACCGGTTCGTCCTCGTCAACCAAGCCAAGACTCATTTCATCCAAGACTTTCACGAACGTCAGGGCATATTCATCGCCAACCTTGTACGCCGTAACTTTCATTGCGATCAGCGGGATGGTGCCGTTAAATAGCTGGATGACATTCAGGAATCGCGAGGTGATGTCCTCGGCGATAATTACCGCCGCATGCTCGTACTGGGGGTATCGTTTACGCTCAATGTCCCAATATTCAATTGTCCTGATGATGTGACTCTCGTCAGTCGCACCGAGCTGGATTTCAACCTCATAGCGTTTTAGGGTCTCCGGGTCTTGCAGGAGAAGATCAAGCCGCCCGGCATTCTGCTGTATGCGCTCTTTATCCTTTAGGACCAAATCACCCAACCCAAGGATGGACGGATCCTCTGCAATCTGGTCTTGCACCCACTTTTCGTTGAGGGTGCTAGAACGTTTTATGCTAATTGCTTCGAGCTTCATGAGATTTCCATGCTGCGCATAACTCAATATGTACAAGGTCGCTGGTCCCACTATCGAGCCTCCTTGACGGATAACCTGGCCGACAGTTATCCCCGAAACGCCCACCTGGCGCGGCTTCCCAGCGACCTTGTCACAATTCGTCCACGTATAACCGATTCACCAAACCCGTCGCGCATTCGGCCGGCGCGCGCGCCTGCCCCCTGTCGCTCTCGCGCCCACGGTTCAGTCTACGTCCGCCACGCTGCTTGGCTGAATCCCCCAATCGGGGCACGGCGGCGCTTCGCGATCCCGGACATCGGCTCCGCAATTCAGGCGCAGCCCCCGGCCCACCTCACTGAATCGCGAAATGATCGCGAATCACCCCCTCCAGAAGCCGGCGTGCGCCCTGCTCCGATCCATCGATCAGCCGATCACTGACCTCCTGCGCAATCCGCTCGAATGCAGCCATGACGTCCGGATCGAAATGCGTGCCGCAATCGCGCCGCAGGATGGCCATCACCTGATCGAAGGGCAGCGGGTCCTTGTAGGGGCGCTTGGACGACAGTGCGTCGAAGACGTCGGCCACGGCAAATATCCGCGCCGAAAGCGGAATCGCCTCCTTTGCCAGCCGTCTCGGATAGCCGGAGCCGTCCCATTTCTCGTGGTGGCCGGCCACGACTTCGTGGGCGCCGTCGAGCCAGCCCATGCCGGTGACGATTTCCTCGCCGAGCGCGACGTGGGTGCGCATGGTGGCCATTTCCTCGTCGTCCAGTTTCCCCGGCTTGAGCAGGATGGCGTCCGAAATTCCGATCTTGCCCACGTCGTGCAGGAAGCTGCCGGCGATCAGGGCTTGCATGCGTTTGCCGGCGACACCCATTTCCTCGGCGATCCGGGCCGAGATCCATGCGACGCGATAGTTGTGGGCACCGGTATCGGAATCGCGCTTGGCGATGGCGCGGCCCAACGCTTCCATCATGGAGATGTGCGAGTCGAGCACTTCGAGCGTCTTTTGCTCGTTTTCGGCCGAGAGGCGCACCACGATCGGGTAGATCGCGGCGCCGCAAAGCAGTGCGCCGAGGAAGGCGACGATCGCAATCTTGAGTGCCGACGCGTGGATCTCCTCCTGCTGCCACTCGGGAACGACTCGCACGCCTTCGAAGTAACCGCTAGCTTCCTGTGACCGCTCGTTCTGGAGCGGGATGAGCACCCGCAGCGCCCACTGTCCCTGCTCGAGCCGGACACTCTCGTAGAACGGTTCGCGATAGTCCGGGCGGCCATGGCCGGGCAGACTGTGCTCGATGCGCTCGCCAAGCTCGGTGAGTGATTCGGCCAGTTTCTGGCCCTTCGGTCCGTAGATCTCCACGATGTCGAAGAGCCCGCCGGCCAGGAACTTCGCGGCCTGCGCCGATTTCTGCTGCGCCTGTGGCCCGCTCAGTTCGACCGCGTCGAAATGCTTCAGGAAGCGCTTGGACTCTTCGATCGCCAGCGACACGACTTCGCCTTCCGCGCTCTCGGTGGCGATGAACCACGCAATCGGTGCTATGACCAGCGCGAGCAGCAGGCTCACCCCGGCAATGCGGCGGGCGGCCTTGCGCTTGAAGAAGTCGTAGCTGGTTTGTCCGGGCGGTCGTCGTACGACATCACGCCAGCGGCGTTCGTCGGGCCGATGAGGCGTGATCGGAGCGGAATCTGCGAGGGGTGCCGTGGAATCCATGTGTGTCGAGGTCGGTCGGAAGTGATGGCCGCTCGAACACCATCCGCCGGGATCGCGCGCGCGCACAAGCGCCCACGGTCGGCCGGGGGCTACGGCCGTCTGTGCGGGAAGGGTCGGGCCCGCGCGGGTCGCGTCCGTGCGAGCACCTTGCAATGCACCAATCCATTCGCGCGATGCAGACCCGTCGAACCCGTGCAAAACGTCTCGTCCGTTCGTCGCGCGGGGACCCGTTTTCGTGAACTTGATCATTGATGCCCCCAGGGGCGGCGCGCAGGCTGGCCTCATCACCGCCGACGACGACCTCGAGCGCGACCGCGGGATGCAAGACCGGGCCGCTCGCGCAAATCGTCGACGTAATAATCAGGAGACGACGATGTTCGACCACGCCGAGTACCGCGACCACGAGAGCGTGCACGCTTTCCACGACGCCGCCACCGGGTTGCGGGCGCTGATCGCAATCCACTCGACCCGTCTCGGGCCCGCGCTGGGCGGCTGCCGGCTCTGGCACTACGAGCACGAGGCCGACGCGCTGACCGATGTGCTGCGCCTGTCGCGCGGGATGAGCCTGAAGAACGCGATGGCGGATCTGCCGATCGGTGGCGGCAAGGCGGTGCTGCTGGGGCCCGTGGCGCCCGAGGCGCGACGCGACGCGTTCCTGGCCTTCGGGTCGTGGGTGGATTCGCTCGGGGGACGCTACCAGACCGCCGAGGACGTGGGCACGTCGGTGGCCGACATGCAGGTCGTGGCCGAGCGCACGCGCCATGTGGGCGGGCTGGCCGCCGGATCCGGCACGGTGGGGGGCGATCCGTCGCCGTTCACGGCGCTGGGCGTGTTGCGCGGGATCGAGGCCGCGGTGCGCGCCAAGCTCAAGTGCGATTCGCTCGATGGCATCCGGGTGGCGGTGCAGGGTCTCGGGCACGTGGGCCAGTATCTCTGCGCCGAACTGTCGGCGCGCGGCGCGCGCCTGGTGGTCTCGGACGTGGACCCGGCCCGGGTGCGCAAGGTCTGCGAGAGCTTCGGCGCGGTCCCCGAGTCGCCCGATCGCATCCTGGCGGCCGAGGCCGACGTGCTGGCGCCCTGTGCACTGGGCGCGGTGCTGAACCGGCGCACGATCACGGCGCTGCGGGTGCCGGTGGTGGCGGGCGCGGCCAACAACCAGCTGGCCGACGGCAACGCCGGGCGGCTATTGCACGAGCGCGGCGTGCTCTATGCGCCGGACTTCGTGATCAACGCCGGCGGCGTGATCTCGGTGGCGGCCGAGCAGGCCGGCGAATCGTCGCTGGAACAGGTGCTCGCCGACATCGACCGGATCGATACCCGGCTCACCGAGATCTTCGAGCGCGCGAACCAGGAGAACCGGTCCACCGGCGTGGTGGCCGAGGACATCGCGATGACGCGGATCCGCGCCGGCAAGGCGTCGACCAACGCAGTGGCCACGCCTGCCCGCGCGGCGGCGCACGCTTAGCTCACCGCCCCCGCGTCCGTGCCACGGACGTGGCGTACCAGCGCCCCCACCCCCAATAGCAGCGCCGCCAGTGCGATGAAGGCTCCCAGGAAGGGGATCGCGGCGAGCAAACCGACGACGAGCACGCCGATCCCCGCGGCCAGCGCGCGCCAGCCGGTTCGCGCTTCGCGGGCCGACGCGAACCGGCGCAAGCCCCATTCGCCCAAGGCGATGCCGGCCGTCAGGTACCCGACCATCAGCAGCGCCAGGTAGGCCAGGATCGCGAGCAGGGCCAGCGGCACGCCGATCACGGTGACCAGGGCGATCACGATCGCCACCGGCACGCAGACGAGCGTGATGAAGCCGGTCAGGGCCGCCGAGCCCGGGGTCGCGCGCAGGGCGTCGCCGATCCGACGCCAGCGCGCCGGCAACCAGGCCACGAGGATCGCGGCCAGGACCATCAGGCCCAGGGTCCAGACAACGGCGCCCGCGCGCGAGCCATGTTCGGCGTCGCGATGCGCGGCGGCCATGGCCTGGGCGCCGGCCAGCTTCTCGATGCCACCGTCGACGCGCGCCGCCGGATCGCGCTGGATCGCATCGCCGCTGCCATAGCGCAGCCGGCCCTTCACATGGGCCCTGGGCCCGAGCTCGATGCTGCCGCCGCCGGCGAGCACGTCGCCGCCCACGGTGCCGTCGATGTAGAGCGTGCCGCCGCCCGCCTGGACGTAGCCGCCGACATCGCCCTCGATCCGGACCTGCGCGCCGCCGATGCTCAGGTTGCCGTCGATGCGCGAACCGCGCTCGATCTGGTGCTGGCCGCCGAGCACGCGCGCATTGCCGGCCACGCGCCCGGCCAGGGTGAACTGGCCACCCGCCGCGTAGACCGAACCCGCCACGGATCGATCGATGCGAACCCGACCACCGAACACCAGCGCGTCGCCCGCCACGTCGGCCGATACATCGATGGTGCCGCCGGTGACGATCAGGTCGCCGGGCACGGGATCGCTGACGCGAACCGTGGAGCCCGCGAAGAACCGGTCGGCTCCGGCACTGGCCGATGCGACGCGCTCGGGTTCGTCGGCATGGGCGCCCGTCGGGATCGCGAGCATTGCGCCAAGCGCGAGGATCAAGCCGGACAGGCCGCGCCTGGCGACATCGCGCAGCATGCACGGGCGCATTGAGAATGGAAGCCGTTTGGCGGTGGACATGGCTGCGCCTCCCTGGCACTACAGGCGATTACCCATTGTCCTCCAGGCGCTGCCGGGGCGCACCCCGGTGTTACAGACTGCCGTTCTAGTGCGCCGCGCCGCGACCGAGCGCGCGCTGGCGGGTCGCCTCGAAGTCGGCCGACACCGGGTGCAGGTCGAGCCGCCGGCCGGCCTTCACGATCTGGCTCGGTATGTCATGGCCGATGAGCGCCGGCAGTCGGCGCGAGGCCGCGAGCAGCCGGTCCATGTCGACGCCGGTCTCGAAGCCCATGCACGCGAGCGCGTGCACGATTTCCTCGGTGCAGACGTTGCCGCTGGCGCCCGGTGCGTAGGGACAGCCGCCGATACCGCCGAGCGAGGCGTCGAAGCGATCGGCGCCGGCGTCGATCGCGGCCAGCACGTTGGCCAGCCCCATGCCGCGCGTGTTGTGGAAGTGCAGCGTGAGCTCGGTCTCGGGCCAGCGCTCGCGAAACGCGCGCACCAGCGCCGCCACCTGGGTGGGATAGGCCATGCCGGTGGTGTCGCACAGCGTGACGCCGTGTGCGCCCATCACCTCCACGTAGCAGGCGCACCAGTCGAGCACGGTGGCCGCGGGCACGTCGCCCTCCATCGGGCAGCCAAACGCGCACGACAGCGACACATTGACCGGCACGGCGCCCGCGCGCGCGATCGCATTGACCTCGGAGAGCGCGGCAAACGATTGCTCGCGCGTCATGCGCAGGTTCGAGAGGTTGTGGCTCTCGGTGGCCGACATCACCAGGTTGAGCTCGTCGGTCAGGGCGTCGATCGCGCGCTCGGCGCCGCGCACATTGGGCACCAGCGCGCTGTAGACCACGCCCGGCGTCCGCTCGATCCGGCGCATCACGATCTCGGCGTCGCGCAGCGCCGGGATCGCCTTGGGCGACACGAAGGCGGTGACTTCGATCTTGGCCATGCCGGCGTCGGACAAGGCGTTCACGAGCGCGATCTTGTCCTCTGTGGGCACGAAGGCATCCTCGGCCTGCAGGCCGTCGCGGGTGCCGACCTCCTGCATGTGGATGCGGCGGCCGGCGCCGTTCCAGTTCGTTGTCATGCTGTGCTTTCCGGGTGCGATGATCCGAATGGTAGCCCCTGCGTCCGGACGCGCGCGATCAGGCGCGGCGTGGGCCCGGCCTGGCCGGCGATAGGCACTGGCCAGCCTTGGCATGGCGCTGGCAAGATCGCGACTGCCACCGAACTCGAACACGGAGACCCCGATGACCGCATCCCCCGCCCTGACGCCGCATTTGCTGGCCGGCCGCACCGCCCTCGTGACCGGGGCCGCGCGTGGCAACGGCCGGGCCATCGCGATCGGCCTGGCCGCCGCCGGCGCGCGAGTCGTGGTCACCGACGTGCTGGAGGCCGAGGTCGAGGAGACCGCGGCCACGATCGTATCGGCCGGTGGCGAGGCCAGTGCCTTCGTGCTCGACGTGACCGACGCCGGCGCCTGCCATGCGCTCGCGGCCGAGGTCGCGACCGAGATCGCGCCGATCGACCTGCTCGTGAACAACGCGGGCATCCTGGTGCGCCAGCCGCTGCTCAGCGAGAACGCCGCCGAAGTCTGGCGACGCATCATCGAGGTCAACGTGAATGGCAGCTTCAACGTGACCAACGCCTGCGTCGCGTCGCTGACGGCCACGCGCGGCACCATCGTGAACATCGCGTCGATCGCGTCCTTCGTGGGCCAGGCGGGCGCGGCCGGCTACGCGCCGTCGAAAGGCGCGATCAAGGCGATGACGCAATCCTTCGCGGCCGAGCTGGCACCGCACGGCGTGCGCGTGAATGCGCTCGCGCCCGGCGTGATCGAGACCCCGATGACCGAGTTCACGCGCGCGGATCCGGCGCGCCTGGCGCGCTTCATGACCCGCATCCCGCTCGCACGCCTGGGCAAGCCCGAGGACCTGGTCGGGCCGGTCGTGTTCCTGTCCTCGGCCCTGTCCGCCTACGTCACCGGCGTCACGCTGCCGGTCGATGGCGGCTACCTGGCCGTCTGATTCCCGGAGACCCCGATGATCCGCCTCTACCAGTTCGAGCCCGCCTTCGGCCTGCCCAATGCCAGCCCGTTCTGCATGAAGGTCGAGACCTACCTGCGCATGGCCGGGCTGCCTTTCGAGACCGTCGACGGCGCCGACGTACTGAAGGCCCCCAAGCGCAAGCTGCCCTATATCGACGACGACGGCCGGATCGTGGCCGACAGCAGCTTCATCATCGAGCACCTGAAGGCGAGCCACGGCGATCGGCTCGACGGCCACCTCACCCCCGAGGAGCGCGCGATCTCGCTCGCCTTCCAGCGCCTGCTCGAGGAGAACAGCTACTGGGTCGCCGTCTACTGGCGATGGGCCGACGAGGCCAACTGGCCGGCGACGCGAGAGGCCTTCTTCGGCAAGATGCCGGCGCCGTTGCGCTGGTTCGTGCCGGCGCTCGCGCGTCGCGGCGTGCTGGCCCAGCTTCGCGGCCATGGCATGGGGCGGCACAGCGCCGAGGACATCACCGCGATCGGCCGGCGCGACGTAGACGCGGTGGCCGATTTTCTGGGCGAGAAGGCCTTCATGCTCGGAGATCGGCCGACCACGCTCGACGCGACCGCGTACGCGTTCCTGGCCAACCTCCTGTGGGCACCGCCCGACTCGCCAGTGCAGCGTCATGCGCGCACGCGCCCGACGCTCGAGGCCTACTGCCAGCGCATGAAGATTCGCTACTACGGCTCGTAGATCATTCGCACCGTCATGCCGCCATCCACGACCAGGTTCTGCCCGGTCACGAAACCCGCCGACCCGGCCAGGTAGAGGCAGGCCTGCGCCACGTCGTCGGGCACGCCCACGCGCCCGACCGGATGCTGCGCCCGGTCGCGCTCGCTTTGCGCGGGGATCGATGCGCGGTCGCCGTGCTTCCAGGCGCGCGTCTCGATCCAGCCGGGGCTTACGCAGTTGACGCGGATGCCGTGCGGGCCCAGGCTCACCGCACTGGCATGGGTCAGCGCGACGATGCCGCCCTTGGAAGCCGAATAGGCCTCGGTGTTCGGCTCCGACATCAACGCGCGCGTGGACGCGATGTTGATCACGGCGCCACCGCGATCGGCGGCCACCATCCGGCGCGCGAAGCGCTGCGTGACCAGGAAGCAGCCGCGCAGGTTCACCGCGATCACGCGATCGAACTCGGTCTCGGCCAGCGACAGGAAGGGCGCGTTGCGCGAGATGCCGGCGTCGTTGACGACGACATCCGGGCAGCCGAGCACCGCCTGCGTGACTTCCACCCAGCGCTCGACGTCGGCCACGACCGAGACGTCGGCCCGGTGCGCGAGCGCGAGGCCGCCGTCGTGCACGATCTTGTCTGCCGTCGCCTCGGCGGCGTCGGCATCGATGTCGGCGATCGACACCGCATAGCCGTTGGCGGCGAAGTGCCAGGCCACCGCACGCCCGATGCCCTGCCCGCCACCGCTGATCGCCAGGATCCGGCGGGTCATCGCGGCCTCGCGCGCGCGCTTGCCGGGCCGCGCATGTCAGCCACGCCGGGCCCGCACTGCGCGGGCCAGCGATTCGAGCAGCGGCGCGGTGTCGTCCCAGCCCAGGCAGGCATCGGTGAGCGACACGCCAGGCGCAAGCGGCCGGCCGGGCACGAAGTCCTGGCGCCCCTCGTTCAGGTGGCTCTCGATCATCACGCCGGCGATACGCGCGTCGCCGGCCGCGACGCGTGCCGCGACATCCACGCCGACGTCGATCTGGCGCCGGTGCTGCTTGGACGAGTTCGCATGCGAGAAGTCGACCATCAGTTGCTCGCGCAACCCCGCGCGGGCGAGCACGTCGCAGGCCGCGGCCACCGACGCGTCATCGTAGTTCGGCGTGGCGCCGCCGCGCAGGATCACGTGGCAGTCGTCGTTGCCACGGGTCTCGAAGATCGCGCTCTGGCCCATCTTGGTCATGCCCATGAACGCGTGCTTCGCCCGGGCCGAAACGATCGCGTCGGCCGCCACCTTGATGCCGCCGTCGGTACCGTTCTTGAAGCCCACCGGACACGACAGCCCCGAGGCCAGTTGCCGATGGGTCTGGCTCTCGGTGGTGCGCGCGCCGATCGCACCCCAGGCGATCAGGTCGGCGATGTACTGCGGGCTGAGCAGGTCGAGGAACTCGGTGCCGGTGGGCAGGCCCAGCGCGACCACGTCGAGCAGCAGCTGGCGCGCCAGCCGCAAGCCTTCGTTGATCCGGAAGCTGCCATCCAGGCGCGGGTCGTTGATATAGCCTTTCCAGCCCACGGTCGTGCGCGGTTTCTCGAAGTACACGCGCATCACCACGAGCAGGTCCTCCGCCAGCGCGTCGGCCACGCGCTTCAGGCGCCTGGCGTAGTCGATGGCCTCGTCGTGGTCGTGGATCGAGCAAGGCCCCACCACCACGACCAGCCGATCGTCGCGGCCGGCGAGCACGTCGGCGATCTCGCGCCGAGCGCGCTCCACCAGCGCCTCGCCGGACGCGGGCAGGGGCATGTCGTCGAGCAGCAGGGCGGGCGAGATCAGCGGCCGCACCGCGCCGATGCGGACATCATCGACCTTGGTGCGGTCCTCGGTTTGCGGCGGCGCCTCGCCGGCCTCGCTGTCGTGGCGCCAATCGTCGATCGGAGTCATCGGGCACGCACCTCGACCAGCCCGTCGACCACCACCGCGCCTTCGCCGGCGGCACCGGCGATGACCGGGTTCACGTCGACCGACGCGATCCGCTCGGCATTGGCCTCGATCATCCGGCCCAGCGCCACCGCGGCCCGGGCGAACGCGTTCAGGTCCACCGGCGGGTCGCCGCGCACGCCGTCCAGGATCGGCCCGATGCGCAAGGCCCGCAGCGCGGCCTCGACCTCGGCCTCGGTGAACGGCGGCACCAGCACCGCCGAATCCTTGAGGGCCTCCACGTACTTGCCGCCGTCGCCCACCACGACCACCGGGCCGAACACGGGGTCGACGTGGGCGCCGAGCATCAGCTCGCGCTGGCCGCCGCGCATGGCCGCCACGATAACGCCCTCGTTGACCGCGCCCAGCCGGGCCAGGGTGGCGCTTTGGGCATCGAACGCGGCCGCCACCGCATCGGCGCTCGCGAGCTTCAGCGCCACCAGCCCGTGCTCGGACTTGTGCGGCACGTCGCGCGAGCAGGCCTTGACCACGACCGGCGCGCCGATCGCCTCGAAGGCGGCGATGGCTTCGTCGCGCGTGTGGCAGACCCGGTGCGCGACCACCGGCAGGCCGGCGGCCTGCAGCACGGCCAGGCTCTGCGCTTCATTGAGGAAGCCCGGCGCATCGGTGGGCAGCAAGACCGCCGCGCCCGGCGCCCAGGCGGGCATGGCCACGCGCTGCAAGGCGGCATGCCCGGCGAGCTGGGACAACGCGCCGAGCGCGTCGTCGGCATGGTCGTAGACCGGCAGGCCCACCGCGCGGAAGGGATCGGCCACGCTGTCCTGCCAGGCGCCAATCGCCAGCGGCTTGCCGGTCTTGGCAGCGAAGTCGGCGCTCACTCGCGCGAAACCGTCGATGTCGTAGCCTTGGCCCGCCACCGGGATTTCGATGTAGACGAGGTCGGTCTCGGGATTGCCGGCCAGCGCCTCGAGCACGTTGCCGAGCAGCGCGTTGTTCGAGAGCACGGCGCCGGTCAGGTCGATGGGATTGGTGCTGGTGGCAAAGGCCGGCAACACCTTCCTGACCGCGGCGCGGGTGGCCTCGCTCGGCTGCGCCAGCGCCAGGCCCGCACCGTCGGCGGCGTCGGCCACCAGCACACAGCTCGCGCCCGAGTTGCTGATCGCGATCAGGTGGTTACCCTCGGGGTGCCAGTCGCGCAGGTACATCGGCGCGCCGCGCGCCATCGCATGCGGGTCGTTCACGCGCCAGATCCCGTGGCGACGGAAGAACGCGTCCACGACCCGGTCCTCGTTGGCGAGCGAGCCGGTGTGCGAGGCCGCCATCTGCTGGCCGCTGGCGGTGCGCCCGGACTTGATCGCGACGATCGGCAACCCGCGCTCGCGCGCGATCGCCGCGGCCTCGGCCAGGGCGCCGGGATCGGCCACATGCTCCAGGTACAGCAGCACCAGCTTCAGGTCCGGATCGCGGACGATCAGGCGGGCCACGTCGGGGACGTTGACGTCGGCCTCGTTGCCGGTGGCGTTCATGTAGCGCACGCCGATGCCGCGCCGGCGCAGCAGACCGTAGACCGCCGCCGACAGCGCGCCGCTCTGGCTGATGATGGCCACCGGCCCGTCCTCGGGTGGGTACTCGATGAACATCGTCGAGAAGCTGCTGATCGCGCCCGAGGCGAAGTTCGCGAAGCCCTGGCTGTTCGGCCCCACCATGCGCATGCCGGCGGCGCGCGCGATGTCGCGCATCTGGCGCTGCATCGCGGCGCCGGCCTCGTCCACCTCGCCAAAGCCGGAGGCGATGACGATGGCGGCCTTCACGCCGATGCGCGCGCAGTCCTTCATCGCCTGCAGCGCGGCGTCGCCCGAGACAACGATCACCGCCAGCTCGGGCACCTCGGGCAGGTCGTCAAGCGACTTGTAGCTGCGCAGGCCCTGGACGAGGTCACGGCTCGGGTTGATCGGATAGATCGCGCCCTGGTAGCCGAACTTGAGCATGTAGTGGATCGGCCGGCCGCCGACCTTGTCGGGGTTCTCGGAGGCGCCGAGCACGGCGACCGAGCGCGGGTCGATCGTGGCGAGGAGATTGTCGGTTCGAGCGTCGGTCATGTGCGGCCCCAAACGAGGCGATCGAAGTACGGTGATCGGAAGCAGCGGCGAGCGCCAAGCGGTTCGCGGTGACCGCTGCGGCTGGCCGAATTATGGCGCGGCCGTCGGCACCGGCGTTCCGGCACCGTGAATTCGCCCGCGCTCGATCGCCACGACCACCGTGGCCGGCGCCAGCGTCAACAGGGGAATCGCCCACGGCAACGGCAGCCCGGCGGCCACCGCCACGACCACGCCGGCGAGGATCGCCAGCGCCAGCAGGCCGGCCTTCCAGTGGTGCGAGTACTCGGGCGCGATCAGCCTGAACAGCCACCAGGTCGAGATCAGGAAGACCGAGACTGCCGCGACGACCAGGCCGATCGCCAGCGTCGGCGTCACGCCGTGGGCACCCTGGACGGCCGCGATAGTGCCCGCCGCGTGGCCCGCCGCGGCCTTCGCGACACGCAACTGGTCGGCGACCACTTCCAGGAAGCCGCCCAGCGCCGCGATCGACGTGAAGATCACCACGTGGCCGTAGCCCCAGCGAAACGCACGCGCGCGATTGGCGTGCAGGCGCTCGCCCGAGGGCACGAGGAAGTACACCCACCACAGCGCCAGCACCAGGCTGGCGCAGCCAAGGCCCACGAGCAGCACATCGACGCTCAGGCCCTGCGAGGCGATCACACCGCCCACCGAACTGGTTGCGCCCAGCACGCACTCGCCCAGCACGATGATCGTGAACAGCCCGAAGCGCTCGGCGATGTGATGCGCATGCCAGGGGGCCCGCCCCGCCCGCGCCGCATAGATGGGGATCGCCACTTCGAGGAGCGCCAGCACCAGCCAGCTCGGCAGGTCCCAGCCGTGCGGCAGCCACAGGCGTCCGACCCACAAGGCCTGGACGAACAAGGTCCCCCAGGCGTAGCGCAGCGCGGTGGTCCGCCCTTCCGGGTGTTCCCTGGCCACCCGAAACCACATGGCGACATATGCGACCCGCATCACCACATAGCCGATCGTGGCGATCGTGAAGTCGCCCTCGGACACGCCCTTGGGAATGCCGGCCGCGATGATCAGCACGCCGACCATCTGCACCATCATCGCGAGCCGATAATGGACATCGTCGGTGTCGTAGGCGCTGGCGAACCAGGTGAAGGTCATCCAGGCCCACCAGATCGCGAAGAACGCGCGCAGGAACCCCACGAAGCCGATGCCCAGATGGCCCTCGACGACCGCATGGTGCAACTGCGAGGCCGCGGCCGCGATGGCGACGACGTAGAACAGGTCGAACAACAGCTCGAGCGGGGTCGATACCCGGTGCGGCTCATGGATGTCGCGGCCGTTCATGGGTCGGCGGCCGCGCGGGCGGATCACGGGCACGGCGTTCCGCAGGATCGTCATGGTCCGGTTCCGAGTGCGGTCAGCGCTCGTCGACGAGTAGCGGAATCACGTAGGGCGCCGCCAGCATCACCACCGTGCCGCCCATGACCACCGTGCCCGCTCGCTTCGCGGCGCGCTTCATCGCGCTCGGGCGCGAGCCGACCGGGGGCACCGACGCCCGCGGCATCGGCGCCGCGACCGGCGCCCGGACCCGGGGCGCCCCCGGGCCGCCCAGCCGAACCATCCGGTGCGGCATCGCGGCTGGCGGCTGGCCGAATCGCGCCGGCGGCATCTGGCGCATCATCGGCGGCGGCATCGCGCCGACCGCCGTCGGCCGGACAACCCGTTGCGGCGGCATCGGCGGACGAACCGGGGCTGCGCTGGGCGGCTTCATTGCGCCCACGCGGGGCGCAGGCGTGGGCGGGGGCCGTTTCTGGGCCTGGCGCTTGGGCGCGAGGGCATTCTCGAGCCGCTGGAGATTGCCACCCGGCGCGCGCGGCTGGGTGGCCAGGCGACGGTCGGGCAGCGCGTCATAGATGACCGGCGGCTTGGCGACGGGCGCCGGCGGGCTCGGCGGTTTCGGTGCGCTGGGCGGCGAAGGCAGCTTGCCGTGACCTCGCTTGAGCGCGGCACCGGCCGCGTTTGCATCGAGTGTCTTCAAGCCGCCGACGTTCGGCTTGACCGCCCAGGCCGGCACAGCGCCGCCGACCAGGGCCACTGCCAGGACCAGCGTGGCGACCGTGCGCACATCGCTGGCTGCTACGGGCGAGTTCGTCATCATCGGACCTCCTTGTTCGCGGGCGCGACCATCGCGGACGCAGGCGACCCGCCGGCATTTACTGCGGGAAGCGCACGAGCTGCTCCGGTTCCGGACTCGTGCGAAAGGCGTCGAGCCAGGTGTCGCCGCGCGCAACGCGCCAGATCAGGCCAATTGTCGATTCCTGCCGCGCGCGCGACATGGGTGGGACACTGAATGCAAACACGGGATCGGTGTTGCCGTCCTGCACGAAGACGTCGAGCGGCGCGTTCGTCGCGTTCTCGAAGATCATGGCCACGCGCTGCCCGCCGGTCGCAGCCGACTGTGCCGACACCGCACTTGCCGGCGCCGCGCTCGCCTGGGCGGCCGATGCGATCGGCACGTCCAGCGATTGCGCGCCGCCGGGACGCACATCGTAGAACGCCCCGACCCATTGACCGCCGGCCGGGTCGTAGACACCAAGCCGGATGCCGGCCGCGAACCTGGCCTGCATCACCTTTCCCGGGGGCAGGTCGAATGCCTTGACCGGTGCAGCCCCCTGGCCGGCCGGAATCAGCGCCAGGGACAATGGCT
Organism: Burkholderiaceae bacterium; assembly: GCA_024235875.1. GTDB lineage: Bacteria > Pseudomonadota > Gammaproteobacteria > Burkholderiales > Burkholderiaceae_E > JACKLP01. The sequence goes on along the minus strand of JACKLP010000002.1, from coordinate 347,835 downwards.
GCGACCACCGGTTTCGGATCGTCACGGTCACCGGGCCAGTCGCCGCCGGGGCCTTTGGGATGGCCGCCACGATGGGCTTGCCCGGATCGGTGGTCAGGAACACGACCTGCTTGGCCTGTCGACCGACCCGGTAGCCCTCACCCACGTACGCGCGCCGGGACTGGTCGAAGAACAACATCAGGGCGCCGGGTTGGAGTCGCAAGTCCTTGTGCGTGTAGGCATTGGCCGGCACCAACGCGAGCGCCTTGGGCGCCTGGCCCGCTGCCGCCGGCGCCTGGGCCACGGTGACGAGACCGCCGCGGCGGTTGATCACCTGAATGCTCGCCGATTCGCCGGCTGCGACGAGCCTTGCCGGCTGTCCCCTCCCCTGCTGCGACAGGATCTGGCCGGTCCTCGATTGCGTGGCGGTGGCCTGCGACGCAGGCGCGCCGGTCGCGGCCGCGGACTGCACGCCGGCCGCCTGATAGGCCGCTCCCTGGACAGACTGGACCTGAGCCGTGTCGGCGGCGGCGCCCGACGCATTGCTTGCCCGGGTCTGCGTATCGGCCGTCTGGTTCACCGCCCCCGATCCTTGGCCGCCCGACGCGCCCGATGCCGCCTGCGCCGACGCATCCGCCCCCTGGAACAGGGGCATCACGAAGGGCGCCACCACCAGCCCGACGGTACCGACGGTCATGATGTTCGTGAGGCTCAGCCCCCCAGCCCGCTTGGCCGCGGGGATCTCAGGAAGCGATCTCGGCGTCGGGAGATCGCCTGCACGCCGTGCGGGTGCAACACCACCGGTCCCGAGCGCGGCCGCCTGAGGCGGCGACGGCTTCGTCGGTGGCTTCGTCGGTGGCTTCGTCGGTGGCTTCGTCGGTGGCTTCGTCGGTGGCTTCGTCGGTGGCTTCGTCGGCGGCTTCGTCGGTGGCTTCGTCGGTGGCTTCGTCGGCGGCTTCGTCGGTGGCTTCGTCGGTGGCTTCGTCGGCGGTGCCGACGCGGGCCTCGGCCCGGGGGGCCTGGGTGGCGCGGGCGGCTTGACGCCCGACTTCGCCGCGCCCTTCGCCGCTGCGGGATCCACGTGCCGGGCCGCATCGAGCAGACTTCCCGCTCTGTTGAGCCCGGCCGCCTGCGCGGATCCAGCGCCCCCCGCGATCAGCAGCGCGAGACAGGCGCCCGCGGCCCGGATCGACAGACTCGCATTCCTATCCTCGACCGTCATCCTGCCCCCCGTGCGTTCGCGGCGGCGCACCGCTCAATCCTTGCTGCCGGACACCGAGTCGACCGCACTGTTCACAGCCTTGCCGGCGCTGTCCAGCGCGCCGTCGATGGTCTTGCGCGCGTCGGGATCCACTTCGCGAGCCACCGCGCCGCCGCCGACGGCGAGCCCGGTCACGACAGCAGCACCGCCAAGGCCCTTGAGAGCCTTGATCCCTGTGCGACTTCCCTTGCTCGCCGCCTCGCTCGGCGACTTCGACGGCAATGCGGCCTCGACCCGCTGCGCCGGCGCGGGCGCACCGGGCTGGCCCCCACCGATCACCGCGCGCCCCTGGCTGTACGGCAGGACCGCCGGCGCCTGCCGGCCCGCGTCCGCAGGCAACGACGAATAGCCGGGGGGGTTCGGTACGGCCTTCGCTGCCCCACCGCCCGGTGCCTTGAACGCCGAATCCGGAATTCTCTGATAGCCCGGCGTGGTGGGACCCGACGTGCGCCCGGGCACTGGCGGAAGCATCTTGCTGACATCCCGCGTCGAGAAGTTCTGCCCGGCCCCGGGGGGCGTCGGCGCCAATTGCTCGTACTTCACGGCGGGCCGAGCGCCTGCGCCGCCGCCATTGGGCAGTGGCGAGTACACGACCCCGGGCGACTGGGCCGGCACCGTGTCGTAGACCGGTTCCTTTCCCAGCCTGCCGTAGTTCAACTGGCCGGGTCCGCCGGGCGCCGGCAGCGGTCCGTACTGCTGATTGCCGCCCATCGGCTGGGCGGGCGCCGTCGGCTTCAGGGGCGCCGGCGTGTTGACGAGTGGGGGCGGCGGGGGCGGCAGGACCTTGGGCGGCGCCGCCATCGGGCCGGTCGGTATGTTGGTCGGCGGCGGAGGGAGATTCCTCGGTGCGGCCGGCGCCTGGCGCACGGCGCCGGCGGCCTTGGCCCCCGCGTGGCCGGCGCTGTCCGCCGCGCCCCGAAAGGGCGGGACCGCTGGCGCCTCGGCCCACGCGCCCAGCAGCAGGCTCGCCACCCCCCCCAACACCGCACTTCGGGCAAGGTCACGGTTCGAGTTGCGCACGATCATGGTCACACTCCTCAAAGGCGGATCGGGCCCCGTCTCATTGCGGGAACCGGATGACTTGCTGCGGCTCGGTGCCGGCCTGAAACGCGTCGAGCCAGGCGTCGCCCTGCGCGAGTCGCCAGACCAGCCCCACCGGCGATTTCTGCACTGCCTGACTCATCGGCGGCACCGTGAACGCGAACGCCGGGTCGGCCCCGTTTTCCTGGACGAAGACATCGAGCGGGCTGTTCGACGCGTTCTGGAACACCAGGTCGACCGTCTGCGGCGCGGCCGTGGCAGGCGCGGTCGGCGCCGGAACAGACGCCGCAGGCGGTGGCATCGGGGCCGCCATCTGCGGCGCTGGTGCCGGTACGGGCGGCAGTGGCGCAACCGCAGCACTTGCCGGGGCGGACGGTGGCGGCAGCGCCCCGGCCGGCGATGCCGCCGGTGTCGCGTCAAGCGCCCGCAGCCGCCACATCGCCGAGTGCCAGCCCGGCTGGATCGTGCCGCCATTGACGATCGACGGGATGTACTGCGTGTGCAGGTACTTGTGCTTCTGGCCGTGGTTGCGCAGGCGACCGAACTCGCCGTCCACCGGCTCGTAGGCCCAAATCGCGGATACGGCACCGGGTGCGGCGGCCACCAGCGCCGGACCACTACGGGCGTCGATGTACAGGCCGTTGAGTGCGGAGCGCAGGCGAAACAGGCCCGAGTTGCCCACCGGCTCGACGAACCATTGCGTGGCCAAAGGGTTGGCGCCAGGGCCCGGCGGCATCTGGCGCAATACCTTGCCATCGGCGCCGATCAGCGTCTTGCGCCACTTGTTTTCGATCTGCACCACCTGCTGGGCACGCACCCACTGTGGCGCCAGCGCCAGCAGAGCCAGCGCCATCACCCAACCGATCGCTTTTCGAGACCGCATCACGACATCCTTTCGCTGCCCGACGATTCGCGCCGACGCACGCCTACTTGGCGACATCGGAGCAGATCGGGTTGTTGTACGCGACCACGACCGACGCGATGCCGGTCGGGTCGAGCGAGTCCCAGGCGAAGTTCTCGGCGAATCCGCTCTTGGCATCGGCGCCCTCCACGGCCAACTCGACCGCGGCGTCGATCTGCTTGTCCGAGACGCCCGAGTCGAGCTCGGCCCGGACCTGCGCCTCGACCTGAGCCCGCAAGGCCTTGTTCTGGTCGCTGATGCCCTTGGCCGCAAAGGCCGCACTGATCGCGGCGCCCATCGCGATATCCTGCGCCGCCTCGCGCGCGCCCGCCTTGACGCCGGCCATCGCGCCGGACTTCAGCAGCGCCTTGACCTTGGCCTTGAGCGCGGACTTGGCGGCCGTCTTGGCCGCGGTGCGGGCCGCGATCTTGGCTGCCGTGCTCGCCGCCGCCTTGCCGGCCTGGGCCGCGGCGGTCGCGCCGGTCGCCGAGCCCGCGGTCAGGCCGATCAGCGCCACGCTGCCGGCCGCGATCAGCGGGCTCGTCACCTGGTCAGTGACCGACATCGCGCACGACGTGCTATCGACCGCGCAACTCGCGCCGCAGTTCACCCAGCCGGCCGGGCACTTGTTCCAGCACACCGGCCCGACGCCGGTGTAGCCGGTGTTGCACGACTTGTAGCAGAGCCCGGCGTCGGAATCGGGATGCGTGCCACCGCACTTCGCGATGCCCACGCCGCGTTCATAGCTGTCGCGGATACAGGTGGTCCTGGTCGGGTCGGACTTCATGCCATTGGGGCATTTCTGGGTGCACAGGCTTTCCTTGGGGGGTGGAACCGACTCCCAGCCGGCCGGGCATTTGACGAAGGCCGAGAGCAGCCCCTTTTCGCATCCGAGCCGCTTGCCGATCGCGCTCTGGCGGCAACGATCGTAGGCGCCGCTCGGCCCGAGCTCGCCGAAGTGGATCGAGAACATCTTGCGCTCGATCGCCTTGGGCTTCACGCATCCGATCGCGACATCGGTGTAGCCCTTCGGACACTGCTGGTAGCAACGCGTCACGCGCCCCAGGTAACCGGGCCGGCATTTCTTGTAGCAAAGGCCGGCGTCGATGAACCCGTCGGGCTCGTAGCCACCAGGGCACTGGCGCCGCCCCTTGAGCGTGGCCGGGATCCGACCGACACCCCGACCGTAGGAGTCCTTCCAGCAGACCGTCGCCGACGATCGCTGCGTCATCTGCTGCCTGGCCACGTCGGCGGCCACCTGGGCTGCGATGGCCTTGATCTCGGCCTGGGAGATCACGCCGTCGGCGTTCCTGTCTCCCGCCTTGATCGGTACGACCACGCTCTGGCCGGGACCGGGCTTCACGATGTAGAAGTCGCCGGCCCAGTTGTTCGCCCGCGCATCCCAGAAACCGACCTTGGTGCCCGGGCGCAGGTACTGGACGGTGGCCTGGCGTGGCGCGAGCTCGACCAGGCCTTCGGAGGTCGCATTGGGCCCGTCGGCGATCGAGGACACCATCAGCGCCGAGCCGCTGGTGCTGCGGAACGTAACGCCCACCGTGCCCGCCGGGGGCGTTTGGGCGCGCGTGCCGGCGTTTGTCCGGCCCGACTGGACCGCCTGGGCCCGCGCAGCCTGCGCGGATTGGGTCGCCTGCGCGGCCTGCGCCACGCGGGCTGCCGGATCAGGCACCAGTACCGCCTGCCGCGGCAGCGTACTGACCACGTAGCCATCGCCCTCGTAGGCCTGGGTGGCCTGGTTGTAGAACACCAGCCGCGCGCCCGGCGGCACGGCCAGCACCGTGTAGCTGTTGGGCGCCAGCTCGGCCAGACCGGTGGGAGACTGGTCGGCCGACGCGGGCGCCAGCGCCACCAGCAGCGCGCCCTGGGTGCGATTGGTGACCTGCACATTGACCTGGCCCGCCGCGGCCGGCTGGACACTGGCGACGGCGGCTCCGGCGTGCCTGCCGGTCGCGGCGGTCGCGACGCCGGCCTGCGCTTGCCGGCCAGCAAGGCTCGACGCCGGCACCGACTGTTGGCCCCGCGTCACCTGTGCACGCTCCAGCCCCATGCGCTTCTGGGCCTCGCGAAACGCCAGGTCCTGCCGGGCCCTGAGTTGCCGCTGGCGCGCCGCCTCGGCCTGCGACACAGGCTGTTGCGTGCGGGCCTGGCGTTCGCGCTCGATCTGCGCGAGGCGTTGGCGGTTGCGCTCGAGCCGGGCTTTTTCCTCTGCCGCGGCGCGATCCTGCGCCGGCGTCGCAGCGAGGCGGGTCGGGGCCTGGCGCATCTGCCACATCGCTGCGCGCCGGTCCCGCCCGATCGGCGCCGACACCAGTGCCCCATTGACCAGCTGGATGAACTCGGCCGGCTTCCATCGGTTCTTGAAGCCGCTTTGCCCGGACCCGAGGCTCACGATCGACCACATCGCCGACCACCAGTTGCGATTGATGGGTGCGAGCTCGAGCCGACCGTTCTGGATGTGAAGATAGCGGCCCGCGTCGTTCGTTGGCCGGACGTAGTAGAAGTTCCCGCCGCCGGGTACCCGCTCGAGCCGCCAGGCGTAGGTCGCGCCGGGCGCATCCCGCGTGGCGACCAGGCGGCCGCCGGCCACGGCAAGCGAGGCGCCGTTGAGCGGGCTCGTGAACATCACGCTGGACTGCGACAGTGCATCGCGCGCGAGCAGGGCGAACAACAAGGCCACCACGAAGATGGCGATGAGACGGGTCGTCGAACGGGTCATGCGCACTCCTGGGTCGCGGCGTTCATTGGGCGGGCTTGCGGTTGCGCGGCTGCCGCTCGGGCGGCCCCAGCGGCACGGGCGACAAGACCCCGTTCGAATCGAGCGGGCCGGACGAGCGCAACGGAAACCAGCGCGCGACGCGCAAGCTTGCGAGCACGGGCGTGCGCCCGGGTGGACGCGGTCTGGTCACCTTGCTCACCCGATCCGGAGGACGGGCTGGGCGCAACCAGGCCCTGCGAGCACTCGTCAGTCATTGTTCTTCTGTCTCCAGGCGACACCCGTGGAATTGGACGCGGGCATGGCCCGCAACCGGACCACGCTTCCCCGTTGCCACGAATTGTTTCGGAGGGATTACCTGATCTTACCGGTTGACCCGCCTGCATGCGACCGCGACCGCGGCCGGGCGCCGGGCGCTCAGCCCGGGACGAAGCGCAACAAGGGCCGCGCGTCGTGTTCGAAGAACTCGGCTCGCACCCGATCGCCGATCGAAAGGCCTTCGGCGGCATGCCCCATCACACGTGCGCCCTCGTCCAGATCGACGAGAACCAGCGTGTAAGGCACGAGGGCGCGGAACTCCGGCGTCGGCGCACGCCGCACCTGTGTCAGTGCGAACACGGTTCCGAGGCCCGAGGCATTTCGCCATGACAGGCGCGGGCTGCCGCAGCGCGGACAGGCATGGCGCGCGAGCGATTGGACGGTCGAGCAGGCCTCGCACGCCTGGACCCGCAGCACACCGCGAGCGAGGCCATCGACGAAGGCCTGCGCCGCCGGCGAGCGCGCGCTGATCGTGGGTGTCGTCATGCTCAGCCCTCCCTGCCCATCACGATGCTCACATGCGACGACAGCACGCCGCCGTCGGCATGGAAGAACGCATGATGTCGCGGCGCGACCTGGCGCACCCCGGCCCGGCCGGCGAGCTGGGTCACGGCCTCGACTGCGTGGCACATGCCACCGGCCGCGCCGGAATGCCCGAAGGACATCAGGCCGCCGTGCGTGTTCAGCGGCAACGGGCCGCCGGGATCGAACACACGCTCGCGCACGCGCTGCGCCGCGCCGCCGCGCGGGGCGAAGCCGATCTCCTCGAGCAGGATCGCCAGCGTCACCGAGAACGAGTCGTAGATCGCCAGATAGTCGATGTCCGCCACCGCCAGGCCGGCCTGGGCCAACGCGGCCTGCGCGGCGTCGCGCGCGCCGTAGTTCGCCGTGTCGGCGATCGCGCTGATGTGCTGGTGCAGATGTGCCTGGCCGGCACCGAGCATCGCGACGCGCGGCGCGTTGGGCAAGGCATGCGCCGACACCACCAGCGCCGCCGCGCCGTCCGAGATCGGACAGCAATCGAGCAGCTTCAGGGGCGTGGCGATGGGCTTGGACGCCAGCACCTCGTCGACCGTGATCGGCGTGCGCAGATGCGCGTCCGGATGCTCGGCGGCGCGCGCGCGCATCAGCACCGCGAACTCGGCGAGGTCGGCCTCGGTGCAGCCGGTCTCGTGCAACCAGCGCGATGCGAGCAGCGCGTAGTAGGCGGGGATCGTGGTGCCGTTGGGCACCTCGAAGTCGGGATCGCCCACCTGCGCCAGCGTCTGGATCGTCGAATCGCGCGAGACGCCGGTGGCACGGTTCTCGCCCGCGACCACCAGCACGTTGCGGCAACGCCCGGCGCGCACCAGCTCGCCCGCGAGCATCAGCATCGCGCCACCGGTGCCGCCACCAAGCGACATGCCGTGCGCATAGCTCGGGCGCAGCCCGAAGCGCTCGCAAAAGAGCGTCGCCAGCATGATGTGCGGCAGCGTCGTGGCGTAGCCGCACAACACGCCATCGATGTGGCCGGGCTCGAGCCCGGCCTCGGCGATCGCCGCACCGGCGGCGCGCGCCATCAGGCCGATTGCATCCGAGCCTTCGTGCCGCCCGAACGGTGTGGTTGCCGCACCGGTGATCAGCGGTGCTCGCGCATCGGCGATCGATGCCGTCGTCATGACGTCTCCTGCGTGCCGGCGTGCGCCGACGATTTCCCGAGTTTAGGGACACGCGCCGCCGGCATGCATGCCGAAATCGGAACCGCAGACCCGCGTCCTCCGCTATCCGGCCCACGACGAATGCAAAGCCGTGCACGATCCTCGAGCAGGCCGCGGGCCTGACGACAATGGCCGCATGCATGGAGGCAGACATGAAACTCGAAGGACGTACCGCGCTCGTCACCGGCGCGAGCAAGGGCATCGGGCGCGCGATCGCGCTCGCATTCGGACGCGAGGGCGCGGCGGTGGCCGTGACCGGGCGCACCGCCAGCGAACTCGACTCGCTGAAGTCCGAGATCGAAGCCGCCGGCGGCCGCGCCACGACCATCGTGGCCGACCTCTCCGAGCGCGCGGCCGTCGAACAGGTGCACGCCGCCGCCACCGCCGCATTCGGCGACATCGACATCCTGGTGAACAACGCCGGCATGGGCAGCAGCCAGAACCTCAAGCCCGTCATCGATTTCGACGACGCGTTCTGGGACACGATGCTGTTCGTGAACCTGACCGCGCCCTACCTGCTGTGCAAGAAGGTCTTGCCGGCCATGGTCGCCAAGGGCCGCGGACGCGTCATCAATGTGTCGTCGATCAACGGCAAGATCGGTGCGCTTCATGGCGCGGCCTACGCCGCGAGCAAGCACGGCCTGCTGGGCCTCACGCGCACGATGGCCATCGAGCTCACGGGCAAGGGCGTCACGACCAATGCCATCTGCCCGGGGCCCGTGGCGACGCAGATGAACGATCGCCGCATCCAGGCCGACGCCAAGCGCCTGGGCAAGCCCCTGGCGGAACTGGAGAAGGGGCTGACGCTGCTGGGTCGGCGGCTGGTGCCCGACGAGATCGCGCCGCTGGCGGTTTATCTGGCCAGTGATGATTCGTCGGGGATGACCGGGCAGGCGATCAATGTGGATGGCGGGGTGTTGATGACGGGTTGAAGCGGCGCGGGCTGGCGCGGCGTCAAAACACCTTCCTGAGCGCCTCGCTCCCCCGCGCCAACAACCCCGCATCGATCCCCACTGCCGTGAACACCGTGCCCGCCTCGATGAAGCGCTTGGCGAACGCGTTGTCCGGCGTGAGCACGCCAGCGGGCTTGCCGGCCTTGCGGATGCGCCGGATGCCGTCTTCGACCGCGGCCACCACTTCCGGGTGGCCGGGGTTGCCTGCGTGCCCCATGCTCGCCGCCAGGTCGGCCGGGCCGATGAACACGCCGTCCACGCCATCGACCGAGACGATTTCCTCCAGGCGCGCGAGCGCCTCGCCGGTCTCCACCTGCAGCAGCAGGCAGATCTCCTCGTTGGCGCGCTGCGCGTAGCCCGGCACGCGGCCAAAGCGGGTCGCGCGGGTCAGGCCCGACACGCCGCGAACGCCGGCCGGCGGATAGCGCACCGCGGCCACCGCCTGCTCGGCCTCGTCGCGATTCTGCACGTACGGGATCAACAGCGTCTGCGCGCCCAGGTCGAGCAGGCGCTTGATCAGCACCGTGTCATTGCTCGCCGGTCGCACCACGGCCGAACTCGGGTAGGCGGCAATGGTCTGCAACTGCGGCAGCACCGTCAGCGGATCGGCCGGCGAGTGCTCGGTATCGAGCAACAACCAGTCGAAGCCGGCGCCCGCGACCGCCTCGATCGCATAGGTGCCGGGCAAGGTGCACCACAGTCCGATCTGCTGGCGGCCGGCCGCGATCGCATGCTTGAAATGATTGACGGGCATGTCCATCGGTCGATGTTCCCTTTTTTCTTTCTGTATCTATGAGTGTTGGGTGTCTACGGGCTTCAGGCCGCGACCCTGAAGCGGCTGCCCGGTGCCGGCGGATCGTTCGGCGCGCCGGCGAAGCATTGCGCGATGGCCATCCAGCGCGTGGCATTCGGGCCGGTGACCTTCAGCGCGGTGTCGGCCACGTTGCGTACCTGGGTGACGGTCTGGCAGAAATCCACCGCGCTGCCCTCGATGCACTCGGTGTCGCTTGGCTCGTTGAAGGTCCAGACCTCGCCGGAGGGCGCGCTCAGGCGCAGGTGCGGCACGGGTTGGGGCGGCTCCTCGCCGCGGATCTTGAAGTTGAAGCCGTAGGTGTTCGCGCCGAGCACGACGATGTTGCGGATTCGATCGGTGTTCTGTCGCTCCACGCCGAGCAGGTCGTAGACGGCCTGGCCGTGCGCCCAGGTCTCCATCAGGCGCGCGGTGATGCTCGAGCGCACGCTCATGTCGGGCCCGACCCACTTGACGCGGGCCTTGGGGTCGGCGGCAGCGAAGTGATCCGCGATCTCGCCAAAGAGCTTGCGCCAGGCCTCGCGCAGCGCGCGGCCCTTGAGGTCGCCGATCCAGCGATTCTCGAACGGGCGCAAGCCGCCGGCCCGATCGGCCATCACGTGTTCGACGAAGGCCAGGAAGCCGGCCTCGTCGGTGAGCGCCTTGTCGGCGGCCCAGTTCCACATGTGCAAGTGGGTGAGCACCTCGTTGATGGTCCAGCCCTTGAACTGCGTGGGCCGGTCATAGTCGGCATCGGCGAGCGGCTCGAGGAGCGCATGAAGGGCTTGGCTCTCGTCGCGGAAATCGGCTGGCTGTTCGAACATGGATGGGCCTTCATCTTGGGGGCGGGAAGACGCCGAGGCGGCGTCCCGATCGGTACGTCGTCGGGCTGCGGGTGATCGGTGCCGGCCTCGGTCCGGCTGCCCGCGCAGGTTACCAGCGCCCCGCGCACCGGTCATGCCCACGGGTTCCATCCGGGCCGATCGATCGGTGCCGAAAAGCCGATCACGCGCCAACGACAACAGGGCCGGCCCGCTATGATCGGTGGCCCCAGGTCGCCTCGAGCCTTTGTCGTCGGCGCGGCCCGGCTCACGCAAACGGCTCGCATGACTGCTTCCACCCGCCCGATACAACCGGCCCCGACACCCACCGAAAGATCGCAGCAGGTCGCGCGCGCGATCGGCTGGGCCGTGGCCGCGAGCATCGGGCTCGTCGGCATGAACGCGAGCATGCGGCTGGCGGTCCAGACGCTCGATCCGTTCGTGGGGCAGTTCTTTCGCTACCTGTTCGGCCTGGTGCTGGCGCTGCCGCTGATGCTGCGCGGGCTGGCCTGGCTCAAGCCGCGCAACCTGCCCGGGCAGCTGTGGCGCGGCTTCGCGCAGGGCATCGCGATCACGCTGTTCTATGTCTCGCTCAAGTACGTGCCGCTGGCCGACGCGATCGCAATCCTGTTCACGTCGCCGATCGTGGTGCTGATCGGCTCGGCGCTTTTCCTGGGCGAGAAGGTCCGCCCGGCGCGCTGGGTGGCCGCCTTCGTGGGCCTGGGTGGCGTCGTGGTCTTGCTGTCACCGAACATCAGCGGCCAGGGCTCGTTGTTCTGGAGCCTGGTGATGCTCTCGTCGGTGCCGTTCTGGGCCGCCACCTTCCTGATCACCAAGTGGCTCACCCGCAGCGATTCGACCGACACCATCGTGGCCTGGCAGAACCTCACGATCACCCTCTTCACGATACCGATGGCGATCATGTTCTGGCACACGCCCAGCCTGCGCGAGTTGTTGCTGACCATGCTCGCCGGCTTCTGCGGCACGGCCGGGCATTGGTGCCTGACGCGGGCGATGTCGCTGGCCGACCTGTCGGTGGTGCAACCGCTGCGCTTCCTCGACCTGGTCTGGTCGTCGCTGCTGGGGATCGTGCTGTTCGGCAACATCCCCACCGCGGCAACGCTGATCGGCGGCACCGTGATCGTGCTCGCCACGATCTGGCTCGCACGCAGCGAAACCCGGCGCTGATTCGGCCAGCGAGCGCTCGGCCGGCGATCGATCGGCCAGCCATGAACGAGCAGTCGGCGCCGGCGGCCACGACGCACTTCCTGGTGGCATGCCGGCAATCCTGAGCGGTACGGGGATGGGCTACATTTGCCTGTCGGCGGCCTCCTACCCGGCCCGGAATCCACACAGGATGATTCGATGATCGGCGAGCAACGCTACCCCCACCTGTTCTCCCCGCTCGAGCTCGGCTTCACGCGCCTGAAGAATCGGGCCCTGATGGGCTCGATGCACACGGGCCTGGAAGAAGCGCCCGACGGCTTCGAACGCATGGCCGCCTATTTCGCGGAGCGCGCGCGCGGCGGTGTTGGCATGATCATCACCGGCGGCATCGCGCCCAATCGCGAAGGCGGCTACGGCTCCAAGCTCTCCGCGCCCGAAGAGGCCGAGCAGCATCGGCTGATCACCGAGGCGGTTCATGCGGCCGACCCCGACGTGAAGATCTGCATGCAGATCCTGCACTCGGGCCCCATCGCCACCACGCCCGAATGCGTGTCGCCCTCGGGCGTGAAATCACGCATCGCGCGCTTCGCGCCGAACGTGCTCGATGAAGCCGGCATCGAGAAGCAGATCGCCGACTTCGCCAATTGCGCGGCGCTCGCCCAGCGGGCCGGCTACGACGGCGTCGAGATCATCGGCTCGGCCGGCTACCTGATCAGCACCTTCCTCGTGCAGAAGACCAACCTGCGCAATGACTCGTGGGGCGGGTCATGGGAGAACCGGATGCGTTTTCCGGTCGAGGTGGTCAGGCGCGTACGCGAGGCGGTCGGGCCCGAGTTCATCCTGGTGTTCCGGATCTCGGCCATGGACATGCTCGAAGGCGGCCTCGCCTGGGACGAGGTGGTGTCGCTGGGCAAGGCCATCGTGGCCGCCGGCGCCAACATCATCAGCACCCACTTCTGCTGGCACGAAGCGCCGGTACCCACGATCGCGACCATGGTGCCGCGCGCCGCGTTCGCCAGCGTGACCGGCCGGCTGCGTCGCGAGCTCGGCGTGCCGATGATCACCAGCAACCGGATCAACATGCCGCAGGTGGCCGAGGACGTGCTCGCCGCCGGTCATGCCGACATCGTGTCGATGGCCCGCCCGATGCTGGCCGACGCCGAGCTCGTGAACAAGGCACTCGCGGGTCGAGAAGACGAGATCAACACCTGCATCGCATGCAACCAGGCCTGCCTCGACCACACCTTCGGCGGACGCCAGCAGGTGAGCTGCCTGGTCAATCCGCGCGCCTGCAACGAGACCCGCCTGAACTACCTGCCGACGGCCGAACCCAGGCGCGTGGCCATCGTCGGAGCCGGACCCGCGGGGCTGGCCTACGCCAATGTGGCGGCCTCGCGTGGCCATCGGGTCACGCTGTTCGATGCGGCCGCCGAGATCGGCGGCCAGTTCAACCTGGCCCGGCGCATTCCCGGCAAGGAAGAGTTCAGCGAGACGCTGCGCTACTTCGGCAAGATGATCGAGACGCGTGGCGTGGAACTGAAGCTGGGCACCCGCGTGAGCGCCGACATGCTGGCCGATGGCGGCTACGACGAGGTCGTCGTGGCCACCGGCATCACGCCGCGCACGCCCGCGATCCCCGGCATCGACCACCCGATGGTCGCCGGCTACATCGACGTGATCCTCGGCCGCCGGCCCGTGGGCAGCAAGGTCGCGATCATCGGTGCCGGCGGCATCGGCTTCGACGTGGCCGAGTTGGTGTCGCATGCGGGCAAGTCGGCGTCGCTCGACATCCCCACCTTCGCCCGCGAGTGGGGCATCGACTTCGAGAACCATCCGCGCGGTGGCGTCACCGGCGTGGTGCCGCAGGTCGAGAAGGCCGAGCGTGCCGTCTACCTGATGCAGCGCAAGCCCGACGCGCTCGGCCGCACACTTGGCCGGACCACCGGCTGGACCCATCGCATGACACTGGCGCGGCGCGGCGTGAACCTGGTGGCCGGCGTCGAATACCTGAAGATCGACGACGCCGGCCTGCACACCCGCGTCAATGGCGAGCCACGGCTGTTCGATGTCGATACCGTGATCGTCTGTGCCGGCCAGGAGCCCCTGCGTTCGCTGCACGACGAGTTGCTGGCGCGCGGCGTGAAGTCGACGCTGGTGGGCGGCGCCTTCGAGGCGGCGGAACTCGACGCCAAGCGCGCGATCAAGCAGGCCTGCGAGCTGGCGGCCGAAGTCTGATCCGCCTGCGCGGCAGCAGCGCGAGCGCCGCTGCCGCGGTGATCAACACGAATCCGGCCAGATCGAAGCCCGAGGGACGCTCGCCCAGGAGCGTCATCGCGCCCGATACGCCGACCACGGGCACCAGCAGCGTGCCCAGCGCCGCGATGCCGGCCGGCAGGCGCGAAATCACCTCGAACCACAGGAAATAGGCCAGCGCCTGCGCCAGCACGATGTGGAAGGCGAGCGCCAGCATCGCGTCGGTGCTCAGGCGCTTTGGCACCGGCACGCCCTCGAACCAGAGCATGCCGACGCCGGCTGCCAATGCACCCACCAGCAGTTGCCAGGCGGCGACCGTGATCGGGCTGGCGGCCACGGGCCAACGCTTGGTGACGATCGTGCCGGCCGCCCAGCAGGCGCCGGCCGCCAGCGCGAACCAGACGCCGGCCGGCACCCCCTGGGCGCGCGCGAGCGGCGCGCCGAGCAAGGCCAGCCCCGCCACCCCGAGCGCGAGCGACACGCTCCGACGCGCGTCCGGGCGCTCGCCCAGCAGCGGCCACGCCAGCAGGATCGCCCACACCGGCATCGAGAACGTGACGATGGCCGCGCGCGAGGTACTGCCCGAGAGCTGCGCAAAGGCCACCAGCACATTGAAGGCGGCCACCGTCAGCAGGCCGGCGAGCGCCAGCGGCAGGCGTTGCCCTCGGGGCGCCGCGAGCGAGCGCCCACGCACGATGGCGAATGCGAACAGCACCAGCGCCCCGGAGCCCAGGCCGATCGTGCGCAGCGTCCACGGCGCCACTTCGGCGAGCGCGATCTTCACGGCGGGCCAGTTCAGGCCCCAGCAAAGCGCCAGGACCGGGACCGAGAAGACGGCGCGATTCATGTATCAGGCCAAGGGCGCGCCGAACAGCGCGTCGCAGCCCGCGTCCTCGAGCAGGTCGTTCACGAGGTCACTCGATCGGCCGTCGGGGGTCGTGTGGGTTCGTTCATCGGAATGCCTCGATGCGGCGTCAGCCCTTCAACGTGAGTCGCAGCGGCTGGTGATCCGACGCCGCGGTCTCGACATCGACCTTGAACGCGACGAGGCAGTCGATCAGGGACTCGCTGACCAGAAAGAAGTCCCGACAGTGGGGCCCCATCGGCCACTGCCGGTGATCGTGCACGCCACAGGTCGGCGGATGGGCTCGCGCCCCATGCAGGACCGACCAGGCGTCGTAGAGTCGCGCGTCCGGACGATCCTGCGGTGCGACCAGCCGGGCATGCTCGGCGGAATCGTCGGTGCAGTTCAGGTCGCCGCACAGCAAGGCCCGCGTGGCTTGCGGCAGGCGCCCATAAGGCCCGACCTCGGCCCATGGCGGCGGAATCGCCACCAACTCGCAAGCCTCGGCGTGGATTTCTCGCAGTCGCTCGATCTGGGCGCGCCGCTGGCGCTCGGAGAAGTAGTCGAGGTGGGTGCTGGTCACCCGAAGCGGCCCGTCGTCGGCCTGAACGGTGACCTCGATCGCCACGCGCGGCATCTGGCGGATGCCGGGATCGGCCGGCTGCGGCAACGGGTGGCACCGCACCGACAGCACCGGCAATCGCGACAGGACGAGGTTACCGTATTGGGCACGCTTGCCATCGGCCAATCGCAGGTCGATCGCGGCGCCAAAGACCGGCTCGTGGTCCGGATACATCGCGCTCAGCGCCGCGACCTCGTCCAGGCCCACGTCGTCGGCGCTCAAGGCAAGGCCACGGGTTATCTCCTGCAGGCAGATCAAGTCGGGCACGCCATGGCGGTCGATGGCCGCCGCGATGTTCTTCATCGAACGCTCGCCACTGACCGAGATGCCGTTCTGCACGTTCCAGCTCAACAAGGTCGTCACTTGATACCCGCATGCATGAAGGATTGGACGAACTGGCGCTGGAACAGGACGAATGCGACCAGCAGCGGGGCGACCGACAGCAGGGTCGCGGCCGAGACCACCGACCAGTCGACGCCGGACTCGGGGGCGCCGAACACCCCCAGGCCCACGGTCAGGGGTCGCGTCTCGACCGAGTTCGTGATGACCAGCGGCCAAAGGAAATTGTTCCAGTGGTGGCTGACCGATACCAATGCGTAGGCGATATAGGTGGGTTTCGCCAAGGGCACGTAGACACGCCACAGCACACCGAGCGAGCCACAGCCTTCCAGTCGCGCCGCCTCTTCCAGTTCACGGGGCGTGGACTTGAAGGTCTGGCGCAGCAGGAAGATGCCGAAGGCGCTCGCCATGTAGGGCAGCCCGATTCCGACGATCGAGTCGACCAGTCCGATCGAGGCGAGCGTCCGGTAGTTGGCGACGATCAGGATCTCGGGCGTGATCATCAGTTGGACCAGCACGAGCGCGAAGGCCAGGCGGGCGCCGGCGAACTCATAGCGCGCGAAAGCGTATGCGGCCAGCGTGACCAGTACGAGCTGCGCCGGCAAGAGGATCCCGATCAACATGAAGGTGTTCAACGCATAGCGCGGGAAAGGCGCCTGCGCCAACGCGGTCCGGAAGTTCTCGAGCGTCAGCGGCGCGGTGGGCTCGAAGCGGATCGCGAACGCCGGTGGATGAAATGCCGCCCAGAACGCATAGAGCAGTGGTGCCACCCACAGCAGGGCGAGCACCCAGGCCGCCAGCAGCTCGAGCGAGGGCACGAGGCGATTTGCGTAAGGACGAGTCATCGGAAGTGCGTGCGCTTGTCCAGGGTGAAGAACTGGGCCAGCGCAAGCGCCCCCAGCAGCAACAGCAAGACCATGGTCAGCGCCGCCGCATAGTTCGAATCGAAGTACGAGAAGGCCGTCTCATAGATGTAGTAGAGCAACAGGTTGCTCGCGTTGTCGGGCCCGCCCTTGGTCAGCACGAACAGGTGATCGACCAGCTTGAATGAATTCAGCGACGCGTTGATGAACACGAAGACCGTCGTGGGCATCAGCAACGGAAACAGCACGCGCCGGAAGTAATGCCAGCGCGACGCACCTTCGAGGCGGGCGGCTTCGGACAGCTCGGGCGAGATCGTCTGCAGCCCGGCGAGATAGAAGATCATGAAGAAGCCCGCTTCCTTCCAGATCGTCATCGCGACGATCGCGCCCATCACGGTGTCGGCGCTACCGAGCCAGTTGTGGCCCTGCACCCCGAACACCGACAGGATCTGGTCGATCAGCCCGATCTCGGGGGTGTAGAAGAACAGCCAGATGTTGGCCACCGCGATCATCGGCAGCACGGTGGGCGTAAAGAAGGCCATGCGCATCAAGGCGCGCCCGGGCATGGCCCGGTCGACGATCAAGGCCATCGCGATCGCGAGCGCGATCGAAGCCGGGATCGTGCCGAGCGCGAACCAGAGATTGTTCGCGAACACTTTCCAGAAGACAGGATCCTCGATCATCGCCGCGTAGTTGCCGGCGCCGATGAAGCGTGAGGGCCGGATCACGCTGCCTTTGCTGTAGAGGCTCTGGATCAGCGTGCCGACGGTGGGATAGTGCGTGAAGGCCACGAGCAGGATGGCTGCCGGCATCAACAGCAGCCATCCGTGCACATGGGCCATCAGGCGTGGCGGTCTTGCCATCGCTCGTCGACCCCGATCTTCGCTTGCCTGCTCAGCGATAGCTCTTGAGCAGGCGATCGGCCTCGGCCTGGGCCGCGTCGAGCGCCGCCTGGGGCGACTTCGAGCCGGTGAGTGCCGCCTGGATCGCGTCGTCCAGCGACTTGCGCACCCGACCGGCCTGGAAGGTCGCGAGCTCGGCGGTCGCATACTGGAGCTGGTCGCGCGCCACCGCGGCAGGCGGGAAGGTCTTGACGTAGCCCGAGAGCTGCTCGGTCTGGTAGGCGGCGGGGCTGATGCCCATGTAGCCGGTCTTCACCGACCACTCGGCGGAGCGTTGCGGATCGGTCATGTAGCGCACGAGCTTGAGCGCGGCGGCCTTCTCGGCGTCGCTGGATTTCTTGAAGAGGTAGAAGTTGCCGCCGCCCGTCGGCGTTCCCCGACGCTTGCCGGCCGGCAGCATCGCCACGCCGAAGTCGAACTTGGCCGCCTTCTTCACGGCCGTCAGGTTGCCCGTCGAGTGCCACATGATCGCGGTGCGGCCCTCGAGGAAGTTCTGGCGCAGCGTGCCCCACTCGATCACGCCCTCGGGCATGACCTTGTGCTTGGCACCGAGCTCGCGCCAGAAGCTCAGCGCGCGGACCGACTCCGGCGCATTGAAATAGGTCTTGTTGCCGGCGGTGTCCATCAGAGTGCGCCCCGACTGCATGGCGAGCGCGCCGAACATCCAGTACGGATAGCCGGTCGAGGGGATCATCAGGCCCCACTGCGAGCCGTCGGGCTTGGTCAGCTTCTTGCCGGCGGCGACCAGTTCCTCCCAGGTGGACGGCGGACGGTTGGGGTCCAGGCCCGCGGCACGGAACGCGTCCTTGTTGTAGTACATCACGATCGTCGAGCGCTGGAACGGCACGCCCCAGGTCTTGCCGGCAGTGACACCGTTCTCCATCAGCGTCGGATAGAAGGACTTCAGCCAGGCTTTTTCCTCGGGCGTCTTGACCACGTCGTCGAACGGCACGATCGCGCCCTGCTCGATCAGCTCGAAGAGATCGATCGAGAACATCACCGAGAGCTGCGCCGGCTTGCCTCCCTTGAGCGCGGCCAGCGCCTTGATGCGTGCGTCGTTGTAGTTGCCGGCATAGATGGCGTTGACCTTGATGTCGGGATTGGCCTTCATGAATCCGGACACCATGCCGTCGACGATCTTGGTCAACGGCCCGCCGACGGCGACCGGGTAGTACATCGTGAGTTCGGTCGCGGCATGCGCGGCCAGCGGTGCGCTCGCCGCCCAACCTGCAGCAACCACGGCCATCATGGCCTTCCTGGATCCAGACTTGAACATCGCTTGCTCCTTCCTAGTTTCCCGCAGCACGCGGGTTTGCCGTCCGAGTCGCGCAGTCGTGGGGCGGCTCGGGCGCGGTGGCGTCCGACAGGGCATTGCCGTCGGCGTCGAAGGGCCAGGCGTCATCGGGGCGCCAGCCCAGGTGCAGGGTCTGTCCTGCCCGGGCAGCGGCACGCCCGGGGACCTTCACGAAGATCTCCTGTGTGCCGACACGGGCTCGAAGCACTGTCTCGCCACCGAGGTAGTCGGCGGAGCGCACAGTCGCGGGCAGACCACCGTCGCCGACGACCATGTGCTCGGGCCGTACGCCGATGGCGGCGGCACTTTGCGGGACTCTCGCGTCTGCGAGCAGGCTGCGCACGCTGCCTCCGGCCTCGGAATCGGCGTCGAGTGCGATCACGTTCATCGGCGGCATGCCGATGAAGCGCGCCACGAAGGTCGAGCCCGGCCGTTCATAGAGCGTATGGGGTGTGCCGGCCTGCTCGATGCGCCCATCCCGAAGCAGCACGATCCGGTCGGCCATCGACATCGCCTCGACCTGGTCATGGGTGACGTAGATCATCGTCAGGCCCAGCTGCCGCTGCAGGTCGCGGATCTCGTCGCGCATCTCGGCACGTAGCTTGGCGTCGAGGTTCGACAGCGGTTCGTCCATCAGGCAGACGGGCTGCTGCGAGACGATCGCACGGGCCAGCGCCACGCGTTGTCGCTGACCGCCGGAAAGCTGTGCCGGCCGACGGCCCAGCAGACCGTCGAGCGCGACGATTCGCGCCGCATCGGCCAGCCGTCGCTCGCGTTCGGCGCGCTCGATGCGACGCACTTTCAGGCCGAAGAGGATATTTTCGCGCACATCGAGGTGGGGAAATAGCGCGTACGACTGGAAGACCATCGACACGCCGCGATGAGCCGGGTCGAGCCCGGTCACGTCGCGCCCGTCGATCTCGATTCGTCCCGCGTCGGCGGCGTCGAGGCCGGCCACCAGTCGCAAGATGGTCGACTTGCCACAGCCCGAAGGACCGAGCAGCACCGTCAGCGATCCGGGCTCGACCTCGAACGACACCGCATCGACCGCGCGAACCGGACCGAATTCGCGCACGAGGCCGCTGACCCGAATGCCGCGGCTCATCGAATTCGTCTCGGCAGTGGCATCTTCGACGATACTCATCGCCGCAATGCTACCCGGCAATCGTGACGCCCGCGTGAAGATGTCGTCCATCCGCGCGCACCACCGCGCCCGATGCGCTATCTTCGCCTTTCTCGCAAGACCTGCCCGGGCCGATCGCCGTGACCGTTACCGCTACGCCATTCGAAATCGATGCACTGCGCTGCCACTGGTGTGGCACCGACCCCCTCTACCGCCACTACCACGACCACGAGTGGGGCTACCCGGTCACCAACGACGTGCGCCTGTTCGAGAAGATCTGCCTGGAGGGCTTCCAGTCGGGGCTGAGCTGGATCACGATCCTGCGCAAGCGCGAGAATTTCCGCGACGCCTTCGACGGCTTCGAGATCGATCGGGTCGCGCGCTTCGGGCCAACCGACGTCGAGCGGCTGCTGGGCAATGAAGGCATCATCCGGCACCGCGGCAAGATCGAGGCCACGATCAACAATGCGCGCCGCGCGCGCGAGCTGCTCGACGAGCAGGGCTCGCTGGCCTCGTACTTCTGGCGCCATGAGCCCGACCCGGCAACGCGCCCGACAGTGCTCACGCGGGAAGCGCTGGCCACGATGAGCCGCTCACCGGAATCGACCGCCTTGTCCAAGGACCTGAAGAAGCGGGGCTGGAAGTTCGTGGGGCCCACGACCGTCTATGCGTTCATGCAGGCGATGGGGCTGGTGAACGATCACGTACACGACTGCGTCGCGCGAGCGCCGGTGCTGGCGGCCCGCGCGGCGCTGCGGATGCCATAGGAGGAAGACCCATGCGGATCGATGGCGCCTGCCATTGCGGCAAGATCTCGTTCACGGCCGAAGTGGACCCCCGGCGGGTGATGGTGTGCCACTGCACCGATTGCCAGGTGCTCTCGGGCGGGCCGTTCCGGGCCGTGGTTACCGCCCACTACGACACGCTCCAGGTCACTGGCGAGCCCAGGCAGTACGTGAAGGTGGCCCAGAGCGGCAATCGTCGTGCGCAGGTGTTCTGCCCCGATTGCGCCACGCCGCTGTGGGCGACCGCGCCCGAGAACCCGACCTCGGTCGTGATCCGTCTGGGATGCGTGACCCAGCGTACCGAGCTGACGCCGGCCGTTCAGATCTGGACGCATTCGGCCATGCCCTGGCTGCCGGGGCTCGCCGATACGCCGGGCTCGACCGACCAGAGCGCCTTCCTGCCCCCGCTGCCACGCGACTGATCCCGTCTCGAAAGTCCACCGAGGATGAAGCCCCGAATCAGCATGATCACTCTGGGCGTACACGACCTGGCCGCGTCGATCCGGTTCTACGAGCAAGGCATGGGCCTGCCCCGCATGGAATCCCCGCCGTCGGTGGCCTTCTTCACGCTCGATGGGACCTGGCTCGGCCTCTACGGGCGCGATGCCCTGGCCGAGGATGCCGGCGTCGCGTCGACGGGGACCGGGTTCCGCGGCGTGACGATCGCGCACAACGTGGCATCCGAGCCGGAAGTCGATGCCATCCTGGCGCAGGCGACACAGGCGGGTGCCACCCTCGTGAAACCGGCACAAAAAGTGTTCTGGGGCGGATACAGCGGCTACTTTGCCGACCCCGACGGACATCTGTGGGAGATCGCGCACAATCCGCTGTTCTGGGTCGGCCCGGCCGACTGACTCCAAGCGTCGAGCCATCACCATGACCGGACTCACGATCAGCCCCTCCCGCTTCGACTTCAGCGATGCCCGCCGCGCGCTGGACGCGCACGTGGACAACGCCGTGCTGCCCGGCGTGCTGTCGGCACTGCTGGTCGGACGCGATCTCGTCGATCTGCATTGCGCGGGTTTCGCCGACCGCGAGCAAAAGGTCCCGATGCGACCGGACCACCTGTTCCGGATCTTCTCCAACACCAAGCTCGTCACGACCTGTGCGGCGCTGCTGCTCGTGGAGGCGGGCGAACTCGACCTGGACGCGCCGGTGTCGCGACATCTGCCGCAACTGGCCGATCGTCGCGTGCTGCGTCCAGGGGCACGCACGATCGACGACACCGAGCCGGCCCGCAGCGAAATCACCCTGCGTCACCTGCTCACGCACAGTGCCGGCCTCACCTATGGCCTGTTCGATCCCGGCACGCCGATCTCGCGCGCGTATGGCGCGGCGCGCATCATGAGCCCGGAACTGACGCTGGCCGAGATGGTCGATGCGCTCGCCCCCTTGCCACTCACCTATCATCCCGGTGCCGGCTGGGAGTACTCGATCGCGATCGACGTGGCCGCGCGGCTGATCGAGGTGGTCACCGGCGAGCGCTTCGACACCTTCGTCTCGCGTCGGATCTTCGAACCACTCGGCATGCGCGAGACCGGCTTCGTGGTGCCGGCCGGCGAGCACGCGCGTCTGGCCGCCTACTATGCCGGCGCCGACTTGCGCGCGCCGCTCGCGCCGGGCCTGACGCGCGCCGAGAACTCCCCCTACCCGGGCGCCTTCCTGCGACCGGTGGCACGGCTCAATGCGGGCGGTGGCCTGGTCTCGAGCCTGTCGGACATGATCGCGCTGGTGCGCAGCCTGCTGCCCGACGGCCCCACGCTGCTCGCGCCCGACACGATCGCGATGATGATGCGAAACCAGCTCCCCGAAGGCGTCTGGCTGAAGTTCCCGGGCTTTGGAGAGTACCGGGGAATGGGCTTCGGGCTGGGGGGTGCGGTCACGCACACGACGGCTCACGGCGAATCACCGCTGGCGCTCGGCGAATTCCAGTGGGGCGGGATCGCCGGCACGCACTGGTGGATCGCCCCGCGCGCCAACCTGGCCGGCCTGCTGATGACGCAGCGCCAGATGGCGTTCTGGCACCCGTATTTCTTCGAGTTCAAGCGCCACGTCTACGCCGCGATCGAACGGGCCGGCTGACGGGCACCGATGCGCTGGCCCGCGCGATCGGCTGGCGAACCGCAATCGCGTTCGACGCGCCGGCGCCTCGCCTACTTCGGGCGTCGTTGCTCGGGCCTCGGCCGCGCGGTCATCATCGCGTCGGCCTCGTCGCCGTCGACGGGCTTGCCATCGGCATCGAGTAGCGGCTGGTCGTAGTCGTTCCAGCCGCGCACCCCGGTTCGCAGCGAGATCACCTCCCGAAAACCCATCGACAGCAGCACGTCGGCAGCCAGCGCCGAGCGATTGCCCGAGCGGCAGATCACGACGATCGACGCGGGTTCGCGCGCAGCGAGCGTCGGCACGGTCTCGTCGTAGTCCCATTCGCAGGCCTGCTCGAGCACGCCGCGCGGTACGTTGATCGAGCCCTCGATCCGAAGCTGCGCGAACTCGTCCGGCTCGCGCACGTCGAGCAACAACGGCGGCTCGTCGGATTGCAGGCGCTCGATCAGATCCCAGGGCTGCACCTCGAGCACGCGCGTGAGCGCATCGGCCACCAGGTCCTGGTAGCGCTTGGGTCGGGTGGGCGATGTCACGGCTCGAGGCTCCGAAGCGGGCACGGGATCCGAATCTTCGCATCCCCGGCATGACCGAAGGCTTGACGGCGATCAGGTGCTCGGAGAAAGATCATGCCGTACCCATCGAACCGTGATCCGAGTCATGAAGCTTTTGTCCAAGCACCCGGCCCGTGCCGGCCTTCTGGCGATCATCGGCCTGGCGCTGCTGGGCGTGCACGCCGTGTCGCTGGCGGCCAGCCCGAAGGCCGCCGGTACCGCCCACTGCCGCCAGCTTCGGGGCATAGAGCGCGAGGCCTGCATGAAGTGCGAGGGCCAGGGACG
Source organism: Burkholderiaceae bacterium (assembly GCA_024235875.1). GTDB lineage: Bacteria > Pseudomonadota > Gammaproteobacteria > Burkholderiales > Burkholderiaceae_E > JACKLP01. Next base: position 324,212 of record JACKLP010000002.1, on the reverse strand, counting down.
CAGCAAGATGTCCGAGATGGCCTGCAAGGAAGGCGTCAAGATCGCGTACTGCGCCAAGCGCGTGCTCGAGAACGACCCCGACTGCCAGGCCGAGACACCGACGTCGAACTTCTGAGCAAGCGTCTTGCGCAGCGAGCGCAGGCAGCCTTGCTAGACGTCCTGGTCGGGCGCCGCCAGTCGATCGCGACGTTTCTCGGCACTGGACGCCGCGGCATTGGCGAAAATGCCTCGCGACATCGTGGCGCGCTCGGCCGCCGAACGTGCGGCATAGATGCGTTGGCGCGCGGCATGCGCATCGTCCGAGCCGGGTTCGGCCAAAACCGCCAACTCCACCAGATGGCAGGCCATTCGCAGGTCACCGCCCGCCTCGAGCGCCGCCGCGCGTGCGAGCACCGGCGATATCCCGCCGGCCAGCATCACCCATTCGCGCGCCTGCACCGCACGTGGTGCCGGCAGCAGGTTGTCGGGCTCGCCGTCCCACCAGCCGCCGTAGCGACGCCAGATGTTGCGCACCAGGAATTGGGGGTGATCGTAGACCGGCTGCAGATACGGTCGGTCGGCCAGGTGTTCGGGCGGCCGCACGCGATGGATGATCTCGTCGAGCGGCAGCGCGCGATTCATCAGCGCCACCGTCTGCGACTCGATGGATTCGAGGTATTCGGCGGTATCGACCAGCGCGGAGCGAACCCGCTCGGCCCCGAAGATCGGCACGCCGTGGCCCGGGACCATCAGCTCGGCACCCAGCCCGGCCATCTGGCGCAGTGCCGCCGCCCAGTCGGCGCAATAGCGCTGGACCTTCTGCGGGTTGCCGGCATTGGGCACCGCCCAGATGAACAGGTCGCCCGGAAAGAGCCAACCTCGCTCGGGCACCCAGACCCAGACGTGATCATCGGTCTCTCCCCGGGCATGGTGCATCTCGAAGCTCAGCTCGCCCCGACGCAGCGTGAGCGAATCCTCGAAGGTGACGTCCGGGTACCGGTAGTCGATCGGCCAGTTGGCCGCCATGCGATGCCCCAGGAACTGGCGCTGGTTGATCGCCAGGTTCCAGGCCTGCGTCTTGCGATAGCGATCCAGGTTCGCGGGCAGACTGGCATGCGCATAGACCACCGGCCTGGCCCAGCCGCGCTCGGCGGCTTCGGCATCGAAAGGGCGAGTGCCCCAGATGTGGTCGTGATGATGATGCGAGTAGGTCGCGGCGACCAGCGGCACGTCGGGCCGCCAGGCGCGCACCGCCTCGAGGATGCGTGGCGTATCGCGCGGCGTGCCGCTGTCGATCATCACCAGGCCGTCGCCGCTGTCGATGACCGCGAAGCCGGCCACGCTGCGAAAGAACAGCAAGCCATTGGCCAGCTCGGTCGGTGCCACGAAGCCCGAGACGACCGGATGCTCGGCCCCGGCCAGGTCGGCCTCGCCCCGCCAGTGGGCGTCCGAAAGCGCACGATAGTCGATCATCAGCCCCTTCCGCGGATGCGACGCGTCGAGCGCGCCCGCGGCCTCCGTCCGCGCGCACGCTCGGCGGGTCGGTCAGGCGCTGCGCAATTCGCGGCGCAGGATCTTGCCGACGGCCGACTTGGGCAGCTCGTCGACGAAACGGATCTCGCGCGGCACCTTGTAGGCCGCGAGCGCCGCACGACAGTGGGCGATCACGTCGTCGGCGCTCACCGTCGAGCCCGGCGCCCGCACCACGAACAGCACGACCGCCTCGCCGGTCTTCTCGTCGGGACGACCGATGCACGCGCACTCGGCCACGCCCGCCAACGCGCTGGCCACGGCCTCGACCTCGTTGGGGAACACATTGAAGCCCGAGACCAGGATCATGTCCTTCTTGCGGTCGACGATCTTCAGGAAACCACGCTCGTCGAACACGCCGATGTCGCCGGTACGAAAGTAGCCGTCGGCCGTGAACGCGGCCGCATTGGCCTCGGGCTTCTCGAAGTAGCCGCTCATCACCTGCGGCCCCTTCGCGCAGACTTCGCCCGGCTCGCCGATGCCGACCTCGGCATCGTTCTCGTCGAGCAGCTTGATGTCGGTCGACGGCATCGGCAGGCCGGTCGTGCCCGAGAACTTCGGCACCGCCCCCGGATTGAAGGTCAGCACCGGGCTGGTCTCGGAGAGGCCATAGCCCTCGCGGATGAACTGGCCGGTGATTCCCTGCCAGCGGTCGGACACCGCCTCGATGATCGCCGAGCCGCCGCCACAGGCGAGCTTCATGCGCGACCAGTCGACCTCGCCGATCTTCGGATGCATGGTCAGGCCCGCGAACAGCGTGTTGACGCCGCTGAGCACGCTTGGCCGCGCCTGGCGCAGCACCTCCACGAAGGCATCCATGTCGCGCGGATTGGCGACCAGCCAGTTCCGGGCGCCATGGCTGAAATAGGTGAGGAAGTTCACCATCAGCGCGAAGATGTGATAGAGCGGGATCGCGGTGACCACGACCTCTTCGCCGTCGGTGATGTCGGGCATGAAGGCGTCGATCTGCGCGCAGTTCGCGACCAGGTTGTGGTGCGAGAGCGCGGCACCCTTCGACAGCCCGGTCGTGCCGCCGGTGTATTGCAGGAACAGCAAGTCGTCCGGGCCCATTTCCACGGGTACCAGCTCGAGCGCGGCGCCCGCGGCGAGCGCATCGACCATCGGCACGGCGCCGGTCAGGCGCGCATCCACCGGCGGGCTCGGCAGCTTGCTGTCCGCACTCAGTGCCAAGCCCGCCGTGATCACTCGCCTGACCGGCGTGTTGCCGATGATCTCGGCCAGCGTCGGCGTGGAACCGTTGAAGATCACGATCGTGTCGACCCGCGCATCGTTCAACTGGTGCTCGAGCTCGCGCGCGGTGTAGAGCGGGTTCACGTTCACCTGCGCGGCCCCGGCACGGATGATGCCCAGGAAGGCCACCGGGAAGGCGAGAAGGTTCGGGGTCATCACCGCGACCCGATCGCCCTTCTTCACGCCCTGGTGCTGAAGCCAGGCGGCAAAATCACGCGCCAGACGATCGACGTCGGCGTAGCTGAGGGTCTGCCCGAACGAATGGAACGCGGGCTTGTCGGCGAAGCGCGCGATCGCCGCGTCCATCATGACGTTGACGGAGGCGTAGGTGTCGGTCTCGATCTCGGCGGGGATTCCGTACTCGCGCAGCGTGGCGAGCCAGGGGCGTTCCTTCATTCAGGGTCTCCGGGGCTTTCGGGTTCTTGGCGCCGCGACGAAACGCGGCGTCGACATGTCGCATTCTGCGACGGACCGGATCATCCGAAAAGCTTGGCCCCCGCGGCAACCACCAGTTCGAGCTTGGCACGCATCTCGTCCTCGGTCAGGTCGTTGCCGCCGACCGTGCTCGCAAAGCCGCACTGCGGGCTGATGGCCATGCGCGACCGATCGACGTACTGCGCCGCCTCGTCCACCCGCCGGGCCAGCGTGTCCATGGATTCGAGCGCCGGCACCTTGGAGCTGACCAGGCCGAGCACCACGCCCTTGTTCTTGGGCAGGAAGCGCAATGGCGCGAAGTCGCCGGCACGCGGGGTGTCGTACTCGAGCAGGAAGTGGCTGACGTTGGCGCCGCCGAAAAGCTTCTCGGCGACGTCGTCGTAGCCGCCCTGCGAGAGATAGCGGCCCTTGTAGTTGCCGCGGCACATGTGCACGCCCACGTACATGTCGGCCGGCTTGGTCTTGACCGCCTCGTTGAGTGCATTCACGTAGATGTCCACCAAACCGGCCGGATCGACGCCAAACGACTGCACGCGCTCGCGCACCTTCGGGTCGCAGAGCATGGCCAGCGGCACCTCGTCGATCTGCACGTAGCGCACGCCGGCGGCGGCCAGTTCGGCGATCTCCTGCTGGAACACCTTGCCGAGATCGGCGAAGAAGGTCTCGGCGTCGGCGTAGACCGATTGGTCGGCCCAGTCGGAGAGGCGGTAGAAGTGCATGGTCGACGGCGACGGCATCGTGACCTTGAGCGTGCGCTCGGTCAGCGGCCGGATGAACTGCACCTCGTCGACCGTGATCGGGCGCTCGCGAAAGATCTTGCCGGCGGCGTAGGGTGCGGTGAACTCGGTCTCGTTGCCCTCGTCGTCGCGGAAGCGGAACGAGGCGCTGCGGATCTTCATGCCGCCGCAGCACTCGCAGAAACGCGACCAATACGAACCACGCCGGAACTCGCCATCGTTGACCACCTGCAGGCCGACCTCTTCCTGCAGCGACACGATGTGGCGAATCGCGTCGTCCTGGATGCGGCGGAACTCGTCCGGGCTGATCTCGCCCTTGCCGATCCTCCGGAACGCATCGCGCAGCGCAGCCGGGCGCAGCAGGCTGCCGACGTGATCGGCGCGAAACGGTGGGGTCTGGACGATGGCGGTCATGTCGAGCTCTCCGGTTGGTTTTCTATTATGCTATCGAATTATGGGGGAGCTGGTGAGCAGCCCGCGAACAGGCGGGCGCCGGACATTCAAGCGGGCGGAGGAGATCATCGACGCAGCGGCGTATGTATTCGCGCGGCTGGGCTACCACGGTGCCAGCACGCAGGACATCGCCGATCGGCTGGGCATCCGGCAGGCCTCGCTCTACTACTATTTCCGCTCCAAGGAATCCGCGCTCGAGCAGGTCTGCGCGCGTGGCGTCGAGGGCTATCTGGCCGCCGGCCAGGCTGCGGCCGAGGCATCGGGCTCCCAGGCGGATCGACTGCGCGCCATCATTCGAGCGCATATCGAACCCATGCGCGAGCGCCCCGACTACGTGCGCGTCTTTCTCACGCTGCGCCGCTTCCTGCAAGGTGACGCGCGCAAGCGGGTCAAGCGCATCGAGCGACGCTACGAGCGCGTGATCCAGAAGGTCGTCGAGCAGGGCATTTCCAGTGGCGAGTTCCGCGACGACCTACCCGCGCGCGACGTGACCCTGGCGCTGTTGGGCGCCTGCAATGCCGCCAACCTCTGGCAGGGCATCGTCGCGGGCATGACCGTCGCACGCGCCCAGCGCGTCGTGAGCACGCTCGTCGTCGACGGCCTGTGCACGAGCAAGCGAGGTCGACACTCATGATCGCGCCGCCCATGCACACGGCGGCGTCGCTGCGGCAAACCAGCGCGCCGGCGTTGCTGCTCGATTGGGCCCGCCGCGCCCCGACTCGAGTGGCGCTTCGAGCCAAGCGTCGCGGCCTCTATGAAGAGCGAAGCTGGCAGGAACTGGCCTTGCGGGTGGCCCGATCCGCGCGCGTGCTCGAGTCACTCGGCTTCACGCGTGGCGAGCGCCTCGCGATCATGGGCGACGCCTGCGAGGAGTGGCTGCTGCTGGATCTGGCCTGCCAATCGCTTGGTGGCATCACCTATGGCATCTATCCCACCGCCTCGGCCAGCGAGGTCGCATTCCAGATGCGCGACGGCGGTGCCCGGATCTTCGTCGCCGAAGACCAGGAATACGTCGATCGCATCCTGGGCGTCATCGACGAGTTGCCACAAGTCCGGCACGTGCTCGTGATCGACGCCACGGCGCTCTTCATGCTCGATGACCCGCGGGTCGTCTCGCTCGATACCATGCTCGAGGATGCCGGCGCGCCGCGTGTCCAGGGCGAAGGAATGCCACGCGTTCCCGGAAGCTTCTGGGATCCCGCGAGCGAGGCCGCCGCCGACGCAGAAATCGAATGGCTCGGCGAACGCGTCGCGCGGATCGGCCCCGACGACCCCGCCTTCATCGTCTACACCTCGGGCACCACCGGCCACCCGAAGGGCGCGCTGGTCAGCCACGGACGACATCTTGCCGGTACGCACAACCTGATCCTCCACTATCCGGCGCTCGCGCACGCCGATGCCACGACGGTCGCCTACCTGCCGCTATGCCACGTGCTGGGTCGTGACATCGCGATCACGCTGCCGCTGCTCGGCGGCCCGGTGCCGCACCTGGGCGAATCCGCCGAAGACCTGCCGACCACGCTGTTCGAAGTGGCACCAACGGTCTTGTTCACGGTCCCACGCTACCTGCAGAAATTCGCATCGCAGGTGCTCACCTCGGTACGCAACGCCACGCCGCTGAAGCGCTGGATCTTCGAGCGGGCGCTCGCGCTCGGCACGCGTGAGGCACGCGCTCGCTGGGCAATGCCGCCCGCCGAGCGCACCCGTCGCTCGAGCGGCTATCGACTTGCCCGCGTCGCGGCGTTCAGGCCGGTCCTCAACAAGCTCGGATTCGATCGCCTCCGCCTGTTGATTTCCGGTGGCGCACCGCTGGCCGCCGACACGGCACTGTTCTGGCAGATGCTGGGGGTCAACGTCTGCGAGATGTACGGCCAGACCGAGACCGCGGGCGCGATCATCGCCGGGCAGCAAGGCCCCTTTCCCCAGCCCGGCGACGTCGGCACCGCGGCCGAAGGCATCGAGCTGAAACTCCGCCCACTCGGTGACGATCCCCGGGAGGGCGAACTGCTCATTCGCAGCGACTATCGCTTCGACGGCTACTGGGGCCAGCCCGAAGCAACAGACGCGCTGTTCGACGACGGTTGGCTCGCCAGCGGCGATGTCGGTCGCATGGAGGACGGCCGCCTGCGGCTGGTCGATCGCGCGCGCGATTTCTTCGTGACCGCCGGTGGCAAGACGCTCAGCCCCACGGCGATCGAGAACGCCGTTCGCGGCAGCCGCTTCGTGTCGGAGGTCGTTGCCATCGGACACGCCCGACGCTTCGTGAGCGCGCTGGTCGAGATCGACGAGGATGCGGTGGCCGATTGGGCGCGCGCGCACGGCGTGCTGTTCGCGGGCTTCACCGACCTCACTCGCCGCCCCGAGGTGATATCGCTGATCCAGGGCGAGATCGACCGCGCCAACGAGACGCTGGCCCGGGTGGAGCAGATCAAGCGCTTCTCGATCCTGCCCAAGACGCTCGACCCGGAAGAAGAAGGCGAGCCGGTCACGCCGACGCGCAAGGTCAAGCGCCAGCAGATGATCGAACGTTTCTCGGTGCTCGTCGACGCGATGTACGGCTCGACGGAAGAAGAGATGCTGCAGCGCGCCGTCGGATCCTGAGCGCGACTGCAACACATGAAAGATCGGTCTTTACCAGGGAGGAAGTGGACATGATCTCGAAACATCATCACCGCGCCATCACCCGGCTCGCGGCGCTGGCGCTGGGCGTGGCCGCCATGTCGGGCACGATCGGCAGTGCACGGGCCGGCGAGCTCGTGGCGGGCGTCACCGCGGCACTCACCGGCCCGATCGCTGGCACCTATGCGCCGGTTGTCGAGGCACTGCGGGCCTGGGCGGACCATGTCAACGCGCGCGGCGGTCCGAACAAGATCCGCCTGATCGTGCTCGACGACAGCGGCCAGGCGTCCAAGGCCGCGGCCAATGCCAAGCGGCTGGTCACCCAGGAGAACGTGACGCTGCTGATCAACTCCAGCCTGTCGTCGACCTACGCACCGATGCTCGGGGTGGCCAAGCGCGGCAAGGTGCCGGTGTGGTTCGCCGGCTCCGTGTGCCCACCCGATACCTACCCGCCCAAGCCCGACCCGGCGCTGTTCTGCTCGACCTCCTTCGGCGCGTCGTACGACTCTCGCATGGCGCTGGGCTTCATCAAGCAGAACGCCAGCGGGCCGGTCAAGCTCGGCTTCTCGGCGATGTCGATTCCGCTCTCGCGCAACGAGGTCGGCTACGCCGCGACCGAGGCCAAGAAGATGGGGATGGGCACCACCGAACAGCAGATCATCCCGCCGCCCACCGCCGACTACACGCCGTTTGCGACCAAGATCAAGGACCAGGGCGCGAACTGGGTCTATTCGTGGGCGCCGTGGGTCACGCAGATCCGCACGCTCGACGCACTGCGCAAGCTGGGCTGGAGCGGCGACTACATCGCCTACGCGCACATCAATGCCGAAGACGAGCTCGAGCGCGTCAAGGACGGCAAGTTCTACGTCTTCGGCGCCAACGCGATGTTTCGCGACAACCTGCCGGTGCATGCGGAACTGCGTGCAGTCGCCCAGCGGGCCAAGCTGAAGTACCCGATCACGCAGCTCACCGAGGGCTTCATCAGCGGCATGATCCTCGAGGCCATCGCGGCCAAGGCCGGCGCCAAGCCCACGCGGGCATCGGTCCTCGCCGCCATGGGCAAGCTCGATGTCGACCTGAAGGGCCTGCGCGGCGGACCGATCCAATGGACGGCCAGCAATCATTTCCGCGCAAGGCAGTCCTACCGCGTCTATCGATTCGACCCCGCCAAGGGTGCGATCGAGCGCGTGCAGGACTGGACCGCGTTCGACGTGAAATAGCGATCGGTACGCGCCAATGCAGCTTGCCGTGAACATCGTCGTGCTGGCCGCGATCTATGCACTGATCTCCTGCGGATACGTGCTGATCTATCGCGTCTCGCGCGTACTGTCGCTGGCTCACGGCGAGCTGATGATGGTCGGCGCCTACCTGTTGCTCACGACGGCGTCGCTGTTTCGCGACCGGCCGCTCGTCGCGATCGCGGCGGCGGCCTTCCTCGCCGTCGCGGTGGGCGTTCTGGTCTATGTCCTGCTGATGCGCAAGATGACCGGCGAGATGGTGCTCGCGGCGGTGCTCTCCACGATCGCGCTGGGCATCGCGCTGCGTGGCGCCATGATCCTTTTCTTCACTTCGCAGCAGCAGTATCCGCTCGAGGCGCTCGGTCTCTCCAACGCGCCGATCACCCTCGTCGGCGATGCCCGCATCTCCACCATTGCCGCGTTGCTCGTGGGCATCACCGCGCTCGTCTACCTGGGCTTGTGGCTGTTCCTTCGGCATTCCGCCTACGGCATCCGCATGCGCGCGGCCGGCCAGAATCCCTTGCTCGCGGCGCAGCGAGGAATCGGACTGCATGGCATGTTCGCGCTGGCCTGGGCCCTGGCCACCTTCACCGGCGGCATCGCCGGCATGCTGATCGCAACCGACTCGGGCCTGGACGCCACGATGGCGACGATCGGCCTGAAGGCCTTCCCGGCCGCACTGGTCGGAGGGCTCGACAGCCTGCTCGGCGCCGTCCTGGGATCGCTGACCGTCGCGGCCGCCGAGGTCCTGTTGATCCACTATGTCGACCCGCTCCTGGCCGATGTCGTGCCCTTCCTCGTGCTCACCGCCATGCTGATCGTGCGGCCGTGGGGATTCTTCGGCAGCCGTGAAGAGCTGGATCGGGTCTGAAATGTCCAATCCGCGCGCCAGTGGCTATTTCCGCATCGACCACGCCCAGGCCATGCGTCTGGTCGAAACCCGGACCCAGAAGACGAGCCTGGTGGTCCTGGTGCTGTTCCTGGCCGCCCTGCCCTTCCTGGCCACGCCCTTCGTGCTCGACCTCGCGAACCAATCGCTGCTGGCCACGGTCGGCGCGGTCGCATTGATGCTGCTCACCGGCTTCGCGGGCCAGGTTTCGCTCGGGCACGCCGGCCTGCTTGCCGCCGGCGCCTTCGCCACCGGCATCCTGGTGCAGGAGACCGGCGCGTCGTTCTGGCTCGCGCTGCCCGCCTCGGCGCTGACGGGCCTGGTGCTGGGCCTGGTGTTCGGGCTGCCGTCGCTGCGCCTGCGCGGTCTCTATCTGGCGATCTCCACCCTGGCGCTGCACTTCATCGTGATCTATCTGGGCAACGAGTACGAGACCAAGCGCGGGCTGTCCTCGGGCATCGTGATCGAACCGCCCCGAATCGCGGGCTGGGAGCTCCATGATCCGCGCCACTGGTACATGGTGCTGCTCGTGGCCGCCGCATTGACGGTGCTGCTGGCGCTGAACCTGTTGCGCAGCCCTACCGGCCGGGCCTGGCGGGCGATCCACGGCAAGACCGCGGTGGCCGAGGCCATGGGCATCGACGTGCGGCGCTACAAGCTGGCGGCTTTCGTGATCAGCTCCATCCTGACCGCCATGGCCGGCTGCCTGTTCGCCTACTTCCGCGGCTTCGTCTCGGCCGAGGCCTTCTCGCTGTTCGTCTCGATCGAGTATGTCGCGATGGTGATCATCGGTGGCATGGGCTCGATCCTGGGCGCGGTGCTGGGCGCCATCTTCGTGACGGTATTTCCGTACGCGATCGAGGCACTGCTGCCACTGGTGCCCGGCACGGAGCACCTGGCCGACTCGATCTATTCGATCAACTACATGGCCTTCGGCCTGGTGATGATCGCCTTCCTGCTGTTCGAACCCCAGGGGCTGGTCGGCATCTGGCGCCGGGTGCAGAACTACTTCCTGCTCTGGCCGTATGGCCAGACCCGAGTGGGGTCCGGCAAGTGAAGAGCGCGCACGCCCCCTCCGAGCCGGGGCAGGCGGCGGATGCCTCGCCAGCGGCCCCGTTGCTGCGGCTCGAGCAGATCGAGGTGGTCTACCACCGCGTCGTGACCGCTGTGCAGGGCGTGACGATCTCGGTCGGCGCCGGGCAGTTCGTCGCGCTGCTCGGGACCAATGGCGCCGGCAAGACGACCACCTTGCGCGCGATCTCGGGCTTTCTGGGACTGGACGACGCACGGGTGACCGAAGGCCGGATCCTCTTCGACGGACGCGCGATCGAGAACCAGGCGCCGCATCGCATCACCGAGCAGGGGATCTGCCTGGTGCCGGAGCGCGACAAGGTGTTCGAGAACCTCACGGTGGGCGAGAACCTCGAGGCGGCGGTCACGGCACGGCGTGCGCGTCGCGCCGAGCTACGAGACGTGGTCTACGGACAGTTTCCGCGGCTGGCCGAGCTGCGCCGGCGCGAAGCAGGCTACCTCAGTGGCGGCGAACGCCAGATGCTCGCGATCGGCTCGGCGCTGATGTGCGATCCCAGGTTGCTCATGATCGACGAGCTCTCGCAGGGCCTGGCGCCCGTGATCGTGGAAGACCTGCTCGAGCGCCTGCGCCACTTGCGTGAGAAGCTCGGGCTGACCGTGCTGCTGGTAGAGCAGAACGCCCAGGTCGCCCTCGAGGCGGCCGACTACGGCTACGTCATCGAGAGCGGTCGCATCGTGCTCGACGGCACACCGGCTCGCCTGCTCGAGCACGGCGACGTGCAGGAATTCTACCTGGGCGGTACGGGCGGCGAACGGCGTAGCTACCGTGACGTCAAGCAGTATCGGCGCAGCCGGCGTTGGTACGGGTGAGCGGCCATGACTGAATCGCGCACCGATGCCGGGCGAGACACGAGCGTGCTGCAGGTGGACGCGATCTCGCTGGCGTTCGGCGGGGTGACGGTGTTCGAGGACATCTCGCTCGACGTACGCGAAGGCGAGCTGCTGGCCCTGATCGGGCCCAATGGGGCCGGCAAGACCAGCGTGCTCAATTGCATCAGCGGCATCTACCAACCCCTCGGGGGGCAGGTGCGGCTGCAAGGGCGGGAAATCACCGGCCTGAGGCCGAATCGCATCGCGACGCTCGGCGTCGCGCGCACCTTCCAGCATGCCGAGCTCGTGCCCGAGATGAGCGTGCTCGAGAACCTGCTGATCGGCCGCCATTCGCTGTTCCGGGTGCCACTGTGGCACCAGTGCCTGCACTCGCACCGGGCGCGGGCGGCCGAGCGCGCGCACCGGGCCGCGGTCGAGGAGATCATCGAGTTCGTCGAGCTCGAGGCCCATCGCGACAAGCCCGTTGGTGGATTGGCGTTCGGCCTGCAAAAAGTGGTCGGCTTCGCACGCGCGCTGGCCATGCGTCCGTCGGTGATCCTGCTCGACGAACCGTCGGCGGGACTCAACCGCGAGGAGAAGGAGAACCTCGCGCGCTTCATCCTGCGCATCCGGCACGAGCTGCGCATCCCGATGCTCTGGGTCGAGCACGACATGCAGATGGTGGCCGACCTGGCCGACCGGATCTGCGCGCTGAACTACGGGCACTTTCTCACCGAAGGCACACCCGCCGAGGTGCTGAGCGACCCGCGGGTGGTCGAGGCCTACCTTGGCCGGCGCCACTGAGACGCAAAGGAGACCGCGCACCCATGGCCATCGACACGATCCGCGTCTATACCGACTACAAGAGCCCCTACGCCTTCCTGGCCAAGGACCTCGCCTATGCGCTCGAGCGCGATACCGGGGTGGTGCTCGACTGGCTTCCCTACACGCTGGACATCCCCGCCTACCTGGGTAGCGCGAAAGTGGACGCGAGCGGCGATGTGCTCGAGCAGAGCCGCAACGCCCACCAATGGCGCCGGGTGAAGTACAGCTACATGGATTGCCGGCGCGAAGCCAATCTGCGCGGCCTGACCATCCGCGGCACCCGGAAGATCTGGGACAGCTCGCTCGCCAACATCGGCATGCTGTTCGCCAAGGCGCAGGGCCCCGAGGTCTTTCGCGGCTATCACGACCGCGTCTTCGAGCGGTTCTGGAAGCGCGAGCTCGACATCGAGCAACCCGCGGTGCTGGCCGACGTGCTGGCCGAGATCGGCGCGGACACGAAGGGCCTCGACGCGTTCCTGAACGGCGACGGGCGTCGCCGGCTTGCCGACATCCAGCGCGAGGCCGAGGCGGCCGGCGTGTTCGGCGTGCCGAGCTTCCTGATGCCGGACGGCGAGCTGTACTGGGGGCGGGAACACCTGCCAAGAATTCGCGCGCTGATCGCTGGCGCTTGATCGACCGACGGGCGATGGTCTGGGCCTCGCCGCCAGGGCCTGTGCGCACGGCGTTCGGCCCAAACCAAGGAGAATGACCGATGGGAGCTGTCGAACTGGTGCATGGCCACAAGCGCATCGAGCCGCCCGACGGGGTGCCGAGCTGGGATGTCGATCCCTACTCCGCCGGCAACCTGACCGATCGGACCTACTTCGACGCACTGCGCTCCAAGGGCCCGTTCGTCTATCTGTCGCGCTACGGCATGCTGGCCTGCGGGCGCTACGACGTGACCCGCGAGGTCTTTTCCGACCATGTCCGCTTCGTGTCGTCGCGCGGCGTGGGCGTGTCGGATTTCGGGCTCGAGGAACCCTGGCGCCCGCCGTCGATCATCCTCGAGGTCGACCCGCCCTATCACACCCGCACCCGGCGCGTGATCATGCGCGCGCTCTCGCCCAAGGTGGCGCGCGAGCTGCGTGACGCCTTCAAGGCCGATGCCGAGCGCCTGATCGATGCCGTCGTCGCGAAGGGCGAAATCGAGGCGGTGACCGACATCGCCGAGGCCTTCCCGACCAAGGTCTTCCCGGAAGCCGTCGGCATCAAGGATCCGGACGCCAAGATGCTGGTCGAATTCGGCTCCATCGTGTTCAACGCGATCGGGCCCGAGAACGAGTTGCGCAACCGGGCGATGGCGCGCAACAAGGTGGTCATGCCCTGGATTCTCGAGCGTTGCTCGCGCGAGCGGCTCACCCCGGACGGCATCGGCGCGAGCTTCTTCGAGGCGGCCGATGCCGGCGAGATCACCGAGCACGAGGCCGGCATGCTGGTGCGCTCCTTGCTGTCGGCCGGCGTCGACACCACGGTGACCGGGATCGGCAATGCACTCTGGTGCCTGGCCAACAACCCGCAGGAATACGAAAAGCTCAAGGCCGACCCGGAAGGTCTGGCACTTCCGGCCTTCGAGGAGACGCTGCGCTACACCTCGCCGGTGCAGGCGTTCTGCCGCACGGCGGCGGTCGACACCGAGGTCGCCGGCATCCGCATCGAGGAAGGCAGCAAGATCCTGTGCGTGCTCGGCGCCGCCAACATGGACCCGGATCACTGGGAAGCGCCCGAGAAATTCGACATTTCCCGCCAAGCGGCCGGGCACCTGGCGCTGGGCGTTGGCGTGCATGTCTGCGTCGGCCAGAACATTGCGCGGGCCGAGGGGCGCGCGGTGCTGCGCGCCCTGGCCGAGCGCGTCGATCGGATCGAACTGACGGGCGAGCCGACCTGGCGGCCGAACAATGCGATCCATGGGCTGGACCGGATGCCGCTGCGGCTGGTTCCGAGGTAGGCCTCGAGGAACGCGGGCGGGCCCGGCGCCGGTCAGCGCGGGCCCAGACCAATGCGCAGCGCAGTCAAAGCCGGTTCTTGTAGAACCGGCCGGCTTTCACGATCGCCGCCAGGTGCCGCCCCTGGTCCTGCAGCAGGCCCAGGTCCTGCAGCGGATCGCCGTCCACCAACAGCAGGTCGGCATAGGCATCCGGCTGGATGCAGCCGAGCCGTCCTTCCATGCGCACCACCTCGGCGCCGATGGTGGTGGCCGCCCGGATGATCTCGATCGGCGACAGCACCTCGGCGCGCAGCAGGAACTCGCGCGACTGCGCCTGCTGCAACTGCCCGAGCAGATCGGTGCCATAGGCGACCTTGACGCCATGGCGCTTGCAGATCTCGAGCGAGCGCAGGCCGCCTTCGATGACCAGCTCGTTCTTTGCGAGCATGTCGGCATTCATGCCGAACTCGGCGGCGCGCTCGCGCATCTCGTAGTAGGTGACGAGGTTCGCGATCAGATACATGCCTTTCTCGGCCATCATCGCGGCCGACGCATCGTCGATCAGGTTGCCATGTTCGATCGTGCGCACGCCGGCGCGTGCCGCTCGCTGGATGGCCTCGGGCGTGTAGGCATGCGCGCAGACATAGCGGCCGAACGCATGCGCCTCCTCTACGGCTGCCTCCACCTCGCCCATCGAGAGCTGCAGGCTCTCGAGCGGATCGTAGGGCGATGCCACGCCGCCCGACATCATCAGCTTGACCTGGTCGCAGCCCTGGCGCATTTCCTCGCGAACCGCCTTGCGCACCTCGGACACGCCATCGGCCACGCCCATCGCGAAGCTGAGCGCATTGCAGCAATGGCAGCGCATCCCGTAGTCGGTGCGCCGCCTGCCGTCGCTGTGACCGCCGGTGGGACCGATCGCCTTGCCGGCGATGAACAGCCGCGGACCCGGCAGCAGGCCCTTGTCGGCGGCCTCCTTGAGGCCCCAGTCGGCGCCGCCGGTATCGCGCACCGTGGTGAAGCCGCGATCGAGCATGCCGCGCATCAGCGCGGCCGCGTGCGCGGTCATCAAAGTCAGCGGCATTGCCTCGAGACGGGGCAGGAAGACCTCGGACAGCACCACGTGGACATGCGCATCGATCAGGCCCGGCATCAGCACGCGCTGGCCGCAGTCGATCGCGTCGGCGCCCGGCGCCTTGATCGGCTGCGCGGAAAGGTCGCGGATGCGATCGCCCTCGACGAGCAGTTCGAACCCGCCCTGGAGCTCGCCGACTTGCGGGTCGAGCAGGCGGAAGTTTCTGAAAAGCAGTTGCGACATCGTGTGCCCTCCTGGTGCCGATGATATCGGCAACGACGGCATCGGACAGGGATCGTTTCGTTCGTGCGGTATGCTGGATGCCGGTTCGAGACCCGGAGTCGCCATGCCGCGATACCTGTTGAAGAAGGCCGAGATCGATTCGATGACCGGCCTGGCCAAGCAACACTTCCTGAATCCGGATGCGCAGCGCGTGAACAAGTCGCTCGGCGACCTGTGCGGGCTCACGGGCATGGGCTTCCATCTGATCGAAGTTCCGCCGGGCAAGTGCTCGACCGAATTTCACGTCCACTACGACGAGGACGAGTGCACCTATGTGCTCTCGGGCACCGGCACGGTCGAGATCGGCGACGAGACACACCCGATCGGCCCGGGCGACTTCATCGGCTATCCCGCGGGCGGCCTGCCGCACACGATGAACAACACCGGCAGCGAGCCGCTGCGCTGCCTGGTGGCCGGTACCCGGCTGGCCCACGACGTCGGCGACTATCCGCGACTGGGCAAGCGCATCTTCCGGCGCGCGGGCCAACCGGCCAACGTCGTCGACCATGCGCATATCGCCACACCGGAAGTCGGCCGCAAGACCTGAGGAGGAAGACCATGCCATTGGAGACATTCATCCGACGCGTGCGCGAAGAGCCCGGGCGCATCGAGTTCGCCGAGACCATCGGACTGATCGAATCGCTGTACGACTTCAGGCCGACGGCGTTCAGCAACGGCGACGTCGCCAATGCTGCCGGCGAGAACAGCGGCTCATGCAAGGTCTTCGCCTTTGCCAGGCGCCACGAACTGACCGAGGAACAGACGCTGGCCTGCTTCGGCTCCTACTATCGGCTCGATGTGTTGCAGCGACCGGACGCCAGCGACCACCGCAACATCCGCCAGTTCATGAAGACCGGCTGGGCCGGGGTGTCCTTCGAAGGCGATCCCCTGGTGCCACGCGACCCGGCCGGATGAGCCCCGTCGCCAGCGGCCACGATCAGCCGGCCTTCTCAAGCGCGAGCGCGTTGATGCAGTAGCGCAGCCCAGTCGGCGCCGGACCGTCGGGAAACACATGGCCCAGATGGGCGTCGCAGACATTGCAAACGGTCTCCACGCGCTGCATGCCGTGGCTGAAGTCGGCCTTGTAGGCGATCACGTGCTCCTGGAGCGGCTCGGTGAACGAGGGCCAGCCGCTATGCGACTCGAACTTGGCCGTCGCGTCGAACAACTCGGTGCCGCAGCAGGCGCACTGGTAGACCCCGGGCTCGAAGATCGCGCACATCGCCGAACTGAAGGCACGCTCGGTGGCGGCGCGCCGCGTGACCATGAAGCGATCGGCGTCGAGCTGGGCGCGCCATTCGTCGTCGGACTTTTCCACGCGGCGATCGGGCGCCGGGTTACCGTTGTTGGCGCGATCGATCACCAGCTTCCAGTCGTGCATGCTGCCTCCGTTGCCCCGGTCGCCCGGGATTCGCGTGACCGATACGATACCGCAGGAAGCGCTCGCCGGATGAGCCGGGGGCAAGCACTTCAGCGAATGCCGGGTACGGCTTTCTCCACGAACTGGCACAGCAAGTCGACGAAGGCCTGCGGGCACTCCACGTTGGGCGAGTGCCCGATGCCGTGCCAGACATGCAGGCCGGTGCCGGGCGGATACATGGCCCAGGTCGCGAGCATGTTCTCGAGCGCGATCACCTGGTCGGCGTCGCCGGCCGCCAGCAACACCGGCATCGGCAGCTTGCGCACGCGACCACCGAGCCGAAGCTGCAACAACGAGCGCATCGAGCCGCGCAGCCGTCGCCTGGGTGCCGCCACGATGTCGGCGAGGAGCTGCTGGCGCTGCGTGGCATCGAGCTCGATCCGGTGCGCGCCGAGTCCGTCGCCGGCGCCGCCCTTCGCGAGCAGCGCGTCGCGAGCGGCGTCGCGCTCGTCGAGCAGGCGCTCGATCTCGCCGGCGCTCAGGTCGCGCCCGTTCGGGCTCGCGGGGTCCAGCAGCACCAGGGCCTTGACCCGTTGCGGATGATCGACCGCGAACTGCGCCACGGTGGCGCCGCCCATCGAATGCCCCACCAGGACCACGCGATCGAGTCCTAGCGTATCGAGCAATGCCAGCACGTCGGCCGCGAAGCACTGGATCGTGAAGTCGGATTCCTCGGGTGGCGCATCCGATCCGCCGGCCCCGCGATTGTTGATCGCGATCGACCGATAGCGCTCCGCCGGCAGGCGTTGCTGCACCGCATGCCAGATCGGCGCCGACGCCTGGAAGCCGTGGACGAAGACCACGACTTCGGGGCCGCTGCCGTGATCGAAATACTCGATCCTGATCCCACCGAGTCGTGCGAATGCCATGTGTCGTGTCTCCGATTCTCGACCGATCAACGCGGTGCCGGCCCTGCCGCCCATTGTGTCAGCGCCCCGGCGAGCGAGAGCGCGGCCACCGCGAGATAGGCTGGGCCATAGCCCCCCGCATGCTGGTGCAACCAACCCATCAGGCCCGGCCCGAGCAGTACGCCAAGCGACAACCACACCCGCGCAAGCCCGTAGAGTCGCGCGTAGACCGCGACCCCGAAGGCGTCGACGAGCAGCAGGGACAGGCCCGTCATGAAGCTGCCGATCGTGGCGCCATAGGCGGCGATGCCGATCGCGAGCGCGACCGGCGACGCGGCCAGGCCCACGCCGACCAGTGCCAGCGCCTGGATCGCCATCAGCACGATCATGAAGCCTCGCGGGCTCATGCGCTCGAGCGCGATGACGGCCGGAAACCGGGCGGCGACGCTCGCGCCCGCCATCAGCGCCAGTGCGGCACTGGCGAGCTCGCCCCCGGCACCGCGCTCCATCAGGAGGTTGAACAGATGGGCCTGCCCACCGACATGGGCCCCCATCGCCAGGATCAACGCGACCAGCCCCAGGCGGAAGAAGCGCGTGCGCGTGGCTCGGGCATGCGCTTGCGCCACCGCCTGCGGCGTCGTGGCGCGATCGAGCTCGGTTGCGCCGCCGAGCGGCTCGAGCCCGCGTGCAGCCGGCGACGAGCGCAGCACGCCCCAGATCACCGGCAAGGACGTCGCCAGCAACAGCACGGCGAGCCAGGGACTCGCGCCGTCGATGCCACGCGAGGCGATCAGCCACACGACCACCGGGGTCACGACGATCGCGCCGACCGAGTTGCCGGTCGCGGCGATCGACATCGCGCTCGCGCGCTGGCGCGTGAACCAGCGCGCGATGATCGTCGTGCTGGGCACGATCGCGGCGGTTCCGAAGCCGATGCCGAAGGCCAGGAAGAAGCACGACAGCGTCAGCGGATCACGCACCAGCGGCAACAGGCCGAGCGACGACGCCATGATGAGCACGCCGCCCGTCATCACGAGCCGGATGTCGACGCGCTCGAGCAGCCGGCCCACCACCACGCCGACCATGCCGCTGGCGATCGAGAACAGGCCGGCCGCGAACGAAGCCTGGCCGAGATCGAAGCGCCCTTCGTCGACAAAGGCGTGCAGCAGCACCGATACGCCATAGACGGCGGTTCCGGCGCAGACGGCCATCAGCGCGAAGGTCCCCCAGACCACCCACCAGCCATAGAACACGGGCGCGACCCGGTCGATCGCGATTCAGTGCGCGACGCCGGGGGGCGTCGCGCCGATCCGGGCGTCGCGCAGCGCCGCGCCTTCGGTGCAATGGAAGATCACTGGCACGGCGTCATTTCCCCGACATCAGTCCGCCCGTGCCACGTGGCGGATGCGCACGGATCGCCGCCTCATCGGGCTCGGTCCCCCATCCAGGCGTATCCGGCACCGTCAGGTAGCCGTCGACGATCTTCGGTACCACCGTGAACAGCTCGTCGTCCCAGGCGAGCCGGTCGACGTCGATTTCCATGATGCGCAGATTGGGTACCGCGGCGCAGAAATGCAGGTTCTGCATCGAGCACAGATGACCGTAGAAGTTGTGCGGGGCCACGTTCATCTCGTGGGCCTCGGCCACCGCGGCGATCTTCATCGATTGCCACACGCCGTTCCAGACCGCATCGATAATCGCCACGTCCATCGCGCGCTCATTGAAGAACGGCATGAAGTCGCGCAGGCCCAGCAAGGTCTCGCAGGAGCTGATCGGCAGGGTGCTGCGATCGCGGATCAGCCGCAAGCCCTTGGCGTCGTAGTTGTCGATCTCGACCCAGAACAGGCCGAGGTCGGCGATTTCGCGCAGGATCCGGATATAGCCTTCGGTGCGGGCATTGAAGTTCAGGTCGAGCAGGATGTCGATGTCCGGCCCCGCCCCTTCGCGGAAGGCCTCGAGGTGCTCGCGGATGCCGCGCAGCATCTTGCGCTCGACATTGAGCTCGGGCGCGAAGGGCGCGCCAAAGCCGGCGCGCCAGACCTGCGGGCCGTCCTCGTCGAACATCGCCAGATTGGTCTTCAGCGCCGTGAAGCCCTTCTCGCGCACTTCGCGCCCCATGGCCTTGACGTCATCGAGCGAGGTGATCGCCGGTGGATAGAACTCGGGGCGCGTGATGCGCCAGGTGTCGCAATGCGACCAGTAGACCCGCACCTTGTCGCGGACCTTGCCGCCCAGCAGCTCATAGACCGGCACGCCCAGCCGCTTGGCCTTGGCATCGAGCATCGCGTTCTCGATGGCGCCCAGGCCCAATGCCGTGACGCCGCCCGCGGCTGGCCGCGTTGCGCAATAGAGCAGCGCATAGGCGCGCTCGTGGTCGTTGACCGATTGCCCGATCAGCCGCGGCGCCAGCTCGCGGATCACCGTGCCCACGCCGGGTGCGCCGAAGCCCTCGTTGAACTCGGCCCAGCCGACGGTACCGTCTTCGCAGGTGATCTTGACGAAGTCGTAGTTGCGCCAGCCGGCGTCGGCCTTCAGCGTGTCGATGGCAGCGATCTTCACAGCCCTGTCTCCCTTGGTGATCCGGTGCGCGAAGCCGCCAGCCACCGGCGGATCAGCGCAGCCGCAGTCCTGGAGCCGCCACCGCGGCACGCACCACGCTGGCAGTACTGGAATCGACGATATACAGCATGCGGCGGTCTGCGTCGCCGAACGCGAGGTTGGTAACGGTACGCCCGCCCGAGCAGGCCACGTAGCGGTGCAGCGGTTCGCCGAATGGCGAGAACGACCACACGCAGCCATTGCCGGCGTCGCAGACGAAGACGTTGCCCGCCTCGTCTACCGCCACGCCGTCGGCGCCGCTGACGCCCCCGGCCATGGCGGTGAATACGCTCGCCTTGCTGACGCCACCGTCGGCGCGTAGCGGCAGGCGCCAGACCGCGTTGCCGCGCGTCATCGCCACGTAGAGGACCTTGCCGTCGGGGCTCAGTGCAAGCCCGTTCGGGCTCGGGCCATTGGCGACAAGGCAGTCGAGCCGGCCGCT
This sequence comes from Burkholderiaceae bacterium, assembly GCA_024235875.1. Taxonomy (GTDB): domain Bacteria; phylum Pseudomonadota; class Gammaproteobacteria; order Burkholderiales; family Burkholderiaceae_E; genus JACKLP01. The sequence goes on along the minus strand of JACKLP010000002.1, from coordinate 303,765 downwards.
CGCCGGGGCGTAGCGGTAGACGCGACCGCTCGGGTCGTGCATGCCGGTCTGGCCCTGATCGGTGAAGTAGAGGGTCCCATCATGGCCGAAAACCAGGTCGTTCAGGCCACGGAAGCTCTCGCTGTTGCGATGGGTCAACCAGGGTTCGACGCTGCCTTTCCCGGGATCGACACGCAGCAGGCCGCGACGGTAATCCGCCACGTAGAGCATGCCGTCGCGATGCACCTTCAGCCCGTTGGGCCAGCCGTCGTACTGCAGCAGCAGCGACCACTCCCCGAGCGGCGAGACGCGGAAGATCCGGCCCCACGGTATGTCGACCAGATACAGGTTGCCGGCGTCGTCGAACGCCGGGCCCTCCAGGAAGCTGTCGGCGCGTTCACCCGGCTTGTTCGCCAGCGCCCAGTCGCTGTCGCGATCGCGGATGCGGAATTCCTCCGGCATCCGCGTGAAGAGCTCGGTCTCGACGCGGGTCGGCGGCGGATGCAGGCTCATGGGTCTTCCGCTCCGGCCGGGTGGCGCGCGCCGTCGGACGGCAGGTCACGGCGCGTCGGGCCGTCGTAGGTCCACAGCAGGTGACGCGGAATCGGCCCCTTGTTGCGCCCCCCTTCGCAGCGCTGCTCCCAGGCGTGAGCCAGGATGCCGACCGAACGCGACAGGCAGAACAGCCCGCGCGCCAGCGGCGCGGCAAACCCGAGCTCGCCGTAGATGACGGCCGTGACGCCGTCGATGTTCATCGTGATTCGGCGGCCCTTGCGGCGCTCGATCTCGTCACCGACTGCAGATGCCACTTCGGCGACCCGGCCCGATACCTCGCCGGCTTCGCGGGCTCGCTCCACCGCCGCGAGCAACGGCGCGACACGCGGGTCGACGGGATGGAAGCGGTGGCCGAATCCCGGCACGAAGCGGATGCCGTCGGCCTCCTTGGCGTCGATCGCCGCTCGCGTGGCTTGCTCGAGCGGCAGGCCCGCGTCGACGCTCGCCAGAATGGCGTCGAACAGCTCGAGCGCCTGCTCGCCCGCACCCCCATGGATATCGCCCAGCGTATTGATCGCCGAGGCCATCGCGTTGTTCAGCCCGACGCCGCAGGTCATCGCCATCCGCGCGACGGCGATGCTCGGCGCCTGAGGGCCGTGATCGACGCCGGCGACCAGGGCCGACTCGAGCAACGCGGCTTGCGCTGGCGTGGGCAACTCGCCACGCGTCATCAGCCAGACCATGCCCGCGAGGCTCACCTGGCCGATCAACTGCTCGATCGGGTAGCCGCGCATCCGGATCACCCCCGGCGACATGTCGATGATGGCGGTACGCCACCAGTCGGACGGGGTCTGTTCTTCTCGTTGCGTCATATCACGCCCTCGTTCGCCAGTGCGTCGATCGCATCGTCTGCGTAGCCGACCTCGCGCAGCAGCGCGCGGCCGTGCTCGCCCAGCCGCGGCGGGGGCGAAGTCACCGACAGCGGCGCACCGTCGATCCGCACGCCGGGGCGTGCGATGCGGACCTGCCGATCGACGCCGGGCACGTCGTCGAAGGTCTCGATCAGCTCGCGCGCGAGGACCTGCGCCTGCCCCAGCGCGTCGGGCACGCTCAGCACGCTGCCCGCCGGCACACCGGCGGCGTTCAGTTTCGCGGCCCAGGACTGGGCCGCGTCACCGGCGAGCACACGCTCGAACTCCGTCTTCAGGGCGTCACGGTTTGCGAGCCGCGCCTCGCGCGAGGCGAAGCGGGGATCGTCGGCAAGGCCTGGCACGCCAAGCACCTCGCACGCGGCGACGAATTGCGACTGCTTGTTCGCCGCGATGTTCAGCGGACCGTTGCCGGTCCGGAAGGTGCCCGATGGCGACGCAGTGAAGTTGTCATTGCCGAGCGGTCCTGGCACCTTGCCGGCAATCAGAAAGTTCGACACCACCCAGCCCATCGTAGCGATGACGGATTCGAGCATCGACACGTCGATCAGCGCCGCGGGGCGCTGGCCGCTGGGGTCGCGCGCGGCCAGCGCCGCACAGATCGCCATCGCGGCGGTAAGCCCGCCGACAGTGTCGGCGACCGGGTATCCGACGCGATAGGGCGCGGTCTCGCGTGCGCCGGTGATGCTCATCAGCCCGGAAAGGCCCTGGACGATCTGGTCATAGGCCGGCAGGTCACGCATCGGCCCGTCCTGGCCAAAGCCCGAGATCGCGCAGTAGACGAGCCGCGGATTCTGGAGCTTTAGCGCCTCGAAGTCGAGCCCAAGGCGCGCCATGACCCCCGGTCGGAAGTTCTCGAGCACGACGTCGGCGCCGCCGACCAGGCGCCGGAAGACCTGCTTTCCCTGCGGGTGCTTCAGGTTCAGCGTCAGCGACCGCTTCCCGGCGTTCTGGGCGAGAAACGACACGCCCATCAGCAGACGGTTCAGATCGGGATCGGCGCCGAGCTGGCGCGCGAGGTCACCGCCGTCCGGGGTCTCGACCTTGATGACATCGGCACCCAGGTGTGCCAGCTGGTGGCCACAGAACGGCCCGGCCAGCACGTTGGTGAGGTCGAGTACGCGTACGCCCGCCAGCGGCCGGGCGCCGGGTCTCAGGGACTGGGCATCAGCAGGTCGGGCAACCATAGCGAGATCTGCGGCACGAAGATGATGAGGATCAGCAGGGCGGTCAGGATCGCCACGAAGGGCAGCACCTCACGGAAGATCTCGTGTAACGGCAATCGTGTCGCACCGGCCAGCACGAACAGATTCAGCCCCACGGGCGGCGTGATCAATGCCACTTCGATGTTCAGGATCAGGACAATGCCGTAGTGCACCGGATCGATACCCAGCTTCATGGCGATCGGCGCGAGGATCGGCGTGGTCATCACGTTGAGCGCCACCGCCTCCATGAACATGCCGAGCACGAACATGACGGCACTGATCACGAGCAGGAACTGCCAGCCGCTCAGGTGGAAGTCTTCGATGATCCCGAAGATGAGCCTTGGCGCGTTCAGGAAAGTCAGCACCTTCGACAGCAGCACGGCCCCAGCGATGATCGTGAACAGGTTTACTGTCGTGCGCGCCGTCTGCATGATGACCACGCCAAGCTCGCCCGTCCGCAGCGTGCGATAGACGAACAGCGCGAGCACCCCGGCGTACATCGCGCTCGCAGTCGAGATCTCGGTGGCCGTGAAATTGCCGGTATAGAAGCCGTAGAGAATGAACAGCGGCAGGGTCAGCACCCAGAACGCGCGACGAAACGCGCCCAGCCGCTGCGCAGTGGTGGCGAAGGGGGGCTGTGCGTCGGCACGCCAGCCCAGGTGATGCGCGCGCACCACGACAAACACGAGAAAGGCGATCACGTTCAGCACGCCCGGAACGATTCCGGCGAAGAACATCCGCCCGACCGAGACATTGACCATCGACGCGTAGATCAGCATCGCGATCGACGGTGGTATCAGGATGGCCGTGGCGCCGGCGGCGGCGATCAGCGCGGCCGAAAATCCCCCCCGGTACCCCTGCCGCATCATCCCGGTGGTGCCGATCTTGCCGATTGCCGCCGCATCCGCCGCGCTCGAACCCTGGATGCCGGCAAACAGCCCGGTGGCCACCACGCAGGCGGCGCCCATGCCGCCGCGCAGCCGACCCACGATCGCCAGTGCAAGGTCGAATATCCGGTCGATGAGCCCGCCAGCCGACAGCAGCTCGGCGGCGAGCAGGAAGAACGGTATCGCGAGCAGCGTGAAGTGGCCCACGCTCTCGTAGAGGATGTCGGGCACCAGTGTCAGTGGGGCGAGCCCGAGCGTGTAGAGCGTGGTCAGCGAGGCGGCGATGAGCGCGAAGCCGATCGGCATGCCGATCGCGAGCAGCAACAGCAAGATGACGAAGGGGATCGCGATCATCGGGTCCGCTCGTCGCCAGCGCGCCACGCCAGGACGACGCCGGCGACCAGGTGGATCATCGTCAGCACGAGGCCAAGCGGCAGCGGCGAGAGCAGCAGCCAGCTTGGGAGGTCGAAGAATTCTTCGTCGGTCTGACCGATCCGCCAGGTCTGCCAGACCATCGACATGGCCCCTACCGCGATCACGCCGAGCACCGCCACGCCAATCAAGGCCGAGGCAGTGGCGGCCATCCGCCGGCCGAACGGCGATAGGCGATCGACCAACATGTCCATCCGGACATGGCCCTGTTCTGCCACCAGTCCACCCATGCCGATGAAGGTGCACCAGATCAGCAGGTTCTCTGGGACGTGCAAGGCCCAGTCACCGGTGGAGTGCCCGGTGTTTCGCCAGACGATCGCGTAGAGCGTGATGCCGAATGCGACGACGAGCATCGACGCAACCAGCGCGATCTCGATCCAGGCGAGCCGACGCACCAGCCGTTCGAGCGTCGAGCCCTGCCCGCCGCCCGCATCAGCCCCAGGATGCGTGATCAACGCCGCGACCCGCGCTCAGTTCAGGATCTCGTCCACTCGCTCCTTGCCGAATTCGGCGCGCAGCTTGTCGTAGGTCTTGCTCATCGCCTTCTGGAAGCGATCGACCGCGCCAGCGCTTCGGGTCGGGTCGTTCAGGGTGCCGCCCCCCTTGGCAAGCGCCGCCTTGAACTGGTCCATCTTCTTCCAGATCAGCTCGTCGTACTCCTTGCCGAGCTTCACGGCGAGGTCGTCCATCAACTTGCGGTCGGCCTCGGGCAGCGTGTTCCACCAGGCCTTGTTCGCGACCCAGAAGTAGGCGCCGTAAGACGGGAACATCAGTACGTTGGGCGCGACCTCGTAGAGCTTTTCGTTGATGAAGGCGTCGAAGGTCGTGTAGACGCCGGTGATCGTGCCCTGCTGGATCGCCGAGTAGACCTCGTTGAGCGCAATCTTCACTGTCGATGCCCCCATGCCCTTGAGGCCGCTGACCACGACCGGGTGGCCGGAGGTTCGGATGACCTGGCCCTTGAAGTCGGCCGGCTCCTTGATCAGCTTGGTGCGCGAAGCGATCACGAACGGGCCCTCGTCGAACAGCGCGAGCACGTGAAAGCCGGCGGCGTCGAGGTCCTTGCGAATGGCCGCCGACTTCGAGCCCCGGATGTAGGACTGGAAGTGTTTCTCGTCACGGAAGCCGAACGGAAGCTCGATGATGTTGGCGTTCTTCGTGAAACCCGTGAAGCCACTGTTGGGCTCGTTGGTCATCTGGACATTGCCGAGCGCCACCGCCTTGGCCGCCTTCGCCCCGCCGTAGAGCTGGCCGCCCGGATAGATCGTGAGCTTGTAGCGGCCGTTCGTGGCCTTTGCCAGTTCGTCACCGAATCGCTGGGTCATGATGCCGCGCTCGGTGCTCGCGTTGACCTTGATCGGGAACTTGATCTCGACTTCGGCATGCGCGCTGCGGACGGCACCGAATGCAACCACGCCCGCAACGAATCCGGCCGCGAGAATCGATCGGCGCAACGTTGAACCGTCTTTCATGTTCGTCCCCTCCTTGGATACGGAGCGGCATTCTGATGCGCCGCCCGGTGTCGGCCGGCTTATGCCGGCTCTGGATTCAGTGGTGTCGTGACTGTGATTGCTGCAATCGTTTCGAGACCAGCGTTCTGTCAGACGAAACGATGTACCATTGATGTTATGTCCGACGGAATCACGCGTCAACGACCGGATCAAGGCCCGGGTGCGGGCGGCGGCGTCCAGGCCGTTGCGCGGGCAATGGCGCTGCTCGAGGCGTTCTCGGGCGACGGTCGCGCGCTCGAACTCAAGGACCTGGCGGCGCGCACCGGGCTCTACAAGAGCACGATACTGCGACTTGCTGCCACCCTGACCGACGCCGGCATGCTGCAACGTGACATCGAGGGCCGGTTCCGCCTGGGACCGAAGCTGGCGCAACTCGGCCTCAGCTATCAACGCGGGCTCGGAATGACGGAGCGTATTCGTTCCGCGCTCAGACGCCTGGTCGCCGAGACCGGAGAGAGCGCCTCCTTCTATGTGCGCAGCGGCGACTCCCGGCTTTGCCTCATGCGCGAGAACTCGACCCAGAGCGTGCGCCATCACCTCGAGGAAGGCAGTATCTTGCCGCTCGAGATCGGGGCGGCCGGCAGGCTGCTGCTTGCCTTCGGCGGCGCCCCTGGCAAGGCGATGCAGCGGATCCGCGAGCAACGCATCGCCGAGTCGGTCGGCGAGCGCGACCCACTGGTCGCCGCCGTGGCCGCGCCCGTGTGCGACGTGAGCGGCGCCTGCATCGGCGCGCTGGCGGTTTCGGGCCTCGTTGCGCGTATGACGCCGTCGCGCCGACGCACCTATGCACGCCTCACGGCCACACTCGCGGCCGAACTCAGCCGACCCGGCTGACGATGCCCCTGGGCATCTCGACGACACGCCACGCCGCGACTACGCGTTCGTCGGACCCGGGCGGCGGCGCGCCAGCGAAGATGCCGCAATCATCGCGAGCGCGAGGCCCGCGCCCATCAGGTCGGTGCGCCCCTCGGGCACGAACAGCAGCAGGCCCGCGATGCCGATTCCGACCCGGGCCCACATCGCCAGCGCGCCGACCCGCCACAGGTAGCCCTCGAAGGCCGCCGCGAGCAGGATCACCGCGATGGTCGCGGTGGCGACCGATTGCGCCACCAGCATGGGCGCTCCCTTCATGATCAGCGCTGGCTGCAGCACGAACAGCACCGGTAGCAATAGCAGCAGGCAGCCCACGCGCAACGCCTTGAAGCCCACCCGCATCGCGTCGGCCTTGGCGATCGACGCGGCCGCGATCGCCGCCAGTGCCACCGGCGGCGTGATGAAGGACACGATGCCCCAGTAGAAGATGTAGAGATGCGCGGCCATCGGGTCGATGCCCACCTGCACCAGCGCCGGCGCCAGCACGATCGCCAGGAAGATGTAGCAGGCCGACGCGGTCATGCCCATGCCGAGGATGAAGCTGGTCAGCGCGCCGGCGGCCAGCAGCAGACCGAGGCTGGAGCCCGCGTACTGCACCAGCTCGCGCGAGAACGCGTTGGCCACGCCGGTGATCGACATCGCGCCGACGATCAGGCCGATGCCGGCGATCAGGCAGATGAGTTGCGCGACCGCCTGGCCGGTGCTGACCACGAGCTGGGCGATGTCGCGCAGCCCGAATCCGGTCGAGCGGGTGCGCAGCACGGCCACCACGAGCAGGAAGACCGACACCCAGAACGGGGCCTCGCCCTCGACCCGCCAGATCAGCAGCATCGCGGTGAGCGCGACCAGCGCCACGATGTAGTACCAGCCCGAGACCAGCGTGCGCCACAGCGACGGCACCTCGGTCTCGTCGATGCCGCGCAGGCCGTGGCGGGCGGCATAGAAGTCCGACTGCAGCAGCAGCGCGAGATAGAACAGCACGGCCGGGATGAAGGCCGCGGTCACGACCTCGGCATAGGGCACGTTCAGGAAGCTCGCCATGATGAAGGCCGCCGCTCCCATGACCGGCGGCATCAGGCAGCCACCGGTCGATGCACATGCCTCGATGGCGCCGGCATAGGAGGACTCGTAGCCGCAGCGCTTCATCGTGGGAATGGTCAGCGTGCCGGTCGTGAGCACGTTGGAGGTCGGGCTGCCCGAGAGCATGCCGAACAGGCCGGAGGACACGATCGCCACCTTGGCCGGGCCGCCGCGGGTGCGCCCCATCAGCGATGCGGCGAAGTTCATGAAGAACGCACTGCCACCCGTGTTGGCGAGAACGACGCCGAACACGATGAAGCCGATCAAGGTATCGGAGACGACCTGCACCGGAATGCCGATGATGCTCTCGAGCCCGTAGACATGCTCGCGCACGGTCTGGCCGAGATCGAATTGCTGGCCCCACAGGAAGCCGGGCATGTGGTCGGCATAGAGCGGATAGGTACCGAAGAACACGCACACGACGAACAGGATCGCCTCGCCGGTGCGACGCACGGCCTCGAGCGCGAGCAGCACGAAGGCCCCGGCCACCAGCGTGGCCGGCAGCGGCGCATCGAGGTTCCAGCCACGGTCGATGATGTACTGGGCACGGCTGGCCATCCAGACGGCCAGGCCCAGGATCGCCGCGCCGAGCAGCCAGTCGAACCAGCGTACCGAGCCGTGCGAGCGACGCGCGGGAAAGGCGAGAAAACCGATCGCGCCGAAGATGCCGATGGTCAGGTAGTAGTAGCCGGTGCTGATCGGCCGAAAGCCCGCGAGCCCCAGATTGAAGACCTGGTTGATCGTGATCAGCAGGCCGATCGTGCTGAGCACGAAGACGACCCAGAAGGCCGCCCCCGTGAGACGGACCGAGCGCGCTTCCGGGTCGGCCACGCTCGCCGCATCGACATCGGCGGCCGTATCGGGGTTGCTTGCCATCGAGGCACCTTGGGTTGGACGGCGCGCCCCGGCGCAACCCTTGGGCTGCGACGGACCGCGCCGGTCACGGTCAGAGCGACTTCAGGATCTCGGCGCGACGCGGCATCCAGAGCTTCTGCATGCCGGGGATGTCGAGCGACTTCGCGTTGGGGGTCTTGGCGAGCAATTCCTTCCAGCCCGCCTGCAATGCCCCGTGCCGCTTGAGCATGCCGTCCTGCCAGGCCTGGTGCTCGGCCGTCCAGATGCCGATCTCCTTCAGGTAGCGGATGGCACCGTCATGGAAGGCCGCGTCCATCGGCGGCGTGCCGGCCCGCTTGACGTCCCAGCGCGGGGTAATCTTGTTGACGTCCTTGTACATCGGGAAGGTCTCGACGATGGCCTTGATCATCGCGTAGACCTCGTCGGCATTGGCACCGGCCTGCACCGTGACCATCGGGTAGCGGTAGCCGAGCATCCAGACCGGGTTGGCCTCGGACAGGCCCGCGCCGATCGTCTCGTGGAAGGGCTCCACGAACGGCACCACCTTCTTGACCCTGCCCCAGCCTTCCTTGTTGGCCGGATCGAGGGCCAGCCAATGGATTCCGTAGCGGCTCGCCTCGAGCTCGCGCAGCAGCGCGCTCGACGGCGCGAAGCCACCGGCCTCGGCCTTGCCCTCGATGAGCGCCTTCATCGTGGCGCCGTAGCTCGGGAACTCGACCAGGTCCAGGTCGTCCCAGCTCAGGCCGGCGAAGGCCAGGATCGGCTCGACCTTGACGTTCACCGAGCTATTGGCACGCGCGATCGCGAAGCGCTTGCCCTTGAGTTCCTGCAGCGACTTGATGCCGCTGGTCTTGGTGACCGCGATCGAGAGGGAGTTGGCCCGCCCCATCAGCGTGCGCAGGTTCTGCGGCCCCACGTCGGGCGCCGCGTATTCGTAGATGCCTTCCACGGCGAAGTAGAGCTCGTTGGCGAGCCAGCCGTGCGAGACGCGGCCATCGATCACCGGCTTGATGCGGCCGATCGCGGTACCCGAGGGCTGCAGCCGCACCTGGGTACCGTACTTCTTGCCCATCGCCTGCGCCACCGCCGAGGCTTCGACATAACCGGCCGAGCCCTTGCCATAGGTGCTCCAGATCATCTTGGCCGGCAGGTTGGGCAGCGATTCGGCCGCGACCGCGCTACGCAGGCCACTGCCACCGAGCACACCGGCCGCGGCCAGGCCACCGGCCCCCTGGATCACTTGTCTGCGCGAAGTCTTCATGTCTCACTCTCCTTCTCGAGGTGGATGCTGGATCATCAATCGGGTCGCGATCGCAATGATTGTGTCACGCCGGGTGTGCGCTCACGCCAATCCCGTGGATCGATCGGCCCGGCCACACGGGCCGATGTTCCGAAAGCGGTCGCGACCCGCGGCGTCGCGGTATTCGCGCAGGGACCGGCTCGCAGTACTATCGTTGTCGCACCGGATCGCCCTGCGCGTCCGGCCGGTCGCATCGGGTAACAGACCCGGGCGAACCCACAACCCGAACAACACGGCTTCAGGGGAGACACCCAATGATCACCCGTAGAAATGCGATCGTACTTGCCGCCGCGCTCGCGGCGGCCACCCTGAGCGGCGCCGCATCGGCACGCTCGATCACGCTGAAGGCATCGCATCAGTTCCCCGGCGGCAAGGGCGACGTGCGCGACGAGATGGTCCAGCTCATCGCGCGCGAGGTCGCGGCCGCCAAGGTGGGCCTGACGATCAAGGTGTTTCCCGGCTCGAGCCTGGTCAAGGCCAAGGAACAATGGAAGGCCATGATGACCGGTCAGATCGACATGACCGCGTTCCCGCTCGACTATGCCTCGGGCTTCCATCCGCAGTTCGGCGCCACGCTGATGCCCGGCCTCGTCAAGGGCCACGCGCATGCGAAGCGGATCAACGCCTCGCCGTTCATGAACAAGATCCGCTCGATCATCGACGAAGGCGGCGCGATGGTGCTGGCCGACGCCTGGCTGGCGGGCGCCTTCGGTGGCAAGGAGAAATGCATTCGCAAGCCCGAGGACGCGGCGGGCCTGAAGGTTCGCTCGGCCGGCGCCACCTTCGCACGCATGTGGGCCGGCGCCGGCGCATCGATCGTGTCCATCCCCTCCAACGAGGTCTACAACGCCTTGCAGCAGGGCGTGGCGCAGGGGACCGACACCTCGTCGGGCAGCTTCGTGTCGTTCAGGCTCTACGAGCAACTCAAGTGCCTGACCGCGCCCGGCGACAACGCGCTGTGGTTCATGTACGAACCCGTGCTGATCTCCAAGCGGGCATGGGCCAAGCTCGACGACGCACAGAAAAAGGCGATGCTGGCGGCCGGCAAGAAGGCCGAGGCCTATTTCAGTGCCGAGTCGCAAAAGCTCGACGACAAGATGGTGGCCGCCTACAAGAAGGCCGGCGTACAGGTCGTGACCCTGTCCGACGCCGAGGCGGGTGCCTGGCGCGCGGTCGCGCAGAAGACCTCGTACAAGGTGTTCGGCGAGAAGGTGCCGGGCGGCAAGGAACTCATCGACATGGCGCTCAGTGTCAAGTAGCACGCAGGCTCCACGCCCCGGCCTGCGCCAGCCGGGGCCACTGGTGCGCGCGGTGCGGGCCGTATCGCGCGCCTTCGGTGTCCTGGCGGCGGGCCTGATCGTGCTGGCGATCTATGCGATCTGCCACATGGTGTGGGTGCGTGCCGTGCTCGGCGAGTCGTCGATCTGGCAGACCGAGTTCGCGTCGTTCTCGATCATCGCAGCGACCTTCCTCGGCGCGCCGTACATCCTGCTGACCCGCGGGCATGTCAATGTGGACATCGTGCCGCTCTATGTGGGCCCGCCGACGCGCCGCTTCCTGAGCCTGGCGGGCAACGTCGTCGCGCTGGCCTTCTGCCTGATCTTTCTCTATGCCGCGGTGCCCTGGTGGTACGAGGTCTTCTCGAACGACCAGACCACGCCCTCCATCTGGCGGGCGCGGCTCTGGATCCCTTACCTGGCGGTGCCCGTGGGGCTCGGGTTGCTGAGCCTGCAGTTCATCGTGGAGATCTGGCAGGTCCTGGCACGCATCGAATGGCCGTTCGGCCTGTCGCCCGGCGACCGGCCCTGAGCAGCAAGGACATGGCGCCCGCCTCCCACCACGCCGCTCGCGCTCTCGTGGAAGACCTGCCATGACGCCCTTGGTGATCGGCCTGCTGATCTTCGTCGTGACCACCGCGGTGCTGGCCACCGGCATCCCGATCGCCTTCGGCCTGGGTGCGGTCGCCCTGGTCTTCATGATCGCCTTCGACGGCTGGGAGAGCGTGCATTTCCTGCCCGAGACCATCTTTGCCGGGCTCGACGACTTCACGCTGGTGTCCTTGCCGATGTTCGTGATCATGGGCGCCGCGGTCGCGTCCTCGCGCGCAGGCAGCGACCTCTACGAGGTCTTGTCGCGCTGGCTCAACCGGGTGCCGGGCTCGCTGGTGATCTCGAACATCGGCGCCTGCGCGCTGTTCTCGGCGCTCACCGGCTCGTCGCCGGCCACCTGCGCGGCGATCGGCAAGATGGGCATCCCCGAGATGCGCCGCCGCGGCTACGATGCCGACCTGGCCACCGGCGCGATCGCGGCCGGCGGCACGCTGGGCATCCTGATCCCGCCCAGCATCACGATGATCCTCTACGGCATCGCGTCCGAGACCTCGATCGGCCGGCTGTTCCTGGCTGGCGTGCTGCCGGGCCTCTTGCTGGTGGGCCTGTTCATGGCCTGGTCGCTGTTCCTTAGCTGGAAGCGCGGCACGCGCACCACCGACAGCGGCCGCCGTTTCTCGATGGCCGAACGCCTGGAACTGCTGCCGCGGCTGTTGCCGTTCATGGCGGTGATCGTGGGCGTGGTCTACACGCTCTACGGCGGCATCGCGACACCGTCCGAGGCAGCCGGCGTCGGCGCGCTGCTGTGCCTGATGATGGTCGTGCTGATCTACCGGGTCTGGAAGCCGGCCGACCTGTGGGCCATCCTGCGCGACGGCCTGCGCGAGTCCGGCATGCTGCTGATGATCATAGGCACCTCGATCCTGTTCGGCTACATGATGGCCTCGTTGCAGGTCACGCAGTCGGTGGCCGAGGCGATCGCCGCGATGCAGGTCAATCGCTGGATCATCCTGGCCGCGATCAACCTGATGCTGCTCGTGGCGGGCTGCTTCCTGCCACCGGCCGCGATCATCCTGATGACCACGCCGATCCTGATGCCGGTGATCACCGCGGCCGGCTTCGATCCGATCTGGTTCGGCGTGGTGCTCACGATCAACATGGAGCTGGGCCTGATCACGCCGCCGGTTGGCCTGAACCTGTTCGTGATCAACGGCATCACGCCCGACGTGAAGCTGCCCACCATCCTTCGCGGCGCGTTCCCGTTCATGCTGTGCATGGTGGTGGCGATCGTGCTGCTGTGCATCTTCCCGGGCATCGCCACCTGGCTGCCCTCGAAGCTGATGGGCTGAGGACCGCTCAGGGCTCCAGCACGGCGAACGCTGGGTCGAAGCGATCGAACAGCGCAAAGAGCGAGCGGATCGCGCCGGCATCGCCCGCGTGCGGCACGAGGCCCGCGTCCACCGCCTCGTCGAGTGGCGTGCCGGCGTTCACGAGCGCGGCGATGCGCTGGCGATCCATCAGGATGCGCGCCTGGGCCGCGCCGCCGTGCGTTCCCGGCCGATGGCTCAGCGCGCTGTTGCTCAGCGTGACCCGATGGATGCTGTCCTCGTCGGTCATGACCCAGTCGATGAGCAGGCGAAGGCCCTCGGCGCGCTCGGCATTGACCCGGATCGCCAGGAAGTCCAGCACCATCTCCACGGGCATCGCGGCCAGCACACGTGGCGAGAACAGGCCCGGCGTGCGCGCGCCCGAGCGAGGCTTGCCGCGTCGCAGTTCCTTCGCGCCGAGCAGGTAGGCACTGCGCCAGCTTCCCGACTCGCTCTGGTAGCCGAGCTGCTCCATGGCATCGGCACCGAGCTCGCGCGCGGCGCGATTGGCGGGATCGGCGAACACCAGGTGGTGGGTGACCTGGACCACCCAGCGGTACTGGCCGGCGTCGAAGTCGCGACGGGCCCGCTCGAGCACGGCGTCGGCGCCACCCATGTACTCCACGTACTTGCGCGCGCCATCCTCGGGCGTGAGCGGATCGAGGCTCGTGGGATTGCCGTCGTAGGGTCCCAGGTAATGCGCATAGACGGCACGCACGTTGTGCGCGAGCGCGCCGTAGTAGGGCCGGATGTGCCAGCGATCGGCAAGCGACGCGGGCGTGCGGAACTCGTTGGAGATCTCGTTGGGCGTGCGGCCGTGGCTCATCAGGCGCAGCGTCTGGTCGTGCAGGAAGCGATACATGTCGCGCTGCTCGGTGATGAAGCGGCGCACGCGCTCTCGGCCCCAGGTGGGCCAGTGATGCTGGGCGATCACGACGTCGGTGTCGTCGATGAACAGATCGAGCGCGGCGTCGAGGTATTTCGACCAGGCCAGCGAATCCCGCGTCTTGGCGCCGCGCAGCGGGCACAGGTTGTGCATGGTGTGGCAGCCGTTCTCGGCCAGGTTCAACACCTTGAAGCCCGGGAAGAAGAAGTTCATCTCGGCCGGCGCCTCGGTCCCCGGCGTGAGCTGGAACACGATCTCGACGCCGTCGACGACATGGGTCTCGGTGGGTTCGGTGATCACCCGCGTCGGCGGGATCAGGCTGCCGGTCCCGCGTCCGGCCATCTTGCCCAAGCCGGCGTCGACGAAGCCGCGCGGCCCCGGCTCCAGCGTGATGCCGTACTGGAACCAGACACGGCGACGCATCGGCACGCCGGCGAGCACGTTCTCGGAGATCGCCTCGGCCAGGAAGCCCTCGGGCGCGATCACCTCGATCCGGCCCTCGGCCGCGTCGGCGGGCGTCATCACGCCTTCCACGCCGGCATAGTGATCGACATGGCTGTGGCTGTAGATCACGGCGCGCACCGCGCGTTCCCCGCGATGCGCACGGTACAGCGCCAGCGCGGTGGCCGCCGACTCGACGAAGGTGAGCGGGTCGATGACCACGACGCCGGTCTCGCCCTCGATGATGGTCATGTTGGCGACGTCGAAGCCGCGCACCTGGTAGATGCCGGGACAGACCTCGAACAGCCCGTGGATGTTGTTCAGCCGCGCCTGGCGCCAAAGACTCGCATTGACCGAATCGGGCACCTCGTCGGTCTCTAGGAACGCGAAGCTCGACATGTCCCAGAGCACGCGACCATCGGCCGCCAGCACGCGCGCATCGGGCACGGTCCCGATGAAGCCGCGACGCGCATCCTCGAACGACTGCTCGTCGCCGAAGTTCAGCGGCGCGATCGCCGCGGCATTGGCGCGGCAGGTGTGCAGGGTGGCCGGCTTCATGATCGACCCGAGGTCTTCGTCCGTTCTCATCGTTGGCTCCGTTTAGTTGGGGTTTGCGGCCAGGTAATCGAGCAGCCCGCGCATCAACGAATACGGATGCGTGGGCAAGGTCGCGTTGCAAAAGATCGCGATCGTCAACGCCCGGCCGGCGAAGGCCGGCAGGTGCATTGCCCAGGTGTTGAATCCGGGCCCGTCGCCACCATGGGCATAGAGCCCGCCGTGCGGCCAGCCGCGATCGATCATCAGGCCCAGGCCATAGCCGGGCTCGACGTAGAAGGGCCGGCCGCCACGCCAGCGCGGCCCGGGGGCATCGGCGGCCTTCCGGCCCACGGCGGTCCAGGTCGTCATGTCGGCCAGCGCCTCGCCGCCGAGCACCTGGCCGCCGAGCAGCAAGTCGTAGAGTCGGGCGATGTCGGGCGTGGTCGAGCACACGAGCCCGGTCAGGCACCAGCCGGGGTGATAGCGACCGACCACGTTCTCCATCTCTCCGGTGTCGCCAAGCGATCGACAATAGCCGGGCACCAGCGCCGGTTCGTCGCCGGCACGCGCGACATGCCCGGCGGCCCAGGTGTGCGCAAGCCCCAGCGGCGTCGCGATGTCGCGTCGGATCTGGTCGGCGAACGATGCGCGACCGGCGCGCTCGATCGCGAGTCGCAGCAGCAGGTAGCCGGTGTTGGAGTAGTTCCACCCCTCGCCGGGCGCGAAGTCGGGCGCGCCGGTGCAGGTTGCGGCAAGTACCTGCGCATCGGTCCATGGCGTCGCGGGCGATGCCTTGACCGCCGGCAGGTAGTCGGGCAAGGCGGTGTAGTTCGGGATACCCGCCGTGTGCGAGAGCAGACGACGCAGCGTCACACCGCGATCGAGCCCGCCGATCGGCGGCTCGGCCAGGATCTCGGCGATCGGTGCATCCAGACGCAGCTCACCGGCCTGGACCAGTTGCAGCACCCGGATCGCCGTGAAGGTCTTGGTGATGCTGTAGGCATGACAGGGCGCGGCCACCGGCATCGAGCGGACGCTATCGACATCGGCCAGGCCACTGGCGGCATCCCAATCGCCCAGTCGGGCGTCGCGGATCGAGACGTTGACACCCGGGCAGGGCGCGAAGTTCAGCCAGCGATCGAGCACGCGTTGCAGGCCTTGGATGTTTCGAGGATCCATGTCCGTGTTCCGGGCGATCGATCGCTTGCAGGCGCCTCAGGTCTCGCGGAATTCGCGAGCAATCAGGTTGCGCTGGATGTCGCTCGTGCCCTCGCCGATGATGTAGACGAGGGCATCGCGATGGTGGCGCCCGACCGGGTACTCGCGCATCAGGCCGGCCCCGCCGAAGACCCGGATCGCGTTCTCGCTCACGCGCAGCGCCGCCTCGGACGCGATCAGCTTGACCTTGGCCGCGAGTGCCGGCGTGAGCGTGCCGCGATCCACCTGCCAGGCACCGTGATAGACCATCCATTTCGCGGCCTCGATCTCGGCCGCCATGTCGGCCAGCCGGTGCGCGACGGCCTGGTACTGCAGGATCGGCTTGCCGCGCACGAGGCGTTCGCGGGCATATGCGAGCGCGGCATCGAAGGCGCCGCGCGCGATGCCCAATGCGCTCGCGGCCACGCCGACCCGGTTCTCGCTGAGGCTATCGAGGATCACATCGTAGTTGCCGGTCTCGCCGCCGAGCAGGCAGTCATCGGGCACGAACGCATCCTCGATGTAGATCAGGCCGGTCTCGGAGCCCTTGATGCCCTCCTTCTCGAGCTTGCTGATCCGAAACCCCGGATTGGGCAGGGCCACGATGAACAGGCTGATCGCCGCGTTCGTGAGTTCCGGCGCGGTGCGCGCGGCCACCAGCAGGAAGTCGGCCATTGGCGCATTGGTGATGTAGAGCTTGCTGCCGTCGAGCCGCCAGCCGCCGTCGACCTTCTTCGCGCGGGTCTTGAGCGTGCGGATGTCCGAGCCGCCATCGGGCTCGCTCAGGCCGAATCCGGCGACCTGCTTCCCGTCGACGGCCGGCCGGAAGAAGCGCGCCTTCTGCTCTGGCGTACCGGCACGCCAGATCGGCCAGATGCCCAGGTGGCTGTGCGCCGAGAAGCTCGAGCAGAAGGCCTGGCTGACGTAGCTGAGTTCCTCGCGGATGATGCAGTCCGAGATCTTGTCCATGTCCGAGCCGCCGTCGGCGGCCGGATAGCGCGCGCCGATCACGCCGAGCTCGCCCCAGCGACGGAACAGGGCGGGCGGAAAGGACTCGGTGTCGTCGGCCGCGCGGGCCAGCGGCGCGAGTTCCTCGCGCCCGTGCCGGCGCATCGTCTCGCGCAGTTGCTCGTGCTCGGTGCTGAAGCTGAAATCCAAGAGCGGTCTCCGCAGGAAAAGGGGGGACGACTAGCAGGGTGCTGGCGTGTCTGGCACGGCCGTGTCGGCGACGACGCACGCCAACAGATCGGCGCGGGCCACCTGGTCGCCCGGATCGACCCGCAACTCGGCCAGGCGCCCGGATATCGGCGCGCTGATCCGATGCGCCATCTTCATGGCCTCCAGCACGATCAATATCTCGCCCGCGGACACGGTCGCGCCGGCCGCCGCGCGCACCTCGACCACCTTGCCGGCCATCGGCGCACGGATCGAACCGTCGGCGGCGCCGGTTCCCGCGCCGGCCGGGCCTGCGCCCGGGGTTGCGATCGCGGCCTCCACGCGCAGCGCACCGAAGTCGACCGCCACGCGGTCGCCCGCGGGCGACCATCCGATGCGGCGCAGCAATGGATCATCGCCCAGCGCCACGCGGGTGAAGCGCGGCATCGCCTCGTCCGGGCGCGCGGTCTGCGGCGCACCGCCGAAGACCAGCCGCATCACAGCCTCCGGCGCGTCGCGCCGGGCGACCTCGGCCACGCCGCCGCGCATGCGAACGCCGTATACGAACGGCTCGGCATCCTGGAACGCAGCGCCGGCCGCAACCCGGTAGGCGCGCCATCGCAGGCCCAGCCCCTGGCCGGCGCCCGCCCCGAGCGAGGACCAGTCGTCGGGCGGGCCGCCCCAACGCCAGGCTTCGGCGAAATAGGCGAGCGCCACCGCGACGCGATACTGCCAATCCTGCGCCTCGGGCACCGGCTCGCTTGCCAGCGCGTCCAGGCTGCGCGTGTGGACGCGGGCCGCCACGAAGTCCGGGTGCGTCAGGCAGCGCAGCAGGAAGGCCTTGTTGGTCACCACGCCGGCGATGCGCATCGAGCGCAGCGCATCGATCAGTCGCGCTCGCGCGGCCTCGCGAGTGGGTCCGTGCACGATCAGTTTCGCGAGCATCGGGTCGTAGCGCACACCGACCGCCAGGCCCTGGCAGATCGCATGGTCCAGGCGCACGCCGACATCTTCGGGAGGCGCCCAGTCGGTGACCACGCCCGACTGCGGCAGGAAGCCCTGGTCGGGATCCTCGGCGTAGAGCCGCACCTCGATCGCCGAGCCGCGAATGGCGATCTCGTCTTGTGCCATCGGCAACGCGTCGCCGGCGGCGATCCGGAACTGCCAATCGACGAGGTCGATCCCGGTCACGCACTCGGTGACCGGGTGCTCGACCTGCAGCCGCGTGTTCATCTCGATGAAGTGGAACTCGCCGCGCTCGTCCACCAGGAACTCGAGCGTGCCCACCCCCTCGTAGCCGATGGCCGCGGCCGCGCGCACCGAGGCCTCGCCCATCGCGTCGCGCTGGCGCGCATCGATGGCCGGCGACGGCGCTTCCTCGATGACCTTCTGGTTGCGTCGCTGGCTGGAGCAGTCGCGCTCGCCCAGGTGCACGACGTTGCCGTGCCGGTCGGCGGCGACCTGGATCTCGATGTGGCGCACGCGATCGAGCGCGCGCTCCAGGATCACGACCGGCGAACCGAAGGCCGCGCGTCCTTCGCCCCGGGCACCGGCGAGCGCCTCGTCGAACCCGCCTGCGGAATCGACCCGGCGCATGCCACGGCCACCACCGCCGGCCACGGCCTTGACCAGCACCGGATAGCCGATGCGCTCCGCCTCGTCGCGCAGGCGCGCGTCGGACTGGTCCTCGCCGTCGTAGCCCGGCACGCAGGGGACGCCGGCCGCGCGCAGTCGTCGCTTGGCCAGCGCCTTGTCGGCCATCAGGCGGATCGCGTCGGCCCCGGGTCCGATGAAGACGAGCCCGGCGGCGGCGCAGGCTTCGGCCAGCGCCGGGTTCTCGGACAGAAAGCCGTAGCCGGGGTGCACCGCCTGCGCGCCGGCGAGTCGCGCCGCATCGACGATGCGTGCCACGTCCAGATAGGGTTCCGGTGCCCCGGGCAGGTCAGGCAGGTGAAGCGCCTCGTCGGCCGCGTACACATGCGGCGCGTCCCGATCGGCCTCCGTGAAGACCGCCACCGTGCGCAAGCCGGCCTGCCGGGCACTGCGCGCGATGCGGCAGGCGATCTCGCCCCGGTTCGCGATCAGGACCGTCCGGAAAGGCGTCGATGCGACGACCATGCTCATGCGCGTGCCTCTGCCTGATCAGCGATCGCGGCGGGCACCTCCAGTTCGATCGCGAGCAATTGCTGCGCATAGGTCTTGGCCTGCGAGTCCAGGTGCAGCGACGACGTCCCGCCACCGTCGAGCGCGTTCTTGAGCACGAAGTTGAACGCGCCGAGCGCCGGCAACGCATAGCGATGCACGTCGCCGCGCACGGTGTGCGCGAACCATCGGCGCACGCGCTCGGGCGTGAGCTGGGCCTGGATCCACGGCAGGTAGTCGGGGCGACGCGCGATCACGCCGATATTGGCGTCGTCGCCCTTGTCGCCGCTGCGCGCCACCGCGAGCAAGACGAGCGGCACCTTGCGCAGGCCATCGGCCGACGAGTCCTCGCCGGGCGCGCCAGTCACGCAGCCCGCTGCTTCGGCGAGCGGGCCGCGCGCCGTGCCATCACCGCCGGCGATCCGAACGGGCTCGGCCAAGGGCACGGCCGCGCCGTCCACGCGGACCCGCACCAGCACCTCGGCCTTGGGCACCAGGAACGCGAACTGCGCCACCACCGGTGTCACCTTCGGCCGCCCGGCCGCGCCACCGGCGCATCGCCCGGTGGTCATGGCCAGCGCCACGCCGGTGTACTCCTTGGAGAACAGGTCCAGCGCGCGGTAGTTGTCGTGGTGGACGTCCATGCGCAGCGTGATCTCCCGGGTAGCGGTCGCCTGCGCTCGTGCGTTCGCGCCCCACAGGGTCTCGGCGCCGATCAGGTGCGTCGCGGTGCGCCGATAGTCGCCCCAGCCGCGTTCGGCGAACAAGCGGCGGGTGCGCTCGAGCACCGCACCGGAGAAGGCATTGGCCTTCTCGACGACGTCGAAGCCGGTCAGCACCGTGAGCGCCGTCGCACGGAAACCGTCGGCCCAGGTGGCCGAGACCTTGTAGCTGTCGGTGGGGGCATGGCCGCGCACGCCGGACACCCGCACGCGATCGGGCGCAATCTCGTCGAGCGCCAGGTCGCTGACGTCGCAGACCACGTCGGGCACCACGTAGCGGGCCGGATCGCCGATCTCGTAGAGCAGCTGCTCGCCCACCGTGAAGCGCGACACGCGCCCGCCGGTGCCCTCGGGCTTGGTGATCACGACCCCGCCATCGGCATCGCACTCGGCGATCGGGTAGCCCATGTCGGCCCAGCCGGCGGCCACCTCGCGCCAGTCGGTGAAGTTGCCGCCGGTGGCCTGGGCGCCGCACTCGATGATGTGGCCGGCGATCGTGCCAGCGGCGAGTCGGTCCAGGTCCCCGGGGCCCCAGCCGAACTCGTGGACCAGGGGCCCGAGCGTGACCGCGCTGTCGACGCAGCGCCCGGTGATCACGACATCGGCGCCGGCGTCGAGCGCGGCGGCGATGGGTCTCGCACCCAGGTAGGCATTCGCGCTCGCCAGGCGAGCGGGCAGCGGTGCGCCGCT
Source organism: Burkholderiaceae bacterium (assembly GCA_024235875.1). Taxonomy (GTDB): domain Bacteria; phylum Pseudomonadota; class Gammaproteobacteria; order Burkholderiales; family Burkholderiaceae_E; genus JACKLP01. The sequence continues at coordinate 283,253 of JACKLP010000002.1, read as the reverse complement.
GAACATCTCGCGCACACCGCGCTCGCGCAACTCGGCCTCGCGCGGCAGCAGGTCGTCGCCCTCGACGGTGCCGATGCGCAGCGCAACGCCGGCCTCGGCCGCGACCGCCGCCAGCGCGCGCGCGCAGGCCGGCACGTTCACGCCCCCGGCATTGGCGATCACGCGGATGCCGCGGGCCTTGATCTCGGGCAGCAACGGCTTCATGACCAGCTCGACGAAGTCGCGCGCGTAGCCGGCCTGCGGGTCCTTCTGGAATGCACGCACCAGCACCGACATCGTGACCTCGGCCAGGTAGTCGAACACGAGGTAGTCGATGTCGCCGCGGGTCACGAGCTGGCGTGGCGCGTCCTGCGAGTCGCCCCAGTAGCCCGACGCACCACCGATGCGAACCGTGCGCCGGCGACCGTCGCGCGCGAGCACCTTGTTGCCCGTATTCGATCCCTGCGCAGCCATGTCAGCCTCCCCGCCGTCCCGGATGGATTCCCATCTGCTTGGCCACGACCTCGAGCATGATCTCGTTGGCGCCACCGCCGATCGACGTGAGCCGGATGTCGCGGTACGCGCGCGAGATCCAGTTCTCGTTCATCACGCCCTGCCCGCCCCAGTACTGCTGGCACTCCGCCGGCAGGCGCATCGCCAGCTTGCCGATCAGGAACTTCGCCATCGATGCGAGCTTGGTCACGTTCTCGCCGCCCACATAGGCCTCGGTGGCCCGGTAGAGCAGCGAGCGGATCGCCTCGAGCTCGGACTGGAGCTCGGCGAGCTTGTGATAGACGACCTGGTTGGCGAGCACCGGCTTGCCGAACACCTCGCGCTGGCGGGTGTAGTCGATCGTGACCTCGATCGCCATCTCCATGGCGCGCAGGCTGCGCGCCACCACGAACAGCCGTTCTTCCTGGAACTGCTCCATCTGGTAGGTGAAGCCCAGGTTCTCCTCGCCGATGCGATTGCTCGCCGGCACGCGCACGTCGTCGAAGAAGAGCTGCGCGGTGTCCGAGCTGAAGTACAGCATCTTGTCGAGCTTGCGGCTCAGTTGAACGCCGGGCGTGTCCATCGGCACGATGATCAGCGACTTGTTGCCGTGCTTGGGGCGGTCGCTGGCGGTATTGCACAACAGGCAGATCCAGTCGGCCTGCGCCCCGTTGGTGATCCACATCTTGGAGCCGTTGATCACGTAGTCGTCGCCGTCGCGCCGGGCGTTGGTGCGGATGTTCGCCACGTCGGAACCCGCGCCGGGCTCGCTCACGCCGATCGCCCCGACCCGGTCGCCGGCGATCGTCGGTGCCAGGTACTCGCGCTTGAGCGCATCGCTGCCGTGGGCGGCGAGCGCCGGCGTGCACATCGTGCTCTGGACGCCGATCGCCGAGCTCAGGCCACTGGCCGGGATGCTGCCCAAGGCCTCGGCGAAGACCATCTCGTAGGAGAAGTCCAGGTCCAGGCCGCCGTAGGCCTCTGGCTTGGTGATGCCCAGCAGCCCCGCGTCGCCGAACTTCTTCATCAGCTCGTGTGCCGGGAAGATGCCCTCGCGCTCCCAGTCGTCCACGTTCGGCAGGATGTGATCCTTGATCACGCGCAGCGTGGTGCGCTCCAGCTCGTCGTGTTCATGCGTGCGCAACACTGTCGTCTCCTGTAGACGCGTCGAAACGCGCGATGCACCGATCGCGCGTGATTCAGAACCGGGCCACGCCGAATTGGTTCGGGTGGGTCTGGCGGCGCCGGGCGCCGTGGCAGATCGCCAGGCACTCGGCCAGCACCCGTCGGGTATCGCGCGGATCGATGATGCCGTCGTCCCAGAGCTGCGCGGTCGCATAGAGCGCCGACGAGGTGCGATCGTAGTGGGCCACGATGTCGTCGTGCTGGGCCGCGAGCCGTGCCTCGTCGGGCGTGCGCCCGGCCCGACCGGCGGATTCGCGCGCGACGATCTCCAGGACACCGGCGGCCTGCTCGCCGCCCATCACCGCGATGCGATGGTTCGGCCACGAGAACACGAAGTCCGGGTCGAAGCCGCGCCCGCACATCGCATAGTTGCCGGCGCCGAACGAGGCGCCGATCATCAGCGTGATACGCGGCACGCGGGCATTGGTCACCGCCTGGATCAGCTTGGATCCATGCTTGATGATGCCTTCGGACTCGGCCGCCTGCCCGACGATGAAGCCGGTGGTGTTCTGCAGGAACACGAGCGGCGTACCCGCCTGGTCGCATAGCTGGATGAACTGCGCGGCCTTGGCCGCGCCGCGTGCGGTGATCGGGCCGTTGTTGCCGATGAAGCCGCAGGGGTGGCCCCCCACGGCCGCGGTGCCGCAAACCGTGTAGTCGTCGTAGTCGGCCTTCAGGTCCACGAAGGCCGAGTCGTCGGCGATGCGCGCGATCACCTCGCGCACATCGTAGGGCGTGCGGTAGTCGACCGGCACCAGGCCGGCGAGCTCGTCGGCATCGAAGCGCGGCGCAAGCGCGGGCGGTGGGACCGGCCGACCCGGGCCCGCGCCGACGTCGGCCGCGTCGTTCCAGTGCAGCGAGGCCACCACGTCGCGCGCGATCGCGATCGCGTGGGCATCGTCGTCGGCCAGCCACTCGGCGGTGCCCGCCACCTGCGCGTGCATCGCGCCGCCGCCCATCGCCTCGCCATCGGCGATCTCGCCGGTGGCCATCTTGAGCAGCGGCGGACCAGCCAGGAACATCCGGGTCTGGCCGCGCACCGCGATCAGGTAGTCGGACATGCCGGGTGCATAGGCGCCGCCGGCCGTCGCATTGCCATGCACCACCGCCACCTGCGGAATGCCGGCCGCCGACAGGCGTGCCTGGTTGGCAAAGCGCCGCCCGCTCATCTCGGCGAAGGTCAAGTAGGTCAGGCGCAGGTTGCCGCCGCCACTCTCGATCAGGTTCACCACGGGCAGCTTCTGGCGCAACGCGATCTCCTGCGCGCGCTGGATCTTGCGCCCACCAGCCCAGCTCGAGGTACCGCCCTTGATCGCACTGTCGTTGGCGATGACCATCACGCGCGTGCCGCAGACCCAGCCGATGCCGGTGATCACGCCACCGCCCATCACCATCGACTCGCCGTCGTCCTCGTGCTCGCCCAGGCCGGCGAGCGAGGACAGCGCGATGAACGGGCTGCCGGCATCGAGCAGGCGATCGATGCGCTCGCGCGGCAGCAGCTTGCCCGCCTTCTCGAAGCGCGCGCGCTGGGCCTCGCCGAGCGCGACCGACCGGGCCTCGAGATCGCGCACCCGCTCGAGCAGGGCCAGCATCGCGCCGCGATCCGCATCGAAGCGCGGATCGCGACGGTTCACCGCCGTCCCGACGTTGGGCATTCAGTCGTCCTCGCGCGGGCCATCGACGTCGCGTACGACGCGCGGCGCCTGCGCCCGATGAAAGCCCTCGAAGGCCGGCAGCCGCGAATGCTCCGGCACCTCGTAGGCATTGGTCATGTTGGGACCGGCGCCATCGACGCGCAGCGTCTCGCCCGAGACGAAGGCCGCGGCCGGCGAGAGCAGGAACACGATCGCCGCCGAGACCTCTGCCTCGGTGCCGAAACGCTTGGGCGGTAGCGTGAGCCGGCGCTGCGCATAGCGCGCCTGCCAGGCGGCGTCGTAGGTATCGAGGCCCGACGAGGCGATCGTGCCGGGCGCCACGGCGTTGACACGAATGCCATAGTGCGCCCATTCGACCGCCGCGCTCTGGGTCAGATTGCTCATGCCGGCCCGAGCCGCGCCCGAATGCGCCATCATGGGCATGCCCCGCCAGAAATCGGCCACCATGTTCACGATCGCGCCACCGGTGTCGCGCATCGACTGGCGCACGACCTCTCGGCTCATCAGGAAGCCACCGTTCAGGTTGGTGCGCACCACCGCGTCCCAGCCCTTGAGGCTGATGTCCTCGAGGCGCGCCGTGAACTGGCCGCCGGCATTGTTCACGAGGCCGGCGATCGGGCCGTGGGCGGCGACGATCGCCCCCACGGCCCGGGTCACCGCGGCTTCGTCGCGAATATCGAAGTCGAAGGCGTCGGCACGACCGCCGTCTTCGCGGATCTCGGCCGCCACGGCATCGAGCCGATCGCGTCGACGGCCGGTGATCACGACCGCCGCGCCAAGTGACGCGAGCTCGTGGGCCACGCAGCGGCCGATGCCACTGCCACCGCCGGTGACCACGATGGTGCAGCCGTCGAACAGGCCGGGGCGAAATACCGAATCGTAGCGTGAGGCCGACTTCATGCCTGGCACCGTTCCATACGCCGACAGCCTCCCTGGTTGCTCGCACGGTCCTCGAGGCGAGGTCTTCGATCCCGGTCGCGCCCACGCCCACGAAAACGAGACGGGCGCGCGCGCGGAGCGCGAGCCGCGCACCGCCGGATTGTGGCACCCTCGAATCGGGTCGGCATTCCAAATGTCGGCGCGCACGTCCGTCGCCGCGTGCGCGCGCAGTTGCTGTGCGCGCAGACGCGATTCTCCGGGTTTACCGGGGGCTTGCTTGCGAAGCGCGAGCGACGGCGCAAGAATGGCTGTGACACGGGCCGCGTCGTCAGCGGCTGCCTGCGGAGACGAACATGACCACGCTCACTCTGAACGGCAAGCGGCTCTCGCTCGACTTGCCCGGCGACACGCCGCTGCTATGGGTGCTTCGCGACGAGCTCGGCCTGACCGGCACCAAGTTCGGCTGCGGCATGGCGCTTTGCGGCGCCTGCACCATCCATCTCGATGGCCAACCCATACGGAGCTGCCAGACGCCGCTTTCGGCGGCCGATGGCAAGGCCATCACCACGATCGAAGGCGTCGGTGTGTCGAAGGTCGGCAAGGCCGTGCAGGCCGCCTGGCTGGCGCACGACGTACCGCAGTGCGGCTATTGCCAGAGCGGACAGATCATGAGCGCGACCGCCCTGCTCGAAAGACTGCGCGCGCCCAGTGACGCCGACATCGACGAGGCGATGGCCGGCAATGTCTGCCGCTGTGGCACCTACAACCAGATCCGCGCCGCGATCAAGGATGCGGCCGGCACGCTCAAAGGCTGAGGGAGCTCCCATGGAAACCACCCAGTCGCGGCCCGGTGCCTTTCGTGCCCCGCGCCGGCGCTTCCTGAAGGGCTCGGCTGCCGTCGGCGGCGGCCTGGCGATCGGCTTCGCGCTGCCCGTGGCGTCGCGCCTGGCGATGGCCGCCACCGATGCCACGATCAACGCCTACCTGAAGATCTCGCCGCGGAATCGCATCACCGTGGTTTGCGGCCTGTCCGAGATGGGGCAGGGCGTGCTCACCGCGATTCCGATGCTGGTCGCCGAAGAACTCGATGTCGACTGGTCTCAGGTGGGCGTCGAGCAGGCCGGCGTCGACAAGGCCTATGCCAATCCGGTCTTCGGCATGCAGGCCACCGGCGGGTCCACATCGGTGCGCGGCCATTGGCAACCGATGCGCATGGCGGGCGCCGCGGCCCGCGAGATGTTGCTTGCCGCCGCGGCCAAGGCCTGGGGCGCGAAGCCGTCCGACTGCCACACCGAGCACGGCGCGGTCGTGCACCGCAGCGGGCGACGGCTCAGCTATGGCGAACTCGCGGCGGCGGCGGCGGCCGAACCGGTGCCGGCCTCGCCCAAGCTCAAGGACGCCAAGGACTTCCGCATCCTCGGGACGCCCGCCAAGCGGCTCGACACGCCGGCCAAGATCGACGGCAGCGCACGCTTCGGGATCGACGTGCGCCTGCCGGGCATGCTCGTGGCGGTGCTCGAGCGTGCGCCGGTGATCGGCGCGAGCGCCAGGACCGTGGACGACACCGCCGCCCGCCAGGTGCCGGGCGTGCGCGAGATCGTGCGCATCCCCGATGGGGTCGCCGTCCTGGCCGACGGCTACTGGGCGGCCAAGAAGGGGCGCGACGCGCTGAAGGTGAGCTGGGACCTGGGCAAGAATGCGACCCTGTCGTCCGAGACCATCGCGCGCCAGTTGGCCGAAGCGACGCAGCGAAGCGGCGCCACGGCCCGCAACGAAGGCAAGGCCGACGAAGCCCAGGGCGCCAAGACCCTGGATGCCCTCTACGAGGCGCCCTACCTGGCGCACGCCTGCATGGAGCCCATGAACTGCACGGCCTGGGTTCGCAAGGACGAGGTCGAGATCTGGGCCGGCACCCAGTCGCAGGGCCCGGCGCAAGGCATCCTTGGCCAGGTCGCCTCGGTGGCCCCGACCAAGGTCAAGATCAACACCTTGTTTCTGGGCGGTGGCTTCGGTCGACGCTTCGCGCCCGACTTCACGATCGCGGCCACCGTGCTATCGAAGCAGGTCGGCCGGCCCGTGAAGCTCGTCTATTCCCGCGAAGACGACATGCGGGCGTACTTCTATCGTCCGGCCGCGGCCGCACGCTTCGCCGCCACGCTCGATGGCACCGGCAAGGCGATCGCATTGCGCGCCAACGTGGCCTCGCCCTCGATCATGGCGGGCTCCGGCTTCATGAAGATCGCCGAGAACGGCGTCGACCATTTCGCGGTCGAGGGCATTGCCGACAACCCCTACGACATCGCCAACATGAAGGTCGGCTATGTGCGCGAGGAGCCCGGCGTGCAGGTGTGGTTCTGGCGCTCGGTCGGCCACTCGCAGAACGCCTTCTTCATGGAGAGCTTCGTCGACGAGATGGCCGCGGCCGCCGGCAAGGACCCGTTCGAGTTCCGGCGCGCGATGCTGGGCAAGGCGCCGCGCCACAGGGCGGTGCTCGAGCTCGCCGCGGCCAAGGCCGACTGGGGCAAGCCCCTGCCGGCCGGCCGGCATCGCGGCATCGCGCTGGCCAAGTCATTCGGCAGCTTCGTCTCCGAGGTCGCCGAGGTCTCGGTGGCCGAAGACGGCACGCCCAGGATCCATCGCATCGTGGCCGCCATCGACTGCGGTGCCATCGTCAACCCCGAGATCATCCGGCGCCAGGTCGAAAGCGCGATCGTCTACGGCCTGACCGCCATGCTCTACGGGCGCATCAGTTTCCGCGATGGCCGCGTCGAGCAGGGCAACTTCGATACCTATCGCATGTTGCGCATGCCCGAGATGCCGAAGGTGGAAGTGCACATCGTCAAGAGCGACGAAGCGCCCGGCGGCGTGGGCGAGCCCGGCCTGCCGCCGGCCGCGCCGGCGGTGGCCAATGCGATCTTCGCGGCGACCGGCAAGCGGATTCGAAGCCTGCCGCTGGATCCGGGGATGCTCAAGCGGAGCTAGACCCGACCGAAGCGAGCACGCTGTCCGGCACGGATCTCGGGGCAGGCCTCAGATCAGCGCGCCCTGGTCCGTCAGCGTCGCACGCAGCGCCGCGATCGGCAATTGCCTTAGATCGACCGGCCCCGCGCTCTCGCGCGCGGCCAGCGCGGCAGCGGTTCCCGCAGCCTGCCCCACCGCCATGCACGTCCCCATCACGCGTACGGACGCCTGACCCTCGCGGGTCGACGACAGGCAGCGGCCGGCGACCAGCAGGTTGTCGAAGGCCTGCGGCAACAGGCAGCCGAAGGGAATGTCGAAGCGCCCGCCGTCGCGCACGATTTTCCAGTGCACGCCGCGGCCCGGCACCCAGACGTCGATCGGATGGCCGCCGCGAGCCACGCCGTCGGTGCACTTGCGCGCCTGCGTGATGTGCTCGCCATCGAGTACATGGTCGCCGACGATGCGGCGTCCCTCGCGGATACCGATTCGCGGTGCCAGACCCGAGAACCGGGCCTCCTCGAAGCCGGGCACCCGCTGGTTCAGGAAGCGCGCGCAGGTCATCACCTGCTTCATCAAGGCCGCATAGCTACGACTCAGGGCCCGCGTGTCGGTCGGATCGACATTGGTGATCTTGGTGGAATTGATGCTGACCTCGCGCCGTTCCATCGAGAGCGGCGCGATCGCCACGATCGAGGTCTCGTACAACTCGCCGGCATCGATCGCCTGCGTGAGCAGCGGCCCCGTGCCGGCCAGCGCGAGCTTGGGCAGGCCTTGCTCGTACAGGCCCTGGATCGCCTCCTCGCGCGTGGGCGCGATCGATGCGAACGCCTCCTCGGAGATCGCGAAGTTTTCAGGATGCGAACGCATGAAGTCGAGCAGCCGCGGCGTATCCACGCCGATCATGCGAAATACCAGCGTCAGCGACTGGAACGCGCCAGCACCGTCGCCGGCGTGGACCGCACCCCCGGCCCCATGGACCAGGTCCGCGTCCCCTGTGCAGTCGATGAAGACCTTGGCGCGGATCAGGCTGCGGCCGAGCTTGTTGTGCACGATGACGCCGCTGAACTGCCCGCCGTCGACCACCATCTCGGTGGCCACCGTATAGAGCCGGACTTCGACGCCCGCGCGCTCGACCAGGCTGGCTACCGCGACCTTCATGTACTCGGGATCGAACGAGACGAAGTACAGCGGTCGGAAATCGCGGACTTCGGCCACGAATCCGCCCAGGCTGCGGCATTCCTCGAGCAACTCGTCGCCGATCCCGGCCATCAGCTTGTCGCCGTTCGACGCGCGCGTGCCCAGGATGTTGATCCCGCTCAACAATTCGCCGCCGATCGCGGTGCCGGCGTCGACCAGCAGCGTTCGCGCTCCATTGCGCGCGGCCGCGATCGCGGCTACGACGCCGCTCGCCCCCGCACCGACGACCACGACATCGAAGTGCTCTTCTCGTACTGCTTGTGTCATTTCTCGGCTTCTCCAGCAAACGCACACGCCAGCGCGCGTCCGGTTTCGGTATCGAAGAGTCTCAGGCGCGCACGCTCCAGCACGAGCGCTACCGGCTCGCCGCGTCGTATCGGCAACATCGCGTCGGTGCGACATTGCACTTCCTGGCCACCGGCGAGCGTGACGATCAGGATCTTGTCGGGCCCGGCAAGCTCGATCTGTTCGACCTGGCCCCAGACGTCGGCCGCCTCGCCGTCGCGCGGCGGCCGAATCCCTTCGGCGCGCACGCCCAGCGTCACCGCGGCAGTCGAACCGGCCTCGGTAGACGACAGGGCCAGGCGCAGTCCCGGCGCCGCCAGCGCCAGGCCCGCGGGATCGCGGCCGAGGCTCGCATCCAGGAAGTTCATGCCGCGCTCGCCGACGAAGTTGGCGACGAAGGTATTGACTGGCCGCTCGTAGATCTCGTCGGGCGGACCGTACTGCTGCAGCTTGCCGCTGCGGAATACCGCGATTCGATCCGACAGGCCGAGCGCCTCGCTCTGGTCGTGGGTGACGTAGATCGTGGTGGCACCCACGCGCTCGTGCAGCGCCTTGATGTCGCGGCGCATCTGGATCCGCAACCGAACGTCCAGGTTCGACAATGGCTCGTCGAGCAGCAGCACCGAAGGATCGCGGATCATCGCCCGGCCGAGTGCGACACGCTGTTGTTGGCCGCCCGAGAGCTCCTTCGGGTAGCGGTGCAGCAGTTCCTGCAGACCCAGCCCCGGCGCGACGCGCTCGATCGCAACGGTGATCTCGGATTCCGAACGCCGGCGATGCCGTGCCCGCAGCGGAAAGGCCAGGTTCTCGCGCACCGTCATGTGCGGATAGAGCGCGTAGCTCTGGAACACCATTGCGATGTTGCGCCGGTCCGGCGTGAGGGTGTTGACGATGCGATCGTCGATTCGGATCTCGCCGCCGTCGGGGTGGATCAGGCCGGCCAGCAGATTCAGTGTCGTGCTCTTGCCAGAGCCCGAGGGCCCAAGCAGCGACACGAATTCGCCGGTCTGGATGTCGAGGTCGAGATCGTCGAGCGCAAGCTGCGCGCCGTAGCGCTTGCTGACCCCGCGAAACGAGACTTTCGGCTTCGCCATGATTCCCGCCCTTCAACCCTTGACGCTGCCACTCGTCATGCCGGTGACGAAATGGCGTTGGAAGCGGACGAACACCACGATGATCGGGATGATCGACACCATCGAGGCCGCCAGCAGCGGGCCCCAGTCTCGTCCGAAGAAGCCGAGGAAGTTGTAGACCGCCACCGGGAAGGTTCGAGTCTCGGGCGAGCTGTTCATGACGACCGCAACGACGAAGTCGTTCCATGCGAAGGTCAAGACGAATAGCCCCGCGGCCACCAAGGCGGGTCGGGAAAGCGGTGCGACGATCTTCCAGAGAACTGCCAGCCGCGAGTAGCCGTCGACAGTCGCCGCCTGTTCCAGTTCCACGGGCAGGGATTCGATGAATCCCATCAGCATCCATACGACGATCGGGATCTGGTAGGCGGCGTAGAGCAGAACGAGGCCGGTCAGGCTGTCCGAGAGCCGGATCGTCGTCATCAGGGTGAAGGTGGGCACCAGCAGCGACGCGATCGGAATGCTCATGACGGCAACGAGCATGACAAGGATCGCCGAGCGCCCGGCGAACCGGCCACGGGCCATTGCATAGGCGGCCAGCAATCCGAGCGACAGGCACAGCGCGAGTGCACCCGCCGAGACGATCACCGAGTTCAGCATGAATCGCTGCGCGCCCTCTTCGAGCAGGCGCTGGTAGTGCTCCAGCGTAGGCTGCGCGGAAACCAGGTCGGGCGGAAAGCGCAGGATCTCTCGCTTTGGCTTGAACGACGTGAGCAGACCCCACAGGATCGGGAACAAGGCTGCCAGCGCAATCGCCGCTGACACCAAGGGGCCGAGCGCTCGTTCGAGGATCCGTCTCATGCCGCGGCCGCCCTACGCCGTCGAAACAGGAGCATCAGGCTCACGACCAGGATCACGTTCACCACGAGCACGAGCAGCGCGATCGCATTGGCCTTGCCGATCGCGTAGTCCTCGAAACCACGCCGATACATCCAGAGCACGACCGTCTCGGTCGCACCACCGGGCCCTCCACCCGTGAGGATCAGCGGAAAGGTCAATACGTTCATGTAGAACAAGGTGAGCCGAACGAGCGTGATCAGGATCGGCACCCGCATCAGCGGAATGACGATTCGTCGGAATGCGTAGAAGTAGGAAGCGCCGTCGACGCGGGCTGCATTCAGGAGGCTCGGCGGAATGCTCTTCAGGCCCGCAAGCAGCAGGATCATCGCGAACGCCGAGTCGCGCCAGATCGCATTGGCCACCAGGGCGACCATCGCCGAGCGGGGCTCGGCCAGGATGCTGAACGGCGTGATGCCCAGCGCCTTGAACGCAAGCGTCGCCAGGCCCGCGTCTTCCGAGAACACCCAGCGCAACAGCAAGGAGCCGACCAGCATGGAAATGAAGTACGGGATCAACACCACGGTGCGCATCAGCACGCTGTGCCGGTTGTCGCGCTCGAACAGCATCGCCAGGCCGAAGCCGGCAAAGAAGGTCAAGCCGGTCGCGAAGACCGTGAAGATCGTCGTGGCCACGACCGCCTTCAGAAACTCGGGGTTGCCGAGTGCCCAGGCGTAGTTGTCGAAGCCGACCCAACCGCCGGGTCGGAAATAGTCGTAGTTCTGGAAGCTGACCGCCGCCGCGAGCAGCAAGGGCGTGAAGACGAAACCCGCCTCCAGCAGCAACAGCGGCGCGATGTACCCCCAGGGGAATAGCTTGCGTTGCCGAGGGGGCGCCTGGGTCATGGCAAGCTCATCGAGCAGGGGATGCGACGCGCGCGCCGCGCCCCTGGCATTCGAGCCGAATCACTTGCGTGCCGCTGCCTTGGCCTGTGCATCGGCAAGCGCCTTGGCCACCGGCACTCCTTGGGTCAGGACCGCCTGGGTCGCTTCGTTCAGATCGGCATAGACTCGATCCGCCCGGCACTCCGCGGGCAGGTCCGCCGTCGCCGCGGAGATCGCCGAACCGATCTGGCGGACCAGATCGTATTTCGGCGCTGCCAGTTCGGCCGAGTTCAGAACCGCAGCACGCAAGGGCGGCTGCCCGCCGATCAGCGCCCACGCTTGCGCGCCGTCGCGGCCCACCAGATAGTCGACGAAGGCAGCGGCGGCGGCGCGGTTGGGTGACTTCTCCCATACCGAGATGAACCAGGCGTTGGCAACGGCAGGGCCCGCCTTGCCGGCCGAGATGCCGGGCAGCGCGCCGATTCCGAGGCCGGCCGCGTTCCAACTCGCCTTCTTCGCGACCTGGCCCGCGCGCGTCGACGCGTTCAGGATGGCGGCAGCGCGTCCGGCCAGGAAGAGATCCCAGGAGTCATCTAGATTGCGGCTGATGTCCTCGCGCGATGCGAGCTTGGCATCCTTGAAAAGCGAGACCTGGAACTTCAACGCCTCGGCAGCGGCGTCCGTGGCGAGCATGGGCTTGCACTTGTCGTCGAAGACTCGGCCCTGTCTGTCGAGGAGACGGGTCAGGAAGGGCGTTTGCGTGGTGCGATCAGGACTGAGCGGAATCGTCATGGGCGAAACCGTTTCGGAGCCCACTGCCTTCATCGCGGCCACGAATCCGTCCCAGGTCTTGAGGTCGGCTGCGCTCTTGCCCGCCTTCTCCAGCAAATCCTTGCGGTAGTACAAGACGGTGGCAAACGGAAAGACCGGCACGCCCATGAGCTTGCCGTTGACTCGCGCCTTCTGCAGCAGGCCGTCGTACAGGAAGTCCTTCGCATCGGCAGCCGACCACTTCTTGACGATCAGCGCATCGAGATCGGCAGCCGCCCCCGACTCGGCCAGCAGGCGGAGATTGTTGCCGTGCGTGAAAACGATGTCGGGCGCCTTGCCCAGGTTCGCGCCCAGGACGAACTTCTTGGTCAGTTCGCTCCAGACCTGCGGCTCGACCTGGATCTTCACCGACGGATTGGCCGCCTGATAGCGGTCGATCAACTGCTTGAGGGCGACCTCGCGACCATTCTTCCCGTTCGGATTGAGGAAGGTCCAAAGCTTCAGGGTTTCCGCCGAGGCCTGACTGCCAAGTACCGCCGCGGCCAGCAGCCCGCCGAGCGCAATCGCTTTTGACTTCATCTGGATGTCTCCCCTATTCTGTGCGATATGCGCACACTTGAGCGTTATTCGCACACAGTGTCGTCGCTTCGATGGCCCGAAGTCAAGGGGACGACCAACACCAGACGGGATCGGATACCAAGATGCCGGACGCATTCGCATCCACTTTCGCGCGCGGGCTTCGCCTGCTGGAATCGTTCAACGCCGACGCACCCCGCATGACGCTGTCGCAATTGGCGACCGCAACCGGGGTCGACCGCGCGGTCGCGCGACGGCTCGTGATGACCTTGGTGCAACTGGGCTACGCCCGGCAGACAGGCCGCAGCTTCGAGTTGACACCGCAGGTGCTCTCCTTGGGTCACGCGTTTCTCTCGAGCCACGGCTGGGGAAGCCGCCTGACGCCGGCCCTCGATGCCTTGTCGATCGAGCTGTCCGAAACCGTCTCGATCTCGGTGTGGTCGGGCAAGAAGGTCCTGACTATCGCCCGCTCGAACGCCGCCGGCCGACACATGGTCCTGGGCACACCGGATGGCGAGCTGCCCTTGCATGCATCGTCTGCCGCCAGAGTGCTGCTCTCGGAACTCCCGGAAGACCGGGCTCGATCGTTACTGCAGCAAATGGACCGGCGCCAATTCACGGCGCACACGCTGACTCGCATCGAAGACATCCTTGCTTCGATCCGGCATTGCCGACGCGACGGTCATCTGATCGCGCGCGAAGAACTCGAGATCGGCCTCGTCGCCGTGTCGGTTCCGCTGCGAGGCCACGACGCAACGATCATCGGCGCGCTGAACCTCAGCAGCCAGGTCAATCGGGCGTCCGACGCGACATGGGAGCAGACGATCTTGCGGACGATGAAGCGCTCGGCCGACACGTTGACGTCCAGCCTGCCCTGATCGTTGTCGTCGACGAAGGCACGATGGCGCCGTCACCGGCGGCTTGACGGCGGCTCGAACACCCCCAGGTCGATCACCTCCGCCCCCTCGAGATCGCCCGGATAGATCCGCTCCAGGCGTCCGTGCGGCCGACGCGCCGTCACTGGCCCCGCCAGCCGCTGCCCCGACGACCCGAATGCGCGCGGCCCCAGCCCATCGTCGTCGAAGTCGTCGTCGAGATCATCGTCCGTGGGTCGATTGGCGGCTCCACTGGCCACGGCCTTCGCGATTTCCGCGCCGAACAGCAGGATCTGCGTGCTGTAGTAGACCCAGATCATCAGCACCACGATGGAGCCGGCGGCGCCGAACACCGAGGCCGTGCCGGCATAGCCCAGATACAGGCCGATCAGGTGCTTGCCGATCGCGAACAAGACCGCGGCCGAGATCGCGCCGATCGCCGCCGCGCGCTTCGGTGGCGGGCGTTGCGGGAAGAACTTGAACAGGAAGAAGTACAACGTGGACGCCACCCCGATGCCGAGCACGATGTCGATCACCCGCAGCAGCCAGCTCCAGTCGACCCACACCAGCGACTTGGACAGCGCCGAGACCGTGGCGCTGAGCGCGAGCGTGGTCATCAGCAGGAAGGCCACCGCGATGATGAACGTCAGGCTGCGAAGCCGCGCCCCGATCAGGCGCTTGATGCTCTCGCGCGGGCGATCCGCACGCTCGAAACCGAACACGCCGTCGAGCGCGGCCTTGAGCTCCACCACCACCACGCTCGCACCGAGCGCCGTCGCCAGCAGCGCGATCGCGCCGGCCACCAGCCCGGACTCCTTGCGCGCGACGGCATTGAGCAGGCGATCGAGTGCGCCCGCGCTCTCGCTGCCCGCCAGCGCGCTGACCTCGGCGAGGAGGTGCGCTCGCACGGATTCGGCATCGATGACCAGCGCCGCGATCGACAGCACGACCACGATCAACGGCGCCATCGAGAACAAGGCGTAGTACGACACCGATGCGCCCTTGCGTGGCACCGCATCGGCGATGAAGCCGGTGACGGCGGCGACCAGCACGCGGCCCACCGGCCGCAGGGGACCGAGCGGCAGGCGACGCAGCCAGCTCATCGTGCAGCCTCGCTCAGAGCGTCACCCAGCCCTCGGGCGGCTTGCCCTTGCCCGGATGCACGGTGCCGCACCTGGGGCAGGTACGCGCGGCCTGGTCGGCGTGGAAGGCATCGTAGATCTTCGGCAACTGGTCGACGATGCCCTGCGCGCCGCTCAGTTCCACCTCGACGCGGTGCACCAGCGACTCGCAACCGAAGCAATACCACTCGAAGCCTTCCTTCATGCCGGGATAGCGCGGCGCCTCCACGACGATGCCGATCGAGCCCGGCTGCGGACGTTGCGGCGCGTGGCGCGTATGCGGTGGCAGCAGGAAGACCTCGCCCTCGCGGATCGGCAGGTCGTAGATGCGGCCGTCGTCGGCGATCTTCAGCACCATGTCGCCGCGCACCTGGTAGAACCACTCCTCGACCGGGTCGTCGTGGAAGTCGACTCGCGTGTTCGGACCGCCCACGACCATCACGATCATGCCGCCCTCGGTGGTGTGCAGCAGCTTGTTGCCCACCGGCGGCTTGAGCAGCGCCTCGTTCTCGTCGATCCATTTCCAGAAATTGAAGGCGTGAAGCCGGGGATGTCGTTGCATCGTTTCCTCCGTTGGCTACCTATTATCGTCGCGAACTTCCGCGACCCGGTGCGCGGGTGCGCTCGCGCACGCACCCGGAGACGATCCATGGCCCAGGTCCGCAACGCGGCACCGGCGCGTACCGGCACACCGCCCGCCCCGAAGCCCGCCACGATCCGACGCATCGGCATCACCACCGGCGGCGGCGACGCGCCCGGCCTGAACGCGGTGATCCGTGGCGTGGTGATGAGCGCGCGCCACCGGGGCTGGGAGTGCGTCGGCATCCGCAATGGCTACGACGGCCTGCTCGATCCCACCCAGCGCGCCCGCGGCCTTTTGAAGCTCGACGTGGACCAGGTGCGTCCGATCACCAAGCTGGGCGGCACCATCCTGGGCACGACCAATGCCGGCAACCCCTTCGCCTACCCGTGCCGCCAGCGCAATGGCGAATGGGTCGAACGCGACCGTGGCGAGGAACTGCTGGGCCGGATCCGGCGCGCCGGCATCGATGCGCTGGTCGCCATTGGTGGCGACGGCTCGCTGGGTATCGCCAAGCGGCTGGCCGACATGGGCCTGCCCGTGGTGGGCGTGCCCAAGACCATCGACAACGACCTCGAACACACGGCCGTGACCTTCGGCTTCGACTCGGCGGTCTCGTTCGCCACCGAGTGCATCGATCGACTTCATGCCACCGCGCTGTCGCACCGGCGCGTGATGGTGGTCGAGGTGATGGGGCGCTATGTCGGCTGGATCGCACTGCACAGCGGGCTGTCGTCGGACGCGCATGTCATCCTGATCCCCGAGATCGACTACGACATCGAGAAGGTGGCCGCGGCGATCCGGGCCCGCTATGCGAGCGGGCATCCGTATGCGATCGTCGTGGTCGCCGAGGGCGCCAAGCCCAAGGGCGGCGCGCACCTGGTACGCGAGCGCCGCGTGGGTCGCGCCGAGCGCCTGGGCGGCATCGGCGAGCAACTGGCGGCCGACCTCGCCACGCTCACCGGCGAAGAAACCCGCGCCACGGTTCTGGGCCACTTGCTGCGTGGCGGTCACCCCACCACCTTCGATCGACTGATCGCCCTGCGATTCGGCGGCGCCGCGGTGCGCGCGCTGGCAGCCGGCGAGAGCGGCGTCATGGTCTCGCTCGGGGCGCCGGGCGTGCGACTGGTACCGCTCGCCCGGGCCATCCGCCGCCTCAAGCGCGTGCCGCCGCTGGGCGATACCATCTGTACCGCCCGTGACCTCGGCATCTGCCTCGGAGAATGATCGCCCGATCCTTGCACCGCCCGCCGCATCGAACCGACCCGCCTTTTGGGCGACGCGATCGTGCGCGACCGTGCGCCATGCACCGCACGGCCGCCCGGTCGGTGAACCGATGTCGCGCGGCCGTGCGAAACACGATCCTGTCGGTCCTGGTCGCGACGCTGGCCGCCGCCGGCGCATCCGCCCTCGCGCGCGACACCGCGCGCGTGGCGCTGCCACGCGCCGTCACGCCGCGCGGGCCGCTGACCCCCGAGGAAACGCGGCTGGTCGCCCTGTTCGAGCAGGCCAAGCGTTCGGTCGTCTACATCTCGACGGCCAATCGAGTCATCGATCCGTTCACGCGCAATGCCTTCAGCGTGCCCCGGGGCACGGGCTCGGGCTTCGTCTGGGACGATGCCGGGCATGTCGTGACCAATCACCATGTGATCGAGGGCGCCAACCAGGCCCGCGTGCGGCTGGCCGACGGCCGCGTGCTGCAGGCCGACCTGGTGGGCACCAGCCCGTCGCACGACCTGGCGGTGCTGCGCGTGGACACCGGCCGGCGCCCGCCGCCACCGTTGCCGCTGGGCGAGAGTTCGACGCTGCGCGTCGGTCAGTCGGTGATCGCGATCGGCAATCCCTTCGGCCTGGATTTCACGCTGACCACCGGCATCATCTCGGCGCTCGACCGGTCGTTGCCGAGCGAGGAGCGCGGCGTCGTGATCCAGCACCTGATCCAGACCGACGCCGCGATCAATCCCGGCAACTCGGGCGGCCCGCTGCTGGACTCGGCCGGCCGCCTGATCGGCGTGAACACCGCCATCTACAGCCCATCGGGCACCAGCGCAGGCATCGGCTTCGCCGTGCCCGCCGACACCGTCAACCGGGTCGTGCCTCAACTGATCGCAAACGGCCACTACCTTCGACCGTCGCTCGGCTTCGGCTACGACGAGGACCTGAACACCTTGATCACGCGCGAACTGGGCGTGCAGGGCGTGGCCGTGCTCAAGGTTGCCAAGGGGTCCGCGGCCGCGAAGGCGGGCCTGCGCGGCGCGCAGCTCACCCGCCGAGGCAGCATCGTGCCCGGCGACATCGTGACCGCGATCGACGGCAAGCCCATCGACACGATCGCCGAGATGAACGCGATCCTCGACGAACGACGCATCGGCAGCCGGGTGAAGGTGCGGGTATGGCGCGAAGGCCGCACCCGCGACACCGCCGTGGTGCTCGAGCCCGGCAGCTGATCAGCCCAGCGCCCGCAGCGCGGCCACGACCGCCATGCCGCCGGCCATCGTCACGACCAGGTTGAGTCGCCGGGTGGCGAGCGCAAAGGTGGCGATCGCGCCCAGCGTCTGCGCCGGTTCGCCGCCGAACACCGTGGGGACCGCGATCGCCAGCAGCAGGGTGGCCGGCAGGTGATCCAGGAAGTGACGCCAGAAGGGTGTCGTCGGCATGAAGCGGCCCAGGTAGACACCGCCGACGCGGGTCAGCAAGGTCACCACGCCCATCGCGCCGATCGCGACCCACACGAAGCGCTCATCGGGTGTCACGCCAGGCCCCCGTCAAGGCACCGGCCACGCCCCCCGCGATCATGTAGGTGCTGCCGGGCAACCACCGCCAGGTGAGCGCCCCCACCGCCAGCGTGACCGCCCACGGCAGCAGGCTCGCGCGGCCCGCGAAGCGCGCGCCGGCCATGCCGATGAGCACGGCGGCGACCGCGAAATCCAGGCCCAGCACGCGCGAGTACTCGAGCGGCACGGGGACGAACCAACCGACCAGGCTGCCCAGCAGCCAGCCGAGATAGATCGTCACGCTGGCACTGAAGAAGTAGCCCAGCCCGACTTCGCCGCGTTGCAAGCGCTGCAGGCTCAGCGCCCAGCTCATGTCGGTGAGAAAGAACAGCAATCCCACCCGGCTTGCCGCGCCGTGCTCGCGCAGGAACGGCCACAAGGTGATGCCCTGCAGCAGATAGCGCGCGTTGACGGCGAACACCGCCAGCAACATCGCGGCCAGCCCGGACCCGGCCGCGAGTCGTTCGATCGCGACGAACTGCGCCGTGCCCGAGAACACGTAGCCGCTCATCAGGAAGGTCTGGAGCAGGCTGAACACCGGCTGGGCGAGCAGGCCGAAGACCAAGCCCCAGGGCAAGGTGCTGGCGGCCATCGGCAACGCGTCGCGAATGCCGCGACGAATGTCCGCGCGGTGCGACGGAGTGCTCATCGATGCTCCGGGCTGGCGGGGGCGGCCGTGGCCGCCCCCGGGGTCAGGCGCGCGGATAGCGATACAGCGCGCAGATCTTGTTGCCGTCGAGATCGCGCAGGTAGGCCAGGTGCAAGCGCCCGGCCGCCCCCTCGCGCACCCCCGGCGGCTCTTCGCAGCTGGTGCCGCCATGCGCGCAGCCGGCCGCATGCCAGGCGTCGACCTGCTCGGGCGATTCGCAGGCAAAGCCCAGGGTGCCGCCATTGGCGAAGGTGGCGGCCTGCCCGTTGATCGGCAAGGTGACGGCGAAAGTGCCGGTCTTGGTGCGCCAGAACACGCGGTGACGGTCGACCATGCCGGGTGGCACGCCCAGGGTCCCGAGCAGCGCGTCATAGAAGGCCTTGGCCTTTTCCAGGTTGTTGGTTCCGATCATCACGTGAGAGAACATGTGCTTGGCCTTTGTCGGTGGTACGCGTTCCCGCGGCGCGGGGCTATGGCGCCGATGGCGTCTGACATCGGCAGCCGGTGATCGTAGTCGATCGTTCGGCGCGACGTCGATCGGGGCGACGGCAGTCGGGGCAAGCCCCCGGCGATCCGTCGTGATCAGGGGCCGGCCGAAGGGCGCTTGCGGGCTTTTGGCACGCTCGGCACGGCCCGTACCCCCCTATACTCGGCGCCAGACGCCACGGTTGCGACCATGGCGGAGAACGAGAACGACCGTGGGGACCGTCGATGAAGATGAACCGTTCACGTTGCGCGGCGCTTGCCGCGGCGCTTCTCCTGTCGGCCTGTGGCGGAGGGGGCGGAACGTCGTCCGCGACACCGCAGA
This sequence comes from Burkholderiaceae bacterium, assembly GCA_024235875.1. GTDB lineage: Bacteria > Pseudomonadota > Gammaproteobacteria > Burkholderiales > Burkholderiaceae_E > JACKLP01. Next base: position 263,675 of record JACKLP010000002.1, on the reverse strand, counting down.
CCGGTGTATTCATCGATGCCGCCGTCGCCGGCATCGGCTACCGTACGGCGACCCAGTCCGGCGTCACCGACGCCAACGGCAGCTTCCGCTACCTACCGGGCGAGACCGTCACCTTCTTCGTGGGCGACATCGCGCTGCCGCCGATCGCCGCCAAGGGCACCATCACCCCGTTCGACCTCGCCAACTCGACGGATTCCTATCACCCGATCGCGCTGAACGTCGCCAGCTTCCTGCAGTCGCTCGACGCCGACGGCGATCCGTCCAACGGCATCGCGATCCCGGCCGGCGCGGCAGCACTGGCCACGGGCGGCGTGGACTTCAACGTCCCACCCGCCACCTTCGCCCAGAACGTCAACCTCATCGCCCTGGTACGCGACGCCAACCCAGGCGCAAACCGCACGCCGGTCACTGCCGATGCGGCACGCGCCCACTTGCAACTCACGCTGAACGGCCTGCCCGCCGCCGAGCACCCCGATCTCGCCCCGGTGGCCAGCGCAGTCGTATCGGCCACCCCGGTCACGATCAATACCGCTGTCACGTTCTCCGGCCAGGCCAGCCAGGACCCCAATGGCGACACGCTGACCTACCGCTGGAGCCTCACGACCCGGCCCGACGCCAGCCAGGCCGCGCTGGCATCCGTCGACACGGTCCAGGTCGCCTTCACGCCCGACGTGGCCGGTACGTATAGCGCCACGCTCGTGGTCAGCGACGGGGTGCTCGAGAGCACCGCCAGCGTGAACCTGATCGCCACGAATCCGCCCGCACCGACGCCACCGGCCGTCACGCTCACCGGGATCAGCATCAGCCAGTTGCCGGCCAGGATCGCCGTCGGTGGCACGTCGGCGCTGACGGCGACCGCCACCTACTCCGACAGCAGCACGGTCGATGTCACCGGTCGGGCCACCTGGAGCAGCGACGCCCCGGCCACGGCAAGCGTGCAAGCCGCAACCGGAATCGTGACCGGCGTGGCCCCCGGCAGCGCGAACATCACGGCGAGCTTCGATGGCGCGAACTCGAGCGCGCACGCCATCGACGTCGTGGCGTTGGCCGCGCCGGTCGTGCTGCCCAGCGTCTCGGCACCCGGTCAGTTCGTTGCGCAATGGAACCCGGTGCCCTACGCGCAGAAGTATCGGATCTACCTTTCGGCGGGCACCCGCGGGGTGGGGCTGTCTTCGACGATGATCGACGACGCGCTGATCGGCCAGCTCGTCGGCGGGCTCACGCCGGGCACCACCTACTACTATCGGATCGGCGCCGTGCTCGGCGACGTCGTGACGCTCTCGTCCGAACAGTTCGCCTACGTCTACGGCGGTGGGCAACCCGGCGGCACCTTCCAGACGCGCACGGCGCCCGGCCTGTACTGGACGCGGCCATCGGCGATTCGCATGAACGACGGCCGCGTCGCGATCCTGGGGCTCGATGCGCCCGATCCGCAACCGGTCGAGATCTACGATCCGGTTGCCAACAGCTACGCCCGCGTGGTGTCACCGACCGGGCATGTCTGGACCGACGGCACCGCGACCGGCCTGGACTCGGGCAAGGTGCTCTATGCCGGCGGCGAGGACCTGTCCGGTCCGACGCCCGCGGCGAGCGCGGAAACCTACCTGTTCGATCCCGCCACCGACACGCTGACGGTCGGGCCCACGATGCCCTGGGCCGCCCGGTGGCACACGGCTACCCGCCTGGTCGACGGGCGGGTATTCATCGCAGGTGGGCGCACCTCGGGCGGGATCGTCTCGAACAAGACGATGCTCTACGACCCGGACACCCATGCGTTCATCCGGGGGCCCGACCTGCTCGTACCGCGCGAGTTCCATCGGGCGCACCTGTTGCACGATGGTCGCGTCCTACTGGCAGCCGGGGCCAATGTCACCACGATGCACGCGACTTCGGAGATCTTCGACCCGGTCGCAAACACGATCACGGCCGGCGGGACGATGGCGATCGGCGGCCAGGGTCGCGCCTCAGCGGTCTTGAGCGATGGCCGGGTCCTGTTCGCCGGTGGCTACGGCGCGCAGGCGCTGCCACAGGCCGAGGTGTTCGATCCGGCCACCGACACCTTCTCGGGCGTCGGCTCCATGGGAACCGCGCGCTACGCCGCGCCCGCCACCCGGCTTCCGAACGGGAAGATACTGATCGCCGGCGGACTGACCGGGACCGCGGTGAACGACACCTGGACGAGCACGGCCGAGATCTTCGATCCGGCCACGAACCAATTCGTGCCGACCGGCTCGATGCCGTATAGCCCCGGATCGACCCACCGCTCGCCGGTCCTGCTCGAAGACGGCCGGGTCGTCGACATCGTCTACAACGTCGCATTCGCCTACGGGCCCTGAGCACGCACGAGCCGAGGAGACCCACCCATGCCCGCAAGCCCGGATACCAATGCCCGCTGGATGCACGGCTTCCCGCCGCCGCCCGAGCGCCAGATCCGTTTCGAGGACCTCCACGCGCTGCCCTACCCCGCGCACCGCTGGCTCTACAGCCACTACCGCGAGATCATGCCCACCGCGCGCGTCTGGCGCGGTGCCGGTGCACCGCGCACCCTGCCACGCGCAGAGCGGCCGCTGGGCGGGTTCGCCTTCGACGATCCGGACGGCGGGCGATGCACGCTCGACGAAGCCTTGCTGCGCACCGCAACCGACGGCCTGCTGGTACTGCATGACGGCAAGCTGCTGTTCGAGCGCTACCTGGGCGAGCTGCAACCGCACCGCACCCACCGCTGCTTTTCGGTCACCAAGTCGTTTGCCGGCCTGCTGGCCGCCACCGCCGCGCACGAGGGCCTGATCGACCCGGCGGCGCGCGTGGCCGCCTACCTGCCCGAGCTCGCCGAAAGCGGCTGGGCCGACGCCACCGTGCGCGAGGTGATGGACATGACCTCCGGCATGGCCTTCGACGAAGACTATGCCGACCCCAACGGCGACGTCGTACGCTCGCGCCGCGCCAACGGCTCGCTGCCACGACCGCCCGGCTACGATGGCCCGCGCGGCATCTACGAGTACCTCGCCACGATGCGCACCTGCCGCCCCCATGGCGAGGGCTTCCACTACGTCACGCCCAACACCAACGTGCTCGCCTGGATCCTGCAGCGCGCCACCGAAACGCCGCTCGCCACCCTCGTGTCCGAGCGCCTGTGGCAACGCATTGGCGCCGAGGAAGACGGCGACTTCGCGATCGACCCGGTCGGAATCGCCGATGCCGGCGGTGGCCTTTGCGTGACGCTGCGCGACCTCGCGCGGCTGGGCGAAGTGATGCGCAACCGCGGCCGCGTCGACGGCGACCAGGTGATCCCCGCCGCCGTGATCGACGATATCACTGCCGGCGCCGATCGCGAGAAGTTCACCCACGCCGGCTACGCGATGTTCGACGGCTGGTCCTACCGCAACCAGTGGTGGATCTCGCACGACGCGTTCGGCGCGATCCGCTGCCTGGGCATCTATGGCCAGCAGCTCTACGTGGCGCCGAAGGCGGGGCTGGTGATCGCGCGCTTCGGCTCGCAGGAGGTGGCCGTGGACGAGGGAATCGAGAAGCTGCTGATGTCGGCGTTCGCGGGGCTGGCGCAGATGCTGGCGGGGTGAGCGCCGATGCCGCGCTAGCGGCGCCGGCCTTCAGTCCCGATCGAGTCGATCGAGTAGCTTCACTGTCTGTCGCCCGAAACTCGACAGGTCGGCCACCCCTTCGTCGAGTGCATGCATTACGACCGTCCAATCGAGCGCAACGTATTCATGGGCCAGCACGTTGCGAAATCCAACGCTACGGCGCAGGCGCTGCGCCTGCGCTCGTGAGATGAGCTTTTGGTTGGCTAGTCGGGTAAAGGCGTCCGCGCCGCTGGTCGGGACCTCGCCATGTGCCGCACAGAGATGCATCGCAATGTCGATGGCACTCTGTACCGCCAGCTCGAGATTGCGCGTGACGATGTCCTGCAAGTCCTCGTCGGCCTGCAACTGCGCCAATGACGCCGGGCGCCTGAAGGCGAGCCGATCGAGCCGCCGGGATAGTTCGCGCAAGCGCGCGTCCACCACCGCCGTATCGATCGCCGGCTTCACGAGAACAGCTTCGTTCGAAGCGCGCGGGAAGCCGCACGCGCACTGAGCACTTCGTCCTCGGCGACCGAAATGCGTCCGAGCATTCGCGATCGCGTTTGCGGCGAATCGCAAACGAGCTCGGTGCCTCCTAGCGCGCGCAGGAAGATCAGCCCTTCGGCGTTCTCCAGGTCGACCAGGTCCACCGGGCGGCCCGCTACGTCGGCTATCAAACCGATCACCGCGGCGCGCAGGTCGCTCGACATCGGATTGCCGAAGCTCACCGCAACATCGATATCGCTATCGCTTCGTGCCGTGCCGGCGGCGATCGAGCCGAACAGGGTGGCGTAGCGCGCGCCGAGCGCACCAAGCCGCGCGGCGAGTCGCTCGGCCAGGCCAACGGGTTGCTCGACAAACTGCGACGGCGCCACGACGTAGGCCACCAGACGGCCATGTCGCTCGATCGCCACCGGCCCCTCGCTGGTGGCCGCGAGCATTTCGCCGAAGCGATTCTTGGCGGAGGTGGCATCGAAGGTTTTCACTGGATGAATATAGCTAATTTAGCTAATATCGTCCAGCCCGATATGCGCAGAATCTAGCCGACGCCCGCCTCCTGCATCATCGTTCTTTTCAGATCACGTAGTCCGGCTCTGATTCGGTCCAGGACGGCCGGACCGGGCGGCGGCGACAGGGATTGCCGGCGCGCGCGCAGCTGCGCCTGCAACCGGCCGCGCATCGCGGGGCTTAAACCGCGAGCGAGCCGAGATTCGATCTTTCGCGCGAGTTCGAGCGCGGCCTCACGCGGGATCGGCCGCCCGCCCAAGGTCATCGGCGGATCGACCAGATAATTCTCGAGCAGGTGCGAATTGATGAACGCGTGGTAGAGGCCCGGATCGCATTCGGGTTCACGGGTAGGCCGGCACCCCGGCGGAACCGGCCAGCCCATCGCATCGAGCAAAGGTGAGCGCAACGGGGGCGCCAGAACGCTCAGGTGCCGCTGCAGCGCGTCATCGGGCCAGTCCCACAGCGCGGGCAGATTGGGCTCGAAGGGTCGCCGCGCGAACGGCGCCGGGTGGAGCAGACCCACGATGGCATCGTCCTTGCGAGTGTAGTGCCGGATTCGATTGGCGCTCCAGGCCGACGGGAGCGAGACGTAATTCGACGGCGATGCCAGCGCCAGGATGCCAAGCCGCCGTTCGAAGATCTCTCGCTCCTTGCTGAGCTCGAAACTCTTTGCGATCGCCTCGGTGAAGAAGTTGCCTTGCGAGTGCCCGATCACGACAAAGAAGTTCAACGCCCGGGTGGCCGCCGGTTGTCGTCGTTCTTTCGCAAAGATTTCCCGAATCATCGCCACCACCTGCGGGACCGGTGCGCGGGTGATCAGGGGCTGGGTCTCCGCGGCTTGCATCACGCACTCGAGCAGATCGAAGGGCGCGAGTCCGCCCCACGCGCTGCCGCGCCGGAAGTCATCGATTCTGTTTGCCTGAGCACAAAGGCCATCGATCATCCATCGACCGGCGGCGAGCATCGAGTTCCGTCCTCCCGACGGCGGTTTTCGCGCTTGGGTGCACATCGTCATGATCGGCTGCATCCCCGACGGATTCCAGGTGGGCACGGTCGTGAAGCGATCGATCTCCGACTTGATCCGGATTCGCACTCTCGAGGCCTTGGGCGCGACCCCGGTTGCGCTGACACGCGCGCCGAGGTCGAGCAGATTCCCCCGAATCAGCGCGGCATCCCAGACGTAGTTGCCGCGGCCTCGCTGACCACCCGACAACTCGTACGGCGTATTGATGCCATTGACGTAGTAGTAGTTGAAGACGACTTGCCGGGACGACGGGCGCTGCCGAGGTCGCGGTGCGAAGTTCGGCCCACATGGAATGTTGCGACGCGTCCCGCCATAAGGTTTTGGCACCACCCGGCCATCGGGCGTTTGCTGGCAATAGACGCTGTCGTCCTGGATCGCTTGCTTGCCGGTGCGTCGCGACGGATGCGACCCCCCATAGGGACTTCGCCCGCCACTGCTGAACACATCGCCACGCTGCGCCAGCGCCGGCGTCGGCGCCAGAAGCGATGTCGTCGCGCCGACGATCAGCGGCCCGATCGTCCGCCAGAGTCGGCTACTTGCGAAAGCCGTCGGTCGCAGTAGATCCACGCCTGCGCGGTATCGAATAGCCATCGTCTTGCCCCCCACTGCGGTTTCGCACGCGACCGCGCGCTAGCAGGGTGTTGAAGTACCTGCATGGGAAGTATCGCTGACATTGACGCCGGCGAGACGTCCCAAGGTCGAGCTCGAACGGAGTTCTCGAACAGCAGCGGGAGAGGTGAAATGGGAATACTGGGGTGGATTGTGCTGATCATCATCATCGTCTGCGTGCTCTCCGCACTTGCGAACGCGCAGGAAGAATCAGACAAGGCAAAGATCGAAAGCGAAGGGCCGTTCAAGCTTTCTGGCGTTCTACGAGAAGAGTTCTCGGACCACGCCGATCAGATCACTGTGATCCGATGCGGCCTGATCGTCGATCGGATCAAGCAGGAGCGCTCCACCCTTCGACGGCACTACCATGCTTCCGGCAGGCCGAAGAATGAGAGATCACGTCAGTTCCTGAGGGACTTCGCGATTCGGGAACTCGCACCGCTGATATCCGAGGACTTCCGCTCCATGGCCGCGTCGCGGCCTGACGAGTTCTTCGAGAAGTTCGAGAAGGCCCTCACCCTGTCTCATTGAGCCGCGGCGCCTGCCGGAACGAGGTCGCGAGCTCTGACATTTCGATGTGTCCTTCGTCCAAGTCTCCAAGGCGGCGCTCTGGCCGCCTCGAACGGCAATCAGACAGCAGGAGATGGAAATGGGCGACATGGACGACTATGTGCGCAACAAGAGCATCGGCGGAAGCTGGTACGCGGCGCAACAGGAGCAACAGACCCAGATGAATCGCTGGTTCGAATCCAATCGCCGCAACATGGAGGGATTCGGCAACCGATCCGGCAGCGGTTTCGGCGGTGGATTGGGCGGTGGATCGCCGGCGGCCGGCTGCTTTGCATTGGACGTGCCGGTGATGACCCCCGACGGCTGGCGCGCGATCGGCACGATCGAGCGCGGCTCACTGGTGATGGGGGTCGATCCGGCAACGGGTTCGATGGCGCCGGCAACGGTCTTGCGTATCCAGCGCCCGGGTTCGCGCGCGCTGGTCGGCATCCGGCTCGCCGGCTCGACCCGAACCGTGGCGACGACCCACTCGCACAGTTTTCTGACCCGTCGCGGCTGGCGCAAGGCGAGTCGGATCACGCCCCGGGACGAGATCCTCCACGCGCAACGATTCTGGGATTGCGAATGGCGCGGGGTCACGGCCGTCGAAGCCTTGGGTCAGAGCGCCGAAGTCTGCAACCTGATCGTCTCCGGGCACAACGACTTCATCGCGGGTGGCCTGGTGTCGCACAGCTTTACCTACTTCCGCCGGACACGGGGCCTGCTGGCAAACGTGTTCGAGGTGGACTGGGGCACGTCGTCAGGCGTAGAGCGAGCGGGTTGAGTCCGGGTCCGTTTCTCCGGACTGGGGGATTCAGGCCTTCGGCCAGCCGCCCCCCAGCCCCGGAGCAAGCGGGTCACGCCCAATACATCCGGCGCGATCCGCTCAGCGCGCCACCCCCGCCTCGTACCAGCCCTTGCTCCGATTCACCACCCGCACCACCAGCAGCATCACCGGCACCTCGATCAGCACGCCCACCACGGTGGCCAGCGCGGCGCCCGATTCGAAGCCGAACAGGCTGATCGCGGCCGCCACCGCCAGCTCGAAGAAATTGCTCGCGCCGATCAGTGCCGACGGGCAGGCCACGTTGTGCGACTCGCCGAGCCGGCGGTTGAGCCAGTAGGCCAGGGCCGAATTGAAGAACACCTGGATCAGGATCGGCACCGCGAGCATCGCGATCACCAGCGGCTGCTTCAGGATGGCCTCGCCCTGGAACGCGAACAGCAGCACCAGCGTGGCCAGCAGCGCGGTGATCGACCACGGCCCGATCCGCGCCAGCGCCGCATCGAACGCCGCCTGCCCGCGCGCGAGCAGCGACTTGCGCCAGGCCTGCGCGATCGCCACCGGGATCACGATGTAGAGCACCACCGAGGTCAGCAGCGTGGCCCAGGGCACGGTGATCGACGACAGCCCCAGCAAGAGCGCCACGATCGGCGCGAACGCGAACACCATGATGGTGTCGTTGAGCGCCACCTGGCTCAACGTGAACAGCGGATGACCGTTGGTGAGCCGGCTCCACACGAACACCATCGCCGTGCACGGTGCGGCGGCGAGCAGGATCAGGCCCGCGATGTAGCTATCGAGCTGCTCGGTCGGCAGGTAGGGCGCGAACACCTGGCGCACGAAGATCCAGCCCAGCAGCGCCATCGAGAACGGCTTCACCGCCCAGTTCACGAACAACGTGACCCCGATACCGCGCCAGTGCTCCTTGACCTGCTGCAAGGCGCCGAAGTCGATCTTCAGCAGCATCGGGATGATCATCACCCAGATCAACAGGCCTACGGGCAGATTGACCTTGGCCACTTCCATCCGGCCGATGGCCTGGACCGGCCCGGGCAACCACTGGCCCAGGGCGATGCCCGCGACGATGCACAGCAAGACCCAGACGCTCAGGTAGCGTTCGAAGACGCTCATTGGCGCCGGCGCAGACGATTCTTGCGTGATGTTGGACATGGGTTCGAAGTCTATCGGGGTACGGGACACTGCCTACAGGCCCGCCGAGTTCACCGCGCTCGTCGGCACACCCGACGCGGTTTGCGTGGGCAATACCAGCGTCACCAGCCAGCAGATCACCAGCATCGTGGCCGACCCGGCGAGCGCATACGTCAGCCCGCCCCACTGGTACAGCAGCCCCGAGAGCAGCGTGCCGAAGAAGCGCCCCACCGCATTGGCCGCGTAGTAGAAGCCCACGTCCTCGGCGGCCTTCTCGGAGCCGGCGTAGGCCAGCACCAAATACGAGTGCACGGACGAATTCACCGCGAACGCGAAGCCGAAGATCCCGAGCCCGCACACGACCACCCATTCCAGCCGCGGCACCTGCATCGCCACCAGCACCGCGAGCCCGATCGGCACGACCGCGAGCAGCGCGGACCACCGCCGTGCCGCCGGCACCTCGGTGCTCAGGCCGTCGTCACTGCGACGCACGATCGCCGGCGCGATCGCCTGCACCACGCCGTACCCGATCGTCCATGCGGCCACGAAGCCCGAGACCATCGTGAAGGTCCAGCCCGACGCATACAGGAACACCGGCACGCCTACCACGAACCACACGTCGCGCGCGCCGAACAACGCCACGCGGGCGGCGGCCAGCAGGTTGATGCCGCGGTTCTTCGCGAACAACTCCCTGGCGGACTTCGACGCCTTGCTCTTGCCCATCAGCGGCGGCACGAAGCTCACGACCCCCAAGAAGACGATCGCGAGCAGCCCCGCCATGATCCACAAGGCCAGCTGGAACCCGACCGCCTGCAGCAGCAGCCCGCCCAGGAAGAAGCCGATGCCCTTCATCGCGTTCTTGCTGCCGGTGAAGAACGCCACCCACTTGAACAACTGGCCCGACGCATCGCCCGCCGTTGCCTTGATCGCCGACTTGCTCGCGGTCTTGGTCAGGTCCTTGGCGATGCCGCAGATCCCCTGCGCGCCCACCACCCAGGCCACCGACATCGCCAGCGACCAGGCAGGCGAGAGTGCCGACATCAGCAGGAAGCCGGTGATCTCGGTGGCCAGCCCCACCGACAGCATCCGCTTGATGCCGTAGTGGGTCGCGAGCCAGCCGCCGATCAGGTTCGCCACCACGCCCATGGCCTCGTAGAGGAGGAACAGGAAGGCAAGCGTGAACGGCGAATAGCCGAGCCGGTAGAAGTGCAGCAGCACCAGCATGCGCAGCGCGCCGTCGCTGAGCGTGAAGCCCCAGTACGCGGTCGTGACGATGGCGTAGTTGCGGGTGCCGGACGAGCTCATGGCGGGGTCAGACGCCTGCGCGCTGCATGTGGCAGGCGAGGTCGACCATGCGGCAGGAATAGCCCATCTCGTTGTCATACCAGGCGTAGACCTTCAGCATCGTGCCGTCGGTGACCATCGTGGACAACGCGTCGACGATCGAGCTGCGCGTGTCGCGTGCATAGTCGGCGCTCACCAACGGTCGCTCCTCGTAGCCGAGAATGCCGGCGAGCGGGCCGCGGGCCGCCTGTGCGAAAAGGGCATTCACCTCGGCCGGCGTCGTCTCGCGCTTCAGTTCGAACACGCAGTCGGTCAGCGACGCATTGAGCACCGGCGCGCGCACCGCATGGCCATTGAGCTTGCCCTTCAGTTCCGGATAGATCAGCGCGATCGCGGTGGCGCTGCCGGTGGTGGTGGGCGCCAGGCTCAGCATCGCGCTGCGCGCGCGGCGCAGGTCCTTGTGCGGCGCGTCCACCATCAGGTTGGTGTTGGTCGGGTCATGCATGGTGGTGATCTGGCCGTGGCGGATGCCGAGCGACTCGTGTACCACCTTCACCACCGGCGCCAGGCAATTGGTCGTGCACGACGCCGCCGTCACGATGCGGTGGCTCGCGGGCGCATACAGATGTTCGTTGACCCCCACGACGATATTGAGCACATCGCCCACCTTCACCGGCGCCGCCACGATCACGCGCTTCGCGCCGCGATCCAGGTGGCCCTGCAGGGTCTCGGGCGTGAGGAACTTGCCGGTGCACTCCAGCACCAGGCCCACGCCCAGCTCGCCCCACGGGATCTCTGCCGGCGTGCCGTGCGCGGAAAACCCGAGCCGGCGATCGCCGATGCGAATCGCCGCATCGCCGTCGGCCGCGATCTGCTCGCGCCAACGCCCCTGTACGCTATCGAACTCGATCAGGTGCGCGGTGGTCGCGGCGCCACCCTTGATCTCATTGAGGTGGACCACCTCGAGTCGGTTGCCGGCCCGGGGATCGTTGGCCGGACGATCCGCCGCCCCCAGCGCCGCGCGCAGCGCCAGCCGCCCGATGCGTCCCATGCCGTTGATGCCGACTCGCACGATGCAGATCCCCTCGGTTGCCCGCTTATGATTCGATCATTGTAGAAATGACGTATGACGGATATGTGACAGGTCACCACCGTCGGGTCGGCTTCGAATGGCCTTCGGTGGCTGTCAGCAGCAGGAAGACGACGACTTCACCGGGTCGGCAACCTGCTGGCCGCGCGAGCGCGGTGTGCAGCAGGCGGAACCGGTCGCCTCGGCCGTGTCGACGGTGCTCGCCTGCTGCGCCGTCGGCGCCCCTGCGCAGCACGCGGAAGCCGAGTCGAGCTTCGGGCCCTCGCCGAAGATCGGGATGTTCCCGAGCGTCTGGAAGTGCTCCCAGGCCACCCCCTGCGGGTCGGTCACCCAGTACTTGTCGCTGCGTGCGTAACAGCAGGTGGTCTCGCCCTCGTCGAGCAATGCCATGTCGGCCGCTTCGGCGCGCGCCTTCAGTTCGGCGAGTTCGGCCGCGTCGTCGGTCTGGAACCCCAGGTGGCCGACGCCGGGCTGGCTGCCGCGGGTGGAGATCGCGAAGTTGATGCGCGGGTCCTCGAGCATCCATTTCGCGTAGTCGGCCTCGACGCGCGTGGGCTCGCTTGCGAACAGCGTGGAATAGAAGCCGATGCTCTTGTCGAGGTCCTCGACATGCACATGGACGTGGAATCGCTTCACGGGTTTCTCCGGGTCAGCAGGTTGAGCGGCGTTTGGCGCCGGCCGGCGCACAGGACTTGCCCATGCAGCAGTGGTCGACGAGGTAGCCGAGCAGTTCGTTCATCTGGTCGAGCGCGGGGCGGTAGTGCAGGTTGCGGCCGTCGCGCTCCACGCTCACCAGGTCGGCATGCACGAGCTCCTTCAGGTGGAAGGACAGCGTGGAGCCCGGGATGTCCAGCATGGCGGACAACGCGCTGGGCGTCATGCCCTCGGGGCCGGCGCCGACCAGGGCGCGGAACACGCGCAGCCGGGCTTCCTGCGCCAGCGCGGACAGAGCGGATACGGCCGATTTCTCATTCATGTTTCCAAGTTTATAGAATTATCGAGATGCGTCAAGGCGCGGCCGCGCCCACTACACTGCTGCCATCGGCCGGGTGCCGTCCTGCGTCTCGCCTCGCGCCCGGCCTTCTCACGAAGGACCGAGCCGCATGAAACGCGACCAGCAGCCTGACCCCAAGCCCGAGTTCGAATCCCGCCCGATCGGCGAAACCGCCGAAGACACCGACCCGCAGGAAACGAAGGACTGGCTCGACGCCCTCGAAGCCACCGTCCGCGAGAACGGCACCGAGCGCGGCCTCTACCTGCTCACCCAGCTCGAGAAGCAGGCGCAGATGCTGGGCATCGTCGCCAACGTTCCGCCCTACTCGGCCTACCGCAACACCATCCCGCTCGAGCGCCAGCCGCCCTACCCCGGCGACCTCGCGATGGAAGAGCGCATCACCTCGATCATCCGCTGGAATGCGCTGGCGATGGTCGTGCGCGCAAACAAGGCCTACGGCGAGCTCGGTGGCCACATCGGCAGCTATGCGTCGGCGGCCGAGATCTTCGAGATGGGGTTCAATCATTTCTTCCGGGGGGAGGCGCCGGCGCCGCAGGGCAACGACGCGACCGCGCCGGCCGGCACCGCCGGCCCGGACACGGCTGCTTCGGGCACCTCCGCCAACCCCCACGCCCGGCAGGGCGACCTCGTCTTCTTCCAGCCCCACTCCGCCCCTGGCGTCTACGCCCGCGCCTTCCTCGAAGGGCGGCTGTCCGAAGAGCGGCTGAACAACTACCGCCAGGAAGTCGGCGGCAACGGCCTGTGCTCCTACCCGCACCCGTGGCTGATGCCCGACTTCTGGCAGTTCCCCACCGGCTCGATGGGCCTGGGGCCGATCAGCGCCGTCTACCAAGCGCGCTTCATGCGTTACCTCGAGCACCGCGGCATCGCCACTACCTCCGGCCGCCGCGTCTGGGGCGTGTGGGGCGACGGCGAGATGGACGAGCCCGAGTCGGTGGGCGGGCTCACGCTGGCCGCACGCGAGAAGCTCGATAACCTCACCTTCATCGTCAACTGCAACCTGCAGCGGCTCGACGGCCCGGTGCGCGGCAACGGCCAGATCATCCAGGAGCTGGAGAGCCTTTTCACCGGCGCCGGCTGGAATGTCATCAAGGTGCTGTGGGGCTCGGACTGGGATGCGCTATTCGCGCGCGACACGAACCACGAACTGCTGCGCGCCTTCGCCTCGATCACCGACGGCGAATACCAGACCCTGGGCGCCAAGGACGGCAAGTACAACTTCGAGCACTTCTTCGGCCGCGCGCCGGGCCTGAAGGACCTGGTCTCGCACATGAGCGAGGCCGAGATCGATGCCCTGAAGCGCGGCGGCCACGACTTCAAGAAGCTCTACGCCGCCTTCGCCTCGGCCCGCGCCCACAAGGGTCAGCCCACCGTGATTCTCGCCAAGACCAAGAAGGGCTACGGCATGGGCGGCGCGGGCGAGTCGCGCATGACCGTGCATCAGCAGAAGAAGCTGGACATCGACGAGCTGCGCGCCTTCCGCGACCGCTTCGCGCTGCCACTGAATGACGACGACCTCGAACAAATGCGCTTCTACAAGCCCGCCGAAGGCAGCGCCGAGCTCGAATACCTGAAGTCGCGCCGCGAAACGCTCGGCGGCCCACTGCCGCTGCGCCGCACCGATGCGCCCGTCATTCCAGTGCCCGCGCTCGAGAGCTACGCCAGGTTCGCGCTGGAGGCCGACGACAAGGAGATGTCCACCACCATGGCCGCGGTGCGCCTGCTCGGCGGCCTGCTCAAGGACAAGACCCTGGGCCCGCGCATCGTGCCGATCGTGGCCGACGAGGCCCGCACCTTCGGCATGGCCAACCTGTTTCGCCAGATCGGCATCTACTCGCCGATGGGCCAGCTCTACGAGCCCGAAGACGCGGCGTCGATGCTCTACTACCGCGAGACCCGCAACGGCCAGCTGCTCGAAGAAGGCATCACCGAAGCCGGCGCCATCTCGTCCTGGACGGCGGCCGCCACCGCCTACAGCGTGCACGGCGAACCGATGCTGCCCTTCTACATCTACTACTCGATGTTCGGCTTCCAGCGCGTCGGCGACCTGATCTGGGCCGCCGCCGACCAGCGCGCGCGCGGCTTCCTCGTCGGCGCCACCGCCGGCCGCACCACCCTGAGTGGCGAAGGCCTGCAACACCAGGACGGCACCAGCCACGTGATCGCCGCCACCATCCCCAACTGCCGCGCCTACGACCCGGCGTTCGCCGCCGAGCTGGCGGTGATCATGGATCACGGCGCGCGCGAGATGCTCGAGCGCGAGCAGGATGTCTTCTACTACCTGACGGTGACCAACGAGAACTACGCGCAGCCGTCACTGCCGCAGGGGTGTGCGACGAAGACGGAGGACTTTGCGGAGCACGTGATCCGGGGGATGTATCACTACAGCAGCTACAGGCCGAAGAAGGCGAAGGCGCGGGTGCGGTTGCTGGGGTCGGGGGCGATTCTGCGGGAAGTGATCGCGGCGGCGGAGATGCTCGCGAAGGAGCACAAGGTGGCGAGTGATGTGTACAGCGTGACGAGCTTCAGTGAACTGGAGCGCGAGGCGCGGGAGGCGCAGCGTTGGAATCGGGCGCATCCGGGGGAGGAGGCGCGGGTGAGTCATCTGGAGAGGCTGCTGAAGGGGGATGCGCCGATCGTGGCGGCGACGGATTATGTGAGGGCGTATCCGGGGTTGATCGCGCCGTATGTGGAGGGGAGGATGGTGGTGTTGGGGACGGATGGGTTTGGGCGGAGTGATCGGCGGGCGGCGTTGAGAGGGTTTTTTGAGGTGAGCGGAGTCAGCGTGGCGACAGCTGCACTGGAAATACTGAAGTGAGCGCGACAATCTGACAGGACCTATCTGGAATGCTTAGGCGAGGTGGTTCTGTGGGCGCGTTCAGCATTTGCTAGCCGCGGGGCTATCGATGCTAGCGGCCAAGGTCGGCAAACTCCTGATTCGACGGGACATTTCGAGATTCCACCGCTTGCGTCGACCATGGCGCGCTTGCAACAGGCTGCGCTAACATTCTGCTAGTGAGCACGAACGGCGCCAATCGCTTGCTAGCACGTTTCTCGCGGAGTCCATCTGATGCGGCGCAGCAGATCGGAGCGAGCAACCGGGTCGGGTAAGGTGCTCCGCAGCACCGAGGGCGAACTCGCGCAGATTCCCCAAGACCAATGGGCGGAGCTGGCGCGACGGGTTGACCTGCTCCGAAGTGCAGGGCAAGGGCCGCTCTCGCGCGCAGGTGCGCAAGTCTTGGCCGACCAACTTGGCGTCCACTGGACGACCGTCTATCGCTGGCGCACACAGCTCGCAAACGGTATCGCCACGGAGCCGGCAGCGACCCTTGTTCGCCGACCTCGAACCGAGTTCAGCCGACTGAGTGCTGATCAGGAATGTATCGTCGAGGAGGTGATTTCGACACGGATTCGACTCCGCGCTTCCACACGGATCGTCGACCTAGTCGCTGAGATCCAGCGCCGATGCGCGAAGGCGAAGATCTCGCCACCCGCGCGCCGCTCCATCAGTCGCCGGTGGCAACGCGCGCTGGAATTGCGCGAGGCAAACCGCGCCGCGCCCGGAACCTATGTCGTCGAGAGGCCGCACGACTCGCTCGGGAACGTGCCGCCGACGCAGTTCATGCCGAGAGTCTTTAAACCGGAGGTCTCCATTTCTGGCCTGTCCACTTGACGGGGAAGCTTACGAAACCACTGGGTCTCATGGACACCAGCCATAAAACCCTCACGACCGAGCAGAACAGCCTCCGGATTTTGTGTTTACAAATTTTTTAACGCTCGAAGCGATTCGAACGGACCCACCTAGGAAGTATTGAACGAATAGCAGGAGAAATCATGCGTACTGGACCTGGGCCGTGGGAAGTCATCTCGATATATTTTGCCTACATGCGCTCATAGTCAAGTAAGGCATGGAGGCAATCAAGCAGCTGGAATTACTTCGCTGACGAACTTTCGGAGCGATTTCTGTCAACATACACATATCAAACTACATTTATTCTCAGCCATGACCCCATCGCACGCCACTTGCAACGTCGAACATCGCAAACCGAGCGCCGGCAGCAACCATTTGGCCCTGAACAAACCCAGCGGGAAGACAACTCACTGCCGACCAGCCTCACGCTAGCGGAGGCCAGTCTGCTGGGGATCCTGAAGGCGTCGGGCGAAGCCGAGTTTTACGCAACGTTCGGCGCGATGACACAGCAGTACTTCGCCGGGTTCGAGGTCGGCCACCACCTGGCCGCAATCGATATAGTTCAAAGTGACCGCCCTCGCGCCGCCGGAAAACCTAGCTCCACCCGAGGAAGTCAGCAGGCGAGAGGATGTGCAGCCCGTGGCTCGCCCAAAAACCACTGGCCGGGGCCAGCAGATCCTGGTCGCCGGTGATCAGCCATTGCGCCTCACCGTTCAGGGCGACATGCAACATCATGTCGTCCTTCGGATCGCGGCAGACTTCGATGCGGTGCGTAATCGGTATCACTCGAACGACACCACTGAGCAAGGCAAGAAACTGTTGCCGGACTTCGCGCGATACATAGCGGTCGAACTTGGGGCGGGCGAGGACATCGGCCAGCTCGGTCAAGGTCTCCTCGGAGGCCAGCAGCACCCCGGTCGCGAGCGCCTTGTCCACGGCGCGCGCAACAATGCCGCGCGGCGCCAGCATGCGACTGATCAAGGTGTTGGTGTCCAGCACCAGGCGGGTTTCTGACGTACGACCCACCATGCCTCAGTCGGTCGAGGCGAGCAACTCGGCGAGTTTGTCTTCGGTAAGTCCGGCCGCTTCTGCCTGGTTGCCGATGCGGTCGCAAAAGCGCTGGAACTCGGCGACGTTCAGCCGCGTCAGGCGCTCGTATTCGGCCATCGACAGGACGACGGCGACAGCGCGCTTCTGGCGCTGGATGACCACCGGTTCACGACTGGCGGCATCGATCAGACTCGCAAAGCCCTGTTTGGCTTCGCTGGCAGTGATGGTACGCATGAGGCGGCTCTAAGGCGTAAGCATTTTGTTCATTTTAGATGAATTGTACAAAATAACCAAGATCGCCGCGCGCGAACTCCCAGCCATCCCGACACGGTTTCCGCTACACTCCTGTTTATTAACCGTCTGGCCGGTCAATTTATTAGCGCGCGCGACCGCACACCGTCCCCGAAGGAACCCCCCACGGACATGAAGCCACCCAACACCCCCCGCACCGCCGCCGGCGCCCCCGGCAGCAACGGCTTCGCCCCCCAGACCGACTACGGCACCCTCCTCAAACCCACCTACGGCCCCGCCGACGTGGCCGGCACCGACTACGCCCGCGACGTGGCCGACCCCGGCCAGTTCCCCTACACCCGCGGCTACCACGCGGCCGGCTATCGCGGCCGCATGTGGACGCAGCGGATGACGGCGGGGCTGGGCAGCTCCAGCGATGCGAACCAGGTGCTCAAGGACTATCACGAGATGGGCCAGCGCGGCGGCATCTGCGTGATCAGCGATCGGGTGTTCTCGTCGTGCATCGATCCCGATCATCCGATGGGGCGCAAGGAAGCCGGGGTGCTGGGCTGGCCGGGCTGCTCGCTGCTGGAGTTCGAGGAGCTGATGGACGGCATCGAGCTCACCGGGCAGTCGATCACGCTGCTCGGGTCGTGCGCGCCGTCGTCGCTGCGGCTGGCCTATGTGGTGGCGCTGGCGCAGAAGCGCGGCATCGATCCGCGGCAGGTGCACGGTGGGGTGATCGAGTCGCCGTTCGAGAACTACCTGGGGCAGACCGATCCGCAGCCCTTCGACCTCAATCTGAAGCTGTGCCTGGATTGCTTCGAGTACGTGGCGCGCGAGGGGCTGAAGATGCGCTGCAACGTGAACAGCCAGCACTTCCAGGAGTCCGGCGGCAACAATGCGCAGGCGCTCGCGCTGGAACTGTCGATGCTCAAGGAGATCTACGGCCGGCTGATCCGCGAGCGCGGGCTGGAATTCGACGACGTGGCGAACATCCCTTACGAGCTGCTGTCGATCGGTTCGCGCTTCTTCGACGAGATCGCGAAGATGCGCGCGCTGCGGCGCATGTATGCCCGCATGGCGCGCGACGAGTTCCACGCCAAAAAAGAAAAGTCGATGCAGTTGCTGATCGCGACCCACACCTCGGGCCGCACGATGACCTACCAGCAGCCGCTGAACAACGTCGTGCGCTGCGCGATCCAGACGCTGGCGGCGGCCGTGGGCGGCTGCACGGCGATCGACAATGCCACGCTGGATAACGCGCACGCCGAGCCCTCGGCCTTCGCGGCGCGCATGTCGCTGAACACGCAGCACATCGTGGCGCACGAGACCGGCGCGGCGGACGTGGTGGACCCACTGGCAGGCTCGTACTACGTGGAGGCGCTCACCAACGACGTGGAGGCGAAGGCAAACGCGATCCTGGCCGAGATCGATGCGCTCGGTGGCATGGTGGGTGCGCTGAAGGCCGGCTACATCCAGGCCATGCTCTCGAAGGAGGCCGCGATTAAATACCAGCGCGTCGATCGCGGCGAGCGCCTGGTGGTGGGCGTGAACCACCTGCAGGTGCCGGCCGAGGAAGAAGACTTCCAGCTGCCGGTGAAGGAGGTGCACCTGGGCGATTCGGAGAGCATCGCGCGGCGCATGGAGGCCTGGAAGCCCACGCGCGACCAGGCGGCGCTCTCGGCTGCGCTCTCGCGCCTGCATGCCGACGCCGGCAAGGGCGATCGCTTCAACCTGATGCCGGCGATCGTGGAGGCGGTGAAGGTGTACGCCACCGCGGGCGAGGTGTTCGGCGTGATCCGGATGGCGCGCGGGCTGCACTACGACCCGTTCGGCATGGTCACCTGCGCGGTTCCGCTGCACTGAGGAGCGCACGATGAGCGAACCCCTGAAGGTCATCGTGTCGATGATCGGCCTGGACGGCCACACCACCGGCGGCGAGGTCGTCTCGATGATCCTGCGCGACGCCGGCATCGAGGTGGTCTACCTGGGCGTGAACCAGACGCCCGAGATGATCGTGAGCGCGGCGATGCAGGAAGACGTGGACGCGATCGGCATCAGCTCGCACGCGGCCAACTACAGCCAGATCGAGGAACTGGTGCAACTGCTGCGCACGCGCGGCATGGACGACGTGCCGGTGATCTGCGGCGGCAACGTGCCCAGGCACACGGCCGACGACCTGCTTGCCAAGGGCGTGGCCTCGGTGGTGCTGCCGGGCGCATCGAGCGAGCAGATCGTGCACGCGGTGCGATCGTTGGCGCGCAAGCGCGCCGCGTGAGCGCGGCGTCCGCGCCGTCGGAGGCGTCCGTGCCGTCTGCGCCGCCCGTGCGATCCGCCCCATCCGTGCCGGCCGACGACATCCACGCACTCACCGCCGCACTCGCATCCGGCGACATCCGCTGCGCGGCGCGGCTGATCACGCGCATCGAGCGCGTCGACGCGTCGCTGGTGCCGCTCATGCAGGCGCTCTACCGCCACGGTGGCCGCGCCCAGGTGATCGGAGTCACCGGCCCGCCGGGCGCCGGCAAGAGCACGCTGATCAGCCGCCTGGTGGCGCACTGGCGCGGCCGGGGCCAGCGGGTGGCGGTGCTGGCGGTGGACCCGTCCAGCCCGTTCACCGGCGGCGCGGTGCTGGGCGACCGGGTGCGCATGGCCGAGCATGCCTGCGATGACGGCGTGTTCATCCGCAGCATGGCCTCGCGCGACCATCTCGGCGGGCTCGCGCGCGCGGCTGGCGACGCACTGGTGGTGCTGGAGGCGATGCCCTGGGACGTGGTGCTGGTGGAGACCGTGGGCGTGGGCCAGAACGAGACCGAGATCATGCGCCACGCCTCGGCCGTGGTGCTGGTGCAGACCCCCATGGGCGGCGACGACGTGCAGGCAGCGAAGGCCGGCATCACCGAGATCGGCGACCTGTTCGTGGTGAACAAGGCCGACCACCCGCAGGCCGACGCCACCGTGCGCCACCTGCAGGACATGATCTCGCTCGCGCAGCGCCTGCACCCGGAGCGTAGCTGGCAGCCACCGGTACTCAAGACCCTGGCGCTGCAGGGCCAGGGCGTATCCGAGCTGGCCGCGACCATCGACCATTGCTTCGCGCACTGGGCCGCCCACCCCGACGACGCCCGCCGCCGCGGTAGCGCGCGCCTGCGTCATCGCGTGGGCGAGGTACTGCGCGAGCTGCTGGATCGGCGCCTGCGCACCGGCAGCGAGCTCGCGATCGACCCGATGCTGCCGGCACTGCTGGCGCGCGAAACCGACCCCTACGCGGCGGCCGCGCAACTGCTCGATCGCCTGGGCGGCTGAGCGAGGAACCCACCAAACGATGGCCCGCATCAAGTCCAGCCAGTTCGACGACATCCGCGCCTCGATCCTCGATGCGGCGGCGGCGCTGTTCGCCAGGCAGGGCTTCCGCAACACGAACATCATCGACATCGGCCGCGCCTGCAATGCGTCGAAGTCGCGCATGTACCACTACTTCACGTCGAAGGAGGCGATGCTCGACGAGATGCTGGTGCAGCACGTGGCCACGCTGGTGGCGCAGGCCGGGCCGGTGGCCGAGGGGCCGGCCGACCCGCGCGAGCGCCTGCGCGACTACTTCCTGCTTCACCTGCGGCACTACTACGAGCAACGCGATCGTCACACGGTACTGATCGAGGACGCGGACCATCTGAGCGCGAGCGCACGCGACGAGGTACGCCGACTGGAGCAGAAGCTGGTTGACATGCTCGAGGGCCTGCTACGCGAGATCAATCCGGTACGTTTCGGCACGGCCGCGAAGACCGGCGCAGATCGCACGCGCACCATCGCCCACGCCATGCTGATCTACGGCATGCTGAACTGGACCTACACCTGGTACCGGCCCAGCGGCCGGCTGAGCCTGGACGCACTGGCGGACCAGGCGACGGCAATGTGCCTGCACGGCGTGGATGATCCGCCCACGCGCAATCAGACCCAATCCCAACCCGAGGCCATGATGACCCCCGCACTGCACGAACCGCATGCCGACGACTTCCAGAGCCTCGATCAACTCCACGCCACCCAGGACCGCAAGCTGCGCGCGATGGGCGAACGGCTCGCCCGCTCGCCCGACTGGTGCGAGCACCTGAAGCGCGCCGGCGTCGCGCCCACCGACCTGCGCGACCGCGCGTCGCTGGCCGCGATCCCGACGCTGGAGAAAGCCGACCTGCGCGCCCGCTACCCGTTCCCGATGCTCACCACCCCGATCGAAGAGGTCGCGCGCTTCTGCGCCACCTCGGGCACCACCGGCCTGCCGGTGATGTTCGGCTTCACTCGCCACGACTGGGAGGCCACGCTGGTGCAGCAGCTCGCGCGCATCTATCGCACCGTGGGCGTGACGCCCGGCGATCGCGTGTACCAGGGCTATGGCTACGGCCTTTGGATCGGCGGTCCGTCGATGGACGTGGCGCTGAACGCCTACGGCGCGGTGAACTTCCCGGTGGGCCCGGGGCGCGCCGACCTGATGGTGCAATGGCTGGCCGACCACGCCTACACCGTGACCACGATGTCGCCGCTGTGGCTGATGACGCTGCTAACCGCCGCGAAGAAGGCCGGCTTCGACCCGGCGCGGCAATGGGCGCTGCGCGTGGGCCTGTTCGGCGGCCAGTCGGTATCGGCCACTTTCCGCGCCGAGATCGAGGCGCAGATGCCGCCGGGCTTCATGGCGCACAACATCTACGGCACCACCGAGGCCGGCGGCCCCATCCTCGGCATCTCCTGCCCGCACTCGCACGCGCACGACCAGATGCACCTGATCAACGAAGACAGCGTGCTCACCGAGATCGTCGACCCCGAAACGATGCAGCCCGTTGGCCCCGGCGAGACCGGCGAGATCGTGATCACCACGCTGGACAAGCAGGCCTCGCCGGTACTTCGTTGGCGCACGCGCGACCTCGTGCGCCTGGCCGATCAGCCCTATGCCTGCGCCTGCGGCCGCAAGGCCTTCCCGCTGATCGGCCGCATCATCGGCCGCTCCGACGACATGCTGAAGGTTCGCGGCGTGATGGTCTTCCCGACCCAGGTGGAAGACGTGATCGCCGGCATCGAGGGCCTGGCCAAGGAAGCCTGGCAGATCTACATCGACGGCGACGGCCAGTCGCTTGACCAGATGGAGGTGGCGGTGGAGCGCGTTCCCTCGGCCACGATGAGCGCCGAGGCATTGGCCGCCGAGGTGGCGGCCCGACTGCGCGCGCGACTCGGGCTCACGGTGAGCGTGGCCTGTCATGCGGACGGCACGCTGCCGCGCTACGAGGCGAAGGCGGTGCGGGTGATCCGGCGCGCGGGTGACCAAGGGTAGGCGGCGAGAAGAAGCTCGCCGGCAAATCGGGTCCCGAGGCGCGCCAACGAGGCCCCGGGTCGAAGCCCGCCGCGCTACTTCTTCCCCGCCTGCGCGTCGGCCGCCACCGTCATCGCAATGATCTTGTCCGGCGTTGCCGGCGGTTCACCCTTGGCGATCGCGTCGACATGCTCCATGCCGGCGGTGACCTGCCCCCACACCGTGTACAGCCCGGTGAGGAAGCTGCAACCCTTGTCGGTGAAGCAGATGAAGAACTGCGAGTTGCCGCTGTTGACATTCGTGGTGCGCGCCATGCCGACCGTGCCACGCTTGTACGGGTACTTGCTGAACTCGGCCGGAAGGGGCTCGTACTTCGATCCGTGCGTGCCCGTGCCGGTGGGGTCACCCGTCTGGGCCATGAAGCCGCCGATCACGCGATGCCAGATCAGGCCGTCGTAGAACTTCTCGCGCGCAAGCTTCTTGATGCGGGCCACATGCCTTGGCGCGATGTCCGCCAGAAGCTCGATGGTGACGCGCCCGCCCTTCAAGTCGAGGTAGAGGGTGTTTTCCGGATCCGCGGCCGTGGCGGAACCCATCGTGAGACCAGACGTGATGACGACGCCGGCAATGGCTCGAAGCAGATCGCGAATCATCGAGAACCTCGTGTGTTCAGACCAGCACGGTGATGGATGACCTGGGCACGAGAGTCTACTGCGCCGGCCAGGATTCGAATGGCCGGTCCGGACGAATGGCAGTCGGCCTCGCGCTGTCCGGCCCGCCCATGGCTATGGCGAGACGGTTGCATGACTTCGAATTGGCGCCCCGGAAGCTCTCGAACGCGGGTTCAGAGTCGATCAGCGAGCCCGAAGGCCATGGCGTTCAAGTCAGTTCGTCGTGTTCACTCCGATCTGGGTCGATTTCTGGCCGTCCGGTGGGCCCACGGGCCGGATTTCGGAGGTATTCGAGGCCTTCGCTCCCATTTCTCACAGCGCCACCGCCTGCAGCCGCTCGAGTTTGCGATGAGCCTTGAGCAGGTTGTAGTCGATCGCCGCCCAGCGCACCTGGGCCTCGAGCTTGCGTCGTCCAAAGTACCGGGCTCGGTCCAGATGGAAGCGCCGCTTCAGAGTCCCGAAGCACTGCTCGACCTTGTAGCGCATCTTCGAGATCAGCTTGTTGACCTCGATCTGCCAGCGAACCAGCGGCTTCAAGGGATGTCCCCGGAACTGGATCAGATCCTTGTGACGTGCCCTAAGTTCCCCGAGCCGACTATTCATGAGAAGGGGCCCGGCATCGGGTCAGGCAGCTATGTTCGCGGTGGGCGCGTTCACCATTTGCTAGCCGCGGCGCCATTAAAGCGAACGGCTAAGGTCGGCAATGCCCTGATGCAACGGGACCTTTCGAGATTTCATCGCTGACGTCGACCATCGCGCGTTTGCAACAGGCTGCGCGAACATTCTGTTAGCGCGCACGAACGGCGCCAATCGCTTGCTAGCGAGTTTCTCGCGGAGTCCATCTCATGCGGCGCAGCAGATCGGAACAACGTGCAACCAGGTCAGGCAAGGTGTTGCACAGCACCGAGAGCGAACTCGCGCGGATTCCTGAGGGTCGTTGGAGGCAGCTCGCGTGGCGGGCAGACCTGCTCCGCAGTGCGCGGCAAGGGCCACTGTCTCGCGCAAATGGGCCAGGCCTATGGCCACGTCCTGCGCACGTGGTCGAAGACCCTGGCGGAAAGCCGTGGGCTTTGAGGCCGAGGTTTGCAAGTACCTCATCGCCATCGACAGTCTGTACTCTTCCAGTACCTGACGATGACCAACCATTCCGACACGCGGCCAGCACTGGCGCAGGCGCAAATGCCCGAACTGAGTCGTTTCCTGGGAATCGTGATCGCGATGTTCTACCGCGATCATGCGCCGGCACATTTCCACGCGTACTATGGCGAGTATGAAATCACCGTGGAGATCGAGTCGGGCCGTGTGAATGGCGACTTCCCGAGGCGAGCGCTCGGTCACGTACAGGAGTGGCGGATGCTGCACTATCAGGAGCTACTTGCTGACTGGGACCTAGCTATGTCACGCCGTCCAATGAAGCGAATTGATCCGCTGGAGTAGTAGGAAGTGACGATACGAATGGTTGAGGCCCGCCATGTTCGAGACTATGTCGTGTTCGTGAAGTTCTCGGACGACGTTGCGGGCGAAATCGACTTGGCAGGGGAACTCACCGGTGCGGTATTCGAACCGCTGAAGGATTTGAATGTCTTTCGGCAGTTGCGCCTTGATCCCGATTTGAGAACGATCGTCTGGCCCAACGGGGCCGACTTGGCGCCGGAATTCGTCAGGGCGCGTGTTCAGGTGGATGCGTAGGGCTCGAGGCATTCGCGGAGCAAGGCTGGCCCAATGCAAGAGCGACGGCCAAGAGGGTCGTCTTGGGTCGGCTCCATTTCTTTGCCGACTCGCACGAGGCTTCTTCGATGAATCCAAACCTCGTCGCCGCGCTCATCGGCGCGACGGCAATCGGACTGGCAGGGACATCGTCCTCGGCCGCCACCGAACCCGCGACCACCGCGCAGGCGCTCCACGTCCTGAACCGGATCGCCTACGGCCCGCGCCCCGGCGACCTCGAGCGCGTCCGGCGCATGGGCATCGATGCCTATATCGCCGAGCAACTGGCGCCCGAGCGGATCGCGATGCCGGCATCCCTCACCCGGCGACTGGCCGCCTTGGACAATGACGAGCGGCCGCAAGCCGAGCTGATCTCGCATTGGCGCCAGATCGCGCTGGCTGCGGTGCGCGACACCTCCGGCCGCGGGCCGGGCAGCCCGGTCGCGACGCGCAATGCCTACTACCGCGCCGTCACGATCCGCTTTGGCGAGCTGCGGCTGTTCCGGGCCATCGAGAGCCCGCGCCAGCTCCAGGAGGTGATGGTGAACTTCTGGTTCAACCACTTCAACGTGGTGAACAACAAGCGCGTCACCCGGGTGCTGATCGGTGACTATGAGCGCAAGGCGATTCGCCCACATGCGCTGGGCCGCTTTCGCGACATGCTGGGCGCCGTGGCGAAGCATCCGGCCATGCTGGCCTATCTGGACAACTGGGTGTCGGCGGCGCCCGGACTGACCGTGCGCGTGCCCGGCACCCGGCGGCGTGTCAGCGGGCTGAACGAGAACTTCGCCCGCGAGCTGATGGAGCTGCACACCATCGGCGTGGACGGCGGCTACACGCAACACGACGTGCGCGCCCTGGCCCGCATGCTGACGGGCTGGACCTACTCGCCGCGTGACGGCGATCCGAACGACACCTTCACCTTCGCCACCCACATGCACGACGACGGCGACAAGGTCTGGCTGGGCAAACCGGTGCGGGCCTCGGGCCGGGCCGAGGGCGAGTGGGCGCTCGACGTGCTGGCCGCGCATCCGGCCACGGCGCGCCATGTCTCGTACAAACTGGCGCAGTACTTCGTGGCCGACGACCCGCCGCCCGCGCTGGTCCAGCGGATGGCCCGGCGCTTCCTCGAGACCGACGGGGATATTCGTGCGGTGATGACGCTGCTGCTGGCCAGCTCCGAATTCCGCAGCCCGGGCCGCTTTGGGGTGAAGTTCAAGACGCCGTACGAGTACGTGATCAGCGCGGTGCGGGCAAGTGGCGGCGAGCTGAACAACGTGCGGCCGCTGCTCTCGGCCACCTATCGCATGGGCATGCCGCTCTATGGTTGCGGCTCGCCCGATGGCTACAAGAACACCGAGGCCACCTGGCTCAATGCCGACGCGCTGGCGCAGCGGATCAGCTTTGCCACCGGCCTGGCGCTGGGCCGGCTGCGGCTGGCCGCGCCGCCTGGGGACGCCGGCCCGGACCTGGGCGGCACCTACGCGTCGGCGACGATGGCAGCAGCGCCCGCAGACGAGCCCAGGCTCGACCCGCCGGCCAGCGCCGCCGCGTTGCGCGCAACGCTCGGCGCAAGCGCCCCCCTACCCGCCACGCTCGCCTCGGCCGAGCGAGCAAGACCGGGCCTCGCCGCGGCGCTCATCCTGGGCGGCCCGACCTTCATGCGGCGCTGACATGACTCGCGAGACAACCTTGATCACCGATCGCAGGACATTCCTGGGTTCGCTCGGCGCCAGCGCCACGCTGGCCTGTCTGCCACGCCAGGCGACCGCCCGCACACGTGCCACCGCGTCACCGCCGCGATTGGTCGTGGTATTGCTGCGCGGCGCGGCCGACGGGCTGAACATCGTGGTGCCGCACACGCAGGCCAGCTACTATCGCCTGCGCCCGCGTATCGCGATCGCGCGGCCGGGCTCGCCAGGTGGCGCACTCGAACTGGACGGCCGCTTCGGCCTGCATCCGGCGCTGGCGCCGTTGCTGCCCTACTGGCAGCAGGGCCGGCTTGCCTTCGTCCACGCCGCCGGCTCGCCGGACCCGAGCCGCTCGCATTTCGATGCGCAGGACAACATGGCAACGGGTACGCCGGGCGTGCATCGGACGGCCAGCGGCTGGCTCAATCGCCTCGGCGGCGCGCTGCCCGATCGCAGTGATGGGCAATACCCGACCGTTCGCCTGATCAGCATCGGGCCGACCCTGCCCCGGATCGCGTTCGGACCGCATCCGGTGACCACGATCCCGCATGGCCAGGCCGCGGCGCGTCCGGGCGCGCTCGATCGTGCGCGACTCGGCCGGCTGTTCGACTCGATCTACGCGAGCGACCCAAAGCTCGGTCCCATCCTCGAAAGCTACACGCGCGAGCGCGGTGCCGTTCGCGCGTCGATCGCCGCCGCTGACGAACACGCCAGGGCAGCGAGCGCCGGCATGCCGCGCAATGCGACCTTCGCCGGCGACGCGGTGCGCCTGGCCGCGCTGATGCGTCGCGATCCGCGCGTGTTGATGGGCTTCATCCCGGTCTCGGGCTGGGACACGCACGCTGCGCAGGCGGGGCAGCTTGCCACGGCGCTCTCCCGGCTGGGCCATGGCCTGGACGCGATGGCGCGCGAACTCGGCCCGGTCTTCGACGACACCATCGTCGTGGTGATGTCGGAGTTCGGTCGGTCGGTGGCGGAGAACGGCAGCCTGGGCACCGACCACGGCCACGGCAACGTGATGTGGTTGTTGGGCGGCCGGGTGGCCGGCGGCCGGGTCCACGCCGACTGGCCGGGCCTGGACGAGGAGCAGCTATTCGAGCGCCGAGACCTCGCGGTCACCACCGACTTCCGGGCGGTGCTGGCGCAGGTCTGCCAGCGCCACATGGGCGTATCCGACAGCGGGCTGGCCGATGTCTTCCCCGGGCTGGCACACGAGGCCGATTCGTTTCGACTGACCCGGGTCTGAACTCGACCCGGTGGTGGACGTGACGGTAGATTGACGCGTGCGTATGCGCCTGTGACCGCAGCCGCGCCTGTCCGATGGCGCGGCTGGATTCATGCGAGTGCGGCCACCCGAGGAGCCAAGATGACAAGCACCCTGCCACCAACCATCCGCGCCGCCGTACTCCATGCGCCGAACACCGACCTCCGGCTCGAAGACCTCACCCTCAGCGACCTGCGCCACGACGAGGTGCTGGTGAGGCTCGTCGCCACCGGCGTGTGCCATACCGACATCTCGTTCATGCACCGCCCCTTCCTGGTGGACAGGCCCGTCGTGCTCGGGCACGAAGGCGCCGGCCATGTGCATGCGGTGGGCAGCGCGGTGACGAAGCTGCGCGTGGGCGATCCGGTGGTGCTGAGCTTCGACGCCTGCGGCGCGTGCGAGAACTGCACGCACGAGCACCCGGCCTACTGCCATGATTTCATCGCGCACAACTTCGTGTCGCAGCGCGCGGACGGCAGCACGGCGCTGCAAGGGGCTTCCGGCCCGGTGCGCCACGCCTTCTTCGGGCAGTCGTCGTTCGCCACTTACTCGGTCTGCCGCGAACGCAATGCGA
Organism: Burkholderiaceae bacterium; assembly: GCA_024235875.1. Lineage (GTDB taxonomy): Bacteria > Pseudomonadota > Gammaproteobacteria > Burkholderiales > Burkholderiaceae_E > JACKLP01. Next base: position 235,407 of record JACKLP010000002.1, on the reverse strand, counting down.
TCCGCCTCGACGACGACCGCGACCTGGAACTGATGGGGCCCCTGGGTTGCGGTTTCCAGACCGGCGCGGGCGCGGTGCTCAACGTGCTGGCCCCCGGTCCGGCCGATTCCATCGCGGTGTTCGGCGTGGGCTCGGTGGGGCTGGCGGCGATCATGGCGGCCAAGGCGATGGGGGCGGCCCGGATCATTGCGGTCGATCTCGTCGACAGCCGCCTCGAGATGGCGAAGACGCTGGGTGCGACCCATGGGCTCAACGGTGGCCGCGAGGCGGACGTGGTCGCGGCGATCAGGCAGATCACCCGCGGCGGCGTGCATCGCAGCCTGGATACCACCGCCAACATGCGCGTGCTGCGCCAGGCCGTGGAGGCATTGCGCCCGCTCGGCCTGTGCGGCTTCGTCGGTGGCGCCGCCGCGGGCAGCGAGCTGTGCGTGGACGTGCGCGACGTGATGATGAACGGCAAGACCATCCGCGGCATCATCGAAGGCGATTCGAATCCAGCCGAGCTGATCCCCCGGTTGGTCGGCATGTTCCGGCGCGGCGACTTCCCGATGGACAAGCTGGTGCGCTTCTATCCGTTCGAGCAGATCCGCCAGGCGATCGCCGATTCGGAATCCGGCGAGACCATCAAGGCGGTGCTGCGGATGCCGTAGCAGCGGATCGCGCAGGCGGCTGCGCCGCCGGGGACAGACAGCAGGAGATGGCCATGTCGATTCGAAGATCCCATTGGTTCGGCGTCGCACTGTGTGCCGGCATACTGGCCTGGCACACGACCGGCCTGGCGGCCGGCAGCGTCGCCAGGCCCGGTGCCGCGACACCATCTGTTCGCTGCACGTCGGCCACGGCTTTCCCCGACGTTTGCAAGACGCCGTCGCCCGGCGGACCGATACCGGTGCCGTATCCGAACATCGGGCAAGCGACCGACAAGCCGACAGCGGCTTCGCGCACCCGACCTGGCCGGCGGACGATCAAACCGAAGATACCCACGCCGGCAAAGGCCAAGCGGCGGGTCACGACCCGGTGACGGCGGCGCCCCCGCATCGGACGCGAAACGCGGGCGGATGCCGCCCTTGCGGACGCGTTGCGCCGATTCCCGCACAATCCCTCGATGGCAACCTGGCTCACCCTGCTGCTGCTGGCGTCGCTCGTCGCCTACGCCAGTAACCGCTTCAGCCTGCAATCGGTTTCTCTGGCACTGATCGGGACGCTGGCCGTCCTGTACGCGTTTCTGCCGGGCACGCCGGCACCCACGCAGGCCTTCACCGGCTTTGCCAGCGAGGCACTGGTCGCGATCGTGGGCCTGATGGTGCTGGGCCGCGTGCTGATCATGACCGGCGCGATGAGCCCGGTGTCGCTGCTGCTCTCGGGTGCGCTCGAGCACTACCCCAAGGCCGCGTTCGCCGCGGTGCTGCTCGGCGGCTTCGCGATGAGCGGCTTCCTCAACGACACGCCAGTGGTGTTGCTGCTGATCCCGCTGCTCGTGGGCGCGGCCGAGCGCGCCGGCAGCAACGCCGCCCGCATGCTCCTGCCCATGAACTACGCGGTGATCCTGGGCGGCATGATGACGGCCATCGGCACGTCGACCAATCTGCTCGTCTCGGCGCTCTCGGGTAGCGCGGGCGGGCCGCGCTTTGGCTTCTTCGACTTCTACCTGATCGCACTCGGTCCGGCGGCGGTGGGTCTCGTCTACCTGATCGCGATCGCACCGCGCATCCTGGGCGACCGCGAACAGGCGCAAGGCGACTCGGGCAACGAGCGCTATCTGGCATCGGAGCGCGTGCATGCCGACGGCTCGCTGGTGGGTCAGACGCTGCACGCCATCGGCAACCGGATCGGTCGCGGCGCGAGCATCCGTCACCTGTTGCGCGACGGGCGCGTGGTACCGCGACTGCCGACGCTGGCGCTGCGCCCCGGCGATCTGCTCGTGCTCGCCGGCAACGCCCGTGCGCTGCATGATGCGCGCGACGCCCTGGGCCTGCCCGAGCGTGAACCCTCGCTGGCGGCAGACGCGAGCGGGAAGGCGGAGGCCGCGAAGGAGTCGCGGATCGTGCGGCGGTGCATCGTCTCGGCCGACAGTCCCGTGGTGGGGTCGTCGGTGCGCGCCAGCAGCATCGAGTCGCGCTTCGACGTGGCGGTACGCGGCCTGAGCGAGGCGGTCTCGAGCGCGCACACCAACGATCCCAACGACATTCGCTTCATGCCGATCGGCGCCGGCGACTCGTTGCTGATCGAAGGCAGCGAGGACGCGATCGCGAACGCCTGCCGGTGGCTGTCGCTGGTCGCGGTGGGCGAGCCGCTGCGCCGGCGGGCCGGGCGCGAGGCCACGATCGCGCTGATCGTCTTCGCACTGGTGATCGTGCTCGCGATCAGCAAGCTCGTGCCCATCGCCGTGGCCGCGGTGCTCGGCGTGCTCGCCTGCGTGGTCGCGGGCATCGCCGACTGGGAAGAGATCGAGTCGGCCGTGGAATGGCGGATCGTGCTGATCGTGGCCTCGTCGATCGCGCTGGGCGATGCGCTCGTGAGCAGCGGTGCGATGTCGGTCGTTGCCGCGCGGCTGGCCGAGTGGACCGCGAGCTGGCCCTTGACGGCCACGATCGCGGCTGTCATCACCGCGACCGGCCTGCTGACGAATTTCGTATCGAACAACGCCGCGGCCGCGATCATGACGCCCTTGGGCCTGCAATTGGCAACGCAACTGGGCGCGCAGCCCGAGGCCTTCGTGCTGGGCGTGCTGTTCGGTGCGAACCTGTGCTTCCTGACCCCGATGGCCTACCAGACCAACCTGCTCGTGATGGCAGCGGGCGAATACCGGTTCTCGGACTACGTGAAGGTGGGCCTGCCCTTGTTCGCGCTGATGGTGCCGTTGCTGGCCTTGGCGCTGGGGTACGGGTTCACCTAGCGCGCAAAGAAGGCCTCCACCAACCTCACCCAATAAGTCGAGCCCACCGGCAGCAAAGCGTCATTGAAATCGTAGTTCGGGTTGTGCAACTGGCACGGCCCCATGCCGTGGTAGGGCGCCGAGTGATGCTCGCCGTCGCCGTTGCCGAGAAAGATGTAGGTGCCCGGCACCTTCTGCAGGAAGAAGGAGAAGTCCTCGGCGCCGCCCACCGGGTCGATCTCGCGGCGCACCCTGGCGGCGCCGAATGCCTGCTCGGCGACCTTCGCGGCGAACTCGGTCTGCGCGGCGTGGTTCACCAGCGGCGGGTAGGCACGGTAGAAGTTCAGCTCGCCGCTGCCGCCGTGCACGGCGGGAAGCGTTTCCGCGACGCGGCGCAGGTTGGCCTCCATCTCGTCGAGCACCTTCTCCGAGAAGGTACGCACGGTGCCCCGGATCACGGCCTCGGCCGGGATCACGTTGTACGCATCGCCGGCATGAATCTGGGTGACCGACAGCACGGCGGTCTCGATCGGCGACTTGTGGCGCGAGATCAGCGTCTGCAGCACGCCCACCATCTCGGCGGCGATCACGATCGGGTCCACGGTGTGGTGCGGCTGCGCCGCATGGCCGCCGACGCCGCGAACGATGATGTCGAAGCGGTTGCTCGACGCCATCATGGCGCCGGTCCGAAAGCCGAAGCTGCCGACCGGTGCGCCCGGCATGTTGTGGATGCCGTAGACCTCGTCGCAGGGAAAGCGGTCGAACAAGCCGTCTTCCATCATTGCGCGCGCGCCGGCGTTGCCACCCTCCTCGGCGGGCTGGAAGATCAGGTTCACCGTACCTTCGAAGTCGCGATGACGCGCCAGGTATTGCGCGGCACCGAGCAGCATCGTGGTGTGGCCGTCGTGCCCGCAGCCGTGCATGCGGCCCGGGTGCTTCGACGCCCATGCAAAGCGGTTGTGCTCGGGCATCGGCAGCGCATCCATGTCGGCCCGCAGGCCGATCGCGCGCTTGCCCGCGCCGCGACTGCCGTGCAGCACGCCGACCAGGCCGGTCTGGCCAAGCCCCCGGTGGACCTCGATGCCCCAGTCGGCAAGGCGCCGGGCGACCAGGTCCGAGGTGCGTTGTTCCTCGAAGGCGATCTCGGGGTGGGCATGAATGTCGTGGCGGATCTCGACCAGGGTGTCGCGTTCGGCTTCGATTTCGGCGATGAGGCTCATTTCACTTGCTCCCGGATGTAGCGTGCGATGTCGGCGGCGGCGCCATCGAGGTCAGCGCGCAGGCGCGCAAAGCCCGCGCTGCGCGCGCGCGTGGCTTCGTCCATGTACAGCCCGCGATGGACTTCGATCTGCAGGCTGTGCCGGCGTTCGGCCGGCCGGCCGATGCGCGCGATCACCGCCACGCCCTTGAACGGGTCGTTGATCGCGACGCGGTAGCCGCGGCTGCGCAGCGCCTGCGCAACCATGTCGACGAACTCGGGCGCGCAGGTGCTGCCGTCGCGGTCACCGAGCACGAAGTCGGCGAGCGGATGCTCGTGCGCGAGCTTCAGCCGCTCGTAGGCGTTGGCCGGCATCGAGTGCAGGTTCAGGTGCCACAGCGCACCGAAGCGCGAATAGGCCTGCTCGATGCGCTCGGCCAGCACGGCGTGATAGGGGCGGTAGTAGTGGTCGATGCGCGCCTGCACCTCGGCTGGCGAGAGCTTGCGATCGTAGATCGGCGATGCTTCGCCGTGGCCGGCGAGGCGCCAGATCAGGCCCACGCCCAGGCGCGTCTTTTCGCTCGGCGCGACCGGCCCGGGCCAGGGCGCCGACAGCAGTTCGGGGTCGATGTCGGCGGGCTCGCGGTTCGGATCGATGTAGGCGCGTGGGAACTCGGCCGCGATCAGCGTGGCGCCCACCGTGGGCAGCGCGCCCCAGAGCACGTCGACGTCGGTGTCTTCGCCCGAGCGCAGCTGGGCGAACGCCAGCGCGTGGTCGAAATCCAAGGGATAGCGCGTGCCACTGTGCGGCGAGTCGCAGACGAGCGGGATCGCATCGCCTTGCGGCTCGTGCAGCGCGTAGGGTGCGAACGGGGCCGGGGCCCGGGGCTCGACGGTTTGCGGTGGCAGCTTCGGACCGGTGGCGGTGGGGCTCATTTGGGCGGATGGATGCGATGCGGGTCGGTGGATTCGTTGGCGGCAGTGCGATCGGCGCCGGCGCAGCCTGCCGGCGAACGGTGCGTCGGTGCGTCGTTCAGGTGGCAGGCGCTCGCATGACCGGGCGCGAGCAATGCAAGCATAGGGATTTCCTGCGCGCAGCGTGGCATCGCATGGGGGCAGCGCGGATGGAAGCTGCATCCGGGCGGCGGCGAGAGCGGCGACGGCAGCTCGCCCTGGATCGGCCGATAGTCGCGACGCTCGGCGTCCAGCGTGGGCAATTCAGCGAGCAGCGCCTGCGTGTACGGGTGATTGGGCCGGCTGAACACGACGTCAACCGGCGCCGACTCCACGACGCGCCCCAGGTACATGATCACCACCCGGTCCGACAGATGCCCGACGACGCCGAGGTTGTGGCTGATGAACAGGTAGGTCAGGCCATGCGCGCGGCGCAACTCGGCGAACAGGTTCAACACCTGGGCCTGGATCGAGACGTCGAGCGCCGCCACCGCCTCGTCGCAGACGATCAGCCGGGGCTTGAGCGCCAGCGCCCGCGCGATGCCGATGCGCTGGCGCTGGCCGCCCGAGAACTGGTGCGGGTAGCGGCGGCCATAGTCGGGATCCAGTCCCACCTGCTGCATCAGCCCGGCCACGTAGTCGGCCTTGCCGGCGGCCGGCACCAAGCCATGCACCACCGGCGCCTCGCCAATGATGTCGAGCACGCGCATGCGCGGGTTCAGCGACGCCATCGGGTTCTGGAAGATCATCTGCACGCCGAGCTCGTAGGCGCGGCGCTCGGCGCCCGACATGCCGGCCACCGGGCGCCCCTCGTAGTGCAGCTCGCCCGCGCTCGGTGGACTGATGCCGGCCACGATGCGCCCGAGCGTTGACTTGCCGCAGCCGGATTCGCCCACCACGCCGATGACCTCGCCGGCGGTGACGTCGAGATCGACGCCATCGAGCGCGTGCACGACGCTGGCGCGGTTGCCGGCGCCGAGCAGATTCGCGAGCCGGCCGGAAATGTCGAGCGGCTGCTCGAAGCGCTTGCTGATGCCGCGCAGTTGCAGCAGTCGTGACGCGGCCGAGGCACGCGACAGTCCGGGGGTTGCCGGCAAATGCCCGGGGCTCGGTGGTATGGCTTTCATGCCGACGCCCTCAGTCCTCGCCGAGCGCATGCCAGCAGCGCACCGTCCGCCCGCCGCCGAGCGGGCGGACCACCGGCAATCCGTCGCAGGCCGCATCGGCGCGCGGGCAACGCGGGGCGAACGCGCAGCCCCGCGGCAAGTGCAGCAGCGACGGGGTCATGCCCGGGATCTGCCGCAAGGTGGTGCCGTGCGTCTCGCGGGTGGGGATCGAATCGATCAGGCCGCGCGTGTAGGGGTGGCGCGGATCGCGCACCACGTCGGCGGTGCGCCCGCTCTCGACGATGCGGCCGGCATACATCACCGCGATGGTATCGGCGAGCCCGGAGACCACGGCGAGGTCGTGCGTGATCCAGATCAGCGCGGTGCCGGTGTCGCGGCACAGGCGTTGCACTTCGTGCAGGATCTGCGCCTGGATCGTCACGTCCAGCGCGGTGGTCGGCTCGTCGGCGATGATGAGCCGTGGGTGGTTGAGCAGCGCGATCGCGATCGCGACGCGCTGGCGCATGCCGCCCGAGAGTTGGTGCGGATAGGCGAGCAGGCGCTCGTCGGGCGCCGGAATGCCCACCATCGCCAGCGCGTCGCGAGCGCGCGCGCGGGCCGCGGCCTGGCTGGTTCGCTCGTGCGCGGTGATCGCCTCGATCATCTGGGTGTCGATGCGAAGCACCGGGTTGAGCGTCATCATCGGATCCTGGAAGATCATCGCGACCTGCTTGCCTCGCAGCGCGCGCAATCGCGATTCGTCGGCGCCCGCAAGTTCCTCGCCGAGGAAGCGCACCTGGCCACCCTCGATCCGCCCCGGCGGGTCGATCAGCCCGATGATCGAGAAGCCGGTGATGCTCTTGCCGCAGCCCGATTCGCCGACCAGTCCCAGGACCTCGCCCGCTCCCACACGAAGGTCGACCCCGTCGACGGCCCTCACCACGCCCTCGTGGGTGTGGAAGTGCGTCTTCAGTCCCGAGACCTCGAGGACAGGCCCGGTGAATTGCGATACGCCGCCGCGGACCATGAGATCGGCCATCAGTGCACGTTGTGCGGGTTGAGCACATCGCGCAACTGGTCGCCCACCAGGTTGATGCCGATGATCGCGATCGCGAGCGCCAGCCCGGGAAAGAACGAGATCCAGTAGTGCCCCGACAAGATGTACTCGAAACCGTTGGAGATCAGCATGCCAAGCGATGGCTGGGTGACCGGCACCCCCACGCCCAGGAACGACAAGGTCGATTCGAGCGCGATCGCATGCGCGAGATCGATGGTGCCGATCACGATCAGCGGCGGCATGCAGTTGGGCAACATGTGCCGCAGCAGGATTCGCGGCGCCGACAGCGACAGGCACCGCGCCGCGTCCACGTACTCCTTGTTGCGCTCGACCAGCGCCGCGCCGCGCGCCGCCCGCGCGAAGTAGGCCCACTGCACCGCGATCAGCGCGACGATCACCTTGTCCACCCCCTTCCCGAGCGTGGCCAGCAGGATCAGCGCGAGCAGGATCGCCGGAAACGAGAGCTGCAGATCGACGATACGCATCAGGATCGAGTCGACCTTGCCGCCGAAATACGCGGCCGCCAGGCCGACCAGGCTGCCGATCGCGAGTGCCACGCTCACCGACACGACACCCACGATGAGGCTCGTGCGCATGCCGTAGAAGATAGCCGACATCACGTCGCGCGCCAGGCCATCGGTGCCGAGCCAGAAGATGGTGCTCTGGTCCATGTTGGCGCTGCCCGGCGGCAGCTTCGCATCCAGGATGTCGAGGGTCCCGATGTCGTAGGGGTTCTGCGGCGAGATCCACGGCGCAAGCACGGCCACGCCCACCGCGAGCAGCAACAACACCAGACCCAGGATTGCCAGCCAGCTCGCGAAGAACTCGCGCCGGAAGCGCTGCCACGGCGTCTCGGGCATGGCCGGGTTCGCGCGATCGGCGTCACTCACGCCTTGGTCCCCTGCAGCCGGACGCGCGGATCAAGAACCGAATAGAGGATATCGACCACGAGGTTGAGCATGACCAGGAAGAACACGATCAGCAGCAGGTAGGCCACCACCACCGGCCGGTCGAGCGTGGTGATCGAATCGAGCAGCAGCTTGCCCATGCCGGGCCACGCGAAGATGGTCTCGGTCACCACGGCGAAAGCCACCACCTGGCCGAACTCGAGGCCGCTGATCGTGACGATCGGGATCAGGATGTTCTTGAGCAGGTGCACGCGCAGGATGCGGCCCCAGCTCAGGCCCTTGGCGCGGGCGAAGCGGATGTAGTCCATCGGCAATGCCTCGCGCGTGGCGGCGCGCGTGACGCGGATCAGCAGCGCGCCCTTGGCGAGCGCGATCGTGAGCGCCGGCAGGATGATGTGCTGCCAGCCATCGAGCGTGACGATGCTCAGCTCGAGCGCGCCGAAACGCACCGTATGGCCACGGCCACTGGCCGGCGTCCAGCCCAGATGGACCGCGAACACCATGATCAGCATCAGGCCGACCCAGAAGTTGGGCAACGAAAAGCCCAGCAGCGAGCCGGTCATGATGCCGCGGCTGCTGGCCGCGGTCGGTCGCAGGCCGGCGAGCATCCCCAGCGGCACGCCCACCAGCACCGAGAGCCCCATCGCCACGCACGCGAGCTCCAGCGTGGCCGGCATGCGCTCGAGGATCAGCCCCATGGCCGGCTGGCCGGCCAGGAAGCTGCGCCCGAAATCGAGCTGGATCGCGCGCGACGCGAAGATCAGGTACTGCTGCCACATCGGCTTGTCCAGGCCGAGCGTGCGACGGATCTCGTCGAGGTCCTTCAGCGTGGCCTCGGGGCTCGCGAGCATGTCGACCGGGTCGCCGATCACATACAGGCCAGCGAACACGAGCACCGACATGACGATCATCACGAGCAGCGCCTGCGAGAGCCGGCGGATGATGTAGGCAGGCATGCGGCGGAACCGAATCGGGTGCGGCAATGACGCGGATGCGGCTCGAAGGCCTGGGCCACGGCGCGCCAGGCGCGCACCGCCCGCGCGGGCGCTCGGTGCGCGTGGCGCCGGCTGCTACTTGCCCGATACCGACTGCGCCAGCGTCATCTGGTCTGCGCGCCCGGCGAAGCTCAGGCCCTTGCGCATCGCCCAGACCGACTGCTCGAAGTGGATGGGCAGCATGGCAAAGTCGTCCATCGCCATCTCGCCGGCCTGGCGCAACAGCTCGCCACGCTTGCCTGCGTCCATCTCGGTTCCGGCCTGCTCCACCAGCTTGTCCATCGCCAGGTTCGAATAGCGGCTGCGGTTGGTGGTGCCCACGCGCTTTTCCTTGTTTGGCGTCACGAGCAACGAGTTGAGCGTGTTCGAGAGCTCGCCGGTGGACGTGGCCCAGCCGGCCATGTAGGCACTGAAGACGTAGGTGTTGCGCTTCTTGAAGAACACCGATGGCGCAGTGGCGTCGACCGTAGTCTTGACGCCGATCCGGGTCCACATCGACGCGAGCGCCTGCGCGACCTTGGCGTCATTGATATAGCGCCCGCTCGGCGAACCGAGCACGAGCGAGAAGCCGTTCGGATAGCCGGCTTCCGCCAGCAGCGCCTTCGCGCGCACGGGGTCTGGCCTGGCGGCTTGTGCCAGGCGCTTGCTGGTGCCGAACATCGGATAGGGCAGCAGTTGCGCGGCCGGAGTGGCCACGCCGCTCATCACCCGATCGACCAGCGCCGCGCGATTGATCGCAAGCGACATCGCTTCGCGCACCCGCTTGTCACGGAACGGATTCTTGCCATCGGCGCCCTCCACGCCCGGAGTCTTGTCGCCGTGCTGGTCGAGCGCCACGTAGATCACGCGCACCGACGCCTTGGTGGCCACGTTCAGCTTCGGGTTCTTGCGCAGCCGCTCCAAGTCGTCGGTGGGCGGATCCTCGATCAGGTCGGCGTCGCCCGAGAGCAGCGCCGCCACGCGCGCGGCCGGATTGCTGATCGGCCGGTAGGTGACCTTGTCCCAGGCCGGTGCCGTGCCCCAGTAGTGGGGATTGCGCTCGAAGACGATCTCGCTGCCGCGCTTCCAGCTCACGAAGCGGTAGGGCCCCGTGCCCACGAGACCGTCGCCGGCATTCAGTTGCGTGGTCGTCTTGCCCTCGGGCGCCGGCCCGGCCGCCGCCTTGGCCGACATGATCGGCAGCCCGGTGATGTTGTTCACCAGCAGCGGATAGGGCACGTCGGTCGTGATCCGCACCGTGAGCGGATCGGCCGCCTCGACCTTGACGATGTGTTGCTGGTAGATCTTGAACGACGACGGGCTGTTGGGCACCTTCGGCACGCGATCGAAGGTGAACACCACGTCGTTGGCCGTGAACGGCGAGCCGTCGGCGAACTTCACGTTGGGCCGCAGCCTGAAGGTCCAGACCTTGCCGTCCACCGCCCACGACTCGGCCAGGCAGGGCTGGAGCTCCAGGTCGGTGCCGTTGCAGACCAGGGGTTCGAACAGGGTCTGCGAGACCTGGATGTTGGGGGTGAGCGCGTGGTATTGCGGATCGAGCGAGCTGGGCTCGGTCTTGAGCGCGATCACCAGATCGGCAGCCAGCGCGCCGCCGCTGCAGGCAACGACAGCGCAAAGCGCAGCCGCGCGAAGCAGCGCACGAACCGGGCGCAATTGACGGGTCGGGTCGATCATGGTGGCTCCTCTGCCGGCGCGGCTCGATTGTTCGATTCGAATTCCGATGGGACTATGCCACGGCAGTGCGGGTCCGCAAAGGCACCCACCCCGGCCGCCGAAACCCGACCCGACCTCGCCCGTCGATGCGTCGGCCAGGCCGCGGCCCCGCGCCGGCCCGCGGGTTCCAAGTGTCAGTTCACCTGGCGCTCGCGCCCTTCCCAGTAAGGCGCCCTCAGATCGCGCTTGAGCACCTTCCCCGCGCCCGACAGCGGCAGGGGCTCGCCGCGGAACTCGACCGAGCGCGGGCACTTGTAGTGCGCAATCAGGCCCTTGCTGTGCTCGATGATCTCCTGCTCGGAGACCTTCGCATCGGCATGCGGCACGATGATCGCATGCACGCTCTCGCCCCACTGCTCGGACGGGATACCCACCACCGCCACCTCGCGCACGGCCGGGTGCTTGGATATCGCGCTCTCGACCTCGGCCGAGAAAACGTTCTCGCCGCCGCTGATGATCATGTCCTTCAGACGATCGGCGATGTAGATGTAGCCCTCGTCGTCCATCCAGGCCGCGTCGCCCGTATGCACCCAGCCGTTCTTCAGCGTGGCCGCGGTCTGCTCGGGCAGCTTCCAGTAGCCGGTCATGGTGTTCGGGCCGCGCACGATGACCTCGCCCACCTGGCCGCGCGGCAACTCCTGGCCGTCGTCGCCGACGATCTTCAGTTCCACGCAGGCGCAGGCCCGGCCGGCGGAGCGCAGGCGCTGGCTGTTCGGGCCGTCGAGCACGTGCTGCTCCGGCGGATTGATCGTCGCCAGCGGGGCAAGCTCGGTCTGTCCATAGGCCTGCGCGAAGCCGACTTCGGGCAACTCGGTGAGACAGCGCCGGATCACGCCCTCGGGCATCGGAGACGCACCATAGATCACCCGCTGCAGGCTGGCCAGCCGCGCCGGCGAATAGCTCTCGGCATTGAGCAGCATCTGCACCATCGTCGGCACGAGCAGCACGTCGGTGACCGCATGCTGCTCGATCGCATCGAGCACCTTCGCGGGGTCGAAGGCGGCGATGAAGCTGTGGCTGCCACCGGCGACCGTGACGCAGTTGGACATCGCGCCGTCGGCCAGATGGAACATCGGCGCCGCATGCAGGTAGTTGGTACGCGACGAGCAGCCCAGGTTGAAGGCCATCGCCATGCCGCTGGACCAGATCGCCAGGTGCGAGAGCATCACGCCCTTCGGAAAGCCCGTGGTGCCACCGGTGTAGAAGATGCCGGCCAGGTCATGACCCCCTGCCCCGGCGTCTTCGGCCGGCTCGTGGGCGGCGATCAGTTGATCGTGGCGGTGCCAGCCCTCGGGGGTCTCGCCCTCGCCGGTGAACACGAAGTGCTTCACGTCCTTGGCCTCGGCCAGGATCGCGGGCATGGCCTTCAGGAAGGCATCGTCCACGAACAGCGTCTGCGCGCCCGAGTCGTTGAGCGAATAGGCGTTCTCGGCCGGCGACCAGCGCAGGTTCATCGGCACCACCGCCGCGCCCAGCCAATAGCAGCCGTAGTAGTACTCCAGATAGCGGTCGGAATTCAGCGCCAGGATCGCGACCCGGTCGCCGCGCCGCACGCCCAGGCTGGCCAGGCCGGCGGCCAGGCGCGCGACCCGGTCGGTGAAGCTGCGCCAGGTCTGGGTGCGCTTGCCGAAGCGGGTGGCGATGGCCTCGGACTGCTGCTGTGCGTTGCTCTTGATGGCCTGGGTCAGGTACATGCGGTGTCTCCGTGTGCTTTTCTGATGCGGCGACATCGCGATCGACGCCGCGCTGGCCGTGCGCCCGTCGGTGGCTGCGCCGGGGGCTTCGAAATTGCACGATGCGTGCGATGACGTCAATCGACGGCGGTCGAAGAGCTCCGGCGGGCAATCACGGATTCGGCGCGGGCTCAGTCCGAACCGAGCCGCAGCCGGCTCGGCAGGCGGCTCTCGATCGCCTACTTCAGCAGCGCCGCGCCGCGGAACACGCCGTGCGCGAACTTGCCATATGGCAGCGTGACGAAGAGCGCCATCACCCAGGCCAGGTGCCCGGCCAGCAGCACGGGCACGGCGGCGGTGCCACGCGCCCACCACAACGCGAGGCCGGTGAGCGCGGTGAGGAAGAGCAGCGCGATGAAGCCGCGGTCCATCGGCCTTTGCGCCGGATCACCGTGGCGGGGATCGCGGCTCAGGTTCGGCCGGAACAGTCCGGCTGTGCCCACGAGCAGGCACGGCCCGCCCGCAGCCCCGAGCAGCTTGGGCAGGCTGGGCAGGTCGTAGGGCGCCACCCAGCCCCAGAGGTAGTGGTACAGCGTGGCGACGCCGGTGGCGGCGAAGCAGAGCACGAAGCCGTAGAAGGTAAGGTGGTGGAAGACGCGGCGTCGCTTCGTCCAGGCGTCGCCGTCGTTGTGGCAGCCTTCGCCACGACCGCCGTCGAGGTACTTCAGTCGCAGCGCGTCGTCTGCGGCCGCGCGTGCGGCGACGCCGCGCACGCCGGCGAGCTCGAGCGAGTCGTAGTCGCGCCCGGGCGTGACCTCGCGCCAGAAGCGGCGCACGCCCAGCGTGAGGGCCAGCACGGCGTACAGGAACACCGGCGCGAACAGCGCGGCCAGAAGACCGTGCGCAAAGATCGCGTAGAAGTCGCCGGCGGCATTGATCTCCTCGACGGCGAGCAGCGCGCCCTTCAGCGCGGAATTGCCCAGCGCGCCCCGGAAGCCGGTCATCGGGGTGAGGTAGCCGATCCGGATCGCCTCGCCCGCGGCCAGGACCAGACCCGGAACGCCCAGCGCAGCGCTGCCGGCGATCAGGCCACCGGCCTGGATCATCGTGCGACGATTCCGAGTGTGTTTGTTCGAATCCATGCCGTCGTCTCCTCTTGATTGGAGTAGGGACTGGAACGCGCTTGGAATCTTAGGAAGCCCCGGGCATTCGTAAAAATGCGGCCTTGCCAGACGGGGTATAGGCGCAGCTTGTAGGCTCGAACGCCGTTTTCGCTAACGATCCGCAGCCGCCGACCGCGGCGTTTCCATCCTCGTCCCCGCACGCCGCAACATGGATCTGCGTCAGCTTCGGTACTTCGTTCAGATCGTCGAAAGCGGCAGCCTCGCCAGGGCCTCACGCCAGCTCTATATCGCTCAGCCGGCACTGAGCCAGCAAATCTCCAAGCTCGAGAGCGAGGTAGGCAAGCCACTGCTGATTCGCTCGGCGAAGGGCGTCACGCCGACCGCGAACGGCGCCGCGCTTCTTCACGACGCGCGCTTCATCCTGCGCCAGCTCGACCAGGCGATGTCCATCGCGCGACAGGACCCCGGCACCGTGCATGGCATGGTGTCGATCGGACTGGCGGCCACGACGCTTTGCGCCGTGGGCATGCTGCTCGTGCGTCGCATCCGGGAGAAGTTCCCTGGCGTCGTGCTCAACGTCGTCGAAGGCATGAGTGGCCACCTCGCGCAGATGATGCGGCTGGACCAGCTCGACCTGGTCATTCTCTTCAATCGCGAGGCCGTGCTCGACCTGCCGGTCGAGCCGCTGGTGGAGGAGGAACTCTTCGTGATGCTGCCCGAGCATAGCCCGCTCGTGGCACCGCGACGAATCAGGATCTCCTGCGCCGAGACGGCGGCGCTGCCGCTGATTCTGCCCACGAGCATCCATGGCCTGCGCCGGCGCATCGCGGCCGAGTTCGAAGGGCGCAATCTGGCCATGCACGTGGTGGCCGAGATCGACTCGCTCTCGCTGCTGTTGAACTGCGTCCGTGACGGCATGGGTGCGACCATCAAGCCGATGTCGGCCGTCCTGCGCGACGGCGACATGCATGAAGGCTGGCGCACGCTGGCCATTTCCGACGCCCGCATGAAACGACCCAACTACCTCTATTCGGTCGATCCGGATCGCGTCTCGCCCGCGGCCGCGGCGGTACGCAGCGAGCTGCGCGACATCGTGAAGCAGCTCGTGGGCAGCGGCACGTGGAAGGGGGTCAATCTCCTCGCCGAATGACGGCAGCCGGGTCCCCCGTGCCAGCAGCACCGTTTCGCGATCCCGCAGCGGACGAACCGGCGCCGGCCGGCGCACAATGCGAATCATCCGAGAACATTGCGAGGAACGCGCCATGGATCATCCGGGCCCCGTCGTCGACGCCGACTGGCTGACACGGCACATCGAGCATCCGGCCGTCCGCATCGTCGACGCTTCCTTCCATCTGCCCGACACCGGGCGCGACGCGGCGGCCGAGTTCGTCGACGCACACATCCCTGGTGCGGTGTTCTTCGATTTCAATCGCGTCGCCGACCCGGCCAACTCACTGCCGCGCCGGTTCCCGCCGGCCGACGTGTTCGCGCGCGAGGTGGGCCGGCTCGGCATCGACAACGACACCCACGTGGTCGCCTACGACACCCCCGGGCTCTACAGCGCGGCGCGCGTCTGGTGGCTATTCCGCCAGCACGGCTACGACCGGGTGTCGATCCTCGACGGCGGCTTCAAGCTCTGGCAGGCCGAGGGTCGGCCGGTGGCCTCCGGCGAGGCGTCAGCCGAGCCGCGGATGTTCAAGCCGGGCGAAATGCGCGATCTGTTCGCCGACCAGGCACACGTGATGGGCATCGTCGAGGGCCGCGACGAGCAACTGCTCGACGCGCGCACGCCGGGGCGCTTCGCCGGCACCGAGAAGGACCGCTACCCGGGCGCGCGCGGCGGCAACATCCCAAGCAGCCTGAACCTGTACTGGGCCGAGTTGCTCGACCCGCAGACACGCCGGCTGCTCCCGGTCGATGAGATCCGCGCACGCCTCACGCGCGCCGGCATCACCTGGGATCGTCCGGTGACCGCCACCTGCGGCTCGGGGCTCACCGCCTGCATCCTCGCGCTCGGCCTTCACCTGGCCGGCAAGGACGACTGGCGCGTCTATGACGGTTCTTGGGAGGAATGGGGCGGACGGCACGAACTGCCGATCCGATCCGGCACCTGACGGGCCGCCGGATCGCCCGGCGGGGGCGTGATTCCTGCGACGCTCAGCCGGCAACCGGCTTACCGAGCAGCACAACGGCGATCGCGATGAGCACGCCGCTCGCGAACAGGACCGCGTCGATGCGCCTCTTGCGGCGCAACGAGGAAAGCGTCGCCTGCAGCGATTGCAGCGCGTAGTACACGACGAAGGCCTTCGACGCATACAGGATGATCTCGTAGATGTCGGCACCCCAGGTGATGCCGATCGCGGCCAGCGCGGTGACCAGGTTCCCCGCCTTCACTGGCAGGCGGCCGCGCGACACCTCGGCGAGCAGACCGCTCGCGCCGGTCATGTCGGCGACGGCCGCCGACGACTGGGACGCCAGCGCCGCCGCGATGAGCAGCGGCGCCACCGCCACGCCGACTGGCCGGAGCATGTCGATGATCGCGGTTTCGCCGCCGGGCCCCACAGGGCCGTCGTGAAACAGGTGGGTAATCAGGAACACGAACACCACGTAGACGAGCGTGGCGATCCACTGCGCGCGGCGCATCGTGCGGATGCGGGTCTCGGCATCGTATTCGGCGCCCAGGTAGCGTGACGTCTCGAAGCCCTGCACCAGGATGATCAGGCCGAGCAGGGTCCTGAATTCGTCGGTCCCTGCATGCGACGCGATGGGCGCCTCGGGCAGGTGCGCGGTAAACGCAAACAGGACGAGCGCGACGACGATGCCCGCGATCACGGAGAGCTTGAAGCCGACCGCCTCGGCCTCGAGGCGCTCCAGGGCGCGAAGGCCTCCATAGAATCCGACGGCGCCGAACGCGGCGATCGCGATGCTCGCGACGACCTGGACCGTGAACCGGTCTTCGACGCCCACGATTCGCATGCTGAACGCCGCGAAGAGATTCAGGTAGTACGCGACCGACACGAAATACGCGAGCGACAGAGTCAGGTCGGACGCCCGTTCGATCAGCCGGGCCGCGGGCGGCAATGCGAAGGAGCCCGGCGGGACATGGCGGATGTTGTGGCGGATCGCCTCCCCGTGCAGATAGCCGGCCGCACACAGCACAGCCATGGCCAGCCACGCCGCCTCGCCGAACGCCTGCGCGAGAATCGGTCCGACCACGAGGAAGCCAGAGCCGATGATCGAGGCGAGCGGCGTGACCGTCGCTCGCCATGCGGGCGATTTCAGCACGCGAGGGTGGAAGAATGCAAAGGCAGCGAGAATCGTGGCCGCCACCAGACCGACATTGCTGATCACGAACCAGGCTCCGAAGGACTCGATCGACATTTTGCGGCCGCGTACACTGTCGCGATTCTCCCGATTCGGCGACCGGCGCCGCAGTTCACACACAATCGGGAATAGACGGATACGGCGACAGGAGAAAACATGACGGCATCGCGAATCGCCTTCATCGGCCTGGGCAACATGGGCGGTCCGATGGCCGCGAACCTGCAGCGCGCCGGGTACCGCGTGATCGGCTTCGACGTCGCGGCCGAGCGCATGACCGAAGCCGCGAAGGCCGGCATCGAGGCCGCCGACTCGGCCGCGGCGGCCGCTCGCGAGGCCGACGTGGTCGTGACGATGCTGCCCGCCGCACCCTATGTCGCGACCGCCTGGGACGAGATCGTGCCCGCCGCGCGCCCCGGCACGCTGCTGATGGACTCGTCCACCTGCGACGTGGCCACCACCCGCGCGCTCCACGAGAAGGCCGCCGCGGCCGGCCTGCGCAGCCTGGACGCGCCGGTCTCTGGTGGCACCGGCGGCGCGCAGGCCGGCACGCTCACCTTCATGGTCGGTGGTTCGGCAGAGGCCTTCGCCGCCGCCGAACCGCTGCTCGCGAAGATGGGCCGCAAGGCCGTGCATTGCGGAGACGGCGGCGCCGGCCAAGCTGCCAAGATCTGCAACAACATGATCCTGGGCGTATCGATCATCGCGGTCTCGGAGGCCTTCGTGCTCGGCGAGAAGCTGGGCCTATCGGCCAAGGCACTGTTCGACGTCGCATCCACGTCGACCGGCCAGTGCTGGGCCCTGAACACCTACTGCCCGGTGCCCGGGCTGGTGCCGACCTCGCCGGCGAACAACGACTACCGTCCGGGCGCGCCGGCGACGATGCTGCTAAAGGACCTGCGCCTGGCCATGCAGGCGGCGCAGGAAGCGGGCGCGAGCCCGGCGCTGGGCGAACACGCGACCGGGATCTTCGAGCGCTTCGTCGACGACGGGCACGGCGGCGAGGACTTCTCGGCAATCATCCGGGCACTGCGGGCTTAGATCGGTCGCGAACGCATGGCGCGCTGCAAGCGTCGGCGACCAGTCGTGCCACGTACCCGGCAAAGCTGCTGCGCACCAGCAACTCGAATCCGTCCGACTCGTCGGGGCGCCAGAGCCAGACCGACGCCTTGAAGAAATGCGATCCCATGCACTGGCCGGGCATGAAGGCGCGCGGGTGCAGGTCGAGCGGGCAACCCTGGGCGAGCAGGGTCCGCGCACCGGCGCCAGCCAGGCGTAGCACCCGGTAGCCGCTCGAGACATCGACGACCGCATGGTGCCGCCCGGCCAGTCTCGTCTGCAGGCGGGACGCCAGTGCGGCGGGCGCGTCGCTGGCCGCGAGCACGAACCAATCGTCGGGTCCGGCCCACAGGATTCGTCGGTCGGCATCGCCCGTCGTGGTGCAGGCGGCCCGTGGCAGCGCCAGGCCCACCGCGCCCTGCACGGTGTCGACGAAAGCGGCGTCGCCGGCATCACCGCGCAGGTTGACGATGGCCGCCGTCGCTTGCCAGTCGACGACAAGGCCGGTCGCATTCCGATCAGGCATGCTGCCGCTCCCCGCGCGGGTCGTAGAACACGGGATCGGTGATCACCGCGGTGGTGCTGCGGCCGTCGCGCATGGCCACATGCACGCGCTCGCCGCGCCGCCCCTGGCCACCGCGCACCAGCGCGAGCGCGATCGAGCGGCCCAGGGTGGGGCTGGCGTAGCTGCTGGTCACGTGGCCGGCCATCGGCGTGTCGAAGGCGCGCGGCGCGCCGTCCAATACCTGCGCGCCCTCCGGCAGGACGAAGGACGGATCGTCTGTGAGCAAACCGACGAGCTGCTTGCGGTCCGCGCGCGCGGTGTCGCTGCGCGCGAGCGAGCGGTCGCCGAGAAACGGCTTGGTGCGCGACACCATGCCGGCCATGCCGAGGTCGATCGGCGTGACCGAGCCGTCGGTGTCCTGGCCCACGATGACGAAGCCCTTTTCGGCCCGCAGCACGTGCATGGTCTCGGTGCCATAGGGCGTGACGCCCCAGCGCGAACCGGCCGCATGCAAGGCCTGCCAGACGGCGAGCCCGTGCATGGCGGGCACGTTCACCTCGTAGCTGCGCTCGCCCGAGAAGCTGATCCGGAACACTCGGGCCGGCATGCGCGCGCCGTCGATCTCCAGGTGCCCCTCGCGCACCGCCATGAACGGAAACGCCGTATCGTCGAAGTCGATGTCCTGGCAAAGGCCTTGCAGCAGGTCCCGACTGCGGGGCCCGACCACGGCGGCGGTGGCCCAGTGGTCGGTGACCGTGGTCAGGTACACCCGAAGATGCGGCCACTCGGTCTGAAGCCAGCGCTCCATCCATGCCAGCACGCGGGCGGCACCGCCGGTCGTGGTGTGCATCAGGAAATGGTGTTCGCCCAGGCGCGCGGTGACGCCATCGTCGAACACCATGCCGTTCTCGTCGAGCATCAGCCCGTAGCGGCAACGCCCCACCTCGAGCTTGCTCCAGGCATTGCAGTAGACCCAGTTCAGCAGCGTGGCGGCGTCCGGGCCCTGGATGTCGATCTTGCCGAGCGTGGACGCGTCGAGCAGGGCCACCCCGGTGCGGGCGGCATTCACCTCGCGCGCCACGGCGGCCTGCATGTCCTCGCCGGGTCGCGCGTAGAACCAGGGGCGCTTCCACTGCCCCACGTCCTCGAAGCGCGCGCCCTGCGCCACGTGCCAGTCGTGCATCGGCGTGGTGCGGACCGGTTCGAAGGTGTCGCCGAGCTCGGGGCCCGCCAGCGCGCCGAAGCTCACCGGCGTGTAGTTGGGACGGAAGGTCGTGGTGCCGACCGCGGCGATCGGAAGGCCGCGTGCCTGGGCCACGATGGCCATGCCGTTGATGTTTCCGGTCTTGCCCTGGTCGGTGCCGAAGCCCATCGCCGTGTAGCGCTTCACATGTTCGATGCTCTCGAAGCCTTCGCGCACCGCCAGCCGCAGGTCGGCGGCGGTCACGTCGTTCTGCAGGTCGACGAACCGCTTCGGCGCGCGCTCGCCCCTTGGATGCGGCACCTGCCACAGCGCCCGGATGCCGCCATCGAGAACCGCGGCGACCTCGGGCGCGGTGCGCCCGGCGTCGGGGAATCCCGCGTCGGCGGCCGCCGCGGCACCGGCCTCGGTGCCTTGCCGTGCGGCCTCTCGCAGGCCGGTCGCACCGGTACAAGCGCCGGCCGAGCGTTCCCCCTGGGCGGGGTCACCCGGCACGAACGCAGCGCGTTCATCTTTCCAGCGCGCGCGGCTGCCGGCCTGTGCGTGCAGATGGAGCACCGGGCTGAAGCCTCCCGACACCGCGATCAGCTCGCAGCGCATCTCGCGGGCCGATCCGACCAGCGCCCCGGCGGCATCGATGCGCTGGACCCGGGCGCCGCTTACGGCGCGCCAGCCCAGGGCCTCGGTCACCACCTGGCCGGCCAGCACCTCGATGCCGGCAGCGCGCGCGGTCGCGACGACCGTACCTGCAGACGCCTCGCGGGCATCGACCACCATCACCCGGGCACCGGCCGCATGCAGCGCGAGCGCCGCATCGTAGCCGGCGTCATTGTTGGTGAATACCAGCGCGCCTTCGGCGGGCAGCACGGCATGGCGCCGCAGGTAGGTCGACACCGCCGACGCCAGCATCACGCCGGGCCGGTCGTTGTGCGCGAACACGAGCGGGCGCTCGTGCGCGCCGGTGGCCAGCACGACCCGTTGCGCGCGCAGTTTCCACAGGCGTTCACGAAACGGTCCGTCCGTCCGCGCAGCCGCGTCGTCGCCAAGCCGCTCGAGCAGCGTGACGAAGCCGTGGTCGTGGAAGCCGAAGGCCGTGGTGCGCGGCAGGACCGTGACCTCGGGCATCGCTGCGAGCCGCCGCAAAGCCTGCGCGACCCAGTCGGCCGCCGGCAGGCCGTCCACGCGTTCGTCGCTGGAAAGCAGCCAGCCGCCGGGCTCGCACTGTTCGTCGCACAGCACCACGCGCGCGCCGCTGCTGCCGGCCGCGAGCGCCGCTGCCAGGCCCGCGATGCCGGCCCCCACCACCAGCACGTCGGCATGCGCGAAGCGCTTGTCGTAGCGCTCGGGATCACGCGCCTCGGGGGCATCGCCCAGGCCACTGGCGCGGCGGATGTGACGCTCGAAGAAATGCCAGGCCGCCTGCGAGGCCATGAAGGTCTTGTAGTAGAACCCGGCCGGCAGCAGGCCACCGACCAGGCCGCCGAGGGCGCGCAGGTCGATATGTCGTGAGGGCCAGGCATTGAGACTGCGCGCCACGAGACCGTCGGCGAGCATCACCTCGGTCATGCGTGCGTTGGGCACGGTGAGTGCGCCTTCGCCAAGCTGCACCAGGGCGTTGGGCTCGTCGACGCCGGCGGCCATCACGCCGCGCGGCCGATGGTACTTCCAGCTTCGCGCCACCAACCGGACGTTCGCCGCGAGCAAGGCCGACGCGAGCGTGTCGCCAGGATGGCCACTGTAGCTGCGGCCGTCGTAGCGAAACCGCAGCACGCGGCTGCGATCGATACGGCCGCCGGCACGCAGGCGTCGCGCACTCATGACGCCCCTCCGGCGCCCGGTACACCGGCGGGCGGCGCTTCGTCCATGCGCCAGACCGCGTCGATCCGATAGCTCACCGTGTCGCGTCGAACGTTGAACCAGCGGCCACACCCGCTCACATGGCGCCACTGCTCGTGGTGCAGCCCCTTCGGGTTGCGCCGCATGAACAGGTAGTCGGCCCATTGCGCGTCGCCCAGCCGATCGGGATCGGCTGGGCGGGCCACGCCGCCCTCGCCGCCGCAGGTGAACTCGCTTTCGGCGCGCGGGCCGCAGTAGGGGCAGGGGATCAGCAGCATTTCAGTGCGCCACGGCGGCAGCGCCGTGTTCGTCGATCAGGCGTCCGCTCGAAAAGCGCTCGAGCGAGAACGCGGCGTTGAGCGCATGCGGCCGGTCCTGCGCGATCGTGTGCGCGAGCACCCAGCCCGAGCCTGGCGTGGCCTTGAAGCCGCCGGTTCCCCAACCGCAGTTGATGTAGAGGCCGCGCACCGGGGTAAGGCCGATGATCGGGCAGGCATCGGGCGAGACATCGACGATGCCGCCCCACTGCCGGTTCATGCGTACCCGCGAGAACACCGGGAACAATTCCACGATCGCCTGCAGCGTGCTCTCGATCACCGGGAAGCTGCCGCGCTGGCCGTAGCCGGTGTAGGCATCGATGCCGGCGCCGATCACGAGGTCGCCCTTGTCGCTCTGGCTGATGTAGGCGTGGATGGCGTTGCTCATCACGACCGTGTGCAGCACAGGCTTCAAGGGCTCGCTGACCAGTGCCTGCAAGGGGTGGCTCTCGAGCGGCAGGCGGAAGCCCGCCATGTCCGCGAGCACGCTGCTGTGGCCGGCTGCCACCAGCGCGACCTTCTTCGCGCGGATGAAGCCGCGCGTCGTATCGACCCCCGTGACCGAACCGTTCTCGCGCCGGATGCCTTGCACCTCGCAGTGCTGCACGATGTCCACGCCCAGCGCGTCGGCCGCCCGCGCGAAGCCCCAGGCCACCGCATCGTGGCGCGCCACGCCGGCGCGTGGCTGGAAGCTCGCGCCGAGCACCGGGTAGCGCGTGTCCAGGTTGATGAACGGAATCATCGTCTTGATCCGTGCCGGCGACAGCACCTCGGCATCGATGCCGTTGAGCTGGTTGGCCGTGACGCGGCGCTCGATGTCGCGCATGTCCTGCAACGTGTGGCCCAGGTTCATCACGCCGCGCTGGCTGAACATCACGTTGTAGTTCAGGTCGCGGCTCAGGCATTCCCACAGCTTCATCGCGTGCTCGTAGAGCCGCGTGGCCTCGTCCCACAGGTAGTTGCTGCGCACGATGGTGGTGTTGCGCGCCGTGTTGCCGCCGCCCAGCCAGCCGCGCTCGAGCACGGCGATGCGACCGACCCCATGCTCCTTCGCCAGGTAGTAGGCGGTGGCGAGCCCGTGGCCGCCGCCGCCCACGACCACGACGTCGTATTCGCGCCGTGGATCGGGGCTGCGCCACTGGCGCTGCCAGCCCTCGTGATGGCCGACCGCGTTACGGATCAGCGACCAGATCGAAAATCGCTGCACGCGTGCGGCTCCTGCATGACATGGTCGAATTCGCGCTGCAGGCCGGCTGCGTCGAACCGGCCCTTGCGGCCGATCAGCACCAGCGAGCACGCGGGCGGCGAGCGCTCGCCCCAGGGCTCATCGGGCACGAGCTTCGTGCGCTGACCCACCTGGTGATACACGTAGCGGCGCGACGGGTCATGCGCGAGCCACAGCACGCCCTTCGCGCGCAGCAGCCCTGGCGCGACATCGGCCAGAAAGCGTTGCACGCGTTCGCGCACCAGCGGCTGCGCCGAATGCAGTACCCATGACTCGAAACCAGCCGCGTGTTCCCACGGCACCGGCGGCTCGCCGCGCGGATCGCGCGAACTGTGCACGCCGAGCAGCAGATCCGCCGGCAACGCGCCGTGCACCGCCTGCACCACCGGCCGGTCGGGGAAATGCGTCGCGAGCAACGCGAGTGCCGCGTCGCGCTCGGCCGCGCCGGCTTCATCGGTCTTGGTGAGCAGCACGAGGTCGGCGGCGTCGAGCTGGTGGCGAAGAGTCGTGGCCAGGTCGTCGCTGGCCCAGGCATCGGCGAAGTGGATCGCATCGACCAGCGTGATCACGCCGTCCAGGCGCAGCGCCGGATTGGCGAGCGCCACCTGCGCAATGCCGCGCGGATCGGCCAGGCCGCTGGCTTCGAGCACCAGCGCATCGGGCGGGTCTTCTCGCTGCGCCAGCTCGATCAGTGTGCGGGTGAGATCGTCGGACACGGTGCAGCAGGCACAACCATTGGCGAGGCTGATCATGTCGTCGGTGCGCGAACGCACCAGCGCGGCGTCGATGTTGATGCGACCGAAATCGTTGACCAGCGCCGCGATCCGCCGGCCACCGGGCTCGGCCAGCAGGCGGTTGAGCAGCGTGGTCTTGCCGGCGCCGAGAAAGCCGCCGAGGATGGTCAGCGGCAGGCTGCCGTCGGCGGCCCGCAGCCGGCTTGGCATCACACGCGTGGCCTGCAGCAGGCCGGCGAGCATCTGCCAGGCCTCGTTCGCGGTATCGGCCGAGCTCATGCCGGCTGCAGCCGCCCGGCCAGCGCCGTGCCCCAGATGCCGATGTCTTTCAGGTGCATCGGATCGACCTCCCAGGGGTCTTCGTCGAGGATGGCGAAGTCGGCCCACTTGCCGGGCTCGAGGCTGCCGATGCTGCGCTCCATGCCCAGCACATGGGCCGCGTCGATCGTGATCGCGCGCATCGCGCGATCCACCCCGATGCGCTCGCCCTCGCCCATCACCGTGCGGCCGTCCTCGGCAATGCGGTTCACCGCCACCCAGGCGGCGGTGAGCGGGTGCATCGGCACCACCACCAGCGAGAAGTCGGAATGCAGCGTGAAGATCACGCCTTCGCGCTCGAGCGAGCCCAGGCGCGCCAGCGCTTCGGAGCGGTCGGGGCCGTAGCCCACCGCGCTGTGGAGCTGGCTGCGATAGTGCACGAAGTAGTTGTTCACGCTGGCGAGCCCGCCGAGCGCCTTGAGACGGCGCGCCTGGTCAGGCGTGCTGATGCAGTAGTGCTCGACGGTGAAGCGATGATCGAAGCGCGGATGGCGCAACTGCAGTTGCGCCAGCGCGTCCAGGCTCGCGTCGATCGCCTCGTCGCCATTGGCATGGCAGTGGATCTGCAGGCCGCGGCGCCAGTACGGCTCCATGCGGTCGGCCATCTCCTCCCAGGGTACGAAGTTGCGCAGGCCGTTGCTGCCATCGAGGTAGCCGGGGAAATTCACTCGAAGCGACATCGCCGGGAACGAGCCGTCGGCCAGGTACTTCACGCCCTTGAAGAACAGCTTCGGCGTGTTGCGCTTGTTCAGTTCCAGGAGGAAGTCGGCGGCCTTCTCTCCATGCTTGCGATGGATGGCGAACTCCAGCGTGACCAGGCCCATTCGCAATGGGTAGTCGTCGGCATTGACCACCTCGTCGTGCAGCGCCCAGTCGGTGTCGAGGTCGAAGGCGCCAAAGACCATCTCGGCCGTGGTGGTCACGCCGGCGCGCCGGGCCGTATCGCCGAGCCGGCGCATGCCGGCGGCGCCGCCCCCCTTCTGGATCTCGGCGCCCATGCCGGCGAGCACCATGCGGGTGGCCTCGATCTCGACGAACACGCCTTTCAGGCGGCCGTCCTCGTAGCGCTGCACGCCGTGGACCGCAGTGTCGTCGGGGATGCCCGAGCGCGCGATCGCGGCCGAATTCACGTAGACATAGTGCGGGGCATAGGCGATCACCCAGATCGGCCGCTCGGGGCTGATCGCATCGAGCATGTCGCGGTGCAAGTGGCCGCCCTGCACTGCTGGATCCAGGCCCCAGGCGATCAGCGGCCGCGCCGGATCGGGCTCGCTCTCGTGCGCCTGCTTCAGCCGCTCGATCACCTCGTCGAGCGTTCGCGCCGGCGGATTCATGCCGGCAGGCCCGGGCGACTCGATCGGCCCTACGTAGGCGAGCGCCAGGTAGCCGGCCGAAATCGAAAAGTGGGTATGCGGATCGATCAGTCCAGGCAGGATGACCTTGTCCTTCAAGGTCTCGTCGATCACGTGCTCATGGCGCGACAGCCAGGGCTGCATCGACGCGATGGTGCCCGTGGACAGCACCTTGCCGTCCATGACGGCCACCGCTTCGGCCAGCGGGCGGCCGGGGTCCATGGTTCGCACGCGGCGGGCGACATAGACGGTGATCCTGCTCATCGGCTGGCACTCCCCGGGAGGCGGTCGGCGCGCGAAACCGAGGCCACGCGCTCGAGGCCACGACTCGCCCGCCGTACAGATGCGACACCGACCCTTGGTGCCTGCGACGATCCTAGGCGAAAGGAGGGAGCGGGAATTGAAATGATGCGACACTTGTTGTGCATGTTGCGACATACCCGCCAGCGCCCGGCCGAGATCCCGCCGATGAGGGTCGGATTCCTGCTGGCCGATCGATTCACGCTCAGTGCCTTCGCCGGCTTCGTGGACGTGCTGCGCCTGGCCGCCGACGAAGGCGACCGCAGTCGTCCGCTCGGGTGCACCTGGACGGTGCTGGGAACGCCGGGGCAGCCAATCCGGGCGAGTTGTGGGATCGAGCTGATGCCGCAGCAGCCGCTGGCATCGCCCGAGGCCTTCGACTACGTCGTGATGGTGGGCGGCCTGCTGCACGGCGGCCAGCGCCTGGGGCGCGGGGTCCAGGCCTTCCTGACCCAAGCCGCACGCGTTGGCGTACCGCTGGTGGGCGTGTGCACGGGCTCCTTCGTGCTCGCCCGCGCCGGACTGCTCGACGGCCATGTTGCCTGCGTGAGTTGGTTCCATCGCGAAGAGTTCGCGGCCGCCTTTCCGGCCTTGCACGTGGTCTCCAACCGGCAGTACGTGATCGACCGGGACCGCATCACCTGCGCCGGCGGGACCAGCGTGGTCCACCTGGCCGCGGAGCTGGTCGAACGGCACCGCGGCCGCGTCGACGCGGCCAAGGCACTGCGCATCCTCATCACGCGCGAACAGACACCGTCACGCGCGCTGCAACCCGAGCCGGTGGTGACGAGACCCGCCAGCGATCACGTCGTGCAGCAGGCCATGTTGCGACTGGAACAAAGCGTGACCGAACCCGAGGCGATCGCCTCGGTCGCTGCTTCGATGGGCATCGGCACTCGCCAGCTGGAACGTCGCTTCCAGGCCGACCTGGGCCTGTCGCCGCGCGAGTTCAAGCGCCACTTGCGATTCGCCCGTGCCCGCTGGCTGCTCGAGAACACCGACCTCTCGGTCACCGCGGTCGGGCTCGACTGCGGCTTTGGCGATTGCTCGCAATTCTCGCGCGCGTTCTCGAGACATTTCGGTGCGCGGCCGACGGCCTTGCGAAAGGCACGACAGCGAACAGGCTGAGTCCAGAACGGGCCCACAGGCGCATCAGTGGCAGGTCATCCCCGCTGCCGCATGAGCAGCGAGCGCAGTTCCCGGATCTCTTCGCGCAAGGCCTTGATCTCGCCACGCGTCGCCTCGGCCTGCGCGTCCACATGCTCGACGGTGTCATGCTCGGCCTGCTTGACCTCGGCCTCGTGCTCGGACTGGATCGCATTGACGATCACCGCGATGAACAGATTCAACATCGTGAAGGTCGCGATCAGGATGAAGATCACGAAGAAGATCCACGCCTTCGGAAACACCTCGATCACCGGCCGCGCGATGCCCATCGACCAGCTCTCGAGCGTCATCACCTGGAACAGCGTATAGCCGCTTTCGCCAAGCGTGCCGAACCAGGCCGGGAACTTGTCGCCAAAGAGCTGGGTCGCGATCACCGCGCCGACGTAGAAGATCAGCGCCATCACCGCGATCACCGAGCTCAGCCCCGGGATCGCGCCGAGCAGGCCCCCCACGACCCGGCGCATGCTCGGCACCATGGTCAGGATCCGCAGCGCGCGCAGCACCCGCAGCGCCCGCAGCACCGCGAACGGCCCGCTCGAGGGCACCAGCGCGATGCCCACGACGATGAAATCGAAGATGCTCCACGGGTCCCGGAAGAAGCGCGCGCCGTGGGCGATCAGGCGCAGCGCGATCTCGATCACGAACACCGCCAGGATCAGCGTATCGGCCAGTGACAGCAGCGGCCCCCAGCGCGCGGTGACCGACGGATAGGTCTCCATGCCCAGGATCGCGGCATTGATCAGGATCAGCACGATCAGCGTGCGCTCCACGATCGGCGTTTCGAGGACTTCGGCCAGGCGGGTGCGCCAGGCCGGCGCGATGTTTTCCGACATGATTTCCAAGGATGGACGGGGACGGCGCGAAGGATATTCGAAGTCGATCGCGCTGCGAAGCGTGCGATGCCGGCAGAGGGTCAGCGACGACCGATCGCCTCGTGCAACTTGCGAATCTCGCCACGCAGCGCGCGCAGCTCGTCGCGGATCGTCTGGGCCTGCACGTCGATGTGCTCGCCGGCCGCCGTCTCGGGCGCCGCGTCGGCGGCCGTTTGCTGGATCGCATTGACGATCACGCCGATGAACAGATTGAGCATCGTGAAGGTGGCGATCAGGATGAAGCCGACGAAGAAGATCCACGCGGCCGGATAGGCGTCCATCACCGGCCGGGCGATCCCCATCGACCAACTTTCGAGCGTCATGACCTGGAACAGCGTATACGCGCTGCGACCCAGCGAGCCGAACCAGGCATCGAAGCGCTCCCCGAACAGGCCGGTGGCGATCACGGCGCTGACGTAGAAGATCACCGCGAGCACCCCGGTGATCGAACCCAGGCCCGGGATCGCACGCAGCAGGCCGGCAACCACCGCGCGCATGCTCGGCACCACGCTGAGCAGGCGCAAGGCGCGCAGGATCCGCAGCGAGCGAAGCACGGCCAGCTCGCCGGTGGCCGGTACCAGCGCGATCGCGATCACGATGAAATCGAACACCGACCAGGGATCGCGAAAGAACGCGGATCGCCGCACCCACAGGCGCAATGCGATCTCGACCACGAAGACGGTCAGGATCGCGACGTCGATCCGGGTCAGCAGCGCGCCCCAGCGCGCCATCGTCGCCTTGTCGGTCTCCAGGCCCAGGACCACCGCGTTCACGATGATCAGCGCGATCAGCACCCGTTCGGTCATCGGATGCGCGAGCAGGTGCTCCAACCTTTGGCGCCAGGCGGAAATCGGTCGGGACGTGGGCATGGTGTCTACGGAAATCGAGGTGGTGGCGGTCGAGCGAGCGCGATCATCGCCCAAGCCGCGCGACGAGACCGGAAGACCTCGGTGGCGACGGGCCTTTGCACGCGGGCAAGGCCGTGCACATCGTGTACGCTGGCGCATGCGCACGGAAATCGGCACGGTCGCCATCGTCGGCGGTACCCACGGCAATGAGATCACCGGCCCGCACCTGCTGCGGCACTGGCGCCGCCAGCCGGCCGAGATCACGCGCGCGAGCTTCGAGACCCGCCTGCACCTAGGCAATCCGAAGGCTTTCCAGGCAAACCGGCGCTTCATCGACGAGGACCTGAACCGCTCGTTCGCAAGCGCCACGCTCGCCGCCGACGAGCCCTCGTCCTATGAAGCCGCTCGCGCCGTGGTGCTGAACCAGCGCCTCGGTCCGAGGGGCTCGCCGGCCACCGACTTCCTGATCGACCTGCACACTTCGACCAGCCACTGCGGCGCGATGCTCATCGTGCTGAGCGACGACGCCTTCAGCCTGCGGCTGGCGGCCTACGTGGCCTCCCGGATCGATGTGGCCCGGGTGCACTACATCCCCGGCCAGGATCAGGACCCGCCCTACCTGGGCTCCGTCGCACGCCATTGCCTGGGGGTGGAGATCGGCCCGGTACCGCAAGGGGTGCTGCGATACGACGCGTTCGAGCGATCGCGCCAGGTGGTGCTCGCGGCGCTCGACTTCGTGCACGAGAGCAACCTGGGCGCCCCGATCCCGCTGCCCCGGACGCTCGAGGTCTATCGTTTCCGCGAGACGGTGGCGCTACCCGGCGAGGGCCCGTACAAGGACGCCATCGTCCACGAATCGCTGCAGGACCGCGACTACGCGCCGTTACACCCCGGTGATCCGCTGCTGCGGCGGCTCGATGGATCGGTGATCAACTACGACGGCGACGGCGTGCGCCATCCGGTGTTCGTGAACGAAGCCGCCTACTACGCCAACGGCATCGCCATGATGCTGACCTCGCTCGAGACGCTCGTCGTCCCCGATTGAGCGCGTGCGGCATTTTTTCACGCCGGCCCGCTCAAGCTCCAGGCCACCGCGCCGATAAGTCCTGAAGTAGTGCGGGGATGGCATTGGCCATGCCGGTGCCATGGCGCCTGCGCGTGCGGGCGAAAAGCTTCGTTTTCCAAAGGCTTCGGACCGATCCGGGCCCGCAAGCAGGATTTCCGATCGACGTGCCGTCCGCATCCATAACGATTCGCCGACGCATCGCGCATTGTCTGAGGCTGTTGCTCGCCTGGGCCATGTGCATGCTGGCCCTGCCCGCCGCGCAGGCCGGCGAGCCGGCACCGCTGGTGCTGCGCGACGATGTTCGCGTGGTCGATCTTTGGCCGCACCTGCAGTTGCGCGAGGATCCCGATGGCACGCTGACCGCGAACGACGTCCTGGCCGACACCCACGGATTCGCCCCGACTTTCGGCAGGTATGCGAACCTCGGCTTGTACTCAGGGGCCATCTGGCTGCGCACACGGGTCCAGGTACCGGCGGACGGTTCGGGTCGCTGGCTGTTCGACCTCGACTACCCGGCCATCGACACGATCGACCTATTCCTCGTCACGCGCGGCCGGGTCACGCAGCGGATCCGACTGGGCGACTCCGAACCGCTTTCGCGGCGCCCGCTGCCGACGCGCTCGCATGCCGCGCCGTTGGTCATGGAGCGGGGGCAGACACACGAGCTGTTGATCCGCGTGCAGACCTCGAGCGCCTACCTCTTGCCAGTCAAGCTCTACGAGGTCCATGCCTACTATGCGCACGAGGCTTCGATCCAGGCGCTTCAAGCGCTGTTCGCGGGTATCTGGGTGTGCCTTTGCCTGTACAGCCTGACCCAGGCATTCGTCCTTCGCGACGCGATGTTCGTCTACTACGCCATCTCCACGTTGAGTGTGGCGACGTACTGCATCGGCTTCACGGGCGTGGGCGCTCAGCACCTGTGGGGCGACAACGACTGGCTTTCGCAAAACCTGCCGCCGCTGGCCGTGCTGATCGGTGTCGCCAGTGCCTTGCTGTTCGTGGATCGTGCACTGGACGTGCCGCAGTTGAGCCGTCGTGTCGCGCTCGCGGCGCGGGTGCTGGCGACGATCGCGGGCGGCAGTGCGCTGGCGTTCGCAGTCGGCGCGATCTCGTACCGCGGTGTCTCGCAGGTGGCGATGGCACTGGGCCTGAGCCCGATGCTGGTGGCGGTCCCGATGGCCTACCTGCGCTGGCGCGGTGGCGATCGCGCCGCGAGCTACATGCTCTGGGGATGGGCCGTGTATGCGGTCGGCGCCGCTTCTCAGGCCCTGTTGTTGCGCGGCGTGGTCGACCTGAGCTTCTGGTCCCAGCATGCGCTGCAGTTCACGTCGACGATCGAGATGGTGTTGTGGATGCTGTTGCTGGGCGCGCGCGTGCACGCGATCCGGTCGCGGGCCGAGGCCGCCCACCGCGAGCGCGACCTGTTGCAGGCGCTGGCGCACACCGACCCGCTGACGGGGCTGCTCAATCGGCGCGGCCTTCGCGCATCGATCGACGACAGGCTTCGCGCGTCCACCCCGCTGCAAGCGACTGGGATCTACGTGCTCGACCTAGACGGCTTCAAGCCGATCAACGACGCACTGGGGCATGATGCCGGCGACGAGCTGCTCTGCCGGGTCGCCGATCGACTGAAGTCGCAGTTGCGCGCCACCGACCTGCTGGCGCGCCTCGGGGGCGACGAATTCGTCGTGGCCGCCGGCAACCTGCCCACCGAGATCGAGGCTGCGGCGCTGGGGCGCAAACTATTGCGCGCCTTCCAGGATCCGTTCGAGGTCGGCGGGCGGGCCTGCCACGTGGGCCTGACGATCGGCTACGCGATCGCGCCCCACGACGGCTACGACCTTTCCAGCCTGCTAAAGCGCGCCGACTCGGCCATGTATGCCGGCAAGCAGGCGGGCAAGAACTGCGTGCACCGGGGTGCGGCGTCGGCCGGACTGGTCGCGGGCTGACGGCCAGCCGGTCCGACGGACCGGCTGCACACGACATGCGCCGCCTCACGCGCGCGGAGGGCACCGCGTCGAACTCAGCCGCTCATCATCCGGCTCATGTGCTCCATGACGTGCGAGTGTTCGGCCTGTGGACTGAACAAGACGATCTCGGCGTCGTTCACGACCCGCACGCTGTGTCCGGGCGGCCAGTAGAACAGGTCCTTCTCGCGGCAGGTTTCGACTGTGCCATCGGTGTAGCTGACCACGACCTCGCCGGCCAGCATATAGCCCCAGTGAGGCGCCTGGCAGGCGTCGTCCTCGAGGCCCAGAAGCAGTGGGGCGATGTCGGTACCGGCCGCCAGCGTGAAGTATTCACCGCCCATCTTGCCAAAGCCGCGCGCGTCGCCGAATTCGACCGCCTGGCGTGCAACCGCGCCGGGTACGTCGATCCGCGCGGGAATCCGATCCTTGTCGATATGCATGACTTGCTCCTTTTCGATTGGTTCGCGAGAGGACGGACGGGGTGCCCGTCTCGCCGACGCTCATCGGCTCGTCGCGTGACCGCAGGCCAATGCGGCATGGACGTCCCGTG
This sequence comes from Burkholderiaceae bacterium, assembly GCA_024235875.1. Classification (GTDB taxonomy): domain Bacteria; phylum Pseudomonadota; class Gammaproteobacteria; order Burkholderiales; family Burkholderiaceae_E; genus JACKLP01. The sequence goes on along the minus strand of JACKLP010000002.1, from coordinate 203,163 downwards.
GCAGGCGCGCTTCCCGCAGCAAGCGCAGCCAGGAATCGAACTCGCGCTCGCCCGCCACGTCGACGCCCGGGGCGAGCTCGGCTCGCAAGTCTCGGAGCGCCTGGGCCACCTGGTTCTCGAGGCGGACGAACGCCTGTGGGCTGAGCGGCTCCTGCAAGGTCAACCGGGCCGGTGCGTCGCCCGGCAGGGACAGGGGGATATGCCGTGTACTCATGGTGCCGTCTCCTTGGCAAAGTGTTGCCGGTCCAGACGCCGGCAACGACGCCAGCATCGGCGCCGATCGTTCCTCAAACGTTCCCGGGGTTCCCGGTCCGTCGCGCGCTTGTGATCGATGGCCCAAGGGGGCAGACTGCATCGACCCGGAACGACCCAGGAATGTCTGCCATGCCTCCTGTCGCGGATCGGATCGAGATTCGGATGCTCGGCGGCTTCGCCGTGACAACCGCCGGCCATGCCCTTGCCGATACCGACTGGCCAAGCCTGCGCGCAATGCATCTGGTGCAACTGCTTTGTCTGGCCGAGCACCGCAAGCTCAGGCGCGAACAAGTCATGGACGCCCTGTGGCCGCAGCTCGAACCCGAGGCCGCTGCGGCCAATATGCGCAAGGCCGCGCATCATGCGCGTCGGGCGCTGGGGCGCCAGGACGCGGTCCTGCTGCGCGCCGGCGAGGTGCTGCTGTGCCCGACGCTCGAGCTGTGGGCGGATGTACAGGAATTCGAGACGCAGGCCGCGCAGGCCCTCGCCAGCGGGGATATCGACGCCGGGGCGGCGGCGGCGTCGCTGTATGGCGGCGACTTGCTACCCGGCGCCGTGTACGAGGCCTGGACCGAGCCGGCACGCGAGCGGCTGCGCTCGCAGCAGCTCGAGCTGCTGCGGCTGTCGGGCCAATGGGAGGCGCTGGCCAGACTGGAACCCACCGACGAACCGGCGCACCGCGAACTGATGGCCCAGGCGCTGGCTGCCGGCAACCGCACCGCGGCCATTCACTGGTACGGGCACCTGCGCAGTGCGCTACGGGACACGCTCGGCGTGGCGCCGGATGCACGTACCGAGGCCATGTATCGGCACTGCGTCGACGGGCTCGAACCGACGGGCCCCTCCTTCGTCGGGCGTGAACTGACGCGGGCGCAGTTCGCCGAATGGCTGGCATCCGAGCCAAGGCTCAGGCCCGGTGGGGTGACGGTCGCCGGGCCGGGCGGAATCGGCAAGTCGGCACTCTTCCACGAGGTCGCCGATCTGGCGCGCAAGCAGGGATGGATCGTGGTCCATGCCCATGGCATTGAACCCGGGCGCCCATATGCCGCGGTCGCCGCGGCCGCCGAGCAGGTGTTGCTCGAGGACCGGGCCCCGCTCGAGACCATCGGCATGCCCGCCCAGTCGGCATTGGCGCTGCTCACGCCACTCGCAGCGCCGGCCGACGAGATACCCGGTCCCTTGAGCCGCCACCAGGTCATCGGCGCGTTCCGCCGGCTCCTGGTCGCGACGGGCCGCGGTTCCCCCGTCTTGTTGCAGATCGACGATGCACATCGGCTCGACGACGCAGATGTCGACGTGCTCATGCACCTGATCTCGGCAGGCCCGCCCGTGCTGGTCATGCTGGCTTTGCGGCCACTTGCGCCGGGTTCGGCACTCGGGCGGGGCATCGCGCGGCTCGTCGGCGCCGGACGCCTACGTGCGCTCGAACTCGGGCCTCTCGACGACGACAGCCTGCGAGCGCTCGTCGGCCGGGCGGGGCCGGCCCGAGTCGCGCCCGAGATAGCCGAGCACATCGTGCGCCAAGCGCAGGGCAATCCGTTTGCGGCCCTGGAGCTGGCCCGTTGCGCGGCCGGTCGCTTCGAGCGTCTGCCATCGAGCGTGGCCGAGGCGATCATGGCGCGCCTGTGCGACATCTCCGTCGGCGCCCAGGCGCTGATGCGGCAGCTGGCACTGGCCGGCGACGCGTTCGGCATCCGCACCGCCGAGGCGCTGGCGGACGACGGCACGGGTGCCCTGGCGGAACTCGACGAGGTCTTGCAGGCGGGCGTACTGGTCATGGCCGACACGCACTACCGATTCCGTCACGAACTCGTGCGCCAGGCTTTGATCGACCAGATTCCGCCCCATCAGCAATTGCGCATGAATCGCGACGCGGCAAAGCGGCTTGCCGGGCTGGGGCTGCCGCCCGCACTCGTGGCACAGCACTGGCTTGCGGGCGGCAGCCCGAAAGACGCGCTTCCGTACTTGCTGACCGCAGCGCAGGATGCGTTGCGCCTTGCGGCCTTCACGGACACCTTGCGCCATCTCGAACCCGTGCTCGATCTCGAGCCCCAGAATGCGCAGGCCTTGCGCCTGCGTGCCGAAGCGCTCGATGCGCTCGGTGACCCCGCCGCGATCGCGGCCTACCGGCGAGCTGCCGAGCTCACTGGCGGGCCGCTGGCGCAAGACTTGCTGATCAAGGGTGCGCTGGCGCAGGTGAAGCAGGGCGATCCCAGGGGCGGGCTCCGCGCGCTCGAGGGTCTGCGCCCCAGCACCACCGAGGGGCGCCTGTGCGAGGCGCTCGCCTACAGCGGGGCTGCCGCGCTGGGCGCCACCGATCCGGCCGTGGGCACGCGCAAGTCGGCCGAGGCCCGGCGCGTGGCGCTCGAGAGTGCCGACGAGGCGGCGCTGGTGGTGGCCTCGTGGGCGCAGGCAGCCGCCGCGCATGCGCGCGGCGAGCTGCATCAAAGTGTCTGGGCCGACCTGCAGGACACACGCCATCTGCCGCATCTCGCGGTGCGCGTCTTCGACGGCCAGCTTTGCATCTTGCAGCGCTTTCTCTATGGCGCACGCCCCTATCCCGAGGTGATCGCCTTTGCCGAAGGGCTGGCGCGAGAGGGCCGGCGCATCGGGTCGGTGCGCGGCGAAGCCTTCGGCACCACGATCCGTGGCGAGGCCGAGCTGCTGGCCGGCGATCTGGACGCGGCCGAGGCGCATCTGGTCGAGGGCGCCCGCATGCATCGCGACATCGGCGCGGCGACCGGGGAAGCCTTTTCCCTGCAACGCCTGGCCGAGGTGGCGATGTACCGGGGTGATACGGGAGAAGCCCGCGAGCGCCTGGATGCGGCGCTGGATCTCGCGCGCCAGACCGACATCGGTTTTCATCTGCTCGACCGCATCTACGGGACCCGCGTTTCGCTGGCAACCGATGCGCGTTCGGCACTGTACGTGCTCGACGAAGCCCGCGAGGCCGTACGCGGGCCGTTGGAGACCTGCCCGGGATGCCGCATCACATTCGCCGTTCCGGCAGCGATCGCGGCGGCCCGCGGCGGCGCAATCGACCTGGCCGAGGAACTCGAGACGCAGACCGCCTATCTCGCCGACGTCGTGATGCGACTGCCGGCCTGGTATGCCGCACATGACGAGGTACGCGGGCATCTGGCAGCGGCCAAGGGCGATCCAGGTGATACGAGGCGCGGCCATTTCGCGGCGGCGGCGGCGAGATTTCGTGCAGCGGGGCAACCCCTCGATGCGGCACGCTGCGATGCGATGGCGGACGACTCGAACCCGTGATCGCGCCTTGCGGCCACCGAAGGCTACCCGTCGGCCCGTGGCCCTGGAATTGTCTTTTCGGGCCTCAGGAAGGCGTGGACTCGCACGCATCCACGTAGTACCACCGCCTGCCTTCACGCACGAATCGACTCGTCTCTTCCATTCGCCGGCCACGTCCGTCGAGCCGGCTGCGGGCAACGAAGCTCACCCGCGCATGGGTGTCGTCGAGCCGTTCATGGCGCCGTACGCTCAGGCCCAGCCATTTCAGGCCCGCCGGATCGGCCGGCAGCCCGTTCGGGCGGGTGGACGGATGCCAGGTCTGGAGCAGGTAGTCGGTGAGGCCCAGCACATAGGCCGAATAGCGCGAGCGCATCAGCGCCTCGGCATCGGGCGCGAGCAGGTGCTGCGGCCCGGCGTGAAAGCGACCGCAGCAGTCCGGGTAGCGTCGATTGCTGCCGCAGGGGCAGGATGCGGGCGGGTCTTGCCGTGCCATCTTTCCGGTCCTCCCGGTCAACCCGCGTCCGGTTCGGGTCGCGAGCGGCGCACGGCCTTGCGCCCCCACACCCACACGTAGTCCACGCCCGACGCGAGCGTGGTCACGATCGCCGCGACGCTCAGCGCATTCCAGCCGGCGTCGCCCGGCAGCAGGTCGGCGCGCACGCCCATGGTCCAGAGCAGCAACAGGAAGTTCAGCCCGGTGTTGAGCTTGGAGATCCAGCTCGGCGCCATTTCGACCGATCCGAATCGCAGCCGCCAGGCGGTGGCCCCACCGACGATCACGAGGTCGCGCAAGGCGACCGCGCCAAGATAGGCAAGCGGCAGGCTCCCCTGCCAGGTGAGCACGCCGGCCGCGGCCAGCGTGGTCAGCTTGTCGGCGATCGGATCGGTCACGGCGCCGAAGCGCGACTCGATGCCCCATCGCCGCGCGAGCGCGCCATCGGCATAGTCGGAGAACGCCGCCACCATGAAGCAGGCCAGCGCGAGCCGGTCGCTGTGTTGCCACAGCAAGCACGCGATCGGCACGACCAACGCGAGCCGCAGTACCGTGAGCGCGTTCGGCAGCCAGCGCCAGGGCATGCCGATGCGCGGCCCGCGCGCCGAACGCCGACCCGCCATCAACCGGGACACGCCGCGCGCAGTCGCTGCAGGTCGGGTTCGATCCCGATGCCCGGGGCATCACCCAGACTCACGCGGCCATTCTCGACCGAGGCGATGCGCCCGCATGCCAGCGTGCGCAGCGCATTGTCGTTGACATCGACCTCGAGCAGCCCCGCTGCGCCGCTGGCCGCTAGCAGGTGGCCCGAGTGCAGCAGGCCGATCCCGCCGCCAAGGTAGTGCGGATAGAAACGCCGGCCGGTATCGAGGATCCGCCGCACCAGGGGCAAGCCGGCCGAGATGCCGCCCCACTTGGCGAAGTCGGGTTGCACGACGCCGACCGCACCGGCGCGCAGCAATGCCTCGAAGCCGGCCTCGCCGGCGACGTTCTCGCCGGCGGCCAAGGGCGCGCGCGCATGCGGCTCCAGCGACTGCCACTCGGACCACGGCCGATCCGCGCGCAGCGGCTCCTCGATCCAGCCCAGCTCGAACGCAGCGAGCCGCTCCACCATCGCCTGCGCCTGCGACAGATCCCAGGCCTGGTTGGCATCGACCATCACCGTGGCGCCGTCGCCGGCGGCCGCGGTCGCTTCGCGAAGATTCTCGATGTCACGGTCGGGATCGAAGCCGATCTTGAGCTTGAACGCCCGGTAGCCGGCTGCGCGCGCCCCGGCGACGGTCTCGCGAACGCCATCGGGATTGATGCCGCTGGCATAGACGCCGATCTCGTCGGTCGTGCCCCCCAGGAATCGCCACAGGGGCTCGCCGTGGCGACGTGCGAGCAGGTCCCAGAGCGCGAGGTCGACGCCGGCGATGGCGTGCGCGAACGGCCCCGGCTCGCCCGACTGGATCGCCAGCACCGCGGTGGCGGCGCACAGGCGATCGAATACCGCACGGGGCGACTCGAAGCGTGCGCCCACCAGCAGCGGCGCGAGGACGGTTTCGACCAGTTGCGCGCGGTGCCGGTCGCCACCGGGCGGGAAATTGCACCAGACCTCGCCCCAGCCGTGCGCACCGGACGCGTCTTCGACGCGAACGAACACCGCCGGGCGGTGATGCAGCGAGCCGAACGAGGTGCGCACCGGGGTACTGACCGGGTAGCGGAACACATGCACCTGCACACCGATGGGCGCAAGCGTGAGATCTTGACTGGACACGGCGTCTCCTTCGGAGCGTGAGAGTAAGCGTCGGCCGCGCGGGCGTCCACCCGGACACCCGGCAAGTGAACTCAGTCGGTCTCGCCGGCCGCGGCCGGCAGGCCGATGCTCGGCCCATGGCCCCGGAAATTGCGCAGCCACCAGGCCCAGTCGTTCGGCACGAGCGAAAACGGGTCCTCGTGGCCCAACTCGCGTGCCGCCCACACCGGCCAGTGCGGATTGGCGAGCGCGGGACGCCCGAGAAAGACGAGGTCGATGTTCCGCTCCCGGATCATGCGATCGGCGAACCGTGGCTCGCCCAGGTTCCAGCTCGTGGCCACCGGCAGGCCGACCTCGTGGCGCACGCGCCGCGCGCGCTCGATCATGAAGCCCTGGCGCGCGAAAGGCTTGTCGATCATCTCGTCGGTATTGAAGCCGAGCGAGACATCGGCCAGGTCCAGGCCGTGGTCCTTCATCATGCGGATCGCCACGATGGCGTCGTCGAGCCGGATCCCCTGAGGGTGCAAGTCATCGACACCCAGGCGCATCGTCAGCGGATAGCGCTCGGGCCACACGGCGCGCACCGCGTCGAGCGCCTCGAGATGAAAGCGCACCCGGTTCTCGAGGCTGCCGCCGTAGCGATCGGTGCGCTGGTTGGCCAGGGGCGAGAAGAAGCTCGCCCCCAGGTAGCCGTGCGCATAGTGCATTTCCAGCCATTGGTAGCCGGCCGCAAGCGCCCGTCGGGCGGCGTCGGCATAGGCCTGGTGCAACGTGGCGATCTCGTCGGTGGTGAGCGCATGCACCGGGTACACATGGCCGCCGCCACCGTACGGAATCGCCGACGGCGCCACGCAGGTCCAGCCATCGGGATGATCGGGCGGCAATTGCTTCTTGGTGCCGTCGGCATTGGTGCCCTTGTGCGGCGGCAACTCGCTGCCCTTGCGGCCGGTGTGGCCGAGCTGGATCGCCGGCACCGCCCCCATGCGGCGAATCATCGAGCACAGTCGTGCATGGCCCTCGATCTGCTCGTCACACCAGATGCCCGCGCACGAGGTCGTGGTGCGCCCATCCGGCGTGATCGCCATCTGTTCGCCGAACACGAGCGCGAAGCCGCCGGCGGCGCGGGCACCCAGGTAGGCGACGTGGTAATCGTGGAGCTTGCCGTCGACCGAGTTGTACTGTGTCATCGGCGACATCACGGTGCGATTGCGCAGCGTGATGTCCTTGAGCGTGAACGGGGTGAACAGATCGGGCATGATGGAGGACATGATGGCACGGGTGATGAAGATCGCGGCACCGGGCGATCACGCCCCCGCGGTCGGGTTCGACACGCCGCTGGCCATGCTGGCCGAGTGTCATCGTCGCATCGAGGATCGGTGCGCGACCCTACAGCGGCTGGTTCCGCACCTGGCCGCCCGGGGAAGTGACCGGCCGGCGGCCGAAGCGGCCACCGCGGTGCTGCGCTACTTCGATGTCGCGGCACCGGACCACCACGCCGATGAAGAGCAGGACTTGTTTCCGGCGCTGATCGAGTCGGTGGCCGGCTCCGACGCGCTCTGCATTCGCGAGCTCATCGACGGCTTGCGCGCCGAGCATACGGTGTTCGAGCAACAGTGGGGGGCGCTCCGGCAGGTACTCGCCATGGTGTCCGATGGCCGGCCCGCAAGGCTCGACGGCGAGCGCGTCGAGGCCTTCGTGCAGGCCTACCACCGTCACATCGTGCGCGAGGAAGACGCGTTGCTGCCCATGGCTGCGCGCCTGATCTCCGACGCCGAGATGGCCCGGATCGGCGAATCGATGCAACGGCGCCGTCGCGTGCCGGGCGCGACGAGCGGGCACGGCTGATCCGTTCACCGGCACTCAACCGACGTTGCGCCCGCTGCGGTCCCAGTAGGGCGCTCGCAAGGCCTTCTTGTCGGGCTTGCCGAGTGCCGTGGTGGGGATCGTCGCGACCATCTCGATGGACTTCGGCGCGTGCGCCCCGCCCTTTTGGGCCTTCACGCGCGCGATCAGCGCGTCGGCATCGGGCCGGCAGCCCGGGCGCGGCACGACGAAGGCCTTCACCGCCTCGCCCCATTTGGCATCGGGCACGCCGATGACCGCGGCCATCGCCACCGTCGGGTCGGCGCTGAGCACGTCCTCGACCTCCTTCGGATAGACGTTGAAGCCGCCCGAGATGATCATGTCCTTCTTGCGATCGACGATATAGAGAAAACCACGATCATCGGCGCGAGCCATGTCGCTGGTGTGTAGCCAGTCGCCGGCCAGCGCCGCCGCGGTCTCGTCGTCGCGCTTCCAGTAGCCGTTCATCACGTGCGCGGCGCGCACGCAGATCTCGCCCACCTCGCCGGGCGCGACCGGCTTGCCGTCGTCGCCGAGCAAGGCGACGTTGGCGGCCGGGATCGGACGGCCGCAGGATGCCAGCAGGCCGGGATCGGCGCGCGAATGATCGTCACGCGCGAGCACGGTGATCGGATAGGTCTCGGTCTGGCCGTAGCCCTGGCTGAAGACCGGACCGATGCGCTCGAGTCCCTCGGCCAGTCGGGCCGGCGACATCGGCGAGGCCGCGTAGATCAGCAACTCCAGGCTGGACAGGTCGGTGCGCGCGAGCGCGGGCGCATCGAGCAGCGTGTAGATCATCGTGGGCACCAGGAAGCCCAGCGACACACGCTCGCGCGCGATCGCATCGAGCACCCGCTCGGGGTCGAAGCCATGCATGCAGTGCACGCGCCCGCCACGGATCAGCGTCGGCAGCACCTTGGTCCCGCCGGCATGGCTGTTGGGCGCCACCGCCAGGTACACCGGTGCACGCGGCCACTCGTAGGCGACCTGGACTGCCAGGTTGGCGGCGGCGAGCACCCGGTTGACCCGGTACGCCCCCTTGGCGCGACCGGTGGTGCCGCCGGTGTAGTTGATCTGTCCAATGTCGTCTGGCCGCGAGACATCGACCGGCGACGCACTGCCGGCCGCCTCGGCGGCCCTCATCAGATCAACGCCGTAGGGTGCCGCGCCCAGCGTGAGCACCTGGCGCAACCCGGCGGACTGCGCGATCTCGCCACCGCGCTTTGCGAACGCATGCGCGTCGACCAACAGGTGATCGATGCCCGCGTCCTCGAGCACGAAGCGGTGATCCGCGAGCGAACCGAGCGGATGCAGCGGGGTGAGACGCAGGCCCAGCGCACTGGCCGCGATGCCGGCCATCCATGCATCGCCCCGATTGGCGTGCAGCACCGCCATCGCATCGCCGCGCCGAAGGCCCAGGCGGGTCATCGCCGCCTGCATCCGGCCGACGATGTCGTGTGCCTGGCGGTAGGTGAAGCTGCCGCCGTGGCCACTGAAGGCGACGCGCTCGCCGTACCGGGCAAGGGCGGCGAGGGCCATGGCGGCCGTGGTGGGGCCGTCGCGCAGCGGGTTCATCGGTCACCTCCAGCCAGCCCGTCCGTACAGAAGTGGCATCGTACGCGCCCGCGTGGCGCATGCCACGTATCCTTGCGCCCAACGCACATCCGTCTTCGATCCGACAAGAGGAGCACCCAATGGAGAAAATCGGCTTCATCGGCCTGGGCCGCATGGGCAAGGGCATGGCCAGCAATCTGCGCAAGAAAGGCTTCGAGCTGATGGTGCTCGACATCGACCCGGCCCCGGTCGCCGCGCTGGTAGCGCTGGGCGCACAGGACGGTCAGTCGGTGGCCCGCATTGCGAAGGACTGCCGCATCGTCATCACGATGCTGCCCACGGCACTCGAAGTCGAGCAGGTCGCGCTCGGCCCCGAAGGCGTGTTCGCGCACGCTGCGCCCGGCAGCGTGCTGATGGACATGAGCACGATCGACCCGCTTGCCACCGACCGGCTCAGCGCCGCTGCACAGGCCCACGGCATGACCCTGGTCGACGCCCCGGTGGGGCGGCTGGCCGAACATGCCGATCGCGGCGAGTCCCTGTTCATGGTCGGCGCGAGCGATGCCGACTTCACGCGCGTGCGGCCCTTGCTCGACGCGATGGGCACCACCGTCTATCACTGTGGCCCGGTGGGCACCGGCGAGCGCACCAAGCTCGTGAACAACTTCGTGGCAATCACCCTCACCCAGGTCAACGCCGAGGCCCTGGCCCTGTCGCAGCGCTTCGGGCTGGACCTGACCAAGACCCTGTCGGTGCTGCTGGGCACCTCGGCGAACAACGGCCAACTCCGAATGAACTTCCCGGCCAAGGTGCTGGCCGACGACACGGCGCCCGGCTTCACGATCGACCTGGCGCACAAGGACCTGGGCCTGGTGATGGGCGCCGCGCACGCCGAGAAGGTCCCGATGCCGGTGGCCTCGGCGGTGTTCGAGTCCTATAGCGCGGCGCGCGCGAACGAGTTCGGCGCCAAGGACTTCTCCTGCATCGCCGATGCGCTCTGCGATGCGGCGAGGATTCCGCGTGCGCGGGTGCCGAAGGGGTGGAAACCCGACTGAGCCGCACGCCGAGCGGCCGGAGTCGCCCGTTTTGGTGAGGCGCACCGAAGACCGACCTCACGCGCGCCCCGACGAACGATTGCGGGCCACGAAATCCCGTTGCATTCGGATTGCCGCGCAGAGAGAATCGCGCCCACCATTTCATCTGGAGTCGGGCATGGTTGCGGGCATTTCGCGCGTTTCTCGGTTCGGCCCCGGAAGGCGTCTGGTGCTCGGGCTGCTGCTGGCGCTGGTTGCGTCATTCGCACCGCCCCGGACGCAGGCAGCAAAGAAGCCGAAGCCGCCGTACACGTACTACGCGCTCGGCTCGCCCGAGATCCAGCCCAGCATCGGACAGGCGCGCCCCACGCCATCCTACGCGCTGATGGGAGGCGGCCCCGATGTGGACGAGGCCTTCCGGTGGATGATCCAGCGCGCCGGCATCGCGCCGGGCACGGGCGGCCGGCTGGTGGTCATCCGCGCCACCGGCGACGACGCCTACAACCCTTACATCTTCTATAGCGGCAAGAAGTCGTCGACGTCGACCGACTGGAAGGACGGCTGGGTGGGCGGTGCCTCGCTCGGCCTCACCTCGGTCGAGACGCTGGTGATTCCGAGCACGCAGGCCGCCGACGATCCCGAAGTCAACCGGATCGTGGCGCGCGCGAACGCGGTCTGGATCGCCGGCGGCGACCAGAGCCACTACCTGCGCTTCTGGAAAGGGCACATGCTGGAGCGAACCCTCGCCGCCCTGATGACGATGAACGTACCGATCGGCGGCACGAGCGCAGGGTTGGCCGTGTTGGGCGGCTTCGACTTCGCGGCGCTGAACGGCACCGTCACGTCCGTCCAGGCCATGTCGAACCCCTACAACCCGTTCATGACGATCGACCCGACCGACCCGGACGATGTCTCCGGCACCACGCTGAGCCGCTCGGGTGGCTTCATTGCACCCCCCGTGTTCGCCAACGTCATCTTCGATTCGCACCTGGATTCACGCGATCGCATGGGGCGGCTGGTGAGTTTCGTGTCCCGGCTGGTCGAGACCACGTCGGGTGCCGGCCAGTCCTACGGCTGCACGGGTGGCGTGCTGGGCAGTGGTGTTGCTCGCGGCGTGGGCATTGGAGTCGAGACGGCCTTGCTCGTGGCCGGGCGCGAGCACGGTGGCAAGCCGGGCTATTCGGCGCGGCGCGTCACGAATATATCGACCACCAGCGAGAGCGCCGTGTACTTCGTGAGCCTGATCCAGTCGCCCACCGTCTGCCGCGAGGGCGCGCCGCTGTCGGTTCCCAGTTCTTCAGTGGTGATCCACAAGCTGGCGGACTCGGATCGAGAGATCGACTTCGAGACACTGGCGGGCCTGCCCGACGTCTACCGATACACCGGCGTCTCGGCGGGCGTGCTCGACGACCCGAATCCTTACTGACCGACGCTTGCCCGCGGCCAGGGCAGGTGCCCCGGCCTGCCCGCCACCACGCCTCAGTCGTCGAACTCGATCGTGATCTTCTTCTTCACGAGCGTCGCGACCGGGCCCTTGTTCACATACTTGCTATTGGCGCCCACCTTGTATTTCACCCGCAGACTGGTCGAGCCGCAGCCTTGCGGGATCTCGATGGCCTTGGACAGCTTCTTGCCGGCGCCGACAGTGAAGTTCTTGGTGTAGGCGCTCTTCCACTTGCCGGCCGTCGCGAGCGAGTCGACCTGTAGTACGGTGACTTGCTTGCTCAGGTCGTTGTCGAAGGTGAGGGTCAGCGCGCAGCCTGCGCTCGCTGACGCGCTGTAGACCATTGCCGCCATTGCGACGGCCGGGACGACTGCCAGGGACTTCATCGGTGGGCTCCTTGTGGTGGCCGGATCCGGCGCTTCGACCGCCCGATGCAGTCGGGGCCTTCCGGACCAACGGCTGCAATCGTAGGGCGCCGCGAGCCGGCCGGCAATCGCCGAGAAACGGGAGGCGAGGCCCGCCTCGGACGGCGAAGATCGCGTCGGCGTTTCATCCGCTGGCATCCGAAACGACCATTCGCGGGCCGGTTGGCGCAGACTCGAGGGCAACAGATCCCGTCCCGGCGGGATGACGCCCCGCTCAGCCCCGACGCCTAGGCTCACCATGCAGATCGCCGACATCCGTACCCATCTCCTTTCGGTTCCGTTTGCAGACCCGCCACAAACCGGTTTCCTGACCCTCCCGAACATCGACCTGCTGGTGGTGGAGGTGGAAACCCGCGACGGCGTCGTCGGCACCGGTCACCTGCATCCGCTCGCCGGCGGCATGCGCACCCTGCAGACCTGCATCCACGAGATGCTCGCGCCGCTGTTGATCGGCCAGGATGCACGCGAGGTGGAGGGGCTGTGGCAGAAGATGTGGCAGGCCACCTATATCCAGGGCCGCATGGGCATCACCGTGATGGCCATGTCCGCGCTAGACATCGCGCTGTGGGATGCCGTCGGCCGCGCCGAGGGCAAGCCCTTGTGGCAGCTCTGGGGCGGGCGGCCCGACCCCTTGCCGATCTACGGCTCGGGCTGCTTTCGGGGGCTCGGCCACGACGGCATGATCGAGAAGGCGCAGCGCTTCGTCGACCAGGGCTATTCGGCGATCAAGATGCAGGTCGCGCACCTGTTCAGCCACGACGAGGACGTCGCCAACGTGCGCGACATGCGCGCCGCGCTCGGCGACGACATCGAGATCATGGTCGACGTCAACCAGGGCTGGCGCGCCGACGAAGCGATTGCCGTGGGTCGACGGCTCGACGACTACCGGCTGGCCTGGCTCGAGGAGCCCGTGATCGCCGACGACTTCGACGGCTACCATGCGATCGCCGAGGCGATCCGCACCCCGGTGGTCGGCGGCGAGAACCATTTCACCCACCACGACCTCGAGCCCTTCTTCGCGAGCGGCAAGATCCCCATCCTGCAACCCGACATCATGCGTGGCGGCTATACAGAGTTGCGCGTGATCGCGGACCGCGCGCATCGCGCCGGACTGAAGATCGCGCCGCACCTGTTCCCCGAGTTGAGCGTGCACCTGATGGCATCGATCCCGAACCCGTCGTGGCTCGAGGACATGGGCTGGTACGAGCACCTGTGGGTGCAACCCAATCGCGCGGTGGACGGGATGCTCACGCCGCCCGATCGGCCCGGACACGGCATGGATTTCCGGCCCGAGCTGTTCCGGGACCACCCCTACCGCGCCTGAGCGCCGCGCATGCGAAGCCGGCTACCGGTGCGTTGCGCCGTCGCTGCCTTGCCGAAGCGGATCGCGGGATGCCGCGCCGGGTGGCGCGCCGCGTTGGTGACGCTGCTCGTCGCGACGCTGGGCGCGACCGGCTGCGCATGGACACCGGCCCCCGGCAATCGGGCCGTGGTCGAGGTGCTTCGGATCCCCAGGTCCCGGGTCGCGCTGCAGAAGTCGCCGTCCTTGCGCCTGGCGATCGCCCATGGCGCAAGCCGCGATGACGTGGCCGCCGACCGGCTGGCCAGGGCCGGCTGCGAGGACGAGTCCGTGCAGGGCGCCTACCGACGCGGCCTGCGCCGCTTCGGGCACGTGCTGCTGCCCAACGGCATGCGCGCAGTGCGCGGCACCACGATCGAGATCGACGCCATCGTGGCCGACGACGCCGACGGTCCGTTCGCTCGCTTCTTCGGTCGCTATCGGGGCGCCTTCCCGGCCCGGCCGCAAGACTATGTGACGGACCGGATCACCGGTACCACCTTGCGCTGCACGCCGCTGGATGCGTCCGGGCGGATGCGGGTCGAGATCCACGGCTCGGTCTCGTACTGGGACTACGAGTTCGCCGTGGCCGAGGCCGCGCGTCACGCGCAGCTCACCGATGCGCAGATCGATCAGGGCCGCGTGGTGCTTGCCCACTGCGCCACCGGCGTCGAGTCCTGGGCACAATGGCTGGTGCGGCTCCCCGCCGGCCTGTCGGTCGCCCGGGGCGACTTCCTCGAGATCGAAGCGGGCGACGCCGAGGGCGGCGCGGGCAAGGGTGCGCCGTCGCGTGCGATCCGAAAAGTTGCCAGGCCGGGCCCGGACGGGTTTCGACGGATCCATGGCGCCGAGCGGGTTCGCTGCGACGCACTGGGCCAGCCGTAGCGTGGTCGGACACTGAGCCGGCCGAACCACCGGACGGATCATTCCGAATTGCAGATCGTCCCCGGCGTCTAATGGCACGTTAGCTACAGGGTTATTCGATTCGGGGCCTGGCGCGCGTCGATGATCTTCACCCATCGCAAGACGTGCGTGGACGTCGGTCCGACCCGTTCGAGCGGTCTGCCACGCGGGCCGCCAGCATGAGGGGTGAGCATGAGCGCCTCGATCCGGCTTCTCTGTTCGCGTGTCCTGTACCCGGCGGGCCTGACGGTGCTTGCCGCGTTCCTGTCGATGGCAACGCCCGCGCGCGCCGTCGAATTGGGAATCGAAGGTGGGTCTGGTGGTGCTCTTTTCCGCTCGATGTGCACCGGGGCCTACGTGGTTGGGATCTCTCTGCGCAGCGGCGGGTGGGTCGATGCGATCGGCCTGAAGTGCGGTACCTTCGTCGCGAGCGAGGGCCGCTTCAAGCGGCCGCCCTGGAACACGCCCTATCACGGCGGCAGCGGCGGCTCGCCGCAGGTTGGCATCTGTCCGGGCGAGCGCTATGTGAGCGCCATACGCGTCGATTTCACCCGCGAAGGCACCAAGCCGAAGTTCCTGGACTTCGTCGAGATGACGTGCTCACCGATCTCCGTCGGAGACCCGGTCAAGCTGTGCCTGCATACCGGGCATGGATGCTGGAGCAGGCATCCCACGCAGAACCCGGCGGTCTTCATTGAAAGCAGGCGAACACGCCCCTGCCCCCCCGGCCAGGCCGCGATCGGCATCCACGGCCGTGCCGGCAAGTTCGTCGACGCCATCGGCCTGATCTGTGGCCCGCGGCCGGTCAAGGCGACGGCCGCGGCGCCAGCGGCGAAACCGGTCTTCAAGGGGTTCGGCAAGCGCCCGCACACTGCCAGCGCGAAGAACGACGTCGACGTCTACGACGGACCCGGAGGGAACTATCGCGTGATCGGCATCATGCGCAAAGGCCAGAACGCCGCGATCCTGCAATTCCACCAGGACGGCTGGTGCAAGCTTCGGGCCGTCGCGGCCGGGCGCGACGGCTGGGTCGCGCGCGATCATCTGACGCGCTGTCCGTAGGCAGTCTCGGCTACTCCGATGGGTCCTTGGCAACAGGCGCGTTGCGTGCAAGATGATCGCGCCGTGACACCCGACGTGCGTGGACGTCGATTCAAACTGGTCGAGCAGTCTGCCACGCGGACCGCTTTGCCGAGGGGCAAGCATGGGCGCTTCGATCCGACTTCTCTGTTCGCGTGTCCTGTATCGGGTGGGTCTGCCGGCTGTCGCCGCATGCCTGGCTTTCGGCACACCCGTCCACGCCACCGACATCCCCATCCAAGGCGGGCCTGGCGGCGGCTATTTCCGTTCGTTGTGCAGTGGCGACTATGTCGTCGGCCTGTACCTGCGAAGCGGCGCGTGGGTCGATGCGGTCGGCCTGAAGTGCGGCAGCTTCATTCCGAGCGAGGGCCGCTTCAGGCAACCACCGTGGAACAAGCCCTATCACGGTGGCGGTGGCGGCTCGCCGCAGGTCGGCATCTGTCCGGGGGAGCGTTACCTGAGCGCCATCCGGGTCGACTTCACCCGCGAAGGGGCCAAGGCGAAGTTCCTGGACTTTATCGAGATGACCTGCAGCGCCGTCACCGTGGGCGACACGATGACGCTGTGCCTGCAAACGGGGAATGGCTGCTGGCACCACCATCCGAACCCGCCTCCCGGCCCGATGGCCTCGTTCATGACGAACTGGGGCACGCAGCGTTGCCCGCCGGGACAGGCAGCGATCGGCATCCACGGTCGCGCCGGCAAGTTCGTCGATGCGATCGGCTTGATCTGCGGGCCGCGACCGGTGAAGACACAAGCGCCGGCCGCGACCGCGCCCAAGTCGAAACCGAGGCCGCTCGGCAAGGTCCTGTTCACGACGGCCGCGAAGAACGACGTCGACGTCTACGACGGCCCAGGTGGCAGATTTCATGTGATCGGCATGATGCGCAAGGGCGTCCGCGCGACCATCCTGCAGTTCCACCAGGACGGCTGGTGCAAGCTTCGGGCCGTTGCCGCCGGGCGTGATGGCTGGGTCGCGCGGGATCATCTGACGCGCTGTCCATAGCGGAGCGCGTCACGCACCGCGGCGCCGTCGCCGCACCGCTCGCTCCAATCCCGCCTTTCGGGGATGGTCCGCTGATCTCCGCTTGTTACCCTTGGCTGGGTGGGTCGACTCGTCCGTGTCGGCCTGGAAGATTCGCTCCGCTCAACGGGAGAACCCATGATCGCATCCAAACGCTGCTTCGTCGTCGTCGCCTTGCTCGTGGCGTCCTCCGCACCGTCGATCGCGAGCGCCGCGTGCAAGGTGAAGTTCGGTTTCAAGAACAGCTTCGACTCGGTGATCCGCATTCGCACGGTCGACACGCTCTTCGGCGGTTCCGAGAACCTGCAGAACAAGCGCATCCTGTCGGGCGGTGAATGGACGAGCAGCCGCCGCAACCTGGGGCACCCGACCGTCGCGAGCCGCGCCGTACAGCCGGGCGGCCGGATGCGGGTCAACATCAACTTCGATGTCTGGGACGCCAGCAATCGCGTCTGGCGGACCTATCACCAGCAGTCGCCAAACGAAATCCGCTGCCCGGACGGCAGGACCATCTTCACGGACCTGCGACCCGACCGAGCGGCCGGCCGCCGATAACGGCGCCGGGCCCCGCGTCACCCGCTCAGAGCCGGAACACCCCGTACCCCCGCTCACCCAGCGGCGCGTTCAAGGACACCGAGATCGCCATCCCCAGCGCGTTGCGCGTATCGACCGGGTCGATCAGGCCGTCGTCCCAGATCTGCGACGTCGCGTAGTAGGCCGACATCTGGTCTTCGTAGGCCTTGAGCGTCTCGCGCCGCGTCTGCGCCAGCACGGCCTCGTCGACCTCGGCGCCGGTGCGGCGCAGCTGGTTGGCCTTGACGAGGAACGCGAGCCTGCCAAATCCTCCCAGTCGCCGCGTCCTGCCTCGCACCTTGGGAATCCGAACCGGGTCCGAGATCATCAAGTTCGGCGATTCGTTTCGCTCCGAGAACCGCTAGCCTCCTTACGTCTTGCCAACCAAGGAGCACAACATGCACTTGCCCATCCGCATTCTTCCCGCCGCTATCTCGTGTCTCGTCGCGAGTGGATGTGCAAGTCATGTCGTGATTACGAAGGTCGATCCGCTGCATCCGAAGCCGGTGGTCGGCGTGCCGCACCCTCTGATGTTCACGCAATACAACGTAACGATTCGATGGCAAGTCACCTCGTGCGGTGAAACAAACGCGCCGACAGATGGCCCGGACGCCACCGCGAAGGCATCAGGCATCGGAGTCGAAGCAAGCATCGAGGTCTCTGAGCCCATCGTCGCACCCGATCCAAACCGAATCTATGCCATCGATCCTGCCAGTCTGTCGGGCGCATTCAAGACATCTCAGCTCAATGTGAGCTACGCACCCAACGGGGCCCCTTTGTCTCTCAATGCAAAGGTCGAAGATCGATCCGCGCAGGTCATCGTGGCCGCCGCGAAGCTCGTAGCCGGAGTCGCGACGTACCGAGCAATTCCCCCTGCACAGCCCGCCGGGATCATTCCTGGCGCACGCCCGGAACGGCGAGGCGACGAATGTAGCGAGAAGACAAGGAATGCTGTCATCGAACACAGCAAATCGAAGGCCGCCGTCGAGGAGGCGACCCGTTTATTGGACGGACGCGTGACGGAGTTGAAGGCGTTGAACGAGCGGATTGAAGGGCTTGGAAGCCATGTCCCCGAATCATTGAAGTCGGCGTTGGCCCGGAATCAGCTGGCGACCAGCAAGGCAAAGGAAGCACTCGAGGCGAAACAAAAGTCTTTCAGCGCGCTCTTGCGCAAGATCCGCCATGAGCACAAGCTGAAATGGCCGGCCGACGGCGATGCCCGGGAAACGAAGAATCCGATCACGCTCCCGCTCGACGTGCTCGCCAATTGGATTCGAGAAGAGGGTGTGGAAGCGCCGAAGGCCCAGGCCATCGCAACAGACTGGATTGCCAAGGCCCCGTTGGACGTCTACCTGCGGATCGGATCCGAGCGAATCGCGACAATGAACTCGAGCGAAATCGAGCTCGAACGCGGTATCCCGATCCGCCAGGGCGTCGAAGGATACTTCGAAGCGTTCACTGGCAAGATCCCCGGCCACAACGGGTCGGAGAGTTTGAAGCCCGACGAGTGGAAGAAGCTGAAACGCGTTGCCAGACGTGTAGACAACCTACTTCAGATCGGGAACGTCTTCTACTTGCCGTGCGTGAGTCGCCCGTTCAGCTCCGTCGAATGCTCGTACGAAATGGACGAGTCTGGCAGGCTCAAGAAGATAGGCAGCAATTCTTCCAGCGCGACGGTCGAGGCCGGACTCGGTGCGTTGGGCGAAGTGGTCAAGCAGGCCGCCGAGGCCCGGAACGCGAAGAATTCTGCTGCACTGAAGCAACTCGAGGCCCAGACCGCTTACCTGAACGCCCAGGCTGCCAACAAAGCAGCTCAAGTAGCGCTGGCGGAAGACCCGAACGCAAGCCAGAAGGCCACGGCCGCTGCATTTCAGGCCCAGGCGTCCGTTTACGATGCGGAGCGAGCCGTGATCGAGGCAGAGCTTGCCTTGCGCCAAGCGCAGCAGAAACAACAGGCGCAACCTTAGCGCAAGGACCGATCGAACCGACAGCGGACCCGCGGGCTGGCCCGGTTCATCGGCTCAGAGCCGAAACACCCCGTACCCCCGCTCACCCAGCGGCGCGTTCAAGGACACCGAGATCGCCATCCCCAGCGCGTTGCGCGTATCGACCGGGTCGATCAGGCCGTCGTCCCAGATCTGCGACGTCGCGTAGTAGGCCGACATCTGGTCTTCGTAGGCCTTGAGCGTCTCGCGCCGCGTCTGCGCCAGCACGGCCTCGTCGACCTCGGCGCCGGTGCGGCGCAACTGGTTGGCCTTGACCTCGGCCAGCGTGTTGGCGGCCTGCTCGCCGCCCATCACGCCGATCTGGTGGTTGGGCCACGAGAACATGAAGCGGCCGTCGAAGGCGCGGCCGTTCATGCCGTAGTTGCCGGCGCCAAATGAGCCGTTGCACATGATCGTGAACTTGGGCACGTGCGAGCAGGAGAGCGCCATGATCATCTTGGCGCCGTCCTTGGTGATGCCGCGGCGCTCGTACTCGCGCCCGATCATGTAGCCGGTGATGTTCTGCAGGAACACCAGCGGCGTGTCGTTCTGGTTGCACAACTCGATGAAATGCGCCCCTTTCAGCGAGCTGTCGTTGAACAGCACGCCGTTGTTGGCGAGGATGCCCACCTTGAATCCCCAGATGTTCGCAAAGCCGCACACCAGCGTGGTGCCGTAGGCCGGCTGGTACTCGTGGAAGCGGCTGCCATCCACGATGCGCGCGATCACCTCGCGCATGTCGAACTGCTTCTTGATGTCGTCGGGAATGATGCCGTAGAGCTCTTCGGGGTCGTAGGCCGGCGCCTCGGGCGTCTCGTGCTGCGCGGCCCACTTCGTGGGGCGCTTCCATTGCGACACGATCTCGCGGCCGATGCGGATCGCATGCGCCTCGTCGCGAGCCGGATAGTCGCAGGTGCCCGAGATCGAGGTGTGCATGTCGGCGCCGCCCAGCTCGTCCACCGACACCACCTCGCCAGTGGCGGCCTTCACCAGCGGCGGGCCGCCCAGGAACACCGCGCCGGTGCCGCGCACGATCACCGAGTAGTCCGACAGCGCCGGAATGTAGGCACCGCCCGCCGTGCAGTGGCCGAACACCAGCGAGAGCTGCTGCACGCCGTACTTGGAGAGGATCGCCTGGTTGCGGAACACGCGCCCGCCCATCTGCTTGTCGGGAAAGAGCTCGTGCTGCAGCGGCAGGAAGCCGCCGGCCGAGTCGCACAGGTGGATCACCGGCAGGCGGTTCTCGATCGCGATGTCGAGCGCCCGCACGATCTTCTTGACCGTCAACGGGTACCAGGCGCCGCCCTTCACGCTCGGGTCGTCGGCCCGGATCATCACCTCGCGACCCGACACCACGCCGATGCCGACGACGGCGCTCGCCGACGGCGCCTCGCCGCCGTACTCGCGGTTGGCGGCCAGCGACGACAACTCCAGGAACGGCGTGGCCGGATCCAGCAGGCGGTCGATGCGCTCGCGCACGGTCATCTTGCCCTGGCGCGCCAGGCGGTCCAGGTCGCGCTGCGGGCGCGTGAAGCGCGCGGCATCCTGGCGCTCGCGAAACGCCGCCACGAGCCGGCGGTTGTGCGCATCGAACTGCCGGAAGCTGGCGGCGCCGACATTGATCATCGAGCGGATCCTATGCATGGCCGTCTCCCTGAGCGCCGTCCGCCGCGTCGGGCTCGAGCCGGGCGAGCACCTGGTCCTTGTCGAACGGGTCGCCGGCAGCAACCGGGATCTCGGCCACCGTGCCGTCGCGTGGCGCCGCCAGGGCCGTCTGCAGCTTCATGCTCTCGATCGTCAGCAAGGTCGCGCCGCGCTTCACCGCCTGGCCCGCGGCCGCCTCCACGCTGACCACGGTACCCGGCATCGGCGCGCGCACCTCCGAGTTGTCACCCCCGTCGGCATCGGCATCGTCGTCCGAGGCCAGACTCGCCCGGTGGGTGCGCCCGGCCAGTCGCAGCACCTGCGCGTCGTCGACCTCGGCACGCGTCACCGTCAGCGCCGTGCCGGCGATCACCAGCCGATGCATGCCATCGCCTGCATCGCCGGCCTCGTTGACTACGTGCTCGCGCCCGTCCACGCGCAGCACCAGCTCGGGCCGGCGCCGCACGATCTCGATCTCGTGCGCCGTGCCATCCAGGACCACCGAGAACCCCATGCTCAATTCCTCCAGTCGCCGATCGCCGCATGCAGCGCGGGCACGTCGAACACCTGCTGCCGGAATTCGTGAAAACCCAGCGCCGCCGCGATCACCGCCTGGTCGGACGCGAGCGCCGACAGCGGCGCCGGCGCGAGCGCATCGGCATGCTCGAGCACGAAGCCGGTGTGCAGCCGCCCGGCGCCGAACGCATCGCTCGCCAGCACCCGCGCGAGATAGTCGATGTTGGTCGTCACGCCCAGCACCGACAACTCGCCCAGCGCCGTGATCGCGCGCCCAATCGCCTCGGTGCGGGTCGCGCCGTGCACCACCAGCTTGGCCAGCATCGGGTCGAAGTCCGCCGTCACCGCCTGGCCGGGGTCGAGTCCGTGCTCGAAGCGCAGCCACGGTGCCTCGGGGATGCCCAGGTAGCGGATCGCGCCGATCTCGGGCATGAACTGCCGATCCGGATCCTCGGCGCAGATCCGGCATTCGATCGAATGGCCGTTGCGCACCATGTCGGCCTGCGAGAAGGCGAGCCCGCGCCCGGCGGCCACGTCGATCTGCGCGCGCACGAGGTCGATGCCGGTGATCATCTCGGTGACCGGATGCTCGACCTGCAGGCGCGTGTTCATCTCCAGGAAGAAGAAGCGGCCGTCGGCACCGGCAATGAACTCCACCGTGCCGGCATTGCGGTAGTTGGCGGCCGCCGCAAGCCGGACCGCGGCCTCGCAGATCGTATCGGCCAGGCCCGCGGGCAACGGCGCCGACGGTGCCTCCTCGATGATCTTCTGGAAGCGTCGCTGCACCGAGCACTCGCGCTCGAACAGATGCACCACCTTGCCGGTGCCGTCGCCCATCACCTGCACCTCGATGTGTCGGGGCTGATCCACGTAGGTCTCGGCATAGACGCGGCCGTCGCCGAAATAGCGTTGCGCCTCGCTCGCCGCCAGTCGTGCGGCCTCGCGCAGCTCGCTGGCGCTGCGCACGATGTGCATGCCCTTGCCGCCGCCACCGGCCGAGGCCTTGATCAGCAGCGGAAAGCCGATCTCGGCCGCCGCCTTGGCGAACGCGTCCACGTCCTCGGTGGGCATCACCGATGGCGCGACCGGCACGCCGTGGCTGGCCGCGAAATCGCGCGACGAGATCTTGTCGCCCATCAGCTCGATGGTCTCGGGCGCCGGGCCGATGAACACGAGGCCCGCCTCGGTCACCGCACGCGCGAACGCGGCGTTCTCGGACAGGAAGCCGTAGCCCGGATGGATCGCGTCGGCGCCGCTCGCACGCGCGGCCTCGATGATCTGCGCGGCATCGAGGTGCGCGGCCACCGGCGTGTCGCCACGCAGCTCGACGGCGGCGTCGGCCTCGCGCACGTGGCGGGCACGGCGCTCCACGCCATGGTGGACCGCCACGGTGGCCAGGCCCATCGCCCGCGCGCTGCGGATGACCCGGCAGGCGATCTCGCCACGGTTGGCGATCAGGATCTTGCGAATCGGATAGTCGTCGGGACAAGACATCAGGCGCTTCCTGTCGGGTCGCGGTATTCGGGGCGCTCGCTCAGCCAGCGCTCGATCTCGTGGCGCTGGATCTTGCCGGTGGTGCTACGCGGGAAGTCATCGTAGTCGATGAAGTGCACCGCCTTCGGACGCTTGTAGCCGGCCAGCGCGGCCCGGCAAAGCGACTCGATCGCGGCCGCGTCCAGGTCCTCGGTCTTGCGCGCCACGAAGGCCACCGGCACCTCGCCCCAGCGCGCGTCCTTCTTGCGGACGATCACGGCGTCGCGCACCCGCGCATCGGCCAGCATCACGCGCTCGATCTCGGCCGGATAGATGTTCTCGCCGCCGGACTTGATCATGTACTTGGAACGGTCGACGAAGTCG
Source organism: Burkholderiaceae bacterium (assembly GCA_024235875.1). Lineage (GTDB taxonomy): Bacteria > Pseudomonadota > Gammaproteobacteria > Burkholderiales > Burkholderiaceae_E > JACKLP01. The sequence continues at coordinate 180,205 of JACKLP010000002.1, read as the reverse complement.
TAGCTGCCATCGGCGTTGCGCACGAACATGTCGCCCATGTGGAACCAACCGCCGACAAAGCTCTTCGCGTTGGCCTCGGGCGCGTTCCAGTAGCCACTGAAGACCGTCGGACCGCGCACCGCCATCTCGCCCGGCTCGCCGTCGGGCACATCGCGATCGGCCTCGTCGAGCAGCCGGAACTGCACCAGCGAGCTGGCTCGCTTGGACAGCCGTTCCGGCACCACGCCGGGCGCGATCAGGCAACCGGAGGCGGGCGGCAGGCCGGTCTCGGTGGAGCCGAAGCTGTTCATGTAGGGCGCGCCGGTCAGCGACGAGAGTTCGGCGGCCAGGTCCAGCGGCACCAGGTCGATCATCGAGCCGATCACGCGGATGCCGGCAATGGCGGGGCGCTCGGCGCGAAGGATCTCCACGACCGGCTCGATCGAGCCCGGCATCAGCACCATCCAGCCGATCCGGAATCGCGACATGATGTCCACCAGCGCGCGCGGCTCGTAGCCGTCGATCACGTGCACGGTGGCGCCCGACATCAGCGCCTGCAGCATCTGGTCGGTCGAGGCCATGTGGAACATCGGCGCCCAGGCCACGAAGCCGTCCTCGCGCGTGATGCCGTAGTCCATGCACAGCACGGCGGCACGCGCGATCTGGGCGCGGTGGCTGATCAACGCGCCCTTGGGCAGGCCGGTCGTGCCGCTGGTGTACAGGATGACCAGGCCGTCCTCGGGATCCACGACCGGGCGCCCGGCCAACGGCGCGCTCGCGGCCAGCGCCTGCGCATAATCGGTCTCGATCGTCATGGCGGGCACGTCCAGCCCGGTGGCGTCGTAGGCGGCTCGGAAGCGCGCCGACGCGATGACAAGGCCGGGTTCGACCAACGCGATGCAATGGCGTAGCTCGTCACGGGCCAGGCGCCAGTTCTGGCACGCGACGATCAGCCCGAGCAGGGCCGCGGCCAGTTCGATCTCGATGTACTCGCAGCAATTCTCCGAGAGCAAGGCAACCCGATCGCCGCGCGCGAGGCCCCGTGCCTGCAGCATGGCGGCGGCGCGCCGCACGCGGGCATCGAGCGCCGCATAGGTGTCGCAACGCCGCGCCGAGCGCAGCGCGATCGCATCGGGTGCGTGTCGGGCGCGCTCGTGGAATTGCTCGTAGACCGACATCCGGCCCGAGGCGGCCAGGGCCTCGGCAAGCGCCGGCGAACTACTTGCCATCGTGCCTCCGTTCTCTTGCTTTTCGAGCCAGACGTTCTAGGCGTCGGACTTGCGGGCCCCCGGGTCGACCAGTGACTGCAGGGACGGCAGCACCGCCTTGGCCGCCCGCTCGCCTTCGGCGATCGCCTCCTCGGCGCGGTGGAAGTCTAGCAAGCCCAGGTGCGCGAGCCGCGGCGCCACGAAATAGTCGGGCGGGTCGCCCGCCATCCGACTGCGACTGATGCGGACCTGCATGATGTTGATGCTCGAGGCCATCACATCGAGCATGGACGGCAGCTCCAGGCCGTCGTCGCGTCCGCCCAGGTTCAAGGCATCCAGGCCGGCCTGCAGGCGCCGACGCCAGTCGTCCATCAGCGTCGCCTCGCCGGTCTCGTCGGTGGCCTGCGCATCCTGGGACGCGGCCTCGGCCTCGTCGGCCTCGTGCAGGTGCCGGCCCAGCAGGTCGGTGCTCAGGTCGACGGCAATGACGAGCTCGGCGCCCATCGCCCGCGCCAGCGACACCGGCACCGGATTGACGAGCCCGCCGTCGACCAGGAGCTGGCCGTCGCGGATCGCCGGCGCGAACAGCCCCGGCAGGGCGATCGACGCACGAATCGCATCGATCGTGGAGCCATCGCGCAACCAGACCTCGGCCCCCGATTGCAGCGCCGTGGCGACCGCGCCGAAGGGCGTCGACAGTTCTTCGAGCGGCCGATCGTTGAACTTCGAGCGAAAGAAGGACATCAGCCGATCGCCCTTGATCATCCCGCCGGTCAGCCGCACGTCCATGAAGGAGAGCACGTCGGTGAGGCTCAGTCCGCGCAGCCAGCGCTCGAATCGATCCAGTTCGCCGGCCGCGTGGACCGCGCCGACCAGCGCGCCGATCGAGGTGCCGCAGATGATGTCGGGGTGGATGCCGGCGTCGCCCAACGCCCGGATCACGCCGATGTGGGCCCAGCCGCGCGCCGAGCCACTGCCCAGCGCGAGCGCCAGTCGGGGGCGCCGGCGTCTCATCGGAGCCCCCCCATCGGCGCAGCATGCGCGCACGGATTGGGCACGGTCGGGGTCGGCCACGGGCCGGCAATCCCGGTCATCATCCCTGGAACACGGTCAGCAGTCACACCCTCTCCGGTGATGGGCCGGGCGAAGCGCCTCGGGCCCGGTTTGCGTTCGGCCTGCCGCCCGCATTGGCCCTGTCACAAAACCGTCACGTCGGCTTTGTCCAATGGTAGGCCGCCACCGGAGGCCGCATGTCCGATTCGACCCGAAGCCCGCTCGACGACTGGTTTGCCCGCACCCACCGGGAGCTGCTGGACAGCCTGGACGAAGAACTCGAGCTCGAGTTCGACGACCGCCTCTTCGACGAGCATGGCCTGCCCGTGGCCGAACGCAGCGCGGCCGAGGGCGGGATCGATCGCAAGCAATATTTCCGCGAGCTGTTCCGCCTGCAGGCCGAGCTGGTCAGGCTGCAGGACTGGATCGTACAGACCGGATACCGGGTCGTGGTGTTGTTCGAGGGGCGTGACGCCGCCGGCAAGGGCGGCGCGATCAAGCGAATCACCCAGCGACTCAATCCGCGGGTGGCCCGCGTGGTGGCCTTGCCGGCGCCCACCGAGCGCGAGCGCACCCAGTGGTATTTCCAGCGCTACGTGCCACACCTGCCGGCCGCCGGCGAAATGGTCTTGTTCGATCGTAGCTGGTACAACCGCGCCGGGGTCGAGCGCGTGATGGGCTTTTGCAACGACGAGCAGTACGAGGAGTTCTTCCGCTCGGTGCCCGAGTTCGAGCGCATGCTGGTGCGCTCGGGGATCCGCCTGATCAAGTACTGGTTCTCGATCACCGACGACGAACAACACCTGCGATTCCTCAGCCGCATCCATGATCCGCTCAAGCAGTGGAAGCTCAGCCCGATGGACCTGGAGTCGCGCCGGCGCTGGGAGGCCTACACCAAGGCCAAGGAAACGATGATCGATCGCACCCACATCGCCGAGGCCCCCTGGTGGATCGTCGAGGGCGTGGACAAGAAGACGGCGCGACTGAACTGCATCCACCATCTGCTCACCCAGGTGCCCTACCAGGAAGTGCCGCGTGAGCCGGTGGTGCTGCCGCAGCGGGTGCGCAACCCCGACTACTATCGGGCGCCGCTGCCTGCCGAGATGTTCATCCCCAACATGTACTGACCAACGCGTACCGACGGGCGAGCGCGCGCCGCCGCGGTCTCGGCGCCGGGCGCCCGGGTCGATCAGCGGGGTCGCACGACGTTCGGGCTTTCTTGCATACTCGCGCGGATCCTTCCGCGACCGAGTCCGACTTGAACGCACCCGAGAGCCCGCACGCGAGCGGCTGGTACCTGACCAGCGTCGCGAGTTTCATGATTCCGGCCGGCATCCAGATGGTGATGCTGCCCTATCTGCTGGCCATCGAGCTGCAGCAGCCGGCGGCACGCTTCGGCCTGACCCAGATGATGGGGCAACTGCCGATGCTGCTCTTCCTGCTGTTCGGCGGGCTGCTGGCCGACCGGGTCGATCCCCGCCGCCTGCTGGTCGGCCTGCACGCCGCGGCTGCCATCATGCCGGTCGCGCTGGCCACGCTGCTGTGGCAAGGCGCACTGAGCGAACCGGCCCTGGTCTTGTATGCACTCGCCTGGGGCCTGGTGACGGCCTTCGCACTGCCGACCCGCGACGGCCTGCTGCGACGCGTGGCCGGACACAACGTCCAGCGCATGGTGACGCTGGCCATCGGCATGCAATTCGGCGGCCAGATGGCCGGGCAGGCGCTCGGCGGCCGTGCCGCGCACTGGGGCTCGATCTCGATCCTGCTGGCCCAGGCCGCGCTGGTCGCCCTGGGCATCGTCGCGGTGGCCAGGCTGCCCGGCGGCCGACCCGCGCGGCCACCGGCCGGTGAGCCCGGGCGGCGATCCCTGTGGCGCGAGCTCGGCGGTGGGCTGGCAGTGATCTTTGCCGATGCGCCGATGCGCGCGGCCTTCCTGATCGCCTTGGGCACGGGCGTGTTCTTCAGCGGCGTGCTGATCGTGATCATTCCGTTGGCGATCCGCGACCTGTTCGCGGGCGACGCCCAGGACATCGCGTTCGGCTTCATCGCGTTCGGCATCGGCACGCTGCTGACCATCGTCACCCTCACGCGCCTGGGCGGGCTCACCTATCCGATCCGGGCGCTCGCGCAATCGATGGTGCTGGGCTGCGCCGCGCTCGCGCCCATGTTGGTGGCGCTGCCGAAATGGGCGTTCTACCTGTGCGTGCTGGTCTGGGGCGTGGGCGGCGGCATCGCGATGGTCACCTCGCGCACCGTGCTGCAGGAACGGGCGCCGGCCACGCACCAGTCGCGGGTGATGGCCTTGCAGACCCTCGCGACGATGGGGTCGAGCCCGGTGAGCGCGCTCATCTGCGGCTTTGCCGTCAGCCTGCTGGGGGCGCGCTGGGCCCTGCTGGTGCCCATCGTCGGCGTCGCGACCGTGACGCTGGGCACCTTGGCGACACATTCGATCTGGTGGCAACGATCGGAAAGCGGGCACGACGGGCGCGTTGCGCATCCCGAATCCTGACGATGCGGGCCAGGCTCGCGTCTCCTACGCTGACTGGACCGTGGCGCGCTCGATCTCATGCGCGGCCCGTAGCCCACGTCAATGAGGAGACGAACATGTCATCGACTCGCTTCACCATCATCGCCAGCGCCGTCATCGTCGGCGCGACGCTTGCCGCCTGTGCAAGCACCGAGAGTGCGCTTACCGAGAAGGGAATGAAGCCACTGACGGGACCTCAGATCGACGAGTTGCTCGGGAAGGAGACTCGGTGGAACGTGGCATTGGCGAACGGCAACCGGGTCGAACTTCGCGTGGCGGCGGACCACGGCACCACCCTGAGTTGGGTGGGCGGACAGGCATCGGGACGCCTCTGGACCACGGCGACCGGCTATTGCAGCGAATACAAGACGCTTGGGGATGGCAAGCCACACTGCTACCGCATGTACCGGATCGACGCGAAGACGTTCAAGTCGTTCCGTGACACCGGCGACTTCGCCGCGGAAGGAACGCGGATCGACTAGGGCGGCACCCCGACATGTCGCACAGTCCGCCCACACCGCGGCCGAACGCCGCGGGCGGCGGCTCAGTGCGACAAGGGCCCGTAGACCCTGGTCGGCAACCACGCGACGATGTCCGGCATGGCCAACACCAGTCCGATCACCAGGAGCTGTAGCAGCAGGATGGGCACGATGCCCCGATAGATCTGCCCGAGCGAGACTTCGCGCGGCGCCGAACCCTTCAGGAAGAACAGCGCGAAGCCGAACGGCGGCGTCAGGAATGAAGTCTGCAGCACGAGCGCGGTGATCGCCGCCATCCAGGCCATCGTCGACGTACCGGCCACCACGTGCTCGCCGAAATCCAGGTGCTGGAGCACCGGCGTGAACAGCGGCAGCGTGATGACGGTGATCTCGATCCAGTCGATGAAGAACCCGAGCACGAACACGATGCCGACGAACAGCAGCAGCGTGGGCCAGGGCCCGATCTGCAGCTTGGCGAGCGCATCGGCGATCGCGGTATCGCCACCGAAGTAGCGAAACGCGAACGAGAAGACGCCGGCGCCGATGATGATGAAGAACACCATCGCCGTCAGGTCGGCGGTGGCGCGCACCAGCTCGCGAAACAGCGACCAGTTCAGCCGCCCGTTCAGTGCGATCAGCAACAGGCCGCCGGCAGCACCCACCGCCCCGGCCTGCGACGGCGTCGACCAGCCGGCCATCACCGCGGTGAGCACCAGCGCGATCAGCGCCACCGGCATCAGCAAGCCGCGCAGGATCAGCAGGGCCCAGGCGAGCGCACCGACCGGATCGTCGCCCAGGCTCCCGGCCGGTGCGGATGGCTGTTCGATCCAGGCGCGCACGACCGCATGCAGTGCGTACAGCATCACCAGGATCGCGCCCGGAACGACCGTCGACATGAACATGGTGCCGATCGGCACGCCGAACTTGCCAGCCAGGAAGAACAGCATCACGGCCGGTGGCAAGGTGATGCCCACCGTGCCGGCGGCAGCGATGGTGCCGGTGGCCGCCGGCGCACGATTCCGGCGCGCTGGCGACATTGTCCACGATCGACGCTGCCTGCGCCGGTGCGGCGCGGGATTCAGCGGCGCGTGAGCGGCGTGTGCTCGCTCACCGGAATGCGATCCGGGACGCGGCCGCGTGGTTCTGTCACCATCGAGCCTTGCCTGCGCCAATCCGGCGCATCCGCGACCCGATCGAACGGAACGCCCTGCCATGACCCATGATCGCGCCGACGCCGCCACCCGGTCGGCCCCGGTACCCCTCCCCGCCGCCACGATCATGCTGCTGCGCGACGGCCCCGACGGCCTCGAGGTATTCATGGTGGTGCGCCACCACCAGATCGACTTCGCCTCCGGCGCGCTGGTGTTTCCGGGCGGCAAGGTCGATCCGCAGGATCGCGATCCCCGCGTGCAGGCCCGACTCGGCACACATGCCAGTGGCGACGCCAACGAGACGCTGTTTCGGGTCGCCGCGATCCGCGAGGCCTTCGAGGAATCCGGCACGCTGCTGGCCAGCCACAGCGACGGCCGGCCGCTGTCGGGTGCGTCGGGCTCGGTCGAGCTCGCCCGCTGGCGTGACGGGCTCAACGACCAGTCGCTCACGCTCGGCGAGGTCCTCGACGAGGCCGACCTGCAGCTGGAGCCGGACACGCTGGTGCCGTTCTCGCACTGGGTCACGCCGACCTTCATGCCCAAGCGCTTCGACACCCGCTTCTATGTCGCGCGCTTTCCCGAGGCCCAGGAAGCCGGGCACGACGGCCGCGAGAGCGTTGACTCGGTCTGGATCCGCCCGAGCCAGGTGGTGGCGGACGCACAGGCCGGACGCCGGACCGTGGTGTTCGCGACCCTGTCCAACGTGGTGCGGCTGGCGCAGTTCGGCAGCGTCGACGAGGCCCTGAAGACCTGCGCGGCAACCCCGCTCGTGCGCATCGAGCCCTGGCTCGAGGAGCGCGAGGACGGCCGCTACGTCTGCATCCCCAAGGATGCCGGCTTCACGCTCAACGAGCACCGCGCCGCCGGCCGCTGACGCCGGGCGTCGACACCAGCTACGCCACCTCGCGTCGCGTCGCATCGCATCGCGAATGGAACCATCGACGAGAACCGCACCATGTCCGAATCGCCTTCATCCCTGCCCGACACCGACGAGGTCGCCTATTCGGTGGCGGATCACGTGGCCACGATCCAGCTCATGCGCCCAGAGCGCCAGAACACGATCACCCGGCCGATGCTGGCTGCCATTTCACGCTACCTGATCCGGGCCAACGAGGACGAGTCGGTGCGCGCGATCATCGTCACGGGCTCGGGGCGTTTCTTCTGTGCCGGGCTCGACCTGCGCGGCGGCAGCGGCATCGGCGACGGTCGCATGCGCCCGACACTGGACCTTCGCCAGGCCCCGCCCACGGTGCTGCACAACATCGACAAGCCCACGATCTGCGCCCACAACGGCTCGAGCGCCGGCTACGGCATGGACCTGGCGCTGGGCTGCGACATCCGCATCATGGCGGCCGAATCCAAGATGTCGGCGGCGTTCACCGCGCGCGGCGTGGTGCCCGAGTCGGGCGGCACCTGGCTGCTGCCGCGGCTGATCGGCTGGTCGAAGGCGGCCGAGCTGATCTTCACCGGCCGTACGCTTGGCGCCGACCAGTGCCTGGCGATGGGGCTGGCCTCGCAGGTGGTGCCGGCCGACGACTGCCTGGCCACGGCGCGCGCGCTCGCCGCCGAGATCGCGGCCAACGCACCGATGGCGGTCCAGGCCTCCAAGCGCATGATGCGAATGGGCGCCGATGAGAACTTCGACAACCATGTCCACCATGTCTATCTGCAACTATTGCCGTTGTTCCAGTCCGACGACTTCCGCGAGGGCATGAAGGCCTTCATGGAAAAACGCCCGGCCGTGTTTGGTGGCCGCTGACGGGTCTGCCATCCATTTTCTATTTGCGAATCGTTCTCATTAACTGTATGATCTGCGGTCCTATGTCTGATCGGGCTACACGCCCCGAGCCGCCGCATCGATGAGCGCCGCCGCCGATTCCCGTACCGGGCCGACCCTGGCCGAAGCGCGTCGCGGCTCGCGCGCAGTGATCGCTCACATCGAACATAGCGGCCAGGACGACACGATCGCGCAGCGCCTCGAGGCCCTCGGCTTCGTCAGCGGCGAACCCTTGCGCGTGGTCGCTACCGGCGCCTTCGGCGCCGAGCCGATCGTGGTCCAGATCGGGACCACGCGGTTTGCGCTGCGCCGTGGCGAAGCCCGCCGGGTGCGGCTGCGTGCGCCGGGGGAGGTCGCCGCGGCCGCCTTCCCGCCCGACGGCCTCGTCGACGAGCGACAAACATGAGCCAGGCCAGCGCCGCGCCGCTCCACATCGCGCTGGTCGGCAATCCGAACTGCGGCAAGACGGCCTTGTTCAACCGGCTCACCGGCAGCCGCCAGAAGGTGGCCAACTATGCCGGCGTCACGGTGGAGCGCAAGGAGGGGCACTTCGAGACCCCCGCTGGCCGCACGGTGCGGGTGCTCGATCTGCCCGGCACCTACAGCCTCTCGGCGGTCAGCCCCGACGAGGCGATCACGCGCGACCTGTGCCACGGCCGCATTCCGGGCGAGCCGATGCCCGACCTGTTCGTCTGCGTCGCCGACGCGACCAACCTGCACCTCCACCTGCGCCTGATCCTGGAGCTGCGCGCGCTGGGCCGGCCGATGCTGGTGGCGCTTAACATGATGGATGCCGCCGCCCGGCGCCACATCGAGATCGACGTGCCGCGACTCTCGCGCGAACTGGGCGTGCCGATCGTAGAGACCGTCGCGATCCGCAGCGACGGCACCGCCCGACTGCTGGCCGAGATCGACGCGCGCGGCGTGCCGCCACCACCCCCCGCGCAGGCGGCGCTGCCCGATGCCACCGAGCTGCACCGCCAGGTACATGCGCTGCTCGCGGCGGCCGTGAAGCTGCCGCGCCCCACCGATGCGATCGACGACGCGATCGACGCCGTGGTCATGCATCCGGTCTGGGGCCTGGTGATCCTGGCCGCGACCATGTTCCTGATGTTCCAGGCCGTGTTCTCGTGGGCCACGCCGCTGATGGACGCGATCCGCACCGGGGTCGAGGCACTCGGCGCCTGGGTCGGCGCCCTTCTCCCGGCCGGGCCGCTGAACAGCCTGCTGATCAACGGCGTGCTGGCGGGCGTGGGCGCGGTCCTGGTGTTCCTGCCCCAGATCCTGATCCTGTTCCTGTTCATCCTGGTGCTCGAGGAATCCGGCTACCTGCCACGCGCGGCGGCCTTCCTGGATCGCTACATGGTCGGCGCAGGGCTGTCGGGCCGCTCCTTCATCCCGCTGCTCTCGAGCTTCGCCTGCGCGGTGCCGGGCATCATGGCCACCCGCACGATCCAGGATCCCCGCGACCGGCTGGCCACCATCGTGGTGGCGCCACTGATGACCTGCTCGGCACGCCTGCCCGTCTATGCGCTGCTGATCGGCGCCTTCGTGCCACGCCAGGACGTGTTCGGGCTGCTGAACCTGCAGGGCCTGGTGCTGTTCGGGCTCTACGTGGCGGGCATCGCATGGGCGATCGTGATCGCGTGGCTGCTCAAGCGCTTTGCGCCCGACACCGCCGGCCATGCGCTGCTGCTCGAGCTGCCCGGCTACCGGCTGCCGGCCGCGCGCGACATCCTGATCGGCCTGTGGGAGCGCACCCGCATCTTCCTGCGCCGGGTCGGCACGATCATCGTGCCGCTCACGGTCCTGCTGTGGTTCCTGTCCAGCTATCCGGCGCCGCCCGCAGGCGCCGCCGGCCCGGCGATCCTGCACAGCTTCGCCGGCATGATCGGCCGGGGGCTCGAACCCTTGTTCGCCCCGCTGGGCTTTGGCTGGCAGATCTGCGTGGCCCTGGTACCCGGGCTGGCCGCGCGCGAGGTCGCCGTGGGCGCGCTGGGCACCGTCTATGCGCTCTCGGCCGCCGATGCCAACACCGCCTCGGCGCTCGCCGGCCTGATCTCGGCGCAGTGGTCGCTGCCCACGGCGCTGTCCTTGCTGGCCTGGTACGTGGTCGCGCCGATGTGCGTTTCCACCATGGTCGTGATCCGGCGCGAGACGCAGTCGTGGCGCCTGCTGGCGGCGATCGTCGTGGGCCTGTTCGCGCTCGCATGGCTCAGCGCCTTGGTCGTGTACCGGGTGGCGCTGGCACTGGGCTGAGCGGCGGTTAGCGAATCGGCCATGGCGCAAGGCCTCTACCCGATCGTCGAGACCGTGCTGGTCGTGCTCGCGGTGGGCGCGTGCGCACTCATCGTCGGGCGCCGCGCCTGGCGCCACTGGCGCAATGCGTCGGGTCCGAACGGCCGGGCCTGCGTGGGCTGTGACGGTGGCGCAGGCTGCGCGGGCTGCGAGGCCACGCCGGCCAGGTCGCCACCGGACGATCGCGGCCCGAGCAGCCCCGGCGGCCACCGCACCATACGTCTGCACCCGGTATCGGACGACCGGAAACCGCGCTGAACCGAGCCCGACGCGAATTCGTCCTAAGATCGGCGGATGCCGACGCACGGGAACGACATGGACCAGGGACACGAGACACTCTATCGGGGCGGCCGGATCTTCCTGCCCGACGGCCACGCGCTCGACGATCACGCGGTCCTCACCCACGGCGCGCGCATCGCCCGCGTGGCCCCGAGCGCCGAGTTCGCCGGCTATGCCGGCCAGGTCGTCGATACCACCGACGCCACGCTGCTGCCGGGCCTGATCGATTGCCATGTCCACCTGCTCTATGCCGGCGAAGGCCATCCGAGCAAGGTCGTGGCCGACATGGGCCCGGGCCAGGTGGTGGTGCGCGCGCTCGAGCACGCACGTGCCACGCTCGCCGGCGGCATCACGGCCGTGCGCGATTGCGGCGGCAAGGACTACCTGGAGTTCGCGGTGCGCGACGCCTGCAACCGCCGCGCCTTTGCCGGCCCCACGATCCGGGCGGCCGGGCGCATGATCTGCATGACCGGGGGCCACGGCAACATGCACGGCCGCGTGGCCGATGGCGTGGACGAGGTGGTCAAGGCGGTTCGCGAGCAGGTCCACGCCGGCAGCGACTTCGTCAAGATCATGGCCACGGGCGGCGTGATGACGCGCGGCGTCGATCCCCAGGACGCCCACTACAGCGCCGAGGAAATGCTCGCCGGCATCCGCGAGGCCCAGCGCTTCCATCGCCCCACCGCCAGCCATGCGCAGGGCACCGAGGGCATTCTGAACGCCACGCGCGGCGGCATCACCTCGATCGAGCACGGCATCTACCTGACCGACGAGGCCATCGAGGCGATGCTCGAGCGCGGCACCTACCTCGTGCCCACGCTCGCTGCGGTCACGAACATCGTGCGCAACCCCGGCGCCGGCATTCCAGAGTGGGCGATGGCCAAGGCGGCCAGCGTGGCCGATTCGCACCGGCAGTCGGTGCGGGCCTTCGCGCGCGCGGGCGGGCGCATCGCGATGGGCACCGACTCGGGCACGCCCTACAACCTGCACGGCAACAACAGCGACGAACTGGCGTTCATGGTCGAGGTCGGCATGACGCCCGTGCACGCCCTGCTGGCCGCCACCGTCAACGCGGCGGACCTGATGCGCCTGCCCGACGAAGGCCGCATCCAGGAAGGCGCCTTCGCCGACTTTCTGATCGTATCGGGCGACCCGCTCGCCGACATCGACCGGGCCGCGCGGCGCGAGCATCACAAGATGGTGGTCAAGCGCGGCCGCCCGGTTGCCGCGGACGCCAACTGATGGCGGCGGCGACCCGGCCCGATCTCTCCAACCGCAGCCTGCGGCTGCTGATGGTGGCGCTGCTGTTCGCGTTGGTCGCCTGGCTGCTCGCCCGGCCCTTCCTGCCCGATGCCTGGCAGCGCCCGGGCACGCCGGTGCTGCAGTCGCTGGCCGCGCTCGGCGCCGTGCTGCTGCTCTCGCCGCTCGTGTTCGCGCTGGGCAAGCGCAGTGGCAAAAGCGCGGTGCCCAATCGCCTGTTCGTCGGCCACGTGGTCGCGAGCGCGGTGGGCGCGCTGTTCGTCTCGATGCATGCGTTCAGCCGACTCGACGGGCCACCGCTGCTGTTGCTGCTGTGCCTGCTGGTGCTGCTCGCGACCGGCACGTTCGCGCGCGTGCACCTGTCGGCGCGCATGGCGGCCACGATCGGAACGAAGTCGGCGCCGTTTCGTCCGGTGCCAGCGCCGGTGCGCGAGGAACTGGCCGCGCTGATCGATCGCAAGACGACGCTCTTGCGCACGCTCGATCCGACGGCCAGTGAAGCCTTGTTCTCGGTCACGCTGCGCCACTGGCTGCGCTCGCCACGGCAGTCGCTTGCATATGCACGGCTGGCACGTCGCGAGGCCGAACTGATCGGCGCGCGCGCATCGGTCTCGCCACTGCAGGCCTGGTGGCGACCGCTGCACCTGCTGGTGGCCTGGCTGTTCCTGGCCGGGCTCGCCGTGCACGTGATCGTCGTGACCTTCTTCGCCGGCTACGTGGCCGAGGGCCGCGAGATCTACTGGTGGCACCTGGCCGCCTGGTAGCGCGGCCACCCAACGAACCGGAGTCAGCCCGCCGATGTCGCGTCTTGCCCTGATGATCGACCTGGAACGCTGCATCGGCTGCAAGAGCTGCGAAGCCGCCTGCAAGGCCGAGCACGGCCTGGGCCCGACCGAGAATCGCAACCGCGTGGTGTGGCTGGGCAGCACCGAGGCACCCGCGCTCGACTTCCTGACGATGTCCTGCCAGCACTGCGAGCGGCCCGCCTGCCTGCGCGCCTGCCCCGTGCATCCGAAGGCGATCACCAAGGACCCGGTCAGTGGCGTGGTGGCGGTGGACGAGTCGCGCTGCACGGGTTGTGGCGAATGCGTGATCGCCTGCCCCTACGGCGCGATGGGCTACGACGCGATCGACCACCATGCGGTCAAGTGCGACCTGTGCAGCGAGCGGCGCGCCGACGGCCTGCGCCCGGCCTGCGCCACCGTTTGCCCCGGCGAGGCGATCCGCTTCGACGCGCGCGACGCGCACCTGGCCACGATCCGCCAGACCGGCCGCACGGCGCTCGATCACGACGGCTTCCTGCTGGGCCCGGCAAACCTCTTCCTGGAGCGCACGCGCACGACCGAGGTGGTGGCGGCCTTGCCGGCAAGCGCCGGCGGCGCGGCTGTCGATGCGCGTGCCGGCCAGCGTGCCGGCACGCGCGTCGACCAACGCGAAGCCGAGCGCAAGTCCGATTCGCCGCGACATGCGCCCCCACGCTTCACGATGGACGCCCGCCTGCGCCCTGCCGTCACCGACGACCCGGCACGCAAGGCGCGCATCGAACCGGCGCAGGTCACCTTCCCGTATCGCAGCACGCGCGCCCAACGCAAGCCCGACGCGATCGAGCCCGGCGGCTGCAACATCTGCTTCAACTGCTGCCCCACGCACTACCACCTCAAGGACGGCAAGGTGGTGCGCGTCACCGGCAACGAGGACGACCCGCAGTGGCGCGGCAAGGTCTGCCCGAAGTCGCAGTTCCTGCTGCAACTCCACAACAGCCCCGATCGCCTGACCACGCCGCTCAAGCGCGTGGGCAAGCGCGGCGAGGGCAAGTTCGAGCCGATCTCGTGGGCGCAGGCCCTGGACGAGATCGCCGACAAGCTGCGCGGCATTCGCGATCAGCACGGACCCGAGGCGCTGGGCGTATTCGCCGGCACCCGCACCGGCACGCTGAGCCGGCGCGGCTACATCCGCGTCTTTCTGCAGATGTGGGGCTCGCCCAATTTCGCCGACACCGAGGCCTTCTGCTCCGAAGCCAAGAACGTCGCCTTCGACACCATGCTCGGCGCCAACGGCAGCGGCAACAGCTACACCGAGGCCGACCTGGGCAGCGCCGCGCTCTACGTGTACTTCGGCGACAACCAGGCCGAGTCGCGCCCGGTGCATTTCGGCATGATCAACGACTGGCGCCTGAAGAACGGCGCCCGCATGGTGGTGGTCGACCCGCGCATGACCGTCACCGCCAGCAAGGCCGATCGCTGGCTGCCGATCCGCGCCGGCACCGACATGGCGCTCGCGCTCGCGCTCGCCCACCACGTCCTGGCCGAGAACCTGCACGACCAGGCCTTCTGCCGCGACTGGGTGCTCGGCTGGGAGGCCTGGCGCGACTTCATCTTCGAGCGCGGCTATTCGCCCGAATGGGCCGAGCCGATCACCGGCATCCCGGCCGCGCGCATCCGCGAACTGGGCACCGAGATCGCTCAGGCCGATGGCTGCGTGCTCTTTGCCGCGCGCGGCATCAACCAGCACACCAACGGCGTGCAGACCAATCGGACGCTGATGTTCCTGGCCGCGATCACTGGCAACATGGGCCGGCGCGGTGGCGCCTTCTTCAACTTCGGCACCGCGGTGCAGATCGTGGCCGACGCGCCGCCCGAGCGGCAGGTCAAGCCCAACAAGCCATTGCTGGGGGTGAACCCCACCGGCTGGCTGGAGGCGATGCGCGTGGGCCAGCCCTACCCGCTGCGCGCGCTGATCACCTGCAACAACCCCTTCACGTCATGGCCCGGCCAGAACCGCGTGCGCGAGGCCTTCGAGGCGCTCGACCTGGTCGTGCACATCGAGCTGTTTCGCAACCAGACCTCGCTGCATGCCGACTATGTGCTGCCAGCGGCCACCGGCGTGGAAAAGGGCGAGATCGGTCGCGCCAACGAAGACCGTCGCATCGTCTGGATCGACAAGCTCGTCGACCCGCCCGGCGAGGCCTGGCCCGACGGCTGGATCTGGATCGAACTGGGCAAGCGCTTCGACTTCGACGACGTGCTCAAGGACGAGTACAAGGACGCCGCGAAGTTCTGGGACGCGATGTGCATCGACCACCCCACCGTGCGCGGCATCACGCAAAAACGCCTGCACTCGGTGCCGTGGCGCTGGGCGCGCGCCCCGCTCGCGCACGAGGACGCCGACGAGATCGACACCCTCTACCTGGAAGGCAGCACCGCCTTCGGCTTTCCCGATGGCCACCGCTTCCCGACCCAAAGCGGCAAGCTCGAGTTCTTCACCGACGCGCTGCAGGCCAAGTTCGCGGCGCTCGGCATGTCGCCATTGCCCGAGTTCTACAGCGAGCGCGAGCACCTGGCCGACCTGCCCTGGCTCGAGCGCCTGCCCACGGGCGACGAAGGCGGCGTGCGCAACCCGTTCTCGGCCCGACACACGCTGACCAACACCTTTGCGATCCGCCCGGCCACCGAGTCACCCGGCCGAGCGCTACGCGACCAGGGCTTCGACACCGAGCTCGTCACCGGTCGTCCGCCGGCGCCGCATTTCCACTCGTGGACCCACTATGCGTGGCAGGCCCAGGAGATGTGGCCCGACCTCTACGTGCAGATGCACCCCGACAAGGCTCGCTCGCTCGGCGTGGCCGACGGTCAGACCGTGCAGGTCGAGACCGCCTACGGCCGGATCCAGGGCCGCGCGTGGCTGCACGCCGGCATTCGCCCCGACGCCGTCTACGTGCCGCTGGGCTGGGACATGGCCCAGCCCTTCCATCCCTGGCCCTCGGTGAACCTGCTCACCGACCAGACGCAGCGCGATCCGTTCTCGGACCACTCGAACCTGAAGAGCTTCCTGTGCCGGGTGTCGGCGCTGCGTTGAGCCAATGCCGACCTACGCGCCGGATGCGTCGCCCGCATCGCGTGCCAGCTGCTCGGCCACGAAATCCAGCCGATCGTTCCCCCACCACATCTCGTCGCCGATCCGAACCATCGGCACCCCGAACACCCCGGCCGAGATGGCGTCGCCGATCGCCGCCTCGTAGCGCTGCACGATGGCCGGCGCATTCGCGGCCCGACGGAACGCGTCCGCGGACAGGCCAACGCAGCCCGCCGCGACCGCAGCCGCCTCGGGCGAGTCCAGGTCCGTGCCGACCGCCCAGGTGCGCGCCCAGACGTCGGTCGCGTAGCGGGTGATCGAACCCTGGTCGATCGCCAGGAACGCCCCGAGGTTCAACAAGCGGGAATCGAGCGAACCCGGCATCTCGATCGGGATGCCGTAGCGCTCGGCCCAGCGCGCCATGTCCGTGAGCAGATACGCGATCTTGGGCGGAATCTCGCGGTTGGACGGGCCGGTATTGCCGGCGGCGCGCTTGGCCTGACCCAGCTCGATCGGCACATAGTGCAGCGGCCGGTCGTATTGCCGGGCGAGTTCCACCAGGCGCCCGTGCGCCAGATAGGCGAACGGGCTCATGAAGTCGAAATAGAAGTGGATCGATGTCGATTGCACCGCGAGGCAGGCCGGGCTTCTATTGCTTGCGATCGGTCTTGACCGATTGCGCGGGCGCCTTGCGCTCGATCTTTTGGGCGCGAGTCGGATTCTTCAGATCGACCTTGCCCGAGCGCACGGCCGGCTTGGCGCTTCGGGCTTGCGCCTTCGCCTTCGGCTGCCGCGACTTGACGGTGATATCGCCATACTTCAGGTTGCGGGCGGCGGGCTTGCCGGTGACGCCAGGGATCTTCATGACACGGGTCGCCGGCTTGCCGCTCGCGCCGTCCTTCAGGGGCGTTGCGGCGAGCAGCATCAGCGCATTGCCGTCCGGGCCGGCGGCGATCGGCGCCGACGTCGGCGGCGATTCCTGCGGCACCGCCAGCGTCACCTGCGGCGCAACGCCCAGCGACACGCCGAGTGCCGCCGCCAGGGCAAACAGGCGACGCGTCGAGTCACGGTCGTCACGTGGCGGTTGGCCGTTACCTTGCCCAGACTCGGTCATCTGCGTTCTCCATCGAGCGGTTGCGATTCTCGAGTGTAGGACAACGGCACGGCGGGTGGAATCACGGGTTCATGTGAGCCCGCCGCGACCCAAGCCCTGGGCGTCGAGCCAGGCGTCGATCGCATCGATGTGCGCATCGAGCCAGTCACGCGGCGCCGTGGGCAATGGCCTGCCCGTGCGCTCGCAGAACGCCCCGACCAGGCGATCGACATCGAACCACTCGTGGAACACGGCCGCGCCCGGTGCGGCCGCGCGGGACGCGCCGTCGGTTGGCCGTGCATCCTGGTCCTCGGCAAAGCTGGCGTGCGCCGCTGGCGGGACATCGGTGGGCGCCAGTTGTCGCAGCAGCTCGAACAGGTGGTAGTAGAGCGCCTGGTAGCGATCCACGACATTCAGCAACTCGTCGACATCCTGCTGCGCCAGGTAGTCAGCCACGGTCGTGTCGGTACCGTAGACGCCGGGGCTGCCGGGCCGGGGTTCCAGGCGCCAGAAGGTCTCGTCGCCGTTTTCCTCGCGCTGGCGGCCCAGCGGATAAAGCCGGCACACCAGCGGGCGATCCCGATGCACGCTGCAGCGGCCCTCGCGCAGGAACACGCACTCGCCGGCCTCGTCCACGCGCAGGTAGGGCGCGTCCGGCTCGACATGGCGCGCCAGGACCTCGCCGGTGTCGATGCCGCACGCGCGGGACAGCCGCCAGACCTCGTAGGGCGTGACGGCGATGCGCTTGTTGCGGCAGCAGCCACCGCAGCCCTTGCAGGCGTAGCTGAATGCGTCGGTACGGCGAAGCGGCGCTTCGTGGCCAGGCTCGGCGAGCGGGAGCAAGGTGTCCATTCCAGACAAGGGTATCAGCGGAACCGGAGCGCGCGTGGTGATCGTGGCCACCTTCGATGCGGCAGAGACACCGCTTGACCCACGCGCAAACACGCGCGATCTTGCCGCCGAGCGACAAGCCAATCCGGCAGGTCGATTCAGAGCGGATGACGCAATGGCCAACGAGTTGATCGTCTACGGGGCCTACGGATTCACCGGGCGACTGGTCGCCCAGGAGGCCGTTGCGCGGGGCCTGAAGCCGAGGCTGGCCGGGCGCGATGCGGTGAAGCTGCGCGCCGTCGCCGAATCGCTGGGCTGCGAGCACACCGCCGTGGGTATCGACGACGCCGCCGGCTTGCGCGCCCTGCTGCAGCCGGCCAGCGTGGTACTGCACTGCGCCGGGCCGTTCGTGGATACCTCGGCACCAATGGTCCAGGCTTGCCTGGATACCGGCACGCACTACGTCGACATCACCGGCGAACCGCCGGTGTTCGCGGCCTGCCATGATCGCGACGCCGAGGCCCGCACGAAGGGCGTGATGCTGCTGCCGGGCGCAGGCTTCGACGTGGTACCGACCGATTGCCTCTCGGGCCTGCTCAAGCAACGCCTGCCGGACGCAACCCATCTCACGCTCGCGTTCATGAGCTCCGGCGGCTTGTCGCGTGGGACCATGCGCACGGGCAGCCGGTATCTGGCCGATGGCACGCTCGTGCGTGTCGACGGGCGCGTGGTGAGGCGCGTGGGCACGCCCAGCATCCGGGTCGATCTTGGCGACGGCCCCACCGAGGTGACGGCCACGACCTGGGGCGATGTCTATACCGCGTGGTACAGCACCGGCATTCCGAACATCGAGGTGTTCATGGCAATGCCGCCCGAGGGCAGGAAGATGGTCGACTCGCCGCTGCTGGTCCGGAAATTCCTCGCCTCCCGGCTCGCGCGCGGGCTGGTCGAGCGCAAGTTGCAGGCGTTGCCGGCCGGACCGAGCGACGAGGCACGGGCGACGGGTCATGCGCTGGCCTACGGGCGCGCGACCAATGCCGCCGGACAAAGCGTCGAGCTGCGCTTGCGCACCCACGAGGCCTATCGACTGACTGCCGAAAGCGCCGTCGAGATCGGCAAGCGCGTGCTGAATGGAGACGCGCCGGTCGGTTATCAGAGCCCGGCGATGGCCTATGGGCCCGAGCTTGTGCTGGCGCTCGAAGGCTCGGAGCTGATCGAGGCGTAGGCCGCATGGGGTGGTATCGATGGAATATCCAGTTGCGATCGAGCGTGGGGACGCGGATCACGCCTGGAGCGTGATCGTCCCGGACATTCCTGGCGCGTTCTCGGCCGGCGACACGATGGCCGAGGCGCTGACCAATGCGCACGAGGCGATCGTACTTCAGCTCACCGAGTTGCTCGACCAGGGCGAACCGTTGCCTGAGCCCTCCTCTTTGCACGAGCTGGCCAACGACCCGGAGCTCGCCAACTTCAACTGGGCAGTGGTAACCGTGCCCCCGATAAGCTGAACTCCACGGTCGAGCGGGTCAACATGACACTGCCCCGCCGGGTTCTGAAAGAGATCGACCGCGCTGCGTCGGCTGCCGGCAAGAATCGATCGACCTTTTTCGCCGAGGCCGGG
Source organism: Burkholderiaceae bacterium (assembly GCA_024235875.1). Lineage (GTDB taxonomy): Bacteria > Pseudomonadota > Gammaproteobacteria > Burkholderiales > Burkholderiaceae_E > JACKLP01. The sequence continues at coordinate 160,797 of JACKLP010000002.1, read as the reverse complement.
CTTGCACACGCGGACGCAGCGGCAGCGGCGTAGCGAACGGGCGGGAATCGCAGAGACAAGGCGTCGCGCAGGACTGCTGCGCGCTAGATGCGCTCGCTAGGCAGTGTTCGCGCCTTTGCCACGATCGCGCGCGCCGTGATCCCGAAGCGCTCGTACAGCGTCTCGGCCGGCCCCGACGCTCCAAAGCCTGCTATGCCCACGAAGCCGCCGCGCTCACCCAGCCACCGGTCCCAGCCGAAGCGCATCGCCGCCTCGCAGCCCATTCGCTCGGGCGTGGCTGCCGCATCAAGGGAATGCCGTCGGTGAGGCGCGTGCGTATCGATCGGGTGCGTTTGCTTCCATGAAAGGAGCTCACGGCGCGGATCAATCCGTACTACCCAAAATTGGCAAGACCAACCGCCCGCCAACGGGGCTAAGCGCCATCAATTGGTTCAAGTCAGCCTGCCGCCGGCGTGGCGCCAGCCAGAATGCCAACTTGGACCGCCTGCGCCGCGTATTCATGCGGAACCGGGTGCTGCACGGAGAAAGCTGAACCCTGGAGGCCGAGATATGCTCATTGGTCGATTCTTGTCGTTGCTACTACTTGCGCTCTGGCTCGCCGGCTGCGCTGCAACGGCCAACAATTCAGGGACCGGAACTCGGGCAGCACCCGGGTCGATCAGCCGGTCCATCATGGATGCAATCACCGGTTCGGGGCGGTCGTCCCGCGGCTCGGCCGGCCGTACGCCAGCGCAACTGAAGTGCACGACGTGGCAGTGGCCAAGGGTCAAGTCGGCGCTCGCATCGCTCGGATATCCGGTAGACACCGGGACCGACCTCGTGACATTCCTCACGCAGAAGGCCGCAACCGACTTTCGTTGGCATTCGGGCATGCCCTACGGTGGCGATTGCGACGCGTTGATCGATGCGGCCCAAGAGCAGTCGAGCAAGTCGGGGGCCGCGCAGTTCGCGGCCCGTGCGTTTGGCGAATGCGGAGACTCGCCGATCGTCTGGCGCGGCGCCGGCTGCCAGGTTCGCGAGATTCGCATTGGTCCGAGTCCCTTGCATGCCGGGTTGCCATACCGCACGTTCTACGGCAATACCGTCAGCGTTGTCGAAGGGCCCAGAGGCGCGGTGCGAAGCACCTACTACGCGCCGACCGGCGTGTTCTACACCGAGTTTGGCAGTCGGTTGCGCTGGGGACAGTACACGATAGGACCCGACGGCGTCTGCGAGCACATCTCGGTCTTGAACGTTCGCTGCGTGGCCGTCAAGAAGCGGGGGCGCAGGCTCGTCCTCGCTCCCGCCATCGGTGGCAGAGGTCAATCTGTGCAGCGCGTAGTCGCCGGCGACGGTCTGGGAATCTTCGCTCGCGCCCGACGTGCCCGGGGAAGGATTCGTCCCGATGGACTGCCAGTCGATTTCGGTCGATATCCATTGCGCCGCGTCCTGCCGCCATCGCATTTCCTGTCCGCTATTGACATCGAGGCACTGTTCCGGGGTAACACCCTGTACATGACGAGAATCGCCGACGGCGCTCGATTCTTCAGCTATTTCCCGGACTCGCGGACAGCGATCACGTACGGTCAGATCGACTGGCGGCGTCGCTGGCAACGGCGAGCCCCGGGTTTGAGCTGTGAAGGCGAAGACAAGGGGCCGGCACGACCTGCATGCGCGTACATCGTTCGCACATCCGCCAAGCGGTACACGGTCGTGACTAGCGCAAATGAGCCGGTGTATCTGATCGAGGGCGTCGTCCCAGGCGATACCGAGGGCGCGGTAGCCAAGGCGAGCGCGGTAGCGAAAAAGCTCGCGGCGAATCAACAGGCTGCCCTCGCGATGATTGGTGTCGCGGCTGCCGTATTCAACGCCCGCAGTGACGTCGATCCCGGATACGAGGCCCGAATGAAGCGCTGCGACCAGATTCACTACCCGAACAGTCCCGGGGGTCGCACCTCGATAGTAGGGAACTCACTTTGCGAGAAGCGGGTAAACGAGGATTGGAACCTCGCAATGCAGGAAGTGAAAGAGCGCTGCCGCCCGCTCAAGACCGACGGAGAGCAGCGCAAGTGTCTCGAGTACACGAAGCGGCGATATGGGTTCTGACTTAAGAGTGACGCCAGCAAGTTCGCAGTCGGCTTCGAAGTGCCGGTTCGATCGAGCGCGCTCGTCCGTCGGTAGCCGCGCTCGTTCCGCCTTAGGTCGGATCAAATCGATTCGCCCAGCAGACTTCGCACCTGCCCCACGATCGCCTGCGGCGTGATCCCGAAATGTTCGTACAGCGTCTCGGCCGGCCCGGACGCCCCGAAGCCTGTCATGCCCACGAATCCGCCGCGCTCGCCCAGCCACCGATCCCAACCGAAGCGCATCGCCGCTTCGCAGCCCACACGCACGGTGCCAGGGCCCAGCACGCTTGCGCGATAGGCGGCGTCCTGCGCCTCGAACAGTTCCCAGCATGGCATCGACACCACGGCGGTCGGAAAGCCCTCGGCCTGCAGCATGTCGCGTGCGGCGAGTGCGATCGCCACCTCCGAACCGGTGGCCAATAGCGTGACCACGCGCTCACCGCCCTGCGCCTCGGCCAGCACGTAGGCGCCACGGCGCGAGCGGTTTTCACTGCCGCTACCGCTGTTGTTGCCGTCGCCGTCGTCATCGCCGCGCCGCACATGCGGCAGCGCCTGGCGCGCGAACACCAGCGTGCACGGCCCCGTGCGGTGCTCGAACGCGATCTCCCAGCACTCGGCCGCCTCCACCGCATCGGCCGGGCGCAGCACGAGCATGTTGGGCATCGCGCGCAGCGAGGCCAGGATCTCCACCGGCTGGTGCGTGGGCCCGTTGCGGCCGATGCCGATCGAGTCGTGGCTGAACACGAACTTCACCAGCAGCCGCATCATCGCGGCCATGCGCATGGCCGGGCGCTCGTAGTCGGCGAAGGCCAGGTAGGTCACGGCCAGCGGCACGATGCCGCCATGCGCGGCCATGCCGTTGGCCATCGCGCCCATCACGTGCTCGCGCACGCCGCAGTGCACGTAGCCGCCGGCGCGGTCCTCGGCGGTGAACGCGGCCAGCCGCCGCTTGTGGTTGGTGGGCGCTTCCAGGTCGGCGCAGCACACCATGCGCTCGGGCATGCAATCCACCAACAGGTCGTTGAGTTCGGCCGAGATGAAGATGCCGCTGGGCAAAGGCTTGCGCGTGGGCGCGCTGCGTTTGTAGTCCTGCAGCAGCTCGCGCCAGCCGGTGGGCAACTCGCCCGCGAGCACGCGCTCGAACTCGGCGCGCTCGGGCGCAGGCAGCGCCGCCACCCGCGCCTGCCAGCCCTCGCGCACGCTACGTCCGCGCCCGCCCGCTTCGCGCCAGGCGTCCAGCACATCGGCCGGAATCTCGAACGGTGGCGCGGTCCAGCCAAGTTGCTCGCGCGCCGCGGCCGCGTCCTCGGGGAACAACCGCGCGCTGTGGCCGCCGCGCTGGCCTTCCAGCCGCGCGATGCCACGCGCGATCACCGTGCGGCACGCGATCATCGACGGCCGCGGATCGGCTCGCGCCTCGCCAATGGCGGCCGACACGGCCTCCAGGTCGTGCCCGTCCACTTCCACCACGTGCCAGCCGGCCACCCGGCAGCGCGCGGCCACGTCCTCGCTAATCGACAGCGACGTGGCGCCATCATCGGTGATGCGGTTGTCGTCCCACAGCAGGATCAGCCGACCCAGGCGCAGGTGGCCGGCCAGCGAAATCATCTCCTGGCCGATACCCTCCTGCAGGCAGCCGTCGCCCACGAAGGCGTAGGTGAAGTGGTCCACCACCGCGCGCCCGAAGCGCGCCGCCAGGTAGGCCTCGGCCACCGCCATGCCGAACGCGTTGGCGATCCCCTGCCCCAATGGCCCGGTGGTGACCTCGATGCCCGATGCCACATCGATCTCGGGATGCCCCTCGCAGCGCGAGCCGAAGTCGCGGAAGGTGCTCACCTGCTCGATGCCGATGCGCTCGTAGCCGGTCAGGTAGAGCAGCGCGTAGAGCAGCATCGAGCCGTGCCCGTTCGAGAGCACGACCCGATCGCGATCAGGCCAGGTGGGATCGGACGGATCGAACTTCAGGTGGCGCGTGTAGAGCGCAGTGGCGATCTCGGCCATGCCGAGCGGGACGCCCTGGTGGCCCTCGCCGGCACGCACGATGGCGTCGATGGCGAGGAAGCGGATGGCGTTGGGGTCGGCGGCGGGGAGTGAAGTGGACATGGCGGCGACGTCTGGCGTGTGAAGGGCTACGAAAATCTGCCCGGTTGAATGTTCGCGGTGTGGCCGCAAGCCGGCCGTGTCGGCGCCGCGAGGCTAGCGCTTTTCTCGCGAGCACAGATCGAAAGGCTCGTGCGTGTCGATCCATCACCTGGGCAATGGCGTTGTTGCTCTGCGCCCATCCGATATCCCTTTCATGAGCCGTTCTCTGAGCACCTACCCCTTGCGCCTGCTCACTTCCATCAAGGACGAGGTGATGCGCCGAGCCAAGGCCGATGGCACCAGTTTCAACCACTTCGTGGCCACTGCGTTAGCCGAGAAGCTGGCGGCCATGACTACCGCAGCCTACTTTGTCGAGCGCCGGGATCGCGCCGACCGGGATGCCTTCGACCGGATCGTCTTACGAGCTGGGGGCAAGCCGCCTCAGCCGGATGACCAGATGCCATGACCGTCGACATCGGTTAGAACAGAGGTCCCTGCGGCCGCCGCAGCCGGTAGGCCGCGAGCACACGAGCGCAATTCTGTCCCGCAGGCAGCGTGGCGGTGGCTATTTGTATGTACATATAATTGATCCGTCCCATCAGCGCCCGCTACATGCACCGACGGGAGATCCTGCACTATGAAAAAGCGACTTCCCAGACTTCGGACTGACACCCAGGCCGAGCGCTTCGTCGCTGAAGCCGACCTCACCGAGTTCGACCTGGGCGACATGAAGCCGATGCGCTTCGAGTTCGCGCGCAAGGAGGCGCGGGTCAACATGCGCTTGCCCGACGCCTTGCTGACGGCGGTGAAGTCCGCGGCCGATGACGCGGGCATTCCGTATCAGCGCTTCATCCGGCAAGTACTCGAGGAAGCGGTCTCGCGCCGCAACGCCACCGGTACGTCGACCCGCCGGCGCGTGACACCATCGGGCGCGTCGTAGCGGCCAACCTCAGCCGATCCGCTCGAGGTACACCCGGAAGTGCTCGAGCACGGCGGCTTCAACCCGCGCGACCTCGTCGTCGGTCAGGTGTGCGAAGAGCGCATGCGTTCGCTTGGCTTTCGATAGCGTTCCGCGCCCCTGTACGACGATGTCGATCAGCGTGTTCAGCGCCGATTGGCGCATGTCGAGCCAGCCCTCGAGCTGGCGCACGGTGGCGTCGTGCGCTCGCAGGTAGGTGATCTCGACCTGCAGGTCTTCGTCGACGCACGCCTGAGCGCATTCAAGCATGAACTCGCAGGCTTCGGTTGCGTCCCAGTAGGCATACAGCCACGGCGGCTGCGGCGTGCGCAGCATGATGGTGTCGCTGTCGGCGTCCAGTGCGTAGTCCAGCAGGTCGGTCCGGGGGCGTGAGTAGCCTTTGAGCAGCGCCGAGTAGCGGGCCAGCTGCTGGAGCATACGGGCCGACAGCGGCAGCACGACCTCCTTCGGCGTGAAGCCGGCCTGGCGCAGAACGTGGTGCAGCAAGAATCGATGCAGACGGCCGTTGCCGTCCCAGAACGGGTGCACGAAGACGAACCCGAAGGATGCGCAGGTCGCGGCGATCACCGGGTCGATGGCGCCGTCGGCGCCCAATGATGCGAGACCGGCGATCGAATCCATCATGGGGGGAATCTGGCCAGCCGGTGGCGGGATGAAGTCGGCGATGTTTCGGAAGCGACCGGGGCGCGAGAGCCAGTTCTGTCCGGTGCGATAGCTCGCTTCGGCCGAGCGCCGATCGACGACCTGGTTCTGCCACTGGCAGAGTTGGTCCTCGGTCAGCAGCCCTGGCTCGCCGGCGAGCTCGAGCAGCCGACGGAACTTCACCGCACGGCTGTGATCGGGCATCTCGTCCTCGATCGAGTAGGTCGACCGGGTCTCGGACAGGTAGAGGTAGTCGACGGCGCGCGCGAGCACCTCCGGCTCGATCGATTGGAGCGCGGTGGTCACTTTGGCGGCCAGGTCCGCGGCGAGCAGCGAGTCGAGTCGTTCGGTGCGCCGAACGAGCGGACTGAAGTGGCGATCACCCAGGAGATTGCTGATCACGCCGAACTTCGGATCGGTGTGCGCCGGACCGACCACGTAGCGTTGCGGATCCAGCAGCCGGACACGAGGACTGCCCGGGGGCAGCCGGTAGTCGAAGGCATGGCCGGTGAGCCAGGTGGCCAGGTGCCCGGCGATGCGCGAGTACTTGGAGCTCGGGCGCGCGGCCAGCCACGCCTGGACGCCCTGGATGGCCTCAGGCTGCTGGAAGAGCGCCGCCAACACGGTAAGGTTCAGCTCTTCCCGCTTGAAGGCAAAGGTGAGCTGCCCGGCCAGGCTCTCCCGATCCGCGATGCGCTGCCGGGGCAGCTCGATCGTTTCCTCGCCGATCGCGGTCGTGGTGCGCGTCTCGACCGCCCGGTCGACCGCCACGAAGACGCGCCGCAGCGCGGGCACCTCGAGCTGATAGCGGTGGATCAGCGCTTGGTAGCCGAGCGGGATCCGGGAAACCGGGGTATTCATCTACGCGCAACCAATCTGGTGCCGAGGCTATCTAGGGCTTCGGCAAGCTTTCTACTTTATTGCGAGATGATATCCAAAATATCTACTGGAGCGGCAAATACCTGACAAACGTCTTGGCTAGCGCCGTAAACGGCGGCGGCTGTCTCGCACCTTGCCCCGCGTGCGGGGCCAAGCCGCTCAAAGAAACGTCAAGTCCGTCTCCACCCCCAACAACACCCTTCCGGTCAGCTCCAGCGTGGGCGGCGCCACCATCATGTGCTGGCTGGCTGCCATCGCATCGCGCAGGCGGCGCTGCAGCGGCGAGGCGAGGAACAGGCTGCTGCCGCCGCCCAGCTCGTACATGGTCTTGCACACCTCGGCGCTGGTGCGCGCCACGTGGGTGCAGGCGAGCCGCAGCTCGGCGCGGGCGCGCACGCTGATCGCGCCGTCGTTGCGCGCCTCGTCCCAGGCGGTGCCGATGGTGTCGATCAGGTAGGCGCGCGCCGAGCGCAGCATGGCCACCGCGCGCGCCACCTCGATCTGCGTGTGCGCGCGCTGGGCGAGCACGCGCCGCGTGCCCTGCGGCGTCTTCTCGGCGGCGAGCGCGATCAGGTCGTTGACGGCGCCGCTGGCATTGCCCATGGCCACCACCGAGATCCCGAGCGCCAGCATGCCGAAGCTCGGAAACACGTACAGCGGCCCGCCGAACTGCTGCCGGTCGGTCACCAGCGACACCGCGTGCGAGCGCGGCACGCGGCAGTTGCGCACCTTCATGCTGCCGCTGCCGGTGCCGCACAGGCCGCTGACGTTCCAGTCGTCGGCGAGCTCGACCGCGTCGGCCGGAAAGAGGAACTGGCGCGCGTCCGGCGCCCCGTTCGGCAGCTTTTGCAGCTGCCCGACCTCGTAGACCAGCGCGCCGCCGGTCAGCCAGGTGCAGTTGGCCGAGCCCGACGCCCACTGCCAGTCGCCGTTGACCACGTAGTGGTCGCCATCGACGTCGGCCCGGCCGTTGGGCGCGAACACACCGCCGTGCACCGCGGCCGGGTCGCCGTAGAGCGCGCGCGCCACCTCGCGATCGAGGAAGGCCGACTTCAGGCACGTAACCGCCGCGATCATCGTGCACCAGCCGGTGGACGCGTCGGCCTCGCCGAGCAGCTCGATTACCTCCACGTAGTCGAGCGGCGCCATCTCCAGCCCGCCGATCTCGGCCGGCACCAGCATCCGCAGCAGGCCGGCCTGGACCAGCCTGGCGTTGAGATCGGCCGGAATGCGCCGCGCGCGCTCGATCTCGTCGCGGCGCGAAACGATCTCGGGCACCAGCGCCCGTGCCCGGGCTTTCACGTCGTTCATGTCTCGCCCCTGTTCACGCGGCGGCGTCCCCAGGTTCGGGCGCCAGTTGCAGCAGATGCCGGCCGAAGTCGCGGCCCTCGAACACGTCGCGAAACGCGCTCGGCGCCTGCTCGAGGCCCTGGTAGCGCACCTCGCGGTACTTGAGCTTGCCGGCCTTCAGCCAGCCAGCGAGCTCGGCCTGCGCGGCCGGGAACTCGCGCAGGTCGTCGAACACCACCAGCCCCTGCATCCGCACCCGGTGCGTGATGAACGGCCGCGTGTTGCGGATGCCGTGGACCTGGTCGCCGGCGAGGTTGTAGTCGCCCACCTGCCCCGAGACCACGATGCGGCCGTTCATCCGCATCAGCGGCAGGATCGCGTCGACGCTGGCATTGCCGACATTGTCGAACAGCACGTCCACCCCGTCGGGGCAGCAGGCGGCGATCGCCGCACCGAGGTCGGCCGCCGCCTTGTGGTCGACCACCTGCTCGATGCCGAGCTCCTCACGCAGCCACGCGCACTTCACCGGCCCGCCGGCCACCGCCACCACCCGACAGCCGCGCAGCTTCGCGATCTGCGCCGCGGTCGCCCCCACCATGCCGGCCGCCGAGGTCACGACCACCGTCTCGCCGGCCGCGATCTGGCCAAGGCGCGAGAGCCCGAAATACGCGGTGAGCCCCGGAATGCCGAGCACTCCGATCCAGGCCGCGAGCGGCACTGACCGATCGGTGATCCTGGCGAGATAGCCGCGGCCATTGCTGATGCCGGCCTCGGCCCAGCCGCAGGTCCAGGTGACGAGGTCGCCGGGTTGGAAGCGGGGGTTGCGGGATTCGAGCACCTGGCCGAGGTTGAAGGCGCCGACGGTCTCGCCGAGCTTCAGGGGTGGCAGGTAGGACGGGCCCTGGGAGAGGCGGGCGCGGGTGCCGGGGTCGATCGAGGCGTAGATGTTGTGGATCAGGAGTTCGCCGTCGGCGGGTTGGGGCAGGGGATCGGTGACGATGGAGAAGTCTTCGGGCTCCGGCAAGCCGCGGAGGTATCGGGCGAGGGCGATGCGCCGGAAAGATTGCGTCATGAAGTCTCCGTGATGCCGGCCCGCCCGTGTTGCGGGGCCGCCCCTGATTTGACGATGTTAGCCGGACTGACGCTATGCCCTCGTGTTGCGCGTGATCACCAGGGCGCTAGTTGACGAAGACTGGGCAAAGGCGCCGAGCTGAGCGCACCGAAATCGCTGACGGGATCAGAAATCTGGCAGGCGTGGCGACCAGTGGTGGGCACTGCGCCAGATTCGCGAGGGCTCACCCAATCGGGGCATGTCCGGGTCCCGAACTCCGGGCGTAGACTGACCAAGACGCAGTGTAGCTATTGGCGTCAAGTCGACGATCCAAGGGTGACGGGTTTGGCAGAGCGGATATGCCTGGAGGAAATGTGACGAGATCGCTGGAAAGCCGCGCCAGCGATGGGTCTTAGAGATAAATGACGCCCAGGTTATCCGTCAGGCGGGCCCGATAATGGGACCAGCGACCTTTCATACATTAAGTTAGGCCTCATCAGAACATCTCCATGCCAGCCCATACTCCCGAACTCGAAGAACTCGACCGCGCCATTCGCCGATCGCACCGCATCGTTGTCGGAGTTATGGTGGCGTCCTTAACCGCATATTTGATCTGGTTTTGGGGCTTCAACTCAAAGGTCCTATCAGATCAGTCGGAAGCCTGGGGTCAATTCGGCGACTTCATGGGCGGTGTCCTAAATCCATTGGTTGCTTATGCAGCCTTCTTCTGGCTGACACGCACAGTACGACTCCAAAAGGAGGAGTTGCACGAAACACGCAAGGCGCTTGCCGACTCTGCTGAATCACAAGCAAAGCAAGCTTCATATGCACAAATCTCGGTGCGCGTGTCTGCTCTCACTGCACTCATCAATTCGATAATGGTTGAAGTCCAAACGCAACGCATGCAGCTTCAGTTCATCGTTGACCAGTCGAACACTCACCACGCTGGCTCGGCAAAGTTGCTAGATGGCACCATGCTCAATGGAGCACAGGTACTTGCGCACATCGCAAAGCTAAATGCTCAGATATCCAGTCGCATGACCGAGCGCCTGGAGTTTGAGCAACAACTCAAAGACCTGCTATTGAGGCACCAATGAGGCCTAACTCTACGTTAGACAACCAACCATGTGCACGCGCTATCAACGAAGGGCATATCGGATGAACAGGAACCGCCAGCGATGAGGCTCAGCAAGGCTCGTATTCGGATGTACCGCAGCATCCGAGACACCGGTGAGTTCGAGATCGAGAACGGGAAGACGATTCTCGTCGGCCCGAACGAAGCCGGGAAGACTGTCATCCTTCAGGCCCTCCAGCAACTCAACAAGCCGAATGACATTGGGGGGTTCGAGGCGCTGCGCGACTACCCGCGGTCCGAGTACGACGACATTAAGCGAGGAGTGGTCGATCCGGCCAAAGTCACGGTCGTCGAAGGATGCTTCACGCCCGAGCAAGGCGACTTTGAGGGCCTCCCGAGCGGCTACGAGGACTGTACCTACGTTCTCGGCCGCAACCTCGATAACAGCGCATGGCATCGGATCGATGGAGGACCAACCGCTCCGACCTACGGCGCCTTGGTGAAGGACCTCACGCGGCTTTGTGCACACGTTGAAGCGCGGAAGCAATCCGAAGAGCCTGCGCCGAGCGCAGCACTCGCGGGGGTGACGACCGACTGGACTGACTCGACGATCGTCAACGGCGAGCGCGCGGGGAAGCTCAAGGATTGGCTGGAGAGCGTGCTGCCGCTAATCGACGAGGCGAGCGAGGCCGAAGAAAAGCGGTACGACAACCTTCGCGCTGCGTGCAAAGTTGGCGAAGACCGTGCCGCAGCGCTCAAGCACTTGGAGAAGCGCGTTCCGCTATTCGTGCTTTTCAATAACTACTTCCGCGTACGTCCACGCATCCACCTTGCTCACCTTGCGCAGCGCGTCGCGTCCGGCGTCCTCGACGACGAGGAGTATGACTACGGCAACGTGTGTTTGCTCAAGCTCCTGGGGTTCACCGCACAGGAGCTTGCTGACATTGGAAATACTCCGCAGCCGAATGCTGGCGACGCAGTAGCTCTTAAGACGTACAAGGACAACCTCGACTCGCGCGGCTATCAACTCAACGCGGCGAGCGTGAAGCTCACACAAGAGATTGTCTCCGTCTGGAACCCCAACCCGGACCGGCCGGAGGCAGATCGACTCCGGATCCAGGCCGACGGTCAGTACCTCAAGGTCGTGGTGGAGGACGAGTTGGGAGTGGAGATCGAACTGGACCAACGCTCGGAGGGCTTCCAGTGGCTCGTCTCCTTCTTCGTCGTGTTCTTCGCGGAGGCCGCGGAAAAGCACAAGAACGCGATCCTCTTGCTCGACGAACCCGGCTTGCACCTGCACGGTCTCAAGCAGCGGGATTTCCGCGAGACGATCTCACGCCTCGCCGCCAAGAATCAGACGCTCTACACGACGCACTCGCCGTTGTCAACGGCCATAAAGAATTGACCCACTGGTCGGCCATATTTATTGACCCACCCCCCATGCTCAGCTGTCCTGCTTGGTGCCGAGCAAACCACTTTGCCGAGCCTGTCTGAGCCGGTAACTGTCGCCGCGGATCTGGATGACATGCGCGTGATGCAGCAGTCGGTCGATCATCGCACTGGTCAGCGCTGCGTTGCCGGCGAAGGTCTCTTGCCAATCCCCGAACGAGAGGTTCGAGGTCAGCACGATCGAGCCCTGCTCGTAGCGCTTGGCCACGACCTGGAAGAACATGTCGGCCTGTTCCTTTTGCATCGGCAGATAGCCGATCTCATCGAGGATCAACAACCTGGGTCCCAGGATCGCCCGGTTCAGGTACTGCTCGAAGCGGCCCTCGGATCGGGCCTTCTCGAGTTGCAACACGAGGTCGGCGGCGGTGATGAAGCGCACCTTGTAGCCGCGCTCGGTCGCCCTAACGCCCAGCGCGATCGCCACGTGCGTCTTGCCCACACCGCTGGGGCCGAGCAGGATCACGTTCTCGCGCCGCTCGATGAAGGCCAGCCCGGAGAGCTCCTGCACCCGTGCCTTGGGCGCGCCCGGGGCCGCGTCGAAGTCGAACTGCTCGAGCGTCTTGACCACCGGGAAGGTCGCCAGCTTGACCAACATCTGCCGGCTGCGCTCGGCGCGCAGGCTTGCCTCGGCGCTTAGGACCTGCTCCAGGTAGTCCAGGTATGAGATCTCCTTCTTTGCGGCTTCGTCCGCCAGATTCGCGTACTGATGCGCCACCGCGTGCAGCGACAGCGATGTGCACAGCGCTTCGATTCGCTCGCTCATCAGACCATCTCCTGCAAGATCGCGTCGTACTCGCGCGGCGAGCGCTGGATCGGGAAGCGCGGGTAGGTCCGTTCGCGCCGATCGCTGGCAGCGCTGGGAACGACACCCATGTACGGCGTCATTGCCGCCCGCTCGGCTTCAAGCCGGTCGATCGGCCGCTCGCCCGTGGTGGCGTGCACCCGCACGTTGGCCACACCGTACTGCCACAGCCGCGCCTCGGCGTTGATCTCTTCGACCTCGGGCGTTCGCCCTTCGAGCGCCACGCGCGTGACCATCGGGTAGTAGAAGCTGCTCGCTGCGTACTGCACCGCCCGCTCGACCTTGCCCTTGGTGCGCGGTCGATACGGTTGGCACAACCGGGGCCGGAAGCCGCACTCCTTGGCCAGATCCCACAGGTCGTCATGGAAGCGGTGTCGCCCAATACCGTAGGCGTTGCGTCGCACGACCGCCGTCTTCATGTTGTCGTAGAGGATCTCGTGCGGGATGCCGCCGAAGGCCTCGAACATGCGACGGTGACACGCGACGAGGACTTCCGAGCGCATCGACTCCACATACTCCAGGTAGAGCCATCGGCTAAAGCCCAGCACCCCCACGAACGCGTAGATGCGTTCACGGCCAAGCCGATACTCGCCCCAGTCCATCTGCGCCTGATGGCCCGGCGCCGTCTCGAACCGAACCAGCGGGTCCTCGGGCACCGACGGACGATGCGATGCGCAGAAGCGCCGCACCGAGCGCTCGCTGCCCTTGTAGCCCATCGCCGCAATCTCACGGTGCAGCACCGTGGCCGGCAACACGACCGGAGCGGCCGCCGCCAGGCGCCGACGCAGCCAGTCCTCGTAGGGCAACAACAACCGCGGACGCCCAGGGCTCCTCGATTCGGGCGTCCGAACCGCTTCACCCCGCAGGTACTTGCGAACCGTATTGCGCGAGACCGACAGCTCGTGTGCGATCCGCCGAATACTCATGCCCTGACGGGCCAGGATCCTGATCTCCAACTCCATCTCCTTCGAAACCATCGGGCCGGCCCTCCACAAGCTCGGCCCATTGGATCAAAGGTGGGTCAACAATATTGGCCACATAGGGTCAGTTTCCATTGGCCGCTGACACCGTTTCTTGTCGGCCCCGGCGAGCTTGATATGGTGCGAGTCGTGGACATGCCGGATCGGAGGGTAGGTACAAAGGTCCAACGCGACCTATCCTCGGGAGATCCAGCAGCGTTGCTCCCACTCCAAGAAGCTCTCGGCTACGACCTGGCGCAGAGCCTCTTTTCGCAGACGAGGAACCTCGTCATGGAGGGTCTGACGGACTACTGGTACGTGGAATCCGTCGCGCAGCTTCTCCGTGCAGCGGGCACGGCTGATCTCGACGAGAGGATCGCGCTCATCTTCGCGAACGGCGCGGGTAAGGTCGTGTACTACGCGACCATCCTGCACGCTCACAAACTGAAGGTCGCTGCTCTCCTTGACTCCGACGCGGCGGGCGATCACGCCGCTCAGCAGGACACGCTCGTCCATACTCTCGGCAACAAGAAGATCCTGCGCACGAAAGAGTCCTACTCGGGCAAGGTCACAAAGCCCGAGATCGAAGACTTGCTCCGGGAGATCTTGATGCTGGTCGCCCTCGACGATTTCGGGTGGGATGTTCGCGCTACTGCAGCGGTTCAGCCGGCCCGGCCGATCGTTGACATTTTCACGGCCGAAGTGTCCAACTTCTCGAAGTACAAACTCGCCAAGGCTTTCCTCCGCTGGGCGCGCACGCACGAAGCATCTGACTTGAACGCGGATGAGCGAAGCCAGTGGATGGCCCTGGTTGCCGCGATCAACAAGGCCTTGAAGTAGGCGCGCGGGACCAGTGCGTCGGACACGCGCATAGTTGCCTAACTGCGCGTTAGACATAGGAAATGCAGTGTCACGGCGCAGGAAGCCAACAGCAATCGAGTTCGAGCATCCCTTGAAGCCACCCCTGGAACGATGGCTGCTGTTGAACGCCCGACTTAGAGAGGTTGAGACGGCGCTTGAGCATGTTATTGGTTACATGGGGTCCGTTCGACAGAGCAAGAAAGTGACCGAAGACCCCATTGAGGGACACGAGCTTGTACGGCCTCTTCTCTGCTTTGCGATCGTGACGTACGTGCGCTGCTTCGGCGGTGGAAGGCGTCCGCCGCTCCGTCTTACGGACGTTCCACGGCTGACAGAGCGAGACCGTCAGATTCACGGTACGGTTCGAGAGCTTCGCAACCAGCATTTTGCTCATGCAGTTAGCGATGACGAGGGCGCACACATAATTGCAGTCCCGCCGCAGAGCGGCCACGACGGAGGCTTTTCTGCATTCAGCATAGTGCTTCTAAGCATGAACAAACCGGAACTTCGGGCGTTTCTGCGGTTAGTTCGAAAGGTGCGTCGGTTCGTTGAAGGAATGGAGTCGCGCGACGGTGATAGGCTCTCTCGCGCATTGTTCGGTGCGACAGCGACTTGGGCCGCCTGTCTAGAAAACGGATCAAGGATTAGCAAGGAAGATGTCTAACATCAGCATGCAGCGGGCAGCGCTGCGCGCCGCCGCTGATGCAGGGCGTTAGCAGCGAGAACAGCATGGCGGTAACTGAAAAAAACAAGCGCGTGGTCTGGGCCTTGTCAGGCGCTCGTTGCGCGATCTGCAAGAAGCCACTCGTGCAAAAAGAAAATGAAGCGGGCGCCTATTCATTTCTAGGTGATGTTGCCCACATGCACGCAAGGCGAGACGGCGGCCCAAGAGCTGAGACATCGCTATCAGACGATGACCGAGATCATCCAGATAACTTGTTTCTACTCTGCTTAGATCATCACAAGATCGTTGATGATCATCCAGAAACATACACGATTGAAAAGCTGCGGGAATTTAAGGACGCGCATCTATTGTGGGTTCGTGGTCAACTAGCGAATGGCGCGCCGTGGAACAGTGACATCTACAACTTCTACTACATCAATCTGCCCAGGCTCCTGATGCTAGCGGAAGTTCTTGGTTGCAATATTGACGACCCGAGATTGTTTTACATAGACGATATTAGCGGTCTTGCGGGTGGGTATATCCCATTCATACACTCAGTAAAGCCAGTCATTGAGAGTGTCCACCCAAATGTGGTTGCGTTGGCCTCATTGTCGTTGGCGGACGTAGATGTCGGCCTCATTGCGAAGTTTGATCAACGGTTTAGGACAAAGGGGCTTGGCAAGGTACTGACCAATGGATTCTCTGGATTCAACGGAGATCTTAGCAAGGACCCTCATATCTACACGGATTGCAACGGATACAAATTCGTGATGCCTATCGATCCTCGTTGGCTCACGACCACAACCGCTGGAGTTCACCTGTCTTCTGGCCAAGGAGTGTTCTCAGGGCTTTGTATCGTCAATTCCATTGATTATGCAAAGAAGCACGTCTTGTGCTCTCCCCTTCTTGTAGGGCATCCAAAGAGGTGGTGATGTCACTGCTCGCTGCTAACAATTCATTCAAGCCGAAGTCGCTTCGCGTCGCGGCTTACTTCACGCGTTAGATTCACAAAACAACTCTTGCACAATGAGCACGCTTTCTGGAACCGAGGTCGCGGTCGTCTGTGCCGATGCAACCGCCTTTCAGGCCGACGCGTTAGTACTCAAGTTCGCCCAGGATCTATATGGCGCGGACAAAGCCGCCTTCGTCCGGTTAACTCCCAGCCAACGCGCAGTCCCACTGCCTGCGATCGGTGGCCACGTAATTCATCAGTCGCGCGGTGCATTGGGCGCTCGCGTAGTGGTCTTTCTTGGGGTCCCCCCGCTTAGAGGTTTCGGCTACGGAGAGATCCGCGACTTCACCCGCCGTGCAATCGAGACCGTCGTTGACGAAGTCGGGGACGCCCAGCATGTGGCGCTTACCATCCATGGGCCAGGTTACGGCCTCGATGAAATTGAAGCGTTTGAGTCAGGCCTTGCGGGCGTAGTGGATGGCGTCGCCTCTAGTGCAAACAGGGCGATCGGCCGCGTTACCTTCGTTGAGAGGAACAGAGGACGCGCCGAACGCCTGTCAGCTGCACTCGCGCGGCTCCTACCGCGGTCTAGGATTCCAGGATCCTCTGCGGGCGGTCTCCAGGGGCTCAATGAGACTACCCGATCTACCTTTCGTACGGTCGGTTACGCGTCGGCCGCAAAGCCGCGCGCATTTGTCGCTATGTCATTCGCCGCCGAGATGGATGACGTCTTTCACTACGGAATTCAAGGTGCATCGAAGGCTGCAGGCCTTCTGTGTGAGCGAGCTGATCTTGCATCCTTTACCGGGGACGTGATTGCCTGGGTGAAGGATCGAATCTCGACCGCCCGGTTTCTGATTGCCGACCTTTCGTGTGCCAATGCAAATGTGTATCTTGAGGTCGGCTACGCTTGGGGAAAGGGAGTCCCGACAATTCTGCTGTGCAACAAAGGCCTCGCTGCTGACCTCGGATTCAATGTGCGCGGGCAGCGCCTCATCGTGTACAAGTCGATCAAGCAGCTCGAGGACGAGCTCTCGCACGAACTTAGCACGCTAGTTACCCCTCACTCATGAGCGGCGACGAGTTTAGAGAATCTAACCTATCGGTCAACCGGGCGTACAACAGCCGGCGTCGCCGTCTGTTGGCTACCGGTTACCTTAGACGTTGGGCTGCAAAAAGATTGCCGCGATGACTACAGCCTTTCTATTCCTAGACGAATGCATGTATGAGGAATTGAATCTAGCTGCGCTGACTGGCATCTTGGTCTCCGCAGAACAGTATATTGCTGTTCGAGACGAAATGTGCCGTTTCGCGGTAGATGTTCAACCCAGCGCACCGAATGTCATTCCAGAGGTTATAGAATTTCATGCAAGAGCCTTCCTCGACGATGTTGCTCATCTTCACGGTGACAGAATTGATGAGGTGCGTCTCTCAACTTTGCAGAGAGTAGTGGATCTGGTATCAGAACATCGGCTCTCGATATATCGCGTGACGTACTTGAACCGAACTGAGATCGCTGCTTTGATGCCTCGAGATCCAAAGCTATATGGCCTGACGTTCTTCGGCATTCAGTCATGGCTCCAGAGCGTTATGGCGGACAAGTTGGTCATTCCAGTTATGGACGGCATTCCTCACACTGGAGGAATTAACGTTCCTCGTCGCGCTCCAAATATTGAGCCCATGCTGATTCGGTTGTTTGCTCTTAATGTACGCAGTATCCACCATTTTCGACAATACCCAAGCGTTGCGGACTGTTTGAGTATTGCCAATGCACATAACCTTGGAGAGCCCGTATTTGGGGATAGCACGCATTCTGTCTTTCTACAGCTGGTAGATCTGCTATCCCACATGCTTCTTCAGAAGGAGCGGGCTGAGCTTGAAGACGCGTCGAATCTCACTGATTACCGCCGTAAGACACTCCAGATAGTGGATGGAATCCCTCCTGATCTATTGCATATGTGGAAAGGCAAGATGCGCATCGGTGGTGCCGATGTTGCCCAACATGGGGCTCCAGCAGACGGCCCCGCCCCGGGCCGGACCGCGTCTTAGCCCGAGCGTTGGGCGCTTAACGGAGATCATTGATGGCCCGCGTACCTATAGAAATTCTCTCGAACGGAAAATCTCCGACTGAATGGCTCACTGCTGCAGTACAGCTCGCGAATGCTGAGCAGGTGGAATTTGATTTCTGCATGGCTGACGAGAAAATGGATTCTCACGTCCGTATGCACAGCTATGTAAGGGCAAACGCATCTGAATTTCTAGATTCCCTTGAAAGTTTACGTGAGCATAACCGCGGCTATCACCCCTTCATGATCCTTGCAACTGATGCTGAACTTGACGGAGAAAAGCTGAGCAATCTCTTTGCGAGTGCTAGAGCTGATAAAGGTGTGGCGGTAGTTACTACTTATCTCGTCCCTGACGTTATTGTTCCAGCGGACAGGATGCCCGCATATTTCATCTATTACATGGCACGATACGCGCTGAGCTTTCTAGCTCCACAGCATGGGAATCACGAGGCTTCCAAGGACTGCATTTTCGACAGAAAAATCCAAAAGAAGGACATTCTAAAGAGCATGAAAGCTCAGAGCTTTTGTGACGACTGCAGGAGAGAACTACTTTCTGGTGCGGGCACCTTCTCTTCAGACCAATTTGCGGCAATTTCCAAGCTACTAGCTCTATCTGGGCGAATTTTGAACGAAGGGCACGAGAAGGATGGTCGTTCAAGAATTTTTGTTGGGTCATCCACGGAAGGTCTAAAAATTGCGAATAAGCTTCAAGAACTATTGTCGCCCGAGCTATCGGTAGTTGTTTGGAATCAGAACACGGTATTTGGGCTTGGCGACTCAACCCTGGAAGCACTGGAAGCGGCTATATTAGAGTATCAATACGGCGTCTTCGTCTTTACGCCTGACGATCAGCTTTATACCCGGGGTGCGACATTGTCGGTTGCTAGGGACAACGTAATTTTTGAACTTGGAATGTTCATTGGGAAGCTCGGACGCAGAAGGGCTTTTGTAATTCACCCGAGTAAAAAATCTGTTTCACTTCCCAGCGATCTCAATGGAATTACAACTGCGCCATATGAGGCCACAGAGAGCAATTTGGCATCTGCCCTCGGTCCGGTAGCAAGTAAGGTTAGAGAAGCCGTTTACCGTAGCTAGCTGGCATGAGCGCCCAACAAGCAGTTGCACTCCGACGTCCTTGCCACCGCTTCGCGGCGCCAAGGCCGCGGGTGAACTGAGGCGTTAGACCGCCCGAGGTCGCCTCCGGATGGTCTGAACAACCGTGGCACGAGCACAGGCTGAGGTCATCGGACACTGTCAATGATCGTCGAGACGCCAATTCGATCGAATCTCGGCCCGTTTCGGGCCGAATCGACGAGCATTTCGCGCTCGGCGAACCGGTTGTCCTCGCTGCGGACGCACTCATCCCATCAACGCCCGCAATTTGCGTCTCGCCATCCACAAGTTCGAGAGCGCAAACAGCGCCTTCAGTTACGCCGTGTTCTTCGCCAGCCCGCGGTAGCGAACCTTCGTGAACCCGAACTGGCGCTTGATCACCCGGAACGCATGTTCGACCTTCGCCCCGATGCTCGCCTTCAGGCGTTCGGCCGCGTCGATCAGGCGATCACTTTCTCGGCTCATATCCAACGCCCGGCGCTTGCCCAGTCTCATCGCCACATGCCAAGGCACGCCAGTCGCTTCGGGGCGATTCATCGCACCCTGGTAACCCGCGTCGGCGAAGACAACGTCTTTTTCGCCGTGCAGCAGATCATGGCCTCGGGTGACATCGTTGACGTTGGCCGCCTTGCCCATCACCGTGTGCACCAGGCCCGATTCGGCATCCGTACCGATATGGGCCTTCATGCCGAAGTGCCACTGATTGCCTTTCTTGGTCTGATGCATCTCAGGGTCGCGCTCACCGGAGTTGTTATTTGTCGAACTCGGTGCCGCGATCAGCGTCGCGTCGACCACGGTGCCGGTATTCAGCATCAGTCCGTGGCGCTGGAGAATCACGTTGACGGTGGCCAGAATTGCATCGCCCAGGTTGTGCTTCTCGAGCAGGTGTCGGAATCGCAGGATCGTGCTCTCGTCGGTCAACCGGCGCATCGGGCCATCGAGCCCCGCAAACTCCCGGTACAGCGGCACGTCGTGCAGCGCCTCTTCCATCGCCGGATCGCTCAGCCCGAACCATTGCTGCAGCAGGTGCACCCGAAGCATCACCTCCAGCCCCATCGGCGGGCGGCCCGTCTTGTCCTTGGGGTAGTGCGATTCGATCAGTGCCGTCAGATCCTTCCACGGCAACGCCCGCGTCATCTCTTCGAGGAACTCGCGCTTGCGGGTCTTCTTCCTCGACAACTTCAGGCCAAGATAGCCTTGCTTCATCGTTCGCGCCACCTCGATTCCGGTTCCAACATCATCGCATCGCTACGCCGGCAAGGGGCGTGTTATGCAGACCATCCCTAGGGCGAGCGAGTCGCCTGTAACAGCGAGAACCCCAGTGGTGATGGGCGAAAGCTGCTTCGCGGTGCAACACTCGGACCTATTCCGCTGGTCACAGTCGGCTCCTGCAGCAAGCATCCAAGTCGCCAAAGGTTTCCCAGCGCAATCCCCACGGCCGTTGGGTCGGCTTGTAGCGCGCCCGCAACCCCGTTTCGGTCTGTCGGCGAAATCCCTGTCCCTTCTGCGATATCTCGAAACATTCCCCATTTCTGATCTGCGATATACAGCAGTATTTCTGCATCCAGCGCATTCATTTCCGAGAGAATGGCAATATGCGTCTTGTTGAGCGCGTAGTCTCTCGTGGGATCGGCCGCGTTCGCCAATAGCCGTGCCCACAGTTCTTGAATGTTTGGATCATCCTCCAGTGACGCTGCATCCATGAACCGGATCGCCATCGCAACCGGCGGGGTTTTTCGTTTCTTTGCGTTCCGCTCTTTGAGAATATCCGAGGCTCGGTCGAGGATGGCGCCCGCCAGCTTCCAGCGCAGGTAGTGCACACCGTCTTTGACCAGTTCACCAACAGTGTCGCCCATGAAGTCAGCGGCCCGCGCCGCCACTTCTGCCAAAGCGCGGCCGCCAGAACTTCCTCCACTCGAAGTCATTTCCCTTGCCTCCAAAGAGCGCCGAGGTGCTTACCATTACCGTGGGAATGATTTCCATCGGCTTGGGGGGTGTCAACGCTAACTTAATGCCGCGTATCTACTAATTCGTACATCACCGGACGTTTAGGCTCCGAAATCCGGTCCGATTGTGCGATCGTTCGCTCCCTTGGGAAAGGTCTGAGCAACGGCGCTGCAAGAACGAGCTGAGGCCATCGGATGCTTGCAATGATCGTCGCCACGACAGTTCGTTCGATTCACGACTCGTTTCAGGTCGAATCGAGCCGATTTTCGCCCTCGACGAGACCATTGCGTTGGTTTTGGACGAACTTATCCGATCAGGGCCTGAAATTTCGTCTGGCCCTCCACAGGTTCGAGAGTACAAGCAGTGTCTTCAGTTGCGCCGTATTCTTCGCCAGCCTGCGGTAGCGAACCTTCGTGAACCCGAACTGGCGTTTGATCACCAGGAACGCATGCTCGACCTTCGCCCGGGTGCTCGCCTTCAGGCGTTCGACCGCGTCATCTCTTCTAGGAACTCGCGCTTGCAGGTCTTTTGCCTCGACAGATTCAGGCCAAGATCGCCTTGCTTCATCGAGCGCGTTGTCTCGAATTCGATGCCCACATCATCGCATCGCTACGCCACATCGAGGCGAGTTATGCAGACCATCCCTAAGTGTCGCACCGAGACAAAGGTTCGACACACCCAAGAGAAGTGTCAGCCCGGCGCCGGCGTCCCGCCCTCCCCCAAATCCCACCACAACCCAGTCATCAACCTCAACGCATCCCGACAAACACGCCCCAACACATGCTCATTCGGCGCATGCTGGGAGCACCCCGCATACGAATGCGGCACCCAGATCGTCGGTAGCCCCAGCGTGTCCGCAAACACGCTGTTCGGCAGGCTGCCGCCCAGGTTCGGCAGCACCGCCACTTCGCGCCCGTCCGCCGTCTCGGTGAGCGAGCCGATCGCCCACTGCGCCCACGGGTGCGCCGGGTCCAGCCGGGTGGCCAGCATCATGTCGCGCTCGGACTTCAGTTCGATGGCGCCAAAGCCGTTCGCGTCCAGGTGCTTGCGCAGCGACGGCAGCAGCGTGTCCGGGTCGGTGCCGGCCACGTAGCGCAGGTGGCCCCAGACGGTGGCGCGGGGCGGGATGGCGTTGACCGGGTTGCGCGGGTTGCCGGTTTCGAAGGCGCGGACCTCGAAGGTGTTGGTGCCGAACACGCGCTCCTCGGGGGAGAGGCCGGGCTCGCCCCAGTCGGGGTCGATGGCGGGGGCGCCGTCGCCGCCGCCGACCTTCAGCCGCCCGATGGCGGCGCGCACGGTCTCGGACATCGGGGCGGCGCGCCAGCCGTCCACGCGGATGCGGCCGCGCGCGTCGATCATGCTGGCCAGCGCATGCGCCATGATCACGCCGGGGTTGGCGAGCAGGCCGCCCCAGTTGCCGGAGTGGTGGCCGCCCTCGCGCAGCTCGAGTGTCATCGTGAAATTGAAGACGCCGCGCGAGCCCATGAACACGGTGGGGGCGTCGGGCTGCATGCGCGGGCCGTCGGAGGCGATGAAGACGTCGGCCGCGAACAGGTCCTTGTGGGCGGCGCAGAATTCGTCCAGCCCGGGCGAGCCGCATTCCTCGCCCATCTCCAGCAGCAGCACGACGTTGAAGCCGAGCCGGCCGCGGGTGGCGAGCACGGCTTCCATGGCCGAGAGGTTGATCGTGTGCTGGCCCTTGTTATCGGCCGTGCCGCGGCCGTACCAGCGATCGCCTTCCACGGTGATCGACCAGGGGTCGAGGCCTTTGCGCCACTGGTCGTCGTAGCCGCGCACGACGTCGCCGTGGCCGTAGGACATCACGGTGGGCAGTGAATCGTCTTCGTGGCGGTGGGCAACCAGGAAGGGGCCGGCGTCGGGCAGCGGGTTGTCGAACACCTGGCAGGTGAAGCCGGATTGCTGCAGCCGCGGCGTCATCTCGTCCGTCAGGTAGCGGTAGAGCTCGGGGCGGCGCTCGGGGATGGGGCTTTCGGTGTGGATCGCGACGCGGCGCGCGAGGTCTTCGCGGAACCCGCCGTTGTCGAAGTACTGCTCGATGCGTTCGATCGCGGCCTGGCGGGTCATTCGGATGATTCCTGATACAGGTGGCAGGCGATGGCGCCGGTGGGCGTGATCGTATCGGCGGGCGCCTGTTGCGAACAGATCGGCATCGCGCGCGCGCAGCGCGGGTGGAAGGCGCAGCCCGAGGGCGGGTCGACCGGGTTGGGGTAGGCGGCGCCGAGATGCGTGTCGGGAATGCCCTTGCTCGGATCGGGCGTGAGAACGGATTCGAGCAGCGCCTGGGTGTAGGGGTGGCGCGGGTGGTCGAACAGGCTCGCGGTATCGGCCATCTCCACGATGCGGCCCAGGTACATCACGGCCACGCGGGTGGCGATGTGCTCCACCACGGCCAGGTTGTGGCTGATGATCACGTAGGTGAGGTTCAGCTCGCGGCGCAGGTCCTGCAGCAGGTTCAGGATCTGCGACTGCACCGAGACGTCGAGCGCCGACGTGGGCTCGTCGCAGATCACCACCTGCGGCTTGTTGATCAAGGCTCTCGCGATCGCCACGCGCTGGCGCTGGCCGCCCGAGAGCTGGCTGGGCAGGTTCTCGTAGAGGCGCGCGGGCAGGCCGACCATCTCCATCATCGCTTCCACCTGGCGGCGCCAGCCCGAGGGGTCGGCCGCGCCCTGCACGCGCAGCGGCAGCTCGATGATCTGGCCGATGCTCTTGCGCGGGTTCAGCGACGAATACGGGTCCTGGAAGATCGGCTGCACCTGGCGCGCCAGCGCAAGGCGATCGATGTTCGCCACCGGCTGGCCGCCGAAGGCGATGGTGCCGGCGGATGCGGGCAGCAGGCCCAGCAGCATGCGCGCGAGCGTGGTCTTGCCGCAGCCCGATTCGCCCACCAGCGCCAGCACCTCGCCACGGCGGATCGCGAGGTCCACGCCATTGACGGCGCGCAGCGTCTTCTTGCCGCGGAAGGCGCCGGCCGAGATGCTGAAGTGGCGGGTGAGGCCGCGGGCCTCGATGACGATGTCGCCGGTGGCGTGGGCCCCGCGCGCGTGGGTGTCGCCGGCACCCGAAGCCGTATCGACGCCGCCCGTGGCGAAAGTACCGGCACGCGAGTCGGTGTTCGCGCCGTCACGGCTGGCCGGCGTGTTCATGACGCCACCTGCTCGGCCTGCGCCTCGCTCAGCACGCAGCGCATCTCGTGCCCCGGCTCGCGCAGGTCGCGCAACGCGATGTCACTCGCGCGGCAGGCATCGGTCACCTGCGCGCAGCGATCGGCGAAGCGGCAGCCGTGCAGCTCGCCCACCAGCGCCGGCACCATGCCCGGTATCGCGCCCAGGCGCGCGCCGCGCGGCGTCTTGCCGGGGATCGGGATGCAGTCGAGCAATCCTCGGGTGTAGGGGTGCGAGGGCGCGCCGAACACCTGCGCGGCCGTGCCGTGCTCCACGATCTGGCCCGCGTACATCACCGCCACCCGGTCGGCGATGCGCGCGACCACGCCCAGGTCGTGCGTGATCAGGATCAGGCCCATCTGGAACTCGCGCTGCAACTCGGCCAGCAGCAGTAGGATCTGCGCCTGGATCGTGACGTCGAGCGCGGTGGTGGGCTCGTCGGCAATGATGAGGTCGGGGCCGCACATCAGCGTCATCGCGATCATCACGCGCTGGCGCAGGCCGCCCGAGAGCTGGTGCGGGTACTGCGTGAGCCGGCTGGCGGCGGCGGTGATGCCGACTTTCTCCAGCAGGTAGACGGCGCGGTCGCGCGCTTCCGTCTGGCTCACGGGGCGGTGGCGGCGCAAGGCCTCCATCAACTGGTTGCCGATCGTGTAGGCCGGGTTCAGGCTGGTCATGGGCTCCTGGAAGATCATGCCCATGCGGTTGCCGCGGATGTCGGCCATGCGGCGCTCGCGCAGGCCCAGGATGTTTTCGCCGCCCAGCGTGAGCCGGCTCGCGCGGCGGATCGCCTTGCGCGGCAGCAGGTCCATGATCGCGAGCGAGGTGAGCGACTTGCCGCAGCCCGATTCACCGACGATGCAAAGTGTCTCGCCACGGTCGACGTGGAAGCTCACGCCCTGGACCGCGTGCAGCATGCCGGCGGCAAGGGGGATGTCGACGGTGAGGTCTTGCACGTCGAGCAGGCGTTCGGCGGCGGAGCCCATCAGTTACGGTTCTCCGGCGCGGTCACGTCACGGATGCCGTCGCCCAGCAGGTTGATCGCCAGCACCAGCGCGAACAGCGCCACGCCCGGAATCGTGATCAGCCAGGCCTCGAACAACATCATGTCCTTGCCCTCCGAGACCATCAGGCCCCAGGACGGCAGCGGCGGCTGTACGCCCAGCCCCAGGAAGGAGAGCGCGGCCTCGAGGATGATCGCGTGCGCCATCTCGAGCGTGGCCACCACGATCAGGTTATTCACCACGTTGGGCATGATCTCGCTGAACACGATGCGCGTGAGCGAGCAGCCCACGGCCTGCGCGGCGGCCACGTAGTCCATCGAACGGATCTGCTGGGTGGACGCGCGCATCACCACCGCGAAGCGGTCCCACAGCAGAAAGCCCAGCACCATGATCACCACCTGCAGCGAGCCGCCGATGAGCGCGACCACGGCCAGCGCCACCAGCACCACCGGCATCGAGAGCCGCACGGTGACGAGGAAGGTGACGATCATGTCCACGCGCCCGCCGAAGTAGCCAGCGGCCACGCCCAGCAGCGTGCCGATGATGCCGGAGATCAGCGCGGCGCCCACGCCGATCAAGAGCGAGATCCGCGCGCCGTACATCAGGCGCGAGAGATAGTCGCGGCCCAGGTTGTCGGTGCCGAGCGGATGCGCCCAGGTGCCCTTGTCGTGCCAAATCGGCGGGGTGAGGCGCGCGAGCAGGTCCTGGTTGTACGGGTCGTGCGGGGCGAGCCAGGGGGCGAGCAGCGCGATCGCGACGATCGCGAGCAGCACGAAGGCACCGATGGTGACGCCGTGGTGGCCGAGGACGCGGCGAAGCATCAAGGTGGAACGCGACGGTGGCGGCAGCACGGCGGTGGGCGCAGCCATGCTCAGCCGACCCGGATGCGCGGGTCGAGCCACGCGTTGAGCACGTCCGAGAGGAACGTGAGCACGATGTAGAACAGCGAGAACATCAGGATCAGCCCCTGCACCGTGGGCAGGTCGTTGCGGCTGATCGACTCCCACGCCAGGAAGCCCGCCCCGTGCAGCGCAAAGATCGTCTCGACCACGATCGAGCCGCCGAGCATGAAGCCGAACTGCACCGCGGCCAGGCTCACCACCGGGATGATCGCGTTGCGCAGCGCGTGCTTGAACAGCACCGTGCCCGGCAGCAGGCCCTTGGCGCGCGCGGTGCGGATGTAGTCGGACGACAGCACCTCGAGCATGCCGGCGCGGGTGAGCCGCATGATCGCCGGCGTGGCGTAGTAGCCGAGCACGATGGTGGGCATCACGAAGTGGCGCCAGGTGTCGGACCCCGACGTGGGCAGCCAGCGCAGGCTCACGCTCAACAGCATGATCAGCACGAGCGCGAACCAGAAGCTGGGCAGCGCCTGGCCCATGACCGAGATGAACAGCGCGACGCGGTCGACGATGCTGTTGGGCCTTATCGCCGCCGCCACCCCCATGGGCACGGCGACGATGATCGCGAACAGGATCGCACAGGCACCCAGCGCCATCGTGACCGGCAGGCGATCGCCGATCAGTTCGCTGACCTGCGACTTGAAGTAGTAGCTCTCGCCCAGGTCGCCGTGCACCGCGCGGCCAAGCCAGGCCGCGTATTGCACCGGCAGCGGCCTATCGAAGCCGTAGCGCTTGCGGATCGCGGCGATGTCGGCATCGGTGGCCGACTCGCCGGCCATGGCCACGGCCGGGTCGGCCGACACATAGAGCAGGCCGAAGCTGATGACCGAGACCGAGAAGGCCACGAGCAAGGCCAGCGACAGCCGTTTCAGGGCGTAGGCGAGCATGGGTCGCGTTGCAGTTTGACGAGGACCGGGGCGCGGGCCTGGGTGCGAGCGGGCGGCGGATCAGTCCGGCGCAGGGCCGGCTCGGCGACGCACGCTGTTGCCGACCCGCTTGGGCCGGCAACGCGTGGTGGCGATCGATTCGCCGCGGCGCCCGTCTACTTCCACCTGGCCGTGAAGAAACGCGGGATCTCGTCGGCGGTCGGCGTGAAGTCGACTTCCGGCGTGAACGCGTAGTTGGTGTTGTACGACCACAGCGGCAGCCAGTACACCTTCTCGGCGATCTTCTTGAGCGCCTTGCCGTAGTTCTCCTTGCGCACGGCCGGGTCGATCGAGGTGTCGGCAGCCTTGAGCCACGCGATGACCTCCGAGTCGCGGGACACGTCGTCGCCGGTACCGCCGAAGAACTGGCTGGTGATGGCCGAAGCGTCGTTGATCGAGTAGGAGCCCCAGGTCATGAACTGGAACGGCACCTCGCCCGCACGGACCTTGTCGCGAAGCGCCGCGTACTTCAGGTACGAGAACTTGGTGCGGATGCCGATCGCCTTGAGGTTGTTGATCATGGCCTCGGCGAAGTCGCGGTTGCGATACGCGAAGAACGGGATCTCGAAGCCATCCGGGTAGCCGGCCTCGGCCATCAGCTTCTTGGCCAGTGCCGGGTCGTACTTGTAGCGCTTGACGTCTTGCGTGCAGCCGAACTGGCTCGGGAAGCAGGCGCTGTGCACCACCACCGACTCGCCCTTGACCAGCGCCTTGACGATGCCCTCGCGATCGATCGCGTGCGCGATCGCCTCGCGCACCTTCGGGTTCTGCATCGGGCCCTTGCCCGTGCGCGCCGCGGCATCGAAGCTGAGATAGCCGATCCGCATCGTGGTGGAATTCTTCACCGTGAAGCGGCCGGTGCCAGCCAGCTTGGCGGCCTGGTCGGGCTTGACCTTCCAGATCCAGTCGAGCCCGCCGGACAGCAACTCGGCGAGCTGGGTGTTGCTCTCGGCGATCGTGCGCACCACGATCTTGCCGATGTTGGCCTTGCCCTTGGGGCTGCCCGCGAAATAGCCGTCGTTGCGCACGAACACGAAGCGCTTGCCCTGCTCCACGCTGGCGACCTTGTACGGCCCGGTGCCCACGGGCTTGTCGCTCATGCCCTTGGGGCCGACCTTGGCGTAGTACTCGTTGGGGTACATCACCACCGGGCCCGAGAGGAACTCGAGCGCGGCCGGGAACGGCGCCTTGAGCTTGACGCGCACCTTGTACTCGCCGAGCTTCTCGGCGCTGGCCAGCCAGTTGACGTTGCTCTGCGTCTTCACGCCATTGGCGGGGTTCGCGACCCAGTTGATCGTGAACACCACGTCGTCGGCATCGAACTTTTCGCCGTTGTGGAACTTCACGCCCTGGCGCAGGTCGAACTCCATCGTGGTGGCGTCGACCCACTTGTACGCGGTGGCGAGGTTGGGCAGGTACTCGTTGGTCTTGGGATCGCGATAGAGCAGAGAATCCCAGACGAGCCGCGTGACGACGATGCCCTCGCGCGCCGTGTTCATGTAGCTGTCGATGCTTTCGAGCTCGCGATCGAAGGCCACGTTCAGTGTGTCGTCGGATTTCCCGGCCTGCGCGGCGAGCGGCGCCGCCAGCAAGAGGGCCAGGGCCGCCGAGCGGCCGATCGCGGTGGTCTTGCGGATCATCGTTTCCTCCCTGGATATGGCTTGTACTGTATACCATCGGCGGCGGGCCTCGCCCGAATCGTTCCACTGGCGTCGGCGTCGGTTCGCGTCCGTCGCGCAATCGACCGGAGTCCGTGCATGAGCTTTCGGGTACTTACCGCGCTTTTCGGCCACGAGAGCAATTCGTTCTCCAGGCTGCCCACGCGCCGGCAGAACTTTGCCGACTACCTGCTCGCGTTCGGCGACGACATCCCGGCGGCGCTGGCCGGCGCGCGCATCGAGCCCGCCGGCGTGGAGGAAGCCGCGCAGCGACACGGCTGGGAGCTGGTGCGCAGCGTCGCCGCCTGGGCCACGCCCTCGGGGCCGGTCGCGCGCGACGCCTGGGATGCGGCCGTGGATGCCATTCTCGAGACGGCGCGTAGCCAGGGCCCCTTCGATGGCGCGCTGATCAACCTGCACGGCGCGATGGCCACCGAGATGGACCCCGACGGCGAGGGCGCGCTGCTGGAAGCCTTGCGCGCGGTGATCGGCCCGGACGTGCCGGTGGCGATCACGCTGGACCTGCATGCCAACGTGACCGACCGCATGATGCGCCACGCAGACATCGTCTGCGCCTATCGCACCTATCCGCACGTGGACCAGGTGGCCACCGCGCGACGCGCGGCCGACGTGCTGCAGCGAACGATGGCGGGCGAGGTGAAGCCGCGCTGCGTGCACGCACGCCGGCCCATGCTCACCGGACTGGACCACGGCCGCACCACCACCGATAACGCGATGACGCGGCTGCTCGCGCGCGCGACCGAGATCGAGCAGACCGACCACGGCGTGCTGCTGGTGAGCATCCAGGCCGGCTTCTGGCCGGCCGATCTGGACCAGGCGGGGCCCACGGTATGCGTGACCGGCGACGGCGACGACCCGCGCTTTGGCCAGATCGCCGAAGCCTTCATGGACGAGGCCTGGGCCACCCGCCACGAGGATTCCAACACCTACCTGAGCGCCGACGAGACCGTCGCCGCGCTACGCGCGTCGCTCGCGCGCGGCAGCGGCCGGGGCCCGATCGTCGTGGCCGACTATTCCGACAACCCCGGCTCGGGCGCCTATGGCGACTCGACTTTCCTGCTGAAGGCCTTGCTCGACGCCGGAATACAGAACGCCTGCCTGGGCACGTTGTGCGACCCCGCGGCCGCGGCAACGCTGGTGGCCGCCGGCGAAGGCGCGCAGGTCGCGCTCGAGATCGGCGGGCGCATCGACCCGCGCTTCGGGCCGCCGCTTCCCGTGCAGGGCACGGTCACGCGCGTGACCGACGGCGTCTACGTGGCGCAGGGCCCGCGCTGGAAGGGCGTGACCCATCGGCTCGGCCCCACTGCGGTGCTGAAGGTGGGCGGCATCGAGATCGTGGTGGTGTCGAACCGCGTGCAGCTCACCGAGATCGAGGCCTTCACGCAGGCCGGCATCGACCCGCGCGAGCGCGACGTGGTGGTGGTGAAGTCGATGCAGCACTTCCGCGCGGCGTTCGAGCCGATCGCGCGCGCGGTGCTGATCTGCGATGCGGGGGCGCTGTCTGGCAACGACCTGAGCCGACTGCCGTTCACGCGGCTGCGGCGGCCGATCTTTCCGCTGGAGCTGGATTGATGTCGGATTCGGCAGCTAGGCACATGTGCCTATTGTCTCTCCGTGACGGCATCCACAAAATCCGGGTGGATGCCGACGGGGGAGAAGACGACCGTGCCGACAAGAACATCGTTTGTCCTGGCCCGAATCGGGCGCACCTTGCGCGTATCGCTGGTCATTCTGCTTGCGATGCTGGCCCCGATACATCTGCAGGCGGCTTCCCGCAAGATCGACCTCCCGTTTGTACGCAAGGCTTCCTATACCGTCGGCATCGCGTTCGTACCCATTGCATCCGATTCGGCTGAAGAGAAGCTAAACAAGGCGGTGGGAAGGGATCCACACATCGACTTCGTCTATCACGTACGAACTCCGAACGACATCTTCCGGGTCATGGCGGAGTACCGCCGCAAGGGTGTCGCGATCGATTACTTGGCCATCGGCGGACATGGCGGCCTGACGGAGAAAGAAGCGAATCCCAAGTTTCTCGGGGTCAGCCTTGTGGGGATCAACCTCGCCGGATTCACCGACGGAAACTTCGACGGGAAGGATATCGACATTCAATCGATGAAGCGGGAGGTCACTCGGGCCAAGGACATGCTAAGAAGTATTCGGGGAAGGAATGATCCGCATGCGTATCGATTGCGGCAGGCGAACGAGGCAATCATCCGAAACTACACCGACAAGGTCAGGCTTCTGAATGAAGCGGCAATGGCCCTCGCGCCTGATGCAACGATCGTTCTGCTCAGCTGCAATGCGCTCGACACGCCAACGGGCGTTCGTTTCGTGAAAGATCTCGGCAAGCTGCTGCTGGGCAACAAGGGCGGCACCATCTGGGCAACGCGGGGCAAGCACTGGCTACTCGTGCCTCCGTCCATCATCAATTTCTTCGACAGCCTGCTGGTCGCGGCTTGGTCGGTACGCCATGACGTACCGGCCAGGGCCGGCACCGCCGGAGGCACGTCGGTTCGCCAGGCCCGGAATGACGCCGCCGAAGCAGGGCAATACGTGGCCTGGATACACGAGAGCATACGGACCTGCTGCCCGGCCAATTTCGGCGGCAAGGCGCCGTACCGGTTCAACGGCACGACGCGCAGGGAAGTGCCGAGAGGCGCACGGATCCTGGAGAACAAGGCATTTGCTACCAGGAGTGACATGGTGCGGTGGGTATGCAACAGGCGCCTGAAGCGATGGGCCTTCTATGCGGTCGGCATCTCGGGCGTCATCGACGGGCGGAACGTCACGCAATTGCCCTGCGAGACAAACTAGCGGGCCGATCGGCCGGATTCGTCCCTTCAGCCTTATCAGGCGCCGGGCGTCGACGCCCGAATCGCGCCCGCGCGCGGCTAGCCACCCAACCCGAACGGCGCCGGCGTGTGGTGGACGATCTGCTCGAACAGGCGGGCGTACTGGGCGTCGGGCTTGTGCCCGGTGAGCGGATCGCGATTGGCCGCGAACGCGGCATCGAGCTCGGCCCAGTCCTCGGGCGTGAGGCTTTCGCGCGCGGCCGGGATGATCTGGGTGTCCTCGAGCGTCATGTGGGTCAGGTAGGCCTCGACGTAGCGATCGAGCGCGTTCTCGAAGGCCTCGCGTCGTGACTCGCCGATGACCTCGAAGGCGAGCATCAGGTGCTCGAGCTCGCGGATCGCGGCCTCGCCGTGGCCGTGGTCGGCATCGAGCTTGTCGATGACGGGGCCGAGCTCTGGACGGCGTGCGCGCACCCGCGGAAACAGCAGCTCGGTCTCCTTGGTGTGGTGCAGCCGCTCGGGGAACTCGTCGACATAGAAGATCATCGCGCGCAGCACGTCGAAGGGCGGCATGACCCCGTTCTGGTGCGATCGCTTCACCAGCATCTTGAGCGAGCGCAGCACGGCGGCCACCGCCTGGTGCTCGTCGCGGATCACCCGCATCGCGGTCGACGTCATTCGGTCCCCCCCTTGCTCGCGCCTGCTCTCGGATGCTCACAGTGTCACGAGTCCGGCCGGGGCCGTCATTGCGCGCGGTCAAGAATCGTTCACGTCGACGACCACGATGCCCGTCTTCTGGCCGGTCTCGACGTATCGGAACGCGTCGACCATCTCCGCCAGCCGGTAGTGGCGATCGAACACGCCGCGAAATCGACCGTCGGCCATCAGCGTCGCGAGGCTCGCGAGGAATCCGCGCGCATCCTCGGGGAAGGGGATGCGCACGCGAGCGCTCCCCGTCATCGAGAACCATGCCGACAGCACCAGGTTCGACCACCACGGCCCGAGATCGGTGGCAGAGAAGATCCCGCCGCGCGACAGCAGCCTGCGACAGGCGAACCAGGACGTCTTTCCGGCCGCGTCGAACACGAGGTCGAAGGTCTCGTCGAGCGCGGTGAAGTCCACCGACTGATAGTCGATCGTCCGGTCGGCCCCGAGGGACCGGGCCAGGTCCACGTGTCGATGGCCGACGACCGCCGTCACATGGGCTCCCCGGGCTTTCGCGAGCTGGATGGCCGCGGTTCCGATCGCGCCGGAGGCGCCATAGATCAGGCAGCGCTGGCCTTCGCGCAGCACGCGCGTGGTGCCATTGGCATACCAGGCGCCTTCTCCGACGACGCAGGCGTCGAAGTCCAGGTTGGCGGGCATCGGCATGACCGCCGCTTCGGAATCGATACAGAGATACTCGGCGTGCGCGCCGAAGCGCTCGGGCAGCAGTCCGAAAACCCGGTCGCCAGGCTGGAACCGAGCGACATCGGGTCCGGTCGCGTCGACGACGCCCGCGAAATCCATGCCCAGGGTGCGCATCTTCGGGCGCAGGATCCCGGTCATTGCGCGGGCGAAGAACGGATGGCCGCGCAGGGTCGCGGTGTCGGTTCGGGTCACGGTCGTCGCGACCACCCTGACCCGCAATTCACCGGCTCGCGGTTGCGGGATCGGCAAGGTTCGCGGCATCAGCCGCTCGGGCGCGCCATAGCGCTCGAACACCAGCGCACGCATGCTGTCGCTGGCAGTCGAGGCCAAGGCCGAATGCAGGGAAGCGCACACACCCGTATTCTGCGACGGCGGGGTCGGAATCGCCAGGCCGACCTCTTCGGTAGCCACCGCCGGTTGCGGCCGCGCTCGGCTAGGATTCCGGTCTGGCGGTCATCATCGTGGAGAAGCAAGGCATGTGGGAGTTCTGGGTCGATCGCGGCGGCACCTTCACCGACATCGTCGCGCGCCTGCCCGATGGCAGCCTGCGCACGCACAAGCTGCTCTCCGAGAATCCCGAGCAGTACCGCGATGCGGCCGTGCAGGGCATCCGCGAACTGCTGGGCGTGGGCGACGCGACGATCGCGCCAGGCAGCATCGCGGCGGTCAAGATGGGCACGACGGTGGCCACCAACGCCTTGCTCGAGCGCAAGGGCGACCGCACCCTGCTGCTGATCACCGCGGGCTTTGGCGACTTGCTGCGCATCGGCTACCAGAACCGGCCCAAGCTCTTCGACCTGCACATCGTGCTGCCCACGCTGCTCTACGAGCGGGTGGCCGAGGTACCCGAGCGACTCGATGCCGACGGCCGCGTGGTCACGCCGCTCGACGAGCAGGCCGCGCGCGCGGCCTTGCAGTCCGCCCATGACGCCGGCATCCGCTCGGTGGCGATCGCCTTCATGCATGCGTACCAGGTGCCCGACCACGAGAAGGCGGTGGCGCGAATCGCGCGCGAGATCGGCTTCACGCAGGTGTCCACCAGCCACGAGACCAGTCCGCTGATCAAGCTCGTCTCGCGCGGAGACACCACGGTCGTCGATGCCTACCTGACGCCGATCCTGCGGCGCTACGTGAACCAGGTCAACGATGCGCTGGGCGTGGACAGCGGCTCGTGCGAGCGGCTGATGTTCATGCAGAGCAACGGCGGGCTGACCGACGCCCGGCTCTTCCAGGGCAAGGATTCCATCCTGTCGGGCCCGGCCGGCGGCGTGGTGGGCATGGTGCGCACGGCCGAGCTGGCCGGCTACCGCAAGCTGATCGGCTTCGACATGGGCGGCACCTCCACCGACGTCTGCCACTACGCGGGCGAGTTCGAGCGCTCGTTCGAGACCGAGGTGGCCGGCGTGCGCATGCGCGCGCCGATGATGCACATCCACACGGTGGCGGCCGGCGGCGGCTCGATCCTCGCCTATCGCGACGGCCGCTACCAGGTGGGCCCCGAGAGCGCCGGCGCCAACCCAGGCCCGGCCAGCTACCGGCGCGGCGGGCCGCTGACGGTCACCGACTGCAACGTCATGCTCGGCAAACTCCAGCCCGGGCATTTCCCGAAGGTGTTCGGACCGCACGCCGACCAGGCGCTCGATGCCGGCGTGGTGCGCGAGCGCTTCGAGGCGCTGGCCGTCGACATCGCGCGCGAGACCGGGCAGCCGGCACTCTCGGTCGAGGACACGGCCGAGGGCTTCCTGAGGATCGCGGTCGAGAACATGGCCAATGCGATCAAGAAGATCTCGGTCCAGCGCGGCTACGACGTCACCCAGTACACGCTGAACTGCTTTGGCGGCGCCGGCGGCCAGCATGCCTGCCTGGTCGCCGATGCGCTGGGCATGAACCGGGTGTTCCTGCATCCGTTCGCCGGCGTCCTGTCGGCCTACGGCATGGGCCTGGCCGACGTGCGCGCGATGCGCGAGCACCAGTTCGATGCGCCGCTGGCCGACGCGGCACGGGCGACCCCCCTGCTCGATACGCTGGCCGCCGAGGCCCGCGCCGAGGTCGCCACCCAGGGCCTCGCGGCCGATTCGGTGGCGGTGGAGCGCCGGGCGCACCTGCGCTACGAAGGCTCGCACCAGGCGCTGGTCGTGCCCTTCGGCACGCCCGAGGCGATGCAGGCAGCCTTCGATGCCGCCCACCAGGCACGCTTCGGTTTCGTGGCCTCGGAGCGCAAGCTGCGCATCGAGGCGGTGTCGGTCGAGGCCGTGGGCCACACCGGCACCGTGGCCGACGACACGGTGCGCGCGGGCAGCGGCACGCCGGCGCCGATCGA
Source organism: Burkholderiaceae bacterium (assembly GCA_024235875.1). Lineage (GTDB taxonomy): Bacteria > Pseudomonadota > Gammaproteobacteria > Burkholderiales > Burkholderiaceae_E > JACKLP01. The sequence goes on along the minus strand of JACKLP010000002.1, from coordinate 125,660 downwards.
CACCGTGCGCATGTATGCGCAAGGCCAGTGGCGCGAGGTGCCGCTCTACGATCGCGACGCGATGGGGGCCGGCGACCGGGTCATGGGCCCGGCCATCATCCGCGAGTCGACGGCGACCACCATCGTCGAGCCCGAGTGGGCGGCGGAGCTCAACCGCTATGGCCACCTGATCCTGGCGCGCGCGGTCGCACGCCGAAACGCCTTCGCGATCGGCACCGACGCCGACCCGATCATGCTCGAGGTGTTCAACAACCTGTTCATGAACATCGCCGAGCAGATGGGCGGCACGCTGGCCAACACCGCCTACTCGGTCAACATCAAGGAGCGGCTCGACTTTTCCTGTGCGCTGTTCGCGGCCGACGGCTCGCTGGTGGCCAACGCGCCGCACGTGCCGGTGCACCTGGGCTCGATGAGCGAGGCCGTGCGCACCGTGGACCGGGTGGCCGGCAAGACCATGAAGCCGGGCGACGTCTATGTGCTGAACAACCCGTTCAACGGCGGCACCCACCTGCCCGATGTCACGGTCATCACGCCGGTGTTCGACCAGGCAGGCAAGGAGATCCTGTTCTATGTCGGTTCGCGCGGCCACCATGCCGACATCGGCGGGCGCACGCCGGGCTCGGCGCCGCCTGATTCCACCCACATCGAGCAGGAAGGCGTGGTCATCGACACCTTCAAGCTGGTGGACCAGGGCCGGCTGCGCGACGCCGAGACCCGCGCCCTGCTCGCCAGCGGCCCCTACCCCTGCCGCAGCATCGACGACAACATGGCCGACCTGGCCGCGCAGATCGCCGCCAACGAGACCGGCGTGCGCGAGGTCGGCAAGATGATCGAGCAATTCGGGCTCGAGGTCGTGCATGCCTACATGAAGCACGTGCAGGACAACGCCGAGGAGTCGGTGCGCCGCGTGATCGGTGCACTCAAGGATGGTGCGTTCACCTACCCGCTCGACAACGGCGCGCAGATCCAGGTGGCGATCACGGTCGATACCGAAAAGCGCGAGGCGGTGATCGATTTCACCGGCACCAGCCCTCAGCAGACCAACAACTACAACGCGCCCTCGGCCGTCTGCCATGCGGCGGTGCTCTACGTGTTCCGCACGCTGGTGGGCAACGACATCCCGCTGAACGCCGGCTGCCTGAAGCCGATCCGGATCATCGCGCCCGAGGGCAGCATGATCCATCCGGCGTACCCGGCCGCGGTCATCTCGGGCAATACCGAGGTCAGCCAGGCGATCACCGACTGCCTCTACGGTGCGCTCGGCGTGATCGCCGGCTCACAGGCGACGATGAACAACTTCGTCTGGGGTACCGACAAGTTCCAGAACTACGACACGATCTGCGGCGGCGCCGGTGCCGGTCCCGGGTTCGACGGCGCCAGCGCCGTGCAGATCCACATGACCAATACCCGCGCCACCGACCCCGAGGTGCTCGAGAAGCGCTTCCCGGTGCGCATCGAACGCTTTGCGATCCGAAGGGGCTCGGGCGGCAAGGGCAGGTGGCCAGGTGGCGACGGCAGCATCCGCGCGATGCGCGCGCTGGTACCGATGAAGGTCACGGTGCTGTCCTCGCACCGGATCAAGCAGCCGTTCGGGATCCAGGGTGGCGAACCCGGCGCGGTGGGCATCAACGAGGTCACGCGCGCCGATGGCACGGTGTTGCGCATGGACGCCAACAGCGAGATCGACCTCGAGGCCGGCGACGTCTATACGATCTATTCGCCCGGTGGCGGGGGCTGCGGGAAACCGGCCTGATCGCGCAAACGCCGTTCGCGCGATCAGGCCGTACGCCGGTCAGGGGGTCACGCAGGCCGCATCGCCGATGTTGCCGACTCGCGCCATGCGGGTGTTGAACACGGCGGGCGAGGCCAGGGCACCCACGAGGTAGGCGCCTACATCACCCGCGTTCATGTCGAACGCGTAGGTTTCGGTGCCGCCTGCCCCGGCACGGTTGATCACCCCGGTTAGCATCGGAAATCCGATGAACAGATCGGCCGTCGCAGTCGTTGCATCGGGCGTGACCTCGAGCCTGAAGCAACCGTCGGTCGGCGCCGTGAACCGGAAGAAGCGCTGGTTGAAGATCTTGTTGCCCGGGTCGGTCACCGCGATCGGCCCGAAGAAGTCCAGGATCTGAAGCGCATTGCCCTGGGCATCGACGGTCATCAGGCCGCCGGCCGGGTCCACGTCGGTGTAGAGCGGCGGCAGCGCCGATCCCGGCAGCTCCACTTGCTGGAACTCGTCGTAGCCATTCGGGCCGATGTTCTCGGTCTGCGCGACCGCATCGATCGCCGCGGCCTGGGCCGGCACCTCGGCCTTCAGCGCGGTCAGGAAGCTGAAGATGCTGGTGAATCCATCGGTGTTCTTGTGGCCGTTGACCAGCGCCCGGTAGATCGGCGCGAAACCGACCGCGGCCGCATCGTCGTCGCCCGCGCCCGCATCGAACAGGTCCCACAAGACCTCCATGATCGAGACCTCGGAGTAATAGCCGTCGAGCAGGACGCCGGAGGTGCCGGCCCACTGGGCGGTATCCAATACCGTATCGCCATCGAGATCGTACACGGTCGCGGTCTGCTGGCCGGGGCCGCTCGTGAGGACCATGTTCGGATCGTTCAGGATCATGCCGGCCATCGCATTGCCCAAGCCCTCGTCGAAGGCGATCGACGGCTGCAGGATGTCGGCCCCGATGGTGTGGTCGCCCCCCGTGCTGTCGGTGCGGCTGAAATATTGCTGCAGGTAGTGCACCCACTCGTGCGCGATCACGTGGCTGTCGTATTCATCGGTGTCGATGTCGGCCGCGCCCATCACGTACATGACGTTCGGCCCCCGATCGAAGGCGGTCGACGGAATGTCGCCCGCAGCGAGGTTGAGCGTCGCGGCCGGCTTGTTGGCGACGCTCCAGTTCACGTCGAGCGGCGGGAACACGATCGACGCATCGACCGAGCGCAGCAGTTGCTGGCCCTGGTAGATGACGTCCAGGATCGCGAACGGCCCGGCTTCGCGGGCGGTCGCGTAGCGCGTGCCGTCCCAGCCGGATTCGGCGTTGAAATCCAGGGTCAGCGCCGCCGTGCCGGTGGTGGCCGTCCGGGAGACCTCGTAGAGGCTGCCACCATTGGTGTTGTCGATGACGCGGGTGTCCGGCGCCGTCGGCGAACCGAGCGCCGCCTTCACGACGACCCGGATGCTGGCGCCGGTGGGCACGCCCGAGAACAGGTAGCTGCCGGCGGGCGTCGTGGACCCGGTGAACAGGACCGTTCCGGGCGGGCTTTCGATTTGCACGACGGCGCCGCGGATCGGCCGCGCGTTCGGCGACGCATACTGGATGCCCGTGGCCCCGACGTCATAGTCGGTATAGGTGACCTTGCCCGCCACGACGATCGTGCTCGCCGGCGCGGTCGTGCTGCTGCCGCCACCGCCGCCGCAAGCGGCGAGCACGATTGCCACCGGCACCAGCCAGGCGGCGCGCAAGAAGCGCGATGCATGCGAACGCAGTCGCGATACGCGCGCGATCGTTGAACGACCGCGGCCCGCGGTCTCGATGGATGTCATGGAAACCCCCCTCCAGGTACCGGATTTTCCGGATCGGTCGCACGGGGCGCTGCCAGGGCCCATCGACGACTTGTTCTCGGTTCGAGCGCGAATTCTGCCGCAATGATTTGCAATTCGTGTGAAGGAAGTCACACTGGCCGGCTGCGCCGGGAGAATTGCCGACGATAGCCATTCCGAAAGCGAGGCCAAGGATCCATGTCCGCTTCGACCGACCTTCCCGCGAAGTTCGATCCGTCCGACCCGGCGAGCTTTGCGAATCCCTATCCTGGACTCGCGCGGCTGCGCGAGCACGACCCGCTGCACTTCGACCCGCATCTTCGTGCCTGGTTCGTCACCCGCTACGACGACAACAAGGCGCTGACGCAGAACCTCGCGCTTTCCAGCGATCGCCTGCGGCCCTTCTTCGGCTCGCTCGCCGACGATCGCCGGCGCGACATCGCCAGCATCATCCGCTACCTGAGCCGGTGGATGGTGTTCACCGATCCGCCCGAGCACACGCGCCTGCGCAAGCTCGCCTCGAGTGCGTTCGGCGTGCGCCGGATGAACGCGATGGGCCCGCTGATCGAGCGCAGGGTCCATCGCCTGCTCGACGGCCTGCAGGGGCGCCGCGAGATCGACTTCATCGCCGAGTTCGCCGGCCCGCTGCCGGCCCTGGTGATCATGGACATGCTGGGCGTGCCCGAGGCCGAACTGGCGCGGGTCAAGGCCTTGTCCGATCGTGTGGCCCTGTTCATCGGCAGCGCCCGGCTCACACCGGACAAATACGCGGTGGCCGAGGCCGCGACGCGCGAGCTGGCCGACTACTTCCTTGGCCTGGTCGCCGCGCGACGCGGGCACCCGACACAGGACCTGGTCAGCGACCTGATCGCCGCCCGCGATCCCGAGAATGGCGATGCGCTCACCGACGACGAGCTCGTCGCCACCTGCATCCTGCTGCTGTTCGCGGGCCACGAGACCACCACCAGCCTGCTCTCGGGCGGCTTGCTTGCGCTGCTGGCGTTTCCCGAGCAGATCGAGCGGCTGCGCGCGCAGCCGGCGCTGGCGGCCGACGCCGTGGAGGAATTCCTGCGCTACGACGGCCCGAACCTGTCGCAGGCGCGCGTCGTCGCCGAGCCCGTCGAGCTCCACGGCAAGACGATGAAGCCCGGCGAGCGGGTGTTCCTGATGCTGGCGGCGGCCAATCGCGATCCGGCCGTGTTCGAGCGGCCGGACGAACTCGACATCGCCTGTGAGCGGGCGCCGCACCTCGCGTTCGGCTGGGGCCGGCACATCTGCCTGGGCTTTCCGCTGGCCCGCCTGGAAGCCACGATCGCATTCCCGGCCCTGCTGGCGCGCTGGCCGGCGATCACGCGGGCCACCGATACGCTGGACTGGCATGCGTCGATGGTGTTCCGGGGCGTGTCGGCCATGCCGCTGCAGTTGGACTGGCACGCCGGCCACCGCGGCCGCCCGCACCAGCGGCAATGACCGATGGGACAATGAGCCGGCATCCTGCCGCCACGGAATAGAACACGATGAGCACGCATACCTCCGCCCAGCCCCGCGCCCTGATCGTCGGCGCCGGCGCCGGCCTGTCGGCTTCCGTTGCCCGGCAACTCGCCGCGCGGGGCTACGCGGTCACGCTGGCCGCCCGCAACGTGGACAAGCTCGCCGGTCTCGCGCGCGAGATCGGCGCCACCCGCCATGTCTGCAACTCGGCCAGCCCCGAGGCCGTGGAGCGCCTGTTCGCCTACATCGACGGGCCGCTGCGCGTGGTGGTCTACAACCCGTCGGCGCGGGTACGCGGCCCGTTGGTGACGCTGGACCCGGAAGCGGTTCGCTATGCGGTCGAGGTCACCGCCTTCGGCGCCTTCCTGGTGAGCCAGCAGGCGGCTCGACGAATGCTGGGCCAGCCCCTGGAGAACGATCGCCACGGCACCATCCTGCTCACCGGTGCCTCGGCCGGCGTCAAGGGCTTCGCACATTCGGCCGCGTTCGCGATGGGCAAGTTCGCCCAGCGCGGCCTGGCGCAATCGATGGCGCGCGAGCTTCACCCATTGGGCATCCACGTCGCCTGGGTCAACGTGGATGGCGGCATTCGCAGCGCGTCGCGGCCGGTACCGCCCGAGCGGCCCGATTCGCTGCTCGATCCGGATGCGATCGCGCAGACCTATCTGGCGCTGATCGACCAGCACCGTTCTGCCTGGAGCGACGAGGTCACGGTGAGGCCGTGGGTGGAGACGTTCTGAGCGGCACGAGGGGGTTCAGCTCGGCTGGCGCAGCGCGGCCTCGGTCTCGGCGTCGGCCGGATAGAAGAGCTCGATGCACAGCTCGTCGATGATCACGTCGCGCGGCGTGCCAAAGGTGGTGAGCGTCGTGAACATCGACAGCCGCGTGCCGCCCAGGCGCAGTACGCAGGGTAGCAGCAAGCCGTCGGCGGACGCCGTATCGCGGGTCTCGGCAGCGCGAATCGCGCGCACGTTCGGGTAGGCGAGCACCTCGCGCTGCAAGGCCTCGAGCGCGGGATCGGCGCTGGTCGCCAGCGCGCGCCGCAGGCTCCAGAGCAGATAGCCGGCCCAGGCGTCGAAATTCTCGGTGTAGGCCGCCATGCCTTGCGGATGCAGGCTGGCGCGAAAGACGTTCACGCAGGGATTGCGCAGCGATGCGGGCAGGCGTTCGATCAGCGCATCGGCGGCACGATTGGCGAGGACGACATTCCAGTGCCGGTCGAGCACCAGGCCGGGATAGGGGTCGTGCGCGCCGAGCAGGCGCTGCAAGGCAGCGCGAACCGGTGCCATGGCCGCATCCTCGGCGAGCGCGCGCTCTCGCCAGCGCGGTGCGTAGCCGGCGGCCAGCAGCATGCGATTGCGCTCGCGCAGCGGGACTTCGAGGCGTTCCGCGATCGCATCGAGCACGCTCGGACTGGGTCGCGAGCGCCCGGTCTCGATGAAGCTCAGGTGGCGCGGCGACACGCCGGCGTCCAGCGCGAGATCCATCTGGCTGCGTCGCCGACGGGTTCGCCACTCGCGCAGCATGGACCCGACGCCAGCGGCCCGCCCGGGCCCTTGCACCACGCTTGCGGGCATTGGTGTCACCTCGCTCGTTCGATCACCCGACCCGGATCATGGGCGCTCGCGCGCCGTATCGCCACTACCCCCGAGGTAATCGACGTGCGACGGCGAGTGGCCGAGACTGAAACCGTCTCGAGCCCAAAGGAGCCAAAGGATGAATACCCCGGACTTGCTGCCGCTCGCGGTCGCCCTGCTGATCGCGATTCCCGCACTCGGATCGTGCATCGGGATCGGTCTCGCGTCGATGAAGTTGCTCGAGGCGAGCGCGCGTCAGCCCGAGTTGATGCCCGCGCTGCAGACCCGGTTCTTTCTTGCGGTGGGCATCACCGATGGCGCGTTCATCATCGCGACTGGCATCGCGATGTGGTTCGCGACCGCCAGCCCGTTCAAGTGAGCCGGCGATCGACGTCGGCCGGGATGGGTCGACCCGTCCCGGATGCGGGCTCAGTCGTCGCCGTTGGCGCCGGCATCGGCCGGCGCGGCCGCATCGCCCTCGGTGGCCTCGACATCGGGCGCACCGGCCTCGTCGTCCTTGCCGGTGAGCTTCTTCTGGCGCTTTTCTTCCTTCTTGCGCTTCTTGGCCAGTTCGCGCTGGCGCTTCTCGTAGCTGTAATTCGTTCGTGCCAAAACGTTTCCTCGTCTGTTCCACCCTAATGTAACAGGCTGGTGCGGGCGAACCACGGGTGTTTTCCATACTTCGACGGCCTCCTCTAGAATCCGCCGACGCTGCGGATGCAGTATCGATTGCCGTTCGTATCCCACCCGATCCCGTGTCGATGACCGCCTCGTTGACGCCGACCCGGCCACTCGCGCGGCGGCTGCCGCTGCTGCTGGCGATCGCGTCGCTGGCCGCGGGTGGCCTGGGCGCCTGGTGGGCCTACGGGCTTGCGCTCTCGGCGCTGCAGCGATCGGCCGACGACAGCCTGTCGCTGAAGCAGTTCGCGCTGGCCACCGCGATCGAGCGCTACCGCTACCTGCCACGAATGGTCGCGCTCGACGAGCGCGTTCGAGCGCACTTGCGCGGCGCCGGCACCCCGGGCGCGGCAGCCGGCGCCGGGGCCGTTGAGACACGCGCGATGGCGGCAAACCGCTACCTGGAGCAGGTGAACCAGACCGCGGGCGCCGACGCGCTCTACCTGATGGATTCGCGCGGGCTGACGATCGCCGCCAGCAACTGGCGCGAACCCGTTTCCTTCGTTGGCCGCAACTATGGGTTCCGGCCCTATTTCGCGAACGCGATGGCGGTCGGCGTGGCGCAGTACTACGCGGTCGGGGTGACCACCGGCCGCCCGGGCTTCTTCCTGGCCTCGCGGGTAGACGCCGGCGAGGGCGCCTACGGCGTGGCGGTTGCGAAGGTCGACATGTCGCCGCTCGAGACCGCGTGGATGAACGCGGACGAGAACACCGGGGTCGCCGACCGCCACGGGGTGATCTTCCTGTCAGCGGTACCGCGCTGGCGCTACCGCCCGCTGGCCCCGCTCGCGGACGCCATCCGGGCGCGGCTTCGTGCCGAGCGAACCTACGACGCCGCCGACCTGGGCGGCGAGCCCTTGTTCGATCGTTCCCCCTTCGGCACCGCCGGCAGCGACTTCTCGCAGGTCGCGCGGGTCGACGGCGAGACCTATCTATTCCGCTTCGTGCGCACGCCGGGCGAGCCGTGGTGGGTGTTCACCGCGATGGCGCTGGCGCCGGTGATCCGCCAGGCGATGCTTGGCGGATTGCTCGCGCTGTCGGCGAGCGCCTTCTTGTCGGTGTTCCTGGTCTTCGTCGGACAGCGCCGGCAACTGGTCCGCACCCGGCTCGACGCGGCCTCGCAACTGGAGGCCCGGGTGGCCGAGCGGACCGAGGCGCTGGCGCAGGCCAATGCCGCGCTGGCGCTGGAGGTCGACGAGCGCCGGCGCGCCGAGCAGGCGCGACGCCTGGCGCAGGATGAACTGGTGCAGGCGGCCAAGCTGGCCGCCCTGGGCCGCATGTCGGCGGCGATCGTGCACGAGGTGAGCCAGCCGCTGGCGGCGATGGAGAACACGCTCGCCACCGCCGGGCTGCTGCTGGACCGGGGCGACCCCGGCGGCGCGCGCCAAGGCGTGTCGCGCGCGCGGGATCTGATCGGCCGCATGCAGCGCACGGTGCGGCACCTGAAGAGTTTCTCGCGCAAGGAGAGCGGGCAGCAAGCGCCCGTCGACGTGGCGCGCTGCGTGGACGCGGCGCTGGAACTGCTCGCGCACCGCGTTGCCTTGGCCGGCGTGGCGCTCGGCCGGCGCATCGACCCGACCCCGGCGCGCGTGATGGCCAGCGCGACCCGCCTGGAGCAGGTATTCGTCAACCTGATCGGAAATTCACTCGACGCACTGTCGGGGACCGCGCCCGACGCGCGCCGCATCGACATCGAGCTCGAGGTGATCGCCGACACGATCACCGTGCGGATTCGTGACAGCGGGCCGGGCGTCGCCGAGATCGATCGCGGCCGCGTGGCCGAGCCGTTCTTCACGACCAAGCCGAGCGGCGAGGGACTGGGCCTCGGGCTGGCCATCTCGAGCGCGATCGTCGAGGACCTGGGCGGTCGCCTCGTGCTGATCGAGCCGGTCGCCGGCAGGGGATGTGCGTTCGAGGTCAGGCTGCCGGTCTTCGTACCGTCGCCACGCGAGAGGACCGTCTGAGATGAGCGAAGGCCGGATCCTGATCGTCGACGACGAGCTCGATGTTCGGCTCGCCACCGAGGAATGGCTGTGCGCGAACGGCTTCGATGCACGCGCCACGGCCGATGCCTTGGCCGCGGTCGAGTGCATCGTTCGGGGGGCGGGCGCGTCGAGAGACGCCGGCGGCGGGCCCGCGTGCTGGCGCCCCGACGTCGTCCTGAGCGACCTGCGCATGCCAGGGCGCGACGGCCTGTGGCTGCTCGATGCCGCGCACGGCGCCGATGCGAGCCTGCCGGTGGTCCTGCTCACCGGCCACGGCGACGTGGCCAGCGCGGTCGATGCGATGCGCCGCGGCGCGCACGACTTCCTCGAGAAGCCCTACAACGCGGATCACCTGGTCGAGGTGCTCAGGCGCGCCGTGGCCAGCCGCCGCCTGGAAGACGAGCTCGCGCTGCTACGCGCCGCTCGAGCCGCGTCGCTCGCGCAACGCCTGATGGGCGCGTCGGCCCCTATGGACGCGTTGCGCGCCCAGGTGGCCGAACTCGCCCGCCTCGACGTCGACGTGCTGCTGCGCGGCGAGACCGGGACCGGCAAGGAAGTGGTGGCGCGTGCATTGCACGACCTTGGTCCGCGCGCGGGCGGCGCCTTCGTGCCCATCAACTGTGCTGCGATTCCGGCTGACATGATCGAAAGCGAGCTGTTCGGGCACGCCGCCGGCGCGTTCACCGGCGCCACGCGGCGGCGTATCGGGCGATTCGCCCACGCCAGCGGCGGCACGCTGTTCCTGGACGAACTCGAGTCGATGCCGGCGCCGATGCAGGCAAAGGTCCTGCGTGCGATCCAGGAGCGGCGTGTCGAGCCGCTGGGCACCAACGACAGCGAACCCATCGACGTTCGCATCGTGGCGGCGACCAAGGTCGACCTGGGCGCGCTGGTTGCTGCGGGAGGCTTCCGTAGTGATCTGTACTACCGGGTGAACACGGTGGAACTGCTGCTGCCGCCGCTGCGTGAGCGCGGTGACGATGCCGTCGCGCTGTTCGCGGCCTTCGTCGCTCAGTCTGCCCGGCGCCACGCTCGCGCATCGCCACCAGTCGACGCGGCGACGCTCGCGACGGTGCGGTCCCGCGCCTGGCCCGGCAATGTCCGCGAACTCAGGGCGGCGGCCGAACGCCACGCGCTGGGCCTGCCACTCGATGGCCTGATGGCTGCGGCGGACCCGGCCGCGCCCGGGACGGACGCCGGTGACGACCTGCCCGCCCGACTCGCCGCGTTCGAACAGAGATTGATCGCCGAGGCGCTGCGTAGCTGCGGCGGCGACACGCTGCTCGCCGCGCAACGACTGGGGATTCCGCGACGCACGCTGACCGAGAAGATGAACCGCCTTGGCGTTCGTCGCGACGACTCGTCCTCGGACTGACATCGCTCGCAGGCGATCGAAGCCACTCGTGACCGCGCAAGAAGCTGCCGCGCGACGGCAGCCGCCCGGCAGCTTCTTGCCGGACGCCGGCCGGTACCCGCGTCGCACGCCCGGACGGGCACGCGCAAGTCGTTGAATGGAATGGATCGCCACCGGGCGATCGATGCGTGGACGCGCTGGCACGCCGCTTGCCAAGCCTGCGCGTCGACCGGCTCCGGTCGATCCGCCCATCCCATCCGAGGAGATCCCAGATGCGTGCTTCCTTCACTCGTCCGCTACGCGCCGTCGTCGCGGGCCTTGCGCTGATCGGCGCCACCGGCGCGGTCCAGGCCGAGCAGTTCGTGAACATCCTGACCGGCGGCACGGCCGGGGTCTACTACCCGCTCGGCGTCGCGATGTCGAAGATCTATGCCGAGAAGATCAGCGGCTTGCGTACCCAGGTCCAGTCCACGAAGGGCTCGGTCGAGAACCTGAACCTGCTGCAGCGTGGCCGCGGCGAACTGGCGCTCACGCTGGGTGACTCGCTGATGCTGGCCTGGCAGGGCGATGCGGAATCCGGCTTCAAGCAAAAGCTCGGCAAGCTGCGCGGCATTGCCGCGATGTATCCGAACGTGGTCCAGATCGTGGCCTCGGCGCAAAGTGGCGTGAAGTCCTTTACCGATCTGAAGGGCAAGAGCCTCTCGGTGGGCGCGCCCAAGTCGGGGACCGAGCTCAATGCTCGCAAGCTCTTTGCCGTGGCCGGGATGAGCTACAAGGACTTGTCGAAGACCGAGTACCTGCCGTTTGCCGAGTCGGTGGAGCTGATCAAGAACCGCCAGCTCGACGCGACGCTGCAGTCGGCCGGCCTGGGGGTGGCGTCGATCCGCGACCTGGCGACCTCGGTGCCGGTGACCGTGGTCTCGGTACCCGATTCGATCGCCGACAAGCTCGGCTCCCCCTACGTGAAGACCAAGGTGCCGGCGGGCACTTACGAGGGCCAGAAAGCCGACGTACAGACCGTGGCGGTCGCGAACTACCTGGTCACCCACAGCGGGGTTTCCGACGATCTGGTCTACCAGATGACCAAGCAATTGTTCGAGAACCTGCCGGCGATGGTGGCGGCGCACAAGGCCGCCACGGCGATCCGCCTGGACGGCGCGCTGGCGGGCATGCCGGTGCCGCTGCACCCGGGCGCCGAGCGCTTCTATCGCGAGAAAGGCCTGATCAAGTAAGCGGGTTGGCGCGCGCGTCGGGGGACGCGCGCGTCGAGGTTCGGCCATGGGGAGGGCAGACATGAGCAAAGCGGATACTCGCGTCGCGCAGGCCGCCGCGGGTGCGGCGGCGACCGGCGCGGCGGCGACCGGTCCGGTGCCGGCGCTCGACGGCGTCGACGGCGAGCACGCGTTCCCGGCCGGGGTCGCGGGGCGGTGGCTGTTCTGGCTGGCGTTCGCATTCTCGGCCTTCCAGCTCGCGGTCGCGGCCCATGTGATCGACCTGCCCAGCCAGATCGTGCGCGCCGTGCACCTGGGCTTCCTGCTCTCGCTGGGGCTACCGCTGGTGGCACTCAAGCCGGGCCGATCGCGCGCGCTGCGTGCGGGCGCGATCGTGGTGACGCTGCTGGCTGCGGGCGTGGCGCTCTACCAGGCCGTCGAGCACGACGCGCTGTTGCTGCGCGCCGGCGACCCGAGTGATCTGGACCTGCTCGTGGGGTCGGCCAGCCTGGTCGCGCTGTTCGTGGGCGCCGGCTTCGTGATGGGTGCGCCACTGCCGGTGCTGTGCGGCGTGTTCCTGCTCTATTGCCTGTTCGGGCAATACCTGCCCGCGCCGCTGAACCACCGGGGCTACGACTTCAGCCAGGTGGTCGACCACATGGCATTCGGTACCGAGGGGATCTACGGCATCCCGCTCTACGTGTCGTCGACCTACATCTTCCTGTTCATCCTGTTCGGCGCCTTCCTCGAGAAAGCCGGGATGATCAAGCTGTTCACCGACGTCTCGCTCGGCCTGGTCGGACATGCGCGCGGCGGACCGGCCAAGGTGGCCGTGCTCTCGTCGGGGATGATGGGCACGATCTCGGGCTCGGGCGTCGCCAACGTGGTGACGACCGGGCAGTTCACGATCCCGCTGATGAAGCGCTTCGGCTACCGGCCGGCGTTCGCCGGCGGGGTCGAGGCGACTGCCTCGATGGGGGGGCAGATCATGCCGCCCGTGATGGGCGCGGTGGCCTTCATCATGGCCGAGACGCTGGACGTGCCCTACGCGCAGATCGTCAAGGCCGCCGTGATCCCCGCGATCCTGTACTTCGCCTCGGCGTTCTGGATGGTGCATCTCGAGGCCGGCCGTCGCGGCCTGCTGGGCATGGCGCGTGCCGAACTGCCCTCGCCCATTCGCGCGCTGCGCGAGGGATGGCACCTGATCCTGCCGCTGGCGGCGCTCGTGTGGTTGCTTTTCGGCGGCTATACGCCGCTGTTCGCGGGCACGCTCGGCCTAGCGCTCACGGCCGTGCTGATCCTGGGCAGCGCGGTCGCGCTGGGGCTGCCGGTCGGTGCGATCCGGGTCGCGTTCTGGGTCGCGCTGGGCCTGGGCTGCGCGGCATTCGCGCGCTTCGGCATGGCGGCCGTGGGCGTCGTGATCGCGCTACTGGTGGCAGCCAACGCGCTGCGAGCGGGCGGGCGGCAGACGCTGGCGATCTGTCGCGATGCGCTCGCCGACGGGGCGCGCACCGCGGTGCCGGTGGGGATCGCCTGCGGCATCGTCGGCATCATCATCGGCACGATGACGCTGACCGGTGCCGCCAACACCTTCGGCCAGGCGATCGTCGCGATCGGGCGCGACAGCCTGTTCGTGTCGCTGTTGCTGACGATGGTCACCTGCCTGATCCTGGGAATGGGGATTCCGACGATCCCGAACTACATCATCACCTCGTCGATCGCCGGGCCGGCGCTGCTCGGACTGGGCGTGCCGCTGATCGTCAGCCACATGTTCGTGTTCTATTTCGGCATCCTGGCCGACCTGACACCGCCGGTGGCCCTGGCCTGCTTCGCCGCGGCGCCGATCGCGCGGGAGTCGGGACTGCGGATCTCGATCGATGCGGTGAGGATCGCGGCCGCCGGCTTCGTGATCCCGTTCATGGCGGTCTACACACCAGCGCTGATGCTCCAGCCCGGCGGCCCGCTGGCCGCGAGCATCGGGTTCATACCGGCGGTCGCCTACGTGCTGTTCAAGTGCGCACTGGCGATCATGTTGTGGGGCGCGGCGGTGATCGGCTTTTTGCAGCGGCCGCTGGGCGCGATCGCCCGTGCAGTCGCGGTTCTTGGCGCCGGGCTGTTGGTGGCGGCGCTGCCGTGGACCGACGAGCTGGGCCTTGCGATCGGACTGGGCTTCGTCGCCTGGCAATTCCTGGGCGGGCGCCGGGCCACGGAGACCGCCTGAGGCGGCGGGCGCCGGGATCAGTCGGTCAACCGGCGCAGGCTCGGCAGGCCGATGCCCGTGGCATCGAAGCCGCCGTCGACCGCCAGGGTCTGGCCGTTGACATAGCTGGCTGCGTCGCTGCACAGGAACCAGACGACGTTGGCGATCTCTTCCTCGAGGCCGTAGCGGTTCAGCGGGATCGCGTCGTGGTAGTCGGCGCGGATGTCGGGCGTGTGCACCTGCTTGGCCATCGCTGTGTCCACCGGGCCGGGCGCGACCGCATTGACTCGGATGCCGCGGTTGCCGAGCTCGGCCGCCTGCTGGCGGGTCAGGTGCGACAGGCCCGCCTTGCTGGTGCCATAGGCCACGCGCAGGGTGCTCGCGCGCAATCCCGAGATCGACGTGATGTTCACGATCGCGCCGCCGCCGACCTCGAGCATGTAGGGCGCACAGGCCTGCGTGCACAGGAACGGGCCGCCGAGGTTGACGTCCATGACCCGACGCCATTCGTCGAAGCGGGTCTCGAGCAGCGGCTTGAACACGGCCACGCCGGCGTTGTTGACCAGGGCGTCGATGCGTCCGAAGCGCGCCGCGATCGCATCGATCGCCGCCGGCAGCAGTTCCGCGTCGGCGACATCGCAGACGATCGGCAGGACCCGGTCGGCCTCGCCGAGCCCGGCGGCGGCCAGCGGCAGGGTGTCGGCATCGATGTCGATCAGGCCGACGGCATGGCCCTCGGCCAGGAAACGACGGGCGATCGCCAGGCCAATGCCGCGCGCGGCTCCGGTGACGACGGCGACCTTGGGAGCGGGAGCGGTCATGGCGCTAGGGTCCGGGCGGATGGAGGTGTGGGCATTGTGCATCGGCAGAACACCGGGCGCACCCGCGATCGTCTATACTAAGTAAGTATTCAGATACTTACTTAGGCAATGGCTGATCCGGTTCCCCAAGTCCGCCAGACCCGGCTGCCCACCGAGGCCCGCCAGGCCGAGATCGTCGACGCGCTGCTGCGGCTGGCCGAGACGGCCGAGCCCACGTCGATCACCTGCGCCCACCTGGCGCGTGCGGTCGGCCTCACCCAGGGCGCGGTGTTTCGGCACTTCGACACCAAGGACGACATCTGGCGCGCCGCCATCCGGTGTATCGCGACCCGTCTGCTCGACACCGTCGATGCCGCCGCCGCCCGGGTCGACGACCCACTCGATGCGCTGGCGGCCGTCTTCCATGCCCATGTCGAATTCATCGATCGCCATCCGGGCGTCCCGCGGATCGTGTTCCACACGCTGCAGGACAGCGCTCGGGCCGACGCCCGCCGCGAGGTACAGGCGCTGCAGCAGGCCTATCGCGGCCGCATCGCGTCCCTGCTCGAGGCGGCCGTGACATCCGGACGGCTGCCACAGGATCTGGATCGGACCGCGGCCGCGACCTTGTTCATCGGGCTGGTGCAGGCGCTGGTGATGCAGGCACTGGCGGCCGGTGGCGAGATCTCGATCGGCACCGGCGCCGACCGTGTCTTCGCGCTCTTCATCCGGGGCCTGGGTAGCGGGGCGCAGGCGCCCCGCACCCCCTGACGCCCGCGCCCCGAAGCCCCCGCAAGGAGATTCCATGCCACTTCGGATTCCGACCCGCAGCCTGATTGCCGCCGCGCTGAGCGCCTTGCTCATCGCCTGCGGCAGCAGCGACTCGGGCATCGTCACCGTCGACAGCCAGGGCTCGACCACGGTCGACGCCGCCGCGCTCGACGCCACGCTACAGAACTACCCGAGCGCCACGCTCTCGAGCGCCGAGGCCGAGGGCATTGCCTACATGCGTGAGGAAGAGCGCCTGGCCCAGGACGTCTACGCCGCCAGCGCAACCCACTACTCGCTGCCGATCTTCGCGAACATCTCGGCCAGCGAGGCCACCCACACCGAGGCCGTGCGCACCCTGATCGAGCGCTACCAGCTTGCCGACCCGCTGGCCGGCACGACCAACGGCGTCTTCCCGACGCCGGCCTTCCAGACCTTGTACGACGACCTGGTCGCGGCCAGCGCGGTCAGCCTGGTCGAAGCCCTGAAGGTGGGCGTGCAGATCGAAGAGCTCGATATTCGCGACATCGAGGCACGCAAGGTCGATGTGGACCAGGCCGACATCCTCCTTGTCTACGACAACCTGCTGCGCGGCTCGCGCAACCACCTGCGCGCCTACATGAACGCGCTGCTCGCTCGCGATGGCAGCTACACGCCGCAGTACATCACGCAGGAAGCCTTCGACGCGATCGTCAATTCGCCGATCGAAACGGGCGGTTGAGCGCGCGCGGCGCCGACCGCGGCGCCGCACTAGAATCGTCGGCATTCCCATTGCGGGCGAGGAGACATCCATGCGGGGTCGCGACGTATTCATGCAATCGCTCATCGCCCACGGCGTCGAGCGCATCTTCGGCAACCCTGGCACGACCGAGAGCCCGATGCTCGATGCATTGGCGCAGCACCCGTCGCTTGGCTATGTCGTGCACCTGCACGAGGGCGTCGCCGTCGGTGCCGCGAGCTACTACGCCCGCGCATCGGGCCGCACCGGTGTGGCCAACCTGCATGTGGCGCCCGGGCTGGGCAACGCGATCGGCATGATCTACGGCGCGCTCAAGGCGCAGGCGCCGCTGGTGGTCACCGCCGGCCAACAGGACACGCGGATGCTGCGGCGCGAGCCGGTGCTCAGCCACGACCTGGCCGCGATGGCGGCGCCGGTGTCCAAGTGGAGCACGCAGGTAAACACCGCCGACGAGATGAACGCGGTCATGCACCGCGCGTTCAAGATCGCCAACGACCCGCCCTATGGGCCGGTGTTCGTGGCGTTGCCGATCGACGTGATGGAGCAGTCGACCGAGCATGCGGCCCAGGCCCCGTCGACCCTCTACGAGCAAGGGCAGCCCAGCCCCGATGGCGTGGCCGCCGCTTGCCGGCTGCTGCTGGCGGCGGCGCGACCGGTCATCGTCGCCGGCGACGAGGTCGCGCGCAGCGGCGCGATCGACGGCCTGGTGGCGCTGGCCGAGCGCACCGGCGCGGCGGTCTGGTGGGAAGGCATCCATGGCCATCTGTCCTTTCCGGCCTCGCATCCCCAGGCGCGCAACGTACTGCCCTTCGACGCCGCGGCGATCCGGCGCACCTTCGCCGACGCCGACCTGGTCCTGATGCTGGGCGGACCGTTCTTCGAGGAGGTCTGGTTCACCCCCGGCTCGCCGTTCCCCGAAGGGGCCCGGCGCATCCAGGTCGAGACCTCGCCCGCACCGCTGGGCTACAACCATCGGCTCGATGTGGGCCTGGTGGGCGGCATGTCGGCCAGCGTCTGGGCGCTCGCCGATGGCATCGCGCAGGCGGGCGACCCCGCCTATGAAGCCGCGGCTGCCGCACGCCGCGCGGCCCTGGCCGAGCAGAAGGCGGGTGAAGCCGAGGCCTACCGCGCCCGGCTGGGCAAGGCCTGGGCGCGCGCACCGATCTCGATGCCGCGCGCGATGGCCGCGGTCCGCGAGGGCACGCCGGCCAACGCGGTGGTGGTCGAGGAAACCATCACCGCCAGCGTCGACTATGCGGCGGCCTTCCCGCTCGATGACCCCGACCAGTACCTGGGCGCGCGTGGCGGCGGCATCGGCCAGGGACTGGCCGGCGCCCTCGGCGCAGCGGTGGCCCATCCGGACCGGCCGGTGCTGTGCCTCTCGGGGGACGGCTCGGCGATGTACTCGATCCAGGCCCTGTGGACCGCGGCCCACCACCAGCTCTCGATCGTGTTCGTGATCCTCGCCAATCGCGAATACCGCGTGCTCAAGCACAACCTCGACACCTACCGCCAGCGATTCGACAACCTTTCGGAGCAACCCTATCCGCACATGGACCTGGGGCAGCCGGCGCTTGGCTTCGTCGAGATGGCGGCGGGCATGGGCGTGCCGGGCGTGCGCGTGAGCGATCCTGACCAGGTTGCCGCGGCGGTCAAGGCGGCCTTCGATGCCGGTGGCCCACGGCTCGTCGAGCTGCAGATCGAGGGCAAGCGCTGACGCGACCGGGCGCGGCCCGCCTCGTTGGCGGGAATCTTGCTTGCTGCCTCGGTATGAACCGGCGTCCGCGCCGTGGGCGCCGGGTGCCAGAGGAGCAGGAAATGGCATCGAAAGAACCGCGGTGGCAGGCCCATCGCCCGGGTGCCTTGCCGAGCGCGAGCGGGCCTGGCGCCGACATCCATGGGCTCGTGCTGCGCGAACTCGGTCCCGACGACCTGGCCCGATTGCGGCTGGCCCAGTTCCCCGCCGCCGACGCCCTCGATGGCGAGCGTTGGCTGGCCGGGGTGCTCGATGACACGACCGACCGCTGGGGCGCGATGTGCCAGCGAGCAAGCGCTCGCTTCGGTGTCTTCACCGACGACTCGATCTCGGCCACGACAGCAGTTGGCCTGGGCACCTGCCTGCCGGTACTCGACACCTCGATCGCCACCATCGGCATCCTCGTGTTCGGCGCTTTCCGGCAGCATCGGGTCGGCAGCTCGCTGATGGCGGTCACCCTCGATGCCGCCGCTCAGGCCGGCTATATATGGGCCGAAGTGAGCGCCCACGAAGACGATGAGGCGCTCAGGGCGCTGGCCCGGCGATTCGATTTCCGCGATGACCCCGCCGGCGGCGACCGACGGCGACTGTGGCGGGCGATCAGCCGGGCCACGCGCTTCACCGCCGGCGGACCGCGCCACGATGGCCTCGAGATCGATCGCATCCTGCCCATGGTGCACACCGGCGACGCGCACCGGCGCGGGTCGCGACGCTCCACCAACTGAAGCAGGCCGGCGCATCCGGGCGACGCATCGCGTCGGCTTCTGACGTGTTTCGTCACCCGCCCCGTGCCGAATGCCGGCAACGACGCATCGAGCTGGACGACAAACCCCCCGTTTTCATCGCCATGCCGGCCGCCCCGAAACCGGCACCATCGTAGGCGAACGAACATTCGGCGCCGGCGTTCGGCCGTTGGCATGCCCGAAGGCATCTCCGGTGCCACGGGCAGGCGATCGGAATCGCGGGCAGCACAGGGGAACATGCACGTTGCGATCATCGGGGGCGGCATCGGCGGGCTGACACTGGCACTGTCACTCGACGCGGCCCACATCGACTGTCGGGTCTACGAAGCGGCCACCCGGTTGCGCCCGCTCGGTGTCGGGATCACGATGCTGCCGCATGCGGTCAAGGAGCTGCAGGCGCTCGGATTGCTGCCGGGCCTGCTGGCCGGCGGCGTCGAGACCAACGAGATCATCTATGCCAGCCGCGAAGGCGAGGTGGTCTGGCGCGAGCCGCGGGGGCGGGCGGCCGGCTATCGCTGGCCCGAGATCTCGATCCAGCGCGCCACGCTCCAATCGCTGCTGCTCGAGCAGGTCGACGATCGCATCGGCCAGGGGACGGTGCTGACCTCGCATCGCGTCGTGCGCGTGCAGCCGCGCGAGCCGCGCGTGGACATGGGCTTCGCGCCGCTGCCCGACGGAACGGTGCCGCCGCCCGCCAGCGCCGACCTGGTGGTCGGCGCCGACGGCATCCGCTCACGCATCCGCGAACTGCTCCATCCCGACGAGGGCCCGCTGCACACGCCGGGCATCACCTTGTGGCGCGGCGTCTCGCGCACCGAGCGCCCGATCGGCTCGGGCATGGCCTCGGTCGTGATGGGCAATGCCCGCGCCAAGTTCAGCTGCGCGCCGATCGGCCAGCTCGACGATGGCGGCCAGCTGGTGAACTGGACCGCGGCGCTTCGCGCGCCCGTGCAGTCGCCCGAGGCCGAGTGGAACCGACACGCCGGCGCAACGGCCTTTCTCGATGCCTTCCAGGACTGGTCGAAGCGGCTGGTCGACATCCCGGCGCTGGTCCAGGCCAGCGACGAGGTATTCGAGTACCCGCTCTGCGATCGCGACCCGCTGCCCTTCTGGCATCGGGGGCCGGTGACGCTGATCGGCGACGCGGCCCACCCGATGTACCCGCACGGCGCCAACGGCTCGGCGCAAGCGGTGCTCGACGCCCGGCGCCTGGCACTCGAGCTGTCGCGGCGGACCTCGATCGAGGCGGCGCTGCGCGTCTACGAGAACGCTCGCCGACCGGCGACGGCCGAGCTGCTCGCGATGCATCGCGCCGGCGGGCCCGACTCGATTCTCGACCTCTACGAGACCCGCGTGGGCGACGCCACGGGCCCGCTCGAGCAGGTGCTCCCGTTCCACGAGCGCGAGCAGATCGCTCGCCGCTACCGCAAGCTGGCCGGGTTCGACGCGCAGACGCTGAACTATTCGCCCACGATGACCCCCGAGCGCCGGGTACGATGATCTCCGGCCGGGCGCCCCGGACCCGAGCCCACCCCGGAGACATGCGATGGAGCATCCGTTCGCGGACCTGATCGACTTGAAGGTGATTGCCCAGCAGGCCGGCTACAGCCGGCTCACGTTGGCCGCGAATGCCCAGCACATGAATCCGCACCAGGTCGTGCATGGCGCCGTGATCTTCGCGATGGCCGACACCGGCATGGGCGCCGCGCTCTACCCCACGCTGGCCGCCGGCGAGTTGTGCGCCACGATCGAGATCAAGATCGCCTACTTCAAGCCGGCACGCGCGGGCGAGCTGGTCTGCGAGACCCGGATCGTGAATCGCGGCCGGCGCGTGGCCAGCCTCGAGTCCGAGGTTCGCAGCGGTGAAACCCTGGTGGCCAAGGCGAGCGGGAGCTATTCGATCTTCATGCCGGGCGGCTGAGCGCGCTCGTACGCGGTCTCGACGTGGTCGCGCGTTGCTGCGCGCGCGGTCTCAGTCGCGCGGTGGATGATGCGGCATCACCCGCTGCACCGCCGGCACGCTGGCCATGCGTTCGCAATGCGCGGCGACCTTCGGGAAGCGTGCGAGCTCGACTTTGTCCGAGGCAAGCCAGCGGGTCATCGTGAACAGGTACATGTCGGCGATGCCGAACTGCTCGCCGCAGGCCCAGGGCTCGCCGATCATCGTGCGCTCGATCAGCTCGAAGGCCGCGGTCATCGTCTGCGGCACGTTGCGCGTCATCGCCTCGAGCGCCGCGGTGTCGGTGGCTGCCACCCAGCGGGTGCCGCGATGCTTGTGCGCATGCGCGACATGGACGGTGGAGCACAGGAACACATTGAAGGCCTGTACCCGCGCGAGCTCGAACGGATCATCGAGTGGCGCCATGTCGGCGCCCGGATACCGTTGCGCGAGATAGAGCAGGATCGCGGGCGTCTCGGTGAGCACGCCGCGATCGGTGACGAGCGAGGGCACCCGGCCCTTTGGGTTGACCGCCAGATAGTCGGGCGAGCGCTGTTGCGCGGCCTCGAAGTCGACTCGCTCGAGGCGGTAGTCGGCCCCCGCCTGTTCGAGCGCGATATGCGGTGCGAGCGAGGCGGTATTGGGTGCGTAGTAGAGCGTGAGCATGCAAGCGATCTCCTGGAGCCCGATCCGGCAAAGGCGTTGCGCGCCCGGACATCGGGCGCGCAACCCGTGCGGGTTCAGCCGATGGTGTTGCCGAGGAAGGACATCATGCGCTCCCAGGCCTGGGTCGCGCAGTTGGCGTCGTAGACATCGGCACGGCGCTCGTTGAAGAAACCGTGACCGGCGTCGTAGCGGAAGATCTCCGGATCGCGACCGGCATCGCGCATCGTCTTCTCGAGACCGTCGGCCGCCGCCGGCGTGCACCAGTCGTCCTGGTTGGCGAAATGCGCCTGGAACGGAACCTTGATGTCGGCGGGCGACGCGAGCTCCGCCGGCGGGATGCCATAGAAGCAGACCGCGGCCGATAGCTCGGGCACATGGACCGCGGCCGCGATCGTCAGCGCACCGCCCATGCAAAAGCCCATCACGGCCACCTTGTTGCCATCGGCCGCGAGATGTTGCGCGGCGCCGCGCAGGTCCTGGTGCGTTGCCCCGGGAAAGTCGAGCCCGGTCATCAGGTGGTTGGCCTCGTCGGGGTCCTGGGTGACGCGACCGGCGTACAGGTCGGGGGCGAGCGCGTTGTAGCCGGCCCGCGCGAATCGGTCGGCGACGCCGCAGATCTGGTCGTTCAGGCCCCACCACTCCTGGATCACGATGACGCTCGGACGCCCGGCGCCGGCCTTTGCATAGTAGCCGCCGATGCGGCCCCCGTCGGGTCGGTTGAACTCGATCTTGCTTCCCATGGCTGGTCTCCTCGGATTCGATGGGCGGGCCCGCTGCGATCGGATATTGCGCAATCGGGGGCTCGAAGATCCGCAAGCCTAGCAGGCTGTCGCGTGGCGTGGCGCGATCATGGCCCGGTCACGCCAATGCGCGCCGCCGACGCCGCGATATACCGGGCGAAGTCGGCTCGCCGCTCAGCCGCGCGCCGGCACCCGGGCCTCGAAGAACTCGACCTTGCCGGTCTCGAGCGAGTATTCGGCCCCGACGACGATCAGGCCGTCGCGCTGGATTCGCGATTCAAGGATCGCCGAGCCATGCTGTAGATGGGCGACCGCCGCGCGGATGTTGGCGCGCACCGCGTAGCGCAAGAGCTCACGGGGCTCATCGCGAAGATCGGTCTCGAACAGGGTCTCGACCGACGGCCTGATGCGATCGACGATCGCGGCGAGGTGGCGCGAGCGCTTGTCGTCCGGGCGCTCGAGCTCTTCGATCGTGGCTTCGACCGCGCCGCACATCGTGTGTCCGAGCACGACCACCAGGCGGGTGCCGAAGCGCTCGACCGCGAACTCCACGCTGCCGACCTGCGAGGGCGCGACGATGTTGCCGGCGACCCGGATCACGAACAGGTCGCCAAGTCCCTGATCGAAGACGATCTCGGCCGGGACCCGCGAATCCGAGCAGCCGAGGATGACCGCGAACGGGCTCTGGTCGGCAGCCGGGTCGGGGCGCGGCAACGCAGCATTCAGGGTCTCGTCGCCATTGAGCCGATCGACGAAGCGGGCGTTGCCTTCGCGAAGCCTGGCGAGCGCGTCGGGTCCTGTGAGCATGGGCAATGACCGGGTAGGCGCGAATCGGTGCCATCCGCGCATCCGGTGCGCGTGGCCTGTCGGGATTGTGCACCGGCGTACCCGCATGCGCGGGGATGGCCCCGCTTGGCATGCGGCCACCCTTCGGTCAGCGGCTGGCGGACAGCGCCCGTTCCATCGCGTGGCCGAGCTCGGCCCGCGACAAGGGCTTGCCAAGCACGACCGCAATGCCGGCGCGCGCCGCCTGCTGCTCCAGCCCCACGCCGCCCCAGCCGCTGGCCAGGACGACCGGCACGCCGGGGCGCAGCGCGTGGATGGCGCGAGCCAGCGCGGTGCCGGTCAGCTCGGGCATGACCTCGTCGGTGAGGATCAGGTCGAAACGGTCGGGCTCGGCCTCGAAGCGAGACAGCGCCTCCGCGCCCGAACCCGCCCCGAAGGGCTCGTAGCCGAGGCTGGCGAGCATTTCCTCGGCCAACTCGACCAGCGCCGGTTCGTCATCGACGACCAGGACGCTCTGACCGCGACCCAGCGGAATCGCGTCCGGATCGTCGTCCCGAGACACGGCGGGCGGCTCGGCCGCGATGCTGGGCAGGTAGAGGTCGAAGCAGGCGCCCTTGCCCGGCTCGCTGGCGACATCGATCGCACCGCGCAGATCGGTGACGACCCGGTGCACGACCGCGAGGCCCAGGCCGGTGCCACGGCCCGACGCGCCGGCGCCACGGGTCGTGAAGAAGGGCTCGAACAGGTGCGCCATGGCGCCCGCTGCGATGCCGGGGCCCTCGTCGGCGACCCGCAGGCGCGCATAGGGGCCGGGCGAGAGGCGTCCTTCGAACAGTAGCTGCGCCTGCGCGCACGCATGCGGCTCGAGCGACACGACCAGCCGCCCGCCGTCTTGCATCGCCTGCACGCCGTTGGTGCAAAGGTTCATCACGGCCTCGTAGAAGGCGGTCGCATCGCCCAGGACCACTGCATCGCCCGCCTGCAACGCGCGCTCGATGCGTACGCCGGCCGGCAGCGACGTCTCGAGCAGTTGCAGTACCTCCTCGACGACCGGCTGGAGAAGAAAGGGTGCCGGTTCGCGCGGTGCGCCGCGACTGAAGGCCAGCACGCGCTCGACCAAGGCCTTGCCGCGCTGCCCGGCCTGAAGGACCCGATCGAGCCGGCGGCACTGCGCCGGATCCGCGGCAGCCGCCTCGCGCGCGAGTTCGGCATAGCCGAGCACCGAAGCCAGGATGTTGTTGAAGTCGTGTGCCACGCCGCCGGCCAGCGTGCCCAGCGCCTCGAGCCGGCGGGCACGCGCAAGCTGCTCCTCGAGCAAGGCCTGGGTCTCGCGCGCGTCGACCTCGTCGCTGACATCGGCCGCGGTACCGCAGTAGAGGATCCCGCCATCGCCCTGGATCGCAAGCCCGCGGACACGGACATGCCGCCAGCCGCCTTGCGGGCGCCGGACCCGGAACACGCCGTCGAAGGGGCCGTCGGGCTCGCGTCGATCGGCATCGAGCAAGGCGCGCATGGGCCCGAGATCGTCGGGGTGCAGGGCATCGAGCGGGAAGGGTCCGTCCGTGCGCGGGGCGTCGTCGGGCATCGCCAACAGTGCCCGCATGCGCGGCGACAGGTAGGTCTCGCCGCTGCGTGGGTTCCATTCCCAGGCCCCTTCGCGGGCCGCCTGGTAGGCGCGCAGCGCGCGGGCCTGCTCGGCGGCCAGCCGGGCTTCGGTGCGGCGACGCAAGGCGTTCTCGCGCACGTTGCGCAGGCTCAGCAGCAGCGTCACGACGAGCGCCGAGGCCGCGAAGGCGCCGACCAGCCACGCCTGTTCGGTCCATGAGGCCAGCGCCTGTTCACGGCGACGCGCGACGAGGACCATGAGTCGGTAGTCCGGCAGGTGACGTGCCGCCGCCAGGCCGACCTCGCCATCGGCGAGGCCGATCGTGTGGGTGCCCGCCGGCTCGGAAGATGCCCACAGCGCCCCGATGCCCGCAGGCGGGACCACGGCGGACGACTCGTTCCCGGGGGCGCCGGTGATCGGCGCCAGGTCGTCGCGATAGATCGCCAGGCGCGTGTCGGGCGCCGGAACGAGCAGCGAGAACGTCCGCCCGAGGAAGCCCGGTTCGGCCACCAGGACGAGCACCCCCCGGAAGGCCCCGCCCGGATCGCGCCAGTCGGTCGCGACCACGACCCCTTGCCGTGCGTCGATAGGCATGCGTCGCGGCGCACCGAGGTACAGGCGGCCGGGCCTGCCGTCGCGAACCGCGATGAAATCGACGTCCTGCGCGAACGTGACGCCTGCGCTCGTGTCGGCGCGCGAGCTGGCGAGCACGCGGCCCCTGGCGTCGATGATCATCAGTGCACGAAACCTGGGCAAGCCGGCAACCCGGGCGCGCAGCAAGGCGCCGGTGCCCGTCGAACCCGAGTCGAGCAGGCCTCTGAGGAGCTCGTCGCGCGTGGCATCCAGCACCGCGGCGGCGGCACCCAGCGTGGCATCGGTTTGCATCGCCATCGAGCCCGCCAGGGACGCGAGGTGCCGGAACTCGGCGTCCAGGGTCTGGCGGCGCAGGGACCACAGCCCCAGCGCCACGGCGAACGCGACCAGCAGCTCGGCCACGATCACCAACCGGACCGCGCGCGACATCAGCAACCGAGCCCACGACGGCGGGCGCTCATCCGGGACGACCGGCGCGCGAGCGGGTAAATTGTCGAGGTTCACGATGCGCACGCCACCAGTCTGTCATGTCCCCCGCTGATCCGCACCCGGCACCGGCCGGACCGCATGTCCTGGTCGTCGACGACGACCCGTCGCTGCGCGAGATGCTCGTCGAGTACCTGGGCGAGAACGAACTCAGGGTCACCGCGGTGGCCAGCGGCACCGAGATGATGGCGGCCTTCGATCACGAGGCCATCGACCTGGTCGTGCTCGACCTTCGCCTGCCGGGCGAGGACGGCATGGTGCTGGCACGCCGGCTTCACGAACGCGCAAGCGTGCCCATCGTGCTGCTCACGGGCAAGCTCGACGAGGCCGATCGCGTGATGGGTCTCGAGCTCGGCGCCGACGACTATGTCACCAAGCCGTTCAGTCCGCGCGAGTTGCTCGCGCGTATCCGGGCGGTGCTGCGCCGCAGCCGACTTACGGCGGAAGCGCTCGCCGACGCGCCGGTTCGCGAAGAGCGGCGCCGGGCGTTTCGCTTTGCCGGCTGGGAACTGAATCTCGGGACCCGGCGCCTGATCTCGCCCGAGCGGCGGCAAGTCTCGTTGAGCAACCACGAGTTCAATCTGCTGGTCGCGTTTTGCAGCGCCCCGATGCGCGTGCTCAGCCGCGACCAGTTGCTCGGCCTCTCGCGGCTCAACAATGCCGAGGTCTACGATCGCACCGTCGATGTCCAGGTGCTGCGCCTGCGCCGCAAGCTCGAGGAAGATCCGTTTCATCCAAAGCTCATCGTCACCGAGCGCGGTGCCGGTTACCGCTTCGACGCAGCGGTCGAGACGCTGGTCTGAGCGTCGCCGCGCGCGCGGACCTCAGTTCTCGGGACGCCCCAGTCGCGTCAGTAACCAGGCGACCAGACCACCGGCGCCGATCGCCAGTAGCACGCGCCACCAGATCGACCCGTGCGGATGCGGCTTCGGTGGCGACGCTCGTCCCTTTCGGGCGACGTGCTGCGCGGGCGAGGCACTCGCCTGCGTCATGACCCAGCGACGCGGCGAGGCCCGACCGAGCGCGGGGACCGGGTTCGGTTCGGATCTCGTGACCGACGCCGGCGCCCCCGCACGCGCGAGCGCGCCGGCGCGTGCCGGCGGCGACACCAGGGACATCGCGGCGAGCAGCAGCATCGCCACCCGCACGCACGCGCCAGGCGCGGACTTCGCGGCGGATCCGGCAAGGCGCCGGCAGGGCCGCGGACCGAGGACCGGCGGCGCGTCCACGTTCCGCTCAGCCGAGGGGGACCGGCACGAAGACCCGGCCACCGTTGCGCTGGATCAGCAAGGCGACCGGCCCATGGTGGCGCTTCATCGCATCGCGTAGCTGATCCACGCGCTCGAGCACCCGCCCGTCGATCGACAACAGCACGTCGCCGGGCTGCACGCCGGCCTGCGCGGCCGCGCCGTCGACCGCCTCGACGAGCAAGCCCCCCGAGGCGACACCGGCCTCGCGGCGTTCGTCCGGGCGCAATGCCCGCAGCGCGAGCCCCAGCTTGCCATCGGCCGAATGACCGTTGGCGGCGGTCGATGTGCCCGCCTCGCTGTCGCTGAGGGTCGCGACCAGGCGGCGGTGCTGCCCGTCACGCCACACGTCGAGCCCCATCCGGGTGCCGGGTGCCGAACCGCCGACACGCGCCCCCAGGTCGCCGGATTCCGCGATCGGCGTGCCGTTCGTGGCCAGGATGATGTCACCGGCCTTCAGGCCGACCTTGGCCGCCGCGCTGTCCGGCTCCACCGACGCCACCAGCGCGCCCTCGGGCCTGGACAGGCCGAAGGCCTGCGCCAGCGCCTGGCTGACGGGCTGGACGGTCACGCCCAGGCGTGCATGCGAGGCATGGCCGTGGGCGACGATCTGGTCCTTGACCTTCATGGCCAACTCGATCGGAATCGCGAACGACAGGCCCTGGTATCCGCCCGTGCCGCTGTAGATCTGCGAATTGATCCCGACCACATCGCCGCGCACGTCGAACAGGGGCCCGCCGGAGTTGCCGGGGTTCACGGCGACGTCGGTCTGGATGAACGGGACATAGCTCTCGTCGGGCAGGGATCGGTGCTTGGCACTGACCACGCCAGCGGTGACGGTGTTCTCGAAGCCGAACGGAGAGCCGATCGCCAGCACCCACTGCCCGACCTTGAGGTCACGCGCCTTGCCCACCGGAACGACCGGCAGATCCCTGGCGTCGATCTTCAACACCGCGACATCGGCCTTCTTGTCGCTGCCGAGCACCTTGGCCTTGAATTCGCGATGATCGGTCAGCTTCACGCTGACCTCGTCGGCACCGTCGACCACGTGGGCATTGGTGATGATCGTCCCGTCGGGCGAGACGATGAAGCCCGAGCCGACGCCGCGCACCCGTTGCGGAGCGGGTGTCGGCGCCGCCGCGCCGGGCGGAAGCAAGCGCCTGAAGAACTGGAAGAAGGGATCGTTCGGATCGACCGGCATGCCGCCGGCCGAGTCGTCGTCGGCGCTTGGCTCGCGAACGCCACTGACCGTGATGTTCACCACCGCCGCACCGTTGCGCTCGACGATCGCCGAGAAGTCCGGGGCGACGACCGCGGTCGCGACCACGGCATGCGGGGCGGCCTGCGCATGGGCATGGCGCGTCGCCACGACGCCCGCGGCGCCACCGATGACGGCGACGGTCGCCAGCGCGCCGAGGCCGGTCCATAGGGTTCGATCGTTCATGTCGGGCTCCTCTCAAGGCACGTGGTCACGAAGCGGCCTTGGCCGGGGGCACGTCGAAGTCGATGGTGTCCGAGAGCACCTGGTCCTCGACGCCCTTGAGCGCCAGGTTGGCCTCGAAGAACTTCTTCTGGGCAGCCAGCGAGATCGCCTGGTCGAGGTTCTTGCCGGCATCCGAGAGCATCAGCCAGTGGCGCTGGTACGAAACCCCGATGTCGCCGGCCTTCAGCACCTTCGCGGCCGAGGCCTTGTCGCCCATGTGGAGCAGCTCGCGTGCCTTCTCGAGGAAGGGCCGGTGCTTCTCGGTCAGACGCATCTTGTCCTGGACGAGCAGGTCGCCGTCGATCGGCACCATGTCGGAATGGAGCCGGTCCTTGTCGACGCCGACGAGCTTGCCGCTGACCTTCACCTCGGTCCGGGTCGAGAACGTGGGCGCCTCGGCCTTGGCGATCGCCAGCGACTTCTGTGCCGACTTCATGTCGCGCACGGCTTCGTCGGTGCGGCCGTCGAACAGCGCCAGGCGCGCGAGTCGCACGTTGTCGATCGCATCCTGCCCGGCCTTCGAGAAATCTTCGAGCGCCTTGGTCACCGCGTCGGAGAGAACCGTCCTGGGTGTCGCACTCGCGGCGGCGTCTTGCGTCGCGGCCGGCGGCGTCGTCGCGCTCGCAAAGGGCGGCAAGACCGCCAGGCCCAGCGCCGCGGCGAGCGCGTAGGCGCCCAGACCGGCGGCGGATCGACTGCGTTCGGAACGGGTAATGGATTGGAGCTTCATGGCATTTCCCTCTTGATGGTTACGGATGTCGGTCCCGTGCCCGGCGGGCACTTCAATGACTTCGAGGACCTGTTGCCGTGAACGTCGATCGACCGTGGCGCGTGGACTGGCGCCATGTTTCAACTGTCATCGTCGGTGTCATCCGAATACGCATCGCGCGCCATAGCCTCGGCTTCATCGAAGAACATCGAAGGAGTCGACGATGAAGCTATCGGGCAAGGCCGCGTTGATCACCGGGGCGGCGAGTGGTATCGGCCTGGGCATCGCGCATCGCTTCGCCAGCGAAGGCGCGAGCGTCGTGATCGCCGATATCGACGCGCGCGCCGCCTCGCGTGCGGCAAGCGAGATCGAGCAAGCAGGCGGCCACGCGATCGGCCTGCGAATGGACGTGACCGACGAAGCCGAGGTCGAGCACGGCATCGGGCGGGCGATCGCGCATTGCGCCCGCCTCGATATCCTGGTCTCGAATGCCGGCATCCAGATCGTCAGCCCGCTCGACACGTTCGCGTTCGCGGACTGGAAGCGACTGCTGGCGATCCACCTCGATGGCGCATTCCTGACCACGCGCGCCGTACTACGACACATGAAGGCCGACGGGCGCGGCGGCACCATCATCTACATGGGCTCCGTGCATTCGCATGAAGCCTCGGCACTGAAGTCGGCCTACGTCACGGCCAAGCACGGCCTGCTCGGGCTGGCACGCACCTTGGCCAAGGAAGGAGCCGAGCATCACGTGCGCTCGCACGTGATCTGCCCGGGCTTCGTGCGCACACCACTGGTCGAGCGGCAGATTCCGGAGCAGGCGAGAACCCTGGGCATCACCGAGGACGAAGTGGTCCGCGACGTGATGCTCGGCGGCACCGTCGACGCGAGCTTCACGACTGTCGAGGACATCGCGCAAACGGCACTGTTCCTGGCGGCCTTTCCGAGCGCCGCCCTCACTGGACAGTCGATCGTCGCGAGTCACGGATGGTTCATGCAATGAACGCCGCGCGTTCGTGTAAACGCTACGACGAGGTCGCGCTCGTGCTGCAAGGCGGCGGCGCCCTTGGCAGCTATCAGGCCGGGGTGGTCGAAGGACTCGGCGAAGCCGGCATCGAGCCGAGCTGGGTCGCGGGGATCTCCATCGGCGCGATCAACGCCGCGATCATTGCCGGCAATGCGCCCGATCAGCGCACGCGCCGGCTCGAGGCTTTCTGGCAGCGCATCTGTCGCCAGCCCGGCAGCCCTGGTGCGTGCACGCTGCCCCAGGCTCTGCCGATGCCCGAGGCCATGCGCACAGGGATGGCCGCAATGGCGTCATGGCGCGCGTTGACCGAGGGACAGAACGGGTTCTTCTGGCCGCGCTTCGCGCCGCCGGTACTGCCCGGCACGGGCAGCGCACAGTCGGCGAGCTGGTACGACACGGCCGCGCTTCGCGAGACGCTCGAGCATTTCGTCGACTTCGACCGGCTCAATCACCCGAGCGCGATGCGCGTATCGGTCGGCGCCGTCCAGGTCGCGACCGGCAACATGCGCTATTTCGACAACCGTCGCGAACGACTCGGGCCCGAGCATTTCATGGCCTCGGGCGCACTGCCGCCCGGCTTTCCCGCCGTCGTGGTGGATGACGAGGCCTACTGGGACGGCGGACTGGTCTCGAACACGCCGCTGCTCGAGGTCCTGCGCAGCGGGCGCCCCGACACCGACCTGCTGGTCTTCCAGGTCGACCTCTGGGGTGCGCGCGGCGCCGTGCCCACGAGCCTGATCGAAGTCTCGGATCGCCAGAAGGACATCCAGTACTCGAGCCGAACCCGCATGGTCACCGACCTGATGGGGCGCGAGATCGAGCACCGGCGCCAGGTCTCGGCCTTGCTCGCGCTGTTGCCGCCCGAGCATCGCCAACGGCCGCTCGCGAGACGGGCGGCCCGGTTCGCGTCGCCGCGGCGTTGCAACGTGATCCACCTGATCTACCAGCGTCGCCCACGCGAGGGACTGACGCGCGACTTCGAGTTCAGCGCCCGGACGATGCGCATGCATTGGCGCGAGGGCCTGGACGACGCCCGCCGCACGCTGCGGCACCCGCAATGGCTCGTGCTGCCCGACGAGGACTCACCCTTCGTGACCCATGACATCCATCGCCGGGTCCCCGCCGCGCTGCCGGCGGCGCCGTGAAGCCCCCCTTTGCGCGCCACGGCACGGGGCCGCGGCGCGATCCGGGCTCGCGGCCCGGCCCGAATCCCGACCGAACACAGGAGCATCGACATGAATCCCGACACACCACTGCATACCTTTCGTCTCACCGAGCAAGCCGCCATCGCACGGGCCTCGCCGTGGAATCATGAGCCGGTCACGCTCGACTCGCCCGCGATCCGGGTGATGACCGACCTCTCGAGGATCAAGGCGGCAACGATCGACCCGCGCCAGTCGCTGCGCGAAGCCGAGCAGAACATGCTCTACCTGGGCGTGCGCATGCTGTTCGTGGTCTCGGCGATGCCACGCCTCGAGGGCGTGATCACGACCGTCGACCTGCACGGCGAGAAGACGCTGCAGCGCGTAAGCGAGCGCATGGTCGGTCGCGACGAACTGCGGGTGGCCGACCTGATGACTCCGCTCTATGAACTCGAAGCCGTGGACCTCGATGAGCTGAAGCGCGCCCGCGTAGGCAACCTGATCGCGACCCTGAAGCGCCACGGTCGCAATCACCTGCTGGCCGTGCAATGCGAGCCCGACGGCATGCGCATGGTGCGTGGCGTCGTCTCGCGCGCGCAGATCGAGCGCCAGCTCGGCAAGCCGGTGCAGATCGACGAGATCGCAGACAGCTTCGCCGAGATCGAGCGCGCGCTGATCTGAATCGGACGCGGGCGCGGGTCGCGCCCGCGCTCGCTCACGCGCTCGGCGGATCCTCCAGGATCAGGCCGAAGGCGCTCGTGCGCTTGACCACCTCCAGGATGTTGGAGGTATTGGCGGCCAGCACGCCCGGAATCGACGCGAGCTCGCCGGTGACGAACTCGAGCAGCGCCTGCTTGGAACGAAAGGCGGCACCGACCAGCAGGTCCACGCCCCCGGTGCAGATGCCGACGAAGAAGGTGTGCGGCAGTGCGCGCAGCCGCTCGGCGACATCGCGCAGTCGGTCGAGCTCGACGCGCAGCGTCATGAACACCATCTCCTGGTAGCCCAGGCGCAGCGGATCGGTCACCGCCATGAACTCGATCAGGCCATCGTCGACCAAGCGGTTCACCCGATGCCTGACGGTGGACTCGGCCACCTGCAGGCGCTGGGCGATCTGCGACATCGGCTCGCGCGCATCGCGCTGCAGCTCGGCGATCAGGCGCCGATCGAGATCGGTCAGGCGCGTACGCTCGACGGCGGGCGCGCGGCTCGCGGCGGCTCGGCCCGGCGCGGCCCGGCGCGGCTTGCCGCCCGCGGTTTGCCTCGGCCCTCGGGCGCGAGCGGGTGTCTGGCTCATGTCCTGCCCCGGTACGTCAGAAGAACACGGCCAGGTTCTTGGCCAACAGCGTGGACTGATCGAGCACGATGGTGCGTCGTGCAATGCGCCACTGACCGTCGACGCGGCGCAGGATGTCGTCGCGCGAGCCGGCCATCACGTCCTCGTCGAGCTCCATGTGGGTGCGATACAGAATGAAGGCCGAGCGCACGCGCAACTCGTCGCGGCCGGCGATGCGCTCCACCTCCACGTTGCCCACCAGGTGACGGGTGCGCGACGGCGGCGACTCGGCCCAGGCCATGCCGGTGTCGAGCCGGCTCACGCGCCCTTTGAGCGTCGCCTTGGTTTCCTCGAAGTGAGCGAGCGCGCCGAAGGGCATGACCCGGCTGCCCAGATCGGGGATCACCCGATTGGTCACCACCGGCATCCAGTAGGTGAGGTCATCGGTGAACAACTCGACCCATTCATGGAAGCGGCACTCGTCCTGCAGCCGCGCCTCCATGGACAGGAAGTTGCGCACCTCGAACCACAGCAACATGTCCTCGACCGTGGCGCCCAGCGGCTGCGTGACCAGGTCTTGCTCGGGCGCCTCGGTGGATGGGATCGCCGTGGCCGCCGGCTGCTCGGCCTGCCCGGGACGAGGCCGCGCGCTGCGCTTGGGGCCGACCTTGATCCGCACGGCGGGCCCGTCGGGATTTTGCTCACTCATCACCGGCCTCCCGCGGCCCGTTCGGCCACCGATTCGCCACCGCGCTCGAGCGCCGGCCAGCGGCCCTCGCTCGCCATCATCTCGGCCCAGTGCGAGTAGAACGCACGCTGGTTGATCTCGGACTGGAACTTGCCGATCCGCCCGCGCAGCTCGGGGAAGCTGCTTTCGTGCCCGACGCCCATGCTGATGTTGGCCGGATAGGCGCGTGCGACGTGGCCCCGGCTGGCCTGGGTACTCATGACCCAGTTGTCGATGTCGTCGGTCTCCCAGGTACCGCTGGTGCCGTGGCGATGGGTCTCGTGCAGGCGCACGATCTTTTTCATCGGCGCGGGCGCGTCGCGATCGACGAAGCACCAGCCCCAGGCCTGCGTGAGCCCCGGTCCGCGCGGATGCCAGACCCGGATCGTGCCGCCCTGCCACAGGATCGAGACGTTCGGGAAGATCGTCGCGTGCATTGGCGAGATCTTCCAGGCGCGCACCGGGCCCAGGCGCTGCTCGGCTTCGGGCAGGCGCGCACGGTCGTATTCCTGGAACTCGGGCAGGCCCATCGCCACGTACTCCTCGGGCGACTCCGCCCAGCGCGCGCCGAGCCCGTGGCCGTTTCCGGGACTGATCTGAAAGCCCTCGTAGCCGTAGCCCGGTTTGCGCCGTGGCTGGCCCTCGAAGCCCGATACCCACGCCGACTTGTGCGAGACCGGCCCGTGGTAGGAGTCGCCGATGAAGTTGTCGGCCGGGAACTTCCAGTTGCAATGCACCTGCCACTTGTGGACGCCGGGCAGGAATTCGATGCCGCCCTCTCGACGATCGAGTACCAGGTCCAGGTACCAGGCCATGTCGCCCAGATAGTCGAGCAGGGGCGGCGCATCGCGGTCCCAGGTCGCCCAGATCAGGCCCTTGTAGGTGTCGAGCTGGCCCACCGGCACCAGGCCGTTGGACGCCACGTCGAGCTCGCCGTAGTAGACCTCGTCCAGGCCGGGGACATGGTCGAGCCGGCCGTCGTTGCCGAAGGTCCAGCCATGGAAGGGACAGGTGAAGCTGCGCGCGTTGCCGCTGTCGGCGCGGCAGACCCGGTTGCCGCGATGGCGACACATGTTCAGGTGCGCGACGATCCGGCCGCCGGCGAGGCGCGAGACGATCACCGGATCCTCGCCCATGTAGGCGGTCATGTAGTCGTTTTCGTTCGGGATCTGGCACTCGTGACCGAGCAACAGCCAGCAGCGCCCGAAGATCTGCGCAAGCTCGCGCTCGTAGACGAGCGGGTCGGCAAAGATGCGCCGGTCGATCAGCCCGGTCCGGCCATCGACCATGTCGCGAAACGACGCGTCCATCGAAGTCTCCGTTGTGCCGGATCCCTGCGCGCGCCCGGCGCGGCGAATCCGGCTTGCGAATTTCGCGACTATTCTTCCAATTTATTGCGGAATTCGCAATTGCTTGCGGGAGTTCACTTCGGTACCGTACGGTCTTCGCAGCAAGTGCCCCGGATTCGCCATAGAATTCGCGGCGATTCGCCCGTGAACCGCGAAGCCCGTGAACCGCGAAAGGAGACCCGCGTGCCCCGGATCGACCTGACCGAAGCCGCCGCCATGCTCGAGGTGGACGAGTCGCTCGAGATCGAGATCGGCGACCAGTCGATCGCGCTGTGCCGAACCGAGGCCGGCCTGTTCGCGATCGACGGCATCTGCAGCCACGCCTACGCGAAACTGACCGAGGGCTACGTGATGGACGGTTTCATCGAGTGCCCGCTCCACCAGGCGCAGTTCGACCTGGCCAGCGGCGCACTGGTGACCGGCCCCGAATGCCCGGCGCTGAAAACCTGGCCGATCGTCGTCGAGGACGGCACGGTCTACCTGGACTACTGACGAGACCCGCTACAGGAACACGCGAAGATGGCCGATCAACTGGGTGGCACGACACGCCGCGTGCGCAACGTCTTGTTCATCATGGCCGACCAGCTTCGGGCCGACTACCTGTCGTGCTACGGCCACCGCGCGCTTCGCACGCCGAATCTCGATGCACTGGCCGCGATGGGCACGCGCTTCACGCGCGCGTACTGCCAGGCGCCGGTTTGCGGGCCGTCGCGCATGTCCTTCTATACCGGCCGCTACACGCTCTCGCACGGCGCGACCTGGAACTTCGTCCAGCTCCCGGTCGGCGAGCGCACGCTGGGCGACTACCTGCGTCCCCTGGGCGTTCGCACCGCGGTCGTCGGCAAGACCCATCATCGCGCCGACCTCGAAGGGATCGCGCGCCTGGGCCTGTCGCCCGACACCGGCACCGGCGCGCTGCTCGCCCAGGGCGGATTCGAACCCTACTGGCGAGACGACGGCCTGCACCCGGATCACAAGGTCAAGCCCGACCTCGAGTACAACGTCTTCTTGCGCAGCAGGGGCTACGACGGCTTCAACCCGTGGCATGAATGGGCGAACTCGGGCCAGGACGAGAACGGCGAGCT
This sequence comes from Burkholderiaceae bacterium, assembly GCA_024235875.1. GTDB lineage: Bacteria > Pseudomonadota > Gammaproteobacteria > Burkholderiales > Burkholderiaceae_E > JACKLP01. Next base: position 89,952 of record JACKLP010000002.1, on the reverse strand, counting down.
GGCCAGCGGCTGGTACATGCGCAACGCGCATCGCCCCACCCGGCTACCCGAGGAATTCACCGAGACGCCATTCGCCACCAACAAGGCGATCGAGTTCATTCGGGAGCAGGGCGAGCAGCCCTGGTGCCTGCATCTGTCCTACATCAAGCCGCACTGGCCCTACATCGCACCGGCCCCTTATCACGACATGTTCGGCCCAGACGACTTCCAGGCGCCGATTCGCGCCGATTCGGAGCGTTCCGAACAGGCCGGTGGCCGTGCGCGCGACATCAACCCGATCCTTGCCGGCTTCCAGCAGCACCCGGAGTCGCTCGCCTTCTCCGACGACCGGCTCCGCGAGAACATGCTGCCGGCCTACATGGGGCTGGTGAAGCAGATCGACGACCACGTCGGCCGCCTGATGCGCTTCCTGAAGGAGAGCGGCCGGCTCGAGGACACGATGATCGTGTTCACCGCCGATCACGGCGACTTCCTGGGCGACCACTGGCAGGGCGAAAAGGAGTTCATGTACGAGCCCAGCGTTCGCTTGCCGATGATCGTCTACGACCCGGACCCGGCGGCACCCCGTGGCGAGGTTCGCGACGACCTCATCGAGGCCGTGGACCTGGTGCCCACCTTCATCGATGCGATCGGCGGCGAGGTCGCCACGCACGTGATCGAGGGGCGTTCACTGCTCGGGCTGCTGCGCGGCGGAAAGGCGCCCCAGCGCGATGCCGTCTTCGCCGAGATGGACTACTCGATCTACCCCACCGCCCGACGCCTGGGTATCGGCCAGCACGATGCCCGGATGGTGATGGCGCGCTCCGAGCGCTACAAGCTCGTGCACGTGTGCAAGGGTGTCGCCCCGCTGCTGTGGGACTTGCAGGAAGACCCGCACGAGCTGGTCGACCTCGGACGCGACCCGGGGTATGCCGGCATCGTCGACGCGCACTACGCGATGATCTTCGACTGGATGATTCATCGGCGTAATCGCATCGCGATCAGCGATGCCGACATTGCGGCGCGCCCGAGCCCCGCCGACGCCGGCGGCGTGATCATCGGCAAGTGGTAGGCGAGCGCACCGCCGGCACCCGGTAGGGGTGCGCGACGCGGCGAGCGAACCAGGCGAGCCCCCGGGGCCCGCCCGGCCGGGGCTCAGGCCGCGCTGACCGGCGACTCCTCGTGCACGTTCGACGGCCCGCTTCGCGAGGGCCTATCCGCCCGAGGCGTGGCGTAGCCCGACGGCATGCCGATCACGACGAAGCGATCGATCAGGGCACCAAGCGCGGGCGTCATCTGGCCCGACTTCATCGCGTCGAGATCGGCGCGCGTGATCGTGGTCCGCTGCGGCAGGTACATCAGCGCCGCCGCGTTTTGCAGCGCGAACCACTTCGACGGCATGTCGCCCAGCGACAGGTCGAGCCCGCCATCGGCGCGCGGGCGCGCCGCATAGAGCGGATTGATGCCGAGCACGCCCACGCAATGCGGCCAGCGCTCGAACGATGGCCGCGGTGGCAACTCGCCGTCGGGGAACACGACGATCGACAGGTACTTGTCGAACGCGAGTTCATCGGGCCTGGCATCGTGCGAGAGATCGGGGCCCAGGTGGCGCAGATAGCTCTTGACCAGGTCGAGCTCGCCGAACATCCGCAAGGTCTTGCCGGCAAACAAGGCCCGGTACGATCCGGGCGAGAGCTCCACCGGTCCGTCGGGCGGCAGCACCTGCGCGTTGCCCACGCGGGTGAAGATCACGGGGCCGTTGTCGACGCAGCGATCGCACTCTTCGAGGACCCGGGTCTTCTCGGCCATGAAGTGAAAGGCGTCGGAGCAGGTCACGCCGGAAAATGCACCGTCCGGAAACGGCAGCCCCTCGGTCGCGTCGGCCACCACGAACGAGGCCTTGGGCACCATCACCCGTCGGGCCGCCCACATCGGAAAGAAGTTGAAGTCCAGGCCGATGACCGGATGCGGCACCTCGCCATTTTGCAGGTGATGCGCGAAGTGGCCGAAGCCCGTGGCAATGTCGAGCACCGGCTTGTCGCTGGGCGGCAGCAGCGTGAACAGGCTCAGGGCCGCCAGGTATCGGGGCTGCGTGAAGCGATGAAAGAAGTAGTTGTAGAGCGCCCCCGAGAGCGGCGAGCCACGGCCGTAGAACAGGTTCAGCCAGTCGCGGGCGGATTGCGCGTCGCGCGGTTTCTTCAGCCTCGACAGCAACTGGCGCTGGCGCAGCCAGCCACCGAAACGCAGCAAGGGCTCGGATTCCCAGATGCTGTCGGGCAAGGGCAGCAGGCGACGCAGCCGATGGGGCGCGACGATGGGTACCGTGATGGCGTCGAGCAGGGCCTCGAATCCGCGGCCATCGCGAATCATCGCGCACAGCTCGGCGGCGCCGCGCCCACGCGTCTCTGCTTCGCCCGACCAATGCGTGCGCGCCACCAGCGGCTTGTCGACGAGCACCGGAATCGCATCGAGCACCGGCCGCTCGCTGCAAGCACACCGTAGCACGCCGAAGATCCCGAGCCCGGGTTGCTTCTGTCGGTGCCGCTCAAAAGAAAATGTCCCCTGGCAGCGGGGACACCGTAGGGTCTCGAGGAGTCGCGCGAAGCGCTCCTCCTCTGCTGGCAGGGGGCGGAGCATCTGGTACATCGCGGCGGATTTCCTCGGGTGGATGCGACGTGATTCGGGGGGTGTTCGCGAGAGTCTTCGAATCGATCGGCATGTGCCGATGAACACATCATACTCGGCCGCATGCCGCTTGTATTGACCTCCGACAAACCCCTGCGCGAGTCGCGGTTGCCGCGTGCGCCGTCTTACTCGAAACGGGTAGAGACGACCGTTCCGGTCACGTGGAAATCACCCGATAGAGACCATGCGCACGGTTGCGCGTATGAGGCCGTACATGCGTGGGCCATCGCCCCGCCTCGACGGCCTCGGACCAGGCGGCACCGGTCAGGACCTCGGGGCTTTCGATCTCGTAGATCGCGGTGTAGACCGGCGTGGGCGCGGGCATGCGACGGGTCTCGCCACCGATCGAGACATCGAACGGCTCGCCCTTGATGCGCGAGACCGCGAGCACGCCGGGCACCGCCAGCAGCTTGGGCACGTGCTCGCTGTCATAGACCTCGTTGAACAGGTCTTCATGGGCGGGGTCGACATCCATCGACGCGAAGAAGACGTACTTGCTGGTCAGCGGCATCATGGATCTCCGGGCAGGGTGAATCGGTTTGCTCGCGTCTTGTCGAGCGCTTGCGCACTCAGGCCTGCGACTCGTCGGCCAGGCGACGGCGCAACTCGGACTTGGCGATCTTCTCGAGCGTCGAGCGCGGCAGCGAATCGACGACCCGGATCTCGACCGGGCGCTTGAAGTCCGCGAGCTGGCGCTCGCATTGCGTACGTGCGCGCGCGGCGAGCGCGGCCGCCGCCTGCGCGTCGGCCGCCGTCGCCGCGTCGGTGAGCACGAAGGCCACCGGCACCTCGTCGAGCATCGGGTGACGCCTTGCCACCACCGCGACCTCGAGTGCGCCGGCCACACCGATCAACACGCGCTCGATCTCGGAGGCCGCCACGTTCTCGCCACCGACCTTGAGCATGTCCTTGTCGCGGTCAGCGAAATAGAGCCAGCCGTCCTCGCCCACGCGGACGCGATCGCCGGTTCGGAAGTAGCCGCGCTCATCGAATGCATCGGCCGTGGCCTGTGGGTTGTTGAGGTACTCGGCGAACAGGGACAGGCCGCGGACGCCTCGCACCAGCAGCGCGCCGGTCTCGCCAGGTTCGGCGGCGCGTCCATCGACCTCGACCCGGATGCCGTACTCGGGCGCGGGCAGGCCCATCGACATGGGCGCGTTGGGCAGGTGCGCGAGCCCGACCGTGCCGTGGGTGATCGTCTCGGTCATGCCCCACCAACCGATCGTCTTCACGCCGAAATGCGCATCGGTGGGCGGCTCGCACACGCCCGAGCCCCACAGGCGATAGTGGTGGGCGGGAACCTCGTGAGCCATCAAGGCGCGGGTCACGAAGGGCACGATCGAAGCCCATGTGCAACGCTCCTCGAGCGAGACCGACCAGAAGCGCCGCGCCGAGAACCGGGGCTGGACCACGGCGGTAGCGCCGGCCCACATCGCCGCGAGCATCGAGTACGCCTGGGCATTGGTGTGGAACAACGGCAGGGTCACCAGATGGATGTCGTCGGGACGGAGGTCCTGGTGGGTGGCATTGATGCGCGCACCCCAGAGCGCGTTGGCATGGGTCCAGCACACGCCCTTGGGCCGCGAGGTGGTGCCCGAGGTGTACTGTACCGAGAACGGTGCGAGCGGATCGTGCGGTCGCGGCGCGAGCAGACCCGGATCGGCGTCGATCGCATCGAACGCGTCCGACGCCGCCGCGCGCCCGGGCCCCGCATCCTCGCCATTGTCGGTGGCCGTGACCGCGAGCCAGCACAACTCGGGGCAGGCCGCATCGACCAGCGCCGCGAAGCGGGGCTGGGTGATGCCGGCGACCGCCTGCGCATGCGAGGCGAAATAGCGAAGCTCGTCGGCACTCGAGCGTGCATTGGTGGTGACCGCGACCGCCCCCATCCAGGCGCAACCGAACCACGCGAAGACCGCCTCCGGGCAGTTGTCCAGGTGCACGAGCACGCGGTCGCCGGCACGCACGCCACGCGCATGCAGGCCGGCGGCAAAGCGGGCGACACGGTTCTCGAACTGCGCGTAGCTCCAGACCTGGCGCTTGCCATCGAACGGACGCCAGATCAGATACGGATGATCGCCACGCCTGGCGGCCTGAGCCTGGACCAGGGTCCGGATGTCCTGAGCCGGAAACGGATGAAGGTTCGCGCGGAGGGTGTCGGCGTTCATCGATCCGCGTCGCTGGGCTCGGCCATCGGCGTCGTCAGGCCGCCGGCAGGGTGAGCTCGACGCGCATGCCCTCGTCGCGTGCGGTCTCGCATTCGATCGTGCCGTCCATGTGCCGCAGCAGGTCGCGACACAACTGGTACCCGAAGCCACCCGGCGATCCGGGGCCGCTGCCTTCGCTGCAACGCCCCGCGTTCGGGCGCGCGATGTGCAGGCCGCGACCGGTATCGGCGATCAGGACGCGTACGCGCCCCGGCCCGGCCGCGCGCGTCGCGAGCACCACCTGCCCGCCCGGCCGATTGAACTTCACGCCGTTGGCCACCAAGTTCATCAGGACCAGCGACAGGTAGCGCCGGTCGGCCAGGACCCAGGCCGGGCCGGCGGTATCGGCGCGCAGCGAGATCTGCGCAAAGCGCGCCGCCGGTTGGAGCCGGGCCACGACATCGGCGGCTTCGCGCGTCAGGTCGATGCGCTCCACCATCGGCTCGACATCGCCGCGCTCGAGCAGCGCGCGCAAGTACATGCTTTCGGAAATGCTGGCCAGATACTGCGACGCGCCCAGGATCGCGTCGACATGGCCGCGCTCGCGCTCGGGCAACATCGGGTTGCTGGCGATCATCTCGGCAAAGCCGCGAATCGCGTGCAAGGGTGAACGCAGATCGAATGCCGCGCGCGCGAGCACGTCGGCCGGCCGGGCCCGCGCCGTCCCGGCATCAGCCACGGTTTCATGGCGCGGCGAGACCACGCCAAGCACGCACGCCGCGGGGTCATCACGATCGTGGCATTCCGCCTGCATGCGCAGCGCACGATGCTCGCCGATGGTGGATACGACGATGAAGTCCGTGTCGATCGGCTCACCCTTGGCCAACAGCAAGGCGATCCCGCCCTCGAGCGCGGCACGATCCTGCGCCGGGGCCCCTTGCCACAGCCGCTGCGGGCGCGCCGACGGCCGCCGCCGGGGATCGATGCCGAGCAACAGGCAGGCATTGTCCGAGACCCTCAGGGTGTCGGTCGCCGGCGACCACTCCCAGGTGCCAAACGCCGGCAAGCCCCCCTCGCGAGCCGCTTTCGCTGCGCCGACAAGGCCTGGGCCCGTCGCTGCGGGCTCCCCGTGCTGCTGCTCGATCATGCGCGTTGTCGGCGAATCAAGGCGCCGCCAGGGCTGAGCCAGTTCGCGATCATGCCCGCGATCGGGACGCTTGTCCTACCTCGAATGCGCGATGCCGGCGAGCACCCCGCGCCGCGCCGGCAAGGATTACCGGTTTTCGGAACAACCGCTAAGGCGTGTGGTCCCTGCCGGGCCCCGAAGCGTCGCCACGGTCCTCGTTGCGCTCGCCGCTCGCCGCGGCTCCTGCGCCATCGTCGCTGCCCGACGCCGGCTCGGCCGGGTGAACACCTGCGGCGTGCGCCTGCTCGAAATCGTGCTGCCGACGGCTACCCGGGAAACGGCGTCGGATCACCACGAAGAACACCGGCACGAACAACACCGCGAGCACGGTGGCACTGATCATGCCGCCGATCACACCGGTTCCGATGTCGCGCTGTCCGGCCGAGCCGGCTCCGGTGGCGATCGCCAGCGGCAGCACGCCCAGCATGAAGGCGAGCGACGTCATCAGGATGGGCCGCAGCCGCAGGCGCAAGGCTTCCAGCGTCGCCTCGATCAGGTCGCGGCCCTGCGCATGCAAGTCCTTGGCGAACTCGATGATCAGGATCGCGTTCTTGGCCGACAGGCCGATGATCGTGACCAGCCCCACCGTGAAGTAGACATCGTTGGGGTAGCCTCGCGACATGGCCGCGAGCACCGAACCGAGCACACCGAGCGGCACCACCAGCAACACCGCGAACGGAATCGCCCAGCTCTCGTAGAGCGCGGCCAGGCACAGGAAGGCGGCCAGCAGCGAGAACGCGAGCACGATCGGCGCCTGGCTTCCCGAGGCCTTCTCCTCGCGCGACAGACCGGTCCACTCGAAGCCGATGCCGGCCGGCAGCTGTCCGATCAGCCGCTCGATCTCGTCCATGGCATCGCCCGTGCTGTAGCCCGGCGCGGCGTCGCCCGACAGGCGCAGCGACGGAAACCCGTTGTAGCGGATCGCCTGCATCGCGCCGCTGGTCCAACGGGTGGTCGCGAAGCTGGCGAAAGGCACGGGTTGGCCGGCCTTGTTCACCGCGTTGAGCTCGAGCAGGTCCTCGGGCTGCATCCGGCCCTTTGCATCGGCCTGCACGATCACGCGCTGCATGCGGCCCGCATTGGGGAAGTCGTTGATGTAGGACGAACCGATGGCGGTGCCGAGCGCCGCGCTGATCGCATCGAAGCCCACGCCCAGCGCCGCCGCGCGATCCCGATCGATTTCCAGCCGAAGCTGCGGCGCGTCCTCGAGGCCGTCGGGTCGCGTCCCGCGCAGGATCGGACTGCGCGCCGCCAGCCCCAGAAGCTGGTTGCGGGCGGCGATCAGGGCCTCGCGTCCGACGCTGCCGCGATCCTGGAGCCGCAACGAGAAGCCGGTGGCATTGCCCAGCTCGCGGATCGGCGGCGGGCTGACCGCGAAGATGAAGGCATCGCGCACCGACGACAAGGCCATGAAAGCGCGTCCCGCGATGGCCTGCGCCGAACTCTGCGGCGCCAGTCGCTCGTTCCATGGCTTGAAGCTCGTGAACGCGAGCGCCGCGTTCTGGCCGACGCCCGAGAAGCTGAAGCCGATCACGGTCACCACCTGATCGACCTCGGGCTGCTTGGCATAGAAGCCCTCGACGCGCTTGACGACCTCGAGCGTGCGGTTGGCGGTGGCGCCGGGCGGCAACTGGATGTTCGTGATCAGGTAGCCCTGGTCCTCGTTGGGCAGGAACGACGAGGGCATCTTCACGAACAGCGAGCCACAGGCCCAGACCAGCGCCGCATAGATCAACAGGAACAGCCAGGACACCCGCAGGATGCGACGCGCAAGGCTCACCGTCCCCTGCGTGGTGCGGGCGAAACCCCGATTGAAGAGCCCGGCGAACCCGCGCCGCTCGTGGTGGCCCTTCTTGACCGGGCGCAGGAGCGTCGCGCACAGCGCCGGCGTCAGGCTCAGCGCCAGGAAGGCCGAGAACAGCATCGACGTGACCATGGTCACCGAGAACTGCCGGTAGATGTTGCCCACGGCGCCGCCGAACATCGCCATCGGCACGAAGACCGACACCAGCACCGTGGTGATGCCGATGATCGCGTTGGTGATCTGGCCCATCGCCTTGCGCGTCGCCGCACGCGGCGACAGGCCCTCTTCGGCCATGATGCGCTCGACGTTCTCCACCACCACGATGGCGTCGTCGACCAGGATGCCGATCGCAAGCACCATCGCGAACATCGTCAGCACGTTGATCGAGTAGCCCATCGCGAGCAGCACGCCGAAGGTACCCATGAGCGCGACCGGCACCACGATTGTGGGGATCAGCGTGTAGCGGAAGCTCTGCAGGAACACGAGCATCACCAGGAACACGAGGCCGATCGCCTCGGCCAGGGTCTGCACGACCTGGATGATCGACAGGCGCACGAACTTGGAGGTGTCGTAGGGGATCCGGTGCCGCAGCGACGGCGGGAAGTTCTGCGCCAGGACTTCCATCCGCTCGCCGATCGCGGCGGCCGTGGCCATCGCATTGCCGGTGCTCGAGAGCTGGATGCCCACGCCCACCGCGTTGGCGCCGTTGAGCCGGGCGAAGGTGGAGTAGCCCTGGCCGCCCAGCTCGATGCGCGCGACGTCACGCAGTCGGACCGTGGAGCCGTCGGGGTTGGCGCGCAGCACGATGTCGGCGAACTGCGCCGGAGTCTCGAGCTGGCCCCGGACCACCACCGCAGCGCTGATCGTCTGGGTCTCGGTGTTCGGCAGCTCGCCGATGCCGCCCGCGGAGACCTGGGCGTTCTGGGCCCGGATGGCCGAATTCACATCCGCCGGCGCCAGGCCATAGGCGCGCAGCCGGGCCGGGTCGAGCCAGATGCGCATCGCGCGCTCGGTGCCGAACAGGCGTGCCTGGCCGACGCCGTCGACGCGCTGCAACTCGGGCAGGATGCTGCGCGACACATAGTCGCCGATCTCGATCGGCGAGAGCTTGCCCCCCTCGGAATAGACCATCACGAACAACAGGAAGTTGCTGCGCGCCTTCGTGACCTGCACGCCCTGTTGCACGACCGCCTGCGGCAATCGCGGGGTGGCGCGTGCCAACCGGTTCTGGACGTCGATCTGGGCCAGGTCGGCGTCGATCTTGGGGTCGAAGGTGATGCTGATCGAGGCGGTCCCGTTGGCCTGGGTGACCGACTCCATGTACAGCATGCCCGGCGAGCCGTTCATCTCCTGCTCGATCAGGCTGACCACGGCGTTGTCCATGGTCTCGGCCGAAGCGCCCGGATAGACCGCGTTGACCGTGATGGCCGGCGGCGCGACGTTCGGGTACTGCGTGATCGGCATCTGCGTGACCGCGACCGCACCCGCGACCAGGATGAACAGCGCGATCACCCACGCGAAGATCGGGCGGTCGATGAAGAAGCGTGCCATGGCGGCGCCTCAGCGCTTGGGCGCGGTGGCGGCCGCGGCCGCCGGCTTCGGGGCGGCACCCGTGGGCTTGGGCGGCTGCGCCGCCGGCCCTGCCGGCGCGGCACCGGCTGCCCGCCAGGGCACCGGCTTGACCGTGATGCCGGGGCGAATCTTCTGGAAGCCGTCGACGACGACCTGATCGCCGTTCTTCAAGCCATCGGTGACCACCCAGCGATCGCCTTGCGAAGACACGACCTTCACGGTGCGCGGCGCCACCTTGCCTTGCGCGTCCACGACTTGGACCGTATCGCCGCCAGCCGAGCGCACGACCGCCTGCTGGGGAATGAGCGCCGCGTCGGCGAGGCGGGCCTGTTCGATGCGCACGCGCACGAACAGGCCGGGCAACAACAGCTTCTCGGGATTGGGCAATTCGGCGCGCAAGGTGACCTGGCCCGAGCTCTGGTCGACGGTCAGGTCGGAGAACAGCAGCTTGCCCGGATGCGAATAGACGCTGCCGTCCTCGAGCACCACGCGAACCGTGGCGGCGGTGGCGGCATCGGGTGCGCTGGCCTGGCCCGCCGCGAAAGAGCGCCGCAGCGCGAGCATGTCGTTGGCCGACTGGGTGAAGTTCACATAGAGCGGGTCGACCTGCTGGATCACCGCCATGTGCGTGGCCTCGCCCTGCCCGACCAGCGCGCCCTCGGTGACCAGCGCACGACCGATCCGGCCCGAGATCGGCGCGGTCACGGTGGCGTAGCCCAGGTTGATGCGCGCCGTCTTGACCGCGGCATTGGCCACGCCGACGTCGGCCTCGGCGAGCTTGAACGCGGCCACCGCATTGGCGTTGGTCTGTTTGCTGACGACATTGGCCGCCACCAACGGTCGATAGCGATCGACCAGCTCGCGCGCGTTCTCCAGGTTGGCGCGGGCACGCGCGACCTGCGCGAGCGCGCTGTTCAGGCTGGCCTGGTAGCTCGCGTCGTCGAGCTTGAACAGGGGGTCGCCCGCCTTGACTTCACTGCCCTCGGTGAACAGGCGACGCTGCACGATGCCCGGCACCCGGGCGCGGACCTGCGCCACCCGCACCGCCTCCAGGCGGCCGGCGAGCTCGTTGCTCAGGGTGACCGGCGCACGTGCCACGACCACGACGCCGACGGCCGGTGGCGGACGCTTGATGGCACCGGCGGGCGCCGGCTTCTGCGCACTCTTCTCGGAACAGGAGACGGATAACAGCGACAACACCAGGGTTGCCGCAACAACTGAAATTCGCATCGTGAGGATTCCGGCAGGCACGACCAGGAGCCCGAACCATACGCGGTTCGGCGCGGATTCCCTGGGATTCAATCACGAAAGGCCGGCAGCCGCCGGTGGCGGACGGGTCCGGGCGCGACGTCATCGCGGCGGGCACTCGGCCGACGTTCTCGCACGCGCGGCGCTCATCCCACCGTGAACTGTCCCATCATGCCCGCGTCCTCGTGCTCGAGAATGTGGCAGTGATACATGAACGGGCGGCGCTCGTCGGCGCGGTGTCGGAACCTGACCAGCAGTTCGACCCGGTCGTCGACGAGCACGGTGTCCTTGAGACCGGCTTCGGCGAAGTCGACCGGCCCCGCGCTCGTTCGAATCACTTGGAAAGAGGTCGCGTGAACATGGAACGGATGCGCCATCATGGCCGAGCGCACCTCCCACAACTCGGTCTGGCCGAGCGGCACACGTTCATTGATATGACCCATGTCCATCGAGCGGCCGTTGATCGTCATGCCACCCCCGGCACCGCCGCCCATCATGCCGCGCCCCATGCCCCCCATCATCGCGCCGTGGATGTCCAATTCGAATCGGCGACGGCGAACCGGCTCGCCGAAGTCGGGCAGCGGCGCCGCGCCCGCGATCGACGCAGGCAACGCGGTGATCGTGGCGCTCGCCTGGCCGTCGACCCGAAACTGCATCACGCCGAAGGCGCCATCGCCGTTCACGCTCGGGGGTTCGGCGCCCGACATGCCCCCCATCATCCCGCCCATGGGCAAATTGCGATCGGGCAGCGAAAGCAGCCGCGTCGGTCCCCGATCGCTGAAGTCGACCAGCCACTCGGCGCGCTCGCCCGGCGCGAGCACGAGGCGCCGCCGCGAGACCGGGCGCGGCAGCAGGCCGCCATCGGTGCCGATCTGGTGGAACTCGCGCTCATCGTCGAAAAACAGCGTGTAGATACGCGCGTTCGATCCGTTGAGCAGGCGCAGGCGCACCCATCCGGGCGGGACCGTCGCGACCGGCTCGATCGCGCCGTTGACCAGGATCCGGTCGCCGCGAAAGCCGGTCATCAACGACGGGCCACGCTTGGAATACGCCAGATCGCCCCGCGCATCGAAAGCGCGGTCCTGGATCACGAGCGGTAGGTCGTCGACACCGTAGCGCGACGGCAGCCCGCTTTGCGCCGGGTCGTCGACGATCAGCATGCCGGCCAGGCCCCAGTAGACATGCTCGGCCGTGCGCCGATGCATGTGCGAGTGGTACCAGTAGGTCCCGCCAGGCTGGTCGATCTCGAGTGTGGGCGTCCAGCTGGCACCGGGTTCGATCACGCTGTGAGGCCCGCCGTCCACCTCACCGGGTACGTGCAACCCGTGCCAGTGGACAGTGATCGGCTCGCGCAAGCGGTTTCGAACCTGCAGGCGCGCACTATGCCCGCGGCGCATGCGCAGAACCGGCCCGAGAAACGGCTGATTGAATCCCACCACCCGAGTGCGCGAACCGGCGAGGAACTCGTGTTCGCCACCGATGGCTTCAAGCAGTGTGCCGCCCGTGCCGTCGGCATCGACGACCGGGGGTATCGGCAGCGGGGCGCCGGCTTGTGCGGCCACGGCCCGACGCAATAGAGCGGGCGCTGCCAGCGCGGCGCCACTTCCGCGAAGCAGCGTTCTACGAGCGACATCCATGCGACCTCCCGAATGCCGTGTGCCGTTCGAACCGTGTCGAGCATACCAGCCCCCCGGCCGCCCGACACCCTTCGCTCATCACCGCGTCATGGGTACTCGTAGGGCACCTGGCTCAGGTCACACGGCATCGCCAGCGTATACAGTTGCCCACCGCCGACCTCGACCCGGGCGCCGCGGCTGTTGCACCAGTAGTGGTACCAGTTGGTTTTGACCTGTCCGCAGAACCAGGATTGCGCCTCTGCCAGCGTCGCGAAGCCATCGCGCAGCGCGACCTTCTCGACATCGATGTTGCAGTCGATGCCGCCACCGGGAATGTCGCAGGTGCGCTGAGTCTGGTCGAATCCGGCGCGGTTGGTCGCGTAGACACGCGGCGCGCTCCAGCAGGCAACGTTGTCCATGTACCAGACCACGTAGTCCGTGGGCGGCGTCGCTGCCGGGCACCCCTCGTCGACCTCGCCGTCGCCATCGTTGTCGACCTCGTCACCGCAGCGCTCCCCACCCGCGACCGTGAAGGACGAGCAGGCGTCGGGGGTCGAACCGAAGTAGCACTCGCCACGAGGAGTCTCGTCCTTGCCGAGCGCGGCGGCCTCGAGCGCCGGCTTGCCGAGCGCGGCGACCTTGAGCGCCGGCGCCGGCGCGTTCAGCAGCGAATCGGGGAGCGTGATCCTCTCGCTGTCGGGTGGCAGCACGATGCGCATGACTTCCTTCACGCTGCGACCCACGTTCTTGTCGAGGAACTCGGCCAACGGAATCGTCTCGCCGCCCCAGGAGTCGATGATGGTGCAGTCGGCGGCGAGCAGCGCGTTGTTCCGGGTGTCGCTCGACGCGGTGATGTTCGAGAAGTTCCAGTTGTAGATGTCGAAGGTCTCGGTGTCCTTGCGGCACGCCAGCGTCAACGCGTGGCTATAGTCGTATACGGACCGCTCCTGGTAGACCGCGATCGCCGCGACCTGCTTGAAGTTCGAGATCCGGCTGGCGAGGTATGCCCCGAACAGCGCGTTCTCGCGGCAGTTGCCGCGCTCCGCGCTCAGGATCAGGTCGACGGCCTTGACGAGGTCTTCGTAGGGCAACTGGTAGTTCTCGACCGTGGCGTAGCCGTCGGTCGTGAGCGCCGGGATCCGGTAGTGCATCATCCAGCGCAGCATCTTGACGCCGCCGTTGGCCCAGCCGAACCCGCGCCCGAAGCGATTGCCGGGCAGGATCTTGACGGTCGCGATCTGCTGCGCGGCACGCAGCCCGTCGTTGCGCAGCGTGTCGTCGTATTCGGCACGCCGCATCGGGGTGGCCCAGCTCACGAACTGCGACAGGTATCCGTCGTAGCTTCTCGGCTTGGGCCCTCCGGCGACGGCTTGGGCGGGACAACTCTGCACGCCGTCGCTCGCCAGGGCCGTGGCGATGCCGTCCACCCGCGTCTGCTCGCTGGTATCGAACGCCAACGAGCCCTCTCTGAGTCGTCCGGCGGCAGTCAGCGCCAAACCCCGGGCGGTGGATTGTGCGTCGATGTTCGCCTGGACCGGACTGCCCTTGGTGGCGGTTCGCGCCGCGGTTCGTGTCGCGGTCTGCGCGCGCTTGAGCCCATTCGCCCCGGCCGTGGCGCCGAGCGAAACCACGGCCATGCCATAGGCACCGGGATTCTGCGGGGCAACCGCCTCGATGACCAGTCGATCGAGATCGACCGGTGCGGTAATCGTGGCCGAGTAGCTGCCGTTGGCGGCGGTCGGTCCTTCGTACAAGGGCTGCTCGCTGTTCGGATCGCTGATCTTCAGCCACCGGGCGCCGGTTTCGGCGAATCCGGGTAGGTCGACCTGCCCGGAAACGTCGAGCTCCTTCGTAGTTGGCGTACCGCTTCCGCCGGTATCACCGGTCGGCGTCGTATCGCCACTGCCCGAGCTGTCGCCGCCTCCCCCACCGCAAGCGGCCAGCATCGATACCAGGATGATGCCCGACGCGACTACGCGCCACTTCAATGCGCCCATGGCATTGCCTCCCTGTCATTGCATCGCATTCGGCAACGATTCGAAACCGTTACCGGTCACGATCAAGCTATGGGCGGGAGAGGGCGGACACCATCGCGAAAAGTGCCTAGCAGCCGGCTAGGCAAATGTGCCTAGCGCCCTGCTAGCCTTGGCTCAAACCACCGGGCACAGCCCGCCGTCGACGTTGATCGCCGTGCCGGTGACATAGCTGCCCTGGTCCGAGGCCAGGAAGCAGGCGGCGTTGGCGAACTCTTCGGCGCTGCCGATGCGGCCCATCGGGACCCCGGCCGCCAGCGCCGCATGCACCGCGGCGAGCGGCTGGCCGCTTTGCTCGGCCTTGCGCACCCACTGGTCGCTGGCGATGCGCCCGACCAGCAAGGCATTGCACAAGACGTTGTGCGGCGCGCCCTCGTTGGCGAGCACCTTGGTCAGCGACAGGCCGGCCGCACGACTCACGACGGTCGGGGCACCGTTGGGCATCGGCGCCTTGGCGCCGGTGTTCAGCACATTGATGATGCGCCCCCAGTGGCGTTGCTTCATGCCGGGGAAGGCAAGCCGTGCCAGCCTGACCGCGGCAAACAGCTTCAACTCGAAATCGGCCTGCCACTGCTCGTCGGTGATCGACTCGAACGCGCCGGTGGCCGACGCCCCGGCGTTGTTCACCAGCACGTCGACCTTGCCCAGCGCCTCGACGGCCGACTCGAACGCTCGCTCACAGCCCTCGCGCGTGGACACGTCGGCCGCGATCGGCACCACCTTCACGGGCGCCATCTCCGATATCGCACGCGCCGCGTCGGCGAGCACCGACTCGCGGCGTGCAACCAGCGCGAGATTGGCGCCCGCCTCGGCGAAACGGTGCGCCATGGCCAGGCCCAGGCCCAGGCTGCCGCCGGTGATGAGCGCGGTGCGCCCGTTCAGGGTCAATTGCATGGATTCCTCCTCGAACGAATTGGCAAGATGGCCCGCGCGGCCGGTCGCCCGATCCGGCGACGGATGGGGCCGGCGCTCAGTGGGATACCAATAGGACCGCGGGACCGCTGCCGCGCAGCTGGCGCCAGCGGCTCGAACGCCCGGCCTCGTGGGTGCACAGGTCACGGACCATCGCGTCGGGCGCGAACTCGAGCAGCCAGGCCTCGAGCGCTTCGCCATTGCCCCAGATCAGCGCGAACCGGCCAGGCCCGGCGGTGAACTCGATCGCCCCGCACGCCGACTCGCCGGCATCGACCGCCTCGCCCAACACGAAGCGATCCTCGTCTGGAAAGCAGGCGTTGAGCGCCGTGAAGACATGCGCCGCCGGTCTTGGGTCGAAGCGACGGTCGATGAAGGCGTGGCGCGGATAGTAGCCGCGGTCGACGTCCATGAACGTGTCGAAGACCCATTGCACCCGTTCGCCCGCACGCGAGAGCACCATCGCCTGCGCCGCCAACGCGGCCGTGCGCGCGTCGTCATCGCGTACGCGCGCGGCGTTCTGGCCGGCGAGCTTGATCGACACCAGCAACTCGCACGGAACACTGCCCAGAAAGGTCTCGAGTCGGCGTGCCGCCTCGAGCAAAGAGGCGCCGTCTTCGAGCCGGACGCTCACCCCGTCGATCACTTTCGCCGCGCAGGCCTCGCGGATCAGGCCCACGTGGGCCTGCAGCTCATCGAGCGTGAATCCGGCCTTGATCACGTGAGCGAAATGCGTGCCGTCGAACTGCGAGGGGTCGTAGGAAAGCAGCTTCGAGAACAGGATCTTCGCGCCGCTGCGCTCGCGCGCGGTCCGCAAGGCATCGCGTGCGCGCTCGAAGCCGGCCAGGGTCAGGTTGGCTTCGAAGGCGCGCACGCCGGCCGCGCGCGCATACCCATGCAGCGCCGGTAACGGGGCCCCCAGCGACGTGACGACGAAGCGCAAGCCACCCGCCGCCGCCTGGTTCATGCGCTCGCGGGTGGCGTCGTCTAGCAGGTCCTGGTCGGTGGTCTTGGCCAGGCGCGCGCCCATCTCCCAGAGCGCTAGCAATGGATAGTCGTTGCGCGCCCACTTGCGGCCGAATTCCTGGACGCCGCCGGTGGCCGTGATCTGCTGGGTCTCCGCCCATGGATGTCGAAGCTCCACGCCCACGCGCTCGAAGCGCGCGGTCTTGGGGTGGGCGAGCAGGCGGCTCGGACGCAACGGATCACTCGGGCCGTCTTCGCCCACGACCTGCATCGCGCCCATGGTCCGGATCGGGTGCGCGACGTGGCCATCCTCGTGGACGTCGACCAGGAAGTAGCCGAACTTCGCCGCGTCACCGCGTCCGAACTCCGTCGCCGGCGCCACGCGGTAGAACTCGGTGTAGTCATGGCGCAGGAAGGCGGTCGACGGCAGCATGTAGAACTCGGCCGTGCCGACGCGGTCGTACCAGAAGTTGTGCACATGACCGGCGAACACGGCCTCGACGCCGGGGCGCTCGATCTGGCCGAGCAGCCAGCTGCGCGCCGGTTCGTCGACATTGTCGTAGCTGCCGCGCTCGTCGCGCTTATGGACGTAGGGCGGATAGTGCATGAACAGGAACACGCGTCGCCCGGCAGCGGTGTCGATCTGCGCCTCGAGCCATTCGCGCTGCCGCTGCTCGTCGGCCAGGCCGGAATTGAGCAGCAGCGAGTTGATCATCACGAAGCGCACGCCCTGCGCCTCGAAGGCGTGGAAATCGTCACCGAAGGCGGCGCGGTACTTCAGCAGGTAGTCGTCGCATACCTGGTCGGCCGGCATCCAGTCGATGCGCTTGTCGCCCACGTCATGATTGCCGGGCAACAGATGGACTGGCATCGGCATGTCGGCCGTCATGTCACGGAAGTGCGCCACCGCGACATCGAACTCGGGTAGCGACGGCACCGGATGAACGATATCGCCCAGGTGGATCACGAAGTCCGGCGCCGGATCCATGGCCGCGATCTCGCGAAACACATGGCGCGCGCGAGGATTGTTCCAGCGGTTGGTCTCGTAGGGCGAGGTGGTCGAGGTCTCGGCCTCGTTGACATGGGTGTCGGCCACCACGGCGAAAGTGAACAGCGCTCGCTTCATGGGTCGCTTCGTCTCCGGTCTTGCTCTGCTCATGCTATCGCGACTTGCCCATGGCGCGCGCCCGAAAACGGCACCCATTGTCGGCCGGACGTCGATTCGAGTACCGTGACCCGGGTCGAATCCGACCCGGCCGCAGGCAGAATGGATATATGACTTACGGGAGAAGACGATGACCGGTCCGGATGCGTATCACCAGGGATGCAGCATGGGCGAGCTGGTCGTGCGGGCGGTCCAGCGCGGCGGCGATCGCGTCGCCTTCGTCCTGGACGAGCGCCAGATCAGCTATCGCGAGTTCGGCGCCATGCTCAGTCGCTTCATCCAGGCGATCAAGGCGCGTGGCCTGAAGCGCGGCGACGCGATCGCGACGATCTCGTCGAACCGCCCCGAGGCCTTCCTGGTGACCGCCGCGGCCTACGTGACGGGCATGCGGGTCACCTGGATGCATCCGATGGCCTCCGAGGACGACCATGCCTATCTGCTCGAGGACTCCGGGGTCGAGACCCTGTTCGTGGACGTGCCCGCCTTCGGGGAACGGGCGCGCGCGCTCCAGGCCCGGCTACCGGGCCTGAAGACACTCTATGGCTTCGAGCCGTCGACGCTGGGCGAGGACATCATCGCGGCCGGCGCCGCGTTCGAGCCCCGGCCACTCGTGGTCGAGGCCGACGAGGACGATATCTGCGTCCTGATCTATACCGGCGGGACCACCGGGCGACCGAAGGGTGTGATCCACACCCAGCGGGTGCAGGTGGCGATGGTGATGGCGGAGCTCGCCGAATGGGACTGGCCGACCGAAGTGCGCCACCTGGCGATGACGCCGATCACCCATGCGGCCGGCGCCATGATCCTGGCGGTGCTGCTTCGTTCAGGCAGCTTCGTGATGGCCAAGGGCTTCGAGCCCCAGCGATTCTTCGATCTGGTCGAGCGTCATCGCATCACGAGCACCTTCATCGTGCCGACGATGCTCTACGTGCTGCTCGACCATCCGTCGATCCATGTCGCCGACTTCTCCAGCCTGAAGCTGATGATCTACGGCGCCTCGCCGATGTCGCCGTCGCGCCTGGCCGAGGGCATGCGCGTCTTCGGTCCCGTCTTCATGCAGCTCTATGCACAATCCGAGGCACCGAACACGGTCACCGTCTTGCGCATCATCGACCACGATCCGCAGAACCATCCCGAGCGGCTCGCCTCTTGCGGACGCCCGATCGCCAACAGCCAGGTCGCATTGCTCGACGACGATGGCCGGGAAGTCGCGCCGGGCGAAGTGGGCGAAATCTGCGTTCGCGGGCCGCTGGTGATGCAGGGCTATTGGAACAAGCCCGAGGAAACCGCCCGCGCGATGCGCCATGGCTGGCTCTACACCGGGGATCTCGCCCGCCAGGACGCCGACGGCTTCATCTACATCGTCGATCGCTCCAAGGACATGATCATCAGTGGCGGCTTCAATGTGTTCCCGCGTGAAGTCGAGGACGTGCTCACCACGCATCCGGCCGTGGCCGCGGCCGGCGTGATCGGCGTGCCGGATCCCAAGTGGGGCGAGGCCGTGAAGGCCATCGTCGTCCTGCGCGCGGGTTGCGCGGTCGCCGCCGAAGAGCTGATCGCGCTGGTGCGCGAAGCCAAGGGGCCGGTGCAGGCGCCGAAGTCGGTCGAGTTCGCCGATGCCCTGCCCGTCACCGGCCTTGGCAAGCCCGACAAGAAGGCCCTGCGCGCGAAGTACTGGCAGGGACAGGGCCGCGGGGTCGCATGAGCGAATCGCGGCATGGGAACCGACACTCGAGAAGCCGGCACGCGTGAAGCCGACACACGACACCGCGACAGGACCTGTACGATGAACCACGCCAGCCACCCGAAGCCCGCCACGTCCGGCTCGCCGACCCGCATGACCACCGGCGAGGCGATCGCCCGCTCGCTGATCGCCCACGGCGTCGATACCCTGTTCGGCATCCCCGGCGCGCACATGTACGACTTCAACGACGCGGTCGCGCGCGAGCCCGGCCTGCGCTTCATCACGACCCGCCATGAACAGGGCGCCGGCTACATGGCCTTCGGCTATGCGAAATCCACCGGCCGGCCGGGGGTCTTCACGGTGGTGCCGGGTCCCGGTGTCCTCAATGCGTCGGCCGCCTTGTGCACGGCCTATGGGGCCAACACGCCGGTGCTGTGCGTGACCGGCAACATCATGACCCACCTGCTGGGCCGGGGCCGCGGCCAGTTGCATGAATTGCCGGACCAGCTCGCGACGATGCGCGGCTTCACCGGCTGGGCCGAGCGGATCGACCACCCGACCCAGGCACCGGCGCTGGTGGCGGAGGCCTTCCGCCGCATGACGTCCACGCGCGTGCGGCCGACCGCGCTCGAGGCACCCTGGGATGTGTTCGGCATGACGGCCGCGGTCGAGCTCGATGTCGATCGCCGGGCACCGCCGCCACCGCCGCCCGACCCCGAGCAGATCGCCGCCGCCGCCCGTGCGATCGCCGCGGCCCGGAATCCGCTGATCCTGGTCGGCGCGGGTGCGCTGCATGCGGCCGACGAGGTGCGCCGGCTCGCCGAGCTGCTGCAGGCCCCGGTCACCGCGCATCGCAGTGGCAAGGGCATCCTCTCCAACGATCATCCGCTCGGCCTGCTCTCGAGCGCGGCCTACGAGTACTGGCCCGAGTGCGACCTGCTGATCGGTATCGGCAGCCGGCTGGAGCTCGCGTACATGCGCTGGAGCTGGCAGCCGAAGGGCCTGAAGACCATTCGCATCGACATCGACCCCACCGAGATGGTTCGGCTCCCGCCCACCGTGGGCGTGGTCACCGATGCGAGGCTCGGCACGGCCGCCCTGGTGGACGAACTGGGCCCGGCGATCGGGTCACGCGCGTCGCGGGCCGACGAGTTCCGCGCCTATTCGGCCAGGGCCCAGCGCGCGTTCGATTCGATCACGCCGCAGACCCCCTACCTGCAGGCGATCCGACGGGCCTTGCCACGCGACGGCTTCTTCGTCGAGGAAGTCAGCCAGATGGGCTTCACCGCGCGCGTCTCGTTCCCGGTCTATGCCCCGCGTCAATACGTGACCTGCGGCTACCAGGACAACCTGGGCTTCGGCTTCCATACCGCGCTGGGCGTGAAGGTCGGCAATCCGGACAAGTGCGTGGTCTCGGTCTGTGGCGATGGTGGCTTCATGTTCGGGGTCCAGGAACTGGCCACCGCCGTGCAACACGGCATCAACGTGGTCACGGTGATCTTCAACAACAGTGCCTACGGCAATGTGCGGCGCGACCAGATGACACGCTACGACGGCCGGCTGCTGGGCGCCGACCTGGTGAACCCCGATTTCGTGAAGCTCGCCGAGGCCTTCGGCGCGAAAGGGGTCCGCGTGGATACGCCCGAGGCGCTCGAGCGCGAGATCGCGGCCGGTTTTCGCGAGTCCGGGCCGGTGATCATCGAAGTACCGGTCGAACGCGGCAGCGAGACCTCCCCGTGGCCACTCGTGCATCCGGCGCCGCCGGCCGCTACTTCCTGATCCTGGCCTCGACGAAGTGCACGAATCGGCGCAAGGCCTGCGTCGGAATCCGCACCAGGTGGCGGTCGTCGCCGCCGCCGGTCAGGATCCAGTCGCGCTCGAAGATCGCCGGGTCGATCACGATCCGGGCATCGGACAGGTTCAGGGGCGAGTTGCCACCCGCGCGCTGGCCAGTGCGCGCCTCGATCTCCTCGGCCGTGGCCAGTCGGGGCCGTTGGCCGAGCCCGAGCGCCTTGCGCACCCGCTCCAGGCTCGCGCGATGGGTGGCGGGCACCATCGCCACGACCAGGACGCCATCTTCGCCCAGCATCACGAGTGATTTCGTGATTCGCTCGACCGGATGGCCGCTCGCGGCCACGGCATCGGCCACCGAGTGAACCGACTGCGCGAACTCGAGCATCTCGGCCGGTACCTGATGGGCACGGATCCAGGCCGCGATGCGCGCGGCGGGGGCCGTATCGGTGGCCGGATCTCCGGGATCGTCGGGGGCGGTCCGTGCCGACGGGTGCGCGGCCAGCACCAGACCCAGGTAGCGGGTACCGGGGATCGGGTTGTCGCAATAGGCCGACAGGTCTGCAAAACCGAAGCGTGCATACAGTCGTTGCGCGGCCGCCATCGTGGGCAGGGTGTCGAGGACCACCTGTTCGTAGCCGATCTCGCGCGCCGCATCGAGAACCCGCGCAACGAGCGCCTCGCCCAGGCCGCCGCCACGAGCCGAGGGGCGCACATAGAGTCGCTTCATCTCGGCTCGACCGCCGCCGAGGTCGCGCAAGCCCACGCACGCGAGCGCGTCGTTTCCGCGCCAGGCCAGCAGCAAGCGGCCGGCGGGGGGCGCATAGCCACCGGGCAGGTCGCGCAACTCGGCCTCGAAGCCCTGGAAGCACAGGTCGACACCGATCGCGCGCTGGTACTCGGTGAAAAGCGCCCGCGCGGTGTCGATCGCCGCCGGCGACCGGGCCTCGAGGATCCGATAGCGGGCGTCGGGAACGGAGGTGTCTTCCATGGCGCCGGATTATCGTCCGAACCCGGCGCGCGCGTGCGACCGGATTGCGCCAGATCAGCCCATGCGCGTCGACGTTCTCGTAGCATGCCGCGATGAGCGAGGATCCCGTCGGCGCGCGCCGCCAAGACCCGGAGGTGGCCGCAGGCGTCGCCGGCCCGAACACCATTGGTCGTCCGGACACGATTGGCGGACCGAACACCGCCGGTGTTCCCGGGGCCGTCGGTCTGAGCAGGACCGCCGCCACACAACGCCTGGCGCGCGACGGCGCCAACGAGCTACCCAGCCAGGGGCCACGCGGGTTCCCCGAGATCGTGCTCGAGGTATTGCGCGAGCCGATGCTGCTGTTGCTGGTCGGGTGTGCGTTGCTCTACCTCTTCCTGGGCGACACCGGCGAGGCGGTGCTGCTGGGCGTGTTCGCCACGATGACCGTGGGCATCACGGTGGTGCAGACCCGCCGCACCGAACGGGCGCTCGACGCGCTGCGCAACCTCTCGGCGCCACGCGCGCTGGTGATTCGCGACGGCGAGCGCATCCGCATTCCGGGCCGCGAGGTCGTGGTGGGCGACCTGATCGTGCTCGGCGAGGGTGACCGGATCCCCGCCGACGCGAGCCTGATCGACGCCAGCCAGCTCAGCATCGACGAGTCGATGCTCTCGGGCGAGTCGGTCCCCGTGGGCAAGCGCCCGGCACCGGACCCGCTTTCCGATGCCGCGATGGGGCGGCCCACCGGCGAGAACACGCCATACGTGTTCTCCGGCACGCTCGTGGTTGCCGGCCAAGGGGTCGCACGAGTCCTGGCGACGGGCCCGAGCACCGAGATGGGGCGCATCGGCCATTCCTTGCAGTCGATCGAATCCGAGCCGAGCCCGCTGCAGCGCGAGACCCGGCGCATGGTCGTGATCATGGGGACTGCGGCGGTCCTGTTGTGCGCGCTGGTCGTGCTCGCGCTCGGCCTGGTGGGTGGCCGCTGGCTCGATGCCACGCTCAGCGGCATCGCGCTGGCGATGTCGCTGCTACCCGAGGAGTTCCCGGTCGTGCTGACCGTCTTTCTCGCGATCGGTGCGTGGCGCATGTCGCGCCACCAGGTGCTCACGCGCCGGACAGCGGCGATCGAGGCCCTGGGCGGTGCGTCGGTACTGTGCGTCGACAAGACCGGCACGCTGACCGAGAACCGCATGACGGTGCGCACGGTCGTGGCCGCCGACGGCGAGCGCGCCGAGGTGGGCGATGGCGTGTTGCCGGAGCGCGTTCACCGGGTGGTGGAGTACGCGTTGCTGGCCACCCGGATCGACCCCTTCGACCCGATGGAGCGTGCGATCCGCGACCTGGGCGTCGGTGATCATATCGATGCCGCCCATTTGCATCGACAGTGGCAGATGGTGCGCGAGTACCCGCTCTCGCCCGATTTGCTCGCGATGTCGCAGGTCTGGGACGACGTCGCCGACGGCACGCGCGTGATCGCCGCCAAGGGCGCGCCCGAGGCGATCATGCGCTTGTGCCACCTGGACGAGCCGCAGGCGCAGGCGTGGGACGCACGCATCGCCGCGTTGGCCGACGAAGGCTTGCGAGTCCTGGGCGTGGCAGCCGCCCGGCTGACACACGAGCACGATCGCCTGGTCGCGGGCGCTCCGTTGCCCGGCACCCAGCACGCGTTCGAGTTCGAATGGCTGGGCCTGGTCGCGCTCGTGGACCCGGTACGAGCCGGCGTGCCGGCGGCCGTGCAGGCCTGCCGTAGCGCCAACATCCGCGTGCTGATGATCACCGGCGACTATCCGGGCACCGCGCGGGCCATCGCAGCCGCCGCCGGGCTCGACCATGATGGCGAGGTCCTGACCGGCGCCGAGATCGAGTCGCTCGATGCCGACGCGCTGGCACGACGCCTACGCACGACGAGCGTCGTGGCGCGTGCGGTGCCCGAGCACAAGCTTCGCATCGTGCGCGCGCTGCAGACCGACGGCGCAGCGATCGCCATGACCGGTGATGGCGTCAACGACGCGCCGGCACTGCGCGCGGCCAACATCGGCGTGGCGATGGGCCGACGCGGCACCGATGTCGCGCGCGAGGCCGCCGACCTGGTCATCGCCGACGACGACTTCGGCTCGATCGTGCGCGGCGTACGGCTGGGCCGGCGCATCTACGACAACATCCATCACGCCATCAACTACGTGGTGTCGATGCATGTGGCGATCGCCGGCGTCACCGTCCTGGCGGTCGCGATGGGCTGGCCGCTGATCCTGTTGCCGGCGCATATCGCCTTTCTGGAACTGATCATCGATCCCGCCTGCACGCTGGTGTTCGAGGGTGATCCGGAGAACCCGGACTTGATGCGGCGCCCGCCGCGCGCGCCCGACGCGCGGCTATTCGACGGCCGTTCGCTGGCGCGCAGCCTGGCCCAGGGCGCCCTGGTCCTGGTGGCCGTGGCGATCGCCTATCTGGCCGGAACCCACATGGGCCTGGCCGAGCCGGCCGCACGGGCCAGCGTGTTCTCGATGCTGGTGCTGGGCAACCTGGTGCTGATCCTGGCGAACCGCTCGGGCACCCGAAGCATCGCGGCGACGATCCGCGTGCCGAACCGGACGCTGTGGATCGTGGTCGTCACGGCACTCGTCGCCCTGCTGGCCGTCCAGACCGTGCCCTGGCTGGCTGCGCTGTTTCGCTTCGACTGGCCCGGCGCCACGATCCTGGCGGCCTGCCTGGCGGGCGCGGTGGTGCTGGCCGCCGCACTCGAGGCGAGCGATCGCTGGCTGTTTCGCCGAACCCGCTTCGCTTGAATCACCGAACCGGCATCGCCCCAAGCCTGGCGCTGCGCGACGCGCCCGTGGCGCGCCCGTGGCGCGATCGGTGTCGAGTACAAGCTGCAGGTCTGCGCGCTGGGTGAGGTTGCCACCAGGGGTTTGGCGGCCAGCGGCTTCGGTCCCGCTGCGCGGGACTTCCGTCGTTCGCGCGGCCGGGCGCGGGGGGCGTAGAACTCGCACGATCCGGGCGCTACGCGTCCGTCCACGTGCTCGGACAGGCTACGCCCCTCTTTCCGCGCCCGGCCGCGCGAACGACGCTTGCCGATGGCCGCCAAACCCCTGGTGGCAACCCCACCCAGCGAACCGGTGCGTGCGAGAGAGAGGGTCGCCGCAGCCGCGCGGCATGCCCCCTCCCTCTCGCACGCCTCGATCCGCAGAGGGGCGGTCGTGGGCTTGGGGGCGCGTCGGCGAGCGCCGGATTGCGTCGACGAGCGGGGATCAGGCGCGCAGCCTGTCTGAGCACGTGGCCGGGCGCGTCAGCGCCCGGATCGTGCGAGTTCTGCGCGCCCCCCGCTCGTCGACGCAATCCGGCGGAAGTCCCGCGCCAGCGGGACCGAAGCCGCCGCGCCCCCAAGCCCACGACCGCCCCTCTGCGCCCCCAGCGACCGTTATCGCTCCGTAAACGCCTTCTGCTTCGCCCGCAGCAGCGGCTTCATCAGGTACGTGAGCACCGTCCGTTTGCCGGTCATGATGTCGACCGTCGCCGTCATGCCGGCGATGATCGGCCGGTCGCGGCTGCCGATGCCGTGGCCGTCGTGGTCCGGCCGCGTGCGGATGCGCACGATGTAGAAGGCGTTGTTGCGTTCGTCGGTCACGGTGTCGGCGCTGATGTGCTCGACCTGCCCCGACAGCCCGCCGTGCACCGCGTAGTCGTACGCATGGAAGCGCACGGTCGCGCGCTGCCCCAGGTGCAGGAAGCCGATGTCGCGCGGCTGGATTCTCGCCTCGACCAGCAAGGTGTCGTCGATCGGCACGATCTCGACCAGATCCTTGCCCGCCTGCGCTACGCCGCCCACCGTGTGGGCATGTAGCGTCTTCACGATGCCGGCCACCGGCGCGCGCAAGACCGTCTTCTCGACCCGATCCTGCAGCCCTTCCACCGAGGCCTCGAGGCGTGCCAGGTCGGCGGCCGCCTCGTTGAGCTCGGTGCGCGCTCGCGCGCGGAAGCTCTCGGCCGCTTCCAGGCGGCGTTGCCGGGCCTCGGCGATCGCTGCATTCGAGCGCTCGATCTGCACTGCAGCCCCTTCGGCCTCGCCGCGCAGCCGTGCAAGCTCGCGCTCGAGCCGGATCACCTCGATCTCGGAGACCGCCCCCGTCTCGAGCAACGGCCGGGTGTAGTTGACTTCGCGCTCGAGCAGCGCCAGCGAGCGTCGTGCCGAATCACGGCGCACCGTGGCCTCGCGCGCTTCCTGCGTGCGCTGGCGAATCTGCTGGTCGGCGGCGGTCAGCGCCGCCAGGTGCTCGGCCAGGCGAACCCGGAACAGATCGGCCTCGCGTCGGACCATGGCCGGCGCCACCTGCGCGATATCGGGGTCCCAGGAGATTCGCTGGTCGCCGGCGGCCTCGGCCAGCAGCCGCTGCATGCGCACCCGCTGCGCGAGCATGCGCGCCAGTGTTTCGCCCCGCTGCGCCTTTGCCCGCACGGCTTCGATCCGCAGCAGCGGCTGGCCGCGCTTGACGCTTGCGCCCTCGCGGGCATGGATCTCGGCGACCACGCCGCCGTCCATGCTCTGGACCACCTGCACGTTGCGCGAAGGGATCACCTTGCCCTCGCCGCGCGAGACCTCGTCGACCTCGGCGATCGATGCCCAGATCAGCAGGCAGCCCAGGCAAGCGGCGGCGAGCCAGATGATTCGGCGTCCGCCGATCGGCGTTTGCTCGTTGATGGCATCCTCGACCTCGGCGCCGAACACCGACTCGAGTCGCTTCTTGCGCGATTGCTTCGTCACGTCCTTGGTGCCCATCGCTTCTAGCCGCCCCTCAGTGCGCGCAGCACCTTGTCCTTGGGTCCGTCGGCCACGATCCGACCCTGGTCCACGACGATCAGTCGATCGACGATGTCCAGCAGCGTCATCCGGTGCGTGACCAGCACCATGGTCCGCCCGGCGCTGAAGCTGCGAAGATTCTCAAGCACGCGAGCCTCGCTGTCGCTGTCCATCGAGCTGGTCGGCTCGTCCAGGATCAGGATCGGCGGCTCGTTGACCACCGCGCGCGCGATCGCCACCGACTGCCTCTGTCCACCCGAGAGCGACTCGCCGCGCTCACCGATCGGCAGGTTCACGCCCTTCGGATGACGTTCGATGAACTGGCGCATGCCTGCCAGCGCTGCCGCCTTGAGCACCGCCGAGTCATCGGCCAGCGGCGCCGCGATGGCGATGTTCTCGCGCAGCGTCCCGAAGAACAGCGTCACATCCTGCGGCACGTAGCCGATCGAAGAACGGATCTGGGCCGGGTCGATCTGGTTGCCGTCGATGCCATCGAAGCGGATCGTGCCGGCCGTTGGACGATAGAGCCCCATCAGCAGCTTCTCGATCGTCGACTTTCCCGAACCGATGCGACCGATCAGGGCGACACGCTCGCCTGGCTGGATCGTGAACGAGACGCGATCGAGCGCCGGCAGCTCGGCATTCGGGTAGCTGAACGACACGTTGTCGAACTGGATCGCGCCGCGAATTCGGGGGCGCATCACGAAGTTGCTGTCGGCCTGGCGCTCTTCGGGCAGCGTCATCATGCGATCCACGCCTTCGTAGGCGCTACGCGTGTTGTCGTACTGGACCAGTAGCGACGAAAGCTGGCCCAGCGGCGCCAGCGCCCGACCCGCGAGCTGGGTGCAGGCGATCAGCGCGCCCATGGTCATCGCGTTGTCCGCGATCAGGTACACGCCGAGCACCACGGTGCTGATCGTCACCATCTGGCCCACCCACGCCGTCACGTTGACGGCCAGGGCGCTCCAGAACTTGATGCGTGCGCCGACCTCGGCGAGCAACTTGCCGCTCTCCTCCCATCGCTTCTGGGTGCGCCCCTCGATGTTCAAGGCCTTGATCTGCTCGATCCCGACCAAGGATTCGATCAGGGTCGCGTGCTTTTGCTGGCTGGCTCGCTGGGTGGCGTCGGTCAGCGGCTTCATCCGGCGTTGCGCGATCAGCGAGACGCCGATCACCACGGGGAAGGCGACCATCGTCGGCGCCGCCGCCCACCCGCCGACAGCGGCCATCACCGCGACGAACAGCAGGGCGAACGGCAGATCCACCAACATGCCGAGCGAAGCCGAGGTCATGAATTCACGCACCGACTCGAATGCGCGCAGATTGGCGGCAAACGAGCCGACCGACGCGGGCCGGGCCTCGAGGCGGGTGTTCATGACCTTGGCCATCACATGCGACGACATCTCGTGGTCCACGCGCTTGCCGGCCACGTCGATGAAGTGGGCGCGCAATACCTTCATCGCGACGTCGAACCCGAGCACCGCCATCACACCGATCGCGAAGGTCCACAAGGTCTCGACCGCGCTGTTGGGAATCACGCGGTCGTAGACGTTCATCGTGAACAGCGGGACTGCCAACGCGAACAGGTTGATCAGCAGCGACGCGACGAGCACGTCCCGATACACGCGCCAGGGCTTGATCAACGCGCTCCAGAACCAGTGCCCCTCGGCCAACTTCCGGGTCTCGGGCGCGCGGGCGTCGAACGCGTACTGGTTCTTGATCGAGATCACGAAGCCGGTGGACTGGGCCTCCAGGTCGGCAAGTTCGAACTCCACCTGTTCGCCGGGCGCCTGCGGATAGACCACCCGAGCGATGCGCCGGTCGCGGTCGATCTCGGTGATCACCACCGCGCGCTCGTCGGAGAGCAGCGCAATGGCCGGACACAAGGGGGCCATGCGCCGGTCGATCGGGTGGCGACTGATCTTCGCGACGAAGCCGGCCCGGTTCGCCGCGCGCAGCAGCAACTTCGGGGTCAGGCGATCGTTCTCGAGCGGCAGGCCGGCGACCAGGCCCTCGCGCGAGGTCGGTCTGCCAAGTATGCGCGTCAGCTCGTAGAGGCAGGACAGCAACGGGTCCTCGGCCACGTCGCGTGCGTCGATCTTCCATTGACGCGCGGCCTGGTCGCGAACCGATGCCTCGGCGGTCGGTTTCGGCGTTGGCGATCGCGGCGCGCCATCGCGCGCACTTTCGGCGATCCGGTCCAACGTTTGCCGGGCAGGCAACAGCACGGCGGTCGGCGGATCGCTCAGATCATCGGGCACCGGAAAATCGGGGCGAACGGACATCGGAAGGCTGGCCTCGGCTGGCGGTCGGGAGGCGCGGCCGGGCGCGCGGCGACGGGGCCGGCGCACAGTCGCGCTAGTTCGACACCAGTATTCCAACGCCGCCTGCGGCATGGCAGGGCCAACCGCACGAACGGCCGACGCGCCGGCACTGACGGCGCAAGGCCGCCTGCGCCGCCGTCGCCAATGCGTCGCGGCGCACGTTCGCGCACCACTTGCGCCCGTTTGTCGCACCGCGCAGGAATTGCCCGAATAGCTGCCGAAGAATGGAGGACTTCCCGCTTTTCGCGCCGGCAGATCCGTGCTGGCCAACCGAATAGTCGCTGATTCCGGAGACATCTATGACCCACTACGCGCCGCGTACCCAGTCGATCCAGTGCCGCCCCCATACCGAGGCCGGCCATACGCACTTCGACGTGAGGCTTCAGGCGCCAACCCGGGCGGCGACGCCGGTCAAGCTGTGGGCGTCCTGCGACGCGGATCGCGACATGCACAGGGCTTCGGAACGCGACCACGGCCACGATGGTCATCGCGATGGCGGCCACGACGGGCGCTGCCACGTGTCCTATGACGACGGCCACAGCTTCCACCCGGTCGAGCACCAGGTGGCCCAGGTCCCGGCCGGTTGCTCCGGTTTCCGTGTGCGCGTCGAGCACGGCAGCCGCCACGCCGATGTGTGGGACCTGAACACCCAGGTCCATGGCCGTGTCTCGCACTGCCGCGGCGTGCCGCACGAGGACCGCGAAGACCACGACCGGCACCAGGACCACGACCGGCCCCAGCACCCGGGCTCGCGCGATCGTCACGACGATGACGAGCGCGAAGGTCGGCACCACGACGGCCGTGACCACGAACGCGAAGGCCGCGACGGGCACGACCACGACGATCACCACCGTGGCGACCGTCACCATGGCGGCCGCCACGGCCACGGCGGCGACCATGACGACGATGGCGGATCGCCGCCGCCCCCCCGCGACCCGGCCGTGACCTGCGTCTCGGGCGGCCACGCACACGAAGGCGAGGCCGTGGGCTTCGAGGTACGACTCGACGCCCCCGCCGACGTCACCACTCGGGTCACCTTGGCGCTCGAATCGCTCACCGCCGACATTGCCAGCGATCTCGTGCCGGGGTCGATGCAGGCGTCGTTCGACAACGGCGCCACCTGGGTGGCCGTCAGCGACGATGCCGTCGACGTGCCTGCCGGCGCCTCGGGTTTCCGCGTACGGGTCGCCACTGTCGACGACGCCGTGCACGAGGGCGCCGAGAGCTTCCGGCTGGTCGCCTCGGCCGGCGGCGGATCGGCCAGCGCGATCGGGTCGATCTGCGACAACGACGGCGCGCCCCGGGTGGCCTCGGTTGCCAGCGCACGGGCCGACGAAGGCGATCCGCTCGACTTCGTCGTCAATCTGGATCACGCCAGCACCTCGGCGGTGGAGGTGGCATTGCAACTGGCCAACGGCAGTGCCACCGGCGGCCAGGACTATGCCGTCGATGGCCTGCAGGTCTCGTTCGATGGCGGCCAGAGCTTCACGCCGCTGGCCGGCATGCAGGTCTCGGTGCCGGCCGGCACCGAGCGCTTCGTCGTTCGCGTCGGCGGCATCGACGACGTGGTCGACGAGCAGGACGAGGTGTTCACGCTGCAGGCCAGCGCCAACGGCGGTACCGCGCAGGGCATCGGCACGATCTGCGACGACGACGCCTCGGTGCGGGTCGCGTCGGTGAGCGCCGCGCAGGCCAGCGAGGGCGACCCGCTGGTGTTCAGCGTCGGGCTCGACGGCGCCTCGGCTTCCGAGACCGTGGTCCAGCTCCAGCTTGCCGACGGCACCGCGACCGGCGGCCAGGACTACGCCACGACGGGCCTGGAAGTGTCGTTCGATGGCGGCGCGACCTATGTCGCGATTGCCGGCACCAGCGTCACGGTCCCGGCCGGCGCCACCGGCTTCAAGGTCAAGGTTCCGGGCATCGAGGACGAGGTCTTCGAAGGCCACGAGACCTTCACGCTGCAGGCCAGTACCAACGGCAGTACGGCGCAGGGTATCGGCACCATCTGCGAGGACGACTCCACGCTGCGCGTACTCTCGGTCACCGGCCAGGACGTGGTCGAGGGCGAGAACCTCGTGTTTCGCGTCGATCTCGAGTCGTCGCGCGCCATCAAGCCGCCGGGCTCATGCTGCCCGCCCGAGGAATGGACCTGCACCAGCGGCGGCGGCAAGGGCACGATCGATCTCGGTGACTACAAGATCGAGCTGGTCGAGCAGGGCTCGCGCTGGATCCTCACCAACAAGGAGAGCGGCGCCGTCACCCGCATCTGGGGCGACCCGCACGTGGACGTCGGCAACGACGGCAAGAACGATTTCGACTTCAAGCACGACATGAGCTTCCAGCTCGCCGACGGCACCAAGATCACCGTCGAGACGGTGCCCTGGGGCAGCAATGGCATGACGCTGTCGTCGAAGCTGACGATCACCGACTGGTGCAACAAGAACGCGATGGTCGTCTCGGGGCTGGGCAGCAGCAACGACGGCGCGAACAACCTGCAGGTCGAGAAGTTCGATGGCGAAGGGCGCGCGCTGGACCTGTCGACACCCGATGGCAGCTTCACGCTCTATGAGAACGGCCTGGACGGCTGGAGCATCTTCGATGGGCGCGTCGCCACGCAATCGCTGGTCAACCAACTCGAGGCCGGCACCCTGTCGGATCCGCTGAGCGTCGTCACGCTGACGCTTTCGGACGGCACTGCCGTGAGCCCGGCCGACTACGAAGGCAAGCTCGAAGTCTCGATGGACGACGGCAAGACCTGGACGCTGCTCGATGCGAACCAGGTCAACGTGCCCTCGCACGTGACCGGCTTCCTGGTGCGCATACCCACCATCGACGACCTCGAGGTGGAGAGCCGCGAGACGCTGACGCTGCGCGCAGCGGCACGCGACGGCTTTGCCGATGGCGAGGGCGGCATCCTGGACAACGACGTCGCACCGCCGAAGGTGGTGTCCGTCTGCGGCGCGCACGCCAACGAGGGCGACCCGCTGGTATTCAACGTCGGGATGAGCGGCACCTCGCCCACCGATACCGTGGTGCAGCTCCAGCTCGCCGATGGCACCGCCACCGGTGGCCAGGACTATGCCACCTCGGGTCTGGAAGTGTCGTTCGATGGCGGCGCGACCTATGTCGCGATCACCGGCACCAGCGTCACGGTGCCGGCCGGTGCCTCCGGCTTCAAGCTCAAGGTGCCCAGCATCGAGGACAGCGTCCACGAGCCGACCGAGACTTTCACGCTGCAGGCCAGCGCGAACGGCGGCTCCGCCCAGGGCATCGGCACGATCTGCGACGACGATGCCGCGGTCCGGGTCGTTTCGGTCAGCAGTGCCCAGGCAGACGAAGGTGAACCGCTGGTGTTCGCGGTCGGTCTCGACGGCACCGCCGCGACCGACACGGTCGTCCAGCTCCAGCTCGCCGATGGCACCGCCACCGGCGGTCAGGACTACGCCACCACCGGGCTCGAGGTTTCCTTCGATGGCGGCGCGACCTATGTCGCGATCGCCGGTACCAGCGTCACGGTGCCCGCCGGCACGACCGGCTTCAAGGTCAAGGTGCCCGGTATCGAAGACTCCGTCTACGAGGGCAACGAGACCTTCACGCTGCAGGCCAGCACCAACGGCAGCAGCGCTCAGGGCATCGGCACGATCTGTGAGGACGACTCGGCCGTGCGCGTCGCCTCGGTGAGCTCGGCGCATGCGCACGAGGGCGACCCATTGGTCTTTACGGTCGGCCTGGACGGCACGTCGGCCACCGACACGATCGTCCAGCTCCAGCTCGCCGATGGCACCGCCACCGGCGGACAGGACTACGCCACCACCGGGCTCGAGGTCTCGTTCGACGGTGGCGCGACCTATGTCGCGATCGCCGGCACCAGCGTCACCGTGCCGGCGGGCGCCGCGGGCTTCAAGGTGAAAGTCCCGGGCATCGAGGACGAGGTCCACGAAGGCAGCGAGACCTTCACACTGCAGGCCAGCGCGAACGGCGGCTCTGCCCAGGGCATCGGCACGATCTGCGACGACGATGCCGCGGTCCGGGTCGTTTCGGTCAGCAGTGCCCAGGCCGACGAAGGTGAACCGCTCGTCTTCGCGGTCGGCCTCGACGGCACAGCGGCCACCGACACGATCGTGCAACTCCAGCTCGCCGATGGCACCGCCACCGGCGGGCAGGACTATGCCACCACCGGGCTCGAGGTTTCCTTCGATGGCGGCGCGACATACGTCGCGATCTCCGGTACCAGCGTCACCGTGCCGGCCGGCGCCACCGGCTTCAAGGTCAAGGTGCCCGGTATCGAAGACTCGGTCTACGAGGGCAACGAAACCTTCACGCTGCAGGCCAGCACCAACGGTTCCAGCGCGCAGGGCATCGGCACGATCTGCGACGACGATGCCGCCGTTCGGGTTGTTTCGGTCAGCAGTGCCCAGGCCGATGAAGGCGACCCGCTGGTGTTCAGCGTCGGTCTCGACGGCGCCGCCGCCACGGACACGGTCGTGCAACTTCAGCTTTCGGACGGCACCGCCACCGGTGGCCAGGACTATGCCACCACCGGGCTCGAGGTCTCCTTCGATGGCGGCGCGACCTACGTACCGATCTCCGGCACCAGCGTCACCGTGCCGGCGGGCGCCACGGGCTTCCAGGTCAAGGTCCCCGGTATCGAGGACTCGGTCTACGAGGGCAACGAGACCTTTACGCTGCAGGCCAGCACCAACGGCTCCAGCGCGCAGGGCATCGGCACGATCTGCGAGGATGATTCGGCCGTGCGCGTGGCGTCGGTGAGCCCGGCACAGGCGCACGAGGGCGATCCGCTGGTCTTTACCGTCGGCCTCGACGGCACGGCGACCACGGACACGATCGTCCAGCTCCAGCTCGCCGACGGCACTGCCACCGGTGGCCAGGACTATGCCACGACAGGCCTCGAAGTCTCGTTCGACGGCGGCACGACCTTCGTCGCGATCTCGGGCACCAGCGTCACGGTGCCAGCCGGTGCGTCCAGCTTCCAGGTCAAGGTGCCCGGCATCGAGGACTCGGTCTTCGAAGGCAGCGAGGTCTTCACGCTGCAGGCCAGCGCCAACGGTTCCAGCGCGCAGGCTCTCGGCACCATCCTCGACGACGAGGCGCCGGTGCGGGTTGCATCGGTAAGCAACGCGCAAGCCGACGAGGGCGACCCGCTCGTCTTCAGTGTCGGGCTCGACGGTACGTCGGACATCGGCACGCTGGTGCAACTCCAGCTCACCGACGGTACCGCCACCGGCGGCATGGACTATGCGACCACCGGACTCGAAGTCTCGTTCGATGGCGGCGCGACCTATGTTTCGATCACCGGCACCAGCGTCACGGTGCCGGCCGGCGTCACGGGCTTCCTGGTCAAGGTTCCCGGCATCGAGGACGCGCTCCGCGAGGGCGACGAGACCTTCACGCTGCAGGCCAGTACCGGTGGCGCCAGCGCCCAGGGCATCGGCACCATCGTCGACGACGATCCCGGCTACGACCCCAACGACGTCACGATCTGCGGCACCGATCATGTCGTGGAAGGCCAGCCAGCAGTCGGCTTCACGATCCGCCTGGCCGCGCCGGTCACCGAGGACACCTGGGTCTCGGTCCGGGTCGTGGACCAGAGCGCGCACCGCACCGGCGACATCGCGACCGGGCAGGAGTACTACCCGGACGACGTTGCCGCCGCCACCGGACGTGCGAACGTCAACGACCTGGTGCGCGACTTCACCGTGTTCGACGCCAACGGCAATGCCGAGCAGGACGACATCGTCCAGGTGCTGGTGCGGGCCGGCCAGACGGAGTCCGACGCGTTCACGGTGCAGGCCTGGCAGGAACTGCAGCGCTATCGCCAGAATGGCGACTCGATCGAGGGCGACGAAGGCTTCCGCCTCGAAGTCGTGGACGTCGGCGGCACGACGCTGGCTGGACCGTCGGGCGTGAACGTGACGGTGGTGGACCAGCACCTCACCCGCATCTCGCCGATCATCATCGACCTCGACGGCGATGGCGTGGAGACGGTGTCGATCGATACCAGCGCGGCGCGCTTCGACATGGACCTCGACGGCACCGCCGATCGCACGAGCTGGGTCGGTCGCGACGACGGCCTGCTGGTGCACGATGCCGATGGCGACGGCATCGTCGACGACCGCAGCGAGCTGTTCGGCGGCGAACAGGGCGAGGGCTTCGCCAAGCTCGATGCCTTCGACAGCAACCGCGATGGCGTGGTCGATGCCACCGATGAACGCTACGACGAGCTGCGGATCTGGCAGGATCGCGACGGCGACGGCACCACCGATGCGGGCGAGTTGATCACCCTGGGCGAGGCCGGCATCGCGGCCCTGCGCACCGACTTCGAACTGCGACCCGAAGAGCAGAACGGCAATTTGCTGCTCGAGCGCGGCGAGGTGATGTTCAACGACGGACGCCTGGCGGAGATGGCCGACGCCTACTTCAGTGTGCAAAGCGGCGCCGACGGCGAGTCGCTGCCGATGCCCAAGCTCGAGGACGTCCTCTCGGACGCGGCCGAAGACGTGGTCCCGCTGCCCGCACTGAGCGGGGTGTCGATCGCGGGCATTTCGCAAGGTGCATCCGACGCGCCGGCGGCGCTCGACGGCATGTCCGACGGACTGGCGGACCTGGAGAACCTGATGCACAAGTCGGCAACGCCCGGCGAGTGACGAGCGCGACGCGTG
Source organism: Burkholderiaceae bacterium (assembly GCA_024235875.1). Classification (GTDB taxonomy): domain Bacteria; phylum Pseudomonadota; class Gammaproteobacteria; order Burkholderiales; family Burkholderiaceae_E; genus JACKLP01. The sequence goes on along the minus strand of JACKLP010000002.1, from coordinate 54,389 downwards.
GCGGTCGGGCGGCGGATGGCCGGCCGATCGTCACGCGCGCGCCCGGGGCTGAAATACAATCGCGGGCACGATGCCCCGACCGATTTCCGCCTTGCGCCGCCTGTCCAACCTGCTGATCCTGGCCGCGGCGACGACCGTCGCCCTGCTTCCCGCGCCCGCGGCCAGGGCAGCGAGCCCGACCGATTTCTCGTCGACCGCCCAGCGCGCGCTGCTCGCCTACCCGGATGTCTCAGCGCGACTCAAGGCCCTGCGCGCACAGCAACGCGCCAGCGACGCGGCCCGCTCGGGCCATTTGCCCAGGGTGGACCTGTACGCCGGCGCAGGTCCCGAACGCTCGGAGATCACCAACGCCACCGGTGGTGTCAGCCATGAGGCCGGCCGCAATTCGCGTGTTTCGGTGACGCTGCGCCAGTCGCTCTACGACGGCGCCGAGGTGGCCAGCGAAACGCGCCGGCAGGCGCGGCTCGCGAACCTGCGCCTGCTCGAACTGCGACAGGCCGAGGACGCATTGCTCGGGCAGTTGCTCGGGAGCTGGGTCGACGTGGGCCGGCAGCGCCGTCTGGTCGAGATCGCACGCGAGAACCTCCGAGCGCATGAGGCGATCGTGGCGCTGGTACGCCAGCGCGTGGCCGCGCGCGTCGGGCGCGGTGTCGACCTCGAGCAGGCGCGCGCGCGCGTCGCCTCGGCGCAGCTGATGCTTCATTCGGACGAAGGCGCGCTGGCAGAGGCGCTCGCGCGTTTTCGGCGTTTCGCGATGCGGCCGGCCACCGGTGAACTGGCGCCGTTGCGCTTTCCGGCACAATTGCTCCCGACCAGCGAGCGCGAAGCCGTCGAGCAGGCCCTGCAATACTCGCTCGAGGCCCGCGCGGCGGCGGAGAGCGCTGCCGCCACCCAGGCAGAACTCGACGGCCGGCGCGCGCAGTACGCGCCCCGAATCGCCCTGGAGGGCCGCCATGACTTCAATGCCCGCACTGCCGTATCGCCGCACGCCGCGACCTCGAGCCTGTTGCTGACGCTGAACTACAACCTCTACGCCGGGGGCGGCGATCGAGCCCGCGAAGACGATGCCGCCTTGCGGGTCGAGCAGCGCCGCCTGGAGATCCGCGACGCGCTGATCGCCGCGCGCCAGCAAGTCGGCGCAGCCTGGGCCGATGCCCGCCGCGAAGCCGCCACCTACCAGGATGCGAGCGCGTACGTCGAGGCCGTGAGCCGGGCTCGCGACGCCTACCGCGTCCAGTTCGACATCGGGCAGCGCTCGCTATTGGACCTGCTCAACAGCGAGGGCGAAGTGACTCAGGCGCGACGCCAGTCGCTGAATGCGCAGCGCCAGGCCGTGCTCTCCCAGGCTCGCCTGTTGTTGCTCACCGGTCGGTTCACCGAGGCCTTCGAATTGCAGCGTCTCGAGGCCGCGGCAGCGATCGAGCCACCGGCCGAGCGCCGGATCGACCTGACTGCGATCGGCAACGATGCCGACACGGCCCGCAGGCCGCTGCCGCTCGTGTTCGAGTCGGGCACGGGGTCGGTCGCAACGGACCGTGCCGAGGATCCGGCCGCGCCGATCGTCACGCCGCCAGCCCGCGCGGCGAGCGCGGCGGGCCAGCCACAACGCCAGACACGACCGCGGATCGGCCCGATCGACCCGCGTTTGCCCGAATCGCTGCTACCGACGCTGCTGGGCTGGTTCGACGCGCTCAACGGCCTGGGCCGGCTGGACGACTTCTATGGCAGCGCGTCGCCCCCGGGGGGCGCCGATGATGCCCGGCGCCTGGCGGCCGTGCGCGGGGCCAGCAGCCCGACGACGGTCAGCCGGCTGGTGCGCGCCGAACGCATAGATGGTCGCGGCATGCCTCGCACGCTCCAGCTCGCGGTGACGATCGCGTTGGCTGGCAAGACCGGCAAGGACTGCCTGCGCAGCACCCAGATCTGGCGCGACGACACCGCCCAGGGTCGTGTCTGGCAGATCCACCGGGAACGGGTGGTGTCACTTCGCGCCGATGCATGCGAGCCGAAGGGCGTTCAGGACAGGGCTTCTGCTCGCTAGCTTGCGCTCACATCGATAGTGCCGAGGGCTAGCATGTCGCCGGTTCGTGCGGCCCCAGTCGACTGATACATTAGCGACGCCCCGGCCGGCCGATCATGCCCATGTCGACCCCGAGGCGCCCCGCCAGGAATCATGTCATGTCCGAACTCTCGCCCGAAACCCGAGCCCGGCTCGAAGGCATCAGCACCGCCACGCTCACCACGCTTCTGTTCAAGCGCGGCCTGCGCCAACAGTTCATGCAGAACGTCCAGCCGCTCGCCCGCTATCCGAAGTCGATGGTCGGTGAAGCCTTCACGCTGCGCTACATGCCGGCGCGCGAAGACCTCAATCCCCTGGACGTGTTCCAGGACCCGAAGCATCCGCAGCGCCATGCGGTCGAGACCTGCCCCGCCGGTGCCGTGTTCGTGATGGACAGCCGAAAGGATGCGCGCGCGGCTTCCGCCGGGGCGATCCTGGTGACCCGGCTCATGAAGCGCGGCGTGGCCGGTGTGGTCACCGACGGCGGCTTTCGCGATTCGGGAGAGATCGCGGCGCTGGGCATTCCGGCCTATCACCAGAGGCCCTCCGCGCCCACCAACCTCACGCTGCACCAGGCCATCGACATCAATGTGCCGATCGGCTGTGGCGACGCGCCGGTATTCCCCGGCGACATCATCGTCGGCGATGCCGACGGCGTGGTCGTGCTGCCGCGTGGGATCGCCGATGAACTGGCTGACACCGCCTGGGAGATGACCGCGTTCGAGGACTTCGTGATGGACGAAGTCCAGGGCGGCGCGTCGATCAGGGGGCTCTATCCCGCGACCGACCCGAAGACGCTCGAGCGCTTCGCGCAATGGCGCAAGGCCAACGGACGCTGACGCCCACCCGGCCCCAGACGCCACCAACGACCCGGCACGGCGTTCACCGCCCGGCCGTCGCCATCGCCCGGGTCGATCCCGTCGGCTGCTTCGAGGCGGATAAGCCCTGCCTGCCCGCCACGAACGGTGCCAGCACCGGGCTCGCGCCCGCGCGGTGACGGTCACATGAGAGCACCTGCCCGCTCTCGAGCCCGAGCCAGCCGTCCGGGTTGTCGTCGATCGGTTCGCTGACGATGGCCAGCCCGTCGCAACCCTGGCGGTAGTAGACCGACGGCGCCAGTGCATCGCTGGACCACCGAAAGACATGGGTCTGGGCGCCATCGGAGAGCGCGGCCGAGAAGCGCAGCGGCTCATGGATGCCGGCCGCCGTCATCTCGCCGATCACGGCGTCGAGCGCGCGGCGTACCGCCTCGATCGGGCCGTGGGCCTCGATCAGGCCGAGCGCGATCAGGAAGATCGCCTCGGAGTCGGTCGCGCCACGCCGCTCCGGGTAGAACCGATCGGGAATCATCGCTTCGACTCGACGCCGAATGCCCGCAAACCCACCGATCTGGCCGTTGTGCATGAAGAGCCAGCGACCACTGGCGAACGGATGGCAGTTGACGCGCGAAGTCCCGCCCACGGTGGCCGCGCGCACATGAGCGAAGAAGCATCCGGAACTGAGCTGGGCGCACAGCGATTGCAGGTTCTCGTCGGACCAGGCCGGCGAGATCTCGCGATAGACACCGGGCGTGTCGCGATCACCGTACCAACCGACGCCGAATCCGTCGCCGTTGGTCACCGTGTTGGACTGCCGGGCATACAAGGATTGGTGCACCAGCGACCGCGACGGGCGGGTGATCAGGTCTTCGAGCCGGACGGGCTTGCCGGCATAAGCAATCCAGCGACACATGGAGAAGGCTCGTTGATTGAACCGGTGGCTTGGTCGACAGCCGAATTCTAGGTCCGGGCGACTCGCCCCGGCACACCGCGCATCGCCTGCGCCACGCCGGCCGACGGCGTTCAGCCCGCCTGGGGCGATTCACCGTCGGGCTGGCGGCGCAGCACCCGGGCAAGGGTCAGGGCTCGCGCCACGAAGAACACCGCCAGGCCCAGCCACAGACCGTGGTTGCCGAGCGCCGGACGCGCCACGAGGCTGGCAAGCAGATAGGCGATGAGCGCAACGCCCATGCTGTTGCGCATGTCGGCACTGCGCAACGAGCCGACGAAGATGCCGTCGAGTTGATAGCTCCAGACCGCCACCACCGGCATGGCCACCAACCACGGCAGATAGTCGGCGGCGAGCGAGCGCACCGGCTCGATCGTGGTCAGCAGCGCGACGATGGCCGAGCCGAGTGCGGCATAGAGGGCCGAATACACGAGCGCGGTGCCCAGCGCCCATCCGGTGGTGCTGCGGATCGCCCACCGGTAGGCGCGCGCATCGCGCGCTCCCAGCGCACTGCCCACCAGGGTCTCGGCCGCATGCGCGAAGCCGTCGAGCCCGTAGGAGAGCAGATGCAGCAGTTGCAGCAGCACCGCATTGACGGCCAGGTTGAGGTCGCCCAGGGCCGCGCTCTGGGCGTTGAACCAGGCGAAGGCCGTGATCAGGCACAGCGTGCGCAGGAACAGATTGCCGTTGACCACGACCAGCTCTCGATAGCCTCGTGCCGACAGCAGCAGCCGGCCGACTGGCCAGTGGCCCGGCACGCGCCGTATCGCCGGCATGAGCAGCAGCACGCCCACCACCAGCGACGCGTACTCGGCCACCACGCTGGCCAGTGCGACACCGCCGATCCCCCAGTCCAGGCGCAGCACGAACCAGGCGCTCAGCGCTGCGTTGCCAAGGTTCAGCACGAGCTGCGCGATGACGGCGAAGCCGGTGCGCTGCATGCCGATGAACACGCCCATCAGCACGTAGTTCGCAAGCACGGCCGGTGCGCTCCAGACCCGCACGCCGTAGTACTCGAGCATCGCCGTCTCGACCCCGTCGCTTGCTGGCATCAGCACGCGCCCGAGCATGCCGATCGGCCATTGCAGCAGCAAGACGGTGGCGCCCAGGCCGGCGGCGAGCAGCAGGCTGCGGGCCGCCAATGCCCGGATCGCGTCGCCGTCGCCGGCCCCGAAGGCGCGTGCCACGAAGCCGGTGGTCCCCATGCGCAGGAAGCCGAAGCCCCAGTAGATGTAACTGAACAGCACCGCACCGAGCGCGACCGCACCGATGAAGGCCGGATCCGGCAAACGCCCCATCACCGCGGTATCCACCAGACCGACCAGCGGCACCGAGAGATTGGAGACGATGATCGGGGCGGCCAGGCGCAGCACGCGCCAGGGGCTGCGCGCCTGGGCGCCGTCTCGAGCCGACGCGTCGGTGTCCGGAATGGCGGATTTCATCGTCGCGCATTCTGGCACGCTAGACTTGGTGGGAACGCAGCGATTCGAGCAGAGAAAGAGAGAGAGACCGTCATGATTCAGACCGACCGTATTTGCGATGTCCTGGTCGTCGGCTCGGGTGCCTCGGGCATGTCGGCCGCGATCACCGCCGCGCACCACGGGCTCGATGTCCTGGTGGTGGAGAAGGAGGCGATCCTCGGGGGCACGACCGCGCGCTCGGGCGGCTGGCTGTGGATTCCGGGCACCAAGCTCGCGCTGAACCAGGGCATCACCGAGGAACCGGGCGCCGCTCGCACCTACCTCGAGCACGAGGCCGGCTCGCATTTCGATCCGGACCGGGTCGATGCCTTCCTGGCGTTCGGTCCGAAGGCGATCGATTTCTTCACGACCAAGACCTGCCTGCAGTTCGACATGCCACCCGACTTCCCCGACTACCACGCCGAAGCCCCCGGCGGAAAGATCGGCGGTCGCTCGATGGTCACCCGTCCCTTCGACGGCACGCAGCTTGGTCCGCGGGTCCATGACCTGGGCATGCCGCTGCCGGAGCTGACCGTGTTCGGCATGATGCTCGGCTCGGGCAAGGACATCGTGCATTTCATGCGCGCGTTCAAGTCGGTCGAGTCCTTCGTCTATGTGGTCAAGCGCCTCAGCCGCCATTTCCTCGACGTGCTTCGCCATGGCCGCGGCATGACGCTGACCAACGGCAATGCGCTGGCCGGGCGGTTGGCCCGCGCCGCGATGGACCTGGACATCCCGGTGTGGTTGTCTTCACCGGTGAAATCGCTGATCGAGTCCGAGGGTCGAGTGGCCGGTGCCACGATCGAGCACAACGGCACGCAGATGCGCGTGATCGCGCGGCGCGGCGTCGTACTGGCCTGCGGTGGATTCCCGCACGAGATCGAGCGTCGCAAGAAGCTGTTCGCCCATGCGCCGACCGGTCGCGAGCACTATTCGCCCTCGCCACAGGCGAACACCGGCGACGGCCTGCGCCTGGCCGAATCGGTCGGCGCCTACGTCGATCCGACGATCCCGAACGCCGCGGCCTGGGTGCCCGCTTCGATCAGCACCCGCAAGGACGGCACGAGCGGTGTGATGCCGCACTTCATCGATCGCGCCAAGCCGGGCGTGATCGCCGTGACCCCTGCCGGCAAGCGCTTCGCCAACGAGGGCAACTCGTATCACGACTTCGTGCAGGATCTGGTCGCCGCGACGCCCGCGGGAGGCGACTTCTCCGCGTGGCTGCTGTGCGATCACCGCACCTTGCGCCAGTACGGTCTCGGTTGTGTCGCCCCGTTCCCGATGCCGATCGGTCGCCACCTCAAGAGCGGCTACCTCAAGCGCGGCCAGACCATCGAGGCCCTCGCCGCCGAGATCGGCGTGGACGGCGCAACCCTGCGCACCACCGTCGAGGAGTTCAACGGCCCGGCGCGCAATGGCGAGGATCCGGCCTTCGGCAAGGGCAGCAAGGCCTACAACCGCTACCAGGGCGACGCGCTGCGCAAACCCAACCCCTGCGTAGCCGCCCTCGAGCAGGCACCCTTCTATGCGATCCGCCTGGTCATCGGCGACATCGGCACCTTCGCCGGGCTGGCGACCGATGCGCGCACCCGTGTCCTGGACACCGACGGCAAGCCGATTCCAGGCCTGCACGCGGTGGGAAATGACGCGGCCAGCATCATGGGCGGCAACTACCCGGGCGCCGGCATCACGCTGGGTCCGGCCGTGACCTTCGGCTTCGTGGCGGGGAGCGAACTGGCCGGCAAGCTCGACGAGATCGCCGACCCGGCACCATCGGCGACGCCCGATACGGCCCCGGGCGCCTCGGCGGTGGGCGAGACCGGTGACGACGCACGCGCCGCCTGAGACCTGCGACCCACTGCGAGCCACGCACCACGCCCATGCCAATCCCCTTCACCCCGCTGGTCGCTCGCCTGCCAGCGGCGATCCCCTTCGTCGGCCCCGAGACGCTGGAGCGACAGCGTGGCCGCGTCTTTCGCGCCCGCATCGGTGCCAATGAAAGCGCATTCGGCATCTCGCCACGCGCGCTCGAGGCGATGCGCACGGCGCTCGCCGAGCTGAGCTGGTACGGCGATCCCGAGAACCACGACCTGCGCACGGCGCTGGCCGGGCGACTCGGCATCGGGATCGACTCGGTCTGCGTGGACGCGGGCATCGACTCCCTGCTCGGACTGTGCGTGCGCATGACGGTCGAGCCGGGGATGGCCGTGGTCACCTCGCACGGCGCCTACCCGACCTTCAACTACCATGTCGCAGGCTTCGACGGGGCCTTGCAGGCTGTGCCCTACCGCGACGACCGCGAGGACCCGCAGGCCCTGCTCGAGCGCCAACGCGAGACCGGCGCACCGCTCGTCTACTTCGCCAATCCGGACAATCCGATGGGCACCTGGCACGATGCCGACACGGTGCGAGGCCTGATCGATGCGGTGCCCGATGGCTGCCTGCTGATCCTCGACGAGGCCTACCACGAGTTCGCGCCAGCCGATGCGCTGCCGCCCATCGACACCACGAATCCGCGCGTGGTCCGGATGCGAACCTTCTCCAAGGCGTATGGCATGGCCGGCGCGCGCGTCGCCTATGCGATCGGGCACCCGGAAGTGATCACCGGCCTGAACAAGATTCGCAATCAGTTCGCGGTCAACCGCGTCGCCCAGGCCGGCGCGCTCGCCTCGCTCCACGACGACAGCTTTCTTGCGCAGGTACGCGAGGCCGTGCGCGAAGGGCGCGATCGCATCCATGCGCTCGCGCGTCGCCACGACCTGCCAAGCCTGCCGTCGGCCACCAACTTCGTCGCCGTCGACCTGGGCTCGACGCAGCGCGCGCAGGCGATGCTCCAGGCACTGGCGCAGGCCGACATCTTCATTCGCATGCCGGGCGTGGCGCCCTTGAACCGATGCCTGCGCGTGGGCGTGGGCACGCCAAGGGAGCATGCGATCTTCGAGTCGGCCTTCGAGCGCATCCTGCCGACGCTGCCCTCTCGCTGACGTTGGCCCGGCCCAAGCGCGGGCACCCCGATCAGGCCGCCAGGGGCTCGCCCATGTCCGCGAGCATCTTGCGAAGCTGCTTGGTGGCTGGCGTGACGATCGCGACGAAGTAGGCCTCGCGCAAACGCCGTTGGGCCTCGGCGCCGGTCACATAGCCGCGGGCGCCACAGTGGAGCATGGCGGCATGGGCGGCCTGGACCGTGGCGTCACCCGCGAGCAATCGCGCCCGGATCACCTCGGCGAAATAGTCCTGGCTGGTCTCGTAGGGCGTCTTCGCAAGCTCGAACACGGCGCCCTCCATGGCGGCCAGCTGCTCGGCGAAGTATTCCGGCTGCTCTGGCAGGTGGCTGTTCACATGCCCCAGCGGCCGCTTCATTTGCTCCATCAGCCGGATGCTCGACTGGATCAGGCCGAAAGCCATGCCAGCCTGGAGCAGGATGAAGCCGGCCCGTATCTTGGGCAGGAACGCCTCGAGCGGATCGGCGATCACGTGCGCCTCGGGCACGAAGACTTCGCGAAACGCCAGGCCATAGGTACGCGTGCCCCCGAGCGCGAGGAAGTTGTCATTGGCGACCATGGTGAGGCCGTCGGCGTCGCAATCGACGATGGCCATGACATTGCGCGGATTGTCCGTACCGACCGAGAACACGATGCCGAACCAGTGGCCCGGACCCAGGTTGGACACCCAAGGCAGGTTGCCCGATACGCGATAGCCGCCGTCGACGGCCGTTGCACGCAGCTTCAACTTCTCGATGCCGAAGACGGTCTTCATCGGGTTCGACAAACCGGTGCCGCCGAGCACCTCGCCCATCGCGACCTGGCTGCCGATCTCGGCCTTCAGCGCATCGCTGCCGCCGTTGTAGATGTACCAGCCGAGCGCGTCCTGGCACCATATGCAAAAGGCGGTCGACAGGCAATGCTCGGCGGCGATCGACATCGCGCGGATCGAGGTCTCGAGGTCCGGGCCGCGCCTCGGCGTCAGGCCGGGACCCATCGGCAGGTGCCGGAAGTAGGCGCCGGCGGCGCCAAACTCGCGCATCAGGTCTTCCGGATAGACGCTGTCGGCGTCGATGGACTGGGCCAGCATCGGCAGCCGGCGATCGGCGATCGCGCGCACGCCATCGAGAATCCCCGTGGGGGCGAGACCCTGGGCACCGACCGAATCGACCGGCACGACTTCAGCCATGGCATTCACATTGCTTCTCCCTCTTGGGCAGTGGCGGCAAACCGCGCTCAGACCGACCGCGCGAGCATGTTGACCGGACGTTTGAAGGTGTTGAAGACGGGCGACCACTGACACACATGCGCGATCAGCTCGTCGATCGTCTCCTGCGGGCAGTCGGCCTTCATGTCGACGTCGATGCGTACGTCGGTGAAGCCGACGGGCTTCTCGGTCACGTCGCCGGTGCCCCACACCGCGGTGATGTTCAGGTCGCCCTCGAGCTTGACCTCGAGCGACTCGATCCGAATGCCGCGATGGATCGCATTGGCATGCAGCCCGACTGCGATGCACGACCCCAGGGCCGCCAGTGACGCCTCGGAGGGATTGGGTGCCGTGTCGTCACCGAGCAGGCCAGGCGGTTCGTCGACGATGTAGGCCGGCAGGTCGCGGATGTAGTTGGCATGCCGAAAGCGGCCCTCGGCCACCGTGCGGCACTTCAGCGTCTTCACGGCTTTCGGGTTCGCCTTGCCGTTGGCGATGAGCTGAGCAAGGCCTTCGCTGTCGATCGGCGCCAGGCCGGCGTCGGGCGTCAGGCAAGCGGTCACGGCGGTGTTCGGGATGGCAGCGGTATCTGACATGGTGTTCTCCGTTGTCGAGGGGTCGTTGATGAGTCGGGTTGCAGTTCGCTCAGCGCTCGCGAACCCAGCTCAGGCGCTGGATCGCGACTTGCAGCAGGTAGTCCAGGGTGAAGCCGATCGCGCCGATGATCACGACGGTCGCGGCAAGGCGGTCGTACTCGAGGGTGTCGCGCGCATCGTTGATCGCGTAGCCCAGGCCCGAGGTGACACCGAGGTATTCGGCGGGCACCAGCACGATCCACGCCACGCCAAGCGCGAGGCGTACGCCATTGAGGATGTCCTGGGAGATTGCCGGCAGCACGACCGCCACCAGCAGGTGCCAGGGCCGTGCGCCCAGGTTGCGCGCGACCTTGAACCAGGCTGGGTCGATGCGGCGAACGCCGGCCGCGGTCGAGAACAGTACCGGCCACACCGCGGCCACCGCGATCAGGAACACGATCGCGCCGTCCCAGGTGGCGTAGGCCATGACCGCGATCGGCATCCATGAAAGCGGACTGATCATGCGCAGGAACTGGAATGGCAGGTTCGTCAGCGCACGCACCGGCTTGAAGCTCCCGACGGCGATGCCCAAGGGCACGCCGAGCAGGATCGCCCAGGCCAGGCCGCCGCCCACCCGGGCCAGGCTGGGGCCGCTCATGGCCGTGGCCTCCCCGCTCTCGAGCATCGCGAGCAGTCGCACCAGGGTCGGTCCGGGGGCGAAGTCCGCGAACGCGGACAGGTCGTCGCTGGCGGCCACGATCGCACCGCCCAGCCACCACAAGCCAAGCAGCAACACCATGCCGGCGAGGCCATAGCCCCAGGCGGCCAGGCGCGATCGCGCCCCCGCCGACAGGCCACCTGCCTTCCGTGCGTGCGCATCGACCGCGTCGGGGACTTGTGTCGGACCCGCCGAGGGCCGGGCCGCGGCCGGCGCGGCCTCGGCCAGGGCCTCGTCGACCGCCGCCCGGCTCGTGATCGCGCTGGCGGTCATAGCGAAATGACCTCGTCGCGTTCGAACGGGTTGCCCGGATTCACGCTGGGATCCTTCTTCCAGTCCGGGAACTTCTCGAGCGCCGCCTTCACGAACCGGTACTCGACCAGGTCCTTCGCGACGAAGTCCGGGTCCAGCGACTTCAGGAAGGTCTTGTCGCCACCGACCACGGTGCGGTTCATCTCGTCGACGATCAGCTTCGTCGCCGACGGATAGGGCCAGGGCTGGAAGTCGATCCGACCGTTGCCCCATTGCGCGGCATGCTTGATCGCGCCGCGCTTGCGATAGGCCTCGTCCTCGGCGTAGTGAGTCATCGCGCGCTCGACGATCTTCGCCGGCATCGGCAGGTAGCCCTTTCCGTCCTTCGACATCATCCGGGCCACTTCCTTCTTGTTCTGCGACGCGTAGATCTGGGCGCGCACGACGGCGTTCATGACCTTCTGCGTCCATTCGGCGTTTTGCGTCGTGGCCGCCTCATGCATGCAGATCACGCAGCAGGGATGATTCTTCCAGATGTCGCCGGTGAAACGCAGCATCCGCGCGCCAGCCTTGATCTCGCCCATCGCGTTGAAGGGCTCGGCCACGATGTAGGCGTCGATCTTCTTGGCGGCCAGCGCCGCCGGCATCTCGGGCGGCGGCAAGATGCTCAATGCGCATTCGTCGGCGGCGATGGCCTCGCCCGATGACTTGATCACCGGCTTGACGCCCGACTTGCGCAGCGCGTACTGCAGCACGATGTTGTGCATCGAGTACCAGAACGGCACCGCGACCTTCTTGCCGCCGAGTTGCTCGAATCGCTCGATGCTGGTGTGCTTGCCCACCACCAGACCGGAGCCGTTGGTGTGCGCCCAGGCCATCAGCTTGACCGGGATCTTGTTGTTGTAGCGCATCCAGACCGGTATCGGCTTGAGCAGGTGAACCAGGTTGAAGCGGTTGGAAACAAAGCCTTCGACCAGTGGCGACCAGCCGCGAATCAACTCGGGTCGCGCGGCCTCCAAGCCTTCTTCCTTGAAGAAGCCCATGCCGTGAGCGACCAGCAGGGCGGTGGCGTCGGTGATCGGCAGGTAGCCGATGCGCACCACGCCGTCCTCGGCCGCGTAGGCAGGCGCGCTCATGCCGGCGATGACCGGCCCGAGCGAGGCGGCCAGGCCGCCGGCGGCGAACAGGTCCAGGGTTCGTCTCTTGCCGACATCGACCTCGAAGCCGTTCTCGTCAGGCATCGCGTCGAGCACGGGTTCGCTGGATTCGCGTGGGTTGCGCATCGTGATCACTCCTTCGGTGCGGTATTCCGCAGTGGTGGCGAGTTGGTGCGGCTTCATGGCGTCATGCGCCCGGAAGCCGCACCGTTGGCGGCGCCCGGCGTCCGGATCGCGGACGCCGGCGCGGGGCCGGATTGGGTGCTGGGTGTGCCAGCTCGACGCGTGCTCAGTCCGGCGCCGGCGGCGTCGCCCATCTCGAGTCCGGTCGTTCGTTCATAGGCCGCCACGAGCCGCTCGCGGGCAAGACCGAACGAAGGGCTCGAGGCCGCTCGCTCGCCGTCGACATCGATCGCGACGATCTCCGAGATGCGGCCCGGGTTGGCCGCCATGACGACGGCGCGATCAGCCATCGTCACGGCCTCGTTGATGTCATGGGTCACGAACACGAGCGTGATCGAGCGCGCCTTTGCGATCCGACGCACGTCGCGTTGCAGCGAATGGCGGGTGAATGCGTCGAGCGCTGAGAACGGCTCGTCGAGCAGCAGCACCTCGGGCTCCAGCGCGAGCGAGCGCGCCAGGGCGACCCGTTGCTGCTGGCCGCCCGAGAGATCCTGAACATTGCGTTGCGCGAAGGCTTCGAGCTCGACCAGTGCCAGCATCTCGGCCACGCGCGCCGGGGTCTCGCGCCGACGGCCGGCGAAGCGCAGGCCCAGGCCGACGTTTTGCGCCACCGTCATCCACGGATAGAGACTGGGGGCCTGGAACATCATCACCCACTCGGGCGACGGCGCCGTGACGCGCGCGCCGTCGACCAGTACCTGGCCACGAGTCGGTTTCATCAGTCCGCAGGCGATGTGCAGCAGTGTCGACTTGCCGCAGCCCGAGCGCCCGACCAGTGCGACCGACTCGCCCGGCTCGATCTCGAGCGAGACCTCGGCAATGGCGAGCTCGCCACCACGCCGATAGGCGTGCGAGACCGCATCGATCGCAAGGTGAGCGCCGTGGCCCTTCATGTCGCGCTCCCGCTCACCACTGGTTGTAGGCGAGGTACTTGCCCGACATCGTGACCTTGACGCGATCGCCCTTCGGATTCGGCACGCGCTCCACGCTCATGTCGAAGTCGATCGCGCTCATGATCCCGTCGCCGAACTTCTCGTGGATCAGCTCCTTGATCGTGTCGCCATAGACGTAGGTGATCTCGTGGAAGCGATAGATCAGCGGGTCCTTGCTGACCGTCTCGGCCTCCTGCGCCTTCTTCGGCGCGCGCTGCAAGGCGGACACGAACTCCGGGCCGAGCCCGAGGAAGGCGACCAGCTTCTCGGCCGCAGCCGCCGGCAGCGTGTTCTGGCCGAGGCAGGCCGAGACGACGAACACGTCGGACATCCCCGCGGCCTCGGACATCGCGGCCCAGGTCAGGCCCTGGTTGTACTTGACCGCCATGATGGCTTCGGTCATGTCGAGCTTGCTCAACGGCTTGGCGATTTCGGTACCCATCAGGCTCTCTCCTTCGGAAGTGGCCGGCCGCTCAGGCGCGCCGGAGTTCAATGGTTTCGTGCGACGCCGTCCCCGGGTTGCGCGGGGCTCGCGCCTCGGGCGCTTCCGGGTCGGGCTGCGCCGACAGGCCGGGTCGCGCCAGCGGCGGCGTGCGCGGGTCGTAGTCCGACGCCGCGAGCTCGTCGCGGAAATGCTTCGAGTGGTTCACGAGGAACTCGATCAGGTGGTTGCGCATCGGGTAGTAGTTCGGGTGCCGATGCAGGTCGGCACGCTGGCGCCCCTTGGGCAGCGTGTTCTCGACGATCTCGCACACGCGCGCTTCGGGCCCATTGGTCATCAGCACGATGCGATCGGCGAGCAGGATCGCTTCGTCGATGTCGTGCGTGATCATGAACGTGGTCTGTCGCGTCTGGGCGATGATCCCCAGCAACTCGTCCTGCAATGCGCCGCGGGTCAAGGCGTCCAGCGCGGAGAACGGCTCGTCCATCAGCAGGATGCGGGGTTCGACCGCGAACGCCCGGGCGATGCCGACTCGCTGCTTCATGCCGCCCGAGAGCTGTGCGGGCTTCTTGCTTTCGGAACCGCTCAGGTGCACCAGATCGATGTAGCGCTGGCAGTGGGCGCGAATCTCGGCCGCGCTCTTGCCCGGCCAGCGGGCACGGGCGGCGAACTCGATGTTGCGGATCGCACTCAGCCAGGGCATCAGTGCATGCCCCTGGAAGATCACCGCCCGGTCGAGGCTGGGGCCGGCGATCTCGCGCCCCTCGACGATGACCGCGCCGCTGCTGGGCTCGTCGAGCCCGGCAAGGATGTTGAGCATCGTCGTCTTGCCGCAGCCCGAGTGCCCGATCAGGCACACGAACTCGCCTTCCTTGACGTCGAACCAGACGTCGCCGAACACCTGGGTGTCACCGGGACCGTCGGCCGCGGGGAAGCGCTTCTCGAGCGCCTCCACCTGGATCATCGGCCGGTTCATTCGGCATACGCAACGGCTTTCGCCGCGCGCCCGAGGGCGAGGTCGAGCAACATGCCCACCGCGCCGATGAAGAAGATCGCCGAGATCACGCCGGTGATCGAGAGGTTGTTCCACTCGTTCCACACGAAGTAGCCGATACCGGTGCCGCCGACCAGCATCTCGGCGGCCACGATGACCAGCCAGGCGATCCCGATCGAGATGCGCATGCCCGTAAGAATGGTGGGCGCCGCCGCGGGAAGGATCACGGTGAAGGCGGTGCGCAGTCTCGACACCTCGAGCGTGCGTGCCACGTTGACCCATTCGCGCCTGACGCCCGCCACTCCGAAGGCCGTGTTGATCAGCATCGGCCAGATCGAGCAGATGAAGATCACGAAGATCGCCGAGGTTCCCGAGTCCTTGATCGTGTAGAGCGCGAGCGGCATCCAAGCCAGGGGCGAGACCGGCTTGAGCATCTGGATGAACGGGTCGAGCGCACGCTGGAACAGCGGGAACATGCCGATCACGAAGCCCAGCGGGATCGCCACCAGCGCCGCCAGGCCGAAACCCGTGAGCACCCGAAACAAGGACCAGCCGAGCTGGATTCCGATGCCCTTGTCGTTGGGACCGGCGTCGTAGAACGGGTCGGCGAAATGTCCGAATATCGCGCTGCCGACATCGAACGGCGAAGGCATCGCCGAGGCGCCCTTGGCCGTGGCGCCCATCAGCTTGGCGTACTCGGGATCCATGTTCGCCGCCGGACCGCGGTCGGACATCACGTACAGGTGCCAGGCGCCGAGCACGATCGCGAGGATCACGGCCGATAGCAGCAGTGCCCTCCCCGACTTGAAGCGGTTCGACTTCGACATGGTTTCGCTCGCATTGCGGACCACCCGCCTGGGCGGCCCGCATCGTGGACAAGATCAGCCGCGCTTGATCGCGAAGCTGTCGACGTAGGCCTCGGGCTGAGCGGGATCGAAGGTCTTGCCCATCAGCACGTAGGTGCGCTTGCCGGCGGCCGGCGGCGCCAGGCCCATGTCCTTCATCACCGCCGCGGCGTCGGTGGCCAGATAGACCTGCTTGGCCAGACCCTGGTAGTCGACATTGCCCTTCAGATAGCCCCATCGCTTCATCTGCGTGAGGATCCAGATCGCGAACTCGTGGTACGGGAACGGGTCGAAGTCGATCCGATCGGGCTCGTTGCGCACCTTGCCCAGGCCGTCGGCGAAGCGTCCGGTGAGCACCTGTTCGACCACCGTCTCGGGTTGGTTCAGGTAGTTCTTGGGCGAGATCGCCTTGGCGATCTCCTTGCGGTTGGCCTTGTCCGAGGAGTACGCGGTGGCGCTGAGGATCGACTTGAAAAGTGCCAGGAAGGTGTTGGGGTTCTCGTCGACGAACTTGCGACTGGCCGCGAACGCGCAACACGGATGCCCTTGCCAGATCTCCTTGGTGAGCTTGTAGATGAAGCCCACGCCGTCGTAGACCGCGCGTTGGTTGAACGGATCCGGCGACAGATAGCCGTCGATGTTCCCCGCGCGAAGATTGGCCACCATCTCGGGCGGCGGCACGACACGGATCTGGATGTCCTTGTCGGGGTCGATGCCGGCCTCGGCCACGTAGTAGCGCAGCAGAAAGTTGTGCATCGAGTATTCGAAAGGCACGCCGAACTTGAAGCCCTTCCACTTGCGTGGGTCCTGCTTGTCCTTGTGCTTCATTGCCAGCGTGATCGCCTGGCCGTTGATGTTCTCGACCGCCGGCATCGTCCATGGCGTGGCGGTGGAACCCGCGCCAGCGGTGATCGCCAACGGCATCGGCGTGAGCATGTGGGCAGCGTCGTACTCGCCCGATAGCGACTTGTCGCGCGAGACGGCCCAACCCGCGGTCTTGATCACCTTGGCGTCGAGACCGAACTTGCGGTAGAAGCCCATCGGCTCGGCCATGATGATCGGCGTGGCACAGGTGATCGGCACGAAGCCGATCTGCAAGGCCTTCTTCTCGAGCGGCCCCTTGGCATCGACGATCGCGGCCTTGACCGATTCCATCGGGATGAACTGGCCGATCGCCGCGGCAGCGGTCGATGCGCCGACCGCACTCAGGAATCGGCGGCGTTGCGCATCGGTGCGGAACAGTCCGCGCATCACGGCCGACTCCACTGCACGGGCCAGTACCTGGTCCTCGTCTTTCCAATCGAGACGGTCGTCAACTGCGGCTGTCGCCGATTGCCGGGCACTCGCCAAGGCGGCCCGATGGTCTTCGAGCGACGCGTGCTGGCCGCAGGGGCAGCGGTTCCAGAGTCGGCTCTCGGCGTTGTACGGGTTGGACAGGATTCCCATGCTGGCTCCTTGGATCGTGTCGCGGGTCGACACCACACCGTCGACCTATCAAGCAACGTGCCAGCTTGGCAGAAGGTCAATTATTCGCAATTAATCAATGGCTTAATCAAATTTGACCACCACATGTGATTACGAATCATCGTGATCCAGAACACGTGGTTTGGTAATTTACGAAATTTCGGATAGAGTTCTGGCTCATGGAGACCCGTGACGCACACGTCTTGCAGCCCACCGCTGCCCGACTGTGGGAGCCCGCCCTCGATAGCGCCGAGGCTGGCTGCTTCCTGGTCGATCCGGCCGCCAACCGGGTGTTGCACTTCAACCAGGGAGCACTACGACTGACGGGCCTGGCTGGATACGACCTGAGCCGTCTGCCCGCGGCCGGACTGTTCCCCGGGCAACTGGCCGAACTGACGAATTTCACGCGCGAGTGCGAGGAACACGAGCGCGCCTGGACCAGCCGGCTCGAGCTCGTTCGCACCCACGGCGAAACGCTACCGGTGGAGGTGTTCGGTTCCTCGTTCGAGCGTCAGGGGCGCTCGTTGCTGCTCTTGATGTGCGAGGACGCCAAGCGCAATCGAGTTCGACGCGCGAAGGTCGATATCGACGCCTTCAATCGCAACGGTGGTGCCGACGGCAATCGCTTCGACTTCGTCTTTCGCGAGCTCGAGCGCGGCAACCAGCTGATCCTCCAGGCCGTTGGCGAGGGCATCTACGGAGTCGACGCTCGCGGCGCATTCACCTTCCTGAACGCGGCCGCCGAGCGCATGCTCGGATTCACGGCCGCCGAGGCCCTCGGACGAAACGGCCACTCGCTGATCCACCACAGCCTCGAGAACGGTGATCCCTATCCCCACAAGGCCTGTCCGATCTACGCCGCATTCAAGGACCGCACGATCCGACGGGTCGACAACGAGGTGTTCTGGCGCAAGGACGGCAGCTGCTTCCCGGTCGAGTACACGAGCACGCCGATCATCGCGCAGGGGCGCGCACTCGGTGCGGTGGTCGTGTTTCGCGATGTCTCGGCACAGCGACGCGCGCGCGAGGAACTCGAGCAGGCGCTTGCCGAGGTGCGCTCGCTGCAGCACCGCCTCGAGCTCGAGAACGCCTATCTGCAAGACGAATTGCTCGAAGGTGCGAGCCACCCCGAGATCGTCGGCACCAGCGATGCGGTTCGCCGCATCCTGCGCCAGATCGAGCTGGTCGGCCCCACCGATGCCACCGTCCTGATCACCGGCGAATCGGGCACCGGCAAGGAGTTGATCGCCCGCGCGATCCATCATGCCAGCGAGCGCCGTCACCGGCCGCTGATTCGCGTGAACTGTGCCGCCATTCCCCGCGAACTGTTCGAAAGCGAGTTCTTCGGGCATGTGCGCGGCGCGTTCACCGGCGCGGTGGCCGAGCGCGTCGGCCGCTTCGAGCTCGCCGACGGCGGCACGATCTTTCTGGACGAAGTGGGCGAGATTCCGCTCGAGTTGCAGGGCAAGCTGCTCCGAATCTTGCAGGAGCAGCAATTCGAGCGTGTCGGCGAGACGCGCACCCGCGACGTCGACGTGCGCGTGATCGCGGCCACCAACCGCAATCTGCGCGACGAGGTCGAGGCACGGCGCTTTCGCGAAGACCTGTACTTCCGGCTCAATGTATTCCCGATCGTGTCGCCGCCGCTGCGTGAGCGGGTCGACGACATCGCGCAGCTGGCCGCCCGGTTCATGCGACGCGCCTGCGCGCGCGCGCACCGAGCCGAGTTGCCGATCCGCCTGTCCGAGGTCGAGCGCATGAAGCGCTATCCGTGGCCAGGCAACATCCGCGAACTCGAGAACGTCATCGAACGTGCGGTCATCACCTCGGTCGACGGCAAGCTGCGGCTGGACCTGCCGACCGAGGCCAGGGCGTTGGCAGCACCGCCGTCCGGGCCCGCCGCACCCGCGGCCGCCGGCGTGCTCACCGCCTCGCAGCAGCGTGACGCCGAGCGCGAGAACATCGTGCGCGCACTGCGCCAGTGTCGCGGGCGAGTCGCTGGCGCCAATGGAGCGGCCGCACTGCTGGGCATGCCGCCCACCACGCTCTACTCGCGCATCACCCGACTCGGCATCGATGCGCGCAGCTTTCGGCGCGAAGACGAGACTCAGTCGCCCCCTTCGGCATCGACCCAGCCGTGACTGGCGCCGTCGAACAGATGCTGGCAGATTGCGGTCTCGCGCTCGACGATCTGTGCAAGGAATCCCCGTGCACCCTTCATCGACCGAAACGCCTCATAACCCCGAAGCAGGAAATCATGCAGCGGCTCGACGCCAGCGAGTCGGGCGGGCCCGCCCATCATCTTGAGCAGGCGGCCGATCATCGGCACCCGCACCAGGGTATCGAGCGACTCGCCCACGCTCGACACCAGTGCGATCTGGTGCAACCGTTGCTCGCGCGTCGCCGTTGCACGATAGGCGGCGGCATAGCCGGCCTCGTCGATGGCGGGCACGTCACGCCCGTTCTCGTACAACCAGTCCGCAAGCGCCCGATCGTAGCGTTCGCTGAGCAGATCGATCTCGACGGCGTCGGCTATCGTCTCGAGCGCGATCGACGGGAGGGTCTTGGCCAGCGTTGGAACCACACGAACCAGCGCCGCGTCGCGAGCCGAGAAGTCCTTGGCGCCATAGAGATCGTCGAGGAAGAATCGCGCGGCCGACGCGTAGCGCGGCGACGCGAGCAGGTCCGCATGCGTGCGCGCCAGACGCCCGGCCTGCCAGCGGCGCAGTTCGCGTCGCACTTCGACCCGCAGCGGATCGGACTCGAACTCGCCGCGCAACTCGGCGACCCCGGCCGCCGCCCGTTGCAGTCGATCGGATGTCTTGCTCATCGGCCGCCCCTGCGCTCGGTGGCCGGCCGCTTCCAGGCCGTCCCGTCATGATGGCAACGATACTGCGGCTGGTGCTGGCCGGGATCGCAACGGCGATTGCCGCGCTTTCGGCCGGGCTGATCCTGCGTGGTGGCTGGCATCCGGCGACAGCGATCGCGGTCTCGGTCGTGACCGCGCTGGTCTGCTATGCAGCGGTGCTGGGTCTGGAGTTCCTGATCGCCCGCCGGGTGGGCGGCCCGATGGTGCCGGCCTGGCGAGTCGACGCAATGGCCGTGCCGCGGCTCTGGCTTGGCGAGGTCGCCGCATCCTTGCGGGTCTTCGCCTGGGATCAGCCCTTCCTTGCAAGGCGGGCCGTCCGCAGCCAGACGACTACCGGCCGCATTCCGGTGCTGCTCGTGCATGGCTATTGCTGCAATCGAGGCCTGTGGCGACGGTTCGCGCCTCGCCTGGCCAAGGCCGGCCACCCGCTGGGCGCCGTCGACCTGGAGCCACCATTCGGTTCGATCGACCGCTACCCGGACATTCTCGAGGCAGGCATCGATCGCCTGCGCCAGCGCACCGGCGCCGAGCGCGTGGCGCTGGTCGGCCACAGCATGGGCGGCCTCGCGATCCGCGCCTACCTGGCCCGCGAGGGCTGGCAACACATCGCGGGCGTGGCCACGATCGGCTCGCCGCACCGGGGAACCCGGATCGCCAGCCTCTCGCCCGCGCGAAACGCCCGCCAGATGCGCATCGGCAGCCGCTGGCTGGCGCAGCTTGCGGCGCGCGAGGCGCCGCCGCCGGCCGGTGCCTTCACGGTCATCCTCAGTCATCATGACAACATCGTCACGCCGCAATCGGGCCAGACCATTCCGGGTGCGACCACGATCGAGGTCAGCGGCGTCGGGCACATGGCGATGCTCGACGACCACCGGGTGCAGGCCGCGGTACTCGAGGCCCTGGATCGAGCCGATTCGGTGACAGCGCCCGCTCATCAGAAGTGAATGCCGCGCAATAGCTGCTGGAAGGCGGCCTGATCGGCACTGAGCCGCGACGCGCCCTGGCGCCCGCCGGCCGCGCCCGAGTCGGGGAACATCCGAAACGACGTATTCATCAGGACCTGCGCCAGACGCGGGGTCAGGGTGTGCACGATCTCGCCGAATCGACCGAGACCGGTCGCGATGCGGACCGGCTTCTCGACGATCGCCTTGACCACCAGATCGCCGGCTTCGTCCGGTGACAGCGTCGGCACGTTGTTGTAGAGCTTGGTCGGCGCGATCATCGGCGTTCGCACCAGCGGCATGTTGATCGTCGTAAACGTGATCCCGGCATCGGCGAACTCGCTCGCGGCGCAGCGCGACCAGGCGTCGAGCGCGGCCTTGCTGGCGACATAGGCCGAGAATCGGGGCGCGTTGGTCAGCACCCCGATCGAACTGATGTTGACGATATGTCCCGAGCGCTGACGCAGCATGTGTGGCAGGGCGCGCATCGTCGTGCGCACGGCGCCGAAGTAGTTGAGCTGCATCGTTCGCTGGACATCGTGGAAGCGATCGAAGCTCGCCTCGATTCCCCGACGAATCGAGCGCCCCGCATTGTTGACCACGACATCGATGGCCCCGTGTTCCTCGATGATCCGATCGACGAGTCGATCACAGTCCTCCATATCGGCCAGATCCGCGACATAGGTGTGCAGCCGATGGCCGTCGGCCGCCACGACCTCGCGCGCCTGCGCGAGCTTCTTGCGGTCGCGCCCGCAGATCACCGTGGCCCGCGCCGCGCCAGCGATCTTGCGCGCGGCCGCAAGCCCGATGCCGGACGAGCCCCCGGTGATCAGCACCACCTTGCCGGCCATCTCCTGGCGCAAGGAGCGCTCGACGAAGAGGTCCGGATCGAGGTGGCGCTCCCAGTAGTCCCACAACACCCACGCATAGTCGCGCAGGCTCGGGCACGCGATGCCCGAGCCCTCGAGTGCGCGCAAGGTCTCACGACAATCGAAGCGCGTCGGATAGTTGAGGAAATCGACGATCTGCGCCGGCAGGCCCAGATCATCGAGGATCGCGTCCCGGATCCGCCGCACCGGACCGAGCGAGAGCAGGCTGCGCCGCACGATCGACGGAACCAGGCCCAGCAGCGCGGCGTTCAGTCGCAGCGTGGGCGTGGGCGCATGCGCCGCGTCGGCGAGCGTCGAGATCACTTCGCCGACACGCATCGGCCGCGGATCGACGAGATGGAAGCAGCGCCCGTCGAGCCCGCGCCGGTGCGCGATGTGGATCATCGCGTCGACGACGAAGTCGACCGGCACGATGTTGATCCGCCCGCCCTCGATCCCGATCGTCGGCATCCAGGCCGGCAGCAGATCGCGCACGCGCTGGATCAGTTTGAAGAAGTAGTAGGGCCCGTCGATCTTGTCGATCTCGCCGGTCTTCGAGTCGCCGACGACGATGCCCGGCCGGTAGATGCGAACAGGCACCTCGGCCTGCTCGCGAACGATGCGCTCGGAATCGTGCTTGGTCGCGAAGTACGGGTGCTCGAGCGCCTCGGCCTCCGCGAACATCGTTTCGCGGAACACGCCCCGATACAGTCCGGCTGCCGCGATCGACGACACATGGTGCAGCGTGCCGACCCGGAGCAGGTTCGCGAGTTCCACGACCCGGCGCGTACCGTCGACATTGACCGCCACCTGTGACGCGGCATCGGCCTTCAGGTCGTAGACCGCCGCCAGGTGGAACAGGTGATCGATCTTGCCCGCCAATGCGCGCCGATCGCTCGCCTTGATCCCCAGGTGCTCTCGAGTCAGGTCACCGGCAATCGGAATCGCGCGGCGCCGATCGACACCCCAGAAATCGTAGAGCGCCTTCAGGCGCTCCGTGGACGCGTCTCGCATCAGGAAGTACACGATGGCACCGCGGCGCCGCAACAGCCGACGAACCAGCCGCTTGCCGATAAATCCCGTTGCCCCGGTCACGAAGTACTTCATCGCGCTGATCCGTCCTTGCCCTGCTGCATCTCGTCAAGCATTGCACGTGCCCTCGAAGGAGGCAATCGACGCGCCCACGTGCGGCTTGTCATGTGTCACCGAAGGACACATCGCACGCGCAGCCGCGGCCGGGCGCGTTGCTAGGGTGCATTCTCTAATCGACCTCAATAAACTGGATTGCGATTGGTGCAAACATGGTGCGAGCACCGCTACTCGAGGAAGCCCCCATGGCAGCGAAGAAACCCGCGAAATCCAAGTCCGGTGGACGCCGCCGCTCCGCGGCCAGCAATGCCGAGTTCGCCTCGGCGATCCGCGAATCGGCTCAGCAGATTTGGCTCGCCGGCCTTGGCGCATTCAGCAAGGCGCAGGCCGAGGGCAACAAGGCATTCGAGGCCCTGGTCAAGGAAGGAAACCGGCTTCAGCAGACCACCCGCGACGCCGCCGAGGCCAAGATCGAGATCGTCAGTGGTCGTCTGAACGAGGCCGCCGCCGAGATCTCGCGCCAGGCGACCGGGTCCTGGGACCGGCTCGAGCACGTGTTCGAGACCCGGGTCGAGCGCGCCCTGTCACGACTGGGCGTGCCCACCAGCAAGGAAGTCGAGCGGCTGGCCAGGCGCGTCGACGAACTCAACGCGAGCGTCCAGGCGCTCGGGGACCGTCCGGCCGCCAAGAAGCCTCGCAAGCGAGCCGCATCGGGAACCACTGCGAAGAAAGCGGCCGCCACGAAGACGCCTCGCAAGCCGGCCAAGAGCCAGGCGCCGGCGCAGTGAGTGCAAGCGGCTAGGCGGCAACGATGACGATCTCGCCTGCGAGCGCGTCGCGGCCGACCGACCCGGAACGGATCGGCCTGGCCCTGGCCGGTGGCGGGTTCCTGGGTGTCGCCTGGGAGATCGGCGCGCTCGTCGCGATCGAGGAGTCGATCTCCGGGCTCGATCTGACCCGCATGGACGTCTATGTCGGCGTCAGTGCCGGCGCATTCATCGCGTCGGCACTCGCCAACGGCATATCGTCGCGCCGCCTGGCGCGCATCTTCGTCGAGGCGGAAGCCGAAGGCCCGAGCTTCGACCCCGCAGGCGTACTGCGGCCGGACCTGCCCGAGTTCGCACGGGCGATCCGCCACCTACGAGGACTGACTCGCGCGGCGGTCGGGCGCGGATTCGAGGATCTCGGCGCAGGCCTGAGTTCGGCCGGCTGGCGCACGCTGCAGCGCGCCGGCAGCTTGCTGCCGAACGGCATCTACGACGCCGAGCCGTTCCGAAGTCATCTGGCGGCCCTGTTCGGTGCCGCGGGACGAACCGACGACTTCCGCCAACTGCGAGCCTGCCTTCGTGTCGTGGCCACCGACATCGACAGCGCCGAGACCGTGGCGTTCGGCGAACCGGGTCACGACGACATGCCGATCTCGCGGGCAGTGATCGCCTCGAGCGCGGTGCCGGGGCTGTTCAAACCGGTGACGATCCACGGCCGTCAGTATGTCGATGGCGCGCTGAACAAGACGATGCACGCGTCGGTGGCGCTACGCGAAGGCGCCGGACTCGTGATCTGCGCGAACCCCCTGGTCCCGTACTCGAGCCATGAGCCACGCGCACGGCGAGTGTCGTCGGCCGGCCTGCCCGCGTTGCTGTCGCAATCGGTGCGCACCGCGATCCACTCCCGCATGACGGTGGGCATGGAGCGCTACGCGCACACGCATCCGGGCGCCGACATCGTGCTGTTCGAGCCGCACCACGACGACCCGGACATCTTCTTCACGAACATGTTTAGCGTCTCGGCGCGCCGCCGCCTGTGCGAACATGCGTACCAGCGGACCCGTGCCGACCTGATATCGCGCGCCGACGAACTCGGTGCCAAGCTCGCCCGCCATGGGCTGTGGCTCGACACGACCGTCCTGAACGATCCGCAGCGTCGTTTGCTCGATCCGGCCACACGTCGTCATGCTGGCGCGGGTGCGCTCGGGCGCGCGCTGAACACCCTGTCGCACACCCTGGACGATCTCGATGCCGGGATCGCCCGATGGCGTCGAGGCTAGGCGACATGCCTCGCAAGCCAGCGCGCCCGACCCGGGAACGCATCCTGGAAGCCTCGTTGCGTTTGTTCAACCAGTTCGGCGAGCCGAACGTGACCACGAGCGCGATCGGCGACGAGGTCGGCATCAGCTCGGGCAACCTCTACTACCACTTCCGTCACAAGGAAGAGATCGTCGGGGCGCTGTTCGAACAGTTCGAGCGCGAGATCGATCCGCTGCTGGACACGCCGCTGCGCGGCCCCGTGCACTTCGAGGACGCATGGCTGTTCCTGCACCTGTTGTTCGAATCGATCTGGCGCTACCGGTTCGTCTATCGCAACCTGAACGACCTGGTGTCGCGAAACCGCCGCCTGGAGCGACATTTCCACAGCGTCGTCGAGCGCAAGCGCAAGGCCGCGCTCGCGCTATGCGAAGCGCTGATCGATTCGGGCCGGATGCGGGCGCACCCCATGGAAGTCGACGCGCTGGCGACCAACATGGTCGTGCTGGCGACCTACTGGCTCTCGTTCGAATATGTCGGCAACGCCGACCGGTTCGAGCAGGCCGACTACCAGAGTGCGGCGATCGCGCGCGGCGCGTACCACGTTCTCGCGCTGGTCGCCCCGCATCTCGACCCCGACGGTGCCGAACTACTGCGCCGGCTGGCCGCCGAATACCTGGCGCGGACCTGACGCCGCGCGTCACGGAGCGCCGTGCCGAAGGATGCCGGCGGCGATGCGATCCGCCGTCGCGTCAGTACTCGGCGAGCAGGGATTCGACCAGGGCAGAGTCCCGCTCGCAGTCGTCGATCGCACCGCCGGGCAGCATCGCGAGGCACATCAGCAGTCGTTCGAACTCGGGTGCGAAGCCGGCCACCACCTCTTCGGGCCGCGCACAGACCGCCTGATCGGCGACGACGCCGAACTGGACCGTGTCGTTGTACGAGAGGACCGAGATCCCGACGCCGATATCACCCGACTGCGGCACCCAGAACATCAGTCGCTCGATCCGGGCGCCCGCGAAATAGCGGGGCTCGCGAGGGCCCGGGACATTGGTCATCACGGCCGTACTGCGCTGAGAGAATCGTTCCAGGACCATCGCCTCGAAGGCTCGCGGCAGGCGCCCGACCGCCGCCAGCAGCAAGAAGGCCAGCACCGCCTGGTAGCCGTGCTTGAGCTCGCCCATCCGCCGACCTAGCTCGGCGAGCCGGGCGACCGGATTCTCGATTCCGACCGGCAGGCTCAGCGGGACCAGGCCAAAGCAGTTCCCCAGCGAGAGCGAATCGCCCGAGGCCCGAAGGTTCACGGGAACCATGGTCCGCAGTTCCGCGTCGGCGGGGAGGTGGTCGCCGCGCGCGACCAGATGGCGGCGCAGCGCACCCGCCACGCAACAGAGCAGGACGTCGTTGACCGAGACGCCCAGGGCGCGGGCAACGGTCTTGAGCTCGTCGAGCGGCATCGGCGCATTCCAGGCGACCTGCTTGCGCCCGGCGGGCGAGCCCTTCAGCGCGCTGGACGAGTCCGGAGGCAGAAACGCGAGCCGGGCCGCATCGCCGAGCATGCGGGCGACGCCGCCGACATAGCTCGAGAGCCGGTCCGGATCGATGGCCTGCGTCAGCAGGTGAGGCAGCATCGTCGCCGCGTTCCGAACGAGCCCCTGCCATCCGTCGCCGTCCACCGGCGCGGCGGCTCGATCGGTTCGTGGCCGCGGCACTGCCCTGGCGGGGGTCGCGGTTTCGTCGGTGAGCGCGAGGACCACGCGGATCAGGGCTATGCCGTCGGCAATGCAATGGTGGATCCGGGCGATCAACGCGCTGCCACCACGGTAGTTGGTGACATGGTGAAACTGCCACAGCGGGCGGTCGGGATCGAGAGGCTCGGAGGCCAGCTCCCCGACCAGTCGCTGAAGCTCGGCATCGTCGGCGGCACCGCGAAGCACGGCCTCACGCAGATGATTCTCGAGCTTGAAGGTCGGATCGTCGACCCATTCGGCGCCGGTTTGCTGTTCGACGACGTATTGACGGAAACGATCGAAGGGCAACAGGCGCGACTCGAGCACCGAGGCGATCTCGGCATGACCGAGCGGTCGATCGAACAGCATCACGCCGACGATCGTCATCGGGTTGGCGTCGCTGTCCATCCTGAGCCACGCATGATCGACGCCAGACATCGCGTCCGAATACATCGGCCTGTCTCCTTCGCGCTAATATTATCCGGACCGGGGACCGGATCCGCGGTTTGGCGAGCAATACGGGAGGTTGTCATGGCGGGTCTCGAACAGCGATTCAAGGCGGCGGTCGCCGATTCGAAGACACTCCCGGAGCGGCCCGACAATGCGACGCTGCTGCGGCTCTACGCGCTGTACAAGCAGGCGACCGAGGGCGACGCGACCGGCAAGCGGCCGGGACTCACGGATTTCGT
The DNA here is from genome assembly GCA_024235875.1 of Burkholderiaceae bacterium. Lineage (GTDB taxonomy): Bacteria > Pseudomonadota > Gammaproteobacteria > Burkholderiales > Burkholderiaceae_E > JACKLP01. Next base: position 27,142 of record JACKLP010000002.1, on the reverse strand, counting down.
CGGCCGCGCGAAGTGGGACGCCTGGTCGGGTGAAGCCGGAAAGCCATCCAAGGACGCCATGCACGAGTACATCGAGTTGGTCGACTCGCTGCGCGACTAGGGCCGACTAGCCGAAGTACTCGTCGAAGTTGTGGTGCACCTGCGCCTCGATCCGGGACTTGAACGCCGCGAGCAGCAGGCCGAGCTTGGCATCGAGCCGGACGCTGTCCTTGCTGACGACCAGCGTGCCGGTGACACCCGAGCGGGTGAACCTGAGCGTATTGCCGTCCCATTCGCTGTGCATGCCGAAGGCCTCGTCGAGTTCGGCCGCGACGCGCGACGCAGCCTGGCGGGCACGCTTGATACCCAGCTTGTGTTTCCGGGTCAACGATAGCGACGACATCACGTCTGCTCCAAGGCCAGGCGCTCCACCGCCATCTCGCGCAGCCGCGCACGCTGGATCTTGGTGCCGTTGGCGCTCGCGGTGACCGGAAACGCATCCAGGAACCACAGCCGCGCCGGCACCTTGAAGGGCGCCAGCACCTCGGCCACGGCCGCAATCAGTCGAGCGGCCCGGGCCTCGTCGGCGGCCATCGCGGGCTGCGCGATCACGAAGGCCACGGGGCGCATCCGATGGTCGGCTTCGACCGCCACCACTTGCGCATCGGCCACGCCCGGCTGCACCTTGAGCACTTCCTCGATCTCGCCCGGCCCCACCAGGAAGCCACCGAGCCGCATGGCGTCGCCGGCGCGGGTCTCGAACACGAAGCTGCCGTCCGCGCGCAAGCGGCCGATATCACCGGTACGGAAGAAACCGTCGTCGCCGATGGCCTTCGCGGTCGCTTCCGGGTTGTGCAGATAGCCGACGAATCGGCTGGGTGCCCGGATCTCGAGCTCACCGCTTTGCCCCGGCGGCAGCAGCGCACCGGTGTCGACGCAGCGCACGCGCACCTGTGCATCGGCGCCACCCACCGGGGTGCCGCCGGCCTGGAGTCGCTCGTCGATCGGGCGATCGGGCGACTGGAACGAAAACAGTGCCTGCACCTCGCTCGACCCATAGAGGCCGAGCAGTGGCAGACCGCGCGCCCACGCCTGCTTCGCGAACTCGGCGCCACCCGGCTGAAAAGCGGCATAGCCAAAGAGCCGCGCCGATGGAAACGGCTGCGTCCAGCCCTGGGCGTCGGCCTCGTCGAGCATGCGCTTGTACATCTCGTCGCTGCCGAACATGTGCGTGATGGCGTGTTCGCGGATCAGCGCCACCGCATCGGGCGCATCGAAGACATCCTGCAGCACGATCGGCGCGCCGCCGGCCATGGCCGCCAACGCCGAAGCGAGCCCGAACACGCCGCAAAACGGCAGCGCCCCCAACAGCGTCGCATCGCTCGCTCCGAATGCCATCGCGCGCGCGACACGCGCCGCATGCCAGGCGAGCGTGCGCTGCGTATGTTGGACGAGCTTCGGGCCGCTGGTGGTGCCGGACGTCGTGAACAAGGCCACCGGCTGGTCGGCAAGCGCCGCCGCTGCCAGCCCGCGCCGCGCTTGCTGCAAGCCGGTGTCGTCGCTCGTCGCAGCATTCGTCGCGCCCGCCGGGTCGGCGCCGATGGCGCCCGGATCGAAGGCCGCCGTGGGCTTGCCGAGCACCATGGCCGGCATCGTGGCGTCGGCCGCCACGACGGCCACGCGCGACAGGTGCGCGAGCGGCGCCGGATCGACGTCGGCGAGCACGGCTGGAAAGTCGATCTTGCGAAAGTTCAGTTGCAGCACCAGCAGGCGAGCTTGCGAGCGCTCGAGCAGATACGCCAGCTCGCCCGCCCGGAAGCGCGTGTTCACGGCCACCGCGGCCGCCCCCAGCCGCGCCAGGCCGAACAGCATCGCCAGCCACTCGATGCTGTTGGGCAACCACAGCGCCACGCGATCGCCGGGGCCCACGCCGAGCGCCGCGAAGCGATGCGCCATGCGCTCGACGATCGCGTCGAACTCGGTGTAGTCGACATGTCGCGAGCCGTCGATGAACGCCGTGGCGTTCGGCCGCGCCGCGAGCTGCGGCGCGATCAGCGCATCGAGCGTGGCTGCGTCGAGCGCAGCCAACGGACGCGCGGCCGGGCTCACCCCTCGATCGCCGTGAAATCGAGTCGGCCGTCGCGAACCGGCGGACACCAGAAATACGCGCCGGTGACCGGCCGCGTGAAGCGAAACAGGTTGTCGACGATTCCATCCTCGGCGCCGACCATCCGCCGAAGCTGCGCCTCGAACTTGTCCAGGGTGTCGCCGAAGGAAACGAAGACCAAGCCGGCATCCATTGCGTCGGCCCATGGCATGGAGCGCCGCACCACAAAGGCCTCCGGATCGAAATCCTCTTGTGCGGTGCGCTTCACGTGCGCAGCGGGCGGCGCGTCGTCGAGTTCCTCGTCGGTCAGGCGCGAACGCCCGAAGATGTGGTCACGCGTTTCGGGCGAGAGGCTCTCGAAGTGGTCGAGATCGTGCAGCCACTGTTGCACGGCCACGAAGCTGCCACCATCGAGCCCGTCACCCGCGCCCGCGACGAGCGCCGCCTTCGCGGCTTTTCGTCCCTTGGGGTTCTCGATGCCATCCAGGTAGCCGCTCAGGTCGCGCCCGCCGTCGAACATGAAGCCGTCGATCGCCGAATCGAGTTCGAGCGATTCGGCGAGCGCCTCTTCGATCACGCGCGAGCGGTGCAGCAATTCGCCTCGGTCCTTGCCGCGCAGCCAGACCCACAACGCGGCCGGCGTCGACGGCACCGCCACCTTCGCACCCTCGATCGGCGTCATCGTGCGCAGGCCGGGCACTGCGGCGCCGAGCGCCTGCAGCATCGACTCGCCCAGGCCCACGACGATCGAGTCGCCGTCGGCGAACATCGGTGCCGCCAGCTCGTCGAGCGCGGCGCCGGCGTCGGCGTCTGGCCGCAGCACGAAGCTCAGGTAGCGTGCATGGGCCGGAACGGGCGCGAGGATGCCGGTCTGGTGAACGATGGCGTCGCCGCGGGCAGCGGCGCGCTGGCGGGTACGGGTAGCTGACATGTCGGCGCGATGCTCGGTTGCGGTTGCGTCACCGGAATCTTAACCAGTGTTTGCCGCACTGGAACGCTTCTCGCGGAGCGGCTTCGGCCGTTCGGGCTGCCAGGTTCAGGAAATGGCGCCGGCCTCGCGCAGCGCCGCGATCGTGCCCGCGTCGCAACCCAGCTCGGAGAGAATGGCATCGGTGTTCGCGCCCAGGGCAGGAACCGGATCCATGCGCGGCGACTCGTCGGCACCGATACCGGGCGGAATCAGTGCCGGCACCTTGCCACTGGGCGTCGCCACCTCGGCCCAGCGCCCGCGCGCGGCCAACTGCGGGTGGGCCCAGACGTCCTTCATCTCGCGCACCTGGGCGTTGGCGATCCTGGCGCGGTCCAGGCGCTCGATCACCTGCTCGGCGCTCAGCGCCGTGAACACGGCGCGAATGATCTCGCCAAGCGGCTCGCGCGCCGCATCGCGCTTGGCATTGCCGTCGAAGCGCGGATCGGTGGCCAGGGCCGGCTGCTCGAGTACGATCGCGCAGAACGAAACCCACTCGCGCTCGTTCTGGATGCCGAGCATCACGCTGCGGCCATCGCCGGTGGCGAATGGGCCGTAAGGGTAGATCGTCGCGTGGCTCGCGCCGGTACGTGACGGTGGCGGCGCGCCGTCGGTGGTGTAGTAGAGCGGAAAGCTCATCCACTCGCCCAGCGCCTCGAGCATCGACAGGTCGATGCGCCGACCACGCCCGGTGCGCCCACGCTCGAGCAGGGCGGCGAGCACATTGGTGTACGCGTACATGCCGGCAGCGATGTCGGCCACCGAGATGCCGGCCTTCGACGGCGTCTCGGGGGTGCCGGTCACCGACAGGAAACCCGCCTCGCTCTGGATCAGCAGGTCGTAGGCTTTCTTGTCGCGAAACGGGCCGTCACTGCCATAGCCGGAGATATCGCAGACGATCAGCGATGGCTTCTCGGGCGAGAGCGCCTCGAACGACAGGCCCAGCCGGGCCGCCGCGCCGGGCGCCAGGTTCTGCACCACCACGTCGGCCTGCTCGATCACGAGCCGGCGCAGCAGTTGCTGTGCCTGCGGATGCTTGAGGTCCAGCGCCAGGCTCTCCTTGCCGCGGTTGACCCAGACGAAGTGCGAGCACTCGCCGCGCACCCGCGTGTCGTAGCTACGCGCGAAATCGCCGACGCCGGGTCGCTCCACCTTGATCACGCGCGCACCGAGATCGGCGAGCTGGCGGGTGCAGAACGGGGCGGCGATCGCATGTTCGAGCGTGACGACGGTGGTTCCGGTGAGCGGCTTCATGGCAGTCGGCGAAAGAGGTTGCGTACAGGACGATGGCCGGCGAAGTCTAGCGCAGCCCGCGCCGCCCACATCGACGGATGCGCGTCGCCCTGGGCGAAGCGGGCCACGACCATCGACATCGGCACGATCGCGATCGCGATCGGCGGATAATGCGCCGATGAATATTCGTCGGGTTCGAACGCTCGCATGCCGCAGCCTGGCGAGCGCGCGCGCCTTCGCGATCCGGGCGCGCGTGGGCTTCGCGACGTTGGCACTGCTCTCCTTCCTGTCGGCTTGCGGCTCCGGGGGCAGCGAGCCGCTCATCGTCGGCCTGATCGACAGCCAACTCAAGTCGCGCGATGGCGTCGATGTCGTGCGCGACCTCTTCTTGCGCGAGACCATGACCGTGTCGGCCGCCGCCGACCTGGGCACCGCCACCGATCCCAAGCAGGCGGGCGCCGATCCCTGCCCCGGGGGCGGCACCATCACGGACCAACGCGACGACGCCAACCTGTCGGGCGGCTGGGACGCCGGCGATACCCAGCAGTCCACCTGGATCGATTGCGAGCGCGATGGTTCGCGTGTCAGCGGGCGCTCCACTCTGCGGCTCGAGCCGGGCGACACCGAGACGCTGGTGCTGGGCTTCGACGATCTGGTCGCCGTCAATCCGCTCGACGGCAGCGTCACCCGCTACGACGGCGCACTGCGATTCGAAGTCTCTGACACCGAGAGCGCGATCGTCTCGGACTCGCTGACCGTGACCGCGGTCGATGCCACCGGGACCCATCGGGTCGGATTCACGGGGCTCGAGATGCGGATCGGCGAGCAGGGCGACGATCTCTACTGGATCGTCAATGGCAGCTTCACCCGGCAGGTCAACGGCGGCCCCACGGAGCGGATGCGCATCGTGACCGAGGAACCGGTCCGGATCACGCCGGGCGAGCTATGCCCGGCCGCCGGCCGGGTCCGCTTCGAGAGCGAGACCGGCGACGTGCTCACCGTGTCCTTCGTGGGTGAACCCAGCCGCCTGCGCCTGGCGCTCGGGGGCGCGAGCGTGAGCATTCCCTGCGCCGAAGCGAGCTGATCGCCCCCGACAGGCCGCCCGATGCGGCGCCGCACCATCCGGAGCGGCGGGCGGGCGATCACGTCGAGCTCATGTTGCAGTGCAGCTTGAATTCGACGCGGCGTGCCCGATCTGAGTCCGATGTGCGCCCGGATGTGAACGATCCGACACCGGTCGCCGCTCCGTTCCCGGCACAATCGGACTCCCCCAATCGGTGGATTGACGCTCGCCGGACGCGGCCCGCAGAATCCCCCGATACGCAGTCCCCAGACACGATGAAGCTACGCCAATACATCGAACAGACAGACCTCGCCGCCGCGGCCGAGTTCCTCGCGCGCCAGGGTCGTCCGTCTCATGTGACCGAGCCCGATGCGCTGCGCGAGCTGCTCGCTCGCAGCGCCAAGGTCTCGGTGGCCCTCGACGACGCCGATCGCATCATCGGATTCGCGCGCTGCTCGATCGACCGCATGCGCGGCATCTGCGAAGTGACCCTGTTCGAGGTGGCCAGCGGCCCCGGCGCGGATCCGGTGCGCAAGGCGCTGCTGCGCCATGTCACCGCCGACGCCCCCGACGACGTCACCTGGAAGTTCGGTGACCGCGCCCTGCAGCAAAGCAAGGAAACCGAGGTGGGCCGGCGCAGCGCCGCGGCACCGCTCTAGCCTCGCCGCGCGCTCACACGAACAGCATCCCGCCATCCACCAGCACCGATTGCCCGGTCATGCCGCCGGCCTCGCGCGTGGCCAGGTGGACCGCCAGGTCGGCGATCTCACGCGGCTCGAGCATCCGCCCGATCGGAACGCGGGCGAGCGCACCGGCAATGGCGGCGTCGGCCGATACCGACGAGGCCTGTGCCTGACCGTCGAACAGATTGTTCAGCATGTCGGTCTTCACGAAACCGGGGCAGATCGCATTGACCGTCACGCCGGTGCCCGCCGCCTCGAGCGCGACGCAGCGCGTCAGCCCCACCACCGCATGCTTGCTGACGTTGTAGGCGCTCTGGTTGCGCGATGCCCATTTGCCGGCCGTCGAAGCGATGTTCACGATGCGCCCGAAGCCGCGCTGCTGCATGCCCGCGAGCGTGGCCTGCATCGTGTGGATCGTGCCGTATAGATTCACGCGGATGAGACGCTCGAAATCGTCGATGTCGTAGTCCAGGAAGCTCGCCGGCTTGTAGACGCCGGCGCTGTTCACCAGCACGTCGATGCGCCCGAAGCGTTGTTCGCAGGCGGCCACCGCCGCGTGCACGGCATCGCCGTCACCGACATCGAGCGCCACCGTCATCGCGCGCGCAGCGGGCACACCCAGGCCGGACTCGACCTCGGCCAGTCGCTTCGCATCGGTGGCTGCCAGACAGATGCTCGCGCCTTCATGCGCATAGGCGCGGGCGATCGCTTCGCCGATACCACGGCTCGCACCGGTGACGAAGGCGACGAGACCATCGAGGCGACCGCGACCGGCGGCCTGGGCGTTCTGCGTCATTGAGGGGCTCCTGATCGGGTCAAGGGGTTCGTTCGAGCGCTCAGGCACTGCCCTCGCGTTCCACCACGAGAATGCGCGCCGCACCGAGCGGATGCGCGACATGTTCGCAGCCGACATCGGCATGGAAGACATCGCCAGCTTCCAGCCGCACCATCCGTTCCCGGCCGTCCTGCATGTATCGCATCTCGACCGTGCCCGTGAGCACGGCGAAGACCTCCTCGCCGTCGTTCACATGCCACCGGTACGGCGCGTCGGTCCAGTGAAGCCGCGTGGTGATGCCGTTCATGCAGGCGATGTCGATCGCGTCCCAGGCGGCGGGCGGGTTGAACTCTCGACCGCGGACGACCCTCATGGGCGGCGCGGCGGCAGGCAAGGCGGAACGCCCATCGGGTCCCGGCATTTCCGGGTCCCCGCGAAGCGACAGCTTCATGCCTTCATGCGTTGCCACGAAGCCGAGGCCCTCGTAGAAGCGCCTGGCGTCGGGACGTCGCTTGTCGGTGGTGAGCTGAACGACGTGGCAGCCTCGCTCTTTCGCCCGTTCGATCGCCCACGCGAAGAATTCGCGCCCGAGGCCAGTACCACGCAAGTGGGCCGCCACGCGCACGCCTTCGATCGTGGCGCGCCAGCCGCCCCGATGCGTGATGTACGGGGTGAAGGTCAGTTGCAGGACGGCGGCGACCCGTCCGTCGGGCCCATCCACGACCACGAGCTCGTTGTTGGGATCCTGTACGATGGATTCGAAGGCCCGCGCGTAGTCGGCGGGAAGCGGATCGGTGCTGCTTTCGCGCAGCGCACCCAGCGGATCGTCGGCGAGCAGGCGCACGATGTCTTGCAGATCCGCCGCCTGCGCACGGCGAACTGGCAAAGCATGATCGGCGTCTCGCATGGCCGATAGCTTAGCGCCTTTCGGCAGCACGACCGCCGGCCGCCGGCGACTGGCTTCGGGCGATCAGCCGGCGACCGACGCCGCGATCCAACGAATGATCGTCACCACGCCCACGAGCGCACAGGCCAACACCGCGACGACCAGCACGGGCCGTGGGCTGCGGCGGCTCGGCGGCAAGACCTCGGGTGCAGGCGCCGCGCCCTCGAGGTGGAAGGTCAGGTTGAAGTCCGACACATCGCTGTACGGGCCGGCCACCGGGGGATGGGCGACCTTCACGGGCTCGTTGCCATCGGGTACGGCCAGGCGGGTCACGTCGGTCGCCTCGATCAGCTGCTTGCCCAGGGCCCGCAGCGACGAGCGCGAACCGATGACCATCAGGCCGTCGGTCGGATCCGAGTGTGCGTGCAGCCAAAGGCGTCCGGTGGTCTCGTTCATGGGGCTCCGTCTCGAGGGGACATCGCTGCCAGAGCCCGGGCGGTGAGCAGCCCGGGCTCTGCAGCGATTGCCGGTCCCGGTGCCGTGCGCCGGGGCCTGGGGCGATCGTCGAGGGAGTGATTCCGAGGGTCAAGCCGAATGGACGACGCGGGCCCGAATACCCCGGATCCTTCGTGCTTGATTACCGAATTTCGGTGACTTTCGTCGCACGCGCGGCCGGTTTCAACCGACTGGGTCCGCGCGATCGAGGATCGTCACGACGCCCTCTCGCGGGTCGACGATGAGCCGGTCACCGGTGCGGATGAGCGTGGTCACGTCGCCGTCCTCGAATCGGTCGCACATCGGCAACTGCGCGAGCGCGGCGCCTTGCGCCAGGATGGTGTTGGCGCGGTTGAACAAGATGGCAGCCGGGGCGAGGCCGCGCGTCTTCATCTCGTGAAGCATCCACGCGGAGGCAACGCCGCCCTTCGCGGTGTTCAGGACCAGGATGCGCCCCACGTAGCTTTGCCCTGCCAGTCGATGATCGGGGCGCGAGAACACACCCTTGATCCGGTCCAGATCGTAGCGCGCCGAAAAATTGTCGTTGGCCACCAGCGCTTCGCCCTCGACGCGGCCGCCCACCCCGGCGTGGCATTTCAAACGGATCATTGCACGATCTCCCCGGCCACAGCGGCGGCCACGCAGGCCTCCATGCTCGCGAGCGCCGGGGTGTACCCGTAGCCGCCCAGAATATTGACGATCTTGGCGGAATTGCTCAGCAGGCGTTTCCAGCCATTGGCCACGCCGACCTCGCGCGCGTAGCCATTGTAGAAACACGTACCGACCAGGATCCGTCCGCCCGCCTGTTCGATGGTGTCGACGAAGCCCATGCGCTGCGCATCCGGATAGACCTGGGGCGCGGTGCAAACGATCAGCGGCACCGAGACCTTCTTGCCTTCGCACAATTCGGCCACGCGCTGCATCTCGACGATCGAGAGCTGCGGCGCGGCGAACACCACCACGTCGACCTTGTCGCCGGGCGCACCGAAGCGCGAGCGCATCGCCTGCATCGCCTCGGGCGTGACCGGCTCGATCGGCAGCGCCTCGGCGCCCGCGTCGGCCAGGCGCTGCGCCTCCGGGGTGATGCCCAGCAGATGGAAGAGCGGTGTCGACCCGAAGCTGGCCATCGCCGCGCCCAGGTGCTTGGCCTGGTCGGAGGTCGGACAGACCTCCAGGCCCTCGATCAGCGGCACTTCCCAGTACGAGCCCGCCGCCTGGCCGACCACCGCGCCCAGGATGCCCCAGTCGGTCAGCCCCTTGGGTTGCTCGCTGACCCGAAAGCGCCGCGTCGCACGCCGATTCTCGTCCAGGTGCAGCCCGTAGCGCGGCGTGCGCCCGGTGAGACCGGCGGCCAGCGCCGAAGGTCCGCCCTCGAAGTTTGATCGCGCGCCGCAGATCGAGTTGCTGTAGATCACGACGCCGGTGTCGCCATAGGCGACATGTTCGCCGCGCACCGGCGGCATCACGGTCTGGTAGTTGATGCAGGTGTCCGTCATCATCACGCCCATCCGGGTGAGCGCGGCAATGATCCGACGCTCGACGCCGGCCATCTCCTCGGTCTGGCCCATGACCTCGTAGCGACGCAGGTCGACGCCGCGCGGATCGGTGATCATCGGGATCGCCACCCGCGCGCCCTGGTCCGCCAGCCCTTCGAGGAATTCGGCGCCGGCCACACCGACCGCCTCGGGGTCGCCCATCATGTGGGCCTGGCTGACGGGGACCAGATCGACGGCATCGAACATGCGGCCGACCTGGACCTGGTGATCGATCGCCCAGCGACGGGCCTCGCCCATCTCGCCGGCAAGCATGGCCTGCTCTTCGTCTGTCAAGCGCATCGACGGGGTCTCCGGTGGTGTGGTCTGTGCTTGTCGTCTTGTCGGGCTGCGAACCGCGGGCTCACGGCGCCGGGGATGCAGTAGAACAGAGAGGGCGGCCGGTTGCGAAAGCCGCGACCCGGAAAAACGGGAAGTCGGGCGGGCGCGCCTATCCCTTGTTCGCCAGCATCGCGCGCAGCGCACCGAGCTTGCCTCGCGCCTCGGCGCCCGTGACGGTCGCCGTCGCCGCCGGCCGCGCATCCAGGGACATCTCCTCGATGAACCGCGACGGGCTCTGCTTGAAACGCTCGCGGGCACGCTTGCGCGTGCGGCACCAGCTCAGCGTCAGCGAGCGTTGCGCGCGGGTGACGGCCACGTACATCAGGCGCCGCTCCTCCTCGATGCGACGGGCATTTCGATCGGCCGCGGTCGCATCGGCGGCTTCGTCGGCGTCGGCGTCGGCGTCGGTCTCGGCGGCGCTGCGATGCGGCAGCATGCCCTCCTCGCAACCCACGATGAACACATGCGGGTATTCCAGCCCCTTTCTCGCGTGGATCGTGGTCATGCGCACCGCGTCGGCGTCCTCGTCGCGACCATCGAGCTGGCTGAACAAGGCCACCGCCTGCGCCAGCTGCACGAGATTGCTGCCGTCGTCCTCGGCGCGCTTCTTCATCCAGTCGACGAAGTCGCTCACGTTCTGCCATCGCGCAGCGGCCACGCGATCGTCCTGGTTTGCGAACAGATGCGCGCGGTACTCGATCGCGGCGAGCAACTCATCGATGACCTGGGCCGCCGGTTCGCGCTCGGCGCGGTAGCGGATGCGATTCAGGAACGCGCCGAACTCGCGCAGGGGCCCGAGTTGCCGCGGCGCGAGCCGGGCCTCGAAGCCGGTCTCGAACAGGGCCGCGAACATCGACTTGTGACGCTCGCCGGCGTAGGTGCCCAGCACGGCCAGCGATCCGGTGCCGACACCGCGCTTCGGGGTGGTGACCGCACGGATGAAGGCGGGATCGTCGTCGTCGTTGGCGATCAGGCGAAGGTAGGCGACCAGGTCCCGGATCTCGGCGCGATCGAAGAAGCTCTGCCCGCCCGAGAGCACATAGGGGATCTTTTCCTTGCGCAGCATCTGCTCGATGACGCGCGCCTGGTGATTGCCACGGTACAGGATGGCGAAGTCGGCGTACTTCGCCCGTCGCTCGAACTTCATCGCCTGCAGGCGCATGACCACGTCCTCGGCCTCGAGCTCGTCGTCGTCGCAGGGCATCACCTTGATGGGATCGCCCGTACCGTGCTCGGACCACAGGCGCTTGTCGTGCAACTTGGGGTTGTTCGAGATCAGGCGGTTGGCGGCATTCAGGATGTTCAGGCTGGAGCGGTAGTTCTGCTCGAGCTTGATCACCCGAAGCTGCGGGAAGTCGGTCGAGAGCCGCTCGAGGTTCTCCAGCGTCGCACCGCGCCAGCCGTAGATCGACTGGTCGTCGTCACCCACCGCGGTGAACGCCGCGCGCGGCCCCACCAGCAACTTGAGCAACTCGTACTGGCACGCATTGGTGTCCTGGTACTCGTCCACGAGCAGGTAGCGCAGGCGCTCGCGCCACGCACGCAAGACCTCGTCGTGCTCGCGCAGCAATCGAACCGGCAGGCGGATCAGGTCGTCGAAGTCCAGCGCCTGGTAGGCCTGCAGCGTCGCCGCGTACTCGCGATAGGCACGGGCGATCTGGCGCTCGGCTTCGTTGGCCGCCACGTCGATGGCGGCATCGGGCTCGATCAATCCGTTCTTCCACAGCGAGATCCGGTGCATGGCCGAGCGCGCCAACTTGCGGTCGGTGGTGCCCAGGGCCTGCTGCACGATGCTCGCGGCATCGTCGGCGTCGAGGATCGAGAAATTGCGTTTCAGGCCGAGGGCGGTCCCGTCGCGCCGCAGCATGCGCACGCCGAGCGAGTGGAAGGTGCACACGGTGGGCAGCGGCGAGCCGGCATCCTCGGCGTCGCGCTGGGCGCCGCCGCCACGGGACTCGCGCAGGCCGCGCTGCGCGAGCATCGGCTTGAGTCGCTCGGCCATCTCGCCGGCGGCCTTGTTCGTGAACGTGATCGCGCCGATCGTCGAGGCGCGAATCCCGGCATCGATCAGATGCACGATCTTGTGCGTGATGACCCGGGTCTTGCCGCTGCCCGCGCCGGCAATCACCAGGCAAGGGCCATCGAGATACCGGATCGCTTCGCGCTGTGGCGGGTTCAGGAGTGCGGACATCGCTTGCGCAACCGGCGCCGGTATCGGTGAAGGACGAACGCCGCTCAGGCGTCGGGCGCGGGTCGGCGTTTGAGCAGGTTGACCGCCTCCACGCTCATCACCACCACGCCCGCCTGGTTCAGTACCTCGATCAGCGAGCGTACGACGCCGCGGTCCGGCTTCGAAGCGGACGCACGCGCCTCCATCACGGTCACCCGCAGCCCGAGCCGATCGCCCGGGCGCACCGGGGCCGGCCAGCGCAGATTGTCCAGGCCGGGTGAAGACAGGCTGGCGTTGTGTGACAGGTAGTGATCCGCGAACTCGCGCATCATCATCGAACCGGTATGCCAGCCGCTGGCGATGATGCCGCCGAAGATCGTGTTGCGCGCGGCGTTCTCGTCGATGTGAAAGGGCTGCGGGTCGAATCGGCGCGCGAAGTCGAGCACCTCGTCGGCATCGACCTCGATGCGGCCGAAGCGGTGGGTATCGCCGGGAACGTAGTCTTCGAACCAGCGGTCGTCGATGGGGCTGCGAAAGGAAGCGTCTGGCATCGGGGCGCGGCGCAATGGCAAGGCGGGATCGGGAGAGCCGCACATTCTAGTGCGACTCTCGCGAACGCTCGCATCCCGGGCGGGCCTTGCCCGGCCCCCGGGCTCGATCAGATCTCGATCGGATCGACCTCGAGCTGCCAGCGCGCGCGAGACGGGATCGCGTCAAGCGCCTCGAGCCAGGCATCGAGCACCCGATGCAACGCGGGCCGAGCGGTCGATTCCACCAGGAGCTGGGCACGCGACTTGCCGGCCACCCGCGCGAGCGGCATCGGCACCGGGTCGAAGCATTGCACTTGCGCGGGCGCGTCGGCCGGGAAGACGGCATGCGCCTGCGCGAGGAACCCGATGGCGTCCTCGATCGAGACCGCCTCGGCGCGCAGCAATGCCTGATGGCGAAACGGCGGCAGGCCCGCCTCCTGACGCTCCTCCAGCAAGCGATCGGCAAAGCCGGGGAAATCGTGCGCGAGCAGCGATGCGAACAGTGGGTGATCCGGATAGCGCGTCTGCACGATCACGCGCGCGCCCGCCATGGCGCGACCCGCACGACCGGCCACCTGCGTGAGCGTGGCGAACAGACGCTCGGGCGCGCGGAAATCCGCCGCGTACAGGCCCGAGTCGGCATCCACCACCACGACCAGCGCGAGGCGCTGGAAGTCATGCCCCTTGGCGAGCATCTGGGTGCCGACCAGCAGGTCGACCTCGCCCGCATGGACCGCATCGAGCACCTGTTGCGCCGCGCCTCGTCGGCGCGCGACGTCACGATCCAGGCGCGCAACCCGAGCCTCGGGAAACGCAGCGACCAGGGCCTCCTCCAGCCGCTGCGTGCCCCGTCCGAGCGGGCCGAGGTCGATCGATCCGCATTCGGGACACGCGCGAGGCACCGCCTGCTCGGCCGCACAATGGTGGCAGATCAGCCGGTAGCGAGTCGGCCGCCGGGTCGATGCTTGGTCGCCGCGCGCCGCGCGCCGCAGCAACTCGGCCAGCGGATCCACCCGATGCAACACCCGGTACGCGGCACAGTGCTCGCAGCGGCTCAGCCAACCGCAACTGGCACAGGCCAATACCGGGGCGAAGCCGCGTCGGTTCAGGAACACCAGCACCTGCTCGCCACGCGCCAGGGTCTCGCGCGCGGCCGTCAGGGCGGGCTCGGACAATCCGTGATCGGGTGCTCTCTGGTGCAGCGGCACTAGGTGCAGGCGCGGCGGCTCGACGCCGCTGGCACGGTGCGGCAGCGACAGCATCGCATAGCGCCCGCGCCGGGCAGCGAGCCAGGTCTCGGCCGACGGGGTCGCCGAGCCGAGCAGGACCGGGACGTCGTTGAGCTGGCCGGCCATCACGGCCAGGTCGCGCGCCGAGTAGTGGACGCCTTCTTGCTGCTTGAACGACGGGTCGTGCTCCTCGTCCACGACGATGCCGGCCAGCCCCGGCATGGGCGTGAGCACGGCCAACCGGGTGCCGATCACGATGCGCGCCCGACGCTCGGCGGCCGCCAGCCACCAGGCAGCGCGCTCGCCCTCGGCCAGGCCGCTGTGCAGCACCGCCACGGGCTCGTCCGCGAAGCGCGCGCGTACGCGCTGCGCGAGCTGCGGGGTGAGCGCGATCTCGGGCACCAGCATCAGCACCTGCGCGTTCGGGTCGACCGCGAGCAGTCCGTTGATCCAGCGCAGGTAGACCTCGGTCTTGCCACTGCCGGTGACCCCGTGGAGGAGGTGGACCCGGAACCCATCGGCGGCCTCCAGCTCGCGCAAGACCGTTGCCTGGGCAGAGGTCAAAGGCGGGGGCGGGGCCGGGGCCGGGGCCGGGGCCGGCGGCGAGGATGCCGCGGGCGCGATCAGCGCGTCGACCCGGTGGCGAGCCCGCTCGAATGCGGATCCCCGGGCACGCGGCGATGGCGGCGTGCGCAACAGCTTGGGCACGGCGGGCAACAGCACTTCGCCCAGGTGTCGGTGGTAGTAGCCGGCGGCGAATCGTGCCAGGGCCAGCCACGATGGCGGCGAGGCGGGGGCGTCCGAGATCAGCGCCGAGACATCGCGCAGCTTGTCCTCGGACAGCGTCGAGGTCGCGGCGAGCGCGATCACCAGGCCGACCCGACGCTGGCGGCCCCACGGCACGACGACCCAATTTCCCGCGCCGATCACGCCGGCCAGCGATGCCGGCACGCGATAGTCGAACCAGGGGGCGATCGGCACGTCCAATGCCACCTGGGCGAAGCGGTCTGCCCGCGCCCCAGGCCGGGTGTCGACACGCTCGGAAGTCGGCTGCATTGCGGGGTTCACGGCATGCGCGCCCGGTCTGGCCATGCGCTCGCACGTGCCAGCGAGGCCCCCGTCAGGACGAGTGCGCGTGCGTCGCTCGTGGACCGAAGATGAGATAGAACTTTAAGTTCGGCGAGTAACACGCAGGGGACTAATGGCTTTTGGAGGGGTATGCACAAACCCTGTGGATAACACTGTGGGAAAGTTCCAGGGCCCTCGCCCCGAACCCGCGTAAGTACGTGCTTCCATCTGGTTTGCCGTTTTTTTGGGCAACCGAAAAACGTTTTTTATTCAATGACTTGGACGATGCCTCGAACGCGTGCGTCGCGCACTACCCGGACCCGGAGTGGGTTCCGGGAAATGTGAATAACTGGTTTGTCAAGCCCTTTGGCCGCTTTGTTTTCCACTCGTGCACAAGTCGCATGGACGCTGGCACGGCGCCAAAGTGAGGACGCGCTATCGCGCTATCGTCGCTGTGCCGCACTGATCTCGTGGACCGCTTCGACCAGCGCCGCCACGCTCTCGGGCGGGGTGAATTGCGAGATGCCGTGTCCGAGGTTGAACACATGGCCATGGCCGGCCCGAGGGGTACCGTAGCTCTCGAGGACTTGTCGCGCCTCGGCTCGCACGCGGTCTGGCGAGGCCATCAGGACCATCGGGTCGAGGTTGCCCTGAAGTGCGACGCGATCGCCGACCCGTGCCCGGGCTTGCGCCAGGTTCACCGTCCAATCCACGCCCAGCGCATCGGCGCCGCAATCGGCCAGGGCATCGAGCCACAGGCCCCCGCCCTTGGTGAACACGATGACCGGCACGGGGCTGCGGACCCCGTCGTCCTCACGCTCGCGTTGCAGCGCCGCCACGACCTGACGGATGTAGGCGAGCGAGAAGGCCTGGAACGCGCCGTCGGCCAGGGCGCCGCCCCATGAGTCGAAGATCATCAGCGCCTGCGCGCCGGCGGCCACCTGGGCGTTCAGGTAGGCGCTCACGGCGCGGGCATTGACGTCGAGGATCCGATGCAGCAGATCGGGACGCTCATAGAGCATCGTCTTGATCTGGCGGAAGTCGGTGCCGCCGCGACCTTCCACCATGTAGCAGGCGAGGGTCCAGGGGCTGCCGGAAAAGCCGATCAGCGGCACGCGCTGCGCCAGTGCGCCGCGTATCGTACGCACCGCGTTCATCACATAGCCCAGCTCGTCGTTCGGGTCCGGCACCGGCAGGCGGGCCACATCGGCCTCGGTCGCAACCGGTCGTTCGAACCGCGGCCCCTCGCCCTCGGCGAAATACAGCCCGAGGCCCATCGCGTCGGGCACCGTCAGGATGTCGGAGAAGAGAATCGCGGCGTCCAGCGGAAATCGCTCGAGCGGCTGCAATGTCACCTCGCAGGCGAGCTCTGCGTTTCGGCAAAGATCCAGGAAGCTGCCAGCCCGTTTACGGGTGGCGTTGTACTCGGGCAGGTAGCGACCGGCCTGGCGCATGAGCCACACCGGCGTGTGTTCGGTCGGCTCGCGCCGAAGCGCGCGCAGGAAGGTATCGTTCTCGAGTCGGCTCATGGGTCTTGGATCCTGGGCGCACGCCAGCGGCGGCGCGATGAATCAGGGCGGCGGCGCGGGTTCGCCGGCGGACTGGCTGCATTGTAGGCCGCCGTCCGGACGGCCCTCAGCGGTGCGCGTCCCCGCCAGCGACTGCACGGCGTCATGCGCGATCGCCCGGCGGGTGTCGGCCGGCAACAGCAGCGGCGCGTCGCCGGCACTGGCCTCGAGCGCCTCGCCAAACCCGATCCGATCGTCGACGCTGACCGCCATCTGCGTGGCCAGCAGGGTTTCGACGCTGGCCCGGAAGGCACCGCGATCGGCGAACTGGGGGCCGAGCCCGGCATGCAGGCGCGTACTGCGCTCGGCGATCGACAAGGCGGTGTCTTCGAGCTGCTTTGGCGAAATCGAACCCGAGCCTGCGCGCACCAGCGTCCCGACCACGATGAAGTAGCGCTCCACCGGCTGGCGGATGTTCTCGCCCAGCCCATGAAGCATCATCGATTCCGCCGCCCCGGCCGGCGCCGCGTACAGCCAGTCGCCGGATCGCTCGATCAGGCCGAGTCCGCAAAGGGCGTCGCAGCAGGCCGCCAGTCGCGGCGCGAGTTCGGCTTCGGTCCCGTGCAGGAAGAGCTCGGCCTTGAGGAATGGAAACAGCATCCGGGCCACCCGCTCCACGCGGCCGTAGGCGATGCCCTCGTTCAGGTCGACGAGTCGTGCGATCAGCGCCGGCAACGCAAAGGCGTGGAGGACGTTGTTGCGGTAGTAGTTCAGCAGGATCGCATGCGCATCGTGCACGCGAATCATGTCGCCGAGCGGATGGCGAACGCGCTCGAGCATGGCGGTGCGCTCGCCGTAGTCGATCAGCTCGCGCGCCGGCAATGAACTGATCTGCTGCTGCATCGCATAGGGTTGGCGACGCAGGAGCTCGACCAGCGTCTCGAGTTGTCGCTCGAGCAGGACGGCATCCATCGCGTTGCGCGGCGTACCCAGCAACGCGAGCGCGAGCAGATTCACCGGATTCACCACCACCGCCGCGTTGATCTCGGTGACGATGCGGCGTGTCAGCGCGGACACGGCCTCGCGCAGCGCGGGCTCGTCCTGGATCTCGCCCGCGTCGGCGGCGAGCTGCCACCGCGGCCACTGCGCGTCGAGGAAAGCATCGATGGCGATCGGCTCGCCGAAATTCACGTGGACCCGACCGCAGTGCTCGCGCAGCTTGCGGATGCTGCGAACCAGCCCCCAAAGGCTCTCGCGCCGCTTCGGCTGGCCGGAGAGCTCGGCGACATAGGACGCGCCCTCGAGCAGCTTCTCGTAGCCGATGTAGACCGGCACGAAGGCGAGGGGTCGCGTGCGCTCGCGCAGCCAGCTCTCGAGTGTCATCGCGACCAGGCCGGACTTCGGCTGCAGCATGAAGCCGGTACGGCTGCGTCCGGCTTCGACGAAATACTCGATCGCGAAGCCGCGCGAGATCATCGTCTGCAGGTATTGATAGAAGACACGGGTGTAGATTCGCTCGCCCTGAAAACTCCTTCGCAGGAAGAAGGCGCCGACGCGGCGCAGCACACCCCCGACGACGGGCAGGTTGAGGTTGTCGCCGGCAGCCACGTGTGGCGGCGGCAGGCCGCGGTGGTAGAGCACGTAGGACAGCAGCAGGTAGTCGATGTGGCTGCGGTGGCAGGGCACATAGACGATCGAGGTGTTCGGTGCCAGGGTGGCGAGTGCCGCGGCACGGGTCACGTCGACACCGTCGTAGATCCGGTTCCACAGTGCCGTCAGCGCGATGTCGAACGCGCGGATGAATGCGTATGAATAGTCCGACGCGATCTCGTAGGCATGGCGGCGCGCCTGCACCTCGAGCTTCTCGGCTGGCTTGCCGCTGCGCTTGGCTTCCTGCGCGATCGCAAAGCGCACCGCGTCGCTGTCGATCACGGCATTGATCACCGTGTGTCGGTGCGACAGATTCGGGCCGACCACGCGCTCGCGTTCGGCCCGGAAATGCGCGCGCAGGCGCCGCGCGACACGTCTGAGTGCCGTCGCTCGCTCGCCATCGTCCACCAGGTCCTGCATCGACATCGGCGCGCCGAAGTGGACCAGGGTCTGTCGTCCGTGCAATACCAGGCGGATCAGCTGGCGCAGGGGCCCGGGTACCGCCCAACTATCGGCGAACAAGGCCTTGATGACCGAGTCCTGCTTCTCGGGCGCCCTGCCCCAGAAGATGCTCACCGGCACGATCTGGAACTGCAGCGATCCGTCCTCGAGCGCGGCGTCGACCAGGCGGTGCAGGCGCCTGGAGTAACGATAGGGGCGCTGTTGCCGTGGTGACGGCTGCCCTGCACGGGTCAGGAAAAAGAAGGCGCTTCGCTCGCGGACCGGCCCGCGATGCCCGTCAAGCGCCAGCGGCGCGAGCGGCTCGACCAGACCGAGGGCGGCGCAGGCGTCCTGCAGCGCGAACAGCGCCGATAGGCGTCGCACCTGCAAGGCGTAGACCACGGGCACATCGGGTGCGATTCCGATCCCGGCGATCGCGTCGGGCGCCGTCGTGACCCGGATCAGGGGGCGAAGGAACAGGCCGGCCGCCCGCAGCATCAGCCGTCGCGGCCAGGCGGTTCGAGTCGACGGTCGGTTCTCGGGCATCGGCCGCACGCAAGCGCAGGAAAGCCGGCACATTGGCGCGCCCGCACGCGCGCGTCAAGCGCGCTCCGAAAGCAGGCGCGAGCCGGCTCAGCGCGAGCGTGACGGCGCTGCGGCGGCCCGCGGGTCGGCACGACCGCGAGCAAGTTGAAGCGCGCCGATCCGCAGACCGGTGCCGCCGCCGCGTGCGTGCAGGCCCCGCCGCGCGGCCGCTACCGCGGCCAGGCCGAACGTCAGCGCAGGGTCCTGGCTCGTACGGGTCGCAGCCGGGCCGACCGCGCTCGTGTGAAATGCGAACCCGGTCGCTCGATTCGACAGGACGCGCGCCGTTTCGACCGATACCTGCGCCAGCGCCAGTCCGGGCAGCAGGCCGAGCGTGCAGAGAATCGTGCGCATTGTCTTCATGGGGCGGTCTCGCGGCGACGCCGGCGAACAGCGCCGGCCTTTGCAAAGATCATCGACCGCCTCGGAATCTCGCCATGGGATCGGCGCGCGATCGGCGTGGCATGGCCGACCGACGGCAGTCGGTCGATTGGCCTTCGGTTGCAAAGCAACAGATGAGAGAGCGAGTACTCACATATGTGCCCGGTGGATCACGAATGCGATCGGCACGAGCGCTCACCGGTTCGTGGCGGCCCATGCGCGACAACGGTCGGGCTCGCTTCTTGCTGCAATGCTTGGAGTGAACCCGAACGGCAACGAAGACCGATGCGCCGGGTGCGTCGACGCACCCGCGGCCACCGGTGTCGACTTCGCCCACCGCAGCCAGCACCCGGGCCAGCGACCACGTACCGCCTGGAGCGATGTCGCAACGACCGCGGCACTGGCAGCACTGGCCCCGATCGCCTGGACGTGTCCGGCGGACTGGTGGCCTCGTGTCGGAAAACTTGGCAGTGCGCTCGCCTGCGGCCTGCATCTGCGGGCATCCGACGAAACACTCGATGCCATCGAAGGCGCCCGGATCGGACCGCCGGGCTCGGCCCGGCGGGTGGCCGAGCAGCTTGCCGCCCATCGGATCGAGCAACGGCTCCAGGTCCTGCGCGAGTTGTCGCCCCGGCGATGGCGGCCAAACGTCACCGTCCACGGCCTCGAGCACATCGAGCAAGGGCTGGCCCGCGGGCGCGGCGTCGTGCTCTGGGTCAGCCACTTCGTGTTCGCCAGTTCGGTCGCCAAGATCGCGCTGCACCGCGCCGGATTGCCGGTCGTGCATCTGAGCCGGCCGGAGCATGGCTTCTCCAAGACCCGGCTTGGCATCGCCCTCATCAATCCGCTGCGCCGCCACAGCGAGGACCGGCACCTGGCGGGTCGCATCGAGATCGAGCGCCAGCATGTCTGGACCGCGATGCGCCGACTCCGGAACCTGGTCGCCGGCAACGGGATCGTCTCGATGACGGTCGGGGACTGGGAAGGGCACCGAATTGCTTGGGTCCCGTTCCTCGGGGGGCGGCTCCCGATCGCCACCGGCGCGCCCAAGCTGGCGCTGCAATCCGGCGCGACGCTGCTGCCCGTGCACGTGCTGCGCCGACCATCGCTCGATGGGTTCGACCTGTTCATCGAGCCCTCGTTGCTGCCGGCATCCGGTGAAGACCCTGCCGATGCCCTGAGCGAGGCCGTGGCAGGCTACGCCGATGGCCTGGCACGCAGGGTGAGGCAGGCCCCAGGTCAATGGCGGGGCTGGGCCGCGCTGGGAAAACGGGCATGACGACCGGCGCTCGCGCACTGCCCGCACGTGCGAGACCAATCGGCCGCCCCTGCGCGGTGAGCGCGTGCGACTGGCACCAACAAGCGATCGAGCCGCTGGCCGACCGGCAAGACGAGCCGGTCGCGGCGGCGCGACGCGCCTATCACGCGGCATGGCTGGCCCACTTCGAGCGGCCCGATGACCCGGCCTGCCGGCCGGTCGTCAGCGTGCTGATCCCGGTATACAACCGCGCCGGCGTTGTCGTCGAGGCCATCGAGAGCTGCTTGGAGCAGACTTACCCCGCCATCGAGATCGTCGTGATCGACGACGGCTCGACCGATCGGATCGCCGACGCGCTCGCCCCCTACCGGTCACGCATCACCCTGGTCACACAGCGCAACGCCGGCGTGTCCGCGGCGCGAAACGCCGGCGCCCGAGCAGCGCGCGGTGCGTTCCTGCACTTTCTCGACTCCGACAACCTGCTGGCGCCCGAGTGCATCAGCCGCAAGATCGACGCGTTTCGCGAGATCGCGGACGCGGAGCTCTGCTTCTCTGGCTTCGACGAGCTCGATGCCGATGGCGTGCCGTGCGCGGTCACGCACACCTACCGCCCCGACGGGGGCTGGCGTTGCCCCACCACCGAGCTGATGCGCGCGGTCGCACCCAGGTACCCGTTCATCGTCAGCGCCGTGATGCTGCCGCGGTGGCTCTACCTGGCGGTGGGTGGATTCGAGGAGGACCTGCGCCGCTATCACGAGGACACACGGCTTTGGTTCACGCTCGCGCTGCGCGGGACCAAGACCATCGCGCTCGACGAAGCTTTGGCGATCAAGCGTCATCGCCACGACAGCCTGTCGCATCGCTGGCGCACCGGCAGCCGCGACGCCACGCACGAGGTCGTCGTCCTGCGCTGCGCGGCCGATGTGATCGGCACGCCGACGCGCTGGGAATACGTGCTGGACTACCTCGAGCCTGCGCTCGCCCGGCCGGTCTTCGCGAGCCTCGACCCGAGTGTGCGAGACGAGCACCGCCGGCTGCGCGCTGCGATCCGCGCCTGCGTTCTCGAGCGCGGCCGATCCGGGGCCTCGGCGCTGCCGATCCTGATGGCCTGCCTGTTGCGCGTACGAGCCGCCGCGATCGTGCTCGATACGGCCGGCGCGACGGCGCGCCGGACACGGCGCGCGCTCGAAGCCGAATTGCGCACGGCGATCCAGGCAGCAGATGGCTTGGCGGCGCGCGACCTGACACGATGGCGCAATGCGCAGGCCGGCGCGCAGCGACCCAACCCGGTCGTACGGCTGTTCCTCACGACGGCCGGCACGGACCTGTCGCAGGCGGAGCACTCGCTCACCGGGTTCGAAGCCGCGGTTCGAAGCGCCGGACACCAACGCTTCACAGCCCACTGGTACGCGTTTGCCGGCCTCGCAAGACAGCTGGGCTCGGCGCGTGCCGTCGCCCTGGCGCGCCGTATCGGGCCGCTCGGCTGCATCGGATCGACGCGAGCCGTGTGGCAATTCGTCTGGCCGCGCCTGCGTAGTCGCCTGGGCGCCCGGTCGCGTGCGTGGCTTGGCCACGTGGCCGCTGCAAAGCCTGCCGAAGTGCCACGCGGGCACCGCCCGGCCCAGCGATAGGCGGCACGATCCGATGGCCCCGATGTCGATCACGATCGCGATCTGCACCTGGAACCGGGCGCAAATGCTGTCATCGTGCCTGGCGTCCCTGGCCGACTTGCACGGCGTCGAGAACACCGTCGATGTCGTGGTCGTCGACAACAACTCGACCGACGAGACGCAGGCAGTCCTTGCCGCCCATCGACGTCGGCTGCCGATGACGATCGTCGACGAACCACGGCAAGGCCTTTCACATGCCCGCAATGCGGCGCTGGGGCGGGCGACGGGCGATTTCGTGCTGTGGATCGACGACGACGTCCGCGTCGATCGCGGTTGGCTGCGTGCCTATGCGTGGACACTGGCCGAGCGTCCCGATGCCGCATTCCTGGGCGGCCCGGTCCGGCCGGACTTCGAAGGCTCGCCCCCGCACTGGCTCGTGGATGCGCTGCCGCGCATCGCCTATGCCTATGCGCTGATCGACCTGGGGCCGCAGCCCTTCGAGTTCGCGGCGGCGCCTGCACTCGCAACGACGGGGCCCGCGCAGCGCCGCGCAGGAGCGCCCGCCGGGCCCGACATTCCGTTCGGCGCCAACTTCGGCGTGTCGCGCCGCTGGCTCGAGAGACATCGGTTCTCGACTCGGCTCGGCCGGGTCGGCGCCGGCGGCATCCTCGGCGAGGAATCCGACCTGCTGCGTCGCGTGCTCGCCGACGGTGGCCGGGGCTATTGGGTTCCAGGTGCCGGGGTCACGCACCGGATCCCGCGCGAGCGCCAGACCACGTCATATCTCGCCGCCTATTTCGCGATGTCGGGTGCCACTCAGGCGTTGCGCAACAGCGCTCGCGCGCACGACGCCCGGCTGCTCGGCCGGTCCCGGCGCGATGTCCGCGCCTATTTGTCCGCCTCGATCCGCTACTTCATTCGGCGCGCCAGTGGCGATCCCCGCTGGGTTGAGAGCCTGGTGCAGCGCTCGCTCGCGCGCGGCCGGCTTCGACGACGAAGCTAGCAGGCCATCGAACTGCCTGCCAGGCCGGAGGCCGGGCGGGCGCGCGCAGCCGCGCATGACAGGATCGACCGCTGATTCCGGCCAAGGGATGCTGTCCGAGCATCTCGATGACCGTGGGCACGACATCGAATGCACTCGCGCGACCGTGATCGCCCGCGCCCAGCGCGGGATCGACGAACCAGGCGACCCCGTCGCCACCGGTGTGCCCTCCGGTTCGACGCATCGGCAACGGGCCGATCCGACCGAGCGCCGGGTGCTGCAGACCCAGCGTGCCGGGCCGCCATTCGACGACCAGATCGACCGCGCTCGGCGCCAGCGTCGTGGGATCGGCGCCGGCACAGCGCTCGATCGACGCCACGACACTCGCCCCACTGAGCGGGTCCCGGCAGGCATGCAGCAGCGCCTCGATCCGCGTCAGTTCGGATGCATAGTCCTCGGGGGCCACGAGGCCGTGGGACTCGCGCCCGGCCAGATTCACCCGGATGCGCCCGTCGTAGTAGGCCGGAATCGCGAACGCGCGCATCTGCGACCAGTACGGCCGATAGCGGTAGGCGGGCATCCAGGCAGGGACGCGCGCATGAGCGCCGACCGGCGGCGGCACGCGCATCCACCGGCGCAGCGAGCCCTTCAGACGCGCCAGGCGCGAGCGGCGCGATGGCGCCGGCGTCGGTCTCAAGGGCGGATAACACTGTGACATGCGTTGCGCCCAGGCATCGGATTCGTCCAGCAGCGGGACACCCTCGGGACTTGTTGCCAGTGAGGGGTTCCTGAACAAGGGCTCACCGAAATGGTCCCGATAGAGCAACTCGGGAAGCGCCAGCATGCAGGCGGGATCGGCGACGTTGGGCCCCATGCCGTGCATGGAGAACACCACCAGGCGCGCATCGAAGCGGGCGCGCAGCCGCCCGATCATCCGATCGCAGGTCTGATAGGTCGCTTCGATGCCCCGGCGGGCGGCCGCCGCCGACGCCATGCCATGCAACGGATGGGCGGCATCGATGCCATGCCACATCGCCTCGAGCGCCGTGTGGAATTCACTCACCGAGACCAGCGCGAGGTCCCAGTCCGGCAATCGCTCGGCGAGGAGCCACTCGACGACCTCGGCTCGCCTGGAGACCGCATCGGCGAGCGCGTCGGCCATGGCCTTCGCACGCGTGGCGGATGGCCACACGAAACCATAGAGCCACTCAGCCGCCGGATAGGGGCCGAAGCGTCGTTCGATCTCCGCGTTCAGCGAGCTCGGCCGGCTGAATGCGGCGACACCCGGATCATGCGCGCCCCAGGCGACCGCGCCCCGAACCCGGGTCGCTCGCGACAGGTCGAAGTAGGGCCGATCGAACACGACGCTGCGCACGGGCAGCTCGGCGGCGAAAGGCATCGCTCGCGTCGGCCATTGAAGTACGCGATAGCTGCCCGGGTCGAAGTCGACCGCCGACCAGCGCCGTGCGTGCTCCGGCGAGCTCCCCGTGCTCACATGCTCGCCGGCCAGCCCGGTGTGCCGCGCGCGTCCGTGATCGAGGCGCAACGAGGCCGCCTCTTGCATCAGACGGGCGAAGTTCGGCAGCCGCCCTTCGGCGACCATCGCCTCGGCGATGGAGAACTCGAAGCCGTCGAGTTCGAGCATGATCACGCGGTCGGTCGACAAGGAATCGCGACTCCTGGTGGGCGCAGGCACGCGTCGCGGGCGTCGGCGAAACTTACACTGACCCGCCGGCGCCACGCCGATGCTCATCGTTGAAGCAAACGGCGTTCCATTGCCGGCGACCCATTGCCGGCGACCCATTGCGTGTCGGCCTTCTATTGCCCTGCCGCGCGCAGCCGCAACCAGACGTTGTTGGCCATCAGCGCCGCGATCACGATGGCGGCACCAACCAGCTCCGCCGTCTCGAAGCGATGGCCCTGCGCGAAGCGGATGCCGAAGGTGATCACCGGCAGCATGTTCAGGAACAGCATCGCGTTGAGCGATCCGATGCGCACGGTGCCCGCGTTCCAGAGCACCATGCCCAGCAGCACGCCCGCGAGCGACAGGTAGATCAGATGCGGCCATATCTGCAGCCAGTCACCGAGCGCCGGGCGCTCGATCAACCCGATCCACCCCAGCACCAGCGCCAAGGCCAGATTGGCCAGGCCACCCGGCAGCATCGTCAGCGCCGTCAGCCGCAGGGTCGACCAGCCGCGAAAGCGTTCGTTGGCCATCGTGTAGGCGACCCAGCAGGCCGCGCCCGCCACCACCATCAGGTCGCCGGTCAGTTCGGCGCCGCTCGGTGCCATGGTCAGGCTCCAGCGCGTGATCACCGTGACGACCCCGAGAAAGGCCGCCACGATGCAGCCGATCGTGAACATCGAGGGCCGCCGGCCTCGCACCAGCCATTCGGCGATCGCGGTCATCGAGGGCTGCGTGGCCACCACCACGGCGACGATCTCGGGTCGGGTCAGCATCAGGCCGCCAAAGACCAGCGATGGCGAGCAGCACATGCCGATGACGCCGAACAGCGTCGCTTCGCCCGCCTTGCGATCGAATCGCAGAGCGCCCCACCCCTCCTTGAGTACCAGCAGTCCCACCAGGAACAGCGTCGGCGCGCCATAGCGAAACGCGGTCGTGTGAAAGGCGTCGATGACCTCGAAGGTGGCTTTTGCGATCGGGAACTGCGCGCCCCAGATCAGGGCCGCGCCCAAGGTGAGCAAGGCACCATAGCCGAGTTGCTCGATCCGCTCGCGCTCGGCCGCGCCGCGAGTGCTCAGCGAACGGCCCATCCGCCCGACACAGGAAATGCCTGTCCGACGAAGCAGTCGATCCCCGGGGCGCACAACATTGCCGCGAACAAGGCGTCCTCGCGGTCGGTGACCAGGCGTCCGAGCGGCACCTCGCGTGCAAGCCGGGCCTGGAACTTCGGGTTCTGAGCGACCTCGGGCGGATAGTAGGTGGGGTTCTCGACGAAGTTCTGCGCGATCGCGTTGACCCGCACGCCCTTCGACGCGAGCTCGACCCCGACCGCTTGCACATAGCCGAGCTGGGCGCCGCGTGCCGCCGTGTAAGAGCCGGTGCGCGGCATGCCTCGCATGGGCGCCGCGCTGCCCATCACGAGAATGCGGCCTTTGCCTCGCGCGCTC
This sequence comes from Burkholderiaceae bacterium, assembly GCA_024235875.1. Classification (GTDB taxonomy): domain Bacteria; phylum Pseudomonadota; class Gammaproteobacteria; order Burkholderiales; family Burkholderiaceae_E; genus JACKLP01. The sequence continues at coordinate 536 of JACKLP010000002.1, read as the reverse complement.
ATCTGCGGCAGGACCGCACGCACGAGCCGAGGCAGCGGATCGACGAGCGCCGCGAACACCGAACGCCACTCGTCGTCGGTGATGGCGTCTGCCGACGTCCGTGGCGCCGGATACGCGAGATTGACGATCAGCGTATCCACCTGCCCCGCGCGCGCGATCACCGCCGCGGGCGCAGCGGCGTCGGTCAGCGGGTCCTGGTCGGCGATCACCTCGGCACCACACTCGCCGAATACCGCACACAGCGTGGGGCCCATGAATTCACCGGCCTGGGTGATCAGCACGCGCTGGCCGCCGAGATCGACCGGCGGCGTCTTGGCCTGCACCGTCATCGCACCATCCTCTCAGTCGACGATGGCGCGAGTATAGGCGCCCGCTGGCGCGCCCGCCGATCGTTTCGGACCGGAATCAGGCGGTCTTCGTCTGGACCAGGCCGAGCTCGTCGATCATCGCGTCGCGCATCACGAACTTCTGCGGCTTGCCCGTGACCGTGGTCGGGATCTCGTCGACGAAGCGGACATGGCGCGGCACCTTGTAGT
>JACKLP010000001.1 GCA_024235875.1 Burkholderiaceae bacterium | reverse complement strand
GTGCAACGTGGCGCCTTCCGAATCCGGCCGGCGCGGTGACGCGCAAGTGCCCTCTGGGCCGGGCGCCGCCCATCGACACGGCGCTCTCGGCGTCGCCGAGCGCGTCGAGGACGCGTTGGCAATCCTCCAGGAAGGCCGCGCCTTCGAAGGTCAGCGAGAGGCGGCGCGTGGTGCGCAGCAGCAGCTTGACGCCGAGTCGGTGTTCCAGGGCATCGATCCGTCGTCCGATCACCCCTGGGGCGACCCCCTCTAGACGCGCGGCCGCGGTCAGGGAACCGCGTTGGGCGACGTTCACAAAGGTCTCGATCTGCTTGAACTTGTCCAAGTGCCATCTCCGCTTCGGCGTGGTGCCCGATGCCGATCCGTGCCTACCGCCAGTGGGACTGAAGCGCCCGTCCGTCCGGGCTGGCCTCGTCGAAGGATCGGGAAAGGGCATTATCGACGCGGTCTCCACGCACGCGATTCCGATGAGGTTCAAGTTTCCCCCGCTGAAGCTGGGCTCCCGTCTTGCGCTCCATTCGGCCGTTCTGCTCGGTCTGCTGTCGGCGCTTGTGGCCGGCTTGACCTGGAAGACCGAGGACGATCTGGTCCGCGCACGGGAAGCCGCGGTGAGCGACCGGCTCCATCGCCAGGTCGTGGCGCTCTTCGACGAGGACATGCGCACACTCAAGCAGCGGGCGCGCGAGCTCGCAGACGAGTTCGCTGTGTTGCCTGTGGAGCTCGGCTCGCCCGACTTCTTGCGGGCGCGTCTTGCGAGCGCACTGACTGGCGGCGCGGCCACGAATGCCTGGCTGTGGGAACCCACGCAGGGCGTGGTGGCCCGGATCGGCGTGCCGGGCGTGCGATCCATGCTCGGCAGTCCGACGCTCGACACGCTGCGGCGCAAGGCACAGGCCGAGCGCAGCGCCAGTTCGCTGGTCCATGATGAAATGCGGGCTGCCCAGGCCGTCATCATGACAGTGCCCTCACATCCGGGCGTGGTCGTCGGCCTGGAGGCGGCGATCGACTCGCGATTGGCGCGACGCCTGCAGGACAGATTCGATGCGGCGGTTGTCCTTGGCCTGCGCAAGGGGCCCGAGCGGACATCGCCGCTGGGCGCGGCGGCACCGCATGCCATTGTCCAACCGTTGCAGGAGGCGCTCAGCCGCGCACCCGCCGAGACCAGCTTCCGCCTTGCGGTGGCCGGGGGGACGGCCGCGGGAACCACGATCAGCCGCGGGGAGACCGTGCGGGCCGTCGCGCTGCTCCTGCCCGACTCGGTACTGGCCAAGGGCTTCCTGGGCCGGTTGCGCGAGCTGGTGGTGCTGGGTTGTGCCGCATTCGTGCTCGTTGGCGTCGTGCTCGCCTATCGTCACGGCGCGTCGCTTGGCCGAGTCCTGCGGGCGATGGACGAGGCCGCCCGGGGCGTCATGGACGGCAATCCGGTCGAGCCGGTGAACACCCGTCGTCGCGATGAACTCGGTACCCTGGCCGCGACCTTCAACATCATGGGCGAGACGGTCCGGCAGCGAATCGCGCGAATCCGTCGGGTCGCCTACCGCGACCCGGCCACGGGCGTGCCCACGCGAGTCATGTTCGAGGAACGAGCCAATGCCGTGCTGGCTCGCAGCCGCGCCAAAGGCGGCACGCTCTTCGTCGGCGTGGTGCGCGTGGAGCAGCTCAAGGAGATCGCCGACTCCCTTGGGCGCGCGGCAGCCGACGCCGTACTGGCCAGCTTCGCCGAGCGATTCCGCACGGTGCTGCGCGGACCCGCGGTCTCGGCCGTCGGCAACGAGGAAGACGATCCGGACATCGACGATTCCACGCTGCTGGCTCGGGTCGGTGCGTTCGAGTTCGCCGTCATTCTCAGCGAAGTCTCTGAAGACCGAGCGCGCAAGATCGGCTTGCGACTGGTCGATATGCTTTCGCGGCGCGTCCGCCACGACGGTCAGGCAATTCAGCTCAAGGGCAGTGTGGGCCTGGCCTCCTATCCCGATCACGGCAGCACGCTCGCCGATCTGATGCACTCCGCCGACATCGCGGCTGGCGCAGCGGTGGACACCCTGACTCGGGTCGCCGTGTTCGATGTGGCCTTCGAGCATGAGCGCGAGACGCAACTGGGCATGCTTGCCGACCTTCGTCGCGCCCTCGAGAGCCGTCAGCTCTATCTGGTCTATCAGCCCAAGATCTCAGTGAGCAACCGCTCGGCGGGGCTATCGGTCGAGGCCTTGATGCGCTGGGACCATCCGGAACGAGGCAGCCAGAACCCGGCCGAGTTCGTCGAGTTCGCGGAGAAGACCGGATTCATCACAAAGCTGACACGCTTCGCGATCGATGCCTCGCTGCGTCACGCCCTGGATTGGGCCAGGCGCCGGTTGCCGATTTCGGTTGCCGTGAACGTGACGGCGCGCGACATCGCCGACCCGGACCTGCCCACGTTCATCGTCGAGAGACTTCGCGCGTATCGGTTGCCCGGCGATTGCCTGGCCCTGGAGATCTCCGAGTCGGTCCTGTCGCAGCTCAACCCGGTCGTGGCTCGAAATATCGAACTGTTGCGGCGCGTCGGTGTCGCGATCGGCGTGGACAACATGGGCGGCGGTTTCGGCTCGCTCGACAAGCTGCGTGCGCTGCCCGTGTCCTACCTGAAGATCGACCGTCGCCGGGTGGATCGGATCCTCGAGGACAAGGGCAGTCGGGTCGTGGTCAAGGCCGTCATCGATCTTGCGCACTCGCTCGGGATCACTGCGGTCGCCGAGGGCGTCGAGAATGCCAAGGTCTTCGCGCTTCTGAAGCGAATGGGGTGTGACGAGGCTCAGGGCTACTACTTCGGTCGACCGCTTGCGAGCGAGGACTTCGAGGTCTGGGTGCGACACCAGGCGCAGAAGTTCGGGATCGGCCGGCCGAGCGCGAGCACGCGGGACGCGGCGCCCGTGCCGACGGCAGCGCCCGACGTCCGGGCAAGGCGCGACGCGCAGGTCGTTGCCGGCTAGACACCATGGTGTCTAGGCTCTCGAGGCCTGGGGCGCGACCGTCGAGCATGCCTCGCGGTTCAGCGCCGCGTCATCGGGTCGCACGATCATCAGTCCAAGGCGGCGGGCTCGACGGGCCAGTGCCAGCACCTTGCGATCTCGGCTGATCAGCCAGGTACACGCGCTGCGCAGCGCGTGATCGACGAACTTCTGATCCGACGGGTCGCGACACGCGAGCGTCGGGACGGGACGATCGCTGTCGGCGTCGAGCCGCGTCAGGCGGTCGAAGTCCCGCAGACGGCGCGCACGCTCGGCGGCCGTCAATGCGAACTGCGGATACGCCAGCACGACCGCGAGCTCGTCGCGCATCGGGGCGGTCGTGCGCACCACGAGAGCGCCGCGCTCACAGGCCTGGAGCAAGCCCCGTGTCGATGGCTCGTCGAAGACCAGCCAGTCCAACCAGATATTGGTGTCGACGACCGCATTCATGCCAACATCCGGCATTGCGAAGCAACTCGCGCGCGTTCCGCTGCGCCCAGGCATCCCGATGCTGATCGTTCTATCCCCTGCAAAGACCCTGGACTATACGACGCCGCTCGGCGTCGAGCGCGCGACCCGTCCCGCGATGGTCGACGATGCCGCCGAGCTCATCGAGACCCTGCGCGGCTACTCGCCGGCCGACCTGTCGCGGCTGATGGGCATCAGCGACCCGTTGGCGCAGCTCAACGCGGCGCGATTCGAGGCATGGCGGCCAAGGTTCACCAAGCACAATTCGCGTCAGGCGATCCTGGCATTCGCCGGCGATGTGTACACGGGGCTGGTGGCCAGCGAGCTGTCCGAACAGGCCCTCGAGTGGGCGCAGGACCATGTCCGGATTCTGTCGGGCCTCTACGGCGTCCTGCGGCCGCTGGACCTGATGCAAGCCTATCGCCTGGAAATGGGCAGTCGACTGAAGACGGCGCGGGGAAACAACCTCTACGAGTTCTGGGGCGAGCGTATCGCGGCCGCGCTCATGCGCGCGATGCCGAGCGACGGCGCCAGAGTGCTGGTCAATCTGGCCTCCGAAGAGTACTTCCGCGCAGTCGACCGCACGCGCTTCAAGGCGAGCGTGATCCAGCCGGTATTCCAGGACTGGAACGGTGGCCGCTACCGTGTCATCAGCTTCCAGGCGAAGCGTGCCCGAGGCGCGATGACGCGATTCGCGATCGAGCATCGGATCACCGATCCGGAGTCGCTGAAGGGCTTCGAGGGCGACGGCTATCGATATGTAGCGGCCGAATCGGGCCCGGATACCTGGGTCTTCCGACGTCGAGGCGCGTCGGCCTGATCGCGTCAGCGAAACGCCTACACGATACGCGGCTCGGCCTCGAGCAATACGCCAAAGCGTGACAGTACGTCCGCCCGGATACGCTGCGCCAGTGCGAGCAACTGGCTGCCGCTCGCGCCGCCGTGGTTCACGAGCACCAGCGCATGGGCTTGATGGACGCCGGCGTCGCCCTCGCGTTGGCCCTTCCAACCGCAGCGCTCGATCAGCCATCCCGCGGAGAGTTTCACGGCGCCCGTGCCGTCGGCTTGCGGGTAGCGCGGCATGTCGGGGTGTCGCGTAGCCAGCATCGCGGCCTGGTCCGCGCCGACCACCGGGTTCTTGAAGAAGCTGCCGGCATTGCCGATCGCTGCCGGATCGGGGAGCTTGCGTCGCCGCACCGACCGAACCGCTTCGGCGACCTCGGCAGCGCTGGCGCGCTCCGGGGCCTTGCCGGCGGACTCCAGGCACGCGCGCAGATCGGCATAGCCGACCTGGCGATGGCATGACCCACCCAGGCGAAATCGGACCGAGACGATCAGGTACCGGCTGCTCGCGTCGCGCTTGAACACGCTGTCGCGATATCCGAACTCGCATCGCGCCGAATCGAAGCGCTCGATTCGGCCCGTTCGAAGGTCGATCGCGTCCAGTGATTCGAGGCGCTCGTGCAACTCGACCCCGTAGGCGCCGATGTTCTGGACCGGGGCGGCGCCCACGGTACCTGGGATCAACGCGAGGTTCTCCAGGCCGTCGAGTCCGGCCGAGAGGCTCCAGCTCACGAGGTCGTCCCAGGACTCGCCAGCGGCGGCTTCAATGATCGTCGTTGCGTCGCCGTCGCGCGACAGGATGCGTCGACCCGACAAGCGCACCAGCACCACTGGCTGCGCCACCGGCCGCGTCAGAAGCAGGTTGCTGCCGCCGCCGATCGGCAATGCCCGGCGATCGCCCAACCAGTCGATCAGGGCGGCGCGCTGCTCGATGTCGTCGAATATCGCGAGCTCGTGCGCTTCGGCTTCGACGCCAAAGGTATTGAATGCTCGCAGGCTTGCCTGGCGCAGGATCTTCAACACGAGCGTCGAGTCATACTTGAGCGGCCCGGATAGCGCACCGATACCACCACGCAGGGCCGCCTTCGCCCGTCAGCTGGGCTGGTAGGACAGGCGCACGTAGATCGGCGCGAATGCCTCGGGCTGCGTGATCTCGATCAGCGACTCGCGAGCCAGTTCGAGCAGCGCGATGAAGGTCACCACCACGACCGGAACACCGTGCCCGGTCTCGAACAGATCCTGGAACTCGGCGAAGCGCCGGTCCTGTAGCCGTCGCAAGACCACGGTCATGTACTCGCGAACCGAGAGCTGCTCTCGGCTGACGCGATGGTGCTGGGTCAGCCGTGCGCGTCGCAGTATGTCCGCCCAGGCGCTACGCAAGTCGTCCGGATCGACCTGAGCCAGCCGAACCGACATCGTCTGCTCGACATGGACCTGCGCGGTCAGGAAATCTCGCCCGATCGTGGGAATGGCGTCGATGCCCTGGGCCGCGAGCTTCATGCGTTCGTATTCGATCAGGCGCCGGGCGAGTTCGGCCCTGGGGTCCTCGGGCTCTTCGTCGCTGTCGGCCTTGCGGATCGGCAGCAGCATGCGCGACTTGATCGTGATCAGCATCGCCGCCATCAGCAGGTACTCGGCGGCAAGTTCGAGATTGGAGCGCCGGATCTCCTCGATGTAGGCGAGGTACTGTCGGGTGACCTCGGCCATCGGTATGTCGAGGATATTGAAGTTCTGGCGCCGAATCAGGTAGAGCAGCAGATCCAGAGGGCCCTCGAACGCGTCGAGAATGACCTCGAGCGCTTCGGGCGGTATATATAGGTCTCGCGGGATCTCAAGTACCGGCTCGCCATACAGTCGAGCAACCACCTTGAGCTCCAGCTGCTCTTGTTCGGGCGGCGCCTCGACGATATCCGGGTCCGCCGAGTCGGTCAGTTCGCCGGCGGCGATCGGCGGCATCGCTTCAGGCCTTGGTCTGATAGACGTAGGGCTGCTGGGGCACCCGCGATTCGCCGGCGCGCCTGACGGTGTCGGGATCCTGGGGCTTGTCCCACCAGATCGCACGTGCAGTGCGCTGCTCGGACTCGAGCGCCGGTTCGCGGGCCTTGAGCTCGCGCAAGAAGCGGGTAATGTCTGATTCGTACATGACGGGTCTCTGCTCTCGTGCCGGAATTCTATCGGATGCGCGGCGAGGGATCGCCGGTTTGCGTTTCGTGACCCACGGGTGCCGCCGGTATGTCAGCATCATGGCTTCGATCGAGCCGCAATGCCCAGGAGGCCGGATGAGCAAGACGAAGCGGGTGGTGGGAATCCTGGCGTGTGTCGCCGCCTTTTCCGGCGTGGTCGGTTGCGACTGGATCGCCCAGCGCGAGCTCAGGGTCGGGGAATCGACCGAGACCGAGGTTCGCAAGATGATGGGGCAGCCCAACCAGGTCTGGGAAGAGGCCGACGGGCGACGTGTGCTCGAGTTCGCGCGCGGTCCCGCGGGCCAGGAGACCTATATGGTGACGATCGGCGCGGATGGTCGTTACACCGGCATGGTGAACGTACTGGTCGATGCCTACTTCGATCGGGTCGGCGCCGGAATGACGCGCCAGGCGCTGCTGCGACTGCTGGGCAAGCCGACCGAGCGGGTTCGACTCGAGGCCAAGAACGTCGATGTCTGGAGCTGGCGCCATCGCAGCAGCGACGGCCGCGACGAGATGTTCCACGTCTATTTCGACGCTCAGGGTCGTGTGGCCCGCACCGCGCGCGGGCCTGACGAGCGCAGCATCAACGTTCAGTGACCCGGCGGCTTCGGGGGCGCGACCTTGGCGTCCGACGGAACGCCTCGATGAGCGCTGTCGAGCGCCTCGGTCAGGTCCCCGTGCACGTTGTGAGCACCCAGCCGCGCCAGAAAGCCGGTTCGCTGCATCAGTGATCGAGGCTGCTCATTGGGCGCGACCAGGATCAGGCGCCCACCCGCTCGGAACAGGTCACGGTGCAAGGCTTCGAGCGCTTCGAGTCCGGTCGTGTCGAAGTTGATGACCTTGTGCATTTCCAGGATCAGCACGCGCGGCTGCGGGTCCTTCGGATTGAGCAGCGATTCGAGTTTGCCCACCGAGCCGAAGAACAGCGATCCGTAGAGCTGGTAGGCCGCGATGCCCGCGTCCGACTGCGAGAGCGTGATGGGCTCGAGCCGGGTCAACGAGGAAATCCTGTAGATGAACAGCAGGCTCGACATCACGAGCCCGACCTCGACGGCGACCGTCAGGTCGAAGATCACCGTCAGCGCGAAGGTCGTGAGCATGATCGAGCGATAGTTCAGCGAGTACTGTCGCAGCCGCGGGAATGCGCGCCAGTCCCCCATGTTGTAGGCCACGTGCAGGAGGATCGCCGCCAGCGTGGCCAGCGGAACGTTGGCGGCGAGCGGCGCGAACAAGAGCATGATCAGCAGCAGCGTCAAGGCGTGGATCATGCCGGCCACGGGCGTGCGCGCACCGGTGCGCACATTGGTGACCGTGCGCGCGATGGTGCCGGTTGCGGCGATTCCGCCGAAAAACGGAGCAATGAAGTTCGCCGTGCCCTGCGCCATCAGTTCCTGGTTCGGATCGTGTCGGTCGCCGGTCATGTTGTCGGCTACCCGTGCGCACAGCAGCGATTCGATCGCCGAGAGCAGTGCGATCGAGATCGTCGGACCCACGAGGTTCTGCGCGGTCGACCAGTCGAAGCTCGGGAGTCCGGGCCGGGGCAATGAATCCGGGATGCCGCCGAAACGCGTCCCGATGGTCTCGATGGACAGCCCCAGGGCCGAAACGATGACGGTGCCGAGCGCGAGCGCCACGATCGTGCCCGGCACCCGGGCCAGCGCGCGTACCGCCCAGTGGGCGTCGCGACGCGGCGCCTTGGGCCACAGCGCGACGATTGCCAGCGAGCCCACGCCGACCGCGATGGCGGCCGGGTTCACGGTGCTGGCTGCATCCCAGAGGGCCCCCATCTGGGAGACGAAGTTCGCCGGCATCTTCTGGATCGACAGGCCCAGGAAGTCCTTGATCTGCTGCACGGCGATGATCACGGCGATGCCGTTCGTGAATCCCACCACGACGGCTACCGGGACGAATCGGATCAACTGGCCCAGGCGCAACGCACCCATGGCAAAAAGCATCACGCCGGCCATCGACGTCGCGATCAGCAAGTTGGCAATGCCGTAGCGCTCCGCGATCGCATAGAGCAGGGCCACGAAGGCGCCGGCCGGTCCTCCGATCTGGACCCTGGACCCGCCGAGCGCCGAGATCAGGAAGCCGCCGATGATCGCTGTGATCAGACCCTGCTCGGGCTTGACCCCGCTCGCGATTCCGAATGCCATCGCCAGCGGCAGCGCGACGAATCCGACCGTGATGCCGGCGGCCAGATCGGTGAAGAAGTCGTCTCGGGAATAGTTCCTGAGCGAGTCGTACAGTCGAGGGCGGAATCGAATCGTAGGCATCAGCATCCTGGCCGGCGACGGGTCACGATGGCTCGTGACCGGGGGTTGGGGCGCGCATGCGGCACCGATCAGCTCACGCGCATGCCAGGCTCGGCGCCCTCGTCGGCACCGAGCAGGTAGAGTCCCGCGTCGTCGCCGGCGCACAAGACCATCGCCTCGGACGTACCGAACTTCATCTTTCGCGGGGCGAGATTGGCGACGGCCACCGTGAGTCGACCGACCAGATCCTCGGGGCGGTAGGCCGTGCTGATTCCCGAGAAGACATTGCGAGTGCCTTCCGCGCCCAGGTCGAGCGTCAGTTGCAGCAGCTTCTTCGAGCCCTCGACCGGCGCGGCGGCGACGATGCGGGCAACGCGAAGGTCGATGCGCGAAAAGTCGTCGATCGAGATCTCGGACGGCGCGCCGCCCTTGGCCTGCTCGCTCGCGCCGGCGGCGCTTGCACGGCGCTTGTCGCCCGCTGCGGCGGGCGCCGTCTCGGGCGCCTCGTCGATGCCGAGCAGACGGTCGATCATCTTGGCTTCGACTCGGCCCATCAGATGGGCGAACGGCTGGATTCGATGACCCTCGGGAAATGCGTCACCGATTCGCGCCCAGCCGACGTCTTGGGCATTCATCTGGGCGAGCGCCCTGGCGGCCGTGGCGGGGATGATCGGCGCCAACAACAGCACCAGGTCCCGGAAGCCATTGAGGGCCGTCGAACAGACCGACTGCAACTCGGCCGCCCGAGCGGGATCGCGCGCGATCTCCCAGGGCTTGCGTGCGTCGACATACTGGTTAACCGCGTCGGCGTAGAGCATGACCTCTCGCACCGCGCGACCGTAGTCGAGATCCTCGTACATCTTGCCGACCGCGTCGGCGCCTGCCCAGCTGGCGGCGAATCCGGCCAGCGCCTGGGGCTCCGGCGCGCACAGGGCGCCATCGAAGCGCTTGGTCAGGAAGCCCGCGCAACGACTCGCGATGTTGACCAGCTTGCCGACCAGATCGCTGTTGACACGGGCCAGGAAGTCGTCCGGATTGAAATCCACGTCCTCGACCCGCCCGTTGAGCTTGGCCGCGATGTAGTAGCGCAGCCAGTCCGGGTTCATGCCGACTTCCAGGTAGCGCAGCGGCGAGATCCCGGTGCCGCGGCTCTTGCTCATCTTCTCGCCGCTGACGGTGATGAAGCCGTGGACGTTGACCCGATCGGGCGTCTTGCGTCCGGCGAAGTGCAGCATGGCCGGCCAGAACAGCACGTGGAAGTAGATGATGTCCTTGCCGATGAAATGCACCTGCTCGACGTCGGGCGACGCCACCAGCGCGTCGAAGTCCATGCCCGATCGCGCACAGTAGGCCTTGAGCGAGGCCAGGTAGCCGATCGGTGCGTCGAGCCAGACATAGAAGTACTTGCCCGGTGCATCCGGGATCTCGATCCCGAAGTAGGGCGCATCGCGCGAGATGTCCCAGTCGGCCAGCTTTCCCTCGTCTTCGCCGAGCCACTCCTGCGCCTTGGCGAGTACCTCGGGCTGGAGGCGTCGGCCACCGTGCCCGCCGCTGCCGCGTGTCCAGTCGCGCAGGAAGGCCACGCATCGCGCATCGGACAGGCAAAAGAAGAAATGCTCGGACGATCGCAGTTCGGGGCGCGCGCCGCTGAGGACCGAATAGGGCTCGACGAGCTCGGTCGGCGAATAGACCGCACCGCAGACTTCGCATGAATCCCCGTATTGGTCCTTGGCCCCGCACTTGGGGCACTGCCCCTTGATGTATCGATCCGGCAGGAACATGCCCTTGACCGGGTCGAAGAACTGCTCGATCGTCCGGGTGTTGATCAGGCCCTGCGACTTCAGCGCGAGATAGATCGATTGCGACAGCTCGACGTTCTCGGGCGTGTCCGTGCTGTGCCAGTGGTCGAACTCGATCTGGAAGCCGTCCAGGTAGGGCTTGCGCCCGGCGGCGACCTCGGCGACGAAGTCCTGCGGCGTCTTGCCCGCCTTCTCTGCCGCGATCATGATCGGGGCGCCGTGCGCATCGTCGGCCCCGACGAAGTGCACCGTATGCCCGCGCGATCGTTGGTAGCGCACCCAGATGTCGGCCTGGATGTACTCCATGATATGGCCGATATGGAACGCGCCGTTCGCATAGGGCAGGGCCGTGGTCACGAAGAAGGTGCGCGCCCCGGCGCTCGGTGCGGTCGACATGGAAAGGCTCAGCGCGGGAAATCGAACCTTGAATGATATCCCAGCCAGCCGCGGCCGCCGGCGCGGCCTTGCCCCTGTCGACGCCGTGGCTTGCGCCCGGAGCGGCGGCCATCCATTAGACTTGCGGGTTTGGCAAAGGACACGCCGCCAGGGCGGCACCGGAGAGCTGGATGACTGTGACTCGTGAGGCGGTGACGAAGGCCCTGCAGGGTGTCGTCGATCCCAATACTGGCAAGGACTTGATCACGTCCAAGGCCGCGCGCAACGTCGGGGTCGATGCCGACTCGGTTTCGGTGGACATCGAGCTCGGATACCCGGCGCGAAGCCAGATCGAGCCGATCCGGCGGCTTGCGATCGACGCGATCCGGGTGCTGCCGGGCGTGGGCAATGTCAGCGTGTCCGTGGTCCAGAAGATCCAGGCGCACTCCGTGCAGCGCGGTGTGAAGACCCTGCCGGGCGTCAAGAACATCGTGGCGGTCGCATCCGGCAAGGGCGGCGTGGGCAAGAGCACCACGGCGGCCAACATCGCCCTCGCGCTCGCTGCCGAAGGGGCGAACGTCGGCATCCTGGACGCCGATATCTACGGCCCGTCGATGCCCACCATGCTGGGCATCAGCGGTCGGCCGGAGTCCCGCGACGGCCGCACCCTCGAGCCCATGGAGGGGCATGGCCTGCAGGCGTCGTCGATCGGGTTCATGATCGACCTGGACACGCCGATGGTCTGGCGCGGCCCGATGGTGACCCAGGCCCTGGAGCAGCTCCTGCGCGACACCAACTGGCGCGACCTCGACTATCTGGTCGTGGACATGCCGCCGGGCACTGGCGACATCCACCTGACGCTGGCCCAGAAGATCCCGGTGACCGGCGCCGTGATCGTCACGACCCCGCAGGACATCGCGTTGCTCGATGCGCGCAAGGGCCTGAAGATGTTCGAGAAGGTCGACATCCCGATCCTGGGTGTGGTCGAGAACATGGCCATGCACGTGTGCTCGAAATGCGGGCACATCGAGCACATCTTCGGGGAGGGGGGCGGCGCGCGAATGGCCGAGGAATACGGCGTCGAGTATCTGGGCGGCTTGCCGCTGGATATCCGGATTCGCGAGCAGGCCGACTCCGGCACGCCGACCGTGGCCGCGGACCCCGACGGTGCGCTGGGCCAGACGTATCGCGACATCGCGCGGCGGATCGCGATCAAGATCGGAGACCGTGCGCGCGACATGTCGTCGAAGTTTCCGTCGATCGTTGTCCAGAACACCTGAGACCGGGTTCGCCCGGGGCGCCGGCCGCGCGATCCGGGGCGCGGCGCTCGCCCTGGCCCTCGCGATGCCGCTGACATGCTTCGCTTCTTCGCAGGGCGCGCTGGTGTTCGCGGCCGCGAGTCTGAAGGAAGTGCTCGACGCGCTGGTGCTCGCCCATGGGGGCGCGCCACGACCCCGGATTTCCTACGCGGGTAGTGCCCGGCTGGCTCGCCAGATTGAGGCCGGCGCGCCCGCCGACCTGTACATCAGTGCGGATCAAGCCTGGATCGACTACCTGGTCGAGCGCCAGGCGGTGCTCGCCGGCAGTCGGCGCGAGGTCGCGTCGAACCGGTTGGTGCTGATCGCACCGGCCGAATCTCGCAAGCCGCCCGGGGATCCCGAACAGTTGCTTCTCGCGTTCGCCGCCAGTCGCGATGGTGCGAGGTTGGCGCTCGCAGATGTTCGCTCGGTACCGGCGGGGCGCTATGCACAAGCGGCGATGCACAAAATGGGCGTCTGGGACCGACTGAAGTCGCGCATCGCCCAGGCCGACAACGTGCGGATCGCCATGGCCTGGGTCGCGCGTGCCGAGGCCCCGCTCGGGGTGGTCTATGCAACCGACGCCAGGGTCGAGCCGAAGGTGCGGGTGCTGGCCGAGTTCCCCGTGAAGGCGCATCCGTCGATCCGCTACGTCGCGGCCATCACCGTCCATTCGGGGCACCGTGCGCAGGCCCGCGAGTTTCTCGACTTCATGGCCTCCGCGGCTGGCCAGGCCGTGTTCCGGCGCTACGGATTCGGTGCACCGGTGTCCGTGCCGAAATGATGGCGTTCGGCTCCGACGAGCTCACGGCACTGCGACTGAGCTTGCGGGTGGCGATCGTCGCCACCTTGTGCGCCTTGCCCCTGGCGATCGGGCTGGCCCACCTGCTGGCCCGTCGCGAATTCCCCGGCAAGTGGCTGTTGAATGGGCTGGTGCACCTGCCGCTGGTGATGCCGCCCGTGGTCACCGGCTACCTGCTGTTGCTGGCCTTCGGCAGGCAGGGCTGGATCGGTAGCGCCCTGGCGGAGTTCGGCATCGTGTTCTCTTTCCGATGGACCGGTGCGGCGCTGGCCAGCGCCGTCATGGGGTTCCCGTTGCTGGTGCGGGCAATCCGGCTCGGCATCGAGAACGTCGACACGCGACTGGAACAGGCGGCCGCCACCTTGGGGGCTTCCGCGACGCGCACCTTCTTCACGGTGACGATGCCCCTGGCCGCCCCGAGCGTGATCGCGGGTGCCGTGCTGTGCTTTGCCAAGTCGCTAGGGGAGTTCGGCGCCACGATCACCTTCGTATCGAACATCCCGGGCGAAACCCAGACCCTGGCCGCCGCGATCTACGCGTTTACCCAGGTGCCGGGCGGTGAGGGCGCGGCGCTTCGGCTGACCCTGCTGGCGATCGGCATCTCGATGTGTGCGTTGGTCGCCTCCGAGTGGCTCGCGCACCGATCATCGGGGCGGCGGCGATGATCGAGTTCCAGGCGAGGCTGTCCCGTCCAGGATTCACGCTGGACCTGGCGTTCGAGACCCGGCAGCGCGCGGTGGCCTTGTTCGGTCGCTCGGGCGCAGGCAAGTCGACGGTGCTCGGTCTGATCGCGGGGCTGCTCGCCCCCGACTCGGGCCGAATCGTGGTCGACGGTCAAGTCTTCGTCGACACGCAGGCCGGCAGGTGGGTCGCCGCGCACCGACGCCAGGTCGGTTTCGTGTTCCAGGATGCCCGTCTGTTTCCGCACCTGAGCGTCCAGGGGAACCTCAGGTTCGGCTCGCGGGCGCGTGGCCGCCCTGCGGCAAGTGGTACGTTCGATGAAGTGGTCGAATTGCTGGGAATTGCACCACTGCTCGACCGGCGCCCAGCGACCCTGTCCGGAGGCGAGCGACAACGGGTGGCCATCGGGCGCGCCCTGCTGTCGGCGCCGAGGCTGCTGCTGATGGACGAGCCGTTGGCCTCGCTCGACTATGAGCGGAAGCTCGAGATCTTGCCTTACCTGGCAACGCTCAGGGACCATTTCCGGCTGCCGCTCGTCTACGTCTCGCATGCGGTCGAAGAGGTTGCGCGGCTTGTGGACGAAGTCGTCGTCTTGGATCGAGGTCGGGCGATCGCAGTCGGATCGCCTGCCGAGGTGCTCGCGACGTCGCCAAGGCGCTCGGTTAGCGAGGCCTTCGAGGCCGTGTCGATCCTCGACGTGCGGGTCGCCGGCTTCGACGAGCACTATGGGATGACCGACTTCTCGCATCCGTCCGGGCGCATTGCGGTACCGGGGCGTATCGGACGGATCGGGGACAACCACCGGCTGCTGGTCCGGGCCATCGATGTGGCGATCGCGGTATCGCGTCCGCGAGACGTCAGCGTACGTACGCTTCTAGCGTCCGAGATACTCGGTATCCAGGGCGACGGCGGTGCGCTCGTCCGAGTCGCGCTGGGGCTCAGGGGCGGCGGTCGTCTATTGGCGCTCGTGACCCGGCGATCGGTCGACGAGCTGGGCCTGGATGTCGGCGACGAGGTGTTCGCGATGATCAAAGCGACCTCGCTCGACGAAAGGGCCATTTCGCTTGCGCCTGGGCGCATGGCGCCGGGACGGAATCGGTCGCTACCACCAAACTGAGTCGATCCGCCCGTGGTTCGGCCAAGGACGACTCGATACTACTCGTACCAGGGCAAGGTTCGACGCAAGGAAACCACGTCACCTGCGCCGTCGGCGCGATAACCGGGCAGCCGAGCAAGCGCGTCGGACCAGCTTCTGGATCGGAGCAGTTCGATGATGCGGCTGGTCACCGGGGAGTCGATCAGCGGCGCTTCGCACACCAGGAAGTAGTGTTCGTCGACCATTGGAATGAAGTCGAGACCGTATGCGTGTGCGGCCGCGGCGATGCCGAAGCCCACGTCGGCCTGTCCGGACGCGACGCAGGCGGCAACAGCCAGATGCGTCGATTCCTGGTGCGCATAGCCCGGTACATCCGAGGTCGCGACACCGATCGAGGCGAGCAACTCGTCGAGAAGCGCACGGGTCCCGGTACCCACGGGTCGGTTCACGAAGCGCGATCGGGTCAGGTCGTGAAGATGTTTGATTGAAGCCGGGTTGGCCTTGGCAACCATCAAGCCCTGGGTCCGGATGGCAGTGCGCAACAGCTTTTCCTTGCCGAGTCGAAGCAATGGGCCGAAGGCCCGGTGGATCGCCGATCCGCGACGTGCGAGCTCGGGGCGCCCGAGTGGCAGATGGATTCCTGCGAAGGCGCACCGATGCCGGCGGAGTTCGCCGAGCGCATCGATGCTACCGACGAAGCGAAGCTCGAGCAGCAGATCAGCCTGGGCGCGGCACAGTTCGCGCAGCACGAGCAAGGCCAGGTCGTGGCTGGCGGCGCAATCGATGATCGTCACGTCGTCATTGATCGCGACGCTGAGTTCGCGGCTGATTTCCGCTCGCAGGTTCTCGATCGCCGGCGCCAGACGCGCCATGATCCGTGCCTCTGCCCACAGCAGCCGTTCGGCAAACGCGGTCAGGCGCGCCGCGCGACCCTTGTCCCAGTGGATCAGTTCGCGGCCGAATTCGGACTCGCGGTCGCGCAGGTACCCCCAGAGGTAGCGATAGGAAACGCCGAGGCGACGTGCTGCCGCGGCGATCGAACCTTCGCTCCGTATCGCGGTCAGTGTGGTGAAGAATGGGTTCGCCAGCTGACCATCGCTGTCGACGAGATCCGGTGCAATCTCGTATCGCATACGGATCCCGACGATATCGGGGCCGCGCCCTGGCGATGTCGATTCGCCGTCTGGTTCGTCCGTTGGCGTTCGCGGGGCCGACAAGCCGGCAGCCGGTCTCAAGCGGTGGCGCTGGCGGACTCGCCAGCGGGAACCGGCTTTTTCTGCTTGAGCGCCACCCCGTTTCTTACTGCGACCATCTCGGCGACGATCGAGACGGCGATCTCTGCGGGTGTCTTGCTGCCGATGTCCAGTCCGATCGGTCCGTGAAGTCGGGCGATTTCGGCCTCGGAGAGGTCGAACATCCGCATCCGTTCGCGCCGCTTGGACGTGTTGTTGCGTGATCCCAAGGCGCCGACATAGAACGCGGGTGATTTCAGGGCCTCGATCAGCGCGAGATCGTCCAGCTTTGGATCGTGCGTCACCGCGACGACGGCGCAATGCGGATCGAGCCGCATCTCCGCGATCGCGTCGTCTGGCATCGACTTCGTGAATCGAGTGTTCGGTACGTCCCAGGTGAGGTTGTACTCCTCTCGTGGGTCGCAGCAGGTGACTTCGAAGTCGACCGACTTGGCGATCTCTGCGAACACGCGGGACAGTTGTCCGGCACCGATCACGAGCACTCGCCATCTTGGGCCGTAGACCGATCGCATCGTACGTCCATCGAACGAGAACGCCTCGCCGCGGCGCGCCGCGGCGAGCGTGAGCACGCCTGAGTCGATATCCAGCAACCGGGCGACCAATTCATGGCGGCCGGTTCGCTCGAGGACTTCATCGATCCATCCGGCGTCTGTCACGGGTTCCTGGACCAATCTCAACGTTCCGCCACAAGGCAAGCCGAACCGGGCCGCGTCTTCCTTGCTGACTCCGTATAGGATCAGCGATGGCGCGGCGACGCGCTCGCCGGTACGGACCCGTTCAATGAGATCGTCTTCGACGCAGCCGCCCGATACCGAGCCGACGACCAGGCCGTCGTCGCGCAGGGCCAGCAAGGCACCTGGCGGGCGCGGCGACGAGCCCCAGGTCTCGATCACGGTGACGAGCCAAACCGCGCGCCCCTCAGTGCGCCAGGCTCGTGCGGTTTGCAGGACTTGCAGATCCAGACTGTCCATGACTTGACTCCCGATCGATCGACGAATCCGTCGGTTGAAATGCCCTCATCCGCGCCAGCGCGTTCAGCGGAAATAGTAGATCAACAACGCGATGACGATGGCCACCGCGACCCATAGCCAGGGCTTGGACCCGCCGCTCGGTTCCTGCGGCACGGGGACCGGAGCTGGAACGGCCGGTGGAGGGCCTTCCGCCGCCGCGGTCGGCGGCGGCGGTGCCGCCACCTCGGCCTCGGATGGCTCCGCGGCTGGCGCAGCCTTGCCCACTTGCGCCTCGAATGCCTTGAAGAAATCCTCGGCGATCTTGGCGGCTGCTGCGTCGACGAGCCTAGAACCGATCTGCGCGAGCTTGCCACCGACTTGTGCATCGGCAACGTAGTTGAGCAGCGTACCCCCATCCTGGGGGCTCAACGCAACCTGTGCGGAGCCTTTTCCAAAGCCTGCAACACCGCCCTGGCCATTGAAGTTGATCGTGTATGACTTCATTGGGACGATGTCGGTCAACTCGAGATTGCCCTTGAACTTTGCATTGACCGGGCCGATTCGCACGGCCATCGTTGCCACGAACTGCGTATCGCTCGTCTTGTCGAGAGACTGGCAGCCGGCAATGCACGCCTTGAGAGTGCCGGGGTCGTTCAATGCGACCCAGGTCCTGTCGACGGGGGCCGGCAACAGGCGTTCGCCTTGAAGCTTCATCGCGGTCTTCCTATATGGTGTTTTCGTTCGAATTGTCCCCGATGGCGCTGGCGGCCCAGTGACCTGCCCAGGGATTCGATGGAGTCCAGGTTGTGCACTGGAAGGAATCGATCGACCGACCCGAGTAGGGCCCGTATGCCAGCGGCACGTGGTTCGAACCCATCGTATCTCAGTAGCGGATTGAGCCAGACGAACTCGTGCGCGAAGCGAGAAAGCAACGCGGACTCCCGCCGCAGGTCTCCGTTCTCGTCTCGGTCCAGTCCGTCGGTCACCAGGATCAGCGCGGCATTGCGGCTCAGGATTCGCCTTGCCCATTGCCAGTTGAACTCATGCAGGGTCCCAGCGATGCGCGTTCCGCCGCTCCAATCCTCTATCTCCCTGGCGGCGGCCTTCATGGCTTCGTCCGGATCGCGTTCGCGCATGACGGCCGTGAGCGGCGTCAGTCGGGTGCCGAAGACGAAGCTGTGCGTCGTCTTGTGACGCCTGGTAAGCCCGTGCGCGAAGTGCAGGAATATCCGTGCGTAGCGTTCCATCGATCCCGAGACATCCACCATAAGGACCAGGGCAGGTCGCTTGCGCTGAGGGCATGAGTACGCGGGGGCAACCGTGTCAGGCGCCCGGGCCATGCGCAGTAGCGTGCGTCTCAGGTCGACGCGCCCGCGTGTCGCGGGGCGGGCGCGCCGGATCAGGATCGGTCGCAAGGGCAGGTCGATCGTTTGTGCGACCCGGCTTGCCTGCAGGTACTCGTCGGTCGACATCGATTCAAAGTCAGCATGGCGGAGGCGCTCGCGGTCCGAGAAGGTCATGACGGCATCGATCTGATGCTCCTCGCCCTCTTCGTGAGCCGGGTCCACGGGAGGGACCGCGGGCGACTGGTCTGCCCTGAGGGCTTCCTCCAGCCGCCGTGGCTTCTTCTCGTGCTCCTTTGATCCGCGTCCGCTGATCGTCGGGAGCATGAGGTGCAGGACTTTTTCCAGCAAATGCGGGTCGGCCCAGAACGCGGCGAAGGCCGCGTCGAAGATATGCTGTTGGTCACGGGCACGAACCATGACACTGCCCAGCGCAGCGTGGACGTCCTCGCGCCGATCGAGTCCGACGGCCTCGATGACTTCGAGCGCGAGCAAGGTCCGATCGGGGCCCACCGGCAACCCAGCCTTGCGAAGCACGCGCGCGAAGTGCGCGACGTTCTCTGCCAGACGCTCGCCACGCTCGGCCGCCATCAGCCCTGACCTGTCAGTGCCCGCATCTCATCCAGGATCCGGCCCACTTCTGCGCCCTGGAGCCGTCCAAGATCCTCCTGATACTTCAGCAGCACGCCGAGCGTGTCACTGACGGACTCCGGGTCGAGCGACATCGCGTCGAGCGCAGTCAGCGCATTGGTCCAATCGATGGTTTCTGCGACGCCGGGTGACTTGAACAGGTCCAGGCGGCGGGCCCGCTGCACGAAATCGACGACATCGCGAGATAGCCGCTGCGCGGCGCCGGGCGCCTTACGGCGCACGATCTCGAGCTCCTGCTCCGCGTTCGGATAGTCGACCCAGGCGTAAAGGCATCGACGCTTCAGTGCATCGTGGATCTCTCGGGTTCGATTCGATGTGAGCACCACCACCGGAGGCTCCTCGGCGCGCACGACCCCAAACTCCGGAATGGTCATCTGAAAGTCCGACAGGACTTCGAGCAAGAACGCCTCGAACGGCTCGTCCGCCCGGTCGAGTTCGTCAATCAGTAGCACGGGAGCTGGCCTCGAACTCAGTGCCGACAGCAAGGGGCGCTCGATCAGAAGGTCGCGCCGGTAAAGATTCGGATTGGCGCCACCTGCTCGGCCAGCCTCCGCAAGGCGAATCTCGAGCATCTGGCGGGCCACGTTCCATTCGTACGCGGCCTGATTGATATCGATTCCTTCGTAGCACTGCAGCCGGACGAGGGGCACGCCCAGCCCCTTGGCCAGAACCTTGGCTATCTCGGTCTTGCCGACACCGGCCTCGCCTTCCAGGAACAGCGGGCGGCGAAGCCTCATCGACAGGAAGATCGAAGTGGCAAGCCGTCGATCGCAAATGTAGTCGCGCGCTTCCAGCCAGGCGACAGTTTCGTCGACGCTTTGGGGTGCCGCGTCTCGGGTGTCGTGCATTCGTTCTCGATTCGCTAGGACAGGGAAACTTGTGGCACAGGCACACGATTCGCCACCAGGCGAATCGTGTGCGAGCCGACTGGCGGCGGCTCGCACACGGCGCGATTGCCGCTACGACGCCCGACCCTCAGCCGGCCGCCGCTAGCGCGCGCTGCGCCATGACGACGACCATCGCAGCACGGTACTCCGCCGTTGCGTGAAGGTCGGTATTCATGCCGTCGGATGCAAGCTTCGCACCGTCGAGTGCCTTGGCGCTGAAATTGCCGGCCAGCTTCGCCTCGAGGCCTTGTTCCCGGTACGCGCTCGCTCTAGCGCCGGTCACGCCGACACGGACCCCGGCGGAGCCCTCACTGACCATGACGCCGACCAGGGCGAAGCGCGATGCCGGTTGCTTGAACTTGACGTAGGCCGCTCGCTTCGGAATGGGGAATCGGACAGCAACGATCAGTTCACCGGGTTCGAGGGCTGTTTCATACAACCCGATGAAGAAGTCGTCGCCGGCAATCTCGCGCTGGTCGGTCACGATGGTTGCTCCAAGCCCGACCACCGCTGCAGGGTAGCAGGCCGCCGGGTCCGCATTCGCGATGGCCCCACCGATGGTCCCCGCATTGCGAACCATCTGGTCGCCGATGCCGCCGGCGAGCGAAGCCAGGGCCGGAATCGCCTTGAGGACACCCGGATCGCGTGCGACCGCCGCGTGGGTCGTCATGGCGCCGATCGTCACCGACGTCGCATCTACCTTGATGCCACGCAATGACTCGATTCCTCCAAGGTCCACCAGCGACTCGGCCGAAGCCAGTCGCAGGCGCATCGACTGGACCAGGCTCTGTCCGCCTGCCAGGTATCTCGCATCACCTGATGCCGACTGGTGCGCCGCCTCGACCGAGGTAGGGCGCAAGTAGTTGAACGGATACATGCTTGTGTGTCTCCTCTCAGGATTTCTGGTCAATCAGCGCGCGCCATACACGCTCCGGCGTGGCGGGCATCGGGATATCTCGCACTCCGAGGGCGTCGGTCAGGGCGTTGATGTACGCTGCAGGCGAGCCGATGGCACCCGCTTCGCCACAGCCTTTCACCCCCAGGGGATTATGCGTGCACGGCGTGGCATGCGTGTCGACAATGAAGTCGGGTAAGTCCGCTGCACGCGGCATCGCGTAGTCGAGGTAGGAGCCCGTCAGAAGTTGTCCGGTCTCGCGATCATAGGTGCAGCCTTCGAGCATGGCCTGGCCAAGGCCCTGTGCAAGCCCGCCATGGACCTGCCCGGCCACGATCATTGGGTTCACGATGTTGCCGAAGTCGTCGACCGCGACGAACTGCACGACACGACTCGTTCCGGTCGCCGGATCAACCTCGACCTCGCAGACGTAGGAGCCAGCGGGGTAGGTGAAGTTGGTCGGGTCATAGAACGCGTTCTCGTTCAGGCCGGGCTCGAGTTTCTCTAGCGGATAGTTGTGCGGTACGTATGCACTCAGTGCCACCTGCGCGAACGGAATCGACTTGTCGGTCCCGGACACCTTGAACTCGCCGTTGCCGAACTCGATGTCATCGTCGGATGCCTCCAGCAGGTGGGCGGCGATCTTTCGGCCTTTCTCGATGACCTTGTCCACGGCCTTGACGATAGCCGTGCCGCCGACGGCCAGCGAGCGGCTGCCGTAGGTTCCCATGCCGAAGGGAATCCGGCCTGTGTCGCCGTGAACGATCTCGACGTTCTCTGTCGGAATCCCAAGCCGGCCGGCGACCACCTGGGCAAACGTCGTCTCATGGCCCTGGCCGTGGCTGTGGGACCCGGTGAAGACGGTCACGGTGCCGGTGGGGTGGACCCGGACCTCGCCTGCCTCGAACAGGCCGGCACGCGCGCCTAGGGCACCGGCGATGTTCGAGGGTGCCAGACCACACGCCTCGATGTAGCACGAATAGCCGAGCCCGCGACGCATGCCCCTGGATCGGGCTTCCTCTCGTCGGGCCGGAAAGCCCGCCACGTCGGCCAGCGCGAGGGCCTTGTCGAGGGTAGCTGCATAGTCGCCAGTGTCGTAGGTGAGTCCGACCGGCGTCGCGTAAGGAAAGGTGGTGATGAAATTGCGGCGCCGGATCGCTACCGGGTCCATGCCGACGTCGCGCGCCGCCTGTTCGACCAGGCGCTCGACAACATAGGTCGCCTCGGGACGGCCGGCACCGCGATACGCGTCGACGGGGGCCGTATTGGTGAACACCGCCTTGACCTCGCAGTAGATCGCCGGCGTACGGTATTGGCCGGCCAGCAACGTGGCGTAGAGGATCGTCGGAACCGAGCTTGCAAAGGTCGACAGGTAGGCGCCGAGGTTCGCGATCGTCTTTACTCGCATTCCGAGGAACTCGCCATCCTCGGCGAGCGCCAACTCGGCGGTGGTGACATGGTCGCGCCCATGGGCGTCGGTGAGGAACGACTCGCTGCGCTCGGCGGTCCACTTGATGGGCCGGCCGACGCGTTTGGATGCCCAGACCAGGGCCGTTTCCTCGGGGTAGAGAAAGATCTTCGAGCCGAAGCCACCGCCCACGTCTGGTGCGATCACCCGAACCTTGCTCTCGGGCAGGCCCAGCACGAAGGCGCTCATCAGGAGTCGCTCGACATGGGGATTCTGGTTTGCGACGTAGAGTGTGTAGCTGTCGTCGTGCCGGCTATACGAGGCGTTCGCCGCACGGGGTTCCATCGCATTCGGAATCAGCCGGTTGTTGACGAAGTCGAGCCGGGTCACCTTGGCTGCCTTGGCGAACGCTGCGTCCACCGCCTGGGCGTCACCATGGCCCCAGTCGTAGCAGACATTGTCCGGCGCCTCGTCGTGCACCGAAGCGCCCGCTGACTCGGCCTTGGCCGGGTCTACGACGGCGGCGAGGGGCTCATAGTCCACGACGAGAGCTTCCGCCGCGTCCCGCGCCTGCGATGTCGATTCGGCTATCACCAAGGCCACGGCGTCCCCGACATAGCGCGCCTTGCCCTGGGCCAGCACCGGATGGGGTGGTTCCTTCATCGGCTCACCGGACTTGTCGTGGATCAGCCAGCCGCACGGCAGGCCACCGATCTTCGCCTCCGCGAGATCCTCCCCGGTGATGATGTCGACCACGCCCGGCATGGCACGTGCAGCTGCCTGGTCGATTCCGGTGATGCGAGCGTGCGCGTGCGGCGAGCGCACGAAGACGCCATAGGTCTGCCCCGTCAGCACGATGTCGTCGGTGAACTGGCCGGCGCCGGTCAGAAAGCGCAGGTCTTCGCGGCGCCGCATCGGCTGGCCGATTGGCGAATTCGATAGATCCGTCATGTTCGCTCCCTTCGTGTCTGGTGTCAGGCCTGGTCTGCGACCTGGCGAACCGCGCGCACGATATTGTGATACCCCGTGCAGCGACAGATATTTCCTTCCAGCCCTTCGCGAATCTGTTCGTCGGTCGGATGCGGATTGTCATTGAGCAGCTGGACCGCAGACATCACCATGCCAGGGGTGCAAAATCCGCACTGCAGCGCATGGCAGTCCCTGAATGCCTCTTGCATCGGATGCAGCGTATCGCCGCTGGCCAAGCCTTCGATCGTCGTGATCTCGGCCCCTTGCGCCTGTACGGCCAGCATCGAGCAGGCCTTGACCGCCCGACCGTTCATGTGGACGGTGCAGGCACCACATTGGGCCGTGTCGCAGCCGACGTGCGTGCCGGTCAAGTGCAGGTTTTCACGAATGACCTGAACGAGCAGCGTGCGGGGGTCGACATTGACGCTGACCGCCTTGCCGTTGACCGTCATCTTGACGGTTATCTCCATTGTTTATCTCCTTGTCGTGAACGCATCGGGCCGGGTGCCCGCCGCTGGTTCCTATGTGCGCAGTGCATAGGCGCTGGCCATTGCCCAAGTGCACGTACCAACATACTGGTATCGGGGAGCGAATTCCATACCAGTAGGTAGCTTACGCGCACTTGCCAGCTGCGATTTTCTGCCGACTGCCAGTGCTCGCACATGTTCGGCGGTTCCAGATTGACCAATCGCCGCTTTTCGCGGTGTACGACGCCGTCGACCCGACGACCGCGACGACAGTACGGTGGCCCCGGTCGTGTCGATTTTGGGGCGGGGCAGGAGGCAGCCGTTGTCGCAGGCACACTGAGCGGGGTACGCCTCCGGGGCGCAGATCGGGTGCTTCAACTTATGCACCGACATGCAAAACAAGGTATGCTTTTGCTCGCAAAAGTTGGACCGCGCAGCTGAGTGCCAAATCCCTCGTCCGATGGGGTTGCACGAGCAAGGCAAAGGCGCCGGGCGGTACCAGAACGTGCCCAAGAAAACGGCAAATCCCGGAGGAGTCATGCAGAAATCCCTGCACATCAACCCCGACAAGTGCACTGGCTGCCTGCAGTGTGAAATGGCCTGCAGCTTCGAGAACTACGGTGTGTTCAGCACCGGCAAGTCTCGGATCAAGGTCTTCGATTTCCACCACACCGGGCGCAAGGTGCCTTACACCTGCACGCAATGCGACGAGGCCTGGTGCCTCCACGCGTGCCCGGTCGAGGCGATCACCGTCGATGCGGCCAGCGGCGCGAAGGTCGTCTCCGAAGACACCTGTGTCGGCTGCAAGGTCTGCACCATTGCCTGCCCATTCGGCACGGTCAACTATGTGCAGGAGACCGGCAAGGTCCAGAAGTGCGACCTCTGCGGCGGCGAGCCCGCCTGCGCCGATGCCTGCCCGACCGGCGCGATCACGTTCGTCGACTCGAACTGGACCGGGCTGGGCCGCATGCACCAGTGGGCCGAGAAACTCGGCAACCAGCAGTCCGCAGGCTGAGCGCCGTGCCGGGCCCGACCGCCCGGCCGCCCCTGCGAACGAATCCCACTGAATCAGAGTCCAAGGAAGGAGTCACCACATGACCTGGGCCGGAAAGATCCTGCGCGTAAATCTGACCAACGGAACTTGCGCGAGCGAGCCGATCAACATGGACTGGGCGAAGCAGTACCTCGGCCAGCGTGGGCTGGCGACGAAGTACTTCGTCGAGGAGGTCGACGCGAAGGTCGATCCGCTATCGCCCGACAACAAGATCATCTGGGCGACCGGTCCCCTGACCGGCACGATGGCCGCCACCGGCGGGCGCTACTCGGTCATCACCAAGGGGCCGTTGACCGGCGCGATCGCCTGCTCGAACTCGGGCGGCTACTGGGGCGCCGAGCTGAAGATGGCCGGTTGGGACATGATCATCTTCGAGGGCAAGAGCCCCAAGCCGGTCTACCTCTCGATCGTCGACGACAAGGCCGAGTTGCGTGATGCCTCGCACCTCTGGGGGACCACGGTCTGGCACACCGAGGAGACCCTCAAGAAGGAATTGCAGGATCCCCTGACCCGGGTGTCGTCCATCGGGCGCGCAGGCGAGAACCAGGTGCTGTTCGCCTGCGTCGTCAATGACCTGCACCGGGCGGCAGGCCGCTCGGGCGTCGGCGCGGTGGCCGGCTCCAAGAACCTGAAGGCGGTCGCGGTTCGCGGCACCAAGGGCGTCGGCAATATTCACGATCCCAAGGCCTTCATGGCGGCGGTCAAGGACAAGAAGAAGATCCTGGCCGACAACCCGGTGACGGGGCAGGGCCTACCCGCCTACGGCACTCAGGTCCTGATGAACGTCATCAACGAGAGCGGTGCGTTGCCCACGCGGAACCATCGTGACAGCCAATTCGAGGGGGCGAGCCGGATTTCTGCTGAAGCCATGCTCGAGAAGCGTCCGACGGATGGCAAGTCGCAGTTGGTGACCAATCAGGCGTGTTTCGGCTGCACGATCGCTTGCGGCCGAATCTCCAAGCTCGACGAGAGCCACTTCTCGGTCGTCAACAAGCCCGAGTACTGGGGCGCGTCCGGTGGTCTCGAATACGAAGCCGCCTGGGCGCTGGGTGCGGCCCCGGGTGTGGACGATCTGGAGGCCCTGCAGTACGTGAACATGCTGTGCAACGAAGATGGCATGGATCCGATTTCGTTCGGCGCGACGGTCGGGGCCGCGATGGAGCTGCATTCGATCGGTGCTCTGACCACGGAGCAAGTCGGCCTGGACGCCAGTTTCGGCTCGGCCGAAGCCTTGTGCAAGCTGGCCGAGATGACGGCTCGCGGCGAGGGCTTTGGCAAGGAGATCGGCCTGGGCTCCAAGCGTCTCACCGCCAAGTATGGCCACCCAGATCTGTCGATGTCGGTCAAAGGCCAGGAGTTCCCAGCCTACGACGCGCGCGGCATCCAGGGCATGGGCCTGACCTACGCGACCTCCAACCGAGGGGCCTGCCACCTGCGCTCCTATACGGTGGGATCCGAGATCATGGGTGTGCCGGTCAAGACCGATCCGCTGGCCACCGAAGGCAAGGCCGAGCTGGTGAAGGCGACCCAGGACGCATCGTCGGTCGTCGACTCGAGTGGGCTGTGCACCTTCACGACCTTTGCCTGGACACTGGCCGATTTCGCACCGCAGTTGCAGGGCGCGTGCGGCCCCGAGTTCGATCTCGAGAACCTGAATCTGATCGGCGAGCGGATCTGGAATCTCGAGCGCGACTTCAACAATCGTGCCGGATTTACCCGTGCGGACGATGACCTGCCGAAGCGCCTGAAGACCGAGGCGGTCAAGACAGGACCTGCGAAGGGCATGGTCAGCGGCATCGACAAGATGGTGCCGGAGTACTACAAGGTCCGCGGCTGGGATGCCGAAGGCCGCCTGACGGCCGAGACGCGGGCACGCCTCGGACTCTGAGGCCGCTTGTTGTCGGAGAAACGGGCGACTTTCGGGTCGCCCGTTTTCTTCCGGCCACCGCGAAGTGACAAGCTGACGACCACAGGAGCATCCATCATGCGTCACGTGATCATCGGAAACGGCCCGGCCGGCGTGACGGCCGCCGAGACGATCCGCAAGCACCGCCCGGGCGATGAAATCGTATTGATCGGCGACGAACCCGGACCGCCCTATTCGCGGATGGCCATTCCCTATCTGCTGGCGGGCGACATCGAACGCAGCGGAACCCGACTACGCAAGTCCTCCAGTCACTTCGATGCGCTCGGGATCAAGCAGGTCGAAGGCCGCGTCAAGTCGGTCAGCGCCGCACGCCGTCTGGTCGGCATGGCGTCCGGCGAGTCGATCGAATTCGACAAGTGCCTGATCGCCAGCGGCTCGTTGCCCCAGAGCCCTCCTATCCCGGGGCTCGACTCGGACCTGGTGCAGGCCTGCTGGACCCTGGCCGACGCTGACCGGATCATGGCGCTCGCCAAGCCCGGTGCGCGCGTGTTGCAGATGGGAGCCGGATTCATCGGCTGCATCATTCTCGAGTCCCTGGTCCGGCGCGGCGTGAAGCTGACCGTGGTCGAGATGGGCGACCGGATGGTCCCGCGCATGATGGGTGAGGGCGCCGGGGGCATGATCCGGGCGTGGTGCGAGAAGAAAGGGGTGCGGGTTCTCGTCGGCACCCGGGTCGAGGCCCTCGAGGCTGGGGCGCCGCTGCGCGCGAAGCTCTCCGATGGCTTCAGCGAGGATTTCGACCTGGTCATCCAGGCGACCGGCGTTCGGCCCAGTATCGGGTTCCTGGCCGATAGCTCGATCAAGTGCGATCGTGGTGTGCTGGTCGACGAGGCGCAGATGACTTCGGCCGATGGAATCTACGCGGCCGGAGACTGCGCGGAGGCGTTCGATGCCGCGACCAATACGCGGGTGGTATCGGCCATCCAGCCGAATGCGGTCGAGCAGGCGAGGGTCGCCGCGATGAACATGGCCGGCCACCCGACCAGCAGCCGTGGCGTGACTCAGATCAACGTGCTGGACACGCTCGGGCTCGTCTCCACCTCGTTCGGGCAGTGGCAGGGCGTGGATGGCGGCGAGCGCGCGGAGTTGTCTGATCCCGAGGGCTTCCGCTACCTCTGCCTGGAGTTCAAAGACGACGTGTTGATCGGGGCCAACAGCGTGGGCATGACCGATCATGTCGGCGTGCTGCGCAATCTGATCGAGGGGCATGTCAGGCTCGGGCCATGGAAGGATCGCCTGCTGGCTGATCCGACACAGCTGATGGAAGCCTATCTCGCTCGCGCCCAGTCGCAGGCCGATTGGCAGGGGCGTGCCCGAGGCACGGCCAAGGCCTGAGGCATCGGGCGATGCGAATCACTTTCAAGCTCTACGCGATGCTCGAGGACTACCTGCCGCGCGAGCACGGTGAGCACCGCCGCGTGGGAAACGTGCTACCTCTCGATGTTCCGGAGGGTACGACGGTCCAGTCGGTCATCGACCAGTTCGGCTTGCCGGTACGGCTCGTTCACTTGGTCCTCGTGGACGGGCGATACGTCGAGCCGGGTGATCGCGCCAGCCGGGCGCTCACCGAGGGCGAGGTGTTGGCGATCTGGCCCCCGGTTGCCGGCGGCTGAACGGCATTGCGCAGGCCGACGGGAACCATATGCCGTACTTCGGCGATGATCGGGTCATGGCCTGCACCGAGGCCGACATGCTACGTTGGCTCGGAGAGTTCACGGGCCTGCCGGGGCTGGCCTTCGTCGAGGGTTGCCTGACCCTCGAGGCCGGCGGCTTTCCTCTGACCATACGGGTCGAGCCGGCGCCACCGCGCCGACTCGGACTGGTCGTGTTCCGGGCCACTCGTGTCAAATTCCAGTATCCGCCGGCACATTCGGCTGCGGCTCATGAATGGATCACACGCTTCGATCACCACACTCACCGGGGTGGCGGCTGAGGGCCGGCCGATCCGCAATTCGGGCTAGAATCCGCGTCCCATGAGCATCAAGTCCGACAAGTGGATCCGCCGCATGGCGGTCGACGGCATGATCGAACCGTTCGAGCCGGGGCAGGTCAGGTCGGTCGATGGCCAGCGAATCGTCTCATACGGCACCTCGAGCTACGGCTACGATGTCCGTTGCGCGGACGAGTTCAAGATCTTCACGAACATCAACTCGACCATCGTCGATCCGAAGGCCTTCGACGAGAAGTCGTTCGTGGATTTCAAGGGGCCGGTCTGTATCATTCCGCCGAATTCGTTCGCGCTCGCGCGCACGGTCGAGTACTTCCGGATTCCGCGCAGCGTGCTCACGATTTGCCTGGGCAAGTCGACTTATGCCCGGTGCGGGATCATCGTCAACGTCACGCCACTCGAGCCGGAGTGGGAAGGTCACGTGACCTTGGAGTTCTCCAATACCACGCCGCTGCCAGCCAAGATCTATGCGGGCGAGGGCTGCGCCCAGGTGCTGTTCCTCGAGTCCGACGAGGTCTGCGAGACCTCCTATGGGGATCGTGGCGGGAAGTACCAGGGGCAGACCGGCGTGACCTTGCCGAGAACCTGAACCGTCGATGCGCCGTCGATCCGTTGGTGCTTGTCCGCGAAGTTCAAACCGCTTATAGTGCGTGCATGGCTGATTCCGTTCGCCACCTTCAGTTCTCTTTCCTCGCGGCTCGCTCCGACCGAGCCCAGAGCACCCTTGCGCTCGAGCTACTCGCGCTAGGGCTGCTGCGCCTAGCGCGCTAAATACTTTTCACCCCCCACATCCGTTTCTCAAATCGTTGGCTCCTCAAGAGGGCGCCGACCACAGGAGCTATCCATGTCTGACCGTTTGATCATCTTCGATACGACCCTTCGCGACGGCGAGCAGAGTCCCGGTGCCTCGATGACCAAAGAGGAGAAGCTGCGGATCGCCAAGCAGCTCGAGAAGCTGCGCGTCGATGTCATCGAAGCGGGTTTCGCGGCTTCGTCGAACGGCGACTTCGAGGCGGTCCGGTCGATCGCCGGGGCCATCAAGGATTCGACGGTCTGTTCGCTGGCGCGGGCCAATGACCGTGATATCGCGCGTGCGGCCGAGGCATTGCAGGGCGCGAAGTCGATGCGGATCCACACCTTCATCGCGACATCGGCCTTGCACATGGAGAAGAAGCTTCGGATGTCGCCCGAGCAGGTGCTCGAGCAGTCGAAGCTTTCGGTTCGATTCGCGCGCAAGTTCACCGATAACGTGGAGTTCTCGCCCGAGGACGGTAGCCGTTCGGACATCGACTTCCTTTGTCGCGTGCTCGAGGCCGTGATCAAGGAGGGGGCTTCGACGATCAATATCGCCGACACGGTCGGCTACGGCGTGCCCGAACGCTTCGGTGACCTGATCACGACCCTTCGCGAGCGGATTCCGAATTCGGACAAGGCGGTGTGGTCCGTGCATTGCCACAATGACCTGGGCATGGCCGTGGCCAACTCGTTGGCCGGCGTCATGGCCGGTGCGCGCCAGGTCGAGTGCACGATCAATGGCCTTGGGGAGCGCGCCGGAAACACCTCGCTCGAGGAAGTGGTGATGGCCGTGAAGACGCGCCGCGACTACTTCGGCCTGGATGTGGGCATCGACACCGCCCAGATCGTCCCGAGCAGTCGACTGGTTTCGGGCATCACGGGCTTTCCGGTCCAGCCGAACAAGGCCGTGGTCGGGGCCAACGCGTTCGCGCATGCTTCCGGCATCCACCAGGACGGTGTGCTCAAGCAGCGCGACACCTACGAGATCATGCGCGCGGAGGATGTCGGTTGGACCACCAACAAGATCGTGCTCGGCAAGCTTTCGGGGCGCAATGCGTTCAAGCAGCGCCTGCAGGAGCTCGGGATCGAGCTCGAATCCGAGACGGACGTCAACGCTGCGTTTCAACGTTTCAAGGATCTGGCCGACCGGAAAGCCGATATCTACGACGAGGACATTCAGGCGCTGGTATCGGATCAGGCGATGCAGCAGGCCGGCGACGAGCACTACAAGCTGGTCGCGATGCGCCAGCACTCCGAGATGGGTGAGCAGCCGGTGGCCGCGGTGACGATCTCGATTGGTGGGGCCGAGCACACGGTGGAGTGCTCCGGTAACGGGCCGGTCGATGCCACCCTGAAGGCGATCGAGCAAAAGGCGGTATCGGGCACCGAGATGACCTTGTACTCGGTCAATGCCATCAGTGGCGGGACCGAGGCCCAGGGCGAGGTGACGGTTCGCCTGGCCAAGGGCGGTCGCGTCGTCAATGGCGTGGGGGCCGACCCGGACATCGTGGTGGCCTCGGCCAAGGCCTATATCAATGCGCTCAACAAGCTCCACTCGAACGATACCCGCGTCAATCCGCAGATCGATACGCCATGATCCGGACGCGCCGCCCGGACTGGCCGGGCGGCGCGCGGGCGCCTGTCGACCCGCTTGTCTGGTATGCGCTCCTCTGGCTATAATCCGCGGTTTAGTTTTGCACGGCCTCGCACGACCCGGCCCGGCCGCAAGTCCGACGTAACGTCAAAGGGAAAATCATGTCTGTATCCGATATCGACAAGGCGAAGATCGTCGCCGACTACCAGCGCTCCAAGGCCGACACGGGCTCGCCCGAAGTCCAGGTGGCGCTGCTGACGGCACGCATCGTGGAGCTGACCGGTCACTTCAAGACCCACGCCAAGGACCACCACTCGCGTCGTGGTCTGCTCAAGATGGTGAGTCGCCGCCGCAAGCTGCTCGACTACCTGAAATCCCGGGACCATGGCGCTTACAAGTCGCTGATCGAGCGACTCGGCCTGCGGAACTGAGGGGTGAGGCCAGGGCAATCTGCTGCAATGCGAGTGCCAGGCGAATGAACAGGCGAACGGAGCCCGCAAGCCGAGCTTGCTGGGCTCCGTTTCTTTTTTCGTGGCGTGTCCTTTCGATCGAGCCGGCCCGTGGCGGCTCGGGCCGATTCGGTGCGTCGACGGAATTGGGCGAACCGTGCCGCCGGATGATCGCACGGGAAATCTAGAGGAAATAGAGTGTTCGAAATAGCCAAGAAGACCTTCCAGTGGGGGCAGCATACGGTCACGATCGAGACGGGCGAGATCGCGCGTCAGGCCACCGGTGCCGTCATCGTGAACATGGACGACACGATCGTCCTGGCCAGCGTGGTCGCCCGCAAGGAGCCCAAGCCCGGACAGGATTTCTTCCCGCTGACGGTCGACTACGTCGAAAAGTTCTACGCGGCCGGGCGCATCCCCGGCGGCTTCTTCAAGCGTGAGGGGCGTCCCACCGAGCGCGAGACGCTGATCGCTCGCCTGACGGATCGGCCGATCCGTCCCTTGTTCCCGGACGGCTTCTATAACGAGGTGCAGGTCGCGCTGCAGGTCATGTCGAGCAACCCGGAGGTCGACAGCGACATCCCGGCGATGATCGGCGCTTCGGCCGCACTCGCGATCTCGGGGCTTCCGTTCAACGGCCCGATCGGTGCGGCGCGCGTGGGCTATGTGGACGGACAATACGTGCTCAATCCGTTTGCTGCGCAGATGGCCGAGAGCAAGCTCGACCTGGTGGTGGCCGGAACCGAGCAGGCCGTGCTGATGGTCGAATCCGAGGCGCACGAGTTGCCCGAAGACGTGATGCTCGGCGCGGTGGTGTTCGGCCACGAGCAGATGCAGGTCGTGATCAACGCGATCCATGAGATCGTCGAGGTTGCCGGCAAGCCCGAGTGGGACTGGAAGCCGGCCGAGGTCGACGCCGCGCTGGTGGCGCGTGTCGACGAACTCGCCGAGGGCCCGATGCGCACCGCCTACGGCGAGCGCAACAAGCAGGCCAGGACCACCAAGATCCGCGACGTGGAATCCAGCGTGCGCGCGAAACTCTCCGAAGAGGCGGGTGCCCAGGACAAGCCGGCCCCCGACTCGAACACGGTCGACGAGCTTCTGTTCGGTCTGCAGTCGCGCATCGTGCGCAACCAGATCCTCTCGGGCGAGGCTCGCATCGACGGGCGCGATACCCGCACCGTGCGTCCGATCGCGATCCGCACCGGTCTGCTGCCGCGCGCGCATGGCTCGGCGCTGTTCACCCGTGGAGAGACCCAGGCGATCGTGGCCGCGACGCTCGGCACCTCGCGCGACGAGCAAATCATCGACGCGATCAACGGCGAGTACCGTGATCGTTTCATGTTCAACTACAACATGCCTCCCTACGCGACCGGTGAGACCGGTCGGATGGGATCGCCCAAGCGGCGCGAGATCGGCCACGGAAATCTTGCCAAGCGCGCGCTTCGCCCGCTGCTTCCGGGCGTGGACGAGTTCGGCTACTCGCTTCGGGTCGTGTCGGAAATCACCGAGTCCAACGGGTCATCGTCGATGGCCTCGGTCTGCGGCGGCTGCCTGGCCCTGATGGACGCGGGTGTGCCGATCAAGTCTCACGTTGCAGGCGTGGCGATGGGATTGATCAAAGAAGGCAATAAGTTCGCGGTATTGACCGACATTCTCGGTGACGAAGACCATCTGGGCGACATGGACTTCAAGGTTGCAGGCACCGAATCCGGCGTGACCGCCCTGCAGATGGACATCAAGATCCAGGGGATCACGAAGGAGATCATGCAGGTGGCACTCGCGCAGGCGCGTGAGGGACGTTTGCACATCCTCAACGAGATGCGCACCGCCATTGGCGGCGCTCGCGAGGAGCTCTCCGACTTCGCGCCGCGCATGTACAAGATGAAGATCAACCCGGAGCGCATTCGCGATGTCATCGGTAAGGGTGGCGCGACGATTCGCCAGATCACCGAGACGACCGGCACCCAGATCGACATCCAGGACGACGGCGCCATCACGATCGCCGCAGTCGACGGGAATGCAGCCAAGCGCGCTCAACAGATGATCGAGGACCTGACGGCCGAGGTCGAGATCGGGCGCATCTACGAGGGCACGGTTCTCAAGATCCTCGATTTCGGTGCCATCGTGCAGGTGCTCCCGGGCCGCGACGGGCTGCTGCACGTCTCGCAGATCGCCAACGAACGCGTCAACAGCGTGGCGGACTACGTCACCGAAGGCCAGACGATTCGAGTCAAGGTCATCGAGGCCGACGACAAAGGACGTCTGCGCCTGTCCATGAAGGCGGCCAGTGCCGACGATGCGGCCGCGGCTGCGGCCGAGAACGCCGCATCGTGATCTGCTGAAGGCAAGGCGGGGTTCTCGGAGCCCGCACATCGAAGCCCGGCAAGGGCCGCATCCGCCAACGGATGCGGCCCTTGTCGTTCCGATGCCGCGTCAGCCGACCTCCATGGGCAGCCGCGGGTCACGGGCCCACTCGCGAAGCGATCCGTCGTACATTGCCACGGCACGATAGCCGATCAGCCACAGTCCGAGCACGACAGTGGTCGCCGCGATGCCGCCACCACAGTAGACGATGCAGCGGTCGTGCTCGAGGACACGCTCGCGCTCGAAGCGGGACCGCAGTGAGCTCAGCGGCAGGAAGCGTCCGGAGTCCGGGTCGATGAGATCGCGTGCCGAGATATTGCAGCTCGCAGGAATGCGGCCGGGGCGGCCATAGGTGAGGTCGGTTCGGCTGTGGTGTTGAGCGGCAGTCAGTGCATTGACCAGGCAAACCCGGGGGTCGTCGATCGCCGCCAGGACGTCATCGCGAGCGGCAAGCATCTCGGGACGGCGTGTCGCGCAAAAGGACCGCGGTTCGACGTGGTCGTGTTCGGCTTGCAGTGGTCGGCCCTCATGGACCCAGCGCTCGATTCCGCCGTCGAGCACTCGTACGTCACGCGCACCGGAGGCTTTCAGGGCCCACCAGACCCGATGCGTGGCCAGTTCCTGGGCGCCGCCATAGACTACGATCGTGTCATCCGCACTGATCCCGTGGGCCGACAAGACCTGGGCCACGGCCGGCGGTCGCGCCAGCGCGATCGGAAACGATCCATCGGGATCGGAAAGGTCGTCGACCAGATGGATATACCGTGCCCAGGGTATTCGCGCCCCGGCCGTCTCGGTCCCGACATTGAGATAGACCGGCGGCCCGACTCGGTCGGGCGAGATCGGCGCACGGGCATCGATGATGCTCAGCCCGGGCGCACCGACCTGCCCGTGCAGCCAGTCGGGCGACACCAGCAAGTTCGAATCCGGTGCCGGGGGCGTCGCCACGCCGGCGCGCCGAGCGCTGTCGCTCAAGCGAGCAAGGTCCAGAGCTCGCCCTCGATGCCCACTCGCCCATCTTCGGTCAGCTTGTCAAGATGCGCGCGAAGCGAGCGAGCGGCCACCGGGTGCAATTTGGCCGGCACATCGTCATAGACGTGCGGCAGCAGCGCTTCGGTGGTGGCGCGGCCACCCGCCGCGACCAGCGCCGCCGTGACCTTGGCCTCGCGCCCCAGGCGGTGACGAATCAGGGACTCGATCGCGATCTGCGGGAAACCCAGCACCCATCCGTGGGCGGGGAGGATGTAACGGGCAGAAAGCTCGCGCAGTCGCTCGAGCGCATCCAGATAGGCCTTCATGTTGCCGTCGGGCGGACCGATGACCACGGTGGAGCCGTTGTTGATATGGTCGCCCGAGAACAGGAGCCCGTCTTCTTCCAGATAGAAGCACAGGTGGTTCGAGGCGTGCCCGGGCGTGTGGATCGCCAGCAGCGTCGAATCACCGACGCGGATCCGCTCGCCGTCTTCGATGGTCCGGTCCGGCGTGAACGGCCAGATATGCTGCACGGATTCTCCGGACGCGCGCCCCAGGATCTCGCCGCCGCAGCGCGCCTGCAGCAGGCTCGCGCCTGGGGAGTGGTCGGGGTGAGAGTGTGTACACAATGTGTACACAAGTCGATCGCCCACGAGCTCGGCGATCCGGTCGATGTGCGCAGGATCTTCCGGTCCCGGATCGATCACCGCGAAGCCTGACACGGCGTCGCCGATGATGTAGGTGTTGGTCCCGGGTCCGGTCATCATTCCCGGATTGGGCGCTGTCAGGCGCGACACGTGCTTTAGCAGCGCGACCGCCTTCTCGTGTTGCCAGTCCAGCGAATGAAGTATTCGCCCGTCGGGAACGATCAATTCGAGCTCACCGTAGGGCGCCTCGTGCTCCGAGAATCGTTCTACCTCGCCTCGCAGATGAGCGGCCCTCGGACTCGACACCCATAGGGGCGACTCCGAGCGACATTGATCGATGACTTCGTCGACGCTGTTGAACGCCGCCAGCCGGCGCAGGGTCCGGATCGTCGGGAAGATCATCGGGAAATCGCCGCGCTCGTGACCAGCCAACGCCTCGGCCGGCGAAATCCAGACCGGGTCGAACTGCTCGCCCTCGTCGGCCCGAGGATCCTGGCCTTCCGGCATCCGGGCAACGAAGAAGCGGGCATCGAATCGCTTGGGGAGATCCCGATCGGTGATCCAGTGGCACAACCACCAGACCCGGTCGACCGCCAAGCGGTGCCCGGCCGCTTCGATCTGTGCCAGGAAATCCGAATCGTGTCCCCGGTCCAGAAGCTCCAATTGCTTCTGGTCCGTCAACTGGTCTGCCGTGGGATCCCGATAGGCAAGGAGTACGCCCAACTCCTCGAAGGCCTCGCGAATGGCGGCGACCGTATACGCCTGCTGCTCCTCCGACTGGGTGCCGCGCTGCCGCCCGAGCATTCGGGCCTGCTCGCCGCCGTCGGCAGCATCGACCGCCCCTCCGGGAAACACATAGGCGCCTGGTGCGAAGCTCGCTCGAGCGGAACGCCGGGTCATCAGGACCTCGTAGCCCTGGGCAACGTCACGAAGCAGCAGGATCGTTGCCGCCGGGCGCGGGGTCACGGGCGGTTGATAGGCATGTAGTCGCTTCTCTTCTCTGGGCATCGAGGTTCCGTCAGTTGTCGTATTTCGATCCGACGATGCGGCCGTGTCGGCCATCGCCGGCCGCGAACCGGTTAGCGCCGGCCGCAGATTCGCCTGTGGCGAGTGTACTAAGTCCCAACTCGAACTCGCGCTGCAATGCCTGTTCCAAGGGAAGCCCGAACTGTTCGTAGGTGGAACGACGGTCGTTGCGCAGGCATGCCTGGGGCAGTCGCGCGAGTTGCCTCGCCAATTCGATGGCGGCATCGCGTGAATGTCCGTCCGGGACCACACGATTGGCCAAGCCCATCGCCAGTGCCTCGGACGCATCGACGGGGCGCCCAGTCAGAATCAGGTCCAAGGCGCGCGATAGCCCGATCAGACGCGGCAAGCGCACCGTGCCGCCATCGATCAGTGGTACCCCGAAGCGGCGGCAGAAGACACCGAGCACCGCGGATTCTTCCAGAATGCGCAGGTCGCACCACAGCGCGAGCTCCAGCCCGCCGGCTACCGCGTAGCCCGATACCGCCGCGACCACCGGCTTGCTCAAGAGCATGCGCGAGGGCCCCATCGGGCCATTTCCGGTGAGTTCTAGCCGATTGCGTTGGTTCGCATTCCCGAAAGCCTTGAGATCCGCGCCGGCGCAGAAAGTTCCATTCGCCCCGCAGAAAACCGCAACATGGCTATTGGCATCCGCATCGAAAGCGGCGAACGCCTCTGCCAAGGCCTCCGCCGTCGACCGGTCGACCGCGTTTCGCGCGTTGGGCCGATCGAGCGTCACGACGGTTACATCGTCTAGCGCCTCGACCGAAACCGCAGGATTGCCCATATTGTCCTTCCCGATCCGCTGCAGGCGTCGGTCTCAGGCATCAGGGTTGAACCAGGCCGAAAGCGCTCCCGGTTCGATATGAAAGCGCGGCCCGTATTGGTGTTCCAGTTCATCCGCACGCGACAGAATCGCTTGTGGGTCGACGTCGCGCCACTGCCGCAAGAGGTCCGGGCCGTCGATCTTCGCCAGCCAATCCGACGGCAGGTCGGAATGGGCCTTGCCGGGCTTGGTTCCGGGATCCGGCATGGACCGAATCGCCGCAGCAAGTACCACGTAGCGCAGACGATCCACCACGAGCTCACCGGAGAACTCGACCCCGCGTCGACGGAATGCCGACAGACCGGACCAGAGCTCCATCTCGCCATCGTCGTAATCGTAGAAGCCGGCCTCTTCGGCCTTCCCCCGGCGATCGAAGCCATGGGACATCTTCTCGATCACATAGATGGCCGGCTCCGGTATTGATAGCACTTGGTCATGGTGCTCGTCGTGGTGGTGGTGATCGTGCTTGTGGTCGTGTTGATGATGGTGGTGCTGGTGGTGGTGGTGATCGGAATGGTCGTGAGCATGACCATCATGCCCATGCCGCTCGGGTTCACCGGAAGGGATGTCCGCAGCGCCGTGACCGTGCGTGTGCTTGTGCGCACCAGCGTGGTCGCCCTGCGCCGCCGCCATATGCCCAGGCTTGCCTGGCGTCCCCTCGGCCGCGGCCGGGCTAGCGCCGGTGTGGGCGTGGCCAGCGTGTAGCAACTCGTCCGCGACGGAGAGGGAAAGTAGGTCGATCAGGGCCAAGGGGCCGAGCGGATACCCCGCTTGTGTCGCTGCAGACTCCAGTCTCATGGCGTCAAGGCCCTCTCCCAGGAGGGCCATCCCTTCGAGGGAGTAGGAGAGGCTGATATGGAGAGGTGAGTTGGCGATCTCGTTCACGCTAGGAACCACTTCGGGCCCAGAACTGAGCCATTGATATTTGATGCGGGACCAACCTCGCGAGCCCACATGGGAACGAGGGACCAAGTCGACCTTGAATGCTCTCCGCTCGTCCTCGTGCTGTCAACGAGGCATCGCAGCCACTCACGGGGGCCTTGACGAAGTCGGAACGATGGAGCCGAAGTTCGGCTTACAAGAGAAAGCAATGCAATCGAAACTGGTGCTTTTACACCCCAGCGACGGTGGAAGCCAACAACCAGACCGCCCAGCGCCTTTCCTCGACCGGGTGTCAATCACTAGAGCAGAACACTGACTTCTCAGGAGTAAAACCGAGGAGTTGACGTTACCAGCCATCTAGGGACCAGAATGCCCGCCCAGCGCCGCCTATTGCAACGAGCGAATGAAGCGATCGTTCGCTCGTTCCAACTGTTGCTTGTGGCGACCGCAATTGTCTCGGCCGTAGTTGCGGGAGCGAGCTTCCTCCAGGCGAACAATGACGGGCTGACAGAGAGTGCTGTTAGGGCGACCTACACAGAAATCGACCCCGATGTAGTGCATCCGGTTTCAATCGAGGAAAAACTCGCCTCAATGGAAACCGCCGCCTTTAGTCCTCAAAATAGAGACCTAACTAAGAATCTTGCTGTACTGGTTCGCCCGGAGGCGGATCAGCAGCTTGTTCCTTTGGTTCTTGAGTTAAGGATGCTCAGAGGGAAGAAATTTCGGTTCTGGGTGGCCTACAAATCCTCTAGTCAAGAAGAGCCGACCACATTCGAAGAAGTAACGGGGGCGACAAGGTTCGCGAAAGGTGGCATGGCAATAAATTTTACGCCCCGTGCCCCTCGGTTTACCATTGTCGGTCAAATTGACGCGCCAATTGCTTGGCGACCTAAAGCCAGGCTGTGGACAGCTGGGGCCTTCGCTGAGTCAATCGGAAAATTCGAAAGACTCGGTGGTGCATTGGTCGGCTCATTTCTGATGATGGCCGTATTCAGTGCGCTAATTTCACTTATAAATTCAGACCCAACCTTCTTTCTTTTCTCTGGATGGCTGGTTACATCACTTCGAGTAGCTGCTCTCAACGGAGGCTGGGATCTCGAGTGGCTAGGAATTGTCTTGGCGCCCGAGCACAACTTATTGTTTGTGCGAGCGTCACTCGCGGTTCACGGATTTTTCTCGATTGCGTTGTATCAGAGCTTGTTCTCGTCGGACCTTAGCGCGAGGTGGAACAAGCTGGCGTTTGCCGCAATCTCAACACTTTTTGTGGTTCTCGCTGTTGCCTCACTCTTCTTGGCGCATGGAACCTTTATGCGCACTTTCTGGGTTTCCTCTTTGGTGACGGTGGGATACGTTTGGGCAACCCTAGTCAGGATATTGGTCCGGAATCGCTCTGCAATTGCCAAATGGTACGCAGCCTCTTGGGGGATATTGGTCGTTGGCTTGATAAGCGAAATTGCTTTTCAAGCGGACGTGCTGTCAGGACTCTCTGGCCTGTTGAATGCACAAAGTGGCGCACTGATGTCGTCACTGGTTATGGGAGTCTCTCTGGCCGAAAGAATAAAGAAAGAGCGAAGTGCTCGACTAAATGCCCAGGCCGAGGCTCTGAGTGCGCTGAAAAAATTCGAAGAAAATTTCAATTCGATGCCGGTGGGGCTCTTTGGGACCGCTGGCAATGGTGCTCTGAGTCTATTCAATCCGGCCTTTAGAGATATGTTTGGTTCGCAGTTGGAGCAAGGGAAAAATGCCGGTCTGCATCTGTCCAGAATACTTGGGGCAACAACGTATGATCGGCTCGTAAACGCAGCGAAGGCGGGTGACGTAGGAGAAATAGAGTTTGAGATCAAGGGCGAATCGAAGTCATCTCCTTCTAGCCAATGGTTTCTCGCGCGGATACGAGAAGGTGGACAGGGGATAGAAGGCTCCATACAGGACATCAGTCGGAGAAAGCGCGCAGAGCAACAGCTTACGAAGCTGTCGACACATGACTCACTGACAGAGCTTCTAAACCGTCGCGGACTTGAGTCAGCTCTTCATCATGGCATCTCAGCTGCTCGCGAGGGGGTGGTGTGCGCAGTTGCTTACATCAACCTCGATCGATTCAAGGTTGTTAACGATTTGCATGGCCACGGAACCGGTGACGCTGTACTGCAGGCGGTTGCCGAGAGAGTGGTTGCAGCGCTGAGGCCAACGGACAAAGTTGCCCGAATCGGAGACTCGTTTATCGTAGTCCTTACGGATCTGCCGGAGTTCGCTGTTGATTCGCTGTTCGATCGAGTTCGAGCATCAGTGTGCAATCGTCCGTTCGAGGTCTCAGGTAAGCGGCTATCAATATCAGTCAGCATTGGTGTCGTTGCTCTCGACGGTTCAATGAAGCAAGTGGACGCCATAGCTGCGGCCGACAGGGCTTGCTCTGACGCCAAGGCGCGAGGCAGAAATACCGTCGTTCAGCTTACGGATCGTGACGAAGCTCTGCGGACACACCTTGAGGAGCTAAAGGTTGTTGCAGACTTGCAGCAAAAGATACCCACCGATCGCTACTTTCTAGAGTTTCAACCGATTGTTGCGATGACTACCGCCGATCTCTCGCTGAACTACGAAGTCCTTATTCGGATGCGAGGCGAGAACGGCGGGATTGTTCCGCCGGGGAAATTTATTGGTGCGGCTGAGAGAAATGGACTCATGTCGTCTATCGATCGCTGGGTTCTTGCTAGTATTTTGGCATGGTTAGAAGAAAATCCCGCACATCTGCAGAAAATGTCGTTTGCCACGATCAATATGAGTGGCGCGTCGCTCAATGACTCGAGGTTCGTCGACGATGCGTTCGCAATGATAGCCGATCATCCCGCGGTTATGTCAAAACTGTGTTTTGAGATCACCGAAAGCGTTGCGCTTCACGATCTGACTTCTACTCGAAAATTCGTGGATCGTGTTAGGCTCTATGGATCGAAGCTCGCATTGGATGACTTCGGCGCGGGGTATACGTCCTTTAACTACTTGAAAGAGATCCCGGCG
Source organism: Burkholderiaceae bacterium (assembly GCA_024235875.1). GTDB lineage: Bacteria > Pseudomonadota > Gammaproteobacteria > Burkholderiales > Burkholderiaceae_E > JACKLP01. The sequence goes on along the minus strand of JACKLP010000001.1, from coordinate 598,907 downwards.
GACTTTATCAAGATTGACGGGAGTTTCGTCCGCGATATTGATCAAGATCCAGCCAACTATGCTATTACGAGGACGATCGTAGATTTAACTCACGAACTTGGAATGAAGAGCATAGCGGAGTGGGCCGAGTCTCACCAGACAATCCAAGCGCTGATCGACCTTGGGGTGGATTATGGGCAAGGGTTCGGTCTTGCGCGTCCACTGGATAAGCGTGTCGTGACCAGCGCCAATTCCTGTCTGGAACTAATTCGAGATCCGGTGGTTGCGGAGATGGTTAGAAGTCGGTCCGTGCGCCAGGATATTGCTAAACGAGGTTCTTTCGAGATATAGCGTGCGTCTGCATTCTTACATGTCGCGAAAACCGAGAAGAAAGACAGCGGATTTGAAATTCTAGTTTTGTATATCAACCCGCCGGTGCGGCCTTTCTCTTCTTTGTTTGGAGTCTTTGCCATAAAATTGATGGTCTAGACGATTGTGTAGCCGAAGCTCGACTCCATGGATCTGGACTGCAGGGGGGGGGGCGCATCCGTGCGGGGGCGGCTCCAATATCCGGACAATGAGGAGAATATCTGAATGTCCGGGCAATAGTCGCGAACTATGAATTTGTAGAAGGGGTGCTTTTGGCATCTCCATTCGCGTTCAGCGTCGAGAACGTTCAGAGCCAGCATTCGCTGCGGTATCGAATTGTTCGACGGCATTGGGACTAATTTTCCGTTCGGAAATATTGGCCGAAAGCCAAGTCTTAAGTATTGCTTGTCTAGCGGCGGGACAGAGCCGACTGTGATCCACGCAATTTGAAATGCGAGGCAGTACATGTACATGGCTTTGAATAATGCCAGCTTGGCTGTTTGGCCTGTGGTTCCAGACTGTACGGCCAGCCGAGTGACCCACGCTATCGGTTTTCCAGTAAATTCACTGGGGAGCGTGAAAAATCTCGACAAATAGTGTGGCCCATCGAAATTGGTTTCGATACGTAGCGAACCAATCGGCAATCCGGTAGCCTTGGATTCGGCTAACAAAACGACTGATGAATCTGCCAAATCAGCAGCTTCGGGTTCGCGGAGCTCTAACGAGAGTTCGGGCAGGGTGCGTGAGTAAGCTTGCCAGCGGACGGAGACTGCCTTAGCCAAGTGGTCTTGAGTTCGCGCTAGCCGAATGATGAACGGCAACTCAACGGGTGCTGGGCGCCCGACCCGGTCCGCCAATTCCCGTCGACGAACGGAGCGCACGAAATCAGGGTCGAACTGTGGCACTAGGTGTATGTCTTGCTGTGTGGTCATGCGTCGGCCTCCGTGCCCCACCCGCAGCCTTGGTCGTGTCCGGAAGCGTCGCGACAGGTAGCGTGCGTGCGCGATGCGCCCCTTTTTTAGGGCGACCGCACCTCGCAGGTGGCGGGACAGTCTATTAGATATGCCCGTGCCGGCTGGGGCGCTCCTGGCGGACTTCGGTTGCAGTGTTGCTTTGGCGCAACTGATTCGCGTCGGCGGATCAACGATTGTTGTAGGCCAGTTGCGATCGAGATCGGCTATCGGGCATGCAATGACCAGTTCCAGAGGCGCTGTCATGTAGGACCTGTCCCCGACCGGATCGGCACTGCAGCGCTACCTGCGGGCGATCATCGTACTGAGATCTGGTGAACAGGTCGTCGGTGATCGCTGAGCTCGGCATCGGGGGAGACGAGTTTTACTGGATATACGTCCATATTGAGTTGAGATGTAACCAGCTACACTAGAGCGTTCGGCATTTGTCTGAATGGGCCGAACCTCACTGCCTTCCATTTAGACGGCTTTTTCGCGCGCGTTGCCTGACTATTGCAGCGGTCGCTTGGTAGCTAGTGGTATATAAAAGCGGATGCGTGTGCCGATCCCCGTTCGCGTGTGAATTTTGAGTCGATGATTCACGAGTTTGTGCGATAAGTCTTCCATGTTTCGAACGCCATAGTGAATCCCGCTGCCTGGCGTTGTTTCAGTTGATCTGTTCGAGATTCCTGGGCCGTCATCGCGAATTTCAATTAGGATGCGCTTGTCTAGTTTCTTGGCTAATATAGAGATGCTCTTGTGCCGGCTTTCTGTGTGATGGTGCTTTATTGCATTGTCAATTGCATTCGAAAGCACGCGGCGCGCTAGTGGGCGAATGGTCAAGCCGGAGATTTTGTCGTCTATGGCTTTCATCATGCTGATCTGTATTCCCCGTGCAGATGCGGTGGACTGGTGGGATTGAATTAAATCGCCGATCAGTTCTGAAATATTGACTTTTTCAAGGGGTCGAGAAACGGATGGCTGTGCATCCGCTGAGTAGATTATGTCGTCTAGAGTTTCGTCCACGTCGGCTAGCGTTCGAAGAATCGCCGCGGTCTCTAGTTTCGTTAGTGCTCTTGCCTCTTCGTGGTTGGATAATCTTATTGCCATTGCTGAAAGCGGTTGGCGGATGTCGTGACTTGCGGCGCGCAAGACATGTGTCTTGAACTCATTTGCTTCGATCGCGGAGTCGAGCGCGGACGAGAGGCGGCGGTTGCTGTCTTCCAGTTCGCTTTGCTTCGCTTCTAGCTTGATATCTCGATTGAACGAATTCGTGTAGAACGCATACGCAGAGATTGAGGCGATGACGAAGTAAAGGATTGTGCTGATCTCTACTGGCTCGCGAGATGTTAGTACCTTTATTATTATTGAGCCGGCAAACATTACTAGAATCGTTAGATAAGATCGTGGGTGTAGACAAGAGAAACTTTGAAGGATGAGAAGCGCAATCGTCATTGTAAATGCGGATCGTATGACGGGTGTGGTGCTTGGTGCTATAGAATTGCCGCCGGAAACGATTGCAACCAGGCCGACGCATGCAACATATATCGGCAGATTGACGGCGATCGTGTAGTTGCTTTTTGCGAATTCACTGCGGAAGTTCATCGCTGCGGCAGAGATTGCCATGCAAATCGCGATCAAGATGCGGACTTGATTCGCGATAGAGTTCTCATATGTTTCACGTTGGTATATTGCGGCTGCAACTATCGATGTGAGCGCGAACAGTGCACCGATGGCCATGCCGATTCGGGTTGTCGAGAATTTTCGTTCTTGCAAGGCCCGCATCGTTCCTCGGGCTGTTTTCTTCGCTGGAATCATGTTCTTTCGCCTGTGGTCCGTTAACGGACGCTAGTCGCTTTCTCTAGTCCGAGCCGCGTTTGCGAGTCAAAAAGACCTTGGCATTGGAAGATTTACTTGAGGCCGGAGACTTGAGCGTGATTGCGTATCCGCGTCTCGATTCGCGAGGTACTGACTTCGCCTTCACGGACTACTGTACGCTAGACTTCTCGTCTATTCAGTCAGACGAATGCATTAAGTTGGACCGTCTTCCCACGCAGTGGGCAGTGCGGCGTTCCCTGTGTCCCCTGGAGTCCCCATGCTCGACCGCACTCTCTTCACCTCCGATCACGAGATGTTCCGCGACTCGGTTCGCAAGTTCCTCGAGAACGAGGTCGTGCCGTTTCACGACGCGTGGGAAGAGCAGGGCTATGTCGATCGGGAGGTCTGGCGCAAGGCGGGTGCGCAGGGGCTTCTGTGCCCGACGATGCCGGAGCAATACGGCGGCTCCGGGGTGGACAAGCTCTACTCGGTCGTCTTGATGGAAGAGGTCGCTCGAGTGAACGCGACGGGGCTTGGGTTTGGCCTGCATTCGGAGATCGTCGCGCCTTACATCCTTCACTACGGCAGCGAGGAGCAGAAGACCAAGCTGCTACCGAAGCTTGCAAGTGGTGAGCTCATCGGTGCGATCGCGATGAGCGAGCCGGCCGCCGGGTCGGACCTGCAGGGGGTCAAGACGACGGCAATCAGGCGCGACGACCACTACTTGCTCAATGGATCGAAGACCTTCATCACGAACGGCTGGCATGCCGATGTCGTGATCACGGTGGCCAAGACGAATCCAAGTGCGGGTGCCAAGGGCACCAGCCTGCTGCTAGTCGAGCGGGGAATGCCTGGCTTCGAGAAGGGGAAGCGTCTGAAGAAAGTTGGGCTCAAGGCGCAGGACACGTCGGAGCTCTTCTTCAATGATGTGAAAGTGCCGATCGAGAACCTGCTCGGCAACGAGAACGAGGGCTTCATCTATCTGATGCAGGAGTTGCCCTGGGAGCGGCTGCAGATCGCAATCTCGGCGATCGAGTCCGCGCAGGCGGCAATCGACTGGACGGTCGACTATACACGTGACCGAAAGGTGTTCGGCACGACCGTCGCGTCCTATCAGAACACGCGCTTCAAGCTGGCGGAGATGCAGACGGAAGTGCAGATCGGGCGGGTCTTCGTGGACCATTGCATTGCGCTGTTGGTGGAAAAGCGCCTGGATACGTCGACGGCGTCGATGGCGAAGTACTGGTGCAGCGACCTGCAATGCAAGGTGATCGATGAATGCGTGCAGTTGCATGGCGGGTATGGGTACATGTGGGAATACCCGATCGCAAGAGCCTATGCGGATGCTCGCGTGCAGCGGATCTATGGCGGTACGAACGAGATCATGAAAGAAGTGATCACCCGTTCCATGGGTCTGCCAGCGACCAAGTAGTCGGTGCGTCGGTGGAGCGGGGCACACGCTAGCCGGGGTTCCGGCGCGCTGGCGCAAACCGTCGGCGGCGAGAACTGTCGGCGGCGCGTCACACCGGCCCTGTAGAGTGCTTTGACGCAGGGCGGCCGTCCACCGTAGACTTCGCCGACCGATACATCAAGCACAAGGGTGGGCGGAGACAATGGCAGTCCTGCAGCTAACGATTGCAGGTATTGCGACGGGGTGCATCTATGCCCTGATCGCGCTTGGTTTCGTGCTGATCTACAAGGCCACCGAGGTCGTCAATTTCGCGCAAGGCGATCTGATGATGCTTGGCGCATTCGTCGCGTTCACCTTCTCCAGCATCTGGGGCTGGCCGTTCTGGGCCGCCGTGCTCGCCGCCATTGCGGTCATGACCTTGTTTGGCGCGGCATTCGATCGGTTCCTGCTCAGGCCGATCGCCGGACAGCCCGCGTTTGCGGCGGTGATGGTGACGATCGGCGCCGGTTTCGCAATGCGTGGGATCGCATCGATGATTCCGGGTTGGGGTACCGACACGCATGCGCTGCGAACGCCATACTCTGACGGGGCGTTCCGGTTTGGGGGACTGGTGATCGCGGCGAACGAGATCGCGATCATCGCGATGACGTCGCTGCTCTGCCTGGTGCTGTGGTTGTTCTTCAAGCGCACCAGGATCGGGATCGCCATGCAGGCGTCGTCTCAGAATCAGCTTGCCGCCTACTACATGGGGATTCCAGTCAGGCGCATCAACACCCTGATCTGGGGTATTTCTGCGGGCGTTGCAGCCTTTGCAGCAGTCCTTCTGGCGCCGACACACTTCGTCCATACCCTGCTTGGCTTCGCTGGGCTTAAGGCGTTTCCGGCGGCGGTGGTCGGGGGCTTTGGAAGTATTCCCGGTGCGATCGTCGGCGGCTTGATCATCGGGCTCGTCGAAGCGTATTCAGGGTTCTTCTTCGAAGAAGGCTGGAAGGACATCGCACCTTATCTCGTCGTATTGATCGTGCTCGTCATAAGACCCTCCGGAATCTTCTCGGAGATGCGGCGCAAGAAGGTTTGATCAGATGCGCTTCGTTTTCAAGACGAGCTATGCCCAAGACCTGAGGCCGTTCAAGGACGGCGTACAGGCATCCTGGTATTTGGCCCTGCTCGGGTGCCTGCTGGTCGCGCCGTTCGTTCTTCCCGACTACCTGCGCACGCAGGTGACCTTCATCTTCATCTACGCGGTGGTCGGTTTCGGGCTGATGTTGCTCTCCGGATTCACCGGGCAGCTTTCGATGGGGCATGCGGCGTTTCTTGCTATTGGCGCCTACACGGAGGCTATTCTCCAGAATCAGGGCGTGCCTTTCGTGCTTAGTGCGCCGATCGCGATGCTGCTGTCCTCACTCGCCGGTGTGGCGATCGGCCTTCCGGCCCTGCGCTTGACCGGGATCTATCTGGCGATTGCCACGCTTTCGTTCGGGTTCATCGTGGAAGAAGCGCTGGCCCGATTCGACTGGCTGACCGGAGGCAATAGCGGAATGATGCTGGTCGGCCTGAACGTGGTCGGATTCAATGTCGAATGGGACTACGGTTTCTATTATCTCGCGCTCGTCTGCACGGTTCTGGTGGGGCTTGCCTGCCATAATCTCCTGCGTTCCCCGACCGGGCGTGCGTTCGTGGCGATCCGGGATTCGGAGATATCTGCGCAGAGCATGGGTGTCAGCCTGGGCGCATTCAAGACGCTCAGTTTTGCGATCTCTGCGGCGTTCACCGGGTTGGCCGGAGCCCTCTACGCTCACAAGATCCAGTTCATCAGCCCCGAGCAATTCAACTTGTTCGTTTCGATCGAATTCCTGATGATGATCGTCATCGGTGGAATGGGATCGCTGCATGGCGCGGTATTCGGGGCGATCTTCGTCATCGTGCTGCCGGAGTTGATCGGCTGGCTAAAGGATTATCTTCCGGGTTATATCGTCGAGCAGCCGGGGCTCAAGCCGACCCTGTTCGGAATCATCATGATCCTGTTCGTGCTGTTTGAGCCACTGGGTCTCTATGGTCGATGGGTGAAGATTCGAACCTACTTCTCGATGTTTCCGCTTTACCGCGCGGGGATGTTCGATCGGCAAAAGGCGTATCAGAAGTCGGAGCGTGTGCGGTGACGGCATTCTTCGAGGTCAGCCATCTGTCGAAGCATTTTGGTGGCCTCGTGGCGGTCGACGATGTCTCGTTCGAGGTCGAGCGTGGATCGGTCTTTACGATCATCGGGCCGAACGGCGCGGGCAAGACGACCATCTTCAACCTGGTCAGTCTGATCTATCCGCCCTCCTCGGGACGCATCGCGTTCGAGGGTAGAGACCTCACCGGGGTGGCCCCGGACAAGGTGGCGGCACTGGGCATCGGGCGCACATTCCAGAACATCGAGTTGTTCGAGCACGCCACGGTCTTGCAGAACCTGCTGATCGGTTGTCATGCTCATGTTCGCGCGAACTTCCTGGCCGAGATGCTTCGGTTGCCGTCTGTACGTCGGCAGGAACTGGCGTTGCGCCGGCGAGTGGAGGAAGTGATCGATTTTCTCGATATCCAGTCGGTGCGCGACAAGATGGTTGCGGGACTGCCTTATGGGATGCGCAAGGTCGTCGAGCTCGCGCGAGCGCTGTGTACCCAGCCGAAGCTGTTGCTGCTCGATGAGCCCTCGTCCGGCCTGAACGTGGAAGAGACCGACGACATGGCGTTCTGGATCAAAGACATCCGCAACGATCTCGGCATCACCGTGCTGATGGTCGAGCACGACATGAGCCTGGTCTCGAGGGTTTCGGATCGGGTTCTCGCGGTGAATCAAGGCGCAATGCTGGCCGAGGGAACGCCGGCCGAAGTCCAGGCGCACCCTGAAGTCATCGCAGCCTATCTGGGGGCATAGTGGCAACCGACGATCATCTCGGGGAGCGCTCGTGAGCGAAGTCGCCTTGACCGAGGAGGTCGTCGATCGCGGTGCGCGCTTGCAAGGCGACGTGATCCTGCGACTGTCGAACCTCGAGTCCAGCTACGGACCGGTGCAGGCGATCCGAGGCGTCTCGCTGGAGGTTCGAGCCGGATCGATCGTGACGGTCCTTGGCGCCAACGGCGCCGGCAAGACGACGGTCTTGAAGACCATCTCGGGAATCATCGATCCGCAAAAGGGTGGCGTCTGGTTCGATGGCGAAGAGATCCAGCGTCGCGATCCGGACTGGGTCGTGCGGCGCGGCATTTCTCATGTGCCCGAGGGACGGGAGGTCTTTCCACTGCTGTCGGTTCGCGAGAACCTGATGATGGGTGCGTTCACGCGCCGCGACGGCGACGGCGTGACCCGTGATCTGGAGCGGATGTACGGCTATTTCCCGATTCTGGCGGAGCGGCGCTCGCAGGAGGCGGGGCAGCTCTCGGGCGGCCAGCAACAGATGCTCGCGATTGCCCGCGCCCTGATGTCGCGCCCCAAGCTCCTGTTGCTCGACGAGCCGAGCCTGGGCCTGTCGCCCAAGCTGGTCAAGGAGATCTTCGACATCGTCCGGCGCGTCAACCGCGAAGAGGGCACGACGATGCTGCTGGTCGAGCAAAACGCCAGCGTGGCACTGGCGACGGCCGATTTCGGCTACGTGCTCGAAGTCGGCCGCATCGTCATGGAGGACCGCTGCGACCGGCTCCTCGAGAAAGAGGACATCAAGGAGTTCTACTTGGGTATGAAGGGTGATTCCGTGCGTGGTGAGCGTCGATGGAAGCGAAAGAAGCAGTGGCGCTAGCTGCGGCCGGAATCGTGCGCAGCCAGAACTTGCCCGGTGACACGATTCCGAGGAAGTTCCGTGCGGCCGTCTCGGCCCGTGGGCCGCGGGTCGCGATGCGCCAGAAGGAACTCGGCATCTGGGAAGAAGTGACCTGGACCGAACTGGGGGCGCATGTCGGGCACATTGCGCAGGCGATGGTTGCCGATGGATTCGAGCCCGGCGACACCGCCTCCATCCTCTCGAATACGCGTCGCGAGTGGACCTACGCGGACTACGGCATTCTTTGCGCCGGCGGGATATCGTCTGGAATCTATCCGACCGACGCCGCAAGCCAGGTCGAATACCTGCTCGCTGACTCCGACTCCAGTATCGTCTTCGTCGAGGACGAGGAACAGCTCGACAAGGTGCTCGAGGTGCGTTCGCGCTTGCCGAAATTGCGCCGGATCGTGGTCTTCGACATGGAGGGTCTTGCGCAGGTCGACGATCCGCAGGTGATCTCGCTGCAGGCATTCGAGCAGGTCGGTATCGGCCATGCCAGCAAGAACCCGGGCGAGCTCGATCGGCGGATCGACCATCGCCAGCCGGACGACGTCGCGATACTCGTCTATACCTCGGGTACGACAGGTCGGCCCAAGGGGGCGATGATCACGCATCGCAATCTTTGCTACGTGATGGAGCACTACGCGCCGGAGCTCGCGCAGGGCGAAGACGATGACAAGATGGCTTTCCTGCCCTTGTGCCACGTGGCCGAGCGCATGTTCGGCCAGTTCCTGTCGCTGCAGTTCGGTGCGCGCCTGAACTACGTGGAGAACCCCGAGACCGTCGCCGAGAATGTCCGAGAGATCGCGCCCACCGTGATGCTCGCCGTGCCCCGGGTCTGGGAGAAGTTCTATTCGGCGATCCAGATCGCAGTGCGCGAGGCGACCCCGCTTCAGCGGCGCGCGTATGCGTTCGCGCTCGCGATCGGCTATCGGGTCGCCGACCTGCGCCTGGCAGGCCGGCCGGTGCCAGCGTTGCTTGCGCTCGCCAATCGCCTGCTGCGTTTCTTCGTGCTCGACAACATCCGCAGGGTCATCGGAGTGCACCGGGCTCGGTACGGGGTCACCGGGGCAGCGCCGATATCTCCGGAGCTTCTTCGCTGGTTTGCCGCGTTGGGGGTCGACATATACGAGGTCTGGGGAATGACCGAGACCACGGGGGGGGGTACGGTCAATCTGCCGGGCAAGCGCCGACTTGGAACCGTGGGGCCGGCGTCACCGTTCAACGAGATTCGGATCTCCTCCGAGGGCGAGATCCTGGTGCGCGGTCCGAACGTGATCAAGGGCTACCTGAATCTACCCGAGAAGACCCGCGAGGCGATCGACGAGGAGGGTTGGCTCCATACGGGGGATGTCGGGTCGATCGACGCTGACGGATTCGTGAAGATCACCGACCGGATGAAAGACATCATCATCACGGCCGGTGGAAAAAACGTCACGCCCAGCGAGATCGAGAACGAACTGAAGTTTTCACCGTATGTGACCGACGCTGTCGTGGTCGGCGACCGTCGGCCGTATCTGACCTGTCTCGTGATGATCGACCACGAGAACGTGGAGCGATTCGCCCAGGAACATGCGGTTCCGTTCTCGAACTTCGCAAGCCTGTGCCGCGCCGCCGAGGTGCAGGCGCTGATTCAGGCCGAGATCGATCGGGTCAACGGCAGGTTCGCCCGTGTCGAGCAGATCAAGAAGTTTCGCTTGATCGAGTTCAAGCTCACGGCCGAGGACGAGGAGTTGACGCCGACGATGAAGCTCAAGCGCAAGCTCGTCAACGAGAAGTACGCGGATCTCATCGGAAGCATGTACTCGAGCTAGCCGCCCAGGTAGGGGCAACCAACCAGGAGACAAAGATGACCGAACGTCGCGCAGTTCTGCACATGGGGGCGGCGGCTTCCGCTGCTACCGTCCTCGGATCCTTCCCGGGCCTGGCTCGGGCGACCCAGGGGGTCAGCAAGGGAGAAATCGCGATCGGGTCCTTGCAAGACCTCTCGGGGCCGATTGCCGTACTCGGCAAACCGGTCCAAAACGGCATGATTCTTCGCGTGGAGCAAGTCAATGCCGCCGGCGGCATCCATGGTCGGATGCTCAAGCTGTACGTCGAGGACTCGGGCTACGACCCGAAGAAGGGCGTACTGGGCGCGCAGAAGCTGGTCTCGAGCAACAAGGTCTTTGCCATGCTGGGGACCCTGGGCTCGGTCGTGTCGCTTTCGACCATTCCATTGCTGTTGAGCAAGGGAGTGGTCAGCTTCATGCCGATCACCGCGCACCACGGCAATGTCGAGCCCTTCCACAAGCTCAAGTTCGGGATGGCCACGCCCTACCAGCGCAGTACCGAGCTGGGGATCCAGGAGATGCTGCGCCGTAAGGCCTACAAGCGGGTCGGCATCATGTACCAGGACGACGAGTATGGCTTGGAGGTCTATCGAGGCGCCCAGACGGCGCTCAAGGCCGCGGGCCTGTCGCTGGTCGAGAAGACCTCATACAAGCGCGGTGCCACCGAGTTCTCGTCCCAGATGCAAAAGCTCAAGGCGGCGAACTGCGATTTGATCGTGCTGGGTACCATCGTGCGCGAAACGATCGGTGGCATGGCCACGGCTCGCAAGCTCGGTTACACGGGCGACTTCTTTGGCAGCCAGGCCGCCTACATGCCGCTCGTACCCCTGCTCGGCAAGGGGGCTGTAGAGGGCTTGTACTCGGTCCACGAAACCCCGACCCCGTACCGCGACGATCCCAACAACTCCAAGCTGCTCAACGAGTGGATGGATGCCTACAAGGCACGCTTTGGCGCGGTGCCGGATCTCTGGAGTGCGACCGGCTACCTGATTGCCGACATGTTCGTGAAGGCGGCCACGGCGGCGGGCCCTAAGCTGACGACCGACGGTTTCGTCAAGGCAATGGAGTCGATGACCTATCCGCGTGGGCCCTTCGGCAACCCCGAGTACACCTTCGGTCCGAAAAAGCACCTGGGCAATTCGCAGGTGAAGCTGGCGGTGATCCGCAACGGGCGCTGGGCCAGCGAGTCGACGTTCCTGAAATAGCGCGCATCGGCGTCGCGCGGGCTCGGATGCGCTTGCCCGCGCGCGCTGCCGGCGCGCCGGGGCAGCCTGCGCGCATTCGTGCCGGCGTCAGCGGCCCGTGAATCGTGGTGCTCGCTTCTCCAGGAAAGCGGCCACGCCCTCGCGGAAGTCCTCGCCCTGGCCGGCTTCGGATTGCAGCACCGCCTCGAGTTCGAGCTGATCGGACAGCGAGTTGTCGCTGCTGGAGTTCAACGCGACCTTGATCAGGCCGTAGGCGCGCGTCGGCATCTTCGCCAGGTGGCCAGCCAGCGACCTGGCTTCGTCTATCAGGCGCTCGTCCGGGTAGACCTTCCAGACCATGCCGAAGCGCTCCGCCTCGGCGGCACTGATCCGGTCGGCCAGGATCGCGAGGGCACGGGCCCTGACATCGCCGACCAGGCGCGGCAGGAAGTAGGTGCTGCCGGCATCCGGGACCAATCCGATCTTGGAGAACGCCTGCAGGAAGGTCGCCGATTCGCCGGCCAGCACGATGTCCCCCGCGAGCGCGAGGCTCATGCCGGCGCCGGCGGCCACGCCGTTGACGGCGGTCACGATCGGCTTGGGCATCCTGCGCATGCATTCGATCAGGGGGTGATAGCGACGGCGAAGCGTCTCGCCGGGGTCGGTCGTGCCGCCCGAGCCACGTGCCGCAAGATCCGCGCCCGCAGAGAATCCGCGCCCGGCACCGGTCAGCAGCACCGCGCGTACTGCCGGGTCGGACTCGACGGCGAGCATCGAGTCCCGTAGCGCATCCATCAGTTCGGCGTTCTGGGCATTGAGGACTTCGGGACGATTCAAGGTGATCGTCGCCACGCCATCCGCGACTTCGTGAAGAACGGTCTCGCTCATTTGGGTATCTCCTGTGGGCTCGGGCACGGCTCGGGCGCTCAGACGAGCCCGAGTTGGCGGGCTGCCAGGTCATGCATGATCTCTTCCGATCCGCCGCCGATCATCATGACCTTGGCCTCGCGATAGATGCGCTCGGCGCGGGTGCCGCGCACGAACCCTGCGCCACCGAGGATCTGCACCGCGGAATCCGAGCAATCACGCATCACGCGAGCCGCGTGGCTCTTGAGCAGGGCGATCTCGCCCGCCGGTGACTGGCCGGCGTCGACTCGGCGTCCCAGGGTCACCAGCATGTTCAAGGGCGGCAATATCGCGTCGATCATCTTGACGATCTTGTGTCGTATCACCTGGTGCTCGATCAGGCGCGCCCCGAAGGTCACCCGCTCGTGCGACCACGCCAGCGCGTCCTCGACGCAGGCAATCGCATAGCCGAGCGCGCCGGCGGCCATCCCCAGCCGTTCGCTGTTGAAGTTGTGCATGACCAGGCGAAAGCCGCGGTTCTCTTCGCCGATCATGCGTCCCTCGGGTACGAAGACGTCGTCGAAATGGAGGCTCGCGGTGTCGGATGCCCACCAGCCCATCTTCTTGAGCGCCGTTCGGCCGAAGCCCTCGGCGTCCCGGTCGACGAGGAAGAGCGAGATTCCGCCGGCACCTTGGCCCCCGGTCCTGGCGGCGATCAGGTAGTGGTCAGCGCGCATACCGGACGTGATGTAGATCTTGGATCCGTTGAGTCGCCAGCCACCGTCGGTGCGCACCGCACGGGTTTTGAGTTGCGCGACATCCGAGCCACCGTCAGGCTCGGTCACGCCCAGGGCACCGATGCGTTCCCCGGTCAGCAGTCGAGGGACGATCTCGTCGCGAAGCGGTTGCGGCGCGGCAATGAGCAGCGGCCAGATCATGATCGAATAGCTGTTCAGGCTGGCGTTGATTCCGCCGGCGCCGGCGCGCGTCAGTTCGAGGGTCGCGATCGCCTTCGAGAGGTGATCACAGGGCGTTCCACCGTAGGCTTCGGGATAGCCCAGGCCGAGCAGCCCGACCTCGCCCGCCTTGCGATAGAGCTCACGCGGGAATGTGCCCGCTTCGTCCCATTCGGTGGCAAACGGCACGATCTCGGTCGAGACGAAGCGACGCAGCGCATCACGCAGCGCGACATGGTCCTCGGTTGCCTCTGGCCAGCGCGTGAGGTCGAAACAGTCGAGTTCTGGCGAATTCATTGCGCGCTCCTCGGGTCAGCTCGGCTGAGACGGGGTTTCGAGCGGTTCGATCCGGATCATGAGCTGACCGGGCTGGACCTGTGTGCCGACCGCGACCCGCAGCTCGGCGACGCGTCCGTCGAGCGGCGCGTCGATGCGGTGCTCCATCTTCATTGCCTCGAGCGAGAGCAGGCGCGCCCCTCGCGAGACGATCGCGCCCACATCGATCCCGTCACCCAGCCCGACGACCTGGCCGTGCATCCGGGCAAAGATCTCACCGCTGCGCCCGGCGTCCTCGCGCGCCGGCGGACGAGCCGAGGTGTCTTCGAAGCGTGCGACGAAGCCGGCCATGTCGAGGGACGCGCTCGTACTCGAGAAGACGAGCGCGTCGATCGGCACGCGTTGGCCGTCGATGGCCACGGCATTGGCGGCCAGGATCTCGACCGTGTGCTCGGCGTCGGCGACGCCGACGGTGTAGATGCCTCGATCGACTCGAAGAGAAACCGGGTGCAGTGTGGTGTCGACTTCGAGCGCGAGTGGAACCGTCTTGGGCGCGACCGAGGACCAACCCGCCAGGACGCCGTGGCCGGCGCAACGCGATTCCACCAGCAGGGCGGCGGCTGTCGCGAGCCAGCGACTGTCGGGTGCGGGCGGTTCCCAGCCGAGCGCCAACGCATTGTCGAGCCAGCGGGTCGAGAGCTTCGCGTCGCGGAACTCGGATGAGCGAAGGCATCGCAGCAGAAAGTCGCGATTGGTGAGCACGCCATGGATCGACGCGGCCTGGAGCGCGGCGATCAGCTTGCGCCTCGATTCGTCGCGGTCACGTCCAGTGGCGATGATCTTGGCGATCATCGAATCGTAGTGGCGAGAAACCGAGGCGGACTCGGCCAGTCCGTGATCGATTCGAACCTGGCTGCCCGGGGGCAGCGTCCAGGCCGCGATCGGACCCGACTGTGGGACGAAGCCGTTGAACGCATCCTCCGCACAGAGCCTGGCCTCGATGCTGTGACCGTGAAGTCGGACCTCGTCCTGCGACAGGCTCAGCGCGCGGCCTTGGGCGATGTCGAGCTGCAGTTCGACCAGATCGAGCCCCGTGATTGCCTCGGTGACCGGGTGCTCGACCTGCAGGCGGGTGTTCATCTCGAGGAAATAGAACTGGCCATCGGGTGCAAGCAGGAACTCGACCGTCCCCGCGCCACAGTAGCCGACTTCGCGCGCCAGCAGGATCGCCGCGTCACCGAGCGCCGAGCGCAGGCCCTCATCGACGCCCGGCGCGGGCGCCTCTTCGAGGACCTTCTGGTTGCGTCGTTGCGTGGAGCAGTCGCGCTCGCCCAGGTGGAGGTAGTTGCCGTGCTCGTCGCCGAAGACCTGCACCTCGACGTGTCGCGCATCCTCGAGCAGACGCTCGAGCAACAGTTCGCCCGATCCGAACGCGGCGCGGGCTTCATTGGAGGCGGCCTCGAGTTGGGCAGGTAGATCATCGAGCGCATCCACCCGTCGCATGCCGCGCCCGCCGCCGCCGGCAGCCGCCTTGATCATCAGCGGCGTGCCGATTCGCTGCGCCTCGCGGGTGAGCACATCGACGCCTGCATTGCGGCCTTCGAAGCCCGGCAGGCAGGGGACGCCGACTCGTTGGGCGATGGCCTTGGCCGCCGACTTGTTGCCAAGCGCCTCGGTCGCTTCGGGGCTCGGGCCGACGAAGACGATGCCGGCATCGCGACAGGCCCGCGAGAAAGCGGGATTCTCGGACAGGAACCCATAGCCGGGGTGGACAGCCGTGGCGCCACTGGCCCGACAGGCGTCGAGGAGTGCCTCGATGCGCAGGTAGCTCTGTGCGGCCGGTGCCGCCCCGATCGGAACCGCGATGTCTGCCTCGGCGACATGGCGCGCCTGGGCGTCGTCGCTCGAGAACACGGCCACGGTCCTCAGGCCGAGGCGGCGGGCCGTGCGGATCACGCGGCAGGCGATCTCACCGCGGTTGGCGATGAGCAGGGTGTCGAATCGCATCTTTGGTCCTACCTCGTCGGTCATCGCGGCTTGCGCGAGCTGATGCCCATCTGCTTGGCAATGATGCCCATCATGATCTCGTCGGCGCCACCGCCAATCGAACCGAGTCGCGTGTCTCGCCAGAAGCGATTCACCCGGGTCTCGTGCATGTAGCCCATGCCGCCCCAGAACTGCACGCACCAGTCGGCGACCTCGCGCGCGACCCGAGCGGCCTTGAGCTTGCACATCGACGCGAGCATCGTGACGTCGGTGCCACCGATATAGAGCTCGGTCGCGCGATAGACGAGCGCCCGGACCGCCTCGACCTCGGACTTCAGTTCGGCCAGCTTGTACTGGATGTACTGGTTGTCGAGCAGGCTGCCGCCAAAGGCCTGGCGATCCCTCAGGTAGTCGATGGTCTCGTCCAGGATGCGGTCGGTGCCGGTCCATCGGGATGCGGCCCACAGCCGCTCTTCCTGGAATTGCATCATCTGGTACTGGAACCCCATGCCTTCTTCGCCGATCAGATAGCGTTGCGGCACGCGGACGGCGTCGAAATGAATCTGCGCCGTGTCGGACGAGTTCATCCCCACCTTCTTGAGCTTGCGAGCGATCTCGATGCCCTTGGTCTGCATCGGAACGCAGATCAGCGACTTGTTGCGATGCGCCGGGCCGTCGGAGGTGTTTGCCAGCAGGCAGATCCAGTCGGCCTGCGTGCCGTTCGTGGTCCACATCTTGCCGCCGTCGATCACGTAGTCGCCGCCGTCCTTGCGCGCGACCGTGCGAATCGACGCGACGTCGGAACCGGCGCCGACCTCGGAGACACCCAGGCAGGCGACATATTCGCCAGAGATGGACGGGGCCAGGAACTCGGTCTTGACCTCGTCGGAGCCGAAGCGGGCCAGTGCGGGCGTGGCCATGTCGGTCTGAACGCCGATGGCCATCGGGATGCCGCCGCAATCCACGAATCCGAGCGCTTCGGTCATCGCGACCGAATACGAGTAGTCGAGCCCCAGGCCGCCGTACTCGACGGGCTTGGTGACGCCCAGAAACCCGAGCTTGCCCATTTTGCGGAAGAGCTCCTTGGCCGGAAAGATCTCGGCTTGCTCCCATTCGTCGACATGCGGGTTGATCTCGCTCGCGATGAATCGCTTGTACGAGTCCTGCATGCTGATGTGTTCTTCGGTAAATAGCACGGTGTGTCTCCGAATGACCTGCCCGCTCGAGGCGGGGGCTTTCCGATCAGGGGCGGGCGACGCCGAACTGCATCGGCCGGGGCTCATGGCTGTCCGCCTCGCGGCATGTGGCCAGCACGAATGCCAGCACGCGACGGGTGTCGCGTGGATCGATGACACCGTCGTCGAGCATGTGCGCGCTCGTGTGAAACGCGCTTGCCTGGCGATCGAAGTTCTCGATGATTTGCTTCTCGAGCGCGCAGAGCTGTTCCTCGTCGACCGGCACGCCTTTGCGCTTGGCACCGGCCTCGGTGACGATTCGCATTGTCAGCGCGGCCTGTTCGCCGCCCATCACGGCGGTCTTCGCGTTGGGCCAGGAGAACACGAAGCGCGGCCCGAAGGCGCGTCCGCACATGCCGTAGTTTCCGGCGCCGAAAGATGCGCCACAGTGCAGGGTGATCGACGGCACGGTGGCGTTCGAGACAGCCTGGATCATCTTCGAGCCATGCTTGATCATGCCTTGCTGCTCGGAGGTCTTGCCGACGATGTACCCGGTGGTGTTCTGGAGGTAGAGCAAGGGTGTTCCGGATTGGCAGCAAGCCTGGATGAAATGCGTGGCCTTGTTGCTACCTGCCGGGTCGAGCGGGCCGTTGTTCGTGATGATGCCGATCGCGTGCCCGTCGATCGCCGCGTGGCCGCACAAGGTCTGCGGGCCGTAATCAGCGCCGAACTCCAGGAGCTCGGAGCGATCGACGATGCGCGCGATGATCTCGCGCATGTCGACCGGCTCGCGAAAGTCGAGCGGCATGGCGCCCGCCAACTCGTCGGTCGGGTATATCGGCGCGACCGGATCGCTGGCGCGCGTTCGCGGTGCGGCCGGCGACGCTGAGGCCGTATGGTTGGCTGCCCGCTCGCGTTTCCAGTCGATGCGCGCGATGACGTCGCGCGCGATGCGTAAGGCGTCGGCATCGTCCTCGGCGAGATACTCGCCCAGGCCCGAGACGGCGGTGTGCATTTGCGCGCCACCGAGTTCCTCGTCGGTGGCCACCTCGCCGGTGGCGGCCTTGAGCAGGGGAGGACCGGCCAGGAACGCCTTGGCTCTCCCGCGGACCATGATCACGTAGTCGGATAGTCCCGGCATGTAGGCGCCGCCGGCCGTCGACGAGCCATGCACCACGCCGATCACCGGAATGCCCTGGGCCGATAGCCGGGCCAGGTTGTAGAAGATCGCGCCGCCGTGGATGAAGCCCTCGACCTGGTAGCGCAACAGGTTGGCGCCCGCCGACTCGATGAGTTGGACATAGGGCAGACGGTTCTGCATCGCCAGCTCCTGGCCGCGCAGGATCTTTTCTCGCCCCATGTGCTGGATGGCCCCGGCGTTGATGCCCGCATCGCTGACGTTCACCAGGCAACGGGTCCCGGAGACGAATCCGATGCCTACGATCACGCCGCCGCCGGGAACGCTGCGCCCGGGGTCGGCGTTATCGAGTGTGTATCCGGCCAGCGTCGAGAGCTCGAGCCAAGGCGCACCCGGGTCGAGCAGGCGCACGAGCCGCTCACGCGGCAGGAGTTGCTTGCGGCGGTCGAACAGTGGCTTGGCGCGGGCGGAGGTTTCGACCGCTCGGGCTTCGAGCCGGCGCATCGCGTCGACCAGGTCGAGCATCGCGGCGCGACGGGTAGCGAACTCGGTGCTGGTCGTGTCGATCTTCGATTCGAGGCTTGGCATGCGTGAAAGACCCATTTATTGAGGGGTACTCAGGAAATCTGCCTCAACTCGTGCCTATGTGCAAGCGCGTCGCTGGATTCTTCGAACCTGGGTGAGTGGGGTGCGCTTCCGCGGGGCGCGTCAGTGTCGAGGTTCGTCCTTTTCAATCGCTTCCCAGTGGCCTGGCTAGAGGATATATTGAGCGTAATTCAGTAAGGACCGGCGCGCATGCGCATTCGGCAGCACATGACGAGAGACAGGGATGGGATCGGGTTCGGACATGAGCGCTCGCGGCATCGGATGTCGCGGAAAGCGGCATATGGGCGATGAGTGCTGACCCGGCACGCTTGTCGGCCCGGCGCGCGCCGCGTTCGGCCCCGGCGAGCCAGGCGCCGCGCCGTCGCAAGGCGACCCGACGTCGGGAGATCCTGGAGGCTGCCCGCGAGGTCTTTCTCGAGGCGGGTCTCGAGCATGCCGCGATCAAGGCGATCGCCGCCCGAGCGGGGTGCGTCGAGGGCACGCTCTACACGTACTTCGAGAGCAAGCGCGCGATCTTCGATGCCGTGCTGGCCGACTTCTACGATCGGCTCATTGCCGATATCGAGCCTCACTTCATGGTGCTCGGCAGTACGCGCGACCGGCTCGCCTACCTGGTCGCGCGCCACCTGAGGATCGCGATCGACGACCCGGGTTTCGCCCGCCTGATCGCCGACGAGCGGCGTGCGCCACGGCCGTATGCCGGCAGCAAGCTGCATGCGCTGAACCGCCGCTACAGCCGCTTCCTGATGACGACGATCACCGACGGAATCGCCCGCGGCGAATTGCGCGACGACATCGATCCGACCATGGTTCGCGACCTGATCTTCGGCGGCGTCGAGCATTGGCTGATGTCACCCCATTCGCGGCGCGACAGCTTCGTTCCGGCCAAGGTCGCGAGTACGATGGTGGACCTTTGGTTGAGCGGAATGCGTCCGGCGGCAGCCGATGATGGCATGGCCTCGCTGGCGCGCCGGGTCAGTCGGCTCGAGCGCAAGCTCGGCGCACACGGAGAGAGAGATGGCGACTAGGGATCGGGTCAGGATCGGGAGCGCATCGGGCTTCTGGGGCGATACGGCGATCGCGGCACCCCAGCTCGTCGAAGGCGGCAACGTCGACTTCCTGGTCTTCGACTATCTGGCCGAAGTGACGATGTCCATCATGGCAGCCCAGCGGGCCAAGAACCCGCTCGCGGGCTTCGCGACCGATTTCGTCGAGATCACGATGCGCCAGCTCCTGCCGGCGCTCCAGGAGAAAGGCATCCGCGTGGTCGCGAATGCAGGCGGCGTGAATCCGATCGCTTGCCGCGACGCCTTGCAACGGGTTGCCGACGAGCACGAGATTCCGCTGCGGATCGGCGTCGTACTGGGTGACGATCTTCAAGACCGTGCCGATGCGCTGCGCGCGAGCGGCGTGACCGAGCTCTACTCGGGAGAGCCCTTTCCCGAGCGGGTCGCCAGCGTCAACGCGTACTTGGGCGCGATCCCGATCGCGCGCGCTCTCGACGCCGGTTGCGACGTCGTGATCACCGGTCGCTGCGTGGATTCCGCGGTGACGCTCGGCGTGCTGATGCATGCGTTCGGCTGGGGACCGGAGGAACACGACAAACTCGCCCAGGGAACGCTGGCCGGGCATCTGGTCGAATGTGGGGCGCAGTGCACGGGCGGCCTGTTCACCGACTGGGAGTCGGTTCCGGATTGGGAGAACATCGGATTTCCGGTGCTCGAGGCCAGCCCGGACGGCAGCTTCACGATCGAGAAGCCGCCGGGCACGGGAGGACTCGTCAGCGTTGCCTCGGTGGCCGAGCAACTCCTCTACGAGATCGGCGACCCGAGATCGTATTTCGTTCCGGACGTCACCTGCGATTTCACCGGCGTTCGCTTCGAGCAACTCGGCTCTGATCGGGTACGCGTTTCGGGTGCACGCGGCCGGCCGCCCACCGACACCTACAAGGTGAGCCTGACCTTCGCCGACGGCTACCGGAACACCGCCTTTCTCACGATCGGCGGCGAGCGTGCCGCCGAGAAGGCTCGTCGGACCGGCCATGCGATTCTGGCGCGCACGAGCCGCATGATCGACATGATGGGTCTGCCGCCGTATACCGAGTCGCGCATCGAGGTGCTGGGCGCAGAGGACATGTTCGGGGGCAATGCGAACCCGGTGTCGCGCGAGGTGGTGCTCAAGATCGCGGTCAAGGCACCGTCGCGAGCCAGCCTGTCCTTGTTCGCGCGCGAGTTCGCCCCCGCGGGCACGTCGATGGCGCCGGGGACCTGCGGGTTGGTGGGCGGGCGCCCGACACCGACGCCGGTGATCCGGCTGTTCTCTTTCCTGCTGCCGAAGCGCGAGATCGCGGTCGAGATCGATGTGGACGGAGAGCGGCGCACGGTGACCGTCCCGGCGGACGGTGGATTCGATGCAGGCGATCTGCCACCGGCGCTGTCTCACCCGAGTGCCGAGCCCGACTCGCCAACGCGTGAGGTCCCCTTGATACGCCTGGCCTGGGCTCGGTCCGGCGACAAGGGCAACAAGGCCAACATCGGGGTGATCGCGCGCGACCCCGCCTACCTGCCCTGGTTGTCCGAGTGGTTGACACCCAAGCGTGTGGCCGCGCATTTCGCACACCGGGCACCCTCGTTGGTGGAGCGCTTCGATCTGCCGGGCTTCGGCGCGATGAACTTTCTCTTGCACGATGCATTGGGCGGCGGCGGCATGGCGTCCCTGCACACGGACAACCTTGCCAAGGCCTATGCCCAGGTGCTGTTGACGATGCGAGTGCCGGTGCCCGACAGCGTCGAGATCCGTTAGCGGCCGGCGCGCCGATCTCGTCATGGGCACCGATCGCTTCGATGCCGTGATCGTGGGCGCCGGTGCCGCCGGGCTGATGTGCGCAGCCGTTGCGGGCCAGCGCGGTCGGCGCGTGTTGCTGGTGGACCATGGCGATGCACCGGGACGAAAGATCCTGATCTCGGGCGGCGGCCGGTGCAATTTCACCAACCTCCAGACCGCGGCGACCCATTTCATCTCGGCCAATCCGAGATTCGCGACCTCGGCGTTGCGTCGGTATCGGCCCGACGATTTCATCGCGTTGGTCGAACGACATCGCATTGCCTGGCACGAAAAGACGCTCGGCCAGCTCTTTTGCGACGGATCGGCCAAGCAGATCGTGCGGATGCTGCTCGACGAATGCGCGGCGGGCGCAGTGGAGATCGGCCTGGGCGATCCCGTTGCCGGGATCGAGCGCCGTGGCGCCGACTTCGAGATCCGGATTGGCAGCCGTGTCGCCATTTCGTCCGCCCTGGTCATCGCAACCGGGGGACTGTCGATCCCCAAGCTGGGCGCGACCGACTTCGGTTACGCACTGGCGCGACGCTTCGGCCTGAAGATCGTCGAGCCCCGCCCAGCGCTCGTTCCACTGAAACTGGCCGAGACCGAGTCGATATTCAAGGGGCTGTCGGGCGTGTCGGCGCCGGTGGTCGCCCGGGCCGGCGGGCAGGCGTTTCGAGAATCCGCCTTGTTCACGCATCGGGGGCTTTCCGGGCCCGCGATCCTTCAGGCGTCGAGCTATTGGCGCCATCGCATGCCGCTGGAGATCGACTTCCTGCCCGACCGGTCCGCCGGATGGCTGCGCCAGGCGAAGCGTGCGCGACCCAAGGCGACGCTCGCGTCGGTGTTGGCCGACGATCTACCGTCGCGCCTGGCCGAGGTGCTGGCCGCGCGCGTCGACTTGCGCGGCGAGCTCGCGAATCTGTCCGACAAGACGCTCGACGAAGCGGCCGCGCAGCTGGCGAGCTGGCGCTTCGAACCGAGTGGCACCGAGGGGTTCGCCAAGGCCGAAGTCACGGCGGGCGGTATCGACACGGCGGGCCTGTCGTCCAAGACGATGGCCGCCAGCGCGGTGCCCGGCCTGTATGCGATCGGCGAGGTCGTCGATGTGACCGGTTGGCTCGGCGGCTACAACTTCCAGTGGGCCTGGGCGAGCGCGCATGCCGCCGGCCGGGCGTTGTAGACCCGGCTCACTGGGGCAGCGCACGCGCCAGGAGCTTGCCCGCGTCGAAGGCCTCGGTGTCGACGCAGCCGCTCACATGGCCCCAGCCGCGCGAGAGCCGGGTCGAGGCGAATGCATCGGCGACGAACCCGGGTGCGTCGCGACGCAACAGGCAGGCCTGTGCGAGCACGACCAGCCGCGCGGTGAACGCGCGAGCGCCGGCTTCGAGCGAATCGACGGGGCCGGACACGCGGGCACGTAGCGCCTTGGCCTCGGCGATCAGGCGTGCGTCGCCGTCGGCGTGGCGCTCGAGTTCGTCGAGTAGTCCGAACAGCTGGGCGGGCTCGCGCGCGATCGCGCGCAGTACGTCGAGGCACATGACATTGCCCGAGCCTTCCCAGATCGAGTTGACCGGCGCCTCGCGGAACAAGCGGGCCATGATGCCGTCGTCCACATAACCGTTGCCGCCAAAGACCTCCATCGCCTCGCCGGTGAGCTCGACGGCACGCTTGCAGATCCAGAACTTGGCCGCCGGCGTCATGATCCGTCGCCAGGCGCGCGCGGATGCATCGTCCGACGCATAGGCTGCCGCGAGTCGCATCGCGAGCGTCATGGCCGCCTCGCTCTCGAGCGCCATGTCGGCCAGTACGGTCGTCATCAGGGGCTGGGCGGCGAGCACGCGCCCGAAGGCCTCGCGCTGCCTGGCATAGGCGATCGCCTGGACCACGGCCTGGCGCATGAATCCGGCGCTGCTGATCGCACAGGTCAGCCGCGTGTAGGTGGCCATCTCGATGATGGTCGGAATGCCCCGGCCCGGCTCGCCGATCATCATCCCCCAGGCATCGAGGAACTCGACCTCGCTGCTCGAATTGCTCCGGTTGCCGACCTTGTTCTTGAGCCGTTGGATCTCGATCGCGTTGCGGGTGCCGTCGGGGCGCCAACGAGGAACATAGAAGCAGGCGAGGCCTTCGTCCGGGGCGCGCGCCACCACCAGGTGCGCGTCGCACATCGGGGCCGAGAAGAACCACTTGTGGCCGCGCAGCAAGTACTCGCCGCCCCGTCCGCCGGGTCCGATGGGCGTCGCCGTCGTGGCATTCGTTCGAACGTCTGAGCCGCCTTGCTTCTCGGTCATCCCCATGCCGATCCAGATCGACGACTTCTGTTCGACAGGCCGGTCGGTCGCGTCGTAGTCGCGGCTCAGCAGCCTCTCGCCGAGCCCGCTCCAAAGCGCGGGCTCGCGCTCGAGCAGAGGAATGCAGCCCAGCGTCATCGCGGTCGGGCATTGGCTACCGGATTCGATCTGCGCATGCATGTAGAAGCGCGCGGCCCATTCGATCCAGCGTCCGGGCGACTCGCCCGAGAAGGGCGATGCATGCAGCCCATGACGACGGGCCTGCGCCAGCCAGTGGTGCCAGCTCGGATGGAACTCGACGACGTCGGTGCGCCGGCCGCGTGCATCGAATGCGCGCAACTCCGGCGTGAAGCGATTGGCTTGCTCGGCGAGCCGGTAGTTGTCGGCGTCGCCCATCGCGACGCCGTGGTCGCGCAGCGAAGCGTGGTCGCTTCCGCCATGGCATGTGACCGCGGCTTGCAGCGCGAGGTCGCTCGTGTAGAGGTCGTAACCCGTCAGGTCGTCGAACTGGTTGCGAACATCGTGCGATTGCCAGGGCATCGATTGGCCTCCAGATCGAGCCGCAGTCCTTTGCTGCCGTCCCGAAATTCTACTGCGGGCTCATCACCGTTACGGATGATCGTCCGCGTCGAAGGCGACCACGTGATCCACTTCCAGCCGGATCCCGATCGACTCGCCCATCGCATGGTCATGATCGGATGGGACGAGCGCCAGGACCCGCGCGCCGCTCTCGAGCGCCAGCGTATACAGGAAGTCGGCACCCCGAAAGGACTTGCGTACCACTTCGGCCTGAATCGGGCTCGTGTCGTCGTGGACGATGTCGTCGGGGCGGATCAGCACATCGACGCGGGTACCGATCGGGTGCGAGAAGCACGATCCCGCCGCACCGTCGCGCGCGGCTTCGCCGCGTAGCACGCCCAGCTCGATTCCGATTTCCCCCGCCCCAACGACGGTGCCCGGCAAGAAGGCCCCTTGCCCGACGAAGTCGGCCACGAAGCGGTTGGCCGGCTCGTGGTAGAGCGCATAGGCCTCGCCCCATTGCTGTATCAGCCCGTCATTGACGATTCCGATCCGATCGGAAAGTGCAAAGGCCTCCTGCTGGTCATGGGTGACGAGTAGCGCCGTGATGCCTTCGTGCTTGAGGATGTCGCGGACTTCGAGCGACAGCCGTTCGCGCAACTCCACGTCGAGATTCGAGAAGGGTTCGTCCATCAGCAACAGGCGCGGGCGCGGGGCGAGGGCACGCGCGAGCGCGACTCGCTGTTGCTGCCCGCCGGAGAGGCGTGCGGGGGCGAGTCGCGCCTCATGTTGAAGGCCGGTCAAGGCCAGCATCTCGTCGACGCGCCGGCGTCGATCGCTGCGCGACAGGTGGCCAAGGCCGAAGCCGACATTCTCCGCCACGCTCAGATGGGGGAAGAGGGCATAGTCCTGGAACACCAGGCCGACCTGTCGGCGTTGCGGCGGCACGCTGTGCCCGGGGCCCGCGACTTCTTCGCCAGCGATTCGGATGCGGCCGGACTGCAATGACTCGAAGCCGGCAATCAGGCGCAGTGCCGTAGTCTTGCCACAGCCCGAGGGCCCGAGCAGGCAGCCGATCTCGCCGGGTAGCAGGGCGAATGCGACATCGACCAGCACCTGCCGCTCGCCATAGGCGTGCGCGACGCCCTCAAGCTTCAGCATGGCTGGTGCTCCTGATGAGCAGCATCACGGGCAACAGCCCGACGACCACGATCGCTGCTGCCGGCAGTGCGGCGCGGTCCCATTCCCCCTCCGATGTCATCTCGAACACGCGAACCGCCAGGGTCTCCCAGCCGAAGGGGCGTGTCATCAGCGTGATCGGCAATTCCTTCATGAGCTCGACGAAGCCGATCGCGGCGGCGGCGAGCACCGATGATCGCAGCAGCGGCAAGTGGATTCGCCAAAGCCTGCGGGGGCCGACCACGCCCAGCGACTGGGCCGCCTCGTCGACCGAGCGGGAAATGCGAATCAACCCGGCATTCACGGGCCCGAAAGCCACGGCCAGGAAGCGCGCGCAATAGGCGAGAAGCATGGCGGCGAGCGTACCCCCGATCAGCGGCGCCGCAAGCCCGAATAGTTCGATGATCCGGTTGTCGAGCCAGGCCAGCGGCACGAAGACGCCGACGGCCAGGACCGTGCCGGGAAGGGCGTAGCCGAGCGCCGAGAGCCGCACGCTCGCGCGCATCGCCGCGCTCGGACGGACCCGCTCTGCATAGGCCAGCGCGAGCGCGAGGGTGGTGATCAGCAAGGCGCCCATGCCGGCCAGGACCAATGAATGCCAGGCGAATCCCAGGTAGCGTTGATCCGCGTCCCGGGCCCAGACCCCGGCGGCCCAGACGAGTATTCGTGAAATCGGCAGCACGAAGGCGAGGCCGAACACCAGGCTGGCCCACGCGAACGCGACACCGGCATGCCACCCCCGCAATATGATGCGTGCCGGCGCGGCCGCGGGCCGGCCCGAGGTCGAGTAGTCGCGACGGGCGCGCAGGCGGCCTTCGAGCAGCGCGGCGATCGCGACGATGATGACCAGCACCGACGCAAGCTGCGCCGCGGCGGGGAGCGAGAAGAGGGCGAACCAGGCCTTGTAGATCCCCGTCGTGAAGGTGTCGTAGTTGAAAACCGCCACCGTCCCGAAATCGGCCAGGGTCTCCATGACCGCGAGGAGCATGCCGACCGCGATCGCGGGCCTGGCCATCGGCAGGCTTACGCGCCAGAAGACCTGCCAGCGCGCCATCCCCATCGATTGGGCCGCCTCGAGCAGCGATCGCCCCTGTGAGACGAAGGCCGCCCTGGCGGTCAGGTAGACATACGGGTAGAGCGCCAGCACCATGACCAGTATGACGCCGCCGCGCGAGCGGATCGGCGGCAGGCTCATGCCGGTCGATGCTCGCAGCCAGCTTGCCAGCGCCCCGGTGGCGTCGAAGGTACCCAGCCAGACGAAGGCCGTCACGTAGGCGGGCAGGGCCAGCGGCAACATCAGTGCCCACGAGAAGAATCGTCGCGCCGGGAACTCGCAGGCGCCGGTGATCCAGGCCAGCGTGACGCCGATCGCGGTGACGCCGACGGCGACCCCCAGGACCAGCCAGAACGTGTTGACGATCAACTCCGGCATCACGTGCTGCCACAGGTGGCTCCAGACGGCTCGGTCCGGTTGCGCGAGCGACGCCAGCACCACGAGCACCGGAACCGCCGTGATGACCACGATCGGAAGCACGGCCAGCCATGGCGCGACGCGCTCGGTCCGGCTCATGATGAGCGGCGCTCGGTATGGCGACCCAGGCCCGGGCCTACTTGTAGCCTGCGCGATCCATCAGCATGACGGCGCGGGTCTGCAGGCGGCCGGCTTCGGACACGTTGATGACGGCTTGCTTGAACGAGCCCCAGGCGGCCACGCGGGGATCTGGCGGCGTGGCGGGGTTGGCGGGGTACTCCAGGTTGACGCCGGCGTAGAGCTTCTGGGCCCGGTCCGAGGACAGCCATTCGAGCAGTCGCCGAGCTTGCTCGGGGTGTTTCGCATGCCGGGTGATCCCCGCGCCGGAGACATTCACGTGGACACCGGCAAACTTGCCCTCGTCGCCCTGGTTGGGCCAGAAGATCGAAATGGGCAGGTTCGGCCGCTTGGCCTTCAAGCGGCCGAAATAGTAGGTGTTGACCAGCGTCACGTCGCACAGGCCGGCGGCCACGGCTTCCATCGCCCGGGTATCGTCGGCGTACGGCGGCGTCGCGAGGTTCGCGACCCAGCCGCGCACCGTTTCTTCGGCGCGCGCCTCGCCGTGCGCCCAGATCATCATGGCGACCAGCGACTGGTTGTAGACCTTCTTCGAGGTTCGCAGGCAAAGGCGGCCCCGCCATTTCGCGCTGGCCAGGTCCTCGTAGGTGCTCAGCTCAGCGGGTTTCACGCGGTTCGTGTTGTAGACCAGGGTGCGGGCCCGCACCGACAGGCCGAACCAGCGCTTGCCCGGATCGCGCAGATGCGCCGGGATGTTGCGCTCCAGCACCGGTGAATCCACTTCGCGCAGCAGGTCCTTGTTGGCAGCCTGCCAGAGGTTGCCGGCGTCGACCGTGATCAACAGGTCGGCCGGCGTGTTGCGCCCTTCGGCGAGCAGGCGCGCCATCAGCGGGCCTTCCTTGTCGGTGACGAACCGGACCTGCGTGCCCGTTTCCTCGCGGTAGGCGTCGAACAGGGGCTTGATCAGTTGCTCGTTGCGAGCCGAATAGACGACGACTTCGTCGGCGAGGGCTGTCGACCCGATGGTCGCGGCGGCGGCGAGGAGAAGGGCGGCAAGGGATCGGGACATCGTTTGCTCGGCGATCGGTAGTGGCGACGAGCAGCGATTCAACCAGAAATGATAATGATTCGCAATACGGGCTCGGGCAAACCGCAAGCCGGGTCGCAACGCACGGGAACGCGCTGTTACGACGCACGCAGGACGGCTTGGACGCAGGAACGCCTTGTGGGTCGTCGGTTCACGCGGATCGCCGATCGGCGATCAGGCGTGCGACACATGGATGGCGCCCCCGGCACGAATCGAACGTGCGACCCTCCCCTTAGGAGGGGGATGCTCTATCCACTGAGCTACGGAGGCGTGGGCCCGATTGTACCGAACGCGACCCGGCCAGCACGGTGCCGGCGCCGCTCGCACAGATGAGGGCGATGCCGATCAGACTGAGCGGCGCGGGCCACTGGCCGAAGAAGGCCAGGCCGGCCAGCGCCGCCCAGACGATCTGCAGGTAGACCAGGGGCGCAATGAACGAGGCGCTCGACCAGTAGTAGGCGCGGATCAGGCACCACTGGCTCACGAAGCCGGTCACGCCCATCGAGAGCAGCAGCAGCACGGTTCGTGTCTCGACCTGCGCTGGCCAGCCGCCCCAGCTCGCCTGTAGCGGCAGCGTGGCAACCGACAAGGCGACGCCGACCAGCGCGCTCAGAAAGATCGTCGTCATCGAATGATCGACGGTAGAGAGCTTGCGGGTGAGCATCTGGAACACGACGTTGCAGGCCACGGTGAGCAGCACGAACATGACGCCCACCGGATGCAGCGCCGAGCCGGGACGCACGATGATCAGCATGCCCAGGAAGCCGATTGCCGCGCCCACCCATCGGCGCCAACCCACCGACTCGCCAAGCAGGGGGCCGGCCAGCAGCATGATCACCAGCGGCGCGATGAAGTTGATCGCCGTCGCCTCTGCCTGCGGCAGGTAGCGCAGCGCGGTGAAGAAGAACAAGGTGAAGCCACCCAGGACCAGGCCGCGCACCAGTTGCAGCCCCGGACGATGGCTTCGCACCAGGGTCGCGACCCCCAGCGTGGGGCCGAGCACGACCAGCATCAGCAGCGCATGCACGGCATGGCGAACGAGTGCGACCAGCGGCACGCCCATCTCGGAGGCCATGGTCTTGCCGGTCGCATCGAGCAGGGTGAAGAAGACCTGCGCACACATCATGAACATGAAGGCGCGCAGCGGACGGGCTTGGGTATGCTGCATCTTGGCGCGTGGACGATCGCGGCCGACGGGTCGTGGGCGGGATGCGCGAATGTATCCGGAACCGACGGAGACGGCGTGAAAGAGCGAACCGATTTACAGGGCGACGCGAAGCCGGCGGACTCGAGCGCCACGGGCGCCGGCCCGCTGTTGGTGGTGTGGTGGTCGGCGACCGGCGGCACGGAGCAGCTGGCTCGAGCCGCAGCCGACGCCGCCGCAGGGTCCGATCCGGGCGACGCGGTCGTGCTGCTGCGCTGCGACCTCGCCGGGCCGGAAGCGGTCTCGAGCGCGGGGGGCTACCTGTTCTGCACGCCCGAGAACCTGGCGTCGATGGCGGGAATGATGAAGGACTTCTTCGACCGCTGCTACTACCCCGTGCTCGACCGAATCGTGGCCCGCCCGTACGCGAGCATCGTGTGCGCGGGCAGCGACGGCACTGGGGCTACCCGTCAGATCGACCGGATTGCAACCGGATGGCGCCTGCGCCGCGTGGCCGAACCGATGATCGTCCTGACCGATGCGCAGACGCCGGAGGCGATTCTTGCGCCCAAGCGAATCGACGAGGTCTCCTTGCAGGCAGCCCGCGATCTGGGCGAGGCGATGGCCGCCGGAATCGGCATGGGAATCTGGTGAGCGACCGGCCTCAGCGGCGTCGCAATTCCACGAACGCGAACGCGGGGCGATCGCCTTCCGCCGCGTGCGGCTCGCGCGAGACCTCGATCCATTCACGCTGATCGATGGGCCCGAATCGGGTGTCGCCCTCGGGTTCGAGCTCGACCTGGGTCAGCAGGATCCGATCGGCACGGGCGAGCGCTTGCGCATAGATTTGGCCGCCGCCGGCAATGAAGACCTCGCTGGCGTCGATCGGATCGTTTGGGCCGCGCGACGTGGAGGCCGCCGCAATCGCCTCCTCGAGGGATCCGCAGGTCTCGCAGCCGTCGGCCCGCCAGTCTGGCGCACGGGTCACCACCAGGGTACGTCGGCCGGGTAGGGCGCGGCCAATCGACTCGAAGGTGCGCCGGCCCATCACCAGCGGGTGACCAAGCGTCGTGCGCTTGAAGAAGCCCAGGTCGGCGGGCAGGCGCCATGGCAGATCGTTCCCACGCCCGATCACGCCGTTGCGTGCGCTCGCGACGATGATCGTGAGGCGGGCGCGCGGCGCCGGCGCGATGTCGGAGTGCATGTTCATGCGCCGGCGCTCAGATCGCGACCGGCGCCTTGATGTGGGGGTGCGACGCGTAGTCGAGGATCTCGAAGTCCTCGAAACGGTAGTCGAAGATCGACGCCGGTCGTCGATTGATCACCAGGCGCGGCAGCGGATGGGGCGCGCGATCGAGTTGCAGCGCGGCCTGTTCCAGGTGGTTCGAATACAGGTGGCAGTCGCCGCCCGTCCAGATGAAGTCGCCAGCGGCCAGGTCGCATTGCTGGGCGACCATGTGCGTGAGCAATGCATAGGACGCGATGTTGAAGGGCACGCCCAGGAAGATGTCGGCACTGCGTTGATAGAGCTGGCAGGACAGGCGGCCGTCAGCCACGTAGAACTGGAAGAACGCATGACATGGCGCCAGTGCCATCTTGGAGAGGTCGGCGACGTTCCAGGCCGAGACGATCAGGCGCCTCGAGTCCGGATCGGACTTCAGGCGCGACATGACATCGCTGATCTGGTCCAGGTGGCTGCCGTCGGGGCTGGGCCAGCTGCGCCACTGGTAGCCGTAGACGGGCCCCAGCTCGCCGTTCTCGTCGGCCCATTCGTCCCAGATCGAGACGCCGTGCTCGCGCAGGTAGGCGACATTCGTGGATCCCTGGAGGAACCACAGCAACTCGTGGACGATCGATCGCAGGTGCAGCTTCTTGGTCGTCACCAGAGGGAAGCCCTCTGACAGATCGAAGCGCATCTGCCAGCCGAAGACCGAGCGCGTGCCGGTGCCGGTACGGTCCGCCTTCTCGGTGCCGCGCTCGAGCACGTGGCGCATCAGGTCGAGGTACTGTCGCATCGCTCGATTCTACTGCCGGCAAGCTGGCGCGCCGAAGCGGCGCTGGACCCGCGCGCCGGGATCAGCGGCGATCCGAGGCGCCCGGGCGCGCGGGGCTTGTCGCCGGGCGCGCGATCGGGCGTGCCGGCGCCGGACGGGTCGGCCTTGCGACCGACTGCGCCGGACGGGCCGCGGGCGGCGGGCGAGGTGCGGCGGCCGGGCGGGCCGAGGTGACCGGGGCGCCCGCGCCGGCGCGGGACTTGCCCACGCCACTGGTGAGCACCGAGGTGTCGGCGGTCGGTGGCGGTTTGATCTCGATCCGCTCGCCATGCCGTTCGATGACGACCGATGCCGGGGTGACCTCGGCCAGGCGGGTCGCGTCGTCGATCCTGGCGCCGACCGCATAGGCGATGGCGGGCTTGCCATCGACCGATATCAGGGCGGAGCCGAGGCCGCCACCCGAGATGATCCCGGCCACGCGCAGATTGGTCGACGCAATCGGCGCCAGCGGCCGCGCGGCGCCGGATGCCTGACCGAACAGCGCGTTCGCGCCGACCAGGCTGACCCGGCCCTGCTGGTCGGCCAGCGAGCCCGCGGGCGCGATCCGGGCGGGCGCCGGTAGCACCTGCATCAGCCAATAGGTGAGGGTGGCACAGAGGAGCCCGAACAAGACGACGGCGGCCAGGCGCGACGTCCATCCGCCCGGACCGTCCGTTCGTATCAGACGCATCGCTTGCCAAGGGGGGAAAGGGGTGGCGCTGCTATCATACCGCCCTTACTGCAACCCACTCCCCCGAGTCCCGACATGCAGCGTCGCTTCAGCGATCAGCGTGGTTTCACGCTGATCGAGATCATGGTCGTCATCCTCATCCTGGGCGTGCTCGCGGCCTTGATCGTGCCGCGCGTCATGGACAAGCCCGACGAGGCCCGCGTCACGGCGGCCAAGTACGACATAGGCAACGTACTCCAGGCGCTCGAGAGCTACCGGCTGGACAACCAGCGCTACCCGAGCACCGAGCAAGGCCTGCTCGCGCTGGTGCAGCGCCCGGGCGGCGAACCGGCGGCAACGAACTGGAAGCAATACCTGAAGTCACCGCCCAAGGACCCGTGGGGACATCCCTATCAGTACCTGAACCCGGGCATCAAGGGCGAGATCGATGTGTTCAGCTACGGTGCCGACGGCCAACCCGGCGGCGAAGGCGTCAACGCCGATATCGGCTCCTGGCAACTCAATCGCTGAGGTCTTGCGGGTGCCGAGGTCCGGCGCGCGTACGAGCGGATTCACCCTGATCGAGGTGCTGGTCGCGCTGGTCATCGCCAGCGTGCTGATGACGGTCGTTGGTCTGTCCATTCGAGGCGCAGACCGCAGCCTCCAGTTCGATGCCGAACGACTGGCGATGCTGCTGTCGCTCGCGCGCGAGGAGGCGCTCGTTCGCGGCGCCCCGATCCGCTTCGAGGCCGACGATCTGGAGTATCGCTTCATGATCCGGCGCGCCGCGCGCTGGCAGCCGCTGCTCGACGATCGCGACTTGCGGGTCCGTGCCTGGTCGGGACCGACGACGATCAAGGTGGAGCGGCCCGATGGCGGCGAACAGATCGAGTTCGGTCGCGATGTCGTCGACACGCCCTTCGCGCTCCACCTGGCACGTGACGGTCGCCAGGCCACGGTGCAGGCCGACGGGCTCGGCGTGTTCGAGCTGGCGCGATGAGCACTGTCCGACGCCGCGCGCACGTCGGTGGGTTCACGCTGATCGAGGTGCTGGTCGCGTTGACCATCGCGGCGGTCGCCCTGATGGCCTCGGTACGGGCCACCACGGCCCTGCGCATCGGCAGCGCCGACTTGCGTGACCGTGGCCTGGCGCAATGGAGCGCCGAGAACCGGCTCGCGCAGATCCGGATCACGAACGAGTTCCCGGCGCTGGGACGAAGGCAATACGACTGCTCGCAGGCAGGCAGGGCCCTGGTTTGCGTCGACGAGGTGTTCGCGACCCCGAACCGCTTCTTCCGGCGCGTGCAGGTGAGCGTGCTCGACCGTGATGGCCACCGGCTGGCGCGCCTGATCGGCTTCGCGACCCAGGGCATCTGAGCGATGCCGACCCGGGCCACCCGCATTCGCGGATTCACGCTACTGGAGCTGCTTGTCGCAGTGGCCTTGATGGCCGTGCTGTCGGTGCTTTGCTGGCGCGGCATGGATGCCGTGC
Source organism: Burkholderiaceae bacterium (assembly GCA_024235875.1). GTDB lineage: Bacteria > Pseudomonadota > Gammaproteobacteria > Burkholderiales > Burkholderiaceae_E > JACKLP01. Next base: position 565,800 of record JACKLP010000001.1, on the reverse strand, counting down.
TGCGCAGCCGTGAAGACATCACGACGCGATCCAACGAAACCAGGGCGCTGGCGACCGTGTTCGCGCAACTCGACGAGGACCTGCGCCGGTCCTGGGCCGTACGCCTGTTCGAGGGCTATGCGAGCTGGCCCATCGCCTTCCTGCCCGACCAGGCGGATGGGCCGCCGATGCTCGCGATCCTGCGCCAGGGCGTGGGCGAGCAGGCCGGGCGGCTTCAACGGGTGTTCTATCGACTCCGTGGCGGCGTCTTCGAACGCGGCTTCGGTGCCTGGTCACCCGACCTCGCGGCCAGCGGCGAGGCCGCGGCCGCGGCGCTGGTCTGGCAGCCGCTGCTGTCCGGGATCGAAGGAATCGAGTATCGCGCCTGGGTCGACGGACGGCGCCAGTGGCTCGATACCGCCGCACTGCTGCAACTGCCGCCACCCGTCGCCGCGACGACGGCAACCGTCAACGCGCCCTACGGGGGCCCGAGCGGCGTGGAACTGAACCTGCGTCGAGGCGGCGCCCTGATCGTGCGCGTGTTCGCGGTCAAGGACTGAGCCCGATGCCCGCCGCTCCCATTTCTACCACGGCTCGTGCCGCCCCGCGGCCTTGGAGCGCGCAACGAGAGCGCGGTGCGGCGATCGTCGGCGTGATGCTGGTGGTCGCGCTGGCGACCCTGGTCATCGGCAGCCTGTACACGCGCGAGCACGTCACCCTGCGTTCGGTCGAGAACCGGCTCGCGCTCGCGCAGACGCGCTGGATCGAGCGTGCCGCGATCGACTGGGCCAGGGTCGTGCTCCGGGCCGATACCATCACCAGCCCGGGCGTCGATCACCTGCTCGAGGCATGGGCCACGCCGGTCGAGGAGACGCGGCTCGACGAAACGGTGACCGCCGGCGCGCGCATCGACGATCCCTCCCGCGCGGCGACCTTGCGCGGCGACATCGCCGACGCGCAAGGTCGCCTGAACTTGAACGATCTCGTCGCGGCCGTGTTGGCGGAAGGCCAGCCGGTCCCCGATGCCGGATGGCTCGCGGTGTTCAGGCGGCTACTGGCCAACCTCGACCAGCCGCAGTCGCTCTCCGAGGCACTGCTCGCACGCTTGCTCGCGGCGCGACCGAGCCTTGTCGACGGGGCGCGGCGCGCACCGCTTGCGCTGCCGCTGCTGCGAGTCGACGACCTGCGCACGGTGCCCGGCTTCACCGATGACGTGATCGAGGCCTTGCGCCCACACGTGGTCTTCCTGCCGCTTGCCGGCGAGGCGACCGCGGTCAATGCGAACACGGCAAGCGCGCCCGTGATCGCGGCGATGTCGGAGAAGATCGGCGCGGAAACCGCGCGGCGCTTCGTCCTCTCGCGCGAGAATACCTTTCATCGCAACGTCGGCGACGTGGCGGCCGCGTTGTCGCTCGACGCGACCGACCTGGGCGGACGCGTGAGCGTGTCCTCGAATTTCTTCCTCGTCCACGGGGTGGTACGCTTCGGCCGGGTCGAAACGGTCTCCGAGACCCTGCTCGCGCGCCGCGGACAGCGAATTGAAGTGATATGGCAGCAGCGGTACTGAAGAAATCACAGGCAGTGATCTGGATCCCGCCGCGCGCGATCGGCGAGCGCGGCTTCGCGCACGAGCCGTGCCTGGTCAGCTTGCATGCCACCGGCGGCGAACTCGCGCTCGATCGCTTCAGTCTCGACGCCTTGCCGACGTTGCGCCAGGTGACGCTGGTCTTCGATGCGCGCGATGTATCGCTCGTGCCGGTGCGGCTGCCGCCGATGTCCGGCGCGAAGCTGCGTCAGGCCTTGCCGAACGTGGTCGAGGACAGCCTGCTGCAAGACCCGCAGTCGTGCGCGTTGGTGCTGGGTCCGCGACGTGCGGGCACCGAGGCCCGAACCGTTGCCGTCATCGATCGCGCCTGGCTCGAGTTCGTCAGCGGCGCATTCGAGCGCCGCGGGATCCGGGTCGGCGCCGCGATTCCGGGGCAGCTCGCCGCGCCATGGCGTGCGGGCAGTATCTCCGCGACGCTGGTGCATGACGGCATCGCGTTTCGTATCGGTCCCGACGCGGGCCTGGGCTGGTCGGCCGGGCCCGAGCCGTCCGAGCGTGAGCGTGCGCTGGCCGATGCCCTGGCGGTCGTGCGGGCTCAGGCCTTGGGGGCGGCCGGGCTCGGGGCCGTGACCGTGAGCGAAGGTCGACCGGACGAGGAAACCGAGGCCGATGCCGCGTCTCTCGATCAAGACCCGAACGCCGAAGTCGTCGAGCCCGTGCCCGATGTCGACCCGTCGCCGATCGGTGCCCGCGCCGAAGCCGCGTCCGCGCGCCGAATCGTCGCATTCGGCGACGATGCCGGCTGGCGCCAGCCCCTGGAGCGCGCGGCGGCGACCCTCTCGATGTCGGCCTCCCTGGTGCCCTTGCAGGTACCCGATGCGTCGACGGTCGCCGGCTATGACCTGTTGGCCGGTCGCAGCGACGCGGGTTGGCGGCGCCGTTTTGCCGATGTTGACTGGCGCGCCTGGCGCGTGCCGGCGGCGCTTGCCGCGGGCAGCCTGGTCGTGTTTCTGGTCGGGCTCAACCTGCATTGGGGGCGCCTGGTCCAGGAGCGCAACGCGATTCGTGCCGAGATGACGCAAAGATTCCGCGAGAGCTTCCCGCAGGCAAAGGTGGTGGTGGATCCGCTGCTCCAGATGGAACGGCAGCTGGCCCAGATGCGTGCGCGAGCCGGTCGTAGCGGGCCGGGCGACTTCGTCCCGATGGTGGCCCGATTCTCGCGGGCCATGGGGGCCAAGGCGCCGGACGCCCTCAACGGGATCGAGTTCCGCGATGGCCGGCTACGCGTTCGCTTTGCCGAGAAGCTGGTTGCGTCGGCGGCCGCGCGAACGAAGCTGCAACAGGACTGCCTGCGCCTGGGACTGAAACTGCAATTCGAGACCGGCGCCAACAATACGGCGACGGTGGCATTGAACTGATGGCGCAACGAAGCTATCCCGGCCTGGAGCAGGCCTTCGAGAAATGGCGCTCGCTGGCACCGCGCGAGCGCCGCCTGATCGTGGCGGCGCTCGCGATCGTGTTCGTGGCCGTCGTCTATCTGATGTTCTTCGAACCTGCCTGGAAGGGGCGAACCAGCCTGTTGCGCGATCTGCCCGGCATGCGCGCGCAACTGGCCAAGATGGAGTCGCTCGCGCTGGAGGCGCGCGATCTGGGCGCGGTGCCGGATCGACTGCAGTCGCAATCGGCGATCCGCGGCCAGCTGGAACGCTCGCTGCAGGCGGCAGGGCTTCAGGCGCTGGCCACGATCGAGGTTCGCGGCGACCGGATCGAGCTGCGATTCGCGCGGGTGGGCTTTGGCGCCTGGCTCGACTGGCTGGAGCTGGCGATACGCGAAACCCGGGCCCGTGTCGTCGACCTGAGTGCCAATCGGGATCCGAGCCCCGGCTTCGTCGCGGTCCGGATGGCCATCGAGTTGCCGGGAGCGGGCAAGCCATGAGGCGATCGGCGCTGCGCTGGCTCGGCTTCGTGCTCAGTGGTGTCGTCGCGGTGGCACTGACGGTGGCCTTGTTCGCGCCGGCCAGTTTCGTGGCGGCCTTCCTGGGATCGGCCACGCAGGGACGGGTGGCACTGGTGGAGACCGCCGGCACCGTTTGGCGCGGCTCGGGACGGATCGTGCTCACGGATCCGGCCGTGGTGGCCGATGCGACCCGTCGGGCCCGGGTACTGCCGGGGGTCGCGGTGCCGGGAAGGGTGTCGTGGCGGGTATCCGTGCTGCCGCTGTTCCTGGGGCTGGTGGACGCGAGTTTCAGACACGACAGCATGAGTGCCGCGGTCCCGATCAATGGCTCGCTGATCGAGGTCCGGGTCGGGCGCGGTTCGGTTTCACTGCCCTCGGTCGCTCTCGGTCGCTTGGGCTCCCCGTGGAATACAATCAAGCCGGCCGGCGCGCTTTCCATGCGCTGGGAAGGACTGACGCTGAAGCAGGGATCATTCAACGGGCGAGCCGAGCTCGAGTTGCGCGACATGTCATCGGCGCTGACGCCGGTCAGCCCGGTGGGCAGCTACCGGGTCGCGGTGGTCGGGGCGGGACAGCGCGCCGATCTTCGGATCGAGACCATCAACGGGCCCTTGCGGCTCAGTGGCTCGGGCACCTTCGACCGCCGTGGCGGCGTCCGATTCACCGCGGAAGCCCGCGCCGACGAGGCCGAGCGGGCGCGCCTGAACGCGTTTCTCGGGCTGATCGGCCGCCGCCAGGGCGATCACACCGTCATCAAGATCGGCGCATGATCGGGCCCTTGCGAACTTTCCTGCCCATGTCCGGTCGAAACGCGCGCAGCGTGCTCGCGTCGATCCTGGTGGTCGTCGTGGTGGCTGTGGTCGGCGCGTTTCCGTCTGGAACGCGTGCCCAAGGCCCCGATGCGGTGACACTGAACTTCAAGGATGCCGACATCGATTCGGTGGTCGGCGCCTTCGGTCACCTGCTCGACCGGACCTTCGTGATCGACCCGCGGGTGCGCGGCAAGATCACCGTAGAGACGCCCAGGCCGGTCACCCGCGCCGAGGCCTACCGGCTGCTGCTGGCCGCGCTGCGACTTCAGGGCTTTGCGGTCGTGGAGGCGGGGTCGCTCTCCAAGGTGATCCCCGAGGCCGACGCCAAGCTGCAGTCGGGACCGGTCACCGCGTCACGAACCACGACGACGGGCGGCGACCAGGTGGTGACACAGATCTTCCGACTCAACTACGAGTCCGCCTCGGCGCTGGTCCCGGTCCTTCGGCCCCTGATCGCGCCGAACAACACCATCGTCGCCTATCCCAACAACAATTCGCTGGTCGTCACCGACTATGCGAACAACCTGCGACGCATCGCCCGCATCATCGCCACGCTCGACAGCCCCAGTACCAGCCCGCTCGAGGTCATCCCGGTGCGCAATGGGCTGGCGAGCGAGCTGGCGGTGGCGGTGGACCGGCTGCTCAACGGCGGCGGCGGCCAGGGCGCGCCGACCGATGCCGGCCAGCGCGTGACGGTGCTGGCCGATACGCGCATGAACGCGATCATGATCCGGGCGGCGAGCGCGGCCAAGATCAACCTGGCCAAGACGCTGGTCGCCCGACTCGACCGGCCGAGCAGCGTGCAAGGCAACATCCACGTCGTCTACCTGCGCAATGCAGAGGCCGCCAAGCTCGCACAGACCCTGAGTGCCGTACTGACCGGCTCGGCGGCATCGACCCAGCCTACCAGCAGCGTCAGCGCCAGCGTGCGCCAGGCGACGAACACCTTGAACCAGGCGCGCGGACCGGGACAGCCGGGGGGCGCGACACCGGCGACATCGCCCCTGGGCAGCGCAAGTGGCGGCGGCGGTGGCTCGCCGGTCGCGGTCAGCGCCGGGGGAGCCTCGATCGTGGCCGATCCGACCACGAACTCGCTGATCATCACCGCGTCCGAACCGATCTTCCGGAATCTGCGCGCCGTCATCGAGAAGCTGGACGTGCGCCGAGCGCAGGTGTTCATCGAGTCGCTGATCGTCGAGGTCACCGCCGACACGGCGGCCGAGCTGGGCATCCAGTGGCAATTCCTGAGCGCGCCGCAGGGGACCAATCGCGCGATCGGCGGCACCAACTTCTCATCGAGTTCGGGCAGCGGGAACATCCTCAGTGCCACGACCAATATCAGTTCGCTGAGCCAGGGCCTGAACCTTGGCGTCGTGCGCGGCACGGTCACCTTGCCCGGTGTCGGCGAGGTGCTCAATCTGGGCCTGCTCGCGCGGGCGCTGGAGGGCACGGGCAAGGCCAATGTACTGGCCACCCCGAACCTGATGACACTCGACAACGAAGAGGCACGGATCATCATCGGTCAGAACGTGCCGTTCGTGACCGGCCAGTTCACCAACACGGGCGCGGCGCAGGGCTCGGTGAATCCGTTCCAGACGATCGAGCGCAAGGATGTAGGCACCACGCTGCGCGTCAAGCCGCAGATCTCCGAGTCGGGAACGGTGAAGCTGCAGATCTTCCAGGAGGTCTCCAATGTCCAGACCTCCACGGTGGCGGCCGACCTGATCACCAACAAGCGATCGATCGAGTCGAACGTGCTCGTCGACGACGGCCAGATCATCGTGCTGGGCGGGCTCATCGAGGAGCGCACCAGTGGCGGCTCGAGCAAGGTGCCCGGCCTGGGAGACATCCCGTTCCTCGGCAATCTCTTTCGCTACGACGAACGATCGCGCACCAAGACCAACCTGCTGGTATTCCTGCGTCCGGTGATCATGCGCGACGCCAATGCCGCGCATCGCGTCACGGCCGATCGCTACGACTACATCCGGCAGTTGCGCGGTGACTCCGGCATGGCCGAGCATTGGTTGCTGCCCTCGCTGCCGAACACACCGATGCCGGCCATGGTGCCGCCGCCCGGGCAGGCAGCGCCCAAGGCCGGGTCCCTGTTCGCGCCCAATGCGGCGACGCCCGCGCTCGACGTTCGCGTACAGGCGCCGACGCAGCGCGGCGCGCCGGCGCCGGTGTTCGCGCCCACGCCGCCGGTCACGGCTCCCGCGCGTCGGCCTGCCGACGTCACCGAGCCCGAACCGATCATCAACTGAGCGGCCGACCATGTCGAGGGTATCGCCGGGTCGCTACGTGCCATACGGCTTCGCGCGCACGAACCAGATCCTGGTCTCGGGTGTCGAGAACGACGTCATGGAAGTGTGGATCGGCGAGCAGACTCCGGTCACCGCGCTGGCCGAGCTGGTTCGGATCCAGCCGATGCGCATTGCGCCGGTGCGCAAGCCCGACGACGAGTTACGTGCAGCGATCGCGCGCGCCTATTCGCAGCAAGAGGGCTCGGCCGCCTCGGTCGTGGACGAGGTTGCCAGCGACCTGGACCTGTCGCGCCTGATGCAGGACATCCCGCAGATCGAGGACCTGCTCGAGACCGAGGACGATGCGCCGATCATCCGCATGATCAACGCGCTGCTTACGCAGGCCAGTCGCGATGGCGCATCGGACATCCATATCGAGCCCTTCGAGACCTACTCGGTGGTGCGGTTTCGGGTCGACGGTACGCTGCGCGATGTCGTGCGGCCGCGTCGCGAACTGCATGCGGCACTGATCTCGCGTATCAAGATCATGTCGCAGCTCGACATTGCGGAGAAGCGCTTGCCCCAGGACGGGCGGATCACGCTGCGGATCGGCGGTCGCCCGGTCGACGTGCGCGTCTCCACGCTGCCCACTGGGCATGGCGAGCGGGCCGTGCTGCGCCTGCTCGACAAGGAAGCCGGTCGCCTGGACCTTGGCAAGCTCGGCATGGGCGCCGAGACGCTGGCGCAATTCGACAAGCTCGTGCATCAGCCCCACGGCATCGTGCTGGTCACCGGTCCGACCGGGTCCGGCAAGTCGACGACGCTCTACGCGGCGCTGTCGCGCCTGGATTCGACCACCACGAACATCCTCACGGTCGAGGACCCGGTCGAGTACGACCTCGATGGCATCGGACAGACCCAGGTCAATTCGCGCATCGACATGAGCTTCGCGAAGGCCTTGCGGGCCATCCTGCGCCAGGACCCGGATGTCGTGATGATCGGCGAGATTCGCGATCTCGAAACCGCGCAGATCGCGGTCCAGGCATCGCTGACCGGGCACCTGGTGCTGGCGACCCTGCACACCAACGACGCGGCATCGGCGATCACGCGGCTCATCGACATGGGGATCGAGCCCTTCCTGCTGTCCTCGTCGCTGCTGGGCGTCGTCGCGCAGCGGCTGGTGCGGCGCCTGTGCCTGCAATGCCGCCAGCTCGACCCGGTCACGAATGGCTGGCGAGCGGTTGGTTGTGCCGCCTGCAATCGCTCGGGGTTCCAGGGACGCACGGGGGTCTACGAGCTGCTGGCCGTCGACGACACGGTTCGAGAGCTCATCCACAAGGGGGCCGCCGAGTCGAAAATTCGAGAAGCGGCCATCCGTGGCGGTACTCGCCTGATGCGTGACGACGGTCGGCGCTGGGTCGAAGCGGGCGTGACGTCGATGGACGAGGTCATCCGCGTGACCAGGGACTGACGCGCGTGCCGGCCTTCAGGTTCGAGGCGGCGAGTGCGTCCGGTGGCATCGAGCGTGGTGTCATCGATGCGGATTCGGCGCGGCACGCGCGTAGCTTGCTGAAGGCGCGTGGCCTGACGCCGATCCGGGTCGACTTGCTGCAACAGGTCGCGCAGGCAGCCACGTTCTCCGGGCGATTGCGCGTGGGCGAGCTATCGCTGGCGACCCGCCAGCTGGCGAGCCTGCTGGCTGCACGGCTGCCGGTCGAGCAGGCGTTGTCCACCGTGGTCGAGCAGGCCGAGCGCAGGCTGGTGCGCGAGCGATTCTCGGCCGTGCGCTCGGACGTCGTCGGTGGCCAGTCGTTCTCCGAAGCGTTGGCCAAGTATCCGCGTGATTTTCCCGAGGTCTATCGGGCCCTCGTCTCGGCGGGTGAGCACTCGGGCGACCTGGCGATGATCATGGGTCGGCTCGCCGACCACATCGAATCCCGGTCGGCGCTCGGACAGAAGATCATGCTGGCATTCATCTATCCGGCGATCGTCACGGTCGTGGCAGGCCTGGTGATCGTGGCACTGCTTGCCTATGTGGTGCCGCAGGTGGTGGGCGTATTCGAGCAGACGCGCCAGCAGTTGCCGGCGCTGACGGTCGGCCTGATCGCGGTATCGGATTTCGTGCGCAAGTACGGCTGGTGGTTGTTCGGCGCGGGGGTGTTGGCCTTCGTCGGGTTCCGGGTCGCATTGCGCTCGCCCAGCGTGCGTCTCGGTTGGGATCGGCGCGTGCTTCGCATGCCCTTGGTCGGGAGACTGTCGCGCGGCTTGAACACCTCGCGCTTCGCATCGACGCTCGGCATTCTCACCGGCGCTGGCGTGCCGCTGATCCGTTCGCTGGAGGCGGGCGCCAAGACGCTGTCGAACGAGGTCTTGAAAAGCAGCGTGATCGACTCCATCTCGCGGGTGAGGGAAGGCGCGCCACTGGCTCGCGCGCTGGGTGCCAGCAAGAACTTTCCGCCCATGCTGGTCCACATGATCGCCAGCGGCGAGGCGACTGGCGAGTTGCCGCAGATGCTCGAGCGAGCGGCCACGACGATGTCGCAGGAGACCGAGCGCCGGGCACTGGCCATGACCAGTCTGCTAGAGCCCTTGCTGATCCTGGCGATGGGCGCGGTGGTATTGTTGATCGTACTGGCCGTCATGCTGCCGATCATCGAGATCAACCAATTGGTGCGCTGACGCGTTCCAAGCCGGGCGTCCATGCGGACCGGCCATCGATTGCGGCCTCGAGCACAGAAGGAGGTATCGGAATGTGGGTCAACCGTCTGAAACTGTTCCTGCGCACGGTGGGGCGCGAAGGGCTGATCCTGCTGTTCGCGCTGCGTCATCCCCAGACGCCGACGCTGGTGCGCTTCGCCACGATCGGACTGATCCTCTACACGCTCAGCCCGATCGACCTGATTCCCGACGTCGCCCTGCTGTTCGGCCTGGCCGACGATGTCGCACTGCTCGTGATCGGCATTCCGGCCCTGGTGCGCAGGTTGCCCCCGGTCGTCCTCAGCGACGCGAGTGCCCGGGTCGAACGACTGCTTGGCCGCTTCGGATTCGGCCGCGGCTAGACGCCTTCGCCGGACGAACGCCCGGGCCTAGAACCGAATCGGTTCGCCATACCCGGTGAGCTCCAGATAGCCGCGGCCGATCGTCTTGCCGGCCTCGGCGACCGTCACTGCGCCTTCCCAGTAGCGGGTCCCGGTGCTGGCGCGCGTATCGAGTTCCTGTGCATCGAGTAGTGGCTCGAGGTCCAGGCGGCGGTCGTCGACGTGCAAGGAGATCGCGACCGGGTACTCGACGCCGGTGCGCGGCGAGCGCCATCGCCGGCGGACGACGAAGCGCGGAATGAAGTCGGTCGATCGCGAGCCATCGACCCGCATCCGTCGGCCAGTCGCGTACAGGGTGCCGTCGACCGTGCGCATCCGGAAGGCCATGATCGCGCTGCCGTCGTCGAGATTGAGTCCGACCCAGTCCCAGCCCACGGCGTTCGCTGCGAGCAACTCGCTGGACCACTCGTGGTCCAACCAGCCGGTGCCGGTGACGGGTGTCGGATCGTCCCCGTGCTGGCGGACCCGACCGCGGATTCGCAGTCCCGGCCGGCTGTAGTAATAGCTCGCCTGGCGCGGATCGGGACCCTTTTGCGAGTAGCCGCCCCGGCCTTGCAAGACCGGCGGACCGGGCGTATCCGCATGGAGCTCGAACTCGAACGCGCGCGTGCGCACGAGCGCCTCGTAGGTATCGCCGGCGCTGCGTACGAGCGACCATCGCCCAAGGGCGACTCGCGTGTCTTCGGTCGAATAGCGGGCGTCGCCGATGCCGGCACGGGCCGCCGACTGCGAAAATCTCAGTCCGGTGTCGCGCGAGGCGATCGCGGCATGAGCGAACAGGAACTGTCGCGGCGCGAATCGGCTCGGATTCGCCTTCGCGAGGCCTGTTCGAACTCGGAAGAAAGTCAATTGCGCGCCGAGCGATTCGGTCGGCGTGTCGAGCCATGCGGTCAGATACCACCATTCGGTTCGGAAGCTCGGATGCGCACCATGGTCGGCCGGAAAGGCAAGGGGGATTCCGGCAAGCACGGGCGGGTAGGCGATGGCTTCGGGCGAGGCCGGCACGCCCGCGGCGCCATTCACGGGACCTCCGATCGACTGCAGCGCCGGCATGCCGATCGCGACGAGGGCCTGGCGCCTGTTCATCACCAGTCCTGGCGAACAGCGAGAACCGGCGCACGGCCTGCGGCCTGCCGTGCGGCCAGCACGGCGGCGCTCACGCCGGCAGCGAGAACGGCGAGCGAGGCGGCCGCCAGCAAGCCGACCGGCCAGGAGAAGTCCATCGTCCAGTGGAAGGATTGCGGGTTGACGAATCGCACCAGGACCAGCGCGACGAGGGAACCGAGCACGAGCCCCCAGGCGGTGCTCAGGCCGATGCCCAGCAGGGATTCGGTCGCGAACACGCCGGCGATCTGCAGTCGTGTCACGCCCAGATGGCGCAGCATGCCGAACTCCCGTGCGCGGCTCATGGCCTCGCCGGCGTAGGTGGTGGTCACCCCGAACAGCCCCACCGCGATCGCGATCGCAACCAGCACATAGGTCACCGCGAAGCTGCGATCGAAGATGCGAAGAGACAGCTCGCGAAGCTCGGACGCATCTCTAAACTGCATCGCATCCGGATGGCTCAGCAGCGCGCGCGCGCCGGCGACGAGCGTCGCCGCGGCCGCGCGCCGGTCGGGGCCGAGCGCCGTGGGTTCCAGCCAGATCGCGACCTCGTTGACATGTTCGTCGCCGCTCAGGCGTCGATAGGCCGAAAGCGGCATCACGATCGCGCCGTGCTGGCGGGCGTAGTCGCGCCAGACGCCGGCCGACATGAAGCACTGCTCGGGCGGGCCCAGCGGCAAGCGCAAGCGTGCTCCCGGCGCGAGCCGGTACAGATCGACCATGGCCTCGCTGACCCATACCGGGATGCAGCCAGGCGGTGCGGATACGAGCGGGGCGTCGGTCAGCGGCAACTTGGCGCCCGGCGCGGCTGCATCGAGCGGGCGGGCGAACACCACGACCTCGGGCATTGCCGGGTCGAGCGAGACCGTGGCACTGCGCGAGAATTCGATCCGGGCGATGCCGGGCAGGCGGGCGAGCGCCGCACGCAGGTCCGCATCGAGGACGCCGGTCGCCCCACCGGGCGCAGCGCGACCATAGACATCGGCCGGCAGGACCTGGTCGAGCCACTGTTCTACCGACTCGCGAAAGCTGTGCACCATGATCGACATCGCGCTGGCCAGTGCGAAGCTGGCGACGACCCCGGCACCCGCCGCGGCCGCCGCACGCGGTGCGCGCATTGGCCGCAGCGCGCCGAGCCACATCGGCGGCAGGCGCCAAAGCGAGTCGCCGAATCGCGCAAGCATGGCGGTGCAGGCACGCAGCAGCGGCCCGGTCAGCGCGATGCCGCCGATCAGCACGCACGCGATCGCGGCATAGGCGCCGAGCGGCAGCCCGGCGATCGGTGGCAGTTGCATCAGTGCCGACGCCGCGATCGCCGCGGCGATACCGATGGCAATGGCCGGACGCATCGAGGTCGCGGCTTCGCCGGCGCCGGCTCGCAGGGCCGCGGCGCTCGCCTGGCGGGCGATGCCCAGGGCCGGTACCAACGCGCCGATCGTGCCGGCAGCGACGCCGAGCACGCCGATGGCGAGCGTGGCGGGCAGGTCGATACTCAGCGTCGGCACGCTCTGATCGAAGTACCCGCCGCCGAGGTCGCCACCCATCGCCGAGAGCAGCAAGGCGGCCAGCCCCAGGCCGAGCACGATTCCGAAGACGGCACCGATCGTGCCGAGCCAGACGCCTTGCAGCAGCACGACGGCCAGCAACAGGCGCCGGGAAGCGCCGAGCACACCGAGCAAGGCCAGTTGCGCCTGCTGGCGGATCACCGCCAGCGACAGGGTGGATTGCACGATGAACGCACCGGTGAACAGCGCGACCAGCGCGAGAACATTCAGGTTGACCCGATATGCCCGTGAAAGGCTCGACATCCGGCTCGCCGATGCGTCGGGTGTGACGAGGCGCCAACGGGCTGGATCGGCGGCGACCCGTCGCGCCAGCGCCCCCCGATCAGCGCCTTCGCGCAGTCGTAGATCGATCCGGCTCAATCGCCCGAGCCATCCCAGTCGCCACTGCGCGGTGGAGATGTCCATCACGATCAAGGCCTGACCGGCCGCGGCACCATCGAGCCGGCCTGCGACTCGTGCTCGCATCCGTGAGCCACCCGCCACGATGCGCACGGCGTCGCCCAGCCGGACGTCGAGGATCGCCAGCGCGGCCGCCGACAGGAATACGGCGTCGGGGGCGAACAGGCCGCCAAATCGATCCGGGGCCTGCGACGAGTGTTCCAGCGCCGGCACGAGCGCGGGCGTGACGGATGCGGCGCGCATGGGATCGATCGCGATCAGCGGCAGCGTCGTCGAGCGCCCGGGCGCCTCGTCGGTCCCGATGCGTCGGACCAGCACCCGGGTCTCGATCACGGGGCTCGCCGCTTCGATGGCGGGATCCTGGGACGCGCGGTCATAGGCGAGCTCGTCGATACTCGAGCCAATCGCGACGAGTCGAGCCTGGGCTTCACCGTTGACGACGGCCAGTGCGCCAGCGAACTCGTCGAGCGCGCTGCGATTCACGAGATGGATCGCCAGGCCCACGCAGACCCCGACCGCAATGGCCAGCACCGATGCGAGCATCCGGCCTGGTTGGGCGCGCCATTGAGCCAGGACCATCCATGCCAGCAGGACGATCGACGCACGCGACGGCGTCGCCTTCATGAGGTCGGGTCGGTCGATCCGGCGACCAGGCTGGCGCCGAGCTCGTCGTCCAATGCCAGTCGCAGGCTGCGATCACCGCTGGCAGCGGCCGCTTCCGAATGCGTGACCATCAGCAGCGCCGCGTGCGTGCGCGCGACCTGATCGAGCATCAGCGATAGTGCCCGGGCCGCATTGCGCGGATCAAGATTGCCGGTGGGCTCATCGGCCAGCAGCAGCACGGGTTCATGGACCAGGGCACGGGCGAGCGCGACCCGCTGCTGCTCGCCACCCGAGAGCGTGGCGGGCATCGCGTGTTCGCGTTTCGACAGCCCAACCCGGGCGAGCATGGCGCGGGCGCGCTCGCGCGCGAGCGTCGGCGAGACCTGCAGCAGCAGCAATGGGACGGCCACGTTCTGCGTTGCATCGAGGTGGGGCAGCAGGTGGTAGGCCTGGAACACGAACCCGAGCTTTTCGCGCCGCAGTCGGGCGCTGCGATCGGGCGAGCTCGCGTCGACGGGCTCGCCATCGATCGATATCCGTCCCTCGTCGGGGCACTCCAGGCCCGCGATCAGGTTCAGGAGCGTCGACTTGCCCGAGCCCGATTCGCCCAGCAGCATGACCCGCTCGCCGGCGTCCACGCGCAGATCGATGTCGTGCAACAGGCAGCGTGCGCCGAATCGCTTGCTCAGGCCGCTGACTTGCAGGATCGGAGCCGAACTCGAGCCCGGCCGAGCCGTCATGACGCGCGCTGTCATCCGGACAGACGTCGACGCGCAAAATAGCTCAGCACATCGACGCAGGCGACGATCACGAGCATCGCAAGCACGACGCCGGCGGCATCGTGCATCTGGAACAGGCTCAGCTTCAGGTGCAGGATCTGCCCCAGTCCGCCCGCGCCGACCACGCCGAGCACGGCGGCCGCACGGATGTTGTTCTCCCAACGGTACAGGGTGTAGGACATCAGCTGCGGCAGGGCCTGCGGCAGCGACGCGTAGAGGATCGCGCCCAGTCGCGTACTGCCGTTCTCGCGCAGTACGCGAGCCGGCGCAGGCGGCAGGTTCTCGAATGTGTCGGCGAACAGCCGTCCGAGCACGCCCGCCGTGTGCGCGGCCAGGGCCAGCGTGCCAGGGAAGGGGCCCAGCCCCGCCGCGATGACCCACAGCGATGCCCACACCAGCTCGGGGATCGAGCGCAGCAGGTTCAAGGCCAGGCGAGTGGAGCGACGGACCAGCGATCCGAGCAAGCCTCGAGCGGGCATGCTGGCAGGTAGTGCGATCGCGACAGCGATCACCGCGGCGATCAGTGTGCCGAGCGCCGACATCGCGAGCGTCTCCAGCGATCCTTGCCACAGCTGCGACAGGAAGCCGGGGTCCGTCTCGGGCGGAAAGAAGCCGCCGATGAACTCGCCCATCTTGCTCAGCGCGTCGTCTTCGAGGAATCCTTCGAATCTCAGATCCAGGACCGCGAAGCTGAGCACGACCAGCACGGCCAACGGCAGGACCACGAGCCAGCCGGCTCGTTGCGCCGGGCGCGGCGGCAGGCTAGCTTCGGTCGCTTGGAGCCGCGCTGGTGGCTCGGCACTGATGACGCCGGCCGACCCGGCGGTCGGTCTCGTCGCCTCGTGGCCGTCGAGGGCGCGTCGTAGCAGCAGGCTGATCCGATCGGCCAGCGCGACCAGCAAGACGAACATCAGCAGGATCATCGACACCTCGCCGCCGGCGAGCATCTTCATCGAGAGATCCATCTGCTGGCCGAGCCCGCCGCCGCCGACGAAACCCATGATCACCGAGGAGCGAACCGCACACTCCCAGCGAAACACCGTGTAGGAGACGAGTTCGTTGGCGTTTTGCGGAAGCGCGCCGTACAGGAAGGCGCTCATTCGCCCCGAGCCGTTGCGAAGCAAGGCCTCGGTCGCCTGGCCGTCGCCAGACTCGAGGACTTCCGCATAGACCTTGCCGAGCATTCCGGCATAGGTGAGCGCGATCGCAAGCACGCCGGCGGTGGGGCCGAGCCCCACGACCCGCACGAACAACAAGGCCCAGACCAGTTCCGGCACACTGCGCAGGAAGATCAGCAGCGCGCGCACGGCTTGCCTTGCGAACGTGGCCAGCGGGCGCATCGGACGGCCGATCGACGACTGCGAAAGCCTGGCGGTCGCCAACAGCGTCAAGGGGACCGCCAACACCCAACCGAGCGCCAGGCCGCTCGTGGCGATCGCGACGGTGACCAACGTGGCCTCTGCGAGCAGCCACAGGAACTCGGCATCGAGTCGCGGCGGCAGGAAGCTCGCGAGGAAAGTGCCCACGGACTGCATTGACTGGGCATCGAGCAGGCCGCCCGGACTGAACTCGCTGTACTTCAGCATGGGCCACAGCAGGGCCAGTCCGATCAGCAACCAGGTCAGGCGCTCGCGTTGCGCGGGGTCACGATCGAGCAGCGCCGGGCGCTCGAGGCTGCCACGTTGTTGGCCGGCGCTCATGGCGAATCAGGCGCAGCGAGACGGGCGAGGGATCCGAGCGTCCGGTTCCATCACCGCACCTGGCGCTTCGCTTCGCGCGGCCTCTTCACCGTAGTAGAGGCGATCGATCTCCTCGGGCGCGATGTCCGACGGGGCGCGATCGAACACGATCTCGCCGTCGCGAAGACCGATCACGCGCGGGAAATGCGCCAGCGCCATCGAGACATGATGCAGGCTGCACACGAGCGTGGCGCCGTGGCGTCTCGTGCCGGCCATCAGGACTTCGAGCGTACGATCGGCCAGCGCCGGATCCAGCGCAGCGAGTGGTTCGTCGATGAAATAGGCACCGGCCTGCGCGACCAGGGCACGTGCCAGGCTGACCCGTTGCCGCTCGCCACCGGAAAGCCGGTCGACCCGTGACCAGAGCTTGTCGCCGAGCGAGAACTGCGCCAGGGCGTCGTGGGCGGCGGCGGCCTCACTGGGGTGCCACAGGCTGGCCAGTGCATGGACGAGGGACCAGTGAGGCAGCCGGCCGGCGAGCACCGCTGTGACGACTCGCTGGCGCGGCGGCAGCGGTGGCGTCTGTGGCGCGGTGAACAGACGGGCACGCAGGCGTCGCAGCGCGGGACCGCTCAGTCGCCAGGGATCGTGACCATCGATGAGCACCCGGCCGGCATCGGGCTCGAGTGCCGCGCCGAGCACTGCCAGCATGGTCGTCTTGCCGGCGCCGCTCGGGCCGATCAGCGCGAGTTGCTCGCCGGCCTCGATGCGAAGGTCGGCTGCGCGCATCGCGCCGCGCGTGCCGCCACGCGCGACGCGAGCGCCTTCGAGCGCCAGCGAGATCCCGCTGGTCATGGCGTGGCGATGCGCCGATCTACTTGAGCAAGCCAGCGCTGCGCGCGGCCTTCTCGATGTTGGCGTAGTTCGAGGCCTTGGTCGCCACGAAGCGGCTCGCACGTTGAAGCGCGAGGATCTCCTTGCCTTCGGGCGTATCGGGCGTCAGCTCGAGGAAGGCATCGATCAGCTTCTGTCGCACGGCCGCAGGCATGTCCTTGTGAATCGTCCAGTTGTAGTCGTAGTAGGGCGGGGTCGTATAGAAGACATCGACCTTGCCGGTGTCGACCCGCTTGGAATCGACGAGCTTCTTCCACACCGAGGCGTTCAGCGCACCGGCGGCGACCTTGCCCCCGGCCACGGCGAAGACGGTTGCATCATGGGCGCCCGAGAACGACACCCTCATGTCCTTGGACGGATCGACACCGTTCTGCAGCAGGAAGGAGCGCGGCATCAGGTGGCCCGACGTGGACGAAGGCGAGCCGAAACTGAAGTTCTTGCCCTTCAGGTCGGCGAGCGTCTTGATGCCCGATGACTTGGTGGTCACGAACACCGACGTGAACTTCTCGTCCTCGGCCCGCTGAATGATGGGTTCGACGCGACCGCGCGAGCGGATGTTCGCCTGGACGAATGTGAAGCCGCCGAACCAGGCCAGGTCGACCTTGTGGTTGACGAGGGCCTCGACCGAGGCGGCGTAGTCGGTCACCGGGACGAAGCTGACCTTCATGCCGAGGCGGCGTTCCAGGTAGGCGCCCAGCGGCTTGAACTTGCGAAGCAGCTCGGTGGGGGCTTCGTCCGGGATCGCCGTGACCCGGAGCGTGTCACTGGCAAAGCCCGTGTTGGCGGTTGCGAGCAGGGATGCCGCGATGGCTGCGGCGGCGAAGTGTCGTCGTTTCATGGGTCTTCTCCTTGTGCTGCCCCACGACGCGCCTTTCGCGCGCCGCTCCCAGCGGCCCTTATGATACGGTGCATGCGGGTGCGCCGCTGGCGAAACGGGGGGCGATCTCCTGACGTGGTACGCGGGCCCGAAGACCCGTGTAGGTGCGGTCGCACCAGTGGTTGCGGGCTTACATCCAACGACAGACGAAAGATATGCGATCAGCGGAAATGGTCGCCGGGATCTACGCGGGCCTGTTGGCCCGGCCGGCGCGAATCGAGCCGAAGTACTTCTACGATCGCCTCGGTTCGGCCTTGTTCACCGCGATTTGCGAGCTCGACGAGTACTATCCGACGCGGGTCGAGGCCGGTGTACTCGCCCGTTCGTGCCCGGCCATCGCCGCGACAATCGGCCGGGCCGGTGCGTTGATCGACCTGGGCGCCGGCGACTGCCGGAAGGCCGCCCGTTTGTTGCCCGAATTCGCGCCTCGGATGTACGTGCCGGTCGACATATCGATCGACTTCGTTCGCGATGCGGCCGCCGCGATCGCGCGTGCACATCCCGGCCTCGAGGTCCTGCCGCTCGGACGCGACTTCACGACCGACTGGTCGCTGCCGAAGGAGGTGCCGTCGTCCGATCGCGTGTTCTTCTATCCGGGCTCGAGCATCGGGAACTTCACGCCCGAGGAATCGGCTGGTTTTCTCGAGCGCGTGCGCGGGCTGTGTACCGACGGCTGGCTGCTGATCGGCGTCGACCTGGTCAAGGAAGCCGGGGTGCTCGAGCGCGCCTATGACGACGCGCTCGGCGTGACGGCGGCATTCAATCGCAACGTGCTGCGACACCTGAACCGAATCGCGGCGACGGATTTCGATCCTCAAGCCTGGCGGCATGTCGCGCTGTTCGATCCGGTGGCGAGTCGCATCGAGATGCACCTCGAGTCGATCGGCGCGCAGGCGGTGCGATGGCCCCAGGGCGAGCGGCGCTTTGCCGACGGCGAGCGCATCCACACCGAGAATTCCTACAAGTACCGGCGCGAGCGATTCGACGCGTTGCTGCGCGAATCGGGCTGGACTCCCGCGGGCTTCTGGACCGACCCGGATCACTGGTTCGGCGTGTTCCTGGCCCGCGCACGGCCGTGACGCACGCGCCGGCGCAGCGGGTCCGGCACTTGTCGGTTGGGCGGGTGGTCGATTGGGCTCAGGCAGGGCCTGGCGCCTCGAGCAGGGCTCGGGCCAAGGCGTGGACCGCGCGACGTTCGCGTGCCGGCTCGAAGAGCGCCGCGCGCGCGCTTGCCTGCGCCTCGAGGTGCCCGACGAAGGCATCGTCACGGCGACAACGCTCGATCAGCGTGGCGAGCGCGTCGGCGTCCCCGACCGGAAAGTAGCCCTCGTAGTCGGGGCCGAGCATGCCGATGGAACCGTCGATCCGGCTGCAAATGGCTGCGACGCCGCAGGTGACGGCTTCGATCAACACATTGGCGCCGCCTTCCATCAGCGAAGGCAGCAGCAACAGACGCGCGCGCCGGATCTCGCGGCGCGCCTGTGCGTGGGGCAGGCCGCCGAGCCATTGCAGGCGCGGATCACTTGCCGCGGCCCGCGCGATCGCTGTCCCGATCGTTTCGTCGCGCGCATCGCCGACGATGCGCAGGCGCAGCGTGGAGTCATGGATCCGTGACAATGCGCGAACCGCGGTGAGGGGGTCTTTCTCGGCGCGGAGATGACCGACCATGGCGAGATCGTAGCTGCGTCGCCGGGGCGGCAAGCGTGTCAGCGTGGGCGCACTCTGGTAGATCACTCGAGTGCGGGCTTGCAGTGATGTCGGCAGGTGGCCCACGCCCGCGGCTTGCAGGACGACCAGTTCTCGCGCCAGCGTGAGAGATCGTCTGGCGGACGCGTCGATCTCGATGTCGCGGTAGAGATCGGTGCCGGTCAGGACAAGCGCGATCGGGCGTCCGGTATCGGCATAGCGCGCGATCGATTCCGCCGAGCGACGCGCATGCAATGCGATCATCGCGTCGGCTGGCTCGCCCGTCCAGGCTCGGGTCAGCCGGACCCGATACCCTGGGCCGAGAAAGCTCGCCCAGCGACGGGCCGTCTGCCAGTTTCCGTTGTTGGCGTCCGAAAGCGCCGGTGTGACAATGGTGATCAGCGGTCGCATGTCGCGACTGTACTTCGCTTCGGCGCCGAGCAGGCGGCCGGACGATCGAGCCACAAAGCACGGAGATTGCCGGTGGCAGCCAGCCCAGACCACTTGCCCCGTCCCGGTC
Organism: Burkholderiaceae bacterium; assembly: GCA_024235875.1. Taxonomy (GTDB): domain Bacteria; phylum Pseudomonadota; class Gammaproteobacteria; order Burkholderiales; family Burkholderiaceae_E; genus JACKLP01. The sequence goes on along the minus strand of JACKLP010000001.1, from coordinate 546,062 downwards.
CTGCCGCGCCGGGGTCGGACCTGCGTCGCTGCGATGCCGACTCGCTGGCCGCGGCCATGCGAAGCAACCGCGACGAGACCCTGGGGGCGCTGGCGCGTCTGGGCAGCGATGCCGAAGCCTGGGCGCTTCCGTACCTGCGGATCATCAATCCGCCGCTCTGGGAGATCGGGCACGTCGGTCACTTCTGGGAGCGCTGGTGCGTGCGCGGTGGCCTGAGCACGCCGCGCTCATCATCGTTGCTCGACTGTGCCGATGCCGTTTTCGATTCGAATCTCGTCCCGCATCCGACGCGATGGCATCTGCGTCTGCCTTCGCCGCAGCAGACGGCCGAGTACCTCGAGCAGGTGATGCAATCATCGATCGCCCGCCTCGAAGACCCGCCGATGGCGGCCGAGCTCGGTGGCGACGATCCCTTGCACATGCACCGCCTGTCGCTGTTCCACGAGATGATGCACAAGGAGGCGTTCACCTACACCTGGCAAACCACGGCTCGATCGAGCCCGGTGCATCGCGATGGTGTGCCGAGTGGCGGGGCCGGTGCCGGGCATGTGCTTGCAGCCGAGCCTGGCCGTGCCACGATCGGCTGCGATCCAGGGGACGGCTTCGTATTCGACAACGAGAAATGGTCGCTGCCGGTCGAGATCGACTCGTTCGTCATCGATGCCGAACCATTGGATTGCGGTCGCTTCCGCGATTTCGTCGCCAGTGGCGCCTATCTCGACGAGCGGCTCTGGGCGCCCGGCTACTTTGCCGGGCTGCGCCAGAGCGGACGCGTGATGCCGCGCTACTGGCGGATTCGGGGCGAGGCCGAAGGGCGTTGGACTGGATCCCGCGATGCGTCCGCACTGGGCCGAAGCGTGTGTTCGTCAGGCATCGAGGTCAGGCGCTTCGATACCTGGCATGCCCTGGAGCCGGCGCGAATCCTGGTCCATGTCGATGCCTTCGAGGCCGAGGCCTACTGTCGCTGGGCGAAACGCCGCCTGCCGACCGAGGCACAGTGGCAGTATGCGGTCGAGCGGTTGCCTGGTTTCCGATGGGGCGACGCGGTCTGGGAATGGACTGCGACGCGCTTCCATCCGCTGCCCGGCTTCGCGCCCGATGCCTACCGCGAGTACTCGGCGCCGTGGTTCGAGACGCACCGAAGCGTGCGAGGCGGGTCGTTCGCGACGCCGCGCGGGATGATCCACCCGCGCTTTCGGAATTTCTACATGCCCGACCGTGGCGACATCTTCATCGGGTTCAGGACCTGCGGCGACTGATCCGGTCGGGCGGCGTGCCGCCTCAGTCTGACCGAGTGGCCTCGGTCACTCGGCCTCTGCTGCCTTCATGCCGCCCACCACGTTGCTGAAGCCGCCGTCGACGTAGGTGATCTCGCCCGTGATGCCGGCGGCGAGGTCCGAGAGCATGAAGGCGGCGACGTTGCCGACGTCGTCGATGGTGACGTTGCGACGCAGCGGCGCGTTGCGCTCGACGAAGTCGAGGATGCGCGAGAAGCCCTTGATTCCGCTGGCGGCAAGAGTCTTGATCGGTCCCGCCGAGATCCCATTGACCCGGATGCCCTGTGGCCCGAGGCTGTCGGCAAGGTAGCGCACGCTGGCCTCGAGCGCGGCCTTGGCCACGCCCATCGTGTTGTAGTGGGGAACCACGCGAACGGCGCCGAGATAGGACATCGTGAGGATGGCCCCGCGCCGGCCGGTCATCATCGGCAGCGCTGCGCGCGAGACACCCACGAGACTGTATGCGGAAATGTCGTGGGCGATCCGGAATGCCTCGCGGCTTGCGCCATCGATGAACTCGCCGGCAATCGCCTCGCGAGGCGCATAGGCGATCGCATGGACCAGTCCGTCGAGGCCGTCCCAGTGCTCGCGCAGGCCGGCGAACAAGGCGTCGATGTCGGCATCACTGGACACATCGCAGGGAAAGACCAGCGATGAGCCGAACTCGGCGGCCATCTCGGACACCCGGTCGCGGAAGCGCTCGCCCTGGTAGGTGAATGCGAGTTCGGCGCCCTGGTCGCGACAGGCGCGTGCGATGCCGTAGGCGATCGATCGATTCGACAACAACCCCATGATCAGGATGCGCTTGCCGCTGAGAAAGGCCATCGTCTTCCACTCCCCCGGATGATTGACGGCGGCATTGTCGCATGCGCGCGCATCCGCGGTAGCGAGTGGGCCGAAGTCGCGCCTGGGCGCGCCAGTCGCTCAGGCGGCCGGGGTCGCGCGCAGTCGCTCCTTGATCCGCCGGCCCAGATGCTCCGCCGCCAACACGAGTCCGGGGCGCCGGATGGTGAGCCAGTGCTGGGTGTAGGCGGTATCCGAGAGGCTGCGCTTGTAGCGGTTCTCGCCGGCCAGGAAATCGTAGGTCCGCGCGCCGCCGGCAATATGGTGCTCGATTGCCAGCCAGTGGGCCAGCATGCCCGGCCGGTACGAATCGCCGACCGCATAGTCGATCGCACTGAGGTAGAACCCGACGTAGGCGTCGCATACCAGGTTGTACAGATAGGCCACGACACGCTCGCCGGCGCTCAAGCGCAGCAACTGCACCGACCCGAAGTCGTTGCCGATCATCGCGCGGTGAAAGGCCACGAAGCCGGGCAGGTCGAAGCCGCTACCCCCACGTTCCGCGCTCCAGCGTGCTCGATGCAGGGGGGCGCAGGCGTCGAACCATTCGAGCGCCTGCGACGCGGTGGCGGCGGCCTCGAGGCGCAATGGACCGAGCGCGGCCTCGATTTGGCGGCGTGCGCGGCGCAATTGCTGGCGCGTGTTCGATGAACGGCTCGCCAGGAAGTCGGCTCCGTTCGCGCGCACGGCATCGAGGTCGAGTAGATACGCGGGTCGGATCTCTTCGTCCGAGACCCGCCAGCCGCGCCCCGAAACCGCGGTGCGGACTCGTTCGACCTGAGCGAGCGACAAGCCCGGCAGGCGCAGTTCGTCCCAGGGAGGCAGCGCCTCCAGCGCGTCGAGAAACCCGTCGAGCGCGTCCTCGAAGCCGTCCTCGGGGACACCGTGGAAGCCGTTGCGCTCGATGAAGACGGCATCCAGCGCGTCTTGCATCGACGCATTCAGCGCAATGGTCATCGGGCGTACCAGGCCACCTCGACGCACCTGCCGGCGCCGACCGATCAGGGCGTGCGCTCTACCGCCGTTCGCCAGCGGCCAGTCCAGCGAACTGACGTCGGCATGCCCGGACCACGTGGAGATGCTGGCGCGAAGCCATGCCGCGCCCAGGAAGGGCGACGTGCATCGCAAGCCCGTGAGCGCGGCAAGCCCCGCCGGATCGATCGATGTGATCGGGGTCGCGCCCATCGGCTGCCGGCCTGCTAGATCCCGTGATAGCCGCGGAACCACTCGACGAAGCGCCGCATCCCCTCTTCGAGCGGGGTCGCCGGATTGAATCCGACGGCCGTGCGCAGGCGCTCGACGTCGGCGTAGGTCGCCTCGACGTCGCCAGGTTGCATCGGGAGTTCCTCGCGGATCGCCTTGCGTCCGGTCAGCGATTCGATCAGCGCGATCAGCTCGTTGACCGTGTTCGGCGAGTGGTTGCCGATGTTGAACAGGGCGTGCGGCGCGCCTTCGGCAGACGTCGGCGGTGCATCCAGAACCCTGACCACGCCCTCGACGATGTCATCGATGTAGGTGAAGTCGCGCCGTAGCCGGCCGCGCTCGAACACCCGGATCGGTCGACCCTGCAGGATCGCATCGGTGAACAGCCAGGACGCCATGTCGGGCCGACTCCAGGGACCGTAGACCGTGAAGAACCGAAGCCCGGTGGCGGGGATGTCGTAGAGATGGGAGTAGCTATAGGCCATCGCCTCGTTGGCCCGCTTGGTCGCCGCATAGAAGCTGACGGGGTTGTCGACCCGGTCGTCCTCGGAGAATGGCTGCTTGCGGTTGCCACCGTAGACGCTGGAGCTGCTCGCGTAGACCAGGTGCCGGACCCCGGCGTGCCGGGCGGCTTCCAGGATCACGGTCATGCCGAGCAGGTTCGACACCGCGTATTTCATTGGTTGCTCGATCGAGTACCTGACGCCGGCCTGGGCGGCCAGGTGCACGATGGCGTCGGGCGGGTCGTCGCGCACGAGCCCGCCGATGCCCGCTTCATCGGAGACATCCAGCTTCAGGAATCGGAACCGATCCGCGTCGTCGCGGGCCTCGAGTGCCGCTACACGGGCCCGTTTCAAACCCACGTCATAGTAGTCGTTGAGATTGTCGATTCCGGTCACGCGATGCCCGCGTGACAACAAGGCGGCCGCGGTGTGCATGCCGATGAAGCCGGCAGCGCCCGTTACCAGGACATGGTCACTCATCAGGAACTCCGTCAGGGATCCCCGATTCGACGCCTAAGCGACGCGTTTGGCCAGCCGGGACCGACAAACGCCCGATCCTTGCCCCGAAATGGTGTTCGGGCCGCGGGCCGGCCACGGCCGGGGCCGGGCCGGGTCCGCTCGTCCGCCACCGCTTGTCGAATCGGCCCCGACGCGGTGAACTGCCGGGATGCCCCGACCTCGAACGGCGCCAAGCCGATGAGAATCCTGGTCTTTTCGAGCCTGTTTCCAAGCGCTGCCGCACCGACGGCCGGTACCTTCATTCGCGAGCGTGCGTTCCGTGTCGCGAAGAACGCGCCGATGGTCGTGGTCGCGCCGCAGCCCTGGTCGCCCGTCGACTGGCTGATTCGGCGCTTTCGGCGCAGCTTCCGGCCCCAGGCGGTCGACTACGAGGTCATGGACGGCATCGAGATCCATCGGCCGCGCTACCTGTCGGTGCCGGGCGTCTTCAAGCGCCTGGACGGCCGACTGATGGCCGCCGGCGCGATGCCGGTCGTGCGCAGGCTCGCCCGCAGCTTCCGGCCCGATCTCATCGATGCCCACTTCCTCTACCCCGACGGCTATGCGGCGAGCCTGGTCGCGGCCCGTCTGGGTCTACCGCTGGTGGTGACGCTGCGTGGCAGCAAGGACCAGAACCTGTTGGGAACCGACCGCGAGCGCTTCCTGCGCCGGGCCATTGGGGCGGCGAGTCGGGTCGTGACGGTATCGGATGCCCTGCGTCGGGACGTGGCGATGCCATTGCTCGGTGGGTCGGATGCCCGGATCGCGGTGGTCCCGAACGGCGTCGACATCGATCGATTCCGACCGGTCGACCGTGGAGAGGCGCGGCAGCGGCTGGGCCTGCCCACCGGTGCGCCGGTGCTGATCGGGGTCGGCAACCTGGTCACCGGAAAGGGCTTCCAGCGGGTGATTCCGATGCTGCCGGCGCTGCGGCGCCAACATCCCGGGCTTCGCTATCTGATCGTCGGCGGCGGGGCGACCCACGGCGACATGGCCGAGCCACTGGCGGCGCTCGCGCGGGCGCACGGTGTCGCCGATTGCGTGACGCTGTGCGGTGCCCAGCCCCAGGAATCACTGAAGTGGTACTACGGCGCGGCCGACCTCTTCGTGCTTGCGACCGAGCGCGAAGGCTGGGCCAACGTCTTCCTGGAGGCAATGGCCTGCGGCATCCCGGTGGTCACGACCGACGTCGGCGGAAACCGCGAAGTGGTCGCCGACCCGGCCGTCGGCACCGTGGTGCCTTACTGGGACGCATCGGCCTTCCAGGTCGCGATCACGCAGGCGCTGGCCAGACGCTGGGACCGTGACGCGATCCGTGGCTACGCCAAGGGCCACGGTTGGGATCAACGCATTTCGACGCTGATGGCGCTTTTCGCCGAGTTGGTTTCGGCCAAGGACAAAAAGGAAGAACGATGAGGGTCACGATCTTCGGAACCGGCTACGTCGGCCTGGTCACCGGCGCCTGCCTTGCCGACAGCGGGCACGAAGTCCTCTGTGTGGACGTCGACGAGAGCAAGATCGCGCTGCTGCGCGATGGGCACATCCCGATCTATGAGCCCGGTCTCGAGAGCATCGTGCACTCGAACGTGGAAGCCGGGCGGCTCGCCTTCACGCTTTCGGCCAAGGAGGGCGTCGACTACGGCGAGATCGTGATGATCGCGGTCGGTACGCCGCCCGACGAGGACGGTTCGGCCGACCTGAAGTATGTCCTCGAGGTCGCGCGTTCGATCGGCGAGCACATGGCGGCCTATCGGCTCGTCGTGGACAAGAGCACGGTGCCGGTCGGCACCGGCGATCGGGTCGAGACCGCGATCCGTGAAGCGCTGCAGGCGCGTGGCGTGGACATCCCGTTCTCGGTCGCGTCGAACCCCGAATTCCTCAAGGAGGGCGCCGCGGTCGAGGATTTCATGAAGCCGGACCGGATCGTGCTGGGCGTCGAGGACCGGCAGGCCGAGGCGCTGTTGCGCGAGCTCTACCTTCCGTTCCAGCGCAATCATGACCGGACCATCACGATGGGGCGGCGATCGGCCGAGCTCACCAAGTACGCCGCCAATGCGATGCTGGCGACGCGGATCTCGTTCATGAACGACCTGGCCAACCTGGCCGAACGGCTCGGGGCCGATATCGAGGACGTGCGCCGCGGAATCGGCTCCGATGCCCGAATCGGGTATTCCTTCCTGTACGCGGGCACCGGTTATGGCGGATCCTGCTTTCCGAAGGACGTCAAGGCGCTGATCCATACGGCGCGCACCGAGGGGACCGAGTTGCCCCTGCTGGTCGCGGTCGAGCAGGTCAATGCACAGCAGAAATCGGTGCTGGTCAGAAAGGCGCGTGCGCATTTCGGCTCGCTCGCCGGCAAGCAGATCGCGCTTTGGGGCCTGGCCTTCAAGCCGGGCACCGACGACATGCGCGAGGCGCCGTCGCGAACCGTGCTCGAGGCGCTTTGGAGCGACGGTGCCCAGGTCGTCGCCTACGACCCGGTGGCCGCGGACGAGTGCCGGCGGATCTACGGCGACCGCGACGACCTGACGCTCGCGGCGACGCCACTGGAGGCGGTTCGTGGCGCCGACGCGCTGATGGTCGTCACCGAATGGAAGGAGTTCAGGGCGCCGGCTTTCGATGAACTGCGCAAGCGCATGCGTCATCCGATCGTCTTTGACGGTCGCAATCTCTATGACGGCGACATGATGCGTCGGCGCGGGTTCGAGTATTTCGGTGTGGGAAGGGCTTGATGAGAATTCTGTTTCACCATCGTATCCGCTCCAAGGATGGCCAGTACGTCCACCTCGAGGAGTTGCTGAAGGCCTTTCGCGCCGAGGGCCACGAGGTGCGCCTGGTCGGGCCCGAGGTGGTGGAGTCGGAGCAGTTCGGCGCGGATGCGGGTTGGGTCGATGCGCTGCGACGCTGGCTACCCGCCTGGGCGAGCGAACTGCTCGAGTTCGCCTACAACCTGGCGGCACTGCCACGACTGCAACGGGCGATCGACGAGTTCGAGCCCGACTTCATCTACGAGCGCTTCAATCTGTTCTTTCCCGTCGGTGCCTGGGCGGCGCGGCGACGCGGCGTGCCGCTTGCCTCCGAGATCAACGCGCCGCTGTTCGAGGAGCGATCCGAGCATGGCAAGTTGTCGCTGAGCACACTGGCGCGCTGGTCTCAGGGCTATGTCTGGCGCCAGGCCGACCTGTGCCTGCCGGTGACCGAGGTATTGGCTCGTTCGGTCCACGCGTATGGCGCCGAACGCGAGCGGATCCTGGTGATGCCCAATGGCGTCGATCGCGAGCGCTTTCATCCGACCGACCGCGACCTCGCCAAGGAGCGCTTGGCGCTCTCGGGCCGCCTGGTCCTTGGCTTCGTGGGGTTCGTCCGAAGCTGGCACGGCGTCGATCACGTGATCCGCTTGTTGGCCTCGGGTGCCTTGCCCGAGAACGCGTTCTTGTTGATGGTCGGCGACGGTCCGGCGCGAGCCGAACTCGAGGCGCTGGCCCGCGAACTGGGCGTCGCCGAGCGTGTTCGCTTCACGGGCGTGGTTCAGCGCGACGCGCTGGCTCCGTTCCTGGACGCGATCGACATCGCGCTGCAACCGGCAGTGACTGCCTATGCGTCGCCGTTGAAGCTGATCGAGTACCTGGCAATGGGAAAGGCGATCGTGGCCCCGGCGCAGGAGAACATTCTCGAATTGCTGGGCGACGGTCGCAACGCGATCTTGTTCGACCCCGCCCGCCCCGATGGCCTGGGCGAGGCGCTCGTTCGGCTTTGCGCGGACCCTGGACTGTGCGCGCGACTGGGGCGGGCTGCGATGGCGAGCATCGACGAGCAGGGCCTGACCTGGCGCCACAATGCCGCGCGAATCGTCGAGCGTGTCGCCGCGCGTCGCGCAATCGGACCGAGTGGGCTCGATGCGCGTCGGACCCGCTCGGCGGCTTGAGGCGCGATAAGGTGCGAATCCTGTTCCTGTGTCATCGGTTTCCGTACCCGGCCGACGGTGGCGGAAAGATCCGTGCGCTCGAGATGATTCGCGCGCTCGGTCGAAGCCACGAGGTCGATGTGGTGTCGATGCTCCGGGACGACGACGAGGCCTCGAAGGCCCCCGGCCTGGCGCAGTTTTGCGCCGGCTACGATGCGCCACGGGTTGGCGGCGCGGGCCAGTGGCTTCGGGTGGGCCTCGGCGTACTCGGCGCTCGCTCGCTGTCGGAAGGCTACTTCGGGTCGCCTGCGGTCGCGGCGGCCGTATCTCGCCGCCTGGCGGGCACGCGCTACGACCGGATCGTCGTGCATTGCTCCTCGATGGCGCCCTATGTCGCCGGCGTGCGCGATATTCCGAAGTTGCTCGATCTGTGCGACGTCGACTCCGAGAAATGGCGAATGTACGCCGATGCGACGCCCGGGCCGCGCGGCCTCGTGTATCGCTATGAGCAGCATGCGGTGGCCCGGCTCGAACGTCGCATGGTGGCTGCCTACGACCTGAGTACGGTTGCCACGCCCAACGAGCTCGAGTCACTTCGCGGCATCGACCCCGATGCGCGCACCGATTGGTTTCCGAATGGCGTCGACGTGGTCCGATTCGCCCCATTGGAACAAGCGCCGGACCCCGACCGGCTGTGCTTCGTGGGCCGGATGGACTACCTGCCCAATGAGCAGACGGTGGTCGATTTCTGCGAGCACACGCTGCCCCTGATCCGAAAGTCGCGACCCGGCACGCGCTTCGTGATCATCGGCGCGAACCCCTCGGAGCGGGTCAGGCAGCTTGCCAGCCTGGAAGGCGTCGAGGTCACGGGCACGGTCGATGACGTGCGCCCGGAATTGGGCCGATCGGTGGCCATGGTCGCGCCGCTCACGATCGCCCGTGGCGTTCAGAACAAGATCCTCGAGTCGATGGCCATGGGCGTGCCGGTGGTGACCAGCCGGCTGGCCGCGCGCGGTGTTGATGCGCAGCCGCACCGCGACCTGCTTTGCGCCGACACGCCGGCGGAGGTTGCCGAAGCGGCACTGGGCCTGCTCGGGGATCCGGCCCGGCGACGCGCGTTTTCCGATGCGGGCCTGGCCCTGGTTCGCGATCGATACACCTGGGCCAACTCGCTGGCGCGATTCGAGCGGATGGTGGCCGGTCTCGACGGGGAGGGGGCTTCGTGCTGACGCATCTGTTCTTCTTCCTGATCAGCTACTTCGTGTTGCTGACGCTGATCGTCTGGGGGGTGAAGGCCGAGATCGACCAGGAAAAGGCCTGGAAACTCGAGGAATCCGACGAGAAGCGTCGACAGCGTGCCGCGGGTGGTCGGCGCGGCCGCGCGTCCCGCAGCGCGACCGGTGCGCGTATGACGGCGACCGACGCCGAGGAAGGCAAGGGCCGTGACGCCCGGGCGAGGAGGCGCGATGTTCGGTAACGTCATGCTGGCCACGCTCCTGCTGGCCCTGCCCGTGTGTCTGCGCTTCCCGTTCATCGGTTTCCTGCTGTATTGCTGGTTCGACCTTGCCGCGCCACATGTGGTGTTCTGGAATTCACTCGAGTTCCTTCCCCTGGCGCAGCTGATCGGCGTCGCGACGCTGGCCGGTGTCTTCGTCTACTGGCGCGGACCGCGAATGATCAACGCGTTCACCGTGCTCCTGCTCATGTACGTGGTCTGGTTCACGATCACCTACTTCCAGGCGTTCGTGCCCGACGCGGCCCATTTCAAGTGGGATCGCTCGATGAAGGTGTTCGTCCCGCTGGCGATCATGAGCATGATGCTCACGACGCGCGCCCGGATCGAGTTGGTGATGTGGATGCTGGTCGGCGTGATCACGGCTTCGGCCATCCGCGGCGCGGCGCTGACGCTCATCTGGGGCGGCGGCGGCCTGGTCGTGATCGGACCGCTCGGTAGCTTCATCGAGGATCGCAACGTATTCGCGACCGTGATGGTGATGGCGATCCCGCTGGCGATCTATCTGGGCGCACACAGTCTTCATCGCCCGAAGGCGGGGATCGGCCGCCTGATCGCGATCGTCGTGCCCTTGCTGATCCTGGTGGCGGTCGTCGGGACGTTCTCGCGCGGGGGGCTGCTCGCGCTGGCGGCCGTCGGGCTGACCGCAGTGGCCTTTTCGAGGCACAAGTTCGTGATTGCGGTCACGGTGGTCATTGCTGCGGTCGCCTTGATTCGATTCGCGCCCGAGAGCTGGATCGAGCGGATGGGAACGACCGCCGAATACAAGGCCGATGCATCCGCAATGGGCCGAATCAAGTCCTGGACTTTCGCGGTGAATCTGGTTCGCGAGCATCCGCTTGGGGGGGGCTTCGCGGTCTTCCATCTCAATCACGTCGAAGATGCGGTCGGAACCGAGGGCTATCTGGACGCCCACAGCTGGTTCTTCGAGATCCTGGCCGAGCAAGGCATCCCCGGCATCGTCCTGGTGCTGGCGATCTTCCTCGGGGCGCTCTATCGCCTGTATCGGGTGATGCGCTTGAGCCGTGCGTCGCCGGAACTGAAGTGGGCCGGGTCATTGGCGCGAACACTGTTCCTGGCGCAGTGCGCGATGATGAGCGGCGGCTTCTTCGTGGGCATCGGCTCCTACAGCTTTACCTACCTGGTTTCGATGTGCGCGTTCAGCCTGTATGTGATCGTGCGCAAACCCACGGCAGTGGCGATCGGGGAGCCGGTGGAATCTGCTGAGGGCGACACCGCGGTGCCGCTCGCTTCGGGTGGTGACGCGGCGCCACGCCGACCCCGGCGCGACCGGCGCGGTCGTGCGGTCGCACTGGAGCAGGCGCCGGGTTCGAGGGCCCGCGCGTGAGCGGAGCCGCGGCCGGTCCTCGCGACGCGGGGATCGACCTGCTTCGCTGCCTGGCGGCACTGGCCGTGGTGGCTTTCCACTTCGTATCGCGTGGTCCGACCCTTGGCGAACTTCCGCTCGATGTTCCGGAAACGGCGCGCGCGCTGGCGGGCGTCGGCTATCTGGGCGTCCACCTGTTCTTCATCATCAGCGGCTACGTCATCCTGATGACGGCGATGCGATCGGACCTGTGCGGGTTCGTCGCATCGCGACTATCGCGTCTGGTTCCCGCGTTCTGGGTTGGCGTCGCACTGACGACATTGGTCGCTATCGTCACCGAGTCAGAGCGATACATTCCGGGCCTGACGCAGGTGTTGCTGAACCTGACACTGATGCCCGATCTGTTCGGCGCTGCGCCGGTCGACGGGGTCTACTGGTCGCTCTCGGTCGAGATTCACTTCTATGCGCTGGTCGCGATCGTCCTGGCCCTGCGCCTGATCGATCGTGCCGAATGGCTGGTCGCGGCGTGGCTCGTGATTTCGGTTCTCGAACTGGCGGTCGTCCCGAGCTGGCAGATGCAGGTCTGGTTTTGCACCCGATGGGCGCCCTTGTTCGCGGCCGGGGTGCTTTTCTACCGCCTGCGCTCCCACGGAGGAAGCCCGGCGCGATGGGTCCTGCTCGCGTTTTCCGCGATACTGGCCGGAATCCAGGCCTGGGTCGAGGCGTCGCGCGTGGGCGATGCCGGCGTCGGCGTTCCGCCTTGGGTTGCGGCCATCGTGGTGCCGGCACTGTATCTGCCGTTCCTCGCATGGGATCGCGGCTACCTGCTGGTACGTCCCAGGCCGTGGATCGCACTCGGCGCGGCACTGTCTTATCCGCTCTACCTGGTGCATCAGAACATCGGCTACATGGTCGGCAGCCGGCTTGCGCAAAGCGGGCTGTCGGCAGTGTGGGCGATGACGATCGTCAGCGCGCTCGCGATCGCACTGGCCTGGTCGATCAACCGACTGGTCGAGAGACCGCTGGCAAGGCCGTTGCGCAGCGCAGTGTCCGGAGCATTCGCGTCGATTCGACGCAATCGCGACCACCGCGCACGCGCCCCGCGCTCCAGCTGAGGATCTGCGTCGGCCGCGTTGTCGCGGTGTTTCCTGATCCCTGTCGATTCAGGCCGGCGCGATGGCCTCGAGCTGAAGGATCTCGGACCAGGCCCTGACCATTTCGTGCTGACTGTAGTGGCTCTCGACGCGCGCTCGATTGGCGCGTCCAATGCTTTCGCGCAAGGCCGGATCGGCGACCAAGGCCCGGGTTGCCGCCGCGAGGGCGTCCGGCTCCTGCGCGACGATGTAGGATCGATTGGCGGGGGCCAGCGCTGCAGCGACGTCGCCGACATCAGTCGCAACCGCGGGCAGGCCCGCCGCCATGGCTTCGAGCAAGGCCATCGGCAGTTGCTCGGTGCGCGAGGTCAGCGCGAAGACGTCCAGTTCGGCGAGCAGCGTCGCGACGTCGTCGCGGCGGCCAAGGAACTCGACCCGGTCGTCGACGCCCAGTGCTCGCGCCGTCTGCTCGAGTGACTCGCGCTCGGGGCCGTCACCTGCGATCACCAGGCGTACGTGCTCGACGTCGGCGACGATGCGAAGCATGGCCCCCAGGTTCTTTTCGGGCCGAAGCATGGCGAGCGTTCCAAGCACGATCTCCCCGTCGTCTCGCGCAAAGATCGAGCGAGCGGTGCGCGTGGATCGCAAGCGTATCGCACTGATGTCGACGCCATTCGGGATGTAGTGGATCCGACGCGCCGGGATGCCCCATTCGTGACGCGCGATCCGCTCGAGATTCGACGAGCAGACCACCAGCTCCCCCGACGAAAGCGCCAACAACGCCCGCCGGCCCAGGTTCCGACGCAGATGGCGCCTGTCGGCCTCGTCGGGTCCGAAGCCGTCCTCGACGTGAACATGGCGCGTGCGCGTGAGTGCGCATGCCAGTGCCCACTCGATCGCCCCCCAGTTGTAGCTGGCCACGAGGCTCGGAAGTTCGCGGCGAATCGTCGCGACCATCGCGGATACATTGCGTCGCATGCTGCGTGGAGCCGTCTCGACCGGACACGCGCGGATGTTGGGCAGATCGGCGAGCAGCTCCATCGCGGCATAGCTGTCGTCCATGGCAGAGACCAGATGGAGACTCTGCGACGGAAACGCGCGAGCGAGTCGCAGGAAGCGCGCCTGCGCACCCCCCAGGTTGAAACCGCAAAAGCCGTGCAGCACTCGGGGCGCTGCCGGCTCGGCCGCGGCCATGGCCGTGGCCGGGTTCACGGTACGGGTTCCTCGGCCGGGGCCGGGGGCGCGGCCGGCGCAGGCGCCGCGCCGGGCCTGAGTGCGCCGATCACCTGCATCGCCAACGGTCGCTCCAGCAACAACACCAGCGGTATGTAGATCAGGCCGCCCAGCGGGATCTGGCAGAACAAGGTCAATACCCGGGGGACACCGATGGCGTCGAGCCACTGTCCCCCCGCATAGACCGTCACGGCCATCAGCGCCGCTGCGAGCGCAAGGCGCCACATCGAGACCAGCAGGCTCCATCGGTTGCAGCCGAGCCAGCGCAAGGATCGGTTCAGCGCGAGCAGGTTGCCGACCATGATGCCGCCTGCGACGCCCAGGGCGAGCCCCGTCGCGCCGTACCCCACACCGATCAGGCAGCCGGTCGCGACGGTGGCCAGCGAACCGACATGATTCTTCAGCATCACGCGCAGACCGCGCGCGGCCTGCAGGGGGTTGGTCACGGATTCGAGCACCATGCGCAGCGGGATCACCAGGCACAGAACGTGCAGCGGCAGCAACACGCCGGCCCATTTCTCGCCGAGCAGACCAAACACGAGAGACTCCGCAACGGCAGACAAGCCCCAGAACACCGGTAGCGCCAGCATGGCCACCATGCGGACCAGATTCTCGGTCTCGCGAACCATGGTCTGCTCCCCGCGCGCCTTGGCAGCGAAGAACGGGTACAACGCCTGGTTGAGCACCACCATCATCTTGCCCAGTGGAACATGAGACCAGTAGACCGCCACATTGTAGAAGCCGAGTCCTGCCGGCGAGAGGAAGCGCCCCCCGATCACGACATCGATGCTGTTCTCGAGGTTGTACATCAGGCGGCTGGGCGCCACGCTGAACCCGAACTCGAGAAAGCGGCGCACGCGCTGTGATCTCGGCCAGCGTGGGCGCGGTTGTCCGCGGGTGGCGATGTTGTAGAGGATTGCACGCGCGCCCGTATTGACCGAGTGCCCGATGGCGAGCACCCATAGCCCCCAGCCGAGCAGGGCGCCGGTGAGCGACACGGTGATGGCGATCAGGGTGACGCCCACCTCGCATATCGCCATCGCCTTGAAGCGGAACTCCCGCTCCACCAGCGAGGTCGGCACCACGGTCAGGGCACCGAATAGCAGCGCGGCGATCTGTACCAGCGCGATCGGGCGCAGCAGCGGTTGCTCGTAGACGACCACCAGTCCCTCGGCGATTGCGATCCACACGACAGCCGCTACGGCGGCGATCAGGAGGCCGAGTCCACTCGCTTCGCCGAGTAGCTTCGAATCGATTCGCTTCTCCTGGGTGATCGCTTTGGACAAGCCGAACTCGGCGAAGCTGAAAACGAGCGTGAATATCGCAGCGGCCAGGCCCACGATGCCATAGTCGCGGGGATCCAGAATCCGCATCACGAGCAACGTGGCCGCCCACGACGCGATCTGTGCGACCAGCTTGGCCAGGCTCAGCCAGCCGATCGAGCGCGCGACGCTCGGCGGTGCGGCGTCTGGCGTAACGCCGTCTGCGGAGCTCATGCGGTGCTGGTCTCCTTTTCATAGACGCCGAGCGCATTGCACAGCATCTGTGTCTTGAAGCGCAGCCCGTTCGTCGCCCAGGGGCCGAAGCGGGGCAACGAGAACAGTTGCTCGGTGCTGCAGCAAACGCCGTCATCGGCGGCGAACGCCGCATCGTAGCCCGCGTCCTTGACCATCTCGATGTGCGTGTCGTCGAAGTCGATGCCGCGCTTTCCGTTCGGATAGGCGTAGAAGCGCGGTGCGGCGCCGGTCATCGACGCGATGATGTCGCGGCTTCGCGCAAGCTGGTCCCGGGCTTCGTGCGGTGAGAGGGTGCTCAGGATGAAATGGTCGTGCCCGTGCGAGCCGATTTCGAGGCCGGCATCGACCAGGGTGCCGAGCGCGGCTTCGTCCAGCATGAGGTCGCCGGTGATCGGGACCCCCTCGCGCTGGGCGATCTCGGCCACGTAGCGGTCGCATCGATCGCCCGCCAGGTACTTGAGCTGCCCGCAGATCGCGTCGATCGCGCTGGAGCGCTGATCATCGGTGCCCATCTCGTGGCAACCCAGCCCCCAGTCCTCCAGGTCCAGGCGCTCGCCATCGAAGCCTCTTACCAGGTCGGTGATCAGCTCGAAGAACGGGACGCGGCCGTCGAGATAAGCGGTGTTGACGAAGACGGTCGCGCTCAGTCCGGCATCGCGCAGGATCGGTGCCGCATTGGTGGCATTGTCCCGATATCCGTCGTCGAAGGTGACTGCCGCTGCGCGGGGGGGCAGGCTGCCCTCGCGCAGGCGATCTACCGCCTCGGTCAACGACATCACGCTGAACTGGTCGCAAAGCCAGCGCATGTGGCGGCCGAACATCTCGGCGTCGGGCGTGGTCGGCCGCAGGGGGTCCGGCCGGTCGAGCACGCGATGATAGAGGAGCACGCTCAGGCGCGCTTCGGGACCGGATCGGGTGGCGATGTGGGTGAGGGCCTTGAACAACATGATCTCTCTTCCTCATCCGGGCGTTGCCGCGGCCGCTCGCTCGGTGGCAGCGCCCACCCCTGCGCCACGGTGATGCAAGAACTCTCCGAGAACCAGGATGGACCAAAGCGAGCTGGACCAGTCCCTGCTGCCGGCGCAATGCTCGTCGTACATGCGGGTCAAGCGCTCCGGGTCGAAGATGCCCGCGTCCAGCAGCGCCGGATCGCGCAGTCGCCGCCCGAGGGGCTCGCGCAAGGGACCGCGCAACCAAGTCGAGATGGGGGTCGAGAAGCCCATCTTCGGCCGATACAGAACGTCCCTGGGCAGGTCCGGCTCGAACGCCCGTTTCAGCAAGTACTTGCCCTCCTGTCCGCGGATCTTGAGCGCGGATGGCAGGGTCATCGCCCATTCGACCAGGCGGTGATCCATCAGCGGCTCGCGTACTTCGAGCGAACAGGCCATGCTGGCCCGATCGACCTTCACGTTCATGCAACCGGCGAGCCAGGTCTGGTAGTCGATGCGCTGTATCAGCTCGAGCGCATCGTCGGTCTGCGCATCACGCGCGTGGGTCTCGAATAGCTCGGCCGTGCGATAGCCATCGAGCTGGCGCTCGAATCCGGGCGCGTAGTACCAGGACCGGGTATCGGCATCGGTGATCGAGACCGTGTCGTAGTACGCGCCGATCGCATCTCGCGACAAGCCGCGAAACGTGGTCTTCGCGCGCAGGAATCGCGGCGCCCAATCCGCCTTGGGATACCACCGTGCGAGCGATCCGAACACGAGCCGTCGAAGTCCGGCCGGCATCGCGTCTCGAAGTCGCTGTTCGGCCAGGTGCATTCGGTAGCGACGATAGCCGCCGAAGGTCTCGTCGCCGCCATCGCCGGACAGGGCGACGGTCACGCGCTCGCGCGCGAACTCGCAAACGCGAAAGGTCGGTAGCGCGGAGTCGTCCGCGAAAGGCTCGTCGAACATCGTCGGGAGCTTGCCGACGAGCGCGAAATCGTCGGGCGTGAGCATGCGAACCCGGTGGTCGGTCCGGTAGCGGCTGGCTACCATCTGTGCGAACCGGGTCTCGTCGTAGGACGCGACGTCGAAACCGATTGCGCAGGTCTGTACCGGTTGCGCCGAGTGTGCGGCCATCGTGGCGACTACCACCGACGAGTCGACTCCGCCGGAGAGAAAGGCGCCGATGGGAACGTCCGATACCATCCGGATCCGGACCGATTCATCGATCAGGGCGCGAAGGGCTTCGATCGCTTCGCCCTCGTCGATCGCGGTCGAGCTCGCCGCGGGCATCCACCATCGCCGCAGCGTTGGCTCGCGGG
Organism: Burkholderiaceae bacterium; assembly: GCA_024235875.1. Lineage (GTDB taxonomy): Bacteria > Pseudomonadota > Gammaproteobacteria > Burkholderiales > Burkholderiaceae_E > JACKLP01. The sequence continues at coordinate 528,899 of JACKLP010000001.1, read as the reverse complement.
CATCCGCCTGCCAGTGCAGGTAGTGGGCGGGCGGAAGCTTGCGCATTCCGCGGTGAATCGTTCGAGGATCGGGAACGTAGCCGAGCGCCAGGTACTCCTCGACCGCCTGCGGGTCGATTCGCGTGTCGAGCCCCGGGTGATCGACGATCGCCTTGAGCTCGGATCCGAACGCGAGCGCGCCATTGTGATCGACGCCGTAGTAGAGCGGCTTGACGCCAAGCCGGTCGCGCGCCATGAAGAAGGTGCGCGTCCGCGCGTCCCAGAGCGCGAACGCGAACATGCCCCGGAAGCGATCGAGGCAGCCGGGACCCCATTGCTCCCAGGCATGGACGATGACCTCGGTGTCCGAGTGCGTGTGAAACACATGCCCGTGGGATTCCAGCTCCGGCACCAGCGAGACGAAGTTGTAGATCTCGCCGTTGTAGACCACCACCACCGAGCCGTCTTCGTTGGTCAGCGGTTGCTGGCCGGTGACCAGGTCGATGACTGCCAGCCGACGATGTCCCAGCCCGACATATTGGTCGACATAGACATCCCCGCCATCCGGACCCCGATGCACGAGTCGATCCGTCATGCGCGCGATACGATCGCGTTGCGGTGCTTCGGCACGCGACGAGCCGGGTACGAACAATCCCGCGATCCCGCACATCAGTGTGACTCCGCGACCTGGGCGGCGATGGGGCCACCGACCATCCCCAGGCGCTTTCGCGCTGCCTTCTCACCACCGGGACCGATCCGTGTGGCCAGGACGGCCACCATCGAACCGTCGCCATGTCGGCGCAGGCGCGACCAGGCAGTCCAGAGCTTGCCCAGGTAGTCGTTGGCGGTGAGGTGAGTGCCGATCGCGTACCAGTGCCAGGCGAGATAGTCCGCCGTGCCGATCCGGATGCGCCACTCCTTGACCGGCAGCGTGTCGAGCGATGCGGCGCCGATCGGGCGGTCGACATCACGGCGCCAGAGCACTTGCGCGCCCGGTGTGCCCGGGCGCACCACCGCGTTGGCGTGGGCGATCATCTCGCTGCCTTCACCCTGGTCGCCGTAGGCGGCGATGAAGGCCTCGACTGGCGCCTGATCATCGACCGGCACGACGGCGAAGCGCCGGGCCTGGCGAAACCCCTGGAATGCCGGTTGCCAATGAGACGGTGGCGAGGTCGCAAAGCGCGCGCCGAGCCCATGTGCGATCGTGGCCAGCGCCGGCAACTGCGGCGGTACGTCGCCCAAGGACTTGGCCAGCATCGGCCAGGGCAGCGTCAGTGCAACGGCCAGGGCGGCAGCCTGCGCCGAACGATCGGCGCGGCCGGTGGACTTGCTCGGCGAGCTTGCCGACGTCGCCCGCACCTCGTGCGGAGTGGGGGCGTCCTGCCAGCGTGAACCGATCGCGAACAGCGCGATCATCACGAAGCCGAAGAAGATCCACCCATAGATCAGGTGGTCAACGCCGGCGGCCAACTTCATGTCGCTGAGGTGGCCGAGCATCACGATCCCGTAGGCACGCAGCCAGTTGGCGATGACTGGCACGACCAGTGATAGCGCCACAAAAGCCAGCCGGCGCGGGGTACTGTGGTAGTTGAGGTAGGCGAACAGGCTGCCCACGGTGACCGATGCGATCACGTAGCGCAATCCGCTGCACGCGGCCACCACGGACCACTTGCCGGTCGGAACCACGAAGTCCAGGCCTTCGCGCCATACGGGTATGCCCGTCCGTTGCAGCGCCCATACCGTGAAGTCGGCCGTGTGCGCCATCATCGGCGCGACCAGGAAGTCGCCAAATGGGACGGCGAACAGAAGGAAAGCCAGTGCGAATGCCACCTTGCGGGCGGCGTCGCGGCCCACCACCATCACGATGGCGGCGATGAAACTCGCGATCAGGGAGAACTGCATCGGTGAGTTGGCGTTGGCCACTGCGCCGACCGTCCAGGCCAATCCCGCCAGCACGACCAATGCCCCGACGGGCCAGTCGGGCCGATGGTCCACCGCCCGCAGGTCCGCGCGCCGCCGCCAGATCAGCCAGGCGCTGGTCGGTGCGACCAGAAATCCGTGGCTATAGGTTTCCTGCTCGAGCCACTGCTGCACCAGCGACGCGATCGTGTCACGGTGAATCAGCGCGATCAGGCTGCACGAGAGTAGCGCCATCGACCAGGCGAAGCGATGTCGTCCACCCGTCGCCGCGGCCGGGTGCCCCGGGCCGACGCACGCTTGCGAGAGCAAGGGACTCAACCCAGGCCCCGGACGATCAGCGGTCCGAGGCGGTTGACGGCCCAACGGGGCATTCGTCGCCAGGCTTCGATCATCAGTCGGTACTTCGGATTGTTCGGGTTGTTCTGGGGGATCGAGTCGGCGCGCACCAGGTGGAAGTCGTAGCTCAGCGCGGTCGGCTCGAATCCCCAGTTCTTCTTGAACGAGAATGATCCGGTGCCTCGCTTGCTACGCCCATAGTTGAACTGGCGCAGACCCTGGTCCGCCGCTCGGCGCATGACTTCCCAGTACTTGAAGTCGTTGGCCGCGCAGTGTCGAGCTGCTGCCGTGTCGCCCGCATAGAACGGAAAGACCTCGTTGCGATGGATCAGGCTGAGCACGCCACTGAGCGGCGTGCCCTGCGGATCGCGAACGATCAGGATCTCGCATTGCGGCCCGAAGGCGGATTGCATCGCGTCGAAGAAGCGTCGGCTGCATGGGGGCGTGCCGTGGCGATGGACATTGTCGGCGTAGAGCGGAAAGAAGGCGTCGACGTCTTCGATCGTTCCGGTCAGCCCGGCCTTGATACCCTTGCGCACCATCGCGCGCTGTTTGCGCGGAATCGCGTTCAGGTTTTCATCGTGGTCGCCGGAGATCTCGCGCATGAATGCCACGTAGAGGTCCTGCGTCGGCCAGTCGCGATGCGAAGGACCGAGCTGACGCAGCTCGAGCTGATCGACGCCAAGCGATTCGGCGAGCGCGATCGCGTGATGCTCGAGTGCGGACTCGGCCTGCCGATCGTCTTGCAAGGGCCCGGCCCATGAGCAAAAAGGCAGGCTCACCAAAGCGTGCCCGAACAAGGCAGTTCGGACTTCCGCCAGCGGCAGGACGCCAACGATTCGTCCTTCTCGCTCGGCGATCAGGTATCGGGGTCGGTGCCCGAAGACCTCCCGTAGGATCGCGCGCCATTTCCAGTCGTGGAAGATGCTCGCGCCCGAGTGGGCGTCGACATACTGCGCCCAGGGCGCGGCATCGGTGTCGCCGGCTTCGCGAACCACCGGCGTCGCCGCCATCGCCTGGCTCGTCCTGTCCGGGCTGGCGGATTCTTCCGCGCGGGCATCGACCGATGTCGTCACGCCTGTCCTCCGATTCGGGTCCCGAACACCTGCGCCAGCGTCGACCAATTGAAGTCTTGGAGCAGGCGCTCGAGCTTGTCTCGATTTCGGTCCAGGTTCACGTAGTGGCGAAAGCGGGTCTTGAGGTCGACGCCCGGCAGCCGCGGCTGCAGCGGGTCGAATTCCCAGGGATGGCAGTAGAACACCGCGGCTTCCTTGTCGACTCGGTTGACCCGCTCGATTCCCCAGCGTGAGATCCGATAGGGCAATAGACGGAAGTACCCGCCTCCCGATGCCGGGAAGTTGCGTCCACCGAGCCTCAGGGAAGTCGCCGGGATCTCGAGCAGGCCGCGGCCGGTCAGGAACGCGAATCGCGAGGCTTCTGGCATTCCGTAGTGGTCGTGAGCGACCGGGTAGATGCTCGAGCTGTACCGATAACCCGCCTCGGCAAGCGTATCGAGCGCCCACAGGTTGTCTCGGCCGATCGAGAAGCTCGGTGCGCGATAGCCGATGACCGCTTTGCCGGAGATGTCCTCGAGCAGGGCGCGCGATCGGCTCACGTCGTCTCGGAACGCGTCCGGCGAAAGCTCGGTCGCCCGCTGGTGGCCGTAGCCATGGCTGGCGAGCTCGTGTCCGGCGGCCACGATCCGACGCACGATGCCGGGGTGGCGCTCGGCGATCCAGCCCAGCGTGAAAAAGGTCGCCTGCGTGTCGTGCGCGGCCAGGAGTTCGAGCAGCAGCTCGACATTGGCCTCGGCGCGAAAGGGCATGCTGTCCCAGTGATCCCGGGCGACGTAGGGCGCCAGCGCGGAGACCTGGAACCAGTCCTCCACGTCGATGGACATCGCATTGATGACCGTGCGCGTGCGGGCGCGGCTGTGCTCCGGACTCAAGGTTGCTCCAGTCGGTTCACGCCCGGGAAAGCGACGAGATCAGCGGGCGGCGTCCCTCGCGGCCAATCCCTGGACGATACGCACGACTTTCCGGATCGTGCTCTGTGACATGCTCGACGTAGCTTCGAGCAACGCGAGCCGGTCTTCAAGCCGGGCGAGCCGGTCGGCCATTGCCGCGTCACGGACGGCGGCGACGCCGGCCTGGGCGGCGGCGGCGGGCCATCCGGCGCTGGCGGCCCCCGCCTCGAGCTCGGGTGCGCCCAGCTCGTCATCGAGCTCGCGAGCGATCTCCTCGACATCGTTGGCGGCGACGTCGTGTCGCTCGGCAAGGAAGGCTGCGAGCAGCAGGCGGTCGGCGATCGTGTTGATGCGGCGCGGGATTCCTTCGGTTGCACGATGCAGGGCCGTGAATGCGTCTTCGTCGAAGGCCGGGTCACCGTTCCAGCCCACGTGGCCAAGTCGATGTTCGACATAGGCGCGCGTTTCCTGGGCATCGAGCGGTCCCAGGTGGTAGGAAGCAATGACACGCTGCTTGAGCTGCTTCATCTCCGGACGCTGAAGGATCGCACGAAACTCGGGCTGTCCCACCAGGAAGCTCTGGACCAGGGACTGCGAGTCGAGCTGGAAGTTCGAGAGCATCCGCAGTTCCTCGACCGCTGCGGGCCCCAGGTTCTGCGCTTCGTCCACGACCAGCAAGGCCCGGCGACCCTGCTGGTGGAGCGCACCGAAGAAGGCGGACAACTCGGAGAGCAGGGTGGACTTGTCGGATCTGGACGGCGTCACGCCGAAGCGCGCGGCCACCTGGCGCAGCAAGTCGTCTGCCTCGAGCTGCGTACTGACGATCTCTGCGGCGACGACCTCGCCATCCTTGAGTCGCTCGAGCAGGCCACGCAGCAGCGTCGTCTTGCCGGCACCGACTTCGCCGGTGATGACGATGAAGCCCTCGCCCTGGTGCACGCCATACTCCAGGAAGGAGAGCGCGCGCTGATGACCCCGGCTCGCGAAATAGAAAGATGGATCCGGATTGAGCTGAAAGGGCTTGCCCTGCAGGCCGAAGAACGCCTCGTACACCTCAGAACCTCGCGTCGAATGCGCCGAACACGGCCGCTTCGTCATAGTCAAGTGCCGCCGCGCCGTCGCCGCGCTGGCGATTCCGGATCACACCGATCGATGCACTCGTTGCTTTCGTGAGGCGTCGACGGTAGGACACCTGCGCCGTGGCCAGTCGCGAACGCGTGTAGGGGATCTCTTGTTCGATCAACGCGTACTGGCCGGACAGGTTCAGGAAGGAGACGACGCTGAGCCGGTGCTCCCAGGTGAGGTTCATGCCACGCTGCGTGACCCGGCCCGCAAGCCCTGGTACCAGTCCGGTGCCCAGCCCGAGTGCCGTCGCGTCGAGCGCGGTCTCTCGAACCGAGTTGAACAAGGTCGCCGCGATGGCCTCTCGCGTCGAGGCGTAGCCGACCTGGGCGGTCAGGGTCTTGTTGCGCGCGATGCCACCGCCCATGACACCGACGCCTGCCGGGCTCGCGAAGGTCTGCACCAACGCCTGGCTGGCGAGCGACTGGAATACCGGGTTGAGCTCGGCCGAGAACCCGCCTGCGCTGTATAGTGAGGCCGGATCGATCAGCAGCAACGAGGCGTCGGAGCCAGTGAGCACGTTCTGTCGATAGCCGACACCGAAGCTCAGGCGGCTGAAACGGTGGGTGAGATCGACGCTGACGTCGTCGCCGTAGTATTGGCGCAGGTAGGCAGCGCTCAGGGAGGTCCGCCGGCTTGGGGCCCAGGTGAAGCGAACGCCCCCGCCGTAGCCGGAGTCTTCTCCGTCCTCGTTGCGAAGGCCCTCGATGTGTTCGTAGGCGCCGGTCACGCCAAACCTGAACTGCGCGCCGAAGACCCGATAGAGCGTGACACTGGCCGATTCCCGGGCAAATGCAAGTCCGTTGTTCAGCGTCTGGCGCTGAACCTGTGCCGAACTCTCCCAGGTCCAGTTCGAGAACCGGGGGCCGCTGTCCAGCGTGAACGCGAGACGGCGGTCGAAGCGGGCCACCAGCGCATCGTTGGATGTCGAGGTGAACGTGTGCGTGTACTGCACCCGCATGTTCGCGAAGTTGCCAAGGCGCGTTCGGATGTAGGGCGATAGCGAGAAGCTCCGGTATTGCTCGACATTCTGGCTGTAGACCGCCGGATCGAAGCTCAACGCGCCGGTCGGATCGGGTGAATACGCATAGACGGCCGCGCTGCCCGAAAGCCAAAGGAAGTCGTCGACGATCGCATAGGCGCCGCTCGCCCGCGCCTCGGGCTGGGCCACCGAATCCGCGCCGACGTTCCGGAAGAACGAACGCAAGGACAGATACATGTCGGCACGGGCGCGCGGCGACTGGTATTGCCCGACCGCGTAGGGACTGACCTCGCCGACCCAGCCCGGCTGCGGATCGGTCGCGTTGCGGCCGATGTTGTTGGAGTAGGTGACGCTGGAGCGCACACCCACGTCGAGCTGGCTGGTGCGCGGCGGCCGCGCGCGCTGCATCGGCCGGCGGGTCGACTCGCCGGGTATCGCGTCGCCGGGTATCGCGTCGCCAGGTGCGATGCCGGTGCCGTCGGTGCCGGTCGCGTTCGCGTCGATCCCGGTGGCCGGCACCGTGCTTCCCGTGGTGCCGGTCGTGGCCGCGTCGAGCGAGGAAGCAGCCGTCGAATCGTTCGTCGAGCTGGCGTCCGAGCCGTTCGGGTCCCGGCCATCGGTCGTCGTCGGCGGCAGCGGATCGAATGCATCGCGTGGCGCCACGGTTGGTGCCGTCGAGTCGGCGCCCGACGGCGCTGTCAGGCTCGGAAAGCGCACGACCGGAATGCGCTGCGCCCGAGCGGGCAGCGACATCGTCAGCGAGGCGGCCGCGAGCAGCGCGACGCCGATCCTCGCGCGACGGCGCGAGCGTCGATCAACGGCCAATGTGCCCGTATCCATATCCGTAGCCGTTTCCGCTCTGGTGCGCCTTCGACTTGTTCAGAACCATGCCGACGACCTCGTTCTCGTCGACCATGTCCAGGGCGTCGCGAACCGCTTCCTGGGGCGTGCTCATCGCCGCGACGACCATCACGACCTGGCCCATGTACGAGGCCAGGACCCGCGCCTCGGTCGTCACCAGCAACGGGGGCGAATCGAAGATCACCACGTGCTCGGGATAGCGCTGGCTGATCTCGTCGAGCAGGCGACTCATCGCGGCGCTGGCCAGCAGTTCGGTCGCATTGCGATTGCGTCGTCCAGCAGGCAGCACGTCGAGCTTGTCGATGCTGGTCGGTAGAACCAGATCGTCCAGATCGAACTTGTCGCTCACGAGCCAGTCCATCAGCCCGGGCCGCGACTCCACGCCGAGTTCCTTCAGGATCTTCGGTCGCGCCACGTCGGCATCGACCAGTAGCGTGCGGATGTCACGCTCGGCCGCGAAACTCATGGCGAGATTGATCGCGCAGAAGGTCTTGCCTTCGCCGGGCACCGAGCTGGTGACCATGATTCGGCGACCGTTCTCGACCGGCGCAGGCCCCTGGTCGAGCGCATTCGCCAGCAGCGGCCGCTTGATGACCCGGAACTCCTGCGCGGTCAGGTGCTGCTTGCCGTCGGGGATGACATAGCCACGACGCGCGAGCCGCTTCAGGTCGATCGTCAGACGTCGCTCCGGGTTGACGGGGGCCTGCGCAACGCCGTGCCGGACCGACGCGCCGGCGATGTCCTCGCTCGCTGGGTCGCGCCTGGCGCTGCCCCGGCGTGCATTCCGGTCGCCGCCGCTACCCAGGTGTCCGACGGCTCTCTCGATCAGGCTCATCTCGTGGGCCTCACTTGCCCGCGGCCTTCAGTACGAAATAGGCGATCGCACCGAAGAACAGCAGTGTGTACATGAGCACCGAACCGGAAAATGCCAGGTTCGCGTTACGGTTGCGTGCGCGTCCGCGCGAGCTCATCAACAGCGACACCGAGCCGAGCAATGGCATCTCGGTGATGTCTCGCAGGCTGCGCGCGTCCAGGAACACCGGCTTGAGCTGGGCCCGCAGGAACGCTGCACCGAAGCCGGCCACGATCGACATCATCAGCGCGAGCCCCAGCAGCAGCGGGCGATTCGGCCACACCGGCTTGGCGGAGACCCGCGGCGGATCGACGATCCGGAACTCGGCCACGCCGGCCGCCGCTTCCATCTCGCCCGACATCTGGACCGAGTCGCGTCGGGCCAGCAGTTGTTCGTAGTTCTTCTTGTTGACCTGGTAGTCACGCGTCAGCGCGATGTACTCCGCCTCGACCTTGGGGATCGTGGCAGCCGCCTGGCGCGCCTTGGTCAGGCGCGAGTCGTAGTCGGCCACGCGCGCGCGCAAGGCCGCTACCTGAGCCTCGGCATCGGCCAGCGCCAGGCGAAGCTGTTGGAACACCGGGTTCGCACGTTGCGCCGCCTGCGCGGCGACCGGGTTCGACGCCAGGCGCGTGCGTTCGGACTCGAGTTGGGCGCGCATCTGGCCGAGAATCTGGCGCGCCGCGATCACGTCCGGATGCGCATCGGTGAATCGCGTCCTCAATTCGTCGAGCTTGCGCTTTTGCGCGTCGACCCGCTTCTCGAGGTCGGCGGTCGGAGACGAGGTGTTCGTGCCCGGCTCGCCTGGCAGCGGGCCCATCGTCGGCGCCTCTCCCGAGAGCTGCGAGCGCAGTGCGTCGCGCGCGTACTGCGCCTGTCGCAACTCGAGCCTGGCCTGCGTTGCCATGTTCTGCATCTCGCTGGTCTGCGCGACATAGTCCTTGGCCAGGTTCGGCATCAGCTGGATGTTGCGGATCTTGAATTCCTTGAGCGCGTCCTCGGATTTGAGCAGGCGTTGCTCATAGGTCTTGATCTGATCCTCGATGAAGCGGCGAGCCTGATCGGTGTCGCGACGCTTGTCGCCAAGGTTCGCCTCCACGAAGATGCTCAGCAGCGACTGCACGACCTTCTTGGCGGTCTGCGGCATCTGGTCGCGGAACGTGATCGTGTAGATGTTCTCGCGACCACCGGTGGCCTCGAACTTGATGTCCTTCATCAGCTGGTCGAGCATGCCCTCTCTTTGCTGGCGGGTCTTGACCCTAAGGTCCAGGTCGGCCATCCGGACCACGCGCTCGACATTGGGGCGGCTGATCAGCGTGCGGCCCATCATCGCGACTTGCTGCTCGACGTTGGGCTGTACCGCGAGCCCGGTCATCAAGGGCTTGAGGATCGATTGCGTGTCGACATACACGCGCGCCGTGGCTTCGTGCTTGTCGGAGATGAGAAACGTGGCCGCGCCGGCGAGCAGGCCGACCGTGACGCCAACGATCAGGCCCCACCAGCGCTGCAACCACATGCTGCGCAGAATGTCGCGAACCTGTTGAATCAGTTCCTGCATCGATCGAGTCCCGGTTGCACCGATGTGTTCGTGTCGCGAATCGCGCTTGGGGCGTGGTTCTCAGAACCAGCTTTCGGGAACGATGATCACGTCGCCGGGCGCCATTTCGACATTGGCCGACACGTCGCCCCCCTTGAGCAGGTCTTGCAGGCGTACCGAGTATTGCTTGTTGTCCTCGGTCTTCCGGATGAGCACGGCCCGGTTGCCGGCGGCGAAGTCGGTGAGCCCGCCAACGGCGATCATGACGTCGAGAAGCGTCATGCCTTGTCGGTAGGGAAGCGCCCTTGGTCGTGTCGCCTGACCCACCACTCGGACCTGTTCCGTGGCCGGGCCGACGAAGTTGCGCACCACCACGGTCACCACCGGGTTCTGGATGTACTTGCGCAGCCGATCCTCGATTTCGCGCGCGAGCTCGGTGGGATCCTTCCCGATCGCCACCATGTCCTCGATCAGCGGTGCGGTGATCTTGCCGTCGGGGCGCACCGGGACGACACCCGAGAGCTCGGGGTTGCGCCAGACCACCACGTTGAGCTGGTCGCCGGGTCCGATCAGATAGCGATAGTCGGGAACGACGGCCTTCTTCGGCGCCGGCGGCGCGTTGACCGACGCGCAGGCGCCCAGGACAGCGGCGAGCAGCGTGGCAAACAACAAGCGGACCATCGATCGACTCCTGAAAGTAGTCCGGCAATCGCGTGCGACTCCGCATGGGCGAGTCGTGCCGGAGAAACAGAGGGAACTTTACTCGTGCGCCCCAAGGCGACAAGTCACGCCGCGCCGATCCAACGAGCGCGACGCGTGGCGCAGCCCGTATATCGCCACGAAAACGCCGCCCGTCCGATGAAATAGCGCACAGGTGGAGCAAATTCAGGGACCGAACGGTCGCGCCGACATGATCGGCGCCGTCGGTCGGGCGCGGCGGGTCATTCGGCCAGAAGGCCGCGTGAGCGGGTCAGTTGACGCGAATGGCGCGCTGGCGCGGCAGCGGCGGTGCGTCGCTCGATGAGATCCGGGTGAAGATCGGCGAGGCGTCGGTGACGGCCGGATCGTAGGCATGGCGATCACGTGGGTAGATCGCCTGGATTCGCTGCACGTAGGCCATCGTCTCCGGGAATGGCGGTACGCCGCCGAAGCGATCGACTGCGCCTTCGCCCGCGTTGTACCCCGCCAGCGCGAGGACGACGTCGCCGCGAAAGTACGCGAGTAGCCACCGCAGGTAGGCAATGCCGCCGCGCAGATTCTGTTCCGGGTCGCGTGGATCGGTGATCGAGAAACGGGCGGCGGTCTCGGGGATCAGCTGCATCAGGCCGATCGCGTTCCGGCTGGAAATCGCACCGGCGTCGAAGTTGGACTCGGCGCGGATCACCGCCATTACCAGCCGCGGGTCGATGCGATACCGGGACGACAGGCGCAACACCAGTTGAGCGATCCGACGCTGTCCGGCGGTCGGGCGTACGCGATCGAAGCGAGCCGGGTCGCTCAGGCTCGGCGGGCGCAGCGCCAGGTTTCCGGTCGCGGCGGGCTGAGGACTCGGGCCGTACAGAATCGTGGCAGCTGGCGCGTCGATCGAGACCAACTCGCCCTGCAGGCAATCGGGCAATCGCTCCTCGTAGGTCTGGATCATCAGCGACATCTGACGGCCCACCTCGCTGCCGAAGGAGGCTGCGCGCCGAAACAAGGTGGCCGCGACGGCATCGTCGCGGGCCACCCCGCGACCATTGGCATACAGGCCACCCAGTCGAACCAGTGCGTCGGTCGACCCGGTTCGGGCCGCGTCGCAGTAGAAGGCGAGGGCGGCCCGGAATTCCCGCTCGAGATCGGCCCCCGGCTCGAGCCGCGCGCCGATCTCGGTGATCTGGCGCATGCGTTCGACCTGGCCGCGATCGAGCTTGGGCGTGAGCCGGATCGCCGGCCCCGATTCGATCGGGCGAACCATGCCCGCACCGATGCTCATGGCCGGCGCGACCTGCTGCTCGATGATCTGGGCCAGGCCCGCCGAGAGCTTCAGGACCAGCGCCGCTGCGATGGCCGTGCGGCCCGCGCCCGACGCAAGAAATGCCGCAAGGCGTCGAACGGCAGGTCTCGTGTGACGAATGCCTAGCTTCCCCCTCATGTCCCTATTGTAGACTCGGACGACGATTCGACATGCGCAACAAATCACCCCCGCGCAGACGATTTTCGAATCCTGCCCATCGAGTGGCAGGCGTCGGAACCATAGAGAGAACGCATGAAAACTGTTGGTGTAGTTGGCCTTGGCTATGTTGGCCTGCCGTTGGCGGTCGAGTTTGCTCGACACTACGACACGATCGGCTACGACCTGTCCAAGAAGAAGGTCGAGCAGCTCGCGCGTGGGGTCGACGTCACGGGCGAGGTCACGGCTGAGCAGTTCAAGGCCGCTACGCGCATGCGCTTCGTTGCCGATCCGGCGGCGCTTGCCGAAGCCGACGTGCTGATCGTCGCGGTGCCGACGCCGGTCGACGAGGCCCATCGCCCGGATTTCTCGCCACTGATCGGCGCCAGCGAGATCTGCGGCCGTCATATGAAGCGCGGCGCCACCGTGGTCTTCGAATCGACGGTCTATCCCGGTGCCACCGAGGAGATCTGCGTACCGGTGCTCGAGAAGATCTCGGGCATGAAGTGGAAGACCGACTTCCATGTCGGCTATTCACCCGAACGGATCAATCCCGGCGACCGGCTGCATACACTTACCCGCATCGTGAAGGTGGTCTCGGGCGATGACCAGGCGACCCTGGACATGGTCGCCGAGCTATACGGATCGATCATCGAGGCCGGCGTTCACCGGGCGTCGAGCATCAAGGTTGCCGAAGCCGCAAAGGTCATCGAGAACACGCAGCGAGACCTCAACATCGCGCTGATGAACGAGTTGTCCTTCATTTTCGACCGCGTCGGCATCGACACCCTCGAGGTGCTCGAGGCGGCCGGCACGAAGTGGAACTTCCTGCCGTTTCGCCCCGGTCTGGTGGGCGGGCATTGCATCGGCGTCGATCCCTACTACTTGACGACCAAGGCCGAGATGGTCGGCTATCACCCGCAGGTGATCCTCGCGGGGCGCCGCATCAACGATGCGATGGGCCCCTTCGTGGCCCGGCGCACGATCAAGGAAATGGTCGGTCTTGGGTTCCCGGTCAACGACAGCCCGATCGTGGTGCTCGGCCTCACCTTCAAGGAGAACGTGCCGGACCTGCGCAATTCGAAGGTGATCGACCTGATCCGCGAATTCCGCTCCTACGGGGCCAAGGTCTACGTCCACGATCCGGTTGCTTCGCCCGAAGACGCCATGCACGAGTTCGGCATCGAACTGACGGCCTGGGAAGACCTGCCGGTCGCCGGGGCCCTGGTGCTGGCGGTCAATCATCGCGAATTCGTCGAGCGACCCCTCGAGGGGCTGCTCGAGAAGAGCCTGGCGGGCGGCGTCGTGGCCGACGTCAAGGGCGCGCTCGATGTTCAGGCCGTCAAGGCCACCGGACGCAGGGTGTGGCGCCTCTGACGATGCCTTCCGTCCTCGATCTGGCCGGCGTGGCGCCGGCTCGCTGGCTGGTCACGGGTGCTGCCGGCTTCATCGGTTCGAACCTCACCGAGACGCTGCTGCGTGCGGGGCATTCGGTGGTGGCGCTCGACAATCTGGCCACCGGCCATCTGAGCAATGTCGACGATGTCCGCGTCGCCGTGGGGCCGGAGCATGCGCAGCGGCTCCGATTCCTCGAGGGCGACATCTGCGACGACGCCGTGTGCGCCGATGCCGTGGCCGACGTGGACTATGTGCTCCACCAGGCGGCACTCGGATCGGTGCCGCGCTCGATCGATCGGCCACTACCATCGTTCGCGGCCAACGTCGACGGCTTCATGCGCATTCTTGATGCGTCACGGCGAGCGGGCGTGCGTCGCTTCGTCTATGCCTCCTCCAGTTCCGTCTACGGCGATCATCCTGATCTGCCCAAGCGCGAGATGGTGGTCGGGCGCGTCCTGTCGCCGTATGCGGCGACCAAGTCGGCTGACGAATTGTTCGCCGGGGTGTTCGCTCGTTGCTACGGAATGGCCTGCGTCGGGCTTCGCTACTTCAATGTGTTCGGGCGCCGCCAGGATCCCGAGGGCGCCTATGCGGCCGTGATCCCGCGTTGGATCGACGCGATGCTTCGCTCGGAGGCGGTGCGTATCAACGGCGATGGCGAGACCAGCCGCGATTTCTGCTACATCGACAACGCGGTGCAGGCGAATCTTCGTGCCGCCCTCGTGCCATCGGTGCCCGACGGCCATCGCGTCTACAACGTGGCCGTGGGCGCCCGCACCAGCCTGAACGAGCTGTTCGCGTTGCTGCGCGAGCTGCTGCAGGCGCGCGACCCCACCCTGACGATCGCCGAACCCGTCCATGCCGAGTTCCGTGCCGGAGACGTGCGCCATTCCCTTGCCGACATTTCTCTCGCGCAAGGTGAACTCGGCTATCGGCCGACGCATGACATCCGCGCCGGACTGGTCGAGGCACTCGACTGGTACGTGAGGCGCAGCGCCGCCGGCTGAGCTCTTGCCCTTGCCCGGCGCGCCTACATCCGGGTGGCCAGGCCCTTGGCCGCATCGGCCAGTGCACCACTCGGGTGTTCCTTGAGCAGCGTGCCGATCTCGCGACGCGCGCTGGCGGCGTCGCCGGCTCGAACATAGGCCTCGGCGAGGTGCAGGCGGTATTCGCCATTCTTGGGTGATATCCGGACCGCATGCAGCAGCATCGGAATGCCTTCGGCGGCCCGCCCCGCGCGTGCGAGCAGCAGGCCGTAGGTGTCGGCGATCGGTGCGGCATTGGGCGCGATCCGGTAGGCCTTGTGCGCGTACTCGAGCGCGCCCGATCCGCCGGATTGAGCCAACGACCAGGCCAGATTGTTCAATGCGGCCGCATTGCCCGGATCCGCGGCAATGACGCTCTCGTAGTGGACGATCGCCTTCTTCCAGCGTGACTGCGACATCTCGGCTTCGCCCGCATAGAGACGCAGCGAGACGTCGTCCGGGTAGCGCGCCAGGGCCTGCGCCAGCAGGCGCGCTGCCGCGACCGACTTGCCGGTCTTGGCGAGGGTGCGGTGGTACTTCAACGCCGTGCTGGCGCTCGGCGCGTGCCCGTAGGCCTTCTTGTAAGCGCTCTCGGCGGCGCTCCAACGGCCCATCGTGGCGTACATGTCGCCCTCGATCATGTCCACGGCCGGATTGCCGGCACGCCGCAGCCCGGCGATCACCGCGTCGGCTTCGGCGGGCTGATGCGCGCGCAGCAAGGCACGCGTGAGCGCGCCCAGTGCAGCCAGAGAGTCGGGTGCGCGCCGCACGGCCTCGCGGTGCAAGCGGATCGCTGCCGCGATGTCGCCGAGCCTGAACTCGGTTTCGGCCGCACGGATCAGCGTCTCGGGTGAGGCCGAATGCAGTCGACTCAGTTTGTCGAGCACTGTCTTGGCCTGGGTCCGCTCGTTCGATATCGCGTAGGCTGCCGCAAGTCGCTCGAGCAGCGCCGGATGGTCCGGGCGCGCGCCAAGCGAGCCCGAAAGCACGGTGACCGCCTCACCGGCCTGGCCGGCGCCCAGGTGCACGCCGGCCAGCGCCAGCGCCGCCTCGACCGACGACGGCTGGGTGCGGTGGGCGCGCACCAGCAGGTCGGTGACTCGGGCCCGGTCTCCGCCGCGCTGCGACAGGATGCGCGCCAGCGCGATCATCGCGCCGGTGTCGTTGGGCTTGTGCTTCAGGACCGCTTCGAAGCGAGCCTGTGCGTCGTCGGGACGGCCCTCGATCATGTCCAGACGCGCCAGGTTGGCCGCCGCCACGAATGAGTCCGGCTGTTGTGCCAGTGCAGCTTCAAGCGAGCGACGCGCCCCACTGTGGTCGCCAGCGGCGAGCTGGACCAGGCCCCTGAGATTGGCAACGAAGGGGTCGCGTGGCGACTTCAGCGCCAGTTGTTCGATCGCCCGCATCGCCGCGGCGAACTCGCCGCTTCGAAGATGGGTCATCACGAGCGCGGTTCCCGCCTGGGTCCCGGCACCTGTCATGGCGCCGGCGGCTTCCAGGGCGGCGATGCCGCCGCTCCGATCACCGGCTGCCAGTCGCGAAAGCGCCAGGCCCGTGCGCCAGGCCTCGCTCCTGGGGTCGAGCTCGACCGCACGTGCGAAGCGCGCCTGTGCGTCATGGACGCGGCCCAGGCGCAAGCTCGCCTCGCCCGCGAGCGCGTGCAGCGCCGCATCGTCCAACCCGTGCGAGAGTGCCTGCCGCACCGTGGACAGCGCCGCCTCGTCCTCGCCCTTGCGCAGCTGGACCAGTGCCAGCAGCCGTGGCCCCTGGCTGGACCCGGGAAGTCGCTCGGTGAGCATCCGGGCATGCGTCTCGGCCTGTTCATAGGCGCCGCGCGAGATCGCAACGTTGGCCGCCAGTGCCACCACGGGCGGGAAGTCGGGTGCCAGCTTCAGCGCCAGCAGGATGCCGTCGGCCGCCGCGTCCAGGCGGCCCTCGCGGAAATCGATCAGTGCGCGAAGCTGCAGTGTGACCGGCGACCCGCGCGCGATTCGCTCGAGCGTCGCGATGTCTTCGGTCGGGTCCTCGCCGATGTCGATCCGAGCGGTTGCGCGCTTTGCCAGCGCGATCACATTGCGCGGATCGTTCGCGACGGCCTTCGAGTACCGCTCGAGGGCGGCCTTGGCATGACCTTGCGAGATCTGCAGGTCGCCGGCGAGGAGCAAGGCATCCGGGTTCTGCGGCGCCAGCGTGATCAGCTTCTCGATCGCTTCGACCGCCTGGGCACGTCGTCCCTCGGCCGCATCGATCCCGGCGAGCCCGATCTGGGCCGGCACGTTGCCGGCATCGACCTCCAGCGCCACCCGGAAATGCTGTGCGGCGTCGCGAAAGCGCCCCAGCCCGGCGAGCGCGCGCCCGGCGCCAACCTCGGCGGTCGCGCGCAACGCACGGTCATTCCCGACCTGGCCGATGGCCTCGCCGGCGACGTCGACCGTTTCGCGATACATGCCCAGCGTGAGCATCAGCTCGATCAGCTGCGGATAGATCCGCGCCGCCGGTGCACCCTGGCCGAGCGCGCGTCGAAGCTCGCTTTCCGCCGCTCGCAGGTCACCGCCTTGGCGATAGACCTTCGCCAGCATCTCGCGGGCGTCGGCCCCGTCCTGTACCAGCAGCAGGTTCTTGAGGTGGATCTCGGCGCTGCGCATGTCCTTGGCAGCGAAAGCGGCGCGTGCCTTCTCGAACATCACCTCGGGCGGGTCCTGGCGGGCGCAGGCGGCCAGGACCATGGTCGCCGCGACGGCCAGCGCGATGGCGGCCCGTTTCGGGCGGCGGACCGCGGCGGTCCGGTGTTCGGAGTCGGCGTATCGGCCCATGTCAGCGCATTCCAAATCGATTGAGCAGGTCGTACAGGGTCGGCCGGCTCACGCCCAGCAGTTCGGCCGCCTTCGCGATGTTCCCGTCACTGTGCGCCATCGCGCGCAGGACCGCCTGGCGCTCGGCCTCGTCTCGAACCTGGCGAAGATTCAGCGCGGGCGATTCCTCGCTCTCGACCAGCCCCAGATCGTCGGCGGTGATCATCTTGTCATCGGCGAGAATCACGGCACGCTTGATGCAGTTCTCGAGCTCGCGCACGTTGCCGGGCCACCGATGCCCCTCGATCGCGTGCAGTGCGTCCTCCCCGAGGTAGAGCCGCTCCTTGCCCTGCTGGGCGCCAAAGCGACGCACGAACGCATGGGCGAGCAGGGCGGCGTCACCGGCGCGTTCGCGCAGCGGCGGAATGGCCACGACCATCTCGGTGAGGCGGTAGAAAAGGTCTTCGCGAAACGCACCCTGGGCGATCAAGTCGCGCAGGTTGCGGTGGGTCGCGCAGACCACGCGGATGTCGACCGGGATCTCGGCCCGGCCGCCGATGCGCTCGATGACGCGCTCTTGCAGGAAGCGCAACAGCTTCGACTGCAGCGGCAGCGGCAGGTCGCCGATCTCGTCGAGGAACAGCGTGCCGCCGTCTGCCAGCTCGATCTTGCCCGGCGTCTGCTTGACCGCGCCGGTGAAGGCGCCTTTCTCGTGGCCGAACAGTTCGGACTCCAGCAGGGCTTCCGGGATCGCCGCGCAGTTGATTGCAACGAATCGCTTGCCGTGGCGCGGTGAGCTGTCGTGCAGACCGCGCGCGAGGATCTCCTTGCCGGTGCCGCTTTCGCCGTGCAGCAGCACGGTGGCATCGGTGGGCGCCAGCTTCTCGATCTGGCGGCACACGCGCAACATGCCGGGGTCGCGCGTGATCAGGCCGTTGAGCGGTAGATCGCCGATCTGCTCGGCCAGGCGCCGATTCTCGCGCTCCAGGTCGGTCAGATGGTGGGCCCGGTCGATGATCAAGGACAGGACGTCGGCCTCGAGCGGCTTGGAAAAGAAGTCGTAGGCGCCCATGGCCGTGGCGCGAAGTGCGTTGGCATGGTCGTTCTGCCCGGTCAGCGCGATCACCTTGGTCGACGGCGACAGGGCGAGGATCTCGCGAAGCGTGCGCAATCCTTCCTCGGGCGTGTCCGGTTGCGGCGGCAGTCCGAGGTCCAGCGTCACCACCGACGGCTCATGACGACGAACCTGGGCGAGCGCGGATTCACGGTCTGCGGCACAGACGACCTGGTAGCGCTCGAACGACCACCGGAACTGCTTCTGCAGGCCGGGGTCGTCCTCGACCATCAACAGCACGGGGCGTTCATCAGCCATTGGATTCCTTTCTGTTTTCATCCGGATGGGTCTGCCGCACGGGCAGGCGCAGCCGGAAGGTCGTGCCCTTGCCGGGCAGGCTTTCGACGTCGAGCGTGCCACCGATCTCGCGGATGTACTCGCGGCTCTCGAACGCCCCGATGCCCATGCCGGTCGCCTTCTTCGATGCGAAGGGCCGGAACAGTCGGTTCGCGATGAACGTCCGATCCATGCCGATGCCGTCGTCGCGCACTTCGATCACCGCGTCGTTGCCGTCGCGTCGCAGTGCGAGCTTGACGTGGCCATCGGCGCGGCATGCTTCGCAGGCGTTCTGGACCAGATGCCCGATGACACGCTCGAGCCGATCGGGATGCCCGTGCACCGCGAGCGCACGCTCGCCGGCCGCGTGCTCGAGCAGCGGGATCGGGCGCAGGTGCGGCTTCGAGCGCAGCGTGCGCTCGAGCAAGTCCACGAGTCGAATCGCCTCGCCGGGCTCGGAAGGGCGTGCGCCGGCGCGCAGCTGCAGCGTCAGGCCACGCATCCGGGCCAGCACGTTCTCGATCGTGTCGAGCATGTCGGCCTCGAACTCCGGATTGCCTCGATGTCGCTGGGCGTTCTGCGTCAGCAGCGAGAGCTGGGCGATCAGGTTCTTCAGGTCGTGGACCACGAAGGTCGACATCCGATTGAAGGTCTCGAATTGTCGTGCCTGAACGAGGGCCTCGGTCGCACGCTGCAATCCGATGTATCCCGCGATCTCGCGCGCGGCTGTCTTCAGGATGTCGCGTACCTCCCAGTTCACCGGCGTGGCCACGCGCGGTGTCTGCAAGAGGATGAGGCCCAGCGGCGTATCACGCAGCAGCATCGGCACGAGCAACCAGTGGTTCGATCCGAGCAATTCCTGCGGCAGCGCCAACTCGGGGTAGCGCTCGGGCTGTCGCCCGAACTCGCCGACGTCCACGACCCATTCGCGTTCGAACAAGAGGCGTGTCGCCGGCCCAGAGAGCCGGAAGCCGCGCCGGGTCGGCTCGTGGTTCAGTCCTGCGACGAAGACGAATTCGCCCTGATCGTGCAGCCACAGCGCGCCGCCGGTGCTCTCGACCAGGTCGCAGATGCCGTCGAGCGCACGTCGCGCGAGTGTGTCCGGTGTTCCGTCACCGTCGGACGCCTCGGACAAAAGCCTCGTGAGCCTGAGCCATTCCTCGCGGTAGTCGAATCGATAGTTGAAAAGATGTTTCGAGACGAGTACCTGGATGCTAGCCCGCACCGAACCCGACAGGCCTACCACCAGCAGACCGATGGCTGCGGCGAACAGAAGTACGGCCTGGGCCACGCTGCCCCAGCTGCCGCCCAGGTTCCTGACGTAGTAGCCACCGGCAGCGATCAGCAGCATGTAGATGCCGATCGCCAGCAGGCCGAGCGAGCGAAAGGCGAGCTTGTGCGAGATCGCGAGCTCCAGTCGCCAGTTGCGAAGCCGCACGGCGCCAAGCAGCAGCAGTGGTACGACCAGCGCGTTGGCGAATCCGCGCGCGGTCCACCAGGCCACATTGACCTGTGCGTAGACGAGGGCCTCGCTGTACATCAGCAGGTCGAAGCCGAACAGGGCCAAGAGGCTGATCGAGACGAACTTCAGTGTCCAGCGTTGCTGGGCGTCGGCGTTGCGGTTGACCTGTTCCAGGACCACCAGGCCCAGCGTCACGGCAATCAGGCGAAGTCCGACGACCATCTGGAGCCCCGCGCCGACCAGCCCGGCGACGATGGCGGCGGCGGCCATCCCGATCGCGAGTGTCAGGCCGATGCCGCGTGCCCGCCCCAGCCTGGAGGCGTCGACGCCGCCGATGTTCGCGCCGGGCGAGGCCGGCAGCATCAGCAAGAACACGGTCCAGGCCAGCGCCCGCAGGGTCTCGGTCACGTCGATCGCCGCGATCGGCATTCCGCTCGGGCCAAGCGAGAAGGCCATGACCCCGGCCCAGACGGCCTGCACCAGTGACGCGGCAAGCATGGTCCGGGCCGCCGGCAGGCGCTCCAGCTCGCGAGCCAGGACCAGCGCGAGCGCTACGAAGGCCGCTGCCGCGAAACCGAAGCTGATCTGACCGAGCGCGGCGAAGCCCATTGTGGTTCAGCGCGCGCCTTTGCCCAGGACCACGACCTGCAGCGTCTCGACCAGGATGAGCAGGTCGAGGAAGAGCGAGTGGTTCTTGACGTAGTACAGGTCGTACTGGAGCTTCTTGAGCGAGTCCTCGACCGAGGCGCCGTAGGGATAGCGAACCTGCGACCAGCCAGTGACGCCGGGCTTCACGCTGTGGCGAACGTCGTAGTACGGAATGTCGTCGAGCAACTGCTCCACGAAGTAGGGCCGCTCCGGGCGCGGGCCGACAAAGCTCATGTCGCCACGGATCACGTTGATGAGCTGGGGCAACTCGTCGATGCGCGTGCGCCGCAGGAACCGGCCGACGAGGGTGATCCTCGCATCATTCGGCTTGGCCCATTGCGGGTTGCCGGCGCTCTCGGCATTCGCGACCATCGAGCGCAGCTTCAGGATCGTGAACAGCGTGCCACCCTGGCCGACCCGCTCCTGACGGTAGAGGATCGGGAAGCCGGACTCCAGCACCACGGCCAGTGCCGCCAGCGCGAGGATCGGCAGCGTTGCCAGGAAAAGCGCGACGCTGACGAACACATCGAATACCCGCTTGACGACGTCGCGCAGAAGGCCCTGGTCGAAACCCGAGCCGAAGATCAGCCAGCTCGCCTTGATGTTGTCGACATGCAGGATCCCGAGCTCGCGTTCATAGAACGAGGCCAGGTCCGAGACCTGCACGCCGTGCAGCTTCGCGTCGAGCAACTGGCGCAGGGGCAGCACGCCACCACGGCGCTCTCGAACCGCGATCACGATCTCGCCGACCTTCAGGTCATGGACCGTGCGCAGCAACGCGTCGTGGTTGACACGCCGCTCGATGTCGTCGCGTCCCGAGCGGTCGGGCGTGACCGGGTAGAGGCCTGCGTACTGGACCGCGCGGCCACGTTCGCCACGGTGCAGGAAGCGGATGACCTCCTCGGCCTCCGGCCCGTTGCCGAGCACCAGTACCCGTCGCTTGGGCAGGCCATAGTCGGTGAGGCGAAAGAACATCGTTCGCACCACCACCACGCCGGTCAGCGCGAGCGCCGAGGCGATCGCAAACACACCGCGGCCGATGTAGGTCTCGGGAAGCAAGTAGAAGATCAGGCTCATCGCGACCAGTGCCAGCCCGTAGGCCACCGCCAGGCGTTGCACGGTGGTCCGAAAGGGCTCGGCCTTGCTCTGGTAGAGCCCCATCGCGGTCATCGTGAGCAGCATGACCACCGTGAAGATCGATGCCTCGGCGAATGGCACCGGCAGCGGCTCGGCAAACAGACGGATCCTGAACCCGAGCACCAGCGAGCCGAACAGCACGGCCGCCTCGAGTGCGGTCAGCAGCACGAGCTGCAGCGGTAGGTAGTGGTTGAACAGGCGGATCATCCGGGCACGCGCAATGGGGGTCCCCAGAGCGTATGGAGCGCTTGCCCTTGCAACAAGGCAATTCGGCACGCTCGGCGGGCGATGAGCGATGGGCGGAACGGGGCTTTCGCGACAAATTTCACACTCGGCGGCCGCGTGCCGCGACCCCGGCGGCAAGCGACCACTGGTCGGGGGTCAGCTGCCGTTCGGGTCTTGTCCGAAGTAGGTTCGAAAGGCCTCGTACAGCGCCGGAAAGCGGCCCTTCACCCGTCCTGGCGCCGCAAAGAATGCCTCGCCGGCCACCGCGAAGAACTCCGCATGATCGGTGCCCGCGTAGGGGTCCAGAGCCAGGGTATTCCAGTACGAAGCGGCCTGCCCGGACTCGGGATCGATGTCGATCGGGATCTGCCGCTCGACTGCCTCGATGTCGTCGACGAAGCCTTCGTAGGCCTCGTCCAGGGCGCGCAGCCAATGTGCGCGCCGAGCGCTCGGCATCGGCGGGACGCCGTCGGCCTCGCCGGCCAGCATGTCGAGCTTGTGGAGGAACTCGTGGATCACCACGCTGAATCCGGGCCCGCCTGGCTCGGCCACGTCCGGCCAGGACAACACCACCGGGCCGCCGTGCATCGCTTCGCCCGCGAGGGCTTCGCGCCACTCGTGCACGACGCCGGCTTCGTCGGTGGCTTGGCGCTCCACGAGGAACAGGTCCGGATAGACGATGATGTCGACGAACCCACGGTAGGCACCGATCCCGAATCGCAGCACCGGCAGGCAGGCCTGGAGCGCGACCGACCAGCGCACGAAGTCGTCGGGTGCGAAGCCGGCCGCGCCGACCACGCGCTTGGCGGCCAGCAGTTCGGCTGCCAGATCCACCAGGTGCGCCCAGTCCTCGGCGTCGAGATGCTCGAACAGCCCGCTGGCTCGTCGCACCCGTGACAAGATCTCCTGCGCGGGCAGGGCCTCGGCGGGCGGCCGTTTTCGAAAGCCTCGGATCATGGTGCGGCAATCCTACGCCGCCAGCCCCGGACTTGCTCGCGAGCCGAGCGGTGGCGGGATAATGTCGCCTTTTCCCGCAGGCGGAACCCAAGTCCGTGAGTGCAGGCCCCAAGCTCGAAGCCAGCCAGGCCGACGCCGGTGAACCGGATGTCGCGGCGGCGCTCGACTATGCACGCCAGCGCCTGGTCGGTGTCGGCGATGCGGCGGCGGCCAGGGCCTATGAGCACGCCCTGGGAACGGTGGCGATCCTCGAGGAGCTTGGGGTCGACGCGGCGGCGCGAACCGCGGGCGCGCTTTTCGGCGCCCCCGAGCGCCTGCCACTGTCCCAGATCGAGGCCGAGTTCGGTCCGGAGGTCCGGCGTCTCGTCGACGGCATGCGGGTGCTGCGCAAGCTGCGCGAGATCCATCGGCAGGTCGGCGAGGATCCACAGCAACGCGCCAGCGCCGTCGAGACGCTGCGTCGGATGATGCTCGCGATGGCGCTCGATGTCCGCGTGGTGCTGATCCGGCTGGCGTCGCGCCTGCAGACGCTGCGTCGCCACGCCCGCGACCACAGCACGCCCGAGCCATCGATCGGCCGCGAAACCCTCGATGTCATCGCGCCACTGGCAAACCGGCTCGGCCTGTGGCAGCTCAAGTGGGAGCTCGAGGACCTGGCGTTCCGGTTCGTCGACCCCCAGGCCTACCGTGCACTGGCCCGCCAGCTCGAGGAGAAGCGACTCGAGCGCGAGCAGTTCGTCGAGCAAGCCCGGCTGCGCCTCGAGACCCAGCTCGCCCGCAGCCACATCAGCGCCGAGATCAACGGCAGACCCAAGCACCTCTACAGCATCTTCAACAAGATGCGCGGCAAGGGCCTGTCGCTGCCCCAGATCCAGGACCTCCGGGGCCTGCGCGTGATCGTCGAGACCGTCGACGACTGCTATGCCGCGCTCGGCGTCATCCATGGCCTGTGGCGGGCGGTGCCCAGCGAGTACGACGACTACATTTCGCGGCCCAAGTCGAACGGCTATCGTTCGCTGCACACCGTCGTCATCGCCGAGGACGGCCGCGCCCTCGAGGTCCAGATCCGAACCCGCGAAATGCACCGGTTTGCCGAGTACGGCGTCGCATCGCACTGGCGCTACAAGGAAGGCAGCAGCGCCGGCGACCGATACGACGACAAGATCGCCTGGTTGCGCCAGCTCCTGGCCTGGCAGCGCGAGGTCGGGCAATCGCTCGGCACGGCGGCCGCGGTCGACGGGGCGGGCGATGCGCGCATCTACGTGCTCACCCCCCATGGGCGTGTCATCGAGCTGGCGCGCGACGCCACGCCGGTGGACTTCGCCTATCACGTGCATACGGATCTGGGTCATCGCTGCCGTGGCGCGCGGGTCGACGGGGCGATGGTTCCCCTCACTACGCCACTGCAAAGCGGCCAGACCGTCGAGATCGTCGCGGCCAAGGCGGGGCAGGCCGGCGGGCCGTCTCGCGACTGGCTCAACCCGGCGCTGGGCTACGTGCGCACCGGTCGGGCACGCAACAAGGTGCGCCAGTGGTACCACGCGCTCGAGACCGAGCGCGATGCAGCGCAGGGCAGGGAACGGGTCGAGCGGGTCCTGCAGCGCGAGGGCCGCACGGCGATCAAGCTCGACGACCTGGCGGCGGCGCTCGGCTACCCCGGCCTGGAAGCGCTTTTCCTGGCGGTGGCTCGCGAGGAATGCGGCCCGCGCCAGCTCGAGACGGCGGTTCGTGCACTGGCCGATAGTGACGCGGGCACGCACGAGATGCCGGAGCCCGAGGCGGCCGAGCTGCCCCTGCGCCAGCGACGCGGTGCCAGCGGCCCGGTGCTGGTGGTCGGCGTGGATTCGCTGCTCACGCAGTTGGCCAAGTGCTGCCGGGCCGCCCCGCCCGACCCGATCGCCGGATTCGTGACTCGGGGGCGTGGCGTCAGCGTGCATCGAATCGGTTGCCCGACCTTCGAGCGCCTGCGCGAGCGTCACCCCGAACGCGTGATCGAGACCAGTTGGGGGGATCTCCAGCCCGGCCGGACGCGTGGCGACAAGCCGAATTTCTACGAGATGGACGTCGGGGTGGATGCCAGCGACCGACCCGGCCTGCTGCGCGACATCTCCGAGGTGTTCGCCAAGCAGCGGGTGAACGTGGTCGCCGTGAAGACGCAGTCGCGGGCGGATCGCGCCCGCATGCGCTTTACCGTCGAAGGCGTCAGCGCCGACGAGCTGACTCCGGTCATCGCGGCGATCGCGCGCGTCGACGGCGTGCTACGGGCCAGCCGGCTCTGAGCGGG
Organism: Burkholderiaceae bacterium; assembly: GCA_024235875.1. Lineage (GTDB taxonomy): Bacteria > Pseudomonadota > Gammaproteobacteria > Burkholderiales > Burkholderiaceae_E > JACKLP01. The sequence goes on along the minus strand of JACKLP010000001.1, from coordinate 503,879 downwards.
CTCGCTTGCGGCCGCGGCCGCAAGCGCCGCCGCCGCCGAGGTCAGGCCTTCGGGGGGCGTTGCGCCGATTTCGGCCGGAAGGCCTTGCACACGGCCTCGTGGGTTTCCACATAGGGTGCGCCGATCAGGTCCAGGCAATAGGGCACGGCAGCAAAGATGCCGTGGACCCGTGGCCGGCCATCGGCCTCCTTGAGGCCCTCGAGGGTTTCCTGGATCGCCTTGGGCTGGCCGGGCAGATTGATGATCAGCGCGCCGCCACGGATCGCCGCGACCTGGCGCGACAGGATCGCGGTTGGCACGAAGCTCAGGCTGATCTGGCGCATCTGCTCGCCGAACCCCGGCATCTCGCGATCGGCCACGGCCAGCGTCGCGTCGGGCGTTACATCGCGCGGGGCCGGGCCCGTCCCGCCGGTGGTCAGGACCAGATGGCAACCGGCTTCGTCGACGAGTTCGATCAGCGTGCGCTCGATCTCGGCGCGCTCGTCAGGAATCAGTCGCTCCTCGCCACGCCATGGGCTTGCGATCGCCGACTGCAGCCAGTCGCGCAGGCCGGGAATGCCCTTGTCTTCGTAGACACCGGTGGACGCGCGATCGCTGATCGACACGAGACCGATGACGAGTGAATTCTGCTCGGAGCTCATGCGGGGTCCTTTCTTTCGGATTCGGTCTGCGCGGTGATGTGGGCGAAGATGCGCCGAAACAGTTTCTTGGCTTCAGCCGCACCCGCGCCCGCCAGGCGTGCACGCCTGGCGGTATCGATGAGTGCGCCAAGTCCTGGCTCGGCGCCGTAGCGCGACTCGAACTCGGCGCGCGCATCGTCATCGTCGAGCAGTCGCTGGCGCCATCCCTCGGCGACCTGCAGCAGGGCGTTGCGCAGCGCCTCCTCGTCGCGTTCGGCATCGAGGGCGGCCCGGATCGCATCCGCGTCGATGCGGCGCATCAGTTTGCCGATGAACTGAAGCTGGCGGCGCCTGCCTTCGCGGCTGCTGATCCGCTGGGCCAGTTCGATCGCTTCGAGCAGCTCGGGCGGCAGCGGCAGCTTCGCCAGCCGTTCCGCGCTCAGTGGCACGAGCTTCTCGCCGAGCGCCTGCAACGCGTGCATCTCGTGCTTGCGCTGGGTCTTGCTCGGCCGCGCGCCGCGCGAGTCGTCCGGGTCGACGGCCGACCCCGTCTCGTTGGGCGAGGGCGAGGGCGAGGCCGGATCGGCGGACGGCGGCGTGGCCGGCGAATCGTGTCGGACGTGTCTCTTGCGCATCTTCGGGCGATCGGAGGGCGCTGCTATGATATCGCGCACCACAAGAGACCCCTCCCGCCCCCCGATGTTCGAATACGACCAGAACGCGTTCAGACAGATCGCAGACGATGCACTGCGTCACGCGCGCGACTTCGGTGCCAGCGATGCCGTCGTCGAGGTTTCGGAGAACAGCGGCCTGAGCGTCAATGTGCGCCGGCGCAAGGTCGAGACCATCGAGCAGACGCGCGACAAGTCGTTCGGCGTCACGGTCTACCTGGGCAAGCGTCGCGGGCATGCCAGCAGCAGCGATTTCCGCAGCGCGTCACTGCGCGAGACCGTGTCGGCCGCCTATCAGATCGCGCGCTTCACCGCCGAGGACCCGGCCGCCGGTCTGCCCGAGCCCGACACGCTATGCGCCGACCCCCGTGATCCGGGGGTCTTCCATCCCTGGGAGATCGATGCCGACGCGGCGCTGGCACTCGCGCTACGTGCCGAAGGCGCGGCGCTCGACACCAGCGCGGCCATCCGCAACTCCGAGGGCGCGGCCGTATCGGCCGGGCACGGACAGTTCCTGTTGGCCAACTCGATCGGCTTTGCTGGTGGCTATCGCTACAGCCGGCACAGCATCTCGTGCTCGCCGATCGCTAGCCAGGGCCGCGACATGCAGCGAGACGACTGGTACAGCGCTCACTGCGATCCCGGCGCACTGGCCGATCCCGCCCGACTCGGTCGCTATGCCGCCGAGCGCGCGCTCTCGCGGCTCGGCGCCCGGCGCCTGGCCACGCAGCGCGCGCCAGTGCTCTTCGAGGCGCCGCTCGCCTGTGGCCTGCTCGGGCACTTCGTGCAGGCGGTCAGTGGTGGCGCCCTGTACAGACGCTCCAGTTTCCTGCTCGATTCGCTGGGCACGCAGGTGTTCGCGCGTCATGTCAACGTGCTCGAAGACCCGTTCCAGCGCGACGAGTTCGGCAGTGCCTGGTTCGATGGCGAAGGCGTGGCGACGCAACGTCGGCGGATCGTCGACGCCGGCGTGGTGCAGGGCTACTTCCTGTCCACCTATTCGGCCCGAAAGCTCGGCATGCGCACGACCGGCAATGCAGGCGGCTCGCACAACCTGCGTCTCTACAGCAGCCGTGCCCGTCGGGGCGACGATCTCGAGGCCATGCTCGCCAGGCTCGGCACCGGGCTTTTCGTGACCGAGCTCATGGGGCATGGGGTCAACTATGTCACCGGCGATTACTCGCGCGGCGCGAGCGGGTTCTGGGTCGAGGACGGTCGGATCGCCTATCCGGTCGAGGAGATCACCATCGCCGGCAATCTGCGCGACATGTTCGCGGGCATCGTCGCGATCGGCGCCGACGAGATCCGGCGTGGCACCAAGCGCGTCGGTTCGGTCCTGATCGACCAGATGTCGATCGCCGGGACCTGAGCCCGGCCGACGGCAGGGGCGCCCCCGTGAGCAAGGCCTTCGTGCGCGAGAGCGACACCGAAGACGACGACGATCTCGAGCCGGTGGCGCCGCTGCCCAAGGGGGCCAAGAACTACATCACCCCGAGCGGGCACCAGCGCATCAAGGACGAGTTGCTGCAGCTCATCGACGTCGATCGCCCCGAGGTCGTGCGAACGGTATCCTGGGCCGCTTCCAATGGCGATCGATCCGAGAACGGCGACTACATCTACGGCAAGCGGCGGCTGCGCGAGATCGATCGTCGCATTCGTTTCCTCACGAAGCGCCTCGACGCCGCCGAGGTCGTCGATCCCGCCGGACAGCCCAATCGCGACCAGGTCTTCTTCGGTGCCACGGTGCACTTCCTTCGCAACGATGCGCCCGACGAGGAAACCGTCACGATCGTCGGCATCGACGAGGTCGATCCGTTGCAGGGCAGGGTGAGCTGGATCTCGCCGATCGCGCGCGCGCTGCTCAAGGCGCGCGTGGGCGACGTACTCAGCCTGCGAACGCCGGCCGGCATCGATGAGATCGAGGTTGTCGAGATCGTCTACCCGAGCGCGAACTGATATCGGCGGGCCGCTCCCCGAACTTCTCGTCAGTAGACGCGCGCGACGCGCTTGACCTCGGAGAGCTTGCGCAGGTTGCGCAGCAGTTGCGCCAGGTGGACCCGGTCGCGCACCTGCGTGCCGAAGCGGATCTGGCCACTCGAGGCCGCTTCCTCGTCCATCACGACGTGCACGATATTGGCATCGGAAGCCGCGATCTCGGCCGCCACCTTGCCCAGTACGCCGCGATCGCTATCGACGGTGAGCTCGATGTCGGTTCGGAACAGGCCGCCGATCTGCTCGGACCATTGCACCGGGATCCAGCGCTCGGGGTCCTTGTCGCGCTGGCGTAGCGCGGTCTTGCAATGGGTCCGGTGCAGGACCAGGCCATGGCCACCGCGCAAATGCCCGATGATGTCGTCGCCGGGCACCGGCTTGCAGCAGGGCGCGTAGGCCACAGCCCCTTGTTCGTTGCCGCGGATCAGCATCGGGGCGAGCCGCGGCAGGATCGCCGCCGCGGCGCTGCGTCCGCTGGACTGCAGCGCCATCGCACGCGCCTCGACCGGGGCGAGTCGCTTGCCGATTCCGATCTCGGCGTACAACTCCTCGATGTTCTTGACGCCGGCATCGCGAGCGGTCTTCTCGAGCAGTTGCGCATCGAGCGAGCCGAAGTCGATGCGAAGCGCCGACAGCGCCTGGTCGAGCAGACGGTGTCCCAGGTCGACCGACTCCTGGTACTTCATCGTCTTGAGGAAGTGCCGGATCTCGGCGCGGGCGCGACCCGTGCGCACGAAGCTGAGCCAGTTCGGATTGGGGCGCGAGGCGGCGTCGGTGATGATCTCGACATGGTCGCCGTTTTGCAACTCGGTGCGCAGCGCCGCCGGTTCCTGGTTGATCTGGGCGGCCACTGCGTGGTTGCCGATGTCGGTGTGCACCGAGTAGGCATAGTCGATGACGGTGGCGCCACGCGGCAGGCCCCGGATCTCGCCGCGCGGCGTGAAGATGTAGACCTCGTCCGGGAAGAGGTCCACGCGCACATGGTCGAAGAACTCGAGCGGGTCGCCGGTGTTGCTCTGGATGTCGAGCAACGACTGCAGCCAGCGATGCGTATGCTTCTGGAGGTCCGAGAAGCTTTCGTCGGCCGCCTTGTACAACCAGTGCGAAGCCACGCCGACCTCGGCCACCCGCTGCATCTCGCGGGTGCGGATCTGGAATTCCACCGGCGTGCCGAAGGGCCCGAACAAGGTCGTGTGCAGCGACTGGTAGCCGTTGACCTTCGGTAGCGCGATGTAGTCCTTGAAGCGTCCCGGTACCGGCTTGAAGGTCGCGTGCAGCGCACCCAGCGCCAGGTAGCACTCGGGCACCGAATTGACGATGACCCGGAAGCCGTAGATATCGAGCACCTGCGCGAACGACAGGCTCTTGGCCCGCATCTTCTCGTAGATGCTGAACAGCGTCTTTTCGCGCCCGTAGACCTCGGCGACGACACCGGCTTCGGGCAGCTTTTTCTGTACCGCCTCGAATATCTTGGAGAGCAGTTCGCGCCGGTTGCCGCGCGCGGTGTTCAGTGCGCGGCGCAGAACGCCGTACCTGAACGGGTGCATGGCGCGAAACGACAGGTCGAGTAGCTCGCGAAAGACGTTGTACAGGCCCAGCCGGCTTGCGATCGGCGCGTAGATGTCCAGGGTCTCGTTGGCGATGCGTCGGGCCTTTTGCGGCGAGACCGCGCCAAGGGTGCGCATGTTGTGAAGCCGATCGGCCAGCTTGATCAGGATCACGCGGACATCGCGCGCCATCGCCAGCAGCATCTTGCGAAAGCTCTCGGCCTGCTGCGCCTCCTTGGTCTCGAAGCGCACGCGATCGAGCTTGGACAGGCCGTCGACCAGGTCGGCCACCTGGTGGCCGAAGCGCTCGAGCAGCGCCTGCTTGGTGACGCCGGTGTCCTCGATGGTGTCGTGCAGCAGCGCTGCCATCAACGACTCGGTGTCGAGCCGCCATTGGGCGCAGATCTCCGCCACCGCGATCGGATGCGATATATAGGGTTCGCCGCTCGAGCGGAACTGGCCCAGGTGGGCCTCGTCGCCAAAGCGGTAGGCGTCGCGGATACGACGCTGGTCTTCCTCGGGCAGGTAGTTGATCAGGCCGCTGAGGCTCGCCAGCGTGGCGACCGCGCGGCCGTCGGCCAGCGCGGTGAAGTGCACCGGTACCTGCTCGGCACCCGGCAACACACCGACCTTGGCAATGACTTGTCCCTCGGTGGCGTTCATGCTTCTAGGCTACCGGAGACCCGCTTGCGCGGGAAGCGCTTGGATCACAGCGGGCGGCTCTGGCCCGCCGGCCGCTTCAGGTGGGTACGCGGCGCAACATTTCGATGCCCACCTTGCCGGTGGCGATCTCGCGCAGCGCTGTCACCGTGGGCTTGTCCTTGGACTCGATCTTGGGGGCGTGGCCCTGGGCGAGCATGCGGGCGCGGTAGGTCGCCGAGAGCGTGAGCTCGAAACGATTCGGGATCTGCTTCAGGCAGTCTTCGACGGTGATACGGGCCATGCTTGCTCCGAAATGAATCAGTTGCTCGAGTTGCCGACGAGCCCGAGTGCCTCGAACAGGTCGCTGCGGCGCGCGTACTGCGGCCCAAAACGACAACGACTGGCCTCGATGATGGCACCCAGTTGCCTTAGAGCTGTAGCAAACTCTTGATTAATAATAACATATTCGAACCGGCCGGCCTCTTGGAGTTCGCGTTCGGCGGCAGCGACCCGACGATCGATCTCTTCGGGGCTGTCGGTACCGCGCCGCTCGAGCCGATCGCGCAATGCCTGAAGCGACGGCGGGGCGATGAACACGCCGACCGCCTCGGGGAACAGTTGCTTGACCTGGGTGGCACCCTGCCAGTCGATCTCGAGCAGGATGTCGTCGCCGTCGCGCATCCGCTCCTCGATCCAGGCCCGGGAGGTCCCGTAGAAATTCCCGTGTACCTCGGCCCATTCGATGAACTCGCCCGCGTCGCGGCGGCGCACGAAGTCCTCGCGCGCCACGAAGAAGTAGTCGGTGCCGTCGACCTCGCCGGTTCTGGGCGCGCGCGTCGTGCAAGAAACCGACAGGCGAATACCCGGCTGCTCGGCGAGCAGGGCCCGCACCATCGAGGTCTTGCCGGCGCCCGATGGCGCGACCACGACGAACAGGCTGCCGGCGTATTCGCTGCGCTTCATTCGAGGTTCTGGAGTTGCTCTCGGATCTGTTCGATGAGGATCTTCAGTTCCACGGCCGACGACGACAGATCCACGGCCGCGGCCTTCGAGCCAAGCGTATTGGCTTCCCGATTGAGCTCCTGGACCAGGAAATCGAGCCGCTTGCCCACCGGGCCGTGGCCCGCGAGCAGGCGCCGGCATTCGGCCAGGTGAGTCTCGAGCCGGTCCAGTTCCTCGGCCACGTCGATTCGCAGTCCATAGGCGACCACTTCCTGGCGCACGCGCGCCATTGTCTCCTCGCGCGGTAGCGCCGCCGCCGACGGGCTCGCCGAGAGCGCGGCCTCGAGGCGCTCGACGAGCCGGGTCTGGTAGGCGTCGAGCAATTGCGGGCTGCGCTCGACCAGTCCCGCGACCAGCGCCTCGATCTGGCCGACGCGCTCCAGGATCAGCAGGGCGAGCCGCGCCCCCTCGCGTACCCGCGACTCGACGAAGGCATCGAGCAGCTCCCCGGCGAGCGAGACGACCTCGGGTGTGACCGATTCGATCGCGACCGGCTCGCCGAACAGGCCCGGCCACTTGAGCAGGTCGACGACGCTCGGGCGCGCCAGGCCCGGCATCCGCTGCTCGATCCGCTGGATCGAGTCGCTCAGTGCCTTGAACGCGGCTTCATCGATCTCGGCGCCGGACTGGCGCACCGCCGTGTCGGCGCGCAGCGAGACCCGGCACTCGACCTTGCCCCGTTGCAGGCGCGAGCCCAGCAGTTCGCGCAGCGCCGGCTCGGCCGAGCGCAGCTCGTCGGGCATCCGGAACACCAGGTCGAGGTAGCGGCTGTTGACGCTGCGAAGCTCGAGTGCGAGCTGGCCTGCGGGCGTGCTCCGATGGCCGCTCGCATAGCCGGTCATGCTCTGGACCGCGGGCTTGGGCTTGGCGCCTTGGCGCAAGGCGGGGCTCTCCGGTTGCAGGGAATCGGCCAAAGGAAACCAGAAACAAAAGTAGAATCGGCCCAAGATGGGCACTCAGACCAACGCACCGCTGCCGGACGGCCTGGAAGTCGGCGGATATCGTATCGTAAGAAAGATCGCCAGCGGCGGCTTTTCGATCGTCTATCTCGCCGAGGATGGGCAGGGCGAGCGCTTCGCGCTCAAGGAGTACCTGCCCAGCAACCTGATCAAGCGCAAGCAGGGCGAACTCGCGCCGGCGATCCCCGACAAGAACCTGGCCACCTTCCGCAATGGCCTGAAGTGCTTCTTCGAGGAAGGCCGCGCGCTGGCGCAGATCTTCCACCCCAATGTGGTGAGGGTCGTGAACTTTTTTCGCGCCCACGAGACCGTCTACATGGTGATGGCCTACGAGCAAGGTCGCAGCCTGCAGGAGGTCGTGCTTCGCAATCGCGGCAAGGGGGGCAAGAACGCCAAGGCCGGCAAGAGCGTGTTGGCCGAGCGCCATGTGGTCCAGGTCTTCAACCTGGTCATGAACGGGCTGCGCGAGGTGCACGCCAACCGGTTGCTGCATCTGGACCTGAAGCCCGCCAATATCTATCTTCGGCTCGACGGCACGCCGCTGCTGCTCGATTTCGGCGCCGCGCGGCGCGCGCTCGATGCCGACGGGCCCAAGCTGTTCCCGATGTACACGCCGGGTTTCGCGGCGCCCGAACTTTATCGGCGCAACCAGCAACTTGGGCCCTGGTCCGACATCTACAGCCTGGGCGCGAGCATGTATGCATGCATGGCCGGCACCCCGCCGCAGCCCGCCGACCAGCGCGAGCTCCAGGACAAGCTGCCAGCGGCGCTCGAGCGGCTGACCCAGGGCGGCGCGTACTCCCAGGCCCTGATCGATCTGGTCGGCTGGTGCCTGAAGCTGAGCCCGGTCGAACGTCCGCAAAGCGTGTTCGCACTGCAGCGGGCGCTGCGCGAGATTACCCGGACCCACGAGGAACCCGGCGCGCGTCGAGGCGGCACGATCGGTCGCTGGTTCGACACGATCGCCGATCGACTCCCGTTCAAGCGGCGAGCGCGCGAGCCGTTCACCATTCCGGGCTGATGCCGCGGTAATTCGTCCGGGCGCGGCGAACGCCAGGACGGTCGGGACTGACGAGCCAGGAGAGTTAGTTGCGGTTTTCCATATATCAGGACACCAAGATCGGTGGGCGCACGGTCAACCAGGACCGCATGGGCTATTGCTTCACCAGCGACTCCTTGCTGATGCTGGTGGCCGACGGCATGGGTGGCCATGTCCGGGGCGAGGTCGCCGCGCAGATCACCCTGCAGACGGCGGCGTCGGTATTCCAGCAGGTGGCGCGGCCCGCGCTTCCAGACCCGGCCGCTTTCCTCGACGAGGCCTTGCGCCGGTCCCACCGCGAGATCCTGCGCTACCAGAAGCAGGCGGGCCTGCCCGAGTCGCCGCGCACCACGGTCGTGGCCTGCGTGGTGCAGGGCGGGCGGGCCTGGTGGGCGCACGCGGGCGATTCACGGCTCTACTGGTTTCGCGGCGATCGTTGCCTGGCGCGAACCCAGGACCACTCCAAGGTGCAGAACCTGGTCAATCTGGGGCTGCTCCAGCCCGAGGAGCAGGAGACTCACCCCGAGCGCAACAAGGTGCTCAATTGCCTGGGCTCGCCGTTCGAGCCCACGATCGAATTGGGCGGTGCGCCGGACCTGCATCCGGGCGACGCCTTCTTGTTGTGCTCCGACGGAGTCTGGGCGGCGTTCTCCGAACGCGAGCTTTGCGGCATGCTCTATGGCGTGCCGGTCAAGGACGCCGTGCCGCGGATCGTGCAGCGGGCCACCTTGCTGCAGGGCCCGCAGGCCGACAACGCCACGGCGCTGGGCATGAGCTGGGTTGGCGCGCATGCCGCAGGCGATGGCCTGTCCTCGGGCGATGTTCCCGATGGCGCCATCACCACCACGATCGCGCTGGGGCCGATCGATGACGGCTCCGAGGTCGAACCCATGAGCGAAGACGAGATCGAGCGCACCATTCGCGAGATTCGCGCCGCGATCGAGCGCACCGGAGGAAACGGATGACGACAACCCGACCCAGCGGACGGACCCCCGATTCGCTGCGAGCGGTCCATATCACGCGCGAGTTCACCTGCCATGCCGAAGGCTCGGTCCTGGTCGAGTTCGGCCGGACAAAGGTCTTGTGCACCGCCAGCGTGGAGGATCGCGTGCCGGGGTTTCTCCGGGGCCAGGGCCAAGGTTGGCTCACCGCCGAGTACGGCATGCTGCCGCGCGCCACCCATACCCGCGGAGATCGCGAGGCGGCCCGCGGGCGCCAGAGCGGCCGCACCCAGGAAATCCAGCGCCTGATCGGCCGTAGCCTGCGTGCGGTCTTCGACCGCCGCCGGCTCGGGGAGCGCACGATCACCCTGGACTGCGACGTGCTCCAGGCCGACGGTGGCACCCGAACGGCGGCAATCACCGGCGCCTACGTGGCCGCCCACGACGCCATCTCGCACCTCCTGGCGGGCGGCCATTTGGCAGAGAACCCGATTCTCGACAGCGTGGCGGCGGTTTCGGTCGGCCTGTATCGAGGCTTGCCCGTGCTCGACCTGGACTACGACGAGGATTCCAACTGCGATGCCGACTGCAATGTCGTGATGACCGGCACCGGTGGCATCGTCGAGGTGCAGGCAACGGCCGAGAGCCAGGCCTTCTCGCGCGAGCAGATGGACGCGATGCTGGCGCTGGCCCGTGCCGGCATCGAACGGCTGAGCCGGATCCAGCGCCAGGCCCTCGGCCAGGCATGACGCGCGCCCCGGCAAGCCCGACGCGGCACGGCGAGGCGCGGCTGGAGCGGGTCGTCCTTGCCAGCGGCAATGCGGGCAAGCTGCGCGAGTTCGATGCCTTGCTGCGCCCCCTGGGCGTGAGCCTGGTCGCGCAGTCGACACTCGGTATCGAACCGGCCGAAGAACCCCACCCGACCTTTCTCGAGAACGCGCTCGAGAAGGCGCGTCACGCGAGCCGCCGGTCGGGCCTGCCCGCCATGGCCGACGATTCCGGCATCTGCGTGCCGGCCCTGGGTGGGCGACCGGGCGTGCATTCGGCCCGGTTCGCCGCGCTCGACGGCCAGGGCGAGGGCGATGCCGCCAACAATGCCTGGCTGATCGAGAGCCTGCGGTCCCTGCCGGGCGTGCCCGATCCGTGCCCACCGGCCGGCCTGGCCGACGCCTACTACTACTGCGTGCTGGTGCTCGTGCGCGCCCACGACGATCCGCAGCCGATCGTTGCCGACGCGAGTTGGCACGGGCGCGTCGTGCCCGAGGCGCGCGGCGATGGCGGTTTCGGCTACGACCCGTATTTCCTGGTCCCGGACACCGGCTGCACCGCGGCAGAACTGAGCGCGGCGCAAAAGAACGCGCTCAGCCATCGCGGACATGCGGCTGCCGCACTGTTGGCCAAGCTTCGCGATGCCGGCCTCACCTGACGAGCGCCGCCAGCCGGACGCTCAGGGCCGGCCGGCGGGTACCGTCACACGCCTGCGTCCGGACCAGATCGGGGGCCGACGAGTGACGCCCGATGCGGCACCGCTCGGGCTGAGCGTCCCGCCGCCACTGTCGCTGTATGTTCACCTGCCGTGGTGCCTGGCCAAGTGCCCGTACTGCGACTTCAATTCGCATGAGCATCCGCGCGATGGCGTGCCCGAGGCGCGCTACGTCGACGCCGTGCTTGCCGATCTCGACGCGGCGCTGCCGGCCATCTGGGGCCGCAGCGTGCAGACGATCTTCATCGGGGGCGGCACGCCAAGCCTGTTCTCGCCGGATTCCATCGAGCGCCTGCTCTCGGCGATCCGGGCCCGGGTTCGGCTCGTGGCCGATGCCGAGATCACGCTGGAAGCCAACCCGGGCACCTACGATGCCACTCGCTTCGAGGGCTTCGCCCAGGCGGGTGTCAACCGGCTCTCGATCGGAGTCCAGTCCTTCGATGACCAGGCGCTGGTGGCGCTCGGGCGCCGGCACGATCGACGTCAGGCCCTGGCCGCCATCGAATCGGCAGTGCGCCATTTCAAAACCTTCAATCTGGACCTGATGTTCGCGCTGCCCGGGCAGGATCCGGCGGCCAGCCAGGCCGACCTGGCGCAGGCGCTGGCCTTCGAGCCGCCGCACCTGTCCTGCTACCACCTCACGCTCGAGCCCGGCACGCCGTTCGCCAAGCGTCCGCCGCCGCTGCCCGACGACGATATGGCCGCGCGCATGCATGACGCGATCGTCTCGGACCTCGAGGCGGCAGGCTACGAGCACTACGAGGTATCCGCCTTCGCCCGGGCCGGCCACGCCTGCCGGCACAACCTGAACTACTGGACCTTCGGCGACTACCTGGGCCTGGGGGCTGGCGCGCATTCCAAGCTCAGCTCCTACCAGGGCATCTTTCGCGAAGTGCGCCAGCGGCACCCGTCGCGGTACATGGCGGCGGCGCTCGGCACCGGCGACCCGATCGCGTCGCGCGAGCCGGTCGAGAACGGCGAACGACCGTTTGAATTCATGCTCAACGCCCTGCGCCTTGCGCAGGGCGTGCCGGCGGCCTTGTTCGCCGAGCGCACCGGACTTGGCCCGATGGCCTTGGCCGAAGCGCTCGAGACCGCCCGGGCGCGTGGCCTCATGGACGCCGATCCGACGCGGCTGCGTCCGACGCCCTTGGGCTGGCGGTATCTGAACGACTTGTTGGTTTTGTTCGTCCGGTAGTCGAATAAGTGGATATATTGTCTAAAAAAATCGGAAAGGCGAATCAATAATCGACCCCGGCCGCGGGAATTCGGGCGTCTGGCCCGGTCTCGAACAATCGTCGTGATCCGCGAACGCCGCTCTCGGCGCCGTACGCTCCGATGGTGCGTGGCCGACCCTGTCGTCGGGGCGCCCCAGCGTGGGGCACGAGAGCACCAAAACGGGGCGCTCAATGTTGGTGCATTCGATTGGCGCCAGGCCCGGATCCGTCGCGAGTCGGCCGCGGGCCACCGGCATCGCCGCTCGATCCCGGGATCCACCGCCAATGGGCCCGGAAATGCTCGTGCGATTCGCGGAAATGCGTGCGCGACCCGGGCAAACCGTGAACCGCGTCGGCTCGCAGGTATGGCACGTTTAGTGCTTCTCATCGGCGGTCCGGTTCGCAAGGCGGGCCGATGTCCGGGTTTGCGATCCGCGTCGGCGCGCGCTGACGTATGATCGCGCCCGGACACCGAATTCTCGCAACGTCAGCCCCGCGGTCGGGTCACCAACTGCTACTCAGGAGAAGCCTCTCATGGCCAGCGCCAAAGATGTAATGAAGATGATCTCTGACAATGAGGTCAAGTTCGTCGACTTCCGTTTCACCGACACGCGTGGCAAGGAGCAGCATGTCTCGGTGCCGGTGTCGCATTTCGACGAGGACAAGTTCACCGGCGGTCACGCCTTCGACGGCTCGTCGATCGCTGGCTGGAAGGGCATCGAGGCGTCGGACATGCTGCTGGTTCCCGATCCCGCGTCGGCCAAGCTCGATCCGTTCCGCGAGGAGCCGACCCTGATGCTGACCTGCGACGTGGTCGAGCCCTCGGATGGCAAGGGCTATGGCCGTGACCCGCGCTCGCTCGCGCGTCGTGCCGAGGCCTACCTGAAGTCGTCCGGTATCGGTGACACCGCCTTCTTCGGCCCCGAGCCCGAGTTCTTCGTGTTCGACTCGGTGACCTGGGCCAACGAGATGGGCAACGCCTTCTTCAAGATCGCTTCCGAGGAAGCGTCGTGGAGCACCGGCAAGGAGTTCGAAGGCGGCAACCTGGGACATCGCCCGACCGTCAAGGGCGGCTACTTCCCGGTGCCCCCGGTCGATTCGCTGCAGGACATGCGCTCGGAGATGTGCCTGATCCTCGAGCAGATGGGCATCCCGGTCGAGGTGCACCACCATGAGGTGGCGGGCGCCGGCCAGTGCGAGATCGGCACCAAGTTCGCCGAGCTCGTGACCCGCGCCGACTGGACCCAGACCCTGAAGTACGTGGTCCAGAACGTGGCGTTCAGCTACGGCAAGACCGCCACCTTCATGCCCAAGCCCCTGGTCGGTGACAACGGCTCGGGCATGCACTGCCACCAGTCGATCTGGAAGGACGGCAACAACCTGTTCGCGGGTGACAAGTACGCGGGCCTCTCGGACGTGGCGCTCTACTACATCGGCGGCATCATCAAGCATGCCCGCGCGATCAACGCGTTCTCGAACCCCGGCACCAACTCGTACAAGCGTCTGGTCCCGGGCTTCGAGGCGCCGGTCATGCTGGCCTATTCGGCCCGCAACCGCTCGGCCTCGATCCGTATCCCCTACGTCAGTAATCCGAAGGGGCGCCGCATCGAGGTGCGCTTCCCGGATCCTTCGGCCAACCCCTACCTGGCCTTCTCGGCGATGCTGATGGCCGGTATCGACGGGATCCAGAACAAGATCCATCCGGGCGAGGCAGCCGACAAGAACCTCTACGACCTGCCGCCCGAGGAAGGCAAGGCGATCCCGACCGTTTGCAGCTCGCTGGACCAGGCCCTCGAGGCCCTGGACGCCGATCGCGAGTTCCTGACCCGCGGCGGGGTGTTCAGCGAGGACATGATCGACGGCTACATCGCGCTGAAGATGGACGAGGTGACGCGCTTCCGCATGGCGACGCACCCGGTCGAATTCGACATGTACTACTCGCTCTGATCCCGACACCTGCCTTGGGGCGGGGCGGAATCGGATGAAAAAGGGCGCCGACGGCGCCCTTTTTCATGAGGGCGGCGCCCTCGGGCGCATTGCGTGTTCAGGGGCGCTGACCGTACACTGCGACCTCGAACAAGGACTGATCGGATGACGAGCTGGAGTCGACGCGTGCCGCCGGGTGCGCTCGCGGCGGGGTTGCTGCTGGCCGCCGCTGCAGATGCGAACGCGCAGATCTATCGCTGCGAGGGGGCCGGTGGGGTCGTCGAGTACAGCAATGCGCGGCCGGCGGCGGGGCGAAACTGCCGCCCGATCAAGCTGCCCTCGCTGACCACGATCCCGGCCGGCCAGCGCAAGCCGGCGCCGGCCGCGGCGCCCGCGGGCTTTCCCAAGGTGGACCCGGGCACCCAGAAGCGCCGTGACGACGACCGCCTCGAGATCCTCGCGGCCGAGCTCGAGAAGGAGCGCGCCCGGCTGGCGAGCCTGAAGGCCGAGTACAAGGACGGCAAGCCCGAGCGCCTGGGCAGCGAGCGCAACTACCAGCGCTATCTCGACCGCGTCGCGCGCCTTAAGGCCGACATCGACGGCGTCGAGGGCAATGTGGCGGCGCTCGAGCGTGAGATCGCGGCCCTGCGTCGCTGATAATGTCGTATCGGGCCCTTGGCGGCCCCAATGTGAGCAGGTGATGACGTCCGCGCCTTCTGTCCTTGCCGGCATCGAGTGGCTCGCCGGTGCCGTGGTGCTGGTCTCGTCCGAGGGCCGCACGCTCTACCTGAACCCGGCGGCCGAGCAGTTGTTCGGGGTGTCGTGCCGGATGCACGCCGGCGAGCCCTTCAAGGACTTGTTCACGGATCCCGAGCCGATCACCACCCTGATCACCGACAAGCCGCTCGATGGCAGCGACCAGCGCCGCACGATGGTGCGCCTGCACCGTGTTGGCGGCGAACTCATCGAGGCCCAGGCGGTCGCGAGTTGGCTCGATGCACCGATCGCGGGCGTGCTCATCGAATTTTCGCCGCTGGCCGAGTGGCAGCGCAGCGACCGCGAAGA
Organism: Burkholderiaceae bacterium; assembly: GCA_024235875.1. Taxonomy (GTDB): domain Bacteria; phylum Pseudomonadota; class Gammaproteobacteria; order Burkholderiales; family Burkholderiaceae_E; genus JACKLP01. Next base: position 488,775 of record JACKLP010000001.1, on the reverse strand, counting down.
GCAGATGATGGACACCGCGCAGGCCAATCGCGAACTGGTTCGCAATCTGGCGCACGAGATCAAGAACCCGCTCGGTGGCATCCGCGGCGCCGCCCAGCTCCTGGAGAGCGAACTGCCGTCGCCGGACCTGCGCGAGTACACCCAGGTCGTGATCAAGGAGGCCGATCGCCTGCAGGCCCTGGTGGACCGGCTGCTGGCGCCGCACCGGATCGCGCGTCGGCTCGCGCCGTTGAACATCCATGCGGTGTTCGAGCGGGTGCGCGCGCTCGTGCTGGCCGAGTATCCGCAAGGCCTCGAGATCGTTCGCGACTACGACGCCAGCCTGCCGGACATGATCGGCGACAAGGAAGTCCTGATCCAGGCGATCCTGAACCTGGTGCGCAACGCCGCGCAGGCGCTGCACGGCGTCGGGCGGATCGAATTGCGCAGCCGGATCGCACGCCAGGTCCTGATTGCAAGGGTTCGGCACAAACTGGCACTGGACTTGCATGTGATCGATGACGGACCGGGCGTTCCTGCCGAGATCCGGGACCGGATCTTCTTCCCGCTGGTCTCGGGCTCGGAAGGCGGGAGCGGCCTGGGGCTGTCGCTGGCTCAGACCTTCGTCCAGCAGCACGGAGGCATGATCGAATGCGACAGCCGGCCCGGGAGGACCGATTTTCGAGTGCTCCTGCCGGTTCGTTGAGCGGCCGGGCGCGGCGTCCCCGGCCTTGGCAGGACTGACTTGACGGACGATGCCATGGGCACGGTGTGGGTGGTCGACGACGATCAATCGATTCGATGGGTGCTCGAGCGTGCGCTGCTGCGCGACGGCTTCGAGGTTCGTACCTTCGAGTCGGCCGCCGACTGCCTGGGCGCGCTCGAGACCGGCGAGCCCGGCGCGCTGGTGTCCGACATCCGCATGCCGGGCTCGAACGGCATCGAGCTGCTGCGCGAGGTCAAGACGCATCATCCGGGCCTGCCGGTGATCATCATGACCGCGTTCTCCGACCTGGACAGCGCGGTGTCCGCCTTCCAGGGTGGTGCGTTCGAGTACCTGCCCAAGCCCTTCGACGTCGGGGCGGCGGTCGAGCTGATCCGGCGCGCGGTTCGCGAGAACGACGCCAGCCACGCGACCGACGAGCCGGTGGCCGCCGGCATCGACATGCTGGGCCAGGCGCCGGCCATGCAGGAGGTCTTCCGGGCGATCGGACGGCTGTCGCAATCGGCCGTCACGGTGCTGATCACCGGCGAATCGGGGACCGGCAAGGAGCTCGTGGCCCGGGCACTGCACGACCACAGCCAGCGCGCGCAACAGGCCTTCGTGGCCCTGAACACCGCCGCCATTCCGCGCGACCTGCTCGAGTCGGAGCTCTTCGGCCACGAGCGCGGCGCGTTCACCGGCGCCCAGCAGACCCGGCGCGGGCGCTTCGAGCAGGCCGAAGGGGGCACCCTGTTCCTGGACGAGATCGGCGACATGCCGGCCGAGCTCCAGACCCGGCTGCTGCGGGTGCTATCCGACGGCAGCTTCTATCGCGTCGGCGGCCATGCGCCGATCAAGGCCAATGTGCGCGTGATCGCCGCGACCCACCAGAACCTCGAGGAACGGGTGCGCCAGGGCGGGTTTCGCGAGGACTTGTTCCACCGGCTCAACGTGATCCGGCTGCGCCTGCCGCCTTTGCGCGAGCGGGTCGAGGACATCGCGCTGCTGGCGCGCCACTTCATGCAAAAGAGCGCCCAGGAGCTGGGCGTGGAGGCCAAGCGCCTGAGCCCCGACGCACTGGCTCGGATGGCGGCGTTCGCCTGGCCCGGCAACGTGCGCCAACTCCAGAACGTCTGCCACTGGCTCAGCGTGATGGCGCCCAGCCAGGTGATCGAGGCCAAGGACCTGCCGGCCGAGATCGTGACCGACCCCTCGCTTGCCGGCGGCGTCCCGCATTCGTTGGTCGCTTCGGTCGCCGCTTCGGCGGCCCCGCCGGTGACCGCGGCACCCGGGGGCGCGCCCAGCCACGCCTTTTCCGTGCCGGTCGCCGTGCCTTCGGTGGCGTCGACGCAGCCGGCCATTGCCGCTCACGGCGAGGTACATCTACACGAGACCGCCGGCGAGACCGCGTCGGCCTGGTCGGACTTGCTGGCGCGAGAAGTCGATCGCCTGCTCGCCGCGCAGCCGCCCGACGAGCGCGGTGCCGGCAGCAGCATTCTGATGGAACAACTCTCGCGGCAGTTCGAGGGCACGGTCATCCGCTGCGCGCTACGCGCGACCCGCGGCCGTCGCATCGACGCCGCGCAGCGCCTGGGCATCGGACGCAACACGATCACGCGCAAGATCCAGGAACTGCGGCTCGACGACGACTGAGTGGTTTCGGTGGCCGCCCGGCAGGCGCGGGGCGGCCCACAGGAGCGCCCGGCCGGGCTCAGGCGTCGATGTCCACCACCACCGGCGCATGGTCCGAGGGCTTTTCCAGCGCCCGCGGCTCACGGTCGATGCGGCAGGCGCGCACCTGGCCGGCAATGCGGCTGTCGACCAGCGCATGGTCGATCCGCAGACCGGCATTGCGCCGGAATCCCAGCATCCGGTAGTCCCACCAACTGAAGCTCTTCTCGGCCTGGTCGAACAGCCGGAACGCGTCCACGAATCCGGTCTGGAGCAGGCGCGTGAAGCGCTCGCGCTCGGGCTCTGAGCACAAGACCTTGCCATCCCACTGGGCCGGATCGTGCACGTCACGTGAATCGGGAGCGATGTTGTAGTCGCCGAGCAGCACGCGTGGCGGGCCGTCGCGCAGGGAATCGAGCCATTGCACCAGGGCGTCGATCCAGGCCAGCTTGTAGTCGTATTTCTCGCTACCCACCTCCTGGCCATTGGGGAAATAGGCGCAGGTCACGCGCAGACCGCCCACGTCGGCACTGATCAGGCGCTTTTGCTCGTCGTCGAACAGCGGGTTGCCGACCGTGACGTTGGCGGGCTCGCCGACGGTGGACCGGCGCGTGAGCAGCGCGACGCCGTTGTAGGTCTTCTGGCCCGAGAACGCCGAGGCATAGCCCACGGAATCGAGTTCGGCGACCGGGAACTTATCGTCGGTGAGCTTGGTTTCCTGTACGGCGACCACGTCGACCTGCTGGGCCTGCACCCAGTCGGTGAGGTGATCGAGCCGCATGCGCAGCGAATTGACGTTCCAGGTCGCGAGTCTCATGGTCGGCGTGTCTGCGTTCGGGCGTGAGGAGGGGGATCCCGACGGTCGGGAGAGCCCCCGATGATACGCGTCGCGCTCAGCCCGAAGACACGGGCATGTCGTCTTTCGTAAAGAGCTTGAAGACGCGTGCGTCGTCGGGAATGGGCGGCAGTCCCGCATCCCATTGCTGCCAGGCCTCTCGCAGTTCGGCCAGTCGTTCGGGCTGTCGCCGCGCCTGGTTGGCGCGCTCGCGTTCGTCGGCCTGCAGGTCGAACAGATAGTCGATGCCGTCCACTTGCAGGTATTTCCAGCGGCCGCGCACCAGCGCGCGCTGCTCGCGGAACTTCATGCGCCAGCACAGGTCGCCCGGACGCGTCCACGCCGGATCGGCGAACACCGGCGCGAGGTCGACACCGTCGAGCGGGTGGTGGGGGTCGGCGGCGACGCCCGCGGCGGCGAGCATCGTCGCGGTCCAGTCCATGGTCAGGTTCGGCGCCTGGCTCGTGCCGCCGGCCCGGATCCTTCGCGGCCAGCGCGCGAGCAGCGGCACCCGGATGCCGCCCTCGAGCAAGTCCATCTTCTGGCCCACAAATGGCCAGTTGTTCGAGAAGCGCTCGCCACCGTTGTCGCTCGTGAAGACGATCAGCGTGTCCTGCGCCAGGCCCTTGCGCTCGAGCGCATCGAGCAGCCAGCCGATGCCCTCGTCCATGTGATGGATCATCTTCTGGTAGGTCGCGATCGAGCCGCCATCGAGATGCTCGCCGCGGCTGCGCACGCGCGCGGATTCCTCGCTGTCGTCGCGTGTCAGCCAGGGCCAGTGTGGCGCGCCGTGATGCAGGCTCAGCAGGAAGGGGCGGTCGGCCGACTGTTGCTCGATGAACTCGGCCGCCCGGCGGTTGAGCAGATCGGTCAGGTAGCCGTCGCGCTCGATCGGGGCCTCGTTTTCCCAAAGGTCGGGGTCGCCACGCGGATTGGTGTGCGTGAAGTAGTTCGAGCCGCCGCCGTGATAGCCGAAGAAGTACTGGTAGCCCGACTTGCGTGGCCCGAAATGCGGCGGGCTGCCAAGGTGCCACTTGCCGATCAGCGCCGTCGCATAACCGGCGGCGCCCAGCAGCGAGGGCAGCGTCGGATGCTCGGGTGGCAGGCCCAGCACCTTGTCGCCGACGGCCTTGGCCAGCGGCTCCTCGGCGGCGCCCCGCAGCCGGTACTGCCATCGGCCCGTCATCAACGCGAAGCGGGTGGGCGAACAGACGGCGGAGTTCGAGTAGGCGCGCGTGAATCGCATCCCCTCGGCCGCGAGTCGGTCCAGGCGGGGCGAGACATCGACGGGGCGATTCTGCGCGTCGCGCGCGCCGTAGCAACCCAGGTCGGCGTAGCCGAGATCGTCGGCCAGGATGAAGATGAGATTCGGTCGGCTCATTGGTCGAAGTCCACTCAGGCGATGCGTTCGACACCGGGGAACCGGTACTCGCCCTGCAACAGGCGGGTCTGCGGGTGATACAGGCGCAGGATCAGGTAGAACGGCGCATCGGGCGCCGGCAACCAGTTCGATGCCGGGCCCGGTGGCGCGCGATGCGACACCTCGAGCACGAGCGCGCCGTCGGCCTCGCGTTGCAGCGGGCTGCGATTGCCCAGCGCGTGCCGCCCGAGCGTATTGCCGGCCAGGAAGCGATCCTCGCCATATAGCGTGATCGACCAGAACATGTCGGCCGGCAGGTCGCCGCCGTCGTCGAACCGGATCTGGTAGACGCGGCCGCCATGCAGCGGCTCGCCCTGGTGATCGTAGTCGGCGAGGGCATAGACCGCCTCGTCGGCGGACAGCGCCGCAATGCCCTTCATCGCGGTGGCGGCGCGCAGCATGTAGTCATCGCCGAATCGGCCCAGGCGGGTCGAGTAGCGCCAGGCCAGCTTGGAGGCGCTGCGGGTGTGACCCTCGATCAAGGCCATGCCCTCGGCATGGGCCTGGCGCAGCCCTTCGAGCGAGGACGGGCGCAGTCGCGTCAACGACCCACTGGCCGGCAAGCGGATGTGAGCCGAGGCCATCAGCTCGAACGGGGCGCGCAGATCCGCCGGTGGCGGAAAGTCCGCCAGCGCACGCGCCAGGTTCGAGAAGAAGTCCAGCGCGGGATCACCCCCTTCCTGCCAGCCGGCAAGACTGGCCATCGGCCAGGCGATGCTCGGCCCCTTCAGGTCGAAGCCGGCCTGCATGGCGCGCGCGGCCTCGAGGTCGTGCGGCCCGTCCACCAGCACACGGCCCAGCAACCACACCAACGGTGTCGGGCAATGTACCGGGCGCGTGCCCGCGGGCGCCTGCGTCTCGTCGGTGCCCGGAGCGAGCAGCGCGAAGCGCCCGCCCTCTGGCGGTACGTTGCGCGTGCCCAGGTTCAGGAAGTTGTTGGTGTAGACGTCGAGGCACTCCACCACGAAGTAGCGTGTGGCCGCCGGGATCTCGAGCACCACCGGGCCGGCGCGCAGGTCGACCCAGGCATTGCTGTAGAGCAGGTCGTTGGCCGGCGTGACGAAGTCGCGGTCCGCGTCGGTCCACTGGCGGGCGCTGTGGGCCATGACATTGAACGGCGCGCGCCCGTAGCCTTCCTCGGGCGAGAGCGCCTGCATTCGGCAGGTGCGCAACACCTCGAGCAGCGGATAGCCGGCGACGACCGCCGGCACGCTCGCCTGTTTGGCCCAGCCGGTCTGGGGAGATGCTTCGGTCTTGCTCATGGGCGCATCCTCATGCATTGGCGAACGCTGGATCGACGCCGCGATCGCGCGCCGTCCCGTTTCGTCTGGTCCGGGGTCGTGGAAATCGGCGTCGCCTTCAGAGCCACGCTTCCTGCAGGTCGATGAAGCTGCGCTCGCGTGCCTCGACGGGCGCGAGCCAGACCGCGGCCCGGGGCAGTTCATGCGCGAAGAAGTAGCGCGCGCTGTGGATCTGCCCGCGCAGCAGGTCGGCCGGCGCCTGCGGCTCGCGCAAGCGCGCGGTCGCGGCGAGCGCCACGTCGAGCAGCACCCAGGCGATCACCGTGTGGCCGAAGGCTTGGAGATAGGCGGTCGCGTTGGCCAGTGCCTCGGCATTCGACGCCGCCGCCCAGGCCGACTCGGCCACCGGTCCGAGCCGATCGGCCGACGTGCTCAGTGCCGCGGCATGCTCAGCGAGGCCTGTGTCGGCGGCCGCGGCCTCGCAGGTGGACCGGACCCGATCGCGCCACAGCGAGAGCGCTCGTCCGCCGTCGGCGCGGACCTTGCGGCGCAGCAGGTCGAGCGCCTGGATGCCATGGGTGCCTTCGTGGATCATGTTCAGGCGGTTGTCGCGCCAGTACTGCTCCACCGGGAAGTCGCGCGTGTAGCCGTAGCCGCCGTGGACCTGGATCGCGAGGTTGTTGCCCTCCAGGCACCATTCGCTGGGCCAGCTCTTGACGATCGGCGTCAGCAGTTCGAGGACCTGCGCGGCCTCGTTGGCGGCAGCGCCGGCGCCGGTGCGCTTCTCGTCGACCAGCCGCGCCGTGTACAGGCACAAGGCCAACGCGCCTTCGGCGTAGGCCTTCTGGGCGATGAGCATGCGTCGCACGTCCGGGTGCGAGACCAGCGGCACGGCGCGCTGGGGGGACGAGCCGGGGGCGTCGAGGGCATCGAGCGGCCGACCCTGGGTGCGATTGCGTGCGTATTCGAGCGAGGCGGCAAACCCCGCCAGGCCGAGCATGGCCGCGCCCAGGCCGACATTGATCCGGGCCTCGTTCATCATGTGGAACATGTGGCGCAAGCCGTCGCCGGGCTCGCCGACGCGATAGCCGATCGCACCGGGCCCGCCCCGGACGGCGTGGCCGCCTTCGCCGAAGTTCAGCAGCGTGTTGACCGTGCCGCGATAGCCGAGCTTGTGGTTCAGGCCGGCGAGTGCCACATCGTTGCGCTCGCCACTCGGTTGGCCCCGTTCGTCGAGCAGGTGCTTGGGCACGATGAACAGAGAGATGCCCTTGACGCCCGCCGGCAACGCGCCCTTGGCATCGGGGATCTTGGCGAGCACCAGGTGGACGATGTTCTCGCTGAGCTCGTGGTCGCCGGCCGAGATCCACATCTTGTTGCCGCGCAGGCGATAGCGCGGGCCCAGCGGGTCGGCCTCGAAGCCATCGCCATCGGGTAGCGCGCGGGTGGTGATGTCGGCCAGGCCGGAGCCGGCCTGCGGCTCGCTCAGGCACATCGTGCCCATGAAGCGGCCGTCCCAGATGCCCTGGGCGAACGCGCGCCGCTGCGCCGGGGTGCCGGCGGCCATCAACAGGTTGGCGTTGGCGGTGCTGAGCATCGCGTAGCCGCTGATCGCGATGCTCGCCTCGTAGAACCAGGCGTTTGCCGCCATCTCGATCACGTAGGGCAGTTGCATGCCCCCGACCTCGGCATCCTGGCCCGCGGCCACGAGGCCCGATTCGACGTAGGCGCGGGTCGCATCGGCGGTCGCCTGGGGCAGGCGCACGCGCTCGCCGTCGAAGCTCGGCTCCTCGGTGTCGGCCAGCCGATTGAAGGGCGCGAACTTCTCGCGCGCCAGTCGCTCGCTCATGTCGAGCACGGCGTCGAAGGTTTCGCGCGCATGATCGGCGTAGCGCGCCCGTTGCGTGAGGGCGTCGACGCCAAGCCAGTCGTAGAGCAGGAAGTCGAGGTGGGTCCGATTCATCGAAATTCCCGGAAGGCGCCCTGAGGCGACGGGCCCGGCAGGCTGCGAGTGGATGCGGCAAAGATAGCCGCGCGCGTTGCATCGGACAATACGAAGTTCTCGACCAACTCATAAGTCGAGCCGAATTGTCGAGATGATTCGGCGTGGCTTCGATCTCAGCTGCCGGTGGCCTCGCTCGAACCCGCGCTCGCCCAGCGGCGCGCGAACTGGCGCGAGAACCCCAGGAAGCTCTCGACCGCCGGCGAGAGCGACGGGCGCCGGCGCACATAGACGGCGATGCTGCGCTTGACCACCGGATGCTTCAGGGGGCGGATCACCAGGCCGAAGCCGGTGACCAGCGGGCGCGTCATCGATGGGCAGACGACGGCGCCGGGCTTGACCTTGAGCATGGACAGCGCGGTATTGACCCGGTTCACGGGCACGATCCGGGTCGGCTGCTGGCGCGGCGGCACGTTGCTCAGCACCCGCGTTTCGAATGCGCGCATGTAGGTGAACAGCGTGCGCTCGCGCAGGTCCTTCCAGCCGACCACGTCGCGCTCGGCCAGCGGGTCGTGGGGATGCAGGGCGACCCATAGCGGATCGGTCCACAGCACGTGCGTGACAATGTCGTCGGCGTCGGTCGAGGTCGCCGGCCCGAAGCCGATGTCGATGCGACCGCTTTGCAGGCCGCCGACCACCTCCTCGATCGCGACATCGTCGAAACGCACGTCGACGTCCGGATGGCTGGCGTTGTAGCGGGTGATGAGTTCCGGCAGCAGGGTGCACGACAGCGTCTCTGGTGCCGCCACCCGCACCACGCCGCGGCGCAGTTCCTTGATGTTGTCCAGGCTGGCGAGCGCCTCGTCGAGGTCGTCGATCACGCGCCGAACGAGTGGCACGAAGGCCTCGCCGACCACCGACGGCGCCACCGCGCGTGTGCTGCGATCGAGCAGCCGCACGTCGACCTGCGATTCCAGTTCCTTGACCAGGCCACTGAGCGCGGCCTGCGACAGGTGCATCGACTTCGCCGCGTCGGTGAAGCTGCCGGTCTCGACGACGGCACAGAAGGCGCGCAACTGGCGCAGCGTGACGTGGGTGCCCATGGCGCGGGTCTCCGGCAAGTTTAATTTATTAGTAGCAATTATAGATTGCTAAGCAATTGCAGATTGTCCTATGAAGTCGTCGGTACTATCGTGCGCTCCATCCAGGAGACGACCGATGCTCGAACAAATTCAACGGGAACAGGCCGCCGCAGCGCTGATGGAAGCGGAACGAAGCCACACGCCGGCCGCGCGGCTCTCGGACACCTATCCCGGCCTCACCATCGACGATGCCTACGAGATCCAGCGCCTCGTGATCGGCGAAAAGCTGCGCCAGGGCGCCACGATCAAGGGCCACAAGATCGGGCTGACCTCCAAGGTCATGCAACAGGCCGCCGGCATCGACGAGCCCGACTTCGGCCACCTGCTCGACACCATGGTGCTGGGCACCGAAGCGCCGATCGATGCCGCCCGCTTCCTCACGCCGCGCATCGAGGTGGCATCGACAGCCGCACGGTCACGCCGCGCAAGGTGACCGACACGATCTCGGACAACTCGGCCTGCGGCGCCATCATCCTGGGCGGGCGCCCCGTGCGCCCGATGGATGTCGACCTGCGCTGGGTGAGCGCGGTGCTCTATCGCAACGGCAGCATCGAGGAGAGTGGCGTCTCGGCCGCCGTGCTCGGACACCCGGCCAACGGCGTTGCCTGGCTGGGCAACCAGCTCGCCCGCTACGGCACGACGCTGCGCGCCGGCCACATCGTGCTGGCGGGCTCGTTCACCCGCCCGGTCGAAGTGAAGGCCGGCGACGTGTTTTCGATCGACTACGGTCCGCTCGGGCTGTTGCCCGTGGCTTTCAAGTGAGGGAAAGAGCGATGCAAGAAACCATCGACATCGATGGCATCCAGGTCTCGGCGCTGCACTACATCGACGGCGAGCGGGTCGGGTCGACCGAGTCCTTCGTGGATCACTGCCCGATCGACGGGCGCGAGATCGGCCATATCGCCGCCGGCCTGGACGCGCATTGCGACGCGGCGGTCGATGCGGCGCGCCGGGCGTTTCCGGCCTGGGCCGCACTCGGGCCCCAGGGGCGCCGGGACCACCTGCTGCGTTTCGCGTCCACGCTGCGCCGATGGGGCGAGAAGCTCGCGCGGGTCGAGTCCGAAGACAACGGCATGTTGCTCAAGCGCCTGCGCGGCCCCGGCATCGAGCGCTGCGCGCACAACATCGAGTTCTTCGCCGAGCTCGCGATGACCCTGGAGCAGGGTGCGATCGACGGCGAGAAGGCACTTCACGAGGTCCGTCACGACCCGGCCGGCGTGTGCGTGCTGATCACGCCCTGGAACTCGCCGCTGATGCTCACGACCTGGAAGCTGGGCCCCGCGCTGGCCGCCGGCAACACGGTCGTGGTGAAGCCGCCCGAGTGGGCGCCGCTGACCTGCTCGATGCTGGCCGACATCGCCCACGAGGCCGGCATCCCGCGCGGGGTGATCAACGTGGTGCAGGGGATCGGCCAGACCACCGGCGCGCGCCTGGTCGCGAACCTGGGCGTCGACCGGATCTCGTTTACCGGGTCGGTGCCCACGGCGCGGCTGGTGGCCGGTGCCGCCGCCGCCAACCTGGTGCCGGTCAGCCTCGAACTGGGCGGCAAGTCGCCCTTCATCGTGCTCTCCGACGCCGACCTCGAGCTGGCGGCCGACACGGCCGCGCTGCAGTACCGCAATGCCGGCCAGGTATGCCTTGCGGGCACGCGCCTGCTGGTCGAGAAGTCGGTGGCACCGGCCTTCATGGCGCGCCTGAAGCAGACCGTCAGCGGCCTGAAGGTCGGCGACCCGCGCCGCGACGACACCGAGATCGGCCCGATCATCCATCCGCGCCAGATCGAGCGCGTGGCCGGCTTCGTCGATCGGGCCCGGGCGGGCGGCGCCGAGATCCTGTGGGGCGGTCAGCGGCATGCCGCCGGCGACCTGTTCTACGAGCCGACGCTGATCGCCGGCGTGGCCCAGGACGACGAGATCGTGCAAAACGAGGTCTTCGGTCCGGTGCTGGTGTTCCAGACCTTCGAGACCGAAGACGAGGCGGTGGCGCTGGCCAACGGCACGCGCTACGGCCTGGCCGGCGTGGTGTTCGGCAGCGACGCCCGCGCGACCGCGGTCGCGCACCGCCTGCGCACCGGCATGGTCTGGAAGAACTCGTTCTTCCTGCGCGACATCGAGGCACCCTTCGGCGGCGTGGGCGAGTCGGGCATGGGGCGCGAGGGCGGGCCCTGGAGCTTCGACTTCTTCTGCGACATCAAGGATGTCATGACGCCCAAGCAGCCCTACCGGCCGATCTTCGCCGGCCGCTGAACCCAGGAGATTGCCGATGGGAACCATCGTCGCCGCCGCCATCGTGGCACACCACCCGGGCCTGTTCCGACCCGAGGCCGATCGCCTCGCGCTCGGCAATGGCAAGGACTCCGACCTGGTCGAGGGCTTCGAGCGCGTGCGTGCGCGCCTCGACCCCGCGCAGCCCGACACGCTGCTGATCATCGACACGCACTGGTTCACCACCCAGCGCCACATCTGCGCGGGCGCGGACCACTACGAAGGGCTCTATACCTCGGCCGAGCTGCCCTGGATCCTGCACGGCCTGCGCTACGACTACGACGGTGCGCCGCAGATCGGCCGCGAGATCCAACGCGTGGGCGACGAGCGCAAGGTGCCGGTGTTCAATGCCGTGGACCCCGCGATCCAGCCCGAGTACCCGACCATCAACATGGTCAACACGATCCGCCGCGACGAGCGCATCCTGCGCGTGGGCATCTGCCAGAACGCGCGGATGAACCACTTCCTGCAGATGGGCGAGGTCATCGGCGAGGCGATCGCGGCCGCCGACGGCCGGGTCGCGCTGATCGCCTGCGGCGCGCTGAGCCACCGCATGATCGACATGGACTTCGTGCCGCGCAATCCATGCAACTGGCACCCGGACAACATCAGCGATCCGGCCCATGTCGTGCTCGACCACGAGATCATGGACCTCTGGGCGAAGGGCGATCACGCCCGCGTCATCGAGCGCTATCCGGAGCTTCGCGCCGCCGCCTACGAGGGCTTCGGCGGGCACTACCTGCAGATGGTCGGCGCGCTCGGCGGGCGCGACTGCACGGCAAGAGGCGAAGTCCTGACCGAATACGAGAACGCGATGGGGACGGGCAACGTCCACATCTGGTTCCACCTGCACTGATCGACACGAGGAACAACGCATGAACGTCCTGTCCGGCCCCCGTCGCGAGACCCGGCGCGTCGTGTTCAACGGTACCGAGTACATCGTGCAGGCCACCGAGCGCGGCCTGGTGCTGCCCGATGGTCGCGAGGTCTCGGCCAACGAGGTCACGCACCTGCCGCCGTGCACGCCGAGCAAGATCATCTGCGTGCACCTGAACTATGGCTCGCGCTTCTACGAGTTTCGGGGCAAGCACATCGAGGGCCACGGCGGCCTGACGCCGACCTACTTCACCAAGCCGCCGACCTCGCTCAATGCCCACGGCGGCGAGATCGTCCGCCCCCATGGCTACCAGTACCTGAACTACGAGGGCGAGATCGCGCTGGTCGTGGGCAAGCCCACGCGCAACATCCTGCCCGAGGAAGCCTGGGACCACATCGCGGGCTTCACCTGCGCGCTCGACATGGGCCTGCAGGACATGCGCGATACCGACGCGGGCTCCATGCTGCGCGTGAAGGGCCCCGACGGCTTCTGTCCGCTCGGCCCTGGGCTGGTGGCCGGCATCGACCCGCGCGAGCAGATCCTGCGCACCTACCGCAACGGCGTGCTGGTGCAGGAGGGGGCGCTCGCCGACGAGATGATCTGGGGCTTCGACTACCTGCTCGCTGATCTGGCGCGGCACATCACCTTCCTGCCCGGCGATGTCATCCTGACCGGCACGCCGGCCAATTCGCGCCCGCTCGAGGTCGGCGACCTGATCGAGGTCGAGGTGACGGGCCTGGGCCGGTTGAGCAACCGCATCGTCGAGGCACCGGCGCCGCGCGCGAATGTCGGGCACCAGCCGACCGACAGCGAGGAAGTGCGCCGGGTCTCGCTCGGCAACGACGAGCGGCTGCCCGAGGTCATTCGTGCCGCGCGGGGCGCCTAGGAGGCTGTCGGACCCTGCGCCGACCGCCGCCCATCCCGCCTCGAAGCCCCCAGCCATCCAGGAGAGACCCGATGAACCCCTCCGACCCCGTCGTGGCCGGCAGCCACCGGATCCACCGGCCGACGGACCTGTCCGTCGACCAGATCAACCTCGCGTCCAACGACACCTTCATGCGCCCCGACATCGAGGGGATCTTCGAGAAGCTGCGCGAGGAAAAGCCCGTCTCGTGGCACCAGCATCCGGACTCGGGCACGCAGGGCTTCTGGTCGGTGGTGCGCTTCGACGACATCTGCACCGTCAATCGCGACGCGGCCACCTTCAGCAACCAGCAGGGCATCCAGGTCCTGATGGAGAACGACCAGCCGCGTGGCGGCAAGGGCTCGCTGATCGAGATGGATCCGCCCAAGCACACCCGCTATCGCAAGATCGTCAGCGCCGCATTCGCGATGCCGGCCGTCAAGAAGCTCGAGCCCATCGTTCGCGCCCGGGTCGTCAAGACCCTCGATGCGATCGGCGATCGCAAGGAGTTCGACTTCGTCGAGTGCTATTCCACGCCGATCCCGCTCGGCCTCATCTACGACCTGCTGGGCGTGCCCCAGGAAGACCACGAGCGCATTCTGTCGCTTGCCGACAAGCTGTTCTTCTCGGCCGATCCACGCCATGGCGGCGAGACCACCGCGATGCAGGCGGCCGGTGTCGAACTGCAGGCCTATGGACGCGCGCTGGGTGAGCGCAAGCGCCAGGCGCCGGGCGAAGACCTCATGAGCGCGCTCGCGCTGGCCGAGGTCGACGGCGAGCGCCTGACCATCCCCGAGATCGGCTCCTTTTTCGGTCTGCTCGGCGGGGCCGGCGCCGACACCACGCGCGCCGCGCTAGGCTGGTCGATGGAAGCGCTGTCGATGTTCGACGACCAGAAGCGCCGCTGGCTCGAGAACCTGGACGGCCTCGCGCCGATGGCCATCGAGGAGTGCCTGCGCTGGGCCACGCCCACGATGCACATGCGCCGCACCGCCACCAGGGACACCGAGATCGCGGGCCAACCCGTGCGCGCCGGCGACAAGGTCGCGCTGTGGTGGGTGTCGGGTAACCGCGATGCCTCGAAGTTCGCCGATCCGCATCGCTTCGACATCACCCGCTCGCCGAACCAGATGATGGCACTGGGCATGGCGGGGCCGCACTTCTGCCTGGGCGCGCATCTCGCACGCGTGATGCTGCGGGTGTCGCTGGTGGAACTGCTGCGCCGCTACCCGAACATCCGCGCCACCGGGCCGGCACGGCGCCTGCGCAGCAATTTCATCAACGGGTCGTACGAGCTGCCGGTGACGGTCTGAGCGGGGCTCGCCGGCCCCACGCCTCCCGATCTGCCCGTCAGAAGCGGAAGCGATCCTTGGCGCTGAGCGTGTCCACGTCGGGCGACTTGAGCCCGGACGCGACGGCGGAACGCCCCGGCGCCTTGGCCTGCGCCGACTGGGTCGAACCGCGCGCCGCGCGCGAGAGCAGCGGTTGCGCGTCGGGCTGGCGCCAGGCGCGCGGCAGCAGCGAGCGCTTCGGGTAGCCGGCGCCGCTGAGCATGCTGTCCCAGACGCCGACTTCGTAGCCCACGGCCTTCTGCCCGCCGATCGCCACCGACGGGAAGCCCACCTCCGAGAAGCCGAGCTTCTTGAAGGCCTCGGCCTCGGCCGTGGTCTCCACCAGCCGCTCGCTATAGGGCACGCCGCGCCGCTTCAGGTGCTCGCGCGCCGGCTTGCACGGCTGGCAGTTGGAGGTCGTGTAGAGCACCACCGGATGCTTGTCGGTGGTCTGCTTGAGCATGTAGGGCAGCCCCGACGCGGCCGGTGCAATGGGCCCGTTGGGCCCTTCGAGCAGCTTCACGTTGCCCGAGGGCATGCGATCGCCATAGTTGATGCGGCCGCGCTCGTCGAGCCACTTGTACTGGGCCTGTGCGGGAGCGAGCGCGGCGAGCGCCAGCACCGTGGCAAGGCTCAGTTGCGCAATCGTTCGTCCACGCATCACGACGGGCTCCGGTCAGCTTGCTTCGACCATTCCATTGTGGCGCAGCAGGGCGTCGAGCTCCGGGTCCCGCCCCCTGAACGCGCGAAACGAGTCGATGGCCGGTCGACTGCCGCCCACCGAAAGGATCTCGTCCAGGAAGCGCTGGCCGGTGGCCGCCAGCGCCGCGTCGGCGCCCTCGGGGGCCGACGCGGCCTCCTCGAAGGCCGCATAGGCGTCGGCCGACAGAACCTCGGCCCACTTGTAGCTGTAGTAGCCCGCCGCATAGCCGCCGCCAAAGATGTGCGAGAAGCTGTTCTGGAATCGGTTGTAGGCGGGCGGGCGCAGCACCGCCACCTCGTCGCGGACCTGGTCCAGGATGCGCTGCACGCCGTCGGCGCCCAGCGGCTCGGGCGCCACGTGGATGCGCATGTCGAACAGTGCGAACTCGATCTGGCGCAGCGTCTGCAGCCCGGCCTGGAAGTTCTTGGCCGCCAGCATGCGATCGAACAGCTCGCGCGGCAGCGGCTCGCCGGTGTCCACGTGGGCGCTCATCTCGCGCACGTTGTCCCATTCCCAGCAGAAGTTCTCCATGAACTGGCTGGGCAGCTCCACCGCGTCCCATTCCACGCCGCCGATGCCCGACACGCCCAGGTCGTCGACCCGGGTGAGCAGGTGGTGGATGCCATGGCCGAACTCGTGGAACAGCGTGGTGACGTCATCGTGCGTGAGCAGCGACGGCCTCTTGCCCACCGGCGCCGAGAAATTGCACACCAGGTAGGCCACCGGCGTCTGCACCGTCTTGCCCAGCACCCGGCGCGAGCGCACGCTGTCCATCCAGGCGCCGGGCCGCTTGCTCGCGCGCGAGCAGGGATCCACGAAGAAATGCCCGATCGCGCGGCCGTCGCGCTCGATCCGGAAAAAGCGCACCTCCGGGTGCCAGCACTCGGCCGTATCGGCCGCCACCTTCACGCCGAACAGCCGCTCGACCAGTCCGAACAGGCCGTCGAGCACGCGCGGAAGCTGGAAGTACTGCTTCACCGTCTGGCTGGAGAACGCGTAGCGGGCTTCCTTGAGCTTCTCGGACACGAAGGCCGTGTCCCAGGACTGCATGTCCCGGATGCCCAGTTCGTCGGCCGCGAACTGGCGCATCTCGGCCACGTCGCGCTCGGCGAACGGACGCGCCTTTACGGCCAGATCGTGCAGGAAGGCCATCACCTGTGCCGGCGAATCGGCCATCTTGGGCACCAGCGAGACCTCGCCGAAGTTCTGGTAGCCGAGTAGCTTGGCTTCCTCGTCGCGCAGCCGCAGCAACTCGTCGATCACCGGCGCGTTGTCCAGCGCGGCACGCGCCTCGGCGTCCTCGGGGGCCAGGGCGTCGAGCGAGGCCCGCGTGCCGTAGGCGTGGTAGAGCCGCGAGCGCAGCTTGCGATCGGTCGCGTACTGCATCACCGGCAGGTAGGAGGGCATTTGCAGCGTGAGCCGATAGCCGGGCTTGCCGGCGGTGGCCGCATCGGCGGCGGCGGCCTCGAGCGCATCGGGCGGCAGGCCGTCGAGCCGCGCGGCGTCCTCGGTCAGGAACTCGAACGCATTGGTTGCGTCGAGCACGTTCTCGGAGAATTTCTGCGCCAGGGCCGCCGCCCGCTCCTGGATCTCGCCAAAGCGCGTGCGGCCCGGTCCTTCGAGCTCGGCGCCCCCCAGGCGAAAGTCGCGCAGCGCGTGCTCGATCACCTGCCGGCGCGAGGCGGGCAGGGCGTCGAAGCCACTGCTCGCACGGATTGCCCGGTACTTCTCGAACAGCGCCTGGTTCTGGCCGAGCTCGGTCCAGAACTGCGTCATTCGTGGCAGGTTCGCGTTGTAGGCCTCGCGCAGCGGCTTGTTGTCGTCCACCGCATTCAGGTGGCCCACCAGCCCCCAGGCCCAGCCCAGGCGCTCGGTGGCCGTGTCCAGCGGGTCCACCACCGTCTCCCAGGTGGCCGGCGTGTCGGCCGCGGTCACTTGTTCCAGCGCCGAACGCGCATCGGCCAGCAGGCTATCGAGCGCCGGCGACACCTGATCGGGCGAGAACGCCGTGAAGCGCGGCAGGCCGGGGCCTTCGAGCAGGGGATTGGCGGTGTCGGAGGAGGCGGTCTTGTCGTTCATTCGTTGTCCGTTCGGATCGCGTCGGGGTCGGGGGCGAATCAGGGCAGGGGCGGGCACGGAACCCGTAGAGCCGTTCTGGGTACGGCGGCGAGATTTTCAAGCGGCCCGGGTGCGGCAAGCCACTCGGGCGAGAAGCGGGGCTCGCCCAGTAGCCGGCCGCCCGCGGATCAGGATCGACCCGCCGCGCGCTCGGCCGCTTCGAGCGTGTTCACCAGCAGCATCGCCCGCGTCATCGGGCCCACGCCGCCGGGCACCGGCGAGATCCAGCCGGCCACCTCGCTCGCGCTGGCAAAGTCCACGTCGCCGCACAGCTTGCCGTTCTCGTCGCGATTCATGCCCACGTCGATCACGATCGCGCCGGGCTTGATCATGTCGCCGGTGATCATCTTGGCGCGACCCACAGCCGCCACCAGAATGTCCGCACGCCGCGTGTGGGCGGCCAGGTCTGTGGTGCGGCTGTGGCACACCGTCACCGTCGCGTCGGCCTGCAGCAGCAGCATCGCCTGCGGCTTGCCCACGATGTTGCTGCGGCCCACCACCACGGCCTCGGCGCCGCGGATCATGGCGCCGGCGTGATCGAGCATCTTCATCACGCCATAGGGGGTGCAGGGCCGAAACTGCGGCTGGCCCACCATCAGCGCCCCCGCGTTCATCCGGTGAAAGCCGTCCACGTCCTTCGTCGGGTCGATCGCCTCGATCACCGTCTGCTCGCGGATCTGCGCCGGCAGCGGCAACTGCACCAGGATGCCGTGCACCGTCGGGTCGGCATTGAGCTCGCGCACCTTGGCCAGCAGCTCGGCCTCGGTCGTCGTGGCCGGCAGGCGCTCGAGCAGCGAGCGGATGCCGGTCTCGGCGCAGTCGTTGATCTTGTGCCGCACATAGACGGCCGAGGCCGGTGAATCGCCCACCAGCACCACCGCCAACCCCGGCTGCGTGCCGGCCGCCGTGAGCGTCGCCGCGCGCTCGGCACAGCCCGCCCGGATCGATTTCGCCAGCGCGGCACCGTCGAGGATTCTTGCGCTCATGGGGGTCCTCCGTGATCAGTCGAAAGCGGGGCGGCCGGCCCCACGAACAGGCCGCCGCCAGGGGCGCGCGGCAGTCTAGCACGCAGGTTTGCGAGCGACTTTACACGCGCGAACGGCATGCCTATAATCGCTGGCTTGCTTGGGGGTATAGCTCAGCTGGGAGAGCGCTTGCATGGCATGCAAGAGGTCAGCGGTTCGATCCCGCTTACCTCCACCAGCAACACCCGGTGCGGTATGATCCGCGCCAGCGTCACCGCAGTCCCGTTCGTCTAGAGGCCTAGGACACTACCCTTTCACGGTAGGTACAGGGGTTCGAATCCCCTACGGGACGCCATTTCGGTTCTTCATTTCCCGAATCGCATCCTGCCATTGCAGCCGTCTTCCGGCGCGCAGGTTGGCGTTCATCTAGTCATCGCTTTGCCGCCGGTTGGCCTCGCCGCCAGCCCGGGCGCGACTGCGCGCGTCTTTTGCGCTAGCGTGTGTATCAATTGACGTGGATATACACACGCGCACGAACATCATCATCGACGACAAGCTCATGGCCGAGGTGCTCCAGGCCTCGGGCGCCAAGACCAAGAAAGAAGCCGTCGAGCGGGGGCTGCGGCTCCTGCTCCAGCTCCAGCTCACGCGCCAGAGCGAAATCCGCCGCCTCAGGGGAAAGGTGAAGTGGGAAGTTGATCTGGACGCCATGAGGACCGACGGGTGATCGCCGTGCAGCGGACGCTGCAAACCCTTACGTTCGTGACGCTTGGCGGGCCGGATATCGCGGTTCTTGCGGCCAAGAACCATCGGACGCTGCGCGCCCTAGGCACTACCGTGCAGAAGACGATCGATACCGTGATCGCGACCCGGTGCATTTTCGACGAGCTCGAACTGTTGCATAGCGATCATGATTTCGATGCATTCGAGCGGCATTTGGGGCTGTGGTGCGTGGGTTGTGCGGCGTGAGGGGTACAGGCGAGCAATTGAATTCTAGCGATTGACTTCATACCAGTTCTTGTCCAGATACTCTCGGTCATTCCCCGCAATGGCTTGTCGTACTCGGCATGGGTTGCCGAATATTCGAACGAAATGCCAGTCTCCGAATTCGTCGAACTTCCTGCAAGAGGTGGTGATCGATTCGCGGCTTATTATTACTTGTCTTCTGCCTGTTTTTCGACCGTGCATCTTGAGCCTTCTCTGGAAATCGACATCCTCCGCGATATGCCGCATCACATCGAACCCACCAATGGCCTCGAAGTCCGATTTCTTGAACCAGTACATGCCAAATGAAAGCCCAAGGAAATGTGCGGGCACCAACATCATCCCATACCCAACCGCGATTCCAGGCGACAATCTTTCCGGTTTGATTCGTATGCCGCCGCCAAGGGAGTTCGGTGATTTCGAGTGCCGGTGTATTTCCGCCAATACGCCGCCGGACATCCAACTGTCGGCATCAATCGTGACCACCCACTCGGAGGTCGCATGAGAAACCCCGGTATTCTTGATTGCCGAAAGGTTCTTCGAATCATCCGAGACGACGACGGCGCCGTAGGAGGTCGCGATTTCTTCCGTTCTGTCGGTGCACCTGTTCAAGACCACAATGGTCTCGATTTGAACGTCATCCGGAACGGATTGATTTCTTATTGATGACAGGCATCGGCCAATGTACTTCTCTTCGTTGTGGGCCGGAATTACCACGCTGATCTGCATTTTCGCATTTCCCGTAGGACATCTCTGGCATGCATGGTGTTCTCGCTCAGCCGTGTCGTTGCGCATCGGCGCCTGGGCGAGGGGCTAGGCCGCATTGCCGACGGCCTTGACCATCGTCCGCGCAATGACCCGATGTGCTGGGGCGACCGGCAACATATATATGCGTCCGAGCCAATTCTTGACGTGGACCACCGTGGTGACAGTGACGATCGTGTCCCCGGTGTGGGGGTCAAGCGCCTTGTGAACCGATACCACGACATTGAGGTGCTTGTCGTCGTCGCCAAGAAGTGCCTCCTTTTCCGTGTTCTCAATGAGCGTAAAGATGCCCACCCGTTCACCCGGTCGGTAGTCAGAACTGAGCCTCGACCGGTCTATGCCGGAAATTCCGCCCAAGTCCTTGAGACCGACGAGTCCCACGAGTCGGTTTCTGAGCTTCATCAGGCGATCGATCCACTTCGGCGTTGTACTCGCAACTCGAAGAAACTGTCCCAATGCGTCCAGGTCTGGCATTGCTGCGGATATGGCCCAGGCGTCATGAAAGTACGCACCTGCTAGTAGGGATTCGATCTTGCTGTTGGTGGGCGCGGAGGAATTGATGGGGGCATTCATTGTGTGCTCGGAATTTCCACCTCAAGATACTTCTTCCGGCCAGTGGTCTAGCGTATGTTGCGGTGCAATATTCTAGCGCAGCGCAACCGTTCGGGGCGGCAGCTGGCGTCGAATCCACCGGCGCGAGTCGCGCGGCTTCGCCGCGTCGTCAACGATCGCGGGCACAGCGAAAGCCGATATACACGACGGCGGTTTCCGCAGGCTTGGTCGCGCGATGGCCGCGATGCATCTGTGCGGCGCCGTACCACCACGAGCCGCCCATCGTCGGGCGCGCGTCGCCTGCGTCGATGTCGGAGGCGGGCTCGGCCCATTCCCAGACGTTCGCGCCCATCTCGTGCAGGCCGTTGACACCGGCCCGCGTGCTGCCGGCTGACGCGTGCCCGCGGCCGCGGCCGCTGACCGCGTGCGCGACCGGTCGTGCGCCACGGCCACAATCGCCAAGGCAATTGGCGCCCTCGGGCGTGACCCCGGTCGGGTACTCGTAGGTCCGTCCGGTCACGAAGCCGGCGCTCGGGTCCGGACGCTGCTCGGTGTAGGCGGCCACGCGCCACTCGGCCTCCGTTGGCAGCCGCTTTCCGGCCCACGCGCAGAAGGCCCGGGCCTCGCCAAAGGTGACGTGGACGACGGGTTCGTCGTCTCCGCCCGGGTGGCCGTAAGGGGCGTGCCAGACCCAGCCGGCGCGCCGTTCCCAGCCGCCCTCGAAGGACTGGCCGCCACCGCGACGCTCGGCTGCCGTCACCGTCCCGGTCGCAGTGACGAATCGCCGGAACGCGCCGATCGTCACCTCGGTGCGATCGATCGAGAAACGCCCGACCGGCTGCATGTTGTCGGCGCGGACCGAACCCGCGGGCAGCAGCAACAGCGATGCGAGGAGTCGCGCGAAGAGGCGGCGAGCATCGGGCAGCGATCGGGTGGCGGGCATTCGTGGGGCCTGTCGAGCGAGCACCGGCATCACTGTAGACCACCTCGGCTTCGCCCGCGTGCCTGGGCACGCGGTGCCGGCCCTCGAGCGTATCGACCACATCGGCGCACCCTTCATCGCGTGGGCGAATCGCGGCCCGGTTCCATGCTCTGACAGACGCCTGGCGCCGGGCCCGCGTGATTCCGCGCGCAAGGCCCCGGCCGGTCGATCGGGCGAGCGCGGTGCCGGCGCGTCACCTCGGTTGCCGGGTACGCGTCAGGCTGCCGCCGACCGGCGCGTCGCGCCATCCATCTGCTCGCAATGACGGATGAACTCGGCCGTGTGCTGGCCGATGTGCTTGTCGCGATGCAGCACCATCGACAGTCGGCGCGACGCGCGCGGCAGGTTGGTCGTCAGCTCGACCAGGGTTCCCTGGGCCACGTCGCTCGCGACGACCTCGCGCGCCAGACACCCCAGCGCGACGCCGGTGGCGACCAGGCGCTTGATGGCCTCGGGGCTGCTGAGCTCGAACTCGACCTTCAGCGGCCCGACACGCTCGAGCAGCCACAGGTCGACCGCCTCGCGCGTACCCGATCCGTGCTCGCGCAGCGCCCAGGTTGCCTCGCGCAGCTGCCTCGGCGTCACCGGGTGGCCAGCGAGCGGATGCGTCCTGGACGCGACGATCGTGAGCTCGTCGACCAGCCACGGACGAACGCTCAGCTGGGGGTGTGTCTGCATGCCCTCGATGAAACCGACGTCGGCCTCGAACGCAGCGACCGCCTCGATCACCTCGCGGGTGTTGCCGATCATCAGGCGCACCACGTGCGACGGATGATCGAGCTTCCAGTGAGCGAGCAGCCCCGGCAGCAGGTACTCACCGATGGTCAGGCTGGCTGCCAGCCGCAGCGGCGCCGCGTAGGATTCGGTGAACAGGTGCTCCAGTTCGAAGGCGCGGTCGATCAGGGCAACGGCCTTCGGGAGCAGCGCCCGGCCGTCCTCGTTCAGCGACAGGCGCCGGCCCACGCGGTTGAACAGCGCCCTGCCCAATGCCGCCTCTAGGTCGGCCAGCGCCGCGCTGGCGGCAGACTGCGAGCGCGCGACCCGGTCGGCGGCGGCGCGCGTGCTGCCGGCGCGCGCGGTTGCCACGAACACCTCGAGCTGACGCAGGCTCACGCGCAGGCGCGGCAGCAGGTACGTGTCCGGGGCCGTTCGTTGATCGATTTTCCGGGTCACCATAATTGGTATTGTCCGTTTTTCCTTTTGAGCAGACAAACCTATGATCGACCAGTTGTAACCCGGACGTTACATTTCCTGAGCGCAGCGCTCCGGGTGCGCTGTCCCCGTGACGCCCTTTCGAGTCTTGAGGTTCCGAGCGATGTCTGATCTGGTGCGACCACACGGCGGTGGATCCCTGCGCCCGCTGCTCCTCGAGGGCGACGCGCTCGAGCAGGAACGCCAGCGTGCGACGGGCTTGCCGCGTGTCCGGGTCAGTTCGCGCGAGCGTGGCGACATCATCATGCTCGGCATCGGGGGCTTCACGCCGCTCGAGGGCTTCATGGGCCAGGCCGACTGGCGTGGCGTCTGCGACCGCATGCACACCGCCGGTGGGCTGTTCTGGCCGATCCCGATCACGCTGTCGACCGACGAGGCGACGGCGGCCGGCCTGGCCCTGGGCCAGGAGATCGCACTGATCGACCCCGAGGACGGCCATTGCCTGGCGACGATGCGGGTCGACGAGAAGTACGCCATCGACAAGGCGCACGAGTGTGCGTGCGTGTTCAAGACGACCGACATCGCGCACCCCGGCGTCAAGATGGTCATGGAGCAGCCCGCGGTCAACCTGGCCGGACCGGTGAAGGTGCTCTCCCAGGGAGGGTTTCCCGAGAAGTACGGCGACCTATACATGACGCCGGCGCAGACCCGCGCGTTGTTCGAGTCGCGCGGTTGGTCGCGTGTGGCGGCATTCCAGACGCGCAACCCCATGCACCGATCGCACGAGTACCTGGCCAAGATCGCGATCGAGGTCTGCGACGGCGTGATGGTTCATTCGCTGCTCGGCGCGCTCAAGCCCGGCGACATCCCCGCCGAGGTGCGCACGCGCGCGATCGCCGAGCTGGCGCAGCACTACTTCGTGCCGAGCACGATCGTCCAGGCCGGCTATCCGCTCGACATGCGCTACGCCGGTCCGCGCGAGGCGGTGCTGCACGCGCTGTTCCGGCAGAACTACGGCTGCTCCCACCTCATCGTCGGGCGCGACCATGCCGGCGTAGGAAGCTACTACGGGCCGTTCGACGCGCACCACATCTTCGACCAGATTCCGAAGGACGCGCTGCAGACGCAGGCGCTGCGCATCGACGTCTCGTTCTGGTGCTACAAGTGCGGTGGCATGGCGTCGGGGCGGACCTGCCCGCACACCAACGCCGATCGGCTGCAGGTCAGCGGCACGCAGCTGCGCGAGTGGCTCTCCGAGGGCAAGCCCGTTCCGGCCGAGTTCAGTCGCCCCGAAGTGCTCGAGGTGCTGCGCGCCTACTACGGCGAGCAGAAATCCGGGGCCGCCGCCCAGCGATAGGCGGCCGAGCGCATGAAGGTCTGCATCGTCTCCGACAGCCACGATCGCGCCGAGCCGCTCGCGCGCGCCGTGCGCGAGGCGACGGCGCTGGGCGCCCAGGCCGTGATCCACTGTGGCGACCTGATCGGCACGCAGTCGATCAAGCCGGCCCTTGCCATCGGCCTGCCGGTTCACCTCATTCATGGCAATAACATCGGCGACGTGCAGTCGCTGCACCGGCTCGTCAGGCTCAGCGAAGGCCGACTGAGCTACCACGGTGCCGATGGCCGGATCGATCTCGCCGGTCGGCGCGTGTTCCTCGTGCACTACGACGACTACGGCTACGCGATGGCTTGCACCGGCGAATGGGATCTGGTGTGCTGCGGCCATTCGCACCGCGCCGAGGTTCGCCAGGTGACCGGCGTCAACGGCAGGTCGACCTGGCTGGTCAACCCGGGCACGGTGGCCGGCATTGCCGCCGAACCGACCTGGGTGATGGCCGATCTTGCCGCGATGCGCTTCGAGGTGCGAGCGCTCGGCGGCGCGCCCGGAACGGATGAGCGCCATTCGACCGACCGACCCGCAGCGACGATGGCCGCGAGGCCCTGAACAACGATTCGAGGAGAGAGCCCACATGTTTCAACAGAACCCGTTCGCAGCGCTGAACAGCGTGCTTCCACCCGGCGCCATGAAGACCTACATCGTGGTGATGGTGCTGGCCGTCATCGTGGGCACGCTGCTCGACATGGCCCACAAGGGCAGCGCCAAGTACTTCTTCGCCAACATGCGCAAGAAGCGCGGCAAGGGCAAGCCGGTCAGCGCCGGCTCGATCGCCATCCAGACCGCCGTCGTGGACGTCCTCGCGTCGGGCGAGTTCTGCAATCCGAAGCGGCGGCTCGCGCATCTGCTCACGATGTACGGCTTCATCCTTCACGTCGTCAGCACGGTGGTCCTGGTCTTCGGGTATCCGACCAGCGCCGCGGCCGCGCCCTGGACGCAGCTCTGGTGGCTCGGCGGGCTGATGGTCGCCGTCGGCGGGTACTGGTTCTGGTTCTTCATCCGCGTCGACGTGGCCGCCGAAGGGCAGTCGCCGTGGCGTTTCGAACGTGCCGACCTGTTCGTCGTGTCGCTGCTCGCCAGCGTGACCTTCGGCCTGCTGTGGGCGGCGCTGCAGGGCGGCGCGGCGGGCTGGGTGCTGTTCGCGCTCTACATGCTGGCCACGACGGTGCTGTTCTGCGGGGTGTACTGGTCGAAGTTCGCGCACATGTTCTTCAAGCCGGCGGCGGCGTTCGAGAAGCGCGTCTCCAAGGCCGACGGGACGAACAACAACCTGCCGGTCATCTCCCGCGACGATCCCGCGCAACGCGAGCGCCACTCGATGGAACTGCTCAAGGACGCGCCGATGGACATGGGGCTTGGCATCAAGCGCGATGCGCCGCGCCACTACTGAAGCGAATAGTGACCCCACGGGGTCGTTGCTGAACGAAACGAGGAGCCTTCTATGCCTACCTTCGTCTACATGACAAGGTGCGACGGGTGCGGCCACTGCGTCGACATCTGTCCATCCGACATCATGCACATCGACAAGACCTATCGGCGTGCGTACAACATCGAGCCCAACATGTGCTGGGAGTGCTACTCCTGCGTGAAGGCCTGCCCGCAGAATGCGATCGACGTGCGCGGCTACGCCGACTTCGCGCCACTCGGGCACAGCGTCCGCGTGCTGCGCGACGAGCGCAAGGGCACCATTGCCTGGCGGATCAAGTTCCGCAATGGCACCGAGAAGAGCTTCCTGTCGCCGATCACGACCAAGCCCTGGGGCGAGGCGATCCCGCAGCTCGCGGACGTGCCCGGGCCCAGCGGGGAGATGCGCGACGGCGAGCTGCTCTACAACGAGCCGAAGTACATCTGCATGGATGACGGAGGCCTGCGCACGCTCGCCTCTGCCGGGCTCAAACTCCAGATGGGGGTGACCTACTGATGGCACACGAAACCATCATCGAAGACGGCATCGACGTCCTGGTCGTCGGCGCCGGTCTTGGCGGCACGGGCGCCGCCTGGGAAGCGCGGTTCTGGGGCCAGAACAAGAAGATCGTGATCGCCGAGAAGGCCAACATCGATCGTTCCGGCGCGGTTGCGCAGGGCCTGTACGCGATCAACTGCTACATGGGCACGCGCTGGGGCGAGAACAATCCCGAGGATCACGTCCGCTACGCGCGCATCGACCTGATGGGAATGGTGCGCGAAGACCTGCTGTTCGACATGGCGCGCCACGTCGACTCGACGGTGCACCAGTTCGAGGAATGGGGCCTGCCCATCATGAAGGACCCGAAGACCGGGCGCTACCTTCGCGAGGGCCGTTGGCAGATCATGATCCACGGCGAGTCGTACAAGCCGATCGTCGCCGAGGCTGCGAAGAAGTCGGCCGACAGGGTCTTCAACCGGATCTGCGTCACCCATCTGCTGATGGACGAGAGCCGGGAGAACCGGGTCGCCGGTGCCGTCGGCTTCAATGTCCGCACCGGCAACTACCACGTCTTCAGGTCCAAGACCGTGATCTGCGGCGCGGGCGGCGCCTCCAACATCTTCAAGCCGCGCTCGGTGGGCGAGGGCTCGGGCCGCACCTGGTATGCGCCGTGGTCGTCGGCGTCCGCGTACGGCCTGATGATCAATGCCGGCGCGAAGATGACGCAGATGGAGAACCGCATCGTCCTCGCGCGCTTCAAGGACGGCTATGGTCCGGTCGGCGCCTACTTCCTGCACCTGAAGACCTATACGCAGAACGGCCTGGGCGAAGAGTACGAGTCCAAGTGGTTCCCGGAACTGCAGAAGATGGTCGGCAAGGAGTACCTGGATCCGGAAGCCTCGCACCTGACCCACCGGCCCATCCCGACGTGCCTGCGCAACCACGCGCTGATCAGCGAGGTCAACGCGGGTCGTGGCCCGATCCACATGATCACGATGCGCGCGTTCCAGGACCCGCACCTCGAGGAAGTGGGCTGGGAGAACTTCCTCGGCATGACGGTCGGCCAGGCGGTCCTTTGGGCCTCCACCGACGTCGACCCCAAGAACGAGAACCCGGAGCTGACCACGTCCGAACCCTACGTGATGGGCTCGCACGCGACCGGTTCGGGTGCCTGGTGCTCGGGCCCCGAAGACGTGTCTCCGCCCGAGTACTTCTGGGGCTACAACCGCATGACTTCGGTCGAGGGGCTGTTCGGCGCCGGCGATGCGGTGGGCGGGACACCGCACGCGTTCTCGTCGGGGTCGTTCACCGAGGGCCGCCTGGCCGCGAAGGCCGCGTGCAAGTACATCGATGACGGCAAGGCCGAGGGCATCGTCGTCTCCGATCGGCAGATCGAGCGCCGCAAGGAGGAGATCTACAAGCCGCTCGAGCACTACCGGGTGTACCGCAACGAGATCGTGGCGGGCGACGTCAATCCGCACTACATCAATCCGAAGCAGGGCCTGGATCGCCTGCAGAAGCTGATGGACGAGTATTGCGGCGGCGCGAGCGTCAACTACATGACCAACGAGAAGCTCCTGAACATCGGTCTGAAGAAGCTCGCGATCCTCGAGGAGGATCTCGAGAACGTCGCTGCCAAGGATATCCACGAGTTGCTGCGTGCCTGGGAACTCAAGCACCGCCATCGTGCCGCCGAGTGCGTCACCCAGCACACGCTGTTCCGCAAGGAGACGCGCTGGCCCGGCTACTACTACCGCGGCGATGCGATGAAGGTCGACGACGAGAACTGGCACGTGCTGACGGTGTCGCGTCGCGACCCGGCGAGCGGCGAGTACACGATGGAGAAGGCGCCCCTCTACCATCTCGTCGGCGACGAGAAGTAAGGGCATCCGGGGGCCGGGCACGCGCGTGAACATCATCGACAAGACCGACGACGAGATCCTGACGATCGCCAGGCCCCTGTGGCTCGACCTCGTCAGGTACTCGAACGAGGGCAAGTACGGGGACTTCGCGAGGAATTTCTCCAGTTCGCTCGCGCGCGCGATGGACCAGGTCGCGGCGGGCCACCAGTTCGCGCACAGCGAGCTCGCGCGCAGCCTGTCGGACCAGGTCGACACGCTCGGCATCATCCGGCGCGGCGAGCACGTGACGGTGCTGTACCGGCAGCGCAGCACGAAGAAGCCCGGCGAGTGGCTGGGCCGGCTCGTGCTGGGCTACGAGGACGGGCGCGTCAGGATCTTTGGCGCCTCCATTTTCTGAAGACGGATCGGAATCGGTCGTGAGTGAAGTCATCCGGGACGGCAAGTTCGTCGAACTGACCTACAAGGTGACCGACCGCAAGCTCGGCCACGTCCTCACTCGGGTCGAGTTTCCCCTCGGCTATGTTCACGGGCGCAACGAGATCCTCGCGCCGTCGGTGCACATGCAGCTCGAAGGCAAGTTGGCCGGCGACATCATCGAGGTCCCGATCGACGGCAGCCACATCTTCGGGCCGAGGGACGAGTCACTGGTCTTCTCCGACGACATCGACAACGTGCCCGAGGAGTACCGGCAGGTAGGCACCTCGATCCTGATGGAGAACGACCGGGGCCAGACCCGCAGCTTCCTGGTCACGCACGTCGACGACGAGAAGGTCACGGTCGACGGCAACAACCCGTTGAGCGGCCGCGAGGTCCTGTTCACGCTCGAGATCCTGGGCGTGCGCGATGCAACCGATGCCGAGTTGAGAGCGGGCGGATCGATCGACGCCGGTCCCAGTGTCGATCCGTCTCTGATGAAGCCGGTCTGAAGCCGGCCGGATTTCCCACCTGACCCACATTCGAAATAGGTGACGCATGAGCGACCACAAGCCGCCCCCCGCGAAGGTTCCCGATGGCGTGACGAAGTACGTGACGACGCGCCAGATGGCTCCGAACGAGAAGGGCTTCGTCGGTTTCGAGACCATCTGGAAGTCGTTCCAGAAGGTCGCCGAGTACAAGACGCCCAAGAAGCCCTAGCGGTATCCGGGCGGTAGAAGGAACCGCCGCCCGGGAGCGACCTTTCGCTGCCCGGCCCTGCGGGCAGGCCATCGTCGCCGGCGCATCGGATTTTCAAACGGTCTCGGGCCTCGTGGCCGGCCAAGCAGACGGCTTGGAGCCGGCGGAACTTGCGCCTGGTCCGTTGCCGTTGCCCGATTCGGCAGGCACCCGACGTTTCACCTGGTTCTCGTGCGACCCCAATATCAGGGTCGACCCTGAGTCCGCCGACATCGAGCCGACACGCGGCGCAGCGCCACCCTGGCTGCCGCTGGCAGGGCAGCTTCGTATGGGGTTCTTCTGACGGCCGGCGCGGTCCAGGCGGCTTCAGTCCTGCGGCACCTCGCGCGCCGGCCCCCGAGGCGGTGGCTGCGGGTCCAGCCCCAGGTGGGTCGTGCCGTCGCGCTACAGCGTCTTGAGACAGCCGCGGCCTGCAGCGGCCGCAGCGTGCGCGCCTCCTCGATGAAGCTCGGCGCGCCGTCGGCACCGCAGCGGTACACCCCGTCTAGCACCCGGCAGTGCAGGTGGATGTCGAGGTTGGCCGCAGACCCGAGCCTCGACCAGTCGTTCGAGCGTGTCGCGGCGCGTCAGTGGCACGTCGCCGTAGAGCACCATCGTCGGCACCGACTCGTCGAGCCCGGGCACGGCCTGCACACCGCATGACCGGTGCCGAGTTGGGGCGCCTGCAGGGCCCAGCGAAGGTCGCTCGCCGCCATCGCCTGCGGCACCACTTCGCCGCCGTGGCCGTAGATCACCACCAGCCGGGCCGGTGCTAAACTGCGCGCACAGTCGAGTAGATGGCCGAGCAGCGGTTTTCCGGCCAGCGGATGGAGCACCTTGGGAAGCTCGGACCGCATCCGCTTGCTCATGCCGGCAGCCAATACGACGATGTTCATC
This sequence comes from Burkholderiaceae bacterium, assembly GCA_024235875.1. GTDB lineage: Bacteria > Pseudomonadota > Gammaproteobacteria > Burkholderiales > Burkholderiaceae_E > JACKLP01. The sequence continues at coordinate 459,032 of JACKLP010000001.1, read as the reverse complement.
TCATCGGCAAATTCAAGGCCTAGCGGCGGTTTTTCCGGCGCTGGAACCGTGCCCGGCGGCGCCCGGATCGCACGCTTCGCGGCGCTCGCCGCGATAGTATGCCTGCTGACGACCGGATGTTCGCTGACCCGGATCGGCTACGACATGGCACCGACGCTCGCGCTGTGGCGGATCGCCCGGTACGTCACGCTGGATGCCGATCAGGAGGCGTTGGTCCGCCGCCATCTCGATTCGATCCACGCCTGGCATCGAACCACCCAGCTCACACGATACGCACGCCTGATCGCCGATGTCGGCGACGGAGTGCACGCGCGGATCGAACCGACGACGATCGGTCGGTGGCGGGCGCGGGCGCGCGAATTCTGGCCGCCGCTCGCCGACCGGATGGCCCCGGCGCTCGCCGAGTTGGCCCCGCGCCTCAGCGCGGCGCAGATCGAAGAGATCCGGCGCGCGCTCGAGGCCGAGGATCGCGAGATGCGCGAACGCCACGGCGGCGCTGCCGATGCGGTGCGACGCCATCGGTTCGAGCGCTTCTCCGAGCGGATCGGCGGGCTGGTCGGCGATCTGACGCCGGCCCAGCACCGCACGCTGCGCGACCGGATGGCCGACCTCGACACGGGTGAGGCCGACTGGATGGCCGAGCGGATCGCGCGCCAGCAGCGCGTCCTGTCGTACCTCGATCGGGTCCGGCGCGGCGAGCTCTCGGGCGAAGCTGCCACCACCGCGGCCCGGCGGCTACTCGCCGGTCTGTTCGAGGTGGCCGACCCGGACCGGCGCCGCGCGAGCGAGGCCGTCGACGCCCGGACCAACGGGGTCTATGCCGAGTTGCTGGCCAGCGCCACCGAAGATCAGCGTCGCACGCTGCAGGACCGGCTTCGTGGCTGGCGCGCCGACGCCGAACATCTCGCGACGAACTGACGCCGGCCCGGTTCAGTGATGCCGCGCCGTCGAGTCCGGCGACGCCGCGCCGGCGCCGTCGGTGGCCAGGTGCGCTCCATGTGGCCGGCGCTCGACGAAGAGCTGCGGTCCGAGGCTGCCGATCAGCATCCCAAGGATCGCCGCGACGAACCCGATCAGCTGAGGCGGCACCAGCGTATCGCCATATACGTTCAGGCAGATGAGCCAGGCGGCGACTCCGGTCATGATCGACACATCGTGCTGCGCGAGTTGAGCGCGAACGCGGTCGCGCTGGCGCAGGAGAGCACCAGCACCGTGCGCAGCAGCATCAGGAAGCGCCGGTCCGAGATCCGAGGCATGAAGGGGTGCAGCACGTTCTCGATGAACAGCGCCGTCGGGGCCGGCAGCGCGCCGGAGGAGGTGGAGAGAATCGCCGACAGCAGCGCGCCGAAGAACATCACCTGGGCCCACAACCGCGTCCGGTTCGGGATCAGTTCGGGCAGCATGCGCTGGATCTCGCGCTCGTCCTCGGACTTGAACGGGTCGGCGAAGGACGGGTCGATGACGATCGCGGAGAACGCGATGAGCACATCGTCAGGAAGGCGGCGCTGAAAGCGATCCAGGCCTTCGCGTCGCCACTCGGCCACAGCTCGAGCTTGCCCGCCGCCCGGGCCGCGTCGATCACCTTGCCGGTGCCGCCGGCCAGGTCGCCCAGCAGGCCGGCTATCAGCAGCAGGCCGATGACGATGGTCCAGCTCAGGCAGGACAGCGTGATCGAGAGGCTGGTGATCACCTCGATCGACTTGCCGAAGCGCTGCCGGAAGTAGTCGCCGTGCGCATAGGATTTTCAAACGATCTCGGGGCTCGTGGTCTAACTCAATATGTACATGGCCACTGGTCCCACTATCGAGCCTCCGTGACGGATAACCTGGCCGGCAGTTATCCCTGAGACGCCCACCTGGCGCCGCTTCCCAGCACCCTTGTCACATTCCGCCCAGTTATATCCGAAACGACAAACACATCAAGCCGCCTACCGAAAGAAGCTGGGGTTCGGGGCGCTCCTCTCAGTCTAAGGCCACGCCTACGTTGGCGAGAATGGCCATTTCGGGTCATACGTCGCGATGGTCGACGGATACGCGTCAGGTGGACGCGGCACGGGGCGGGTTCGCGCAACCAGCTTGGGCGAACTACCCGAGAAGCGAACCGTCCGCCTTGCTCACGCGCGGCACACCCGCCAACCGCATCGCCCGCTGCAACTCGTCAATCAAAATCCCCACTACCCGAGCCGCCCCCGCTTCACCCGCCACCGCTGCTCCAAACAACACGGCCCGCCCAACCGCCGCCGCCGTCGCCCCCATTGCCCGCGCCTTCAGCACATCCATCCCCCGCCGTACCCCCGAATCGATCACGATCGGCACATCCCCCCGCGTCGCCTCCACGATCCCCGGCAACGCATCCGCACTCGCTATCGCCCCATCCAGTTGCCGCCCCCCGTGGTTCGACACCCAGAGTCCATCCACCCCCTCGGCCACCAACCTCGCCGCATCCGCCGGATGCAGCACCCCCTTCACGATCAGCTTGCCCGGCCATAGCTCGCGGATCCTTGCCAGCCCACCCCAGTCGAAACCCGCATCCAGGTTCTGCGCCGCACGCGCCGCAATCGTCAGCCCCGCGCTCTCCGCACTCAGATACCCACTGACGTTCTCGAACTGCGGCAAGCCCCCGTGCAACATCGACAGCGCCCAGCGTGGATGCGTGACGCCCTCGACGATCTGCCGCAGGCTCAGCCGCAGCGGCAGCACCACGCCATTGCGCAGGTCGCGCTCGCGCTTGCCCCCGGCCTGCAGGTCCACGGTGAGCACCATGGCCTGATACCCGGCCTTTTGCGCGCGCTCGATCAGCGCGGCGTTGAACTCGCGCTGGCGGAACAGGTAGAGCTGGAACCACAGCGGGCCGTCCACCGCGCGAGCCATGCGCTCGATGCTGGTGGTGGACATGGTGGAGAGCGTGTACGGGATGCCGTGGGCAGCGGCGGCGCGGGCGATGGCGATGTCGGCCTCGGGCCAGGCGAGCATGCACGAGCCCATCGGCGCGATCAGCAGCGGGGCGGCGGCGGGGGTGCCGAGGATGTCGGTTTGCAGGTCCGGCTCGGTGACGTCGGTGAGGATGCGCGGGGCGATGCGGCGGCGCTCGAAGGCGGTGCGGTTCTCGCGCAGCGTGATCTCGTCCTCGGCGCCGCCGTCGATGAACTCGAAGATGGACTTGGGCAGGCGGCGGCGGGCGGCCTGGCGGAAGTCTTCGGCGTTGAGCAGCTTGTCCAGTTGGGCGGGCATCGGCGTGGCGTCCTTGTCAGGCGGCAATGTCAGGTGGCCAGTGCGCGCATGACCTCGATCAGGTCGTGCTTGCCTTCGAAGCCGATGCCGGGCAGCTCGGGCATGGTGATGTGGCCGTCTTGTACTTGCACGCCGTCGGGGAAGCCGCCAAAGGGCTGGAACAGGTCGGGGTAGGACTCGTTGCCGCCCAGCCCCAGGCCCGCGGCAATGTTGAGCGACATCTGGTGGCCGCCGTGCGGGATGCAGCGCGCGGCCGACCAGCCGTGCTCGCGCAGCATGTCCAGCGTGCGCAGGTATTCCACCAGGCCGTAGCTGAGCGCACAGTCGAACTGCAGCCAGTCGCGATCGGGGCGCATGCCGCCGTAGCGGACCAGGTTGCGGGCGTCCTGCATGGAGAACAGGTTCTCGCCGGTGGCCATGGGCCCGGGGTAGTAGTTGCGCAGCGTGGCCTGGAGCTCGTAGTCGAGTGGGTCGCCGGGCTCCTCGTACCAGAACAGCTCGTATTGCGACAGCGCGCGGGCGTAGGCGATGGCGGTGTCCAGGTCGAAGCGGCCGTTGGCATCGACGGCCAGGCGCTGGCCGTTGCCGAGGATGGAAAGCACTGCCTCGATGCGGCGCTGGTCCTCGGCCAGGTCGGCGCCGCCGATCTTCATCTTCACGACCTTGTAGCCGCGGTCGAGGTAGCTGCGCATCTCGTCTTGCAGCGCGGCGTGGTTCTTGCCGGGGTAGTAGTAGCCGCCGGCCGCATAGACGAAGACGCGTGGGTCGGCCTGGCCGGTGCCGTAGCGCTCGGCCAGCAGGCGAAACAGCGGCTTGCCGGCGATCTTGGCCACGGCGTCCCAGATGGCCATGTCGATGGTGCCGATCGCCACCGAGCGCTCGCCATGGCCGCCGGGCTTCTCGTTGGTGAACATGGCGGCCCAGATGCGGTGCGGGTCGAGGTTGGTGCCGCTGTCGTCTTGCAGGCTCTCGGGCTCGGCGTCGATTACGCGCGGGATGAAGCGCTCGCGCATCAGCGTGCCCTGGCCGTAGCGGCCGTTGGAATTGAAGCCGTAGCCGATCACCGGGCGGCCATCGCGCACCACGTCGGTCACGACCGCCACCAGGCTCAGCGTCATCTTGCTGAAGTCGATGTAGGCATTGCGGATCGGCGAGGCGATCGGCATCGTGCGTTCGCGGATTTCGACGATTCTCATGGCGGTTCCTGTCGTGGTCGGCGTGTCGGTTGCCCGGCAAATGATACGGGCCGGCCGGATGCGGAACCGCGCCCTGCGCCCCGGAAACCGGAAGCTGGCACACTCGCCATGAACGGGTTGCCCGCGACCTTCGGCAGCCGCCCAATGGAGACCTTGATGACGCATCCGGTGGTCGATGCGCTGCGTGCCGCCATCGGCCGCGCGGCGGTGCTGGTGGACGGAGACATCGACGAGCGCTTCCTGCTCGACGTGCTCGGCAATCGCGGCGAGGCGCCGCTGGCGGTGGTGCGCCCGGCCTCCACCGACGAGGTCTCCAAGACGCTTGCGATCTGCAACGACCTGGGCGTGGCGGTGGTGCCGCAGGGCGGTCGAACGGGCCTGGTGCGGGCCACGCTGCCGCAGCGCGGCGAGGTCGTGCTGGCGATGGAGCGGATGAACCGGATCGAGCACATCGACGTGGACGCGGGCACGGCCATCGTCCAGGCCGGGGTGGTGCTGCAGGCGCTGCACGATGCGCTCGAGCCGCACGGCCTGGCGTTTCCGCTGGACCTGGGCGGGCGCGGGAGCTGCACGATCGGCGGCAACATCTCGACCAACGCCGGGGGCAACCGCGTGATCCGCTACGGCATGGCGCGCGACCAGGTGCTGGGGCTGGAGGCGGTGCTGGCCGACGGCACCGTGCTCGATGGCCTCAAGCCCTTCATCAAGAACAACACCGGCATCGACCTCAAGCACCTGTTCATCGGCAGCGAGGGGGTGCTGGGCGTGGTCACGCGGCTGGCGCTGCGGCTGATCCCCAGGCCGGCGGCGGCCTCGGTGGCCTTCTGCGGCCTGAGCGACTTCGCGGCGGTGCGCGCGCTGCTGCGTCACCTGCGCGCGCGCCTGAGCGGCGACCTGACCGCCTTCGAGGTGCTGTGGAAGGACTACTACACGCGCTACCTGACGCTGCACCAGGGCGCGGTGCCCATGCCCGACGCGCACGAGTTCTACGTGCTGGTGGAATCGTCCACTGGCGATGACGAGGCCTCGCAGGCGCGCTTCGAGCAGGCGCTGCATGATGCGATCGACGAAGGCATCGTGGCCGACGCGGTGGTGGCCAAGTCCGGGGTCGAATCGAACACGCTCTGGACCATGCGCGACATGGCGCTCGAGGTCGGCATGACGCTGGGCTCGCATTGCGGCTTCGACGTGAGCCTGCGCATCGCCGACATGGACGCCTTCGCCAACGAGCTCGCCGACGCCGCGCGCAAGCTGCATCCGGACAGCCGCGTGCTGGTCTACGGCCACGCCGGCGACGGCAACCTGCACGTGGCCTTCAGCCGGCCGCCCGACATGCAACAGACCTTCGAGGACATCAACGCGGTGGTCTACGGGCTGGTGGCCCGGCTGGGGGGCTCGACCTCGGCCGAGCACGGCATTGGCATGTCGCGCCGGGCCTGGCTGGGGCACACCCGCACGCCGGCCGAGATCGAGGCCATGCGCGCGATCAAGCGTACGCTCGACCCGCGCAACACGCTCAATCCGGACCGGATCTTCGCGCGGCGCGACTGACCCGATTGCGGGCACGCTGGAGCCCCCGCGGTCCGCCGTCGGTCGGCGCGGGCTTCGGTGCGCGATCTCGCGGCCGTATTCCTGGGGATTCAATGACCCGAATTCCCAAGGAGCCTGCGATGCGCGTCGCCCGAATCCTCACCACGATCGCTTTCGCGGCGCTGGCCGTTCCCGCCACCGCCACCGCCGCCGGCAGCGTGTCCGCCTCGGTCGGCACGTTGGGCGTGGGCATCCAGGGCGCGATGCCGCTGGGCGCGAACGCCAACCTGCGCCTGGGCGCCAACTTCCTGAGCGTGTCCCGGCGCTACACCGAGACCTCGGTCGACTACGACGGCAACCTGAAGCTGCGCACCGTGGGCCTGCTGCTGGACTACCACCCGTTCGGGGGCGGCTTCCGTTTCACCGGCGGCGCCTACTGGAACGGCACCAAGGCCACGTTGCATGCCCAGCCCACGGGCGGCACCTACACGATCAACGGCAATACCTATGCGGCCTCGGACATCGCGAATGCCGAGGGACGGCTGGATTTCCGGCGCATCGCGCCCTACCTGGGCGTGGGCTGGGGGCGGCATGCGGGCGGGCAGGGCGGCCTGTATGTCGCGGCCGACCTCGGGGTGATGTTCGTGGACCCGCGCATCGCCTACGACTTCACCTGCGGCAGCGCGGTGCCCGCGGCCACCTGCAACCAGATCCGCGCCGACGTCGATGCCGAGAAGGCACGAATCGATTCGGACCTGGGCAAGTTCAACGCCTACCCGGTGGCGACCTTCTCGCTCGGCTACCGCTTCTGAGTCGGGCGGGCGCGTGTGGCCAGGGATCCCGGCTGATCCGTGCCGGCCTCAGCGCGTCTCGCTGCCGTCGAAGTCCAGTTCGACCCGCGCACCGTTCGGGTCGGTGAAGAAGAGCTGCCAGGTGCCGCCGCCCGGCAACTGGCGCAGGTCGTAGGCGACGCCGTCGGCCTCCAGCCGATCGAGCGCCGCGCGCAGCCCGCGCCCGGTGAAGGCCATGTGGTCGATGACGCCCGGCACCAGCCGCTCCGGCGAGCGGCCGGCCACCACATGCAGGATCGCGTCGCTGCCGCCCTGGGCATAGAGCCAGGCCCCGGGAAAGCTGAACGCCGGCCGGGCGCCCGGCGCGAGCGCCAGGTGGCGGCCATAGAACGCGATCGTGGCGTCCAGGTCGTTGGTGAGGATCGTGAAGTGGTTCATGCCGATGGCACTCATCGCCGGGCCTCCGTTTGTCTTCTGTCGTGATCGATCCGCACGGCGCCGCAATGGCCGCGACCGCGCCTTCGTTCATCTCCGTGCCTGCGTCCACCTCCGCGCCCGCAGTCTCACCGTTTCCGGCGCCAGCGCTCAGGCGGCCGGGTCGAACTGCTTCCGAAGCTCGCGCTTGAGCACCTTGCCGGTCGCATTGCGCGGTAGTGCATCCATGAATTCCACGCTCCGCGGCACCTTGTACTTGGCCAGCCGTTGCGCGCAGTGGCCGATCAGCGTGTCGGCCGCCAGCACCTGGTCGGCCTTGAGCACGATCACCGCCTTGCCCACTTCGCCCCAGCGCTCGTCGCCCACGCCGATCACGGCCGCCTCGGCGATCTGCGGCAACTGGTAGATGACGTTCTCGACCTCGGCCGGATACACGTTCTCGCCGCCCGAGATGTACATGTCCTTCCAGCGATCGACGATGTAGATGAAGCCCTCGTCGTCGAACTGGGCGGCGTCGCCGGTCTTGAGCCAGCGGCCCTCGAACGCGGCCTCGGTGGCCTCGGGCTTGTTCCAGTAGCCCGGCGTGATGTGCGGCCCACGGGTCCAGAGCTCGCCCATCTGGTTCGGGCCCACGTCGTGCCCATCGGCATCCACGATGCGTACCTCGGCGTGCAGCAGCGCCTTGCCGGCCGAACCCACCTTGCGGGCGGCATCGTCGGCGCCGAGCATGGCCACGCCGGGGCTGGTCTCGGTCATGCCATAGCCCTGCACCAGCGGCACGTGGCGCGCCTGCCATTGCTCGAGCACGGCGAGCGGGCAGGGCGCGCCGCCCACGCCGGCCACCTCCAGCCGCGACAGGTCGGTGCCGGGGAAATCCGGGTGCTGCATCATGAACTGGTAGGGTGCCGGCACCGCAAAGAAGTGCGTGATGCCCAGCGACCGGTCGCCGATCGCGGCCAGCGCCGCACCGGGGTCGAAGGCGCGCTGGATGACCAGGCTGCCGCCCGCGTGCAGCACCGGGTTGGCATAGCAGTTCAGGCCGCCGGTGTGGAACAGCGGCAGCACGACGAGCTGCACGGTGCGCGGCGTGATCGCGGCCGGCACGCCCAGGTTCACGCAGTTCCAGAACACCATGCCGTGGGTGATCATCGCGCCCTTCGGGTGGCCGGTGGTCCCCGAGGTGTACATGATCATCGCGAGGTCGTCGTGCATGACGTCCTCGGGCGGCAACGCCACCATCGTCTGCGCCTCGGCCAGCGCCTGCTCGTAGCCGCCTTCGTTCGGGGCGCGATGGTTCAGCGAAAGCAGGGTCCGGATGCCGCATTCGCGATGCAGCGCCAGGGCGGTGTCGGCGAATTCCACGTCGTGGACCAGCACGCTCGGGGTCGAATCACCGATGATGTACGAGAGTTCCGGCACGGTCAGGCGCCAGTTCAGCGGCAGCACGATCGCACCCAGGCGCGCGGCCGCGAACTGCAGCTCGAAGGTCTCGACCCCGTTCTGCGCCAGGATCGCGACCCGGTCGCCTCGGGCCACGCCCAGCGCCGCCAGCGCCGACGCGAGCCGGCCGCAGCGCTGGTGCAGCTCGGCATAGCTGAATGCGCGCCCCGACTCCAGCTCGCGCACCGCGAGCTTGCCCGGCTGGTGCCCGGCGTGGTGGGCGATCCAGTCGTAGTACCTGATTGCCGCCATGGCCTGTCTCCTTGTCTCTTGCCGTGCCGCAGGCGCTACCGACGCTGGCGCCACTGCATGTAGCCGACCCCGACGATCACGATCGCGCCGCCCAGCACCTGCGCGCCGTTGGGGAAGTGCCCGAACAGCATCGCGATCAGCACCGCGAAGATCGGCACCGTGTTCTGCCACAGCGATCCGATCGGCAGGCCCAGCCGGCTCACGCCGATGTTCCACACGAAGGGCCCGAGCCCGGTCGAGAGGCCGCCGGTCAGCAGGATATAGCCGATCTCGCGCGCGGTGGGGCTCAGGTTGGGCGGGCCGATGTGCTCGCCCTTGTAGAGCGCGAACCAGGCCAGCAGCACCCAGCCGAGCGCGCCGATCATCATCGTGAAGGTGCGCTGCAGTTGCGAGACGTCCTTGGCGAACCAGCGCTGCGCGAGGATGGAGTACACGTTCCAGCCCACGAACGAGAGCAGCAGCACCGGCTCGCCGCCCTGGAAGCCGAAGCCGCTGGTCGAAACACCGCTGCGCCCGGTCACCGCGATCGTGGCGCCGATCGCCGTCATCGCGGCCGCGCCCCAGAAGCCGCGCGCCAGCGGCGAGCCGAAGGCGCGGGCCGTGAGCGCCGCATAGACCGGGGCGCCGGCCATCACCGCCGCGGCCGTGATCGGGTGGGTCGCGCTCAGTCCCAGGTTGTAGAGCACGAAGAACGACGCCAGGCTGAAGGTGACGACCAGGAAGCGCACCGGCGTGATGCCCGAGCGCTTCCAGCCGCCCATCGCCGGCACCAGCAGCATCAGGCCCAGCACCGCGATCGACACCATCGTGCGCACGGCCGAGATCCAGTACGGATCGAAGGTCCGAAAGAGCTCGGCCGACACCGGCACGTTCATGCCCCAGACCAGCGCCGCGAACATGAAGGCGAGCGAGCCGACCAGCAGGCCGCTGGTGTCGTGGGCGGGGGCAGGGGAAGCGGTGGGCGTGGTCATGGGTATCGGATCAGGCTGGGGGCAGTGGGCACGCAAGCTGCCGGTTCGATTGCTTCGGCATGCGCGGTCACGAGGGGTGCCGGGCGACGGGCTTCGTGGAGTCGGTTCATGTCCGGCCGCCTGGCTGCGTGCGAGCAGGCATCGCGCCGGCCGCATTGGCGCGGATGTCGCGCTGCGCGAGCGCGAGCAGTGCGCCCAGCACCAGCGCGCCGACCGACGCACCCAGGCCCGGCGCCAGCGTGCCCAACAGGTCCGCGAGCCGCCCGGCCGCCACCGGCCCCACGATCTGTCCGGCCGCGAACACGATCGTGAACACCGCCATCGCCGAGCCCCAATCGCGCGCCGGCAGGCCCTTCTTGACCAGGCTCTGGATCGCCGACGGCACCGAGAACATGGCCGCGCCGAACAGCGCGCCCGAGACCAGGATCGTGATGCTGTCGGCGGCCAGCAGCGGCAACCCGGCGCCCAGCGCCAGTACGCTCATGACGGCGGCCATCGGCCGGCCGCCGCGCCAGCGCGCGAGCGGCCCGCGCCACAGGATCGGGGCGGCGAGCGTGGTCACGCCCAGCAGCGACCACATCAGCACGACATCGGTCGTGGAGGCGCCGTTCTGGCGCAGCCAGGCGATGATGAAGGTCATGTAGCCGATGTAGCCCAGCCCGAACAACAGGTAGGCCACGCCGGCCGGCACGAAGCCGCTCAGCGAGCCGGCGCCGGTCGGGGCGCTTGCCGTGGCCGCAGCCGGCGCGGGCTCGTCGATCCGCGCCAGCGCCCACAGGCTCGCCACCGACATGGCCACGGCCACCAGCCCCATGCCGATCCAGGCGCTCGGCCAGGCCTGCGGGCCGGCCTGGGCCAGCAGCACCGGGATCGTGACGCCACACAGGATCAGCCCGATCCCGCCACCGGCGAAATACACGGCGATCATCGTCATCGCCTGGTCGGGCCGGTCGGTGGCGATGTGCGCGGACAGCGCACCACCGCAGATGAACACGGCCGCGCCGCCCATGCCGGCCAGCAACCGCCACAGCGCCAGCGTCGTCACGTCGTGGCTCAGTCCGGTCGCCAGCACCGCGATCGCGGTGACGAACATGCCCCAGGCGAACAGCGGCTTGTTGCCGGTGCGCGCGACCAGCAGCCGGGTGCCGATCGCACCGACCAGGTAGCCGATCGCGTTGGCCGTGTTCAACCAGCCGGCGGCCGCATAGTCCATCGCGAGTTGCTCGCGCATGGCCGGCAGCACCAGCGCATAGGCGAAGCGCGCGAACGAGTTCGACACCGCCGGTCCGACGGACAGTACAAGGGCGATCAGCAGCGCGCGCGACATGCGCCGAGTTTAAGCGCGCGGGCTCGCGCCCGTTGCCGCCGTGCCGGCCCCGCCACGACGCCGGGCGCCGAATCCGGGACAAAAAAAGCCGCCACAGGCGACTGGCGCCTGTGGCGGGTGAGGGCGGCGGGCGTTGCGCCCGCCGCAGCGGGTTCAGTCGTCGCCGATGCCCAGCAGGTGGAGCAGGCTCGTGAACAGGTTGAAGATCGTCACGTACAGCGTGACCGTGGCCATCACGTAGTTGGTCTCGCCGCCGTTGATGATCTGCTGGGTCTGGAACACGATCAGCGCCGACATCAGCAGCACGAACATCGCGGAGACCGCCATGGACAGCGCGGGCATCTGGAAGAAGATCGCGGCCAGGCCGGCCAGGAAGGCCACCAGCACGCCGACGAAGATGAAGCTGCCCAGGTAGCTGAAGTCGCGCTTGGTCGTCATCGCGTAGGCCGACAGGCCCACGAACACCGCCGCGGTGCCGCCGAGCGCCATCGCCACGTGCTGGGTGCCGTTCGCGGTGCCCAGGTAGTGCGAGATGATCGGGCCCAGCGTGTAGCCGAGGAAGCCCGTGAACACGAAGACCAGGCCGACGCCGGCGCTCGAGTCGCGGAACTTGTTGACCAGGAACAGCAGGCCGAAGTAGCCGACCAGCGTGATCACGATGCCCGGATGCGGCCACTTCATGGCGGCGCTCAGGGCGGCCACGCCCGCGCTGGTGGCCAGTGTCATGGCCAGCAGCATGTAGGTGTTGCGCAGGACCCGGTTGGTCGAGAGCGGCGACACCCGGGTGTCGACCCCGCTTCGATCCAGCGCGACGGTGCGCGAATCGGATTGTTCGTATTGGTTGCTCATGTCTGTGTCACCTCGTTCATGGAATGAAAGGCTCATGAGGCGCCCGCATATCGAGCGACCTGCCCCCGGCCGCGGTGCGGTTCGGCGGACAGCTCAAGGGTAAGGTCTTCTAATGTCCGAAAAAATATATCAAGATCTGCACGTATATTCGGAAAAACCTTATCGTGAGTAGGTCGGCCATGTTGAACTACCGACATTTGCACTATTTCTGGGTCGTTGCCAAGGAAGGAAGCATCGTGCGCGCCGCCGAGCGCCTGGGCGTGGCCGCCCAGACCATCTCGGCCCAGATCAAGGCGCTCGAGCAGAGCTTCGGGCGGGCACTGTTCGGTGCGCAGGGGCGCGGCCTGGCGCTGACCGAGGCCGGGCGGGTGGCGCTGGGCTATGCCGACCAGATCTTTCTCACTGGCGAGGAACTGGTCGAGGCGATGGCCGACGAGCGCATGGCGGGCGGCTTGCGGCTCTCCGTGGGCATCTCGGACGCCTTGCCCAAGCTGGTCGCGCACGAGTTGCTCGCGCCGCTGCTGCACGACGAGGACGGCGTGCGGCTGATCTGCCACGAGGGCGAGTTCGAGGAGCTGGTGGCCGAGCTGATGCTGCACAAGCTCGACGTGGTGCTGGCCGACCGACCGCATTCGGCGGTGGGCGGCGCGCGCTTGCGCAGCCACCCGATCGGCGAATACGCGCTCTCGCTCTATGGCGCGCCGGCGCTGGCCGCCCGATTCCGCGCCGACTTCCCGGCGGGGCTGGACCACGCGCCGCTGCTGCTGCCCAGCCGGCACAGTGCGCTCAGGGCCCGGCTCGATGCCTGGTTCGAGGCCCGGGGCGTGCGCCCGCGCATCGTGGGCGAGTTCGAGGACAGCGCGCTGCTGGCCACCTTCGGGCGCACCGGCAGCGGTCTGTTCCCGGCGATCTCGCTGCTCGAGCGCGAGATCTGCCACCAGTTCGGCGTCGAGCGCGTGGGCGAGCTCACCGATGTGCGCGAGCAGATCTTCGCGATCGCGGGCGAGCGCCGCATCCCGCATCCGGCCGTCAGCGCGCTGGTCGCGAGCGGCGCCGGGCGGCTGGCGCCGATCGGGCCGGACTGAGCCGTCGATCGGAACGGCGCGTGCGCGCGCTGTCGTATAGTCGGTCGCACAAGCCAGAGGGCGTGGCCACGACCACGCAAGGACCGGAGACCGAATGGGCGCCGCTTCCGAGACCACCGACGCGATGCAGCGCAAGCTGCTTGCGGTGCTGCAGCGGGTCTGGCCCGATTGCAATGCGATCGAGGGGCTGCGGCGCCTCTCGGGCGGCGCGAGCAAGTTCACCTGGTCGCTCGATGCCCGATGCGGGGATCTCGCGCGCGCCCTGATCCTGCGGCAATCCCAGCCCGGGGTCGTCAGCCAGAGCGGGATGTCGATCCCGCTGCTCGACGAGGCCGCCGTGATCCGCACCGCGGCCGCGCAAGGCGTGCCGGTCCCGGTCATCGAGGCCGTGCTCGATGCCGACGACGGCCTGGGCCAGGCCTACCTGATGGCGCGGGTCGAGGGCGAGACCCTGGGCAAGCGCATCGTGCACGATGCCCGCTTCGAGCGCGCCCGGGCCCGGATGGCGGCGCAATGCGGCGCCTTGCTGGCTCGGATCCATGCGGCGCCGCTCGACGGGCTGCCCGGCTCGCTGCCGCGCCTGAGCGCGCAGACCATGCTCGACCGCATCGAGGCCACTCATGTCGCCACCGGCCGGCCACGACCGATCTACGCGCTCGCGTTCCGGTGGCTGCGCGAGCACCTGCCGCTCGGGCGGCCGATGCGACTGGTCCATGGCGACTTCCGCACCGGCAACCTGATGGTCGACGACGACGGCGTGGCCGCGGTGCTCGACTGGGAGCTGGCCTGTATCGCCGACCCGATGATCGACCTGGGGTGGCTGTGCGTGACGGCCTGGCGCTATGGCGCGGTCGATCGACCGGTGGGCGGCTTTGGCCAGCGCGATGCGCTGTTCCGGGCCTACGAGGCCGCCGGCGGCGAGCCCGTCGACCCCGCGGTCGTGCATTTCTGGGAGGTGTTCGGCTCCTTGCGCTGGGGCACGATGTGCGAGGACTTGTGCAGTCGCGATGGCGCCGACGATCACCCGACGGGCCGGCCCTCGCTCGAGCGCGTGGTGATCGGCCGGCGCGCGAGCGAGGCCGAGATCGACTTGATGCGGCTGCTCGCGCGAGCGCCGACCCGGGCCGACTTGGCTGCCAGCGTCGTCGGCACGGGGGTTCGGCCGGGTGGGCCGGACGCAGCGCACCAGGCGGCCGGGACCCACGCGGCCGAGGCGCCCGATCGTTTTGGGGTCGACCGGCTCCTGCACGCGGTCACGGCCTTCGTCGCCGAGGATGCGGTCCCGGGCCTGAGCGGGCGCGCCGGATTCGAGGCGCGCGTGGCCCGCAATGCGCTCGAGATCATCCGCCGCGAATGCCGTCTCGGGCGCGCCGCCGAGCAAGCCGAGCGCGAGGGGCTGCGCCGCCTGCTGGACACCGAGGGCTCGATGTCGGAGATGCGCGAGGCGCTGTGCCGGCGCGTCGCGGCGGGCGAGGTCGCGCTCGACGACGAGGCCCTGGTCTCGCATCTCTGGATCGGCGCGCTGAACACGCTCGCCATCGACCAACCCGGCTATGGCGGTTTCCGCCATGTGCTGCAACAACTGGGCGCCGAGTCGCCCACCTGAGAGAGCCACTGATGGATTTCGATCTTCCGCCGGACCTCGCCGCCTACCTGGCCGAGCTCGACCGCTTCATCGAGGCCGAGATCGTGCCGCTGCAGACGCGCGACGACAACATGCGCTTCTTCGACCATCGGCGCGAATGGGCGCGCACCGACTTCGAGCGCGACGGCCTGCCGCGCCCGGAGTGGGAGGCCTTGCTGCGCGAGTCGCGCCGGCTGGCCGATGCCGCCGGGCACCTGCGCTTCGCGCTGCCGGCCGCCTATGGCGGGCGCGACGGCTCCAACCTGTGGATGGCCGTGATTCGCGAGCACCTGGCCGCCAAGGGGCTGGGCCTGCATGCCGACCTGCAGACCGAGCATTCGATCGTGGCAAACAGCCCGATCGTGCTGATGCTCCGCGACTTCGGCACGCCGGCGCAGCAGGCCGCCTTCATTCCCGGCCTGCTCGACGAGACGCTGCGCGTGACCTTCGGCCTGACCGAGCCGCAGCACGGGTCGGATGCCACCCACATGGAGACCACCGCGGTGCGCGAGCGCCGCGACGGGCGCGACGGCTGGCGCATCGACGGCGAGAAGATGTGGACCACCGGCATGCATCACGCCTCTCACTGCATGGTGTTCGCGCGCCATTCGGGCAAGGCCGGCGGCGCGCGCGGGATCGGCGCGTTCCTGGTGCCGGCCGACAGTCCCGGCGTGAAGATCGAGGAATACCTCTGGACCTTCAACATGCCCACCGACCACCCGCGCGTGAGCTTCACGAACGTGTGGGTTCCCCAGGACGCGGTACTCGGGCCCCTCGAGACCGGGCTGTCGGTGGCGCAGCACTTCGTGCACGAGAACCGCATCCGCCAGGCGGCTTCCAGCCTGGGGGCGGCGAGCTATTGCATTGCCGAGAGCGTGGCCTATGCGCGGGCACGAAAGCCCTTCGGCAAGGCGCTGGCGCAGAACCAGGCGATCCAGTTCCCGTTGGTGGAACTCGCCACCCAGGCCGAGATGCTGCGCCTGCTCATTCGCAAGACCGCCTGGGAGATGGATCGCATGCCCAAGCCCGAGGTCGAGCATCGGCTCTCGGACCGGGTCTCGATGTGCAACTACTGGGCCAACCGCCTATGCTGCGAGGCGGCCGACCGCGCGATGCAGGTGCACGGCGGCATCGGGTATTCGCGCCACAAGCCCTTCGAGCACATCTACCGCCACCACCGGCGCTACCGGATCACCGAGGGCGCCGAGGAGATCCAGATGCGCAAGATCGCCGGCCACTTGTTCGGCTTCCTGGGCAAGCCGGCCTGAACGCAGGGCGCAGCGTGGGGCCCGGGGGGCGGGCCACGCGGCGCGGTTCCGGCCCGGCGCGCGCGAAGGCCGCGTTCAGCTCCGGCGTGCCAGCGCGGCCCGCACCAGCGGCAGCGCATCGTTGCCGAAGTACATGTCGTCGCCGTCCACATAGAAGGTTGGCGAGCCGAAGCCGCCGCGCCGAATCAATTCCTCGGTATTGGCCCGTAGCGCGTCCTTGCATGCCGGCGCGCGGGCGGCGGCCAGGGTCGCGTCCGGATCGACGCCCAGCGCCTGGAGCAGGGGGCGCAGCACGGCATCCTGCGAGATGTCCTCGCCGCGTCCGAAATAGGCCTCGAAGCATGCCCGCGCGAACGGCACCAGCAGGCCCTCGGGCTCGAGCGCGATGCAGGCGCGCATGGCCGTGACGCTGTTGACCGGGAACACCGGGGGCGGGAATTCGATGCGCACGCCGGCCAGGCGGGCCCAGTCGCGCAGGCTCTTCACCATGTAGGCCGACTTGGCCGGCACCGGCTGCTCGCGCGACGCATAGACGCTGGGGTTGACGGTGTTGAACACCCCGCCCACCAGGAAGGGCCGCCAGCGGATGTCGGCATCGAACTCGGCCGCCACGGCCGGCAGGTTCACGAAGCCGAGATAGGTCCAGGGGCTGGAGCAGTCGAAGAAGCATTCGATCCGGGGCATGGCTGGCCTTGTGGGCTTGGCGCCGGGCAGGGCGCTGCTGGGCAGGACCGCGCTCGAGCGGCGCGCGCGACGAAACGGAAACCGGCTGCGCTAGCATTCCGGCTCCCGACCGAACATGAATCTACCGCAGGACCGATCGATGAACGAGCTGACCCCGTCCCTGGACCTGTCTCCCCCCGCCCCTCGTCGCCAGCGCCACACGCGCCGGATCCACGCCGAGGGCTTCGAGCGCGAGGACGGGTTGTGGGACATCGAGGCGCGGATCGTCGACACCAAGACCTATCCGTACAACGAGCCCTATCGGGGCCGTCGCGAGCCGGGCTCGCGGGTCCACGACATGGTGGTGCGGCTCACCCTGGACCCTTCGCTCGTGGTGCGCGGCATCGAGGTCGTGTTCCCTTCCACGCCCTATGGCGATTGCGCACACTCGGGGCCGACCTTCGATCGGCTGATCGGTGCCCGCGTGACCAGCGGCTGGCGCAAGGCGGTGATGGACGCGGTGGGCGGCGCCAAGGGCTGCACTCACGTGCGCGAATTGCTGTTCCCGATGGCCACCGTGGCGATCCAGACCATCGTGGGCTGGCCCGAGGCCACCGAGGGCGAGGGCGGGGCGCGGATGCCTGGCCCGCGCGACCCGAACACCCGCCCGCCGTTCATCGACGGCTGCTACGCCTGGTCGAGCAGCGGCAACGTCGTCAAGGACTTGTACCCGACCTTCTATGTGACGCCGGCCGACGACGCTAGCGAATGAGCACGAGCGAGAGCCACGGCACGAAGGTGATCACCATCAGCACGGCCACCATCAACAGCACGAACGGTACGACCGAGCGGCAGATCAGCAGGAAATTCTCCTTGAATGCGCTCATCGCGACGATCAGGTTCAGGCCCACCGGCGGGGTCAGGAACCCGATCTCGAGATTGATCACCATGATGATGCCGAAGTGGATCGGGTCGATGCCGTAGTGGATGGCCGGGGCCAGCAGCAGCGGCGAGAGCACCAGCGTGGCCGAGACCACGTCCACGAAGCAACCGACGATCAGCAGCAGTACGTTCACCGCCAGCAGGAAGGCGATCTTGCTGTCGACCATGGTCAGCACCCATTCGGCCAGTGCCTGCTGGGCGCCGTTGACCGTGAGCAACTTCTGCAGGCTCAGGCTCACCGCCACGATCGGCACCAGCGTACCGAGCATCTTGGCGGTGTCGACGCCGACCTGGTAGAAATCGCGCAGCTTCATCTCGCGGTGGACCACCAGCTCGACGAGCACCGCGTAGCCCAGTGCCACGGCCGCCGACTCGGTCGGCGAGAAATAACCGGAATAGATCCCGCCGAGGAGGATGACCGGCAGCAGCATCGCCCAGATGCCCCTCTTGAGCGCCGCGAACATCTCCTTGCCGCTGACGGACTTTGCCGGGAGGTGCCGGTTGCGATAGAGCGAGTAGCCCGCCAGCACCGCGGTCAGCAACAGGCCCGGAATCATGCCGGCGATGAACAGGTCGACGATCGAGCGCTCGTTGACGATTCCGAACAGGATCATCGGGATCGACGGCGGAATGATGATGCCCAGCGTGCCGGCGGAGGCGACCGCACCGAGCGCGAAGCGCTTGTCGTAGCCCTCGCGCAGCAGGGCCGGGTAAAGGATCGAGCCGATCGCCAGCATCGTGACCGGCGACGAGCCCGAGATCGCGGCGAACACCGCGCAAGACAGGATCGTCGCCACCCCCAGGCCGCCGGGAAGCCACTGGGTGGCCACCCGGATCACGTCGATCAGCCGCTGGGCGATCGAGCCGCGGGTCATCGTGGAGCCCGCAAGCAGGAACATCGGGATCGCGAGCAGCAGGTCGTTGTCGACCGCGTACCAGATGTCCTCGACCAGGTAGGTCAGGTTGCCGTCGCCCCAGGCCATGTGGACATAGGCCGCGGCCACCAGCAGCACCAGCGGGATGCTCTGGCGCAGCATGATCATCGCGGCGACGATCAGGATCAGCAGAAGGGTTTGCACGTTCGGGGCTTGGGCGTTTTCTGGGGATCAGTGGCCGACGTCACGCACCGGCTTGAGTGCCGGATGGATCGCGTAGACCGCGTGCCGCAAGGCCGAGGAGCCGAAGCCCCAGGCGAGGACCGACTGCCACGGCCACATCGGGATGTACAGCACCGCGACCTGGTCCTTGATCGCGTAGGTCTCGGAGACGAAGCGCAGCGTGATTCCGGTCAGGGTCGCCAGCAGGACGAACGAGATCACGTCGCCAAGCCGGCTGTGCAGGCCGCGCAGCGCCGGGGGGACCAGCGCGTCGGCGATCTCGACCCGCAGGTGGGCGTTGTCGTGCGTGACCAGCGCGAAGCCCACGAAGCTCGCGACCACGGTACAGAGCACCGCGAACTTCTGCGCGCCCAGGATCGACGACGCGAAAAACTCGCGGGCGCCGACATCGGCCAGCAACAAGGCGGCCACGGTCACGTAGGCGGCAACCGCCACGAACTGCTCGACGCGCCGAAGCACGTCGAGCACCTGCCGGATGGAATCCATCGACGCTTCGTCCCGGCCAGCCGCTGCTTAGTTGGCCTTGCAGGCGGCGCGAGCGGCCTGCATCTTGGCGAACACGTCCTTGGCCTTGCCGCCCGTGTCCTGGATCACCTGCTGGATCACGGCCGGAGCGGTCGATTGCCACTGCTTCATCTCGGCCGCGGTCGGCGTGTAGATCGTGGCGCCCTGGTCGGCGGCCTTCTTCATGAACGCCGATTCGGCGCCGCGGATCGCCTTGCGAAGCGCCGGGAAGACCTCGTCGCTGGCGCGCTGGATCGCCTTGCGCTCGTCGGCGCTGAGCGAGTCCCAGACCTTCTTGCTCACGAAGGTCACGCCGACCTGGTGCACATGGTTGGTGGCGGTGATATAGGGCGCGACCTTGTGGTAGCCGACCGCGATCCCGTAGACGGTCGGCCAGGTCGCACCCGACACGCCGCCGGTCTTGAGCGCCGGCATCGTGTCCGCGACGCCGAGCGGCACGGCGGTGGCACCGGTGGACGCCACATAGAGGGTGTCGGTCTTGGTCGGGGCCGAGCGGATCTTCTGGCCCTTGATGTCGCCCGGTGCCTTGATCGCTTCCTTGGTGAAGAAGATCTGGTTGCCGACCTCGGACCAGGCCACCGGCACCAGGCCGCGGGCCTCGAACATCGGGCCGAACAGCGGGATCATGTGCTTGTCGAACGCGCAGTCGGATTCGGCCAGCGTGTCGAACAGATAGGGGGCGCCGACCAGCGCGAACTCGGGCACGATCAGCGACGCGGCGGTGGTCGAGGCACCGGCCATGTCGATGCGACCGCGGGCCGTCTGGCGGATCACTTCCTGCTCGTCGCCCAGCGCCGCCGAGAAGAAATTCTTGATCGTCAGCTTGCCGCCCGAGTACTCGGCGACCTTCTGGCCGAACTTGATATAGAACTGGCCCCAGGGGGTCTTTTCCGGCGCGGCGGTACCGAGCTTGAGCGTGCGGGCTTCGGCCGGTACCGACACGGCGAGTGCCGAGGCGAGCGCGGCGAGGGCGATGGCTTTCTTCATGTGGAATGTCTCCGTTGGCAGTGTGTGTCTGTGCGTATTCAGGGTTCGGCGGTCATGTCGAGCACGATTCGGCCCGTGACGTGACCGGCCTCGAGGTCTTCCAGGCTCTGCTCGGCCTGATCGAGCGTGCGTAGCTGGATGGGCGAGGGCTCGACCTTGCCCTGGCGGACCAGTTCGACGATCTCGCGAAGGTCTTGCAGCGTGCCGACCTTGGAGCCCAGGATCGCGATCTCGCGCATGCCGAAGACCGGCAGCGGCAGCGCGAGCCCGCCGCCGAACAGCCCCACGAGCACGAAGCGCCCGCCGGGGCGAAGGCCCGGCACCGCCAGGCTGGCGGTGGATTCGGCGCCCACGAAGTCCACGATCCCGAATACGCCGCCAGGCGAGATCGCATGCAGTTGCTGCGCCCCGTTGCCGGCCGAGAGGTTCACGCAGCGCGCGGCACCCCGGGCCTCGGCAGCCGCCAGCTTGGCGTCGTCGAGATCGCAGGCGATGATGTTCTCGTGTCCCAGGCCACGCAGGATCGAGATTCCGATCAGCCCGAGCCCGCCGCAACCGACCACGGCCACCCAGTCCTGCGGATCGATGGCGCCGAGCTTGCGGACCGCGGCATAGGCGGTCAGCCCCGAGCAGGCCAGGGTGGACGCGTGGGCCGGGTCGATGCCACTGCTGTCGATCAGGTAGCGCGGGTCCGGCACCAGCATGTGGGTGGCGAAGCCGCCGGGGCGGCCGATGCCCAGATAGGCCGGCGTGGCACACAGGTTGTCCTCGCCGCGCTCGCAAAAGCGGCAGTTGCCGCAACCCGTCCATGGGTAGACCAGGCAGGTCTGGCCCACGCTGACCTCGGTGACGTCCGAGCCGATCGCATCGACGATACCCAGCGGTTCGTGGCCCATGGTGACCGGCAGGGCCACGCCGCGCTCGGCGAAGCTCACCCGTTTGCCTCCGCCCATGTCGAAGTAGCCGGCGCGTACATGCACGTCGGAGTGACAGACGCCGCAATAGCTCAGCCGGATCCGGACCTCGCGCGGGCCGGGCGCGGGCGTGTCGTGCAGCCGCACTTGGAGCGGCCGACCCCAGTCGACCACATCGGCGCTACGCATGTCGTCTCCTCTCTCGAACCCGGCTGGATCGTCGGTCGATCAGGTCCGGCGGACCCGGCTCGTCGGCATCGCGCCCGGTGTTCTACGAATCTTGTCAATGTTTGCGCCGGCGCGCTCGATGGGCACTGGCCCACCATCCCCGGCGACGCTGGGCGGATCGTGCCATGACGCGGCAAGCCTGTCGAGTCGAGCACGGCGAGATGCCCAAGGGCATCGCCTACGCGATTCCGCTGGCTACACCACGGCGTAATAGGACAGGCAAACCTGCCTGGCGCGGCGTTCGGCCGCGCAGACGATCACGAGGCCGTTGAGGCGCGCGATCGCGGGGTTCGATGCGGATGTCCGCATCCGCACCGAGGTACGAAAGTAGTACTCGTCCGGCTCCACGGGCTCGCCGGCGGCAATCCGGGCAAGGACGTCGGCCGGGCCATGCCGGAATCCCTCGGCGGACACTTCGATGCGCTCGCCGCTGTCGAGCTCGAGCACGTAGTGGGCCGACAACTCCAGGATGTCGTCGCTGCGAGCCCACTGCCAGTCCTCGCCGACCGCGAGAACGCGCCCACGGAACAGGCCGCCGGCAGCCCCCGCGCCCGGCGCCGGGTTGACCGTACCGCCGGTGATCGCGATCACGCGGCGCTCGCCCATGGCCATGGTCTGCAGCGACTCGACACTGCCGACCTCGACGATCGCGTCGAACAGCGGTTCGACGCGCGGAATGCCACGTGCGCTCATGCCTGTCTCCTGTCTGGCGGGTTGCCGGCTTCGCGGCGCGAGCGACGCGAAGCCGGCTTGCGGATCGTACCGCGCCTGACGCCCACTCGATCGACGCAGGGACCCGACTGGGTCGACGCCACAGCCTGACAGGGTCGACGCCACGACCCGACGCGTGCCGGTGCTTCGGGTCGCCGTCCTACGCGTTGAACACCACGCGACCGTGCCCGGAGACGTCGTAGCCACCCAGGCGGCGCGCGCGCTCGGCAAAGCGCGGACCGCGGCAAAATGCCAGCAAGGCCTGCAGGCCGGGCTCGAACGCCTGTCGACGCCACATCGCCAGGTCGACCGACTCCCACGCGAGCGGGATGAATTCGAGCCGCGCCGCGACCGCCGCCGAGCGAATGCCGAAGCCGGCGTCGGCGAAGTCGTCCGCGATCATCGCGGCCATGTCGCTCTCGCTCGACGCCCGCGGCTCGATCGGCGACAAGGCGGCGAAGCCCACGCCGGCGAGTCGCATGAGTCGGGCGAAGAGCAGGTTGCTGCCGGCCCCGGCCTGTCGCAGGGCGACGCGGCAGCCACGGCGGGTCAGGTCCGAAAGCCCACCGATTCCCAGCGGGTTCCCGGGAGCGAGCAACAGGCCCTGCTCGCGCCGCGCCCAGTGCAGGGCGACCACCGGAAGCTGGGCGGCCCGGGCCTGCAGGGCTTCCAGATTGAAGCCCGGCGTGCGGGCGTCGGGCAGATGGAGCAGGGCGGCGCAGGCGCGGTGGTCCACGAGCCGATCCAGCCCGTCGGTGCTGCCGAAGCAGGCGTTGGCCAGGCCGCAGCCGCTGGCGCTCAGCGCCCACTCGAACAGCGGATCATGGCTGCCCGCGACCGTTTGCGGCAGCACCGGCTCGGGCCCGCCCGCGCCGGCAGCGGCATGGCTGGCAAGCCAGGCGTCGAGTTGCTCGGGGTCGAACAAGAGCTTGCCGCCGGCACGCGAGAACGGGATGCGACCGCTCTCCACCAGGTGGTAGACCGTCCGCCGCTTCAACCGCAGGCGCTGGGCCGCCTCGACGGTGGTGAGCCAGTTCCGGGTGCTCATGTCGGCAATTTACATTTTTTCCGCGCGTTCCGGGTTACGGACAGGGCAGCGTTAGAGTTGCGCGATGGAGGAGATCGCACAAAGCGTGGTCGTGGCGCTGTCGCTGCTGTTTGGCGGTGGCGAGGCGCTGTGGTCCATCGCCGCGCTGAGTATCCGGATCAGCCTGACGGCCACGCTGATCGCCACGCTGATCGCCCTACCGCTGGCTGCCTGGATCGCGCTGGTACCGTTCCCGGGCCGGGCGGCACTGGTCGCCGTGCTCAATGCGCTGATGGGGCTGCCCTCGGTGGTCGTGGGCCTGCTGGTCTACCTGCTGCTCTCGCGTGCCGGACCCTTTGGCCAGTTCGGGATCCTGTTCACGCCCGGCGCGATGGTGGTGGCGCAGACGATCCTCATCGCGCCGCTGATGACGGCGCTTGCACGCCAGACCCTCGAGGACGCGTTGGCCGAGTTCGGCGACTACCTGCGCTCGCTGCGGGCGGGGCGCCTCGAGGTGATCGCGACGCTGCTCTGGGAGGCACGACTCTCCCTGCCGGTGGCGCTGCTGGCCGGCTTCGGCCGCGCCGCCGCCGAGGTCGGCGCGGTGATGATCGTCGGCGGCAACATCGACGGCGTGACCCGCGTGATGACGACGGCGATCGCACTCGAGACCAGCAAGGGCGAATTGGCGCTGGCCCTCGGACTGGGCTTCCTGCTGGTCGGGATCATCCTGACGGTCAATGCGACCGCCGCCGTGCTGCGTGGCTTCGCGTTGCGGCGTCATGGATGAGGCCTTGATGCCCGGGGTGGGTTCTCGTTCGGCGCCCGCCTCGGGCCAGCCGGCCCGGGCGGCTGGCGCGGCGGATCTGGTCGTCGAGTCCCTGACGGTGCGCTATGGCGAGCTCACGGTGCTCGACGACATCCACCTGCGGATCCCCCTGGCCGGGCGCACCGTCGTGATCGGGCCGAACGGTGCCGGCAAGACGACCCTGCTGATGGCGATCCAGGGCCTGGTGCAGGCGGCGCTTGGCCGGATCAGTGGTGCGCAAGCGGGGGGTACGCAGCGGCCCTTCCGGCTCGCCTATGTGTTCCAGAAGCCGGTCATGCTGAGGCGCTCGGCGCTGGGCAATGTCGAGCATGCGATCGATTGCGGCGCCGCTCGGCAAGTCCGCTCGCGCGCGGCTCGCCGCGCTCTGGCCCTTCAGGCACTGACCGATGTCGGGCTCGCGGCGCTGGCGGATCGGCCGGCGCGCCGGCTCTCGGGCGGTGAGCAGCAACGGCTGGCGATCGCGCGCGCCAATGCGATCGCGCCCGATTGCCTGCTGCTCGACGAGCCGACGTCGAGCCTGGACCCGGCGGCCAGCGCGGCGGTCGAGCGCCTGCTGCTGCGGATCGCCGACGCCGGGCGTGGCCTGCTGATGACGACCCACGACCTGGCGCAGGCAAGGCGAATCGCCCGTCACGTCGTCTTCATTCACCACGGACGCATCGTCGAGGCGGGCCCCGCCGATGCGTTCTTCGATGGGCCGCAGACGGAATCCGCCCGCCGGTTCCTGCGCGGCGACTGGCTCGACGACCCACCCTGAGGAGAAGCCCCTTGGCCAAGAACACCGCTTTACCCGACACCCGTGCCACTCGCTCGGTACGGCGCGCGATCATCGGCGCCGGCCTGGCTGCCGTGCTCGCGGCACCGATGCAATCGGCCGTCGCGGCCGACAAGTTCATCGTGATGGCGTCGACCACGTCGACCGAGCAATCGGGGCTGTTCAAGCAGCTGCTGCCCCAGTTCACGTCCCAGACCGGCATCCAGGTCCGGGTCGTGGCCCAGGGGACCGGGCAGGCGCTGGCCACCGCGCGCAAGGGCGATGCCGACATCCTGTTCGTCCACAACAAGGTGGCCGAGGAGAAGTTCGTCGCCGAGGGCTACGGGCTCGAGCGCCGCGAGGTCATGTACAACGACTTCGTGATCGTCGGTCCCAAGTCGGATCCGGCCGGGATCGGCGGGGGCAAGGCCGTGATGGCCGCGCTGCAGAAGATCTCCACCAAGAAGGGGCTGTTCGTCTCGCGAGGGGATCGCAGCGGCACGCACGCGGCCGAGCTGCGGTTCTGGAAGGCGGCCGGGGTCGATCCGAAAGGCGGCAAGGGAAGCTGGTACGAGGAGAGTGGCTCGGGCATGGGGCCGACGCTGAACATCGCCTCGGCCAAGAATGCCTACACGCTCACCGATCGTGCCACCTGGCTGAACTTCTCGAACCGCGGCGACCTGAAGATCCTGGTCGAAGGCGATCCGAAGCTGTTCAACCAGTACGGCGTGATCGTGGTCAACCCCAAGAAGCACCCGCACGTGAAGGTCGATCTCGCGCAGGCCTTCTCCGACTGGGTGGTCTCGCCCAAGGGGCAGGCGGCCATTGCGGCCTACAAGATCGGCGGCCAGCAATTGTTCTTCCCGAACGCGAAGAAGCGCTGAACCGGCGGGGCGGCTTCGCCCTTGGCGAGCCGTCGGCGAAGCCGCCCTCGGTCAGTGATCGATCCGCAGCCCCAGCTCGCGCGCCGCGATCACCGCCTGCGTGCGGGTTCGAACGCCCAGGGCACGCAAGACCGCGCTGACGTGCACCTTGACCGTGCCCTCGGCGAGGTCGAGGTCGCGGCAGATCAGCTTGTTGGGGTAGCCCTTCAGGATCAGGCGCAGCACATCGATCTGACGCTCGGTCAGGCCGAGTCGGCGCGGGTCGCCATCGACGGGCGCGCGGGGGCGCAGGTCGGTGGCGGGCAGCCGGCGGGTCGATACGACTTCCTGGGGCACATAGACATGGCCGGCAACAATCAGACGCAATGCATGCTTGATCACGTCGGCATGCAAGGTCTTGGGGATGTAGCCGAGCGCGCCGGTATCCAGGCACTGGAGGATCAGGTCGCGCTCGGTGCTGGCCGATAGCACGATCACCGGCAGTTCCGGGTGAACCCGCTTGAGCGCCGCCAGAGATTCGTGGCCGCGGGAATCGGGCAGGTTCAGGTCGAGCACGACATAGTCGTAGTGCGAGTCGTGGTCGAGTCGTTTCATCGACTCCCCGAAACTGGTGGCAAGCTCGGCCGAGCTACCCGGTTCGAGCGAATCCACAGTCTGGAGAATGGCCTCCCGGACCATCGGGTGATCGTCGACCACCAGGAAGCGGTGTCCTGCGGAATGGGCGCCGGCTTCGCTTGCCGTGCGCGCCTGGAAGGCTTGTTGGCCCATGGGCTCCCCCTTTGTTCTCGAGTCGTTTCTTGGCAACGCTACGGGAAAGATCGCCGCACTGTAAAGTCAGACCGATGGCCGATGAACCTCGGTACGGGCCGAACGACCGCGACGAACGGCGAATCGCGGATGTCGCGATTCGCCGGGGGCGGCGGCGCCTGCGCACCGGGCGGCTCGACCAGATGCGGTAATCTTCGGTCTTTACTGAATAGACAAGAGGAGACAGCCATGTCCGGACGCATCACGACTTTCCGACTCGCCGCGATGGCGGCTGCCGCCGCAGCCATGGTGGCCGGCTCGGCCTTCGCCGCCGAGGTCGACGGACCCGCCGTCAAGTGGAACATGTCCACCTGGGGCAAGAAGCGCGCCTTCACCGCCGGCGCCGAGCGCATGGCCGAACTGGTCAGCCAGAAGACCGGCGGCAAGTTCACGGTCACGATCCACTACGGCGGCGCGCTGTCCAAGTCGCGCGAGAACCTCGACGGTCTCTCGGTCGGGGCTTTCGAGGCCGCGCACATGTGTGCCTTCTATCACCCCAAGAAGAATCCGGCGCTGATGGCGCTGACCATGCCCTTCCTGCCGATGGACAGCTGGGAGAACAACCGCAAGATGCGCGATGCGGTCTACACCCACCCCGCCATCAAGAAGGAGCTGGCCAAGTGGAACGCCATGGCCTACATGTCGACCTACTTGCCGCAGTACGAGATCCTGGGACGCGGCGAGCCGCCGATGAAGCTCTCCGACTGGAAGGGCAAGACCATCCGCGCCGGCGGTGGTCTGGGCGACGCCATGAAGATCATGGGCGCGACCCCGGCCAGCTCGACCGCGACCGAGGTCTATACCGGCGTGCAGCAAGGCACCATGGACGCGGCCTCGTTCCCGTTCAGCTATGCCCACGTCGCCTACAAGATCCACGAGGTGACCGACTGGTTCACCTCCAATCTCTCCCCCGGCACCTCGGAGTGCCCGTTGCTGTTCTCGTTGAGCGCCTACAAGAAGCTGCCCAAGCAGTACCAGAAGCTGCTCGACGACATCCGCGACGATGTCGCCAAGACGCAGATCCAGGCCTATATCAACATCGACAAGAAGAACCTGCCGATGCTCGAGAAGAAGCTGAAGAAGGTCGTCTACACCCAGGCCCAGCTCGACGAGTTCCGCAAGGTTGCCGGCAAGCCGGTGATCGACCAGTGGATCAAGGAGCACCAGGGCAAGTTCGATGCCGCGGGACTGATCAAGTCGATGTTCGCCGCGGTCGGCCAGAAGTACGAATGACCAAGGCCTGAAACACCGCCTGTGGCGAGCCGGTAAGAGCCCGTCGCAGGCGGTGCCGCGTTTGCGCACGATGCCAAGGTGCGATGTGGGCCCGCGACTGCGGCGCCCGGCGCACTTCGCCATGGCCCGGGGGAGGGCTGTCTGATGCAAGATCGAATGGATCCGTTCGGCCATCTGCTGGAGCGGCTGGATCGCCTGCTCAAGCCGATCGAGTGGTTGATGAACCTGATCGGCGGCATGTTGGTGTTCGCGCTGATGTTTCTCGGACTCGCGCAGATCGTGTTGCGCGGCGTCTTCAGAGCGCCCATGTTCGGCTACATAGACATCGTCGAACTGACGATGATCGGGTTTGCGATCTTCGGTATCGCGTATGTGCAGCGCGATGGCGGGCATGTGCGCATGGACATGTTCGTGGCACGCCTGCACGGCCGGGCGCTGTGGGTTGCCGAGCTGGTCGGCACGGTCGTGGCGATCGCGATCGTGGGCATCCTGATTCCGTACTCGTACCAGCACTTCGAGCGCGCGTTCGACATCGGCGACAGCACGATCGACATCGAACTGCCGACCTGGCCCGCGAAGCTCGCGGTCCCGGTGTCCTTGTCGGTACTGATGTTGCGCCTGATCATCCAGTTGCTGGGCTATCTCAGGCTCATTGTCAGCCCCCAGGCGACGCCGGTGGCGGTACCCACGTTGAAGTCGGTCGAAGAACTGGCCGAGGCGGAGATCGAAGGGGCGCACGAATGATGAACCTGACCGATTTCGAGATCGGCATCGCCGGTGTCCTGCTGCTGATCGTGCTGGTTCTGATCGGGGTGCGGGTGTTCGTGGCGGCGGCCGTGACGGGTTTCCTGGGCATCCTCGCGCTCAAGAACTTCGATGTGGCGGCGGCGATCTCGGGCACGATCCCGCATTCCAAGAGCGTCACCTACCCGCTGTCGGTGCTGCCGCTGTTCATCCTCATCGGCTACCTGGCCTTCTATGCGGGCCTGACGTCGCGGCTGTTCGAGGCGGCGCGTCGATGGTTCGGCTGGGTGCCGGGCGGGCTGGCCGTCTCGACGGTGTTCGCGACCGCGGGCTTCGCGGCGGTCTCGGGGGCGTCCACGGCCACGGCCGCGGTGTTCTCCCGGGTCGCGATTCCCGACATGCTCAAGAACGGCTACGACCGCAAGCTGGCCGCGGGCGTGGTGGCGGCGGGGGGCACGCTCGCCTCGCTGATCCCGCCATCGGCGATCCTGGTCGTGTACGCGATCATCGTCGAAGAGTCGGTCGGCGCGCTCTTGCTGGCCGGTTTCCTGCCCGGCCTGGTGTCGGCGCTGATCTATGTGGCCCTGATCATCGGGATGTGCATGTGGAAGCCGTCGCTCGGACGGCCCATCGGCGGCTTCACCTGGAGGCAGCGATTTGCCAGCCTGCCGGGAACGGCGCCGATCTTCATCGTCGTGATCGTGATCTTCGGCGCCATGTACACCGGCACGGCGACGCCGACCGAAGCCGGCGCGCTGGGCGCCTCGGTCGTGTTCGGCTTCTATGTCTATCGCGCCATTCGGGAGCGCGCCGTCAGCGAGATGCGCGGCCGCCTCACCGAGGCGATCGTCGAGACCGCCAAGCTCACCGCGATGATCTTCACGCTGATCTGGGGCGTGTTCCTGTTCGTGCGTTTCCTGGGCTTCGCGGGCCTGCCGTCGGCCTTCGCCGAGTGGGTCACCACGCTCCAGCTGCCACCGATGGTGATCATGATCTGCATCCTGCTCGCCTATGCGGTGCTCGGGATGTTCATGGACGCGATCGGGATGTTGATCCTGACGCTGCCGGTCGTGTATCCGGCGGTCATGGCGCTGGGCTACGACTCGGTCTGGTTCGGGATCATCGTGGTCAAGATGGCCGAGATCTGCCTGATCACGCCCCCGATCGGCATGAACTGCTTCGTCGTGGCCGGTGTCACCCGCGAGCTCGTCGACGACAGGGGGCGCTCGCTCGCCGTGCCCTTGCAGGATGTGTTCCGGGGGATCGGTCCGTTCTTCATCGCCGACGTGGTGACGGTGGCGGTGCTGATGGCCTTCCCGGACATCATCCTGTGGTTGCCGCGCACGATGGGTTGATGCCCGTTCGCATTGCGAACCATTTCATTGGGGTCGTGTGTTTCGGCCGGGTTTTTCATCCCCGGCCGCTCGACGCTCCGGTTTGCCCGGATGCACCTGTCCGATTATTGCGCTAGATTTCCGGGTATTCGGTGCGCCACCCCTGGTGGGCCGGGACAATCGATCGACTACAACGGAGACAATCAATGACGAAGTTCGCATCCAAGCTCGCCAAGCCACTCCTGGCCGCGGCAATCGCCGGCCTCATGGGAAGCAGCGCGTCGGCCGATACCTTCATCCGGATCGCATCGGGCCCCTCGGGCGGCAGCTGGTATCCGCTCGGCGCCAAGATGGCCGAGATCTTCGGCGGCATCAAGGGGCTCGCGGTCTCGAACGGCCCCGGCGGCGGCGTGGGCAACGTGCTCGACGTGAACAAGAAGGAAGCCGAGATCGGCTGGACCTACGGCCACACCGCCTACGACGGTTTCAAGGGCAACGCGCCGGTCTTCAAGAAGGCCAACCCGAACATCCGGCACCTCGCCACGCTCTATCCCGCGGCGCTACAGACGGTCGTGCCGGCCAAGTCCTCGATCAAGAGCTACGGCGACCTGAAGGACAAGAACCTGAGCCCGGGCAAGGCGAAGTGGTCCGGCTATGCGGCCGTGCAGATGATCCTGGGCAAGTACGGCTTTTCGGTCGCCGACGTGAAGAAGGCCGGTGGAACGATCCACCATGTCGGCTACACCGATTCCGTCTCGCTGATGAAGGACGGCCACATCGACGCCTTCAGCGCGCTGACCAGCTTTCCGCAGGCTTCGATGCTGGATCTCGAGTTCAACCCCGGCGTGCGCTTCCTCGGTGTGGACAAGCCGATCCTCGACGGCATCATGAAGGAGAACCCCGGCTTCATCCGGGTCACGCTCGACAAGTCGCAGTACAAGAGCCTGGGTGACGCGAAGGTCGAGACGCTCGGCGCGGTGACGATCATGGTGATCAACAAGGACGTCCCCGATGATGTCGCCTACCAGATCACCAAGGCACTGTGGGACAACCACGCCGAACTGGTCAAGGTCAAGAAGGTCTGGGACTCCGTCAAGCTGCAAAACGCCTTGCTGGGCGCCGCGGTGCCGGTCCATCCGGGTGCAAAGCGCTTCTACGACGAGAAGGGCGTCAAGTAAGTCTGAACCCGTCGCCTGCGGGGCGACGCTGCAACGGGGCCGGCGATGCCGGCCCCTCGTTCGGACGCGCCGGTCCTCGTGACGGCGATCAGGAGTCTCGATGACCCAGGAAGCTCTGGCCGACGACGCAGGCCTCCTTTACCAGGATGAGCGCGACTACGCCGCGATCGAGCGCGCGTTGCAGTGGCGACATCATCGGTTTGCGCGCTGGGTCGCGATCGTGGTGGCGGCGCTGTCGGTGTCGCTGGCCTTGTTCCACCTGTTCACGGCGGTCTTCGGCACGCCCGAGTCGAGATCCTTTCGCGCGACGCACCTGACGGTGATGTTCGTGCTCTCGATCATTCTCAATCCGGTGGGCCGCAGCCGCTGGCAAGACGCGCCGGTCGGTGCGGCGGGCTGGGCCGGATTCGCCTTCGACCTGTTCCTGGTCGGACTGGGCATCGCGATCCAGGCCTATACCATCTACGACGTCACCGAATTCTCGTCGCGTGAAGGCGACCTGATCACCTCCGATCTCTGGATGGGCTCGGCGATGATCCTGATCGTGCTCGAGGCGACCCGGCGCGCGGTTGGTATCCCGATGGTGCTGATCACGGCCTTCTTCATCGCGCACTCGCTGTATTCCGACCATTTCTTCGGCTTCCTCTACGGGCCGCCGACCTCGTTCGAGAAATACATCGATGTCGTGTTCCTGCGCTCCGAGGGCATTTTCGGGATCCCGATCTCGGTGGCGGCCACCTACATCGTGCTGTTCATCATTTTTGGCGCCATCCTGATCCGCACCGGTGCCGGGCGGATGTTCATCGACCTGGCCATCGCGCTTACCGGGCATCGGGTGGGCGGGCCGGCGAAGGCGTCGGTGGTCGCCAGCGCGTTTCTCGGCACGGTCTCGGGCTCGGCCGTGGCCAACGTGGTCACCACCGGTTCGTTCACGATCCCGCTGATGAAGCGCCTGGGCTACCGCGCCAAGTTCGCCGGGGCGGTGGAAGCCTGCGCATCGTCGGGCGGGCAGATCACCCCGCCGATCATGGGGGCGGCAGCCTTCATCATTGCCGAGTTCCTGCATGTCGGCTACTTCGAAGTGGTCGTCGCGGCGGCGCTGCCCACCTTCCTCTACTTCGCCACGCTGTACTTCATGGTCGATATCGAGGCCGACAAGGACGGTATCGAACGGATCGAGCGTTCGCGCCTGCCGCGCGCGCTCGACGTCCTGCGCAAAGGCTGGCACCAGTTGCTGACGCTGGTGGTCCTGGTGGCCCTGATGGGCATTGGCTATTCGCCGATGATGGCGGCGTTCTGGGCCATCATGTCGCTGATCGCGCTGAGCTTCGTACGCAGCGAGACCCGACTCAGCCCGGTGGATCTGCTGGCCGCCCTCGAGTCCGGGATCCGATCGGCCATGCCGGTCACGATCGCCTGCGCCTGCGCCGGGATCATCATCGGCTCCATCTTCGTCTCGGGCCTCGGCCTGAAGTTCACCAACCAGGTGATCCAGCTCTCGGGTGGCAACCTGTTCGCGCTGCTGGTGCTGACCGGTGTCGCCGCGATCATCCTGGGCATGGGCATGACCACCACGGCGGTGTACATCACGGTGGCCGCGCTGATCGTGCCCTCGCTGGTGCAACTGAAGGTCGTCCCGATGGCGGCCCACATGTTTGCGTTCTACTTCGGCGTCGTCTCGACGATCACGCCGCCCGTGGCGCTGGCCTCGTTCGCGGCCGCCGCGATATCGGGTTCACGGCCAATGGAGACGGCCGTGGAGTCTGCGCGCATCGGCGTGGCCAAGTACCTGGTGCCCTTCGTGTTCGTCTACTCGCCGGCGCTTCTGTTCGAGGGCCCGATGTGGAATACGGTGCTGACCACCTTGCTGGCGCTGACCGGCCTGTGGGGCCTGTCGGCCACGCTCGAGGGCTGGTACCGCGGCCGTCTGGCGGGCTCGACGCGCGTGGTGCTGGGGCTTTGCTCGCTGGCGGCGCTGGTGCCGGTTCGCACGGTCGTGCTCGGCGCAATCCCGGGCTATGTCCTGGCCGTGGTCGGTGTCGCCGGGATCGCCGGCTTCATGATGCTTCGGGGGCGTGCGCTCGCCAAGGAGGCCTCATGAGGCGCGAGCGATTATTCATCGGGCGACCCGTCTACTGGGTCTTGCTGGTGGCGGTAGTGGCTGTGCTGGCGTATCTGGGCAGCCGCAGCCTGCATGTTCGCGACTTCGTGCTGTTCCAGTTCCTGGTGCTGGGGATCGGCGTCGCGCTGGTGCTGGCCGTCGTCGCGCTCTACCGGCCAGGCGAACGCGCGACCCGCGATTCGCTCGAAGACGACAGCCCCTGAGCGGTGCGTGCCATGCCTGCTGGGCACGGCACGACTTGGCATGACACGGCCCAGCCCGGCCCGACCCGGCCAGTGGTCCACGTGCCGGCTATCGAGAGTCCGCTTGCGGGCCAGGCGCGGCGGCGCGCCCTCGTACCCAGTCGACGACGCTTTGCGCGATCTGCGTGGGCGAGGCCTCGATCGATCGCGTGATTGCCATCTCGTCGAGCGAGGGCGGCTCGAGGGTCGCGAGCTGGCTCTCGAGCAAGCTCGGCGGCATGAAGTGGCCCTGGCGCGACCCGATGCGCTGCGCCAGTCGCTCGCGCGAGCCGTGCAGGTGAACGAACACGACGTCGGGCGCGGCGCGGGCGAGCCGATCGCGATACGCGCGTTTGAGTGCGGAGCAGGTGAGCACCAGGGGCCCACCGTCGGGTGAATGGGCGCTGATCGCCGCAGCGATGCGATCCAGCCAGGGCCAGCGGTCTTCGTCGTCGAGTGGTTCGCCGCGAGCCATCTTCAGACGATTGCCTTCCGGGTGGAAGTCGTCGCCTTCGGCCATCGGCCAGGCGGTCAGCGCGACCAGGGCGGCCGCGACCGAACTCTTGCCCGAGCCGGCCACGCCCATCAGGACCAGGATCACGTCGGATCTCCGGCCCAGGGGCCGTGGAACACCCCGTCGCGATCGGTGCGACGAAAGCCATGCGCGCCAAAGCGATCGCGTTGCGCCTGCACCAGCGCCGTCGACAGGCGGGGAGCGCGCACGGCCTGGATCCAGCCAAGCGAGGCGGCCAGGGCCGGAACCGCCACGCCGGCGATCGCCGCATCGGCGCACAGGCGGGCGAGTGCAGGCTCGCCCGCGACGATTGCCGAGCGCAATGTCGGCTCGGAAAGCAGCGCCGACACCACCGGGGCGCCATCGCCCGGGTTGGTCGAGGTCGCGGCGATCAAGGGTTCGAGCAGCTTTCCCTGCAGGATGCTGCCGCCGGTCCAGCCGCGCAGCACGTCGCCGATGGACGTCGTCCATCCGTGCGCGATGGCGGCGGCTTCGATCAGGTTCAGCCCCTGCGCGAAGGCCGTCATGGATGCGGCGGCCAATGCGTCGCCCAGTGCGGACGCCGCGATCGGTGCCGAGTCACGGGCATCGGGGGCGCGAGTCGGATCGGCGCCCAGCACGAGTCCGACCGGCTCTCCGGGCACCAGGCATCGGCGGATCCGCGCGTCGGCGGAGGCCTGGCGCATGGCGACGGCCGCCATGATCGTGGGTAAGGCCACGCCATGCGCGAGCCCCGCCTCGACACACCAGCCGCCGGTTCCCTTCTGCCCGGCGCCGTCGTCGATGACATCGATCATCGGGGCACCGGTGTCCGGATCCGTGCTGCGCAGCACCTCGACGCTGATGCGCGCCAGATAGCTGTCCCGCTCCCCGCCGTGGAGTTGCTCGAGCAGGTCCGCGATCGCGGTGGGGGCCAGTGCGCGCGCCTCGCGCAGCCACTGGTACAGGTCGGCGATGCTCTGCATCAGGGCGTACTCGATGCCGTTGTGGACCATCTTCACGAAATGGCCGGCACCCGGTCCGCCGCTGGCACGCGCGCAACTGCCATGCGCCGACCGAGCCGCGATGGGCGAGAGCAGTGACAGCAAGCGCGTGGCGCCGGGCGGGGCACCGCCGATCATCATGGCAGGGCCTCGTCGCGCGCCCTCCGCGCCGCCGGAAACGCCGACATCGGCAAAGCCCACCGACCGGCTCGA
The DNA here is from genome assembly GCA_024235875.1 of Burkholderiaceae bacterium. Taxonomy (GTDB): domain Bacteria; phylum Pseudomonadota; class Gammaproteobacteria; order Burkholderiales; family Burkholderiaceae_E; genus JACKLP01. The sequence continues at coordinate 424,103 of JACKLP010000001.1, read as the reverse complement.
CAGCCGTTCGGCGCGACGCCCGGCGTCGCGATAGTCGGAATTGCCGGCATCGACCACCAGATCGCCGGGGGCCATCCGTGGTAGCAGCGCGTCGATGAGCGCATCGACCGGTCGACCGGCCTTGACCAGCAAGACGATCGTGCGCGGCGTTCGCAGGTGCTCGAGCAGGGTCGCGACATCGGGAACGATGCTTGCCGGCGCACCGGCCCACCGCAGTGCCTGCGGCCAGGGGTCGGTCGCCACGACCTCCAAGCCCCGCTCGGCCATGTTCAGGGCCAGGTTTCGGCCCATGACCCCAAGGCCGATCAAGCCGATCTGCATAGGCGCCTCCTTGCTGGGGCGATTCTAAGGGCCACGACGGCGGCGTGCGCGAATTAGCGGGTGGTAGCATGAAAGACCATGCGTGCTCGGCGACGGGCCGGTTCGGAGCGTCCATCCGTGGCCGCGCCAGTTCACTCGACTGACTCTTGCTTGTCTCGGCCGTAACGTTGAATCCTGCGCCCGTGCGTTGCGCGTCGTCCGGAAACGGGTCGCGCGTCGACGGTCGTGCCCGCGTAGGGCGGGGCACACCTGCTTCGAGGCGGGTATCCGGCTGGGCCGCGCGCGCCATGCGGCTCGTGGCCTTCCTGGGAATGCTGACGCTGGCCTGTGCATGCCAGGCCGAGCGGGCCGGGGATTTGCTCGCGTTCAAGGTCGCGCACGCAGTCGGTGACGAACGCATCGAGCAAATCTGCTGCGTCGGCTTGAACCGGTTCGACGCATCGCCGGTGCGTGGGCTGATGTCGTCGTTCGGCGGCCCTGCGCTCTGGATCGAACTGCCGGCGATGGCGCCGGGCACCGTGATCCGGTTCTCGCACATGGTGGATTCGGCCGAGCTCTACGAGCGGGACGATCCCGGAGGTCCGTGGCGTGTGTCGGTTGCCGGCGATTCCCGCGAGCCGAGCGGTGGCGCATTGGCCGCGGCCGGGGTGGCGTTTCGCCTCGGTGGATCGGCGGGCCTCGAAACACGGCGCTACTTGCGCGTGGTTCAGCCGACGATGATCGAGATCGCGCTCAGGGCCTGGCCGGCTGCGCTCTATCGCCAATGGACCGACCGACATGACCAGGTGCGTGCGCTGCTGTTCGGTTTCGTCCTCGCGATCGTGCTGTTCAACCTGCTCATCTCGGTGATCGCCAAGGATAGGGTCTTCGCGATGAACGCCTTGACCGTTTCGTCGGTGGTCTTGCTCGACGTCTATCTGTCCGGATACGGGGTCGCTCATTTCTGGCCGAATGCCTGGTCGAACACCCTGTTCAACGTGGGCCTGGGCACCACTTGCGTGCTCGCCGCGATGTTCATCCGGGAGTTCCTTGGCGGGCGCAATCGCGCGCGCGCGCCACTGAGGCTGTTGGGCCTGCTGATGTGGCTCGCGCCGATCGTGGTCGCCAGCCAGCTCGTATTGCCGTATTGGGCGGTTCAGGCAGTGCTGCTCGTGATCCTCGCGCTGCTGCTGCTGACGATCTCGGTCGCGATCGTGGCGCTGGCGCTGGGCAAGGATCCTCGGGCGCGTCTGCTGGTGTTGCCGTTCGGCCTGATCATTCTGCCGGGGGCCGTGGTCAGCTACCTGAACCTGATCGGCGGCATTGGCGGCGACATCGCCCGCGAGCACACGCTCGGGCTGATGCTTGCCTTCGAGGCGATGGCGTTTTCGCTCGCGCTCGGCGTGCGAATCCGACTCGCGGCGCGCGAGGCGCAGGCGGCCAAGGTCGCCTTGCTCACGCATCTCGGGCACAGCGCGCAACAGTACGCGGAGCTCCAGGAGCGGGAGCGGGTCCGGTTCGCCTCGGATCTTCACGATTCGGTCGGCCACGACCTGGCGATGCTCTCCTCGGCGCTCGAGCGGATGAAACAGGTCCCCGACCAGGCCGGCGCGCTGCTCGACGAGGCCCGTGGCCTCGCACGGCGAACCCTGCGGGATGTCCGGCGCGTCTCGCATGCGATCCATCCCTCCATGCTGGAGCACCTTGGCTGGAACGCGTCGGTCGAGAACATGGTGGGCGAGCTCCAGCGCGTGCACGGGATCGACGTCAGTCTGGAGCAGCCACAGGGCCCCCCTGCGCTGTCGCCCGCGCGTCGCCTGCATCTGTTCCGGGTGCTGCAGGAATTGCTCAGCAATGTCGCGCGTCATTCAGGCGCGGATCATTGCAGCGTGCGAATCCGCTATGAACACGGTCATGTCGTGTGCCTGGTCGTCGACAATGGCGTGGGCCTGGATACCGGCGAGATGCCCTCGCACGGCCTGGGCCTTCACTCGATCGAGCAGCGCATGCGCGCGCTCGACGGCCGTTGGGCCATGACCGATGATCCGGATGGAGGGGTCAGCGTCAGGCTCCAGGTTCCGATCGACGCCGACCCGCGGCGCGACTGAAGGCGATGGGCGCGATGAAGACCGTGTTGCTGGCCGATGATCATCCGTTGTTCAGGGCGGGGGTGCGCCAGGTGCTCGAGGAAACCGGGCGGTTCCAGGTGATGGCCGAGGTCCGCGATGGCGACGCCGCGATGGCGCAGCTGGAGATCCTGCGCCCCGACATCGCGGTGCTCGATCTCTCGATGCCCGGCCTGAGCGGCTTCGAGGTCCTCGAGCGTTCCAGGCAGGCGGGCATTCCCACCCGCATGGTCATTCTTTCGATGCATGCCGAGCAGGCCTATGCGGCGCGCGCGCGAGCGGCCGGCGCGCAGGCCTTCGTCGCCAAGGAAGATGCCGCCGCCGAGCTGATCCGGGCGCTCGATACCGCCGATACCTTCTTCATGAGCCAATCGGTCGGTGTCTCGGGGCCGGCCGACCTGCCGCCCGGCGACGCGGCCGATCGCGAGCTCGTCGAGCGCCTGACCGAGTCCGAGCGTCGCGTGCTCCGCTTGCTGGCCAAGGGCTGGACCAGCAAGCAGATCGGGCGTGGGCTGGGGATCAGTCCCCGAACCGTACAAGCGCACCGGCGCAATGCGGCCGAGCGACTCGGCATCATGGGGCCCAATCAATTGATGCAGTTCGCGGTGCGCCATCTCGGTGCGGGTGACGACGAGACGGGAGAGGGCTCGTGAGCGCGAGGCCCTGGCCGTTCTTCAGTGTCGCCCCGATGCTCGATTGGACCGACCGGCATTGCCGCTTCTTCCATCGTCGGCTGTCTCGCTCGGCGCTGCTCTACACCGAGATGATCCCGAGCGCCGCGCTCAATCGCGGCAAGGCCGCCCACTTGCTCGATCACGATCCCGACGAGCATCCGCTGGCCTTGCAGCTCGGCGGCAGCGACCCGTCGGAGCTCGCTGCCGCTGCACGTATCGGCGCGCGATTCGGTCATTGCGAGATCAACCTGAACTGCGGCTGTCCGAGCGAGCGGGTGCAAAAGGGCGCCTTTGGCGCCTGCCTGATGGCCGAGCCGAGCCTGGTCGCGGACTGCGTCAAGGCCATGCGTGACGTCGTCGATGTTCCGGTCACGGTCAAGCATCGGATCGGCCTCGATCGCGACGAGTCCTACGAGTTCGTGCGCGATTTCGTCGGCACCGTGGCCCTGGCCGGATGTCGGGTGTTCATCGTGCACGCCCGGAATGCCTGGCTCAAGGGCCTCAGCCCCAAGCAAAACCGCACGGTTCCACCCCTGCGCCCGGAGGTGGTGCGGCGCCTGAAGCAGGATTTCCCCGACCTGGTCTTCGTCCTGAACGGCGGCTTGCGCGATCATGAGCAGATCCGGGCGCAGGCCGACGGGGTCGACGCGGTGATGGTCGGCCGGGCCGCATACGAAAACCCGTGGATGCTCGCGCGCTGCGACAGCCTGTATTTCGGCCAGGACGACCCGATCGAGAGCCGCGAGTGCGTGGTCGAGTCCATGCGTGCCTATGCCGAAGTCCAGGTCGCGCGCGGCGTGCCCTTGCGCTCGATCACGCGACACATGCTCACCCTATACAACGGTTGCCCGGGCGCGCGTCGGTGGCGCCGCACCCTGAGCGACCCGCTCGCACTGGCCACGGCCGGTCCGGCGCTACTGAGCCTTGCGATTCCGACGAAGGCGGGCGCGCACCCACAGGAGCACGCCGACATAGACGATGACCGAGAGCGCGATCTCGAGCGCCGCGAGTCGTGACGATGGACCGGAGTCGCTGAGCGTGCGAACGATGCCTTCGCACGTGTACAGCAACACCAGCATCGACATCCACTGGAAACTGCGAAGTCGCCCCGCGATCATCCCGGGCAGCAACAAGGCCGCGGGCACGACCTTCAGGGCCAGTTGCCAGCTTCCCGGGCGCAGCGGTGCCACGACGGTTTCCCAGGACACGCCCAGAATGATCAGGGCGATCGTTCCGCCGACCGCGGCAATGCGCGACAGTTCCCATGCCGTGCCGGCAGGGGCTTGTTCATTCGTGACCAATCCAACGACTCCTCGCCGCCTGGCGTGCCCGAATATCATAGGCCAATGAGCGAGGACTCGAATGCGCGTCGGGCAAATGAGAGCGCGCCGCCGGCAAGTGGCAGCCCGTCTTCTGGAGCGCTGATGCAACGTCTGCGCGAGATCTGGCACTTTGCGATCACCTTGCTATCGCAGGCGCGCTCGCTCGGCCTGACGCAGACGGCAGCCAGCCTGGCCTTTCTGTCGCTGCTGGCGCTGGTTCCGGTATTCAGCATCGGCGTGTCGGTCCTGACCGCGCTTCCGGTGTTCGCGGATCTGCGCGATGCGCTCCAGGATTTCATCGCGCGCAATCTGCTGCTGCCGGCGATCGGCAACACGCTGTTGCGCTATCTGAACGAGTTCTCGTCAAAGGCGAGCGAGCTGTCGCTGGCGGGCGCGGTCGCATTCTTCGCGACCGCGTTCGGCGCCTTGCTCACGATCGACGACGCGCTCAATCGGATCTGGCACGCCAGGCGGCGTCGCTCGATCGGCCAACGACTGTTGTTGTACTGGGGTGTGCTGACCTTCGCGCCGCTGGTCCTGGGGGCGAGCCTCACGGTCAACGGCATCGTCGCGAGCGAATGGCTGCGCGGGGGCGACCTCGATTCGGTTCGCAACGCCTGGTATGTCGTGCTGCCGTGGCTTCTGACCCTGATCGGGCTCTCGCTGCTCTACAAGCTGGTCCCGAATGCGCCCGTGCGCTGGTCGCACGCGGTGGCGGGCGCGATTCTGGCGACGGTCGCGCTCGAAACCCTGCGAGACGTACTCGGCCTGTACCTCGCGAGGCTGCCGACCTACACCGTCGTCTACGGCGCCTTCGCCGTTCTACCCCTGCTACTGGTCTGGTTGTGGTTGTTCTGGTTCGCAGTGCTGGGGGGCGCGCTGCTCGCGGCCCGTCTGCGTTCGCCGATCGACCTGGCCACCGAGGACCAGACGACGGCGGCGCAACGTTTCGGCGACGCGGTCGATGTACTGCGTACCCTGGCGCGAGAGGCGCCTCGTGCTCACGGACAGGGTTTGCCGGCGCGGGCCTTCGCGACCGTGTTCCAGATGCGACCGGCGCGGGCCATCGACGTGGCCGGACTTCTCGAGGATGCCGGCTACCTGGAACGCAGGGTGGCGCATGATGCCGACGCCGGCGACGAGCCATCGACCGTATGGGACGAACACTGGTCCCTGGCCGAACCTGCATCGAATCTTCGGCTGCGTCATCTGTTCGAGCGCCTGTGGGGCAACGAGCCGGCGGCCTTGAGATGGCGCGAACTGGACCAGCCGCTCGATCTGCTCGTGGCCACGACCAGCGAGCCGCCCCCCGGCCCGCAGGGCCTCTGATCAAAGCCGTTCCTAGACGAATCGCTCCAGCGCCTCGAGCACCTCGTCGGGACGCTCGGCCATCAGCGCATGCCCGGCGCCGGGAATCACCACGACCTCGGGCGGTGTCTCTCGATGATGCTCGGCCGCCTCGCGGCAGGCATCGATCAGCCCGTTGGCCGCGCGAACCGGCGTCATCGCGTCGGCCTGGCCAAGAATGAACAAGGCCGGGCACTGGCTGGCGCGAGCGGCGTCAAGGCCGCCCGAGTAGGCGTCGCAGGCCCTGAAGTCGTTGAGCAGGGTGCGCGGGCGCTGGCGCTCCATCAGGCGCCGGTTCTCCCAGAAGATCGAGAAGCCCGGGCCCGGGGTGCCCGGATGATGGGTGATGCCCGAATGCGACCAGTAGTTGATCATGTCGAAGGCGATCGCCTCGTCGTCGGCCGCGGCCTGCAACAAGGCATCCGAGACCTTCATCGGAAATGCCGTGCCCACCAGTGCCACGCCAGCAACCGCCTGCGGGGCACGTCTGGCGCACTCGACGGCGATCAGCGAGCCCATGCTGTGGCCGACGATCGTGGCACGGCTGGCACCCGCCGCGGCGAGCGCGCTCAGTACCCAGTCCGCCATGGCCTCGACCGTGGCGATCGGTTCACCGCCGCTGCGACCATGTCCCGGCAGATCCAGCGCGAGTACCGAGCGACCATGATGGGCGAGATAGCGGCTCTGCAGGATCCAGACACTGTGATCGTGCTGGGCACCGTGCACGAACACCACGGTCGGCAGGCTCGGGTCGAATGCCCGCCCGCCGGTATACGCGTATGCAGGGATTCCGTCGACCTCGAAGCGCATGGCCTTATTTCCCCTTGCGCCGGATCGAGCGGAACGCGGCCTTGAGATCATCGATCAGGTCGCTCGCGTCCTCGAGTCCGATCGACAGCCGCAGGGTCCCCGGGCCGATGCCCGCGGCCTCGAGCGCGGCATCGTCCATGCGGAAATGCGTGGTCGAGGCGGGATGAATGACGAGCGAGCGTGCATCGCCGACATTGGCCAGGTGCGAGAAGACCTTCAGCGATTCGACGAAGCGACGGCCGTCCTCGCGGCCGCCCTTGAGCGAGAAACTGAACACCGCGCCGCAGCCCTTGGGCAGCAATTCCGTGGCCAGTCGATGGTCGGGATGGGTCTCGAGTTCGGGGTAGGCTACGGAATCGACCAGCTCTTGAGCGGCCAGGAACTCGACCACGCGACGCGCGTTCTCGACGTGCCTTGCCATCCGAAGCGGCAGGGTCTCGATGCCCTGGAGGATCTGGAACGCGTTCATCGGGCTCATGCAGGCGCCGAAGTCGCGCAGGCCCTCGCGGCGCGCACGCAACAGGAAGGGAGCGACCGTGGATTCCTCCGAGAACACCATGTCGTGGAAGCCCGCATAGGGCTCGGTCAGCTCCGGGAAGCGTCCGGACGCGTCCCAGTCGAAGCGGCCCGAATCGACCAGGATGCCACCGACCACGGTGCCGTGGCCGCACAGGAACTTGGTCGCCGAGTGATAGACCAGATCCGCGCCGTGCTCGAACGGCCGGATCAACCAGGGCGTGGTGAAGGTGGAGTCGACCAGCAACGGAATCCCGCTGTCGTGACCGACCTGCGCGACCCGTGGAATGTCGAGTACGTCGAGCCCGGGGTTGCCCACGGTCTCGGCGAACAGCAGGCGGGTCGAAGGCCGGATCGCGGCACGCCAGGCGTCGATGTCACGCGGATCGACGAAAGTGGTCTCGATGCCGAAGCGGCGCAAGGTGTAGTCGAGCAGGTTGTGCGATCCGCCATAGAGTGCCCGCGATGCCACGATATGGCATCCGGCGCCCGCGATCGTCGCGATCGCCAGGTGCAGCGCTGCCTGGCCGCTCGCCGTGGCCACCGCGCCCACGCCGGCCTCCAGGGCCGAGACGCGCTCCTCGAGCACCGAGACGGTTGGATTGCTGATCCGCGAATAGACGTGACCGGAGCGCTCCATGTTGAACAGCGCGGCGGCGTGGTCCGAATCACGGAACACGAACGAGGTCGACAAATGGATCGGCGTCGCGCGCGCACCGGTCTGGGCGTCGGGCGTGGCGCCGGCATGCACCGACAGGGTGTCGAAACGGTAGTAGTCGCGCTGCGTCATCGTGCGGCGATGCTAGCACGCACCCGGGCGTCGACTGCCTGGTGGACCATCGATCCGTCCGACACTCGAGCCGCCGGCAAGCGTTGCGCGGACGCGCTTTCGTTTCTGACGGGCTGACGCCAAAATGCGCAGATGCCAAAGCGACCCCCCGCCGCTGGCGTGCGAAGAATGCGAGATGTCTGACAAGCCGCTATACCGAGTGGCGGCTGCCGGGCTCGATCCGCGCGATGAGCGCCTGATCGAGATCGTCTTCAAGCACAGCCAGTACAACCGATTCGAGTTCGTCCTCGTCGAGCCCGGTGACTTCAGCGACATCGATATCCTGATCGTCAACCCGGTGCAGTCCGAGGGCCTGCGAGCGCTGGCGCGCCTGCGCACGCTCGGCCGCGATCGACCCGTGGTTTCGGCGGTTCCCCGCGGAGCCCCGAGTTCGGCACGTCACGCGATCTCGATCGACCGTCTCACGCTCCAGTTGCTGCCGATCCTGAATCGCGTCGTCGAGATGGAGATCGAATCGCCGGAGACCCGGCCGATGAGCTTCGAACTCGAGGCCGAGCGCGCGCCGGGCGCCGAGCGTACCCAGGACGCTGCCTCGCTCGCCGTCCCCCCGGAGCCGCCGCGCCTGACCGAGCCTATCGCCCGCGAGGCGGTCGAGATCACGCCGGCAGCCGACGATCCGCGGCCGCTCGATCCGACCGGGGAAGCGCGGCCCGCGGATGCCGCGTCGGACTTACAGGCGCAGGCGTCGCTGCCAGCGCCAGCCGCGGTGCCTGGAAGCGCCCGTGAGCCGGCCCCGCGCGCTCCGGCGGTGATGCCACCGCCGGTCCAGGACTCGCCGACACCAACGCCGCCGGGCCCGCTCGCCGTGCCCGCGGCGCAATCGATTCCCGTCGATGTAGGCCAGCCCGAATCGCTGATCGAGCGCGCCGTCAGGGCTGCCACGGGCCAGGCTGATCGCGAGCCACCGCTGTCGTTCCTGCGCGAAGCCGTCGAGACCCCGCCGCGGCGGGCACCCGTGCCCGATCGATCCGCGGCGCCGACGCCGCCGCAACCCGCCGCCGACGCGCATCGCGAGCGAGCGTCTGCCGGGGCGCAGGGGCGGGGCGTAACGCCACCGCCGGCGCCCGCGCGAGAATCATCGACAGTCGCCAGCGAGGTGCCAGGCCGGGCGGCGAGCGAGCACGCGCCAGCGATCCGGCCCCCTCGCGCGCAGCCGGGCAAGCCCGGTCCCGCACAGGCCGACGCGGACGACGACCCTCGGATCCGGATCCTGGTGGTCGACGACAGCCCGACGGTGCGGGATCAGATGGTCCGGGCCTTCGGTCGACTGGGCACCGCATGCGACACGGTCGCCAGTGCGACCGACGCGATGGCGGCGCTGGCGCTTCGACACTACGACCTGGCCGTGGTCGACGTGGTCATGCCCGAGACCGATGGCTACAAGCTGACCCGGATCATCCGGCGCAGATATCGCGGGATGCCGGTGATCATTCTCACGACGCGCTCGTCGCCATTCGATCTGGCCCGAGGCGCGCTGGCCGGCTGCGATACCTATCTGGTCAAGCCGATCACGATGCGTCGACTCGAGCAGGCCCTGATCAAGGTGCTGCGCAAGACGCTCGCGATCGACGACCTGACCGGCCTCATTCGTCCGTTGCCGGCCGGAGCGGCTCGCGCCCAGCGCACACGCACGCCGTCTGGAGCGTCTCGATGAGCCCGGCCGATGCCGCCACGATGCCTCGGGTCCTGGTCGTCGACGATGCGCCGGTGGACCGGGAAGTCCTCGGTCGGATTCTCCGGGACGCAGGCTGCGAGGTGCTCACCGCCACCAATGGCGTCGAGGCGCTCGAACTGGCTCGGCGGTTTCGTCCCGCCCTGGTCCTCATGGATATCGTGATGCCCGAGATGGACGGGTTCAGCGCCTGTCGTCGGCTCGCCGCCGACCGTGTCACGCGTGGGGTGCCGGTCGTGTTCGTGTCGAGCAAGAGCCAGCGCGCGGATCGGATGTGGGCGCGGATGCAAGGTGGGCTGGATCTGATCGGCAAGCCGATCGAGGCCGGCGCGGTTCTCCAGACCCTGCGGCACGCCCATGGCTGACGCCGTACGACGATTCGGCGTGCGTGTCGGCGCCCGGCGCCTGATGCTGCCGGCGGGCGAGGTGTCCGAGTTCGTGTCGTCGGCCGAGATCTTTCCGCTTCCCGGGGCACCGGCCGCAGTCGCCGGTCTGATCGAGTTGCATGGCTATCCGGTCCCCGTCTTCGCGCTGGGTGAGCAGGCGGCGGTCGCACCCAGGATTCGTCGCCATGCCGCGGTGGCGATCGGAGTCGGCAGCGATGCCGTGGCGCTGCTCGTCGATGCCGCACCGGTCGAACTCTTCCTGGCCGACGGCCATCCCCGATCACCGGGGCCGGATGGCACATCCGAGTCGGCTGATTCGAACCGCGTGCGGGCCCACCCGGCCGGCGGGCCGGACGAGCCCTGGCAGGTGATCGGATTGCCGGCGTTCTTTCGCTCGATGCTCGAGGGGCGCGGGTCGTGAAGCGGTCGCGTTCGGCCAGTTCGCGCGGCGCCGGGGTGTTCGCGGCAGTGATCGCCTTCGGCGCCGTGGTCGTCGCGGCGCTCACCGGGGCCTGGATCGCCGGAGGGGGCCTCGGCCTGGATGGTCGCCGCGCGGCGGTGTTCGCCGCGTCGGCCGTCGTCGGGGTCGGCCTGGTGGCTGCGTTGGTCGTCTACCGCCTGGCTCGCCAGGCATGCCTGGCCGGACAGGATGCGATCGGGCTGATCCGCGAGACTGTCGAGCGGGTCCAGGATGGCGATTTCGCCGCCCGCACCGGAATCGTCGGTGCCGATCCGATCGGGCGATTGGCGAGTGCGCTGGACAGCCTCCTGGAGGAGCGGCTCGCGACCCTCGAGCGCACGGCGCGCGAATCCGAGGAACTCAATGACTCGGTGATCGAGATCATGCAGGCGGTCGGCGGGATCGCGACGAGCAAGGACCTCACGCGCCGGGTCCCCGTCACCGAGAACGTGACCGGCGCGGTTTCCGATGCGCTGAATCTTCTGACAGAGGAGATGGGGCGGGTGCTGCGCAACGTCGCGCAGGTCTCGCACGAGGTCGCCCGGGCGACGCTCGCGGTCAAGGGCCAGTCCGAGAACGCGCGCAAGGCTGCGGCGCGAGAGCGGCGCGAGATCGAGGCCGCTGCCTCGGAACTGTCGACCGCCGCGAAAGCGCTCACCGAGGTCGCGGCCGGAGCCCAGCGTACCCACGAGGCCGCTGGCGGGGCCGTGAAGGCCAATGCCGAGGCCATGCATTCCGTATCGTTGACGATGCAGGGCGTGCTGCGCTCACGCGAACTGATTCGCGAAACCGAGAAGCGAGTCAAGCGCCTGGGCGAGCGTTCCCAGGAAATCGGACAGGTGGTCGGACTGATCCGTTCGATCGCGGCCAGGACCGGCGTGCTCGCACTCAATGCGTCGATGCATGCGGCCGCGGCCGGCGAGTCCGTGCGCAGCTTCGGCCAGGTGGCAGACGAGGTTCGCCGCCTCTCTGACTCGGTGCAAGAGGCGACCGAGCAGATATCGCGGCAGGTCGCGGCGATCCAGGGCGAGACGGGCGAGACCGTCCGCGCCGTCAACGACGCGATTGCCCAGGTCGTCGAGATCACCCGCCTGGCCGAGGTCGCGCGCGAGGAAATGGCGCGCACCAAGAAGGAGACCGAGGCGCTGGCGGCCGAGGTCCGGGCGATCGCCGCGACCTCGCAAGCGCAGGCCCGAGCGAGCTCTTCCCTGACACGGCGGGCCCGTCTCATCGAGGACGCCAGCGCCGAGACGGCGCGCGAGCTGGGCGAGCAGGCCGTCGAGACCCGCCGGCTCGCGGGTTTTGCCCGAGCGCTGCTCGAGCAGGTCCGTGTCTTCAAGGTCGAGCGATGACGCGCGCCGGTTCCGACGACGACTCGATGGCTCGCGACGCTTCGTTGCCGGCCGACGGGCTTGCCGGCGAAGACTTCGAACGCCTGGGCGCGGCGGCCGCGGCCCTGCTCGATCCGCTGCTGACCGACGATGCACCGGCCGGTGCGTGGCGTGCGCGAATGGCGCGCGCGATGGAAGCGCTGGGCGCAGCAGCGCGCGCGCTCGAGCTCGGCGGGCTTGCCTATCTGGCCGGCCTGCTGGTGCCGCATCTGGCGCGCGCGCCGATCGGTGATCCGGCGCTCGAACGGCGCCAGGCCGAGGCCTGGGTCGATTCGGCGATCGCCTTTTGCGGTGCCGCGCTTCCGGTATCCGAGCATGCCCGCTGGCTGGCCGGGCTGCGCGAATGGCTGGGTCTGAAGGGCAGGGGCCCCGACGAGGTGTTCGAGGCGATCGCGGGGCAGCTCGAGGTCGACGCGGCGCGATTGCAGGCGGCGGCCGAGACCGACATGCCCAAGGGATCCCGGGGCGGCGCGTCTATCCCGATCGATGTGGCGGCAGATGAACTGGTCCTGCTGGCAGAGGCCTGCGACGACATCGGCGAGGAACTCGGCGAGGTCGACGACGATGGCCCCGATGGCCGTCGGGACCGGTTGGAACAGTATGCCGAGCGTCTGGGGCATTTCGCCAATGCCGTCGGCTACATCGGCCTGAACGACCTGGCCGCGTTGATCCAGGTGAGCGCCGAGACGGTCGCATCGGCGGCGGGCCGCGACGAGGCGCCAGCTTCGCTCCTCGCGGGCTTGCGCGAATGGCCGATGGCCTGGGCCGCTTATTTCAGGGCGCCGGATCGCGCTCACCTCGATGCCGCGCTGTCCGTGCACGAGCGCGCAGGACTCGGCAGCGCCAGCCTGATCGAAGTCGTGCGCCAGGCGGCGGGCATGCTGTCGGTGAGTGGCGCGACCCGGCGCGTCACGCTGCCGCAGATCGATCCGGCCCGCGTCGACTTGTCGCTCGAACTGGCGGCCGACGCCGAACCGGAGCTCACCGAGACGCTGCTGCGCGAGATGCCGGCCCTGGCCGAGACGCTCGGCCGGGCGATCGAGGCGATCGTTCGCGGCGATACCGATGCGATCGAACCGGCGCAGCGGGCTGCTCACACGCTCAAGGGGGCGGCCAACACGGCCGGCGTTCGAGGCGTTGCCGAACTGACGCATTCGCTCGAGGGCGTGCTGGAACTGGCGGGCGACACAGGCGTCCTGGCGGAGCATTCGGACGGCCGAAGGGCGGCGATCTCGGACAGCCTGGCAGAGGCCGCCGACGTCATCGCCGACATGGTCGACGCGCTCGTCTCGCACGAGGAAGGCCCGGCCGGTGCGCGGGCTGCGCTGGCTGGACTGATCGGCTGGACCCGGCATCTGCTCGGCGATGCGCCGCCGCCCGCGGCAGTAGCCAGCTCCATGGCGAATGTCGCTTCGATCGCGGCCGCCGAACCGTCCGAACCGTCCGGGACCCCTGGCGGACCCGCTCCGTCGACCGAGGCCGATGACAACGACGCCGAGGAGTTCCTTCGAATCCCGGTTCGACTGCTCGAGCAGTTGGTCGAACAAGCGACCGACGCGTCGATCACGCTCGCGCGTGCCCAGGAGGCCCTGCGTCAGTCGTCCGATTCGACCCGTGCCCTGATCCATGGAGGCGATCGCCTGCTCGACCTCGCGTCGGAGCTGGATCGTCTGGTCGATACCGGCCCGGGAGCCGAATCGATCGAGCCGGTGGCCGAGGGCATGGATGCGCTCGAGATGGATCGCTATAGCGAGCTGCACACGACGTCGCGCCGGATTGCCGAGGCGGGCGCCGATGACAAGCTTCTTGCATCGCGCCTGCGCGCCGGGCTGGGCCAGTTGCGCGATGCCATCGAGCGGGTCGAGCGCGCACACACCGAAATACGCGAACTCGCCCTGTTGGCTCGACTCGTGCCGGTGGCCTCGATCGGCGCGCGCTTGCGACGGGTGGCGCGGCAGGCGGCTCGCATGGCCCAGAAGGAAGTGAGCCTTGCGATATCGGGCGAGGAAACCCTGTTCGAGAACCGCTTGCTCCAGCGCCTGGTCGAGCCGATCGCGCATCTGATTCGCAATGCGGTGGACCATGGCATCGAGCCCCCGGCGCAGCGTCGCGCGGCGGGCAAACCCGACGTGGGTCGCGTCCAGGTGTCTTTCCAGCGCGAAGGGCCGACCCTGGTGGTGAGCTGTGTCGATGACGGCGCCGGATTCGATCGCGCGGCGATCCTGGCGCGGGCGCTACGTGATGGCCTGCTTGCCGAAGACGTGCCACCGGATACCGTTGAACTCGGGCGCCTGCTGACCCGGGCCGGCTTTTCCACCCGAGACCAGGCCACGATGCTGTCGGGGCGAGGCATCGGCCTGGATGCCGTCGATCAGGTCGTTCGTTCGATGCACGGCAGCCTCGAGATCGACGATGCGCCCGATGGCGGTGCCCGGCTGACCTTGCGCGTGCCGCTGCGGGTGGCATCGATGGCCGTGATGGTCGCTCGAACCCGAACCCACGTGCTCGCGATCGGTGTGCGTGGCATCGAGCGCATCGCGGCACTCGAGGAAGGACTGGCCGATGTGCGTCAGGCGCCCGGGGCCTGCCCGGTCCTTTACCTGGGCACCTTGCTCGGCCTGCCTGCCGATGCGTTGCGCGACGACGATTCGGACTCTCCGCAGACGGATCGCGAGGAAAGCGTTCTGTTCTGTCGCGACGAAGCCGGCAAGGCGTTTGCGATCGTCTGCCCGCCACTGTCGCAGGCACAGCAGGTGATCGTGCGTCCGCCGCCGGCCATCCTGCCGGCCATCACGGGTCTCGATGGCATCGCGGTGCTGCCGGACGGTGCCGTGGCACCGGTCTACGCCCCGGACATGCTGTTGCGCGGGTCGCGCGACAGCGATCCGCGCTACGCGCGCGAGCAACCGGTCAGCATGCCGACGCATTGCCTGGTAGTGGACGATTCGGTCAGCGTCCGTCGGGCGATGGAGACCCTGCTCGCCGACATGGGTTTCGGGGTCGATACCGCGGCGGACGGCATCGAGGCGCTCGCCCGCATCGAAAAGCGCGTTCCGGCCATCGTGCTCGTGGATCTCGAGATGCCCCGGATGAACGGCATCGAACTGACGCGCGCACTGAGGGCCCGGGACGACACCCGCGGGCTGCCGATCATCATGATTACGTCGCGGAGCACCGAGCGTCACCGGGCGCTCGCCGATGAGGCTGGCGTGACTGCATTCCTGAACAAGCCCTATCGCGACGACGAGTTGCTCGAAACGATCGCCTCCTGTCTCGATCGAATGGATCGCTGAGGGCGGCTACTCGGCGGCACAAGGCTTGTCCAGCATCTGGCCTGTCGTATAGCATCGTCGGAACCAAAGGCCGACAAGCACCGAGAAACCGTCCCCGGGGGAGCGCCAATGCAGGTCAACGAGATTCTGAAGGTGAAGGGCAACACGCTGTTCACCGTCGCGCCCGACTCCAAGCTCTCGGATGGCATCATCACGATGGCCGAACAAGACATCGGCTCGCTGGTCGTCATGCTCGACGGCAAGCTCGCCGGCATGCTGACCTTTCGCGAGGTCATGAAGGTCCTCGCGAGGCGCCAGGTCGAGCATCGAGAGGGGCCCACGCCCCCGGTCGCGGACATCTATGTCAACGAGGTCATGAACCCCGAGCCGCTGATCGTCGACCCGACCATGGACGTCAACGAACTGCGCCGTGCGATGCTCGAGACCCACCAGCGCTACTTGCCCGTGATGGATGGCGATACCTTGCTGGGCGTCTTGTCGTTCCACGACGTCGCCAAGGCGGTACTCGAGGAGCAGAGCTTCGAGAACAAGATGCTCAAGGCCTATATCCGCGACTGGCCCGCCGAAGGCTGAGCCGGCGGCGCGACTTCCACTAGAATCCGCGCATGCGGATTCTGGTCAGTAACGACGACGGCTATTTTTCCCCCGGGATCGCGGCGCTCGCCGAGGTCGCGTCGGGTTTCGGCCATGTCGAGGTCGTGGCGCCCGAGCGGGATCGCAGCGGCGCTTCGAATTCCTTGACGCTCGATCGACCGCTCAGCGTGCGTCGTACGCAGAATGGTTTCCGGTATGTCAACGGCACGCCCACCGACTGCGTCCACGTCGCGGTGACCGGCTTGCTCGATCATCGGCCGGACCTGGTCCTGTCGGGCATCAATGATGGTGCCAACATGGGCGACGACACCATCTACTCGGGGACGGTCGCCGCTGCCACCGAGGGCTACCTGCTCGGGATCCCCGCGATCGCGTTCTCTCTGGTGCGCCACGGCTTCGGGCACCTGGATACGGCACGCAAGGTCGTCTCCGATGTATTGACCCGGTTCCTCGCCCGAGGCTCCGATGCCCCGCTTCTGCTCAATGTGAACATCCCGTCGGTTCCCTTGGCCGAACTTCGGGGCACCCGACTGACGCGACTCGGCCGACGCCACGCGGCCGAGCCGGTCGTCGTGGATACCAACCCGCGGGGCCAGACCATCTACTGGATCGGGCCGGCCGGCGCCGCGCGCGACGCCGGCGAGGGGACGGATTTCCATGCCACCGAGACCGGCTGGGTATCGGTCACACCGCTCGAAATGGACCTCACCGGGGAACGGCGAATGGACGAGGTGCGCGCTTGGCTCGATCCAAGCCCCTGAACGGCGCGCCCCGCTATTTCGCGCCCTCGCGCCCGCAGGCACCGAGCCCGGCCGCGCGACCGACGCCGCCCCGTCGCCTCCCGGCCGACCTGCCGGCGGCCGCCGGCATCGGAATGGCGTCCGAACGCGCGCGCTTGCGCATGGTGGCGGCACTGGCGCAATCGGGCGTCCGGGACTCGGCCGTGCTCGATGCAATGGCCTCGATTCCGCGGCACGTCTTCGTGGAGCAGGCTTTTGCAAGCCGGGCCTACGAAGACTGTTCATTGCCGATCGGCCACGGCCAGACCATTTCGCGTCCGACGACGGTCGCGCGAATGCTCGAGCACGCGCTCGCTCCGATCGCGCCGCCGGCGCGCGCGAGCGCCGTGGTCCTCGAAGTGGGCACCGGTTGCGGCTATCAGGCCGCGGTGCTGGCACGGCTGGTCGGGCAGGTGGTCTCGATCGAGCGCTTGCGCGCCTTGCACGAGCAGGCACGCGGCAATCTGCGCTCGGCCCGGATCGGCAATCTGCGCCTGGTCTTCGGCGACGGGCGCGATGGCGTGGGCTCGATGGCGCCCTACGATGCAATCGTGGCCGCTGCCGCCGGGGACCGCATTCCCGACGCCTGGCTGATGCAACTGAAGGTCGGCGCCCGCTTGCTCGCGCCGGTCAGCGAGGACGGACGCCAGACGTTACAGATGATCGAGCGCACCAGTCCTTCGGACTGGCAGATGACGCGGCTCGATACGGTACGATTCGTACCCTTGCGAGTCGGAACCAACTGAGGACTCCCATGCAATCTACCGACGCCCCCCCCGTCGGCGCGGTCGCCCGTCTTGGGCGGTCGGAAGCAGTCGTCGCGCCAGGCCAGGACCGGCTCGCGGTCGTGCTTGCGCCCCTGATGATCGCCGGCGCCGCGCTGGTGGCCGGCTGCAGTACGCCGATCTCACCCGCTCCGATCATCAACCGTCCGGCCGTGCCCGCGACGCCGGCAAGCGTCACGGTGCCGCGCGCCGAGATTCCGGCGGCGGCCGGGGCCGGTGGTGGCGCCGCCGAGACCGGGCCGGCACCGATCGAGGCCTCGCCCATCCGGGCCGGGCGCATCGAGTCGCGCACCCTGGGCGGCACGGTCGCGTTGCCCGGAGCCTCCGCCGAGTCGGCCAATGCCGGGGTGCGAATGGGGCCGAGCGGTCTGAAGCAGCCCTATTCGGAGCAGGCGCTGAAGCAGGCCGGACAGGCGAGCAGCGCGAACCCGCCGGCGATGCCCGCGCCGAGCGTGGCCGCCGTCAAGCGCCCGATCCCGTTGCCGGCGCCCGCGCCCAAGGCGGACCGCGACCCGGCGGCCGGCATGTTCATCTGGCCGGCCAAGGGCAAGCTGGGCGAGGGTTTCGACGCCGGCAAGCAGATGGGGATCTCGATCGCAGGGCGACCGGGTGATCCCGTGGTCGCCGCCGCGGCGGGCAAGGTCATCTTCAGTGGCCTGGGGCCGCGCGGCTATGGACAGCTTCTGATCGTCCAGCATCCCAAGCAGTCCCTGCTTTCGGTCTATGCGCACAACCGCAAGCTGCTGGTCAAGGAAGGTCAATTCGTCAAGCAGGGCCAGAAGATCGCCGAGATCGGGGCCACGGGTACCAACTCGCCCAAGCTGCATTTCGAGATCCGTCGCCAGGGCAAGCCAATCGACCCGCTGCGGGTGCTACCGGAGCGCTGATGTCGCCGGTGCTGGTCTTCGACATCGAGACGATTCCCGATGTGGCGGGCCTGCGCCGCCTGGGCGAGGTCTCGCCGACGGTCTCCGACGACACCGTGGTGGAGAACGCCATGGCGGCGCGCAAGGAGAAGACTGGCTCGGACTTCCTGCCGCTGCACCAGCACCGGATCGTCGCGATCGCCTGTCTGTTGCGCGACGACTCGGGGCTGACGGTGCGCTGCCTGGGCCAGCCCGATGACGCCGAAGCCAAGTTGCTGGGCCTGTTCTACCGTCAGGTCGAGCGCTATACGCCGCAACTCGTGTCCTGGAACGGCGGCGGCTTCGACCTTCAGGTGATGCACTATCGCAGCCTGATTCATGGCGTGAGCGCGCCTCGCTACTGGGAGCAGGGCGACGACGATCGGGAGTTCCGCTGGAACAACTACCTGAGCCGCTATCACAGCCGGCATCTCGATCTGATGGACGTGCTGGCGCTCTATGCACCGCGTGCGAGCGTGCCGCTCGATGAGCTGGCCAAGCTGTGCGGATTTCCCGGCAAGCTCGGCATGGACGGCTCGCAGGTGTGGTCGGCGTATCGCGCGGGCGGGCTCGACGACATCAGGGCCTACTGCGAGACCGACGTGGCGAATACCTACCTGATGTACTGCCGGTTCGAGGCCATGCGGGGGAATTGGTCGCCGGAACGCTATTCCGACGAGATCGAGCGGTTGCGCGCAAGCCTCTCCGGCCTGTCCGGCGAGCATTGGCGGCAGTTCCTGTCGGCCTGGTCGCCATCGTGAGCCGCCGGGGCCGTGGCGTGGAGGCGCCGCCGATCGCCTGCGCGATCGAGTCCATCGACCTCGACGCGAACGGAATCAGCCGCCACGACGGGAAGGTCGTGTTCGTTCGTGGGGGCTTGCCCGGCGAGCGGGTGCTCGCCCGGGTCATTCGACGAAAGCCGCGTTTCGACGTCGCCGAGACGATCGAAGTCGTTCATGGCAGCAGCCAACGGGTCGTGCCGCCCTGTCCGCACTTCGGCGTCTGCGGGGGCTGCTCCATGCAGCATCTGGCCGCAGGTGCGCAGCTCGCGATCAAGCAGCGTGCGCTCGAGGATCAGCTCTGGCACATCGGACGCCTGCGACCCGAGACGATGCTGCGAGCGATCGCCGGTCCGGCGCTGGGCTATCGCTACCGGGCCCGCCTGTCGGTGCGCAACGTGCCGAAGAAAGGGGGCGTGCTCGTCGGTTTTCGAGAGCGGGCGTCGAGCTATGTCGCCGATATCAGGCAATGCGAGGTCCTGGCACCGCGCGTGTCGGCGCTGCTGTTGCCGCTTCGTGCGCTCGTCGAATCCTTGTCGGTCAGGGACCGGATACCGCAGATCGAGGTGGCCGTGGGTACGCGCGAGGCCGGCGCAACCGATGTCGAGGGGCGATCGGAGCTGGTCGCGCTCGTGTTCAGGGTCCTCGAGCCGCCTTCGGATACGGATCTAGCCCGGCTTGCGGCCTTCTCTGCGGCCGAGTCCGTCGAAGTCTGGCTCCAGCCCAAGGGCCCCGATTCCATCTCGCTGCTCGCTGCGGACGGTGCCCTGGCCGGCGAGGGCGCGCGCTCGGGGCTTGGCTACGATCTGCCCGAATTCGGCCTGCGCATGCCGTATCGCCCGACCGATTTCACGCAGGTCAATCATGCGATCAATACCGTGCTGGTGGGGCGGGCGATTCGCCTGCTCGGGCCCCAGGCAGGCGAGCGGGTCGCCGATCTGTTCTGCGGGCTGGGCAATTTCTCGCTGCCATTGGCCGCCCGCGGCGCCGATGTGACCGGGATCGAGGGCAGCGAGACCCTGTGCACGCGAGCGGCCGAGAATGCCCGAGCCAATGGCCTGGCCGAGCGAACCCGCTTCGAGGCGGACGATCTGTTCAAGATGACGCCGGACAAGTGGCGCGAACTGGGGCACTTCGACCGGGTCCTGATCGACCCGCCGCGAGAAGGTGCGCAAGCGGTCTGCCAGGCGCTTTGCGAGGCGCTCGAGCGACCGAAGCGGATGGTCTACGTGTCCTGCAACCCCGCCACGCTTGCCCGGGATGCCGCCATCCTGGTGCACACGGGCGGCTACCGCCTGCGAGCCGCCGGCGCGATCAACATGTTCCCGCAGACCTCTCACGTCGAGTCGATCGCGGTCTTCGAATAGGCCTGTCCACGGGTCGAGCCGGTCAGGGGGCTGTGATAAAATCGCGTGTTTCACTGCGCGGCTTGGCTTTGCACGAGCATGTCTTGCGCTGCATGCGGTCGCGCCGAGTCGATGGTTGCGCCCAAACGGGTGCGATCAAGCCGATTCGGTGCGATCAAGCCGATTCGGCGTGGGTGCCTGGCCCGGGCCGGTACGCGATCGGTAGCGTGTGGGTTGCCGTTTGCGGTGCCCCACGTGGCAGTCGCGGCAGTTCGAGCGCGCCTGCCGGATTTTCTCGTACGCGCAGACGTCGTCCTGAATTCAGTCGAAACTCACTCGGAACCAAAATGGCAATCGAAAGAACCCTCTCGATCATCAAGCCCGATGCCGTGGCCAAGAACGTCATCGGCCAGATCCTCTCGCGCTTCGAGCAAGCCGGCCTGAAGATCATTGCGGCCCGCATGACCCAACTCTCGCGTGCCGATGCCGAGGGTTTCTACGCAGTGCATCGCGAGCGCCCCTTCTTCAAGGATCTCGTGGAGTTCATGATTTCCGGTCCGGTCATGGTCCAGGTCCTCGAGGGCGATAACGCCATCCAGTGCAACCGCGACCTGATGGGCGCGACCGATCCAAAGAAGGCCGACGCCGGTACGATCCGGGCGGATTTCGCCGACAGCATCGATGCCAACGCGGTGCACGGCTCGGACGGTCCCGACACGGCGCGCGACGAAATCGCCTATTTCTTTCCGTCGATGCAGGTACTTTCGCGCTGAGCGAAGGTACCGACACGGCGCCGCCCCGACCGCCGATGAACGCGAAGGTCGATCTGATCGGATTGGACGCCGATGCCTTGTCGGCCTGGTGCGCGGCGCGCGGTGAGAAGCCGTTTCGCGCCCGCCAACTGCTGCGTTGGATGCACCAGCGTGGTGAGAGCGAATTCGCGGAAATGACCGACCTGGCGCGCGTCTTTCGCGAAGGGCTCGCCCGGGATGCGCGGGTGGGATCCCTGGCCGTCCTGAGCGATCACCTGTCGGCGGACGGCACGCGCAAGTGGCTGTTCGATGTCGGCTCAGGCAACGCCATCGAGACGGTCTTCATTCCGGAAGCCGACCGCGGGACGCTGTGTGTGTCCACCCAGGCCGGCTGCGCGGTGAACTGCCTTTTTTGCTCGACCGGAAAGCAGGGCTTCGCGCGCAACCTGGAAACGGCTGAGATCATCGGGCAGCTGCGCCACGCCAAGCGCGTTCTCGGCGAGTTCGAGCGTGGCGGGGGCGAGCGGGTCGTCAGCAACGTCGTGTTCATGGGCATGGGCGAGCCCTTGCAGAACTATGCCGCCACGATCCGGGCGATTCGCCTGATGCTCGATGATCACGGCTACGGCCTGTCGCGTCGTCGCGTGACGGTGTCGACCTCGGGTGTGGTCCCGATGATGGACCGTCTGCGCGACGAGTTACCGGTTGCGCTCGCGGTGTCGCTCCATGCGCCCGACGACGCGCTTCGCGACGAACTCGTGCCGCTGAACCGCAAGTACCCGCTGCGCGAACTGATGGACGCCTGTCATCGCTATCTCGAGAAAGCGCCGCGCGACTTCATCACCTTCGAGTACGTGATGATCGACGGCCTCAATGACCAGGACCGGCATGCCGAGTCGCTGCTGCGCCTGGTCAGAGGGCTGCCGTGCAAGTTCAATCTGATACCGTTCAATCCGTTTCCCGGTAGCGGTTTGCGGCGCTCGCCGGCGTCGCGGGTTCGGGCTTTTGCGCAAACCCTGGTCGATGCGGGTATCGTCACGACGACCCGGCGCACCCGGGGCGACGACATCGCGGCCGCGTGCGGGCAGCTTGCCGGCGAGGTACAGGACCGCACACGGCTCGACGAGCGCAATCGCCGGCAAACGATTCGACTGGTCGAGGAGTCCTGATGTCATCAGCTGACAAGCGCAAGGTATCGCCGTTTCTGCGCCTGGCCGCGGGATGCCTGCTCGCGGCGCTCGCCTTGCTTGGAGGCTGCGCCGGCACGGCGGGGCCCGGGATCGGCTCGGACGATACCGTCGTGCCCAAGTCGGCCAATGACAGCGAGCAAAGGCGCCGAGCGCGCATTCGGCTCGAGCTGGCGGCCGGCTATTACCAGCAGAAGAACTACTCGGTCGCGCTCGACGAACTGCGTCAGGCACTGACCATCGACCCGAACTATGCCGCAGCCTACGGGATGCTGGGCCTGGTCTACATGTCGCTGCGCGAGGACTCGAAGGCCGAGCAGAGCTTTGCGCAGGGCCTCAAGCTGATGCCCGACAGCGCCGAGTTGAACAACAACTACGGCTGGTACCTGTGCAGCCGCGGCAAGTTCGAGGCGTCGATCACGTACTTCGAGAAGGCCCTAAAGGACCCGCTCTACCAGACGCCTTCACGCGCGCTGCACAACGCCGGGATCTGCATGCGGCGCGCCGGCGACGACAAGCGTGCCCAGCGCTACCTGCTGCGCGCGTTCCAGATCGATGCGACCAATCCGGTCGCCATGTACAACCTCGCCGAGATCTATCTCAAGCAAAAGGACCTCGATCGCGCCCACTTCTATGCCCAGCGGCTCGTGACCTCGCATCCGGCCACGGCGCGGACGCTCTGGCTGGCGCTTCGGGTGCAGCGCGCGCGCGGCGATCGTGACGGCGAGGCGAGCCTGGCGACCCAGCTTCGGCGCCGATTTCCCGGCTCGCCCGAGGCCGACCTCCTGAGCCAGGGAAGATTCGACTGATGACCCAAGAAGTCACCGGCGACGCCGACGCCATCACCAGCGACGACACGGCCGTGATCGCTGATCCTTCGCGCCTGGCCAGCGCGCGCGAAAGCGCCGGCTACAGCGTCCAGGACGTCGCCACGCGCCTGCGGATGAGCGCGCGCCAGATCGAGGCGATCGAAGCCGGGGACTGGGCGTCCTTGCCGGGCTTGGCGTTCGTGCGCGGCGCGGTGCGCTCTTATGGCCGTCTGCTCGATCGCGACGTGGCGCCGTTGCTCGAGGCCATCGGCGGCTACGTGCCGCCGGCCACCGCGGCGATGCCGCGGCGGCGCAAGGCGTCGGTCGGTGGCGCCGAGGGGTTTGGCAGTGGCGGTTCGGGCAGTCGTTGGCTGTGGGGAATTCTCGGGGTCGTCGGTGTCGTCGTGATCGCGATGTTCTTCGGTCGCGGCGCCGAGCCTCAGGGCGATTCGGCGCGCGCGCCGAATTCGAGCGGACGAGTCCGCTTGGAGCCGGCGACCACCGGATCGGGCGCCGCGGCGGGTGGCACCCGTACCGAGGCTGCGACGGCTTCCGACAGTGGGTCCGGTACCGGACCCGAGGCGTCTCGAGCAAGGTCTGGCGCGGCCGCGAGCGATGCCGCCTCGACGCCGCCCGCGGGCGGGGCGGTCGCCACGGCCGTGCCGAGCCCCGCGCTCGATTCCGCCTCGACGGGGTCTGCCGATGCGGCGACCTCGTCCGCGACGACATCGACGGCGGTGCCGGGCACCGGGGCGCCGGCGATCGCCGGGCCTGGCTCGAAGGGGACCTCGGTCGCATCGGCCACCACCGCCGATGCGCCGGCCGGCGCCTCGCCTGCGGCGACGGCCTCGGATGCCAAGAATGCGGACACGGCCGCCTCGACGGACGCGGCGACGAGCCCCGCGCCAGCAAGGCCTGCGCCGTCGGGGTCGGAGCGCAGTCCCGCGTCGGCCGTGGCGGACGCGAACAAGCCCGGTGTGAAGCTCGAGATGCCGTTGCCGACGGGCGATTCGTCGGGTTCTGACGCGGCCTTGCGCCTGGTGTTCAGCGGCGACAGCTGGGTCGAAGTCCGTGACGCGGCCGGCAAGATCCTGTTCACCGGCACGAGAGGCAAGGGCGTGGCGCTACCGCTGAGCGGGAGCGCGCCGTTCGCTTTGATCATCGGCAAGGCGTCGAACGTGAGGGTGGAGCGCCAGGGACGGAACATCGATCTCGAACCGTCGATGAAGCAAGGCGTCGCGCGCCTGAAGGTCAAATGATGTCCGAGGACGGTATCGCGGCGGATCGGCCCGTGGGTGCCGGCTCCAGGCGAAGCACGCGCGGCGTGCGGGTCGTCTGGGGCGAGCGCGTCGTGGCGATCGGTGGCGATGCACCCGTGGTGGTGCAATCGATGACCAATACCGATACGGCGGACGTCATCGCGACCGTGGTCCAGGTTCGCGAGTTGGCGCAAGCGGGTTCGGAATTGGTTCGAATCACCGTGAACACACCGCAGGCGGCCGAGGCGGTGCCCGAGATCCGCGAGCGGCTCGACGCAATCGGGGTCGATGTGCCCCTGGTCGGCGACTTCCACTACAACGGGCACAAGCTGTTGACCCGTTATCCCGATTGCGCGAGAGCGCTGTCCAAGTACCGGATCAATCCGGGCAACATCGGTGCGGGCAGTCGCCGGGAGGACAACTTCGCGCAGATGATCGAGGTGGCACGCGAGCACTCGCGGCCGGTGCGGATCGGCGTCAACTGGGGTAGCCTGGATCAACAATTGCTCGCCCGCCTGATGGACGAGAACGCGCGGCGTGCGCGCCCCCTGGATGCCCGCGAAGTGATGCGCGAGGCGCTCGTGACCTCGGCGCTCGAGAGCGCGGCCGCGGCCGAGTCGCTGGGTCTCGGGCCCGACGCGATCGTGCTGTCGACCAAGGTTTCCGCGGTGCAGGATTTGATTGCCGTCTACCGCCGGCTGTCCGAGCGCGCCGACTACCCCTTGCATCTGGGCCTGACCGAAGCCGGCATGGGAAGCAAGGGAATCGTGGCGTCGACGGCGGCACTGTCGGTGTTGCTCCAGGAAGGCATCGGCGACACGATCCGCATCTCACTGACGCCCGAGCCGGGCGGCGACCGTACTCGCGAGGTGATCGTCGGACAGGAGATCCTGCAGTCCATGGGCTTGCGCGCATTCACGCCGCAGGTCGTCGCCTGTCCTGGCTGCGGGCGGACCAGTTCGACCTTCTTCCAGACCCTTGCCGATCGGATCCAGCGCTTTCTTCGGGAGCAGATGCCCGTTTGGCGCGCGCGCTATCCGGGCGTGGAGTCGATGCAGGTGGCGGTGATGGGCTGCGTGGTCAACGGCCCCGGAGAAAGCCGGCATGCGGACATCGGCATTTCGCTGCCCGGGTCCGGCGAGGCCCCGGTGGCGCCGGTGTTCGTCGACGGCGAGCGCTCGGTCACGCTCAAGGGGGCGCAAATCGCCGAAGAGTTCCAGGCGATCGTGGAGTCCTACGTGGCCAGGCGCTACGGGACGGCGCTCGAGCAGGCACCGACGCCCCAGGCGTCGGCGGCGGGCAGCGACTGAACGACGAATCGGACACGCTTGCCGATCGGAGCAGCGCGATCGAACCGGAATGAAACGGACGACAGGGATGAGCAAGGTCGACAGAATCCAGGGTGTGCGCGGCATGAACGACGTGCTGCCGGCCGACGAAGCGCTTTGGGATCGGCTCGAGAGTACCGTGGCCGCCACGATGCGAGCCTATGGGTATGCGCGCATCCGCACCCCGATCGTCGAACCGACGCGCCTGTTCGTGCGTGGGCTCGGCGAAGTCACCGACATCGTCGAAAAGGAGATGTACTCCTTCGTCGACTCGCTCAACGGAGACGAACTGAGCTTGCGGCCCGAGAACACCGCCGGTGTCGTCCGCGCGGCGCTCGAGCACAACCTGACCTATGAGTCGCCCAGGCGGCTCTGGTACGCGGGGCCCATGTTTCGGCACGAGCGCCCGCAAAAGGGGCGCTATCGCCAGTTCCACCAGATCGGCGCCGAGGCACTGGGTTTTGCCGGGCCCGATGTCGATGCGGAGCTGATCATGCTCTGCCGCCGGCTCTGGGACGATCTCGGCTTGCCGCAGGTCCGCCTCGAGATCAACTCGCTCGGCCAGGCCGACGAGCGCGCCGCGCATCGACAGGCCTTGATCTCCTACCTCGAGGGACATCGCGACCTGCTCGACGAGGACGCGCGCCGACGCCTGCACTCGAATCCGCTTCGGATCCTCGATACCAAGAATCCGGCCATGCAGGAGATCGCGGAGAATGCGCCGCGGCTCGCCGAGTTCCTGGGCGAGGCCTCGCGCGCACATTTCGACGGTCTGACGCAGCGCCTGCGAGACCTGAACCAGCCCTATCATGTCAATCATCGGCTGGTGCGTGGGCTCGACTACTACAACCTCACCGTGTTCGAGTGGGTGGCCGATGGCCTGACCCTGTGCGGTGGCGGGCGCTACGATCCGCTGGTCGAGATGCTCGGCGGCAGGGCGTCGCCTTCATGCGGCTTCGCGCTGGGCGTCGAGCGCGTGCTCGAGTTGCTGCGCCAGCATGACCTGGTGGGCGAGGGGGCCTCGCCCGACTGCTACGTCGTCCATCAGGGCGACGCGGCTGCCCATACCGCGATCCAGGTCGCAGAACGCCTGCGCGATGCCGGCCTGGACGTCGTGATGCATTGCGGGAGCGGCGGGTTCAAGTCGCAATTCAAGCGTGCCGACGCTTCGCGGGCCGCGTTCGCGATCGTCCTTGGCGACGACGAGGTCGCAAAGGGCGTGGCGGCGGTCAAGAGCTTGCGCGGTGGACAAGACGAAACGGGCAAGGGCGAGCAGCAAAGTGTCGCGCTGGAGGATCTGGCGGATTTCGTGCTGGGTCGGCTCGCGGACGAGCCCGCCGATGATGCAAACGGAGGAATCTGATCGATGGCATACGACCTAGAGGAACAGGAACAACTCGACAACCTCAAGGCATTCTGGGACAAGTACGGCAATACGATCCTGACCGCCGTCACCGTCGTCGCGCTCGCCGTGGCGGCCTGGCGCGGTTGGGGCTGGTACCAGCAACGCCAGGCGGGGGCCGCTGCCGCGCTCTATCAGGAGCTGCGCGAAGCCGCTTCGGCCAAGGACATCGAGCGCATGAAGCAGGCCGCCGGCACGATCTTCGGCGAGCATTCGGGCTCGGTCTACGCGCCGCTGGCCGCACTGGGCGCGGCCAAGGCCTACCTGCAGGCCGGGGATGCCAAGGCGGCCAAGGCGCCGTTGCGCTGGGCGGTCGACCATGCGTCGGACCCCGGCTTGCGACAGACGGCGCGCTTGCGGCTCGCGGCGATCCTCCTCGACGAAAAGGCCTATGACGAGGCGTTGAGCTTGTTGCCGGCCAATGAAACCGGCAGCTTCGCGGCGCTGTTCGCCGACCGACGTGGTGACATCCTTCTGGCGCAGGGCAAGACCGATGACGCGCGCAAGGCCTATGAGAGCGCCCTGAAAGCGCTGCCGGGCGAGCCTTCCCTGCAGCGACTGATCAGGCTCAAGCTCGACTCGATCGCAGGGGGCGCCTGATGCGTACCGTCGACTTCCTCGCCGACCGACGCCGTGTCCTTCGGGCAGCGACGCTGCCGGTGGCCGCGGGGGTCGCCGCTGCCTGTTCCTCGACGCCACCGATTCCGGAGCTGGCGCCCTTGTCGGCGAACCTGATCCGCTCCGGTTGGTCGGTCGACCTGGGCGACGGTGGCGCGGGCTTCCGTCCACTGGTAATGCGCGATGCGGTCTGGGCCGCCGACGCGGCGGGGCGTGTCGTACGGCTCGATCCCAAGAGCGGTCGCCAGACCCTGGAGATTCGTGTCGAAGAGGGGATTCTCTGCGGCGTGGGGGGCGACGATGGTGTCATCGTCGTGGCAGACCGGGCCGCGAATCTGCGCGCATTCGACACGACGGGCAAGGCGCTTTGGCAGGTTGCCGTCGGCGCGGACGCCGTGATCGTTCCGGCGGTGCGTTACGGGATGGTGGTCGTTCGCACCAGCGACAATCGAACCCAGGCCTTCGACGCCCGCAGCGGCCGGCGGCGTTGGGTCTATACGCGCCAGAACCCGTCGCTCGTGCTGCGCCAGAGCGCCGGGATCGTGATCGAGGCCGCCACGATCTATCTGGGCATGCCCGGCGGACGTCTGGTCGCACTCTCCAGTGCGACCGGCGCGGTTCGCTGGGAGGCGCCGGTTTCGCTGCCGCGCGGCTCCAACGAAATCGAACGGATCTCCGACGTGGTCGGGCAGCCCGTGGTCGCGGGGCGCGAGATCTGCGCAGCCAGCTTCCAGGGGCGGGTCGCCTGCTTCGATGCGGCCACCGGGCGAACCGACTGGGCGCGAGGCCTAGAAGCCGTTGGCGGCATCGATGTCGATGCCAGCCTGGTCGTGGCCTGCGCGGACGATGGGCGGGTGTATGCCTACGGCCGCAATGGCGCTCCTGCCTGGGAGCAGAAGTCGCTCAAACGTCGCCTGCTGTCGGCGCCGCTGATGTCCGGCGCCCAGGTATTCGTCGGCGACCAGCTCGGCGTGGTTCACGCGATCGACCGGGCCGATGGGCGCCTGGTGGGTCGATTCTCGACCGACTCGACCCCGATCGTGTCAGGGCCGGTCGGGCTCGGCGACCGGGTGCTGATCCAGACCAGTGGCGGCGGTCTGTACGCAATCGGTACCGGCTGACACGATGGCACTGCTTCCGGTCGTTGCGCTGGTCGGTCGACCCAACGTGGGCAAGTCGACGCTATTCAACCGGCTGACCCGCTCGCGAGCCGCGCTGGTGGCGGATTTCCCGGGGCTCACCCGGGATCGCCAATACGGCCGTGGCCGGCTGGGCGCACATCCGTTCATCGTGGTCGATACCGGCGGCTTCGAGCCCATCGTCGAAACCGGTGTCATGGCCCGGATGGCGCGTCAGACACGTCAGGCGGTCATCGAATCCGACGTGGTCATCTTCATTGTCGACGGACGAGAGGGGCTGACGGCCCACGACATGGAGATCGCCAACGAGCTTCGCCGGACGGCTGCCCGCGTGCTGCTGGCGGTCAACAAGGCCGAGGGGCGGCCGCGCGAACAGGTCGTGGCCGAGTTCCACGAGCTGGGCCTGGGCGAGCCCCTGGCGGTCTCCGCCACCCACGGCGACGGGGTTCGGGATCTGGTCGACGAGGCCCTCCAGAGCGCGTTGGGCGAGGCCTTCGACATCGAAGAGCCGACACCGCCGCAATCCGAGGACGCCCCCGAGGCCCCGCGCGAGCTGCGGGTCGCCGTCGTCGGACGACCCAACGCGGGCAAGTCCACGCTGATCAATACGCTGCTGGGCGAAGAACGACTCGTCGCCTTCGATGAACCGGGAACGACCCGTGATTCGGTCGAGATCGAGTTCGAGCGCGACGGCCGTGCCTACGTCCTGGTCGATACCGCTGGCGTCAGGCGACGGGCTCGGGTCCACGATGCGATCGAGAAGTTCTCGGTGATCAAGACGCTACAGGCGATAGAAGACAGCAATGTGTGCGTGCTGCTGCTCGATCCGAGCGAGAACATCGCCGAGCAGGATGCCGTGATCGCCAGTCATGTGCTCGAGGCCGGCCGAGCGGTCGTCGTGGCGGTCAACAAATGGGATAGCCTCGATCGCGAGCACAAGGACATGATCCGGCGTGAGCTGGATCGCAAGCTGCATTTCCTCGGATTCGCGAAGATCCACATGATCTCGGCACTCAAGGGAACCGGTATCGGCGCCATGATGCGCTCGGTGAACCAGGCCTACGATGCCGCGATGCGCAAGCTGCCGACCCCCAAGCTGACCCGTGCCCTGCACGAAGCGGTCGAGCGCCAGGCGCCGCCTCGCAAGGGGCCGGTCCGACCCAAGCTGCGCTATGCCCACCAGGGCGGCCAGAACCCGCCGATCATCGTCATCCATGGCAACGCGCTCGATGCCGTACCGGCCAGCTATCGGCGCTACCTGGAGGGCTGGTTCCGCGACAAGTTCTCGCTCGTAGGTACGCCGCTTCGAGTGGAGTTCCGGGTCGGATCCAACCCGTACGCCGACCAACGGGCTTGAAATTCCGCAATGCAGCGCGAATATCGGGTAGAGTGATACATCCGGCATGGCGACCGAGAACCAAAAGAACCGCGCGCGACGGAGCGAAGATGAGTAACAAAGGGCAATTGCTACAAGACCCGTTTCTGAACCTACTGCGAAAGGAACATGTCCCGGTGTCGATTTACCTCGTCAACGGCATTAAATTGCAAGGACAAATCGATTCTTTCGATCAATACGTCGTGTTGCTTCGGAATACTGTGACGCAGATGGTCTACAAACATGCCATCTCGACCGTCGTGCCCGGGCGACCCGTTGCCTTCCACCACGAGAACGCCGAAAGCTGAATACCTCTGCGGACACTGCGCGCTGCTTCCTGGTCGCGGTCGGGTTCGGGCGCTCACGGCGTTCCCCCGATTGCCTCGGAGAGCTCGATGCGCTCTCGCGCTCTGCCGGCTACGATGTCGTCGGCACGGCGATCTGCCATCGACCACGCCCTGACGCGGCCCTCTATATAGGTAGCGGCAAGGCGGCGGAGATCGGCGCTGAGGTCGAGGCCTCCGGCGCCGATTTCGTGATTTTCGATGAGCCCCTGTCGGCGGTTCAGCAGCGCAATCTGGGCCAGTTCTGGAACATCCCGGTCTATGACCGGACCGAGCTGATCCTGGAGATCTTCGGGCGCAGGGCCCAGAGCCACGAGGGCAAGTTGCAGGTCGAGCTTGCCCGCCTCGAGCACCTCTCCGCGCGCCTGGTGCGCGGCTGGACCCACCTCGAGCGTCAGCGCGGCGGCATCGGCGTGCGGGGCGGCCCTGGCGAGAAACAGATCGAACTCGACCGGCGCCAGCTTGGCGGCCGTGTCAAGCGGCTGCGCTCGCAACTCGAAAGAGTTCGCGGGCAGCGTCGCAACCGGCGGCGGGCGCAGGAAAGGAATGCGGCTTTCAGGGTCTCGCTGGTCGGCTATACCAATGCGGGCAAGTCCACGCTGTTCAATGCGCTGACGGGCGCTGGTGCGTTTGCGGCCGACCAATTGTTCGCCACACTGGATACCCTGACGCGCCGCATGAGGCTGCCCGACGGAAACGAGATCGTTCTTTCAGACACGGTCGGGTTCGTTCGGGACCTGCCGCACCAGCTGGTGGCCGCGTTTCGTGCCACCCTCGAGGAGACCGCCGAGGCCGACCTGCTCTTGCACGTGGTCGACGCCTCCGCCTCTGATCGACGGGACCAGATGGAACAGGTCGATCGCGTGCTCTCCGAGATCGGCGCCGCCGAGGTGCCTGCGATCCTGGTCATGAACAAGGCCGACCTTGCGCAGGGCGTGGATGAACGTGTGGGCCTCGACCCCTATGGTAGGATCGAGCGCGTTTCGGTCAGCGCGGTCACGGGCGAGGGCCTCGATACGCTCAAGCGCGCCATCGGGCAACGTTTCACCGAGGCCCGCCAGGCCTCCCGGACGAACCGGGCCGGAACCGATTTCCAGCAAGCGTCGACCGTGGTCGAGGTCGGCGATTCCCAATCTCCTGGCGATCGACGGGCCGCTGTGCTGAGCCCGGAAGCCGATGGGCAAGCGTTCAGTGCCCCGGGCCTGTCCGGCTGAGCCGGGTAGCGGTCGCTTTCGTTAAATCCAACCTACTTGCAACGAACGTCGATGTGGCAGCGTATTTCGTCGGTCTTTTCGCTCAATGATCCGGGTTGGGGCCGTGGCGGCCAGGGTGGCGGCGAGCCGCCGCGGCCGCAGCGCCCCGATGGCAATGACGGCCCCCCTGACCTCGATGAACTGTGGCGCGATTTCAACCGTCGCCTCAACGGCATGTTCGGTCGTCGTGGCGGGGGCGGTAGTGGCCGCCCACCCGGTGATGGCGGCGGCGCGTCCATGCGTGGAGCGGGCCTCGGCCTGCTGCTGCTGGCGGTCGTCGGATTGCTGCTGTGGCTGTTCAGTGGGTTCTACATCGTCCAGGAGGGGCAGTCGTCGATCGTGCTGCGCTTCGGCAGCTATCAGAAGCAGATCGACCAGGCCGGCTTTACCTGGCGGCTGCCCTATCCGATCGAGTCCAACGAGATCGTCAACACGCAGCAATTGCGTACCGTCGAGATCGGCTACCGGAACAGCCCGCGCAACAAGAATCTTCGTGAGTCCCTGATGCTCACGCGGGACCAGAGCATCGTCGACATCCAGTTCGCAATGCAGTATCGGGTCGGCGATCCCAAGTCCTATCTGTTCAACAACGACCTGGGGCTGGCGCCCGAGGAGATCGTGCGCCAGGCCGGTGAGACCGCGATGCGCGAGATCGTCGGCCGTACCGGGATCGACCAGGTCCTGTACGAGGAAAAGGACATCGTTGCGCGCAACGGGCGTACGCTGGTGCAACATATCCTCGATCGCTACGGCCTCGGGGTCACCATCGTCGATGTCACGATCCAGCAGGTACAGCCACCCGAGCAGGTCCAGGCCGCCTTCGAGGATGCGAACAAGGCCGCGCAGGATCGCGAGCGCCTGATCAACGAGGGGCAGGCCTACGCGAACGACGTGATTCCGAAGGCCCGGGGTAATGCGGCCCGGCTGCTTCAGGAGGCGCAGGGCTACCAGCAGCGAGTGATCGCGACTGCCGAGGGTGATGCCGCGCGCTTCAGCCAGGTATTGGAGCAGTACTCCCGTGCCCCGAAGGTCACGCGGGAGCGGCTCTACATCGACACCATGCGAGACGTGTTCACCAATGCGAGCAAGGTCTACATCGATTCGCGCACCAGCGGGAACCTTTTGTACCTGCCACTCGATCGGCTGATCTCCGGCGCAAGCGGCAAGCCGGCGGGACCCGCGTCGAGCGTGGGTAGCGCGGCGGCGACCGATTCGGGTGCGTCGGATGGCGCGCGGCGCGACGTGCCGATCGACAGCCTGCGTTCGACGCGCGACCGCGATGCGCTCCGAAGCCGCGATCGCGAGAGCTTTCGCTGACGCAAACCTCCAGTGACTGACCGACGATGAACCGAATCATTCCTCTGATCGTTGCGGCCGCGGTGCTGTTGATGCTCGCGTCCTCGATGTTGTTCGTGGTGGACCAGCGCCAGTTCGCCGTGCGCTTCGCGCTCGGCGAGATCCGTGACGTGATCGACAAGCCCGGGCTGTACTGGAAGCTCCCGGCGCCATTCCAGAACATCCAGTACTACGACAAGCGCATTCTCACGATCGACAACGCCGACATCGACCGCTTCGTGACGGCCGAGAAACTCAACGTGCTGCTCGATTCCTATGTCAAGTGGCGCATCGTCGACATCCGGGCGTATATCCGATCGGTGCAGGGCAGCCCGCGGATCGCACAGGACCGGATCCTGCGCAATCTGCGCGACGCGCTGCAAAACGAAGTCGCCAAGCTCACCGTGGCCGATGTGATCGCCCTGCAGCGTGACAAGCTCATGGAACGGGTGCGCGCCAAGGTCAACGAGGATTCGGCCACGATCGGCATTGCGGTGGTCGATGTACGTCTCAAGCGCGTGGACTTCGAGCCCAATGTCCAGGAGCGGGTCTTCGCCCGGATGCAGTCCGAGCGCAAGCGGGTGGCCAACGAGCGGCGCGCGACCGGTGCAGCCGAGTCCGAGAAGATTCGTGCCGATGCCGACCGGCAACGCGAGGTCGTCATTGCCGAAGCCTATCGAGATTCCCAGAAGCTCAAGGGAGCGGGCGACTCCAAGGCGACCGAGATCTATGCCAAGGCATTCGGTCAGAACCCCGAGTTCGCCGAGTTCTACCGCAGCCTCGAAGCCTACCGGGCCTCGTTCGCCGATCGTCGCGACATCCTCGTGGTCGATCCGAGTGCCGACTTCTTCAAGTACTTCAAGGGCGCCGAGCAAGCCGGTGCGCGCAGTCCGGCGCCGGCAAAATGAGTCCCACCTCGATCTGGGTGGCGCTTGGTCTGGTGCTCGTGTTCGAAGGCCTGATGCCGGCGCTCGCGCCACGGCGCTGGCGCGAAGTCGTCACCCAGATTGCCGCCATGCGAGACGGACAGATTCGCTTCGTCGGCGCGAGTGCGCTGGCGGTCGGATTGCTGGTCCTGGCGGTCGCGTAAAATAAGAGGTTTGGCCCACTCGCCCGTCCCGTCGACGCGCTCGAAGCCATGGCCCCGGCGGGGGCCGTTCGGTGCGGGGCGGTTCCATCGCTTGACAGTGGCCCGGCACGGGGCCTGCCTGTTTGCCGTCCATGGTTCGTCCTATGCCCCGCTGGCTGCTACCCGAAGGCGTTTCCGATGTCCTGCCCTCAGAGGCCCGTCGCCTCGAGGAACTGCGGCGCGCCATGCTCGATATGTACCGCTCCTACGGCTACGAGCTGGTTCAGCCGCCACTGGTCGAGCATGTGCAATCGCTGCTGACGGGGGCCGGTAGCGCGCTCGAGTTGCGCACGGTTCAAGTCGTCGACCAGCTCTCGGGAAGGCGAATCGGTGTCCGCGCCGACATGACGCCTCAGGTCGCACGTATCGATGCCCACCTGCTCGACCGCAACGGCGTGACGCGCCTTTGCTACGCCGGGCCCGTGCTGCATGCGCGACCGGCAGATCACTACGCGAGCCGCGAGCCGCTCCAGGTGGGGGCCGAGCTGTATGGGCACGCCGGCCTCGAGGCCGAGCTCGAGATCATGGAGTTGATGATCGAGTCGCTGCGCCTGGCCGGCGTCGGCCCGATGCGCATCGATCTTTCGCACGCAGGCATCGTGCCCGCGCTGCTCGAAATGGAGCAGGGCGCTGCCGATGCGCTCGACCGCGACGAACTGCATTCGCTGCTGGTGTGCAAGGATGTGCCGGGATTGCGCGAGACGCTGGCCGACCGGGATCCGGCGATGGCGGCCGCGCTGGTGGCGCTGGCGTCCCTCTACGGGCCGGCGCTCGGACCCGAGGGGATCATCGATCGCGCGCTGTCGCTGTTGCCCGCGATCGACGGTGTGCGCGCCGCGCTGACCGAGCTGAGGACATTGGCGGCCTCGCCCCTGTGGCAACGCGTGGCGGATGTCGAGGTCGCCGTGGATCTGGCCGACTTGAGCGGCTATCACTATTACAGCGGCGTGAGCTTTGCCACCTATGCCCGAGACGCGGCCAACGCCGCGGCCTGGCGCGGTGCGCTGGCTCGTGGCGGGCGCTACGACGGGGTCGGCGCGGCTTTCGGGCGAGCGCGCCCGGCGGCCGGGTTCTCGCTGGAGTTGCGCTCGCTGTTCGATTTCGGGCCGTCGCCGGATCCGGTCGGCGCCATCCGCGCGCCGTGGGCAGACGATTCCGGGCTCAGGGCCGAGATCGCGGCGCTGCGCGCGGCCGGGGAGATCGTGCTCCAGGTCCTGCCGGGCCACGAGGACGAGCAGCAGGAGTTCGCCTGTACGCGGGAGTTGCAGCGCCACGACGGTCGCTGGCACCTGGTTCCTCTCAACATTCACCGTTCGGACGCAAGCGATGGGTAGCAGGAATGTCATCATCTTCGGCAGCCAGTGGGGCGACGAAGGCAAGGGAAAGATCGTCGACTGGCTCACCGAGTCGGTCGGTGGCGTGGTGCGCTTCCAGGGCGGGCACAACGCGGGCCATACGCTGGTCATCGGCGGGCGCAAGCAGGTCTTGCGGCTGATCCCTTCGGGGATGTTGCGGCCCGACGTGATCTGCTACATCGGCAATGGCGTGGTGGTCTCGCCCGAGGCGCTGACCAAGGAAATCGACGAACTCAAGGCCAGCGGGGTCGATCCCGAGCCGCGTCTGAGGGTCAGTGGGTCGTGCCCGCTGATCCTGCCATCACATGTCGCGTTGGATCAGGCTCGCGAGGCCCGTCGTGGCAACGCCAAGATCGGCACCACGGGACGTGGCATCGGACCGGCCTACGAGGACAAG
The DNA here is from genome assembly GCA_024235875.1 of Burkholderiaceae bacterium. GTDB lineage: Bacteria > Pseudomonadota > Gammaproteobacteria > Burkholderiales > Burkholderiaceae_E > JACKLP01. Next base: position 388,086 of record JACKLP010000001.1, on the reverse strand, counting down.
GTCGCGCGCCGCGCCGTGCGGGTCAACGACCTGCGCGATCCCGCCGGTTTCCGCGCGCGGGTGACCGACTTGATGGAGTATCACAACTTCCTGCTCACCAAGTACTACGGTGCCGAGGCACTGGACCCGAATGCGGTGGCAGACGAAGTCCTGGGCTATTCGGACCGCATCCTCCCGATGGTCCACGATGTGCCGGCGCTGCTGGCTGCCGCGATGGCGCGCGGCGAGAATCTCTTGTTCGAGGGGGCGCAAGGCGTCTTGCTCGACGTCGACCACGGGACCTACCCGTTCGTCACGAGCTCGAACTGCAGCGCCGGCGCAGCGGCCGCGGGCGCCGGGGTGGGGCCCGGTGCCTTGCACTTCGTCCTGGGTATCGTGAAGGCATACACCACGCGCGTTGGCGGTGGCCCGTTCCCGACCGAGCTGAGCGATGCGATCGGGGCCAGGCTGGCCGAGAAGGGCAACGAATTCGGCTCGGTCACGGGACGGCCCCGGCGTTGCGGATGGATCGATGCGCCGGCGCTCAAGCGTGCGATCCAGCTCAACGGCGTGGGCGGGCTATGCATCACCAAGCTCGACGTGCTGGACGGGCTCGAGCGGGTGAAACTGTGCGTGGGCTATGAAGTCGATGGCGAACGCGTCGACCTGTTGCCCTTCGGTGCAGAGGCCGTGGCGCGTTGCGAACCGGTATACGAGGAGATGCCGGGCTGGTCCGAAAACACCTTCGGACTGACCGACTATGACGCCTTGCCGACTAACGCGCGCCGCTACATCGAACGGATATCGACGCTGGTCGGTGCGCCGATAGACATCGTCTCGACCGGGCCGGATCGCGATCAGACCATCCTGCTTCGCCATCCGTTCGCCTAGGAAGCCGTCGGAACATGGATCACGGTCTCGGTCGGTTGACCAAACGCCTTGCCCCGCGCGACGGGGCTGGCCGCCGCGCCGTGCAAGGCCGAGCGGGCGCGAGGATTCGCGGATGAAGGACCTGTACGTTTCGTGGGACGAATACAACCGCCTGATCGAGAAGCTGGTCCTGAAGGTCTGGGAGTCGTCGTGGCGCTTCGATGCCGTCGTCTGCCTGGCGCGGGGAGGGCTGCGGGTGGGCGATGTGTTCTCGAGGATCTTCGACAAGCCGCTCGGCGTTCTCTTCACCAGCTCGTATCGGGAGAACGCCGGCACCGTCCAGAGCCGCCTGGTGGTCGGTGATGCCATTGCATCGGCCCAGCCGCTTCCCGCCGGACGCTGGCTGCTGGTCGATGACCTGGTCGATTCCGGCGCGACGCTGGTCGAGGTCGTCCCGGCCTTGAAGGCGCGTCATCCGGAAGTCGAAGAGATCCGCTCGGCCGTCATCTGGCGCAAGGGTGCATCGGTCGCGGCACCCGACTACTATCTGGAGAATCTTCCGACGAATCCCTGGATTCACCAGCCGTTCGAGGAATACGACCACATGGGTCCGTCGGACCTGAAGGCGAGATGGGGATAGTCGCGCGATCCGCCGATTCCGTGGCGGCGGTGCACAAAGAAAAAGGCCTGCCGAAGCAGGCCTTGTCGAACTGGTGCCCAGAAGAGGACTCGAACCTCCACAGGGTTGCCCCCGCTAGGACCTGAACCTAGTGCGTCTACCAATTCCGCCATCTGGGCTTATGTGCCGAATCGCTCATCAAGCGCTCAGCAGCAAGGGGCGAAGTTTAATGGTCTGTTCAAATTTGTCAAACCGCCAATGTGCGCGCGCGAATGCCCGAGTCGGTCTCGTGCGCGCTGAGGTGGCGAGCTCGTGAAACGACGTTCAGAAGCCGGCGCCGCGCCGGCGCGTGAGTTGCCACCGACCCGCGAAGCCATCCTCGAGTGCCTGCGCGCCGCCGGGGTGCCGATGACGCCCGATGCGCTGGCCGAGCGGCTCGGCGTTTCCGAAAGTCAGCGTGAGCCGCTGAGGCGTCGACTGGTCGCGATGGAACGCGACGGACAACTGATGCCGAACCGCAAGGGCGTCCTGCTGCTCGCGAGCAAGCTCGACTTCGTCGCCGGTCGGGTACAGGGGCATCGCGACGGCTTCGGGTTCCTGATCCCCGACGAGGGCGGCCCGGACATGTTCCTGTCGCCGCGCCAGATGCAAAAGGCCATGCACGGCGATCGCGTGCTGGTGAAGAAGGTCGGCGTCGATGGGCGCGGTCGCACCGAGGCGGCGATCGTCGAGGTCATCGAGCGCGCCAACCTGCGCCTGGTCGGACGATTCCTGAATGAGCGCGGGGTACAGATCGTCGTGCCCGAGGATCAGCGCATCAAGCACGACATCCTCATCCCGCCCGACGAAACGGCGGGCGCTCGCCATGGTCAGGTGGTCACCTGCGAGATCACCGATCCGCCGTCGGGGCATGCCGATCCGCTCGGGCGAATCGTCGAGGTGCTCGGCGACATCGATGATCCCGGCATGGAGATCGAGATCGCCGTTCGCAAGTTCGACGTGCCGCACGTGTTCTCCGAAGACGCGTTGGCAGCCGCCGGAGCGCTGCCGCGCGAGGTCGAGGCGGGCGACGTGCGCGGCCGGGTCGACCTTCGCGACGTGCCCTTGGTGACGATCGACGGTGAGGACGCTCGGGACTTCGACGACGCGGTCTACTGCGAGCCGATCGAGGCCCGTGGCAGGCGTGCAGGCGGCTGGCGACTGCTGGTCGCGATTGCCGACGTTTCGCACTACGTGAAGCCGGGCGAGCCACTCGATGCCGAAGCCGCCAGGCGCACGACGTCGGTCTATTTCCCTCGGCGTGTGCTGCCGATGTTGCCGGAGTCGCTGTCGAACGGACTTTGCTCGCTGAATCCGCAGGTGGAGCGACTGGCGTTGGTCTGCGACATGGTGGTCGGTTCCGACGGCGAGGTTCGTGCCTATCAGTTCTACGATGCCGTCATCCGTTCGGCGGCCAGGCTCACCTACGACGGTGTCTGGGAAATCCTCTCCGGCCGGGTGCCTGCCGAAAGCGATCCGCACGCCGCGCAACTGTTCTCGCTCTACGGTGTCTATCGTGATTTCGCCGCCGCACGTGCGCGGCGCGGCGCCATGGACTTCGATACCGTCGAGACCCGTATCGTGTGTGATCCGAGCGGGCGTATCCAGCGCATCGAGCCCTATCGACGCAACGATGCGCATCGCGTGATCGAGGAATGCATGCTGGCGGCCAATGTCTGCGCCGCGGACTTCGTGTCGCGTCGCAAGCACCCGGCACTTTTCCGCGTCCACGAGGGACCGTCCGCGGACCGCCTGGCCACCTTGCGCGATTTCCTGCGTTCGCTGGGCTTGTCTTTGGGCGGCGGAGAGAAACCGGCGCCGGCCGACTATGCGGCGCTTGCCGAACAGACTCGCGGCCGACCCGATCAGTTGCTGGTGCAGACCATGATGCTGCGCTCCATGCAGCAGGCTGTCTACTCGCCCGAGAATGCCGGTCACTTCGGCCTGGCCTACGAGGCGTATGCGCATTTCACGTCGCCGATACGCCGCTATCCGGATCTGTTGTTGCACCGGGTCATCAAGGCCCTGGTCGACCAGGCGAGCTATGACATCGAGACCGGCGAGCGCCCGCCGATGCCGGCGCGAGCACGAAGGCCCTCCGCCGAGGCGATGGCCGCCTGGGCTGCGGCGGGGCAGAGATGCTCGGCCGGCGAGCGGCGCGCCGACGATGCCTCTCGCGATGTCCAGGCCTGGCTCAAGTGCCAATTCATGCGTGACCGGGTCGGTGACCAGTTCGCCGGGCGCATCACCGGCGTGGCGCCGTTCGGTGTGTTCGTGACACTGGATTCGCTCTATGTCGAGGGACTGGTCCATGTCTCCGAGCTCGGTGGCGAATACTTCCAGTACAACGACGCCGGCCACGAGTTGCGCGGCGAGCGTACCGGCATCCGGTTTCGGCTGACCGATCCGATCGAGGTCCAGGTTTCGCGCGTGGACCTCGAAGCTCGGCGCATCGATTTTCGGCTCGTGCCCCGCAGCCCGCCGGCGTCGCGCAAGGCGGGTGCCGGTCAAAAGGCGGTGGTGGCCGACGAGACACGCGACCCGGGTGCGCCAGAGGGCACCGAGAAGCGTGGACGCAAGGGCAAGCGAAGCGATCGCCAGTCGGTGTCGGGCGCTGCTCGCAAGGACGCCGCCCGCAAGCCGGGCGGCCGGCGCTCCGGTCCGGCGAAGCGCGCCGGCGGGGCCAGGCGCAAGGCACGGTGACCATGTTCGTCTACGGATTTCATTCGGTCCTGTCGCGCTTGCGACGGCAAGCCGACACGGTTCGAGAACTCTATGTCGACGCATCCCGGGACGACGCCCGCATGCGCGAGTTGATTCGTGTCGCCGACTCGGCGGGTTTGCGCCCCTTGCGCGTCGACGGCGATCGCTTGCAACGCCTGTGCCCCGGCAGACGGCATCAGGGAGTCGTCGCCTTTGTCGAGGCGCTGGCGCGGCAATACGATCTCGCCGAGGTGCTGGACTCGATCGACGGCAACGCCTTGTTCTTGGTGCTCGATGGCGTGACGGATCCGCGCAACCTGGGCGCCTGTCTGCGCGTGGCCGATGGCGCCGGGGCTGGCGCGGTGATCGCCCCCAGAGACCATGCCTGCGCGCTGACCGAGGTCGCCATGCAGACGGCCAGTGGCGCTGCGGAGTCGATTCCCTACGTGATGGTTCCCAATCTGGGGCGGGCATTCGACGAAATGCAAGAGCGTGGCGTGTGGATCGTCGGTACGGCCGACGACGCCCCGCAGACGCTCTACCAGGCGGACTTGCCGGCATCGATGGCCTGTGTGCTGGGGGCAGAGGGCCGCGGCATGCGCAGACTGACCCGGGACCGCTGTGATCTGGTCGTTCGCATTCCGATGCTCGGACAGGTCAGTAGCCTGAACGTGGCGGTGGCGGCCGGGGTGATGCTCTATGAGGGTGTGCGCCGGCGCGAGTCGGCGCTCGGCCCTGGCTGAGGCGCGCGCAAGCCGCGCGCGGGCGTCTCAGTTGCGCCGATCCCGTCGTCTGTTTCGTTCCCGGTAGGTCCAGGGCGCCAGCGGGTGCGCCTGGCGCCAAAGTCCGCGACGCGCGCGTCGTGCGCTGCGCTCGGCTTCGTCGTATTGCCGGCGCGCTGCGATCGGAAGCTCGCTCGCATAGCGTCGGAAGTACCAGGCCGCGCCGCGACGGATCATTTCCAGGCCGACGTCGCGCTCGTCGACGTATAGTCTTGCGACCAGTCGGCCGAAGCGGTCCTGCTTTTCGGTGCGGGCGTCGATGGTCTTGTCTGCCAGAAGCTGCTGCAGGATACGGCGTGCCTGGTCGCCGAACGCCTGGCCGCGCTCCGGGGCATCGATCGCGCCGATTCGGATCCGCAGGCGAGCACCGTCGCGGGTGCGGACCAAGAGCGAATCGCCATCACTGATGTGCTCGGCCACCGCCTGCAGCCGCAGGCCGGGCCCGCGCGGGGTGCGGCTCGCAGGGGTAGGGGCCGGTGCCGAGGCGTCGGACACCGGTCGGGGTGTCTCGCGGCAGGCGACGAGCGCCAATGACGACAGCAGTGCCAGCGACGACAGCCGTGCCGGCAGCGATCGCAGCCATGCCCGGCGCGTCATCGCGCCCGATCGGTGCGGTGCTCGCCTTCCTGTTCCGCGCATCGGGATAGTTCGGCGATCAGTGCCTGGATCTCGTGGGCCGCATGGTCGATCGCGTGGACGGCGTGCCGGTGTCGGGTGCCTGGATTTTCCGCCCGAAGCAATTCCGCGTTCAGTCCGATGACCATCAGCGGCTGGCGCAAGGCGTGGACGATGTCGCCGATCGAGTCGAGCGTGTGCGCATGCCGCCGGGCCAGCCTGCCGGTTCGTGTCCGTTCATGGCGCAGCATAGCGCGGATGCGCGCCAGATGCGGCCTGCGAGAGGCGCGGTGGCGTCCGGTCAGCGCGAGCAGCAGGCGTTGCAGCGGGGCGAGCCGGCGACGGTGGGCGGGCGGGGGCGAACCCGCGGAGGATCTGGCAGACATCGACGCGTGTCCCAAGACGGATTGAGCGGTGCGCCAAGGAGACCCGTGGGGCGGGGGCTTGGTGATCTGGGGGGCCGGCTCGTGCGGTGCGAGTGCCGAGTGACTCAGTCTGGTATTCGATCGAGCTCGGCGCAATCGTCCGCATGGCCGATTGCATGTGGCGGCGATGGCCCGGCCATCGCAGTCGAGCGCGTGCGAGCCACTCCCGCTAAGATCGATGTCGGGGCGCCCGATCACGGGGCCCTGGAAAATCCTCAGCGAGGCAGGGATGGAGACGGATGGCAACACCGATGTCGCGCCGGCACGGGCGCCGAGCGACGCGACGGGCGGGTCCTGGATGGCGCGCTACCGACACTGGCTGGCGCGCGAGCGTGGCCTTGGTTTCGACGACTATGCAGCCTTGCATCGCTGGTCGGTGACCGACCTGGACGCGTTCTGGGCCTCGATCCGCGACTTCTTCGATGTCTCCATCGTCGGTGGCGACGGCACCGTCCTGGCCGACGATCGAATGCCTGGCGCGCGCTGGTTTCCCGGTGCGCGACTGAACTACGCCGAGCAGGTGCTTCGCCATGCCCGTCTGCCCGAGTACGCGCAGCGGGCGGCCATCGTGTTCGGCAACGAGCGCGGCGAGCGGACCGAGACCAGCTGGGCACAGCTCGATTGGCAGGTTGCCAGCCTGGCCAGCGCGTTGGTTTCGATGGGGGTCAGGCCTGGCGACCGAGTGTGCGGCTTCCTGCCCAACATCCCGGCGACGATCGTGGCATTTCTGGCCAGCGTGAGCATCGGTGCGATCTGGTCGCTTTGTTCGACCGATATGGGGCCGGTCAGCGTGCTCGATCGATTCCGGCAGATCGGCCCGAAGGTATTGCTGGTCGCGACCACTTATCGCTTCGGCGGGCGGGTTCACGATCGGCGCGCCGTGATTGCGGAGCTTCTGGCCGGACTGCCGAGTGTCGCGCACGTCATCGAAGTCGATGCGTTGACCGGCGAGGCGGCCGTCGATCCACTGGTCGTCCCCGAAGGGGTCTCATCGACTCGGTTCGAGGCATGCATCGCCGGCCGGGCGACTGACGGATGGCGGCCGGCCCCGGTCGATTTCGACCATCCTTTGTGGGTCGTCTACTCGAGCGGCACCACCGGCATGCCCAAGCCGATCGTCCACGGCCACGGCGGTGTCACGCTCGAGCAACTCAAGCTCGCCGTGCTCCACAACGATATCGGCCCCGACGACCGCTTCCATTGGTACTCGAGCACGGGCTGGATCATGTGGAATTGCCAGACCGGCGGGCTGCTGGGCGGCACGACGATCTGCATCTATGACGGCAGTCCGTCGTGGCCGGACTGGCGGGCGCTTTGGCAATTCGTCGCCGATGTCCGGGCGACGTTCTTCGGTGCCGGCGCTGCCTACTACGCCTCATGCCTGAAGGCCGGGATCAGTCCGCGCGAGTTCGCCGGTCTCGGCGCGCTGCGCTCGCTCGGATCGACGGGATCACCGCTGTCGCCCGAGTGCTACGAATGGGCGTACCGAGAGGTGGATCCCGATATCTGGTGGTGCGTGATCTCGGGCGGCACGGACTTCGCCGGCGCGTTCATCGGTGGCAATCGCGAGTTGCCGCTGGTCGCTGGCGAGATGCAGTGCCTGTGCCTGGGCGCGGCGGTCGAGGCCTGGAGCGACGACGGCCGGGCACTGATCGACGAGGTCGGCGAGCTCGTGTGCACGCGACCGATGCCGTCGATGCCGATCCGGCTCTGGGGCGACGACGACGGGTCGCGATATCACGACAGCTATTTCGACATGTTCCCCGGCATCTGGCGCCACGGCGACTGGGTCCGGATCACCCCGCGTGGCGGCGCGATCATCTATGGTCGCTCCGATGCGACGATCAACCGCTTCGGTGTCCGAATGGGAACCGCCGAACTCTACCGCGCGGTGGAACTGGAGCCCGATGTGGTCGACAGCCTCGTGGTCGACCTCGAGTACCTGGGTCGAGAGAGCTATATGCCACTGTTCGTGGTCATGCGCGAAGGACGCGAGCTAGACGACGCGCTACGCGCGCGCTTGCGGCAGCGGATTCGCGAGGCGCTGTCGCCACGCCATGTACCGTCCGAGATCCTGCAGGTACCGGCCGTGCCTCGTACCATGAGCGGCAAGAAGATGGAGCTGCCGGTCAAGAAGCTGTTGCTCGGGCAAGCCGCCGAGCGGGTGCTGAATCCGGACGCGATGGCCAACCCGGAAAGCGTCGGCTGGTATGCGGCGTTCGCCCGTGCGCAGGCCGCCAGGCAAGGAGAACGCCGTGACTGATCCGACCGATTCCAGGGAAGAGGCCGAGCGGGCCCTGAGGGGCGCGGCACTCGACTATCACCGCCTGCCGACGCGGGGCAAGATCTCGGTCACGCCGACCAAGCCGCTGTCGAACCAGCGCGACCTTTCGCTCGCGTATTCACCGGGCGTGGCCTATGCCTGCCTCGAGATCCGCGACGATCCGGCGATGGCCGCCGAATACACGTCGCGCGCCAACCTGGTCGGCGTGATCACGAACGGCACGGCGGTGCTCGGGCTTGGCGACATCGGGCCCCTGGCCGGCAAGCCGGTGATGGAGGGCAAGGGCTGCCTGTTCAAGAAATTCGCGGGCATCGACGTGTTCGACATCGAGCTCGACGAGACCGATCCCGACAAGCTGGTGGACATCATCGCGGCGCTGCAGCCGACGCTGGGCGGGATCAACCTGGAGGACATCAAGGCGCCCGAGTGCTTCACGATCGAGCGCAAGCTGCGCGAGCGCTTGTCGATCCCGGTCTTCCACGATGACCAGCACGGCACCGCGATCATCTCGACCGCCGCGATGCTCAACGGCCTCGAGATCGTTGGCAAGCCGATCGACTCGGTGCGCCTGGCGGTCTCGGGTGCCGGTGCGGCGGCGATCGCGTGTCTGGACCTGATGATCGCGCTCGGCGTGCGGCGCGAGAATGTCTTCGTCTGCGATTCGCGCGGTGTCGTTCGCCCCGACCGGGGCGATGCGCTCGACGCGTCCAAGCAGCGCTACGCGCAACGCACCGAAATGCGCACACTGGCCGACGCCGTGGCCGGTGCGGACGTTTTCCTCGGCTGCTCGGCGGCCGGGGTGCTGAGTGCCGAGATGGTCGCCACGATGGCCGATCGCCCGATCATCCTCGCGCTGGCGAACCCGGAGCCCGAGATCCGCCCCGAGTTGGCCAAGGCGGCTCGGCCCGATTGCATCATTGCGACCGGCCGCTCGGACTATCCGAATCAGGTCAACAATGTCCTGTGCTTCCCCTACATCTTTCGGGGGGCGCTCGATAGCGGCGCGAGCGCGATCACCGAGGAGATGAAGCTTGCCTGCGTGCGCGAGATCGCCGCGTTGGCCAAGGCCGAGACCAGCGACGAGGTCGCTGCGGCCTACCAGGGGCGCGAGATGGTCTTCGGCCCCGACTACCTGATTCCGACGCCGTTCGATTCCCGGCTGATCCTGCGCATCGCGCCGGCTGTCGCCAAGGCGGCCGAGGACTCCGGCGTGGCGACGCGGCCCATTGCCGACATGCAGGCCTACCGCGATTCGCTGGGCCGCTTCGTCACTCATACCGGCATGTTCATGCGGCCCGTCTTCACGGCAGCCAAGGCGTCGCCCAGGCGGGTCGTCTATGCCGAAGGCGAGGACGTGCGCGTGCTGCGGGCGGCGCAGGTCGCGGTCGATGAGGGCCTGGCCCGACCGATCCTGATCGGTCGTCCGGCCGTGATCGAATCGCGGATCCGGCGCGCGGGCCTGCGACTGGTCGCCGGCCGCGACTTCGAGCTGATCGACGCCGACGATGATCCCCGCTACCGGCAGTACTGGGAGGCCTACCACCGCTTGCATGGCCGCGACGGCGTCACGCCCGAGATCGCCAAGGCCGCGCTGCGCCGCTCGCACACCGCGATCGGTGCGATGATGATCCGCCTTGGCGATGCCGACGCCATGCTCTGTGGCCTGGTCGGTCGCTTCGAGGCGCACCTGGACCGGGTCGCTGGCATCATCGGGCTCGCCGAAGGAGCGACTGCCTATGCGACGATGAACGCGCTGATGCTCGAGCGCTACACGCTGTTCATCGCCGATACCTCGGTCAACGAAGACCCTGACGCGCACGAGTTGGCACACATCGCCGAACTCGCGACCGAGGCCGTGCGCTGCTTCGGCGTCCCGCCGAAGCTGGCCTTCCTGTCGCATTCCAGCTTCGGGTCCTCGGAGCGCCCGTCTGCACGCAAGATGCGGCATGCGCGCGACCTGTTCCTGGAACGATGTCCCGATGTGGAGGCCGATGGCGAACTTCATGGTGACGCCGCGCTCAGCGAGCGGCTGCGCCGGGAGTTCCTGCCCGAGACCACCCTGAGCGGCGCGGCCAACGTCCTGATCTGCCCGAACCTGGATGCCGCGAACATCCTGTTCAACGTCATCAAGATGACGGGGGGGCATGGCGTGACGGTGGGCCCGATCCTGCTCGGCGCGGCGCGACCGGTACACATCCTGACCGCTTCGTCGACGGTGCGCCGGATCGTGAACATGACCGCGCTCGCCGTCGCCGACGCGATTCGCCTTGCCGAGGCATGACGCTAGCTAGGGTTCATAGCGCGAGCCGATGGCGGGGCGGCTGACGCCGAGTCCCGGCAGTTCCCACACACCCGCGCCGCCCGGGTTGGCATCGGCCGCGATGCTCGCGTCGATCAGGTAGGGCCGGCCGGCCGCGATGCCGGCTCGGATCGCGTCCGCGAGTTCATCGGGACGACTCACGCTGACGCCCTCGACGCCGGCCGAGCGGGCCATCGCAGCGAAATCCGGCGTGTATGGCGAACCGCTGTCGGGGTAGCGAAAGTCGGTCGCCAGCTCGCGCCCACCCAGGTAGCCGCGCTGCAGCCCGCGGATCGACGCGTAGGCGGCATTGTTCCAGACCACCCAGACGACCGGCAGCGCGTACTCCACCGCCGTCCCGAGGACGCTGGCATGCATGAAGAAGGCGCCGTCGCCGCAGACCGATACGCAGGGCCGCTCGGGCGCGGCCAGCTTTGCGCCGAGCACGCCGGCCACGCCGAAGCCCATCGGACCGAAACCCATCGAGCCGATCAGGGAATCGGGCCGACTCGGCTGGCAGAACTGGATCAGCCAGTTGTGATGGATGCCGATGTCGCTGACCAGGATCGCGTCCTCGGGCAGGGCGCGGTCGATCTCGAAGGCGGCGCGCTGCGGATGGATCGGAGACGAGGCGTCGGCGAAGCCGGGCGCGATGAAGGCCTCCCATTCGCGTCGATAACCGGCGATCGCGTCGAGCCAGGGGGTCGACCGTGCCGAAGCCCGATCAGGGATGCCGCGTCGGTCGAGCCCTTGCCGGAGTTGTTCGAGGAAGGTGCCGACGTCGGCCATGAGGCCCAGCTCGACCGGATAGTTTCGGCCGATCTCGTCGGGATCGATGTCGACGTGGATCAGGCGCGTCGGGGGTATCGAGAACGAATAGCCCGGCAGCCAGCTCGAAGAGGTTCGGTCGTCGAAGCGCACCCCCAGTGCCAGGAGCACGTCGGCCTGGCGCGCCGCGTGATTGGCCTGGTAGGTCCCATTGCGCGCGACCAGCCCCAGTGAGAGTGGGTGATCGGCGGGCATCGCGCCGATACCGCTGGCCGACTGCGCCACCGGGATCCGAAGCCGCTCGGCAAGTTGGCGCAACGCGTCGCAGGCCGCGCCGTACTTCACCCCCTGGCCCACGAGGATCACCGGGCGTTCGGCGGCGAGCAGAAGGTCGAGCGTCTTCTCCACGCCCTGCGGGTCGGCGCCGCAGCGTGAACTGATGTTCGCGTTCCAGGCCTGCGCATCGGGCGTCGGCTCGCCCACCGGTTCCTTGAAGATATCGAAGGGGACGTCGAGCACCACCGGACCGGGTCGACCGGTGATCATCGTCTTCCAGGCCTGGCGCACCGCGACTGGCATCATCTCGCCGCGCGTGGGCTGGAACACCCGCTTGCAATAGGCACGCACGGTCGATGGGAAATCGGCCTGGTGCTGACGATAGGTCTCCTGGAAGGCGCCGCGATTGAACTGGCTGGTCGGCACGTTGCCGGTGATCGCCAGGAAGGGTACCGAGTCGAAATACGAGTTCGCCAGCGCGATCGGCAGATTGGCCGAGCCGGGGCCGCAGGAGGTGAAGGTGGCCGTGGGCTTGCCACCTACGCGGTAGTAGACGTCGGCCATGAAGCCGGCCACGGTTTCGTGGTGGACAGAGATCGTCGTGATCTCGTCGGCGCGCTCGTGGAGCGCATCGATGAAGCCGATGTTGCCATGGCCGCACAGCCCGAACGCGTAGGGAACCCCCTCCTGGATCAGGTAGTCGACGATCATCTGGCCGCCATTCGGCGTGCTGGATCCGGCCATGGTCTTGTCTCCGGTTTCGGTCTTGGAATCCGATCAATGCTACCGCGACCGGGCCCCGGGATGACGTACTCTCCGGGATGCCCCGCTGAAGGACGACCGATGCCGAAAATGCCGTTCGATGATCGCCTGCGCCTGCCGTTGATCGTGGCCCCGATGCTGCGCGTCTCGGGCGTCGATCTCGTCGCCGCCGCCTGCGGGGCCGGTGCGATCGGTGCGTTTCCAACCGCCAACTGTCGCGACCAGGCCGAGCTCGATGACTGGATGAGCCGTCTCGACCTCGCTGGCGAGCGCGCCCGGGATGCCGGCCGGGCGGTGGCGCCGTATTGCCCGAACCTGATCATGCGCCGTAGCGCGCAGGCCCTTCGGGCCGACATCGACTGCGTCGTCGCGCATCGCTGCGAGCTCGTCATCACCAGCGTCGGTTCGCCCGCCGACGTGCTGCCGCGCCTGCACGATGCCGGCTGCCGTGTCCTTGCAGATGTCGCGTCGCTGCGCCATGCCGAGAAGGCGGTCGAGGCGGGGGCCGACGGCCTGGTGCTGTTGTGCGCGGGGGCAGGCGGCCAGACCGGCTGGGCCAATCCGTTCGCCTTCGTGCGTGCGCTGCGCCGCGACTACGACGGCGTGATCGTGCTGGCCGGCGGGCTGACCGATGGCCGCGGCCTGCATGCTGCGATCGAGCTTGGCGCCGACTACGGCTACATGGGTACCCGTTTCGTCGCCACGCGAGAAAGCATGGCGGCCGACCCGTACAAGCAGATGGTCGTGGACAGCGAACTCGACGACATCGTGCTGACCTCGGCGGTGACCGGCTTGCCGGCCAATTTCATCGCCGCGTCACTGGAGCGGGCGGGCCTGGATCCCCGCGCGCTACCCGACCACGTGACGATCGAGGCGGCCAGGGCGCGCTTCGGCGGGCAGGTGGCTGGCGGTGATCGACCGCGCCGTTGGAGCGATATCTGGAGTGCAGGGCATTCGGTGTCGGGTATCCCGGATGTGCCCGCCACCGCCGCCTTGATCGATCGACTGGTTCACGAATATCGGACGGCGGCATCGCCGCGGCCTTCCAACGCCGCTACCGCTGGCTCCGGGACACGCCAAGCAGGCGATCCAGTCGCAGGCGGTCGCGCTCGTCGCTGATCCGACGGACCGCGATCCAGCTCGCGAGGATCGCGCCCAGGCAGGATGCACCGGCGATCAGCAGCAGCACCAGGATCTGGTACTTGGCGGCCTCGAGTACCGGCATGCCGGCGAGCACCTGGCCGGTCATCATGCCGGGCAGGGTGATCACGCCGGCGGCCGACATCTGGTTGAGGATCGGAATCAGCCCGCTGCGCAAGGCGCCGATCTGCGTTGAACGCAGCGCGTCGAAGCGGTTCGAGCCGAGCGCGAGCCTCGCCTCGATGGCCAGCCGATCGCGCACCACACCGTTGTGGAAGGTGTTCAGGCTCAGGCTCACCCCGTTCATCACATTGCCCAGCACGATGCCGAGCAGCGGGATCAATACGCTGGCCTCGAGTACCGGCCTGGGGCGCAGCGCGGCGAGACCGGCGAACATGGCCACCACCGTCGCTGCGAGCATGCTGCCGCCGGCGATCCATCGGCTCCACCCGCCAGCCAGGCGACGTTCCTGGCGCGACAGGATCTCGCGGCTCGCGAGCGTGAACATCAGCGCGAGCACGGCTGCGACGATCAAGGGCGAGCGCAGGGCGAAGACCCATTCCAGCACCATGCCGACGAGCAGCAACTGGACGATCGTGCGCAGCGCCGCCACCAGCAAGCCGCGAGCCAGCCCGAGTTGGAGGACCAGCGACACGGCCGCGCTCGCCAGCACGAGCAGGGCGGCGATGGCAAGGCCCCCGGGACCGATCGCAGGCGCGCTCATGCCGTGAGTTCTTCGAGGACGCCGTCGCGAAGAATCATCCTTCGCTGTGCCAGGCGTTTCGCCTGCTCCGGGCTGTGCGTCACGAGCAGCACGCCCACGCCAGCTTGCATCGCGCGCTGCAGCCAGGCCTCGACTCGTCGGGTGCCTCGCTCGTCGAGCCCCGACGTGGGCTCGTCCAGCAGCAGGACTCTGACCTGTGGGCCGAGCGCTCTTAGCAAAGCCAGGCGCTGGCGCTCACCGGTCGACAATCGGCTGACCGGTCCGTCGGCGAGATCGGGCTTGAGGTCCATTTCGCGAAGCAGCGCCGGGAGGTCCGCCTCGGGCGGGAAGTGGTCTCGCACCGCATCGTGCCACCAGCCCGAATCGGCCGGAACGTAGACGACTCGTCGACGCCATTCGGGGGCCGGCATGCGGCTGCAGGCCTCGCCGTCCAATGCCGCATCGCCGTCGTGCGGATCCAGATCGGCGACTGCGCGCAACAGCATCGACTTGCCCGAGCCAGACTCCCCCTGGATCGAGATGCACTTGCCGTCGGGCAGCGTCAGCTCGATCGGGGACAGGGACAGTACGCGGATTCCACGCAATTCGAGCATGGCGTCTTCGGGGTTGGCATCGGGGGCGACGGATCGGGCGCAGTTTACTTCGGGGCCGGCGAACGCTTGTCGGCACGATGCCGTCCGACCCGATCCCGGACGAAAGCCACGAAAGACAAATGCCGACACGGCGAGCCGAAAAAGAAAAAGGCCTGCGGCGAATACGCACGCAAGCCCTTGAATTTACTGGCTCCCCGACCAGGGCTCGAACCTGGGACCTGCGGATTAACAGTCCGTCGCTCTACCGACTGAGCTATCGGGGATCAGCCGGCAAATATAGCCTCTTCGCACCAATCAGGCAAGGGATGGCGGAAGCGACGGCTGCCCCGAGCGTCAGAGCTTGAAAGGGATGTAGAGCGCGATCGCCGGCAGGAAGTAGATCAGCACCACGCTGAGCAGCATCAGCGCAAGGAATGGCCAGACCCCCTTCGAGACGTCGACCAGCGTCGCCCGGCCGACCGCCTGGATCACGTAGAGGTTCAGGCCGACGGGCGGGGTGATCAGCGCGCACTCGATCATGATGACGAAGAAGACACCGAACCAGACGTTGTCGACGCCCAGGGGCGTCAGTGCGGGGGCGAGCACCGGCACCATGATCAGCATCATCGACAAGGCCTCGAGGAAGCACCCCATCAGGATCAGGACCCCTGCGACGACCAGGATGAACGGGCCAACCGTCGTGAACGACTCTGCGATCAGTTGCGAGAGTTCCTGTGGGATCCGATAGAGCGTGATGGCCTTGCCGAAGACCTTGGCGCCGGCCACGATCATCAGGATGGTGACAGTCGTGACCATCGACTCCACCAACGCCTCCTTGAAGCCCTGCCAGGTCAGCGTGCGCAACAGCACCGCAGTGATCAGCAGCGCGAACGCGAAGCCGACCGCGGCGGCCTCGGTGGGCGTGGCGACCCCCGTGTAGATGACGCCGATCACCAGCACGGCCAGCGCGATCGCCGGCAGGGCTCGCGTACCGGCCCGGATGCGCTCGGCGCGGGACGCGCGCGGCGAGGGCTCGTAGCTGGTCGAGCGCGACGCGTAGATCATCGAGAAAGCGGCGAACAGGAACATCAGCAGCAGGCCGGGCCCAACGCCTGCAAGGAACAGCTTGAGAATCGATTCCTCGGTGATGAAGCCATAGACGATCAGTGGGATCGACGGCGGAATCAGGATTCCCAGGGTGCCGCCGGCGGCGAGCAGCCCGTAGACGAAATGCTTGGGGTAGCCGCGCTCGATCATCTCGGGGATCGCAACCGTCCCGATGGTGGCGGCGGTGGCCACCGAAGAGCCCGAGATCGCCGCGAAGATGCCGCACGACAGGACCGTCGCGATGCCCAGCCCGCCCGGCAGGTGGCCGACGAAGGCCTGCACGGCCGCGAACAGGTCCCGGCCCACGCCTCCCTTGAGCAGGATGTTCGACATCAGCAGGAACAGCGGCACCGACAGCAGAACGAAGTTGTCGACCGTGCCCAGAATGCCCTGTGCCGCCATCAGGGGCGAGAAACCGCCGGCCAGCAGCAGGATCAGCCCCAGCCCGCCCAGCGCGTAGGCGACCGGAATCCGGATCAGGAGCAAGCCGATCAGCGCGAGCAGAATCAGGGCCGAAGACATAGGGTTCGCCTCAGTGCTCGTGGCCGTGACCGACGCCGGGATCCCAGTCGGACCCCGAAAGGGCACGGATCAGCTCGACCAGGCACTGCAGCAGCAACAAAGCCATGCCGACGACGATCGAGGCCTCGGCCCACCAGGCCGGATAGTCGACGACGGTGGCCGTCGTGCGGCCATCGGCGAAGCTTTCATGGGCGATCGAGAACGCGTACCAGCCCACGATGGCGGCAAAGGCCGCCATGAACACCAGCGCGACGATGTCGAGCAGGCGTTGCCATCCACGAGAGAGCCGGTCGAAAAGCAACTCGATCGAGATATTCTCGCGCAGCTTCACGGCGCGCCCCAGGCCCAGGAATACGCCCCACATCAGCAGCAGTTCGCAGGTCTCGAGGACCCAGGTGGTGGGCGCATTGAACAGGTATCGCGCGAAGACCTCGTAGCTGAGGAAGACGCCGGTCAGGAAGAACAGCAGCGCGGCGATCCAGGCGAGTCCGAGGCTCAGGCGATCGATCAGGTGCATGGCAGCCGCCATCCGCTGGGCAAGGAAGGAGGGGTGGGCACGATCGCGCTCGTCGACCGTGCCCGGTGCGCGCCCGAAGGCGCTGGGGACCTCAGAGCTTCTGCGCGGCCTCGTAGACCTGCTTGCCCAGCGCGCCCGATGCCTTCAGGAACTGGTCGATGACGGGCTTGGCCGTTGCCTTCCAGGCCTTGACCTCGTCGGCAGTGGGCTCGTGCACCTTCATGCCGTTCTTCTTGCCGACCTCGATCGACTCGCTCTCGAGCCGGGCCTGGTGGTCGCGAAGCTGGGCCTCGACCTTGACCGCGGCCGCGGCGATCACCTTGCGCTGCGCGTCGGTGAGCGACTTCCACTTCTTGTCGTTGATGACCACGACGAACTCGATGACGGCGTTGTTCACCAGCGTGATGTGGTCCATGACCTCATAGATCTTGCGCGACTTGATCGTGGTCGGGCCCGTCATGCCGATGTCGACCGTCCCGCGCTGGTAGGCGAGGTATTGCTCGGATCCGGCCGTGTTCACCGGCGCCCCGCCCATGCTGCTGACCCAGGTGGCCAGCGACTTGGAGAACACCCGTGCCTTCTTGCCCTTGAAATCGGCCGGGGTCTTGATGAAGGCGCCCTTCGAGAGCACGACGTTCGAACCATAGGCCTGCCACCAGAGAATCCGGTTGCCGGTCTTTAGCACGGCGGCGTCGATCGGGCCGCGCACGGGGCTGCCAGGCGCCACCGCCTTGCGAACCAGGTCGCTGGTGTTGAACAGGAAGGGCACGTAGAGCACGTCGACCGCGGGAATCTGGCCGGCGAATCGCGTGATCGATGACACGCCCATCTCGATCGCCCCGGACCCCACGGCCTGCGGGACTTCCTTGTCCTTGTAGAGCTGGGCGCTATCGTAGATCTGGATCTCGAGGTCGCCCTTGGACGCGGCCTCGACTTCTTTCTTGAATGCCGCGACGTTCTGGCCCAGCGAACTCTTCAGCGGAAGCTGAAGCGTGAGGCGAAGCGTGGTCTTGGCCTCGGCGGCAAAGCTGCCTCCGAGCAGGATGGCGGTTGCCGCCATCGATACGATGGTCTTGCGCATGGCTGGGTCTCCTTTCCCGAGTGTCGCGATCTGTCTCGTCGTCATTCGGTCGCCAACCGGTCGGCTTGGTCCCGGCGCGCCCCGAATCCGTCGTCGCCCGTTGCCGGGCTGCAGGACGGGGCATTGTAGCGACAGTTGCTGCGCGCCGGAAAGCTTGGCGCGCGCTATCGGCGGCCGTGGCCTGGAACCGCCTCAGGACGGCCACATCTGGGCAGCGAACTTGGGATAGGTTTCGCTGATCTCTTCGCGAATGCGGCTGCGAATCAGGGCCAGGGTCGGTGCATCGGGCATGGGCGTGACCGGCACTTCGTCGGGACAGTCGAAATCGAACCCGGTCTGGTCGCGGACTTCCTCGACCGTATGTCCGGGATGCACGCTCTGGAGCTGGAACCGACGCGCCTGCTTGTCGAACGAGAACAGGCACAAGCGGGTGAGCAGGGCATGTGGACCGCCGGGCCGATAGTCGGGAACGTCGGCGCGCGGGCCCGCCGCGGAGACGAAATCGACCCGGGGCACCATGACCCGGCGTGTGTGCTCCTCGCGAAAGAGGATCATCCGCGGGATCAGGTGGTAGAGATAGGCCGACCCGAACGATCCCGGCCAACGGACGTCATGGGTCGGATAGTCGCCGACGCCGACCAGGTTGATGTTGGCCTGGCCGTCGATCTGGCCGCCGCCCAGGAAGAACGCGTCGACTCGGCCCTGGCCCGCCAGGTCGAAGATCTCCACGCCGCCATTGGTGAACGAGTTGTGGCGCCGCGACCCGAGGATCGAGACATGGACTCTTGGCGCGCCCGAGCGCTCGGCCAGCGCGCGGGTCAACAAGACCCCAGCCCCCGGGATCGGGGAAGAGGCGCCGACCGCGCCGTGGCGTATGCCCTTGAGCAAGCGGGAAATCGTGAAGATCAGGCCTTCGGTGGGCGTGACCGGGTCGGTCGGGTGCATGAGTGGACCGGCTCCCGGTTCAGGCGGCCACGGCCGCGCCGGCACGCTCCTGCAACTCGGCCAGCAAGGCCTCGAAGCCTTCTTGCGAGCGTGCGTTGGCGGCATAGCGCGCCATGAACTCGCCGTCCGTGGGGTACTCGTCGCCGAATCCGAGGGGGGCCGTCCCCTGTGGGGCCAGCGCGATCCCGCCGACGTACATGGCAGGTACGACACCACTCGAGCGCTCGGGATCATCGAGCAGATTGCCCTCGACGATACGCTCCACGGTCACGAGCGCGGCACCGGCCGCATGCGAGAGCAGCAGGCCGTCGCGGTCGCGTCCGACAAGTACATTCCCGAATCGATCGGCAGCCATTGCATGGAACAGCGCGAAATTGGGGCGGATCGCCCGGATTGCCACGATCGGGTCGCCTTCACCGAAGGGGTTGTCGATCACGCGCCAGTCATCGGGGCGGTTGGCCAGCACGTCACTGCCCAGGATGCCGCGCAGCGGCATGAACGGAAGCCCTTTCTGCGCCGCCTGCAGGCCCGCGTACACGGCCGGGCAGGTGGCATCGAGCAGCCGGATGCGACCACGCTTGACCGCCTCGCAGAACTGGGGCGCGCTGCCGTATTCGCCCAGCGACACAGCCGATGTCTCGAGGGTCTCGACGCAGCCGGCGCCGATCAGCAGGTCGGCCTGGAGGCTCGATACCGGGACACAGACCAGATGGAGGCGCCGCACCCCGCGCCGGATCAGTGCCAGGGTCGCTGCGATCGAAGAGCCGCTGTCTTGCTTCGCGACGGCGATCTTGGCGCCATCGGGCACCATCGCGGCCAGGGCGTCGAGCGATACGGTCGAGGTCATGCGTGTCTCCTGAGCCTTGGGGGATAAGGGCGCGAACAGGGCGCCCGATCCAGTCTACTACTGCCGATCGGGCCTGGCCCGTGCCGGCGATCGATCGTGTTCCGACAATCCCGATCAGCCGTTGACGATGGTGGTCACCGCCTCTGCGACCCGGTCGATGTTGCGAAGATTGAGCGCCGCGACGCAGATCCGCCCGGTCGAGATCGCGTAGATCGCGAATTCCTCGCGCAGGCGGTCGACTTCGGCCGCGCTGAGGCCCGAATAGGAGAACATCCCTCGTTGCGCCTCGACGAACTCGAAATCGCGCCGCGCGCCCAAGGACTTGAGGCGCTCCACGAGTCCGGTTCGCATCGATTGAATGCGCTCGCGCATGCCGCGAAGCTCGTCTTCCCACAGCTGGCGCAGATCCGGCGTCGACAGAACGCGCGCGACGATGTTCGCGCCGTGGGTGGGGGGATTGGAATAGTTGGCTCGGATCACCCGCTTTATCTGGCTCGTCACCCGCGCCGCCTCGTCGCGCTCGGAGGCGACCACCGACAGGGCGCCGACGCGCTCACCGTAGAGCGAGAACGATTTCGAGAACGAGCTGGCGACCAGAAACACCTGGCCCGAACCCGCAAACGCCCGGAGCGCCTCGGCGTCTTCGTCGATGCCGCTGCCGAAGCCCTGGTAGGCCATGTCGAGAAAGGCGATCAGATCGCGCTCGCCACAGAGCCGGACGATCTCGGCCCACTGCTCGGCATCGAGGTCCACCCCGGTCGGGTTATGGCAGCAGGCGTGCAGCACCACCACGTCGCCCGCCGGCAGGCCGGACAGGAACGAGCGCAGGTCGTCGAATCGCACCCCGTGGGTCGCGGCGTCGTAGTAAGGGTAGGCGCCAACCTCGAATCCGGCGGCCTCGAAGAGCGCGCGATGATTCTCCCAGCTTGGGTCACTGATCCAGGCGCGGGCGCCTGGCCGGGTACGGCGAAGAAACTCGGCACCCACTCGGAGCGCGCCGGTTCCGCCGAGGCACTCGAAGGTCGCGACGCGGCCCTGGGCGAGCAGCGGGGAGTCCGGGCCGAACAGCAATTGCTGCACCGCGGCGTTGTAGGCGGCCATGCCTTCGATCGGAAGATAGCCACGCGGGCCGGCGCTTTCCATGATCTGCGCTTCGGCCTTGCGCACCACGGCGAGCAGCGGAATCCGGCCCGATTCGTCGTAGTAGACCCCGACGCCCAGGTTGATCTTCTCGGGGCGCTGGTCGTTGTTGAAAACCTCGGTCTGTCCAAGGATCGGATCACGCGGTGCCATCGGGACGGCGGCGAACATCGAGTGGCTCATGCTGACTCGTAATCTATTGAATTCTTGTTGGAAACGGGTTTTGTCAAGGGTGAGGCTGCACATATTTTGGGCAGTTTCGCTGGATTTTGCTAGCTTTTTCCGGGTCGAGCCGCCATAATTTGATGCTGCCTGCCGGGCTGTTGGATTCGTGCCCAGGCCCTGTTCTCGGTCGGGGCCGGGATGGCCTGGGGGGCGGTGCTCCCGTCTGCCCGAGATCGCTGACGATCGTTTTGCCCAGGGGAGTTCGGCGCCGGGACGCAGCAGTGCTTTCGGCAGTTGCGCTACTTGTGCTCTTGTGCGTTGCCAAATGAGTTGCGGAGGGCGATCTTGCCTGGTGTGCTCATGGATCCCTGGCTGGATTTCCGGTCGCGGCAGCCGTACCCCGCGGCAGCCGTACCCGGTACCGACGAAAGACCGCGGCCATGATCCGATCGAGCGCTCGATACAGCCTGAAAATTTATCACGCCTGAACCTCGCGAAATGTCCGATTCCGCTCAGGAAGCCTCAGATTTCCTGACTTTCCCGAACAGTCCCTTCGAGCTGCACCAGCCGTTCGCGCCCGGCGGGGATCAGCCGCAGGCGATCGCGCGCCTGATCGAGGGCATCGAGGACGGACTGAGCTTCCAGACGCTGCTGGGCGTCACCGGCTCGGGCAAGACCTTCACGATGGCCAATGTCATCGCCCGCCTGGGGCGTCCGGCCCTGATCATCGCGCCCAACAAGACGCTGGCCGCCCAGCTCTACGCCGAGATGCGCGAGTTCTTCCCCAATAACGCGGTCGAGTACTTCGTTTCCTACTACGACTACTACCAGCCCGAGGCCTACGTTCCCCAGCGTGATCTGTTCATCGAGAAGGACTCGTCGATCAACGAGCACATCGAGCAGATGCGATTGTCGGCGACCAAGTCGCTGATGGAGCGGCGCGACAGCGTCATTGTCGCTACGGTGTCATGCATCTACGGCATCGGCAATCCCAACGACTATCACGCGATGGTCCTCACGGTTCGGGTGCGCGATCGTCTGTCCCAGCGCGACATCCTGCAGCGACTGGTGTCCATGCAGTACCGGCGCAACGAGACCGACTTCGACCGTGGCAGTTTTCGGGTCCGTGGCGACACCATCGATATCTTTCCGGCCGAGCATGCGGAACTGGCCCTCAGGATCGAACTCTTCGACGACGAGATCGAATCCTTGCAGCTCTTCGACCCGCTGACCGGGCGGGTTCGCCAGAAGGTGCCCCGGTTCACGGTCTATCCGTCATCGCACTATGTCACCCCGAGGCAGACGGTGCTGCGCGCGCTCGAGACGATCAAGGCCGAGCTCAGCGAACGGCTCAAGTACCTGTACGACGAGGGCAAGCTGGTCGAGGCGCAGCGGCTCGAGCAACGCACGCGATTCGACCTCGAGATGCTGCAGGAGCTCGGCTTTTGCAAGGGGATCGAGAACTACAGCCGGCATTTCTCGGGTGCGGCGCCGGGCGAACCGCCGCCGACCCTCGTCGACTATCTCCCCGACGATGCACTGATGATCATCGACGAGAGTCACGTGACCATCGGGCAACTGGGCGGCATGTACCGGGGCGACCGCTCTCGCAAGGAGACCCTGGTCGAGTTCGGCTTCCGGCTGCCATCGGCCCTGGACAACCGACCACTGAAATTCGAGGAATTCGAGACCAAGATGCGCCAGGCGATCTTCGTCTCGGCGACACCCGCCGCCTATGAGGGCGAGCACGCCGGCCAGGTTGTCGAGCAGGTCGTTCGGCCGACCGGGTTGGTGGATCCGACCGTTCTGGTCCGGCCGGCGTCGAGCCAGGTCGACGACGTCCTGTCGGAAATCAACGATCGGGTCCGTGCTGGCGAGCGTGTGCTGGTGACCACGCTGACCAAGCGGATGGCCGAGGACTTGACGGATTTCCTCGCCGACCACGGTGTGAAGGTGCGTTACTTGCATTCCGACGTCGATACGGTCGAGCGGGTCGAGATCATTCGGGATCTGCGGCTTGGGACCTTCGACGTGCTGGTGGGTATCAACCTGCTCAGGGAGGGCCTGGATATTCCGGAAGTCTCGCTGGTGGCGATCCTCGATGCCGACAAGGAGGGCTTCCTGCGCTCGGAGCGCAGCCTGATCCAGACCATCGGCCGGGCCGCTCGCAACCTGAACGGCACCGCCATCCTGTATGCGGACCGGGTCACCGATTCGATGCGGCGCGCGCTGGACGAGACCCAGCGACGCCGCGAGAAGCAGCTCGCTTTCAATGCCGCCCATGGGATCGTGCCCAAGGGGGTCAAGAAGCGAGTGCGCGAATTGATCGACGGCGTCTTCGACCCGCGCGAGGCCAAGCAGGAGTTGAAAGCCGCGAGGCAGGCCGCACAGTACGAGTCGATGGGAGAGAAGGGGTTGGCGCGCGAGATCAAGCGCCTCGAGAAACAGATGCTCGAGCACGCGCGCAATCTGGAATTCGAGAAAGCAGCGCAGCTGAGAGATCAGCTTGCGGTGCTCAAGGAGCAGGTTTTTGGGTCCAGCGGTGGGAAAGTGGTTCCGTTCGTGGCTGATCGCGCTGCGTAGCAGGCTCCGCCGCCTGGCCGGAAGAAATATGGATTCGTCTTCGGAAATTGCAATGGGAAAAAGAGAACCGATCGCGTTTGGCTTGAGCACCCGTGTTCTGTTCGTATGCATGGGCAACATCTGTCGGTCGCCGATGGCCGAGGGAATGTTCCGGCATATGGTTCGACAGGCAGGCCTCGAGGGGATCGTGACCGTCGATTCGGCGGGCACGCACGCTTTTCATCTCAACGAAGGGCCTGACAAGCGCGCCCAGGCTGCCACCGCCAAGCGCGGCGTCAGCATCGACGACCTGCGGGCGCGTCGGATCAGCGAGGTCGACTTCGAGCTGTTCGACCTGGTGCTGGCCATGGACTGGGACAATCTCTCGGCGCTGCAGCAGCTTGCGCCCAAGTCTTCCAAGCACAAGCTGCAGCTCCTGATGCGTTTCGCCAGCGAGCATGAGACCGCCACGATTCCCGACCCTTACTACGGGAATCAGGCTGGTTTCGAGCAGGTCCTCGACTACATCGAGGATGCCTGCAACGGCCTGCTCGAGCTCGTGAAGCGCCGCGCCACGCAGGTTGCCGCCGCCTGATCCGGGTATCGGCCGCAAGGGGGCGCGACTCGCGCCCCCTTGTCTTTTGGCGACCGGGCCCGTACGCCCGGCCCGAGGCAAAACCCATACCGCGGATGGGGTGTGTCTGGTGGTGGCCACGGATTCTCGACTAAAATAGTCGGGAAAGAGGGGAAGTGCTTCCCTCTTCTGCCCAGAGGAACAGATCCATGCGACTCACTACCAAAGGACGTTTCGCGGTGACTGCCATGATCGACCTGGCGCTGCGCGAGCAGCAGGGGCCGGTGACCTTGGCGGGCATCAGTCAGCGTCAGAAAATCTCGCTGTCGTACCTGGAGCAATTGTTCGGCAAGCTGCGCCGGCACGAGTTGGTCGAAAGTACGCGCGGCCCCGGTGGCGGCTACACGCTTGGCCGCAACATGAAGAACATCACCGTGGCCGACATCATCTTCGCGGTCGACGAGCCCCTGGACGCGACCCAGTGCGGCGGCAAGGAAAACTGCGAGGACGACGGCCCGTGCATGACCCACGAATTGTGGGCCACGCTCAACCGCAAGATGATCGACTATCTCGACTCCGTGACCCTGGCATCGCTGGTCGAAGGCCAGCGCGAGCGGCAGGCGGGCGGCGCGCCGCGTGCGGTGCCGGCAGTCAAGGAGCATCGAGCCGCGCTCGAGTTCCCGACCTCCACGCTGCAGTCGATCAAGCTCGACAACGGCCGCCTGACCACGCTCTGATCACTATTCGGAACACATCATGCAACTCCCGATCTACCTCGACTATTCCGCGACCACGCCGGTCGATCCCCGGGTGGTCGACACGATGCTTCCGTTCCTGCGAGAGCATTTCGGCAATCCCGCGTCGCGCAGCCACGCCTTCGGCTGGACCGCCGAGCAGGCGGTCGAGAATGCGCGCAAGGAGGTCGCGGCTCTGGTCAACTGTGATCCGCGCGAGATCGTCTGGACCTCGGGCGCGACCGAATCGATCAACCTGGCGCTCAAGGGGGCGGCGCAGTTCTATCGCGAGCGCGGGCGACACTTGGTGACGGTGAAGACCGAGCACAAGGCCACGCTCGATACGATGCGCGAGCTCGAGCGCCATGGCTTCGAGGTGACCTACCTCGACGTCGACGCCGACGGCATGGTCAGCCCGCAGGCCTTTGCCGCGGCGCTGCGCGAAGACACGGTTCTCGCGTCTGTCATGTTCGTCAACAATGAGATCGGCGTGGTTCAGGACATCGCGGCATTTGGCGACATCTGCCGTGAGCGCAAGATCCTGTTTCATGTCGATTCGGCCCAGGCCGCAGGCAAGCTGCCGATCGATCTGCAGTCCCTGAAGGTCGATCTGATGTCGTTCTCGGCACACAAGGTCTACGGTCCCAAGGGCGTCGGCGCCTTGTATGTCAGGCGCAAGCCGCGGGTCAGGCTGGAAGCCCAGATCCACGGTGGCGGCCACGAGCGCGGCATGCGATCGGGCACCTTGCCGACCCATCAAATCGTCGGCATGGGCGAGGCCTTCAGGCTCGCGAGACTCGAGATGGACGCGGAAAACCGCCGTATCGGTGCGCTGCGCGACCGCTTGCTCGATGGACTTCGGGAGATGCCCGAGGTCTATGTGAACGGCCACCTCGAGCACCGTGTGCCGCACAACCTGAACGTCAGCTTCAACTATGTCGAGGGCGAGTCCCTGATGATGGCGGTCAAGGACATCGCGGTGTCCAGTGGTTCGGCCTGTACCTCGGCCAGCCTGGAGCCTTCGTATGTGTTGCGCGCGCTCGGTCGCAGCGACGAGCTCGCGCATAGTTCGATCCGTTTCACGGTGGGCCGCTTCTCGACCGAGGAAGAGATCGACTACGCCGTCCGATTGATGCAGTCCAAGGTGGCAAAGCTGCGTGAGATGTCGCCACTCTGGGAAATGGTGCAGGAAGGAGTCGACCTCGACTCGGTCCAGTGGGCCGCGCACTGACGCGGGAGCCCCGGACGCCGTCGGAATCGAACCGAATCAATTGTCATCAAGGTAAGGGAAGACAGTCATGTCTTACAGCGAAAAAGTCATCGACCACTACGAAAACCCGAGGAACGTGGGCTCCTTCGACAAGAAGGACCCGCATGTCGGCACCGGCATGGTGGGCGCGCCGGCCTGCGGCGACGTGATGAAGCTGCAGATCAAGGTCAACGAAGCCGGTGTGATCGAGGACGCGCGCTTCAAGACCTACGGTTGTGGCTCGGCGATCGCGTCGTCGTCACTGATCACCGAATGGGTCAAGGGCAAGACGCTCGACGAGGCGGGCTCGATCAAGAACACGGCGATCGCCGAGGAGTTGGCGCTGCCGCCGGTCAAGATTCATTGCTCGATCCTGGCCGAGGATGCGATCAAGGCTGCGGTCGACGACTACCGCAAGAAGCACGGCGCGACTGCGTCGGACCAGAAGGCGGCCTGAGAGCGGCCAAACGAGAGGGGGCACGATGGCTGTCACACTCACCGAATCCGCCGCGACGCATGTCAGCCGGTACCTGCAGAAACGGGGCAAGGGCATCGGCCTGAGGGTCGGGGTGCGAACCACGGGTTGCTCGGGCCTGGCCTACAAGCTCGAGTACGCCGACGAGGCGATGCCCGAAGACACACAATTCGAAAGCCACGGCGTGAGCGTCTTCGTCGATCCGAAAAGCCTTGCCTACATCGATGGGACCGAGCTCGATTTCGTTCGGGAGGGGCTCAACGAGGGTTTCCAGTTCCGCAACCCGAATGTCAAGGGCGAATGCGGCTGCGGGGAGTCGTTCACGGTCTGACTTGGCCGGCGGTCGCGGGTCCCCTTGTTGGCAAGGGGAGCCCGGTCCGTGATTCGGAGGCGGGCAGACCGCCTCTTTTGTCGTTGGGGCCCGTGAGCAGCCGACGCTTGTCATCGGGGAGCGCGAATGCGACGGCGGCGCGCGTAGAGAGCAGTCATGAGTGTTTTGACCAAGTCATTGTTCGAGTTCCTGGGCCTGCCCGAGCGATTCGAGGTCGAGCCGGAGCGGGTATCGGATGCCTATCGGCGTGTCCAGGCAGCCGTGCATCCCGACCGGTTCGCGGCTGCCGGGCAGACCGAGCGTCGGATTGCAATGCAACTCGCGAGCCGGGCCAACGAGGCCTTCCAGACACTGTCGGAACCGTTGGCACGCGCTCGTTACCTGTGTGAACTACGCGGGCTGGACGTCGAGGCCGAGAGCAATACCGCGATGCCGCCCGAGTTCCTGATGGCCCAGATGAGTTGGCGCGAAACGCTCGACGAGGTCCGCGAGGACGGGAATCCTGAAGCGCTGCTCGAACTGCGGGCGCAAGTCGATGCGCACAGACAGTCGATTCATGAACGCCTGGCCGGACTGCTCGACCGGGATGAGGACGGCGATCCGGCCGCCGAGGTGAGAAAGCTGATGTTCATCGAGCGATTCCGGCAAGAGCTGGCCGTTGCCCAGCGCGCGTTGGGCGCTTGATCGAACCGAACGGACGACCATGGCACTACTTCAGATTTCCGAGCCCGGCGAGAGCCCTGATCCGCATCAGCGCAAGTACGCGATCGGCATCGACCTGGGGACGACCAATTCCCTGGTCGCCACGGTCCGCTCCAGCATAGCCGAGGTGATTCGCGACGAAAGCGGGCATGCGCTGCTGCCATCCGTCGTCCGCTACCTCGAGGGTGCCCGGGTCGTGGTCGGTGACGAAGCCTTGGGCAAGGCCGTGGCCGATCCGACCAATACGATCGTGTCGGTCAAACGATTGATGGGTCGGGGCTTCGAAGAAGCGCGACGGTATCCGACGCCCTACGAGTTGCTCGAGGCCCCAGGCATGGTCCGTCTGCGTACTCGGGCCGGCGATCGCACGCCGGTCGAGGTATCGGCCGAGATCCTGCGGGTGCTGCGTGCCCGCGCCGAGGCTTCGCTGGGTCATCCGGTCGATGGCGCGGTGATCACGGTCCCCGCCTATTTCGACGATGCGCAGCGCCAGGCCACGAAGGACGCCGCGGCCCTGGCGGGGCTGAGCGTTCTGCGGCTGCTCAACGAGCCGACGGCGGCGGCCATCGCCTACGGGCTCGATAACGCCTCCGAGGGAATCTACGCGATCTACGACCTGGGTGGCGGCACCTTCGACGTGTCGGTCCTGCGCCTGAACAAGGGGGTCTTCGAGGTGATCGCGACCGGTGGCGACTCGGCGTTGGGGGGCGACGACTTCGATCGGCGCATCGTCGCCTGGGCGCTGCGCGAGACCGGCCTGGCCGGGGCACACGAAACGCTCGACCTGGCCGCCGCGGCGGGCAACGATGCCGATGGCGATCGGCCTTCGGCGCTGGACGCGCGCGATCTGCGAGCGCTGATCGGCGAAGCGAGGCGCGCCAAGGAGGCCTTGTCCAAGAGCGATCGAACGACCTTCGACGTGCCGCTCTCGGACCAGAGCCGGGTCAAGCTGCCACTGAGCCGCGAACGCTTCGAGTCGCTATGCAGCGACCTGCTCGAGCGTACCCTCCAGGCGTGCAGGGACACCCTTCACGATGCCGGCGTGGGCCCGTCCGAGGTCCGCGACATCGTGCTCGTTGGCGGCTCGACGCGGATGCCGATGGTGCGCCGCGAGGTGGCACGCCTTTTCGAGCGCGCCCCCCATGTCGACCTGGATCCGGATCAGGTGGTCGCGATCGGGGCGGCCCTGCAGGCGAACCAGCTCGTCGGAAACCGCTCGGTCGATGGCGATTGGCTGCTGCTGGACGTCATCCCGCTTTCGCTTGGACTCGAGACGATGGGCGGTCTGGTCGAGCGCGTGATTCCTCGAAACTCCACCATTCCGACCGCGCGTGGCCAGGAGTTCACCACCTACCGGGACGGCCAGACCGCGATGGCGATCCATGTGGTTCAGGGCGAGCGCGAACTGGTATCCGACTGCCGCTCGCTGGCTCGCTTCGAACTGCGAGGCATTCCCCCGATGGCGGCTGGTGCCGCCCGGATCCGGGTGACCTTCCAGGTCGACGCGGACGGCTTGCTCTCGGTTTCGGCCCGCGAGCTCTCCAGCGGCATCGAGGCATCGGTGGCTGTCAAACCCTCGTACGGACTGAGCGAGGATGAGATCGCCGGCATGCTTCGCGATTCCTTCGAGTCGGCGGCGCAAGACATGGAGGCGAGGGCGTTGCGCGAGCAGCAGGTCGAGGCGGACCGGCTCGACGAAGCCACGAGTTCCGCCCTGGCCGCCGACGGTGATCTGCTGTCCGAGGCCGAGCGTGCCGAGATCACGCGCCTGCTCGAGAAGATGCGCGCGGCGCGAGCGGGGTCCGACCGCGACGCGATCCGCGCCGCGATCGAATCGGTGTCGATCGGCACCGAGGCCTTCGCGGCCCAGCGTATGGATCGCTCGATCGCGCGCGCGCTGGCGGGCACCCGAATCGATGACATTGGAAGCTGAAATGACGAGGATCGTGGTACTGCCGCACGAGCGGCTTTGCCCGCAAGGCGCCGATTTCGAGGTCGAGGCCGGCACGAATCTGTGTCGCGAACTGCTTGCGCGCGGCATCGAGATCGAGCACGCCTGCGAGATGTCCTGTGCCTGCACGACCTGTCACGTGATCGTGCGCGATGGCTTCGACTCGCTCGATCCGTCCGAGGACGAGGAAGACGACATGCTGGACAAGGCATGGGGCCTGAGTGCGACCTCGCGGCTGTCTTGTCAGCTCCAGGTGGGTGACGAGGACCTGACGATCGAGTTGCCGCGCTACACGATCAACCACGCGCGCGAGGAGCAGTGAGCCGCGCGCCGTGGCCCGGATGGCCAAGCCCAGGAGGGGAGAAGACCGATGAAATGGACCGATACGCTGGATGTAGCGATCGCCCTGACCGAGGCGCACCCTGATGTCGACCCGACCGCCGTGCGCTTCACCGACCTGCACCGTTGGGTGATGGCGCTGCCCGGCTTCGACGACGACCCCAATCGATCGGGTGAGAAGATCCTCGAGGCGATTCAGCAGGCCTGGATCGACGAGGCCGACTGAACCGGGGCCTCAGTCTTCGCGCTTGAGCGCAGGGAAAAGGATCACGTCACGGATGTTGGCGCTGTCCGTGAGCAGCATGATCAGCCGGTCTATGCCGATGCCGCAACCGCCGGTGGGCGGCATGCCGTACTCGAGCGCACGGATGTAATCGGCGTCGTAGTACATCGCCTCTTCGTCGCCAGCATCCTTGGCCTCGACCTGGCGTCGGAAGCGCGCCGCCTGGTCCTCGGGATCATTGAGCTCGGAGAACCCATTGGCGATCTCGCGGCCGGTGATGAACAGCTCGAAGCGCTCGGTGATGCCCGGGCGGCTGTCCGATTCCCGCGCCAGGGGAGAGACCTCCACCGGGTAGTCGACGATATACGTCGGCTGGATCAGCAGGTGCTCGGCGACCTCCTCGAACAGCGCCAGCTGCAACGCGCCGAGTCCGGCACCATTGAGCGGGGGTGAGGCGACATCGCAGCCGAGTCGGGCCAGTTCCCCGCGCAGATAGGTCGCATCGACGAGTTGATCGGCGCTGTAGCGCGGTGCATGGGTGGCGATCGCCTCGGCGATGGTCAGACGCTGGAACGGGCGTTCCAGGTCGATGCGTTGGCCCTGGAAACTCAGCACCGCGCTACCCGTCGCCGCCACGGCCGCATGACGCAGCACCTGCTCGGTGAAGTCCATGAGCCAGCGGTAGTCGGTGTAGGCGGCGTAGAAC
Organism: Burkholderiaceae bacterium; assembly: GCA_024235875.1. Taxonomy (GTDB): domain Bacteria; phylum Pseudomonadota; class Gammaproteobacteria; order Burkholderiales; family Burkholderiaceae_E; genus JACKLP01. The sequence goes on along the minus strand of JACKLP010000001.1, from coordinate 357,059 downwards.
TCCATCATGGTGAACTCGGGGTTGTGCCGCGGGCTCACCCCCTCGTTTCGGAAGTTCCGATTGATCTCGAATACGCGCTCGAATCCGCCAACGATGAGCCGCTTCAGGTACAGCTCGGGTGCGATGCGCAGGAACATCTGCTGATCGAGCGCGTTGTGGTGAGTCTCGAAGGGGCGCGCGGTGGCACCGCCCGGGATCGGGTGCAGCATCGGCGTCTCGACCTCGAGAAACCCATGCTCGGCCATGAAGTTGCGAATCGTGTTGATGGTGCGGCTGCGCGCGACGAAGGTATCGCGTGACTCGGCGGTGACGATCAGGTCGACATAGCGCTGCCGGTAGCGGGTTTCCTGGTCGGCCAGGCCGTGGAACTTGTCGGGTAGGGGACGCAGGGACTTGGCCAGGAGCCGGACGGCGCTGCAGCGCACCGACAGCTCGCCACGCTGGGTCTTGAACAGGACGCCATCGACACCGACCAGGTCACCGAGATCCCAGTGCTTGAAGGCTTCGTGCGCGCTGGCGCCCACGCCGGCATCGTTCATCCAGATCTGGATCCGGTTGGCACCGGTCGAACCGTCCTGGATGGTCGCGAAACTCGCCTTTCCCTGGACCCGCTTGAGGACCATGCGGCCGGCGATCCGCACCTTGACCTGTTCCTGCTCGAGGACCTCGCGGGTCTTGTGATCGTGGTGCTCGATCAGAGTGCCGGCTTGATGGGTGGGCCGGAAGTCGTTCGGAAAGGCCGGCGCGTCGCCGGCGCGAAGCTGGGCGAGCTTGGCGCGTCGCTCCGCGATGATCTGGTTCTCGTCGATCGGATCGACAGGCTCGAGGGCCGGGCTATCGCTCACCGGTCAGACTCCCATCTTCAGGCTGGCGGTGATGAATGGATCCAGGTCGCCGTCGAGAACGGCCCGCGTATTGCTGATCTCGACGTTGGTGCGCAAGTCCTTGATGCGCGACTGGTCCAGCACGTAGGAACGGATCTGGTGGCCCCAGCCGATGTCGGTCTTGCCGGCCTCGACCTTGTCCTGCTCCTCGCGGCGCTTGCGCAACTCGAGCTCGTAGAGGCGGGCACGCAGCATCCGCATCGCCTCGTCGCGGTTGCGGTGCTGGGATCGATCGTTCTGGCATTGCACGACGATGCCGGAGGGGTTGTGCGTGATCCGGACCGCCGACTCGGTCCGGTTGACGTGCTGTCCACCGGCCCCCGAGGCGCGATAGACATCCACGCGCAGATCCGCCGGATTGATATCGATCTCGATCGAGTCGTCGACCTCGGGGTAGACGTAGACCGACGCGAACGACGTGTGTCGGGCACCGCCCGAATCGAAGGGGGACTTGCGGACCAGGCGATGAATGCCGGTCTCGGTGCGCAGGTGCCCGTAGGCGTAGTCACCAGCCACCTTGATCGTCGCGCCTTTCAGGCCAGCGACCTCGCCCTCGGACTCCTCGAGCACTTCCGCCTTGAATCCCTTGCGCTCGCAGTAGCGAAGGTACTGGCGCAAGAGCATCTGCGCCCAGTCCTGGGCTTCTGTCCCGCCGGCGCCGGCCTGAATCTCGAGGAAGCAGTCGCTCGGATCCGCCGGGTTGGAGAACATGCGCCGGAACTCGAGCCCCTCGACCGTCGCGGTGATCGCGTCGGTGTCGGCGAACAAGGCCTCGAGGGTGGCGTCATCGCCTTCCTCGTGAGCCATCTCGAACAGATCGGTGGCATCGCCGATCGCGCCGCCGGCCTGGGTCAGCGTCAGCACCACGGATTCGAGCGAGCGCTTCTCGCGCCCCAGCGACTGCGCGTTGGCCGGGTCGTTCCAGACGTCAGGGGCCTCGAGCAGTCGGTCGACTTCCTCTAGACGATCTTTCTTCAGATCGTAGTCAAAGATACCTCCGAAGAGAGTCGATCCGCGATTGCAGATCGTCGATGCGTGCCTCGAGCTGGTTGATCCGTTCTGCTTCCATCTGTGCCCCCGGGTGCGCGTGCGCTGGCAAACCTGAAATTATATCGTTGCGTCGGGTTCGCCGGGCGAGCACTCGTCGATCCCTTCGATCATGAGCTGGACGCTCGCGAGTCCCTGGTATTCGTTGCGTGCCGGGCGATAGAGAAGCTCGGCGGCATCGGGGAATGGCTCGCTCCGATTGAAGGCAATGGCCTCCAGTCGTCGGCGCCCGAGCCGCAGTTCGAGCTTGAGATGCTGTCCGCCGACCACGCGCTGGCGAAGGATGTCGAACCGGTTCCGGAACAAGGGCGGCGGAAAGCCCTGGCCCCATACCTGCGCTTCGAGGGCGTCGACCAGCTCGAAATCGATGTCTTCGGGCTCCAGCGGACCGTCGACGAGTGTCTCGCGATCGAACGCACCGGGTTCTGCCAGCGTGGCCAGCGCGTCCTCGAAGGCGTTGGAGAATGGCGCCAGGGCGTCGTCGCGCAGGGTCAGGCCGGCTGCCATTGCGTGGCCGCCGAAGCGAAGAATCAGGCCTGGCCGGCGCTTGTCGGCCAGATCGATCACGTCGCGCATGTGTACGCCAGGGATCGATCGCGCCGATCCGCGCAGCATGCCGGGTTCGCCGCTGGCCGGTGCGAAGGCGATGGCGGGGCGATGCCTTCGCTCCTTGAGCTTGCTGGCGACCAGGCCGACCACGCCTTCGTGCCACTGCGGACGGAACGCGACCAGGCCCAGTCGGCCGGTCCCCTCCGGCTCGAGGTCATCGATCGCCTCCTGGCGCATCGTTGCTTCGAGGCGACGTCGCTCACGGTTGATGTCGTCGAGGCGTCGCGCGAGCTCGGCCGCATGCGAGTCATCGTCGGCGAGCAGGCATTCGATGCCGGTGGTGATGTCGGCCAGTCGGCCGGCGGCGTTGATCCGGGGTGCCAGCATGAAGCCGAGGTCACGGGCGCCGGCCCGGTGCGCCTGCACCCCGGACACGCTCGCCAGCGCACGCAGGCCGGCGCAGGCACGGCCCGAGCGAAGTCGGCGCAGGCCGCCTTCGACGAGCAGGCGGTTGTTCTCATCGAGGCGGACCAGATCGGCGACGGTCCCGAGCGCCACCAGATCGAGCAGATCGGCCAATGCGATCCGGCCGCGCGTGCTATCACCCCGTTGGCGATAAGCCGCTCGCAGTGCCAGCAGCACGTAGAACATGACCCCGACCCCGGCCAGGTGCTTGCTGGGGAAGGCGCAACCCGGCTGGTTCGGATCGACGATCGCGTGCGCCCGCGGAAGTCGCTCGCCCGGCAGGTGGTGATCGGTGACGAGCACCCGCATACCGGCCTGCCGTGCCGCCTCGACCCCGTCGACACTGGCGATGCCGTTGTCCACGGTCAGCAACCAGCGCGGCTGGCCGAGGCGTGGGTGCCGGCTGGCCATCCGAACCACGTCAGGACTCAGGCCGTAGCCGTGAACCAGGCGGTTGGGTACCGTGTAGTCGACGACCGCGCCAAAGCGGCGCAAGCCGCGCACGGCCAGCGCACAGGCCGTCGCACCGTCACAGTCGTAGTCGGCGATCACGCAGATCGGTTCGCCGGCCTCGATGGCGCCCACCAGCGCCGTGCCAATGGCATCGATGCCGGCCATGGTGTCGGGCCTGAGCAGTCGTTCGAGGTCGAATCGACAGGCGTCCGGGCTGGTCACCCCGCGCGCTGCGAGCAGCCTCGACATGATCGGATCCACGCCCGCGGCCCGCAGGTTCGCGACGACCTCGGGCGCACTGTGCCGGGGCAATACCTGCCCGACGTCGATCATCTCGACAGACCCGGACGCGGGCGGGCCAGAACCTCGCGCTCGAGCACCAGATCGGCGCGCCGCCACCACTTCCATCGGTCTGTAGCCGACCAGCTCAGGATCGCGATCTCGGTCTCCCCGGTGAGCACGACGTCGAAGCGCTTCACCTTGCGCGCCAGTCGTGATCGCAGGGGGGCAAGCAAGTCGGTGAAGCGGCGCCAGCCGTCTCGCCATCGGGCCGGGTCGCGGTCGATCGATGCCTTCAGCCAGAACGGCAACTCGATGATGCTGTCCGGGCGGGCGAGCGATTCCAGGCATTCGGTCGGTGTCTGAGGCGCCGGCTCGAGCGTCGCTGCCGCGCAGGCCAGCGCGATGCCTCGGATCGCCGGATCGTCGGCATGGACCGTCCGCACGAGGCCCGACGATGTGTCCGGCGGATCGACGATGCCCTCTATCCACAGGCCATTGACGGTGAGCTGGCCGCTGCGCTCGCGCTCGACGTTGCCTGGGTGGTCGTGCCAGAGCATCTGCAACTCGTTGACGATTCGGATCAGTTCGCGGGCGCCGGGGCCTTCGGGCAGGTAGGCGGTGACGTTTCTCCCCGCGGCGACCCGAGACGAGCGAATCACGGCCTCGGTCGCCCGGATGCCCTTCAGGAACCACCAGTCGGGGCCCGCGCAGCTCAGGCTGGCGCCATCGGGCTCCAGATGGCGATTGGCAGCCTCGACGAGGGCCTCGGCCTGCGACCGAGAAAGCGACAGTGCATGCGGGGGCAGCAAGACCAGATGGTCGAGACCGACATGCAGGTGGACCGGGCGCACCACCAGCGCGCCGGCCGGCGGCATCAGGCCGGTCGCGCCGAGTGCGCCGAAAGCCTCGACGCTCGCGGTCGCGGGCAGGCCAAAGCGGGATCGAAGCCATTGCTCGTGCGGCAGTTCGCGCGGCAGAACATCCGGATCGATCCGATATTTGCTCAGGCTCGCGCAGCGCAGCGGCGTCGACGCGATGGCATCGGATGCGGCGGCAGGCAAGCGGGCCTCGATGGCCGGATCGGGATCGGCCAGTGCACCGGGACACAGAAGGCAAGCGGTCACGCCGGAATTCTATGGCAAACTGCCCGCCGCACTCATGCACAACGCCTTCGAATACTTCATCGGGCTGCGCTATACGCGCGCCGGTCGCCGTTCCGGTCGCCGCAACGGCTTCATCTCGTTCATCTCCGGACTGTCGGTTGCCGGGATCGCGCTCGGCGTGGCGGCGCTGATCGTCGTGCTCTCGGTCATGAACGGGTTCCAGAAGGAAGTCCGCGACCGCATGCTTTCGGTGCTCTCGCACATCGAGGTCTTCGGCGCGTCCGGCGGCTTGCAGGACTGGCAGCCGCTGCTCGAGCAAGCGCGGCGCGATCCGCGCATCGTCGCCGGCGCGCCCTTCGTGATCGGGCAGGCGATGCTCACCCGCGGCGACAGCGTGCGCGGCGTGGTGGTTCGCGGCATCGATCCCGAGCGCGAGCCCGACGTTGCTGATTTCGTGCGTCATCTCGAGGTCGGCGACCTCTCGGCGCTGCGCCCTGGCCAGTTCGGCGTCCTGATCGGCGCCGAGTTGGCGCGGCGGTCGATGGTGTCGATCGGGGATCGGCTGACCCTGATGGCGCCGCAAGGCACGGCGACGCCGGCCGGGGTGATCCCGCGGCTGCGGCAGTTCACGGTCGTCGGGGTGTTCAAGTCCGGTCACTCCGAGTACGACGGGTCGCTGGTGCTGACTCATGTGCAAGACGCCGCGAAGCTGTTTCGGGTCCGCGGCGTCAGCGGCGTGCGCTTGCGCACCGTGGACATGCTCGCTGCTCCCCGGATCGCCGACGAACTGGCGGTTCGGCTGGGATCCCGCTACTACGTCCGGGACTGGTCGCAAGAGAACCGGAACTGGTTCGCGGCTGTCAAGATCGAGAAGCGGATGATGTTCATCATCCTGCTGCTCATCGTCGCCGTGGCGGCGTTCAACCTGGTGTCGATGCTCGTGATGACCGTCACCGACAAGCTCTCCGACATCGCGATCCTGCGCACCCTTGGCGCCAGTCCGACCAGCATCATGAAGATCTTCATCGTGCAGGGCGCCTCGGTCGGGCTGCTCGGGGCGGCCTTCGGCGTGGCGCTCGGCGTGTTGCTCGCACTCAACGTCGGGCGCGTGGTCAGTGCGCTGGAACAAGCGTTCGGCTTCGAGGTACTGCCGGCGGGCATCTATTTCATCAGCTACCTGCCCAGCGACCTGCACTGGGACGATGTGGGCGTGATCGGTGTCAGCGCCTGCGCGATGGCCTTGCTGGCCACGATCTATCCGAGTTGGCGAGCTTCGCGCGTGCGTCCGGCCGAGGCCTTGCGCCATGAGTGAGCGCGGCAGCGTCGCGGTTCTCGCCTGCACCGGTCTCGGCAAGACCTACGGCGAGGGGCCCGCTGCGGTTCGGGTGCTCGACGGCGTCGAGCTCTCGATCGCGCCAGGCGAGCGCGTCGCGATCGTCGGGGCATCCGGTTCCGGCAAGAGCACGCTGCTCCACCTGCTGGGCGGGCTGGACGAGCCCAGCAGCGGCAGCGTGAGCCTGTTGGGCAAGCCGCTCGAGTCGCTCGACGAGGTCGCGCGCGGCGAGCTCAGGAACCGGCAGCTCGGGTTCGTCTACCAGTTCCACCACCTGCTCGCCGAGTTCACCGCGCTCGAGAATGTCGCGATGCCGCTGCGGATTCGCCGGCTTCCACGGTCCGAGGCCGAGGCGAAGGCCGCCACGACCCTGGGGCAGGTGGGCCTGGCCGGGCGTGTCGGTCACTTGCCGTCGCAACTCTCCGGGGGCGAGCGCCAGCGGGTCGCGTTCGCCCGGGCACTCGTGACCGCCCCGCGCTGCGTGCTGGCCGACGAGCCCACCGGCAACCTGGATCGGGGCACGGCGCGTCAGGTCTTTGCCCTGATGGACGAACTTGCACGCGAGGCCGGCACGGCGTTCGTGATCGCAACCCACGATCTCGAGCTGGCGGGGCAGCTCGATCGGGTGCTGTCATTGCGCGACGGTCGCCTGGCACCGCCCTGAGCCGGATCGCCCGCGCTCGCCGTGCTGATCGATACCCATTGTCATCTCGATGCGCCCGAGATTGGCGATGTCGCCGATATCGTGGCCGCCGCGCGCGACAGCGGCGTGGCAGGCATCGTGGTGCCGGCGGTCGAGCCGGCGAATTTCGAGTCGGTGAGATCGCTCGCCCATCGCTTCGACGGGGTCGCCTATGCGCTCGGTATCCACCCGATGTTCGTCGAACGGGCTGGCAGCGATGCGCTCGAAAGCCTGGCGGCGGCGCTGGCCGAATGGTCCGGCGATCCGAAGCTGGTCGCGATCGGCGAGATCGGGCTCGATCACTTCGTCCCGGGCCTCGACCGGGCGCTGCAGGAACGCATGTTTCGTGCGCAACTCGCCATGGCGCGTGAAGCCGGATTGCCCGTATTGATGCATGTCCGGCGGGCACAGGACCGCGTCCTGAAGCACTTGCGCGCCTCGGGCGTTGGCGGTGGCATCGCCCATGCGTTCAACGGTAGCCGGCAGCAGGCCGAGGCTTTCATCGATTGCGGCTGCGCGCTCGGCTTCGGCGGGGCGATGACCTACGCGAGGGCACGGCGGATCCGGGCGCTGGCGGCCGGCCTTCCGCGTTCGGCGATCGTGCTCGAGACCGACGCGCCCGACATCGCCCCGGCCTGGCTCGAGGCCGGTCCCAACCGGCCCCAGGAACTCGCCCGAATCGGTGCCACGCTGGCCGATTTGCGCGGTGAATCGCCGGCGGCGGTCGCTTCGTGGACCGGCGCCAACGCGCTGGCCGTACTGCCCCGTCTGGCCCGCGCGCTGATAAGGCTTCCGTCCTAGCCGATCGGCCGGCCGGCCGAGCCGCGGCTCGTGGTCCGGTCGCTAGCATCGGCGCCATGGATTCATCGCTCGCCCGCGGAGTCGGGCGCGTCCTGCGACGCATCGGGTCAGGCATCTTCGCCCGCGGCAACGCCCACCCGCCGTTGCCGCTGCTCTGGCCCGCACCGTTCGCGGCCATGCTTGTGCATGCGATGGCGGAGATACCGCCCCCCTGGGTGCAGTCAGTCCTTGTCCTGGTCGGCCTGGCCTTGCTCGCGGTACCTTGGGCGCTGGCGCGGCAGGGTGGGGTGGCGGCATTGAGCTTTTCCCTGGCGGCCGGCGGGGCGGGGGCCGCGCTCGCGAGCCGTCTGGACGCGAACCAGGAAGGTCGCGACCTGCGGGTTCTCGGGTATGTGCAATCGATGCCCATGCGCGGGGAATTCGCGACCCGATTCGTCTTTCGAATCGAGGACTGCCACTGGATCGACCCGCACCCCGGCGTTGGTTGCCCGGCGGGCGTCTCGGTGCGGCTCGCCTGGTATGGCGCGGTCACCCCGATGACCGATTCACCGGATTCGTCGCGCGCGGCCGAGGCCGGGCTGCGGCCCGGGGACCGACTGCGCCTGGTGATCCGCCTGAAGCGACCCCACGCACCACTGAATCCCGGTGGGTTCGATGCCGAGTTGCGCGCGCTCGAGGTAGGCATGGCCGGCGTCGGCTATGTGCGCCAACCGCGGCGGCGACCCGACTTCCGTGCGGTCCGGATCCCGGAGGCCGCGCTTACCGTCGCCACCCTCGTCGAGCGCGCCCGCATGTCGACCCGCACGGCGATGTCGGCGCGGCTCCAGACCTGGTCGGATGCGGTGCGCGGCACGCTGGTCGCACTGGTCCTTGGAGACCAGGCGGCGATACCGGGCGAGGCCTGGGCCGTCTACCAGCGCACCGGGGTGGGTCATCTCATGTCGATATCCGGGCTGCACGTGACGATGTTTGCCGGCCTGGCGATGTTCGTCTGCCGCCGGCTGGTGCGAGGTCTCGCCCGGGCCTGGCCACGCCTTCTGGTCGGATGTCCGGCCCCGCTGCTCACCTGGCCACCTGCGGTGGCGCTCGCCTTCGCCTATGCTGCTTTCACGGGCTGGGGAGTTCCGGCACAGCGAACCTGCTGGATGCTGGTGGGCGCCGCCGCGTCGGTGTTGCTCGGGCGTCACCGGGCCATCGCGCCGGTGCTCGCGCTGGCGGCTGCCGTCGTCGTGTTCGCAGACCCTTGGGCGCCATTGGCGCCCGGCTTCTGGCTGTCCTTCGCCGCCGTCGCGGCCATCGTCGCACATGCGCAGGTCGGGCGGCGGCGTCGCCCCGGTGCTCTGCTTTCCGCTACCCGGACGCAGTGGGCGGTGACCGTCGCGATGGTGCCGCTCGGGGCCGTGTTCTTCTCCTCGTTCAGCGTCGTGGGCCCCCTGGCCAACGCGTTCGCGATTCCCCTCGTGTCCTTCGTCGTGACCCCGCTGGCACTCGCAGGCGCTGGCTTGGTCCATGCCGGCGCCTGGCTGCCACTCGGCGCCCTGGGCGAGATGCTGCTGGGTATCGCGGCACTCGCGACCGAAGCCATGCTGGACCTGCTCGGCGTCTTGTCCGCGCTTTCCGCGTCGGTGCACGTGATCGCCTCCCCGACCTGGCCACTGCTCGGGCTCGGTGTCGTCGGCTGCGCGATCATGCTATCGCCGTCGCGACGCGTGACGCCGGTGCTCGGCGGCCTGATGCTGATGCCGATGATGCTCAACCCCGGCGAGCGTCCGGCACCCGGCCAGTGGTGGCTGACAGCGCTCGACGTGGGGCAGGGCAGCGCGGTGCTGATCGAGACGACCGGCTACCGCTTGCTCTACGACGCGGGGCCCGGCAATGGCCGGGGAGCCGGTGCCGGCACCCGCATCATCGTTCCCTACCTGCGCTCCCGTGGTATCGGCAAGATCGACACGCTGGTCCTCTCGCATGCCGACAGCGATCACGTCGGCGGAGCAGCGGGGATCTTGCGCGAACTCGTGGTCGACACCGTGTCGGGCTCGCTGGCCCCCGAACACCCGCTGCGCGAATCGCGCCCGGCATGGCGCGATTGCATCGCCGGGACACACTGGTCGGTCGACGGGGTGCGCTTCGAGTTCCTGCATCCGCCCACGGTCGAGGACCCGGGCCCGGCGATGTCGCGGTCATCGAGCGCCCGCAAGCGCTGGCGCACTCGCGTCAATGGCCGCAGCTGTGTGCTCCGGGTGTCGTCGCGTGCCGGTTCGGCATTGATCACCGGCGATATCGAGGCGGCGCAAGAGGCCCAGCTGCTCGAACGGACCAAGCCCGAGCAACTGGGCGCGGATGTCCTGGTCGCGCCGCACCATGGCAGTCGCACTTCGTCCACGCTCGCCTTCCTGCTCGCGCTCGGCAGTCGTCACGCGGTATTCCAGGTGGGTTACCGCAATCGCTACAGGCACCCCGATGCGCGCGTGCTCGAGCGCTATCGTGCGCTGGGGCAGGCGATCTGGCGCAGCGATCGGGACGGCGCGCTCCAGTTCCGCTTCCGCCCCGGGCAGCCGCCCGCCGTGACGGCGATGCGCCCGGCATCCCGGGCCTACTGGCGGATCCGGCTACCCCGAGACTCGACTGGCGGCGTGGGCGTCCCGCCGGGTCATTGAGCGGTCCAGCCTCCGTCGATCGACCAGCTCGCGCCGCGAACCTGCTGCGCCGATTCGCTGCACAAGAAGACGCTCAGGTCGCCGATCTGCTCGGGCGTGACGAACTCGAGCGATGGCTGCTTCTCGGATAGCAGCCCCGTGCGCGCATCGGCCTCGCTGATGCCGCCGCTCGCCGCACGCGCTTCGATCTGCTTTTGCACCAGCGGGGTCAGCACCCAGCCGGGGCAGATCGCGTTGCAGGTGATCGCGGTTCTCGCCGTCTCGAGGGCGACGACCTTGGTGATGCCGACGACGCCGTGCTTGGCCGCGACATAGGCGACCTTCTCGGCCGACGCGACCAGTCCGTGCGCCGATGCGATATTGATGATCCGTCCCCAGCCACGCGCCTTCATGCCCGGCAGAGCGCAGCGCACCGTATGGAACACTGCCGATAGATTCAAGGCGATGACCGCGTCCCAGCGCTCGACCGGAAAGGACTCGATCGGCGATACGAACTGGATGCCGGCGTTGTTGACCAGGATGTCGATACCGCCGCGCTCGCCCTGTGCGCGCGCGACCATGGCTTCGATCTGATCCACCCGGGTCAGGTCCGCGCCGTCATGGCCGACCTCGACGCCGAACTCGGCCTGCAGCGAGCGGCGAAGCGCCTCGATCTGATCGGCATCGCCGAAGCCGTTGAGAACCAGGTTCGCTCCCTGTTGCGCGAGCGCGCGGGCGATACCCAGCCCGATGCCGCTCGTGGAACCCGTGACCAGTGCCAGCCTGCCTTTGAGCATCGTCATCCCCTGCTAAGATCGAATGCACCGGATTCTACGACCGCGCGAGGCATGGCCATGACCGAACCCGAGCTTCGATTCGTCACCTGCGCCAGCACGGGCGGTCTCCACCGGATGGCCTACTGGCAGTGGGGCGGTGACGATCGGCGCAAGCCGGTCGTCGTATGCGTTCACGGCCTCACCAGAAACGGCCGCGACTTCGACACGCTCGGCGCGCATCTGGCCTCGCGCTACCGGATCGTTTGTCCCGACGTAGCCGGTCGCGGCCGATCGGACCGCCTGCCCGATCCCAGGCTCTACACGCCGCTCCAGTATGTCGCCGATTGCGTGACGCTCATCGCTCGACTCGACGAGGAGCGGATCGCCTGGCTGGGCACTTCGATGGGTGGGTTGATGGGCATGGCGCTGGCCTCGATGCCCGGCAATGCGATTCGGACGCTGATCCTGAACGATGTCGGGCCGGTCGTCGATCCGAAGGGCCTCGCGCGGATCGCGGACTATGTCGGTGCCGACCCGCGTTTCCCGAGCTTCGAGGCGGCCGAGCAGGCCTTGAGAATGCTGATGCTCGATTTCGGCCCGCATACCGATGCGCAGTTCCGCTTGCTGTCGCAGCACTTCCTGGTCCGGATCGGCGACGAATGGGGATTCGCCTACGATCCCGCGATCGCGGTACCGTTTCGAGAGACCAAGGAAGTTCCCGAGATGTGGCCCTACTACGAGCGCATCGCCTGTCCGACGCTGGTCATTCGGGGCGAGCAATCCGACATCCTGCCACTCGAGGTGGCCGAGTCGATGGCGGCGCGGGGACCGAAGGCTCGGGTGATTTCGTTTGCGGGGGTCGGCCATGCACCGACCCTCATTGCCGACGACCAGATCGCTGCCGTCGCGACCTTTCTCGATCGAAACGCCGATGCGTTCGCGCCCCGGGCCCTGGGAACCGGCTAGCAGGCCCTAGGAATCCCGGGCTCGATCGGGTCGGCGTTTGTCGCGGCGCTCAGTGAGCCGAGAACGGGAAGGCCGTATCGGTATCGGCGCTGTCGCCGCTCTGTGCCGCGAACGCGACCAGGCCGAGCGCGTCAGGTGCGTGGTCGTCTGCTTGTCGCGAGACCGCGGGCACGGCCGCTGCCTCGGCGTTGGCCGCAAGGCTGGAATCGGCGTCCGGGTAGGCGATCGAAGCCCTCGACGAAGCGCGCAGGCCCGGGGTGGGGCGCACCACGCCGATCAGGCGCGTGGCCGTGGTGAATCGCCGGCGCCAGTAGCGCTTGTGCATCGAGTCGATCCGCACGGTGTTGCCGGTAGATGGTGCGTGAAGAAAGCGCTGCTCGCCCAGGTAGACGCCGACATGCGAGTTGCGCCGCCCGCGGGTGTTGAAGAACACCAGGTCGCCAGCTCGCAGGTCGCGCGCACGGATCCTGCGACCGACGCGCGCCTGATCCGCCGCGCGCCTCGGCACGTCGATGCCTGCACCAGTCGCCATGACCAGCTTCACCAGCGCGCTGCAATCGACGCCCGACGAGGGCGAGCTGCCACCGAAGCGGTAGTCGACGCCAAGCAGCATCAGTGAGCGCAGCAAGACCTCGTGTCGGGTGCGCGACTCGGCGTCACTGCCGGCGCGAGCCGTGCCCGGGGCCAGCAGGCACAGGCCCATGAGCAGGCTAAGCAGCAAATGCAAGGCGATCCCGTTGTGACCGCTGGCCGAAGGCCTCGAGCCCGTGCGCGCATTCGGGCGTTCGTTCGAGCGATGGACGGACCGCGCGCCAGCTTCTCTTAGCATCGTCGGGGGATTCGTCGGGGGACAACCCGCAGTCTCGCCAAAGTGGGCGCGCGTGTAAAGTACGTCAGACTGCCGTAAGTGCCGGATGATTCGATTCGAGCTGGGGTCGAAGAGCAGAACATGGCAGGCCGAGTACGAGGAGGAAGACAGCAATGGGCGGTTCACTGAAGGCGGCGCACGCGCGCTCGATCGAGGATCGGGAAGGATTCTGGGCCGAGCAGGCGCAACTCATCGACTGGCATGAACCTTTCGAAAAGGTGCTCGACTACAGCCGGCCCCCGTTTGCACGCTGGTTCGTCGGCGGGCAGACCAATCTGTGCCACAACGCGGTGGACCGGCACCTGGATTCCCTGGGCGACGAGCCCGCCCTGATCTACGTATCCACCGAGACCGACCAGGAGCGGGTCTACACTTTCCGCGAACTGCATGCCGAGGTCGTCCGAATGGCGGCGATCATGCAGTCTCTCGGCGTGGGGCGCGGTGATCGAGTGCTGATCTACATGCCGATGGTGGCCGAGGCCATCTTCGCGATGCTGGCCTGTGCCCGGATCGGGGCGATCCACTCGGTGGTGTTCGGTGGCTTCGCCTCGGGCAGCCTGGCCTCGCGGATCGAGGACGCGAGCCCTAGTCTGATCGTCAGTGCCGATGCCGGCTCGCGGGCCGGCAAGGTCATCGCGTACAAGCCGCTGCTGGACGAGGCGATCCGTCTCTCCAGCCACAAGCCGGCGAACGTGCTGATGGTCGACCGCGACCTGGCCCCCATGACGATGGTCGAAGGCCGGGATCACGACTATTCGACGCTGCGCGAGCGACATCTCGACGCGAAGGTGCCGGTCACCTGGCTGGAGTCGAACGAGGTCAGCTACACGCTCTACACCTCGGGTACCACCGGGCGCCCGAAGGGCGTGCAGCGAGACGTCGGCGGCTATGCCGTGGCGCTTGCGGCTTCGATGAAGCACATCTACTGCGGCAATGCCGGCGAGACCTATTTTTCTTCCAGCGACATCGGCTGGGTGGTCGGGCACTCGTACATCGTCTACGGCCCCCTGATCGCCGGGATGGCGACGATCGTCTACGAGGGAACGCCGGTGCGACCGGACGCCGGCATCCTGTGGCAGCTGGTGGAGAAATATCGCGTCACCGTGATGTTCTCCGCGCCAACGGCGATCCGGGTGCTCAAGAAGCAGGACCCTTCCCATCTCACTCGCTACGACACGAGTTCATTGCGCGCGCTTTTCCTGGCGGGCGAACCGCTGGACGAGCCCACGGCGCGCTGGATCAGCGAAGGCCTCGGGCGCCCGATCATCGACAACTACTGGCAGACCGAGACCGGTTGGCCGATTCTCACCGTCGCGCACGGGATCGAGCAGACGCCGACGCGTTTGGGAAGTCCGGGCATGCCGATGTACGGCTACGACGTGCGCCTGCTCCATGAGCAGACCGGTCGGGAAGTGGGGGCCAACGAGAAGGGGGTGATCGCGATCGTGCCGCCGTTGCCCCCGGGTTGCATGCAGACGGTCTGGGGTGACGACGACCGCTTCGTGTCGACCTATTTCGAGTCCATCCCGGGTCGGCAGGTCTACTCGACCTTCGACTGGGGGATCCGCGACGACGACGGCTATTACTTCATCCTCGGCCGCACGGACGATGTCATCAATGTCGCCGGACACCGGCTCGGAACCCGCGAGATCGAGGAGAGCATCTCCAGCCATCCCGCCGTGGCCGAGGTTGCCGTGGTCGGCGTCGCCGATCAGCTCAAGGGACAGGTCGCCGTCGGATTCGCGGTGCTCAAGGATCCGGGCTCGATCGAGCAGGCGGATGCGCGGCTGGCGCTCGAGGGCGAGATCATGCGCACGGTCGACAGGCAGCTCGGCGCGGTGGCTCGGCCAGCACGCGTGCATTTCGTGACCCTGTTGCCGAAGACCCGCTCGGGCAAGGTGCTGCGGCGCTCGATCCAGGCCCTGTGCGAGGGGCGCGACCCGGGTGACCTGACCACCATCGAGGATCCGGGCGCGCTGGATCAGGTACGCCAGGCACTGGCCTGAGCCGAGGGGCGGCCTTCGCGATGGACGCCGGGTTGGTGGTCTCGGGCAAGGGCCTGGTCGCCGCCTTGCTGCCGCCCCTTGGCCTGATCTGGCTGGCCTTGTTCTGTCTTCCGTTCGCGTTCCGTGCCCGGGCGGGCGCGCGACGCCTCGTGGCGCGCTCGACGCTGGTCGCCATGCTGGTGCTGGCATTGATGCTGTCGGTGCCACGCGTGTCCGATGCGCTGCTGGGCCACGTCGAGACCGATGCGGGCCGCGTGCTGACGCCCGAGCGTGCGCGGACTTTGATGCAGGGGCCGCGGCCACCGCAGGCGATCGTGATCCTGGGCGGTGGGGTTCGCCGCTCCCGCGGCGATTGGCCCGGCGGCGTGGGTGCCAAGCCGAGGACCGTAGAACGTGTGCTCGGGGGCGCGCGACTCGCACGATCGACCGGACTGCCGGTCCTGCTCAGCGGCGGCTCGCCCGGTGGGCTGGCGCGTAGCGAGGCCGAGGTGATGGGCGAGCTGCTCGAGAAGGATCTCGGGATATCGGCACGCTGGTTGGAGAAGCAGTCGCGCGACACGCGGGAGAACGCGCAAGACAGTGCCCGGATGCTCGCGGACGCGGGGATCACCCGCGTGATCCTGGTCACCGAGGCGTATCACATGCCGCGGGCGCTGGCGGCGTTCCGGCGCGCCGGCCTGTCACCGATACCGGGTCCGATCGGCTTCCATGGCGGCATGCCCGCCGAGTCCTGGCTCGACTGGATGCCGTCGGCGTCCGGCGCCGCCCGAAGCTGGCTGGCGATGCACGAGATCGTCGGCGGGTTCTGGTACCGTATCTCCGGTCGCTAGGAGTCTGGGCGGCCTTCTGCGGTCCAGACTCCTGGCTCGGCAGCGGACAAGGCCGTGGCGCTTCGACACGCGCGCAGCGGCTTCAATGTAGACAGAAGGATGGCGATCCCATGGCATTGTTCGACCAGTCGTCGTTGAATCCGGGCGTGCGGGGCCGTGAGGTGTTCGGCTGGGCGATGTACGACTTCGCCAACTCGGGCTACACCACCGTCGTCCTCACCGCGGTCTTCAATGCCTATTTCGTTGGCGCCGTCGCCGGCAACGCCTCCTGGGCGACCTTGTTGTGGACCGCGACCCTCGCGGCCTCCAGCCTGGCGGTGATGCTGACCGCTCCGGCGATCGGCGCCTATGCCGACGCGCATCGCGCCAAGAAGCGCCTGCTACTGATCTCGACGATCGCCTGCGTCGCGAGCACGGCCGGCCTGGCCCTGGTCGGCCCGGCGATGGTCGCGCTCGCCGTCTTGCTGATCGTGATCTCCAACTACTTCTATGCGATCGGCGAAACGCTGATCGCGGCCTTCCTACCCGAGCTATCGCGACCGGAGTCGCTGGGCAAGGTGTCTGGTTGGGGCTGGAGCTTTGGATATTTCGGCGGGATGCTCGCGCTGGGCCTGTCGCTGGCCTGGGTGATCCATGCGCAGGGCGCGGGACAGCCGGCGTCGTCCTTCGTGCCGGTGACGATGCTGATCACCGCGGTGATCTACCTTCTTGCCGCGTCGCTGACCTTCGCGTGGTTGCGCGAACGCGGCCGCGAGCCGGCCACGGCGCGAAGTGTCGGCAAGGGTCTGGGCGCCGCCGTTCGCGAGTCGTTCGCTCGCCTGGGGCAGACCTGGGGGCATGCACGCTCGCTGACCGACATGTTCTGGATGCTGGTCTGTGGCTGCGCCTACCAGGCGGGGATCGCGGTGGTGATCGCGCTGGCGGCGGTCTATGCCGAGCAGGTCATGAACTTCGAGAAGAAAGAGACGATGCTGCTCGTCTTCGTGGTGAACATCGCCTCGGCGCTGGGCGCCTTCGGCTTCGGCTACATCCAGGACCGGATCGGGCACCGGCGGGCGCTGGCACTGACGCTGCTCGGATGGATCGTGATGGTGCTGCTGGCCGCGCTCGGCGGCTCGCGCCCTTACTTCTGGGCCGCGGCCTGGCTCGCCGGCCTGTGCATGGGCTCGTCGCAGTCGGCGGGGCGCGCGATCGTCGGACTGCTCGCGCCTTCGCATCGCGTGGCCGAGTTCTATGGGCTCTGGGCCTTCGCGACCCGACTCTCCGCGGTGATCGGCCCCATCACTTACGGCTTGGTCACCTGGGGTACCGGCGGCGATCATCGGACCGCGATCCTGGTCACGGGGCTCTTCTTCGTGGCCGGATTGATCACCCTGGCCAGGATCGACCTCGATCGCGGCGCGGCAGCGGCGCGCGCCTATCGCGACTGATGGCGGCGAGCGCCGCAGGCTATTGCCCTCGGCTTCGGCTCAGCCGAGGGGAGGCGCGAAGACGGGGCCGTTCGGGCGCAGCCTAATGCCGGGCCGCAGCCGACGCCAGGGAAAGTCGGCGGGGTCGGCCAGCGCGGGTCCCGGCGCCCGTACCACCAGCACCTCGCGCGCGATCGGCTGGAAATCGGCGCGAAAATGAACCGAGCTCTTCAATGCCACGATGCGCTCGCGCACCGGTTCGACGCCGAGGTGACGGAACATGGCCTGGTCGGCCGCCTGGCACTTCCGAGTCGCGAGCACGACGCGAACCCCGCCGCTGCGCAGCAGCGCCATCGGGCCGAGGTTCATGCGGAAACCATCGAACATCGGTCCGGTACAGGTGAATCGGCCGTCGCCCAGCCGCTCGACCGTGAAACGAGCCCGCAGCGGAACATGGCCGGCGACCCCGCTGATCTCGCCCAGCTCGAAGTCCAGGCTCGCGCCGGTGCCGGCTTCATGCGCGCGCGCAGCCGAGGCCGGGTCGACCAAGAGGCCGAGCACGGCGTCCTGGGCGCGTTGTCTGAGCAAGGCGGCGAGCAGTCCGGTGGTGTCGCCGTTGCCGCCCGCGCCGGGGTTGTCCTGCGTGTCCGCCAGCACCACCGGCGCGCCCGGCGAACCGTTTCGCATCGCCCGCTGCACGGCTGCGTCGGGTTCATGCAACGTGAGTGCGAACCGGTCCTCGGCGTCCCTCACCGCCGCGGCGAGTTCGGCGCTCGCCGGCTCGACCCGGCCGGAATCGCCGTAGCCGATCACCGACATGCCGCATTCTTCGAAGTCCGCCATCGGAAACCCGGGTGCGAAAGAGAGCGAAACCCCGTGCCGCCGCTCGATCTGCTCGAGTAGATCGAACAGACCGCGAGCCGGGTCGATCAGCGTGCATTGAGAAGGGATACCGGTCAGGTAGTCGAAGCGGTGCATCGCCTTGGACGGGCGCGCACCGAGATCGAGCATGCGCAACAGCAGCGCGGCCGCGCGCGCGCCGGTATCGGCCATGTCGACATGCGGGTAGGTCCGGTAGATCGACATGGCATCGGCCACGTCGAGCATTCGGCGCGTCACGTTGGCATGCAGGTCGAGACTGGCCACGATCGGGACCCTGGAACCGACCACCTGCCTGACCCGACGCAGGATCTCGCCCTCGCCGTCGTCGTGTTGCTCGGTGACCATCGCCCCGTGCAAGTCGAGGTAGACGCCGTCGACCGGGCCCGCTGCTCGCAACCGCTCGACGAGCCCGCCGACGATGCGTTCGAACGCGTCTTCGGTGACATGGGCCGACGGCGAGGCCGCGGCGTAGGCCAGCGGGACCAGGCGATGTCCTGCACCATGCAGGTGATCGATCGCACCACGGATGGGCATGTTGGCGCCGGCGACGGCGTCCAGGACCGATGCCCCGTAGCTGACCGGCGGCCATCCGCCGCCGGCCTCGAAGGCTGCGTATCCGGCCTTCGTGGGCGCGAAGGTGTTCGTCTCATGCTGCATTCCGCCCACTGCGATCACACCCATTGCCGTCTCCTGAGGCGCTGACATCGATTGGATTCTATGCGCGGCGTGCGGCGCCGTGCCGGAGTGCTTCGGCTTGTCAAGATCGGCCGTGCGCGGTTAGAGTGCCACACGGATCGTGCTCGGCAGGGAGGCCGGATGCGGTCTCGAACAAGCATGCGAACGGGACCTGCTCCCGACAACCCGGAGGAAATGACGTGTCGATGAAGAAACTGTTGCGCCGTTCGGTGCAGGCAGCCGCCTTGGCTGCGGTACTGACGGCCGGATCGGTTCAGGCCGAGACGACGCTCAATGTCGTCATGCACTCGGACTTGAAGATCGTCGATCCGATCTTCACCACGGCCTACATGTCGCGCAACTACGGCTACATGGTCTACGACACGTTGTTCGGCATGGACAACAAGGGCGAGATCAAGCCGCAGATGGTCGGCAAGCACGAGGTCTCGGCCGATGGCCTGACGCACAGCTTCACGCTGCGCGACGGGCTGCTGTTCCATGACGACAAGCCGGTCACCAGTGCCGATGTCATCGCCTCGCTCAAGCGCTGGGGGGCCAAGGACGCGCTCGGCCAGAAGATGATGAGCTACGTCAAGGAAATGAAGGCGGTCGACGACAAGACCTTCCAGTTCCTGCTGAACAAGCCGACGGGCCTGATCCTGCAGGCGCTCGGCAAGCCGTCTTCGAACGTACCCTTCATCATGCCGGCGCGTGTCGCCGCCACGCCGCCGAACCAGCAGATCAAGGAGTACATCGGGTCGGGGCCGTTCGTGTTCCTGAAAGACGAATGGAAGCCTGGCGACAAGGCCGTGTTCGCCAAGTTCGCGAAATACAAGCCGCGCAGCGAGCCCAACGACGGTTTCTCGGGCGGCAAGGTCGTCAACGTCGACAAGGTCGTCTGGAAAGTGATCCGCGACGCCCAGACGCAGATGAATGCGCTCTCCAAGGGCGAGATCGACGTCATCGAGTCCGCCTCCTACGACCTGCTGCCGGTCATGGAGAAGGACCCGAACCTGAAGATCGTCAATCTGAATCCCTTCGGCTTCCAGTACACCTTCCGCTACAACGTGCTTCACAAGCCGTTCAACAACGACAAGATCCGCCAGGCGCTGCTCTATGCGTTCAACCAGGAAGACTTCCTGAAGGCGGTGATCGGCAATCCGAAGTACTACAAGGTCTGCAAGGCGATGTTCATCTGTGGCACGCCGCTGGCCACGACCAAGGGCTTCGACGACAAGCTCGAGTCGAACTTCAAGAAGGCGCGCGAGCTCTTGAAGGAAGGCGGCTACGACGGTACGCCGGTGGTCCTGATGCACTCGACCGACGTGGGCGTGCTGGCCAATCTGGCGCCGGTCGCCAAGTCGCTGATGGAAAAGATCGGCATGAAGGTCGACATGCAGTCGATGGACTGGCAGACCCTGGTTGGGCGACGCGCCAAGAAGGATCCGCCCGAGAAGGGCGGTTGGAACGCCTTCCTGACGGCCTGGGCGGCGGTCGACAACGCCAACCCGGTCGCGCAGCCCTTCCTGAACGCGGCCTGCGACAAGGCCTTGTTCGGCTGGCCCTGCGACAAGCAGATCCAGGCGCTGCGAGACCAGTTCGCCGATGAGGCCGATCCCAAGAAGCAGCTCGCGATCGTCGAGAAGCTCCAGATGCGGGTCGCCGAGTACCCGACGCACATCTGGCTTGGCCAATGGTATGGCATCACCGCGATGCGCAAGAACATCACCGGCGCGCCCGAGGCGTCCGTGACGGTGTTCTGGGGCTACAAGAAGCAGTAGGGCCTCGAGGCGGCCCGCCGACGGTTTCGGCGGGCCGCTTTTCGATCGACTCAAGCGGACCGATCCAGGTTCGTGAGCGCGTGCGATGCGCGCCTTTTCGGGTTTTGCTCGATGTGGACCTACCTTCTTCGGCGCTTGCTGGCCACGATTCCGGTGATGCTCGTGGTCGCCGTCGTCGTCTTCCTGATGCTGCGGCTGACGCCGGGCGATCCCGCCGCGATCATTGCCGGCGATGCGGCCACGGCCGCCGATATCGCTCAGATTCGCGACAAGCTCGGGCTCGATCGCCCGATGGTCGTGCAGTTCGGCATCTGGATCGGCAATATTCTCACCGGTGATTTCGGCGAGTCGTTCTATTACAAGATGCCGGTCGCCGACCTGATCGCCGAACGCGTGGAGCCGACCCTCGCGCTGGCTGTCTTTACGATCATCATCGCCTGCGCGATCGCGGTGCCGCTGGGGACCGTGGCGGCGTACAAGCAGGGTTCCTGGATCGATCGGATCGTGATGGGCTTCTCCGTGGTCGGGTTCTCGGTGCCGGTGTTCGTGATCGGCTATCTGCTGATGTACGTGTTCGCCGTTCGGCTGGGCTGGTTTCCGGTCCAGGGCTACCAGCGATTGGCCGAGGGTTTCGGCGGCTTCATCCACCGCTTGATCATGCCGTCGGCGGCACTGGCCGTGATCTTCGTGGCGCTGATCGCCCGCATGACCCGGACCAGCGTGCTCGAGGTGCTCAACGAAGACTATGTGCGCACGGCGCGTGCCAAGGGTCTGCCGCAACTCAAGGTCCTGATTCGCCATGCGCTTCGCAATGCCGCCGTGCCGATCGTGACAGTGATCGGCATCGCGATCGCGGTCCTGATCAGCGGCGTGGTCGTGACTGAGAGCGTATTCGCGATTCCCGGTCTCGGTAGTCTGACCGTGGACGCGGTGCTCGGGCGCGACTATCCCACCGTCCAGACCATGATCCTGCTGTTCTCGGTGGTCTACGTCGTCATCAATCTCGTGATCGATCTGCTCTATACCGTGCTCGATCCTCGCATCCGCTACTAGGAGAACCCGTGGCATCTGCGGCGATATCCCCGGAGTCGGCCGAGTCGCTCGAGCGGCCGGTCAAGCCCTCGGCCTGGGCGCGTCTCGTGCGCCACCCGAGCGTGATCATCGGTGGCCTGATCTTCGCGCTGGTCGCGCTGATGGGCGTGTTCGCGCCCTCGATCACCTCGCTGAATCCGACCGAGATCAATCCGGCCAACCGGAACAAGACGCCGGGCTTCGAATCGACGATCCGAGACGACGACGGCAACAAGATCAAGATCGTGGCCCACATGGGGACCGACAGCCTTGGCCGGGACGTGTTCGCGCGGGTGGTCTACGGCGCCCGGATCTCCCTGATCGTCGGCGTCTCGGTGGCGGTACTGAGCGTGGCGATCGGGCTGGGGATCGGGCTGGTCGCCGGCTACTTCCGATGGCTCGATGGAATCGTCATGCGCATCATGGACGGGCTGATGGCGATACCGGCGATATTGCTCGCGATCGCGCTCGTCTCGCTCTCCGGCGCGAGTCTGTCGACCGTGATCTTCGCGATCACCATTCCGGAGGTCCCGCGCGTCGTGCGCCTGGTCCGCTCGATCGTATTGACGATCCGCGAGGAACCCTACGTGGAGGCCGCGATATCGGTCGGCACGCCGACGGCGAAGATCCTGTGGCGCCACGTGCTACCGAACACGATCGCGCCGCTGATCGTGCAGGGAACCTTCATTTGCGGAGCCGCCATCCTGATCGAGGCGATCCTCAGCTTCCTGGGGATCGGGATTCCGCCGGAGGTACCCACCTGGGGCAACATCATGGCCGAGGGGCGCCAGTTCTTCCAGATCTATCCGCACAACATCTTCTTCCCGGGCGTCTTCCTGACGCTTTCCGTGCTCGCGATCAACATGCTCGGCGATGGCCTCCGAGACACGCTCGATCCGCGTATGTCCAAGAAGCTTTGAGCGGGCGAACGAAATGACCGATTCCAACCCGAGCGCGCCGCAAGACGATGCGGCTGTCGAAGAGCCGGCCCAGGCGCCGGTCCTCGAGGTCACCGATCTCACCATCGGCCTGCCCAAGGGGGGCGATCGCGCGCACGCCGTCGAGGCGGTGAGCTTCGAGGTGCGCCGCGGCGAGATCCTGTGTCTGGTCGGCGAGTCCGGCTCCGGCAAGTCGGTGATCGCGTTCTCGGTCATGGGCCTGCTGGCGAAGGCCTTGCCGGTCGTCGGGGGGTCGGTCCGCCTGAGCTCGGAAGAGCTGGTCGGTGCCACCGAGGCCCGACTTCGCCAGCTCCGCTGTACCCGCATGGGGATGATCTTCCAGGAGCCGATGACCGCGCTCAATCCGGTCATGCGCTGTGGCGACCAGATCGATGAAGTACTTCGGGAGCACACCGACCTGGGCGCGGCCGAGCGCCGCAGCCGAATCCTCGAGATGATCGAGCAGGTGCATCTGCCGGATCCGCCGCGCATGTACGCGTCGTTCCCGCACCAGCTATCCGGCGGGCAACGCCAACGGATCATGATTGCAATGGCGCTCATCCTGGAGCCGGCCTTGCTCATCGCCGACGAGCCGACGACCGCTCTCGACGTGACGACGCAGGCCCAGACCCTGAAGCTGATCAAGGAACTGCAGCGTGATCGTGGAACCGGCGTGCTGTTCATCACGCACGATTTCGGGGTCGTGGCCGAGATCGCCGACCGGGTCGCCGTGCTCAAGCAGGGAGAGCTGGTCGAGATGGGCCCGACCGAGACCGTGCTGCAGCGTCCGTCCCATCCTTACACCCAGATGCTGATCGCTGCCGTTCCCAGCCACGAGCCGCCGCAGCGCGCCTCGGTGGCGGGAGCCGATGCGCCGATCGTCCTCAAGACCGAGGGGCTGGCCAAGCGCTATGTCACCGAGGGGTTCTTTGGTGGCGGGCGGGTCGTCGATGCCGCGCGCGACGTGTCGATCGAAATCCGCAAGGGCGAGACGCTGGGCATCGTCGGTGAGTCGGGCTCGGGCAAGTCGACCGTTGCGCGCTGCATTGCTCGATTGATCGAAACCAGCGACGGGCGCATCCTGCTATCGGGTACCGACATCGCCAAGATGCCCGCGCGTCGCCTGCGGGAACTTCGGCGCAAGGTGCAGATCATCTTTCAGGATCCGTACCGGTCCCTGAACCCGCGGCGCACCATCGGGGATTCGATCATCGAGGGGCCGATGAACTACGGCACCTCGCACGACGACGCGATCGCCCGGGCGCGGCGCCTGATGAAGCTGGTCAGGCTGGATCCCGACTCGCTCGATCGGTTTCCGCACCAATTCTCGGGCGGTCAGCGTCAGCGCATCTGCATTGCGCGCGCGCTGGCCATGGATCCCGAACTGCTGATCGCCGACGAGGCCGTGTCGGCCCTCGACGTCTCGGTGCAGGCGCAAGTCCTCGAGTTGCTCGAGGAAATCCGCAACACCTTGCACTTGGCCATGCTGTTCATCACCCACGACCTTCGGGTCGCGGCCCAGGTCTGCGATCAGGTCGCGGTGATGTCCAAGGGCGAGGTCGTCGAGTACGGTCCGGCCGCGAAGATCTTCGGCGATCCGCAGCACGAGTACACGAGGGCCTTGTTCGAGGCGGCGCCCGGCCGGCATTTCGCCTTCGGGCAGCACGCATAGCGGCCGATGCCCGATTGGCGGGCGTGGCGGCGGCGCGCGCGCCGTCGGTCCGGGTCAGCGCTGGACGACCGGGATCTTGCCGATCCGCGTCTGCCATTCGCGCGGCCCGGTCTCGTGGACCGAGGTACCGTTGGCATCGACGGCGACCGTGACCGGCATGTCCTTGACGTCGAACTCGTAGATCGCCTCCATGCCGAGATCCTCGAAGGCCAGGACCTTGGACGACCGGATGGCCTTGGAGACCAGGTATGCGGCGCCACCGACGGCCATCAGATAGGCGGCCTTGTGGCGCTTGATCGCCTCGATCGCGACCGGACCCCGCTCGGCCTTGCCGACCATCGCGATCAGTCCTGCCTGCCCCAGCATGGTCTCGGTGAACTTGTCCATGCGTGTCGAGGTCGTGGGGCCCGCCGGGCCGACGGCTTCGTCGCGCACCGGATCGACCGGGCCGACGTAGTAGATGACCCGGTTCTTGAAATCGACCGGCAGCTGCTCGCCCTTGGCCAGCATGTCGGCGATTCGTTTGTGGGCGGCGTCGCGCCCGGTGAGCATGCGGCCCGATAGCAACAGGGTCTGGCCGGGTTGCCAGGAGGCAACCTGCGCCGGCGTCAAGGCGTTCAGGTCAACCGGCAACGATTTGTCGTAGTCCGGCGTCCAACCGATCGTTGGCCACAGCGAAAGGTCCGGGGGCTCGCAATAGGCCGGGCCGGAGCCGTCCATGGTCACGTGAGCGTGCCGGGTGGCCGCGCAGTTCGGGATCATCGCGACTGGCTTGGAGGCCGCGTGGGTCGGATACATCTGGATCTTGACATCCAGGACGGTGGTCAGGCCGCCTAGCCCCTGCGCCCCGATTCCCAGTGCGTTGACCTTTTCATAGAGCTCGATACGCAGTTCCTCGAGCTTGGAGCTCGGGCCACGGGCCAGCAGGTCAGTCATGTCGACCGGGTCCATCAGGGCCTCCTTGGCCATCATCGCGGCTTTCTCCGCGGTGCCGCCGATTCCGATGCCCAGCATGCCCGGCGGACACCAGCCTGCACCCATGGTCGGGACTGTCTTGAGCACCCAGTCCACGACCGAGTCGGACGGATTCAGCATGACCAGCTTGGACTTGTTCTCCGAGCCACCGCCCTTGGCGGCCACGGTCACGTCGAGCCGGTCGCCGGCCACGATTTCGGTGTGGATCACGGCCGGGGTGTTGTCGCGTGTGTTCTTGCGCTCGAATTCGGGATCGGCCACGACGGAGGCGCGCAGCGTATTGTCCGGGTTCAGGTAGCCGCGGCGTACGCCTTCGTTGACGGCGTCGGCCAGTGTGCCCTTGAAGCCCTCGAATCGCACGCCCATGCCCACCTTGAGGAAGACATTGACGATGCCTGTGTCCTGGCACAGCGGTCGCTTGCCTTCGGCACACATGCGCGAATTGGTGAGGATCTGCGCGATCGCGTCGCGTGCCGCCGGACTCTTCTCGGCGTCGTAGGCACGTACCAGGTGCTCGATGTAGTCGGCCGGATGGTAGTAGCTGATGTACTGGAGCGCGGCGGCGACCGTTTCGATCAGGTCGTCTTCTTTGATGACGGTCATGGTTCCTGTCCTTCGCGCCGGCCTGCTGGCGGCGGTGATCCGATTGACTTTGAAGCGTGTTGGCGGCAACCGCAGCCGGCCGTAAACTTGATGGCATCGGGCCCCGAGGGCTGCGAATGCCGGGCCTGCCTGGCCGAGCCGATTCTAGCCCAGAAGGTCGGTCGGCCCGCCGCACTCGGGCTTGCCTGGCGCGGGCGGTGCGCGGTCGTCGGGCGGTCTCGTCGCCAGGCAGTAAGTTGATCGTAAGCCGGCTTCCATATGGTCGCCGTCAATCGGGTTGTCATCGGCGAATGGCCGAAGGCCGCCGACCGCAACGAATACACGTCACCGGAGCGAGGGGAACACATGTCTCAAGAGATCGAGTCCGTCCTGCATGAAGAGCGGAAGTTTCCGCCGTCTGCGCAGTTCGTCGGCCAGGCCACGATTGCGGGCATGGAGCAGTACCTGGCGCTTTGCGAGGAGGCCGAGCGCGATCATGCGGGCTTCTGGGCCCGGCGCGCGCGTGAGCAGCTGCTATGGACCAAGCCGTTCACCAAGACCCTCGACGACTCCAATCCGCCGTTCTTCAAGTGGTTCGAGGACGGTGAACTGAACGTTTCGGCCAACTGCCTGGACCGCCACCTGGGCACGCCGGTCGAGAACAAGACGGCGATCATCTTCGAGGCCGATGACGGCACCGTGACTCGCGTCAGCTTCCGCGAGCTCTATCACCGTGTCTGCCGCTTCGCCAACGCGCTGCGCACCCAGGGCTTCCGGGCGACCGACACCGCGATCATCTACATGCCGATGTCGATCGAGGCGATCGTGGCGATGCAGGCCTGCGCCCGGCTCGGTATCACGCACTCGGTGGTGTTCGGCGGTTTCTCGGCCAAGTCGCTGCAGGAACGCATCGTCGATGTCGGCGCCAAGCTGGTGATCACCTCCGATGGCCAATTCCGCGGTGGCAAGAACATTCCGCTCAAGCCCGCGGTCGATGAAGCACTTGGCATGGGGAGCTGCGAGAAGGTGAGCCGGGTCGTCGTCTATCGGCGCACCGGGGGCGACGTGGCCTGGACCGAGGGGCGTGACGTCTGGATGCACGAGATCGAGGCGGGCGAGCCCGATACCTGCGAAGCGGTGCCGGTCGACGCCGAGCATCCGCTATTCGTCCTCTACACGTCGGGATCTACCGGCAAGCCCAAGGGAGTGCAGCACTCGTCGGCTGGCTACCTGCTGCATGCATTGCTGACGATGAAGTGGACCTTCGACGTCAAGCCGGACGATATCTTCTGGTGCACGGCCGACGTGGGCTGGATCACCGGCCACACCTATGTCTGCTACGGGCCTGTCGCGGCAGGGGTGACGCAGGTGGTGTTCGAGGGCGTGCCGACCTACCCGAACTCGGGACGCTTCTGGCAGATGATCGACGAGCACCAGGTCACGATCTTCTACACGGCGCCCACGGCGATTCGCTCGCTGATCAAGGCGGCCGAGACCCAGCCCGATCACGCGCCGGCCAAGTACGAGCTCTCGTCGTTGCGCTTGCTGGGCTCGGTGGGCGAGCCGATCAATCCGGAAGCCTGGATGTGGTACCACACCGAGGTCGGTCACGAGCGCTGCCCGATCGTCGACACCTGGTGGCAGACCGAGACCGGTGGCCACATGATCACTCCGCTGCCGGGCGTGCACGCGCTCAAGCCCGGGTCGGTCACCATGCCGCTGCCCGGCGTGGCCGCGGCCATCGTCGACGAGGCTGGCGATGATGTCGGACGCGGCAAGGGCGGGTTCCTCGTGATCAAGAAGCCATGGCCCTCGATGATCCGCACGATCTGGGGCGACCCGGAGCGCTTCAAGAAGGCCTACTACCCGGATGACTTCCAGGGGCGCTACTACCTGGCGGGCGATGGTGCCAACGTGGATCTCGACGGCTACTACTGGATCATGGGCCGGATCGACGACGTGCTCAACGTCTCGGGTCACCGGCTCGGCACGATGGAGATCGAATCGGCGCTGGTCGCCAATCACCTGGTCGCCGAGGCCGCGGTGGTCGGGCGTCCCGATGCCACGACCGGCGAGGCGGTGTGTGCGTTCGTGGTCCTGAAGGGCGATCGGCCCACCGGCGACGTATCGCGCGAGATCGCGACCGAGTTGCGCAACTGGGTGGGCAAGGAGATCGGCCCGATCGCCAAGCCCAAGGACATCCGCTTCGGCGACAACCTGCCCAAGACGCGCTCGGGCAAGATCATGCGCCGTCTGCTGCGCGCGATCGCCAAGGGCGAGGAGATCACGCAGGACGTCTCCACGCTCGAGAATCCGCAGATTCTCGATCAGCTGAAGCAGTCGAACTGATCGCCGCGACGGCGCGGCCGGTTGGCGTCGAGCCCGGGGGCGAGCATCGCTCGCTGCCGGGCAGACTTGTTCGGCCGTGAGCGCCAGGTCTGGCGAACCGATATCCGGTGCCGCGGCGATGGAACATCCAGATCTCTCCGACGAAGTGCTCCGCCGGCGCCGGTACTGGCGTCGCGTGCTCACGCTGACCGCGATCCTGTTGGCGCTCTGGTTCGTGGTCGGGTTCGTCGCGACCTATTTCGCGCGTGATCTCAGCTTCGATTTCTTCGGCTGGCCGTTTTCATTCTGGGTCGGCGCGCAGGGAGCCCTGTTCGTGTTCATCGCGATCGTCGCGATCTATGAGCGCGCGATGCGCCGGCTCGACCGGCGCTACGGTTTCGAAGAGCCCGAGGACGCCTGATCGTGGGCCGCCAACGCGACTACGGCGCCAGGTTGCGGCGAATCTATGCGTTCTACACGCTCGGGTTCATCGTCTTCGTCGTGGTCCTGGGCCTGCTCGAGAAGCTCGGCATGTCGCGCGCGACGATCGGCTACGTGTTCCTGGGCGCGACCATCGTGCTCTACGCGACGATCGGCGTGGTCAGCCGCACCAACGATCCGGACGAGTACTACGTGGCCGGGCGCCGCGTGCCCGCCATGTTCAACGGCATGGCGACCGGGGCCGACTGGATGTCGGCCGCCTCGTTCATCTCGCTGGCGGGCGGCTTGTACGCGCGGGGGTATTCGGGCCTGGCCTTCATCATGGGTTGGACCGGCGGCTACGTGCTCGTGGCGCTGTTCCTGGCTCCCTACCTGCGGCGCTTCGGTCGTTTCACCATTCCGGATTTCCTCGGGGCGCGCTACGGCGGCCACATCGCCCGGCTCGTCGGGGTCTCGGTGGTGTTGGTCTGCTCGTTCGCCTACCTGGTGGCCCAGATCTATGGCGTCGGGCTGATCACGACGCGCCTGACCGGCGTCGAGTTCCAGGTGGGGATCTTCCTCGGGCTTGCCGGAATCATCGTCTGCTCCTTCCTGGGCGGGATGCGGGCCGTCACCTGGACGCAGGTCGCGCAGTACATCGTGTTGATCATCGCCTACACGATCCCGGTGGTCTGGCTGTCGGTCAAGCTCACCGGCGTGCCGTTGCCCCAGTTCGCCTATGGCACCCAGCTCAAGGCGGTCACCCAGATCGAGGAGAGGCTGCTCGGCGACCCGGCCGAACTCGAGGCACGGGCCTTGTTCCGGGAGCGGGCCGAGGCGGCCAGGCTCAGGATGGTCAATCCCGAGCGCGCCTACGTGGATGGCCGGCGTGAGCTCGAGGTCCGCATGGTCAAGGCCCGTTCTTCGGGCGATCGCGCCGAGATCCGGCGCGCCGAGCGGGACATCCTCGAATACCCGGTCGACATCCGCGCCGCCAAGCGGCGTTGGCAGACCGAGATGGCGCAGGGGGCCCGCGCGTCACCCCCGGTGCGCCACGGCGAGGCCTTTCCAGGCAAGGACGAGCGCGAAAGGGATGCGGGCCGACGCAACTTCCTGGCGCTGATGTTCTGTCTGATGATCGGCACGGCTGCCTTGCCCCACATCCTGATGCGCTCCTACACCACGCCGACCGTAAGGGCCGCCAGGGGCTCGGTGACCTGGTCCCTGATCTTCATCTGCCTTCTGTATTTCACCGCGCCGGCGCTCGCCGTGCTGGTGAAGTACGTGGTCTATACGGATGTCGTCGGGACCTCGTTCGGCAGCCTGCCGGCCTGGGTCGAACAATGGCAGCGTGTCGATCCTTCCTTGCTATCGCTCATCGACATCAATCTCGACGGCATCGTTCAGCGTGCGGAGCTGATGATCGGCGAGGACATCGTGGTGCTCGCGGCACCGGAGATCGCGGGCCTTCCCTATGTGATCTCCGGCCTGGTGGCGGCGGGCGGCCTGGCCGCCGCGCTGTCCACGGCCGACGGGCTCTTGCTCACCATCACCAACGCCCTGGCCCACGACACCTATTACCGGGTCATCGACCCGGGTGCGCCCAGTGCGCGGCGGGTACTGCTCTCCAAGATCCTGCTGCTGGTTGTCGCGGTCCTGGCGGCGGTCACGGCGGCCCAGCGTGCCGGCGAGATCCTGTTCATGGTGGGCGCCGCCTTCTCGCTGGCCGCGTCGGGATTCTTCCCGGCGCTCGTGCTCGGCATCTTCTGGAAGCGCGCCACCGGCCTGGGTGCGGTCGCCGGGATGATCGCCGGCTTCCTGACGAGCTTCTACTACATGAGCATCACCCATCCGGCATTGCGCGAGTTCATCCACGGGATCGCGCGCAGCGAGCCGATCACGAGCCGATGGTGGGATATCGAGCCGATCTCGGCGGGGGTCTTCGGCGTACCGGTCGGCTTCGCGACGATCATTGCCGTGAGCCTGCTCACGCCGCGTCCGGCCGCGTCGACGCTGGCGATGGTCGAGGAAATCCGCTACCCGAACCTGCCAGGCCGGTGAGGGCGCCGGGTTTGATAGAATCGCGTGCCTCGGAGAGATGGATGAGTGGTTTAAATCGCACGCCTGGAAAGCGTGTTCAGGGCGCAAACCCTGACGGGGGTTCGAATCCCCCTCTCTCCGCCAGAACACCCTGACAAGCCGCTGATCCAGCGGCTTTCTTCTTCTGGCGCAGGCGTTTTTCCTCCTGAGTCGGGGACGGGGTGAATGGCGTCGCACCGGCCCCGCCGCTCGCGAAGCCGGTGCCCCTGCTGCGCCGGGGCGGCCGCGGCCTCACCGGCAGTGGTTGTTCAATCCCTGATCGGCGACCTTGGCGACGGCCTTGTTCTGCTCGCAGACGTTGTCGCTAGAACCCTTTCCAAGAAGGATCTGTGGTCCCCCGACTTCCAGACGGGAGAAGTCGTTGCCGTTCACCCGGTTATGGCTGCCGGCAAGAACGTCAAATGGCGCGACCACCAAGCCTACACCTCCTGTGCCGCGTAGTTCGTTGCCCTCGACCTTTCCGCCCGATCCCGCCACCATGATGGCGAGGGACTGTTTGCCGCGGACGGTGACGGTATTGCCTTTCACGGAGACGTCGTTGGCCAGCACGGCAATACCCATGGAGTTGGCACCGCTGGTTTCGACGACGTTATCCACCACGTCCATTTTCACCGCGCGCTTGGGATCCAGCGCGGCCTTGCGGTCGGAGAAATAGCCGACCAGGATGCCATTGGGCGTCTGTTTGCCAGGAAACGGAATTCCCGCGTTGGCCGTGGCCAGTCGGTTGCGCCGGACGACGATACGACCGCGACCGTCCTTGTCCCTGTAGTGGTCGATGACCTCGAATGCGGTTCGCGAGGCGCCTCTGATTCGGTTGTCGGCGATGATGGCGTCGACTCCGTCCGTCCACTGACCGAAGATGCCGTACCCGAGCGTAGTCGCGGGTCGCGCGACCTGCACATCGATCTCGTTTCGCTCGATGCGTACCGCTCCCGTGAACACTCCGGGCGAATATCGGCGTGTGCGTACATCCTTCTGCGCCCAGGCCATGCCGAATAGAACGCCGGCCTGCATCTGCCCGCCGGCAATGCCGGGGATGGGCGCCGGTGAGGGACGAAGAGCCGAGACGCGGATTCCAGTCACGACGAGCCCGGATGCGTAGCCGATGTTGATCGGTGCCCATAGCGTGCCCGTGAAGGACAAGTTCCGGATCGCGATCCTGGGCCCCGGGTTCACCGGCGGAAGCACGTCGGGCACCGGGCTGGAGAAGGCGAGGAAACCGCCCCGGATCGTGGCACCCTCGAGGCCGGAGATATCGACGTCTCGTCGCAGAATAACTTGTCCGCGTTCGCCGAAGTCGAACGTTCCTCGCAAGACGACCGGTCCTCCAGTGTCGACCGCAGCCTGAAGGGCGGGTACGTCCTTCGCTGGATCGCCGGTGCCTTCGACTGTCTTGGGCGTCGGCGCGAGCGTCTGACAACCCGCGAGGGCCAGCCCTGCGATTGAACTCCACGCGATTCCGCGAATACGATGGGTCCTGCCTTGCATGATCAAGCTCCTACCGGTTTGGACAGCGCACTGCGCACAGCCGCTGCAAGTTCATGCTAGGCGGCCGGCAGCCGGCATCGTTGACCGGCATCAACGGATATCTGGGCACGTTCTCGCGTCCGGCCAGGGTCCGGCGCGCCACCAGATGCCTCTGATGCGCTTTCTCGATGGAAGGCGAACGCGGCGTTGGCGCTGGCCGGATCGGCGAGCAACAAGTCGCGTGCGGCTAGAGCGAACCAGAAGGCGACGAGCGCGACGTCACGTTCGATTCCGGCGAGACTCGATAGCGAGCACGCCGCGTCGCGAGACTGCCTCAGCCGAGCATCGCCTTGAGGTGCGCGACGACACTGCGCGCGAGCACATCGGGCTCGTAGCCACCTTCGAGCATGGACACGACGCGTCCGCCGGCATGGCGACTTGCCACGTCCATGATGGTTTCCGTAATCCAATGGAAGTCGGCGTCGACCAGCCGGACGTCGGACATGTCATCGTTCGCGTGGCCGTCGAAGCCCGCCGATACCAGCACGAACTCGGGCGCGAAGCGCTCGAGCGCGGGCAACCAGCTCGCACTGATCGACGCACGAAACGATTCACCATCGGTGCCGGCCGGCAAGGGCACGGCCACGAGATTGGGTGTGGTGCCGTCGTAGCCACTGTGCGGATAGAACGGATGCTGGAAGGACGAGCACATCAATACCCGCTCGTC
The DNA here is from genome assembly GCA_024235875.1 of Burkholderiaceae bacterium. Lineage (GTDB taxonomy): Bacteria > Pseudomonadota > Gammaproteobacteria > Burkholderiales > Burkholderiaceae_E > JACKLP01. The sequence goes on along the minus strand of JACKLP010000001.1, from coordinate 324,351 downwards.
GCCCCTGAAGATGTCCTCGGTGCCGTTGCCATGGTGGACGTCGAAGTCCAGGATGGCGACCCTGGCGACCCCGTGCGCGGCCAATGCATGCGCGGCGGCGACCGCGACGTTGTTGAAGATGCAAAAGCCCATCGCCTGGTCGCGGGTGGCATGGTGACCGGGTGGGCGTACCGCGCAGAACGCGGCCGACAACCGGCCATCCATGATCAGGTCGACGGCTCGGGGGCCTGCCCCGGCGGCACGTCGCGCCGCCGCAAGCGTCATTGGCGACATGATCGTGTCACCGTCCAGCGCGACTCGACCGTTCTCGGGTGCGCTCTGGAACACGTGATCGATGTAGGCGGGGGCGTGCACTCGCTCAAGCTGCTCGCGCGCGACCAGTGGTGCTTCATGGTGCACGAGCACCGTCGCGAGTCCCGAGGCGATCAGATGGTCCTCGATCGCCGCGAGCCGGATCGCCGCCTCGGGATGAATCGGGCCCGGGTCGTGTCCCCGGCAGTCGTCGTGGGTCAGGTAGCCCAGCATCGGCGCCAATTCCCGTCGTGATTCCGTTCCATGTTCCGGCTGCCTCGCCAATCCTCAGAGCCAGGACTCGACTATCACCTGCTCGCGATCCTCGGGTACGGGCGACATGGTGAATCCAAGTTCGCGCATCAGTTGCAGCATCGGTTCATTTTCTCGCAGGACCACGCCCTCCATGCGCGCGAGGCCGTGCTCACGAGCGGCGTCCATCAGTGATTTCATCAGGCGAGTACCGAGTCCCTGGCGCTGAAGGCGGTCGGATACGACGATCGCGAACTCGCAACTTCGATTATCCGGGTTGATCACGTAGCGGGCGACACCGTGCTGAACAGGCAGACCGGCCTCGGTCGTGACCGCCACCATGGCCATCTCGCGCCGGTAGTCGATCTGGGTGAAGCGCACGAGCATCTCGGGCGTGAGTTCGTTGATGGTGCCGTGGAAGCGAAATCGCTTCGCGCCGGGCGACAGTTCCCTGACGAACGTGGCCTCGGACTGGGCGTCTTCGGGACGTATCGGTCGGATCGTCAGCGGCGTCCCGTCCGAGAGATGCTCATGGCGGACCAAGTGACGAGGGTAGGGGTGGATCGCGACGTGGTCGTAGGGACCGTTGCGGGCGGCCGGACGAGCGATCTCGATTCGGGCATCGACCGCCAGCACGCCGCCGGGGCCCGCGATCAGCGGATTGATGTCGAGCGCCGTGATCTGCGGCAGTTCGCAGACCATGTCCGAGATCTTCAGCAGCACGCCGATGACGGCCTCCCGGTCGACCGGCGGGCGCTCACGGAATGCCGCCAGGAGTCGGGCGACGCGGGTGCGATCGATCAGTCGGTTGGCGAGGACGGCGTTCAGCGGCGGCAGCGCTACCGCGCTGTCGCGAAGGACCTCGACCATGGTGCCGCCGGCGCCGAAAAGAATCACCGGTCCGAACACCGGATCGCGGCTCACGCCGACGACCAGTTCGCGACCGTTCTCGATGCGGGCCATGGCCTCGACGGTCACGCCCTTGATCCGGGCCTCAGGGCGTGCCGCGGCGGCGGCACCGACGATCTGGCCGAAGGCCTGCCTGACATCGGCGGCCGAGGGCACGCCGAGTCGGACACCCCCGACATCCGATTTGTGCACGATATGCGGCGAGTGGATCTTGATCGCCACGGGATAGCCGACGGTCTCGGCCGCGACCAGGGCCTCGGCCACCGTCCGCGCCTCGATCGTGATGTTGATCGGGATGTGAAATGCGCGCAGCACGGCCTTGGATTCCAGGTCGGATAGCATCGATCGGCCATCCGCGAGCGCTGCGTCGATGATCATTCGCGCGCCGTCCAGGTCGGGCGGCGAATCATCGTGCAGGGGGCCCGGGACTTCGAGCGCGAGCTGTCGGTTGTGATGATGCTGCGCGAGGTAGCTGAAGGCCTCGACCGCGAGCTCGGGCGCGTGGAAGTCGGGGATCTGGCGTGACGACAGAAGTTGTCGGCCTTCCGCGACCGCGCTCTCGCCCATCCAGCAGGCCAGCACCGGCTTGTGGTTCTTCTCGGGAATCGCATCGATCACGGCGCCTGCGACCGCGGTCGGCTCGGTCATCGCTTGCGGCGTCAGCATGACCAGGACGCCGTCGAAGGCCGGATCGGCCAATGCCGCGGCCGTGGCCTGTCCGAAGTGCTCTGGCGGCGCGTCGCCGAGAATGTCCATGGGATTGGCCCGCGACCAGTATGCCGGCAGAACCGCGTCGAGCGTCGCCAGCGTCTGAGGGGAAGGCGGGTTCAGGTGCAGGTCGAGATCGCCGGCACGATCGGCGGCCAGCACGCCGGCACCCCCGCCGTTGGTGATGACCGCCAGGCGCGAGCCGCGGGCCCGCAGGCCTGGCGAGAGAATCTCCGCGGCGGCGAACAACTGGCCGAAGCTGTGGGCGCGCACGGCGCCTGTTCGAGTCAGCGCCGCGTCGAAGACCTCGTCATTGCCCATCAATGCGCCGGTGTGCGTGTGCGCGGCCAAAGAACTGTCGGTGTGACGGCCCGCCTTCAGGACGATCACCGGCTTCATTCGCGCCGCATGGCGAAGCGCCGAAATGAAGGCCTGCGCCTCGCGCACGCCTTCGACATAGAGGAGGATGGCCGTGGTCTGCGGATCGTCGGCCAGCACCTGGAGCACGTCGCCGAAATCGATGTCGAGCGAGTTGCCCAGTGAGATCAGGGCGGAAAAGCCAAGGTGATGCGGACCGGCTCAGTCCGCGATCGCGGAAACGAGTGCGCCCGATTGGGACACGAGCGCCAGACGTCCGCGAGGCGTCTCGGCCCGCAGGAAGGTCGTGTCCATTCCCAGCCACGGCCGCACCATGCCAACGCAATTCGGGCCGAGCACGCGCACGGCTGCCCGCCTGGCCGCCAGCGCCAGCGCCGAGGCCAGCTCGGCTCCGGCTCCGCCGCCTTCGCCGAAGCCGGCGGACAGGACGATCGCGTTTCGGGTGCCGGAGTCGCCGCACTGCTGGATGATCCCGGGGACGGTTGCGGCCGGCGTGGCAATGACGGCGAGGTCGATCGGCTTGCCGGCGGCGGCCAGCGTCGGATGGCACGCGATGTCGCCCACCACGCGGTGTTTCGGATTGATCGCGATCAGATCGCCCTCGAACCCCGCGCGCTGCATGTTGGCCAGGACGCGGGCGCCGACGCTTCCCGGTCGGGGCGAGGCACCGAACACGGCAACCGAGCGTGGATTGAAGAGTCCGAACAGCGGGTTGCGATCCATCGAAATGTCCCTTGGGTGGTGGCCACGAGTGTCGCACTCGGGGATGAACAGCCGATGACTCGCGATCGTGTCACGGATGGCGTCGATCATGCACCAATGTTCGAACCCGCGAGGGCCGCCGGATCGTGGGACTGGATGCCTGTGCCGTCGTCTCGCGTCGAGAACGACTCCCCGATGCAATGCTGTAAGGGCCGGCCCCATCACGACTACCAAACGGGTACCAACACGGTCGACGAGCCTGCAGGGCAGGCCCCAGAGCGTGGATTGGTTGTCATAGAACTCACCGGAGACCTACACACATGAGTCAGATCAAGACAGGCATCGCCATTGCCTCCGCCGCTGCCGCGATGTTCTCGCTGGGCGCTACCGCCACGGTTGCGCAGGCCGCCGACGCACCCATGGTCAAGTGCGCAGGCGTCAACAGCTGCAAGGGGCATTCCGAGTGCAAGACCGCCAAGAACGAATGCAAGGGCATGAACGCCTGCAAGGGCCAGGGCTGGGTCAAGAAGGCCAGCGCCAAGGAATGCACCGACGCCAAGGGCAAGGTTGTCGGCTAGGTCGGACTACCATCATCGCGCCGGTGCCCGCGGGTGGCACCGGTCGCGCATGGAGTGCATGGCGATGAACGCGATCGAGGGCTTCGGCCTGGGCCTGAGGCCGGACCACTACCTGGCATTCCGAGGCGAGCGGCAGGCCGTCGACTGGCTCGAGATCATCTCCGAGAACTACATGGTTCCGGGCGGCAAGCCACTCGAGCATCTCGATGCGATACGTCGAGACTATCCGATGGTGATGCATGGCGTGTCACTATCGCCGGGCAGCGTGGATCCGCCGGACGTGGACTACCTGCGCGAGCTGCGTGGGTTGATCGCCCGCGTCGAGCCCGCGTGGGTGTCGGACCACATTTGCTGGACCGGGGTCGACCACGCGAACCTTCATGACCTGCTGCCGATGCCCCATACGCCAGAAGCCCTCGAGCACATGGTGCGGCGCGTGCAATTCGTGCAGGACTTTCTCGGGCATCGAATCGCGCTCGAGAACGCGTCGACCTATGTCGGATTCACCGCGGACGAGATGCCGGAATGGGAGTTCGTGGCGGAGCTGGCTCGCCGTGCGGACTGCTGGCTCTTGCTGGACGTCAACAATGTCTACGTCAGTGCCCGGAACCATGGCTTCGACCCGCGGCGCTACATCGACGCGATGCCCGGCGCGCGGGTCAGACAGATCCACCTGGCCGGGCACGAGGATCACGGCGACTACCTGATCGACACCCATGATCATCCGGTCTGCGATGAGGTATTCGCGCTGTACGCCTACGCGATCGAGCGCCTTGGCCGGATTCCGACCATGATCGAGCGCGACGATCACATTCCGCCGTTGCCCGATCTGCTCTTGGAGCTGGATCGAGTCAGGACCGTTGCCGAATCGGTCGTCGTCCTGCCGGCGGCCGCATGAGTGCAGGGGGCCCGGGCCTGGCCGAGCTGCAACGACGATTGGCGGCTGCGATCGTCGACACGACGGGCACCCATGATGCGGCCGCCCTGCTGCGCGTCACGCCGCAGGGCGGCGCGCCGCGCCTCGACGTCTACCGGGGTGCGTTTCGAGCACGCCTGACGGCCGCGCTCGAGGAGAATTATCCGGTGCTCTATGGCGTACTCGGCGACGACGCCTTTGCCGAGATCGCGGCCGAGTACATCGCCGCGAAGCCGTCCCGCAAGCCTTCGATCCGCTGGTTCGGCCACGAGTTGGCCGCCTATCTTGCGAGCAGGCCCGAGCTGCTGCCCCATCCGGCCCTGGTGGATCTCGCGCGAATGGAATGGGCACTGGGCTGCGCCTTCGATGCCGGCGATCGAAACCCCGTCGCGGCCGACGCGTTGGTCTCGATTGCGCCCGAGCGCTGGCCGTCCCTCTCGTTCGCGGCACATCCGGCGGTTCGCCTGCTCGACATGGCGTGGGCGGTCGAGCCCCTATGGCAAGCGCTGAGCGTGGATCGGCTGGCGCAGACCTCGCCGCCCGAGCCGCTCGCGCATCACTTGCTCGTCTGGCGTGCGCTCGGAAGGACCCGGTGGCGTTCGGTCGATTCCTCCGAGTCGTCGCTGCTTGCCGCCTGTCTCGCGGGGCGCGCCCTCGCCGAGATCGGCGAGATCGCGAGCATCCGTCTCGATGACGACCCGGGTGCGCGGCTGGCCGGCTACCTGCGCGGCTGGCTCGACGCGGGGCTCTTGGTCTCGGGCGCTGGTCTGTCGTCCGAATTGGCCGCTTCAGCGCCCGATTGATCCCGCGGATCTGCTATCGTCCGGCCATCAGATATCGGCGGTCTTGCGCGCGGCTGGATTCGACACCGGTGCGCCGGGATGGTTCGGCCCGAGGTGGCCGCCGGTGGCTCACCAACCGGGGGATGGTTCATGACGATCGGATTCAGGATTCTCAATCGCAAGCAGGTGGCGCCGAAGTCACTGGTCGATGCATTCGCCAAACTGCCCGTCGCCAACGTGTCGGACTCGATGTGGCGCATGACTGCTGCCGGGCCGCAGTTGCGCCCGATGCATGCGTCCGGGGTCATGGCGGGTGTGGCGTTGACCGTTCGCACCCGGCCCGGAGACAACCTGATGCTGCACAAGGCGATCGACATGGCCGTGCCTGGCGATGTGATCGTCGTCGATGGCGGTGGTGACCTGACCAACTCCCTGATGGGCGAGTTGATGCTCGCGCAGGCCGTGAAACGTGGGGTGGCCGGCTTCGTGATCTACGGCGCCATCCGCGATCGGGACGCGTTCCTGACGACGAATCTGCCGACCTTCGCGGCGGGCGTCACCCATCGCGGACCGTACAAGGACGGCCCGGGCGAAATCAATGTGCCCATCGCGCTCGATGGCATGGTGATAGAGCCGGGCGACATCGTCGTCGGCGACGCCGACGGGGTGCTCGCGATACCACTCGCGGTCGCCGAGGGCGTGCTCAAGAGCACGCAGGCGAAGCAGGATGCGGAGGTCGTGCAGATGAAGTCGATCGCCGACGGAACGATCGATCGGAGCTGGGTCGATGCGGCCCTGAAGGCGCGCGGTTGCGAGTTCCCGACCGACCGATGCGCGTGAGCACTGGCGGCTGACCGACTCGACGCCTGCGGCAACAACCGGTCCGCCCGGGAGATTCGATGCCTGCGCGTCGCCTGTCGCTTGGTCGTGTCGCCGGGTATGCACTCTTGCTGGCGGTGCTGCTGTGGGCCATAAGCTCGGGGGTCAAGGCCGCCCGAACCGTCCGCGAGTTCCCGGTCCACGGTCGCTATGCTGCCCCGAGCGGGCCTTTCATCGCCTATTCGATCGGTAGCCTGGCGAACCTCTCGGGCTATCCGCTCGATGCGCAGGGAATCCTGACCTTCGACTATGGCGGCAAGCTGGGCCGTCAGTACAACCCCCTGTTCATCGCCGACTTCGCGATGTCCCTGGCGCCTTTTGCGAGTGACGGGCGAGCGCGGCAGCTGTTGTTTGCGAACCTCGAGTTCCTTCGTGGGCGCGCCCGCCCCACCGCCGGGGGCAATCTGGCTTTTCCCTACGAGTTCGATTTCACGAAGCTCGGCGAGAGCGCCCCCTGGTACTCGGCCATGGCCCAGGCGCGTATCGGCGAGGCCATGATGTGGGGCTATCGGCTGAGCGGCGAAGCCCGCTGGCTCGATGCCGCGAAGCGCGCGGTTTTTGCCCTGGAAGATGGGATGCCGGGGAAGACGATGGCGCGCCGGCTCGAGCATGGCATCTGGCTGAAGGAGTTCCCCGGCTATCGCTTCAACGTGCTCGACGGGATGCTGGTCGCGATCGTGGGCGTGCACCAGGTCTACCGGGGCTTGCCGCAGTCCGACCCCGATCGCCCACGGATGTGGGCCTTGATCGAGCAGTCGCTCGAAGGGTTCAAGCGCAACCATGCCTGCTTCGTCGCGCCGACGGGCGGGGTGTATTTCTCGGACAATCGGGTCGGCCCGAACCAGGGCTACTACGACTTGATCATGAAGCAGCTCGCCTATCTCGCGAAGGTGGATCCGGAGATCGATGCGATCGCTGCGCGCTATTCGATGGCCGGCATGGGACTGGGGCGAAAGCTGGCGCTCAACTACTGGTACGTGTTGACCCGGCGCATGTCGCGATTCGGACTGATCGAGCCCTGCGTGCGCTGACGGCGTCGGCAGGGGCGATCACCGCATAATGCATGGAGACGCCGGCGCTGCGGTCCGCGGCGTCGCTGACCCAAGGAGAGTGCGATGCCCGTGCCCGAGCCCGTGGACCGTGTCGATGTCCTGGTGGTGGTCGACAACCTCACCGACAGTCTGTCGAGCAATCCACCCGATGTCGCCTCCGAGTGGTCGGCGTTCTGGAGCAACGGGCGTATCCGCCCAGTGACCGGTGCCAACACCTGTTGCGCCCATCACGGACTGTCGCTGCTGATCACGGCGCATCGCGGCGACGCGAGCCGGACACTGCTGTTCGATGCGGGGCCCGAGGGCGCGACCTTCGTTCGCAACTGCGAGGTGCTCGGTGCGGCGCTCGCCTCGGTCGACGCTGTCGTACTGTCACACGGTCACTGGGACCACGCCGGCGGGCTGACCGATGCGCTCGCCGCGATCACGTCCCGGCGCAACGGCGCTTCGGTGCCATGCTACGTCCACCCCGGAATGTTCGCGGAGCGTGGAATGACCCGCCCCGGCGGTCTGGTGACGCCGCTGGGACCGGTGCCCGCGCCTGGCGCGCTCACCGATGCCGGGGCCGAGCTGGTGGTCTCGCGCGCGGCGCACTGGATCGTCGACGACATGTTCCACGTCAGTGGTGAGATCCCGAGGGTCACCCCCTATGAGAAGGGCCTGCCCGGGCAGGTGCGCCGTGACGGGCCCGAGGCGCCCTGGGAACCCGATCCGCTGCTGATCGACGAGCGCTCGGTCGCGGTGCACATCCGTGGGCGCGGGCAGTTCGTGTTCTCGGCCTGTTCGCATGCCGGCATCGTCAATGTGCTGCGTCACGCCCGATCCAGCTTTCCCGATGTGCCGCTATACGGTGCGATGGGCGGGCTGCACCTGTCCGGCGTCACCGAGGCCATCATTCCGGAGACTATCTCGGACCTGCGCGAGTTCGGCCTGAAAATGCTGGCTCCGGGGCATTGCACCGGCTGGCGTGCGATGGCGGCGATGAGCCAGGTCTTCGGCGACGAGTTGGTGCCGTCGGCGGTCGGCAAGCGCTACGCGATCCGAGGCGGATGATGAGCAAGAATCACCGCTTGCGCGAGGCGCTCGGCTCGGACCGGTTGATCGCGGCGATGGCTGCGCACAATCCGCTGGCGGCGCGCCTGGCCGAGGCGGCCGGCTTCGACGCCATCTGGGGAAGTGGCTTCGAGCTTTCCGCAAGTCATGCGCTACCCGACGCCAGCATCCTGCCGATGGGTACTCATCTGGAAATGATGCGTGCGATCGCGGCCAGGGTATCGGTCCCGCTGATCGCAGATATCGACACGGGCTTTGGCAATGCGGTCAATGTCAGCTACGTGGTGCCGCAATACGAGGCCGCCGGCGCATCGGCCGTGGTGATCGAGGACAAGTCCTTTCCGAAGGACACGAGCCTGCGTGCCGGTGGTCGCCAGGACTTGGTGAGCATCGCGGAGTTCTGCGGCAAGGTCGAGGCGGCCGTGGCTGCCCGAATCGATCCGGATTTCAGGGTGATCGCGCGTGTCGAGGCGCTGATCGCCGGGCGCGGTCGGGCCGAGGCGATCGAGCGGGGGCTCGCCTATGCCGATGCCGGCGCCGATGCGATCCTGATCCACTCGAAGCAGAAGACGCCCGACGAGATCCTGGCCTTCGTGGCCGCCTGGCCTGGCCCGGTGCCCCTGGTCCTGGTGCCCACCGCCTACCCGCAACTCAGCGAAGCGGATATTGCTGCTCTGGGTAAGGTTCGGATCGTGATCTACGGCAACCATGCGATCCGCGCGGCGGTCGGCGCGATGCGCGATGTATTCGCCCGGATCCGTCGCGATGGAGGCATCCGCGAGGTCGATGCGCTGTTGCCCTGCGTCGACGAGATCATGCGCCTGCAAGGCGACGACCATCTGCGCGAGCTCGAGTCGCGCTTTTTGCGCTGAGAAGAAGGCTATGAAGATCATTCAGGCCGAGTCGCTCGAGTCGATCGACGGCTACCGCATGCGAGAAGCCGAGACGCCGGTCGCCGGTCGCGGCGAAGTGGTGATCGAGATCGCTGCCTGCGGTGTCGGCTACGTGGATGCGCTCGTGTCGCTCGGACGCTACCAGGTCAAGCCGGCACTGCCGCATGTTCCCGGCAAGGAGGTCGCGGGGCGCGTGCATGCGATTGGCGAAGGGGTTGCCGGCTTCGCGATCGGCGATCGGGTCCTGGCGGCCGTGGACGGGGGCTTCGCACAATTCGTTCGTGCGCCGGTCGCCGCGGTCTTCCGGATTCCGGCTCGGCTCTCGTTCGTCCAGGCGGCAGGGTTCCGGATCAACTACCTGACCGCATTGCACGGGCTGCGGGATCGGGCCCGGTTGGCGCCCGGCGAGAATCTGCTGGTGCTCGGTGCTGCCGGCGGCGTCGGCTCGGCCGCGGTGCAGGTGGGACGCGCGCTCGGTGCGACAGTGGTCGCGGCGGCATCGACGCCGGCCAAGCGCGAATATGCGCGCGGCAACGGTGCGCACGAGGTGATCGACACCGATCCCGACGGCTGGCGGGATCGCCTCAAGGTGGCATGCGCGGGCACGGGTCCGGACGTCGTGTTCGATCCGGTCTGCGGCCCGCTGTTCGAGCCGGCATTCCGTTCGTTGCGCTGGGGCGGGCGATTGCTGGTGGTCGGCTTCGTCGGTGGGCCCATTCCGTCGCTGCGGGCGAATCTCGCGCTCATGAAGGGTGCTGCCATGGTCGGCGTCGACGTACGCCAGTTCATCCTGTATGAGCCGGCCCGGGCCGACGCGCAACTCGAGGAGATGCTGGGCTGGGCCGCCGACGCTCGGATCGATCCGCCGGTAGGACGCGAGTTCGCCTTCGAGGATTACCGAGCAGCGCTTGAATTCGCGCTGACGGGCCAGGGCAGCGGCAAGACCGTGCTAAGGGTCGCCGCCGACGTGGCGTGAGGCTGGCCACACCGATGGCTTGAGAATTCCACGGCCTGCGGAATCGGAGGCACAGGCGCCGTGAGGCGTCGGCGGCGTAGACTTCGAGTTCTCCGGACTCCTGGACTTGCGGATCATGTCTCTGCCACCCCCCGACTGCGAGCGCACGCCGGCGCATCGACGCTCGATCACCGTCCAGGCCTATCAGCGAACCGACGGCCTGTGGGACATCGAGGGGCATCTCTCCGACGCCTGGCCCACGCCGGTGCCGATGGCCGATGGCCATTTGCCGGCCGGGCAGCCGATGCACTCGATGTGGTTGCGACTGACCGTGGATGCCACCGCGACCATCGTCGGCGCGACCGCGACGGTGGCTGCCGGCCCGTACGGACAGGCCTGCGCGGCGATCGCGCCCGACTATTCCAAGCTGGTCGGGGTCAAGGTGGCCGGCGGCTACCGTGCAGCGATCCGGCAGCTGCTGGGCCGTACGGCGGGCTGTACGCACATGAACGAGCTCGCCGGCGTGATGGGCAGCGCGGTGTTGCAGGCCATGTGGGAGGTCTTGATGCAAGACGCCGACAGCAAGCCGTTCAGCATCGATGGCTGTCATGCGCTCAAGGCATCGGGCCCGCAGGTTGCCCGGTTCTTCCCGCGCTGGTATCGGCCGGAAGCCGGCTGAGGGCGACCCGGACCGGCCAGGACTGGCTGCGACTGTCGACAGCCAGTTCTCACAAGACAGGCGATGGCGATTGCCGGCACGATGCCGACAGGCCCAGGAACGGAGACCCGGATGAACTTCGAGCCCAGCCCGCGCAGTGCCGAACTCGGCGCGAGAGTCGATGACTTCATGGCGCGCCACGTGTTTCCGGTCGAGCACCTGTATCGGGAGCAGGTGCATGGCCAGGGCCCGCAGGCGCGCTATCGCACGCCGCCGATCCTGCAGTCGCTCAAGGCGCGGGCCCGGGCAGAGGGGCTGTGGAACCTGTTCCTTCCCGGAGAGCACGGCGCCGGCTTGAGCAATCTCGACTATGCGCCACTGGCAGAGTCGATGGGACGGGTGCTCTGGGCCAGCGAGGTCTTCAATTGCTCGGCACCCGATACCGGCAACATGGAGGTCCTGGCGCAGTACGGCACGCCAGCCCAGCAGGCGCGCTGGCTGAGGCCGTTGCTCGATGGTTCGATCCGCTCGTCGTTCTCGATGACGGAGCCCGAGGTCGCCTCGAGCGATGCCACCAACATCCGCTGCGAGATCCGTCGCGATGGCGACGACTACGTGATCAATGGGCGCAAGTGGTTCACCTCGGGTGCAATCAACGAGGACTGCAAGATCCTGATCGTCATGGGCCTGACCGATCCGGACCATCCGGACGTGCACAAGCGCCAGTCGATGATCCTGGTCCCGCGCGAAACGCCGGGCGTTCGGATCGTGCGCGACATGCAGGTGTTCGGCTACGACGATGCCCCGGTCGGCCATCCGGAGATCATCTATGAGAATGTCCGGGTGCCGGCGTCAAACATGATCCTGGGCGAGGGTCGTGGATTCGAGATCGCCCAGGGACGGCTTGGCCCGGGGCGGATCCACCATTGCATGCGACTCGTCGGCTGTGCGCAACGCGCACTCGAGATGATGTGCCGACGGGCCACGCTACGGGAGGCCTTTGGTCGTCCTCTGTCGGAGCATGGCAGCGTTCGCGAGGAGATCGCGCGAGCCTTCTGCGAGATCGAGCAGGCCCGGATGCTGACCCTGCGCGCGGCCGACAAGATGGACCGCGAGGGCAACAAGCTCGCCCGGGATCTCATCGGGGCGGCGAAGATCGTCGTGCCGGCCATGGCCGGGCGCGTCATCGATGCGGCGATCCAGGTTTTCGGCGGTGCCGGCGTGTCGCAGGACACCTTCCTGGCCGAGGCCTACACCTATGCGCGCTTCATGCGCATGGGCGACGGGCCGGATCAGGTCCATCTCGCCGCCTTGGGCAAGGCACTGGTGAGACGCCATGGTGCGGAGCCCAAACCGCAGACGGCCGCCGCGGCACCGCGACCGCGCTCGGACGCGGCGCTGTTCCGGTGGTGAGTGGCGTCGCAGCGGCCGGCGTGGCGGGTCATCGGACCCCGGAGCAGTCCGATCCTTTCTCGCTGGCGGGGCGGGTGGCGCTGGTCACGGGCTCGACCCAGGGGATCGGCGAGGCGACCGCCCGCGTGCTCGCCCGCGCCGGTGCCCATGTGGTGGTCAGCAGCCGGCATCAGGCCGAGTGCGACCGGGTGGCGCGCGAGTTGCGTGCCTTGGGACTCAGCGCCGAAGGTGTCGCCTGCCACATCGGCCGCATGGACGACATCGCATCGATGGCGGCGCACCTCGGCAAGCGCCATGGCGGGCTCGACATCCTCGTCAACAATGCGGTCCTGAGCCCGCTGCGCCGAATCGCGGACACCGACCTGGGCCTCTTCACGAAGACGGTCGAAGTCGACCTTCGGGGCTACTGGTATCTGGCCGCTGAAGCGGCCCGTCTCATGTCTGTGCGGGGGGACGGGGGTGGTGGTGCGATCGTGAACATGGCTTCTGTCGCCGCCTTGCATCCGGACCGGGGCCTGGCCTTGTACTCGACCCTCAAGACGGCCCTGATCGGCATGTCACGCGCCTTTGCGCAGGAGTACGGGCCGGCCGGGATCCGGGTCAACACCGTGATGCCCGGGCTGATACGCACCCGCCTGGCCGACAAGTACGATGACGCCGAGCAGGCCCGTGTGATTGCCCGTACGCCGCTTTGCCGGTTGGGCGAGCCCGAGGAGATCGCGCGGGTGGTGCTGTTCCTGGTCTCGCCAGCATCGAGCTTCGTGACCGGTGCCAGCCTGGTCGCCGACGGCGGGCTGAGTATCGGCCTGTTCTGAAACAACGTCTTGGGGATGTCGATGAAGGCACTGCTTTGCAAGGCCTACGGAAAGCCCGACACGCTGGTGCTCGAGGACGTCCCGACCCCGCAGCCCGGCCCGGGAGAAGTGCTCGTCGCAGTCCACGCGGCGGCCGTGAACTTTCCCGATACGCTGATCATCGAGGACAAGTACCAGTTTCATCCGCCGCTGCCGTTCTCCCCGGGAGGAGAGGCGGCTGGTACCGTGAAGGCACTGGGCGAGGGCGTCCAGGGCTACCGCGTGGGCGACCCCGTCATCGCCGTCTGCGGCTGGGGCGGCTTTGCGGAAGAGGTCGTCACCGACGCTCGAAAGCTGGTCGCATTGCCGGCCGGCGTCTCGATGGATGCGGCCGCCTCGCTCGTCATCACTTATGGCACGACACACTATGCGCTCGTCGAGCGCGCACGGTTGCGAGCGGGCGAGACCCTGCTCGTGCTCGGTGCCGCGGGTGGTACCGGCCTGTCCGCGGTGGAACTCGGTCGTCACCTGGGCGCTCGCGTGATCGCGGCCGCCAGCAGCGCCCGCAAGCTGGCGCTTTGCCATGAGTACGGTGCCGATGCAGGCATCGACTACAGCCGCGAGGACTTGCGCGAGCGCCTTCGCGAGCTCACCGGTGGGCGCGGCGTGGATGTCGTCTACGACCCGGTCGGCGGCGGCTACGCTGAGCCGGCGTTACGCAGCATGGCCTGGAAAGGGCGTTATCTGGTGATCGGTTTCACCGCCGGCGAGATTCCGCGCCCGCCGCTGAACCTGGCGCTCCTCAAGGGCTGTTCGATCGTCGGGGTGTTCTACGGGAGATTTCGCGAACAAGAGCCGGCCCGCGCGGCCGAACTGATGCAAGAGCTGACCGCTTGGCTCGCCAGCGGGCGGATTCGTCCGGCGGTTACCCAGCGGCGGCCCCTCGAAGAGGCTATCGCCGCCCTCGAGGAAGTCGCAGCCCGCCGTGCGATGGGAAAGATCGTGCTGACCACCGCCCTTGGCCGGAGAGGGTGAGATGCGGGTCGAGAATACCGTGGTGGTGGTGACCGGCGCCGGCAGCGGTATCGGCGCCGCGATGGCGCGCCGATTCGCTGCCGAAGATGCGCGCCGGGTCGTCGTCGTCGATCGGGACGCGGATGCGGCCGAACGGGTCGCGGCCGCTTGTGGCCCCGCGGGCCGTGCCGCCTGCCTGGACGTAACCGACGCGGATGCGACCGAGGTGTTGATCGATCGGATCGAGGCTCGCGATGGTCCGATCGCGCTCTATTGCGCCAACGCCGGCGTCGGCGTGCCGGAAGGTCCGTATCCGTCCGACGAAGTATGGCAGCGGCTTTGGGCCGTACATGTGATGGCGCACGTTCATGCGGCACGGGCGTTGGTGCCGCGAATGAAGCCGCGCGGCGGCGGCTGGCTGCTCTTCACGGCATCCGCCGCCGGCCTGCTGTCGCAGCCCGACGCACCCTATGCGGTGACCAAGCATGCGGCGCTGGCCCATGCCGAGTGGCTGGCGATCGCCCATGGCGCCGACGGGATCGGCGTCTCGTGCCTGTGCCCGGGCATCATCGACACGCCGATGCTGCAGGCCGAGACGGCCGAGCGGCGCGCCGCGATGTCGGCGGGGCAGTCATTGATGACGCCCGACGAACTCGCATTGGCGGTGGTCGAAGGCCTGGCCGACGAGCGCTTCCTGATTCTCACGCATCCGCAGGTGGCGCATTGGGAGGCGGCCCGAGTCGCCGACCGCGCGCGCTGGATCCGCGGCATGCAACGCGCGTGGGCCGACTCGTCATCGGACTGAATCCGACCGGGCCGGCATGGGCAGCCAGTTGACACAAGACGCCCGGCTGGCGAGCGCTTAGCCTGTCGATCGATGGCGGGCCGGGGCCCGCTGCAGCCGATGTGCCAAGGCACGCGCGGCGACGATCGGCTTCATCCAGCTCATTCCGGAGGCAGACATGGTGTCAAGAGAACGACGTTCGATCCTGGCCGGGGCTTCCGCCGCGGCAGCCACTTGCATCGCGCCCGCGCTGGCTCGCGCGGCGGATATGCCCGGCGTGACCGCGACGGAGCTGCGGATCGGTACGACGACATCGCTCAGCGGTCCCGTATCCGCGCTCGGCACGATCAACAAGACGCAGTCGGCGTACTTCGACATGGTCAATGCCATGGGGGGTATCGCGGGCCGAAAGGTCAAGTACATCATGTACGACGACGGCTTCTCGCCGCCCAAGACGCTCGAGCGCACCCGCCAGCTCATCGAGCGCGACGAGGTCGCCTTCCTGCTGTCCCAGCTCGGCACAGGCCCGAACTCGGCGATCGTCAAGTACGTGAACAAGCTCGGCGTGCCGCACCTGTTCCTGTCGGTCAATGGCGACAAATGGGGCGACTACAAGAGCTACCCGTGGACGCTGCCGTTCGCACCGAGCGCACGCGTCGAGGCCCAGATCTTCATCAAGCATGCGCTGGCGAACAAGCCCGATGCGAAGATCGCGATCCTCTACCAGAACGACGACCTCGGGCGCGATTTCGTGGCCGGTGCAAAGGACGCGCTTGGCGCTCGATACGACAAGGTCATCAAGGCGCTCTCCTACGAAGTCACCGACCCGACGATCGATTCGCAGCTCATCCAACTCAAGGCCAGCGGCGCCGATGCACTGATCTCCGGAGTCACCGGCAAGTTCGGCGCGATGTCGATCCGGAAGGTCTATGACCTCGGCTGGAAGGTGCCGCACTACATCACCAGCGGCGTATCGTCGGTGGCTTCGACGATCAAGCCGGCCGGCATGGATCGTTCGGTCGGCGTGATCAGCTCGGTCTATGCCAAGGATGTCAGCGACGCGACCTGGGTGAACGATCCCGGTGTCAAGGCCTACAAGGAGTTCATGGCCAAGTACTACCCGGCGGGCAACCCCAACGAGTTCTACAACGCCTACGGGTACATGGTCGTGAAGGTCATGCACCAGGTGCTCGAGCAGTGCAAGGGCGATTTCTCTCGCAAGAACATCATGGCGCAGGCCAACAATCTGAACAAGGTCGAAAGCCCGATCCTGCTGCCGGGGATCACGGTCAGCACCAGCCCGACCAACCACCGGCCGCTGCGCCAGATGCAGCTCCAGCGATGGAACGGCAAGCAGTGGGAGCGATTCGGCGAGATCATCGCCGCCACCGAGGGTTGAGCCCTTATGGCATTCGATCCATCGCCGAAGGTCCAGGCGCTCCAGGAGCGCCTGGCAGCCTTCATGGATGCGCACATCTACCCCAACGAGGCACGCCACGCCGAGGAAGCGGAGCAGTTGGGACCCTGGGCGGTGCACCCGGTCATCGAGGAACTCAAGCCGAAGGCGCGAGAGGCGGGACTCTGGAACCTGTTTCTGCCCGACTCCGAGCATGGTGCGGGCCTCAGTAATCTCGAGTACGCGCCGCTTTGCGAGATCATGGGGCGCAGCTTTCTTGCCCCGGAGGTCTTCAATTGCTCGGCACCCGATACCGGCAACATGGAGGTTCTGGTCCGCTACGGGACGGCGGCCCAGCAGGAGCGCTGGCTGAGGCCCTTGCTCGGCGGCGAGATCCGCTCCTGCTTCGCGATGACCGAGCCTAAGGTCGCATCCAGCGATGCGACCAACATCGAAAGCTCGATCGTTCGCGACGGTGACGACTACGTCATCAACGGCCACAAGTGGTACACGACCAACGCCACCGACCCCCGTTGCCGGATCGCCATCTTCATGGGCAAGACCGACCCGGACAATCCGAACCGGCACCGCCAGCAGTCGATGATCCTGGTACCGATGGACACGCCGGGCGTGCGGGTGCTGCGGCCGCTTCCGGTATTCGGCTTCTACGGCATGCCGGACCGAGCCTCGGAGGTCGTGTTCGAGAACGTGCGGGTGCCGGCCTCGAACATGCTGCTTGGTGAGGGACGCGGATTCGAGATCGCCCAGGGGCGGCTCGGCCCCGGGCGCATACACCATTGCATGCGCTTGATCGGCCTGGCAGAGCGGGCACTGGAGCGCATGTGCCGGCGCTCGCTCGAGCGCGTCGCTTTCGGCAAGCCGATCGCACAGCAGGGCGTCACGCTCGAGCGCATCGCCGAGTGCCGGATCGCGATCGATCAGGCACGGTTGCTGACCTTGCACGCGGCACATCGGATGGATACGGTCGGCAACAAGGTCGCCAGGACCGAAATCGCGGCCATCAAGGTGGCGGTGCCGGCCATGGCGGTCAAGGTCATCGATTGGGCGATCCAGGCCCACGGCGGCGGAGGCACCAGCAACGACTTCGGGCTGGCCAGGGCGTATGCGATGTCGCGAGTGCTGCAGCTTGCGGACGGCCCCGACGAAGTGCATCGCAACCAGATCGGCAAGCTCGAGTTGCGCAAGTACACCTAGCTTGGTGGGTTCCGGGATTCGGACGGATCTTCCTCGCTGCGCGGGCGCGGCCTTGGCAAGTGCGCTAAATTAGCGCGACCGGCCGCCGGTGCCTGGCCGAGGCGAGGAGGAGACACCATGCCGACGGCTTCGAATCGCCGTCCGAGCGAGCGCTTCATGTGGTTGTCCGCGGACCGCCTGCTTTACGTCGGCTTGCTCGGCGCACCGAGCGCGCGAACGATGGGCACCGTGACGGCCTATGTTTCGAGCGGCGGCAAGCTGCGGCTGCGCGTTGCCGGTGGCGCCTGGCAGAGCGGGGAACTCGCCGTCGTTCAGCCCTACATCCCGCACGAGGTCTCGGCCGATTCACCGCTGATCCACGTGATCCAGATCGAAGCCGAAACCGTGGACGAAGCGAGCCTGTCAGGCTCTCTGGCCCTGACCGGTGTCGTCGAGGACCCGGGGCTGGTTTGCCGGGTGCGCGATGCCGTGGACTGGATGCGTGGCCGCGGCGAGGGGCTCGATCTCGCGTCCACCGAGTTCGATTCGCGCCTGCTCGGTGGTGTTCTGGTGCCACGTCGCCTGGACCCGCGTATCGCTCGCGTGATCCATGCCATCCGGCTCGATCCGGCCGGAATGGCTGCCGCACGCGAATGCGCGGATTCCGTCGGCTTGTCCTTCTCGCGCTTCCTGCATCTATTCCGCGGAGAAGTCGGCGCGCCATTTCGCAGTTTCCGCACCTGGAAGCGCGCTCGCAGCCTGTTGCAATACGTGAATCGGGAGATCAGCCTGGCCCATGTGGCATTGGACGCAGGCTATCCGGACAGCACGCATTTCAGCCACTCGATCCGCCAGGTCTATGGGCTGCGGCCCAAGGACATCTTCGCCGGATCGCGTCGGCTGGCGATCTATGAGCCTGCCGCACGCGTGGCATGAACCGGGCGCGGCCGCAGCTCGGGCAGGCCGCGGCCGCCAGTGTCCCGATCAGGACACCCCGCGCTGCTGAGCCTGCCAGTAGGGTTCGCGCAGCACGCGCTTGAGCACCTTGCCGCTCGGGTTGCGCGGCAGGGCGTCGACGAAGTCGACAGACTTCGGGCACTTGTAGTGAGCGAGCCGTTCGCGCACCCAGGCGAGCAGGGATGGTGCATCCGGCTGCGCGCCGGGGCGCAGCACGACGCAGGCCTTGACGGCTTCGCCCCAGCGCGTGTCCGGTACGCCGATGACAGCGACCTCGGCAATCGCAGGGTGGGCGGCCAGCGCGTTCTCGACCTCGGCCGGGTATATGTTCTCGCCACCCGAGATGATCATGTCCTTGATGCGATCGTGAATGTAGATCACGCCTTCGCGATGGTAGCCGGCGTCGCCGGTGCGCAGCCAGCCACCCGATTCGTCGCGCCCCTCCGGAAAGACTTCGGCCGTGGCTTCGGGATTTCGCCAGTAGCCGATCATGTTCTGAGGGGTCCGCACCCAGACCTCGCCCACTTCGTCCTGGGCGCAGTCCTCGCCACTGCCCGGATCGACAATGCGAATCTCGACTCCGGGCGATGGCGTGCCCGCGCTACGCAGAAGATGCGCGCGCGGCCCACCCGGATCGTGGTCTTCCGGTAGCAACCAGCTCGCCGGACCGGTGGCTTCGGTCATTCCATAGACCTGCAGCAGGCCGCAGCCGAACCGCGCCTTGGCCTCGGCGAGCAGGGATTCGGCCACCGGCGAGCCACCGTACGAGACAGCGCGCAAGGAACTGAAATCGGCGTGCTGGGCGGCTGGGTGCTGCAGCACGAACAGCATCATCGCCGGCACCAGGAAGGCGTGCGTGATCCGCTCCTGCTCGATCGCACGAATGGTCGTCTCGGGGTCGAACGCCGGATGGAAGCGAGTGCGCCCGCCCTCGATCAGAGTGGTCAGCGCGTTCTCGACGCCGGCGATGTGGAACGACGGCAGCGCGTTGAGCATTCGCGTCTGCGAATCGATGCCGTAGACCCGGGCGTAGGCGCAGCAGGCGAGCATCAGGTTGAAGCTGGACATCACCACGCCCTTCGGCAGTCCCGTCGTGCCCGACGAATACAGTTGCAGCGCGGCGTCTGTCGGCGAGCCGTCGCGTGCCGGGTCCTCTGGCGCGAAGCCAGCCGTCCATTCGTCGAATCGGGGGCGCTCGGCCGTACTGCCGTCGCTGAGCGCGACCAGCTCGAGCGCGGGGAAGTCGCCACCACGCAGTGCGGGGGCGAACTCCAGGTCGGTCAGCAGGAAACGAGCTTGCGAGTCGGAAAGCACGTAGGCGATCTCGGGTGGCGCGAGGCGCCAGTTCAGGGCCGCGCAGACCGCGCCGATCCGACTGGCGGCGATCATCAGCAATGTGCATTCGGCGCCGTGGCGAGTCAGGCAGGCGACACGGTCGCCATGTCCGATGCCGAGAGCCAGCAGCCCCTGGGCGATCCGGTTCGCCGCATCGTTCGCCTCGGAGAAGGTCCATGATCTCGAGGGCGTATCGAATGCGGTCTCGGCGCCGCGCTGTGCGGCCTGCCGCCTCAGGATGTCGCCCAGCAGACGGTCGCGTGGCTCGAGGGAGCTGGCGGGCAGTGAAGGTCGCAGGACATGGGAATGGGGCATGGCGGTCTTTGCTCGACTCGGTCTTCGCTTGCCGCCTAAGCTAGAACGTTCCTGGCCAGTCGTCTTGCGGAATCTGGCTGTGCGCCCTCAGTAGGACTTCGGTAGTCCAAGCGCCTTTTCGGCGATGAAGTTCAGGATCATCTGTTGCGAAACCGGCGCGATCCGCGGCAACATCGCCTCTCGCAGGTAGCGCTCGACGTCGAACTCCTTCGAGTACCCCATGCCGCCATGGGTGAGCACCGCCGTCTCGCAGGCTCGGTAGCCGGCCTCGGCGGCAAGGAATTTCGCTGCATTGGCCTCGGCGCCGCAAGGCCGTCCCTGGTCGTAGAGCCACGCAGCACGCAGCATCATCATGTCGGCGGCCTCGAGTTCGATCCAGCGCTCGGCCAGCGGATGGGCCACGCCCTGGTTCTTGCCGATCGGGCGGTCGAAGACGATTCGCTCGCCGGCATAGCGCGCGGCACGTCTGAGCGCGACGCGCCCCAATCCGATGGACTCGGCGGCGAGCAGCACGCGCTCGGGGTTCATGCCGTGCAGGATGTACTCGAAGCCGCGGCCTTCCTCGCCGATCCGATCCTCGACGGGGATCTCGAAGCCGTCGATGAAGAGTTGGTTCGAGTCGACGGCCTTGCGGCCATGCTTGGCGATCTCGCGGACCTCGATGCGATCGCGATCGAAGGGCGTGTAGAACAGGGACAGACCGCGCGTGGGGGCGGTTGGATCCGGCTCCGCGGTACGTGCCAGAAGCAGGATCTTGGTGGCGACCTGCGCCGTGGAGATCCAGATCTTCTGGCCGTTGACCACGTAGCGATCGCCCTGGCGCACGGCGCGCGTCTTGAGCTTGAGCGTATTGAGTCCCGTGTTCGGTTCGGTGACACCGAAACAGGCTTTGTCCTGCCCCGCGATCAGTGGCGGCAGGAAGCGCTCGTGTTGCGCCGGCGTGCCGAACTTCACCACCGGGTGCAGCCCGAAGATGTTCATGTGGACGGCCGAGGCCCCCGACATGCCGGCGCCCGATTCGGAAATCGTGCGCATCATGACCGCCGCTTCGGTGATGCCGAGTCCGGCGCCGCCGTAATCGGGTGGCATCGCGATGCCGAGCCAACCGGCTTCGGCGAGCGCGGCATGGAAGTCGTGCGGAAACCCGCCTTCCTCGTCCTTCCGGCGCCAGTAGGCGGCATCGAAGCCTTCGCAGATCGCCTCGACGGCGCGCTGGATGTCGAGTTGGTCGTCGGTGTAGTCGAAGTTCATGTTGGGTCCAATGGGCGGTCGGCGCTCGGGCATGGCGGCATGCGCGCGGGGGGAGCTTGTTCCGGTGGATCGACAGGTATATCAGTTTCGTTCCAAAGATAGAAATCGATTCGCCCGGAATTGCGATGCAATGGCTGCCGACTCGGGCCGGGAGGTTCGGGCGGCTCGTCGCGCGCGCCGGCATCTGGATGGCCCAGGCGTCGCGACCCATCGATCCATGGAGGAAGTTCATGAAGTCGTTCTCGTTCGCGCGGCTCGGCACCCTGGTGGCCGCAGCGGTCTTCGCCGCTGGCACGCTGGCACCGGATGCTGCTCAGGCGCAGAAGAAGATCCGCTGGAAGATGCACGGCGCCTACGGCAAGAATCTCGCTGTCATCGGCCCGCCCGCCAACCGCATCGCGAACTGGGTGCGCGACATGTCGGGCGGCAAGTTCGACATCAAGGTCTTCGAGCCTGGCGCATTGGCGGGCGGCTTCGCCTACTACGACCCGGTGAGCAAGGGCAGCTTCGAAGCCGCATTCGGCACGCCGGGTGCGAACCAGGGCAAGAACTCGGCCTACGCGTTCCTGTCGAGCTGGCCCTTTGGCCCCGGCCTCGGCGAGTTCCTGGCCTGGCTGGAGTACGGCGGCGGTATCAAGATCGCCGATGAGCTCTATGCGCGGGACAACATCAAGTACCTGATGTGCGGCCTGCTCTCGCCCGAGACGTCGGGTTGGTTCCGAAAGCCCATCAAGACGACGGACGACCTCAAGGGCCTGAAGATGCGCTTCTTCGGCGTCGGCGCGAAGGTGATGCAGAAGTTCGGCGTCTCGACCCAGCAGCTCGCCGCCGGCGACATCTATCCGGCGCTCGAGCTCGGTACCATCGATGCGACCGAATTCTCGATGCCCGCCATCGATCGCTCCCTTGGCTTCTACCAGATCGCGAAGTACAACTACTTCCCCGGCTGGCACCAGCAGGCCACGACCACCGAGGTCATCGTCAACATGGACAAGTGGAAGGGCCTGCCCAAGGAGTACCAGGCCATGTTGTACGGCGCTTGCAAGGCCAACATCGGGATCCAGATCGCCGACGGCGAGTCGCAACAGTTCGCGGCCATGCTCGCCAACGAAAAGGACGGCGTGAAGAACATGACCTGGTCGGACGATGTGCTCAAGGCCCTGCGCAAGGCCTGGGAAGAGGTGGTCGCCGAGGAAGTGAAAGCGAATCCCGATGTCAAGAAGCTCTGGGACAGCTACACGGCATTCCACGAGAAGTACAAGGTCTGGGGCGAGCGCGGCTACCTGAAATAGGCCGGCTTGCACTTCGACGGAATCCGGCGCCTCGACACGGGGTGCCGCTCAAGTTCCTGCCATCCGGTTCGAGAGGAGATACCCGACATGTCCGCCCCACACTTGCTCGTCGATCTGAGCGACGGCGTGCTCACGCTCACGATGAATCGACCCGATGCGCGCAATGCGCTGAGTCTCGAGATGTCGGCACTGCTGCTCGAGTCCCTGCGACAGGCACAAACCAATCCGGCCGTCCGGGCGGTCGTCCTCACGGGCGCCGGTGGTGCGTTCTGTGCCGGTGGCGATGTGAAAGCGATGGCGGCCGGCCGCGACGCCGCGATGAGCTTCGAGGAGCGGGTGGCGAGCCTGCGCGACCGAGCCGATGCATCGCGCCTGCTGCATGAAATGGCCAAGCCGACGGTTGCCGTGATTCCCGGCGCCGCCGCCGGCGCCGGCCTGGGCATGGCGATGGCCTGCGATTTCAGGCTTGCAGTCTCGAATGCGCGTTTCACGGTCGCGTTCGCGAAGGTCGGGTTGTGCGGCGACTATGGAGCGAGCTACTTCCTGACCCAGCTGGTCGGACCGGCGAAGGCCAAGGAATTGCTGATGCTCTCGCCGGTGCTGGATGCGGCCGAGGCAGCGGCGATCGGCCTGGTCACGCGGGTCCACGAGCCCGATGCGTTCGCCGATCAGGCTCGCGCGTTCGTCCGTGGCCTGGCCGAGGGACCTTCCGTCGCGCTCGGCTACATCAAGCAGAACGTGAACCTGGCGGCGCATGCGGACCTGCGCGCCTCGATCGATTCCGAAGCGACGCATCAGGTGCGCTGCATGGTCACGGCAGACCATGCCGAGGCTGCGGCCGCCTTCGTCGAGAAGCGCGCGCCGAAATTCAGCGGCGCGTAGCGGCTTGTCCGGCTGACGGGCGCGCGTGGGCACGCGCGCCCGCTATCCAGGCGAGCTGCTCAGAACTCGCCCCACCGGCGACGCTTGCGGCCGACCAGGGCCGGGATGAGCAAGCCGAGCACGATCCCACCGAGCAGTACGCCGGCACCGGCGATGAACCAGTCGCGTTCCCGGCTCTCGCGAACATTCTTGTAGTCGCGCTGCAACGCGTTCAGTTCGGATCCCAGCTTCTCGGTTTCCTTGGTGAGGCGTTCGTTCTCGTCGCGGATCTGGACGGCGGAAGCGGCCGTACGCTTCAACGCGCTGAGTTCGGCGTCGAGCGACTTGGCGCGGCTGTCGGTCTTGTCGCGCGATTGCTCCAGCGACTTGTGCGTCGCGCGCAGCGTCTTGAGTTCCTCGCGCAGCTCGCCAGCGCTCTTCTGGGCCGCCTCCATGCGCGTGATCGCCGCCTCGAGGCGTGCCCGCGCCGAGGACTCCTCCTGGAGATAGCGCGTCAGGATCCAGGCTTCGTCCACACCGGGCGCCGAGATCCTGCTCCAGCCATTCTTCTCTTCGTGGACGGTCAATCGGGTACCGCTTTCGAGCAGCTTGACGATGCGGTGCTCGACCCCAGGCCCGGTTCGTGACTCGAGCTTGAGCAGGTCGGTCACATAGCGCACCTGCTGGGCATGAGCGGCAGCGCCCGCTCCGAAAAGGAGCGCGGCGATCAGCCAATGGAAGAGCCGGATTCGGGAAGCGGCGCGTGGGGCGTGGTACTGCATCGGGAAGTTTCCTCGATTGGAGGCGATCCGGCTCGCGAGCGGCCGCCCGCCTCTTCATGTTCGTGGCGTCAGGCGCAAGTATAGTCAGCAGGGCCACCGGGTGGCGGGCGTCGCCGCATGCATTCAGGGTCTAAGCCACATCCGCGATGGGCCGGTGCCGCGAACGGGGGCGGCCATCTCGGCGAACTCGCACAACAGCCGCCGCGTATCGCGCGGGTCGATCATTTCCTCGATTGCAAATGTCTCGGCGGTCCGGTAGGGCGAGCGAAGCTGGTTCAGGCGCGCATTGATCTCGGCAAGTTTCGCCGTCGGGTCCTCCGCGGCCTCGATCTCGGCCCGGTAGGCCGCCTCGGTCCCGCCTTCCAGCGGCAGCGAGCCCCAGCGCCCGGACAACCAGGCGTAACGCGTGGTGTGCCGGCCCGATGGCGCATGGGCCGCGCCGGCGACGCCGAACACGCTGCGCACCAGGATCGTGCACCAGGGCACCGTGGTCTGATGGATCGCGGACATCGCCCGTACGCCATGCCGAATCGTGGCGTTCTTCTCGGCCTGCAGGCCGATCTGGAATCCAGGGCAGTCGCACAGATAGACGATGGGCAGATGGAAGGTCTGCGCGAGATCGACCATGCGGACGACTTTCTGGCAGGCGTCTGCGGTCCACGCGCCACCATAGACGTACGGATCGCTGGCCATCAGCATCACCGGCCAGCCATCGAGCCGGGCGAGGCCGGTGATGATCGACTTGCCGAACTGCGGTGCGATCTCGAAGAAGCTGCCGCGATCGACCACGCCGTCGATGATCTTGCGCATCTTGTAGACCCGGCGCGGATCGCGAGGCACGATGCTGAACAAGGCCTCGTCACGCCGATCCGGCGGATCGCCGGTGGGTTGGCGTGGCGCCAGTTCGTCGATCGAGGAGGGCAGGTAGGACAGGAATCGACGCGCTGCCTCGAAGGCCTCGTCCTCGGTGTCGACCGCGTTGTCGACACCACCGGCCGCTAGCTGCACCTGCCAGCCACCGAGCGCCTGCTTGTCGAGATCCTCGCCGATCCCCTTGACCACGGGTGGGCCGGCCACGAACATGGCCGACTTCTCCTTGACCATCACCGAGAAGTGCGTGGCCGCGATCCGCGCGGCGCCCAGGCCGGCGACCGACCCCAGCGCGAGCCCCACGCAGGGCACGGTCCCGAGATTGTCGTTGTTCAGGTGATAGGCAACGCCGCCGAAGCGTCCGCCCGGCAAGTTGGCATGACCCTTGGTTTCGATCGTCTTGACCGAGCCCCCGCCGCCCGATCCTTCGACCAGCCGGATCACCGGTACCCGGAAGGCGTGCGCCGCCTGCTCGGGGAATCGGGCCTTCTCGGGGTTCGTTGCATCGGCGGAGCCGCCACGTACGGTGAAATCATCGCCGCTGACGATGACCGGCCGGCCGTCGATCCGTGCGCGCCCGGTCACGCAATTGGCCGGCATGAAGCCGACCAGCCGACCGTCGGCATCGTATTCGCCGCGGCCAGCCAGTGCACCGACTTCGTGGAAAGAGCCGGCATCGACCAGCCGGTCGATGCGTTCACGGACGGTGAGCCGACCGCCCGCATGCTGGCGCGCGACCTTGTCGGCGCCGCCCATCTCGGCGGCCATCGACTCGCGCGCGCGCAGTTCGTCGAGTTCGGGTTGCCAGTCCTTGCTCATCGCGTCTCGCCCGCTCCGGCGCGACCGCCGCGCAGCGCCGCCCAGACCCGGGCCGGGGTGTAGGGCATGTCGATCGGCCCCACGCCCACTGTTCTGAGCGCATCCATCATCGCGTTCGAGATCGCCGGAAGCGAGCCGGAGCAGCCGGATTCGCCAACCCCCTTGGAACCGAGCGCGTTCAGGCTCGTCGGGACCGGATGCGTGTCCGTTCGGACCTGCGGCAGGATACCGGCACGCGGCATCGCGTAGTCCATGAAGCTGCCCGAGAGCAACTGCCCCGAGTCGGGGTCGTAGACGATCTGTTCCGTGAAGGCCTGGCCGGCTCCCTGAACGACGCCGCCGTGCACCTGTCCCCACACCAGGGTGGGAGAGATGATGTTGCCCAGGTCATCGACCGATACATAGGCCTCGATACGGGTCTCGCCGGTCTCGGGGTCGATCTCGAGCTCCGCGACATGGCAGCCGTTCGGAAAGGTCGAGCCCGAGATCGAGTGGGCCGAGCAGTCGAGCGGATGCGCATCCTCGCCGCTCGGCGCGAGCTTGCGTGCCAGCTCCAGCAGGGCGATCGAACCGTTGGCGTTCCTGAACGCCCCCCCGCTGAACTCGAGCGCCCCATCCGCCCCCAGCATCGTCGCCGCGTGTGGCCGAGCCGTCTCGATGATCTGCTCGACGAGATTCTTGAACGCCGAGCCGGCGCCGTAGAGCGAGCGCGAGCCACCGGTGCCATTGCCCACGAGCGAGAGGGCCGGATCGCTGGCCCGATAGTCGATCGAATCCATGTCGATGCCCAGGCCACCCGCGACGATCTGCGCGAACGAGGTCTCGTGACCCTGTCCGGACGGGCCGGTGACGCCGAACAGGGTCAGCCGTCCATCGGCACCGAAACGGCAGGAGACCTCGTCCTTGGGTGCGCCGCCGGCGCCTGATGCCTCGAGGTAGCAGCCGAAGCCGATGCCGCGCAGCCGTCCCGCGGCTTCCGAAGCCTGGCGGCGTGCCGGGAAGCCGGCGTAGCCGGACAACGCGAGCGCCTTGTCCATCACGCCTTCGAAGTCACCGCAGTCATAGACTGTTCCGTTTGCTGTACGGTAGGGGAAGGCGTCTGGCGGAACGAAGTTCCGCCGCCTGAGCTCGGCTGGATCCAGCCCATGCTCGGCGGCGGCATGGTCGACCATGCGTTCGATCGCGAACGCGATGTCCGGTCGTCCAGCACCCCGGTAGGCCGACACCGGGACGGTATTGGTGAACGCCAGCCGTGAATGCATGTAGAGCGCCGGGACCCGATAGACCCCACCCATCGTCACCGACAGGTTGTTGGTGCCGATGAACGAGCCCCAGTAGCAGGTGTAGGCGCCCAGGTCGGCCTCGTCCTCGAACCGGAACGCGAGGAAGTTGCCGTCGGCGTCCATCGCGACCGAGCCGGTCAGGGTCAGCGCGCGGCCATGGAACTCGCCGATGAACAGCTCCGAGCGACTCGCCTGCCACTTGACGGGGCGACCGAGCTTGCGCGCCGCCAGCATGCACAGCGGCTGCTCGGAATAGGTTCCGCCGCGCAAACCAAAGGAGCCACCGACGTCTTGCGCGATGACCTCGATCTCGCCGTCGGGCCAGTTGGTGACCGCGGTTAGGCTGGCGCGCATGCCGAGGATGCCCTGCGTGGGCGTGTAGATCCTCGTTCGGTTCGATGCCGGGTCGTGATGGGCGAGACAGGCGCGTAGCTCCATCGGGGCGCCGGCAAGACGTTGGCTCGCGATCCGGATCGTCGAGGTCATCGCGGCATTGGCGAACGCCGCATCGACGGCGGCGCGATCACCACGTTCGAACTCGACCGACAGATTGCCGGGGGCATTTTCATGCAGTAGGGGCGCACCCGCCGCGAGGGCCGCCTCGACGCCGACGACAGCCGGCAGCTCCTCATAGTCGATGGCGACCAACTCGGCAGCATCCCGTGCCGCGGTGGCCGTCTCGGCGACGACCATCGCGACCGGCTGACCGACGAAGCGAACCCGGTCGGTGGCCAGCAGCGGCATCGGTGCCTTGTGCTGAGGCTGGTCGCCCACGCCCTTGAGCGGACCACCGGAGGGCAGGGCAGCGAAGCCGGCCTGTGCGACGTCGTCGGCGGTCAGCACGGCGACCACGCCATCCGCGTCGCGCGCGGCCTGCAGATCGAGTCCGACGATACGCGCATGGGCGCGGTCCGAACGAACGATCGCCGCATGCAGTTGGTCGGGCAGGTTCCAGTCGGCTGTGAAATGACCGGCGCCAGTGACCAGCCGGCGATCTTCGTGGCGAGAGAAAGTCGTTGTCATCGCTCCAATGCTCCTGTCGCTTAGGCGCGCATGGCCGCGGCCGCACGTCGCACGGCCGCTTCGATGTTCACGTAGCCGGTGCATCGGCAGAGATTCCCCGCCAGACCCTCCCGGATCTGCGCATCGGTCGGCTCGGGGTGGCGCTTCAACAAGTCGACGGTCGCCATGATCATCCCCGGCGTGCAAAAGCCGCATTGCAGGCCGTGGCAAGCCGAGAACGCTTCCTGTACCGGGTGCAATCCGTTGCTACCCGCCAGCCCCTCGATGGTGCGGATATCGGCGCCGTCGGCCTGGATCGCCAGCATCGTGCACGACTTGACCGCCTCTCCGTCCAAGTGGACCGTGCAGCAACCGCACTGGCTGGTGTCGCATCCCACGTGCGTGCCGGTCAGGCCGAGTTGCTCGCGCAGCGCGTCGACCAGCAGGGTGCGGTCCTCGATTTCCAGCGTGCGTGCCTGGCCGTTGACCGTGAAGTTCACTTTGCTCATTGATCGTTCTCCATCGCGCCGAGCGCGCGTCGCGTCATGACCGCGACCAGGTGGGCCCGGTACTCGGCCGGCGCATGCATGTCCGCATTCAGGCCATCGGGCGGGTAGCTCAGGCCCTCGAGGCCTGCGCTCGTCGGCGTGGGCGAGAGCGCTTCCTCGGCCGCCTGCCAACGGAACGGAACGGGGGCCGCGCCGGTGACGCCGACCCGCACTGCGCCATCGAGCTCGGCGACGCACACACCGGTCATCGCGTATCCGGAGGCCGGATGATGGAACTTGGCATAGGCGGCCCGCCGGGGAATGCGAAACCGGATCGATCGGATGAGTTCATCGGGCTCGAGCGCGGTCGTGAACATGTCGACGAAGAAGTCGTCGGCAGTGATCTCGCGCCGGTCGGTGACCACGATCGCTGCCAACGCCAGGAGCGCGGCCGGGTAGTCCGCCGCCGGATCGGCGTTGGCGACCGAACCGCCGAGCGTGCCGCGGGCTCTCACCTGCGGGTCGCCGATCGTGTGGGCGAGCCGGGCCAGCGCAGGGATGTGCGCTGCCACGGTCTCGCTGGCGACATCGCGATGACGGGTCGCCGCGCCGATCCGAAGCCAGCCGTCTTCGGCGTCGATGCCCTGCAACTCGGCCAGCCGGGTGATGTCGATGAGTCGACCGGGCGCGGCGAGGCGGTGCTTCATGGACGGAATCAGGGTCATGCCGCCGGCGATCGCCTTGGCATCCGGGTCCGCGGCAAGCGCGGCGACGGTGGCCGACAGGGTATCGGCTCGCTGATAGCTGAACGGGTACATGGGGGTCTCCTCGGAGCGGAAAATATACCCGAGCCCGCCTTTGGCCGGGGATGCCGCGCAGCCGCGCGGGTCCGCTTCCGCGCCTGTGCGGGCCACGGGGTCGATTCGGTCTAGAATCCTTCGCTTCCGGTCGGCATCCCCCGCTGGCCGCAGCGTCCGCCGCCGTCGCGGACGCATCGCCCCCAAGAAACCATGGCGACCAAGAAGAGCGACTACAGCGAATCCTCCATCCGGGTCCTCAAGGGACTCGAGCCGGTCAAGCAGCGACCGGGCATGTACACGCGGACCGAGAATCCGCTCCACATCGTCCAGGAAGTCATCGACAACGCGGCCGACGAGGCCCTTGCCGGTGCGTGCCGCCACATCGAGGTGAGCCTCCACGCCGATGGCAGCGTCACCGTCGAGGACGACGGTCGGGGCATTCCGGTGGGGCCGCACCCCGAAGAACGGGTGCCGGTGGTGGAGATCGTCTTCACGCGGCTGCACGCCGGGGGCAAGTTCGACAAGGCGGCGGGTGGAGCCTACAGCTTTTCGGGTGGACTGCACGGGGTGGGCGTGTCGGTGACCAATGCCCTGTCGAGTCGTCTCGATGTCACGGTGTGGCGTGATGGCGCGCGACACGAACTCGGATTCCGGGACGGCGCGCCCGCGGCACGCCTGGTTTCGACCCCCTTGGCCAAGGGCGAGAAGCGCTCGGGTACCCGCGTGCGATGCTGGCCCGACGGCAAGTACTTCGACTCGCTCGCGATGCCGCACGGCGAACTGGTGACGCTGCTGCGCTCCAAGGCGGTGCTGCTACCGGGCCTGAAGGTTTCGCTCGTCGAAGAGAAGGCGGGGCGCAACCGGGTGTGGCGCTACGAGGAGGGCCTTCGCGGCTACCTGACCGAGTCCCTGGCTTCGGCAGGGGCGCCCGAGCCGGTCATCCCGGTGTTCGAGGGAGAGCAATATGTCGCCGCCGGCCACGAGACCTTCGCGGCCGGCGAGGGCGCGCAATGGGCGGTGGTCTGGACAGACGAGGGCTCCGTGCTGCGCGAGTCCTATGTCAACCTGATTCCCACTTCGGCTGGCGGAACGCACGAGTCGGGCCTTCGAGAAGGGCTCTTCGGCGCGGTACGCGGCTTCATCGAACTCCATGGCCTGATGCCCAAGGGCGTGAAGCTGCTCGCCGAGGACGTTTTTGCGCGGGCCAGCTTCGTGCTGTCCGCCAAGGTGCTCGATCCACAGTTCCAGGGCCAGATCAAGGAGCGACTGAACTCGCGCGATGCCGTCCGGCTGGTCTCGTCGCTCGCGCGCCCGCAGCTCGAATTGTGGTTGAACCAGCATCCCGACCTCGGTCGCCGCTTGGCCGAACTGGTGATACGCCAGGCCCAGGCGCGCAGCCGGGCCGCCCAGAAGGTCGAGAAGCGCAAGAGTTCCGGCGTAGCCGTGCTTCCGGGCAAGCTGACCGACTGCGAGTCCACCGACACGAGCCGTAACGAACTGTTCCTCGTCGAGGGCGATTCCGCAGGTGGCTCGGCGAAGATGGGGCGCGACAAGGAATTCCAGGCCATCTTGCCGCTGCGCGGCAAGGTGCTCAATAGCTGGGAAACCGAGCGCGACCGGCTGTTCGCCAACAACGAGATCCACGACATCGCGGTCGCGATCGGCGTCGATCCGCACGCGGTCGGCGACTCGCCGGATCTCTCCAATCTCCGCTACGGGAAGATCTGCATCCTCTCGGATGCCGACGTCGACGGAGCCCATATCCAGGTGCTGCTGCTGACCTTGTTCTTCCGGCATTTCCCGGCGTTGATCGATGCCGGCCATGTGCACGTGGCACGACCGCCGCTCTTTCGCGTCGACGTACCCGCTCAGGGAAAGCGCCCCGTGCGCAAGCTCTATTGCCTCGACGAGGGCGAGCTTCGCCATGTCGAGGACAAGCTACGCAAGGACGGCGTGCGCGAGGGCAGCTGGTCGATTTCGCGCTTCAAGGGTCTGGGTGAAATGAACGCCGAGCAGCTCTGGGAGACGACGATGAACCCCGATACCCGTCGGCTGCTAGCAATCGGGCTGGGTGGTCTCGACGCCGGGCGCACGGTCGAGCGGTTCACGATGCTGATGGGCAAGGGCGAGGCGGCCGCGCGGCGGGCATGGCTCGAGGAACGCGGCAACGAGGCCGTTGTCGACATCTGAACGACGCAAGAATGGACAATCTCGATCTCTTCTCGGGCGCGGGCCCGGACTCCGGCGACGACGCGATCACGCTGGGCGAGTACGCCGAGCGCGCCTACCTCGACTATGCGGTTTCGGTCGTGAAGGGACGAGCGCTTCCCGATGTCGCCGACGGACAGAAGCCGGTGCAGCGCCGGATCCTCTACGCGATGCACGAGATGGGGCTCGGCCCGAGCGCGAAGCCGGTGAAGTCGGCCCGGGTCGTCGGTGACGTACTGGGCCGCTATCACCCGCATGGCGACACGGCGGCCTACGATGCCCTCGTGAGAATGGCGCAGTCGTTCACGCTGCGCTATCCGCTCATCGACGGTCAGGGCAACTTTGGCTCACGCGATGGCGACGGCGCTGCCGCGATGCGCTACACCGAGGCGCGGCTCACACGCTACGCCGAACTGCTGCTCGAGGAAATCGATTCCGGTACGGTCGATTTCGTGCCCAACTATGATGGCTCCACGAACGAGCCGGCCTTGCTGCCGGCTCGCTTGCCGATGGTCTTGCTCAACGGTGCGTCGGGCATTGCGGTGGGGATGGCCACCGAGA
The DNA here is from genome assembly GCA_024235875.1 of Burkholderiaceae bacterium. Classification (GTDB taxonomy): domain Bacteria; phylum Pseudomonadota; class Gammaproteobacteria; order Burkholderiales; family Burkholderiaceae_E; genus JACKLP01. Next base: position 291,926 of record JACKLP010000001.1, on the reverse strand, counting down.
TTCCGCCGCACAACCTGCGCGAGGTCGCGGCGGCGACCATCGAGGTCCTTCGGAACCCCGACGCCGACATCGATTCGGTGATGGCCTTGCTTCCGGCGCCGGACTTTCCCGGCGGCGGTCAGGTGATCACGCCGACGGGCGACCTGCGGGAGATCTACGCGGGTGGCCGCGGCTCGATCAAGGTGCGCGCACGCTTCGATTTCGAGGAGCTGGCGCGCGGGCAGTGGCAACTCGTGGTCAACGAGCTGCCGCACGGCGTCTCCTCTCAGAAAGTGCTCGAGGAGATCGAGGAGATCTCGAATCCCAAGGTGCGTGCGGGCAAGAAATCGCTCACGCCGGAGCAACAGAACCTGAAGCAGGCGATGCTGGCCTTGCTCGACGCGGTCCGCGACGAGTCCGGCAAGGACGCGGCGGTGCGACTGGTCATCGAGCCCAAGACCTCGCGTGTCGATCGGGACGCGATGGTGCGGATGCTACTCGCGCACACGAGCCTAGAGGCCAGCGTCAGTGTCAACCTCGTCATGATCGGCATCGACGGGCGGCCGCGCCAGAAGGGCGTGGTCGAGGTGTTGCGCGAGTGGTGCAGCTTCCGGATCGATACCGTGACCCGGCGCAGCCGCTTCCGGCTCGGCAAGGTTGACGACCGCATCCACATCCTCGAGGGACGGCAGCTCGTGCTGCTGCACATCGACGAGGTCATCCGCATCATCCGCGAGTCCGACGAGCCCAAGCCGGCGCTGATCGCGCGCTTCGGGCTCTCGGATCGCCAGGCCGAGGACATTCTCGAGATCAGGCTGCGACAGCTGGCACGACTCGAAACGATCCGCATCGAGAAGGAGCTCGCCGGCCTGCGCGACGAGAAGAAGAAGCTCGAGTCCCTGCTGGCGAGTCCGAGCGCGATGCGCAGGCAGGTGATCCGCGAAGTGGAAGCCGACGCAAAGACCTACGGTGACGAGCGGCGTACGCTGGTCGAGGCGGCCGAGCGTGCTGTCGTCGAGGTCAGGGTCCCCGAGGAACCCGTGACGGTCATCGTCTCCGAGAAGGGCTGGGTGCGCGCCCGCCAGGGCCACGGCCACGACTGGAGCCAGTTCGGCTTCAAGTCCGGCGACGGCTTCTACGGTGCGTTCGAGGCGATGACGACCGACAACCTCTACGCGGTCGCCACCAATGGCAAGGTCTATTCGATCCCGGTATCGCAACTGCCTTCGGCCCGGGGCGATGGTGCGCCGCTGACGACATTCTTCGAGCTCGAGCCCGGCGCGCGGATCGATCATGCCTTCGCCACCTCGGCGCAGACCGGAGTGATGCTGGCGTCCGACGGCGGCATGGGCTTCATCTGCCAGGCGAAGGACCTGATCGGACGCACGCGCTCGGGCAAGAGCTTCTTCTCGGTGGGCGATGCCGAGACGCCGCTTCGACCCGCGCTTTTCGAGCCGGGCATGGACCGGGTCCTGTGCGCGGCCTCGGACGGGCGGGTGTTGGTGTTCGCGCTGGACGAGATGAAGGTGCTCAAGAATGGCGGTCGCGGCGTGATCCTGATGGGGGTCGAGCCGAAGTCGCCGCTATCGGCCGCGATCGTCTTCGGTCGCGACGGTGTCGTGGTGGCCGGTATCGGCCGCGGCGCAAAGGCGCTCGAGCGAGCGTTCTCCGGCGGGCAGCTCGAAGCCTATCGGGGTGTCCGGGCTCGAAAGGGTCGGCTCTTGGAGCCGCGCATTCGCGACGCCAGCCTGCGGCTGCCCCGACCGGATACACAGGCCTGAAGCGATACGAGCTTCCAGCGAAACGGAATCGAAATGACAGAGAACCACGACAACGCCCCCGTGCGCTTCGATACGATCGAGCTCGGCGCGGGGTATTTGCTGGGCGTCGCGACGCTCAACCGGCCACAGCAGCTCAATGCGCTGAACCTCGCGATGTGCGAGCGGATGCTGGCGCGATTCCGCGCCTGGGCATCGAACGAGTCCGTGGTCGCGGTATTGCTGCAGGGCGAGGGGAGCAAAGGCTTCTGCGCCGGTGGCGACGTGGCCGAGGTGGTCCGGCATGTTCGTGCCGGGGGACCGCGACGCTACGTGTATGGCGACGCTTTCTTCGAGGTCGAATACCAGCTCGATCTCCTGATCCACACCTTTCCGAAGCCGTTCATTTCCTACTCGCATGGCGTCAACATGGGCGGGGGCGTGGGGCTGACGGTCGGTGCAAGCCATCGCCTCGTGTCCGACGGATCCCGGATCGCGATGCCCGAGATCCATATCGGCCTTTTCCCGGACGTCGGCGGTGGCTGGTTCCTGAATCGAACACTGCCCGGACTCGGCGTCCTCATGGCCCTGACCGGCCTGATCATCAACGAGGCCGATGCGATCCAGGCCGGCCTCGCCGATGCCTTCCTGCCGGGCTCGGCCCGCGACGCCCTGCTCGAGGGCCTGCGCTCGATCTCGTGGAGCGGCGATGCGCGACTCGACCGTGCCGCGGTCACGCGGCTGGTGCATGGGCTTCATGACCGGCATCGGGACGCCATGCCGCAATCCGAGATCGGGCGGCGGCTGGATGCGATCCGTCATGTCGGCACGCAACCCGAGGCGGCGAGCGTGCGTGATGCGCTGGCTGCGGTCGCGACAGCGGATTCCTGGTTCCAGCGTCCGGCGGACAGCCTGGCCGGTGGATCGCCGACCGCGGCCATGGTCAGCTTCGAGTACCTGCGCCGCGCGCGTACGATGTCGCTCGCCGAGGTCCTGGCACTGGATCTGGTGCTGGCGCGCCAGTACCAACGCCATCACGATTTCCCGGAAGGCGTGCGCGCGCTGCTGATCGACAAGGACCGCAAGCCGGCTTGGTCGCCCGCGCGCTTCGACGACGTCGATGCCGACCTCGTCGAGGCGCATTTCAGGCCGCTCGGACGCTGAGGCGTCCAGCCGCCGCGTGCCGATCGCTTGTCAGAGTGACAGACGGCCCTCGATCGTCGTGACGCATTGCCCGCCGAGCCAGATCGTGCCGCCCTCGTAGCGTATCTGGACCCGGCCGTCGCGACCGCACACGCGCCCCTGGCTCGCGACGTAGTCCGTTTCACCGCGACGTGCGAGCAAGGCCGCCACGCATCCATTGCCGCTGCCGCAGACCGGATCCTCGGGTACGCCATGGGCTGGCGCGAACGCCCGAACCTCGTAGCGTGGCGAATCGGTGCCGTCCTCGCCAGGCGGCGCGGCATCGGGCCGGTGCCGGCCAAAGACCACCACGCCAGTGAGATCGAGGCGCTTGCTGAGTGCGGCGAGCGCCGATGGGTCGGGCGTCACTGCGAGCACCGCATCCGCATCTTCGAGTTCCAGCACGGTCCATCTTGGGCCGACGTCCAGGGTCGCGTGTGCGCCAACATCGTCGGGCCTCAGTGCGACCGCTCGAACGAGTGCCATCTCGTCGCTTGTGGCCAGTGCACGTTCGGCGACGGGCGGCAGCTCGAGTGCGAGGCCGCCACTCTGGTCCACGCGAAGCGACACGAGCCCCGCCGCGCACTCCTGCACCAGGCGCGCATTTCGCGACCCGGGTCCTCGCATGGCGCGCACCGCGTGCGCGCTGCCCAGTGTCGGATGGCCCGCGAAGGGCAACTCGGCGGCCGGCGTGAAGATTCGCAGCCGGTAGTCGGCCCCCGGGCTCGTCGGTCGACACACGAAAGTGGTCTCCGAGAGGTTGGTCCAGCGCGCGAGTGCCTGCATCCGCTCGGTGCCGAGGTCGTCGGCGTCGAAGACCACGGCGACCGGATTGCCGGCCAGCGGCCGATCGGCAAAGACGTCGACCTGCGCGAAAGGATGGCTGCCAAGCAAGGTCATAGGGTTCTCCCGGGAATGGTGGAAGGTTGTCGGGGACGTGCATAGGGCAGTCGCTGGCTGGCGATCACGACACCGAGCACCATCGCTGCGAAGAGCCAGGTGGAGGGCGCGATCGGCTCGTCGTTGATCCAGGCGGCAAACCCGATCGTCAGGAAGACCTGTGCCAACTGAAGCTGGGATACGCGAGCGATTCCGGCCGCTGCCATCGCGCCGTACCAGAGAAAGAAGCCGAGCAGCTGACTGACCACCGTTACATAGGCGAAGCCGGTCCATGCCGCGACGCCCGCGGCCGGCAGTCCGTCCCGGAAGCTGATCCATGCGAGGGCCGGTGCCATCATCGGACCGGCGATGGCCAGTCCCCAGCAGATCGTTCGCCAGCCGCCGAGTCGAGGCGCGAGCCGTCCGCCCGCGGCATAGCCGGTCGCAGCGCTCGCAATCGCCAGCGCGAGCCAGGCATTGCTGCGGGCGTCGCCGGTCAGCGTGCCCGTCGTCAATCGCGTATGGGCAACGACCAGCGCCGCGCCGACCACCGCCAGCAGCCAGAACGCGAGCGGCAGGCGGGTACGCGTCAGCAGTGCGCCGACCGCGGCGGTAGCCAGGGGCAGGATGGCGATCACGACGGCCCCGTGCGCGGCGCCTGCGTCGCGCATGGCGATCGACGTCGTCATTGGGAATCCCAGCACGACACCGGCCGCGACCGCCAGCAGGTCCGGCCAGTCCGCGCGGGCAGGCAGGGGCGAACCGCTGGCCGCCAGCACGATGATGGCAATGGCGGCGGCGCCGACCCCGCGGGCCAGCGCGAGCCAGACCGGATCGATCGCCGCGACCGCCAGTCGGGTCATCGGCAAGCTCAGGCTGAATGCCAGCACCGCGGCCATGCCGGCCGCCAGTCCGGCGCTTGATGTCGTGATCCGCATGTGGGCCTCGATCTCCCGATCGGGTCGTCCTAGCCCGATGCCTGCGAAGTCTACGATCTGGACCAGAACAGCACCTGTACAATTTTGCAAGTCAATGAAGTCGGTGGCCCGGAGTCCGAACCATGACAGTTGCGCAAGACCACCCGATCGCCCGGGCCTCGAGGGCCGCCTGGCTGGTCGCTGATGGCGACCGGACCCTGGTCGAGCAGATCGTCGACTGGTACCAGGGCCGCATCGACGAGCGCGTGCTGCGGCCCGGGGCCCGATTGCCGTCGATCCGGCGCTTCGCAGCCGATCATGGGGTGTCGCGGTTTACCGTGGTGGAAGCCTACGATCGCCTGGTAGCTCGCGGTTTCGTCGAGTCGAGGCGGGGGGCGGGCTTCTACGTGCGCGAGCGTCGCGAGGCGGAGCGCAGGCCGTCGCCCGATGCCTGGGCCGAGTCGGCGCGCAACGATATCGACGTGGTCTGGCTGCTGCGCAACATGTTCAAGCGCATGCCGGCCGGCGACATGCCGGGGGGTGGCGTTCTGCCCGCGCCCTGGTTGGACGAGACCTTGATTGCCTCCAGCCTGCGCGCGATCGGACGGCAAAGTGCACTCTCCTACCTGGACTACGGCCACCCGCAGGGCTTTCCGCCCCTGCGCGAGCAATTGCAGCGAAAGCTGGCCGAACTCGGCATCGATACCGAACCGGCGAACCTGCTGACCACCAATGGCGTCACGCAGGGGCTCGATCTGATTGCGCAGCGCTTCGTGAAGCCGGGCGACACGGTGCTGGTCGACGAACCCTCTTGGTTCCTCTTGTTCGGGCGCTACGCCACGCTCGGTGTACGCCTGGTCGGGGTCCCGCGCCTGGACGATGGCCCCGATCTGGAACGGCTCGAAGCACTGGCCAGCGAGCATCGCCCGCGGCTCTATGTGACGACCGCCGTCCTGCACAACCCCACCGGGAGTTCCATGTCCGCGGCCAAGGCCTTCCGGGTATTGCGCCTGGCCGAGAGCCTGGACTTCCGGATCGTCGAGGACGATGTCTACGCGGATCTATGGCAAGGAGCCGGGACCCGGCTTGCCTCACTCGACCAGCTCGACCGGGTCATCTATCTCGGCGGCTTCTCGAAGACACTCGCGGCGAGCCTGAGGGTCGGATTCGTGGCCTGCGAGGCCGGACTCGCGCGCGAACTCACCGATCTCAAGATGCTGGTGGGCCTGACTTCGCCCGAGATCGGGGAGCGCATCGTGCACCGCGTCCTGTCGGAGGGGCACTATCGGCGCCATCTGCAACGATTGCGCGAGCGTCTGGATGCCGTGCGCGACCCGGTGCGGCGCGAGCTCGAGCGGCTCGGACTGCGCATCGCGGGTGATCCGTCGGCAGGCATGTTCCTGTGGGCGGACACCGGTGCCGATGCCAACCGGATCGCCCGCGAGATGCTCGATCACGGCTATCTGATGGCGCCGGGCAGCCTCTTCCTGCCGGACCAGCGCCCGAGTACCTGGATGCGCTTCAATGTTGCGTGCAGCCGAAACCCTGCGATGATTCGCCGACTCGGCCAGGTACTCGGACGCCAGTGAAGCGACCGGGCGGGGCTTGAAGCCAGGCACACCGCCCCCATCTGCCATGCCAGCATGCGGGCCCGATCGCACATACGGGCACGCGTCCGCCGAAACCGGAAACGATTCAAGGGAGAGAACAGTCAGATGGGCGCCATGAAGGAGACCCTGGGCTTCCAGACCGAGGTGAAGCAGCTGCTGCACCTGATGATCCATTCGCTCTACAGCAACCGCGAGATCTTCCTGCGCGAGCTGATCTCGAATGCGTCCGACGCCTGCGACAAGCTGCGCTTCGAAGCGCTCGATGCGCCGGCCCTGTTCGAGGACGACGGCGAGTTGCGCATCCGGATCGACTTCGACCCCGAGGCGCGCACGATCACGGTGAGCGACAACGGCATCGGCATGAGCCGTGACGAAGTGGTCGAGAACCTCGGCACGATCGCCCGATCCGGCACGCGGGAATTCTTCAGCCAACTCACCGGCGACCGGGCCCAGGATGCCCAGCTCATCGGCCAGTTCGGCGTGGGCTTCTACTCCTCGTTCATCGTCGCCGAACGGGTCGAGGTACTGACCCGCCGGGCCGGAGCACCGGCGGCCGAGGGGGTCCACTGGAGCTCGGACGGCGCGGGCGAGTTCTCCGTGGCGCCGCTCGAGCGCGCTGCACGAGGGACCGAAGTCGTCTTGCACCTGCGCAAGGCACCGGAGGACGGCGACGCGGGCGAATCGCCCGACAGCCTGCTCAACGACTGGCAGCTGCGACAGATCGTCCGGCGCTATTCCGACCATATCTCGCTGCCCATCCAGATGCGCAAGCGCGAATGGGATGACGAAGCCAAGGCCGAGAAGGTGCTCGACGAGTGGGAGACGGTCAACCAGGCCAGCGCGCTGTGGGCCCGGTCCAAGTCCGAGCTCACCGAGGACGACTACAAGGCCTTCTATCGCAACCTCGGGGCCGATGGCGCCGATCCGCTCGCGTATACGCACAATCGCGTCGAGGGACGCACCGAGTACACCCAGTTGCTGTTCGTTCCAGCCAAGGCGCCGTTCGACATCTGGGACCGCCAGAGCCGCCATGGCATCAAGCTCTATGTCCGGCGCGTCTTCATCATGGACGATGCCGAGCAGCTACTGCCGGTCTACCTGCGTTTCGTGCGTGGCGTGGTCGACTCGGCCGATCTGCCGCTGAACGTCTCGCGAGAAATCCTCCAGGAGTCCCGCGACGTTCGCGCGATCCGCGAGGGCTGCACCAAGCGGGTGCTCTTGATGCTCGAGGACCTGGCCGCCAAGGAGCCGGCCAAGTTCGAGACCTTCTGGGACGAGTTCGGGCAGGTCCTCAAGGAAGGCCTGGGCGAAGACTTCGGCAATCGAGAGCGGCTCGCGAAGCTGCTGCGCTTCACGAGTACCTCGTCCGAAGGCGATGCCCAGCGCGTGTCGTTGGCCGACTACGTGGGTCGAATGAAGGAAGGCCAGGACAGCATCTACTACCTGACGGCGGAGTCATTGGCCGGCGCGCGCCATAGCCCACACCTCGAGGTATTCCACAAGAAAGGGGTCGAGGTCCTCCTGCTGACCGACCGGGTCGACGAATGGATGCTCAGCTACCTCGATGCCTACGAGGGCAAGTCCCTCGTGTCGGTCGCCCGCGGCGGGGTCGACCTGGGCAAGCTCGAGGACGAGGCCGAGAAAGCAGCGGCAGAGAAGGTGGCCGACGAGCTCAAGCCGCTGGTGGAGCGTGTCACGTCGGCACTGGGCGAGCGGGTCAAGGAAGTGCGGGTCACGAACCGGCTGACCGACTCGGCCGCCTGTCTCGTATCCGACGAGGGCGAGATCAGTGGTCACCTGGAACGCCTGCTCAAGCAGGCCGGCCAGCAGGCGCCGAACCGACGGCCGATCCTGGAGCTCAATCCGGAGCACCCGCTCGTGCGTCGCATCGAAGCAGATGATGCCCGCATCGAGGACTGGTCGCTGTTGCTGTTCGACCAGGCCTTGCTCGCAGAGGGCGGCCAACTCGACGATCCCGGTGCCTTCGTGCGACGAATGAATGCGATGTTGCTCGGTTCTTCGCCCGAAGCGGCGAGCGAGGGTGGCTGATCCCGGACGACGGGCGGGCACTGCGCCCGCTCGCGCGCCGTTGCTCACCGGATTCCCTCCGGTTCTGCGCGCCGACAGCGTCGCGATCGTGCTCGGCAGCTTCCCGAGCGTCGCCTCGCTCGAGGCCGGCCACTACTATGCGCATCCGCGCAATGCTTTCTGGCCCATCGTGGCCGATGCGCTCGACCTGCCCGGGCTTGCCGGACTCGATTTCAATGATCGCTACGCCCGGGTGCTGGACGCGCGACTCGGCGTCTGGGACGTGATCGGCGCCTGCCAGCGCAAGGGAAGCCTGGACACCGCGATCCGCGCGGCCCAGCCCAACGCGATCACCTCGTTGCGCCGGCTCGCGCCCGCACTGCGCTGGGTGCTTTTCAATGGCAAGACGGCCGCTCGAAGCGAACCTGATTTCGTGTCGGCCGGCTACCGCACGATCGTGCTGCCCTCGACCAGTCCCGCCCATGCGGGCATGACCTTCGACGAGAAGCGCCGCCGCTGGCGGCTGGCGCTGCGCGCGGCGCTCGGGGCGGACGAGGGCGGGCAGGCATGAGTCGTCGGCAGGGGGCGCGCGATCTACGATCCGGGCGCGATCGTCGAACGGCACGGCCCGCGCCTGTGTTCGACCCGGATATCACGCTGTCGGAGAGCGACGGCGTTCGCTATCTCCATTTCGGCTCGGAGTGGATCCAGGGCGCGATGCGGGTGGCGCGCCCGTGGTCGATCGAGATCGACTACCAGCGTCACATGATGGCCTGGCAACTGTTCCTGGACGGGGACGCCGACATCCTTCAGATCGGACTCGGCGCCGGCGCGCTGACCAAGTTCGTGCATCGTTACCTGCCGGGCGCCCGGACCACGGTCGTCGAGGCGAGCGCGCAGGTCGCCTCGGTCGCGCGCTCGCACTTCCGACTCCCTGCCGATGACGACCGACTCGAGACGATCATCGCCGACGGTGGCGCCTGGGTTGCGACGCCGGGCAACCGGCGGCGCTTCGATGTGATCCAGGTCGATGCCTACGACGCCGAGGCGCGCGGCCCGGTACTCGAGTCCGAGGCCTTTTATCGTGCCTGCGCCCGCGCGCTCCGAGCGGCCGGCCTGCTGGTCGTCAATCTCTTCGGCGAGGAGCCGTCGTTCGAGCGCAACCTCGATCGCATCTTCGAGGTGTTCGGGGCTCGCGTTCTGTTGCTGCCCCCGGTCGACGCGGGCAATGTCGTGGTGCTGGCCTTCAAGGGGCCGGCCCTGGACCTGGCGTGGAGCGATCTTTACGCGCGCGCAGCGGTGATCGAGGCGCACCAGCCCCTGCGCGCCGCCGGCTGGGTCAACGCCTTGAAATCGCGCTACGGAGCCGATGCCGGCAACGCCGAGGGTCGCCTCAGGATCTGATCGGCGCGGTACCCCGTTCGTGTCGACTGCGGCCGGTCGTTCGCTGCCGTTCATCCGACATCGGGTGTGAGTCGGGGCGGGCCCTGCTAGGCTGCTCCGATGTCGATCGAGTCCAAGGCCAGGCCAGGCCCCGAAATCGCTTCCGCCGCGCCTGGCGCCCACCTCGGCCAGCCGGGCCGCCGGCTGGCCTTGCGCGATCTGGTCCCCGCGCTGGTCGCCGACGGGATGCTGACGCCCGACGACGCCCAACGGGTGATGCGCTATGACGGCCTCTCGAGCGTGGAGCAGCATCCGCTCACGGCGCTCGCCCAGCGCCACCTGCGTTCGCCCGGCAGCGGCAAGACCCTCGACGAGGATGCGCTATGCCGCTGGCTCGCAGGCGCGATGGGCATGGCCTTCGTGAACATCGACCCGATGCGTGTCGATCTGGCGCGGGTCTCCGAGGTCATGTCGAGCCAGTACGCAGCCCGCTTCAAGATCCTGCCGCTCGAGGTCCGTGGCGGGGAGGTCACGATCGCGACGGCCGAGCCCTTCGTCACCGAGTGGGTCGATGAGCTCTCCCAGCTGCTGCGCAAGGAGGTCAAGCGGGTCATCGCCACGCCGACCGACCTGAATCGGTACGTGGCCGAGTTCTTCTCGCTGGCCCGATCGGTGCGCGACGCGAGTCGCAGCGGCGGCGGCTCGGTCCAGCAGAACCTGGAGCAACTGGTCGAGCTTGGTCGCTCGGGCAAGAGCCTGGACGCCAATGATGCCCATATCGTCACGATCGTCGACTGGCTGTGGCAATACGCGTTCGAGCAACGCGCCAGCGACATCCACCTCGAGCCGCGGCGTGACATCGGTGTCATCCGCTTTCGTATCGACGGCGTGATGCACAACGTCTATCAGCTGCCGGCCCCGGTGCTGGCGGCGATGACCAGTCGGATCAAGTTGCTCGGCCGGATGGACGTCGTGGAGAAGCGTCGTCCCCAGGATGGACGGATCAAGACCCGAGCCGCCACCGGCAAGGAGATCGAGCTACGCCTGTCGACCTTGCCGACCGCCTTCGGCGAGAAGATGGTCATGCGGGTCTTCGATCCGGGCGTGCTGGTGCGCGACTTCTACGAGCTCGGCTTCTCCGACGAGGACCTGCGGCAATGGCAGGCGATGACCGGGCGGCCCAACGGCATCGTCCTGGTCACTGGCCCGACCGGCTCGGGCAAGACGACCACGCTCTACACGACCCTGAAGGAACTCGCCACCGAGGAGGTCAATGTCTGCACCGTCGAGGATCCGATCGAGATGGTCGAGCCCGCTTTCAACCAGATGCAAGTGCAGACAGGCATCGACCTGGGCTTCGCCGACGGGGTGAGGGCGCTGATGCGGCAGGATCCCGACATCATCATGATCGGCGAGATCCGGGACCTCGAGACGGCCGAGATGGCGATCCAGGCAGCGCTCACCGGCCACCTGGTGCTCACGACCTTGCACACCAACGACGCGCCATCGGCGATCACCCGCCTGATCGATCTCGGGGTCGCCCCCTATCTGCTCAATGCGACCCTGAACGGCGTGCTCGCGCAGCGCCTGGTGCGCACGCTTTGCCCGTCTTGTCGCGAGCCGGTCGACGAGGTGCCGCAGGCACGCTGGCGCGAGATGATCCGCCCGTTCAAGGCCGCGATGCCGAGCCGGGTCTATCGACCGGTCGGTTGCCTGGATTGCCGCATGACCGGCTATCGTGGCCGAGCGGGCCTGTATGAATTGTTGGTTGTTGATGATCAATTTCGTTCATTGATCGGCAAAAACACAGAACTGGCGGCGCTGAGGATGCATGCGGTCCGGCACGGGATGCGACCGCTACGGCTTTCGGGCGCCGCCAAGGTGGCCAAGGGCGTCACGACCATCGACGAGGTGCTGCGCAACGCGCCGCCGGTCGACATGCTGCCACCCGCCGCCGAGGCTTGACGACCCCGACCGGCGCGAAGCGCCCGGCGGCCAGGCCGGATCTACTTGGCGAGTTCACGCATCGCGCGTTCCAGGCCCTGGACCGTGACCGGATGCATTCGGTTCTGCATGATCTGCTTGATCACCGAGATCGACTGCCGGTATTCCCAAACGCCTTCGGGCTCGGGGTTGAGCCAGACGAACTTGCGGAACTTCTCGATCAGCCGGCGCAGCCAGATCGCGCCGGCTTCCTCGTTGTTGTACTCGACCGAGCCGCCGGGCTGAAGGATCTCGTATGGGCTCATCGTGGCGTCGCCCACGAAGATCAGCCGGTAGTCCTTGTTGAACTTCCGGATCACGTCCCAGGTCGGGGTGCGCTCGGCGTGCCGTCGCCGGTTGTTCTTCCAGACGTGGTCGTAGATGCAGTTGTGGAAATAGTAGAACTCGAGGTGCTTGAACTCGGTTCGCGCGGCCGAGAACAGTTCCTCGGTCTGCTTGATGTGATCGTCCATCGTGCCGCCGACATCGAGCAACATCAGTACCTTCACGGTGTTGTGTCGCTCGGGCACCATCTTGATGTCGAGGTAGCCGGCATTGCGTGCGGTGGACGTGATCGTATCGTCGAGGTCGAGCTCCTCTTCCGCGCCTTCACGGGCGAACTTGCGTAGCCGGCGCAGCGCGACCTTGATGTTGCGCGTGCCCAGCTCGACGGTGTCGTCGTAGTCGCGGTAGGCGCGCTGCTCCCAGACCTTGACCGCCGTGCGGTTGCCGGCCGACGGTCCGCCGACGCGGATCCCTTCCGGGTTGTAGCCACCATTGCCGAACGGCGAGGTGCCGTTGGTGCCGATCCACTTGTTGCCGCCCTCGTGGCGCTTCTTTTGCTCCTCGAGCAACTCCTTGAGCCGCTGCATCAGCTTGTCCAGCCCACCCAAGGCCTCGATCTGCTTCTTTTCCTCGGCCGTGAACTCGCGCTGCATCAGTCGCTTGAGCCAATCGAGCGGCAGGTCCAGGTCGAGCCCCGGAATCTGCGAGATGCCCTTGAAGTAGGTGCCGAAGGCCTTGTCGAACTTGTCGAAATTGCGCTCGTCCTTGACCAGCGAGGCGCGCGACAGATAGTAGAACTCGTCGATCGACGGCGAGATCACGCCGCGCTTCATGGCTTCGAGGAGCATCAGATACTCCTTGATCGACACTGGCAGCTTGGCGCTGCGCAAATGCTCGAAGAAGTCGATCAGCATCTCGGGATCTCCGGTTGGGTCGTTTCGGCTTCGGGCCGAGCGGTTCAGCTTACGCGGCGTCCCATGACAGCCGCAAGCCCAGTATGCCCAGCACGATCAGGCCGATGCTCGCGAGCTTCAGCCCGCCGGCAGGCTCTCGGAACCAGATGATTCCGATCAGCGCCGTCAGCGCGGTGCCCACACCCGACCAGATTGCGTAGGTCACGCTGATATCGAGCTTTCGAAGCGCCAAGGTATTGAAAACAAACGCAATACCGTAGAAGACGAATATCAGGAGCGACGGGGTCAGACGGGTCAGGCCACCCGACAGTTTCATCGAGGTGGTTCCGGCCACCTCGAACACGATGGCGATCGCCAGGAACATCCAATGCATGGCAATGCGGTGCCGTGGCCGGGTCCGGCGGTCTTGCTCGCCGGCGCCGCGGCGCTAGGGTGTGCGGGTCAGCGGTTGTGTCGCGACATGAAGACCAGGCGCTCGAACAGGTGGACGTCCTGCTCGTTCTTGAGCAACGCCCCGTGCAGCGGCGGAATCACGTTCTTGCCGTCTTGCGAATGCAGCGCCTCGGGCGGGATGTCCTCGGCCAGCAACAGCTTGAGCCAGTCGAGCAACTCGGAGGTCGACGGCTTCTTCTTGAGCCCGGGGAGTTCGCGCATCTGGAAGAATGCGTCGAGGGCGGCCTTGAGCAGTTCCTGCTTCAGGCCCGGGAAATGGACGTCGACGATCGCCTGCATCGTCTCGCGATCGGGAAACTTGATGTAGTGGAAGAAGCACCGGCGCAGGAAGGCGTCCGGGAGTTCCTTCTCGTTGTTCGATGTGATCATCACGATCGGGCGGTGCTTGGCGCGGATCAGCTGGCGCGTCTCGTAGACATAGAACTCCATCCGGTCGATCTCGCGCAGCAGATCGTTCGGGAACTCGATGTCGGCCTTGTCGACCTCGTCGATGAGCAGCACGGTCGGCTGATCGGACTCGAAGGCCTGCCACAGCACGCCCTTGACGATGTAGTTGTGGATGTCCTTGACCCGCTCGTCGCCAAGCTGGGAGTCGCGCAGCCGCGAGACGGCGTCGTATTCGTAGAGGCCTTGCTGGGCCTTGGTCGTGGACTTGATGTGCCATTGAAGCAACGGCATGCCGAGGGCCGATGCGACCTCCTCGGCCAGCATCGTCTTCCCGGTGCCGGGTTCGCCCTTGATCAGCAGCGGCCGCTCGAGCGTGATCGCCGCATTCACGGCCAGTTTGAGGTCGTCGGTGGCGACATAGGTCGCGGAGCCATCGAAGCGCATGGAGTCCCGTCCTGTGGGCAAGGTGAGCGGATCGCTGGGAGTATAGCCGCAAGCCTCGTCTGCCTTCAGGCCGGGGCCCCGCCGCAGACCCGCGGACATGGGGCTTGCAACTGGACGCCCGCCGAGCGCCTCGACTAGAATCGGGCGCTTGCCCGGAAGGGGGCCGAGCAGACGCTCGGGTCGGGGCTCTAATTCGAACAACGATAGAACCGCTCATGTCCAAATCCATCATCAGTGTGCTGGCGGCGACGCTGCTGGCCACGCCGGTATCCGGTTTCGCGGCCGGCAACGCCAAGGCCGCCGAGGCCAAGGTCTCGATGTGCATCGGCTGCCACGGCATCCCCGGGTACAAGGCGTCGTTCCCGTCCGTATATTCGGTGCCGAAGATCTCCGGTCAGAGTGCCCAGTACATCGAGTCGGCGCTGTCGGCCTACCGAAAGGGTGACCGCACCCACCCCACGATGCGCGCAATCGCCGGCAGTCTGAGCGATCAGGACATTGCCGATCTCGCCGCCTACTACGCGGCCCGCTGAACCCGATCCGGTAGCACAAGAATGAAACTCGCTTCGATTCCGCTTCTCGTCTGTGCCGGGCTCGTCAGTTTCGGCGCCCAGGCCGCCGACATGGCCAAGGCCAGGCAGACCGCCGATACCGTCTGCAAGGCCTGTCACGGCGCCGATGGCGATGCGCCGACCGCGCCGAACTTCCCGCGTCTGGCCGGGCAGCATGCCGATTACCTCGAGCAGGCGTTGCTGGCGTACAAGTCGGGGGCGCGCAAGGACCCGACCATGGCCGCCCAGGTCACCGCGCTGAGCCGTGACGACATCTCGGCATTGGCCAAGTATTTCGCGTCGAAGCACGGCAAGCTCAGCCACGCGCGCTGAGCCCTCCAGGTCGTCACGGCAGAAGCTTCTGCCGGCCGGCCGAGAATTCTCACGCCAGGCCCAGGGCCCGCATCAGTGCGGGCCGTCCGCGCTCGCTCAACAGCACCACGACCGTTTCGCCCGGTTCGAGTGTCTCGGTCGGCTCCGGATTGAAGCGCCAGCGCTCGCCCCGTCGAAGGGCGAGCACGAACCAGTCGTGCGAATGTCCGATCTCGCCCACGTTGCGCAGCTTCATGTCGGCGGGCAGTACGTATTCCTCGAGCTTGACGCCGGTCTCGGTCCGCATCATCCGGTCGAGCACCGACACGACTTGCGGGCGGATCATCAGGGCCGAGGCCCGAACGGCGCCGCTGAAGTCGGGTGAAACGATCGCGTCGGCGCCGATGCGCAGCATCTTGCCCTCGTTGTGGCGCTCGTGGACTCGGGCGATCACCCGGAGTGCCGGGTTCATGTGCTTGGCCGAAAGCGTGATGACCAGGTTGTGCGCGTCATCGCCGGTCACGGCGAACAGGCCGGCGGCGCTCGGCACGGCGGCACGGCGCAATAGATCGTCCTGGGTCGCGTCGCCGGTGATGATGACCAGGTCCGGACGTTGGTCGATCAGTACGTCGGCGCGCGAGGTGTCGCTCTCCAGGACCACGATCGAGGCGCCTGCGGCAGTGAGTTCCTCGATCACATAGCTGCCCACACGGCCGGCGCCACAGATGATGTAGTGCCCCTTCATCCGTTGCGAGTCGATCTCCATTCGCTTTCTCCGGTAGGCGCGATTCAGGTTCGTCTCGAGCATGAACGTGGTCAGGGTCGAGAAGATGAAGGTCATCGCCCCGATGCCGGCGAAGGCGATCACGATCGTGAAGATCTCGGCCTGTGGCCGGCCGGTCAGCGGGATCAGTTCCTCGTAGCCGATCGTCGATATCGTGATGAAGGTCATGAACAACGCGTCGACGACCCCCAAGGTCGGCGGCGCCAGCATCAGATAGCCGATCGTGCCGGCGACATGGATGAGGCCGAGCGAAACGATCGCGTAGACGAGGCGGCGGCCGTGCGGACTTTCTTGCAGCAATGAGAAAAGCGTGAGCATGTTGGTCGGGTCGACGGCCGCGTCGGGCAGGGCAGGGGGCTGCCCGACAGGTTGCCCATGATAGCGCGCGCGCTTGCAACGACAGGGCCGCGACGCTTGACATATACCCGTAGGGGTATATACTGGCACCAGTATCAATGAAGGTGAGCGCCATGATCGGAATTCAGCAGCGCGCCCGTGCGGGCGCATACCGACCCCCGGCAGGGGGGCGACGGCTGTTCGGCGTCTTCAGGGTCACGGTTGCCGCTGTCGCCATGCTGGTCGCGGGTGCGGTCACGATGCCGCGCGACGTT
This sequence comes from Burkholderiaceae bacterium, assembly GCA_024235875.1. Lineage (GTDB taxonomy): Bacteria > Pseudomonadota > Gammaproteobacteria > Burkholderiales > Burkholderiaceae_E > JACKLP01. Next base: position 275,467 of record JACKLP010000001.1, on the reverse strand, counting down.
GGCGCGCTCGCCAACCCGACCGAGGGCACGATGGGCCCGAGCGTCGAGACCGTCGCCGTTTCGCGCGGGGTGCTTGCGGACTCTCGCGAGTGGAATGGCACGCTGCAGGCGATCCGGCACGCCACCGTGGCCGCCCAGACCGTGGCAAGGATCATCAGCCTGGATGTGGAGGCGGGCCAGCGGGTCAAGAAGGGGCAGCGCATCGCAGTGCTCGACGCCCGGGAGACTCGGGCCGGCATCGCCCAGGCCAGCGCGCAGGCGGCGCAGGCCAAGGCTTCGCTGGCCAATGCGCGAGCCAGCTACGAGCGCAGCAAGAGCCTTCACCAGCAGGGCTTCATCAGCCAGGCGGCGCTGGATGCCGCGCTTGCCCAGTTGCGGGTTGCGCAGGCCGCCGCGTCGCAGGCCGGCGCAAGCGTCCAGATGCAACAGGTCACGGGTTCCTACACCACGATCGTCGCGCCCTACGATGCGGTGATCAGCGCCCGGCTCGCCGAGGTCGGCGAGTTGGCGGCGCCGGGGCGCGCGATCGTGTCGCTCTATGCGCCGGGGCAGTTGCGCGCGGCCTTCTTCGTGCCCGCGGCGACCGCTGTGCAACTCGCCAACGGTGGTCGCGCACGCGTCCAGATCACGGATGCCGACGGCCAGTCCGAATGGACCGATGCACTCCCTGTCCAGGTGATCCCGGCGGCGGATCCGTCGAGCGCGACCGTCGAGGTTCGCGTCGACCTTCCGAAGGCGGTGGGCTTGCGCATGCTGCCTGGCCAGGCCGTGGTGGTCCACACCGAGCGTCCTGATCCCGATGGAAGGCTGTCGATTCCGGCGGCGGCCGTGCTCCAGCGCGGCGAGATGCGGGTCGCCTATGTCGCGCTCGAGGGACGGTTCGTCCTGCGCGCGCTGCGCCTGGGCCGACACATCGGCGATCGGGTCGAAGTGCGTGCCGGGTTGCGAGAGGGCGAGCGGGTGGCGCTCGATCCCGTGCGGGCCGGCTTGGGTGGCGCGCGACCGGAAGCGGCCAAATGAGCGCGGCAGCGGGTGATTCGGGGCATGGCGCGATGAGCGCATCGGGGCTCCCTGAAGACCGGCCCCCGCGGCTGGGTGTCTCGGGTTCGATCGCGGCACGCTTCCAGCGCAACGCCATCACGCCGCTGCTGGCGCTGGTCCTGCTGCTGCTGGGCTTGTTCGCCGCCAGCGTGACACCGCGTGAGGAAGAGCCGCAGATCAACGTCACGATGGCGAGCGTGCTGATTCCGTTTCCCGGGGCCAGCGTCTCCGATGTCGAACGATTGGTTGCCGGACCGGCCGAGCAGGTGCTCTCGCAGGTTGCGGGGATCGAGCACGTGTTCTCGGTGTCGCGCGCCGGCCTGGCGGTGCTCACGCTGCAATACGAAGTGGGGGTGCCACGGACCGAGGCGCTCGTGAGGCTCTACGACGTCCTGAACGCCAACAGCGACTGGCTTCCGGCGGGCTTGGGGGTCCAGGCGCCGATCGTCAAGCCCAAGGGGATCGACGATGTGCCGGTCTACAGCGTCACGCTGTGGCAGACCAATGGCCAGGGGGGCGAGACACTCGAACGGGTCGCCAATTCGGTCGAGGCCGAACTCAAGCGTGTCGCTGGCACGCGAGAGGTCAAGTCGATCGGTGGCCCGGGGCGGGCGGTCCGGGTGCTGGTGGATCCGGCGCGCCTGCGGCGAGCCAATCTGTCGCTCGACCCGATCGTTGGCGCCCTGCAGTCGGCGAACATGATCATGCCGTCGGGCGCGACCGTGCGCGATGGCGCGACGATCCTCGTCGAGACCGGCGAGTTCCTGAAATCCGCGGACGATGTCGCGTCGATCGTGGTCGGGGTCAGCGCTGGCCGTCCGATCCACCTGCGCGACGTGGCCGAGGTCCGCTACGGGCCCCTGCCTCCGAACCGCTACGTCTGGCAGATGGCGGGAGCCGGCGGTCCCGCAACGGGCATCAAGACCCCGGTCGGCCGCATGGACGCCGCGATCACGATCGCCGTTACCAAGAAACCCGGCGAGAACGCGGTCGACGTGACCCATCGCCTCGATCGCCGGATGCAGGAGCTGACCAATGCGCTGATTCCGGACGATGTCCACTACACAGTCTCGCGCGACTACGGCCTGACGGCCGCCGACAAGGCGTCCAAGTTGATCGGCAAGCTCGCCTTCGCAACCGCGTCGGTGATCGTCCTCGTCGGTCTGGCCCTGGGGATCCGCGAGGCCGTGATCGTCGGCGGGGCGGTCATCCTGACCCTGACCGCGACGCTGTTCGCCTCGTGGGCGTGGGGGTTCACGCTGAATCGTGTGTCGCTGTTCGCATTGATCTTCTCGATCGGGATCCTCGTCGACGATGCGATCGTCGTGGTCGAGAACATCCATCGACACCGCGCGCTCGAGCCGAACAAGCCCTTGTGGCAGATCATTCCGGTGGCGGTCGACGAAGTCGGCGGTCCGACGATCCTCGCGACGCTGACGGTCATCGCCGCGCTGCTGCCGATGGCCTTCGTGACCGGGCTGATGGGGCCGTACATGAGCCCGATTCCCATCAACTCGTCGATGGGCATGCTGCTGTCGCTGGCCATCGCCTTCGTGGTCACGCCCTGGCTTGCCCTGCGCTTGATGCGTGATGACCACGGCGCGGCGCACGCTGAAGGCGGCGCCGCGGACCATGCCGGGTCCTCCCGGGTCGGGCGTTGGCTCCAGGCGATCTTCGGCGCCATGCTTCGCCCCTTCATCGATCGCGAGGGCCTGGAGCGCGATCGATGGGCATCGGTTCGCCGGATCGTGCTGCTGCTGCTGGTGATCGTCGCGCTGATCGGGTCTGTCGCGCTGGTCGGCGCCCAGGCGGTGATCCTCAAGATGCTGCCGTTCGACAACAAGTCCGAGTTCCAGGTCGTGGTCGACATGCCCTCGGGCACGCCACTCGAGAGCACCAACGCGGTGCTGGTCGAGATGGCCGATCGGCTGGCGCGCGAGTCCGAGGTTCGCGACATCCAGGGCTACGCTGGCACGGCCTCGCCGATCAACTTCAACGGCCTCGTGCGCCAGTACGAGTTCCGCCAGGACGCGGAGCAGGGAGATCTCCAGGTCAACCTGGTCGACAAGAAGCACCGCCATCGACAAAGCCATGCGATCGCGCAAGCGGTCATTCCCGACATGGAGGCGATCGCCAAGCGGCACGGCGCCCGGGTCAAGGTCGTCGAGGTCCCGCCCGGCCCCCCGGTGCTAAGCCCCCTGGTCGCCGAGGTCTATGGTCCCGATGCCGCCGGTCGAGCCGAGCTCGCATCGCGCCTGCAGAAGCTCATCGGGTCGATTCCAGGCATGGTTGCGATCGACTCGTCGCTGCGCGAGGAATCCCCGAAGCTTCGGATCGTCGTCGATCGAACCAAGGCGCAGTTGCTGGGCGTCGACCACGCGGCGATCGTCAGGGCCGCGCGCTCGGCGCTCGAGGGGGTCGATGCGAGCTTCGTGCGAGACGGCGTATCTCGTCGGGCGGTCCCGATCCGGGTCACGCTGCCGGAGGAAGACAAGGATCGAATCGAGTCGGTGCTGGAAGTGCCGGTGCTGTCGGCGTCGGGCAAGGCGATCCGCCTCGGCGACCTGGTCAGTGTCCACAAGGGCGTTCGCGAGTCGCCCGCCTACCACAAGAACTTGCTGCCGGTCAGCTACGTGGTCGCCGACATGGGCCTGGTCGCGGGCAATGCCATCGACAGTCCGCTCTATGGCTTGCTCGAATTGCGCAAGCGGCTGGCCGAGGCCGCGCTGCCCGGAACCGGCACGCTCGCCGAGCACTTCATCTCGCAACCGAGCGATCCCTATCGGCAGTACTCGATCAAGTGGGATGGCGAGTGGCAGGTCACCTACGAGACCTTCCGTGACATGGGCATCGCCTACGCGGTCGGGCTCATCTTGATCTACCTGCTGGTGGTGGCGCAGTTCCGCTCCTACCTGACCCCGCTGATCATCATGGCGCCGATCCCGTTGACCGTCATTGGCGTGATGCCGGGTCACGCGCTGCTGGGCGCGCAGTTCACGGCCACCTCGATGATCGGGATGATCGCGCTGGCCGGGATCATCGTTCGCAACTCGATTCTTCTGGTGGATTTCATCGAGCTCGAGACCGCCAGTGGCAAGCCGTTCGCGCGGGCCGTCGTGCGCTCGGCTCAGGTCAGGGCGCAGCCGATCCTGCTGACCGCACTGGCAGCCATGCTCGGCGCCTTCTTCATTCTCGATGATCCGATCTTCAACGGCCTGGCCGTCGCGCTGATCTTCGGGATCCTGGTGTCCACCTTGCTCACGCTGGTGGTGATCCCGGTGCTCTACTACCTGGCGTTCAGGCGACGGTTCGCCCAGGCGGCGCCGGCCGCCGACATGGCGACATCTGCCATCGACACGAGTTCCTGAGGTTTACTCAACTACCGTCCTGGAGGGACAACATGACGACCGATCGCTTCATTCGAATCTTCGCGGGTATCGTGATCCTGGTTTCGCTGGCGCTCGGCGTCGAAGCGAGTCCGATTTTCGTGAGCAGCCATTTCCTGTGGCTGACCGCTTTCGTGGGCGCGAATCTCGCCCAGAGCGGCTTGACCCGATTCTGCCCGCTCGAGATCATCCTGCGCCGGGTCTTCCGGATGCCCAGCGCCGCCGAAGCGGCCACGGGGCACTGAAGATGAGCGCCCAGCAATCGGGCCTGGCGACCGTCGGTCCGCAGTGGTTCGCGCCGGTGATGGGCTGGAGCGGCCTGGCCCTCGCCTGGCATCGTGCCGGACCGGTGTTCGGAGAGCGGGCGCATGACGTGGGCCTGGTGGCGGCGGCGCTCGCTGCGCTCGTATTCATCGCCGTGCTGGCTGCCAGCGTGTTGCGGGCGCTGCGTCATCCGAAGGCGCTGGCCCAGGATGTTGCCCATCCGGTGCGGCATGCGTTCGTGGCCGCGCTCCCGGTCTCGCTCCTGCTGCTCGGCACGATCGGCTACGCGTTTCGCGTCGCGCCACAGGCGGCGAGCATGGTCTGGGCCTTGGGCCTCGTGCTCGAGGGCATCGTGACGGTCTGGGTGATCTCGCGGATCATCGGCCACGGCATCAAGTGGCCGGCCATGACGCCAATCCTGTTCATCCCGGTCGTCGGCAATGTCCTGGTGCCGCTGGCAGGCTCCGGAATGGGCCACACCGAGTTGTCTTGGGCCTTCCTGGGCATCGGCGTGTTCTTCTGGCCGCTGCTGCTCGCGCTGATCCTCGCCCGAACCGCAACCCAACCGATTCCCCCGCGCCTGGTGCCGAGCTGGTTCATCACGATCGCGCCACCCGCCGTGGTCGGCATCGCGGCCATGAATCTCGGCGCGGGACGGGGCTTCGGCATGGCGATGCTGGGGGTGGGGCTGATCTTCCTGGCGACCTCGCTGGCACGAATGCGTCAGATCCGCGAGCTGCCGTTCGGCATGCCGCATTGGGCGGCGTCGTTCCCGCTTGCGGCGCTATCCGCGTTGGCGCTGCGCCTGGCCGCTGATTCGCCCGCGCTGCGATTGCCTGCGACGGCCCTGCTGGCGCTGGCCAGCGTGGTGATCGTGTTCCTGAGTTTCTCCACGCTCAAGGGTTTGCGCAATGGCAGTCTGCTCGAGCCCGAACCGGTCGCGCCGATCGTACCGATCGAGGCGACCGCCAAGCCATGAGGGTAACGGCATGAGTGCATTGACGAACGACCTCGCGCGTGACGACATCTCCAAGCGCCTGCGGCGGATCGAGGGTCAGATCCGCGGCGTCATCCGGATGGTCGAAGGCGGCGAACAATGCGAATCGGTCGCCCAGCAGCTTTCGGCCGCCCGCAAGGCGATCGACGCCGTCTTCGCGCGAATGACCGTCTGCTATCTCCAGCAGGAACTAGGCGAGGGCAACGACCAGGCAGATCCCCATCTGGACAAGGTCCTCGAGGATGTCGGCCTGCTGTTGCGACGCCTGACCTGATCCGCGTCTCGAGGCCGGCGGCGGAACCGGCGGATCAGAGCAGGCCCTCGAAGGGCAGGCAGTCCACGGGTTCGCCCGCCGCCACGCTGCCTTGGTCGTGGTGCAGCACGACGATGCAGTTCGACGTCGACATCGAGCTCAGGACGCCCGAGCCCTGGGTGCCGGTGATCGAGACCACCGGGCGACCCGCATCGTCATGGCCGAGGACGCCGCGCTGATATTCGCTTCGTCCGGGGCGCTTTCGAATCGGCTGATCGGCCCGGGCCGAAACGTAGGCGGGGCGCTGGCGCCGGGCGCCCGACAATTCGAGGAGGGCCTCGCGTGCCAGGAAATAGAACGTGATCATCACGGCGACCGGGTTCCCCGGCAATCCGAAGTAGTAGGCGGGTCCGACCCGTCCGAAGGCCATCGGACGTCCCGGCCGCATCGCGATGGTCCAGAAGTCCACGTCACCGAGTCGATTCATCACCTGCTTGGTGAAGTCCGCCTCTCCGACCGACACGCCGCCCGAGGAGATCACCGCGTCGGCCGACTCGCTGGCCGCGCGCATCGCGGCTTCAAGGGCCTGCGGCTGGTCGGGGATCACGCCCATGTCGATCAAGTCGGCCCCCATCGCCGTCAACATGCCGTAGATGGTGTATCGGTTGCTGTCGTAGATCTGGCCTGGTGCCAGCGTCTCGCCGATCGAGCGAAGCTCGTTGCCAGTGGAGAAGAAGGCCACTCTGAGTCGACGCCGGACCGGGACTTCAGCCACCCCGATCGAAGCCAGCAGCCCGAGATCCGCCGGCGTCAGGATCTTGCCGGCGGTCAACGCAGGCATGTCGCGACTCAGGTCCTCGCCGCGCAGGCGACGGTTCTGACCCGTCTGCTGGCCGTCGGGCAGGATCACGTGCCCCGCTTCCATCCGTGCGACCTCCTGGACGATCACCGTGTCGGCACCGTCGGGCATGACCGCGCCGGTCATGATCCGCATGGCCTGGCCGGCTTCGATTCGTCGGCCGCCGGGCTCGCCCGCCAGTGCCGTTCCGACGACCTCGAGCCGCGTCGTTCCCTGGGGACTCAGGTCGACCCCTCTCACCGCGAAGCCGTCCATGGCGGAATTGTCGTGCGCGGGCACGTCGATCGGCGAGAGCACGTCCTGCGCCAGCACGCGGGACAAGGCCGCGCGAATCGCGACTCGCTCGATCGCCGCGACCGGCTGGAGACCGTCGCACATCCGCGCGATCGCGGCCGCCACCGGCATGGCGTCGGTGCTGAAGCCGGTATTGCTGGTCGGTCTCGGGCGATCGATCGAATCAGGGCTGGGCATGGCGGCGAAGCTCTTCCTGGGTATTGATGTTTACGAAGCCGGACGCATCGTCGAACTCGACCTCGACGCAACGGCGGGTCGAGAACCATCGATCGATCTTGCGACCCTCGTTGGCGAGGTAATCGGCCAGGTCCGGCAGCAGGGCGGTCGAAACGAGGGCGAACACCGGTTGCAGGCGCCCGTCGGCCTTCGCAACGGCGATCTCCGCTCTGGACGATGCCGCCGAAGCCGCCAGTCGTTCGACCAGGTCGGCCGGTAGGAACGGAGAATCGCACGGAACGGTGACGACCCACTCGGTATCCGCGGCATTCAATGCGGCATGAAGCCCCGCGAGCGGACCGACGAATCCGCTGATCGCATCCGGCACGACCGGATGTCCGAAGCGCGCATAGCGCTCGAGGTGCTGATTCGCATTGATCAGCACCTCACCCACCTGCGGCGAGAGCCTGTCGAGGGCCCAGGCCAGCATCGGTCGGCCGCGAAACACTTCCAGGCCCTTGTCCCGCCCGCCTTCACCCATGCGACGCCCGAGCCCGCCTGCCAGCACCGCACCCGTGATCGCATCGCGGTCGATGTCCGCCTTGCTCATGATTCCGGGTTCATCCACCGATGTACGACATCTCGACCTTGCGCAGCCCCAAGGTGTCGTTCGAGCGAGTCTCGGAATAGTGATCGTCGCGCCGAGCCCAGACATGCGCGATGGCGCCGGCGATCTCGGTGTCGTCGTGGCCACTGCGGACCAGTTCCCGCAGGTCGTGCCCGCTAGTCGCGAACAGGCAGGAATAGAGCTTGCCTTCGGTCGATAGGCGGGCACGGCTGCAATCCTGGCAGAACGGCCGGGTGACCGAGGAGATCACGCCGATCTCGCCATTACCGTCCGCGTATCGCCATCGCTGCGCGACCTCGCCGGGATAGTTCGGATCGATTGGAACGATCGGATGTCGTTCGCCGATTCGGCGCAGGACTTCTGCACTCGGTACGATGTCGTCGAGCCGCCACCCGTTGGTTGCCCCGACATCCATGAATTCGATGAAGCGCACGATGTGGCCCGAGCCGCGGAAATGCTCGCTCACGGGCAGGATCTGATCGTCATTGATCCCGCGCTTGACCACCATGTTCACCTTGACCGGCCCGAATCCCGCCTCGACGGCCGCATCGATTCCGTCGAGCACATCGGTCACCGGGAAGTCGACATCGTTCATCGCCCGGAACACCGTGTCGTCGAGCGCGTCCAGACTGACCGTCAGGCGACCGAGGCCCGCTGCGCGGAGGGTACGCGCCTTGCGTCGCAGCAAGGATCCGTTGGTCGTCAGCGTCAGGTCGGGGGCAAAGCCGTCGACCGTGCGCAGACCGGCGAGCATCTCGATCAGCCGTTCGATGTTCTTGCGCAGCAGGGGTTCGCCGCCGGTGATGCGGATCTTGGTGACGCCATGCGCCAGGAAGATGCGCGCCAGGCGGGTGATTTCCTCGAAGCTGAGTAGTGATCGCTGCGGCAAGAACGCATAGGTCCGATCGAAGACCGACTTCGGCATGCAATAGGTGCACCTGAAGTTGCACCGATCGGTGACCGATATCCGCAGGTCGTGCAGCGGACGCTGCCGGGCATCGGCCAGATATCCCGTCGGCGCGGTCGGCGGCGACGGGATGACGGGCAGGCTGGCGCCAGGCCGCAGATCCGTGATCGGGATGAATCGGTCGGTCATCGAGGTTCCATGGCGACTGCCGCATCCGCGGGGCACCGGGCAGTGCGCGCGTCCGGGCGGCTTCGATGCAATGGTATCAACCGGATCGGGCGCGCGTGTCTCCAAACCCCGCCCGACGACGCGGTCTGCCGGCAGGGGATTTCATGCCGGCCAGGGCCGACGACCTTGCGATCGGGTCGTCGGGCGCAGGGTGAACGCCCCGGCGGCGGCCGCGAGTGCGGCGCCACCGGTGGGGTTCGTCAGGCGTCGGGGCCTGGGCGCGTCTCGACCTGCTCGAGCGGGCCAGTCGCGATCGATGCGGCCGGCTTGCGTCGACGTGGCTTACGCGCCGCCGGAATCACGATCGGCTCTTCGCGCGAAGCCGCCCCGGGGGTGGTCTCCACCCATTGCAGGCCCGCGTCGTCGAGCGCTGCCTGCAATCCCTCGTTGCTCATCGACTCGGCCGCACTGGCGACTTCGGCCGCCTGCGGCGCGGTCGCTTGGTCGGGCGCCGGCTCGGGCGCGGTTTCGGCCAGTTGCACCGGCGCCGGGATCACCGGTTCGAGCGCGGATGGCTCATCGACCGGGGGCGCCTCGATCGGCCGCTGTTCCGCGGCGATCTGTGCGGTTGCCGCCGGGCTCTCGCTTGGCACGGGCGCCTCATCGCGAACGCTGGCGACTTCGTCCGCCGCGGGCTGCGTGTCAGCGGCCGGCGCATCGGCGAGTGCTACAGGCTCGGCCGGCGAAGCCAGGGCCTCGGCTGGCAATTCAACCGGAGCCACCGCCGCAGCCATTTCCGCCGCCACGGCGTCCTGATGCGCGATCTCGTCGCCTTGCTCGCTCGCGTCGTCCGCGGCCTCGTCGGCCGTCGAGGCATCTTGCGCTTCCTGACCTTCGGCAGCCGCACCATCGCCGCGACCGCGACGGCCGCGACGGCGCCGTCCCCGGCGGCGGCGACCGTCGTCACCCACCGAGCCCGCTTCGCCTTCGGCCTCCTGGGGCGCGGCGTCCGATACAGAGGAGTCGTCCGATACCGCCTCAGCCTGGGCCGAAACGCCATCCTTGCGCTCTTCCTCGGGGCTGCCGAGCGCTTGCGACGCCAGGCCGGCGGCCGCCACGACGCCGGCAGCGGCACCGGCTCCAGTTGCGACCGACGCGTCGTCTGCGGCCTCGCCCGCGTTCTGGTCCCCGATCTGCTCGCCTGAGTCCGCGCCGCCGCGGCGCGACTTCTCGCCCGAGCGTCGCCCGCGCCGCGAGCGCTCGCGACGGCTGCCCGTCGTATCGCTTCCGTCGCCGCGCTTTGCGGCTTCTGTGGCACGCCCGGCTGTCGTTCCCTCGGAATCGCGCGAGGCGCTGGTGCCCTCGGCGGCGGCTTCGTTCGATGATTCGGTGGCACGCGATCCACCACCGCGACGGCGTCGGCCGTCTCCGTCCTGCGCGTCACGACGGCCGCCGCGACGACGGCTGTCGCCCGAGCGGTTGCCACGCGCCGCAGGCTTGCTCTCGGCGGTCGCGGCTGCGGCCGGCGCCTTGACGGTCGCGCCGGCAACGGGCGCCACGGATTCGTTCGCGGCCCCGCCTCGGAACCACCCGATGATGCGACCGATCAGGCCCTGGCTCGGACTGGCCGCCGACTCGAGTTTGTGTGCCGGCGCACTCGTCGCGGCGAACTCGGGCGCGGGGGCCGGCGCCGGCACCTGGGGCGCCGGTTGGTCCGGCGTGATCCCCTTGACCTTGGCTTCCTGGCGCGGTTTCTCGTCTTCGAACTTCGATCGCAGGTAGGGATTCTCGTCGCTGGGAGATTCCGCGAGCGAGTAGCTGGAGCGGTAGCTTGCCAGTCGCTCGTCGTCGTGGCGCAGGCGCTCGAGCTTGTAGTGTGGCGTCTCGATGAACTTGTTCGGGATCAGGACGATCTCGACTTTCTGTCGCGCTTCGAGCTTGGCGATCTCGCCACGCTTCTCGTTGAGCAGGTAGGTCGCCACGTCGACCGGCACCTGGGCGTGCAGTACCGCCGTGTTCTCCTTCATCGATTCCTCGAGGATCACGCGCAGCACGTGCAGGGCGGAGGACTCGATGTCGCGAATCACGCCGGTCCCGGTGCATCGAGGGCAGGTGATGTGCGTCCCCTCGTTCAGCGCGGGGCGGATTCGTTGGCGCGACAACTCCATCAGGCCGAAGCGCGAGATCTTGCCGGCCTGGACCCGGGCACGGTCGTAGTGGAGGGCATCCTTCAGCCGCTGCTCGACTTCGCGCTGGTTCTTCGAGTTCTCCATGTCGATGAAGTCGATGACGATCAGCCCGCCGAGGTCGCGAAGCCTCATCTGGCGCGCGACCTCGTCGGCCGCCTCGAGATTGGTCCGCAGTGCGGTCTCCTCGATGTCCGAGCCCTTGGTGGCACGGGCCGAGTTGACATCGATCGCGACCAGCGCCTCGGCGTGATCGATGACGATCGAGCCGCCGGAAGGCAGCGGTACGACCCGCGAATAGGCGGTCTCGATCTGGTGCTCGATCTGGAAGCGCGAGAACAGCGGCGGGTCGTCGCGATAGCGCTTCACGCGATTCACCGTGTCGGGCATCACGTGGGCCATGAATTGGCGTGCCTGCTCGAAGATGTCCTCGGTGTCGATCAGGATCTCGCCGATGTCGGGCGAGAAATAGTCGCGGATCGCCCGGATCACCAGGCTGGACTCCTGGTAGATCAGGAACGGGCCCGTCGAAGAACCGGCCGCCCCCTCGATCGCGCCCCAGAGTTGGAGCAGGTAGTTCAAGTCCCACTGGAGTTCTTCGGGTGCGCGGCCGATGCCCGCCGTGCGCGCGATCAGACTCATGCCCGACGGATAGTCGAGCTTGTCCATGGTTTCACGCAATTCCTGCCGATCCTCACCCTCGACCCGACGCGATACGCCGCCGCCACGGGGATTGTTCGGCATCAGGACCAGGTAGCGGCCGGCCAGCGAAATGAAGGTGGTCAGGGCGGCCCCCTTGTTGCCACGCTCTTCCTTCTCGACCTGGACGATCAGCTCGGTGCCCTCGGCTATCGCGTCCTGGACCCTGGCCTTGGAGACTTCGACCCCGGGCTTGAAGTAGGACTTCGATATTTCCTTGAAGGGCAAGAAGCCGTGCCGTTCTTCGCCGTAATTGACGAAGCAGGCCTCGAGACTGGGTTCGACCCGGGTGACGACGCCCTTGTAGATATTGCTCTTGCGGGATTCTCGGCCCGCCGATTCGATGTCGATGTCGATCAGCTTCTGACCGTCGACGATGGCCACGCGCAGCTCTTCGGCATGCGTCGCATTAAACAGCATTCGCTTCATTCGGATGACTCCCGGCGCGTAGTGGCATAGCCGGCGCCCGGCCAGCGGGAGACACGAACGAAAATCGGAAATTCGAGTGATTGAGGCGCTTAAGCAGCCGACCCGGAGTCGGCGCGTCTGGCGATGGAGGACCTAGCCCGCGCTCTGGATGAGGGCGGGCGGTCGTGTCTCGATCGATCTGGACGGCTTGGCATCACAAAAAAGGATCCGCGGGTGGCGCGGATCTCCCGAAATCGGTTCTCTTTCGTATCGTCCCGCGCGCCAACGATTGTTGCGTGGCGCTGCGGTTGACTGAATCCATTCATGCCGCCAGGGATGCATCGGACCGTTAGAATGGGCCCCGGCATGTGCTTCGTCGGGGCGGACTCGCGAACTGCGCTGCTGTTCGGCCTGCAATCGTGATGCCGCGGGCATTGGGCCCGTTTCGCATCGGTATCGACTGCCTCCGGCGCAAATATCAGCCAGTGCTGCCGCGCTCCCTTGGCGGTTGACAGAGTATAGCAATTTGAAGCGCTTAGCGTTGCCTGTTCAACCGGCTTGTGCCGGATCGGAGGATCGTGCGGTCGGACGTACGGCGTTGCAGGCGCGCACGCCCGTGCGTACGGTCAGTGTCGACGAGGGCGCCGAGGGCCAGCGGCTCGACAACTTTCTCATCGGTGCGTGCCGGGGCGTCCCCAAGAGCCATCTGTACCGGGCGATCCGCAACGGCGAGGTTCGGGTCAATGGGGGCCGTTGCGCGGCCGAGCGCCGCCTGGTGCTCGGCGACCAGGTCCGGATCCCGCCGCTGCGCCTGCCGTCGGCGGCCCCGTCACGCCAAATCGATACGCGGCGATGGTCCGGTGTCGGCGCTGCGCTTCCCGTGGTGTTCGAGGACGAAGCCCTGCTGGTGGTCGACAAGCCGGCCGGCCTGGCCGTTCATGGGGGCTCGGGCGTCAGCGCCGGCGTGGTCGAGGCGCTTCGGGCAGCCAGGCCCGAGGCGCGCTTCATCGAGCTTGCGCATCGGCTCGATCGCGACACCTCGGGCCTGCTGATGATCGCCAAGACGCGCCCGGCGCTGGTCGCATTGCATGCAATGCTGCGCGAGCGGCAGGTGGACAAGCGCTATCTGGCCATCGTGGCGGGGCGCTGGCCGCGTCGAACGCGCACGCTCGATGGGTCGCTGCGGCGTTACCTGACCGCTTCCGGCGAGCGACGCGTGGCGGTCGACGACGACGGCCGGGTGGCCATCACGCACGTGACCGGGCTCGCGCATCGAAGCTTGCCGGAACTCGGCGTGTTCAGTCGGGTCGCTGTCGAGATCGAGACGGGCCGAACCCATCAGATCCGAGTTCATCTCGCCGAGGCGGGGCATCCGATCGCAGGTGACCAGAAATACGGGGACTTCGCCTTGAACCGCGCCCTGGCTCAAGCTGGCCACCGTCGGCTGTACCTGCATGCCGGGCGCCTGATTCTGCGCCACCCCCTGGATCGCCGTCGACTCGTGCTCGATGCCCCGGCGCCGGCCGAGTTCGACGCCTTGGTGCCGATGCCCGGGCATCGCGCCGCCCCTGGAGAAACCGAATGAACCAAGCGACCTACGCCGTGGTGATCTTCGACTTCGACGGCACCTTGGTCGATTCCACTGGCGCGATCGCCCGGTCGATCCAGGCGGCCGCCGGCGACCTGGGGCTGGCTGTGCCCTCCTACGAACGTGCGTCCCATGTCATCGGCATGGGGCTCAAGGACGCGCTGCGCCTTGCGGTACCGGACCTGGAGGCGGAGCGAATGCCGGCGTTCATCGAGCGCTATCGGGCCAATTTCGCTGCGCTCGGACGCTGCGAGGTTCCATTCGGCGGCATCGAAGCCCTGCTCGACGCGATCGCCCGTTCACCGGCCTGGCTCGCGATCGCGACCGCGAAGTCGCGACCAGGCCTGGACCGTGCGCTTGGGGCCCTGGGGTGGTCCGGGCGGTTCGTGACCACACGTACGGCCGACGAGGGGCACCCGAAGCCTCATCCATGGATGATCCAGGACATCTGTGCCGAATTGGGCATTGCCCCCTCCCAGGCGCTGATGATCGGCGACACCACGCACGACCTCGGCATGGCGCGCGCGGCCGGCGCGGCTGCGATCGGGGTCACCTACGGTGCCCAGCCACGTTCGACGCTGTCGAGCGTACCGGCAATGGCGTTGGTCGATACCGTCGACGCCCTCGCGCAGCACGTGGTCGCGCTGGTATGAGCGGCGTGCCGCCCGCAAGCCCGGTGGCCGTCTGCGACTCGGCGTCGCTGAAGGAGCAGGGCGATGGCATCCGGTTCGAACTGGATTTCGGTGGCGAGCGCCTGCCTGCATTCGCGATCCGCATCGACGGTGTCGCTCGCGCCTACCTGAACCGTTGCTCGCACGTGCCGATCGAGCTCGATTGGATCCCGGGCCGCTTCCTCGATCCCGAATCGATGATGATCCTCTGTGCCACGCATGGCGCGCAGTACGACCCGCGATCCGGTCGCTGTCTCGGTGGCCCGTGCAGGGGCCGGGGGCTGCAGCGACTCGGATGCGAAGAGCGTGATGGCATGATCTGGAGCTGGGCGGAGGACTGAAGACAATGAGCGAACGACGACCCGACGATATCCCGGCGTCCCCGGGCAACGCGGCAGGCCCCGCGCCAACCGAGGCCTCGGTCGGAACGACGGCCGTTCTGGCCGGGCTCGTGGCGGCGCTGGAAGCGTCGACCCGGGAGCAGCGTCGGGCGCGAAGATGGAGAGTGTTCTTCCGGTTCCTGTTCGTGGGGGTCGTCCTGTGGGTCGCTGTCGTGGCTCACCGGTATGGTCTGCCCGATGCGGGTGAGGCCGGTGAGCGCCACACGGCCGTCGTCGAGCTGCGCGGCGTCATCGACGGACGCGGCGATGCGTCGTCAACGCGCGTATCCCAGGCGCTTCGGGCTGCCTTCGAACATCCCGGCACCGCCGCCGTGTTGCTGCGCATCAACAGCCCAGGCGGCAGCCCGGTGCAGGCGGGCATCATCCACGACGAGATCCGCCGCTTGCGCAAGCTGCATCCGAAGGTCCCGATTCATGCGGTCGTCGAGGACATCTGCGCGTCGGGTGGCTACTACGTGGCCGTGGCGGCCGATCGGATCTACGTCGACAAGGCCAGTCTGGTCGGCTCGATCGGGGTCTTGATGGAGGGTTTCGGCTTTGCCGGTCTCATCGAGAAGCTCGGCATCGAGCGCAGACTACTCACGGCCGGTGCCAACAAGGGTTTCCTCGACAGCTTTTCGCCGCTGACGCCGGCGCATCGGGCCCATACGCAAACCCTGCTGAACCAGATCCATGCGCAGTTCGTCGATGCGGTCAAGGCGGGACGCGGCGAGCGTCTGAAACCGACGCCGGAAACCTTCAGCGGCCTCTACTGGACCGGCGAAGGCGCACTCGACATGGGCCTGGCCGATGCCTTCGGCAGTGTCGGTTCGGTGGCGCGAGACGTGATCGGGGAAGCGAGGCTCGTGGATTTCTCGATACGCGATTCGACCATCGAGCGACTCGGCAAGCGGCTCGGCGCGTCAGCGGCGGCGGCGCTGTCGCCGCTGATGGACGCGCCCGGGGCTACGCCCCGGTTGCGCTGATCGGGGTCCCGGGCTCGCCGCGCTGCGGGTGCTCGCCCGCAGGCCGAAGATCGCCGGCCTTCGCTGCGGCGCGTATGCGAGCGCGGCTTCGCCCAGTGAGCGCCAGTGCTCGACGGCGGCCGCCAGGCTGCGCTGCGACGGCAGGCTCAACTCGCTGCCCACGAAGACCCGGGTGTCCGGCGCGAGCGTCTCGAGCATGCTCTCCAGCAGGGCTTGATTCCGGTATGGCGTTTCGATGAACAGGATGGTCTCGTCGTGTTCTGCAGAGCGACCTTCGAGTGCTCGCAGGGTTTCGACGCGGCCAGCCGGGTCCGCTGGCACGTAACCCACGAACGCGAAGCGCTGGCCCCCGAGGCCGCTGGCCATCAAGGCAAGCACGGGCGAACTCGGGCCGGTCATCGGCACGACCTGGAAGCCCCGCTCATGCGCCCTGGCGACCATTTGCGTGCCGGGGTCCGCCACGGCCGGGCATCCGGCATCCGACATCAGGCCGAGGTCGTGCCCCGCGTCGAGCGGCCGGAGCAGTTCGTCGATCGCTTGCGGGGTCGGGTCGGCCGGCCATTCGCGGATCTGGAGCGACTGCAAGGGCCGCGGTGCCGTCAGCGGCTTGAGAAATCCCCTGGCTGCCTTGGCATTCTCCACCACGAAGTACTCGAGTCGGGCGAAAGCGTCGAGGGTCTGGCGAGGCAACACGTCGAACGGGTCCTGCTCCGGGCCCAACGGCACCGGCAGCAGATAGAGGCGCGCCAAGGGCGTGCTCACGGGCGCGCGCCTGCCAGCGGCGGCATGCCGGCCTCGGTCAGGAATCGGCAAAGTGTGATCAACGGCAATCCGACCAGGGCCGTGGGATCGTCGCTCGCGACTGCCTCCAGCAACGCGATGCCCATCCCCTCGCTTTTTGCCGAGCCCGCGCAATCGAAGGCAGGCTCCGCGTCGACATAGGCCAGAATCTCGTCATCGGCGAGCGCGCGGAATCGAACCGTCGTATCCACGAGCGCCACTCGCTCGAATCCGTCGCGCAGGCGCAACACGGCAACGGCGGTGTGAAAGACCAGTGACCGTCCGGCGGCCGCGCGCAACTGGGCGACGGCGGCGTCGCGCGTCCCGGGCTTGCCGATCGGCTCCTGCCCGTCGATCGTCGCGACCTGGTCCGACCCGATCACGATGGCCGACCGCTCGGTTTCGGCGACGGCCAAGGCCTTCAGGCGTGCAAGCCGTTGCGCGAGCGTCGCGGGCGGTTCCGCGGCAAGCGGTGCCTCGTCGACTTCCGGCGCCACGACCGTGAAAGGGAGTTGAAGCCGGTTCAGCAATGAGCGGCGATACGACGAGGTCGAGGCGAGAATGAGGTGATCGGAGGTCATGGCGGCTACTTTTGAGCAATCGACGGTCCGGCGCACCCGCGAGAACGACCATGACCCGGCCGCTCGGGCGAGGAGGGCGACGGCTCGAGCGGACCGTATGGTCTCGGGCGGACCGTATGATAAAGCCGGGGGGTTCGCGGGGCGGGTGGCGATTGGCCCGGATCCGGGCCTCGTAGGCGGCTGCCTGGTCGTGCTCGAAAGAAGCGGGAGGGTGACATCGATGGATTCCAATCAAGACCGCGAGCGCGGGTCTCGACGCGCCAGGCCGGGGGGCGACACGATGGCGGTCGATATCTGGGCCTTCTGCCGTGACCGAATGGTGGCCCAAGGTGAGATCGCCCTGTCCGGCCTCGAGCGGCTGTCGACCCTACTGGCCGAGCGGTCCGGGACCGCGCGATGGGAGGCCAGGGGACGGCTCGATGCAGTTGCCGGTCGCGCTGACCAGCCGGTACTGGACCTTGTCCTGCGGGCGCGTATTTCGGTGAGTTGCGTGCGCTGCCTGGAGCCGGTGGAATGCCAGGTCGATGAGGCCCGGAGCTTTTTGCTCGTGGCCGACGAGGAAACCGCGGAGCAGGTCGATGATCCCGACTCGGCGATCGATGTCATCGTCGGGGGCCGGCGTTTCGACCTGGCGGCACTGATCGAAGACGAGCTGATCCTGGCGATTCCAGCGATCGTCCGGCATGCCCACTGCGACGGCCCCGACGGCGTGTCGGTGGGTGAGGGCGCCCACCAGGCCGATGCCCCGCCGACACAACGGCCGTTCGCCAGCTTGGGCAAGCTCTCGCGAGGAGACCTTGATGACTGATATAATTATAGATTGGCCAAGTCACGCGGGATCTGCGTCGGGGTGGCCGGTGACAAAACACTTGCAGGTCCAGCTACAGCCCATTTTCGAACAGCGCGGCGAGCAGCGCGAATGCCGTGCAGCGCCAATGGTTCGCGTGCAGCCCAAGTGATTAGCGTGCAGCGCAGCTGCGTTCCGCCCGACTGGGCGTTACAGGTTATACGTGCCGCCCGGCCGGGCGTGCAAGAAAGTAGTGCCGCCCCGACGGGCGCGCAAGGAGTATTCGAACATGGCCGTTCAGCAGAACAAGAAGTCGCCGTCCAAGCGCGGTATGCATCGCTCGCATGACGGGATGTCCAAGCCGCCCCTGGGTGTCGAGCCGACCACTGGCGAGGTCCACCTGCGCCATCACGTGAGCCCCACGGGTTTCTACCGGGGCAAGAAAGTCGTCAAGACCAAGTCCGACGACTGAGCCCGCAGCCGCGTTGCTGCCAGACATTCCACTGATGCCAGAAGTCGGCGCGAATCGCGCAGGCCGGTGCGCGTGCGCCGTTCTTGCGGGCGGACGGTTTGCGCGCGCCTTGGCCGGGGCATGGGTCGATTTTCGTCGGGATCTGGAGGCCTGCGCATGACGGTACGCATCGCGATCGATTGCATGGGCGGTGACCATGGGCTCTCGGTCACGGTGCCGGCGGCGATCTCGCTGCTGCGCGGCGAGCCCGAGGCAAGGTTGCTGTTGGTCGGTGATCGCGCCGCAATCGAAGCGGCCCTCGGTGGCCTCGGTGCCCGGGAGCGCGAGCGGATCGAGATCAGGCATGCGAGCGAAGTCGTCCAGATGGACGACCCGCCGGCCGTGGCGCTGCGTACCAAGCGGCAGTCTTCGATGCGCCTGGCAGTCGAGGCTGTCAAGGCGGGCGAGTGCGATGCCTGCGTCAGCGCCGGGAACACCGGGGCGCTGATGGCGATCTCTCGCTTCGTGCTCAAGATGCTCGACGGCATCGACCGTCCTGCGATCGCCACCCAGCTTCCGAATCAGGCGGGCCGGCTCACGACCATGCTCGATCTCGGCGCCAACGTGGACTGCGGTCCCGAACACCTGGTCCAGTTCGCGATCATGGGCTCCGCGCTCGTCACGGCACTCGACGGCACGCCGCGTCCTTCGGTAGGTCTGCTGAACATCGGCGAAGAGGTGATCAAGGGCAACGACACGGTCAAGCGGGCAGGGGAACTGTTGCGTGAGTGCGCGCTGAACTTCGCGGGCAATGTCGAGGGCAACGACATCTACCGCGGCGAGGTCGACGTCGTGGTCTGCGATGGCTTCGTCGGCAATGTCGCGCTCAAGACATCCGAGGGGCTCGCCCAGATGCTGGGCGGTTTCATTCGCGAAGAATACGAGCGGCATCTGTTTACCCGCCTGATGGCCTTGCTTTCGATGCCGGTGTTGCGTCGGTTCAAGCAACGCGTCGATCATCGTCGCTACAACGGGGCGGCCCTGGTGGGGCTGCGCGGCGTCGTGATCAAGAGTCACGGCTCGGCCGATGCCTATGGCTTCGAATCCGCGCTTCGGCGGGCATTTGATGCCGTGCGCAACGGGCTGTTGGAGCGCATCGTCGAGCGGCTGCCCGAGGTGCAGGGTTCGTTGCAGAATACGCAGGCGCCCGGTAGTTCGGTCCACTCCGATGTGTCCGAGTGACCGGTCTTCGGGTTCGCAGGCATGAAATTGCACGGCAGCACGGATCGGTGAGCCAGACACGATGAGCAGGTACGCGAAGATCCTCGGAACCGGGAGCTACCTGCCCGGCGACCCGGTCAGCAACGACGAACTGGCATCACGCCTCGCGAAGAGCGGGATCGAGACGTCCGACGAGTGGATCGTCAGCCGTACCGGGATCCGCCAGCGGCACTTCGCCGAGCCGGGCGCCAAGACCAGCGAACTGGGCGTCGAAGCCGCGCGCCGGGCGCTGGAGAGCGCCGGTGTCGCGGCGGCCGAGATCGATCTGGTGGTGGTCGCGACGTCCACGCCGGATTGGATCTTCCCGAGCACCGCCTGCCTGATCCAGAAGGCTCTCGAGGCGCCCGGCGGTGCCGCCTTCGACGTTCAGGCCGTTTGTTCGGGCTTCGTCTACGCACTGGCGAGCGCGGATGCGCTGATCCGAGCCGGTACCGCGACCCGGGCACTGGTGATCGGCGCGGAGATCTTCTCGGGAATCCTCGATTGGAACGACCGGACCACCTGCGTATTGTTCGGCGATGGTGCCGGCGCGGTGGTGCTGGGGCCCTCGGACGAGCCCGGGATCATGGCATCGCGCCTTCACGCCGACGGCCGCCACGAAAGCATCCTTCGCACCGCGGGACGGGTCGCCGGGGGCGAAGTCACGGGCCACCCCTATCTGACCATGGACGGACCGGCGGTCTTCAAGCTCGCGGTCGGCGTGCTCGACGCCGTGGGGCGCGAGACCGTCGAAGCCGCCGGCATCACACTCGACCAGGTCGATTGGCTGATTCCGCATCAGGCGAATGCGCGGATCCTACAGGCGACCGCGCGCAAGCTCGGCATCCCCGGCGAGCGTGTCGTCACCACGCTCGATCGCCATGCGAATACCTCGGCCGCGTCGGTACCGCTCGCGCTCGATGCCGCCGTGCGAGACGGCCGAATCGTGTCCGGTCACAAGGTCTTGCTCGAAGGCGTTGGCGGCGGCTTCACCTGGGGCGCTTCACTCGTGAGGATGTAGGATTTCCATGAGCATCGCATGTGTATTTCCCGGGCAGGGCTCGCAAGCCGTCGGAATGCTCGACTCGCTGGCGGAATCGCCGGCCGTGGCGGCGCTTCTGCAATCGGCCGATGCCGCGCTTGGCGAATCGATTTCGAGCCTGATCGCGTCAGGTCCTGCCGAGCAACTGGCGCTGACCGTCAATACCCAACCCGCGATGCTGGTGGCCGGTCTCGGCTGCTACCGGGCCTGGCTCGAAGCCGGTGGGCCGGCTGCGTCGATGGTCGCCGGGCATAGTCTTGGCGAATACACCGCCATGGTCGCGGCCGACGTCCTTGATGCGGCCGAGGCCGTCTCGCTCGTGCGCCTGCGGGCCCGGGCGATGCAGGAGGCGGTGCCGGTCGGTACCGGCGCCATGGCGGCGATCCTGGGCCTCGATGATGAAAAGGTCGCACAGGCCTGCCGTGACGCGGTTGGGGATACCGCCGAAGTCGTGGCCCCCGCCAACTTCAACGCGCCGGCGCAGGTCGTCATTGCCGGGCATGTGGCGGCGGTCGAAAGAGCGTGCGTTGCTGCGAAGGCACTCGGCGCCAAGCGCGCGTTGCCGCTGCCGGTGTCGGCGCCGTTTCACTCGAGCCTGCTCGAGCCCGCCGGCCGGCGCCTTGCCGAGGCCCTGGACGGACTGACGTTGCGAGCGCCGACGGTTCCGCTGGTCAACAATGTCGATGTGGCCGTCGAATCGGATCCCGCGAGAATTCGCGATGCCCTGATTCGGCAGGCCTACAGTCCTGTACGCTGGGTCGAGGTCGTTCGCAAGCTTCGCGAGCTTGGCGCGACCCGGGTGATCGAATTCGGGCCGGGCAAGGTGCTTGCCGGCCTCGTCGGTCGGATCGAACGCGAGATGCCGGTGCATGCCGTCTACGACCGCGCTTCGCTCGAGAAGGTCATGGAGGAATGCAGCCGATGAGCAGCTTGCGCGATGAAGTCGTCCTGGTCACGGGGGCGTCGCGAGGGATTGGTCGGGCGATCGCGCTCGAGCTCGGACGGCGAGGTGCCCGCATCGTGGGCACGGCCACGAGTGCGCAGGGCGCCGATGGGATATCGGCTGCATTCGCCGAAGCGGGCGTCAGCGGTCGCGGGGCGGTGCTTCAAGTCAATGATGCCGCCGCCTGCGAGTCCTTGATCGCTACCGTGGCGAGCGAGTTCGCGCCGGTCTCGATCCTCGTCAACAACGCGGGCATCACGCGCGACAATCTCGCGATGCGCATGAAAGACGACGAGTGGGACGCCGTCATCTCGACCAATCTCGGCGCCGTTTTCAGGCTCAGCCGCCTGGTGATGCGGGGCATGATGAAGGCGCGGCATGGCCGGATCATCAATATCACGTCGGTCGTCGGATCCATGGGCAACGCGGGCCAGGCGAATTACGCGGCGGCGAAAGCCGGCGTCGAGGGCATGACCCGTTCGCTGGCGCGGGAGCTCGGCAGCCGGGGAATCACGGTCAACTGCGTCGCGCCGGGTTTCATCGAGACCGACATGACCCGCGAACTCGGCGAGGCCCAGTCGGCCGCCCTGTTGCAACAGATTCCGCTGGGTCGACTCGGACAGGCCGACGATATCGCGCATGCCGTCGCCTATCTGGCGTCGCGCGAGGCCGGATACGTCACCGGGACGACACTGCACGTTAACGGCGGGATGCTGATGAATTGACCGAAATAATTGCCGATTTGATACTTTTGAATTAACTCGGCGGTACGACGAAGCAGCGCGCAAGTCGCGTCGCCTCGCAGACCGTTACTTGTTACAATCCGGCCGCGCCTGCTCGAGGGAGCACTGGGAGGAGCCGGCGGTTCGCATCAATCTGGAGCCATTGGAAATGGAAAACATCGAGCAGCGGGTCAAGAAAATCGTCGCGGAACAACTGGGTGTCAATGAAGCCGAAGTCAAGAACGAGTCTGCATTCGTCGACGACCTCGGCGCGGACTCGCTCGACACGGTCGAGCTGGTGATGGCGCTCGAGGACGAATTCGAGACCGAGATTCCCGACGAGGAAGCCGAGAAGATCACCACGGTTCAGCAGGCCATCGACTTCATCAAAGCCAATCCGAAAGCCTGATCGGTCGTTCGGAGGCCGTCCGTATGAGTCGTCGTCGCGTGGTCGTGACCGGGCTGGGCATCGTGTCGCCGGTCGGAAATAGCATTCCCGTCGCATGGGAGAACATCGTTTCGGGTCGTTCGGGCATCGGCCCGATCACACGATTCGATGCCGCCAGCTTTCCCACTCGCATCGCCGGGGAAGTGCGCGACTTCGACATCGCTCAGTACATGCCGGCCAAGGAGGCGCGTCACTTCGACACCTTCATCCATTTCGGCATCGCGGCGGCGGCGCAGGCGGTCGCCGACAGCGGCATCGAGGTGACCGAGACGAACGCCGAACGGATAGGGGCCATCGTGGGGTCGGGAATCGGCGGCCTGCCGCTGATCGAGGAGACCCACGATGAATACGTCAAGCGAGGCGTACGCCGGATTTCTCCGTTCTTCGTGCCGGGATCCATCATCAACCTGATCTCGGGCCAGCTCTCGATCATGTACGGCCTGAAGGGGCCGAACCTGGCCATCGTGACAGCCTGCACGACGGGACTGCACAGCATCGGCGAGGCGGGACGACTGATCGAGTACGGTGACGCCGACGTGATGGTCGCCGGTGGTGCCGAGTCCACGATCTCACCGCTGGGCGTGGGCGGGTTTTGCGCCGCGCGAGCGCTTTCGACCCGAAACGACGACCCCGAGACGGCAAGCCGTCCCTGGGACGCCGACCGCGACGGATTCGTACTCGGCGAAGGCGGCGGCGTCATGGTCCTTGAGGAATACGAGCACGCAAAGCGCAGAGGGGCGCGGATCTATGCGGAACTCTCGGGTTTCGGCATGAGCGCGGACGCACATCACATTACGGCGCCGAGTACCGACGGCCCGCGTCGATGCATGGCTGCGGCGCTGCGCAATGCGCAGGTATCGATCGACGAGATCGATTACCTGAATGCGCACGGGACGTCGACCCCGCTCGGCGACAAGAACGAAACCGATGCGATCAAGCTGGCGCTCGGAGGCCGTGCCCGCGAAATCGTCGTCAATTCGACCAAGTCGATGACCGGGCACCTGCTCGGTGGCGCGGGTGGCATCGAGTCCGTGTTCACGGTCTTGGCCCTATACCACCAGGTTTCGCCGCCGACGATCAATATTTTCAAGCAGGATCCCGAGTGCGATCTCGACTACTGTGCCAATGAGGCGCGCGAGATGCCGATCCGGGTCGCCATGAAGAACTCCTTCGGTTTCGGCGGTACCAACGGCACGTTGGTGTTCCAGAGATTCTGAGGCCGATGACGTCCGAGGTCCTGCGCGTCCGGACGAGTTGCCAGCGCCGCTCGCGCAGGGCGCAATGGCTGGCGGCCATGGCAGCCAGCGCCGGAATCGCATCGATCGTCGCGAAGAACCCGGTCGACGGGACGAGCGCCGGCCTTGAAACCGTGGCCATCGCCACATTGCTGTTCGCGGTGTTGCTCGGATGTGTGATCCGGGATTTCCGACCTCTGTCGTCGGGCGAATTGTCGATCGATGCCCGGGGACGGTTCGCATGGGCCCCGGCAGCCGGGCCCAGGCCCATGGCCGTCGAGCCGCAAGCCTGGTATCTGGGCGCTGATCGGTTGTGGATGACCGTGGCCATGCCGGGCACGAAGCGCTCGCGCAGGATCGTCGTCGATCGTGTAGGCCTTGACGAGTCGCGCTGGCGAGCACTTCGCAGCTGGGTCGTTTGGCTCGAGCGCGGCGGTGCGCAGCGGTCGTGAGGCCCTTGATTTCCGGCCCGCAAGGCCCAAGCTTGTCGGGGTTTGCGACTGCGCAATTGCGGCAGTGGTGTCGGAACGAAGGTTTGCGCGCCAGCCCGTGTGGCGTCACGGGGGGACCGGGCAACCGGAACCCTGTACTACCCAGTGCTGAAAGGTCCTCAAATGAAGCGTTTTCTTTCCGTTCTCGCCGTGGCCTGGTTCGCCGGTTTCGTCCCGACCTGGGGGCAGGGCGACGCACATGCCAGGGGCTTGCCCGAGTTCGCCGACCTGGTCGAGCGGGTCGGGCCAGCGGTCGTGAACATCCGTACCGCGGAGCGGGTTTCGGCAGCTCGTGAAGGCCGCTCGAAGATTCCTCTGCCCCCGGGCATCGACGAAGACGATCCCTTCTACGAATTCTTCCGGCGTTTCTTCCCGCCGCGCCAGGGCCCGGCACCGAAGGGCAACGGTCGCGGGGAAGTCCCGCGTGGTGTCGGATCGGGTTTCCTCATCTCGGCCGACGGCTTGTTGCTGACCAATCATCACGTGGTCGATGGGGCCGACGAGATCTATGTGACCTTGAGCGACAAGCGCGAGCTCAAGGGCAAGCTGCTGGGCTCGGATCGGCGCACCGATGTCGCGCTGGTGAAGATCGATGTCACCGGCCAGTCGCCGCTGAAGATCGGCGATCCGCAGCGGCTTCGCGTGGGCGAATGGGTGCTGGCGATCGGCTCGCCGTTCGGGCTGGACAATACCGTGACGGCGGGCATCGTCTCGGCGAAAGGGCGTGACACCGGCGACTATCTGCCATTCATCCAGACCGACGTTGCCGTCAATCCCGGCAACTCGGGCGGTCCGTTGATCAACATGGACGGCGAGGTCGTCGGGATCAACTCGCAGATCTACAGTCGAACGGGCGGCTTCATGGGCATCTCCTTCGCGATTCCGATCGACGAGGCGATGCGGGTGGCGGAGCAGTTGCGGACCAAGGGCAAGGTCATTCGCGGCCGGATCGGCGTCGGGATCGCCGAGGTCACCAAGGACATCGCCGGTCCGCTCGGCCTGCCCAAGGTCATGGGATCGCTGGTTCGCAGCGTGGAGCCCGGTGCGCCCGCCGATCGTGGTGGCGTGGAAGTCGGCGACATCATCGTGCAGTTCGGTGGGCGCGAGATAACCAAGTCGAGCGATCTACCACGGATCGTCGGGGGCACGGCGCCGGGGACGAAGGTCTCGATGCGCGTCTGGCGGCGTGGCCAATACGTCGACCTGGACATCGTGGTCGGACGGATGGAGCCCGACAAGAACGCAAGCAAGGACGACGCCAACGACAGTGGGCGGGATGCGGCGCCGCAGCTCGCCGCGGAGAACCCCTTCGGATTGGCAGTTTCCGACATCCCAGCCCGACGCAAGGCACAGCTGAGGCTTCGCAACGGCGTCCTCGTCGACGCGGTCGATGGCCCGGCGGAAGCGGCTGGTATCCGCAAGGGGGACATCCTGCTCGCACTGGACAACAAGGAAATCGTCAGTGCGTCCCAGTTCGGGACCCTCGTGGGCAAGATCGATCGCGACAAGACCCATGTGCTGCTGGTCCGGCGCGGCGACAGCGCCCAGTACGTCCCCTTGCGACCAGTCGAGCAATGAGCGCCTCCGGCCCGCGCGCCTAGTCGGCGGGCCGGCCGCAGGGCGAGTGCATCGGGTAAAATCCGCCGACGCGCCGTGAGCCGGCGCGTTTTTTCTTTTTCCCCGCCAATGGACCATATCCGAAACTTCTCGATCATCGCGCACATCGATCACGGAAAGTCGACCCTTGCCGACCGCCTGATCCAGCGCTGCGGCGGCCTCAGCGATCGCGAAATGGCCGAGCAGGTGCTCGATTCGATGGAACTCGAGCGCGAACGCGGGATCACGATCAAGGCCCAGACCGCCACGCTGGACTACACGGCTCGCGACGGTTCCGTCTATCGGATGAACCTGATCGACACGCCCGGGCACGTGGATTTCTCGTACGAGGTGAGCCGCTCCTTGTCCGCATGCGAGGGGGCCTTGCTCGTGGTGGACGCCTCCCAGGGGGTCGAGGCCCAGACCGTCGCCAATTGCTACACGGCGATCGACCTGGGCGTCGAGGTGGTGCCGGTCCTGAACAAGATGGACCTGCCGCAGGCCGACCCGTTGTCGGCCGCCGCCGAGATCGAGGATGTCATCGGCATCGATGCCACCGACGCGATCCATGCCAGCGCCAAGACCGGCATGGGGATCGACGACATCCTCGAGGCGGTGATCGCCCGGGTCCCACCGCCCAAGGGCGACCCGAGTGCGCCCTTGCAGGCGCTGATCGTCGATTCCTGGTTCGACAACTATGTCGGCGTGGTGATGCTGGTCCGGGTCGTCAATGGGGAGCTCAGGCCCAAGGACCGCATTCGCCTGATGGCGACCGGAGGCACCTATCCCTGCGACCAGGTGGGCGTGTTCACGCCGAAGTCGGTGCGCACGGAGATGCTCTCGGCAGGCGAGGTGGGATTCGTGATTGCCGGTATCAAGGAGCTGGCCGCCGCCAAGGTCGGCGACACGATCACGAATGCGCAACGAGCGGCGAGCCAGGCGCTGCCGGGCTTTCGCGAGATCAAGCCGTCGGTGTTCGCGGGACTGTATCCGGTCGAGGCGAACCAGTTCGAGGCCATGCGAGAGGCACTCGAGAAGCTGCAACTGAACGACGCCGCCCTGCGCTTCGAGCCCGAGGTTTCGCAGGCCCTCGGGTTCGGGTTCCGATGCGGGTTCCTTGGCATGCTGCACATGGACATCGTGCAGGAGCGCCTGGAGCGCGAGTTCGACATGGACCTGATCACGACGGCGCCGACCGTCGTGTACGAGGTCCTGATGCGCGATGGCAGCGTGATCCGGGTCGAGAATCCGGCCAAGCTGCCCGATCCCAGCAAGATCGAGGAGATACGAGAGCCGGTGGTCACGGTGACCGTGTTCGTTCCGCAGGAGTACGTGGGGCCGGTCATGACGCTCTGTACCGGCAAGCGAGGCGTGCAGGTGAACCTGGCCTATCACGGACGTCAGGTCCATCTCACCTACGAGCTGCCGATGAACGAGATCGTTCTCGACTTCTTCGATCGCCTGAAGTCGGTATCGCGGGGCTATGCATCCATGGACTACGAGTTCAAGGAGTATCGCGCCTCGGACGTCGTCAAGATGGACATCCTCGTCAATGGCGAGCGTGTCGATGCATTGTCCCTGATCGTTCACCGCTCGGTGGCGATCAGCCGCGGGCGCGAGGTCGTCTCCAAGATGCGTGAGCTGATCCCGCGCCAGATGTACGACGTGGCCATCCAGGCGGCGATCGGCTCGAACATCATCGCCCGCGAGAACGTCAAGGCGTTGCGCAAGAACGTGCTGGCGAAATGCTATGGCGGTGACGTTTCGCGCAAGCGCAAGCTGCTCGAGAAGCAGAAGGCCGGCAAGAAGCGCATGAAGCAGGTGGGGTCGGTCGAGATCCCGCAGGAAGCCTTCCTGGCTGTCCTACAGGTGGAAGATCGATGAATTTCGCGCTGATACTTTTCGTCCTGATGGTCCTGACCTTCGTGGCCTGGATCGCTGATCGCATCGTCTTTCGGCCGCGGCGTTTGCTGGCGACGCGCACCGCACTCGAGCAGTTCGACCGCGACACGGCACCCGTGCTGCGCGAAGAGAAGGGCGACGACGCCGTGCGCGCCGAGCGCCTGGCGCTGCGCGAGACGACCGAGCGTCAGCCGGTCTGGCTCGAATACACGGCCGGCCTGTTCCCTGTGATCATGGCGGTGTTCGTGTTGCGTTCCTTCGTGGCCGAGCCGTTCAAGATTCCGTCGGGATCGATGATTCCGACCCTTTTGGTCGGCGACCTGATCCTGGTGAACAAGTACGCCTACGGGATCCGCTTGCCCGTGATCCACACCAAGATCATCGATGTCGGCTCACCTGCGCGCGGCGACGTGATGGTATTCCGATACCCGCGTGATCCGTCGATCGATTACATCAAGCGGGTGGTGGGATTGCCCGGCGACCGGGTGGAGTACCGCAACAAGCGCCTGAAGATCAACGGCGTCGACATTCCCTTGCGTGCCGACGGCGAATTCTTCGACGAAGACCGGCTCAGCTACTCGTCGCGATATCTAGAAAAGCTCGGAGATAACGAGCATAAGATATTGACAGAATTGAACAAAACGTCTTTGATTGCACCCATGGTGGCGTATCCTTTCCGCGAACGATGCGCCTATCATTCGGACGGTGTCACCTGCACCGTGCCTCCCGGGCACTATTTCATGATGGGAGACAACCGCGAGAACAGCCTGGACAGCCGCTTCTGGGGCTTCGTGCCCGAGGAGAACATCGTCGGCAAGGCGTTCTTCGTCTGGATGAACTTCAGCGACCTGAAGCGAATCGGATCATTCAAATGAAGCCAGAATCACTTTCCCGCCCGCTCGAACAACAGCGCGGCATTTCTCTTCTCGGACTGATTGTCGGCGTGGCCTTGCTCGGCGTGCTGGGCTTGATCGGCGCCCAGGTCGTGCCGGCCGTGCTCGAGTTTCGCGCGGTCCAGAAGGCAGTGGTTGCCGCCGCCAAGGAGGGCAGCGGCACCGCCATCGGGATCCAGCAGGATTTCGACAAGCGCGCGGCCGTCGAGGACATTCGTTCGATCACGGGCCGCGACTTGGTCATCGAGCGCTCTGGCGGCAAGGCGCGGGTGAGCTTCGCCTACGAGAAGCGAATCGGGCTGTTCGGGCCCGCCAGCCTGATGCTCGATTTCAAGGGTAGCAGTGACAGCCGCTGAGCGGCCGATGGACCCTTCGGTACTCGAGACGCGGCTCGGATATCGGTTCGAAGACGCGTCGCTCCTTGCGCAGGCGCTGACTCATCGCAGCTTCGGGCAACCCAACAACGAGCGTCTGGAGTTCCTCGGCGATTCGCTGCTGAACTGCGTGATCGCGGCACTGCTGTTCAAGCGATTCCCGAAGCTCGCAGAGGGTGATTTGTCCCGTCTGCGCTCCAACCTGGTCAAGCAACAGTCGCTGTTCGAGGTCGCGCGGGCAATCGAGCTCAGTGCCCACCTCCGTCTCGGAGACGGCGAGCGCAAGAGTGGCGGACACCGGCGCCCGTCCATCCTCGCCGATTCGCTCGAGGCGATCCTGGGCGCGATTTTTCTTGACGGTGGATTCGAGGCGGTGTCTGCGGTCATCGGCGATCTCTACGGCCCGATCATCGTCGCGGTGGATCCGAAGACGCTCGGCAAGGATGCCAAGACGCTGCTCCAGGAAGAGATGCAAGGGCGCCGATTGCCCTTGCCGGTCTACACGGTGGTGGCCACCCATGGCGCCGCGCACTCGCAGGAGTTCGAGGTCGAGTGCTCGATTCCCAAGCTCGGTATTCAGGTATTGGGCAGCGGCGCCAGCCGACGGGCGGCAGAACAGGAAGCGGCGAAGCTGGCGCTGGAGTCGGCGCGGATCCGATCGGGCGGGCGCGGTGGCCGGCGGCGACCGGCGACAGCCGAATCGGCGACGCGCCAACTCGAGCCCGCGCGGGTATCGCGTGAGGCACCCGGTACGTCCGCTCGCGCGGCCGCCGGCACGCCTTCTCCTTCTGGTGCGGGAGGAAGGACTTGAGCGCGGGCGTCGGTGCCGACGACACGGACCCATCGTTGCCGAGCGCGCAGGACGAAGGCGCTTCGGGCGAATCCTTCCGTTGCGGCTACGTGGCCATCGTCGGTCGACCCAACGTGGGCAAGTCGACGTTGTTGAACCGGCTCGTCGGCCAGAAGCTGACGATCACGTCGCAACGTGCGCAGACGACCCGGCACCGCATCGCTGGAATCGTCAACCGGCCCGGCGCGCAATTGGTCGTGCTGGACAGCCCCGGCTATCAGACCCGCAACCGCGACCCCTTGAACCGCGTGCTCAATCGTACGGCGCTGGCGACGGCCAATGACGCCGATGTGGTTGTCCTGGTCGTCGATGCCGCCGGTTGGACCGATGCCGATGCCCGCATCGCGGCGCTGATTCCGGCTGGCCGGCCCTGCCTTCTGGCGATCAACAAGGTCGATGCGGTCCGGAATCGGGAGCGTGCGTTCGCGGTGGTCGAGGCAGCACGCCGGATCCGCGCGTTCGACGACTATGTTCCGATCAGCGCACGCTCCGGACATCAGGTCGAATTGCTTGCCGAGCTATGCGCGCGCCATCTTCCCGAGGGCGTCGCAATGTTCGATGGGGAAGCCTTGACCGATCGCAGCGAGCGTTTCCTGGCGGGCGAGCTCATCCGCGAGAAACTGTTTCGGCTGCTCGGTGACGAGCTGCCTTACCAGAGCACGGTGGTGATCGATCAGTTCGAAGAGCTGCCGCGCTTGCGTCGCGTGTTCGCCAGCATTCATGTCGAGCGGGACTCCCATAAACCGATCGTGCTGGGCGCGCGTGGTGAAAGAATCCGACGCATCTCGACAGAGGCCCGACAGGATCTCGAGAAGCTGTTCGGCACGCCGGTCTATCTCGAGCTGTTCGTCAAGGTTCGAAGCGGCTGGGCCGATGACGAGCAAAGCCTCAGGGCCTACGGCTACGAGTAGGCGATGGCGACGCCGCGTGCGGCGAGCGGTGCGCTCGGCCGAGTCGAGAACGAAGCTGCCTTCCTGCTTCATTCGATTCCCTACAAGGAGTCGAGCCTGGTCGTGGAGTTGTTCACTCGCCATCACGGGCGAATCGGGGCGGTGGCCAAGGGTGCCAAGCGGCCGCATTCGGCGATTCGGGCGGTGCTTCTCCAGTTCCAGCCGCTACGGGTTCGGTTCACCGGCAAGAATGAACTGCGCACCCTCACGGGCGCCGAATGGCAGGGGGGTATGACGGTCCCCTCGGGGCGTGCGCTGCTCAGCGCGTTCTACCTCAACGAACTCATCCTGAGGCTGGTACCGCGAGAGGACCCGCACCCGTCGCTGTTCGACGGCTATGAACGGGCGTTGGCGTCGCTATCCGGGGCGGGACCGGTCGACGATACCCTGCGTCGCTTCGAATGGTTGCTACTGCGCGAGTCCGGCTATGCGCCCGAGCTCCTCGCCGACGTCGAAGGCGAGCCTGTCGGCAGCGACGCGCACTATCTCTGGCGAGCCTCCGAGGGATTCGAGCGCAGCTCGCCCGGTGCCAGCGGCGTCGTCGTGAGCGGCGAGACGCTTCACAGTCTGGCCAGCGGTCGATTCGATACGGCGGCTTCGCGACAACAGGCAAAATATCTGACTCGGGCGGTGCTTTCGCACCACCTCGATGGCGTGCCCCTGAGCACGCGACAGATCCTGATGGACCTGCAACGACGCTAAAAGGGCCTGCGGAGGGTGCGATGATCGAACTGGGTGTGAACATCGACCATGTGGCGACGGTGCGCCAGGCGCGTCGGACCTACGAGCCCGACCCGGTCTGGGCCGCGGTCGAGGCCCACCTGGGCGGGGCTGATGGAATCACGGTCCACCTGCGCGAGGATCGCCGCCACATCCAGGACCAGGACGTGCGTCGGTTGCGCGACCTGACGCACATCAAGCTGAACCTCGAGATGGCGGCGACCGCCGAGATGGTAGACATCGCCGTCGCGCTGAAGCCCGAGATGGCGATGCTGGTGCCCGAGGGGCGCCAGGAGGTCACGACCGAAGGCGGGCTCGATATCGTCGGCGCCGAGAGCGCCATACGCGAGGTGATCGCGCGATTGTCGGGTGCCGGTATCGTCACCAGCGTTTTCATCGATGCCGAGGCGGCCCAGGTCGAGGCAGCCGCGCGCGTCGGTGCACAGGTGTGCGAGATCCATACCGGCCCCTATGCGGCCGCCTTCTACGAGCGCGGCCGGGACGCCGAAAGCGCGCCAGTCGTCGCGGAGTTGGCACGGATCTCGGCCGCCGGCTCAGTGGTTCGCGCCCTGGGCATGAGATTCAATGCGGGGCATGCGTTGAACTACGTGAACGTCCAGCCCGTGGCGGCCATCGCAGGTGTGCGCGAGCTTCACATCGGGCACGCGATCGTCTCGCGCGCGATCTTCGTGGGCATGCGCGAAGCGGTTTCCGAGATGAAGCGCCTGATGCGCGAAGCCGCTCGAAGCGGCGCCGGCCCGGCCCTCGACTGATGATCTACGGCATCGGCACCGACATCGTCCGGATCGATCGCATCCAGACCCTGATCGCGCGTTGGGGTGATCGCTTTCCGCGTCGGGTGCTCGGCCCCGAGGAACTGCGTGAATTCGAACGGCGACGTGCTCGAGGCACCCACGGCGAGGCCTACGCGGCCCGCTATCTCGCGAAGCGATTCGCTGCGAAGGAGGCGTTCTCCAAGGCCCTTGGCCTCGGTTTGCGCGGGCCGATGACCCTTTTGTCGCTGCAGATACTGAACGACCGCAGGGGCAAGCCATATCCGGTCGCGCGCAAGGCATTGGCCGGCTATCTCGCCGAACGCGCTCTGGTCGCGCAGGTGTCGGTGTCCGACGAGATCGACAGCGCGCTGGCGTTCGTGATTCTGGAAGTCCGCGACGAGTCGGACCATGGCGCGTGACGCGGGTTGCGGCCCATTGATCATCGAGGTCCCCGGCGGCCCACTCGATGCCGATACCCGCGAGCGGCTGATGCATCCGCTGGTGGGCGGCGTGATCCTGTTCGAGCGCAACTATCGCTCCAAGCGGCAGCTCGCCGACCTTTGTCGCGAGATCCATTCGCTCAAGGACGCGCCGCTGCTCATCTGCGTGGACCACGAGGGCGGGCGGGTTCAGCGGTTTCGTAGCGGTTTCACCGTGATTCCGCCCATGGGTTCGCTGGGGCGGGCATGGCAAGTCGATGCCATGGCGGCGTGCCGGGAGGCGACCCGGATCGGTCGGGTCATCGGCAGCGAGCTCCGGGCGGTGGGCATCGACCTGAGTTTCGCGCCGGTGCTGGATCTAGACGATGGCGTCTCCGAGATCATCGGCGACCGGGCATTTCATGCCGATCCGAAGGTCGTCACGATGTTGGCCCGAAGCCTGGCCCAAGGACTGCTGCTGGCCGGGATGGCGTGTTGTGGCAAGCATTTCCCCGGGCACGGCCATGTGGCTGCCGACTCGCACCTGAGTCTTCCCGTGGACAGGCGTGGACGGCGCCGCATCCTGAGCCGAGACGCGGCACCGTACGGCTGGCTCGGCGACGTCTTGACGGCGGTGATGCCGGCCCACGTCGTGTATCCGAAGGTCGACGCGAGGCCGGCCGGATTCTCGCGGGTCTGGCTGCAGGAGATCCTGCGCGAGACGCTCGGATTCTCTGGCGCGATCTTCTCCGACGACCTGAACATGGCGGGTGCCGAGGTTGCCGGGGATCTTCTCGCAAGAGCCCGGGCGGCGCTGGCGGCCGGATGCGACCTGTTGATCGTCTGCGGCGGTCCGAATGCCGCGGATCAACTGCTGGACAAACTAAGCTGGCGCGCGCCGACTGCGTTCCAGGCCCGGCTGGCAAGCCTGCGCGGACGATGAGCGAGTCGTCCGGCGATCCAAGCCCGTCGCCCGCCTCGGCGGCACCCGCGTTCGACCTGAAGGCCTTCCTGCGCCGGTTGCCGCGACTGCCCGGGGTCTATCGGATGTACGACGCCGACGATTCGCTGCTCTACGTCGGCAAGGCGCGCGACCTCAAGAGACGGGTCAGCTCGTACTTTCAGAAGACTCAGCAAAGCCCTCGCGTCGCGCACATGCTGCAGCGCGTCGCGCGGCTCGAGGCTTCGGTGACGGCATCGGAAGCCGAAGCGCTGTTGCTCGAGAACAATCTGATCAAGACCGGGCGGCCTCGCTACAACATTCTGTTTCGGGACGACAAGTCCTATCCGATGTTGCGGCTCAGCGGGCATCGGTTTCCCCGAATCTCCTACTACCGTGGTGGAGTGGACCGGCGCCACCAGTATTTCGGGCCGTTCCCGTCGGCCTGGGCCGTGCGCGAGAGTATCCATCTCCTCCAGAAGGTGTTCAGGTTGCGTACCTGCGAGGACTCCGTGTTCTCGAATCGGACACGCGCCTGCCTGTTGCATCAGATCGATCGCTGTACCGGCCCATGCGTCGGCGCGGTCGACGAAGCGGGCTATGCGAGCGACGTCGGCGCCGCAGTCCGTTTTCTGCGGGGGGAGCATCAGGCCGTAATGGGTGAGCTCGAGGCCAAGATGCTGGCCGCAGCCGAGACGATGCACTACGAGGAAGCCGCAGTCTTTCGCAACCGCATGAGTGCGTTGTCCAGGGTGCTCGAGCAACAGTCGATGGAGGCGGGCGGCGATGTCGACGTCGACGTGATCGCAGCCTCGATCCAGTCCGGCAGAGCCTGCGTGAACCTCGCCATGGTGCGGGGCGGCCGCCACCTCGGCGACAAGCCGCATTTCCCCGTCCACGCCGGCGGCCTGGACGAGGGCGAGAGCGGGCGACGCGAGCTGATCGAGGCCTTCGTCGTTCAGCACTACGACGAGGGACAGATTCCACCGGTCATCGTGGGTGGCTCCCAGGTCGACCCCGACCTGATCCGAAGCCTCGAGACGCGGGCCGGGCATCCGGTCCAGTGGATCCGACAGCCGCAGTCGCATCGACGACGGTGGCTCGAACAGGCACAGAAGAACGCGCGGGTTGCGCTGGCGCGTCTGCTTCTCGAGGAGGGATCGAGCCAGGCGCGCACGGGCGAACTGATGCGCGTATTGGGCCTCGGCCAGGAAATCGATCCGTCCGGGCTTCGAATCGAATGCTTCGACATCAGCCACACTGCCGGCGAGGCCACCCAGGCCTCATGCGTCGTCTACGAGAACCACGCGATGCAGCGCGGTGCTTATCGACGCTTCAACATCGGCGAGATCGTCGGCGGCGATGACTACGCTGCGATGCGACAAGTCCTGACCCGGCGCTATGGTGAGCTGGCTGCGACACCGGACGGCCCAGACGATGCTTCCGGGCCGTCGAAGAGCGCGAGCGGCGGGCGCGCGACCAGACTGCCCGACATCGTGCTGATCGACGGCGGCAAGGGTCAGGTTTCTGCTGCTCGAGCCGTCTTCGAGGAGCTGGGACTCGATCCCGCAGTGCTCGTTGGCGTCGCCAAGGGGGAAGGGCGCAAGGTCGGCCTGGAAACCCTGGTGTTCGCCGACGGGCGCGCATCGCTCGAGTTGGGGCGCGAGTCCACCGCGCTGCTACTGATCGCGCAGATCCGCGACGAGGCCCATCGGTTCGCGATAACGGGCATGCGCGCGCGGCGGGCAAAGACCCGCCAGAGTTCGCGTCTCGAGGACATCGAGGGCGTCGGCGCCAAGCGCCGGCAACGACTGCTCGCGCGATTCGGCGGTCTGCGTGGCATCATGGCGGCCAGCGTCGAAGATCTCGGTTCGGTCGAAGGCGTCTCTCGCTCGCTCGCCGAGCGCATCTACCGTGCCTTGCACGGTTGAGATGACGGCTCGGGGACGCAGACTCTGTCACCCAGGCGCCCGCTGAAGGGCGCAGTGTTTCCTGCAATGCCGCTCAATCTTCCGAATATCCTGACCTGGGGGCGTATGCTGGCGATTCCGCTGCTGGTCGCCGTGTTTTATCTACCGGTTCAGGTCCAGACCCAGAATCTCCTGGCGACGATCGTCTTTCTCGCGGCGGCGGTAACCGATTGGTTCGACGGCTACCTGGCGCGTCGCCTCGGGCAGATGACGGCCTTCGGTGCGTTTCTCGATCCGGTCGCCGACAAGCTGCTGGTCTGCGCAGCCCTGGTCATGCTGGCCTGGTTGGGGCGCATGGAGGGCGTGATCGCGGTGATCATCGTCGGCCGCGAGGTTGCGATCTCGGCATTGCGCGAGTGGATGGCGCGGATCGGTCAACAGGCGAGTGTCGCCGTGCACAAGATCGGCAAGTTCAAGACGGCAGCCCAACTGGTCGCGATCCCGATGCTGCTGCGAGACGGGGTCCTGTTGGGCGTCGATCTGCGACTGCTCGGAACCTTGCTTATCACGCTGGCCGCCTTGCTCACGGTCTGGTCGATGCTCTACTACCTGCAGCGGGCGAGACCCTACTTGCGTGATCCGAAAGACCCGATATAATCGCGTCTTTGCCATTGAGGGCGCGGCAGTTTGCGTCCCAAGTTCAGTGCTTCAGTTCGTTGGGGCCTCTGTGCTGAAAGGCAAGTGCGGGAATAGCTCAGTTGGTAGAGCGCAACCTTGCCAAGGTTGAGGTCGCGAGTTCGAGACTCGTTTCCCGCTCCAGAATGAAACAAGGCCGGCCTCCCGAGAAGGGTGCCGGCCTTGTGTTTTATTGAGATTCGGCCCTGGATGGCGATTCGCTTTCATGCCCGCAGCCCTTGCCGCGCGGGCGCGCCACCCCGCTCAGCCTGGCCAGTGCCGCGTGACGATCGTGATGCCGGCAATCGCGGCGAGCGCAAGCGACAAGGTGATCGCTGCGCCGAACTCTCCGAACATCCGCTGCCAGATCGACTGCTTCATGATTTCCTCTTCCAGGGACAGGACGCGGCCAAGGCCGCTTGGGTGATTGCTTGGCGGCGGTCAGGAATCCGGACTCGCCGGCCGCAAGCATAGGGACCGTTTCGACCGAGCGCGCGGCCTGGAAACAAGCCGAATCAATCGCCGGTCGTCGCGCCGTTGCGGGCGGTGGGTCTACGCACTGGAAGCGGACCCGCCTTGCGGGAAGCGGCCTTCCGCAATAAAATGCGTGGTTTGCTGCTAGCGCATTAACCGCCAGGTGTGCAGGCGTCTTGAACGCTACCTGGCGTGTCGGTCCAGGTTTGGTTCGAGATGTGCGAAGCGCAAGTCGCGGGAAGCGCGCCGGCTTCCCGAAGTCAGGGAAGCGCGTTGGCTTCCCTTTAAGTCAGGGAAGCGCGTTGGCTTCCCTTTTCTTCTGACGGGGCGGCGAGTCGGGTTCCATCACCGACGTCGTTACCGGATCGGTCCAGTACCGATCGCATCCCTGGCGGGATGGCAGAGTGGTCATGCAGCGGCCTGCAAAGCCGTGTACGCCGGTTCGATTCCGACTCCCGCCTCCATCTGCTTTTCCTATCGACCGGCCAGCGCGGGATCAGATCGCTGCGAACGTCCGCGCGATCAATTCGCTCGCCTGGCTTCGCATTGCCTCGAACAGGGATGCCGCTTGCGCGGGTGCCGGGCGCGCAGCTGGCGAGACACGGTAGAGCGTCAGTACCGGTGGCGGGTCAAGGCGATGCAGGCTCACTCGCTGGGGATCCGCTGATGCGGCGGTGAAGGGGTCCAGGATGGCGAGCCCCTGGCCGAGTTCGACGAAGCGAAGCGCGACCGGAAAGCTCCGGACGCTCAGGTCCGAGGCGCCATCATCGACGTAGCCGACGGCCGCCAGCCGCTCCCGGATCGGATCCGTGTTGGCGACCGAGACCGTGCGCTGGCGCGCCAGCAGCGATGGCGTGACGGTGGCGCTGCGCGCCAGGCTGCCCAGTGGCGCGGCACAGACCCAATCGGCCGTCACGATCGATTCGCGCTGGATGCCTGGATGAAGGGGGCCGCCGTAGTCGAACGCGATATCGATGCCTCGCAACAGCAACTCGGTCGCAATTTGTCGCGAGTTCAGCGCCTGGATGGCAATGCGGCCCCGCCCGCGTGCCGGCAGCTGGGCGATCGCCAGTGGCAGGATCGCCTGCGCGACCGAGGGCAGGGCGGCGACCTGCAGGGTTTCGCCGCCACCGGCGCGAAGATTCGACGCCAATTCACGGATCCGCAACAGGCGCTCGGCCAGTGGCTCGATCTCGGGCCAAAGGCTCAATGCCTCGGCGGTCGGCAGCAATCGGGTGCCCGATCGCTCGAATAGCCGGTAGCCCAGTCGCCGTTCGACCTGCTGGAGCGCGTTGCTGACCGCGGGCTGCGAGATGCCGAGCACGTGCCCGGCCGAAGTGGCACTTCCCGTCGATAGCAGTGCGTGAAGAACCTCGATCTGGCGTGTGGTCAGCATGGCATCACTATAAGTGATGGGTTCGCCTTTTAAAGTGATTTGATTTATTCGGTACGGGCCATGACGATCATGTGTCGTTGAAACCATGCGAGCCCGTCGATGACCCATGTCTTTCACCGCGAACCGCGGAATCATTACCCGAGAGCCGTCGATGGGCAGGGGCCCTGGCTCATTGACGCCGACGGCAATCGCTATCTGGACGCGAGCGGGGGGGCTGCCGTGTCTTGCCTCGGGCATGGTCACCCCGCAGTCATCGAGGCCATCCAGGCGCAACTTGGACGTCTCGCCTATTCGCACAGCGGCTTCTTCACCTCCGATCCCATGGAAAACCTGGCGACCCACCTCGCGAGCCGGGCGCCGGGCGACCTGGATCGGGTGTATTTCGTTTCGGGCGGATCCGAGGCTGTCGAGGCCGCGCTCAAGCTCGCTCGCCAGTACCACGTCGAGCGCGGCGAGTCGCAACGCAGCTGCTTCATCGCCCGACGCCAGAGCTACCACGGCAACACGCTCGGCGCGCTGGCGGTCGGCGGGAACGCCTGGCGTCGCGCACCGTTCGCGCCGCTGCTTGCCGAGGTGAGCCATGTCTCGCCGTGCTACGCGTACCGCGACCAGCGCCCGGGCGAGTCGGCGACAGACTATGTCGAGCGGCTCGCGCGCGAACTCGAGGCGGAGATCCTGCGGCTCGGGGTCGACCGGGTGATCGCGTTCTTCGCGGAACCGGTGGTTGGCGCGACGCTCGGCGCAGTGCCGGCGTTGCCGGGGTACTTCCTCAAGGTTCGCGAGATCTGCGACCGCTACGGCGTTCTGATGATTCTCGACGAGGTCATGTGCGGTATGGGCCGGACCGGAACCCTGTTCGCTTGCGAGCAGGAGGGTGTCGTACCCGACATCGTCTGCGTGGCCAAGGGGCTTGCGGGCGGGTATCAGCCCATCGGCGCGGTCATCGCGTCGGCCCGGATCTACGATGCGATCCAGGCCGGTTCCGGGGCATTCCAGCACGGCCATACCTATACCGGGCACACGCTCGCATGCGCCGCCGCGCTCGCGGTTCAGCAAACCATCGAGCGCGACGGCCTGCTCGAGCGAGTTCGAACCATGGGCTCGCGCCTGGACGATGCCCTGCGCGCGCGCTTCGGAGAACATCCGCACGTGGGGGACATTCGTGGTCGAGGCTTGTTCTTCGGGCTCGAGATGGTCGCGGATCGCGCCACGAAGCGCCCGTTCGCGCCGCAAGCCAAGCTGCATGCGGCCATCAAGCGCGAGGCGATGGCGAGGGGACTGATGTGCTATCCGATGGGGGGCACGATCGACGGCCGGCAGGGCGATCATGTTCTGCTCGCGCCGCCCTACATCATCGAGGATTCACACCTGGAACTGATCGTGACGCGATTGGCCGCGAGCATCGATGCGGCCATCGAGCGAATCGATACGGCTCGCGGTTCGAACCACGATGCTGCCGTGCTCGATCCGGCTTGATGATCCCGGGCCACGAAGCGCGAGCGTGATCGGTGCCCGGCTCTGAAACCCTTGTTTGCATGCGAGCCGATTCGCCAACGCGAAGTACGCCAGCGGGGCTGGGGTAAGATTCGTCTACTGAGCCAGCAACTCGATGGGGAGGATTCCGGCCATGAGGATCAAGATCACTGCACTCGCGATCGCTGCAGGTATCGCTTCGCTGGGTTCGTCGGCCGCCGTGGCCGCCGACCAGAAGTTCATCTCGATCGGCACCGGTGGTGTCACTGGGGTGTACTACCCGACGGGCGGGGCAATCTGTCGCTTGGTCAACAAGGATCGCAAGAAGCACGGCATCCGTTGCTCGGTGGAGTCCACCGGGGGCTCGGTCTACAACATCAACACGGTGCGGGCAGGCGAGCTCGACTTTGGCGTCGCGCAGTCGGACTGGCAATACCATGCCTACAAGGGAACCTCGAAGTTCGCCGACAAGGGTGCGTTCACCAAGGAACGGGCCGTGTTTTCGGTTCATCCCGAACCCTTCACCTTGATCGTGCGCAAGGGCACGGGCATCCAGAAGTTCGAGGACCTCAAGGGCAAGAAGGTCAATGTCGGCAATCCCGGCTCCGGGCAGCGGGCCACCATGGAAGTGGTCATGGACGCCTATGGCCTGAAGATGTCGGACTTCGCCGTCGCGGCCGAGCTCAAGGGCTCGGAAATGGGGCAGGCACTGTGTGACGGCAAGATCGACGCGATGATCTACACGGTCGGCCATCCCGCCGCGGCAGTCTCCGAGGCGGCGACGACCTGCGACGTGGACATCGTCGATGTGGTGGGCAAGCCGATCGACGGACTGGTCGCCAAGAACTCGTTCTATCGAGTGGCACGAATCCCCGGTGGCCTCTACAAGGGAAACCCCAAGGACGTCACCACGTTCGGTGTCGGTGCGACGTTCATCACCTCGGCCGACGTGCCCGAGAACGTCGTCTACACGGTCGTCAAGGCCGTGTTCGACAACTTCAGCGACTTCCGCAAGCTGCATCCGGCCTTCGCGGCGCTGAAGGAATCCGAGATGATCCGCGACGGCCTCTCGGCGCCCCTGCATCCGGGTGCCGCCAAGTACTACAAGGAGCGTGGCTGGATCAAGTGATCCCTGCCGTGACCGGTTGAACAGGGCGACTCGCGGTACGGGGGTCGCCCTTTTCATTCCCACACCATCGATGCGCCGGGAACCTCGAGGTGTGCTGGAAGAACAAGGCGACGCTGGACACTTCGGGCGACGGTGCGTGAACGGCGCGCCGATCCGCGCGACGGCTTCGCTCGACGCGCGACCCGGCCGACATGGAGACAAGCGATGAGCACCACGACCGTGAACGATCCCACGACGATCGCCAGCGATGTCGATTCCGGGGCGCGTCATCCGACGGGGCTGGCCGGCCGTATTGCGTTGCTGGTGGCGGTCGTCTGGTCGCTTTTCCAGCTCTACATCGCCTCGGGGATTCCGTTCTGGCTCAGCGAGAATCTCGGGCTGAACCTGGTGTTCAACAACCAGGAGGCGCGTCAGATCCACCTCGCCTTCGCGTTGGCGCTGGCCTGCATCGCCTATCCGCTCACGTCGCGCAGTCCTCGAGATCGGGTGCCCGTCTACGACTGGGTATTGCTCGCGCTCGGCGTCCTGAGCTGCCTCTACCTGTTGTTCTTCAAGAACGAGATCTCGGATCGCGCCGGCTTGCCGACCACCGCGGATCTGGTCATCTCGTGCATCGGCATGTTGTCGCTGGCGCTGGCCGTCTACCGATCGCTCGGCTTGCCGATGCTGTTGGTGGCAACGGTCTTCGTGCTGTATGTGTTCTTCGGTTCGTCGGAGTTGCTTCCGGATGCGATTCGTTGGAAAGGTGCCTCGATGGGCAAGGCACTGTGGCACTTCTGGATGCAGACCGAGGGCGTCTTCGGGGTCGCATTGGGGGTGTCGGCGTCGATGATCTTCCTGTTCGTCCTGTTCGGCGCGGTGCTTGAACGCGCGGGTGCCGGCAACTATTTCATTCAGCTCGCACTGGCCTCGCTCGGACACCTGCGCGGCGGCCCCGCGAAGGCGGCCGTGGTCGCCTCCGGGCTGAGTGGCCTGTACTCCGGGTCGTCGATCGCGAATGTCGTGACCACCGGAACATTCACGATTCCGCTGATGCGAAAGACCGGCTTCACGGCCGAGAAGGCCGGTGCCGTCGAGGTGGCATCGTCGACGAATGGCCAGTTGACGCCGCCCGTGATGGGGGCCGCCGCCTTCCTGATCGCCGAGTTCACCGGGGTGAGCTACACCGAGATCATCCGGCACGCTGCGATTCCGGCGTTCGTCTCCTACATCGCGCTGTTCTACATTGTTCACCTCGAAGCCGTGAAGCTTGGCCTGCGTGGCATGGAGAAGCCACCGGCGCGCGTGAGCGCGGCGCGGCGCGCAATCGGATTCCTGACCGGTTTCATCGGGGTCGCGCTGCTCGCGGTGCTGGTGGACTACGGCCTGGGCTGGGTGGCGAGCGTCTTTCCGGGGCGCACGGTCTGGGCGGCCGTCATGGTCTTCCTGGTGCTGTACCTGGCCTTGATCGGTCTTGCCGCCGCGCATCCGGACCTGCCGCACGAGGATCCTCGCGAGCAGGGGATGGTGCTTCCGCGCACCGGCGATGTGGCGGTGACCGGCTACTACTTCCTGCTGCCGATCATCGTCTTGTTGTGGTGCATCCTGATCGAGCGACTTTCGCCCGCCTTGTCGGCATTCTGGGCGGCGCTGGCGATGATCTTCATCGTCCTCACCCAGGACTGGCTCAAGGCGCTCTTTCGGCGCGAGCGCGCGAGTCTGCGCCATCTGGCCGAGGGCTGGAGCGCGTTCGTCGACGGCCTGGTTTCCGGCGCGCGCAACATGATCCCGATCGGCGTTGCGACCGGGGTGGCGGGGGTCATCATCGGTACCGTGTCGCTGACCGGTGCCCACCAGGTGGTCGGGGAATTCGTCGAGTTCCTGTCGGGCGGGAACCTGATCGCGATGCTGTTGCTGGTGGCGGTCATGAGTCTGGTGCTGGGCATGGGCCTGCCAACGACGGCGAACTACATCGTGGTGTCGTCGCTGATGGCGCCGGTGATCGTTTCGGTCGGCGCCCAGGCCGGCCTGGTGGTGCCATTGATTGCGGTCCACCTGTTCGTCTTCTACTTCGGCATCCTTGCCGACGACACGCCACCCGTCGGATTGGCGGCCTTCGCGGCCGCCGCGATCTCCGGTGGGGATCCGATCCGGACCGGGATCCAGGGTTTCACCTACGACATCCGGACGGCGCTGCTGCCATTCCTGTTCATCTTCAATACAGAGCTCTTGCTGATCGATGTCGGCGTGGGCAAGGCGGTGCTCGTGTTCGTGGTGGCGGTGATCGCGATGCTGCTGTTCGCATCGGCGACACAGGGTTATCTGTTCACGCACAACCGATGGTGGGAGAGTGTGCTGTTGCTGGTGGTCGCCTTCACCTTGTTTCGACCGGGGTTCTGGCTCGATCAGATCCAGAACCCGTACGACGAGCGACCCGGGGCGGAAGTGGTCGGGCTCGCCGAAAAGCAGCCGGCCGACGCGAATTTGCGTCTGGTGGTTTCCGGACCCGACTTCGACGCTCCGGATCGAACCGCGCAGACGACGGTGCTGGTACCGCTTGGCAAGGACGGGATTGCCGGTGCCAAGCGGCTCGAGGCGGGC
This sequence comes from Burkholderiaceae bacterium, assembly GCA_024235875.1. Taxonomy (GTDB): domain Bacteria; phylum Pseudomonadota; class Gammaproteobacteria; order Burkholderiales; family Burkholderiaceae_E; genus JACKLP01. The sequence continues at coordinate 231,799 of JACKLP010000001.1, read as the reverse complement.
GGCCTGCGCATGAAGGCCGGCGGTGCGCCGGCCGATGTCGACGAACCGTTGGCGGGAACCGCGTACTTCAAGACATTCCAGATGTTCGATTTCTATGCCGACAAGCCCGTGGTGGTGGAGCGAGTCGAACTCGAGGCGCAGCGCATGCCCAAGGAGGTCTTCTATCTCCCGGCCTTGCTCTTGCTGGCTGCGGTCGCGTTGTCTCAGCGCTCGCGCGCGCGTCGCGAGCTGGGCGAGGCGCGCACGTCATGAGTCGCGAAGTCCGTGCGGCACCCGGGAATGCGGTCGCGCTCGGGACGACACCGCGCCTGCCGTCCTACCTGCCCGAGGAAGATCGGGCGCCTTGGGAGATGTTCCTCGCGCAGATCGATCGCGTGCTGCCTCATCTCGGGCGGCTGTCGCGCTGGGCCGACGTGCTGCGACGTCCCAAACGGGTGCTGGTCGTCGATGTGCCGCTGCGCGCCGACTCGGGAGAGATCCTGCACTTCGAGGGCTACCGAGTGCACCACAACGTGGCCCGCGGACCCGGCAAGGGCGGGATTCGCTATCACCCGGACGTGTCGCTCGCCGATGTGATGGCCCTCGCGGGTTGGATGACGGTCAAGAATGCGACCGTGAACCTGCCCTACGGCGGGGCGAAGGGCGGCGTGCGATTCGACCCGGCCGCGTGCTCGATCGCCGAACTGGAACGCGTGACCCGTCGATATGCCAGCGAGATCGGCCTGCTGATCGGACCCGAACAGGACATTCCTGCGCCCGACGTCAATACCGGCGAACGGGAAATGGCCTGGATCATGGACACCTACTCGATGAACTCGGGGGCCAGCACGCCGCGAGTGGTGACCGGCAAGCCGGTGTCGATGGGCGGTAGCCTCGGACGGCGCGACGCGACCGGCCGTGGTGTGGTGATCGTCGCGCGAGAAGCCATGATTCGCCTGGGGATGCCGATGACGGGCGCGCGGGTCGCCGTCCAGGGCTTCGGCAATGTGGGCAGCGCGGCGGCGCGCACCTTTGTCGAATATGGGGCGAAGATCGTGGCGGTACAGAACCGCTCCGGGGCGATTCATGCGCCCGACGGGCTGGATCCGGTCGCACTGACCGACTTTCTCGCGGGGCGCGAGGGTAGCCTGGTCGAGTTCCCTGGCGCGCATCCGATCGACGCTGACGCGTTCTGGTCGGTCGACTGTGACGTACTGGTTCCTGCTGCCCTGGCGCGTTCGATCACCAGCAAGAACGCGCCGCAGATCCGGGCCCGCCTGATCGTCGAAGGCGCGAATGGTCCAACGACACCACAGGCCGAGGACATCCTCATCGACGCGGGCACGACCGTCGTGCCCGACGTGATCGCGAATGCCGGCGGCGTGATCGTCAGCTATTTCGAATGGGTTCAGAACGCCTCCAGCTTCGCCTGGAGCGAGCAAGACATCAATCTGCGGCTGGATCGGATCCTCGACGACGCCTTCGGTGCCGTCTGGCAGGAGGCACGCCGGCTGCAATTGCCCTTGCGAGTCGCGGCATTCCTGATCGGGTGCACCCGTGTGCTCGAGGCCCACGAGCTCAGGGGACTCTATCCGTAGCGCCCCGGGCGTCCTCGGCTTCGACGGTTCCGGCCACGAAGCACACCGAGTTCATCTGGCCCCGGAGTTAAACTTCGGGGCCGTTGCGGCGTGGGCGACCGGGCGGGCCGTGCGGCTGTGATGGAACCGGTAGACATAGGAGACTTAAAATCTCCCGACCGAGAGGTCATGCGGGTTCGAGTCCCGCCAGCCGCACCAGTACATCCGCTCAGTTCAGCAACGGCTCCAGCACTGGCCAGACGTTTTCGAGCATCTTCAACTGTGCGCGGGCATTCGGATGTATCCGATCGGCCTGAAAGTACCCGAGATCGCCCGCGAAGCCGTCGAGCAGGAAGGGAACCAGTGCCGTGGATTCCCGGTCGGCGACGCGGCCGAACATCGCTGCGAAGCTTGCCGTGTAGTCGGGGCCGTAGTTCGGCGGCAGCTGCATGCCAAGCACCAATGCGCGGGCGCCCGAGTCCTTGACGAGCCTGACCATTGCCGACAGGTTGTCACGGGTCGCGTCGAGATCGAGCCCGCGCAGCGCGTCGTTGGCGCCGAGCTCGATCAGAACCAGCGCGGGTCGATGTCGCTCGATCAATCGTGGCAAGCGGGCGCGCCCACCCGCGCTGGTGTCGCCGCTGACGCTGGCATTGACCACCCGGAATCGTCCAGGCTGCTCTCGTTCGAGCCGCGCCGAGAGCAAGGCGACCCAACCGGCACCGCGGGCCAGCCCGTATTCGGCCGACAGGCTGTCGCCCAGGATCAGGATCGAGCGCGCCTTGTCGGCACCGGTGTCGGATCCCGCCTCGGCTCGGGCCGGAGTTGCGGACGAGGCCGGCGCGGCGGCGAGCAAGGCGGCGGGCGCGAGTCGTACGAGTAAACTGGCGGCCATCCGGCCCAGGATCTGGCGGCGGCCGGCGACCATGGAGTCGGGCAAAGGCATGAAGGCAATCGTCGTCGAGGGGTTGAGCAGGCGCGTTCGGGATGCCGATGGCTGGCTGACGATCCTCGATGATCTCAGTTTTTCCGTCGATTCGGGCGATACGCTCGCGATCGTGGGCGCATCGGGCTCGGGGAAGTCGACCCTGCTGGGCCTGCTCGCCGGACTCGATGTGCCGAGTGCGGGACAGGTCTCGATCTTCGGGCAATCCTTGTTCGGGATGGACGAGGACCAACGGGCCGCCTGGCGCGCGCGCGAGCTGGGCTTCGTGTTCCAGTCGTTTCAGTTGCTGCCGCAGATGACGGCGCTCGAGAACGTGCTGCTGCCGCTCGAGCTCGCCGGCGCCCCCGATGCCTTGCGACGCGCGCGCTCGCTGCTCGCACACGTGGGGCTGGCCGAGCGTGAACGGCATTATCCGCGCACACTCAGCGGCGGAGAGCAACAGCGGGTCGCTCTCGCGCGGGCATTCGTTTCGCGACCGAGGCTGCTGTTCGCCGACGAACCCACGGGCAGTCTGGACTCGGCAACCGGCCAGCGAGTGATCGAGTTGCTGTTCGAGATGAACCGCGAGGCGGGGGCGACGTTGGTGCTGGTGACGCACGACGAGCAACTGGCCGGGCGCTGTCGGCAGCGCCTGACCCTGCGGGCCGGCAGGATCGCATCCATCGATCAGGGCGCCATGCAAGACGCCGGCTGACCGCCCAGGTGCGTTTCAGGGCGCCGTGGCGGTGAGCCGGCGCAGCAGTTCCGCGGTCGATGGGTCGAGCCGGGCAGCCGATGCGCGATCCGGGTTCGCAAGCAGCTTCTCGTGCTCGGCGGCGATCTCCTTGCCGAGCTCCACGCCCCATTGATCGAAGGAGTTGATACGGATCAGCCAGCCCAGCGACGCCGTCTTGTGCTCGTAGAGGGCGACCAGCGCGCCGAAGCGTCTCGGATCGAGCCGATCGAGGAGAATCGTCGTCGAAGGCCGATTGCCGGGATAGTGGCGGTGCGGGTTCTCTGGGTCGGGCCGCCCTCGGAGCAGCGCCTCGGCCTGGGCCAGGGCGTTTGCAAGCAATCCGCGCCCACGGCCTTCGGGATCCTCCTGGGTGGGTCGGACGAGCACGAAGTCGACAGGCTGGGGCTGCAGGCCCTGGTGTAGTGACTGGAAGAACGAATGCTGGGCGTCCGTACCCGGCTCCCCCCAGATCACCGGCGCCGGTGGCCCGGGGATCACGTTCCCGTCGACATCGACGCGCTTGCCATTGCTCTCCATCTGAAGCTGCTGCAAATAGGCGGGCAATCGCGCGAGCGCCTGCGAATACGGGATCACGGCTTCGGTCTGGGAGCCGAGTGCATCCGCGTTCCATAGCGACAGTAGCGCCATCATGACGGGAATGTTCCGATCCCACTGCGTCTCGAGGAAGTGCGAGTCCATCTCGCGGGCACCGGCGAGCATCTGCGCGAAGGCCTCGGGACCGATCTGCAGCATGACGGGCAGTCCGATTGCCGACCAGAGCGAGAACCGGCCTCCGACCCAGTCGCGAAACGGAAAGATGCCCTCGTTGGCCAGGCCGAATTCGCGAGCACCAGTCGGGTTGGCCGTGACACCGACCAGGTGGTGCCGAAGCTGATCGCGTCCGACGCCTGCCGCCAGCAACCAACGGCGTACCGCCTGCGCGTTGCGAGCCGTCTCGATGGTGCGCCAGGACTTCGACGCGACAATGGCCAAGGTGCGCTTGGGATCGAGTCGTTCCGCCAGCCGGTCCCAGGCATCGGGATCGATGTTCGAGAGAAAATGCACCCGGAGCCGTGGGTGACCGAAGCGAGCCAGGGCATCGCATGCCAGGAACGGGCCGAGCTGGGACCCCCCGATGCCTACATTGACCACGTCGGTGATCAAGTGCCCTTCCGCGCCGCGCCAACTGCCATCGCGAACACGGTCGCTGAATGCGGCCATCCTTGCGAGCGTGTCGCCGATTTCCGGCATCAGGTCCTCGCCGACCGCGCCGAGCCGGAACGGCTGCTCGCCCGAAGCACGCAGCGCCACGTGGAGTACCGCACGCTCCTCGGTCAGGTTGATGGGGTCGCCCGCAAACATCGCCCGCCGCCAGCCGACCAGATCGGCGGCGCCGACGAGGCGCTCGAAAGAGGACCACGCGCGAGCAGGCAGGCGGTGCCGGCTCAGATCGACATACAGGCCGGCGGTTTCGAAGCTCAGGCGCTCGAGTCGGTCGGGTTCTTGCTCGAAGAGATCGAGGATCCGTAGTTCGCGCGCCTGTCGGGCGGCCGCACGGACGGCGTTCAGGGCAGCCTTGTACGCCAGCGGGTCGGGGCGGCAGTCATTGGGCATTCAGGGATTCCGTGATGAGAGCGGGCAGATCGGTCGACGATAGCCCGATTCCCTTGGAGTGCGCGATCGACCAGCGATCACCGGCCTCGCCATGCGCCCAGGCGGCGAGTGCGGCCGCGTGCCAGCCGTCCAGGCCCTGTGCGAGCAAGGCGGCCAACGCGCCGGCGAGCACGTCGCCGGTGCCGCCGACCCCCAGTGCCGGGCCGCCGGTGTCGACGATGCCCCAAGCGCCCTGCGGCGTCGCAATCACGGTTCCCGCGCCCTTGAGTACGACCACGCCGGACAGGCTGCGCGATAGTGCACAGGCCGCGCCGATCCGGTCGGCTTGTACCGAGGCGGCGTCGGTGTCGAGCAAGCGGGCCGCCTCGAGAGGGTGGGGGGTGAGCACCGTAGGGGTCTGCGCGGAGCGGGCACGCAATGCGGTCAGCGCTGCCGTACCCGTATCGCCGGCGATCAGATTCAAGGCGTCGGCGTCGGCTACCAGCGGAACCGGGCGGGCCAGACACTGGCACAACAACTCGAGCGCCTGCGGCCCTTGCCCCAGCCCGCAACCGATCGCGATGGCGCTGGCAGCCGCCAGTGCCGGCGCAGGCTCGGCGCTCATCAGTTGCGGTTGACCGGGATCGAAGGATGGACCATCCGGGCCGGTCACGATCACTTTGCCGGCTCCCGCGCACTGTGCGGCGCGTGCCGCCAGCAGGGCCGCGCCGCGCATGCCCTCGGCACCGCCGACGACGCTGACCGTGCCATGGGATCCCTTGTGCGCATTGCGCGCACGTGCGGGCATCCATCCGGCCACGTGGGCTCGGTCGATTCGACGTCCATCGACCGGGGCCGCCGGCAGACCGAGACTTGCCAGGACACTGCGTCCTGCATGGGCGAGGCCATCGCCAGTCGCGAGCCCGGGCTTGTCGGCGATCATCGTGACCGTCAGGTCGGCTCGCACGGCGACATGGCCACGCCCGCCGACGATGGCGCCCGTGTCGGCGTCTATCCCGCTGGGCACGTCGACGGCGAGGACCGGTGTCCCCGAAGCGCCGGCGAGCAGCGTCGCGGCCTTCGCGGCATTGCCATCGAGCCCGCGTGACAGGCCGATCCCGAACAGGCCGTCGATGACGAGCGCGGCGCCCGAAAGGCTTGACTCGAGCATCGACAAGGCCTCGAGCGTGGCGCCCGAGGCCGACCAGCGAGCCCGGGCACGCGCGGCGTCGGCGGCAGCGGGCATGTGCTCGGGTGCCAGCGCAAGGGCCTCTACCGGGTAGCCTCGATCGCGCAGCGCCGTCAAGGCGAGCAAGGCATCGCCACCATTGTTGCCGGGGCCCACGAGGGCGATGATCGTGCCGCCACGCGGCCGGAACCGCGCGATGCGGTCGGCTTGCGAGGCGACGGCGGCGGCGGCCCGCTCCATCAGGGAGCCGGCGGGCAAACGGGCCAACCAGTGCCGTTCGACTTCGCGAATGGTCGCCGTCAGGCTGAAATCCGCAGGAGGCTGCGTCATGCCCGTCCCGTCATGAGCCGGGCCCCTGGCGCATGTTTCGGGGTAGCCAGGTTGCCAATTCCGGATAGGCGACCAGCAGGGCGACCATCACGACCATGATGCAGAACATCGGCAGGGCCGCACGCGCGATGTACCCCATGCCGTGCGTGGTCATGCCCTGCAGCACGAACAGGTTGAAACCGACCGGTGGCGTGATCTGCGCCATTTCAACGACCACCACCACGAAGATTCCGAACCAGATCGGATCGATTCCCGCCTGCTGGATCATTGGCTCCACCACCGCCATCGTCAGCACGACCGAAGAGATACCGTCGAGGAAACAGCCGATCAGGATGTAGAAGCCCAGCAACGCCGCCAGCAGTTCGAGTCGGGACAGCTCGAGCGATCCGATCCAGTTGGCCAGGGAGCGGGGCAGGCCCGTGAACCCCATCGATAGCGACAGGAAGGCGGCGCCCGACAGAATCAGCGCGATCATGGCCGAGGTTCTCGTCGCACCCATCAGGCTCTCGCCAAAGGTGCGCCAACTCAGAGAGCCCTGACCCGCGGCAAGCAGCAGCGATCCCAGCACGCCGAAGGCCGCGGCCTCGGTGGCCGTGGCCAGTCCCACATACATCGAGCCGATGACGAGCAGGATCAGTAGGATGACCGGAATCAGGAAACGCGAGTTCTTCAGCTTGTGGCCGAGCGAACTCGGCGGCTCGCGTGGCGGCATCTGCGATCGGAACAGGAACGACCAGATGACCACATAGGCCATGAACAGGACGGCCAGTACCAGCCCCGGTACGATGCCCGCGATGAACAGGCGCGTGATCGACTCGTTGGTCGTGACCCCGTAGACGATGAGCGTCAGTGAGGGAGGAATCATCAGGCCGAGCGTGGCCGCACCGGCGAGCGTTCCGATCGTCATTCGCTCGGGGTAGCCGCGGGCGCGAAGCTCGGGGATCGACATCTTCCCGACCGTGGTGAGCGTGGCGGCCGATGAACCCGATACCGCGGCGAACACCGTGCAGCCGACGATGTTCGTGTGCAGCAGCCCACCGGGCAAGGGCGCCATCCAGGGAGCCAGGCCGCGGAACATGTCGGCCGACAGGCGGGTCCGATAAAGGATCTCGCCCATCCAGATGAATAGCGGCAGGGCCGTGAGCGCCCAGCTTGAAGATGACGTCCAGACCGTGGTGATCATCGAGTCGCCGGCCGGCCGCGTCGTGAACAACTCGACGCCGACGAAGGCGACGCCAAGCAGCGCGAGCCCGACCCAGACCCCGGAGCCCAGCAGCAGGAACAGGACGAACAGGAAGACCGCGGTCGAGCCGAGTTGCTCCATGGGCGTCTACTCCGCGTGAGCCTGATCGGCGGTTTCGGACACGATACCGGGGTCTCCCGTCCTGATCACGCGCACCAAATGATCGAGCAGGGCGATCGCGAACACGACGGCACCGACCGCCATGCCGAGTTGCGGGACCCATAGCGGCGTGGCGTCCTGGCCCTGGCTGATGTCGTTGAGACGGTACGACCAGTAGACCGCCTTGACCGCGTAGTAGGCGAAGTACACGCCGAGCGCCGAGCCGATCCCGAAGCACCAGGCCTCGCCGAGGCGCCGGCGCGGGCCCAGCACGTTCAGCAGCAGCCCGACCCGGATATGCGCACCCCGGTTCAGCGCATGAGCAAAGGCAAGAAAGCTCGCCGACGCCATGCAGTAGCCGGCATAGTCGGTCGAGCCCGGGAATGCGATCCCACTCCAGCGTGCAGCCATCTGCAGCACGATGATCACCAGGATCGCGACCGTGAATCCGGCCGCCGCCAAGCCCGCGCCCAGGTAAAGCGCGTCGAGCAGGCGGCGGACGACTCCCGGCGAGTTCGCGGGGACGCGAGCGCGCACGGCGGCGTCGACCTACTTGGCGTTGAACCTGTCGACGATGGCCTTGCCGTCCGGACCTGCCTTCTTGAGCCAGTCCGCGGTCATCGTGACGCCGATCGCACGAAGCTCCGACTTGAGCTTGTCGCTGGCCTTGCCGACCTTCATGCCGCCCTTGGCGAGACCCTTGAGCGTGAAGTCGGTGTAGGTGCGGGCACGTTTGAGCCCTTCCGCGGCCGCGACCTTGGCACAATTGCGAACCGTCTGACGGGTTGCGTCGTCGAGGCCCTGCCAGGCGGCCTTGTTGACGACGACGGTGTTACGCGGCAACCAGGCGTCGACCTCATAGAAGTGGGTCGTGTGTTCCCACAGCTTTCGGTCGTAACCGGTGGCGCCCGAAGAGATCATCGATTCGACGACGCCAGTGGCGAATGCCTGCGACAGTTCGGCGGCCTCCACTTGCGTGGGGACCATGCCGGTGAGCTGGGCCATTTTCGCGGTGGTCGCATTGTAGGAGCGGAACTTGACGCCCTTCATGTCCGCCACGGAGTCGACCGGCTTCTTGAAATACAGGCCCTGCGGCGGCCAGGCGACCGAGTACAGATAGACCAGGTTCTGGGAATCGAGGATCTTGGACAGGGTCGGTAGCGCAACCGACCACAGGCGCTCGGCGTCATCGAACGAGGTGGCGAGGAATGGCAGCGAATCCACGCCGAAGATTGCGTTCTCGTTCTGATGGGCCGACAAAAGGCGCTCGCCGATCGGAGCCTGTCCGGTCTGGACCGCCCGCTTGATTTCATTGCCCTTGAACAGCGAGCCCGACGGGTGCGTCACGATCTCGAGCTTGCCACCGGTGCCGCTGGTCACGCATTTCGCGAAGTCCGCAGCGTTCTCGGAGTGGTAGTTCTTGGCCGAGTAGGCAAGGGGCATGTCCCACTTGGCGGCCTGGGCCGAACCCGCGGCCAGCAAGGCCGCGGCTGCGGCGGCAAGCTTCAGGTGACTGGCGATCTGCATGACTTCTCCTCGATGACTGACCACGTCAGGTGGCGTTATTGGGGCGTCGTGGCGACGACGGCGCAGCCATCTTAGTACAGGGATCCCGTCTGGCGAGAACCGAAATCGGTCGCCGGGTCCGCAGACCCTATAATTTCGTTTTCCCGAACACCGCCGCCGATGCCTGCGTACTTCACGCTCCCCGGCTCGCCCGCGCTTTCCACCTTTCGCCGCGATCGGCTGCTGGGTGAATTGCGACGGATCGATGACCGGATCGCGTCGCTCGACGCCCGATTCCACTATTACTTGTGGGCCGACTCGCCCATCGACCCGGACGAACACGCCCGTCTGCAGTCTCTGGTCGATGAGCGCGCGAGCGCCTTCGAGGGCGACGCCGGCCTCAAGCTCTGGGTCGTTCCGCGGCTGGGAACCGTCTCGCCCTGGGCCAGCAAGGCGACGGATATTGCCCGGGTCTGCGGGTCCTCGGCCATCCGCCGGATCGAGCGCGGTGTCGTCTACCGGCTTCAAGCCCGTCGCGGACTGCTCGGCCGGGCCGCGATCGACCCCGATTCGGCGCGCCGGCTCGGTGCGGCGTTGCACGACCGGATGACCGAAAGCCTGCTGCTCGATGCCCCCGAGCCGGCGGCAATGTTCGAGACGCTGCCCGGCAAGCCGATGCAGACGGTGCCGGTGGTGGCGCATGGCCGCGATGCACTTCTCGAGGCCAACACCGCGCTCGGGCTGGCGTTGTCGGCCGATGAGATCGACTACCTCGTCGACGCGTTCTCGCGCGAAGGACGAGATCCGACCGACGTCGAGCTGATGATGTTCGCGCAGGCCAACTCCGAGCATTGCCGGCACAAGATCTTCAATGCGAGCTGGACGCTGGACGGCGAGCCGATGCCCGAGACGCTGTTCGGCATGATCCGAAAGACGCACGCCGCTGCGCCCGCGGGCACGATCGTCGCGTATGCGGACAACGCGGCGATTCTCGAAGGTGCGGTCTCGACGCGGTTTCATCCGCGCTACGGTTCGCCGGGGCAAGCCGGTCCGCACGGTGCCTACGAGGCCATGCCTGGCCTCACTCATTCGCTGCTGAAGGTCGAGACCCACAACCACCCGACGGCGATCTCGCCGTTTCCGGGCGCCGCCACCGGCGCCGGCGGCGAGATCCGGGACGAAGGCGCCACCGGTCGCGGGGCGCGGCCCCGTTTCGGGCTGACCGGGTTCACGGTCTCGAATCTGGAGATCCCGGGCTATCGGCAGCCCTGGGAGAGCGCGACGGATGTCGCCGACGGGCTTGCGAGCCGGGACGAAACATTGCCATACGGGCGTCCGGATCGTATCGCGTCGGCGCTGCAGATCATGATCGACGGGCCGATCGGCGGCGCCTCGTTCAACAACGAGTTCGGCCGGCCGAACCTGCTGGGCTATTTCCGCACCTACGAGCAGAACGTCGCAGGGCGGATGCGCGGGTACCACAAGCCGATCATGATCGCTGGCGGCGTGGGCAGTATCGACGCTCGTCATACGCACAAGAACGGTCTGGCAGCCGGTGCGCTGCTGATCCAGCTCGGCGGCCCCGGTATGCGGATCGGTCTTGGTGGCGGCGCGGCCTCCAGCATGGGGACGGGCACGAACACCGCCGAGCTCGACTTCGATTCGGTCCAGCGCGGCAACCCCGAAATCCAGCGACGTGCACAGGAGGTGCTCGACCGCTGCTGGGCGATGGGCGCGGACAACCCCATCGAGTCGGTGCACGACGTCGGGGCCGGTGGGCTGTCCAATGCGTTCCCGGAGATCGTCCACGATGCGGGCAGGTCCGCGCGCTTCGAGTTGGCGAGCGTGCCACTCGAAGCCTCGGGGCTTTCGCCCGCCGAGATCTGGTGCAATGAAGCGCAGGAACGCTATGTGCTCGCGCTCGCGCCGGAATCACTGGCGTTGTTTCGCTTCCTGTGCGAGCGTGAACGCTGCCCGTTCTCGGTCGTTGGACGGGTCACGGACGATGGCCGCTTGCGCCTGGTCGGTGAAGTGACCGGCGCGGCCGGGCACGAGTCGGTGCGCTCCGGGTCGCGGGATCCGGTCGACATGCCCATGGAGGTGTTGCTCGGCAAGCCGCCGAAGATGCATCGAACGGGCGAGACTCGCATTCGGCGACTGGCCCCGATCGACGTCGCCGGCCTCGATCTGGGCGCGATGGCGGCAGCGGTCCTGCGCGCGCCGACGGTGGCCAGCAAGTCGTTCCTCATCACGATCGGCGATCGCACGGTCGGCGGGCTGAGCGCTCGCGACCAGATGGTGGGGCCTTGGCAGGTACCGGTCGCCGATTGTGCGATCGGCCTGGTGGATTTCACCGGCCATCGAGGCGATGCACTGGCGATGGGGGAACGCACGCCGGTCGCGGTCATCGATCCGGCGGCCGCGTCTCGCCTCGCGATCGCCGAGGCATTGACCAACCTGGCCGCCGCCGGAATCGACTCGCTTGGGCGGGTGAAATTGTCCGCCAACTGGATGGCCGCCTGCGGTGATCCAGCCGAGGATGCCGATCTGTTCCGGGCCGTGAACGCCGCCAGCGAGTTGTGCGTGGCGCTTGGCGTGAGCATTCCGGTCGGCAAGGATTCGCTGTCGATGCGGACCCAGTGGCGCGACGATGCCGGCGATCGCTCGGTCACGTCGCCGACCTCGCTCATCGTGAGTGCCTGGAGCGCGGTCAGCGATGTCCGCCGAGCCGTGACGCCCCAACTCGACCCCTCGGTCGAGACCGCCCTGATCCTGGTCGATCTTGGTGGCGGGCGGCGCCGTCTCGGGGGCTCGGTGCTGGCCCAGGTCAGTGCGCAGGTGGGCGATACCTGCCCGGACCTCGACGATCCGGCCGCGCTGGCGGCGCTGGTCGAGACGGTCGCTGAACTGGCGAGGGAAGGGCGCCTGCTCGCCTACCATGACCGCTCGGATGGTGGCCTGTTCGCGACCATCTGCGAGATGGCCTTCGCCGGGCGTTGTGGTGTCGGGGTCAATCTGGACATGCTGACCATCGACCCGAGCGTCAGCGACTGGGGCGACTACAAGATCCGGCCCGAGCAGGTGGCGGTGCAGCGCAACGAACTGACACTGGCCGCGCTTTTCAACGAGGAGCTCGGCGCCGTCTTGCAGGTGCGCGCCGAGGACCGGGATCCGGTGCTGCGGCTGCTTCGCGACAAGGGCCTGGGAGCACTGTCACATGCGGTCGGAAAGCCGATCGAGGATGACCGGATCGCGTTCTATCGCGACGGCCGGTGCGTCTTCAGCGAGCCTCGGGCCGAATTGCAGCGGATCTGGAGCGAGACCAGTTATCGCATCGCCGCGCTGCGTGACGATCCCGCCTGTGCTCAGGAAGAGTTCGACTCGATCCCGGAGACCGACACGCCGGGCCTGGCCTGCGAGCCGGTCTTCGATCCCGCCGAGGACGTGGCTGCTCCAATGATCGCGACCGGCGCGCGTCCGCGGGTCGCCATCCTGCGCGAGCAAGGGGTGAACGGTCATCTCGAGATGGCCGCGGCGTTCACGCAGGCCGGGTTCGAGGCCATCGACGTGCACATGACCGATCTCGCCAGCGGGCGACAACGGCTCGACGAATTCCTGGGGCTGGCTGCCTGTGGCGGGTTCTCGTATGGCGACGTGCTGGGCGCCGGCAGCGGTTGGGCCCGTTCGGTTCTTTACAACGGGCCAATGGCCGAGGCCTTCAGCATCTTCTTCTCCCGGCCCGATACCTTTTCGCTGGGCGTGTGCAATGGCTGCCAGATGTTGTCCCAGCTCAAGGCCATCATTCCGGGCGCGGCGCGTTGGCCGCGTTTCGTTCGCAATCGATCGGAGCAGTTCGAGGCCCGCCTCTCGATGGTAGAGGTACTGCCGTCGCCGTCGATCCTTTTCGCCGGCATGGCGGGCAGCCGGATGCCGGTGGCGGTCTCGCATGGTGAAGGTCGGGTCGACTTCGGCGAATACGGCAGCGATGGGGTCCTTGCGTCGATGCGCTACATCGAGACCGATGGGACGGTGGCCGCGCGCTATCCGGCCAATCCCAACGGTTCCCCGCAGGGACTCACGGGCTTCACCAGCGCCGACGGGCGTGCGACGATCCTGATGCCGCACCCGGAGCGGGTCTTTCGTTCGGTCCAGATGAGCTGGCGCCCACCGGGGCTCGGCGAGGCGTCGCCATGGCTGCGAATGTTCCGGAATGCGCGTGCCTGGGTCGGTTGATCGCGCGCGATAATCAAGAGTTGAGCCCGGCGCATGTCTTGCCGCCGGCGGAATTTTCCGGCCTTGGTCGCGTCGCGCGTGACCCAGGCCGGTCTGACTTCAAGCATCAAGCAAGGGGAGACCCCGGATGGATCTGACCTATTCCGACGAAGAGAATGCATTCCGCGAAGAAGTGCGCTCGTGGCTGACGGCGAACATACCCGCCGATCTGAGCGAGAAGATGCTCAACTACGAGGAGCTGAGCAAGGACGACCTGGTACGCTGGCACAAGATCCTGGCCAAGAAGGGCTGGGTGGCGCCGTCGTGGCCGGTCGAGTGGGGCGGAACCGGTTGGAACGCGGTCCAGCGATTCATCTTCGAAGAAGAGGCGGCCATCGCCGGGGCCCCGCAGATCGTGCCGTTCGGCATCACGATGTGCGGGTCGGTTCTGCTCAAGTTCGGCTCGGATGCACAGAAGAAGCACTATCTGCCCCGCATCTACAACTGCGACGACTTCTGGTGCCAGGGTTACTCCGAGCCCGGATCGGGTTCGGACCTCGCGTCGCTCAAGACCCGCGCCGAGCGCAAGGGTGATCACTACGTGGTCAATGGCCAGAAGATCTGGACGACGCTGGGCCATTTCGGCGACTGGATCTTCTGCCTGGTGCGCACCGACAATTCGTCGCCGAAGCGCCAGGAAGGCATCAGCTTCCTGCTCATCGACATGAAGACGCCGGGCATAACGGTGCGCCCTCTGATCCTGCTCGACGAGGGGCACGAGGTCAACGAGGTCTTCTTCGAGGACGTCAAGGTACCGGTCGAGAACCTCGTCTTCGAGGAGAACAAGGGCTGGACCGTCGCCAAGTACCTGCTGGGCCACGAGCGCCTGAACACGGGGCGCATCGGCGGCTCCAAGCGTGAGTTGCGCAAGCTCAAGTCCATTGCATCCAAGACCATGGTCGATGGTCGTCCGCTCATGGAAGACGTGCGCTTCCGCGACCGGCTGGCCAGAGTCGAGGTCGAATTGATGGCCCTCGAGATCTCGAACATGCAGTTCGTCGACGAGGTTCGCCGCACCGGCCAGATCGGTCCCGAGGTCTCGATGCTCAAGATCAAGGGCACCGAGATCCAGCAGGCGATCACCGAATTGCTGATGCAGGTCTACGGACCGCGGGCACAGTCGTTCAAGCCCTTGCACTACGATGGCTTCGACTCGTTCGAGGCGATGGTGGCGCCGCGCTACTTCAACTTCCGCAAGACGAGCATCTACGCCGGATCCAACGAGATCCAGCGCAATATCATTTCCAAGGCGGCCCTCGGCCTCTGACGCAGCGAGCGAGACGAGACATGGATTTCACACTGAGCGAAGAAGAACAGTTGCTGGCCGACAGCGTCAACCGGCTGATCGAGAAGGACTACGGCTTCGAGCGCCGCATGGCGATCACGCGCACCGACGAGGGCTATAGCCCCGAGGTCTGGGGGGCGATCGCCGAGATGGGCCTGCTGGGCTTGCCGCTGGCCGAGGCCGACGGTGGATTCGGTGCCGGCACGACGGGCATGATCAGCGTCATGGCCGCGATGGGAACGGGACTGGTCGTCGAGCCCTATGTCTCCACCTTGATCTGTGCGCGGCTCGTTGCCGCCGGCGGCGCCGATCCGGTGCGTGGCGAGGTCCTCGAGGCGGTCGTGGGCGGAGAGTGCAAGCTCGCGCTTGCGCATGGCGAGCGCGATTCGCGCTATCGGCTCTCCAGCGTGACGACCTCGGCGAAGCGTGCCGGCGATAACTGGGTCCTGGACGGCGAGAAGAGCCTGGTCGTCCACGCCCCGATGGCGGACCGCTTGCTGGTCAGCGCCCGGACGGCCGGGCGCCCGGACGACGAGGACGGAATCTCGTTGTTCCTGGTCGACGCCCAGGCCAAGGGCCTGCAGATGAAGACCCTGCGCACGGTCGACAACTTGCGCGCGGCCGATCTCAGCCTGTCGGGCGTGAAGGTGTCCGATTCGTGCCGAATCGGCGAGGCGGGCGCCGCCTATGCGCTGCTCGACGAGGCGGCCGACTTCGGTTCATTGCTCTACTGTGCCGAGGCCGTTGGCGTGATGAACGATGCCAATGCCATGACCCTGGAGTACCTCAAGACGCGCAAGCAGTTTGGTGCGCCGATCGGGTCTTTCCAGGCTTTGCAGCATCGGATGGTCGACATGACCGTTTCCGCCTTCCAGTCGAAATCGATCGTGTTGCTCGCCTGCTCGCGCTTCGATGATGCATCGGCCGGCAAGCTGAGCGCGGGCGAGCGCCGTCGCGCGGTCTCGGCCGCGAAGATCAAGGTGGCCGATGCTGCGCGCCAGGTAGGGCAAGAGGCGATCCAGCTCCACGGCGGAATGGGAATGACCCAGGAAATGAAGGTCTCGCACAGCTTCAAGCGCCTGACCATGCTGGCCCAGGTTTTCGGCGATGCCGACCATCACCTGGCTCGCTTCGCGCGCGAGGATGCCGCGCTCTACGAGGCGGGCTGAGGTATCCGGCCGCCGGGCCGGGCGCGTCAGCGCTCGGCCTGGGCGAGCGCGCTACGGCGTCGGCTCGACATCCAGTGCATGAGCTGGTTTCGAAGCGCGGCGATTGCCGGGTCCGGTTGCAGGCGAACATTGAGATAGAGATCCAGGCCGCGTTGGATCGGCAAGTTGGTGCGATCCAGAACGACCATGTCAAAGCGGGCGAGCTCGGATTCGGGCAGCAACATGGCCCCCAGCCCGGCGCGAACCAGCCGAATCGCCGCGTCCAGGCTGCTCGATCGCAGCACTCTCTTGCCTTCGAGCGCGGAGGCGCTGGCCGGCGCAAAGGGCGGGACCGCGACGATGGAACCCCGTAGGGCCGCGTCGGTTTCGACCCCGCGGGCACCGACCCACATCAGGCGTTCGCGACGCAGGGAGCGCGCCTCGAAGCCGCTGATCGCGACCGTGCAAAGTGCCAGGTCGGCCTCGGTGTTCGAATCGATGACAAGCGCTGGCAGGGCGGCTTCGTCGGCGACTTGCAGATCCAGTTCGATGCCCGGGTGCGTATGGGCGAATCGCGACAGCATGCGGTCGATCTCATAGACCGCGAACAACGGCTCGCTGGCCGCCAGGCGCACCGCACCCGTCAGTGGCGCGTCCAACAGGCGGGCGGCAGCGATCGCTTGCAGCTCCAGGATCTCTTCGGCGATCGGTAGCAGGCGGTCCGCCAATGGCGTGAGCTCGACCTTGCGGGTCGATCTGGCGAACAGCGACTGGCCGACCTGATCCTCGAGCCGCTTGATCTGAGTGCTCACCGTGGACTGGCGCGACTTCAGGACCCGGGCGGCGCGGGAAAAGCTGCGCAGGCGGGCCACCTGCACGAAAGCCCGTAGTACCGACGGCGGGACGTCGAGATCGCTCATGGTGCCTCCCCGTCACGCAGCGACTGAGCTGTCATTGTATTGACTTTGTGCCGGGGCGAGCCCGGAGGGTCACCGCGGCGAGGGCTTGCAGACGCGATGGATCGCCCCGGCAGTCGTCGGGGCGATCCATCGCGATGGGCTTGCGGTCGGGTGCTCGCCAGATCGGCTGCACCCGCTCGTCGCACCGTGCTCAGCCGTGTTCCAGTTCGACCGGTACGAACAGGCGCGCATCCCCGCGCTTGACTAGGATCGCAATTCGATCGCCGGCCTTCTCCAGCATCTGTCGCAGCTGGGCGGGCTTGTCCACCGGCCGACCGTTCATCGAGACGATCACGTCTCCGGGTTGGATGCCGGCGCGTGCGGCGGCGCCGTCCGCAGCCTCGACGACGAGACCGCCGTCGAGGCCTTGTGCCGCGGCTTCGGACTTCTCGAGTGAGCGGACCGCGACGCCGAGTCGACCCTTGTCGGTGTCGCTTGCCGCGGCCGCGAGCTGCTTGGTTTGCTGCTGCCCCAGCCTGGCGGCGATTTCCTGTCTCGAGCCATCACGCCAGATCTCCAGCTTTACCTCGCTGCCGGGCTTTCGCTCGGCAACCCGGCGGGCCAGGTCGATCGTGCGCTCCACCGGCTTGCCGTCGAGCGCCAGAATCACGTCGCCCGCTTTCAGGCCGGCACGAGCGGCCGCGCTGTCGGGTTCGACCGAGGTCACCGCTGCACCGCGTGGCTTGTCGAGGCCGAACGACTTCGCCAGCGGCTCGCTCATCTCCTGGATGCCGACGCCCAGGCGACCGCGCGTGACCTTTCCATCACTGATGAGCTGATCCTTGACGCGGATGGCGACGTCGATGGGGATCGCAAAGGACAAGCCCTGCCATCCGCCGGTGCGACTGTAGATCTGCGAATTGATGCCGATGACCCGACCGTCGAGGTCGAATAGCGGTCCACCCGAATTGCCCGGGTTTACCGCGACGTCGGTCTGAATGAATGGCACATAGCCCTCGCTGGGCAGCGCGCGCGAGGTTGCGCTGACGATGCCGGCGGTGACCGTGCTCTCCAGGCCGTAGGGTGAGCCGATGGCGACGACCCATTGCCCGACCGATACCGCTTGCGAGTCGCCCAGCCGGACGGTCGGCAATCCGGTCGCATCGACCTTGATCACCGCGACGTCGGTCTGGGAATCCGAGCCCACGACCCGTGCCTTCATCTCGCGGCGGTCGCTCATCCGGACCGTGACTTCATCCGCGCCATCGACGACATGGGCGTTGGTGAGAATGTAGCCGTCGGCCGAGACGATGAAGCCGGACCCGACGCCACGAACCGGTGTCTGACGCCGCGGCAAGTCACGGAAGAACCAACCGAACGGATCGTCGCCGCCGCGCAGCCCGGGCCCCGCGGCCTCGGGTTTCTTGGATACGGAAATGTTGACGACCGCCTGCCCGTTTTGCTTCACGAGCTGGGAGAAGTCGGGCAGGGCGACGCGTGCAGCAGGCACCGAAGCGGTGGCGGCCGGCTCGAGCGCGCGGGAATGCGCGAGGCCGATGCCGCCGAGGCCGATCATGCCCGCAGCGGCCATTGCGACGGCCAGGTGCGAGAGTTTCGGGCGTTTTGGGGATTGGGGCTTGGGGGTGTTCATTCGTCGAATCTCCTACGGGTTGCTGGTAACGACAGCTTACGAGGAGCGTGTGCGGCGGGGCTTAGGGCCGGCTTAGCGACGATTAAGCGCAGCTTAAGCGCGTTGCGATCGAGTTGTCTCGGACCGTTGGAATCGAACCGTCGCGCGCAAGCCACCTTGGGGCGAGTCGCCCAGCTCGACACGTGCGTGATGCCGCTCGGCAATCCTTCGCACGATCGACAGGCCGAGCCCGCTGCCTGCGCTGCCGAACGCGGAGTGGAGTTCGACAGTCTCGTCGGAAGGGACCCTGTAGAAGCGGTCGAAGACACGATCGCGATGCTCGGCCGCGATGCCCGGCCCCGAGTCGTCGATGCGAAGCACCGGTACTTCGTCCAGGAGACCCGCCCAGACGTCGACTCGCCCACCGGCCGGCGTATAGCGCAGCGCATTGCCGATCAGGTTGGAAATGAGGGTGCGCAGCGCGGCGGCGTCGGCCTCGACGCTCACCGGGTCGAGTTTCTCGGCCAGGCCGAGATCGATGCCGTGGCGATGGGCGATGGTCGCGAACTCGACGACCGCCGAGCGCGCGAGCTCGACCAGGTCGACGGGCTCGAACTGGCGGGTGTCGGCGCCGACGCCGGGCTCCTGGCGAGCCAGCGTGAGCAACTGACCGACCAGCGCGTTCATTCGGGCGACCCCCTCGCGAAGTGCGGTGAGGCCCTCGGTGCGCTCGCGCTCGTCTCGAGCCGCGCTCAGTGCACCGATCTGTAGCTGCAGCGCCGTCAAGGGGGTCCTCAGCTCGTGGGCGGCGTCCGCAACGAACGAGCGTTGCTCGCCGATCGCGCGATCGAGGCGTTGCAGAAGCGCGTTCATCTCGCCCACCACCGGTTGCAACTCATCGGGTAGGTCATGTGCGTCCAGCGGCTGCAGCGATCCAGGGGTGCGGTGCGCGAGCGCGCGGCGCACCGCGCCAAGCGGGGCGAGCCCGCGCGATACGATCACGCCGGCCAGAATCGCGAGCGCGACCCCCAACAGCGCCAGCGGTAGCACCTGGCGCGCCGCCATGCCGGCGGCGACCTCCCGTCTGACGGCGATCGGTTGCGCCGCTTGCACGACCACGCCATCGCGCAGCGCCGAATACACCCGCAGTGGACCGTCGGGCGTCTCCACGGTCGCGAAACCGAGTTGCGCCAGGCGCGGCATGCGCCAACGGCGGGTCGAGTGATAGAGGCGGACACCGCGTTCGTCCCACATCTGGATCACGATGTCTTCCTGTCCATTGCGATCGAACGGCGAGTCGTAGAGCATCGGCGAGCGCGGCGCCGGGACTGTCAGGACCAGTTGGCGCAACTGGGCGTCGAGCAGATCGTCGGTACGGCTTCGGATGTCACGGTAGACGAAGCCCGCGGTGAGCGCGACCGCGAGCACGATCGCCGCGAGCATCGCGGTGGTCAGATTGCGCCGGATCGAGCGCATCAGCCTACCAACATGTAGCCGACACCGCGCACGGTCCGGATCCTCGAGGCGCCGATCTTCTTGCGAAGCGCATGGATGTGGACCTCGATCGCGTTGCTGCCGACCTGCTCGCTCCAGCCGTAGACCCGATCCTCGAGCTGCTGTTTCGAGAGAACCGCACCCGGCCGGTCCATCAGGGCCTCCAGGATCGTCAACTCGCGTGCCGACAGGACGACCGGCTCACCCTCGATGCGAAGCGTGCGGGCGGCCGTGTCGTACTGGAGCCCGCCGAACTCGATCAAGGACTCGGTGCGCCCGGCGTGGCGCCGCAGCAGGGCGCGAAGGCGGGCCGCGAGTTCCTCGAAATCGAAGGGCTTGACCAGGTAGTCGTCTGCGCCGGCGTCGAGTCCGCCGACCCGGTCCGAGATCGAGTCGCGCGCCGTGATGACGAGCACGGGCAGCGAGGCACGAGGCTCCTGGCTGCCTCGCAATTCGCGCAGCAGGCTCAGCCCGTCGAGACGCGGCAGGCCAAGGTCGAGCAGCATCGCGTCATAGTGCTCGCTCTCGAGGGCCGAACGGGCGGTTTCGCCATCCCGCACCCAGTCGAGCGCGAAACCGTCGCGACGCAGTCCCGCCCGGACCGACTCGCCGATCATTCGATCATCTTCGACGAGGAGGATTCGCATGGCTGAAGTATGCCCGTGCCCGCATGCTGCGCGCTTAGGCGCGGCTTAAGGCTGGTTCGTCCCCGGTTCAGGCGCCTGGGCGTCGCGGGCGAACACGGCCTGCGGCCTCGGCAGCGCGTTCGCGCGCCTGAGCGATATCCTTGCCACGCGCAAGTGCAACGCCCATTCGGCGCCGTTCGAATGATTCGGGCTTGCCGAACAGGCGCAAGTCGGTATCCGGCACCGACAAGGCATCGGCGACGCCTTCGAAGACGATGCCGCGCTCCGCCATGCCGCCGTAGATCACCGCGCTGGCGCCGGGATTTCGCAACGAGGCATCGACGGGAAGACCGAGTATGGCGCGCGCATGGAGCTCGAACTCCGACTGGTGTTGCGTCGCCATCGTGACCATGCCGGTATCGTGCGGGCGCGGGCTGACTTCCGAGAACCAGACCTCGTCGCCTCGCACGAATAACTCCACCCCGAAGATGCCGGTGCCGCCGAGCGCATCGGTGATTCGGGCTGCCATGTCGCGCGCGCCAGCGAGCGCCGTTGCCGACATCGGCTGAGGTTGCCAGCTCTCGACGTAGTCTCCGGATACCTGGCGATGACCGATCGGTTCGCAAAACGTCGTGACGATCTCACCGCCGGCATTGCGCGAGCGCACGGTGAGCAAGGTGATCTCGTAGTCGAAGTCGACCATCCCTTCGACGATGACGCGGCCCGCGTCGACGCGACCCCCGCTGCCCGCATAGGACCAGGCATCCTGAAGCGCTTCAGGGGCATCGACCTTGCTTTGCCCCTTGCCCGACGACGACATCACCGGCTTGACGATGCAGGGATAGCCGATCGGAGAGTCATTGCCTTCGACGGCGAGACGAAGTTCCTCGAGGCTGCTGGCGAAGCGGTAGTCCGAGGTGCGCAGACCGAGCTCCTCGGCTGCCAGGCGCCGGATACCTTCCCGGTTCATGGTCAACCAGGCTGCGCGCGCAGTCGGGATCACGTGCAGGCGCTGGTCGCGCTCGAGTTCGACGAGCGTCGGCGTCGCGATCGCTTCGATCTCGGGTACCACGAGATCGGGTTTCTCGAGGTCGATGAGCTCGCGCAGCGCTGCGCCGTCGGTCATGTCGATGACATGGGCGCGGTGAGCGACCTGCTGCCCTGGTGCGTCCGGATAGCGATCGACGGCAATGACTTCGACACCAAGCCGCTGCAACGCGATGATGACTTCCTTTCCCAGTTCACCGGCACCCAGCAACATGACGCGGGTCGCGGACGGCGAAAGCGGTGTTCCGAGCACGGGGGGCTTGCTCACGTCGGGTCTCCGAAGTGGACGAATCGTTCAGGCCGATGGAATGAAATCCGGGTCGTCCTGATGCTTTCGCTCGAACTTGATGAAAGTGTAGTAGCCGCACTTGCGACCGTTCGGGTAGTCGCGGCAGACACTGGGCCTGGCCGCGTAGATGGTGCAGCAGCGCGCGTCGGTATCGAAGAAGCGACAGATCTCGCCATAGATCTCGTCCTTCTGATGGCGCAGGATGCGTTCGTCCTTCTCGTACCATCGCGTGAATCGCTTCTCGGCGATTGCGAGGTCCAGGTCGAAATGTCGGGCAAGGCGCTTGAGGTCCTTGTCGGTGACCTCGATGCGCGGGTACGAGCAGCAATAGCCCGGACATTGCATGCAGTCGTAGTCGACTTTCTTCTTGGACATGTGTCTTCGTTGCCGTGAGGGTGGATCGATGGGGGCCATCGCCGGCTGGCGTGTCGCGCGCGACGATGCCGTGGGAACGGGGAGGGACGCTAGTTTATCGGAGCGAATGCACCTGGCGTCGCGAACGTGGCCAACGGGTCCCGGCGACGCAGCACGCGGCGCAGAAAGCGGGCCGGGTCGACGGATTCGAGCAGGTCGGCCTCGATCGGTGCGGGCCCGCCATCGAGCTGCGCAGCGATGATCGCCGCCGCCAGCGGCGCTGCGATCAGTCCGCGGGATCCATGCCCGACCGTACAGTAGAGACCCGGGCGACGCGGCAGCGGCAGTCGCTCGTTGCGGCGCAAGGCCGCGGCCCGAGAGAACGCCATGGCTTCGTCGGGGACGGCGCCGATCAGCGGCATGCGATCACGCGCCGACCAGCGGAATCCGACGACGCCACTACGAGCCAGCGACGACGGCGGCTCGGGATCCATGCCGAGGGTTCGCGCGAACCGGCGCAGGTTGCTTCGGTCGTCATCCCGGCGTGGGCGCTCGTCGGTATCGTCCGCGTATGTCGATCCGATCAGCAAGTCGGCGCCGTTCATTGGACAGGCGTAGGCGTCGCCGCCGATCGCGCAGTCGAGCGCGCCACGGTGCGGCCAGCGAAGCAACGTGCTTTGGCCTCTCAGGCAGCGTAACTCGATCGACGTGAGCCGGCCGAGACGCAGCGCGTCGCCGGCGTTGGCCAGGACCACGACCGAGGCCTCGGCGATCGAGCGCGCCCCTTCGCCGCGCGCCTGCCATCGCCCGGCGTCCGTCCGTACCAGCGACTCGACGGGGCTCGAGCATCGCAAGAGGATCCCGGTCGAACCGAGCCAGTGTCGAACGAGCGCGACCGGCGAAGCCGAAAAGCCCAATGGCAGCCACATGCCCCCTCGTTGGAGCGAGATGCCCGCGATCCGGGATGCTTCATCGGCATCGACCATGCGGGCGAACTCGGTCGGCAGGCGAACCCGCGCAAGGCATTCTTGCTGGCGCTGCCAGTCGGTTTCGGTCGCGGCCAGCATTAACTTGCCCTGGCCGAGTCGAAGATGCTCGGGCACCCATTCATTGCACTGGATCAAGGCGGCACGGGTCAGGCGCGCTGCCCGATTGTCGTCGGGCGTGACCGGAACATGGCTGCTGGCGGCCGGCTGACCGGATCCGCCGGTCGCCGGCTCGGCCGCTCGTTCCAGCACCGTCACCTGCCAACCATCGCGCGCCAGCCGGGCGGCAACAGCCGCCCCCGCGAGGCCGGCGCCGATCACGATGGCGTCACGATCGGGCCAGCGCGGCGCCGGTGCGGGCGGCGCGAAGGTCCGATAGCGAGGCGCATAGACCGCGCGGGTGCTTTCCCGTTTCTTGCCGACGCCCTCGGCACGACTGACGTCGAAGCCCGCACCGGTCAGGGCGGCACGAACCGCCGAGGCACTCGAGTACGTGGCCAGGGTGGCGCCGAGCCGGCAGCGGCGCGCGATGCCGCGCATCAGGTGCGCCGACCACATCGCCGGATTGCGCGCCGGAGAAAACCCGTCCAGATAGACCGCGTCCGCGGCCAGCGAGAGTCGCTGCAGCATTTCGCTGGCATCTCCGAAGGCGAGCAACAACTCGATGTCGTCGGCAAATGCGAGTCGATGCAGGCCGGGCAGCCGGATCGGCCAGATGCTCGAGATCTCGGAGATTTCGTCGGGCGATGCGCCCATCACGCGCAAGGCATCGACGAGAGCCGGGGGCTGCGCCGGGTGCGCTTCGATCGCGACGTAGGCCAGGCGGCGAGGGCGTGACTCTGCCTGCCGCCAGCGGCGCACGCTCGCAAGGAAGTTGACGCCCAGGCCGAAGCCCAACTCGAGCACGGTGAACACCGAAGCAGGATCGGCTTCGCGCCATCGGGTTTCGAGCATTGCGCCTTCGACGAAGACGCGCTCGGCTTCGATGAAGCCACCGTGACGGCTCTTGTAGATGTCTCGGTAGCGCAGGTCGACCGGGTGGCCGTCGGTGTCGAAGGAGATCGCCGCGGCTTCGAGCGGCGCGCTCATGGCATCGCCGCCGATCGAACGAAGCGGATCAGTCGAAGCGATAGTGGTCGCGATTGAGTACCGCCGCCACGGCCGTCACTTCGTCGGGAAACAACTGGAGATTGAGCTCGGTGTTGCACTGCTCGACCATGCCGCGCAGGAACCCCGCGGTGCTGATACGGCCCTTCGGCCGATAGATCGACGAACCGTCCCCGCCGACCTTGCGAATGTGGCAGGCGGTGCACATGTGCTCGTTGATCAACTGTGCGCCGACGGCCAGGTCGGCACCCTTGAAGATCTCGGCACCCTTACCCGGACCGGGGCCCTGGCCGATAGCGTTCGAACCGAGCATGCCGATCCAGAAAAGCGTCCACATGACCTTTTTTCGAGTCATGGTGGCTGGTCTCCTAGCTCCCTGGGGAAACTAGCTTAGACGAAAACCCGGCCGCGCGCATCTCGGCGATCCCGACTCGGGGGCTTGGGCGCCGCGGTACAACGGTTTGCGTCGTGTTGCGACAACCCATTTGCGTTAACCTGACATCGATCAATCATCGGCTGGCAAGGAAGGGGTGGAAATGTCGAAGGCTGGCGGAACCCGCATGAGAGTGCAGGTTGCAATCATCGGCGCAGGCCCTTCGGGTCTGCTCTTGGGGCAGCTGCTTCATCTGGCCGGGATCGAGACGATCATCCTAGAGCAGCGTAGCGCGCAGTACGTGCTCGGCCGTATTCGTGCCGGCGTGCTCGAACAAGGTAGCGTCGAATTGCTCGAGCGTGCGGGCGTTGCGTCGAGGTTGCACCGCGAGGGGCTCGTACACGACGGCATCGAGTTGTGCTTTCTCGGCGAGCGGCATCGTATCGATCTGGCCGGGCTGACCGATGGCAAGCGGGTGACGGTTTACGGTCAGACCGAGGTGACTCGCGATCTGATGGATGCACGCGCCGCGGCCGGTGCGATGACCGTCTACGAGGCCGATGAAGTCAGTGTGCATGACTTCGATGGGGACGCGCCCTCGGTGCGATATGTGCGCGACGGCCTCGAGCACATGGTCCGGTGCGACTTCATCGCGGGTTGCGACGGCTATCACGGCGTGACGCGCCAAAGCGTGCCGGCCGGCGCGATCCGGAACTTCGAACGTGTCTATCCGTTCGGCTGGCTGGGCGTGCTCTCGGAGACGCCACCGGTTTCGGACGAACTGATCTACGTCAATCATGAGCGCGGATTCGCACTGTGCAGCATGCGCTCGCGAACCCGCAGCCGCTACTACGTCCAGTGCGCACTCGACGAGCGCATCGAGGCCTGGCCGGACGATCGTTTCTGGGACGAGATTCGTTCCCGCCTGGATCCGGCGGCGGCCGAGGCGCTCGTCACCGGCCCATCGATCGAGAAGAGCATTGCCCCGCTGCGCAGCTTCGTTGCGGAGCCGATGCGCTTCGGTCGTCTGCTGCTGGCCGGCGATGCCGCGCATATCGTTCCCCCGACCGGGGCCAAGGGGCTGAACCTCGCGGCCAGTGATGTCCACTACCTGAGTTCGGCGCTGATCGACCACTATGCCAGTGCTGGCTCGATGGCCGAGATCGATCGCTATTCCGCGCGCTGTCTGTCGCGAATCTGGAAGGCCGAGCGCTTCTCCTGGTGGATGACTTCGCTGCTGCACCGGTTTCCCGACGGCGGCGATTTCGCCCGCAAGATGCAGGAGGCCGAGCTGGACTACCTGACCGGCTCTCGGGCGGCCGCCACCGCCTTGGCCGAAAACTATGTGGGCCTGCCGTTCTGATGGCGCCGTTCGGATCCGACGCGATCACCGATGTCGCCGGCTTGCGGGTCGGACATTTCACCGACCCGCGTCGCCCCACCGGCTGCTCGGTCATCCTGTGCGACGGGCCAGGCGCTGTCGCAGGCGTCGACGTCCGCGGGGCAGCGCCGGGCACGCGCGAGACCGAATTGTTGGCGCCGCAGAATCTCGTCGAGCGAATCCATGCGCTGGTGCTGGCCGGCGGCAGTGCCTTTGGACTCGACGCCGCGTCGGGCGTGATGCGCTGGCTGGAGGCCAGGGGCGTCGGATTGGCCGTCGGTCCGGCGCGCGTGCCCATCGTACCGGCCGCCATCTTGTTCGACTTGGCCGTCGGCGATCACCGCATTCGACCGGATGCCAACGCCGGTTGGGCCGCCTGCGAGGCCGCGAGTGCCGATCCGCCGTCGCAGGGATCCGTTGGCGCCGGTGCTGGCGCCAGCGTCGGCAAGCTGTTCGGCATGGACCGTGCGATGCGGGGCGGCATCGGTACGGCATCCATTCGCGTCGGTGGGCTCACCGTGGGGGCGATGATCGCGGTCAATGCGGTCGGTGATGTCGTGGACCCGGGCAATGGCCGCGTCATCGCCGGGTTGCGCTCGCCCGACGGCCGCGCGATCGCGAGTACCCGGCGTGCGTTGCTCGAGGCCGGCGATACGATCGAGTTGGCGCCGGGGGCCGCCACGACCATCGGTTGCGTGGCCACCGATGCCCGGCTGAGCAAGGCGCAAGCCATGAAGCTGGCGCAAATGGCGCACGATGGCCTGGCCCGCTCCATCGACCCCGTTCACACGATGCTCGACGGCGACACCGTCTTCGCGCTCGCGACCGGGCATGCCGGCGAAGCCGGCGACATGACCGTGCTCGGCGAAATGGCGGCGGACTCGGTTGCCCGCGCCGTCGTGCGCGCCGTCCTGGCGGCTGGCGCCCTCGACGAGCCCGGGTTGCCCGTACTGCCCGCCGCGTCCGAATTCGGGCGGAGACCCGCGAGTGGGGGCAGAAATGGCCTATGACACCGGCCTCGCGCATCGGATCGAAGAGATCGTGGAACCCTTCCCGGGGCGGGCTCGCAAGGCCATGTTCGGCGGCGTGGTTTACCTGGCCAACGGGAACATAGCCTATGGGATCTGGCATGACCGATTGATCGTGCGTTGCGGGCCTTCTGACTACGCCGCTTGCCTTGCACGACCGAATGTCGCGCCTTTCGATGTCACGGGCCGGCCGATGTCGGGCTGGGTAACGGTTGCTCCCGAGGGTTTCGCCGAAGACGATAGCCTGGCGTGGTGGCTTCAGCTAGGGTGGGCGTTCGCGTCTGCGCTGCCGCCCAAGGCGGTTGGTGCCAGACGGCGTGCCAAGCGCTGAGACCGCCGGACGCCGGCGGCCACGGCGGCGAGCACGGGCGCACAGGGGGCGTCGAGCTTGAGCGTGAGAAGCGGGTCGGCGCGCGTGCGCCCCAGGTTGAGTGCGGCGACCGGCCGCCCGGACTCGGCCGCCCAACGCGCATAGCGGTATCCCGAATGCACCATCAGCGAACTGCCGACGACGAGCATTGCGTCGGCCGACTCCAGCCTCTTCATCACCGCCGCAATGCGATCTGCGGGCACGGTCTCACCGAAAAAGACCACGTCGGGCTTCAGGATGCCGCCACAGGCCTGGCAAGCCGGAACCCGGAATCCCGAGAAATCCGTCACGTCCAGATCGGCGTCCCCGTCCGGCGCAGCCGTCGCCTCCACGTCGTGCCATGCGGGATTCGCCCCGATGAGGCGTTCCTGGAAAGCGATGCGCGCTTCGCGAGCGCCGCAGCAAAGACAGGTCACGCGATCAAGACGCCCGTGCAGATCGATCACTTCCCGGCTGCCGGCCAGGCCATGCAGGCCGTCCACGTTCTGTGTGACGATCGAGTCGATGCAAGCCGCGCGTTCCAGCGATGCCAATGAGGCATGACTGGTCGTGGGGCGTGCGTTCGCGAACCCTAGCCAACCGGCCATGCTACGGGCCCAGTAGCGCTGACGCGCCGCAGCGTCCGCCACGAATACCTGATAGCGCATCGGCTCCGGCCGTTTCCAGAGCCCGTCACGATCCCGATAGTCGGGGATACCTGCATCGGTGCTGCAACCAGCGCCGGTCAGCACCAGGACTCGACGGTGATCGTCCAGGAAGCTGCCCAGGCGCTCGCTCGCCCAGGCGACGGGGTCGGTGGCATCGGGGTGGGGCGGGCTCGGCGGCGGCATGCGCAATGGATCGATTTCCCGTGCGGGCCCCCATTGTGCCGCGGCCGGTCCAGTCACGGCGCGCGCTTACAGGTCAGCGGCGGGCGGACGGCCGTGGCTCGGCCCGGACCACCCGCGTATCGCCCGCCGTCGTCGGTGGCTGGAACGTGATCAACTCGAGCCTGACATCGGCCACCCCGCTGCGGTCGAACCCCAGCCGCACCGCCGCAGCATAGGATAGGTCGATCATGCGCCGGCCCACGAACGGACCTCTGTCGTTGACGCGAACAATGACCTGGCGACCGGAGCGTCGGTGTGTCACCCGCACATAGCTCGGCAAGGGAAGGGTCGGGTGCGCGGCCGTCAGGCGATACATGTTGTAGACCTCGCCATTGGCCGTACGACGGCCGTGGAACGGCCGGCCGTACCAGGACGCGATGCCTTCCTGCTCGAAATCCTTGAGCGCGGTCATCGGGATGTAGCGTTTCCCGTCGATGGAGTAGGGCCGATTGGCCCAGTTCGACAGTCGTTCACGATGTGGGACCGGGTCGGGTAGCCGGGCCAGTTCGCGTCGGGACGGCGAAGGGCGTCGCTGCGCGCGACGACGCGTCGACTTGTCCTGCCCCGCCTTGCGTCCGGCAGCCGCCGCCGGCGCATCGGCGGCGTCGAAATGAGAATCGGGCGGCTGGCCCAGCGCCATGGGCGAAGGCGGAGCGTGGCTTTCAGGATCGAGCCCAGCGCAACCGGCCAGCCCCATCAGGGCAAGAAGTACCGTGGCCTGGCCCAGGCCAAGCATCCGACAGGGGACTGACATCGTTGTCTCTGGGCACCCGGCTCTCGGACCTCGGCCTCGACGGCCGTCACGGGCGGGGCTCTCTAGTTGGACTACGGTCATTGACGGCGCGAGCGGGTGCTTGGACCAGCGATCCGGCAATCGGCGGTCGACCGCGGACGACGAGCGGTCGGTCTGCATCCCGAGCCAAGTCCTTCCGGCCTTGAGACAATCGGCGGCTCGTGCACCTCGGTGCGAAGCATTAACCCATGGAGGCAGACCCGATGCCCCGGATTCCCGAGCCTTTCAAGCCGCTGCAGCTTTCACCGAATCCATTCATCGACGACGTGGGCCCTTTGTATGGCGCGATGATCGACGGTCGATTCGTGATGGGATTCCAGGTCGAGGAGCGGCACTGCAATCCCGCCGGCAACTGCCATGGCGGCATGCTGATGACGCTGGCCGACATGGTCTTGCTGATCGGTGCGAATTTCGGCGCCGGCGTCAATCGATTCCTGGTCACGGTCAGTCTGGCTACCGACTTTCTGGCCCCCGCACCTGTCGGCAGTTGGCTCGAGGGGAGGGTGGACGTCCTGCGGGTCACTCGGCGCCTGATCTTCGTCCAGGGAATCGTCTCGATCGCCGGCGAGCCTTGCCTGCGGATCAATGCCACGCTCAAGCCGGTCGGCGACAGCAGCCCGGGCCATGCACCCGCCCGATACCTCGGATGACGCTGGCCGGGGTGGATTCAGTGCGCGTCTTCTAGGCCGGATTGGCGAGTCGAATCACTGCTTTTCGCGATTCGGCGACTCGGCTTTTTCTATATGATCCACTTATCGGAAGTGGAGAAGAAAATGACGTCAAAGATGCCAGGATCCGTTTCTGAAGCACCGACTGGTCATCGCAGTGACCACAACATTAGAATAAATACAGCGCATATATTTAATTCTCGTGATTATTTAGCGAGAATCTCATCGCCGACTCTGCCTCGGCTTGGCCCCGATGATCTCCGGCAACTGTTTGGTGCGCTGCCGCATCTGGGCAGCGATACGCTCGGTTTCCGCCCCATTCATCGCGACGATGTCGCCTGGCTATGGGATGCAACGCGAAACCCGTTGTTCAACCGCTTTCTGACCTGGACGCAACCCGAGTCGATGTCCGAGGCAGCCGAGCAGATCGATGCCCTGCTGGCGGCCAACGAGTCTCGAGAAGTCGCCGCGTTCGCTTGTTTCCCGATCGGTGACCCGACCCGGTGGGCCGCCATCTACCGCTTCACGCCCTGGAAGGACGGTCTCGAGATGGGGCTTTGGACCCATCCGGACTTCTGGGGCTCCGGATGGGGGACCCGAATCGCCACGCTCGCCGTCAACGCCGGATTCGAAGCAACGGCCGCTCATACGATGTACGCAAAGACTGCCAACGAGAACCATCCGGCTCAGGCCGTGCTGCGCAAGTGCGGCCTGGTGCCTGGCGGGGCTGCGAGTGCGCCGACCAATGATGGCCGCCTGCTGGTGGGCACGGAATGGTCGATCGGTCGAGCCCGATACGCCGAGATCACCCATCGAAGCGGTTCGATGTCACTCGGGCTCGCCTCCGCTGGCGTGAACCCGGGCGACACGGGTTCCGAGGTCGTTCGTGGATCAATCGTCGGAGCAGCCGCAGGCGGGTCGTCGGGGGCGCCGCCAGCGTATAAGTCGCGCGGCGCAGAGTCACCTGCGGAACACGAAGCCCACGCCTGATCGATTCGGCCCCGGGCGCCGCCGCCCTGCTAAGCTCGCGCTTTGTGCTTGAGCGCGGGAGCCTTGGCAGATGAATCAGGACGCGGGCGCCGGCGCTGCCCATCTGTATTTCCTCGAGCAGCTCTATCGGGCGGCAGTCGAGGCGGTTCGCCCCGAAGCGTGTATGCCGGCATTCCTGCCCGCGCCGCCCAAAGGGCGCACGGTCGTGGTCGGCGCAGGCAAGGCGGCTGCCTCGATGGCGCGGGTGGTCGAGCGGCACTGGCGTGGGCCGCTGTCCGGCCTGGTCGTGACCCGCCACGGTCATTCGCTTCCATGTGAGCGGATCGAGGTCGTCGAAGCCGGCCATCCCGTGCCGGACTCACAAGGATTGGACGGCGCGCGTCGGATGCTCGAGGCCGTGTCCGGACTGACTGCGGACGATCTCGTGCTCTGCCTGATCTCCGGCGGTGGTTCGTCCTTGCTCACGCTGCCGGCGCCCGGACTGACGCTCGCCGACAAGCAGAAGATCAGCCGTGCCTTGCTCCATAGTGGGGCCGACATCACCGAAATGAACACGGTTCGCAAGCATTTGTCCGCGATCAAGGGCGGGCGCCTGGCCATCGCGGCTGCGCCGGCCCCCGTCCTGACGCTCGTGCTCTCCGATGTCACCGGAGACGATCCGTCGGTCGTCGGCTCCGGGCCGACCGTTGCCGATCCCAGCCGCTGCGGCGACGCGCTGGCCGTGCTCGAGAAGTACCGGATCGACGCGCCCGAGCCGGTCAGAAGGCTGCTGCTGCAAGGCAAGACCGAGACGCCCAAGCCGGGCGATCCCGGCCTCAAGCATGCGGCGGTCCGACTGATCGCGTCGGGTCGAACGGCGCTCGATGCCGCTGCCCGGCTCGCCTCGCAACGCGGCTACGACGTGTTGTGCCTGGGCGATGCGATTACCGGCGAATCGCGCGAGGTCGCCAAGGTCCATGCCGGCATCGCCCGCTATGCGGTGGCCGGCGGAACGCCGCTGCGCCGGCCCGGGGTCCTGCTCTCGGGAGGCGAGACCACCGTCACGGTCACCGGCAAGGGTCGGGGCGGGCGCAATGCGGAATTCCTGCTCGCGCTCGCGATCGAACTGGACGGCGCGCCGGGCGTCTACGCGCTGGCCGCCGATACCGATGGCATCGATGGCACCGAGGACAACGCCGGTTGCCTGCTGGCACCGCAAGCCTTGTCGGCGGGCAGGGCAGCCGGGATCGATGCGCGGCTGGCGCTGGCCTCCAACGACGGCTACGGGTTCTTCGAGGCGATCGGCGCATTGTTGGTCACCGGGCCGACACTGACCAACGTCAATGATTTCCGGGCGATCCTGCTCGCGCCGGACTGAACGGTCCGGCGCCCGTCCGGACTCGTACCCCGTCAGACGAGCTTCGCCAGCGCGGCGCGATCGTAGCTCGCGAGTTCGCCGAAGCGGCGCTCGCGCACCTTGCTGACCCAGGTGGGATCGGCGATCAGCGCCCGCCCGACGGCAACCAGGTCGAAATCGCCGCGATCGAGCCGACGCAGGAGATCGTCGAGCGAGGCGGGCTTGGAGACCTCGCCGCCGAAGGAGCGGACGAACTCGCCGCTGAGTCCGACCGAGCCGACGGTGATCGTGGGTATTTCGGCCAGCTTGCGGGCCCATCCGGCGAAATTGAGGTCCGAGCCTTCGAACTCCGGCTCCCAGAAGCGTCGCTGCGAACAGTGCAACAGGTCCGCGCCCGCGTCCACGAGTGCACGAAGCCAGGTCGACATCTCGTCGGGCGTGTCGGCCAGGCGGGCGTCGAAGTCCTGTTGCTTCCACTGCGAAAGCCGGATGCAGATGGGAAAGTCCGGCGCCGTCGCCGCTCGTACCGCTCGGATCACCTCGCAGGCGAAGCGCGAGCGTGCGAGCAGCGTTGCGCCGCCCCAGGCATCGGTGCGCTCATTGGTGCCGGACCAGAAGAACTGGTCGATCAGGTAGCCGTGAGCGCCATGGATCTCGACGCCGTCGAATCCGTTCGAGCGCGCATCCGCTGCCGCTTTGGCAAAGGCGCCGATGGTGTCGGCGACATCGGATTCGGACATGGCAATGCCGGATTGCTTGCCCGGTCTGGACAGCCCGGACGGGCTTTCGAAGGGAGTGGAAGGGCGCCATTCGATCGTCGGGTTCCGTAGCGCGCCCACGTGCCAGAGCTGTGGCCAGATCCGCCCGCCCGCAGCGTGGACGGCATCGACCGTCGCGCGCCAGCCGGCCAGAGCGGCTTCCCCATGCAGGTGGGGCACCGCCGGGTCGTTGCCCGCGGCCGGCCGGTCGACCAGCACGCCTTCGGTCACGATGAGCCCGACGCCGTTCCGGGCGCGACGCGCGTAGTAGGCGGCGACATCGGCACCCGGTACGCCACCCGGCGAGAAGGACCGGGTCATCGGCGCCATCACGATACGATTGGGCAGTGAGAGCGCGCCGGATTCGAACGGCGTGAACAACGTGTCAACGAGGTCGGACATGTGGGGCTTCCCAAGGGCATTCGTGGCCGGATTGGCGGGGCTGTCGGTCGCTTTGGCGAGTGCCGAAGCCGCCGACGCGTTGCTGCCCGATTGTGCATCAGTGCGCTTCCCTGCGCCCTGGCACTGGCATGCGGCGTCGCTGGGGCAGGCACAGCCGCGTCCCGCGACCGAGGCGGATGGCCTGCGTCCGCTGATCGAACAAGTGCGCGCGGGCAAGGTCGTGGCGCGCTACACGTCGCTGGGTTCGAGCGGCCGGCGAAGCGCCGAATACGTCCCCGATAGCGTCGACGCGTCCGGCGGCGCTTTCAGCCGCGCGCCCTTCATGAATTACCAGGACGGCGACCTGTTCCTGGTTTATCCGGCGGTCTACTCGGGGCCGGACCAGCAACCCTGGATTGGACCCAAGGCGCCGGACCGCGAGGGCGAGCAAAGCGGGTTTCGGCCAGTGCCCTCCGGAATCACGGTGCGTGGCGTTACCCTCGACGGCGTCCGACCGGTGATTCGAATGGCAGGCCAGCGAGCCGGTGAGAACACCCTGGGACAGTCGGCTATCTATGTCGCGGAGACGCAGGGCGTGACGATCGAGAACATCGACGTCGACGGGCGCGGCGCGATCGCAGTCGGCAAGGCGGGCATCTATGTCAACGGCGCGCAAGATCTGACCCTGCGCAACATGCGAATCACGGGCTTCACGGGCGTGAACGCCAACGGCGTGTTCGCCACGCCGCAGACCGGCGGCACGCTGACGCTGGAGAACCTCATCTTGTCGGGCAACGGCGGCGATCATGGCCCCGAGCACAACGTCTATGTCAACGAGAGCGAGGCCGATCCGGGATTCACGGTCCGCATGAGCGGCTCTTGGTCGTCGGACGTCTACTACGGGCATCTCTTCAAGTCACGCGCACAGCGAAATCTGCTCGTGGGCAATTTCTTCATGGGTGGAAACCAACGACCGGGTGGGGAGCAACGCGAGGCCTACCTGGTCGACATCCCCGATGGCGGTATCCTCGAGATGCGCAACAACATCCTGGTGAAAGGGCGCTCGGGTGCCGACAGCAACGGCGCCTTCGTGACCTTCGGCGTCGAAAGCCTGGGCGCGCGCCCGCATGCGCTGAGCTTCGAGCACAACACGCTGGTGGCACTGAGCGCGACCTTCGACGGCAGGCATCCTTTGCGCCCCCTTTTCGCGCCCGGCCTGGGGCGGCCGCGGATCGCAGCCCGAGTGGAATCGAATGCGCTCGTGGGCGCCTGCCGGCAGGGCGCGCGCTGGCCAGCGGCGCTGAGCGCCGGCAATGAGAGCATCGGCTTCGACGCGATTCGCACCGACTACACCCTGGTCGGCGCGGGCCGGCGTCCGGACCAGGGTATCGTCGGGACGCCTGCATACCGGCATCCGGCCGCAGGAACGGTGCCGCGAAATCGTTCCACCGTCGGCGCATTGGATTAGGGTCTGTTCACACGACGTTCGACCCCGGCGCCACACTTCATCGGGGCGTCGGCGCTAGAATCGATTCGTCTCATGTTCTGATGCCAATGGAGCCTCGCGGCCAGCGCCGCGCCGCCGTGGTGACGGTGGGCGCCACGAATCGCCGATACGACGCGATGAAGATCCCGACCCGCCTTGTCCTTGCCGCGTTGTTGTCCGCAGGCCTTTCGGCCGCGCCCGTTCGCGCCGCCGAGCCGCTGCGGGTTGCGCTGATCGCGCCGCTTTCCGGACCTGACGCGGCCGGTGGTCGTGCCGAGTTCGCTCAGGCCCGCTTCGTCGCCGCCGAGGTCAATGCCGCCGGAGGCATGGCGGGGGGGCGGCAGATCGAAGTCGTTGCCTACGACACGCGCAGCGTGCCTGAGGAAACCTCGCTCCAGTTGCGTCGTGCGATCGGTGATGGCGTCCGCTTCTACTTGCACGGGGGAGAATCCGGTCGACTCGCGGAACTGGCCGCGCTGATGGAGCGACACAACGCGACGACGCCGAACAACCGCTTGATGATGCTGGACTACTCGGCAGAGGCCTTGCCCGCGAACCGCCGCTGCAATCCCTGGCGCTTTCGATTCGACGCAAGTCCCGAATCGAAGATCCGGGCACTGGGGGCTTCGATTCTGGCCTCTCGTCCGAGCAGTTCCGTCTACCTGCTGGGTGAAAACACGGCCTTCGGGAACTCGCTCTCGCTTGCCTTGATCCGCTATCTGGGCCCCCGGGGAGCCAATCTGGCGATTGCCGGCAACGCCCTCTACGATCCGGGCACCGGACCGGGCGCCACACCGCAACTCGAGAAGGTCGTCGACAGTGGCGCCGGCGTGCTGATCCTGGCGAGCAGGGGATCGGAGATCCTCTCCTTGCTGGCTGATCGACGGGTCCTCGATCTGCGGATTCCCATCTACACCTTCTACGGGGCCTTGGCCGGCGCCACCAAGGCGATCGGTCTGAAGGGGGTCGATGTGATCCGCGTCGTCCACGTGGCACCCATGAATCCGTCGATTTCACCGGCGTGGGCGGATTTCAGGCGTCGTTTCAAGAGCGGCTACGCCGATCTCGACTTCTCGCACCCGATGCTGTTGACCGCAATCAGGATGTTCGCCGCGGCGTCCCGCAAGAGCGGTTCGACGGACGCCGAGCCGATTGCCAGGAGCCTGGCGGGCATGCGCTTTACCACTCGTTGGTCCGACGAGGTGTACATGCGACCCCAGGACCAGCAGTTGATCACGCCAGTGCGGGTTTCCGTTCAAGCGAACCAAGCCATCGAGTTCGACATCGACAACTCGGGCTTTGGCCTGCGAACCGAGGCTACGGTGCCCGCCGATCGGGCGTCGACCGACCCGATCTGCTCGATCGCGAAGCAGTAGTCGCGGCAAGAACGAGTGCGGCAATCGTAAAGCTGGCCATCGCAAGCTGCATGCCAAGCTCGGGCCAGCGCGCGAACAGCACGCTGCCAAGCAAGGTGCCGAGCGCCCCCAGGCTCATCTGCGCGAAGCCGAGCAGGGCGGCTGCGTGACCGGCGTGATCGGGGCGCGCGCTCATCGCCGCAGCGCTCGCACTGGGGTGAACGATGCCGAGCCCGGTGACGAACACGAGCATTGCCGCGATCATCTGACCAAGGCCTAGATGCCCGAGTGCGGGTGGCAGGATCAGCAGCGCGCATCCCAGGACCTGCACGGCCAAGCCCCAGCCGATGACCGTCGCATCGCTGCGACCGACCCCGAAACGCCGCACTGCCAGCGAGCCGATGACGAACCCGGCCACGACGAGCGGCGTGTACAAGCCGTATTCGAGCGGGCTGATGCCGAGGCCGCGCAAGAACAGGGCGGGCGAGACGCCGAAGAAGGCGCTGATCGACGCGATCGCAGCCGCGCAGAGCAGAACCGGCGCCAGGAAATTCGGATCCGCGAGCAAGCGCGCGTAGACGCGAAGCGAGGAAGAGCTCCGGTGCGAGATGCCGGGGCCGTCGGCGGGCAGGCGCACCAGTGTCCAGATGCCGCCGCCCAGGCCGACGAGCGCCGAGAACAGGAGCGCGGCCCGCCAGCCCGCGAACTGGGTCAATGCGCCACCGATCAGGGGCGAGAAGCCCGGTACCAGCGCAAACACGATCATCACGGTCGCCAGGACCCGGCGAAGGGCTTCGCCTTCATATAGATCGCGGGCGACGGCGCGAGAGATCACCAGGGTGGCCGCGGCGCCCGAGGCCTGAAGGATCCGACCGAGCAGCAGCGCCTGGAAGCTGGTTGCGGTCGCTGCCATCAAGCTGCCGAGCGCGAACACGATCGCAGCCAGGCCGCCAAGGCGCCGGCGTCCGAAGCGATCGGTGATCGGACCCGCCGCGAGTTGCCCGAGGCCGAAAACGGCAAGATAGACCGAGTAGGACAGCGTGGCTTGCTCGATCGTCAAGCCGAAGCGATCCGCGAGCGCCGGCAAACCTGGCAGAAAGACGTTGTTGCCGAACTGACCAAGGCCGGTCAGCAGGGCCAGCAGCGCGATGAACGCGGCTGTTGGCGGACGAGTCGGACGCGGCGGGCTCATGCTCCTGCCATGGTAGTTAACATAATATACATTATGCGCAATCGTATTCGTGTCGGTCGCCAGCCCCGGGAGCCACTCATCCTGGCCTCGGACGCGGCAAGGTCGCCGCCAGCGCGAACGCCATGATCGCCATCCCGGCGAGCAACGAAAACGCCAGCTCGTAGCTGCCGTCCTGGTCGAAGGCGCGCCCCGCCAGGATCGGACCGAACGCGCCGCCGATGGTCCCGAAGAACAGGATGACGCCGAACGCGACGCCGTGCGCACGCATACCGAAGAACTCCGCGGCGGTCGGCGACACGACGGTGAACAGACCGCCATGGGCCGTGCCGTAGACCGCGGCGAATGCGAACAGCCAGGCCGGATCTCGCGTGGCGCGCAAGATGAGCAAGCTCGCGGCGAGTACGACCAGGCACATCAGCATCGCCTTGCGGGCACCGATCCGGTCGACCGCGCTGCCGACCACGAGCCGCCCAGCGATGCTTGCGGCTCCGATCATCGACAACATGCCCGCGGCCACCGCGGCCCCCAATCCCATGTCGGTGCCGTGCGGCACGATATGGACCGGAATCGTCACCAGGACCGGAAAGAACAGGAACTGGATCGCGCAAAGCGTCCAGAAGG
Source organism: Burkholderiaceae bacterium (assembly GCA_024235875.1). Taxonomy (GTDB): domain Bacteria; phylum Pseudomonadota; class Gammaproteobacteria; order Burkholderiales; family Burkholderiaceae_E; genus JACKLP01. The sequence goes on along the minus strand of JACKLP010000001.1, from coordinate 193,884 downwards.
CGCGAGTCCGGACGATCTCGCGAAAGCTCAGGCCCGGCGCAGCCGAGGCGGTCGCCCGGGCCGTTGCCCGGGGCTTTGCGACGTCGGGCGTCGTCGGCGGCGGGTCGCGTCGCATGCCCTGTGCGGCCAACACCAAGGCCAATCCAGCGACAATGCCCAGGACTTCGCATGCTCGTCGCCAGCCGAAGGCGGCAATCAACGCGGTGGCGGCCAGCGGGACGAACATCTGTCCGACGGCCGTCCCGACCTTGACCACTCCGCTCATCACGCCTCGTCGCGCGGGAAACCAGCGCGCGATCACCGACAGCGTCACGACGTCATGGGTGCTCATGCCGATGCCGAGCATCAATCCGCCCAGGACGAACAACTGCCACGGCGAATCGATCGAGCCCAGCAGCGCGTAGCCGATTCCGTAGCACAAGCCGGCGAAGCTCAGCACCCATCGTGGTCCAAAGCGATCATTGAGCTGTCCGCCGACGATCGCCAGCGTGCCCATGATCAGAAAGGAGAGCGAGGACACGGCGGACAGCAGGGTCCGCGACCAGCCCAGATCGGATTCGAGCGACTTGAAGAGCACGCCATAGGCGAACAGGCCGCCAATCACGACGAACTGCGTGACCAGGGCGCCGGCGACGACGAGTCGGCGCCCCCTGATGTAGTCGGTCATCCCCCTCTCCTTGCGCACGTCGTCAGGCGCTAGCGCGATTCTACGCGTGGGGCCTCTACGATCTGGCACGATACGGTCTTTCGCGCCCGGACCGATATCACCCTTGCCCGCGCACTTCGCAGAGATCGACGCAGCCCGCGTCGTCCTCGTTCGTCAGTTCGAGACCGACGCGGCTTCCGCCTGGTCTGCCGAGCAATCGCACGAGGCGTCACGTCTGGCCGCGGCTCGGGCCGGCGTGACCGACGAATCCGAGTTTCTGGCGCGTCGGGCACGTGTCGTACTTGAGCGGGCGCCCGAGCTCGACTCGCTTGCCCGACGGTTGCTCCGGTGGGTGCGCGGCGCGAGCCTACCCGCGCGGCTGCTGCCGCTGATCGCGTTCCTGGTCGGCGCGCTCGGCGACTCGCTGGCGTCGGGCGGGCGAATCAACATCATTGCCCTGCCCTTGCTGGGAATCCTGGCCTGGAACTGCACGGTCTATCTGGTCCTGGGCTACCGATGGGTCCGCCTGCGGGCCGTGCCGCCTGCGGCGACCGCGTCGCGCTGGAAGCTCGACGGATTGCGCCGGCTCGGTGCGATGCTGAATCGTCGCAGAGCCGCGCAGGGCCGGGCACCAGACTGGGTTGCCACGGTCGCGCCCAGGTTCTTGGCCGAATGGAACGATGTCGCGGGCAGCCTGTCTGGCCGACGAATCGCCGCTCTGTTCCATGTCTCGGCTGCCCTGCTCGCAGCCGGCGCATTGGTCGCGCTCTATTGGCGCGGGCTCGGCTTCGAATACCGGGCAGGCTGGGAGAGCACCTTCCTGGATCCGAGCGCAGTCCATCGATTGGTTCGGATGGTGTTCGGTCTGGCGAGCCAGATCGCAAACCTGCCCTTGCCTTCGATCGAACAGCTGGCCCGGCTGCGCTTCCCCGATTCGAGCGGGGAGAATGCCGCGTCGTGGATTCATCTGCACGCGCTCACGCTCGGACTGCTCGTCATCTTGCCGCGCATCGGGCTGGCGATCGTCTCGATGCTGTCGGCCACGCGCCTGGCCCGGGCGATCCCGCTGGCGCTCGACGCGCCCTACTATCGGAGCCTGCTGCGTGACGCCCGTGGTGGTGCCGCAGAGATCCTGCTGATGCCCTATGGCCTGCGACTGGACGCGCAGCGGCGCGAGGCGATCGACGCGTTGGTGCGGGCGGCCGCCGGCGGCAATGCTCGAGTGCGCTTCGGACGCGTCACCGCGATGGGCGAAGAGGACCAAGCGGCGGACGCGTTGCCCGAAGGCGGCGACGAAGCCTTGGTGATCGCGATCTTCGGAGCCGGCGCAACGCCCGAGAAAGAGCACCACGCGAGATTTCTCGAGGCCCTTCGGGAGGCCAGGCCCATGGCGATGGCGGTCAGTGCCATCGTCGACGAGGCAGGCTTCGTCGAGCGTTTCGGCGATCAGCCGGCCCGCGTCGAGTCCCGTCGCAGCGCCTGGCAACGCCTGTTGCGCGACGCGGGCCTCACGCCGGCCGTGTTCCTGGCCAAAGTCGATGCGGCATCCGCGACGGCGGTGGAAGGCGACAGCGCCAAGCGAGGGTCGGGGCAGGCAGGCATCGATGCCTTGGCCGAGTTGATCGGTGCGGTGAAGCCCGTGAACCGGGCATCCTCGTCGCCGGGACCCGGCGGTTCGCCGTGCGATGCGGTCGATCACGGGGCGTCGTCTTGAATCCGCTGACGATCGAACTCAGCCTGGTGTCTCATACGAATGTCGGCAAGACCACGCTCGCCCGGACCTTGCTGGGGCGCGATGTCGGGATGGTGCGCGACGAGGCCCACGTCACCGAGGTGGCCGAGGACTTCGTCCTGGTCGAGTCCGACGAGGGCGACCGCTTGCGACTCTGGGACACCCCGGGCTTTGGCGACAGTTTCCGACTCGCCCGCCGGTTGGAGGCGTCGGCGAATCCCATCGGCTGGGCGATGTCGCAGGTCTGGGACCGGCTGCGTGACCGACCGCTCTATTCGAGCCAGCAGGCGCTCGGGAATGTTCGCGAGGTCGCGGACGTGGTGTTGTATCTGGTCAGTGCGGCCGAGGACCCCGCCGAGGCCGCCTACGTCGACCCGGAGATGCGCATCCTCGGATGGATCGGCAAACCGGTAGTGGTCCTGCTCAACCAGACGGGACGGCCCCGTTCGGCCGATGCCGAGGCGGCGGACCTCGAGCGCTGGCGCGAGCGGATGACGGCCGAGAAGGATGTGCGCGCCGTCATTGCGCTCGACGCGTTCGCGCGATGCTGGATTCAGGAGTTCGCCCTTTTCGATGCGATCGGCCTCGCGCTGCCCGACGATGAGCGTCGAACGGGCTTCGCGCGTCTGGTCGCTGCCTGGCGGCGCCGTCGGGTCGATGTGTTCACGCGCTCGATCGAACTGCTGGCCGGCCGGATCGCGGCCGCGGCACGGGACCGTGTGGTCGTTCGGGATCCGGGCATCACGGGCCGTCTTCGAGCCCTCGGGGCGACTCTGGGCCTGGCCGAGAGCGACGATCAACCGGCGCTGGTCGATGCGTCCAAGGCCATGGCCCGGCGACTCGATGAATCGGTTCGGGCGTCCACCGATCGGCTGATCGATCTGCACGGCCTCGAGGGAAGCGCCAGCGGCGAGGTCCTGGTGCGTCTGGCCGAGCACTATGCGGTGACCCGCAAGCTCGACGAAGGCAAGGCCGCGGTCCTCGGCGGGCTCGTTACGGGCGCGCTGGCCGGTCTGAAGGCTGATATCGCGACCGGGGGCTTTACGCTGGGTGGCGGCTTGATCGCGGGTGGCGTGCTGGGGGCACTTGGCGGTGCCGGCATCGCTCGCGGCTACAACATGATTCGCGGTGCGACCGAAGTCCGTGTCGCCTGGAACAGCGAGGTGCTCGAGCGCCTGGTGTCGTCGTCGCTGCTCGGCTACCTGGCCGTTGCCCATTTCGGTCGTGGTCGAGGCCAATGGCGTGAGGCCGAGCATCCGGCCCACTGGGAATCCGTGGTTACCGAGGTGGTCGTGGCTGAACACGACGCCCTGATCGAGATACTCGAGCACCTCGCGCAGGTGCCCGACGCCGCCGCGCCCGACGCGGCGCGGGCCGCGCTCGGGGAGCTGCTCGGTACGCTCGCCTGGCGTGTGCTGGGTACGCTCTACCCGGACGCCGTTGCGCGCTTTGGCGAACCGCCGTGCTTGGCGGCGACCGGCTTTCGCGCCCGTTGACCGCGGCAACGGGCGGCGCGCTGCCTGGTCTCGGTCACGGGGCGCGAATCGCGATCGTCCCGGCGACCAAGGTGCGCTCGTCGAACCGGATTCCCGCGCCCTCGATACCTTCCAGGCCGAAGGTCGTCTGGGTCACGCGTCGCCCCAGGTGCCCGCTCCTGATCCGGCACAGGCCTTGTGCATCGGTCGTGCACGAGACCGCAGAGCCGCCGTTCGAGAAGCCGCCGCGTGCGACCGCGCCCGCCACCGGCTGGCCGGCGAGGTCCCGAAGCGTCAGGCTGATCTCCGCGGCCCACCCCCCCCGAATGCGGACCCCTTGGCCGTCGATCCCGGCAAGGCTCGCGACCCGGACTGGTTCGGCACTCGGCTCGGCGGCGGGTTCCGTGACCTGGGTCGGCGCGGCGGTCGCGTCGGCCGGGGCGCCGACATAGAGCAACGCGTCCGGTGAGCCGGCACCTGCGTCCGTCACTTTGCCCCGCGTCGCGCCGTCCGAAATGGTCTTTGCCAGTTGCGTGGGGCTCGTCTCGGGGTGCGTTTCCAGGACGAGCGCGACGTAGCCGGCCACATGGGGACTGGCCATCGAGGTTCCACTGATGACATTGGTTGCCGTATCGCCGGTATGCCAGGCCGATCGAATTCCGGTTCCGGGCGCGAACAGATCGACGCAAGCGCCGTAGTTGGAGTAGCTGGCCCGCGCGTCGGCGGCATCGGTCGCGCCGACGGTCAGCGCCGCAGGCTCGCGTGCCGGCGAGTAGCCACAGGCGTCGGCACCACTGTTTCCGCCGGCCACCACGACGGTGAGGCCTGCCGCAACGGTGTTGGCCACCGCCGCGTCGAGTGTCGCCGACGCATTGCCGCTCAGCGACATGTTCACGACGGCCGGGCGTTGCGCGGTTTCAGCGATCCAGTCGAGTCCGGCGATGACGCTTCCGAGGGTCCCTGATCCCGCGCAGTCGAGAACACGGACCGGCACCAGCGTGACATCTTTCGCGATACCCGAGCTGCTGCCACCGATCGTGCCGGCGACGTGGGTGCCGTGGCCGTTGCAGTCTTCGCTGCCGTTCGCATCGTCGACGGCGGTGAACCCGGGCATCACCCGCGTCCCGAACTCGACGTGCGTCGAGCGGATGCCGGTGTCCACGACATAGGCGGTGACACCGCGACCCGTGCTGGCATAGGTGTAGGTCGAGTCCAGCGGCAGATCCCGCTGGTCGGCTCGATCGAGGCCCCAGCTGGGCGATGCCTGCGAAACCCCGCTGAGTTCGATCCGTTGGTCGACTTCGACCCGATCCACGCGCGGATTGTGGGTCATCGCTTCGAGGAAGGCGTCGGCGGCGGCGTCGGGCAGCGTCACCGCGAAGCCCTTGATCACGTTCCGGAAGCTGAAGTTGATCTTGGCACCGCGCCCCAGTACGAGCCGATCGGCTTCCGCCGACGGATTCTCGACGTCATCCTTGAATACCACGACATAGTGACGCTTGGGCCGCTCCTTGCCGGAAGATGCGCGATCGACACTCGCGTCGAGCGAGATGGTGCTCGGGTCCGTCGCCGCGTCGGCGACCACGTCGGCGGCGGGCACGGGGGTTGCCGATGTCCCGCTCAGATCGACCTTCTCCAGGACCGCCGGAAGGCGCGCCCTGGTCGTGTCCAGGGTGGCCGCCAGTTGAACCCGGGTACTCTGGATCCCGTCGCGCTTGGCCGCTTCGGAAACGGCCTTCCCGGTCTCTCCCATCGAGATCGCGACGGTGCGCGCAAGCGCCCGCAGCGATTGGTCTCCATCGGCGACGAAGTCACGCATCGGGTTCTTGGTCCCGATCGGCAGGACCGACGAAACTCGCTCTCGTGCCTGCTCCAGCGACTGCTGATTGAAGGTCATCTCGGAAGCAACGAGCGTCGTGAGCGGGCTCAGCACGGACTCGACGATGGCGGGCTCACCCTGCGCATCGGTTTTCACGTAGGCACTGGCCGGCGTCATCAGCGTGAAGCCCCGACGACCGGCCGCCAGGAGGTCGAGCCCGGCATCATCGGCATCGCGCGCCGTATCGGGAACATGGGTGACCAGCATGGCCTTGGCCGCCCGAGCCGGATCGATCCCATCGAGCGACAGCGAAAAGCGCCCATCGGCGCCCGTGGGGGCAGAAATCGGCTCGCCTTCGTCGTGCGCCTGGTTGTCGTTCAGATCCAGGAACACGCGGGCCCCCTGGATCGGGCCGTCGGTGACCACGCCGGTCGCTGCGGTTCCGCCCGAGCCGGTAACCACGGTGGTGTCACTGCCTCCCATGCCGCAGCCGCCCAGGCAGATCGCCACCACGGCCAGCGAGGCGGCGAGCCGGGTCGGCTTGAAACGATCGAGAGTGGGATCTTGACGGGATGTCACCAGGGTCTCCGCTACTGCGTCGAGCCGGGCCCGGGTCGGGCCACCAGCTCCTCAGTTCGACACCCTGGCAACTCGGTCGCCTGCGTGGGGCGGCCGATGTCACGCGATGGAGCACATTATCCGCCCTTCCCCGACATCGGGCCGGCCGTTGAACGGCAGCAATCGGCCACCCGTCGGCGACTGGCCGGCAGATGTGGCGGCAATGTGCCGGATTTCCTTGGGCCGCCGCGGCGATGCAGCCCCGATCCGGTGCAGGGAGACCGGCCCCGGTCAGCGTTTGACGAACTTCAGCGTGAAGCGGTCGCTCTCGCCGATCGCAAGGTAGCGGGCGCGGTCACGCGCTTTCAGGCGCAGGCTTGGCGGCAGCGTCCAGACGCCTTCGGGATGGTCCTTGGTATCGCGCGTGTTCGCATTGACGTCGGATCGCGCCACGAAGCGAAATCCGGCACCTTCGATCAAGGCGATCGCATAGTCCTCGCGCACGTATCCGGTTCGGTTCTGCTGTGCCTGCGGTCGGTCGTCGCGGCCGCGATGGTCGACCACGCCCAGCACGCCGCCAGGCTTCAATGCCTGGCGAAACGCCGCCAGCGCACCCTCGATCTCGCCCCGGTCGATCCAGTTGTGCAGGTTGCGGAAAGTCAGCACGAAATCGGCGCTGCCGGCCGGTGCAACCGGATACTTGCCAGCAGAAAACTGCGTGACCTCGACCCGACCAAGCCGGTCGCGCTCGCTCGAGAGGCGTGCCAGCAGGCGCGCGTGGTCGGCCAGGTAGCGCGGCGGCGCATCGGGGGCCCGGCTCGCGGCCACGTAGCGTCCTCGCTCCCGCAGGTAGGGGGCGAGGATTTCCAGATAGTAGCCACGGCTGCCCGGAAGGATCTCCACAACGGTTGCCGTGGGCGCGATGTCGAAAAAGCGCAGTGTCTCGAGCGGATGCCGATGTCGGTCGCGCGCCACGTTGGAGGCGCTGCGCGCCGGCGACGCAACCAAGCGCTCGAGCGCTGCGCCGTCGGCCCCCGATGGACGCGGGCCGACGCATCCGGCCACCGGTACTGCCAAGCCCGCCAGCAGCAAGCTGCGTCGGACCGGGATGTACTGCGAGTGACTCGCGCCCTTCATTGTTTCGTCCCCTGTTCGCCGTGGTCCCACACGTGTTGGATTCTACTCGTGGCGCAAAGCCTCGATCGGCGTGAGCCGCGCGGCCTTTCGTGCCGGGTAGTAGCCGAAGAAGACCCCGATCGCAGCGGCGAAACCGACCGCGAGCATCACGGCGTCCATGCTCAGGCTCGTCCGCCAACCGGCCAGAGAAGCCACCAAGGCCGCGCCGCTCGCGCCCAAGAGCACGCCGGTCAGGCCGCCGATCACCGCCAGGGTCGTGGCTTCAGCCAGGAACTGGCGAAGGATGTCTCGCCCCCGTGCTCCCACGGCCATGCGCAGGCCGATCTCGCGCGTGCGTTCGGTGACACTGACCAGCATGATGTTCATGATGCCGATCCCCCCGACCAGCAGGCTCACGCCCGCCACGGCCGCGAGCAGGTAGGACAGGACCCGGCTCGACGCCTCCTGTGCCTGCAGGATCTCGGTCAGGTTGCGGATCGAGAAGTCGTCGGCGGCACCGGCCTGCACGCGGTGTCGCTGCCGAAGCAACCCGCCGATCCCGTCCTCGGCAGATCGCATGGCGCTCGCCTCGCGAACCTTGATCAGCATCGCACTCACCGGCCGAAGCCGCGCACTGCCGCGGCCCTGGATACGATTCCTCATCGTCGAGAGCGGCACGAACAAGGCGTCGTCCTGGTCGGTACCCTGTGCACTCTGCCCCTTGGTCGCCAGGACGCCGATGATTCGCAGCGGGACCTTGCGCACCCGGATGCGGCGATCGATCGGATCCTCGTCACCGAACAACTCGCGCGCTGCGGTCTGTCCGATGATCGCGACCTTGGCCGACCCGCTGGTCTCGCCGGGCTCGAACAGACGTCCCGAGGCGAGGGACCATTCGCGCACGTCGAAGAATCCGTTGCCGACCCCGTAGGCGGTCGTCGCCCAGTTGCCGCGCCCGCCGATCGCCTGAACGCCGACACGGATCAGCGCCGCCGCCGTCTGGACTTCGGGGACTTCGCGTTCGATCGCTTCGGCATCGTCCTCGGTGAGAGTCTGGACCGAGCTGGCGCCCAGCCGCACGCCACTGGCGTTGCGGGCGCCGGGCAGCAGTAGCAGCACGTTCGATCCCAGGCTTCGGATCTGCTCGCTGACCCGCTCCTGCGCGCCGCGGCCCACGGCCAGCATCGTCACCACGGCAGCAACCCCGATGACGATGCCCAGCATCGTCAGCGCCGAGCGCATCTTGTTGACCGCCAGTGCCCGAAGTGCGATGCGCAGCACCGCGCCCGGGTTCACGCGCTCACCTGCGCGCGTTCGAGAAGCACGGCCGCGTCTCGCGGCACCTGCGCCTTGTCGGAGACGATTCGGCCATCGAGGAATCCGATCACCCGTGACGCGAAGCTCGCGATATCGGGTTCGTGGGTGACGAGCACCACGGTCTGCCCGTCTCGGTTCAACGACTGGAACAAGGCCATCACTTCCAACGAGGTCCGGGAGTCGAGCGCGCCGGTCGGCTCGTCGGCGAGCAATATCGCGGGCGAGTTGACCAGGGCGCGCGCGATCGCTACCCGCTGCTGCTGTCCGCCCGAGAGTTGCGTCGGCGTGTGCGCCTCGCGCGAACCGAGTCCGACCGCGGCAAGCCTTTCACGCGCCCGTCTCGAACGTTCACGGGGTTCGACGCCGGCATAGAGCAATGGCAGGGCCACGTTCTCGAGCGCGCTCGTACGCGGCAGCAGGTTGAACTGCTGGAATACGAAGCCGATTCGTAGGTTTCGGACCGCGGCCAGCTGGTCCGCGTCGAGCGCCGAGACTTCGGTTCCTGCCAGCCGGTATCGCCCCTGGTCGGGACGGTCCAGGCACCCGATCATGTTCATGAATGTCGATTTGCCCGATCCGGACGGCCCCATGACCGCAACCATCTCGCCGGTCGCGATCGCGACCGTGACCTCGTCGAGCGCGCGCACCGTCGCCTCACCCATCCGATAGGTCTTGGACAGGCCTTCCACGGCGATGATCGGAGCGTCGGCTGCCGGACCCGTGGTCGCGGTCTGGCGCACGGAATCCATCACAGGCGCGGCATGCGGAAACCGGCCGCCGGCTTGACGCTGCGCATCGCGATGATGGCCTTCGCACCTTCGGCGAGGCCCGCGGCCGTGACCTCGGTGAACGTGCCGTCGCTGATACCGGTTCGGACCTCGAGTGCGCGCACCTGGGCGTCCTCGGACAGGTAGATTCGCCCACGACCACCGCCGCCGCCGTTTCGGCCGGCCATTTCGGCTGCGATCTCCCGGTAGCGGGTTGCCTGGCGCTCGTCCAGCATCGCCGCGATTCGCGCCCCGGTCTCCGTACGAATCGTCCGCAACAAGCGCTCGCGATCGGCTGGCGGTGCCGAGCGCAGCTCGAGGTAGCGCGGGCGCATCGAGTCGAATACGGTCTCGAGTCGGGATTGCTGGGCCGGCGTGAGCGTCAGCTCGCGGGTCAATCGCTCGGTGAACAAGCGACGCCGCTCGCTGGGCGAGGCAGCCGCCGGGGCCGTCGGGCTTGGGCGGACTTCGGCCCGGCTGCCCGGCGCTTCGACGACGCGAACCCCGGCGGGTGGCCGAAAGCGCAACGCGGCATTTGCGACGCGAAGTACCTTTTCGCGGCGCTCGGTCTCGATTCGCACGTTCGCCGTCATCCCCGGGAGCATCAGCTGGGCCGTGTTTGCAAACCGCACCACCGCGATGTAGGTGATGACGTTCTGGACGTTGTTCGCCGCCTTTCGAACCTGGTCGACGCGCCCCTTGAGCGTCGTGCCCGGGAATGCGTCGACCGTGAAGCTCGCTTCCTGTCCGGTGCGCACTCGGCCGATGTCGCTCTCGTCGATGTTGCATTCGACCTGCATGTCGGCCAGGTTGCGGGCGATCACGAATAGCTCCGGCGACTGGAGGCTGGCCGCGACGGTCTGGCCCGCGTCGACCGAGCGCTTGATGACGACGCCATCGACTGGGCTTTGGATCGAGGTGCGCTGCAGATCGATACGGGCTCCGGCCAGGCTGGCCTGTCGTTGTCTGACCTGCGCCTCGGCGCTGCGAACCATGGCGAGTGCCACTTCGACCGCAACCGCGGCGGAGCGCTCTTCGTACTCGAGGGTGGTGACCAGGGTCGCGACGCGGTCCCGCTCGGCGGTCGTCACGAAGCGGTGGGCGACCAGGTCCTCCTTGCGCTTGAGATCGCGCCGCGCGTCGGCCAGCCCCGCGCGCATCTTCGCCTGCTCGGCCTTGCGAGCCGAGACCTGGCTGCGTTGCACCATCACCTGGGCCCGAGCGGCCTCGAGGTCGGCCTCGGCCTGGCGGACGCGTTGCTCGAAGGTCTGCGGATCGATCCGGGCCAGCAGTTGCCCCGCCCTCACCTCGCTGTTGAAGTCGGCCAGCAACTCCACGATCTGCCCCGAGACCTGGGAGCCGATCTGGATGCTCGCGACCGGTGCAATGGTCCCGGTCGCTGAAACGCTGGCGACGATCGGGCCGCGCTCGAGCGCTGCGGTCCGGAATGCCACCGCTTCCGAGCCTTGGACTTGATCGCGCGCAAGCCATAGCGCGCTACCCAGCGCCAGTGCGCCAACCAGCAGCCAGGAAGTCCGCAATCGCATGATGGCAAGGCCAGTAGATGGGGCGCCGAATCATATCGTCCGGCAACGACCGCGGCAATGAGCCCGGCGAGGCTCAGCGCGTTTCCACGATGCCTCGGTCTTTCGGCTTGTCCTGGAACCGGTAGTACCGCTCCCGAAACGTCCGAATTCGAGCCAACATCTCGCGCGCGCGCTGGTTCTCGCCCAGGCGACGCAGGTAGCGCTCGACGTCGTATCCGGCTTGGTTGCGCAGCGTCGGATCGGCACCCTCGTCCAGCAGGCGCTCCATTGCGCTCCAGTTCTGCTGCCGCGCCGCGAGCATCATCGGCGTGGTGCCGTTACCCGAGGTCGCGTCGACATAGGCGTGGGCGGCCAGCAAGGCATCGATCACGGCGACGTCTCCGCCGGTCGCAGCGTAGTGAAGCGCAGTCCAGCCGGTCTGGTTGACCTGGGCGCCGCGGGCGATCAGGGCCTGGAGCGTGGGCAGATCGCCGTGGAACGCCGCCAGCATCAGTGCCGTCTCACCTTCCCGGTTCCGGGCCTCGAGATCGATGCGCGGGGACTCGAGCAAGGCGACCAGGGCCTCGAAGGATTTCTGCCGCGCCGCCATCACCACCGCTGGCCCGAAACGCTTCTCGCGCGCGTTGGCGTCCACGCCGGCTCGGACGAGTTCGCGTACCCGAGCGGCGTCATTGATCCGGACCGCTTCGAGCAGATCGATGCGCAAGTCGCGCGCCAGCACGGGGGCGGCGCTCGCCCCGATTCCGAGCAAGAGCCCGGGCAAGAGCAAGAGCCCGACCGACATGCGTCGCCCCGCCGCCGCTCGCCGCGATGCCCGCAAGCTTGCGCGCGACGGCACGCTCAACGGCGCGCTCAACGGCGCGCTCAATGGCCGGAGGCGGGTTTGCCGCCTCGAGGTGGACGAAAGAGACGCTCGAAGTTCTCGCGGCTTGCACGCGCGATGGTCTCGAGGGATTCCCCGCGCTCCCGGGCGATGCATTCGGCCACGAACCGGACATGGGCAGGCTCGTTCGTGCGGCCTCGATGCGGAACCGGGGCCAGATACGGCGAATCGGTCTCGATGAGCAGGCGATCCAGCGGCACCTGTCGAGCGACCGAGCGCAGGTCCGCGGCATTCTTGAACGTCACGATGCCCGAGAAAGAAATGTAGAACCCCAGGTCGAGCGCAGCGCTGGCGGTATCCCAGGTCTCGGTGAAGCAGTGCATGACGCCGCCGACCGCCTCGGCCCGCTCCTCGCGCATCAGACGCAAGGTATCGGCTGCCGCGGCGCGGGTATGGATGATCAGTGGCTTGCCGCAGGCTCTTGCGGCCCGGATGTGGGTCCGGAAGCGCTCGCGCTGCCACGGCGCGTCTCCTTCGATCCGGTAGTAGTCGAGTCCGGTCTCGCCGATGGCGATCACCTTCGGATGCGCGGCCATCTCGAGCAGCCGGTCGACATCGGGTTCGTCCTCGTCGATCGTATCGGGATGGACGCCGGCCGATGCCCACAACCTCGGTTCGCGTTCGGCGAGCGCCAGGACCTGCGGGAAGCCGGCCAGGGTGACGCTGACGCACAGCGCTTCGTCGACTTCGGCCGCCGACATGCGCGACAGGATCGCATCGAGCTGACAGACCAGCTCGGGAAAATCGAGGTGACAATGGGAATCGACGAACATCGGGACGACGGGCTGGCCAACTCGACCCGATTCTATCGCGGGGCCATGCCCCGCAGCGGATCCACGGAAGCGCCGCTTCCGCCCGCGGGGCGGGCGCTCAGATCGTGTGGGTCGGACGACTCGACTTCAATGCACCACCGATCAGGTTCTCGATTTTCGCCCGTGCCTGGTCGCCGGCATCCCCGTCCCCGAAACGAATGCCGATGCCTTGCTGGCGCCCGGGCGTCGCCGCGGGCGTCACCCAGACGACCTTGCCCGTGATCGGGATCTTGTTGGGCTCGTCCATGAGCGTCAGGATCACGTAGATTTCGTCGCCGATATTGGCCGGGCGGGTCGTCGGCACGAACAGGCCGCCGCCGGTCAGGAATGGCATGTATGCGGCATACAGGGCCGCCTTCTCCCGGATCGAGAGTTGCACCACGCCCGGTCGAGGCGCGCCGCTGGGCGCCGAATTGGCGACGCTCGCTTCGGGGGTTGCCACAGTCTGTTCGCTCACCGGCTCTGCCTCTCGATTCGGCGGCAACGCGACGCTTGCGCCATGCGTTGCCCGGATCGCTGCCGGCTAGTTCGGCTCGAAAAGCTCGCAATAGCGCAGCAGCACACTCTCGCAGAACAGACGCGGATTGAGCGGATGGTCGATCGAGCGCCGCATGCGACGAAGCTCGGTTTCCACCTCGAGAATCGCTCCAAGCCCGGTCCTTCCGGCGAGCCTGGTCAGACGCTCGACGTAGCGAGGCAGGAATCGAGGTTCGGCTCCTCCACTGACGCGCGCCAGATCGGCGACCCACGCCTGCGTCAGCGGCAGCCACTTGCCCGGCTCCAGCCTCGAGAGCTGTTCCGCGGTTCTGACGGGACTAGTCTCGGGGAGTGCCTCGAGCGCCTCCAGAACCAGCCGATGAGCGGCCGCTTCACGCGGTTCGGCGATTGCGAGCGCCAACAGAGGCTCGCCACCCGCCGCCGCCAGGGCCAGGCCCGCCTCTTCGCGACCGACATCGCCGTGCTCCAGCAGCCATTCCAGCGCGGCCCGATCGCTCGGTGGCCGCAACACGACTCGACGGCAGCGCGAACGGATCGTCGGCAGCAGCAGATCCGGGCGCTCCGCCACGAGCAGGAAGCGGCTGCGTCCCGGCGGTTCCTCCAGGGTCTTGAGCATCGCATTGGCTGCGACCGAATTGAGCGCATCCACGGTTTCGACGATGATGACCTTCTCGCCGCCGCGGTGCGCGCCGATGCTCGCGAACGCCGAGATCGCACGTACCTGGCCGATCTTGATCTCCCGCGACGGCTTGGCGCTGCGCGCGGGCTCGAACAAGGGATCCTCCGCCTCGGGTCGGATCCACCGGCAGTCCGGGTGGTTGCCGGCCGCAAACCATCGGCAGCTTGCGCATCGCCCGCAGGCGCTGCCATCGGTGGCGGGATCCTCGCACAGCAGTGCCGCGGCCAGGGCGAGCGCGAACTGCGTGGCACCCTCGCCGCGCGAGCCGCAGATGAGCAAGGCGTGGTGCGCGCGCTGACCTTCGGCGAGGACCGATTCCAGTTCCTCGCGGTGCCACGGCAGCGCCGTGGCGAGCGCCGGCACGGGTGGGTCGGAACTCATGCGCGTGCGGTCGCGACCAGTCGGGCAAGGTCGTCGTCGAGCCGCCCGCGGATCGTCTCGACCGACTCTGTGCCGTCGATGACGGCGAATCGAGAGGCTTCCTTCGCCGAGCACGCCAGATAGACTTCGCGCACCCGCTCGAAGAAGGCTGCGGTCTCGGCCTCGAAGCGATCGGGCGCGCGGGCAGCCGATCGTCGGCGCGCCGCGACCTCGGGCGCCAGGTCGAACAAGTAGGTGCGATCGGGCCAGGTCCCGGCGTGAACCCAGTCGGCCAGCCATTCGATACGTTCGCTGGACATGTGCCGCCCGCCCCCCTGATAGGCGCGGGTCGAGTCGGTGAACCGGTCGCAAACCACCCATCGGCCCGCCCGGAGGGCCGGTTCGATGACGCCGACGACATGGTCTCGCCGAGCGGCGAACATCAGCAGCAACTCGGTCACGTCATCCATCGGCGAGCCGAGCAGCAGTGCCCGCAAGGACTCGGCCAGCTCGCTGCCCCCGGGTTCGCGTGTCTCCAGGACCTCGAGCCCGAAGGAGCGCAGCCGCGCGGCAAACCAGGCGATATGGGTACTCTTGCCGGCGCCGTCCATGCCTTCGAAGCTGACGAACCGTCCCCTTGGCACGGGCGCGCTCATTGCGACTTCTTCTTGGTCTTCGAGCGATTCTTCTTGAGCTGGTACTTGGCGACCGCACGATTGTGTTCGGCCAGTGTCCTGGAGAACTCGGAGCTGCCGTCACCGCGGGCGACGAAGAAGAGCGCGTCGGTGGTATCGGGCATGATCGCGGCAAGGATCGACGCCTCGCCAGGCGCCGAGATCGGCGTTGGCGGTAGACCCTTTCGGGTATAGGTGTTGTACGGCGTGTCGGCCTGCAGGTCGCGCTTGCGAAGATTGCCGTCGAACTTGTCGCCCATGCCGTAGATCGTCGTCGGGTCGCTTTGCAGCAACATGGCTTTTCGTAGCCGATTACCAAGAACCCCGGCGATCTTTCCTCGATCTGAATCCAAAGAGGTCTCTTTTTCGACGATCGACGCAAAAATCAGTGCCTCGTACTTGGTCATCAAGGGTGAATCCGCCGGGCGTCGCTCCCACGCTGCATCGAGCGTTTTTTGCAGCTGCCGATGCGCTTGCTTGAGGATCTCGAGGTCGCTCGTCCCGTCGGTGAAATGGTAGGTGCTCGGAAAGAACTGTCCCTCGGCACGCGGAGCGTCGATGCCGAGCTTGTCCAGGAGTTCCTTCTCGGTCATTCCGGTGCTGTCGTGCTTCAGCTCCTGGGACTTGTCGAGCGCCTCGCGGATCTGGGCGAATGTCCAGCCCTCGATGAAGCGGATCTCTTCCAGTGCGACATCACCCGCGACCAGTCGGTCGATGATCTGCTTCAGCGTCATCGCCTCGGTGAAGCGGTAGGTACCTGCCTTGAGCCGCTCGGCATCGCCACGCATTCGCGCGGCGACCCTGAACAAGCGGCTGGGCACTCGGATTCCACCTTGTTGGAGCGCGGTTGCCGCGCCCCGAACACCGGTCCCCTTGGGGATCGTGACCTTGACCGGCAGCCGGTCGAACTCGAGCAGCGAGTTCGCATATTGGTAATGCGACCACACCGAGGCACCGGCGATGACGAGCACCAGCAGTCCGAGAAGAACGAATAGTCTTTGCATGGCAGGGGGATTGGGGTCGCTCCATATAATAAACGTCGATTCAAGCCAGCGATCGACATGACATCGACTCCCACTGAACCCCGGCCCGAATCAGACCAAGCCGAACCCGCAGAATCCCTGCAACGGCTCGGATTGCGACTGTGGGAAGACCCTCACGGTACTCAGGCGGGTCCGCCGCGACAAGATGACGCTTCGGGCGCTGTCCGTATCGACGGCCCATGGCTCTGTGCTCTGCCCGAACTCGGCTTGCTCGAGATCACTGGCGCGGACGCGGCCGCTTTCTTGCACGCCCAGCTCACCAACGACATCGAGCACCTTCAAGATGGCGGGCTCGCCCTGAACGGCTACTGCACGCCCAAGGGCAGATTGCTCGCGACCTTCATCGTGTGGCGTCGGGCGGATCGCTATTGGCTGTTGATGAGTCGCGGCCTGTGCGAACCGGTCCGAAAGCGCCTCACGATGTTCGTGCTTCGCTCGAAAGTCTCGATCGCCGAGCGTTCGGACAGCTTGGTCGTGCTCGGCATCGGCGGGTCCGGTGCGTCGGCCGCTCTGGCGGCCGCGGGTATCGGGCATCCTGATGGTTCCGGTGCGACCGGCACCGCCGGCGGCGACCTGCTCGCGCTACCCGCGCCCTTCGAGCAAGAGGTCTACCTGCTGGTCACGCCAACGGCGTCCCTCGAGGTGACCTGGCGGCGACTCGAGGGACACTTGGCCGTCGTCGATTCCGCCCACTGGCGAAGCGTCGAGATCCGCGCCGGGGTGGCCCGCGTGCTCCCTGCCACCAGCGAGAACTGGGTGCCGCAGATGATCAATTTCGAGCTCGTCGGCGGCGTCAGCTTCAAGAAGGGCTGCTACCCGGGCCAGGAAGTCGTGGCGCGAAGCCAGTACCTCGGCAAGCTCAAGCGCCGCCTGTTTGCGGCAAGCTTGAACGGTCGCGCCGCGCCCGGCGACCCGGTCGAAGCCCCGGAACAAGCCGAGCCGGTCGGCACCGTGGTACTCAGTGCCACGTCTGCGGGCGAGCCGACGACGATCCTCTTCGAGTACCGATATCCGTCGGCACCACTGACCAGCCTTCGTGTCGGAGGCGCCGACCTGGTTCCGGCAGCCCTCCCCTATCAGGTCCCGGGAAGCGACTGAGCAACAATCGATCTCAGCGAAGGGCGCCGAAAACCTTGCCCAGGAGTTTGCTACCCGTACCGATGGGATCCTGACGCAGCGCCCGTTCCTGTTCGCCGATCATGGCGTACAGGGCATCGATCGCCTTTCCGGTCACATAGCCATCCATCGTGGCCGCGTCGGACTTGATCAGTCCGAACTTGGAGCCCTGGCCGGCCAACGCATCGTATTGCCGCGCGACGCCTAGCGTCGAAACCTGCTTGGCCACGATCGGCTTGAATCGATCGCGCAGCGAGTTCTCGGTCTTGCTGCGGAAGAAGCGGGTCACCGAGTCCGGCCCGCCGGTCAGGATCGCCTTCGCGTCGCTCACCCGCATCGACTTGACCGCCTGAGCCAGCAGAACCTTCGCCTGCGGCACGGCGGCTTCGGCGGCACGATTCATGGAGGCCTTGAGTGCATCGAGTTGCTTGCCCTGCCCTGCGAAGCGCAACAGCTTCTCGGTCTTTCGAAGCGGGTCCGGCAGCGGGATTTCCCACTTGCCATTGCCCAGGAAACCGCCGGGGCGCCCAAGTTGAGAGACGGCCGCGTCTGCCCCGCGCTGCAGCGCGACACGTACGGCCGAGGCGGCGTCACCGTTGCTGATCGAGGAGAGATCGAGTGCACTGGCGCCGGTCGCGGCCACGAGGCTGGCCAGCGCCAATGCGTGGATCGCGATCCGGCCGAGGGTCCTTCGATGCGCCTGGGCTCGTCCGGCGTAGACGGGCCCATTGTCCGACGCGCGGTGCTGGAATTCCTGCGGTCTCATCGTCTGTAGCCTCCTATCGATTGTCCGGCCGGGATCAGAGATCCAGCCGCATGCTGACATGTGCGATTCCCGCCTCTTCGAAGGGTTCGCCGAATTCGACGAAACCCTCGCGACGATAGAACTCGCAAACGTACTGCTGTGCGTTGAGGATGACTTCCGTATGCCCTCGATCGCGTGCCGCGCCGATCAGTGCGCGCAACACGGCGCGACCCACGCCCCGGCCGCGATGCGCCGCCAGCACCGCCATGCGGCCGATGTGGCCATCGGGCAGCAGGCGTCCCGTCGCGATCGCCGCGCGTTTCGGGGGCAGTCCATCGGTCGTCGCCAGACAGTGCACGCATTGCGGATCGGCTACGTCCCACTCGAGCGAGCGTGGAATCCCCTGTTCGATGACGAACACCTCTTCTCGAACCCGGCGCGCCTCGTTCCCGAGTGTCTGCCAGTCGCCCAGAACGATCGCCAACCCGGAATCAGCCACCGTGACCGACTTCCGGCTTGTACGCATAGGGATCGGTCGGGTTTCGAAGCGCTGCGACGTCCTCGCATCGCAGTCGCACCGAGTCCATGATGCGTGGGTGGGTCACGATATAGAAGCGATCCTGTTCGATCGCATCGAAAGTCATCGTGGCCACGTCGGCAGCCGAGATCTTGCCCGAGGACACGGCCTTGTCCGTGGCCCGCTGGGCCGCCTGCATCGAGGCCGTCGGCTCGCCGGCGTTCTGTAGCGTCTGCGGCCGGTTGCGTTCGGATCGGTTGATGCCGGTCGGGACGAATGCGGGGCACAGCACGCTTGCGCCGAGCCGGGAGCCGGATACCCGAAGATCGTGGTAGAGGCTCTCGGTCAGCGTGACCACCCCGTGCTTGCTGACGTTGTAGACCCCCATCGTCGGTGGCGACAGCAAGCCGGCGACCGACGCGGTATTGACGATGTGCCCGGCTTGGCCACCCGCGATCATGCGCGGCACGAACGCGTGGATGCCGTTGATCACGCCCCACAGGTTGACCCCAAGAACCCACTCCCAGTCGGCGATCGTGTTCTCCCAGACGTAACCGCCCGCCGCGACGCCGGCGTTGTTGAACAGTAGGTGGGTCGCGCCGAACTCGTGGTAGACCCGATCGGCAAAGGCCTCCACGGCATCCGATCGACTCACGTCGAGCGTCTCGGTGATCGCGACAGTGCCGCCCTGGCGCAAGGTATCCGCGGTCTGGGCGAGGCTGTCGGCCTGGATATCGGCAAGCGCGAGCTTCATGCCGCGTTCGGCGCAGATGCGCGCAAATTCACGACCAAAGCCACTGCCCGCCCCGGTGATGACTGCGACCGACCCTTCGAAACTATCGAACATCTACGAATCCTCCTGGTTTCGCTTCGATGATGGCCCGCATGCGAGCACGCGTCGGCGCCACACCGGTCCGGATCAAACCGCCGTCACCCCGCCATCGACCGCGAGGATCTGCCCCGTGATGTGGCGACCGGCATCCGAACAGAACAGCACGGCAGCCCCCTGCATGTCGCGATCGTCGCCGAGTCGCTGCAGCGGGGTCGCGACCCGGATCTGCTCGCCGATCGAGTCGAGCGCTCCCCTGCTCATCTTGGACGGAAAGAATCCCGGCGCGATCGCATTGACGTTGATGCCATAGCGCCCCCACTCTCCTGCGAGTGCGCGGGTGAAATTCACCAGGCCGCCCTTGGTCGTGTTGTATGCAAGCGTATGGTTGGTTCCGAGCGGATTGCCCCGCAGGCCGGCGACCGATGCGATGTTCAGGATCCGGCCATCGCGGCGCGGGATCATCGAGCGCCGTCCGATCTCCTGGCACAGGATGAACACGCCGGTCATGTTCACGTTGACCAGCTTTTGCCAGGCCTCGAGTGGATGATCCTCGGCCGGAGCCGCCCAGCTCGCGCCGGCATTGTTGACAAGGATGTCGCAATGGCCGAGCCGTTCGAGCGCTCGATCGGCGAACGAACGCACCGCTTGCGCGTCGCCCATGTCGACGCTGGCGGCGTCGGCTTGCACACCGCGCTCGCGAAGCGCGTCGATCGCCCGCTCGAGCTCGTCCGGTTTGCGCGCGCCCAGAAACAACTGGGCCCCCAGATCACCGAGCGCCTCGGCAATCCGCAGGCCCAGTCCGCGCGAGCCGCCGGTGACGATGGCCCGCCGACCGGTCAGGTCGAAAAGCCCCGTCACCCGCTCGGAGACCGCCGCCATTCAAACGATCTCGAACAGGCCGGCCGCGCCCATGCCGCCACCAATGCACATGGTCACGACGGCATGCTTCGCGCCGCGGCGCTTGCCCTCGATCAGCGCATGACCGGTCAGACGTTGGCCACTGACCCCGTAGGGGTGGCCAACGGCGATCGCGCCGCCATTCACATTGAGCCGGTCGGCCGGGATGCCGAGGCGGTCGCGGCAATAGAGCACCTGGACCGCGAAGGCCTCGTTGAGCTCCCAGAGGTCGATATCATCGACTTTCATGCCGGCGCGCTCGAGCAGCTTCGGCACCGCGAAAACCGGCCCGATGCCCATCTCGTCGGGCTCGCAGCCCGCCACGGCAAAGCCTCGGAAATAGCCCAACGGTCGAAGCCCCTTCTTCTCGGCCAGCTTGGCTTCCATCACGACGCAGGCACCGGCACCATCGGAGAACTGGCTGGCATTCCCGGCCGAGATCACGCCGCCCGGGATCGCCGGACGGATCTTGGCGACGCCCGCATAGGTGGTATCGGCGCGGCGCCCTTCATCGTCCGAGAGCGTGACCTCGCGGGTACCGATCTGGCCGCTGCGCGGATCGGCGAAGGCCATGCGGACCGTGATCGGGACGATCTCGTCCGTGAACTTGCCGGCTTGCGCCGCCGCACAGGCCCGCTGCTGGCTCTGGACCCCGTACTCGTCCATTTGCTCGCGTGGGATCCCGTAGCGCTTGGCTACCATCTCGGCCGTCTCGAGCATGCTCCAGTAGATTTCGGGCTTGGTCTCGACCAGGCCCTTGTCGCGGATCATGTGACGATTGGCCTCGTTCTGCACGCAGGAAATCGACTCCACGCCGCCCGCCACGAAGACGTCGGCCTCGCCGGCGATGATTCGTTGGGCCGCCATCGCGATCGTCTGCAGTCCCGATGAGCAGAACCGGTTCACGGTCACGCCCGAGACCGTGATCGGGCAGCCCGCGGCCAACGCGATCTGGCGCGCGATGTTTGATCCCGTTGCCCCTTCCGGGGTCGCGCACCCCATGAGGACGTCCTCGACTTCGCCCGCTTCGATGCCAGCCCGCTCGATGGCGGCCTTTACGACATGGCCGCCCATCGTGGCGCCATGGGTCATGTTCAACGCCCCGCGCCAGCTCTTGGCCAGGCCGGTTCGCGCTGTCGATACGATCACTGCTTCACGCATGATTCCTTCCTCGTCCTTATCCGTTGAAACCCTTGTTCTCGGCAGCCAGACGCGCCAATAGCGGCGCGGGCTTCCAGAACCCGGGATCTGCCATCGGATTGGCAGCGAACCGTTCCATCTCGCCGACGACGTTGTAGAGGCCGACCATGTCGGCATAGAGCATCGGCCCTCCCCGATGCAGCGGGAAGCCGTAGCCGGTCAGGTAGATCAGATCGATGTCCGAGGCTCGCAGCGCGATGCCTTCGTCGAGGATCTGCGCCCCTTCGTTGACCAGCGCGAAAACGAGCCGATGGACGATCTCCTGGTCGGAGATCTTGCGCGGCTTCGCGCCGATCTCCTCACGGTGCCTGGCAAGCAGTTCGTCGACGATCGGGTCCGGGATCGCC
Organism: Burkholderiaceae bacterium; assembly: GCA_024235875.1. Taxonomy (GTDB): domain Bacteria; phylum Pseudomonadota; class Gammaproteobacteria; order Burkholderiales; family Burkholderiaceae_E; genus JACKLP01. The sequence continues at coordinate 172,304 of JACKLP010000001.1, read as the reverse complement.
TTGCGACTGCCCGCTTCGTAGCGGTACCAGCCGGCACCGGTCTTCTGTCCGAAGCGCCCGAGCTCGCAGATGCGGTCGGCGGTGGCCGAGTACTTGATCTCCGGGTTCTCCACGTAGTGGCGCTTGCGGATGTACCAGCCCACGTCGTTGCCAGCGAGATCGCTCATCCGGAACGGACCCATCGCGAAGCCGAAGCGCTCGACCGCGCGGTCCACTTGTGCCGGCGTCGCCCCCTCGTCCAGCATGAAGCCCGCCTGACGGGTGTACTGGGCAATCATGCGGTTGCCGATGAAGCCGTCGCAAACACCCGATACCACGCCCGTCTTGCGTATCCGCTTCGAAAGCGCCATCGTCGTGGCCAGGACGTCCTTGGCAGTCTTGGCGCCACGAACCACCTCCAGCAGCTTCATTACGTTCGCTGGCGAGAAGAAGTGGGTCCCGATCACGTCCTGCGGTCGGCGCGTGAACGCTGCGATCTGGTCCACGTCCAGCGTCGAGGTATTGGTGGCCAGGATCGCACCCTTCTTCATCATCTTGTCGAGGGTCTGGAAGACGACCTTCTTGACGTTCATGTCCTCGAACACGGCCTCGACGACGATGTCCGCGTCCTTCAAGTCGTCGTAGCTGAGCGTCGGGTGCACCATCGCCATGCGTTTCTCGACGGCTTCGGCCGTCATGCGCCCCTTCTTGGCCGAGTTCTCGTAGTTGCGACGAATCGTCGCCAATCCCTTCTCGAGCGCCTCTTGCTTGGTCTCCAGCAGGAACACCGGGATACCGGCATTGACGAAGTTCATCGCAATCCCACCGCCCATCGTGCCGGCACCGATCACCGCGGCCGTCTCGATCGGCCGCACCGGCGTATCGGCCGGCACGTCGGGAATCTTGCTTGCCGCGCGCTCGGCGAAGAAGGCATGACGCAGCGCCTGGGACTCCGGCGTCTGGATCAGTTCGAGCAGGTAGGAGAACTCGGTCTTCAGGCCTTCGTCGATCGGCTTGAGCGCGGCGGCGGCCACGGCATCGACGCAGCGGCGTGGCGCCGGGAACTGCGGCGCAACGGCCGCCACGGTGTTCCGGGCGTACTGCAAGAAGGCCTCGGCGTCCGGATAGTCGACCTTGCGATCCCGCACTTTCGGCAGGCCGCGATTCTCGGCGACGACCTTGCGGGCGAATGCGATCGCACCTTCCATCAGGTCGCCATCGATCATCTCGTCGAACAGGTCGGTGCCAGCGAACTTCTCCGACTTGACCGGGTTGCCCCCGACGATCATGTTCAGCGCCAGCTCCAGCGGGACCACCCGGGGCAGCCGTTGCGTGCCGCCGGCACCGGGCAGCAGCCCGAGCTTGACCTCGGGCAAGGCGATCTGCGCGCCGGGCGCCGCGACCCGATAGTGGCAACCCAGCGCCAACTCCAGACCACCGCCCATGGCGATCGAGTGGATTGCTGCGACGACCGGCTTGGTCGAGCGTTCCAGCTCGCGGATAACCGTCAGCAGATTCGGTTCGGCCAATGCCGACGGCGTATTGAACTCTCGGATGTCCGCGCCGCCCGAGAACGCCTTGCCGGCACCGGTCAACACGATCGCCTTGACCGAGGCCTCCGCCTGGGCGCGGCGAAGGCCGTCGACGATGCCCTTGCGCAACTCGAACCCGAGGCCGTTGACCGGCGGGTTCTCCATCGTGATCACGGCGATGTCGCCGTGTTGAAAATAGCGTGCCTGTGTCATCGGCTTCGATCCCCTGAACGGCCCGTCGGGGCCTTGCTTTCGATTCGGATCCGGAACGAGCGCCAGCTCGTCGATGCGAACGATCGTTCGCTTCCGTGCTGCGAAAACGGGCGCCCATCGCGCCCGTCGAGCCGTTCGAGTGTAACCGATTCGAACCCCACAACCTGTTCGCTTCGAATCCTCGAGCGGGTCACAGGATCGGCCTCAAGCGGCGTCCGGCAGTCGATAGTCGGCGAACAACTCGCGCAGTCGGGTCTTCAGGATCTTTCCGGTCGCTCCCAGCGGGATCTCATCGACGAACTGCACATCGTCGGGAATCCACCATTTGGCGACCTTGCCGTCGTAGAACTCGATCAGGTCCTTGCGATCGACCTTCGCGTCGGGCTTCTTCACCACGATCAACAGCGGGCGCTCGTCCCATTTGGGATGCGCGATCCCGATCACCGCGGCGTTGGCCACGGCGGGGTGAGCCAGCGCGAGATTCTCGAGGTCGATCGAACTGATCCATTCGCCACCGGACTTGATCACGTCCTTGCTGCGATCCGTGATCTGCATGTAGCCGTCCGAGTCGATCGTTGCGACATCGCCGGTCGGGAACCATCCATGGCCTTCTTCGTCGTCTACCAGCGGGTTCCCCCCCTCCGACTTGAAGTACTCGCGAACCACCCAGGGTCCCCGCACCAGCAGATTGCCGAACGAGCTACCGTCCCATGGCAGCTCCTGGTTCTGATCGTCCACGATCTTCATGTCGATGCCGAAGATCACGTGTCCCTGTTTCTCCAGCACCTTCTGCTGGGCCTCGTCCGGCAGGCCCTGGTGTCGGGCCTGGAGCTTGGCCAGGGTGCCCAGGGGGGAAAGCTCGGTCATGCCCCAGGCGTGTATCACTTCGACGCCGTAGTCGTCCCTGAAGCTTCGGATCATTGCGGGCGGACAGGCCGAGCCGCCGATGACGGTCCGTTTCAGCGTGGAGAATCGAAGCGACTTGGACCTCATGTACTGAAGCAGTCCGAGCCAGACCGTTGGCACGCCGGCCGAGTAGGTAACGCCTTCCTGCTCGAAAAGCTCGTAGATCGACTGGCCGTCGAGGTGCTGTCCCGGGAACACCAGCTTGGCACCGACCATCGGCGCCACGTACGGCAGACCCCAGGCGTTGACATGGAACATCGGGACCACGGGCAGGATGACGTCCCGCGAAGATGCGCCCATGGCATCGGGGAGTGCGGCGGCATAGGCGTGGATCACCGACGAACGATGCGAGTACAGCGCACCCTTCGGATTGCCGGTGGTCCCGGACGTGTAGCAGAGTCCGACGGCGCTGTTCTCGTCGAGGGTCGGCCAGCGATAGTCGGCGCTGCCGCCATCCAGCAGCGCCTCGTAGTTGATCAGTCCGGGAATCTTGTCCGAGCTCGGCTGGCGGTCGGGGTCGATCATCGCGATCCACCCCTTGACATTCGGGCAGCGGGCCGCGATCGCCTCGATGATCGGCAGGAAGGTGATGTCGAATGCCAGGAACTTGTCCTCGGCATGATTGACGATCCAGGCGATCTGGTCCGGGTGGAGCCGCGGGTTGATCGTGTGGATGACGCCCCCCATGCCGCCCGCCGCGTAGTAGAGCTCCATGTGTCGATAGCCATTCCAGGCCAGGGTCGCGACGCGGTCGCCGTCCGCGACGCCCGCCTTGGACAAGGCGTCTGCCAGACGCCGGGCCCGCGTCTCCAGGCCCCGGTAGTCGGTCCTATGGATATCGCCTTCGACCCGGCGCGAGACGATCTCGACGTCGCCGAAATGCCGCGCCGCCTGCTGCAGGATGGTCGAGATCAGCAACGGCATGTCCATCATGAGGCCTTGCATGGCATATCTCCTCTATGGTGTTCGATCTGGATGAACGGGATGCCCCCGAGCTTAGCGCAAGAGACGGGCCGTGCCGCCTGCGCCGGCGCGCCCGCGCTCACGCTGCCCCAGGCAAGAAAAAAGCCGCACGGGGCGCCCGGGCGGCTTTCATCGATCGAGGTCGGGCGTCCGGGCTCAGGCCCGGGCGGCTTCTTGTCGATCAGCGGCGCTGTTCGGCGCGCGCGGTCTTCTCGAGCATCTTGAAGACCGTGCGAGTGGAGCCCTTGAACAGTCGCTTCAGCGACTTGGGCAGGCATCGACGCTCCAGGGTGTTTCGACGGGTACGGGTACGCTCGGCCATGTGAGATCCTGTATGGACGTGATTCGGGCGCGGAAGCCCCGACGCTTGGGCGCCACCGCAAACCCATTATTATAGCCGACTCCCCGAAATCAATACCCCGCCGTCCGGTGCCTGAATGAAGCTCTTCTTCGATCTGTTTCCGGTTCTGCTGTTCTTTGCCGCTTATCGGGTTTGGGACATCTATGTCGCGACCGCCGCCGCGATCGTGGCCAGCGTCGCCCAGATCGGCTGGTTGCTGATGCGTCGGCGCAAGGTCTCGCCCATGCAATGGGTCAGTCTGCTGATCATCGTGGTCTTCGGCGGGCTCACCTTGGTCTTGCACGACGAGACCTTCATCAAGTGGAAGCCGACGATCCTCTATGCGACGTTCGTCGTCGCCTTGTTGGTCGCCCGTTACATGATGGGCCGCAACCTGATCCAGGCCATGCTCGGAGAGCAACTCAAGGCGCCGCCTCATGTGTGGGACCGACTCAATCTCGCCTGGTGCGCCTTTTTCGCCGTGATGGCAGCGACCAATCTCGCTGTCGCCTATGGCTTCTCGACCGAGACTTGGGTTCGGTTCAAGGTGTTCGGGACCCTGGGGCTGACCTTCGTGTTCGTGCTCGCCCAGGCCGCCTGGCTCGGACGCTTCGCGGAGGATCCCAAGTGACGACGCTGCGCCCCACGCTGTCCGAGATCGAGTCTCGAATCCTCCAGGCCTTGCCGGGCGCCGGCGTCGAAGTCCTCGACGAAAGCGAGCAGCACCTCGGACATGCCGGGGCGGCGTCCGGCGCCGGTCATTTCCGGGTGCGGGTCGTGTCGGCGCGCTTCGAAGGCTTGCGGACGGTGGCTCGGCACCGGCTTGTGTATGATGCGGTGCGCGACTGGATGCCGACGCGCATCCACGCGTTGGCGATCGAAGCGAGATCGGCGTCAGAGGCCTCCCCTCCGAGCCCGCCCGGCTGACCGGCACGATCGCCCTCCCCCCATTCCAGAAGGAACATCCCGATGATCCCCAAGCTTACGCGCGCGGCCCTGGCCGTCGGACTTTCGGCCGTTGCCATCGGGGCGATGGCCCAGAATGCCGCGGTCGTGAACAATCGCCCGATCCCGACAAAGCTGGTCGACGACTTCGTGGCTACGCTGGTGTCCCAGGGGCGACCCGACACGCCCGACCTTCGCAACCGGGTGCGCGACGAGCTGATCGCGCGTGAGCTCTTCTTCCAGGAGGCCGAGAAGCGTGGCCTCGCCCGCAAGGAAGACGTCGCACAACAATTGGAGAACGCCCGTCGCGAAATCCTGATCCGGGCCCTGATGCGCGACCACCTGGCCAAGTCGCCGGTTACCGATGCCGACCTGAAGGCCGAATACGAGCGCGCGATCAAGGCTCGCGGCGAGAAGGAATACCGCGCCCGCCACATCCTCGTCGAGAAGGAGGACGAGGCACTCGCGATCATCGCGGAACTGAAGAAGGGCAAGGCGTTCGAGGAGCTCGCCAAGAAATCCAAGGACACCGGCTCGGCACAGAATGGCGGCGACCTGGACTGGAGTTCGCCCGGCACCTTCGTCAAGGAATTCTCGGACGCGATGGTCGCCCTCAAGAAGGGTGAACTGACCGAAAAGCCGGTCAAGTCCCAGTACGGCTGGCACGTCATTCGGCTCGACGATATCCGCGATGCCAAGCCGCCCGCGTTCGACCAGGTCAGCCAGCAGATTCGCCAGGAACTCGAGCGTCGGCGTGTCCAGGCCTTGCAGACCGAGCTGCGCAAGCGCGCGACCATCAAATAGTCGCGCTGCGTGAGCCGGTCAGTCGGGATCGAAGCGCGCTTCGATCCCGTCGGTGCTCGGCGGTTCCATGTCCGGACGCGACTCCGGTTCCGGCGCACGCGGTGACTCGCGATGACGCCGTTCCACGAAGAAATCCCGCAACAGGCGTGCGCATTCCTCGGTCGACACGCCGCCGGTGACCTCGGTGTGGTGGTTCAGCCGGGAGTCGGCGAAAAGGTCGATGACGCTGCCGCAGGCCCCGGTCTTCGGATCGGGCGCGCCGAACACCAGCCTGCGAATCCTTGCGTGCTGGATCGCGCCGGCGCACATCGCGCACGGTTCGAGCGTCACGTAGAGGTCGCACTCCACCAGCCGGTAGTTCCCGATCAGCGCGGCGGCGGCGCGCATCGCGCGGATCTCTGCGTGGGCGGTCGGATCATGGGTGCCGATCGGATGGTTGTAGCCGGTCGCGATCACGCGGCCGTCGCGCACCACGAGTGCGCCGACCGGCACCTCCCCCACGGCCCAGGCGTTGTGCGCCTGGTCGATGGCCAGACGCATGAAGCCGAGATCGCGCGAAGCTTCCGACACGGGCCTACTCCCACTCGATCGTCGCCGGTGGTTTGCCGGAAATGTCGTAGACGACCCGATTGACGCCCCGAACCTCGTTGATGATCCGGTTCGATACCCGCCCGAGCAGATCGTGCGGCAAGTGGGCCCAGTGCGCGGTCATGAAATCCTGGGTCTGGACCGCGCGCAACGCGACCACGTACTCGTAGGTGCGGCCGTCACCCATGACACCGACGGAGCGGACGGGGAGAAAGACCGCGAACGCCTGCGACGTCTTGTCATACCAGCTCAGGCCGTCTTCGGCGACGCTGGCGTTGAGTTCATCGATGAATATGGCGTCGGCGAGCCGCAGCATGTCGGCGAACTCCGCCTTCACCTCGCCCAGGATTCTCACCCCTAGCCCCGGCCCGGGGAATGGGTGACGGTAGATCATGTCATGCGGCAAGCCGAGCGCATCGCCCAGCCGCCTGACCTCGTCCTTGAACAGTTCACGTAGCGGCTCGAGGAGCTTGAGGTGCAAGGTCTCGGGCAATCCGCCCACGTTGTGGTGCGACTTGATCGTCTTGGCCTTCTTGGTCTTGGCCCCGGCCGATTCGATGACGTCGGGGTAGATCGTGCCCTGTGCCAGCCAGCGCGCATCCGAGATTCGTCCGGCCTCACGCTGGAACACTTCGACGAACTCGGCGCCGATGATCCTGCGCTTGGCCTCGGGATCAGTGACCCCGGCCAGCTTGCCCATGAAGTCGTCGCGCGCGTCGACATGAATCACCCGCACGCCCAGGCTGCGCGCAAAGGTGTCCATTACCTGCTTGGCCTCGTTCAGGCGCAGCAGCCCGTGGTCGACGAAGACGCAGGTGAGCTGATCGCCGATGGCACGATGCAGCAACGCGGCGGCGACCGACGAATCGACTCCGCCCGACAGCCCCAGGATCACGTGTTCGTCGCCGACCTGGGCGCGAATGCGCTCGATGGCCTCGTCGATGAAGCCCGGCATCGTCCAGTCGGTACCCGCGCCGCAGATCGCGTGCACAAAGCGCTCGAGAATGGCCGTACCCTGGCGCGTGTGGGTAACTTCAGGGTGCCATTGCAAGCCATAGAGGCCGCGCTCCTCGTCGGCCATCGCGGCGATCGGGCATGCGTCGGTGGATGCCATCAGGCGAAATCCCGGGGGCATCTCCACGACCTTGTCGCCGTGGCTCATCCACACGTCGAGCAGTCCGTGGCCCTCGTCGTTGCGCGCGTCCTCGAGCCCGTCGAGCAGGCGGGTGTGCCCACGGGCTCGAACGGTCGCATGGCCGAATTCACGCACCTGTCCGGCCTCCACGCGACCACCGAGTTCGCTGGCCATGGTCTGCATGCCGTAGCAGATACCCAGCACGGGCACGCCGGCACCATAGACCGCGGCCGGCGCCTTGGCGCCTTCGGCCTCATTGACGGAGAGGTGACTGCCGGAGAGAACGATCCCTTTGAGGCTGCCGTCGGCCTTCCAGGCCTCGAGCGTCGTCAGGGCATCGTCGAAAGGCAGGATCTCGCAGTAGACGCCGGCTTCGCGGACTCGTCTGGCGATGAGCTGGGTGACCTGCGAACCGAAGTCGAGGATCAGGATCTTGTCGTGATTCACGGATGAGCCCGGGTGGCGAGCCACACCGGGCGCTGGCTTCGTACCGAGGTACGGGCCACGCGCCGGCGGACCGGTCAGTTGACCTGGTAGTTGGGTGCTTCCTTGACGATCTGCACGTCATGCACGTGCGACTCGCGCATGCCGGCGCCGGTGATCTCCACGAACTGAGACCGTGTCCGCATGGCTTCGATCGTCCCGCAGCCGCAGTAGCCCATGCTGGCCCGGATGCCGCCCAGAAGCTGGTAGACGATCGCCACCACCGAGCCCTTGTAGGGCACCCTGCCCTCGATCCCCTCGGGCACGAGCTTCTCGACGTTGGCTTCGGAATCCTGGAAGTAGCGATCGGCCGCGCCGTCGCGCATCGCACCGAGCGAGCCCATGCCGCGATAGCTCTTGTACGAGCGCCCCTGGTACAGAATCACCTCGCCCGGCGCCTCTTCGGTGCCAGCGAACATCGAACCCATCATGACGGAATCGGCGCCCGCGGCGATCGCCTTCGCGATATCGCCCGAGTAGCGAATGCCACCATCGGCGATCATCGGCACGCCAGTGCCCTGAAGCGCGCCGGCGACGTCCGAGATGGCAGTGATCTGGGGAATGCCCACGCCGGCGACGACCCGGGTCGTGCAGATCGATCCCGGCCCGATCCCGACCTTGACCCCGTCGGCCCCAGCCTCTACGAGCGCGCGTGCCGCGTCGGCGGTCGCGATGTTGCCGCCGATCACCTCGATCGAAGGATGCTGCGACTTCATGCGGCGAATTCGCTCGAGCACGCCGCGGGAGTGCCCATGTGCGGTGTCCACGACGATGACATCGACTCCGGCCCGGACCAGGGCCTCGACCCGCTCGTCGGTATCGTCGCCGACACCGACTGCGGCGCCCACACGCAGCTTGCCCGCCGCGTCCTTGCAGGCATTGGGGTGCTCGCTGGACTTGAGGATGTCCTTGACGGTCATCAGGCCCTTGAGCTCGAAGTTCTCGTTCACGACCAGCACTCGCTCGAGGCGGTGCCGGTGCATCAGCTCCTGGGCCTCCTCGGGCGTTGCGCCTTCGCGGACCGTGACCAGTCGCTCGCGCGGCGTCATGATGTCGCGCACCGGTGCGTCCAGCCTTTCCTCGAACCGAAGGTCGCGATTGGTGACGATACCCACGACATTCTCGCCCTGAACCACGGGCAAGCCAGAGATGCGATGCTGGCGAGTCAGTTCGATGACGTCGCGTACCCGCATCTCCGGATCGATCGTGATTGGATCGAGCAGTACCCCCGACTCGTAGCGCTTGACGCGCTGGACCTCGGCGGCCTGCTCCGCCGGGGTCAGGTTCTTGTGCATGATGCCGATGCCGCCTTCCTGAGCCATCGCGATGGCGAGGCGGGATTCCGTGACGGTATCCATCGCCGCCGAGACCAGCGGAATGTTCAGCGAGATGTTTCGGGTCAGGCGAGTCGACAGCGAGGTGTCGCGGGGAAGGACTTCGGAGAACGCGGGAACGAGAAGGACGTCGTCGAACGTCAGGGCCTTTTTGACCAAGCGCATGGGAACCTCGTGACGCAAAGCGGCATTATACCGATGCGAGCACCACCGCCGTGTCGATCGCTGGGGTCGCGACGGCCGGGCCCGGGCAGGCCCGCTCGCGGGGCCGCCGGACTGCCGTCTCGATCCGCTCGTCGGGGTCCGCTCCGGGGCGGGCCGCGGCCAAGGCCAGAATGCCGGGGTTCCAACGATGCGGGCGAAGAACATGCGATACCGCTGGATCGCTGCGATCATCCTCGGATCCTGCTGCGCGACGGCGATGGCCCAGTTCCAATGGCGGGATGGCCGCGGCCGGATGGTGTTCTCGGATCAGCCGCCGCCGCCCTCCGTGCCCGCTTCGCGAATCATCCGCAACGACATGGAGTCGTTCGCCGACCGGGCCGGCCAGCAGGCAGCGGCGCGCCGGGCGGCGATCGCCTCGCGCAGGCCCGCCCGTCGGGACGCGCCGGCCAAGCCAGCGAACCCCACCGTCGTCGTCGAGACCTCGGGCACCAAGGCGGCCGTGGGCACTGAGCAGGCCCAAGCGGCCGCGGAGAAGACGGCTGCGCTCGAGCGTCGGGCCCGGCAACAGGCCCGTTGCCGAGAGCTGCGCGAGAATCTCCAGACCCTGGACAGCGGCATTCGAGTCGCGCGGGTCGACGCCCGAGGCGAACGGGAGTTCCTCGACGATCTCCAACGCAAGCACCAGCGCGACACGACGGTCGCTGCGCTCGCCAAGGACTGCTGACGCGGACTCGGGGCCCCGTCAGCCGGAGCCTAGGGCTCGATCCGCACGCCTAACTTCTTCGCCAGCGCCCGGACGGCGCAGCTGCTCGGGCGCGCTCGACACGCCGTCGCCGCGCAAGCTTGGGATCCGCGGTCACGGGGCCTAACAGCTCGATTCGGTCGCCGTCGTAGAGTGGCATGTCCGAACGGCCGGCACGGCCAAAGACCGCTATCGCTAGTGCACCCGAGTCCAGCTCGGCTCGGAATACGGCCATCGCGCGGCAAGCCAGCAGTGTGGCAAGCGTGCTTTCGGACGGCAACGCGAGCACGAGCCGCCGGACGGCCGATGTCGGCGCCGTCACAACCCCGTAGGCAGGCTCTCCGAGCCCGTCGCGCGTCACGCTCGACCCGCCGGGCGCCTCGAGCCAGACCACCTCGACATGGATCGCGGCGTCGGGACCACCGGGCTCCGACGGGCGATCACTCATAGATATCCTCGGCCCGCTGCTCGAAGGCTTCGACGAGCGAGCCAGCGATCTGGCCGAACACCGGCGCCAGGGCGGTTCCCAGCAGCCCGGCGCGCATCTCGTAGTCGAGGCGAAGCTCGACCTTGCAGGCATCACTCGCCAGCGGATGAAACAGCCATCGCCCGCTCAGGCTGCGGAACGGGCCGTCGACGAGTTGCATCGCGATCTCGCCCGGCGGCCGGTGCAGGTTTCGGGTGGTGAACGATTGCCGGATGCCACGATAGGCGATGTCGACGCGGGCCCGCACCCCATCGACGCACGGGTCCACGGCGGTCCCCGCGCACCACGGCAGAAACGCGGGATAATCCTCGACCCTGGCAACGAGGTCGAACATTCTCTCGGCGGCGTACGGCAGCAGGACGGACTTGTTGATCGACGGCACGGGCACGGAGCGGTTTCTTCAATGCGAAGCCGCCAACCAGGCGGCCCGCGACCCCGCGTCGGCCGCGGGCTCAAGCGATTGTGACATGAGCATCATTCAGAACAAAAAGGCGCTACACGACTTCTCGATCGAAGAGCGATTCGAGGCCGGGCTGGTCCTCGAGGGCTGGGAGGTCAAGGCGATTCGCGCCGGCCGGGTGCAGCTCAAGGAAGGCTACGTGATCGTGCGCAATGCCGAGGTCTACCTGATCGGCATGCATGTCACCCCCTTGCCCGAAGCGTCCAAGCATGTCAGCCCGGATCCGGTCCGTACCCGAAAGCTGCTGCTCAAGGCCGAAGAGATCCGTCGCCTGATCGGCAAGGTCGAGCGCGCCGGCTACACGCTCGTTCCCCTGGACCTCCACTACCAGCGTGGCCGGGTCAAACTGTCGATCGGGCTCGCCAAGGGCAAGAAGCAGCACGACAAGAGAGCCACCGAGCGCGATCGCGAATGGAAGCGCGAACAGCAGCGCCTGCTCAAGACGACCAACAAGACTTAGGAGACCGGGCGCCAGAAGGCCACGTCGCGAGGCGGTCGTTCTCCCAGTCGGTCCCTCGTGTTCCGGCTCACGGATCTCCGCGGAAGGCATGCACCCGAGTTCGCCGGCCTTCCGTTCAGCCCGTCGAGCTGCCTCGTTCGGTCGGCGGATGGGCGCGGATCACCGAGGTCGCGGTCGCGACCAGGCCGGCGACGTCGGTCAGGTTCGCCGGCACGATCATCGTATTGTTCGTCTTGGCCATGCGGCCCAGCGCGTCGACGTATTTCTCGGCCACTTGCAGATTCACGGCATCGATTCCGCCGGGCTCACGCGTTGCGGCCGCAATGCGTTCGATCGCCCGAGCGGTTGCATCCGCGACCGCCTGGATTGCTGCGGCCTCCCCCATCGCTCGGTTCACCTCGGCCTGGCGTTCGCCCTCGGAGCGCGCGATGAACGATTCGCGCTCGCCGGTGGCCAGATTGATCTGCTCTTGCTTGCGCCCTTCCGATTCGGCAATTCGCGCCCGCTTCTCGCGCTCGGCCGTGATCTGAGCCTGCATCGCCCGCAGGATCTCGTTGGGTGGCGTCAGATCCTTGATCTCGTAACGCAGGACCTTGACGCCCCAGTTCAGCGCGGCTTCGTCGAGCGCGCTGACGACACTCGAGTTGATGAAGTCCCGTTCTTCGAAGGTTCGGTCGAGCTCCAGCCGTCCGATCACCGAACGCAGCGTGGTCTGGGAGAGCTGGGTTATCGCCGTGATGTAGTTGCTGGACCCGTACGACGCGCGCATTGGATCCGTCACCTGGAAATACAGCACGCCGTCGACGGTGAGCTGCGTATTGTCCTTGGTGATGCAGACCTGGCTGGGCACGTCGAGCGGAATTTCCTTGAGCGAGTGCTTGTAGGCGATCCGATCGATGAACGGGATGATGAAGTTGAGGCCGGGGCTGAGCGTCCCGTGGTACTTGCCCAGGCGCTCGATGATCCACGCATGCTGCTGAGGAGTCACTGCGATGCCGCGAATCACGAACACCACCGCCAGCACCAACACAATGGCAGCGACCAGAAGCCCGCCGCTTATTCCTGTCGTCGTATACATCCACTGATCTCCGATCCAGTCTCGTGAGGTTTCTCGCTGGGCCGCACGCGAAGTCGGCGCGACCTGCGCGGCCCGCGCTACGCCTGGCCGCCGCGCTCTCGGCCGACGATCAACCGGCTGCCGACCACTCGGCGAATCACATATTCGCCGGGTTCGGCGGGCTCGCCTTGCTCCTCTGCTGCCAACTCCACACTCCACTGCGCGCCGCGATAGCTGGCGCTGGTGGCCGAGGGCGTGCGCCAGGAAGGTATTTGAATCCGGCTGCCGATATCGAGGAGGATGTCCGGATTGGACTCGGGCGGCCCCTGTTTGGGGCGACCGCGCCCGATGAATCGACGGACCATGACCGTGCCGACAGCCGCGACGGCGGCAGCGACGAGCAATTGCGCATTCAAGCTGGCCCCGGACAGCGCGACCAGCCCACCGGCGCCGCCCGCGAGGGCCAGCACCAACAGATAGAAGGTCCCGGTCGCCAACTCCGCGATCCCGAGCGCCAGGGCCACGATCCACCACCAGTAGTGCAATTGCATGCGCTTCCTCAGGCCGGGCAAGCCGTGTAGCGCGATCGTAATGACGCGGCGCCTCGCGGGCAAGCGCAAGCCGCAGCCCGACCATTGGATGCCGTTGCGGCGATCGCGCGTCGACCGACTTGCCCCGGGGCTTGCCCATGCCTGCGATGCAGGTCGGCGCGGCGGGCGTTCAGCCGGGTGTCGATTCGGGCTATGATTCGCGCCATCGGGCGCTCGCTTGCTCCGGACCGGAGCCGAGGGCGTCCGGGGTTTGTCGTGACGGTCTCGGATGCTGGTCGCTGTTGCGCAGGATCAGCCGTTCGCCTGTCACTGACCAATGTATCGAATCGTCAGAGGAGAAATCTGAATGAAAGTCAAACTGCTCCCGCTCGCGGTCGCTGCCGCCGTCGTCGGCTTTGCTGCGCCGGCCGCCGCAGAGAAGGTCGTCAAGCTGGGTCACGTCGCACCGCTCACCGGCGCGATCGCACACCTTGGCAAGGACAACGAGTTCGGTGCCAAGATGGCGATCGATGACCTGAACGCCAAGAAGGTCAAGATCGGCGGAGAAGTCGTCAAGTTCGAGTTGCTCTCCGAGGACGATGCGGGTGACCCCAAGCAGGGCACCGCCGCCGCGCAGAAACTCGTCGACGCCCGGGTCGCCGGCGTGATCGGCCACCTGAACTCGGGCACCACGATCCCCGCCTCCAAGATCTACCATGACGCGGGCGTGCCGCAGATCTCTCCGTCGGCGACGAACCCGAAGTACACGAAGCAAGGCTTCGAGAACGTATTCCGCGTCGTGGCCCATGACGGCCTGCTCGGCGGCGCGCTCGGTCGCTACGCCGCTAACAAGCTCAAGGTCAAGAGCATCGCGGTCATCGACGATCGGACTGCCTACGGCCAGGGCGTTGCCGACGAGTTCGCGAAGGCCGCCAAGGCCGCGGGCGCCAAGGTGGTCGGGCGCGAGTACACGAATGACAAGGCGACGGATTTCAATGCCATCCTGACCAAGCTCAAGGGCAAGAAGCCCGAATTGGTCTTCTTCGGTGGCATGGATGCCGTCGCCGGCCCGATGCTTCGGCAGTTGCGCCAACTCGGCATGGACGTCAAGTTCATGGGGGGCGACGGCATCTGCTCGCCCAAGCTCGCGGAACTCGCCGGTGCAGCGATGAAGGACGGTCAGGTCATCTGCGCCGAGGCCGGTGGTATCGATACAGCGCTCGAGGCTCCGATGAACCAGTGGCGCAAGCGCTTCAAGGACAAGTTCGGCACCGACGTCCAGATCTACGCGCCGTATGTGTACGACGCGACCATGGCGATGGTCGCGGCCATGCAGAAGGCCGACTCGACCGATCCCAAGAAGTACCTCCCGGTGCTCAAGAAGGTCGAGTACAAGGGATTGACCGGCACGATCGCCTTCGACAAGTCGGGCGACATTCGCAATGGTGCGCTGACCCTCTACACCTACAAGGGCGGAAAGCGCGAGAAGATGATGGTCACCAAGTGACCCGGCGCGCGCCCGGGGATTCGGCGGGAACCGCCGGATGCCCGGCACGCGGCAACGACAAAGGGCGCCCTCGGGCGCCCTTTGTCGTTGCGGACGCCCCGCGCGCGGAGCGCATCGGAAACCCGATCCTGGATCAGCCCGGCTTGCGATGAGTCGCCAGGCGTTGCCAGGTGTCGATCACGGTATCCGGATTCAGGGAGATCGAGCTGATCTCCCGGTCCATCAGCCACTCGGCCAGATCGGGGTGGTCCGAGGGGCCCTGGCCGCATATCCCGACATACTTGCCGGCCTGCCGGCATGCCGTGATCGCGCGTTCCAACAAGGCTTTCACGGCCGGATCGCGTTCGTCGAAGCCCTCGGCAACCAGACCCGAGTCGCGATCCAGGCCCAGCGTGAGCTGGGTCAGGTCGTTCGATCCGATCGAGAAGCCGTCGAAGTACTGCAAGAAGTCCTCGGCCAGGAGCGCGTTCGAGGGCAGTTCGCACATCATCACGATCCGCAGGCCGCCCTGCCCCTCGTCGTTCGCGCCGCTTCCGCGCTCGAGCCCGTATCGGCGCAGCAACTCGATGACTCCGGCCGCCTCGGTCGTGGTCCGAACGAACGGAATCATCAACTCGACGTTCGTCAGGCCCATTTCCTCTCGGACCCGCTTCATCGCCCGACACTCGAGCTCGAAACACTCGGCAAAGCTGGTGGCAAGGTAGCGCGAGGCGCCGCGGAAGCCCAGCATGGGGTTCTCTTCCTCGGGCTCGTAGCGGGATCCGCCGATCAATTTGCGGTACTCGTTTGACTTGAAGTCGGAGAGGCGGACGATCACCGGTCGAGGCCAGAACGCGGCGGCGATCGTGGCGACCCCTTCGGCCAGGCGCTCGACATAGAAGTCGCGCGGCGTCGAATGGCCGCGAGCGACACTCTCGACCGCCTTCTTGAGATCGTCGTCAACATTCGGATAGTCGAGAATGGCCTTCGGATGAATACCGATGTTGTTGTTGATGATGAACTCGAGCCGCGCCAGTCCAACGCCCTGGTTCGGCAACTGCGCAAAGTCGAACGCAAGCTGAGGGTTGCCGACGTTCATCATCACCTTGACATCGATCTCCGGCATCTGACCGGTGCGAACCTCGGTGATTTCGGTCTCGAGCAAGCCGTCGTAGATGAATCCGGTATCGCCCTCGGCGCATGAGACCGTCACCAGCGCGCCATCTTTCAGCGCGCTGGTGGCGTCGCCGCAGCCGACGACGGCCGGAATTCCCAGCTCTCTCGCGATGATCGCCGCGTGGCAGGTGCGCCCGCCGCGATTGGTCACGATGGCGGCTGCTCGCTTCATGACCGGTTCCCAGTTGGGGTCGGTCATATCGGTGACCAGAATGTCCCCCGGCTGCACCCGGTCCATATGGGCCGCATCCTCGATGATGCGTACCGGCCCGGCGCCTACGCGCTGACCGATGGCCCGGCCGCTGGCCAATACCTCCGAGCTCTGCTTGAGCCGGAAGCGCTGCTGGACGCCCTCGCTCGCCTGCGACTTCACCGTCTCGGGGCGAGCCTGCAGGATGTAGAGCTTGCCGTCGACACCGTCACGACCCCATTCGATGTCCATCGGCCGGCCGTAGTGGCGCTCGATGATCATCGCGTAGCGGGCGAGCTCGACGACTTCGTCGTCCGAAAGCGAGTACCGGTTGCGCGCATCGGTCGAAGTCTCCACGGTACGCACGGTGCGACCCACGCTGGTCTCCGGACCTTCGTCGCCGCCCTGGGCGAACTCCATTCGAATCAGCTTGGAGCCCAGCTGCCGCCGAATGATCGGGAACTTTCCGGCCTCGAGGATCGGCTTGTGGACGTAGAACTCGTCCGGATTGACCGCACCTTGGACGACCGTCTCTCCGAGGCCGTAGGCGCTCGTGATGAACACCACGTCCGGAAAGCCCGACTCTGTGTCGATGGTGAACATCACGCCAGCCGCACCGCGATCACTGCGAACCATGCGCTGGATGCCCGCCGAGAGGGCCACATCGGCGTGGGCGAAGCCCTTGTGGACCCGGTAGGAAATGGCCCGGTCGTTGTACAGCGACGCGAAGACATGCTTGATGCGGTCCAGGACCGACTCGATGCCCTGCACGTTCAGATAGGTCTCCTGCTGCCCGGCGAACGACGCATCCGGCAAGTCCTCAGCGGTCGCAGAAGACCGAACCGCGACCGAGATGGGTGCGCTGGACTCGCGGATCAGCCGCTCATAGTGGGTGCGGATATCAGCCTCCAGCGCTGGCGGCAGCGGCGCCTCCACCACCCAGGCGCGAATTTCGGCGCCACACTCGGCCAGCGCCTTGACGTCCTCCACATTGAGTGCGTCGAGGCGTTCGTTGATCCGTCGGGTCAGGTCGTTGAAATCGAGGAATTCGCGAAACGCATGCGCGGTCGTCGCGAACCCGCCTGGTACGCGCACGCCGGATGCCGCGAGCTGGCTGATCATCTCTCCCAGCGAGGCGTTCTTGCCACCGACGGTTTCCACGTCGGTCATGCGCAAGACCTCGAAGGGCACGACATTCGGTGCCTCGGTTTGTGTCATTGGAAGTCCTGAAGAGCAATTGAATTTCGGGGCGCAAAGCGCTCTAGCAGATCATCGACCGACCAGCGCAGCTTCGGCGCCAGCGGCGCGATCGCGCTGCTGCAGCGTTCTGGCAAAGCTCGAGAGCCTTCCGGGGTCCGGCGAGCGGGCCCATTGAGACTCGAAATATTCTACGATCAGGCGACCTCGATCGGCGTGCCGGTCGTTGGTCGGACGCGACCGTTCATGAGCCCGGAGTCCAATGATCATGCCCGAATCGGCGAATGCCCACTACGAACGCACGGTGTTCTACGTCTCTGACGGCACCGGCATCACCGCGGAGACCTTCGGGCACTCGCTTCTCACCCAATTTGGCGACATGAAGATCCGCCAGGTGCGCTTGCCTTTCGTCAATTCCATGGCGAAGGCCGACGAGGCCTTGCGACGCATCGATGCACAAGCCGGTGTCGATCGCCATCGGCCGATCGTATTCAGCACCTTGGTGGATACGCAGATCAACGATGTCGTCCGTCGCGCGAACTGTCGCTTCCTGGACTTGATCGGCAGCTTCGTGCAACCGCTCGAGGACGAACTCGGCATCAAGTCGACCCACCAGATCGGCCGTTCGCACGGGCCTGACGGCGCCGGCCAGTACGGGCGCCGCATCGACGCGATCAACTACTCGCTCGCACACGACGACGGCCAGGCGCATGCGGACCTGATCTCCGCCGACGTGATCCTGGTCGGGGTTTCTCGCAGTGGCAAGACGCCGACCAGCCTGTACCTGGCGATGCAACACGGTATCAAGGCCGCCAACTACCCATTGATCCCCGAGGACTTCGAACGATCCACGCTGCCGAGCGCCCTCAGGCAGCACAAGCCCAAGCTCTTCGGTCTGACGATCGCCCCCGAGCGGCTCTCCGAGGTCCGAAACGAGCGCCGTCCGGGCAGCCGATACGCGTCCATCGAGAATTGTCGCCGCGAAGTCAGCGATGCCGAGGCCATGATGCGCCGCGAGAGCATTCGATGGTTGTCGTCCACCAACAAGTCCATCGAAGAGATCGCGACGACCATCATCCACGAACTCGATTTGCTCGGCTAGACGATTTCCTCCAGGCAGGCCGGCGATGTCGGCTGCCTGCATCTGTCATCCGTCCGGGCGGCCCGCATGTCGTCGGCGACGCTGCTCGAACAAACAGATGGCCACCGCGGCTCCCACGTTGAGCGACTCGACCCCGGCCGCCATCGGGATCTTCACCGCCGTGGCGTCGGGCCATTCCCTGGCACCGGCAGAGAGCCCTTCGCCTTCGCTTCCGAACAGCCACAGCGACGGCTTTTCCAGCTCGGCCTCGTAGATCGGCAGACTGGCATCCAGGCGCGTGCTCCAGATGGCGAGCCGGGCCCTGGCAAGCACCGTTCCGATCGGATGGCCTTCGTGGATCGAAAGCGCGAAGTGCGCGCCCATACCGGCCCGCAGCACCTTGGGCGACCAACAGAAGGCCGTGTCCGCGGAGGTGACGACGCGGGGGATTCCGGCGGCCGCGCAACTCCTCAGGATCGTGCCCACGTTGCCCGGGTCCTGGATGCCGTCCAGATACACGGTGTCTTCGTCGAGAACGGCCGGCAGTGACGGCGCGGGCGTCGGCACGAGCGCGATAGGCCCACGTCCGTTGGCGACCTGGCTGACCTGCCGGAAGAGACGCTCGCTCAGTTCGATCGCGGGTTCGTCGCCGCGTAAGGACGTCGGGCGGGCACCCTCGCAGCAATAGACCGCGAGCGCCGCGCCGTGCCGATCCCGATAGGCCTCGAGCAAATGCTCGCCCTCGATCACGCAGACCCCTCGCTTGCGCCGCTCACGCGCCAACTGGGTCAGCTTGAGTAGTTCGCGAAACCTCGGGTTCGAGGCAGATCGCAGTACTTCGCCATCACGGCGCGCGGCCGAAGACGTGTCGATTAGATGCTCCGGGCGCTCCGGTCGATCAGTCATGGGGGGCCTTCGAGACGGCTCGGCAGCCCGCCATGATGGCCGCCTCGCGCACCGGCCCGAAGCTTTGTCGGTGCACGGCAGAGGGGCCGAATCGACGCAGGCGCTCGAGATGGAGCGCGGTTGGATACCCCTTGTGCGCATCGAAGCCATAGTCGGGATAGGCGCGATGCAATTCCAGCATGTCCCGGTCCCGCGCGACCTTTGCGAGGATCGACGCGGCGGAGATCGCAGGATCCAAGCCGTCTCCGCGCACCAGGGTGCGCGTTTCGCACCGAAGCACCGGCGCCTTGTTGCCGTCGACGAGGGCCAGCAACGGGGGTATTGGCAACAGCTCCACGGCCCGCCGCATGGCCAAGAGAGTGGCTTGAAGCACATTCAGCTCGTCGATCTCCGCGACGCTCGCCTGGGCGATCGAGCAGGCCAGGGACTGGTTGAGGATCATCACGAACAGCTGGTCGCGCCGGTTCGGACCAATCTTCTTGCTGTCGCGAAGCCCCTCGATCGGGTTTGCCGGATCCAGGATCACGGCGGCAGCGAATACCGGCCCGGCCAAGGGGCCGCGACCGGCCTCGTCAATGCCACAGTAGCGAACCGAAGGCGGTCGATATTCCGCCGGTCCCGGCCCGGTCCCGCGCTCGCGGCGCGCCGCTTCCGATGCGATCCCGTTCACGACTGGACTCCCTGGGCCGACCCACTCGACAGCGTGGCCAGGATCGCATCGGCCGCGCGCTCGGCACAGCCGAGCCGCAGGCTCGATCCCAGTTCGTCGAATCGTGTGTGCAGTCGTGCCTGCAATGCCCGGTCCTCGAGCATCCTCAGGAGGGCCGGGCCCATGTGCTCGGGCGTCGCGGCGTCCTGGACGAATTCCGGCACCACGGTCTCGCCGCACAGGATGTTCGGTAAGCCGATGTGCTTCTGGTAGGCCAGGCGTTTCATGATCTGGTAGTTGATGGCCCCGAGGCGGTACGCGATCACCATCGGTCTTCGAAACAATGCGACCTCCAGGGTCGCGGTTCCGCTCGCAACGAGGACAGCGTCAGCCGCGGCCATGGCCTCGTGCGAATGGCCCTGCAGAACGGTGATTCCAAGGCCCTCGGTCGCCGGCGTGGCGCCGATCATGGCCTCCATGATCGACAGAGTCGCCTCGTTGGAGCTCGGCAAGAGGAATCTCACGGCGGGTCGATGCGCTCGCAGCCAGGCCGCCGTCGCGATGAAGCATGGTCCGATCTCGCGGACCTCGGCACGTCGGCTCCCTGGAAGCAAGGCGACGACAAGCGCCGAGGGGTCGACGCCTAGCCGACGACGGGCCGTGTCGCGATGCAGGTCGCCGGGCAAATGATCGGCCAGCGGATGCCCGACGTAGGTGGCCGGAATGCGAGCCGCATCGTAGATGCGTTGCTCGAACGGAAACACCAGCAGCATGTGATCGACCGCCCGGCGAATCGCGTTGATTCGACCGCCGCGCCATGCCCAGATCGACGGACTGACGAAATGGACGGTGCGGATCCCCGCCGCCCGCAGGGCTGTCTCTACTCCAAGATTGAAGTCCGGGGCATCGACCCCGAGGAAGACGTCTGGTCGCCAATCGCGCAGCCGGCTCTTGAGGCTTTCGCGAAGCCGGTGCAAGCGGGGATATTGTCGAAGCACGTCGGTGAATCCGTGCACCGACAGATCCTCGATAGACCACCAAGGCTCCACGCCGGCTGCAATCATGGCGGGCCCCGCCATGCCGACGACCTGGAGCTCCGGGCATCTGGCGCGCAGTCCGCGAACCACGTCGGCTCCGAGCATGTCGCCCGACTTCTCGCCCGCGACGATCGCGACGCGCAGGCTCGCGCGCCCATTCATCAACGTACGATGCCGCGGGTGACCTGGTCCAGGAAATCGGCGAGTTCACGCAGATCCGCTTCCGAATCGCTTGCCTGCGTCGCTGACACCCGCTCGCGAAGCTGGACCCTGGCCTGCTCCAAGGTCAGTCCCGACTTGTACAGCAATCGGTAGGCGCGCCGGATCTCATTGACGCGATCGCGCGAGAATCCCCGCCGGCGAAGGCCTTCGGCGTTGATTCCGTGCGCGCTGGCGGTATTGCCCGAGACCATGACGAACGGCGGGACGTCGTGCAACACGACGCTGCCGACGCCGGTCATCGCATGGGGCCCCACCTTGCAGAATTGGTGTATGCCGGTGAAGCCTCCGAGGACGACGAAATCGCCCAGATGCACATGCCCGGCCAGGCTGGTGTTGTTGGCTACGATGATTCCGTCTCCGAGCACACAGTCGTGCGCCACGTGGACATAGGCCATGATCCAGTTGTCGGAGCCGATCGTCGTCTCGGAGCGATCCTGAACCGTGCCACGATTCAGGGTCACGTACTCGCGAAACATGTTGCGATCGCCGATACGCAGGCTGGTGGCCTCCCCGGCGTACTTCTTGTCCTGCGGCGCCCCACCGATCCGAGAGAACGGGTGGAATACGTTCTCGACCCCGATCGTCGTTCGTCCGTCGATCACGCAATGGGCGCCAACCTGCGTGCGCGCTCCGATACTCACTTCGGCACCGATCACGGCGTAGGGGCCAACCGTCACGGAACGGTCGATTTCGGCCCCCGGATCCACGATCGCCGTGGGGTGGATCAGCGCGCTCGTCACGGTGCCGACCCTGGTTTGTCGGACGCCGGCTCGATCTCGCGCAGCGTGCACATCAGTTCGGCCTCCGCGCTGAGTTGCCCGTCGACGGTTGCGCGCCCCGCGTACTTCCAGATGGAACGCGCGACACGGGTGATCTCGACTTCTAGCCGGAGTTGGTCTCCCGGCACCACCGGACGCTTGAAGCGGGCGTTATCGATGCCGACGAAGTAGTAAACCGAACCCGCATCGGAGCGCCGGCCCATCGTCTGGAACGAAAGAATCCCCGCCGCCTGGGCGAGCGCTTCGATCTGCAAGACGCCGGGCATCACCGGAAGATGAGGGAAATGCCCGATGAAATACGGCTCGTTGATCGTGACATTCTTGATCGCGACGATGCGTTTTCCCAGCTCGATCTCGAGGACCCGGTCCACCAGCAGGAACGGATACCGGTGAGGTAGATGTTCGAGGATCCCGCGAATGTCGAGGACCGTCATGGATTCTCCTTGGTCAGAGATTCTAGGAGGCGCAGGCGTGCGCGCAGATCGGGCAGGCGGCGAAGCGTGGCAGCGGCCTTCTCCCAATCGGGGTTGTTCATCAGCGGGAATACGCCGGTGTAGAAACCGGGACGGTGAATGGATCGGGTCACCAGACTCATCGCCGAAATGGTCGTGTCATCGCAGATCGCCAGGTGCCCCAGGATTCCGGCACCCCCTCCAATCATGCAACGGGCCCCGATTCGCGCACTGCCCGCGATGCCGACGCAACCGGCAATCGCGGTGTCCGGGCCAATGACCACGTTGTGCGCGATCTGGATCAGGTTGTCGAGCTTGCACCCGCGACCGATGCGGGTGTCGTCGATCGCTCCGCGATCGATGGCACAGTTCGCGCCGATCTCGACGTCATCGTCGATGACGACCCGTCCGAGCTGCGCGATCTTCTGCCATCCCTCACCCTGGCGGGCAAAGCCGAAGCCGTCCGCGCCGATCACCGTGCCGGGGTGCACCATCACGCGGACGCCCAACTCGCAATCGGCTTGCACGACGACATTGGCCGTCAGGCAGCTTCCCGCGCCGACGATCGCATCGCGCCCGACGTGGCAGCCGGGTCCGATGCTGACGTCATCACCGACCCGCGCGCCGTCCGCGATGCTCGCGCCGGCGTCGACCCGTACACGCGAACCCAGTTTGGCAGCCGCCGACACGCAAGCCGCCGGGGAAATCCCCGCCGGCGGCGTGGGGCGAATCCGTTGCTCGAACCAAGACGCCACCCGCGCGTAGGCCAGGTACGGGTCCGGTACGACGACCGCTGCACAATCGTCGGGCAGCACCTGCGCGTCGTCATTGCGTACGAGCACGGCACCAGCGGCACACCGGGTGGCATCCTGCCGGTATCTGACATCGGAAAGAAAGGACAGGTCGGTCGGCCCCGCCGACGTCAGCGTGGCAAGTCGATCGATCGGGCGTTGGAAGTGAGCCGAAGCAACGCTCGCGCCGAGCAACCCGGCCAACTCGCCGAGCGATACGGCCGCTTCGAGACGTCGCACAGGGGTACCGCCACTACTTCGTGCTGCTCAAGGCTCTCAGGACCTTGTCGGTGATGTCGACTCTGGGGCTCGCGTAGACGGCTTCCTGCAGGATGAAGTCGTATTTTTCCTGCTCGGCAATCTGGCGGATGACTCGGTTGGCCTGGTCCACCACCGCGGCCAGTTCTTCGTTGCGCCGCTGGTTGAGGTCTTCCCGGAACTCCCGCTGGCGCCGCTGGAACTCTTTCTCCAACTCGGCAAACTCGCGTTGACGACGCTGGCGCTCCGACTGGCTCAGGACCGAGGCGTCGCGGTCGAGCCGCTCGCCCATGGCCTTGAGATTCGCGGCCATCTCCTGGATCTCCTTGTCGCGCTTGCTGAACTCACGTTCGAGCTTCTGCTGCGCGGCCTTGGCCGGCGTGGCGTCGCGAAGGATCCGCTCCGTGTTCACGAATCCGATCCTCGGCGCCCCCTGGGCCAAGGCCGAGCCCATGAAAACGGACAGCGCCAATGCGCCCAGCGCACTCACCAGTTTCATCCGGGTCATTCCTACTCTTTGCATCGTCGCCGATTGTCGCATAGCCCTCGAGCCGTGCGCTGAAGCTCGTCAGAAGCCCGTTCCGAGCTGGAACTGGAACCGCTGCACCTTGTCGCCATCCTTGCGATTGAGCGGATACCCCAGGCTGAACTTCAGCGGGCCCAGCGGCGAGAGCCAGCTCAGGCCGAAACCGGCGGAATATCTGAACTCGGCCGCCTTGACTTCGTTCTGCGGAAAGACGTTGCCGCCATCGACAAAGAAGAAGGTACGGAAGCTGCGATCATTGCCCGATCCGGCAACCGGCAACTGGAATTCCACGCCACCGACGATCTTCACCTGGCCACCCAGTGGGACGTTGTCGACTGGATCGCGACCCGGGCCGAGGGAGCTGGACTCGTAGCCCCGAATCGTGCCGATGCCGCCGGCGTAGTAGTTCTTGAATGGTGGAAATTGGCGCCCGCCAAAGGCCCGGCCGTAGCCCAGGTCCAGGTTGAACGCCAGCGAGTAGTCCTTGTTGAGCGGATAGTAGTACTGCTGCCGGTAGCTGGCCCGGTAGTAGCGCAGGTCACCGACCGGGAGTGTGATCTCGAAGCCCGCCGACTGCAGGCGACCCTTGGTCGGCGTGATTCCGCTGTCGCGCGAATCCCGAACCCAACCGAGGGTCGCCAACACGGCATAGCTTGAAGTGCCCACGGCATTGGCGTAGCTGACGTAGCGCAGCGGCGGCGCGGATCCCAGCTTCAGTTCGTTGTTCTCCAGACCGACGCCGAACGACACCCGATCCACCTCGGTATAAGGAATCCCGAACCGTAACCCCACCCCGTTCGAACGCCAGCGGTAGTCACCAAGGCCGAGGGCCGAGGCATTGAACAGCCGCGTGTACGCATCGATGGTTCGGCTGATCCCGTCGTCGGTCACGTACGGATCGGTGTACGACATCGACACGGTGCGGGAGATCTTGCTGGTATTGACATCCAGCGACAAGGCCTTTCCCGTGCCCAGGAAATTACGCTGGTTGATCGACCCGGAGAGGATGATGGGCTCTGCGCTCGAGAAACCGATGCCGAACACCAGGTTGCCCGTCTGCCGCTCCGTCACGGCCACCGTGAGATCGACCTGGTCCGGTGCGTCGGGCACCGGCGTCGTGTCGACCTGTACCTGGCTGAAATATCCCAGTCTGTCGATGCGTTCGCGCGAAAGACGGATCTTCTCCGCGTCATACCAGGCGTTCTCGAATTGCCTCATTTCCCGGCGGATGACGACGTCGCGCGTCCGATAGTTCCCGGTCACGTTGATCCGTCGAACATAGATCCGGCGCCCAGGGTCGACCAGGATATTGAAGGCGACTTCGCGCTTGTCGCGGTCGATCGTGGGCACCGCATTGACGTTCGCGAACGCGTACCCGAGGTCGCCAAGGCGGCTGCGGATCCGCTTGGTCGATTCGCTGAGTCGGCTGCCTGAAAAGGTGTCGCCGGGCACCAGGGCGACCAGTTTCTCGAATTCGGGTCGGCGACCCAGCAAGTCACCTCCGAACCCGATCGACTTGACCTGGTAACGATGCCCTTCGCTGACAGCGACCGATATGTGGACCCCCTGCTTGTCGGGCGAGATCGAAACCTGGGTCGACTGGATCGAGAACTCCAGGTAGCCGCGATCGAGGTAGAACGATCGCACTCGCTCCAGATCGCCCGCAAGCTTTTCGCGCGCGTACTGATCGGCCTTCGTGTACCAGGTCAGCCACGTGGGCGTGGAGAGCTGAAGTTGATCGAGAAGTGTAGCTTCCGAGAACTCCTTGTTCCCGGTGAACCGGATCGAGACGATGCGTGCCGACTCGCCCTCTTCGATCTCGAGCACGATGCCGACCCGGTTGCGTTCGAGCGGCGTGATGGTCGCATTCACCCGGACCGCATACTTGCCGCGAGACAGGTATTGCCGCTTGATTTCCTGCTCGGCGCGCTCGAGCACGCTGCGATCGAAGATTCGCGACTCGCCGAGCCCTTGGTCACGCAGCATGCGCCGCAAGGCTTCCTGGTCGAACTCCTTTGATCCCTTGACCTCGACCGAGGCGATCGCAGGGCGCTCGGCCAGCACGACGACGAGCACGTCGCCCTCGACCTCGAGGCGGACGTCGGTGAAGAACCCGGTTCCGAACAAGGCCCGGATCGCCTCACCCGCCTTCTGCTCGGTCAGGCGATCGCCGATCTTGATCGGGAGATAGGTGAATACCGTACCGGGCTCAGTGCGCTGAATCCCCTCGAGGCGAATGTCGCGCACGACGAAAGGGTCGAACGCAACGGCGACCCGAGCGGCACACAGCAGCAGCAGCAGCGCAAAGATGGCTCGCACGAAGCCCACGCGCACGAAGCGCACGCGCCTGGCCTGTGGCCGACGCGTTTCAGAATCAATTGGCATCCGTTAGGAACCGATCTGGCGGATGATGTCGTTGAACAGGGCCAGTGCCATCATCACCATGATTACTCCGAGCCCCGCCTTTTGCGTTATGTCCACGAATCGAGCCGATAACGGCCGACCGCGTACCGCTTCCAGCGCGTAATATACCAAATGGCCGCCGTCGAGGACGGGAATCGGGAGCATGTTGAGCACGCCCAGGCTGATACTGATCAGTGCCAGGAATCCGAGATAGGCATACCAGCCGACTCGAGCGGAACGGCCGGCCAGATCGGCAATTGTGATCGGTCCCGAAAGATTCCGGATCGACAGGTCCCCGGTCAGCATCTTGCCCAGCATCTTGAGCGAGAAGATGGACATCTCCCAGGTCTTCGATGCGCCGTGGGAAAGACCCTCGAGTGCCCCGTACCGGACGAGTTCGAAGCGAATCCGGTCCTGAAGGCTTGCTCCGATCCGCCCGATGCGTTCACCGGTACGATCGTCTTGCGCCGCGCCCGGTGTCACGGGGATGCGCAATGTTGCGTCGCCGCGCTTGACCTCGAACTGCAGCATGCGGCCCTCGGCCACGCGGACCCGCTCGATCACGTCGCGGGCTCGCCGGATCGGGTGCCCGTCGATGCTCAACAATTCGTCGCCGTTCTCGATGCCGGCGGCGCGGGCGGAACCATCGGCCAGCGTGTCGCCGACGAACACCCGTCCCGGTGCCAGTTCCACGCCGAGCGTCCTGAGGAATTGCTTCTCGGCTTCGTCGGGCGGCAAGCCGTCGGTTCTGATCGAGACGGTCTTGCGATGTCCTTCGCGCTCGACATCGAGCGATGCCGCTCGGCGCTCGATGACCGGCTCGAGAAACTGCAGCCGCACGTCGTTCCAGGAACGTACCGCACGGCCATCGACCGCGAGGATGCGGTCCCCGCCTTGCAAGCCCGCGGCCTGGGCGGCGGTACCAGCAGGCGGGCGATCGACCACCGCCACGGGCTCGTCCACGCCGATCCAGCCGAGCATCGCGTACAGAAGGATCGCAAGCAGGAAGTTTGCCGCAGGCCCCGCCGCCACGATCGCCGAACGAGCCTTCAGGCTCTTGCGCGTGAATGCGCGCGGCAGCTCCTCGGGCGGGATCTCCTCGGTCGGTTGCTCGCGCTCGTCCAGCATCTTGACGTAGCCGCCGAGCGGAATCGCCGATAGTGTCCACTCGGTGCGGTCCGGGCCCACTCGCCAGCTCAGCAGCGGCTTGCCGAATCCGATCGAGAAGCGAAGCACCTTGACCCCGCACCATCGGGCCACAAGGTAGTGACCGAGTTCATGAACGAAGATCAGCAGGGTCAGCGCGACCAGGAAGGCGATCAGGGTCTGAAGCAGGCTCATCGATCCAACTCCGCGATTCTGTGCGTTGCCGCGCCCCGGGCCTCGGCATCGATGGCCATCACGCTGTCGAGGCACTCGCCGGCGGGGCCGTCGCCGAGCGCCTCGAGCGTCGACTCACAGACGTCGGCGATGTCCACGAATCGAATGCGTCGATCCAGGAAGGCATCCACCGCGACTTCGTTGGCGGCGTTCAGTACACATGGGGCGCTGCCCTCGGCAGACAAGGCCGCGCGGGCCAGTCGCAGGCAGCGGAAGCGATCATAGTCCGGGGCTTCGAAATCGAGCCGAGCGACGTCAATCAAGGATAGCGACTCCACGCCACTGTCGATTCGCTCCGGATACCCCATCGCATGGGCGATCGGCGTTCGCATGTCCGGATTGCCGAGCTGGGCCAGTACGGAGCCATCGTCGTATTCGACCATCGAGTGGACAATGCTCTGCGGATGAACGACGACATCGAGCGCATGGTCGGGCGTCCGGAACAGATAGTGCGCCTCGATCAGTTCGAGCCCCTTGTTCATCATCGTGGCCGAATCGACCGAGATCTTCCGGCCCATCGACCAGTTCGGATGGCGGCAAGCCTGCTCGGGAGTGACCGCCGCCATGGCCTCGAGCGACATCTGCCGGAACGGGCCCCCCGATGCGGTCAGCACGATTCGGCGCACCCCGGCCCGAACACGGCCCAGCGGTAGGCACTGGAAGACCGCATTGTGCTCGCTGTCGATGGGTAGCACCTCGGCGCCAGCGCTCGAGGCCGCGTCGACGAACACGGCGCCGGCCATCACCAGCGCCTCCTTGTTTGCGAGCAGGATCCGTTTGCCTGCGCGGGCTGCTGCCAGCGTCGGGGCCAGGCCTGCGGCGCCGACGATCGCCGCCATCACGGTGTCGGCATCGGGTGATGTCGCGATCTGCACCAGGCCGGGGCGGCCGACGAGAATCTCGGTACGGGATCCGACGCCCTGCTGGATCAGGCGTTGCGCGGCCGCGTCGTCGGGCACCGCGACCAGTCGCGGCTCGAAGCGTTGGCAAATGCCGGCCAGTTCATCGATTCGGTGATGTCCACTGACGGCATGGACCTTGAATCGATCCGGGTGGCGGGCCACTACGTCGAGCGTACTCGAGCCGATCGACCCCGTCGCGCCAAGAATCGTGAGTGAACGCAAGACTCAGTCCTGAAGAACCAGGTGGATCATTGCGACCACCGGCATCACGGGAATCAAGGCGTCGATCCGATCGAGCACCCCACCATGGCCAGGAAGGGTCGCACCACTGTCCTTGACCCCGGCCAGCCGCTTGAGCAGGGACTCATGAAGATCGCCGAGGACCGACAGTGCCGCGAGTAGGCACAAGACGATCACCGTCGCCAGCCACCCGATCCGAGCGGAGAGCATGGCCGGCAGGACCTGCGCCATCGATGCCACCCCGGTAGTGGCCATCGCCACGATCACCACCGCGAGCGCGCCGCCGATCGCCCCTTCCCAGCTCTTTCCCGGGCTGATGCGGGGGGCGAGCTTGTGTCGCCCGAAGGACTTGCCCGCAAAATAGGCGCCGATGTCCGCGATCCAGACGATCGCCATCGCGCAAAAGAGCACCAGTGCGCCCAGCTCGCGCAAGTCGTACAGCGCGGACCAGCAGGCCATCAGCAAGACGACCGCGCCAGGCCAACGGCCGTGGGCCGCGACTCTGGAGAGCCTGGCCGGTGCGACCAGTAGCCAGAACAGGGTCGAGGCCGCATAGAGCGTCAGACGCACGCTGGCGGGGATCCCTTGTTCCACCGAGAACGCGAGCCATGTCGAGCCGATGAGCGTCATCAAGCCGGCCACCCGCCAGGCACTGGCCTCCCCTGGTAGCAAACGCGTCCATTCGAATGCCGCAGCTGCCAGGAAGACCAGACTCACGGCGCCCCACACGGGCGGCGGCGCCACGAAGATCGACGGCAACAGGATCAGCAGTAGTACGACGGCGGTAATGACGCGCGTGCGCAGCATCAGGCGGTGGCGATCTGTTCGCTGGTGCGTCCGAAACGCCGCTCGCGTGAGCGATAGGAAACGATCGCCTCTTCGAGTGCTACCGGGCCGAAATCAGGCCAATAGGTCTCGGTGAAGTAGAACTCGGTATACGCCAGCTGCCAGAGCAGGAAATTGCTGATGCGCTGCTCTCCGCCCGTGCGGATGAAGAGATCCGGCTCCGGCGCGTAAGACATCGACAAGTGCTTCTCGAGAGCCGCTTCGGTGATCAGACCAGGGTCTGCCGCCAGCTCGGGCTCATTCTGCAACAGCGACCGGGTCGCCTGGAGGATATCCCAGCGACCGCCATAGTTCGCAGCGATCGTGAGCGTGAGGCGGGTATTCGCGGCCGTCCGTTCCTCTCCCTTCGCGATCAGCCGCCTCAGCCTGGGCTCGAAGGGATCCAGATCGCCGACCACACGCAGCTGGATGCCATTGGCGTGCAGGCTACCGATTTCACGCTCGAGCGCGCCCACGAACAGGCGCATCAGCAAGGAGACTTCGTCGGCCGGACGGCGCCAGTTCTCGGAACTGAATGCGAACAGGGTCAGGAACTCGATGCCGGCTTTCGCGCAGGCTTCGACCGTCGTGCGCACCGCCTCCACGCCCTTGGCGTGGCCCGCGAAGCGGGGTAGGCGTCTGGACGTAGCCCAGCGGCCGTTGCCGTCCATCACGATCGCGACGTGCCGGGGCACGGACGAGGCTTGAGGCAGGCTGGTCGTCGAGCTCGTGAACGCAGTCATTGCCTGTGGATCGAATCGATCAAACCGTCATGATCTCGTGCTCCTTGTCAGCAAGAAGCTTGTCGACATCACTGACAAAGCGATCAGTCAGCTTCTGAACGTCTTCTTCCGCTCTTCGCTGCTCATCTTCGGAGATTTCCTTGTCTTTGAGCATTCGCTTGAACTGCTCGTTGGCCTCGCGACGCAGGTTTCGCACCGCGACCTTGGCGTGTTCGCCCTCGCCTCGGACGACCTTGGTCAGTTCTCGTCGTCGCTCTTCGGAGAGCGGCGGCATCGGTACGCGAATCAATTCGCCGACGACGACCGGATTCAGCCCGAGATCGGATTCCCGGATCGCCTTGTCGACGACCTGGACCATCTTCTTCTCCCAGGGCTGCACGCCCAGGGTATGCCCATCGACCAGCGAGACATTGGCGACCTGGCTGATCGGGACCGAGCTCCCATAGTAGTCGACGTGCACATGATCGAGCAGTGCCGGCGTGGGGCGGCCGGTTCGGATCTTGGACAGATTCGATCGCAGCGACTCGATCGATTTCTGCATCTTGTCCTCGGCGTTGAGCTTCGCCTCTTCGACGGTCATTTTTCCTCCTGATCGGATGCCCGTTCCCTTTGCGGGAGCGGCAATCCTAGAGATGCACCAGCGTTCCCTCGTCCTCGCCAAGGCAGACCCGACGCAGCGCGCCTTCCTTCAGGATCGAGAACACGTTGATCGGAAGACCCTGGTCCCTGCACAGGGCGAAGGCCGTCGCGTCCATGACCTTCAGGTTCAGCCTCAGGGCTTCGTCGAAAGTGATCCGGCCGAACCGGGTCGCAGTAGGGTCCTTGTTCGGATCGGCCGAGTAGACCCCGTCGACCTTGGTCGCCTTCAGGACGATCTGTGCGCCAATCTCCGCCCCGCGCAAGGCGGCCGCCGTATCGGTCGTGAAGAACGGGTTGCCGGTGCCGGCAGCAAAGATGACGACCTTGCCCTCTTCGAGGTAGCGAAGTGCCTTGGGGCGAATATAGGGCTCGACCACCTGCTCGATCTTCAGCGCCGACTGAACCCTCGCGACCACGCCCGCCTGCCGCAGGGCATCTTGCAGGGCGAGCGAATTCATGACCGTGGCCAGCATGCCCATGTAGTCGGCGGTGGCACGATCCATGCCGGATGCCCCGCCCGCAACCCCGCGGAAGATGTTCCCGCCACCAATGACCACGGCAAGCTCGATTCCCATCGCCGAGATCGCGGCGACCTCCGCCACCATGCGCTCGATCGTGGCCGGGTTGATGCCATACGCATCGTCGCCCATCAGGGCTTCACCGGAGAGCTTCAGCAACACCCGGCGAAACGCCCCCTGGCGAACGATTGCGTCCTCCGCCAGGTTCTCCTGCTCAGTCTTTTCGACGATTGTCACATTGCCTCCGGCAACCGACTGTTTGCGACCAATTATGCCCGTAGCGACGCACGCGTCGGCTCAACGGGCCGCTGCAGCTGCCTGCGCGGCGACCTCGGCAGCGAAATCGGATTGCTTCTTCTCGATTCCCTCGCCGACGACATACAGCACGAAGTTCTCGACGGAGGCGCTGCGTTGCTTGAGCAACTGCTCGACGGTCTGCTTGTCGTCCTTCACGAAGGGCTGGCCAAGCAGCGTCACCTCTTTCAGGTACTTTTGCACCGAGCCCTCGACCATCTTGGCCACGATTTCCGCAGGCTTGCCGGATTCAGCGGCCTTTTGCTCCGCGATCGAGCGCTCACGCGCCACGTCTGCAGCAGGTACGGCGTCACGAGAGACCGCCTTGGGCTTGCTGGCGGCGATGTGCATCGCCAGATCCTTGCCGAGGGTCTCATCCCCGCCGACCAGGTCGACCAGCACGCCGATACGACTGCCGCCGTGGACATAGGCAGACACGCCGCCCTTGGCCTCGACACGCTCGAAGCGGCGGATGTTCATGTTCTCGCCGATACGCCCGACGAGTTCGGTGCGCACGCTCTCGACGGTACTGCCGTTCATCGGCATGGCCGACAGCGTCGCGACATCTGCCGGCGCGTCGCTTGCGACCATTTCGGCCAGTTTGGCGGCAAATGCGAGGAATTCGTCGTTCTTGGCAACGAAATCGGTTTCGCAGTTGACCTCGACCATCGCTGCCAGGCGGCCGTCGCCGGAGATGAACTGAGCCACGACGCCCTCGGCTGCGACCCGCGACGACGCCTTGCTCGCCTTGTTGCCGAGACGAACGCGAAGCAGTTCCTCGGCCTTGTCGATGTCGCCATCGGCCTCGGTCAGCGCCTTCTTGCATTCCATCATCGGTGCGTCGGTTCTCTCGCGCAGCTCTTTGACCATTGCCGCGGTTACTGCCGCCATCTCAATACTCCATGTTCTGTGTTCAGGGGTCGGGCACCGCGAGTCGAATGTCCGGGGCCGCGACTCGTTGATGTGTCTCGGGGCACGCATCGGCGCCGGACGGTGCCGGCGTCGGTGCGTGCCCCGATGTGCATCAGGCTGCTTCGTTCTCGTCGTCGCTGTCGTCGACTTCGACGAATTCTTCCTCGTCCGCGACCTTGGCGAGTTCCTGCAAGGCGGCGGCCCGACCGGCCAGGATCGAGTCGGCGGCAGCTCGTGCATAGAGCCGAACCGCACGCCCCGAGTCGTCATTGCCCGGAATCACGTAGTCGATTCCCTCGGGCGAGTGGTTGGTGTCGACCACCGCGATCACGGGAATCCCAAGTTTGCGGGCTTCGGTGACCGCGATCTTGTGGAACCCGACATCGATGACGAACATCGCATCCGGGAGTCCGCCCATGTCCTTGATACCGCCGAGGCTCTTGACGAGCTTCTCATGTTCCCGCTGGAACAACAGGCCTTCCTTCTTGGAGAGCCGCTCGAGACCACCTTCGGCGATCGTGGTTTCCATGTCGCGCAGGCGCTTGATCGAACCCTTGACCGTCTTGAAGTTGGTCAGCATGCCACCAAGCCAGCGCTGGTCGACATACGGCATGCCGGCGCGAGCGGCCTCCTCGGCGACGGCTTCACGCGCCTGGCGCTTGGTTCCGACGAAGATCACCGTGCCGCGATTGGCGGCGAGCTTCGACATGTAGTTCATCGCCTCGTTGAAAAGAACCATCGTCTTTTCGAGGTTGATGATGTGGATTCGGTTGCGATGGCCATAGATATAAGGGGCCATCCGGGGATTCCAGAAGCGCGTCTGGTGGCCGAAATGGACACCCGCTTCGAGCATTTGCCGCATCGTGACGGACATTGAGGGACTCCGATCAGGGTTCATGACTGACGCAGGCTCGCCGCATCGCATAGGTTTGCCGCGTAACCCCGGTACCGGGGCTGCGACGCCTGGATCCGATGCACACAACCACGACCGAAAGACCCTGTTCCCGCGATGGATGGCATCAAATGCCACAATGCGAAAACTGTCGTTTCAGGCCGCGGCACCCGTCGAGCGGACCTGCGCGCGATTTACCCGGCGCCCAGCGTCATAGGAAAAACGGCTTCAGGAACCCGGCGCCAGACGCTTGTGCAGCCGAAGCGGCGCAAACGTGCAGAACATGCGGTTTCCGTGGCCACCCGCCCAGACGATGGGGTTAGTGCCAGATAACCTATAATCTTAACATGCCAATCACGATCAAGAGCGCCGCAGAAATCGAGGCGATGCGAACTGCCGGACGGCTCGCCGCCGAAGTGCTCGATTTCATCGCACCGCATGTCCGCCCGGGCGTCACGACCGGCGAACTCGACAGACTCTGCCACGACTATATGGTCGAGGTTCAGAAGACGGTTCCGGCGCCGCTCAACTATGCGCCCCCGGGCTACAGCCCCTACCCCAAGTCGATCTGTACCTCCGTCAACCATCAGGTCTGCCACGGGATTCCGGGCGACAAGATCCTTAAGAACGGCGACGTCGTGAATCTCGACATCACGGTGATAAAGGACGGATTCCATGGCGACACCAGCCGCATGTTCTTCGTCGGTGAGCCCTCGATCGCCGCGAGACGGCTTTGCCAGGTCACATTCGAGTGCATGTGGCGTGGAATCGACGCGATTCGTCCCGGCGGACATGTGGGTGACATCGGCGCCGCAATCCAGCGACACGCCGAAGCTGCCGGCTTCTCGGTTGTCAGGGAGTTCTGCGGTCATGGGATCGGGCGCAGATTCCATGAGGAACCCCAGGTTCTCCACTATGGGAAGGCTGGCACGGGCGATCTGCTTGTCGAGGGCATGATCTTCACCGTCGAACCGATGATCAATGCAGGTCGACGCGAGATCCGCGAACTCAACGACGGATGGACGATCGTGACCCGGGACCGCAGCCTCTCGGCCCAATGGGAGCACACGGTGCTTGTCACCCCGGACGGCTACGAGGTGCTGACCGTGTCACCCGGCATGCCGGCGCGGCCGGAAATCGCGGCCTGACCCGGCATCGACGGGCCACCGGATGACAGGCAACGCAATCGAGCAAGCCCCTGCGCTGGTGGCCCTGCGGGACCGCTACCGGCTGGACCGCGAGCAGGCGATCGAGGATTTCACGCGCCATCCGGCCCCGGGCCGCTTGCTCGCGTCACTGAGTCGGGCGGCCGACCGTTGCCTGCGGGGATTGTGGGCGAGCACGATGCCCGACGGGGGCGCGCTGGCCGCCGTTGGGGGATATGGCCGGGCCGAACTCTTTCCTCAATCCGATGTCGACCTGCTGATCCTGCTTCCGGCCGCACCCGGCCCTGAATTGACGCCGTGCCTCGAACGCTTCATTGGCGCCTGCTGGGACTGCGGCCTGGAGATCGGGCACTCGGTGCGAACGATCGATGAGTGTCTGCGTGAGGCCGAGTCCGACGTCACGGTGCGAACGAATCTTCTGGAGCGGCGCCCCCTGGCCGGCAGTCGGCGCCTGTATTCGCTGCTCGGGAAGCGCATGGAGTCGGGCCTCGATCCACGCGCCTTCCGTTCGGCCAAGATCCTCGAGATGCGGCAAAGGCACGTCAAGTTCGATGACACGCCTTACAGCCTGGAGCCCAACACCAAGGAGAGCCCGGGCGGGTTGCGCGACCTGCAGACCATGCAATGGATTGCCCGCGCGGCCGGTTTCGGGGCCAACTGGAACGAGCTGGCCCAGGCCGAGATTCTCAATGCGGAAGAACTGCGGGTACTTCGTGGCGCGGAGCGCCAGATTCGGCAGATCCGCGCAATGCTCCACGTGACGGCGCGCCGGCGCGAAGACCGGCTCGTCTTCGACCTCCAGGCGCAGGTCGCGGCTGCGCTGGGCATCGGCGACGGCAGTGCCCGACGTGCTTCCGAAGCATTGATGCAGCGGTATTTCCTGGCCGCCAAGTCGGTTTCCCAGCTCACGACCATCATCCTTCAGAACATCGACGAGCGCCTTTTCGATCGCGCCGGCCACGAGCCGGAGCCCATCGATGCGGAGTTCTGCAATCGGGAGGGCCTGCTGGAGACCGTCGACGACGATCTCTTCGAGCGCGATCCCTCGGCGATTCTGCGTGCCTTCCTGCGACTGCAGCAGCGCTCGGAACTTTCGGGCATGAGTACCCGCACGCTGCGCGCGATGTGGCACGCGCGGGATCGGATCGACGCCGCCTTCCGGTCGCGCCCCGAAAACCGGGCGCTGTTCCTGCAGCTGCTCAAGAGCGAGCGCGGCGTCACGCACGAACTGCGGCGGATGAACCAGTGGTCCTTGCTCGGGCGATTCCTGCCGCCGTTTCGGCGAATCGTCGGCCGAATGCAGCACGACCTGTTTCATGTCTATACGGTCGACCAGCACATCCTGATGGTCGTGCGGAATCTGCGACGCCTGACGATTCCCGAGCACGCGCACGAATATCCCTTGTGCTCGCAACTGATGGCCTCGCTCGAACGGCGCTGGCTGTTGTACATCGGCGCCCTGTTCCACGACATCGCGAAGGGGCGTGGCGGAGACCACTCGCTACTCGGGCGCGCCGATGCTCGCCGATTCTGCCGACAGCACGGCATGAGCCGTGACGAGACCTCGATGGTGGTGTTTCTGGTCGAGCATCACCTGACGATGTCTCAGGTCGCTCAGCGCCAGGACCTGAGCGAGCCGGCCGTGATCCAGCGTTTTGCCGGCATCGTCCGCAACGAGGAGCGTCTGACCATGCTCTACCTGCTGACGGTCGCCGACATTCGCGGCACCAGTCCGAAGGTCTGGAATGCATGGAAAGGCAAGTTGCTCGAGGACCTGTTTCGGGCGACCAAACGAGAGTTGGCCGGCGATACACCGGATGCAGCCGAACGTCTCGACGCGAAGCGGGCCGAAGCGGTTCGCCTGCTCAATTTGTATGCGCTCAGCCCTGACGTCTACCGGGAGTTCTGGTCACGACTCGACATTGCCTACTTCTTGCGCAACGACGTGCAAGACGTCGCCTGGCACACCCGGATGCTCAGTCGCCACACCGCCACCCGGACGCCAGTCGTCCGCTCGCGGCTGGCGCCGATCGGCGAGGGCTTCCAGATCGTGGTCTACCTGCCGGACCAGGAAGACCTTTTCGCGCGGATTTGCGGCTACTTCGACAGCAAGAGCCTGTCAGTGCTCGATGCGCGCATCCACACCACCGAGCACGGCTACGCGCTCGACAGCTTCCTGGTCATCGATCCGTCGGGCGCGTCCCGCTATCGAGATATCCTGGCGCTGGTCGAATCCGAACTCACGGAACGGCTGAAGCGGCGAACCAAGCTCGCGCAGCCGATCCGGGGGCGGCTATCGCGGCGCTCGCGCTATTTTCCGGTCAAGCCCAGCATCGACCTGCGTCCCGACGAGAATCGAAAGCACTTCCTGCTATCGATCGTTGCCAACGATCGAACGGGGCTGCTCTACCGGATTGCAATGATTCTCGGCAAGCACGGAGTCAACATCTATACCGCCCGTATCGCGACGCTCGGGGAGCGAGCCGAAGACGTCTTTCTCGTCGATGGACCGCCGCTGACGAATCCGAAGCATCAGATCCAGATCGAGACCGAACTGCTCGCCGCGTTGCAGCCCGATTGATCGATTCCTTTCTCAGCCAACGGCGCCCAGGATTCGCCGTACCCGGCGCATGGCCCCTTCCAAGACCACATTGATCTGCTCGAGCGATATCGAGCTTGCACTGCTACCACGACCGGCTGCGTGGTTCGCCACGACCGCGAGACACGCATACGGAAGTCCGAGCTCGCGGGCCAGGGCGGCCTCGGGCATACCAGTCATTCCGACCAGATCGCAGCCGTCGCGGGCAAGGCGCTCGATCTCGGCGGCGGTCTCCAGGCGCGGGCCCTGCGTACACCCGTAGACGCCACCGTCGTGCATCGACTCGTTGGCGCGTGTACCCGCGTCCAGCAACCTGGCGCGCAGTCCGACGTCGTACGGCTGGGTGAAATCGATGTGGGTGACCGGCTGGTCGACGCCCTCGAAATAGGTGGACGCCCGTCCCCAGGTGTAGTCGATGAGCTGATCCGGTACCACCAGCTCGCCCGGACCCAAGGCATCGCGGATTCCCCCGACCGTCGCGACGGCGATCACGCCCTCGGCCGCAACGGCCTTCAGCGCCCACAAGTTGGCGCGGTAGTTGATTTCGTGGGGCGCAATCGTGTGTCCGTAGCCATGACGGGCCAGGAATACGACCGGAGTGCCGTCGAGCTGGCCAAAGGTCAGCGCACAGGAGGGATCTCCGTGTGGGGTCCGCACGACCTCGCGGCGCATGTCGCTGAGGTCCGCCAACTTGGCAAGGCCGCTGCCGCCGATGATTGCAAGCATGTCAGAGGGTTCCTGGTCAAAGGTCGGATGAGCGATCGGCCATTGCAAGGAGCGCAGCCTCGTCGAGGACGGCCAGTCCCAACGCCTGCGCCTTCTCGAGTTTGCTTCCGGCGGCTTCGCCGGCCACGACATAGTCGGTCTTCTTGGATACGGAGGAACTTACCGATCCCCCGTGGCGGCGAATCCAGTCGGCGGCCTCATCGCGTGAAAGGCTCGGCAATGTCCCGGTGAGAACGAAAGTCTTGCCCGAGATGGCGGAGGCGATCCCTTCGGGATCCGCGTGTTCGGCGGATGGCGCTGACTCGGGCCACGCGACGCCACTGGCGACGAGGGCATCGACGACCTCGCGGTTCGTCGGCTCGGACAGGAAGGCCGCAATGCTCGCGATGATCTCCGGACCGATACCTTCGAGCGGCACGGGTACGAGTGTCTCGCCTCGCGCTCGGCGTTTCGCGTTTTCTTTCTGGGCCGCCTGCTTACGGGCCAAGAGCGCGTCCCAGTCTTCATCGAGCAGCGCCGTCAGGGTTCCGTAGCCATCCGCCAGAACGCGAGCCACCTCTTCGCCGACGTGCCGAATTCCGAGCCCATAGAGAAATCTCGCCAACGTCGTCTTCTTCGAGCGTTCGATCGCCGCGACCAGCTTGGCCGCCGACTTCTCTCCCATCCGGTCCAGGCCCGCGAGCGATTCGGCGTCCAGCCGGTACAGATCCGCCGGGGTATGGACCAGATCGCCATCGACAAGTTGTCGCACCAGCTTGTCGCCCAAGCCTTCGATATCGAGAGCGCGGCGTTGTGCGAAATGCAGCAGTGCCTGCTCGCGTTGCGCCCGACAGGTCAGGCCTCCCTGGCATCGGCTGACAGCCTCTCCTTCCTCGCGAACGACGGCCGCGCCGCAAACCGGGCAATGGCCTGGCATGGCGAACGGGGCCTGCGACGCGTCAGAGGCTGCTCTTCGGTCGGTCAGTGCCCGAACGACCTCCGGAATGACATCGCCGGCCCTGCGCACGACGACGGTATCGCCAATACGCAAGTCCTTGCGACGGATCTCGTCTTCGTTGTGAAGGGTTGCGTTGCTGACGGTCGTACCGCCGACGAACACCGGCTTGAGCCGGGCGACGGGGGTCAGCGCGCCGGTCCGGCCGACCTGTATCTCGATATCGAGCAATTCGGTCAGCGCCTCCTCGGCCGGGAACTTGTGCGCGATGGCGAACCGCGGCGCTCGCGCCACGTAGCCGGCCGCGCGTTGCAGATCGAGGCGATCGATCTTGTAGACAACGCCGTCGATCTCGAAGGGCAGCGTCGCTCGCTCGGCCTGCATCTGCCGATAGCGCGCCAACAGGCCCGAACTCCCGCTCACCACCGAATGAGATGCCACCGGAAAGCCCAGCTCGCGAAGTCGATCCAACACAAGGCTTTGACGATCGGGCAAGCTCAGTTCTTCCGCCTGGCCGATGCCGTAGGCGAAGAATCTCAGCGGGCGCCGCGCGGTGATTGCCGGGTCGAGTTGACGCAAGGCGCCTGCCGCCGCATTGCGCGGGTTGACGAATGGCTTCTCGCCTGCGGCATCGAGTTCGGCATTCATGCGGGCGAAGTCGGCCTTGAATATCAGGACTTCCCCTCGGACTTCCAGGACCGGCGTGTCCGTATCGATGAGTCTCAACGGGATCGCGCGGATCGTTCGCAGGTTCTCGGTGATGTCCTCGCCGCTAGAGCCGTCCCCGCGCGTCGCGCCTTGAACGAATATCCCGTCCTCGTAGCGCAGGTTGACCGCGATACCGTCGTACTTCAGCTCGACGCAGTACTCGAGCAGCGTATCGGTGCCACCGATCACTTCGGACAAGAGTCCACGAAGGCGTTGGTCGAACGCCTCGACCTCTGCCCCGTCGAATGCGTTATTGAGCGAGAGCATGGGAACGGCATGGCGGACACTGGCGAAACCGGCGGCGACCGGGGACCCGACTCGGCGTGTCGGAGAGTCGGGCGTCGTCAGTTCGGGATGCGCCTGCTCGATCGTCTCGAGTTCCCGAAAGAGTCGGTCGTACGCCGAATCGGGCATGGAGGGGCGATTGAGCACGTAGTACTCGTGATTGAATCGCGTCAGCAAGCGGCGCAGTTCCTGCGCGCGCGCGCGTGGGCTGTCGTCGCTACTCATTCAGTTGAACAAGCGCAGTGCAACCGGCGAGCCGGCCGGAAACCCCGCTTCCTCGAGCGCAGCGTAGCGGCTCGCGAGCTGACTCTCGATTCCATCGAAGATCTCGTCGTTGAGGGCACGTCCCGCGTCATCGACGAGCCGGCCTTCGAGCCGTTGGGCGCAGTCCCACGCACAAGACACCATCTCTCGCAGCGGGCTGCCGGCAGCCGTGACGCGGGGAACGTCGAGCAGGAAACTGAGCCGATTGGGGGCGTCGCCCAGAGCTACTGAAAACCTGAGCTCGCCATCTGCGGCGATGCGGGCATATCGGTTGTTGCCACGCTCGTGCAGATTGGTGTCGGCAGCGAGCCCGGACAGATCGGCGGTGGTGAGCGCCTGTTGCGCTTCGACATTGACACCGATGTGCGAATCAAGCGATGCACAGCGCGCATCCAACTGGCGCGCACTGGCCAGTGTCTCGAGCATGTCCGGCAATACGAGTTTGCCGTCCAGTGTTTCGGAGAGCGCTTGCAGCCGGGCAGTGAACTCGGAGAACTCCATGGCATTGAGCGGCCCGTGGCGATTCGCGAGCAACACCCCGGCCCTGAGGGCCAGGTAGCGCACTTGTCCATCGAGCGCCAGCCAAGGGTCCGAGTCGTCATCCATTGTCGGCAGGCTCGGTGTCGCCGAATCCGCGCTTCCTTGCATGTCGACTTGGGGTGGGCTGTACGCCCGGCCGGAAGCGCCCTGCCCGACCGACTGCATCACCGCGTCGAATGTCGCGCCGAGTCCGGCGTCCGCCAGCCCCTCGACGAGGACCGGCTTCGCACCAGCGCGGCGAAAGTCGCGGCACAACGAAATCAGGCGTTCGCCCGGTATCGGTCGGTCGAACCAAAGCGCGACCACGCACTCGATTCCGTCAACGATCGGCGCGGCTTCATGCGACTTCCGTGTTCGCACGCTGGTCGCCGGCTCGATGCCGACCGGTCCTTCGGCCACCAATTCCGGTTCCACTGTCATCGGATCGGCTGTCGAGCCTTCCGAGCCCGCGGCAACGCCAACGGCGGCTTCGCGAACGACGGCCTCGTGCTCCGATGGCAGGTCCGACGGCCCGCTCGTGGTGCCATCCTCGGAAGCCCCGAGCAGCCGATCGGTCGAAGCCTGTGCGAGCCGGCTCGAGTCCGTTGCGTCGCCGGTGTCACTCGCGACGACGTCGGTCGCGGACGCCGACTCGACATCGAATGGCGCCGCTTGAAGGCTGGGCTCCGAATCCGAATCCCGGCGCGAGGCACCCTGCTGGCGTGCGCGAATGCCGTCGCGAAGGCGCCGGCGCTGCCCCGACTGATACGCGTTCAGTGCGAGGACTCCGCCGACCGCCACGATGACAAGGATGAAAAGAGTCAGTTCGAGGCTGCTCATGACTCGCTCGCTATCGGAGACCTCCGACCACCCGTGCTCAGCCCGGCTCAGGCAGCCTCGGCATACTGTGTCGCAGCCGACAGGTCGACCGCGACGATTCTCGAAACGCCCCTCTCCTGCATCGTCACGCCGATCAGCTGTTGCGCCAACTCCATTGCCAGTTTGTTGTGCGTGATGAACAGGAACTGGGTCTGGTCCGACATGGAACGGACCATATCGCAGTAGCGCTCCGTATTGGCGTCGTCGAGCGGCGCATCGACCTCGTCGAGCAGACAGAACGGGGCGGGGTTGAGCTGGAACAAAGCGAATACCAAAGCAATCGCAGTCAACGCCTTCTCACCGCCGGAGAGCAGGTGGATGGAGCTGTTGCGCTTGCCGGGTGGTTGCGCCATGACCTGGATCCCCGCGTCCAGGATCTCGTCGCCGGTCAGGATGAGCCGCGCCTCGCCGCCCCCGAAAAGCTGCGGGAACAACAGCCCGAAGTGGCGATTGACCGTATCGTAGGTCTCCTGAAGGAGGTCTCGAGTCTCGCGGTCGATCTTTCGTATCGCATCTTCCAGGGTTTCTATCGCCTCGGTGAGGTCCGCACTTTGCGCATCCAGGAAGCCCTTGCGCTCGCTGGCCTCGCCCAACTCATCTAGTGCTGCGAGGTTCACGGGGCCCAGTGCCGCGATCGCGTTGCCGAGTCGGGTCACCTCGCCCTGAAGCCAGCTTGCCTTGGGTGCGCTCTCGCCGGCCTCGACGCGCAACGTCGATTCCATCGCCTCGTCGACGCCGGCCTCGCGCAGCTGCTCGATGAACTGTTCCACGCTCAGTCGTGCCGCCTGCTCGCGCAATTGAAGTTCCGTGAGCGCGTTGCGCGACGGCTCTTGTTCGCGCTCGATCGCCAGGCGCTTCTCGTCGAGGCCGCGCAACTGCGCGGCCAGTTCGTCCAGCCGTTGGCGACTTGCCGTCAACTCGGCCTCACGACCCGATCGGCCATCTAGCGCCGCTTGAAGGGCCTGTTGCGCCGGTTCCGCGTCGAGTCCGGCAAGGCGAGTCGATAGCGTCTCGACCTCGGCTTGCGCACGGGCCAGCCGTTGTTCGCCCTCACTGATGGAGCGCTCCAGACGGACGATCTCCTGCCTGAGGGAACGATTGGCGAATCCGGCCTCTTGCGCTTCGCGCTCCGCCTCGCGCAGTGCGTCTCGCTGTGCCTGGAGGGCATCCTCGGCCTGAGCGAGCGTATCGCGACTTTCCTCGATGCGTTCCTGCTGCTGGGCGAGTTGGATGTCGAGTTCCTCGAAGCGGACCTGAGCTTCCTCGACCTCGCCGCGCCAGCGCTCTTCGGCCTCGTCGGATTCGGCCTCTTCGGCGGCGACCCGCTCACGATCGATGCGGATGCGCTCGGCTTCCTGTGCGAGGCGCTGCGCCTCGAGCCGGGCCGCGGCCGCCGCCCTGACCGATGCGGCATGCGCATCACGGCCGGCATTGAGGCCTTGAACCGCGGCGATCGCCTCGGATTCCACCCGTTGGGCGGCGTTCCGAGCCTCGTCGGCGATCAACTTCAGTGCGCGGACCTCGCGCTCCAGGTTCTCGATCTCGTGCTGGCGTGCGAGTACGCCTTCCTGTTCGCTGTCCGCCGCATACAAGGTCACTGCGTGTCGAGAAACCGAGTGCCCGGATCCGACCAACAGTCGCCCGCCAGGCGGAAGCAGCGAGCGTTGGCCAAGCGCCGACTCGAGGTCTTCGGCCACGTAGCAATCGGACAGCCACTCGGTCAGCACCGCCTGCACGGACGACTCGCCGGTGCGTACCATCGACACCAGCGGACGCAGGCCTTGCGGCGCCTGTCCGCGATCGATTCCAACCGCGGCATCGAAAAACGCGATCTTGGCAGGCGGTGCATCGGTCGCCAGTCCCAGGGCGTGCTCGAGCCGGCTCACCTCGATCGCACCGACCCGTTCGCGCAGGACGGATTCGACTGCCGTCTCCCAGCCATCCTCGATCCGG
This sequence comes from Burkholderiaceae bacterium, assembly GCA_024235875.1. Classification (GTDB taxonomy): domain Bacteria; phylum Pseudomonadota; class Gammaproteobacteria; order Burkholderiales; family Burkholderiaceae_E; genus JACKLP01. The sequence goes on along the minus strand of JACKLP010000001.1, from coordinate 128,650 downwards.
ATGCGCTGCCAGAGCCGCTGCATCTGTGCCAGCCCGTGGCGCTCGAGCCAAGGGCCAACCCGTGCCTGGCTGTCCAGGCGATCCTGTAGCTGTCGCATGGCGGCGATCCGGGCCTCGACCTGGGCCAGCCTGCCCTCGGCCTCGCGCAGCTTGTCGTGCGTCGGCGCGCGCCGGGCGTCGATCTCGCTCCACTGAGCATGAGCCGCCTCGAGCGCCGTCGCGCTGTCGCGCTCGGCGTCCTCGGCGAGCAGGAGTTCCGCTTGCGCGCCTTCGGCGAGCGCGGGGTCGAAATCGAGCAAGCGGCTCGCGTCCGCGCGCAGTCGCTCGCGTCGCTGGCCGAGGCGGTCCAAATTTTCCTGCGCGGCACTTTGACGGGCGCCGGTCAGCTCGAGCGAGCGTCGGGTCTCCTCGACGCGCGAGCGCTCCTCCTCGAGCCCGGCCCGAGCCTCGCGCACAGCCAACTCGAGGGCTGGAAGCTCGTCGGAGATCCGGCTCTGCCGGGCGATGGCTTCTTCTTCGCGGCCCTGGGCCTCTTCGGCCTCGGCACCAAGACGTTCCAGATCGGCCGCGGCAGCCTCGCCAGCCTCGCGCACCGAATGCGCTTCGGCATCGAGCGCCGAGAGCCGATCTCGGAGCTGACCCGTGGTTTCGGAAACCAGTCGGATCTCGGCCTCGAGCCGAGACACCTCCCCGTTGGCCTCGTAGAAGCGCCCCTGGGCGGCATGAACGTCGTCGCCGGCGCCGTAGTGCTCGCCACGCACCCGTTCGATCTCCGCCTCGAGCGCACGCAGTTCGCTCAATCGCGCTTCCAGGGCCAATGAAGCCTGACGGGCCAACTCTGCACTTCGCGCGCGTTCCGCCGCGGCTTCGTCGCGGCGGATCAGCCAATGCAGCCGCTGCTTGCGATCACGGTCGGACTCCAGCTCCCGGTACTTCTGCGCGACCTCGGCCTGCCGCTCGAGGCGTTCGATCTGCCCCTGCAACTCGCGAAGAATGTCCTCTACCCGCGTGAGGTTCTCGCGCGTATCACCGAGCCGGTTCTCGGTTTCCCGGCGCCGCTCCTTGTACTTCGAGACGCCGGCCGCCTCCTCGAGGAACACGCGAACCTCCTCGGGACGCGCCTCGATGATTCGGGAGATCATGCCCTGACCGATGATCGCGTAGGCGCGTGGCCCGAGACCGGTGCCGAGGAACATGTCGTGGACGTCCCGACGGCGCACGACCTGATTGTTGATCAGGTAGGTCGACTGGCCGTCGCGGCCGAGCACCCGCTTGACCGAGATCTCGGCGAAACCCGCCCAGCTTCCGCCGATTCGGCCTAGCGAATTGTCGAATACCAGTTCGACCGACGCCCTGGAAGACGGCTTGCGATCGGCGGACCCATTGAAGATCACGTCTTGCATCGACTCCCCGCGCAGCTCCGAGGCCTTCGATTCGCCGAGCACCCACCGCACCGCGTCCATGATGTTCGACTTGCCGCAGCCATTGGGGCCTACGACGCCCACCAACTGGCTGGGAACGTCGAACGAAGTGGGATCCACGAAGGACTTGAAGCCGGAGAGCTTTATCTGCTTGAGTCGCACCGGGGGGGCCTGCGGGTCGTTATGGTCTTGGCGCGGGGGGATCGGCGGCTGCCATGCGCCCGAAAACACGAAAAGCCGCAAAGGCGGCCCGTGTCACGCAAATATAATCTTACCCGCTCGACGACGTATTCGGGCCTTGCACCGCTATATCGGCCTTGGCGAGTTCTCGACCGGGCCCATCTGGCGGCCGCTAACCCTTCTTGAACTCAACGCGATGCCATCGAAACCGTCCAGCACTCTGGAAACCTTCCCGAACCCGGCGCCTGGACGCGACTACGCGATTCACATCGAGGTGCCGGAGTTCACCTGCCTGTGCCCGATGACGGGGCAACCCGACTTCGCCACGATCGAACTCGCCTACATTCCAGACCAGCTCAATGTCGAACTCAAGTCGCTGAAGCTGTACATGTGGTCGTATCGCGATGAAGGAGCCTTCCACGAGGCCGTGAGCAACCGGATCGCCGATGACCTGGTCGGCGCGCTGGCGCCGCGCTTTCTTCGGCTCACGGCTCGTTGGTATGTAAGGGGCGGCATCTTCACGACGATCGAAGTCGAGCACAGGCAAGCGGGATGGGCGCCGGCGCCCCGAGTGGATCTCGGCAGCCAACCCAGTGGGAAATCTGTAAGATAGCTTTCCAAACATATAGTTAAGAGAACTTCTTGAACGAAAGACTCAACCTGCTGCAACCGTATCCGTTCGAGCGGCTTCGCGCGCTGACGGCAGGTGTCACGCCGACGGGTGCGCTCGAGCAAATCAATCTGACGATTGGCGAGCCCAGGCATCCTGCTCCGATGCTGGTGCGCGAGGCACTGGTCGGCGCGCTCGACGGGCTCTCGAGCTACCCGCCGACCGCCGGCGCGCCCGCTTTGCGCGAGGCATGCACGGCGTGGTTGGGGCGCCGCTACGGCCTCGAAGGGCTCGATCCCGCGCGGCACGTGCTGCCGGTCAATGGCACTCGGGAGGCCTTGTTCGCCTTTGCACAGATGGTGGTCGACCCGCTGCGCGGTGGTGTCGTCGTATCTCCCAATCCTTTCTATCAGATCTACGAGGGCGCGGCGCTGCTGGCCGGCGCCCAGCCGCATTTCGTCGCGCAGCGCGCCGACGACGGGTTTCGATGCCGGTGGCGAGATGTCCCCGAGGAAACCTGGAGCCAGACCCGGCTGATCTACGTCTGTTCGCCGGGAAATCCCACTGGCGTGGTCATCGATCTCGAGGAATGGCGCCAGTTGTTCGATCTGGCCGATCGTCATGGGTTCACGATCGCCTCTGACGAATGCTATTCGGAGATCTATTTCGATGATGCCAGGCCGCCGATCGGCGTACTCGAGGCAGCGCAGCGCCTGGGGCGCGGATTCGAGCGCCTGATGATGTTCACGAGCCTGTCGAAGCGCTCCAATGTTCCAGGCATGCGCTCGGGCTTCGTCGCCGGTGACCCGGGGTTGATCGACCGCTTCCTGCTCTATCGCACGTATCACGGCAGTGCGATGAGCCCGACCTTTCAGGCCGCGTCGATCGCCGCCTGGTCCGATGAGGCGCATGTGGTCGAGAACAGGCAGTTGTATCGGGAGAAGTTCGACGCGGTCCTCGATGCGTTGGGCGAAGCGTTGACGGTGGACCGCCCCGATGCCGGGTTCTATTTGTGGGCGGCGGTTCCCGGCGGCGACGACCAGGCCTTCTGTGTCGATCTGCTGCGTCAATATAATGTGCTGGTGCTGCCGGGGAGCCTGCTCGCTCGCGACCAGCCGGGTGGGAATCCCGGCGCGGGGTTCGTGCGCATCGCGCTGGTCGACTCAGTGTCACGCTGTGTCGAAGCCGCGGTCCGCATCCGGCAGTTCACTGCGTGACCAAGTTCCACCCACTGCCAACCATGCCGGGGGCTGCCTTCTTGCCGGCCCGTCTTCCTGACCGGGATACCCTTCCCAATTTTTCTCGAGCATTCATCGATGAGCAATCTCCAATCCACCATTGAACAGGCTTGGGACGACCGAGCCAACGTGTCTCCGACCAGTGCTGCCGCCGCCGTTCGCGAGGCGGTCGGCCATGTTCTGGCCGAACTTGACGCGGGCACGCTGCGCGTGGCGTCGCGGGATGCCGGGCAATGGGTGGTGCATCAATGGATCAAGAAAGCCGTTCTGCTCTCGTTTCGCCTCGCCGACAACGAGCCCATGGGCGGCGGCGGCCTGCAGTTCTTCGACAAGGTCCCGACCAAGTTCGCCGACATGGATGCGGCCTCGCTCGCGGCCGGCGGTTACCGGGTCGTCCCGCCGGCGGTCGCGCGCCGGGGGGCCTTCATCGCTCGAAATGTGGTCTTGATGCCGTCGTATGTGAACATCGGGGCTTACGTCGACGAGGGAACGATGGTCGACACCTGGGCGACGGTGGGTTCGTGTGCCCAGATCGGAAAGAACGTCCATCTTTCGGGCGGGGTGGGCATCGGCGGGGTGCTGGAGCCCTTGCAGGCGAACCCGACGATCATCGAGGACAACTGCTTCATCGGTGCTCGCTCCGAGGTCGTCGAGGGCGTGATCGTCGAAGAGAACTCGGTCCTCTCGATGGGCGTGTTCATTGGTCAGAGCACCAAGATCTACGACCGCTCGACCGGAGAAGTGATCTACGGCCGGGTGCCGGCTGGATCGGTCGTCGTACCGGGCTCCTTGCCGTCGGCCGACGGCAAGGTGAGCCTGTATTGTGCGGTCATCGTGAAGCGGGTCGACGCGCAGACGCGCGCCAAGACCGGGATCAACGAGTTGCTGCGTGGCGACTGAAGCCACTCGAATCCCGGGCTTGTAACAGAGGGCAACGACGATGATGGACCGTTTGCTGCAGTTGATGGCGGACAAGAAGGCGTCCGACCTCTTCCTCGCGCCGGGATCACCGGTGCAATTGAAGATCAACGGAACCGTGATTCCGATCAACCAGCAGCGGCTCGATCCGGCCGGTGTCACGGCGCTCATCCGACAGATCGTCACGGATCGCCAGTGGGAAGCGTTCGAGCTCGAGCGCGAGCTCAACGCCGGCTACGGCCTGCGAAATGTCGGCAGCTTCCGTATCAACGTCTTCTTGCAGCGCGGTACACCCGCGGCCGTGATCCGGTTCATCCCCGGCGACATTCCTTCGCTGGGCGACCTGCAACTGCCGCCCACGCTGGGCGAGTTGATCATGGAGAAACGCGGCCTGATCCTGGTGGTCGGATCGACCGGATCAGGCAAGTCCACGACGCTCGCGTCCATGCTGGACCACCGCAATGCCAACAAGTCCGGGCACATCCTCACGCTCGAGGACCCGATCGAGTTCACCTTCAAGAACAAGCGTGCGATCGTCAACCAGCGCCAGGTGGGAACCGACACGGCTTCCCTCGAGATCGCGCTCAAGAACGCGATGCGACAGGCGCCGGACTGCATTCTCATCGGAGAGATCCGCGATACGTCCACGATGTCGATGGCGCTGGCCTACGCGCAGTCCGGGCACCTCGTGCTGGCCACGCTTCACGCCAACAACGCCAATCACGCCCTCAACCGGATTGTCAGCTTCTATACCCCGGAGAACCGCCGGGTCTTGTTGTCGGACATGTCGGCGACCTTGAAAGCCGTTGTGTCGCAGCGCCTGATTCGATCGAAGGCCGGTGGTCGCATGCCGGCCGTCGAGGTTCTTCTGAATACGCGCCACGTATCCGAACTGATCGAACAGGGCCGCCTGACCGAAATCAAGGAAGCCATGGAAAAGAGCCTTGCCCAAGGATCGGTCACCTTCGACCAGGCCCTGGCCAAGCTCGTACTCGAAAAGAAGATCGGGCGCGAGGATGCACTGGCCAACGCGGACTCGCCGACCAACTTGCTCTGGAACCTCGAGAACGCGTCGTCCGATATGGTCGCCGCGGCAGCGACGGCTGCCGCTGGCGCTAGCTCCCCCGCTCCGGACAGCCTTGCGGCCGTTCTCGCCAGTGAAGTCGATCCGGCCAAGCCGGCCGGTGCCCACGCTGCCCCGGCTCCGGGGCCTCGAGGGCCGGGCAAGCCGCCCGATACCGATTCGCCGTCCTTCTCCGAATTCCTGTTGAATGTCTGATCCGACTGCCATCGTCGTCTTCGGCATAGACAACTGCGACCAGGTCCGCAAGGCCCGTGGGTGGCTTCGGGGGCGTGGCCTGCCCTACCGGTTTCACGATTTTCGGCGTGACGGACTCGATGCATCCCTGCTCGACGCCTGGTTGACCCGGCTGCCGTGGGATGCCTTGCTGAATCGTCGCGGCTTGACTTGGCGACGACTGTCCGCGGCTGAGCGGGCCTCGATCGTCGACCAGGCCAGCGCGGTCGAAGCAATGCTTCGCGAGCCCACCTTGGTCAAGCGCCCGGTGCTCGCGACCGGCGAGCATGTCGTCGTCGGCTTCACGGAATCGGTCTACGCCAGACTTCTTGATGAGCGCGACGCCAATGAATGAATCGGGCGCGATTCGCGCATTGCTCGAGGCACTGATCGCGCGCCCCTCGGTCACCCCCGACGATGCCGGCTGCCAGACCCTGCTGAGAGAGCGTCTCGAAGCGAGCGGATTCGATTGCGAGTCATTGATCCGGGGCGAAGTGACCAACCTTTGGGCGGTGTGCGAGGGAACCGACCCGGGGCCGACCCTGGTGTTCGCGGGCCACACCGACGTGGTTCCCACCGGGCCGTTGGAGCAATGGAGTTCGGATCCGTTCGTTCCTGCCGAGCGCAATGGTCGACTTTTCGGACGCGGTGCAGCCGACATGAAATCGTCGATCGCCGCCTTCGTCGTGGCGGCCGAATCGTTCGTATCCCGCTGTGCCGGCCGTTTCGCTGGACGTCTCGCCTTCTTGCTCACCTCCGACGAGGAAGGTCCGGCGATCGACGGGACCGTTCGGGTCGTCGAGGAACTCGAACGCCGCAAGGAACGGCTCGACTATTGCATCGTCGGTGAGCCCTCGTCGGTCGTGCGCCTGGGCGACATGATCAAGAACGGTCGACGCGGATCGATGTCTGGGCGGCTAGAGCTGCGCGGCATTCAAGGGCATATCGCCTACCCTCACCTGGCGCGCAATCCGATTCACGAGTTCGCGCCGGCACTCGGCGAGCTCGTCGGGACCGTCTGGGACGAGGGCAACGAGTATTTTCAGCCCACGAGCTGGCAGATATCGAACATCCACGCCGGCACCGGCGCCGGCAATATCATTCCCGGACGTTGCGTGGTCGACTTCAATTTCCGGTTCTCGACCGCCAGCACGTCGAGCGAACTGCAACGTCGGACCTGCGAGATTCTCGAACGCCACGGCCTTGATTACAGCCTAGACTGGTCGATTTCGGGTGAACCCTTCCTGACCCCGCGCGGACGCCTGTCGCAGGCGCTGACCGACGCAATCCGCCTCGAGTGCGACCTCGAGACCGAGCTGTCGACGACCGGTGGCACCTCGGACGGTCGATTCATTTCGCGGATCTGCCCGGAAGTGGTCGAGTTCGGCCCGCCCAATGCGACGATTCACAAGATCGACGAGAACATCGAGCTCGCCGACCTGCGCCCACTGGCGAACATCTACCGACGCGCCATCGAGACGCTGCTGGCCCGATGAGCCAGGCCGACATTCGCCAGGTTTCGGCCGACCCCGATGGCGCGGTCGAGGACTTGCGCAGCCTGGGGGACGTGGTCCGGTACGCGTGCACCCGTTTCCAGGCGACGCGGATCGCGTTCGGCCAGGGAACGGCGAACGCCGAAGAGGAAGCGGCATGGCTGGTGTCCTGGGCCTTGCATCTCGCTCCCGACGCGGCCCAAACGCACACGCACGCGCGCCTGACCAGGCGTGAGCGCGCCCAGATCGTCTCGCTGATCGAGCGACGATGCCAGGAGCGGCTACCGCTTGCCTACCTGACCGGCGAAGCCTGGCTGCGCGGACGTCGATTCGCCTGCGATGCCAGGGCCCTGATCCCCCGGTCGTTGATTGCAGAGGCGCTCGAGGAGTCGTTGCCCGACTGGCTGGGCACCCTTGATCTGCCCGAGGGCTGGCCGCGCACCGTACTGGACCTGTGTACCGGTGGAGGTAGCCTGGCCGTGATGGCGGCCCAGTGCTTCGAGACAGCACGGGTCACGGCGGCCGACTTGTCGGCGTCGGCCCTGGAGCTGGCGGCAAAGAACGTCGCGGAATACGGCCTCGATGAGCGCATCGAACTGGCTCGCGGCGACCTTTTTGCCGCTATTGGAAGCGAGCGCTTCGACCTGGTCGTGTGCAACCCTCCCTACGTGAACGCGGGATCGATGTCAGCCTTGCCGCCCGAATTCCTCGCCGAGCCACAAGCGGCTCTGGCGGGCGGCGTCGATGGGATGGACCTGATTCGCAGAATTCTTCGCGACGCCGGCGAACACCTGAATCCCGGCGGCCAGTTGCTGCTCGAGATCGGCCACGAGGCTTCCCACTTCGAGAATGCCTTCGCCGGCCTTCGATGCGTCTATCTTCCGGTCACGGCCGGCGACGAAATGCTGGTCCTGATCTCGCGCGAGCAGCTCGCGGACGCCGCCCAAGCCCTCTTGCGATGATCCGGCTCAAGTCGATCACCATCTCGCGTGGCGGCGTGCCGTTGCTCGAGAATGCCTCGGCGTCGATTTCTCCGACCGAGCATCTGGCGCTGATCGGCGCCAACGGGAGTGGGAAATCCACCTTGCTGGCCGCGCTCTCGGGCGAATTGTCGCTCGATGCCGGCGAGATCGAGCAGCCTTTCGAACGCGTCGTACGGCTGGCGCAGGGACTGCCCCGCTCGGACAAGCCCGCGTGGCGTCATGTCCATGACAGCGATCCCGACTTGACCCGCGCGATCGAGGCCCTGGAGCGTGCCGATGCATGCGACGACGGCGAAGCGATCGCCGATGCGCACCAGGCGCTCGAGACGGCGGGCGGCCACGATGCCGAGCCGCGTGCGCGTGCCTTGCTCGCGGGTCTCGGCTTCTCCAGCGCCGAAGCCGAGGCAAGGGTGGATGCCCTGTCCGGCGGTTGGAAGATGCGATTGAACCTGGCTCGAGCCTTGTTCGTGCGCAGCGATGTGCTGTTGTTGGACGAGCCGACCAACCATTTGGACTTGGACGCGATCCTCTGGCTCGAGCGCTGGCTTGGACGATACGAAGGGATCGCGATCGTCGTATCGCATGATCGCGACTTCCTGGATCGGGTCGCCAAGGCGACACTCTCGATCGAGGATCGGCGGCTGCTCAGATATGCAGGGGGCTACTCCGCGACGGAGCAGCAGCGCGCCGAGCGGGTTCGCCTGGCGGACAAGGCGTTTCGCCGCGACAGTGTCAAGGCAGCGCAACTTCAACGATTCATCGACCGCTTCCGCGCCAAGGCCACGAAGGCGCGCCAGGTGCAGAGCCGCTTGAAGGCGCTCGAACGACTCAGCCTGGAAGCTCCGGCCCGGAGTGCCAACGGCTTGGACTTCTCTCTGGAACCGGCTGGCGACTGCGCGGATCCCTTGCTGCTGGCCGAGGACCTGAGCGTCGGGTACGAGGCGACGCCTGTCCTCTCGGGCGTCGATTTCACGCTTGAACGCGGGGCAAGGGTCGGTGTACTCGGTCGAAACGGCGCAGGAAAGACGACGCTGATCCGTGCCTTGATCGGCGAACTGCCTGCACAAGGGGGCGACCTGCACCGGGCTGCAGCGGTCCGAATCGGCTATTTCGCGCAGCAGGCCGTCGAAGCCTTGCGGCCGGAAGATTCCGCGCTATCGCACATGCGCCGAATCGCGCCCGACGAACGCGAAGTATCGATTCGGGCTTATCTCGGCAGGTTCGGTTTCAGTGGCGAAAACGCGCTAAGAGAAGTTGGCCCGATGTCGGGCGGCGAGCGGGCACGGCTCGTCCTGGCCCAGGTGGTGTGGGCGAAACCACAATTACTGATCCTGGACGAACCGACGAACCACCTCGATGCTTCTGCCCGAGATTCGCTCACCGAGGCGTTGGCCGAATTCGACGGTGCCTTGATGCTGGTATCCCATGATCGCTATCTACTGCGGGCAAGCGTCGATCGGTTCGTACTGGTCGCCGATGGGACCCTGGCCCCGTTCGAGGGCGACCTCGATGACTATGCGGCGTGGATGTTGGCGAATCGAGCGGAGCGCTCCTCGATCTCCGGAACGCCCGGCGACGTCGATGCCGTACCTGCCGCCGCGAATCGACGGGGCGCTCGTCGCGCGGCGGCGGCCGAACGTGCCGAGCGGGCAGCGCGGGTTCGCCCGCTCGATCGAAGGATCGCCGAGGTCGAACGAGGCTTGGCGACCGCGAGCAGCGAGATCGCGCAGATCGACGAGCAAATGGCGCAACCCGGCTTCTACGACAAGCCCGCCCCGGCCGCCGATACGACTCGCCGCCGAGCCGAACTATCGGCCAAGGCGAGCGCACTCGAGGACGAGTGGCTCGCATTGTCCGAGGAGCGCGAGCGCCTTCTGGCCGACTGATCGTGCGTCCCCACGGCAATGTGCGCACGCCCTCTCACGAGCCCACGGCTACAATCCAGGCTGACAGAAGATCGATGGGGGCGGACGTGGCAGACGGGCAGCAGCATGAGGAATCACCGATTCGGCCCGATGCCGCGCAAGCGCCCGCTTCGCACAATGTCGATGCCGATGCGCTTGCGGCTCATCTGACGAAGGCCCTTCCAGGCTTTCAGGGGCCGGTTCGGATCCAGCGATTCGCTGGCGGGCAGTCCAATCCAACCTTCCGGCTGACGACGCCTAACCGACAGTACGTGATGCGGGCGAAACCCGGTCCGGTCGCCAGGCTTCTGCCGTCGGCGCACGCGATCGAGCGCGAATATCGTGTCCAGGCAGCGCTTGCGTCGACCGGCATCCCGGTGGCGCCCGTCTTGTGCCTGTGCGAGGACGAATCGGTCATCGGACGTGCTTTCTACGTGATGGACTGTGTCGAAGGCCGGGTGCTGTGGGACCAGTCGCTGCCCGACATGACACCGGCCATGCGCGGGGCAATCTATGATGAGATGAACCGCGTGATCGCCCTGCTCCACGGCGTCGACTTCGCTGCGATCGGGCTTGCGGACTACGGCCGACCCGGCAACTACTTCGAACGCCAGATCAATCGCTGGACCAAGCAGTACCGGGCATCGGAACTCGATCCGATCCCGGAAATGGACAATCTAATCGACTGGTTGCCCGGCCGGATTCCCGATAGTGACGAGACTTCCATCGTCCATGGCGACTTCCGGCTCGACAATCTCATCTTCGATGCGGTCGAGCCGCGTATCCGGGCTGTCCTCGATTGGGAGCTGTCCACCTTGGGGCACCCGCTAGCCGACTTCTCGTATCACTGCATGGGCTATCACATCGCCCCGGGACAGTTCCGAGGCATTGCCGGCCTCGAGCTCGAGCGACTCGGCATTCCGTCGGAATCGGCCTATATCCGACGCTATTGCGAGCGGACCGGCCGCGACCCGCAGTCGCTCGCGCCGAACTGGGATTTCTTCATCGCCTACAACCTGTTTCGGCTGGCGGCGATCCTGCAAGGCATCCACAAGCGCGCCGTGGACGGCACGGCATCCAGCGCTGAAGCGCTCGACGCCGGGCGCCGTGCGCGGCCGCTGGCGGAAATCGGTTGGGCCGTGGCGCGCCGGGTTCGGTAGCTGCGGAAATAGAACAGCAATCAAGACGAACAAGGAGAAGCAGATGTTCCAGTTTTCCGAGCGCAGCCTCGATCTGCAGTCGCGCCTGCGAGATTTCATGGACCGCCACATCTATCCGAACGAGTCGCGCTTCGAGGAGGAGATTGCGGCCAATCGCAAGGCAGGCAACGCCTGGGTGCCGACCAAGGTCGTCGAGGAGCTCAAGCCCAAGGCGCGCGAGGCCGGGCTTTGGAACCTATTCCTGCCGCATTCCGAGCGGGTGCCCGAGGGGCTTTCCAACCTCGATTACGCCCCGCTGTGCGAGATCATGGGCCGGGTCTCCTTCGCGTCGGAAGTATTCAATTGCTCGGCGCCCGACACCGGCAACATGGAAACCCTCGAGCGCTATGCGTCCGAGCAGATCAAGCGCACTTGGCTTGACCCCCTGTTGCGCGGCGAGATCCGTTCGGCGTTCGCGATGACCGAGCCCGCCGTCGCTTCCTCGGACGCGACCAACATCCAGTCGCGAATCGAGCGCCAAGGTGACGAATACGTCATCAACGGCCGGAAGTGGTGGACCTCGGGTGCAGGCGATCCGCGCTGCAAGGTGTACATCTTCATGGGCAAGACGAACCCGGATGCTGGCCGCCATCAACAGCAGTCGATGATCGTCGTGCCTGCGGACACGCCGGGAATCACGGTCGTGCGCCCGCTGACAGTGTTCGGCTACGACGATGCCCCCCACGGTCACTGCGAAGTCCTGTTCGAGAACGTGCGTGTTCCGGTCGACAACGTCCTGCTTGGCGAAGGGCGCGGCTTTGAAATTGCCCAAGGTCGCCTGGGACCAGGCCGAATCCACCACTGCATGCGATCGATCGGCGCCGCTGAACGTGGATTGGAATATATGTGCCGTAGATTGTCCGCACGAGTCGCCTTTGGTAAGCCGGTTTCTCAGCAATCCGTCTGGCACGAGCGGATCGCCGAAAGCCGCATCATGATCGAGCAGATCCGCCTCCTGACCCTGAAGGCGGCCTATATGATGGACACGGTCGGCAACAAGGTTGCAAAGGCAGAGATCGCGATGATCAAGGTCGTGGCACCCAATGCCGCCTGCCAGATCCTGGATTGGGCGATCCAGGCGCATGGTGGCGGCGGTGTCAGCGGCGATTTCCCGCTGGCTTCCATGTACGCCCATCAACGGACCCTGCGACTCGCCGACGGGCCCGACGAGGTTCATCGCAACGCGGTGGCGAAGCTCGAACTGGGCAGACAGGCGCGCATTCCCACTGCGTCCGACGACGTCGAGGCCATGCCGATCACGCGCGGAAGCTGATCCGTGTGCCGGTGCCGGGTGCGTCTTGCACCCTGCGCCGGCCGCGCGCGACCGTGCATCCCGGGATTCCAGCCCGGGGAGTGGCGTCGGCCTATTGCATGGGTTCCTTGTGCGAGGCCGGCATGGGAAAGCTGAAGACCTCGATCCCTTCCTCGGCCAGCGCAGCGGATTCCTCTTGCGTCGCAACACCCCGAATCCCGCGCTCCGGCGCTTCCTGGTAGTGGATTCTGCGCGCTTCCTCGGCAAAGCGGTCTCCGACGTCCTCGGTGTTCGCGACCAAGTGTCTCGCTGCACTCATCCAGAGTGCCAGCAATCGGTTATCGGCCGGCGTGCCTGCGGCCTTGGCCGTGTCGGCAGCAGGTGGCTCCGTGGCATGCTTGAGGTTCAGCCGCGGGGCGGACAGCGTCTTGCGCACCGACTTGCTGCTACAGATCGGACACTCGAGCAGTCCGCTGGTGCACTGTTCGTCGAAGTCCGCAGCCGAAGCGAACCATCCTTCGAACGAATGCCCGTTCTCACAGCCAAGATCGAAAACCTTCATGCCCGATATGCCTCAAACAGCCTGCCGCAGCCCAATCGAACCAATGCACCGATTCTATGCCGGTTCTGTACGCGGCAGCCCGATCGCCCCTTGCACTGAGCTGACGTGAAATGGCCACGAGGGAAGCCTTCCGAATCAGCGTCGACGAATTGCTCGCGCGGCAAACTGCGTTCGATGCGCTGATCGACGCGAGAAGTCCGTCGGAGTTCTCCGACGACCATTTGCCCGGCGCCATCAATCATCCTGTCCTCGACGATGCCGAGCGTGCAGAAGTCGGCACGCTCAATGCGAAGGACTCGCCGTTCGCGTCCAGGCGCCGCGGTGCCGCGCTGGTGAGCCGAAACATCGCCGCGATCCTGGATGGATCCTTGTCGCAAATGCCGCCCGACTGGCGCCCGGTCGTGTATTGCTGGCGCGGCGGCAATCGATCAGGGTCGCTGGCGACCGTACTCGCGCGCGTCGGTTGGCGGGTCGCGGTGCTCGAGGGCGGGTATCGGGCGTATAGGCGTCATGTCGTCGAGGCACTGAAGACCCTCCCGAGCCGATTCACATTCATTGTCATCGCCGGGCGCACCGGCACAGCGAAAAGCCGGCTGCTCGAGTCGATCGTTACGCGTGGCGGGCAGTCGCTCGATCTCGAAGCGCTCGCATCTCATCGCGGCTCGGTCCTCGGGTTGTTGCCGGGCACCCGCCAGCCCAGTCAGAAGCGGTTCGAAAGCCTGCTGTTCCAGACCTTGTCGCAGCTTGATCCGACGCGACCGGTGTTCGTCGAATCCGAAAGCAGAAAGATTGGACAACTCCAGATACCCGACGCCCTGATCCTGCGCATGCGGGCATCAGCCTGCATCGTCGTCGAGGCCGATATCGCCCTGCGCACCCGCTTCCTGATCGACGAGTATGCACACTTCCTGGCAAGTCCGTCGTCACTGATCGACAGGCTCTCGACCCTGGTCGAGCGCCATGGTCACGCAAGAATCTCGTACTGGCAGGCGCTGGCCCGAAGCGGTGACTGGCCCGCCTTGGTATCCGATCTACTCGAGCGCCATTACGACCCGTCGTACGATCGATCGATGCAGCGCAATTTCGCGACCATCGGTCGCGCGCCGCGACTGAACCTCGAACAGCGAGCCGATGACCGCTCGATCGATGTCGCGGTCGATCGCCTCGCGAGCGACGCAATGGATCGTGTGGCGGCGAGCCCCGAAATCTTCAGTTCGAGCCCGGAGCAGAAATCCGCTCCGGATGGAGCTCGACCTTCGAGCGCGCCTTCAGGTCCTTGAGATAGGCGTCCAGTTCCTGCTGCGCGTATATGCGAGCAAGCTGTTCACGAAAGGCCGGCATCGCCTTGTCAATCTTCGCCGCGTCAGGCTCTACGATCTTCGAGACCCGGAAGATGGAGTAGCCGAGACTCCCGCGGTCGAATCCGATGAAACCCGGGACCTCCTTGCTTGCCAGCCGGAAGATCGCCTCCAACGCTCCGAGGTCAATGCCTTCGGCTCCCCGGGCGCCACGGCCGATCGTCATCGGCTTTGAGAACTCGGCCTTCGAGCCCTTCCCATCCTTGCCCTTCAGCACGACAAGCATCTCCGCCCCCGCTTTGGCAGCCAGGCGCGCGGCTTCTCGCGCCATCAGGGCCGACGTGACCTCTGCCTCGACCGTCTCGAACGGCGGTGTCTTCGCAGGCCTGTGGGCAATGATCCGGGCAGACACGAGTCGATTGTTCCCGACGTCGATCGCATCGGTATTCCGACGCTCCCGAATCGACTCCTCCGAGAACAGCGCCTTGAGCAACTTCGGATTGTTCAAGGGCGAGTCGGCCGCCAGGTTCTTGGCCCCCACGCGCGTGACCTCTTCGTTGCGCTGAATTGCAACGCCGTACTTCTCTGCTGCTGTCTTGTAGGTATCCGAGACCTCGTAGACCGTGTTGGTAAAGCCCTCGGCCCGCTTCGCGAATTCACCTCGTGCCTGCTGGCGTCGCATCTCGTCCTCGATCTGCGA
This sequence comes from Burkholderiaceae bacterium, assembly GCA_024235875.1. Classification (GTDB taxonomy): domain Bacteria; phylum Pseudomonadota; class Gammaproteobacteria; order Burkholderiales; family Burkholderiaceae_E; genus JACKLP01. The sequence continues at coordinate 113,595 of JACKLP010000001.1, read as the reverse complement.
ACGAACTTTCTCAAAGGGTTCTACCTGTCCCGCCTTGATGTCGACCAAGCGGATGATGTGATACCCGAAGTCTGACCGCACGGGCGCGCTGGTCTCCCCGATCTTCATCGAGAATGCCTTGTCGGCAAACGGCTTGACCATCGCGTCGCGCGTGAAATAGCCGAGATCTCCACCTTCGCGCGCGGAGCCCTTGTCGTCGGAGCGCGTCTTGGCAAGCTCCTCGAACGAGGCACCTTCGCGCAAGGCTTTCTCGATCTGATCGGCCTTGGCCTTGGCCTCTTGCTTCTTCTCGTCGCTGGCTCCCGTCTCGGCCGCTATCAGGATGTGCCGAGCGCGGCGCTGTTCGGCGCGTGTATAGCGCGCCTGGTTTTGCTCGTAGTAGCTTCGAACCTGCTCGGGATCCACCTTGATCGACTTCGCGACTTCGTCGGCGGAAAGAACGACGAACTCAACAACGGCCGACTCGGGCGTCTCGAACCGCTTCTGGTTCGCCTCGTAGAACTTGAGGGCCGCGCCGTCGGCAAGCTTCACCTTGGCAATGTAGTCATCTGGTTTGAACCGCAACTCGGCGACCTCGCGTTGCTGCTCGGATGCGGTCAGCAGCGCGCGCGCCACCCCTTGCGATATCCCCGCACTGTCGGTGATTCCATCGGGCAAGGTCTGCACGGCGATCTGTCCGCGAAGCTCGTATTCGAAGCTCGCCTCGCTCTTGCCTTGGCCGGCAAGAATCGTACGATAGCGCTCGACATCGAACTTCCCGTCCGCCCCTTTCAAGCCAGGAATCTCCATGATCACTTCGCGCAGCTTGGAATCGGGGACCGTGATCATCGCGCGCTGAGCCTCTAGCGCCAATGCGCGCTGCAAGACCAGTCCGTCGAGGATTTCCGAACGCGCCTGCGGCGTGTTCAACAACGCGGGGTCCGCGGCTGCACCGAGCATCTGCTGCAGGCGCTCCAGTTGGCGTCTCTGAGCCTCGCTGTACTCCTGCGCCGAGATCGGGGAGCCATCGACGACCGCTACCGCATCATGATCCGAAAAGAAGCGGTCGTAACCCGAGATCCCGAAGAATGCGAACGCGGGAAAGATCAGTAGCAGGAGCACGAACTGCAACAGACGCTGGTGCTTGCGAATCGAATCGAACATCTGCGGTGGTCTCGAAAATAAAAAGGGCGAACTTGCGTTCGCCCTCTCTCAAGATTGGCGGAGTGGACGGGACTCGAACCCGCGACCCCCGGCGTGACAGGCCGGTATTCTAACCGACTGAACTACCACTCCATGTATCGGACCCGCACCGTGTGCCCGGTGCTGGGCCAAATCTCTTTTGCTCGCCCCTTCGCCGAAGCAACCCTTTGTGCCGATTGTCACGATCGGTACCGGGCTTTGGCTACCGACTCGACCGGATCTTCGACTCTCGAGATCGGCTCATCGGATGACTCTGGTGGGTGCTGAGAGGCTCGAACTCCCGACCTACGCCTTGTAAGGGCGCCGCTCTACCAACTGAGCTAAGCACCCGTGCTGCGATGCGAGCGAACGAGATTATATACGGTAATTTCGTGTTGGCAATCCGCTCTCAGTTGATCGCGTCCTTGAGCGCCTTGCCCGGACGGAACTTGGGCACCTTGGCCGCCTTGATCTTGATCGTCGCTCCCGTGCGCGGGTTTCGACCAGTGCGCGACGCACGCTTGCCGACTGCGAAGGTACCGAAGCCAACAAGGGTCACGGTGCCGCCTTTCTTCAACGTCGTACGGATCGCGCCGATGAGCGAATCGAGTGCGCGGCCAGCCGCTGCCTTGGAGATGTCTGCCTGCTTGGCAATGTGGTCGATCAAGTCGGTCTTGTTCACGTGGAACCCCCTCGCATCTAATTGGTTGCTTTAGGACGCTGTCTCGCGTCCGGTCTGGAGTCTATTGAAGCAAACGCGGTATCGACAGGCTCGCATGCCCTGTCGGGGACCCATGGCAGCGGGTCGCCAGCGTCGCGCGGACCGCGTATTACATCGCCCGGATAGCGCCGTGTCAAGGCGATCTCCGGGCGATATTCGCCCTGTCGGCGACGGCGTCAGTGCGCGCGCAGATTCGATGCCGCGCTGCTTCCCGATGATGCGACTTCCTCGCCGCCGGATGGCGCTTCGTCGTCTGGCAACGGTGACGGCTTACCCGCGAGCGCGACCTCGAGAACCCGGTCGATCCACTTCACCGGAACGATCTCGAGCTTGTTCTTCACGTTGTCGGGGATCTCGGCGAGATCCTTCACGTTTTCCTCGGGAATGAGCACCGTCTTGATGTTGCCGCGATGCGCTGCAAGCAGCTTCTCCTTCAAGCCGCCGATCGGCAACACTTCCCCTCGGAGCGTGATTTCGCCGGTCATCGCGACATCAGCGCGCACCGGAATGCCAGTCAGGACCGACACCAGGGCGGTGGTCATCGCAATCCCCGCGCTGGGGCCATCCTTCGGCGTCGCGCCCTCAGGCACATGGATGTGAATGTCCTGCTTCTCATAGAAGTCGGGACGGATTCCCAGCCGCTGAGCACGTCGGCGAACAACTGTCATGGCCGCCTTGATCGACTCCTGCATGACGTCGCCGAGCTTGCCCGTAAAGGTCGTCTTGCCCTTGCCTGGCACGGCCACGGACTCGATCGTGAGGAGTTCGCCTCCGACCTCGGTCCAGGCCAAGCCGGTTACCTGGCCGACCTGGCTTTCCTGCTCCGCCACGCCATAGGTGAATCGCCGCACGCCCAGAAACTTGTCGAGATTTCTTGCCGTGATCGAGATCTTCTTCTCGCTCTTCTTCATGACAAGCATCTTGACCGTCTTTCGACAGATCTTGCTCAGCTCTCGCTCGAGCGCGCGGACACCGGCTTCGCGGGTGTAGTAGCGAATCATGTCGCGAATCGCAGACTCCGCAATCGCCATCTCCTGCGGCTTGAGACCATTGTTCCGCATCTGCTTCGGCAACAGATAGCGCTGGGCGATGCTCACCTTCTCGTCCTCGGTGTAGCCCGAGAGCCGGATCACCTCGAGACGATCGAGCAGGGCCGGTGGGATGTTCAAGGTGTTGGCGGTTGCCACGAACATCACATCGGACAAGTCGTACTCGACTTCGACGTAGTGATCGACGAACGTGTGGTTCTGCTCGGGATCGAGAACCTCGAGCAACGCGCTGGCCGGATCCCCGCGAAAATCCATGCCCATCTTGTCGACTTCATCGAGAAGGAATAGCGGATTGCGCACGCCGACCTTCGACAGGTTCTGGAGAATCTTGCCCGGCATGGAACCGATATAGGTCCTGCGATGGCCCCGAATCTCGGCCTCGTCGCGGACACCGCCAAGCGCCATCCTGATGAATTTTCGATTGGTGGCACGAGCGATCGACTGGCCAAGCGAGGTCTTGCCGACCCCCGGGGGGCCCACGAGACACAGGATGGGCGCCTTGACCCGCTCCACCCGCTGCTGAACGGCCAGGTACTCGACGATTCGCTCTTTGACCTTTTCCAAGCCGTAGTGATCCTCGTCGAGCACCGCTTCGGCATTCGCCAGGTCGTTGTTGATCTTGCTCTTCTTCTTCCAAGGAAGGCCAACGAGGACATCGATGAAGTTCCGGACCACGGTCGCCTCGGCCGACATCGGTGACATCAGCTTCAGCTTCTTGAGTTCGGCTTCGGCCTTCTTCAGCGCCTCCTTGGGCATTCTCGCCGTCCGGATCCGCTTCTCGAGTTCCTCCAGGTCTGCACCCTCTTCGCCTTCGCCGAGCTCCTTCTGGATCGCCTTGACCTGCTCATTGAGGTAGTACTCGCGTTGGCTCTTCTCCATCTGGCGCTTGACGCGACCGCGAATCCGCTTCTCGACCTGCAGGATGTCGAGCTCGTTCTCGATCTGGGTCAGCAGTCGTTCGAGTCGTTCGGCCACATCGGCGGTCTCGAGCACGTTCTGCTTTTGCTCGATCTTGATCGGTAGATGGGCCGCAATCGTGTCAGCCAGTCGCCCGGCTTCATCGATGCCGTTGAGCGATGCGAGGATCTCGGGAGGGATCTTCTTGTTCAGCTTTACGTACTGATCGAACTGCGCCAGGATCGCACGGCGAAGTGCCTCGACCTCAGCGCCCTCTGGACGCTGGGTCTCGATCGGGGCCAGAACACAACTGAAATGCTCACCATCATCGTCGACATGCATGACCCTGGCGCGCTGAACGCCCTCCACCAGCACCTTGACCGTCCCGTCCGGTAGCTTGAGCATCTGGAGAATGTTCGATACGCAGCCGATCTCGTAGACGTCATCGGCTGTCGGCTCGTCCTTGGAGGCGTTCTTCTGTGCAACCAGCATGATGCTCTTGCCGACTTCCATCGCCGACTCGAGCGCCTTGATCGACTTGGTGCGACCGACGAAGAGCGGAATCACCATGTGCGGAAACACGACGACGTCGCGCAGCGGCAGCAAGGGCAGCGACTGGGGGATTTCCGGGGTTTCGGGCATTGAGCTCTCCAGGGGACATTCCAACGGCAGATGGCGGCGCGGATGCCGTTTTCAAGTGAGTCGACACAGAATACGCCCAAACGTAGTCACGAGGGCCGCGAACCGGTCGCCCGTTGGGGTCATCCGACCAATGGGGGGGAGCCGAGCAGAATCGGCCGATTCCGAAGCCTGGGCAGGGTCGACCAAGGACTACTTGGAGCCGGCCACCTTCGGTGCGTCGCCATAGATGACGAGCGGCTTTCCTTCGCCCGTGATCGCCGTTTCGTCGACGACCACCTTCTGGGCGTCGGGCAGGCTCGGCAGCTCGTACATGATCTCTAGCAGGGATTGCTCGAGGATCGAGCGCAGCCCGCGGGCGCCGGTCTTTCGCTTCAAGGCCTTGCTTGCGATCGCATGCAGCGCGGAAGGTCGCAGTTCGAGTTCGGCACCGTCCATCATGAATAGACGCTGGTATTGCTTGACGAGCGCGTTCTTCGGCTCCGTGAGGATCTCGACCAGCGCGGACTCGTCGAGTTCGTCGAGAGTCGCTACCACAGGAAGGCGGCCGACCAACTCCGGGATCAGGCCGAACTTGACCAGATCCTCGGGCTCTACGGTCCGAAGTACATCGCCCACCGAGCGATCGTTCGCGCTTCGCACCGATGCGCCGAAACCGATCCCGGACTTCTCCGATCGATCACGAATGACCTTGTCCAGACCGTCGAACGCGCCACCGCAAATGAACAGGATGTTGGTCGTGTCGATCTGTACGAAGTCTTGGTTGGGATGCTTGCGCCCTCCCTGCGGAGGAACCGACGCAACGGTACCCTCTACCAGCTTCAGAAGCGCCTGCTGCACGCCCTCGCCCGAGACGTCGCGGGTGATCGACGGGTTGTCGGACTTTCTCGAGATCTTGTCGATCTCGTCGATGTAGACGATCCCGTTCTGAGCGCGCTCGACCTCGTAGTTGCAGTTCTGCAGCAGCTTCTGGATGATGTTCTCGACGTCTTCGCCGACGTATCCGGCCTCGGTCAGCGTAGTGGCGTCGGCAATGACGAACGGGACATTGAGCAGGCGCGCCAGTGTTTGCGCGAGCAGCGTCTTGCCCGATCCAGTCGGCCCGACCAACAGAATGTTGCTCTTCGAGAGCTCGACTTCGTCCTTCTTGGACTTGTGCCGCAGCCGCTTGTAATGGTTGTAGACGGCGACCGAGAGGATTCGCTTGGCCGATTGCTGGCCGATCACGTACTGATCGAGAATCGCGCAGATCTCTTGCGGTGTCGGCAAGCCCCCCTTGACGGTGGCCGGACCGACCTCCGCCTGGGTCTCATCCCGAATGATGTCGTTGCAGAGCTCGATGCATTCGTCACAAATGAACACCGACGGGCCCGCGATCAGCTTGCGAACCTCGTGTTGGCTCTTCCCGCAAAACGAGCAATAAAGCAGCTTCTCGCTCGAGCCCTTCTTCTCCGACATAAGTCCCTCGGCGCGCGCCGCGCTACAAGCCTACCGAAGCCAGGAAATCAAGCGCCCTCGCTACGGCTCGTCAATACCTTATCGATCAATCCGTAGCTTACCGCATCTTCCGGCGACATGAAGTTGTCGCGATCCGTGTCGGTCGCAATCCGCTCGATCGGTTGCCCCGTCTTTTCGGCCAGGATCGAATTGAGGCGTTGGCGCAGGTACAGGATCTCGCGCGCCTGGATCTCGATGTCCGAAGCCTGACCCTGCGCACCGCCCGAAGGCTGGTGAATCATGATCCGCGAATTCGGCAGGGCGAATCGCTTCTCCTTGGCACCGGCCGCCAGCAGAAACGCGCCCATGCTTGCAGCGATTCCCATGCACAGGGTCGTGACATCGGGCTTGATGAACTGCATCGTGTCATACATGGCCAGACCCGCCGACACCGATCCGCCAGGCGAATTGATGTAGAGGGAGATGTCCTTGTCCGGATTCTCAGACTCCAGGAACAGCATCTGGGCCACGACCAGATTCGCGCTCTGGTCCATCACAGGACCGACCAGGAAGATCACGCGCTCCCGGAGCAGGCGCGAATAGATGTCGTAAGCGCGCTCGCCTCGGCCGCTGGTCTCGATCACGATCGGTACCATGCCGAGGCCCTGGGGCTCTTGCCTCTCGGCACTCAAGTGCGCGTTGACAAGGTCCTCGATCAGACTGTTGCGGGTCATCGCGTTCAGCTCCTAGTCATCGTATGCGTCGGCCGTTGTTTCACGGCCTGAGCGCCGGGGGTCAGCCGGCGGCGGACATCAGTTCGTCGAATGTCAGGGCCTTCTCGGTGACCTGACCCTTTTCCAGCGCCCAATCGACCACATTTTGCTCGACCACCAAGGCCTCGACCTCGGCAAGCCGGTCGCGATCACTGAAGTAGTAGCGAACCACTTCGGCCGGGTTCTCGTAGGCCTGTGAGAACTCCTCGATCTGCTTGCGAATCTGGTCGGGTTTTGCGCGCAGGTCGTTCTTCTCTACCAGCTCACCGACCAGCAGGCCAAGGCGGACCCGACGTTCGGCCTGTTCCTTGAACGCATCGGCGGGAACCGGCAGGTCTTTGACATTCATGCCACGAGCCGCGAGGTCCTGGCGCGCTCGATCCGCAAGCGCTTCGCCTTCTGCCGCGACCAACGCCTTGGGCAAATCGAACCCGGCACTGGAAGCCAGCACCTCCATGACGCCGGACTTGATCCGGCCACGAATCCGTTGCCCTACTTCTCTTTCCAGGTTCTTGCGAATGTCATCACGCATCTTCTGAACATCGCCGTCTTCGACGCCCAAGGCCTTCGCGAACTCCGCGTCGACCGTAGGCAGGATCGGTTCCTCGACCTTGCGGACCGTGACGTCGAAGCTGGCCTGCTTGCCCGCCAGTTCGGAAGCACCATAGTCCGCGGGGAAAGCAACCGGGAAGGTGCGCTTTTCATCAGGCTTCCCGCCCTTGATTCCCGCCTCGAAGTCCGGGAGCATGCGGCCCTCGCCCAGCACCACCGAGAAGTTCTCTCCGCTGCCACCCTGGAAGGCGACGCCGTCGATGCTCCCGACGAAATCGATCGTGACCTGGTCGCCGTCCTGGGCGGCTCGCGCGACTTCGGCCCAGCTGACCCTTTGCTTGCGCAGCACGTCGACGGTCTTGTCGATCTCGGCATCGCCGATCGCGCAGCTGACCTTCTCGAACTGAAGCCCGGCGGGGTCGACCGCGGCGATCTCAGGATAGACCTCGAAGACGGCCGAAAACGCGAACTCGCCCTCGGCGGCGCCGTCCCTCGGCTCGATCCGGGGCTGGCCTGCGACGCGGACCGATCCCGCGTTGACCGCGTCATTGAACGCCTTGCCCACCGCGTCGCCGATCACTTCGGCATTGACCTGCGAGCCATAGCTTTGCTGAACCAGCTTCAGAGGCACCTTGCCGGGCCGAAAACCGGGCATCTTGACGGTGCGGGCGAGCTTGCGCAGCCTCGCCTCGACCTCCTTGTTGACATCCGCCACCGGGATCGAAAGCGGTAGTCTGCGCTCGAGGCCTTCAAGGTTTTCCATTTCGACTGTCATGACAATGATCGGGACTTCTCTGAATGTTCAACGAATATCGGCCCGGCGCGTTGATCCGCACCGGATCGTCTTGGGAATCTGGTCGAGCCCGGGCGTGGTCCCGAGCGCACCGCGATCAATGGCCGGGATCGGACCGGCCCGCAAGACCTGCGCCCGGGAAGAACCACCGGCCGACCCGCACCCGGCGCTCCTCGGGCCCTGCCGTACAACCCCGCACCCTTGCCTGGTGCGGCCGAAAGGACTCGAACCTTCACACCCTTGCAGGCGCCAGGACCTAAACCTGGTGCGTCTACCAATTCCGCCACGGCCGCGAGTTTAATCAATTATTCTAACCGACTCGCCCAGGAGCCCTGGCGAGCATCCTCGCTGCCAATAGAATCCCCCGATGTCAAAGCGTTTCGGCGCCGCCGCGATTCGCGCGGTCGAACACTACGAGAACTTCCCCGTCGCCTCGCTATTGGTGCCGGCTCGGCTGCGCGCGCCGATCTCGTCGATCTACCGGTTCGCCCGCTACGCCGATGACGTCGCGGACGAGGGCGACGCTGGCGCGAACGAGCGCCTGGAAGAACTGTCCCGGCTTGCCGATTCGATCAGGGGACGGGGCCGTCACCCGGTCGTGGCTTCCTTGGCGCCTTGGCGCGAGCGTTTCGACCTTCCCGATGCCCCCTTTCTGGCATTGCTCAGTGCCTTCGCCCAGGACGTCGAAAAGAAGCGATACCGCGACGACGGGGAGTTGCTCGACTATTGCCGTCGCTCGGCCAACCCGGTCGGGGAACTCGTCTTGCGCCTGTTCGGCCGCTGGACCGAGTCCAATCGGATTCCGTCGGATGCCATCTGCACGGCCTTGCAACTGATCAATTTCCTGCAGGACATCGCGCAAGATTGGGAACGCGGTCGCCTCTATCTGCCCACCGAAAGCCTGCGCGAATTCGGAATCGACGAGCAGCAGGTCGATGCCGCAACGCGCGGCGAGACCCCGGATCGCCGCCTGCGAGGCGTGATCGCAGCGCGCGCACGGCAGGCGGCCGGATTTCTCGACACTGGCATCCCGCTGCTGCGCGACGTGCCCTGGCGGCTGTCGCTCGAATTGCGAGCTGTCATGGCCGGTGGACGCCGCGTGATCGAACGTCTGATCGCGTGCGGACATGACCCGTTTGCAGCCCATATTCGGCTGGGATTGGGCGACATCCCGGCCTGTACCCGCCTGTTCGTGCGGGCGACGCGCGCCCAGATTCGAACATTGGCGCCGTGACGGGGGCACTGAAGCCGCGATGACGCCCGAAGCCTATTGCCAGGACAAGGCTGCGCGCAGCGGGTCCAGCTTTTATTACAGTTTTCGGTTCCTGCCCCCTGCGCGCCGGGCCGCGATCACGGCGCTCTATGCGTTCTGCCGCGAGGTCGACGACGTGGTCGACGAAGAACGCGAGCCGAGCGTAGCGCGGGTCAAGCTGCAATGGTGGCGCGCCGAGGTGAGCAGGATGTATGACGGGCAGGCCAGCCACCCGGTTACGCGCGCACTCGGGCCGCATCTGGCGGCGTACGGGCTCGAGCAGGCGCGATTGCTCGAGATAATCGACGGAATGGAAATGGATCTCGACCGGGATCGATATCCCGACTTCGAAACCTTGGCGTTGTACTGTCACCGGGTTGCGGGGGTCGTCGGCTTGCTCGCGGCACGCATTTTCGGAGCCAGCTTGCCGCAGACAGACGTCTTCGCCGAACGCCTCGGGCTAGCGTTCCAACTGACGAACATCATTCGCGACGTCGGAGAAGATGCTCGTCGCGGCCGGATCTACCTTCCCCGAGAGGACCTGGAAGCCCATCGAGTGACCGAGCAGGACCTGCTTGACGCTCGGCCGTCACCCGAACTCGTGGAACTGCTCCGATTCGAGGCCCAGCGGGCACGCACCTGCTATCGCGAAGCCTTCGCGGCCCTTCCCGAGGCCGACCTGCGCTCCCAGCGTCCGAGTCTGATGATGGCCGCGATCTATGCCCGATTGCTCGACGAAATCGAGCGCGACGGTTTCAGAGTTCTCGAGCGCCGGATCGCGCTGACTCCGATCCGAAAGCTCTGGCTTGCCTGGCGGACCTGGTGGCAGAGCCGATTGCCGCGAATCTAGAGGGCCTTGGTCAGGCAATGCCGGACGTCACCATCGTGGGGGCAGGATGGGCCGGCCTGGCATGTGCGGTGTCACTGACCGAACAAGGTGCCCGGGTGGCACTCGTCGACGCGGCACCTACGGTGGGCGGGCGGGGTCGCACCGTTCGAATCGAGCTCGCGGGCCAGCCCCTGAAGCTGGACAATGGCCAGCACTTGCTGGTCGGCGCCTACCACCGAACCCTGGAGTTCGTCGACAAGCTCGGCAGCGAGGCCTTGCCTGGGCTCGATCGCCATCGCATGTGCCTGGCCATGCCGGAGAAAGGCTTCCTCCTGGGGCGCGCGGCACTGCCCGGCCGACTCGGTCACCTGGTCGGGCTGCTGCGCGCTCGCGGGCTCACCTGGCGCGACCGGATCGCGATGGCTCGGCTCATCGAGGGCCTGCGCATGCGTCGATGGCGTCATACCGCCGTCACCGTCGCAGACCTGTTCCGGGCCTTCGGGCAATCTCGGCCGATTTGCGACTTGCTGTGGATCCCACTGTGTGTCGGAGCGCTGAATACCGCCCCCGAGCACGCGTGTGCGCGAGCCTTCATCGCGGTTCTGCGCGATTCGCTTGGCGGGGCCGGTGGCGACAGCGACTTCCTGTGGCCCGCGGGCACCTTGGGCGAACTGTTGCCCGAACCGGCGCTGCGCTGGCTCGCTCGCCGCGAAGTCGTGCCCAGGCTGGGATGCCTGGCTCAGGGCATCTTGCCCGATGCAGACGGCTGGCGGCTGAGCATTCGCGAAGCCTCGCCGGTATCAAGCGCGGCAATCGTCGTCGCGACGCCCCCTTCCAATGCCGCCCGATTGTTGCGTGAGTTGGCCCCAGGGGTTGCAAACGGGCTCGACCGGTTCGAGATGGCCCCGATCGCGACCGTCTACCTGGCCTGGCCGCAGGCTTGCGAGCTTCCCCGCATCGCCATGCTGGTCGATGAGCCTGGCCGGGGGCGGCCGGGCCAGTGGCTGTTCGATCGTGGGGTGCACGCCGGCCTGCGCGTCGGGGCGGTCGTCATCAGCGACGGTGGCCGCTTTCCGCAGGTCTCCCCAGATCGATTGGCCGAGCTCGTCGCTGCGCAGGTTCGCTCGCTCGGACTGCCGCCAAGCCTCGATGCCCGAGCGATCGTCGAGCGACGGGCCACTTTCCGCTGCGTTCCGGGTCGCCCGCGCCTGGACGCTTCGAGCGTCCAGCGTGAACTCGGGAGCGGCGCCCGGATCTTTCTTGCCGGCGACTATCTTGACCCCGAATACCCCGCCACGCTGGAATCCGCGATCCGGGCGGGCCTGGCCGCGGCGCAGAGGGTCCGCGAGTCGCTCGGCGGCTAGACACCATGGTCGCCTGCACATTGTGCGGCGGCCATGGTGTCTAGTCGGACCAGGCCGAGGCCAAGGCCTCGTCCAGGTGTTCGACGGCGATCGCCTCCAGACCTTCGATGGGGCGCTTTGGGGCATTGGCCCGCGGAATCAGCGCCCGCGAGAAGCCAAGCTTGGCCATTTCGCGCAGGCGCTCCTGCCCCCTGGGTGCAGGACGAATCTCGCCGGCCAAGCCGATTTCGCCGAATGCAGCCAGCCCCCGCGGCAAAGGCCGATCCCGGATCGACGAGACGATTGCGAGCATGACGGCGAGATCGGCTGCCGGTTCGGCAATGCGAACACCGCCGACCGCGTTGATGAATACGTCCTGGTCGTAGCAGGCGATGCCGGCATGCCGGTTGAGCACGGCCAGCAACATCGCCAGTCGGTTCTGTTCGAGGCCGACGCTGAGTCGCCGCGGGTTTGGAACGTGTGCATTGTCGACCAGGGCCTGAACCTCGACCAGTAGCGGGCGCGTGCCTTCCTGCGTAACCAGTACGCAAGATCCCGCCACCTCCCGGTCGCGTCGCGACAGAAACAAGGCCGACGGATTGCTGACTCCGCGAAGTCCGCGGTCGGTCATCGCGAAGACACCCAGTTCGTTGACGGCGCCAAAGCGGTTCTTGAATGCGCGTACCAGCCGATGGGACGAGAAGGTATCGCCCTCGAAGTAGAGCACCGTATCGACAATGTGCTCGAGTACTCTGGGCCCCGCCAGGGTACCCTCCTTGGTGACATGGCCGATCATGACGATCGCGACCCCGGTCTGCTTCGAGACCCGGGTCAGGTGTGCGGCACAGTCTCGGACCTGGGCCACCGAGCCGGGGGCGCTCTGGAGGGCGCCGGAGTACATGGTCTGGATCGAATCGATGACCGCGACCCGGGGACGGCGCGAGATGATTTCGGGAATGATCTTCTCGAGCTCGGTCTCTGCAAGAAGCGGAACCCGGGCATCCTGAAGGCCGAGCCGACTCGCCCGCAGCGCCACCTGGGCGGCCGATTCCTCGCCGGTCACATAGAGCACCGGATGACCGGCGGCCACATGCGCGAGCGCCTGCAGAAGCAGGGTCGATTTCCCGATGCCGGGATCGCCGCCGATCAGGACGACGGAGCCCTCGACCATCCCGCCGCCAAGCACCCGATCGAATTCCTCGCTGCCGGTCGGAATGCGGGCTATCGCCTCGGGTTGGACGTCGACGATGTCGACCACGCCAAGGGACGGGGCCAGCGACGCAAAGCGTCCGCCGCCCGACGAGACCTCGTTCGCGGCCTCCTCGAGCGTGTTCCAGTCGCGGCAATGCGGGCACTGCCCGAGCCATTTCGGCGACACGCCGCCGCAGGCGGAGCAGACATAGTGCGACCGGCCCGAGCGTGCCTTGGCCATCAGGTCTCGGCCTCGAGTAACACGCTGTCGACTGTCGTCCGGGGCACTCGCGAGGAGATCGCGCAAAGCAGTTCGTAGCCGATCGTGCCGGCATGCCCGGCCACCGTATCGACCGGGATGTGATCGCCCCACAATTCGACCCGAGAGCCGATCCGGGCGGTGGGAACCCGGTCGAGATCCACGGTGAGCATATCCATCGAAACGCGCCCCGCAATCATGCTCGGCGAGCCATCGACCAGCACCGGCGTGCCATTGGGGGCATGACGGGGATAGCCGTCGGCATAGCCGCAGGCGACGACGCCGATTCGCATCGGGCGCGGCGCCACGTAGGTCGAGCCATAGCCCACGCACGCGCCCGCCGCAATCGTTCTGACCGCGATCAAGGTCGATTCGAGCCGCATCGCGGGCAGCAAGCCCAGGCTGGCCGCAGACCGGTCGCCGAAGGGCGACGCGCCATAAAGCATGATGCCGGGGCGTATCCAGTCGAAGCTGGCATCGGGCATCGAAAGGACAGCCGCCGAATTGGCTGCGCTTCGAATGGAATTCGCGCCGGGCGTCGCCGCGGCGAACTCCGCGACGCTGGTCCGTTCGGCTCCGGCACGGTCGGCATTGGCGAAATGGGTCAGGAAAGACAGGTTTTCGACGGGCTCGAGGGTCTGCAAGCGCTCGCGCGCAGCCTCGAACGCCCCCGGATCGAAACCGAGACGATTCATGCCACTGTTTCGCTTGAGCCAGACTCGCAGCCCCGCGCACTCGCTCGGTGAAGTCCGGGCGATCCAGTCGATCTGGGTTTCCTCGTGCACGACGATATCGAGACGGTAGCGGGCGGCCCGAGCCACATCCGACGCGCAAAAGCACCCTTCCAGCATCAGGATCGGGCGCGCCGGGTCTCTAGCCCGGATCTCGATGGCCTTGTCCCACTCCAGCAAGGCCCAGCCATCTGCGGCGTCGAATCCCGAGAGCGCCGCGTCGATACCGTGGCCATAGGCATCGGCCTTTACGACCGCCCAAACGCCCGCGCCCGGCGCGTGACGCCGTGCCACCTCGAGGTTGTGGCGCAGGGCGGCAGTGGAAACAATGCATCGAGTCGGTCGGCTCATCGTCGTCAAATATACACAGCCGGACATCTAGAATCCCAGCCTGATGCCGGTCGCAAGGCTGCTCCGGGCCGCATTCGTTCGTGGTATAACCCGTGCGCGTCAGTCGGCATATGCGGCCGCTCGCCGAGCCGGGAAACTCCCGTGCAACCCCTACCCCAGTCAGCGCTCAGATGAAACGCGGCTTCTACACAATCATGGCGGCGCAGTTCTTCTCGTCGCTCGCCGACAACGCGCTGCTGATCGCTGCTATCGCACTACTGATCGAGATGCACGCGCCGGCCTGGATGAAGCCGCTGCTGAAGCTGTTCTTCACGATCTCCTATGTCGTGCTGGCGCCCTTCGTTGGCGCATTCGCCGACTCGATGCGCAAGGGCCACGTGATGTTGGTGACCAATGGCATCAAGATCCTGGGCTGCCTGCTGCTCTTCTTCACGGTCCACCCGCTGCTCGCCTATGCCGTCGTGGGACTCGGAGCCGCAGCCTATTCACCGGCCAAGTACGGGATCCTCACCGAGCTGCTTCCTCCCGAGAAGCTCGTGGCGGCAAACGGGTGGATCGAGGGTACGACCGTGGGCTCGATCATTCTCGGCACGGTGATCGGCGGACTGCTGATCAGCCCGAGCGTATCGGCCGCACTGCTCGGCGTCGATTTCCCCGGGATCGAAACCGGCATCGATACGCCCGCCGAAGCCGCGATTCTTGTCATCGCGTGCTTCTATCTGGTCGCGGGCGCGTTCAACCTGCGCATCCCCGATACCGGGGCCCGATATCCCAAGCAACATGTGAACCCGGTGCGACTGCTGTCCGACTTCTGGCACTGCAACCTGACCCTGTGGCGAGATCGTGTCGGGCAGATCTCGCTTGCCGTCACGACCTTGTTCTGGGGCGCGGGTGCCACGCTGCAGTTCATCGTGCTCGACTGGGCCAAGCACGCACTCGGCATGCCGTTGAGCCGCGCAGCCATTTTGCAGGGCGTGGTGGCGGTCGGCATTGCGATCGGGGCCGTTGCGGCAGCGCGCGTCGTGCCGCTCAAGCGCTCGCTCAGAGTGCTACCGGTCGGCGTCGCGATGGGGCTCATCGTGCCGTCGATGACCCTGGTCTCGAACGCCGTGGTTGCCTATCCGCTGCTGGTCGTGATCGGGGCCTGCGCCGGGTTCTTTGTCGTTCCGATGAATGCGCTGCTGCAGCACCGCGGGCACGTCCTGCTCAGCGCAGGGCACTCGATCGCCGTACAGAACTTCAACGAGAACCTGAATATCCTGGTAATGCTGGGACTTTATGCGTTGCTCTTGCATCTCGACGTGCCGGTGAACCTGGTCATCTTGCTGTTTGGCGGATTCGTGGCCCTGACCATGTTGATCGTGATCGGGATCCACCGCCGCAACCAGCGCATCTACGACGCCGAATCGATGATCGGTGAGGAAAAGCCCCCGCACCCGTAGTGCCCTGCCCCACGGGCGTTCGCCCGGAAATGAGCCGACGATGGCGCGCCAGGCGCTCGATCGGCGCGAGAGCGCCCGGCGCTCGAGGGGTCAGCTTTGCCGGATGGGCGCAAGTACCGTTGCTCTAGCCAGGCAGAGGTCGGCCCAGGACTTGGCCTTGTCCGGAAGATTGCGCAGCAGGTAGGCCGGGTGATATGAAACCACGACCGGCACATCGAGACCGCCATGTCGATAGCGATGCACTTGCCCGCGCAGCCTGGCGATGCTGGCGTCGGTGCCAAGCAAGGATTGGGCGGCGAATCGTCCGAGGACAAGGATGATTCGCGGTCGAATCAAGGCGACCTGCCGGTGAAGGTACGGTTGACACCGCTCCACCTCCTCGGGCAACGGGTTTCGGTTGCCTGGTGGGCGGCACTTGAGCACATTGGCGATGTACACACCTTGGCCTCGGCGCAGCCCGACCGCGGCCAGCATCGCATCCAGCAACTGACCCGCGTTGCCGACGAAGGGTTCTCCGCGTCGGTCCTCTTCCGCGCCCGGTGCCTCGCCGACCACGAGCCAGTCGGCATTCGGGTCCCCGATGCCGAAGACCGTCTGCGTGCGGCCACGACACAGCCCGCAGGCCTTGCACTGAGCGACCGCCTCAGCCAATGCACCCCAGTCCAGTCCATCGAGCGCCCGGATGGGCGAGTCCGGCTCGATGGCAGCGTCCTGCGCCTCATGCAGGCTTTGCGCCGCCGGTTCGTGGATCGGTTCGTGGATCGGTTCGCAGATCGGTTCGTCAGCCCGTTCGGCGACCGATGATGCAGGATTCCCGGTTTCCGACACAGACGACAGGAATCCGGACCGAAGTCGCCATACGGGACCGATTCCCAGCGCGTTCCAAGCCTTGGCTCGACGCTCATCCATGCTCGAGAACCCGCCTCATCACGATCGCATCTTCACGCTTTCCTCCCGAATCCGGATAGTAGCCGCGCCGCAACCCGATCGTCTCGAAGCTTGCCGCCCGGTAGAGTCTCAGTGCGACCTCGTTGGTAGGTCGAACCTCGAGCAATACCGCCCGACCGCCGCGTTGACGTATGTCCGCACAAAGCACTTCCAGAATTCGCCGTCCAAGACCGCGACCCTGTTCGTTTGCATCGACGCTCAGGTTCAGCAGGTGCACTTCATCGAGGGACCACATCAACACGGCGTAGCCCAGAATGCGCGGCCCGGCAGCGAAGATCCAGGCGTCGTAGCCAGCGGCCAGTGAATCGTCGAAGTTGCCGCGGGACCACGGAAACGGGTATATCAGACGCTCGATGCCCATGACCCGGTCGAGATCCTCGACGCGCATGGCCCGGCGCGCGAACTCGTCGGCAACCGGGCTGTCTTCTTGAGGCCGCGCGGACAAGGGGTTCAGCGCCGGTCGGCGACGTGCAGGTTGCGCTGCTCGTCGATATCGAGCGCCACCTTGTCGCGAACGTAGAGGGGCGCGGCTTCGGCCGCCGCTACCCATCGGTCTAGCCGATCCGCCACCCGAAGCATCGTCTGCGCATGGATCCGCAAGCCTGGAGTCAGCCGACCGCCGCGAGCCCGGGCGGCCTCGGCCAGCGCCACGTGCCGATCGAATCCGCTGCCACCGAACGAAGCGCCCGCCGGCATCTGTTCGATCATGGCAGTGGCTTGGACCATCGACAACGGTCCGAGTCCGTCGCGCACAGCGGCGACCCCGCCAGCCACTCGACGAAAGCTCGCCCCATAGACCTCGCCCATCCGCGCGTCCGACAGCACGAGAGATTCATCGCACGGCTCGATCCCCGCCAGGTGGTGTGCCAACGTATGCAGGCTAGGAACCGCAGCGACTCGAACGCCGGCCGCAAAGGCCAAACCCTGTGCCACCGCACAGCCGATCCTAAGGTTCGTGAACCCGCCCGGGCCGCCGTCGAACACGACGCCGCCGATCGTCGCCAGCGGACAATCAGCTGCACGTAGTACGGTGTCGACCATCTCCAGTAGGACTGCCGAATGGAAATTGTCGACCGGCATCTCCCTCACGACCTCGTCGCTCGGCGGCGCGCCGTGATCGCCAAGCGCGACCGAGCACCAACCGTCCGCCGCCGCAATGGCGAGGATCCGATGCGCACGCGCGTCGATGGGGGCAACGATCATGGCCCCGGATTCTAGTTCAAGGGGGCCGGTTCCAGGCTCATCGCGCCCGTCTCACCGGGGCGCGTCACCTATGCGGCCGGTACCTCAGCGCTTGCCGCTCCAGCCGCCGGCACTCTGGTCGCGCAATTGCTTGCGCAGTGCCCGGCGCTCCTCGATCGACAGGCGACCGCTCGAGTTGCCGCGCCGCTTGGCGCCGGATACCGATACCGGCGCGCGTCGATCAGCGGCGTCCGAGAACTGCGAGCGCAACTCCATGCGCAGGCGCAGGCGCTCTTCGAGCTTCATCGGGTGATTGCCTTGAGCCAGGACCGCACCACTGATCAGAAGGAGCGGAATTCCAACGAATCCCCATCGGCCCCGTCGTCTCGCCGGCCGAAACCAGGCGCCAAGACGCATGCCGTCGCACCAAGGGGCGCGTCCGGGATCCCGCGTCAGCGGCCTGAAGGGGCGAGTCGTCGCTGGCATGATTCAAATTGTACGTAGCGTAGGCCCGGGTACCAGCCTCAAGCCGTAATCCCTGTAACAACCCGTTACGACCAACCCACACTGCCGCGCCGAAACCGGCGCCCGGCTATCATCGCGGCATGGCACGAACAGCGAACAAGCTGCTGGTCGTCGATGACGACCCGAAACTGCGGGACTTGCTGCGAAGGTACCTGACCGAGAATCAGTTCGAAGTCAGCCTCGCGCAGGACGCGACATCGATGAACCGGCTCATGTTGCGCGAGCCCTTCGACTTGATCATTCTCGACCTGATGCTTCCTGGCGAGGATGGATTGTCGATCGTCCGAAGGCTTCGAGCCGCCAACGAGCGCACACCGATCATCATGCTCACCGCCAAGGGCGACGATGTCGATCGAATCGTCGGTCTGGAGGTCGGGGCCGACGACTACCTGCCCAAGCCGTTCAATCCGCGCGAGTTGCTGGCGCGGATCAACGCGGTGTTGCGACGCCGACCGGCAGCCGAAGTACCCGGCGCTCCGTCGACCGAGCATGGAGAGGTCACTTTCGGGCCATTTCGACTGAACCTCGCGACCCGAGCATTGACCCGGGACGAGCGACCGATCCCTCTGACCACCGGGGAATTCAGCGTCCTCAAGGTTCTGGTCCAGAATCCGCGAGCGCCGATGTCGCGGGAGAAGCTCATGGCCCTGGCTCGCGGTCGCGAGTACGGTGCCTACGATCGCAGCCTGGACGTACAGATATCGAGATTGCGCAAGATCATCGAAGCAGACCCGCAGCAGCCGCGATTCATCCAGACCGTCTGGGGCGTCGGCTACGTCTTCGTGCCGGACGAAGGCTGAGGCGAGTGCATCGGTGCGAATCAGCCTGTTCTGGCGCACCTTTCTGCTGATCGCCACCTTGGTGGCGGCGAGCCTGTTCGCCCTGCTCGGCTTGCTGCGCATCCTCGATCGAGCGCCGCCGCAACAGCGCCTTGCCTGGGAGATCGCGTCGGTCGTGAACCTGACGCGTTCCGCGCTGGTCAGTTCGCAGCCCGAGCGCCGCCTGTCGCTATTGCGCGAGCTGGCACGCGATGAGGGCGTGCGAGTCTTGCCGCTCGAAGCCAGCGACCAGATCGATCTGGACCGGGGCGGGCGGGACGTGGACGACCTGAGGAACTTCCTTGCCGGCCTGCTGGGCCCGGACACCTTGACCATCCTGGGCCGGGTCAACGGTAGAGACGGCTTGTGGATCAGCTTCGAGATCGACGGTGATGGCTACTGGCTGCACATGCGACGAAGCCGTATCGAACGACACCTGGGCCCTGGGATCAGTGTGGTGCTGGCGATTGCCTCGGCACTCTCCTTGCTGGGCGCGTTGGTCTTGAGCCGGTTGGTGAACCAGCCATTGGCCAAGCTCTCGTCCGCGTTGACGGCGCTGAGCCGCGGCGAGTCTCCGCCGCCACTCAAGGAGCATCTGGTCAGCGAGATCTCCGAGGTGAATCGGCGCTTCAACGAGATGGCTCATGATCTGCGGGCGCTGGACGCGGACCGATCGATCGCGCTCGCCGGCATTTCGCACGATATTCGCAGCCCGCTGGCGCGCCTGAGGATCGAAGTCGAGATGGCTGGCCTGAGCGACGTGCAGCGCGATTCGATGGTCGATGACATCGATCGCATCGATCGCATCGTCGGACAGTTCGTGGAGTTCGCGCGGGTGGGCTCGCCCTCCCAGGTCGAAGAGATTCAATGCTCGCAGGTGTTGACCGAACTCGCCTCCACCTACCGCGCCCAGATCGCGACCAACGCGATGCAGCTCGAACTTGACGCACCTGCGGCTGCCCGCTGGACCGGGAGCGTCGTGGACCTGCGTCGGGCACTGGGCAACCTGATCGACAATGCCCTGGCCTACGGTCGGAGCCAGGACGGGATTGCCCGAATCGCGGTGCGTGCCCGCCGAGTGGCGGCCGGCATTACGCTCGAGGTCACCGATGATGGCCCCGGAGTACCGTCTTCGGCCCTGGAAAAGCTCCTGCGTCCGTTCGAGCGGCTCGACACCGCGCGCGGCACACACGAGGGCGCCGGACTCGGGCTGGCGATCGTCGAGCGCATGGCCAGACGCTACGACGGCCGGCTCCGGCTCGAGAACCGGAAGGACGGAGGGCTGAGCGCGCTGTTGTTTCTTCATGACGCCAGGTCCGCTGCGCCCGTCGCGGCGAAACGCCCGCGGGCCTGATCGGCTCATAGCCAGCCACAATCAATTGGATTTGATTTCCCAATTGGTCTGCGCAATAGGAAGCTGATACATTCATCGCGAGTCGGCCAAAGCCGATCCCGCAGTGATTTCACAGGAGAAGAGAGAATGCCGAGCCTGAAGGGAACGAAGACCCACGCCAACCTTAAAGACGCGTTCGCCGGCGAAAGCCAGGCGAATCGTCGCTACCTGTATTTTGCAAACAAGGCGGACGTGGAAGGCCATCCCGAGGTCGCCGTGCTGTTCCGTTCCACGGCCGAAGGTGAAACGGGTCACGCGCACGGGCATCTCGACTACTTGGCTCAAGTCGGAGACCCCGCGACCGACCTCCCGATCGGCGCATCGTCCGACAACCTCAAGGCCGCGGTCGCCGGCGAGACGCACGAGTACACCGACATGTACCCCGGCATGGCCAAGACCGCCCGTGACGAGGGCTTCGACGAGATCGCGGACTGGTTCGAGACCTTGGCCAAGGCCGAGCGCTCACACGCGAACAAGTTCGCCAAGGCTCTCGAGAACCTGAACGCCTGAGATCCGCTTCGATGCGACCGCTGCGCGTCCGTACCACGGGCGGGTAGCGCGATATGGGGAGCGCTCGCGCTCCCCATTTGCTTGGCGCCGGGGATTTTGCTCCTCGTGCCGTCAGTTCCGTCGAGCCATGTCCGAGGCTCGACAAGGACATCTCTTCGATCGAAACCCCGCCACAGGATCAGAACATGAGCACGCGTGAAGGATCTCTGGAAGCACCGACCCGCCATCCACTCGATTGGCGCAATCCGGCCTTCTACGACGAGAAGCAATGTCTCGATGAGATGGAGCGGGTGTTCGACATCTGTCATGGCTGCCGTCGATGCGTCAGCCTGTGCAACGCCTTCCCGACGCTTTTCGACCTCGTCGACGAAAGCGAGACGATGGAGGTCGACGGGGTGGATCGCAAGGACTACTGGAGCGTCGTCGACCAGTGCTACCTGTGCGACGTGTGCTACATGACGAAATGTCCGTATGTGCCGCCCCACGAGTGGAACGTCGATTTCCCTCATTTGATGCTGCGTGCGAAGGCGATACAGTTTCGCGCGGGAACGCCGACGGCATTTCGCGACCGTAACCTGTCCGCGACTGACCGCAACGGCCGGCTGGCCACGATTCCGGTCGTCGTGCAAGCGGTTAACGCGGCGAACCGGATGCCTGCCGCGCGGAAGCTGCTCGAAGGCGCACTTGGCGTACACCGTGACGCCTGGCTGCCGCCGTTTTCATCGCGGACTTTCCGTTCCAATCCGCCGGGGTCCGCAGCGACAGAGGTCAAGGATGGGCAGCGCAGCCCTGGCAAGGTCGCGATCTTCTCGACCTGCTATGTCAACTACAACGAACCTGGAATCGGCGCTGACCTCGCGTCGATCCTGAACCACAACGCGGTGCCGTTCGTCACGGTCGAGAAGGAGGCTTGTTGCGGGATGCCCAAGCTCGAACTTGGCGACCTCGAGTCGGTCGCGGCGCTCAAGGAAAAGAATATTCCCAAGCTGGCGAAGCTGGCGCGTGAAGGCTATGCGATCCTGGCGCCGATCCCGTCCTGTGCGCTGATGTTCAAGCAAGAGCTGCCGCTGATGTTTCCGGACGACGCCGATGTCCAGGTCGTCAAGGCGGCAATGTACGACCCCTTCGAATACCTGATGCTTCGTCACCGCGACGGGCTGCTGCAGACCGAGTTCCCCCGCGCTCTCGGCCGAGTCTCGTATCACGTGGCCTGCCATCTTCGGGTGCAGAACATCGGGCAGAAGACGCGCGAGGCCCTGCAACTCGTTCCAGGTACCGAAGTCAACGTCATCGAGCGCTGCTCGGGCCACGCGGGTACCTGGGGCGTGAAGAAGGAATTCCATCCGATCGCCATGAAGATCGGCCGCCCGGTCTTCCGACAGGCGACGGAGCATCCAGGAGGCGAACCCGACTGGGTTGCATCCGACTGCCAGCTGGCGGGACACCATATCGAGCAGGGAATGGCGCCGAAGGCCGACGGAAAGATCGCGCATCCGCTCACGCTGCTGCGCATGGCCTACGGCCTGAACTGAAAACGGAGCGATAAAGATGCCGCGAATCGAACGTGAGTCACTGCTGACCTTGGAGGCATATGCCAAGGGCCGGGATGAATTCAGGCGCAAGGTGATCGCGCACAAGCGCGCGAGAACCCTGCATCTGGGCGCTCACGTGACCCTTCTTTTCGAAGACGAGCTGACCATGCGATACCAGGTTCAGGAAATGCTCCGAATCGAGCGGATCTTCGAGGAAGACGGTATCGCCCATGAGCTCGAGACCTACAACCCGCTGGTTCCGGATGGGCGCAACTTCAAGGCCACGATGCTGATCGAGTACGAAGACGTCGACGAGCGCAAGGCGGCGCTCGCGACGCTAAAGGGCATCGAGCGGCAGGTGTGGATCCGGGCTCAGGGACAACCCAAGGTCTTCGCGATTGCCGACGAGGATCTGGAACGCGAGAACGAGGACAAGACCTCTTCCGTGCATTTCCTTCGTTTCGAGCTCGATGAGGCAACGGCCGCGGCGATCAAGACCGGATCGGGCGTTTCCGCCGGCGTCGATCACCCGGCCTACGGCATCGATGAAGCCGTCCCCGACACCCTGCGTGCTTCGCTCGTCAATGATCTCGACTGAGCACGGCAAACGAGACCGCCGGTTCAGATCGCACTCAGTAGTCTCGCATTCCGGGGGCGAGCAGCACGACAGCATGGACCTCGATGGCTTCGCCCCGCCCGACCGGCCCGAGCAGTTCGCCGGTACGCGCCTTGACGTTGACCGCGCCGGCGTCGATCCCGACGACGCCCGCCAGCGTCCTGCGCATCGCCTCGATGTGAGGCGACAATCGCGGCCGTTGTGCGAGGATCGACGAGTCGACATTGACCGGCTCCCAGTTCGCATCTCGCACGCGCGCGACCACGCCGCTCAGGATTTTCGCGCTGTCGATCCCGCGCAGGCTCGGATCCGTGTCCGGGAACATCCGTCCGATATCGCCCATCCCGGCCGCGCCGAGCATGGCGTCGGCGACCGCGTGGAACAGTGCGTCGCCGTCCGAGTGTCCCAGCAGGCCATGTGTGTGTTGGATCCGCACGCCCCCGAGGACCAGCGTCCGGCCCGGCACCAAGGCGTGAATGTCGTAACCTTGGCCAATCCTCATTGCTGAAGCGCTCCTTTGTCGACCGATTCTGTCGCCGATCGGTTGGCGAGTACCGCGCGCATCAGATCCAGGTCCAAAGCCTCGGTCACCTTGAAATTCGTTCGAGACCCGGGAACAAGATGGACCGGATGCCCCGAAGCCTCCATCGCCGCAGCTTCGTCCGTGACATCGGGATGGTGCTCGAGCGCGGTGCGTAGTACGCCGGCACGAAACATCTGCGGCGTTTGCGCCATCCAGACCCGATCCCGAGGGATCGTCTCGGCGACCCGTACAGCCCCGACCCCGGGAACGGCCCGCTTGATGGTGTCCGTGGCCTGCAAGCCCAGCAGCGCGCCAGCCTCCGGGGTGGCTCGTGCCACGGGCGACTCGGCGAACGCGCGCAGCGCCTCCAGTTCCCGAATACCGAGACCGGGCCTGGCCGCATCATGGACAAGAATCCAATCCTGCGCGGCAGCCAGGGGTCCAAGCGCGCACATGCCGGCCAGGACGCTGTCGCGCCGCGTCGCGCCGCCCTCGTCCGACACCCGCACCTGTTGCAGGCCGCGGAGGAGCCCACAAGCGACGGAATCCCCGGGCGCGACGACGACCACGATCCGTTCGATCCAGGGAGCCGCGCAAAGCGCGTCGACCGCCCATCGAAGAATCGGCTTGCCGGCGATCTCCAGGTATTGCTTGGGCAGGCCGGCACCGAGGCGTGCCCCGACTCCTGCAGCGGGTATGACAGCGAAATAGCGTGATTCGTGCATGGTCTACTCGGCTAGAATTCTACTTTTTCCCGCGAAGATCCACGTGAGCGCTCCTGTCACCGCCGCGCTGTCCGCGGGCGTGGCACACGCGCCTGCAGGGCAATCCGCGATTTTGCCGCCGATCGACCCTGGCGTCGCCGGAATCGCCTGGCCTCGTCCGGATTCCGCTTTCACGCTCACGCCCACCCACGGCTCATCCGATGCATGGCTGATCGCCATGCTGGCGATGCGCAAGGATCGTCCCGGACCGATCGTCGTCGTCGTCGCCAATGCACCGGATGCACCTCGTCTGATCGAAGAGATTGCATTCTTCGCACCGCAGCTTCGAGCGCGGCTGCTACCCGACTGGGAAACGCTTCCCTACGACAGCTTCTCTCCACACCAGGATCTGGTCAGCGAACGGCTCTCGACCCTCTACGACATCCATCGCGGCGATGTCGATCTCGTCGCGATGGCCGCGCAGACCGCGCTCCAGAGGCTGCCGCCACCGACCTATCTGGCGCAACGGACCTTCTTCTTCGACAAAGGGCAACGGCTGGACGAGCCCGCACTGCGGCGACAGTTGGCACTCGCGGGTTACGAGCATGTCACGCAGGTCGTCCGACCGGGGGAATTCTCGATCCGCGGCGGTCTGATCGACCTGTTCCCGACAGGGGCTTCCCTGCCCTATCGGCTCGATCTGTTCGGCGATGAAATCGAGTCCCTGCGTACCTTCGACCCGGACTCCCAGCGCAGCCTATACCCGATCGAGCGCATTCGCCTGCTGCCCGGTCGCGAATTCCCCCTGGACGAAGACGCCCGAGCGGCCTTCAGGGGGCGTTGGCGCGAACGCTTCGAGGGCGATCCGAGCCGTTGCCAGCTCTATCGGGACATGGGAAACGGAATCGCCGGCGCCGGGATCGAGTACTACCTGCCGCTGTTCCACGACGAACTCGCCACGCTTTTCGACTACCTTCCGGACGGCGCCCGCATCCTCACCCATGGCCCGGTAGACGAGGCGACCCGACGGTTCGAGGAAGACACGCGGCAGCGGCATGCCTTCCTGTCGCACGACCGTGAGCGACCGGTACTGTCGCCCGACGAGCTGTTCGTGGCGTCCGAGCAATTCTTTGCGCTGGCCCGTGCTCGCGGCCGCTTCGCGATGCGGCGCCGGCGTGTCGACACCGATCAGGCCGATGCGCCCGACGTGGCGTCCGAGACGGCCTCGCCCGCGTTCTGCGTCGCGCCGCCCGACGTTCGCGTCGATCGTCGGGCAGACAATCCGCTGCGCAAGCTCTCTGCCCTGCTCGACGATGAGCACTCGCGCACCCTGATCGTGGCCGAGTCGGAAGGTCGACGCGAAACGCTCAACCAGTTCTTCGAAGAACAGGGACTGCGCCTTGCGACGGTGCCGGGATGGAGCGAGTTCGCCAATGGCGAGCTCCGAGCCGCCACCACGGTAGGCGCCCTGCATGACGGGTTCAGCCGGGCCGGGCTCGTCGTTCTCACGGAATCCGAGCTGTTTGCCGGTGTCGTGCGTCGCACGCGCCGGGGCCGGCGCGAGGTCCAGACCGATGTCGACGCGATCGTTCGGGATCTCTCGGAGCTGAAGGTTGGCGATCCGGTCGTTCATGTGCAGCACGGTATCGGGCGCTACGAAGGACTGATCAGCATGGACCTTGGTGAAGGCGCAACCGAGTTCCTTCACCTGAGCTACGCGCAGGACGCAACGCTCTACGTCCCCGTATCGCAACTGCACGTGATCATGCGATACAGCGGGGCCAGTCCGGAACAGGCGCCCTTGCATCTGCTCGGATCGGGACAATGGGAGAAGGCGAAGCGGCGCGCCGCCCAACAAGCGAGGGATACCGCCGCCGAGTTGCTCAATCTCTATGCGCGCCGTGCATCGCGAGTCGGCCACCGGTTCGGGTTTCTCGCCCATGACTACGAGGCCTTTGCCGACGGCTTCGGCTTCGAAGAAACGCCCGATCAGCTGGCCGCGATCCACTCGGTCATCCAGGACATGGTCTCGGAGCGGCCCATGGACCGGCTCGTTTGTGGCGATGTCGGCTTTGGCAAGACGGAGGTCGCGTTGCGTGCTGCTTTCGTCGCGGTTGCGGACGGTCGACAGGTGGCGCTGCTATGCCCGACCACCTTGTTGGCCGAGCAGCACTTCCAGACGTTCAGCGATCGCTTCGCCAACTGGCCGATACGATTGGCCGAGTTGAGTCGCTTCCGTAGTCAGAAAGAGGTGAACCGGGCGCTCGACGGACTCGCGGACGGCAGCATCGACATCGTCATCGGAACGCACAAGCTGCTCTCGGGTACGACTCGCTTCGAGCGCCTGGGCCTGGTGATCATCGATGAAGAGCATCGATTCGGGGTTCGTCAGAAGGAAGCGCTCAAAGCGCTTCGTGCCGAAGTCGATGTCCTCACGCTGACTGCCACCCCGATTCCCAGGACGCTGGCGATGAGCCTCGAGGGGATCCGTGATTTCTCCGTGATTGCAACTGCGCCACAGAAGCGGCTGGCGATCAAGACCTTCGTCCGCCGCGAATCCGAGGGGGCGATTCGAGAAGCGCTCTTGCGCGAGCTCAAGCGCGGTGGCCAGGTCTACTTCCTGCACAACGAGGTCGAGACCATCGAGAACAGGCGCCGTCGGTTGGAAGCGCTCGTGCCGGAGGCTCGGATCGCCGTCGCCCACGGGCAGATGCCCGAACGTGAACTCGAGCGCGTGATGCGCGAGTTTCATCAACAGCGCTTCAATGTGTTGCTGTGCACGACGATCATAGAAACAGGGATCGACGTACCCAGCGCTAATACGATCGTGATCCATCGGGCAGACCGCTTCGGACTGGCGCAGCTTCATCAGCTCCGCGGTCGCGTCGGTCGGTCGCACCATCAAGCCTATGCCTATCTCCTGATCCCCGACGAATCGGCGATCACTCGCGATGCCACGAAACGGCTAGAGGCGATTCAGATGATGGAGGAGCTCGGTTCGGGCTTCTATCTCGCGATGCACGACCTCGAGATCCGTGGTGCGGGTGAGGTGCTCGGGGATTCCCAGTCAGGCGAGATGCTGCAAGTCGGTTTCTCCATGTATACCGAGATGCTGAATGAAGCCGTGCGCGCACTGAAGGCCGGACGCGAACCCGATCTGGCCGCCCCGCTGGCGACGACGACCGAGATCAACCTGCACACGCCCGCGTTGCTGCCCGATGACTACTGCCCGGATGTTCATGAACGACTGACGCTCTACAAGCGGCTGGCGAACTGTTCGGATCTCGAGGCCCTGATGGGATTGCAGGAAGAACTGATCGATCGATTCGGAAAACTGCCAGACCAGGCCCGTGCATTGCTGAGCACCCATCGCCTGAGGATCGAGTCGCGCCCCCTGGGCATCGTCAAGATCGACGCGTCCCCCGCGGTTGTGGTCTTGCAGTTCGAGCCCGAACCGCCAATCGAGCCGTCGGCGATCATCTCATTCATGCAGGGACGTCGCGATACGCGCCTGGCAGGTCCCGACCGGCTGCGTATCGAGTGCGAGTGCCCGGATGTCGGGCGCCGCGTGACCCAGGTTCGCGAGTTCCTCGCTACGCTTTCGCGGCCCATACCGCCCGAGCGGACGGCTTCACGCAAGAAGTCGAAGCGCTAGGTCGCTGCAAGGCCGCGCTGCCCGCTCATCCATTCCGAATGTCCGAGACCCGCGCCATGCCACGCTTCATTGTTCATGCTCCCGACCTGACCGACGCCAGTATCGAGGAGTTCAGCCGCCTGGCGCGACGAAGGCCGGACGTTCGTCGAGATGGCATGGCGCTGTGGCGAGACGTCGTCGCGCCTGCCGAGGCGGTCGCCGAGACGGCCCGGCGGCTGGAGGTCGACGCGCAAGCGCTGGTCGATGAGCGGACGCTGGACGACTTCAAGCTGCTCACCTTCGATATGGACTCCACCTTGATCACGATCGAATGCGTCGACGAGATCGCCGACTTCGTCGGTCGCAAGGCGGAAGTGGCGGCAATCACCGAGGCGGCGATGCGCGGTGAGATCACCGACTACGACGAGAGTCTGCGCCGGCGGGTAGCCCTGTTGCAGGGGCTTGGCATCGACGCACTCGAAGCCGTCTACGAACAACGCCTGAGGCTTAGCCCCGGCGCGCAGACCCTGGTCTCGCGTGCTCACGACGCCGGACTGAAAATCCTGCTGGTATCGGGTGGATTCACCTTCTTCACCGATCGCTTGCGCGACCGGCTTGCCCTGGACTTCGTGCGCTCGAATCAACTCGAGGTCGCGGATGGCAGATTGACCGGTCGGGTTCTTGGCGAGATCGTCAATGCCACCGTAAAGCGTCGTGTCGTCCAGGAGACTTGTCATCGATTGGGTTGCGACCCGGCCGAGGCGATCGTCGTCGGCGACGGAGCGAACGATCTGCTGATGATGGAGATAGCCGGTATGTCGGTTGCGTATCACGCCAAGCCGGTGGTGCGTGCGAAGACAACGCACGCCGTTACCTACGGCGGGCTGGATTCGATCCTGGCGTTCTTCGAGCGATAGCGCCGGAAAAAGAGCGGGCCACTACCTGCTAGCGGCCACCCGGGGCGCCAAGCTCAAAGCGGATCCTCGTCCTCGACGACCGCATGCAGATCATGGTCGTCCGTGTCGATGATTCGTACATCGACGAAGGTACCTGGAACGAGGTCGTAGGCACTGCGAATCATGACGACGCCGTCGACCTCGGGCGCATCCGATGCGCTGCGTCCGATGTAGACCGGTTCGCCGTCATCGTCGATCGCGGCTTCGTCGATCAGGACTTCCGCCACGCTACCGACCCGACTTGCCAAGCGTGCCGCACTGATTCTGGCCTGGCGTTCCATGAAGCGCTCGCGACGCTCTTCACGCACTTCTTGCGGCACCGCCCCGGGCAACTCGTTCGCCGCTGCACCCTCGACCGGCGAATAGGCGAAACAACCGACTCGATCGAGTTGCGCTTCGTCCAGAAAGTCGAGAAGCGATTCGAACTCAGATTCGGTCTCGCCCGGGAATCCAACGATGAACGTGCTGCGAATCGTCAGATCGGGACACAGACTCCGCCAGCGACGAATCCGCTCGATGTTGCGCTCTCCCGACGCGGGTCGCTTCATCCGCCGCAGAACCTCAGGATGCGAGTGCTGGAACGGTACGTCCAGGTACGGAAGCACCAAGCCCTCGGCCATCAGGGGCACGACATCGTCGACATGCGGGTATGGGTACACGTAGTGAAGTCGGATCCAGGCCTCGAGTTGCCCAAGTTCGCGGGCCAACTCCAGGAATCGAGTCCTCACCGGTCGACCGTCGACAAAATCGGTCCGGTACCTAAGGTCCAGACCGTACGCACTCGTGTCCTGCGAAACCACGAGCAACTCGCGCACGCCATCTTCGACCAGCGCTTGCGCCTCGCGCATCACTTCGCCGATCGGGCGACTCTCCAGATCGCCGCGCATCGAGGGGATGATGCAGAAGGTGCAACGATGATTGCATCCTTCCGCGATCTTGAGATAGGCGTAGTGGCGCGGCGTCAGCTTGACGCCCGACTTGGGCACCAGATCCTGAAACGGATCATGCGGTCGAGGCAGGTGCTCATGGATCTGATCCATGACCCGCATCATTTGGTGCGGTCCGCTGACCGCCAGTACCTTTGGATGGATGCTTTGCACCAGCGATTCGCCCGATGCGTCGCTGCGAGCACCGAGGCACCCCGTCACGATGACCCGACCGTTCTCGTCGAGGGCCTCGCCGATCGCGTCGAGAGACTCTCGAACGGCATCATCGATGAAGCCGCAGGTGTTGACGACCACGAGGTCGGCGTCCGCGTAGTCTCCGGAGATCCGGTAGCCCTCGGCCCGCAACTGCGTGAGAATCCGCTCTGAATCCACCAGCGCCTTCGGGCAACCCAGAGAAATGAAGCCTACGGCGGGCTCGCTCACGGCCGCTCGAGCGGTCCGCTCCCTGGCCTCGGGGTAGCGCGTCACTCGGAAGCTCCCCGCAGGCTCACTTGGGCTCCTGGTCGGGGGGAAACGGAAAGTTCTTGAACATCGAGCGCGTGTTCTGCTCCATCTGCTCTTGCATCTGGACGAACAGGTTCTTGCTCTGCTCGATGTAGTTCCCCATCATCGACTGCATCATCGGCGTCTGCATCGAAAGAAACTGCGTCCACATTTCCGGCGACGGAACACCCTTGCCATCGTAGAAGGTCCTGGACTGTTCCTGCATCTTTCCCTGGATTTCGACGAAGGCCTGCATCGTCTTTTCCAGGTACGCGCCCATCATTCCCTGCATTGCGTGCCCATAGAATCGAATGATCTGAGCCAGCATTGGCGCCGAGAAAAGCGGCGTACCGCCAGCCTCCTCTTCCAGAATGATCTGCAAGAGAATGCTACGGGTCAGGTCCTCGCCCGTCTTTGCGTCTATGACATGAAAGCTCTCCTGGTCGAGGACGAGCTGCTTCACGTCGACCAGGGTAATGTAAGTACTGGTCTGCGTGTCGTAGAGCCGACGATTCGGGTACTTCTTGATCAGGCGTGTCGCCTCGGCCATCGGCTTTGCTCCTCGGAGAAACGGAAACCGTGCTGGTCGCGCCACCGAGGCACCGAGGCCCAGGGCCCCGGCACCCCATCCGGCACGTCAGCCCATGTGCAGGCCACCATTGAGCGAGAAATCCGCTCCGGTGGCGAACCCGGCGTCGTCGGTGGTCAGCCAGCCGATGATCGACGCGATCTCCTCAGGCTCACCGAGTCTGCGAACGGGAATCGAGGCCACGATCTTCTCCAGGACATCCGGCCGGACTGACTTGACCATGTCGGTGCCGATGTAGCCCGGCGAAACCGTGTTGACCGTGATTCCCTTGGACGCGACTTCCTGCGCGAGCGCCATCGTGAACCCGTGCATGCCTGCCTTGGCGGCGGAATAATTGGTCTGCCCGAACTGTCCCTTCTCGCCGTTGACCGACGAGATGTTGACGATACGTCCCCAGCCCTTGTCGAGCATTCCGTCGATGACCTGCTTGGTCACGTTGAACAATGAGTTCAGGTTGGTGTCGATGACAGCCTGCCAGTCGTCGAGGGACATCTTGCGAAATACCCCGTCTCGAGTGATACCCGCGTTGTTTACCAGGATGTCGGGGCTGCCGAACTCGCTGCGGACCTTCTCGAACGCATCCTTGGTCGACTGCCAATCGGCCACATTGCCGACCGACGCGTGGAACGAATAGCCGTCGGCCTTCTGCTCGCCGAGCCACTTGTTGAAGTCCCGGCTCGGACCACAGCCGGCGATGACCGTGTATTTCATGTCATGGAGCCGTCGGCACACCGCAGTACCGATGCCGCCCATGCCTCCCGTCACGTATGCAATCTTGCTCATGTCTTCTCCTCCTGTGGTTCTCGCCTCGGCCAGAGAGCCATCGGCAAGCGCTGGTTTTACCTCATTGTCACTCAGGTCGTTCCTCGGCCGCTTCCTTGACATAACGTCCGGGTGCCGCTTCGATCGGCGCAAACTCGGGCGAACCCAGCACCTTGGGCGCAGGAACCATCGGCCCGCGATGAGATGCGAGCCACGCCGACCATGCCGGCCACCAGCTGCCGGGAACACTGTCGGCGATGTCGATCCATTGTTCGGGGGTCGGCGGCAGTGAATCAGCCTGCCAATAATTGCGCTTGTGCTTGGCCGGAGGATTGATCACGCCGGCGACGTGACCACTGGCGCCGAGAACGAAGCGGCTCGGCCCGCCCAGCAAGCGCGTCGACTGATAGGCCGAGCGCCACGGCACGATGTGATCATCGCGCGACGCATAGATGAAGCTCGGCGCACGGACCGCGCCCAGGTCCACGGGCTCTCCCGCCGTCGTGAGTCGGCCGGGCTCGCGCAACTCGTTTTGCAGGTACATGTGCCTGAAATACCAGCAGAACATCGGGCCCGAGAGATTCGTGCTGTCGGAATTCCAGAACAGCAGGTCGAAAGCAGGTGGTGACTCGCCCTTGAGGTAACCATTGACCACATAGTTCCAGACCAGGTCGTTGGGGCGCAGAGCCGAGAACGTCGCGTTGAGCTCGCGCCCCGTCATGATCCCCTTCGTGCCGATCGTCTGCTCGCGGTAAGCCGCGTGGGCTTCGTCGACGAAAACCCCGAGAACCCCGGGTTCTGCAAAGTCGAGCAGGGTCGTGAGGAGCGTCAGCGACGCCGCAGGGTGCTCGCCACGCGCGGCCAGCGCCGCCAGTGCGGTCGCCAGAATCGTGCCGCCGACACAGAACCCGAGCATGTTGAACCGAGTCTGGCCCGAGATCTCGCGCACGACTCGAATTGCCTCGAAGACGCCCTGCTCTATGTAGTCGTCCCAACTCAGCGAGTCGAGCGGTTCTTTCACATTGCGCCAGGACACCATGAACACGGTGTTGCCCTGATCCACTGAATAAGTGACCAGAGAATTGCCCGGTTGCAGATCGAGAATGTAGAACTTGTTGATGCACGGCGGCACCATCAGCAGGGGCCGTGCACCGACTTCGTCGGTCGCGGCGCCGTACTGGATCAACTGGATCAGATCGTTCTCGTAGACAACCGCGCCGGGGGTCACGGCGATGTTCGTGCCCACCTCGAACGCCGACTCGTCGGATTGCGAGATATGCCCCTTTGCAAGATCCTGGAGCAGGTTGTTCAACCCGGACTGAAGGCTCTGTCCCTGGGTTTGCAGCAGCCGCTCCTGGACTTCCGGATTCGTGAGCAGGAAGTTCGCCGGCGAAATGGCGTCGATCCACTGTTCAGTCACGAAGCGCACTCGCTCTCGAGCGCGCGGATCGCCCTCGAGCCCATCTGCGAGTCGACGCAGAAACTCGCCGTTCAACTCGTAGACCGCCGCGCTCCAAGCGTACAAGCTGCCGTCATGCCAGCCCGGGGCCGAGAAACGTCGATCCTTGGGTTCGGGTGCAGTCCGCGCCGACAACAATGAGGTCAGGCGAGTAAGGTACTCGCCCTGGAGTCGCGAAAGCAATTGCGGCGGGACCGTGGGCAGTTCGGCTCTGCCCGCGACGCCGAGTCCGCCATGCACCCCGGCGGGCGTGGTCGAATCCCGGTCGCGCAAACTCGCGGATTCCGACTTTCCGCGCTGCGTGCTCGTGCGTACATTGCCTTGCCGCTTGCTCGGCATTTCCTTCTCGCTGCAACCCGGTCGACCACTCGAGCAGCCATGCATCGCCCGCCAGTCAAGCGATCAGACCCTGCCCACGGATTCGATTTTGCACCGCGACAACACAATAATCAATTGATTTTGATAGACAAATCCATGGCAGGGAGCGCTTGGCGATGTATATCGTGGCAATCGGATGGCTGTTCGTGACCAGCTTGATGGCACTCACTGAAACCTCGGTGGTCGCGGGGGTGGCGACGCTGCTGTTTTATGGACTGCTGCCGCTCGCACTGCTCCTGTACCTGATGGGAACGCCCCAGCGGCGCCGGAATCGACGCGCGCGAGAAGCGCGAGAAGCCCGCGCAGCGGCGACCGAGTCCGATTCGCCTTCGATCCGCTCCGTGGATTCGCCCAGTGACTCACGGGACGATCCAGATCGTTGAGGCCATTCGCCCCGTCTGGCCGTCTCGCCGATACGAGTAGAAACGTACCGGATCAGAATAGGTGCAGTGCTCGCCGCCAACGATGTCGGCGATGCCAGCCGCCTGCAATCGCTGCCGGGCCAGCAGCGGCAAGTCGGCCAGCCACTTTCCCTGCATGCGACCGGGCCGAAAGCCGGCCGACGCGGCCCGGTCGCGATCGCAAAAGGCCTTCCGAACGTCGTGGCCGACCTCGTAGGATGCCGCACCGATTCCGGGTCCTATGCAGACCGAGAGGTCTTGTGCGGTCACCCCCAGATCCGCCAGCGCGCCAATCGTCTGCTCGATGACGCCTCCAGCGAGCCCGCGCCACCCGGCATGGGCCGCGCCGACCGCCCTACCGCTGCGATCAGCGAATAGGACGGGCAGGCAGTCGGCCGTCAAGATAGCGAGGACGCACCCAGGGCTGGAAGTCACCGATGCATCGGCCACGACCGATGCCTGCCCGGCAGGGGCATCGAATCGATGAACATTCGTGCCATGGACCTGGGTGAGCCAGTGCGGTTCCGCCGGAAGCACGGCCCGCAAGCGCGCGCGGTTCTCGAGCACGGATTCGGGCCGGTCACCCGTGTTCGAGCCAAGATTGAGGCCGCCGCTGCCATCGAGTTCACCATATGGGCCATCGGACACGCCACCGCGCCGGAGTGAGAACAGCGCTCTCACGCGGGCATTCGGCACCCAGGACTCGACGGGCAGACGGCCGCCCGGGGTATCGGCCGACGAACAATGTTCAATCATGGCGCGGGCTTCTACCGTGAGGACGAGCAGGTTCAGGGAGCCTGGCGGTGTCGATCCCGGCGTCGGCCAACGCCGCGGCCATGTCGTCGGGTACTCGGCTCGTCCATTGCATCGGCTTTCCGTCTTCGGGAGAGCGCAGCCCCAGCCGCCAGGCATGCAGCATCTGGCGAGGCCAGAATGGCTCCGAGGGGCCGCCATACACGGAATCGCCGCATAGCGGCAGACCGATCGCCGCCGCATGCACCCGGATTTGATGCGTGCGGCCCGTATGAAGAATGCACTCCAGCAGGCTCACGACCACGGACCCGCCATGGCCCTCGCGATGCTTCAAGCGCTGAAGCGCCAGTCGCACGAAATCCGTGCGCGAAGGCTTGCCCTCGGCACCCTCGCGGATGGCCATGCGCAGGCGATTTCGCGGGTCGCGGCCGATCGGCTGATCCACGTTGGCGAGCTCCGGTGCGTCGCCGCAAACCAGCGCCAGATAGCGCCGCGAGACCGCCCGATCGGCCAGTTGCGCGACGAGGTCCTGCCGGGCCATCTCGGTCTTGGCGACCACCATGAGTCCGCTCGTGTCCTTGTCCAGACGATGAACGATACCGGCCCGAGGCAGTTCCGCGAGCTGGGCCCTGGCATGCAGCAAGCCGTTCATCAACGTACCGCGCCAGTTTCCGGGGGCCGGATGCACGACCAGGCCGGCAGGCTTGTCGAGCACGAGCAGGGCATCGTTCTCGTAGACGATCTCGATGTCGATGGGTTCGGCGACAAACGCGCCATCCGCCTCGAGTGGTTGCGGCGCGACCCGGATCCGTTCGATCCCCTTCAGCCGTGTCTTGGCCGCCATCGGACGCTCGTCGCACTCGACCGCGCCGAGCGCGATCCAGCGCTGAATGCGGCTGCGGGAATAGCCCGGCAAGGCCCCGGCCAGAAAGCGATCGAGTCTTTCTCCGCGGCCACCCGCCGCATCGACCAGGATCGCTTCGGCATTCTCCCCAACCGCGCCGCCGGGCAGAGACTGCGGGTCGACCTGATCGATATAATCGCGGTTTCGAGGGTTCATGCTGCAAGATGATTAACGACGCCCGGCCTCGCGCCCTTCCCCCGGTCCGCCTTTTCGGTACGCTGGCAATCGCCGGTGCATTGCTGCTGGGGGCCTGTACCCCGGCACGCGAACCAGACGAGACGCTGGGCTGGACGCCCGAACGATTATATGCAGAGGCCAAGGACGAAATGGGGGCAGGCAACTATACCCAGGCCGTCAAGCTGTTGGAGAAGCTCGAGTCCCGCTATCCGTTTGGCACCTGGGCGCAGCAGGCGCAGATCGACACCGCATATGCGCATTATCGTGACGGTGAACGCACGCTCGCGCTGACGACGATCGACCGCTTCCTCAAGCACTACCCGAATCATTCGCGCCGAGACTACGTCTACTACCTGAAGGGGCTCATCAACTTCAATGAGCAACAGGGCCTGCTCGCGAATCTTGGCGGGCAGGATCTCTCCGAGCGTGATCTCAATGCGGCTCGTGAGGCCTTCGACTCGTTTCGTCGCGTCACGACCGAGTTTCCCGATAGCAAGTACGCACCGGACTCGTTGGCCCGGATGCGGTATCTGCTCAATTCCATGGCGGCCGGCGAGGTTCATGTCGCGCGCTACTATTTTCGTCGCGGCGCATACGTGGCGGCGGCCAATCGGGCCCAGATCGCGGTTCGGCGCTACCAACAGTCGCCCGCGGTAGAGGAAGCGCTGTTCATCATGATGCGCTCGTACCAGGAACTCGGCCTAGACGACCTGGAAGACGGCGCGCGACGCGTACTCAAGCGCAATTTTCCCGACAGCGCCTACCTCAAGGATGGCCGCCTTCGGGACGATCGACGCTGGTGGCAGATCTGGCGCTGATTCCGGCGCAATCTTCTCTCACTGCCCACAGTCCGGGCGCCGACCGGTCTTGGTTCATTCGCCGTGCCGCGCCTCTTGCCATCCGAGCGCCTAGCTTGCCGCGGTCCTGGCGCGAACGAACTCGAGCGCTGTTGCGCGTTCCCGGGTCAGGGTGAACGGCGGCAGGCTTCTCAGGATCACCCGTCCGTAGGGTTTCTCGACCAGACGCCTGTCACCGATGACCAGCAGACCATGGTCGGTCTCGGCCCGAATCAAGCGCCCGACGCCTTGTTTGAGCGTCATCGCCGCCTCCGGCAACTGAATCGTCGAAAATGGGTCCACCCCACCGCGTTTGGCCGCATCGGCCCGCGCTCTGAGCACCGGGTCATCTGGTGGCGCGAACGGAAGCTTGTCTATCGCGACCAACGAGAGCTGCGCTCCGACCACGTCGACGCCCTCCCAGAAACTCGCGCTGCCGACCAGGACGGGGCGCTTGGCGGATCTGAAGTGCTCGAGCAAGGCGGCTCGGGGCATCGTTCCCTGCACCAGTAGTTCGTAGCCCGAAGCGGCGCCAAGGGTCGGCTCCAGCAGCCGAGCCATCTGATCGACCATTCGCAAACTGGTACACAGCACGAAGGCGCGACCTCGATTCTCGACGATCAACGCCGCCAACTCATTCGCGAAGGCCGCCGCGAATCCGGAATGGCTGGGCTCCGCCAAGCCTGCCGGCACATAGAGCATCGACTGCGCCTCATAGTCGAACGGGCTCGGCCAGCTGCGCATCTGTGCGTCTTCCAGACCTAGCCGGCGACTGAAATGGTCGAATCTGCCGTCGACAGTCAGCGTCGCGGACGCGAAGACCCACGCACGTCGGGCGCCCAGGCGATGCCGGCTGAATGGACCCGCGACCGACAAGGGCGTCGCGTGCAGCGTCACTCCCTGCGCATGGACGTCGACCCAATGCACGGCGTCAGTCACTGGGGGTTCGTCGGGCATGGAGGGGTCGGACCGAGGGGCCATGGCGGTGGCCTGCGCAGCAGGGCCAGCCGTCTCGACGGCAAGCTGCCCGGTCGCATGGCCGGCGCGCCCGTCTTGCTCCGAGGTGATACCGTGCAAGCCAGCGACCCAGCGATCGAGCCGACGGACCAGTTCACCGACCCGAAGAGCGAGACGTTCCAGATCGCGACTGCGCTCCGACGCCTCGGTCAGCACTTCGGCCGCCGAGCCCAATTGCGCCCGCACTGTGGTCAACGCGGCCGAGAACGAGGTCAGTCGACGCGCGCGCGCGGCATCGATTCGTCCGCTCGGCCCAGCCTGCAAGCGCCAATCCCTGACCGCCTGCTCGAGCCCTCGTTGCAATGCGACCCAGTCGGTCGCATCCGCGGCATCCGCCATGCCGGTTCGCAACAGGTCGCGACCGAGATCCATGACCTGGCGCGTCGAGAAGCTCAGCCCGAAGAACTGGGTCGCTATCTCCGGCAACTGATGAGCCTCGTCGAAGACGATCGCTTCGGTATTCGGTAGGAGCTCGGACACTCCGTCGTCGCGCAGGGCCAGATCGGCGCAGAAAAGGTGATGATTGACCACCACCACGTCCGCCTGCATCGCGCGTCGGCGAGCCTGGGTGAGGAAGCAGCGTTCGTAGTCGTCGCAGTCCTGCCCCAGACAGTTCTCGCGCGTGGAAACAGCGCGCGACCAGGCCGGGCTCGTTTCGGCTATGCCGAGCGCATCGGCGCGGTCACCGCTGGATGACACGGCCGCGAACCGGGCGATTCGCTGCAATGCCGCGGCGTCCTTGGCTCGCTCGAACCGCCCGTCCTGCAGGCTACGCTGCAAGTGATGGTGGCAGATATAGTTGGAGCGGCCCTTCAGCACCGCGAACCGCGGGTTCAGTCCGAGTGCCGAGGCCACCGCCGGAAGATCCCGTCGATACAACTGGTCCTGAAGATTGCGGGTGCCCGTCGATATGATCGCTCTTGCGCCCGACATCAGCAGCGGTACCAGGTATGCGAAAGTCTTGCCGGTCCCGGTTCCCGCCTCGGCGACCAGGGTCGAACAGCCGGCGATAGCCTCGGCGACGCACTGCGCCATTTCCTGCTGCGAATGCCGGGCGACGAACCCGTTGCGACCGGCCGCCAGCGCCCCATCCGGCCCCAACGCAGCGACCGCCCGTGGCCCGATATCGTCGGCCGGCCCGGTTGCGGCATGCGCGCCGACCCCAACCGGCTCGCGCTGCCCAGCCGGGCCTGATGTGACCGTTGATATGTCTTCGCGCACCGCTCAGTGCTGGCTCAGGCGGGGATGTCGGGAACCAATTGCATCTGCAGGACCACGATCGCGTCCTTGATCTGCAATTTCCGCTTCTTGAGTCGTCGCAACTGCAGCTCGTCGAACAGCGGCTGGCCGCCGATAGCCTCGATCATTGCATCGAGGCCGCGGTGCTCGAGTTGCAGCTCGGCGATTCGGCGTTTGATGGCTTCGGTATGCGCGTCGTTCATCGGCTCGGGCACCTGGTTCGTCTGGGACGGCAACGCGCCCCGACGCTTGCTGTGATAATACTTGGGCCCATGGCCTCTGTTCAAACTGCTGTCGAACATCGCCTTTCAGTCGCCGTCTGTACCGCCCAGCACCAAGGTGATCGACCCGAGCAGCAAGACCGGGTCGCGCTCCTTCAGAGCCGGTACTCGCCCCGTTGCGTCCTCGGCGTTCTCGCGGACGGGATCGGAGGGATGTCGGGCGGCGCCATGGCTGCGGAAAACGCCATGCTGGTCGCGCAGTCGGCTTTCGACGGATTTGTTGCCTCCGAATCGGACGGACCGCGCTTTCTGGGGGCGCTGGTCGACGAGATCCATACGGTCATTCGCCTGACCGGCCTGACCTCGGAGCGCGAACCGCATTGCACCTTCGCGGCCGTCCTGTTCCAGCCAGACCGGATCGATTGGTGCCATGTCGGCGATAGCCGCATCTATCATTTCCGGGGACGGGATCTCCTGCATTGCAGCCGGGACCATACCCTTGCGCAGCGGATGATCGACGAGGGCAGGATGAGCCCGGAACGTGCCCGGCTGCATCCGTCGGCCGGTCGCCTGACCAATGCGCTGGGATCGCGTGAAAAACCGGCGCCGGAGATGGGCATGCTGATGCAACCCTCTGCCGGTGACTCCTTTCTGATCTGCTCGGACGGCCTGTGGAACTACTTGGGCGCCGAGGAACTCGGACAGCTGGTCGAACATCAGTCGCCGCGCCACGCGGCTGCAACGATGATTGCGCGGGCGCGCCAAAGGGCCGACGGCCATGGCGACAACTGCTCGCTGGTCCTGATGAAGCTCCGCGAAGGCCCCGCCTGAGAGCCGTGCGAATCCGGCCGCAACCCGAAGCGAAGCCTCTTAGCGCCCTGGCTTGGAATCCCGCGTCGATCGCGTCCCTAGCGCCTGGACCGCCTGCCGGGCCTGTCCTGGCATGGCGCCGGCATTCGGGAAATAGATGCCGGTCAGGTTCCGATCGTGCACGGGCGGAGCCTCCTGGCCGTGACGCAGCCCAAAGCGTCGCCAGTTCCTGACCCAGTAGATCTCATCGCAGGTCTTTCGCAACCCAAGCGTTTCGCGATCGCCGATCAGGATCCCCTGCACCCGCATTCCGGTTTGGCGTCGCACCGCACAGGCTCGCTCCAGTAGCGCGGGAGTCGGCCCGAACTCGCCATCGGATGCGATCACCAGGTCGGCATTGCGCCAACCAGCGTCCTCTATGAGCGAAAGCGCGCGCTCGAACGGTTCGACGATGTCGGTGCCCCCATGAAAACTGCGCGACAGGAACTGCGCAACCGCCTTCACCGAGTCGACATCGGCCCCCAGCTCCATCTCGCTCAGCTCCCCTGGACCGCTGAAGGACAGCAAGATGCACGCCCGGCGCTCGCGCGCGGCCGTACGCATCGCCTCCAGAACGACCGCCTTGGCCACCGCTTCCGGTCCTCCCGCCATGGAAGCAGAAGTATCGATGCAGACGATCATCGGGCCCGATTCGAGCCGACGCCGCAACACCGGCCGCTCCTGGAGCGTATGAATCGTCTCGAGGACCCATTCGGGCTCCACCCAGGTCTCGCGTTGCTCATAGGTCAATAGCGCCTGCTCATGCAATCGCGCAGCGAACAGACGCCGGAGCCGGCGTCGCGTGAGATCGTGCCGGCTGCCGGTGCGCGCGCGATAGAGCATGCTCTCGCTAGGTAACAAGCGATTCAGATCACCCGATCGGCGCACGCCCTCGGTCTCGCGCGCGGCGCCGGCCAGCCTGGCATCGGCGAGCCGGCGAACCCATTGCGTGGACTCCGCTTCTGATCGCTGCACTGCGCCTGGAAGCACCTCGAACTCTTCTACCGGGCGGGCGCGCCCGATTCGGCGCACGAGCGCGGCCAACTCGGGCAGCGTGGCGATCGCCTCATGAGCGCTCAGCACAGCTTGCCAGGAGTCGTCCTCGAGGACTCCACGCAGCTCCGACCAGCGCGCGAAGGTGGCGATCCCGTCGAGCGACTCGAAGACACGCAGGACCTCCTTCATATCCGATCGCTGGGCATCCCAGTCGGCAACGAAGGCCTCGACGACGGCGGCGACCGCACCGTCTCGCCCGAGCCTGGGGATCGCCACCACGAGCCGATCGATATGCCACAGCAAGCTTCGGATCACTTGCTCGCTGATCTCCGGATGACCGCGAGTGAGTGCAGGCAGATCCAGTCGATCCAATGCGCAGGAGAGCGCTCCCAAGATGTCCGATGCCGGCCACGGATCGCCCGCGACCATCGCCAGTTCGCCCGCGAGCAGCCGCTTGTACCACGCGGAAACCGCAGCCAGTCGGCTTGCCAGGCGCCCTTCCGTATTGGTGATGGCCGGCAACCACAGTGCCCTGCCAAGCTCGTCGAGCGGAGCGTACCGGGTCTCGAGGCTGTACGGATCAAAGCGCCGATCGCCGCACATGTCGGCTGCCGAAGCGCCGGAATCAGTCAAGGATCTGGACCGGGTTCGGTGCCACGTCGTTGTCGTCTTCCGTCAACGGCAGTCCAAAATAGCCCTCGCGCACCTGCATCAGCACGCTGCGAAGTTCAGTCACTCGGGCAGCCGTTGCCGCCAGCACATCCGCTACCCGCTGGGCGACCCGGGCAGGCACCCAAAGATGTGCGGCCAATCGAGCCTCGACACTCGTCGAGTGCTCCTTCGCGGCATGCAGGTAGCCGTCGAACTGCCGCACGACATCGTCGATCTGCGACAGCCGCGCGGCGACATGTGTGGCGCTGTACCGACGGCCTCGGCTGAAAGCCGAAATGCGAGGTGCCGAGTCACCCAGGTCCGAGCCGTCCTCCGTACTCCTCCGCCGCATCAGGGAAAGCTTCCCCGCGTCATCGAAGGCGAGTTCGGTCGCGCTGCGTTCGAGCTCCAGTTGCTTCTCGAACGCTTGAACGATTCGTGCGCAACGCTGGGGATCGACGACTTCAGCCGCGCCGATGCAATCGCAGTACCAGGACTCCAGGCGATCAGCCTGCTCGGCATCGAGGGCAAGAATCGCCTTCAGGATCCACAGGTCCGTGAGCTCGACCCGGACACCGCCGTTCGTCGACGCGGCGATCCTCAGCGCTCGCGTCGCCCGCACCCAGCGACGATCGGAGATCTCGATCCCACGCTCGCGCATCTCGACTCGCAGGGCCAGCAGTGCGTCTCGAACGGCGCCCGTCAGTGGCACGTTCCGTGCGAGCGTGGCGACATGCGCGACTCCATTCCGATCCAATATGGCTTCGCCACTCGGAGCGGCTCGATCCGGGTCGATGGCGAGTAGTTCGGCAAAATGATCGTCAGCCACCGCAGCAACTGGATACCGGAACAAGAACCGATCCTCGAATGCCTTGAGCGTGTCCTCATGCGGTAGTTCGTTGCTCGCCGCCACCAGTGAGATCAACGGCGTTTCGACCCGCTCCGACCCCTGATCGAAAACCCGTTCGTTGAGCAAAGTCAGCAATGCATTGAGGATTGCCGAATTCCCCTTGAACACCTCGTCCAAGAAACCGATCGTGGCATCCGGAAGATAACCCGCGATGTCGCGTTCATAGCGCCCCTCGTCGAGTGCCGCCAGGGAAAGCGGTCCGAACAACTCCTCCGGCACCGAGAACCGCGTCAGAAGTCGCTCGAAGTAACGTCCGCCGAATATGCGGTGGAGTCGTCGCGCCAGTTCGCTCTTGGCGGTACCCGGCGGACCGATCAACAGCAGGTGCTCTCCGCACAAGGCCGCAAGTACGAGCACTCGCGCGTGATCTTCACGCTCGATCAACCCGGACTCGACGACCTCGATGGCCCGGGAGATCCGGTCACGGGGCGCTTCGGCAGCGCGAACCTGGAAGGATCGATCGGTCTGCATTCCACGACTGTATCAGGACTTGGCCAACGCGCAATCTCACGCGATCGAGACACTGGGCTCCCGCCGCGGAGCGTCGAGGTACTCGCGGGACTGCATCTCGATCAGACGACTGACGGTGCGATGAAACTCGCCCGACATCGCTCCTTCCAGGTACAGGGACTCCGGCTCGCACTGCGCGCTGACCAGCAACTTGATTCGTTGATCGTAGAACACGTCGACGAGCCACACGAATCGGCGTGCCTCGGACGCCATCGCCGGCGTCATTCGGGGCACATCGGAGAGGATCACCGTGTGGAACTGACGCGCAAGCTCGAGGTAGTCGTTCTGAGACCTCGGCCCACCGCACAAGGTGGCGAAGTCGAACCAGACCACCCCGCCGGCGCGACGAAGCGCTCGCACGGGGCGATTCTCGATCGTCATCACGGGATCGTCGTCCGCTGTCTCGGCGAGCTTTGCATAGGCATCTTGCAACGCCGCGCGAGAATCTTCGTCGATCGGGTGATGATAGGCCTTGACCTGCTGCATCGAGCGCCGCCGGTAGTCGATTCCGGCATCCACGCTGAGGACGTCGAGCCGGGACTTCAGCATGGCGATGGCTGGCAGCACTCTATCCCGATGCAGTCCATCCGGGTAGAGAGACTCGGGCGCGTAGTTGGATGTCATCACGAACGTCACGCCGTGTTCCAACAAGCCGCGGACGAGCCGTTCGAGAATCATGGCATCCGCGATGTCCGATACATGGAACTCATCGAAACAGATCAGGCGGTAGCGCCGGGACACGCGCCTCGAGACCTCATCCAGCGGGTCTTGCGTGCCCTTGAGCTCTCGCAATTCGCGATGCACTCCGCGCATGAACTCATGGAAATGCACCCGCGTCTTCCGAACCACCGGTATCGTCGCGTAGAAGCAATCCATCAGGAAGCTCTTGCCGCGTCCCACACCGCCATGGAGCCAGACGCCACGTGGCACCGGGGGCCGACTGATCAGTCGACGAATGCGCGACGAGCGCCTCGCCTTGAACGCCAGGAACTCGTCATGCATGCGTTGAAGTCTTTCGACCGCAGCCCGCTGCGCCGAATCTGCGCTGAACCCTCGTGCCGCCAGAACTTCTTCGTAGTGGGCGATGACCTCGCGTCTCATGCCGCTCACATGTTCAACGCACGCTTGTCGGTCGCCAATGCGGCTTCGCGCATGACCTCGGACATCGACGGATGCGGGTGACATACGCGCCCGATGTCTTCGGCGGATGCCTTGAACTCCATGGCGAGCGCCGCTTCGGAGATCAGATCCGATGCACTGGCGGAGATCACGTGTACCCCGAGGACTTCGTCGGTCTGGGCATCTGAGAGCACTTTCACGAAGCCATCCGAGTGTCCCATGCCAAGCGCTCGACCATTGGCCGCGAATGGAAACTGACCGGACTTGTACTGGCGCCCTTCGGACTTGAGCTGCTGCTCGGTACGGCCAACCCACGCGATCTCGGGTGAGGTGTAGATCACCCAGGGGATGCAGTTGTAGTCGATGTGCGGTGACTGCCCTGCGATCAGCTCGGCAACCATCACACCTTCGTCCTCTCCCTTGTGCGCGAGCATCGGTCCTCGCACGACGTCACCAATCGCGAACACACCACCGACCGCTGTACGGCAATGATCATCG
Organism: Burkholderiaceae bacterium; assembly: GCA_024235875.1. Classification (GTDB taxonomy): domain Bacteria; phylum Pseudomonadota; class Gammaproteobacteria; order Burkholderiales; family Burkholderiaceae_E; genus JACKLP01. Next base: position 69,135 of record JACKLP010000001.1, on the reverse strand, counting down.
ACCGGGACGAGTCCGCGCTCATCGAGAGCAAGCCCCACCGTCTCCAGTCCCAGATCATGGGTGTTCGGTACTCGACCGACCGAGACGACCAGGCGGTCGGCCTCGAGCACCTGAGCCGTACCCGAGGAATCCTCATAGCGAATCGACACGCCCTTCTTCGAGGTCTTGATCTCGCCGATCTTCACGCCGAGCTTGATGTCGAGCCCCTGCTTGGCAAACGACTTCGCAGCCTCCTTGGCGACGGCATCATCGCATGCCGCAAGAAACTTGGGCATCGCCTCGAGCACGGTCACCTCCGATCCAAGGCGACGCCATACCGATCCGAGCTCGAGCCCGATGACACCGGCCCCGATGACGGCGAGCCGCTTGGGCACCTTGTCGAATGAAAGCGCACCTTCGTTGTCGCAGATCAGTTTGTTGTCGATTTCGATGCCGGGAAGCGCACGCGGCCTCGAGCCCGATGCGATGATGATGTTCTTTGCCTCGTGGACTTCCACGCCAGACTCCCCCGAGATCTCCACTCGGTGGAAACCGTCGGCGGACCCGGCAAGTCGCGCATGCCCCTTCAACCAGGTAATGCGATTCTTCCGAAACAGGAATTCGATTCCCTTGGTCATCTTCTTGACGATGCCGTTCTTGCGCTCGAGCATCTTGGAGACGTCGACCCGTGGGTTTTCGACACTGATCCCGTGCTCGCCGATGGCCTCGTGCAGTTTGGCGAATTCCTCCGAGGACGCGAGTAGCGCCTTGGATGGGATACAACCGACGTTCAGGCATGTTCCGCCAAGCGCGGCCTCGCCATCGGGGTTCATCCACTTCTCGGCGCAAGCGACCTTGAAGCCGAGCTGAGCGGCGCGAATCGAGGCGATGTAGCCGGCTGGGCCCGCCCCGATGACGACGACGTCGAATCGTTCAGACATGAATGTCTCCTCAGAGATCCAGCAACAGACGCGCCGGATCCTCGAGCGCTTCCTTGATCGTGACCAAGAACAGCACCGCTTCGCGACCGTCGATGATTCGATGATCGTAGGACAGCGCCAGGTAGTTCATCGGCCTGACGACCACCTCGCCATTCTCGACAACGGCTCGCTCCTTGGTCGCGTGGATGCCGAGGATGGCCGACTGCGGCGGATTGATGATCGGCGTCGAGAGCATCGAGCCGAAGACGCCGCCGTTGCTGATGGAGAACGTCCCTCCGGTCAGCTCCTCGATTCCCAGCTTCCCCGCCTGTGCACGAGCGCCGAAATCCGCAATGGTCGACTCGATCTGGGCAAAGGTGAGCTGATCGGCATTCCGGACCACCGGAACGACCAGCCCCCTGGGCGATCCGACCGCCACGCCAACGTCGAAGAACCCGTGATAGACGATATCGTTGCCGTCGATGGAGGCATTGACGACCGGATACTTCTTGAGCGCGTGAACGGCTGCCTTCACGAAGAACGACATGAAGCCGAGCTTGACGCCGTTGGACTTCTCGAAACGCTCCTGGTACTTCTTACGCAGCGTCATCACCGGCTGCATGTTCACTTCGTTGAATGTGGTCAGGATCGCGTTCGTTGCCTGCGATTGGAGCAGGCGCTCCGCCACTCGCTGGCGCAAACGCGACATTGGCACGCGTTGCTCCGGGCGTCCCTCGACGAGCTTCGAGACATCGATCGGCGCCTTCACCTGCGGCAGGCTGCTCGCCGGCGCCCCGGTGGGGATGCTCGGTGCTGGCGCCGCGGGCGCACCTGCACCGCCGGCCAAGGCGGAGAGCACATCGCCTTTCGTGATCCGCCCATCGCGCCCTGAAGCCGGCACATCGCCCGGGCCCAGCTTGTTTTCCGCCATGAGCTTGGCTGCAGCCGGCATCGCGACGCCCTTGCCTACGACGGCCGCAGGCGGTGGCGCCGAGGCCTGGGCACCGGTGGTGACGGGCCCTGGCTTGGTTGCGACCGGTGCGGCCTGGGCCGAGGGGCTGTCGACGGTTCCGGGCTTCGCCTCGGTGTCGATCGTCGCGATCACCTCGTCGGCCACGACGGTGCTGCCATCGGGCTTCAGAATCTGTGTCAGCACGCCGGATTCCGGCGCCGGCAATTCGAGCACGACCTTGTCGGTTTCGATGTCGATCAGATTCTCGTCGCGCGCAACCGCCTCGCCCACTTTCTTGTGCCACTGGAGCAATGTCGCCTCGGCGACCGACTCCGAAAGCTGAGGCACCTTCACTTCGATCAAAGACATTAACTTTCTCTCTATAGCTTGTGTCGTAGGCCGCAAGACCAGCGCGACGCTCCGATACGGCCGGACCGCGCTACCCGAGAACCGTGCAGTCCGTGCCTTGATTCATCAGCCGGCCTTCCGGACACGGGCACGCGAGTCGCCAAAGGCCGCGCCGATCAGTTCCCGAAGCTGGGCATAGTGCTTGTCGTAGTAGCCGACGGCCGGCGACGCTGACGGCGCTCTGCCCGCATACGAGAGCTTCTGCGCCTTGCCCAGTGCATCGGCGATGTGGTGCTGGATATAGAACCACGCGCCCTGGTTCTGCGGCTCGTCCTGGCACCAGACCACCTGGGCCGCACCGGCCCAGCGCTTCATCTCTGTATCGAAGGCCTTGTGAGGGAACGGATAGAGTTGCTCGACCCGGACGATCGCGACATCGCTCGCTTCGCGCTCTCGTCGTTCCGCGAGCAGGTCGTAGTAGACCCGGCCGGTGCAGATGATCACGCGCTTGACTCTCTTGGGATCGACGGACGGATCGGTCTCCCCGATCACGGTCTGGAATCCCTGCCGGGAGAGATCTTCCAGCGGCGAGGTCGCTTCCTTGTGACGCAGCAGCGACTTCGGCGTCATGATGACGAGCGGCTTGCGGAAGAGGCGAACCATCTGGCGTCGAAGCGCATGGAAGATCTGCGCCGGCGTTGTCGGCTGCAGGACCTGCATGTTGTTCTCGGCGCAAAGCTGCAGGAATCGCTCCATTCGTGCCGATGAATGCTCGGGGCCCTGTCCTTCATATCCGTGCGGCAGCATCAGGGTAAGCCCCGACGCTCTTCCCCACTTGGTCTCCCCGGAACAGATGAACTGGTCGATGACTACCTGCGCACCATTGACGAAATCACCGAACTGGCCTTCCCAGACGACCAGAACGTTGGGCTCGGCCGTCGAATAGCCATACTCGAACCCCAGCACCGCTTCCTCGGAGAGGACCGAGTCGATAACGGTGAAGGTGCCCTGATCGCCCGACACGTTCTGTAGCGGAATGTACTTGCCTTCACCCCAGCGCTCGCGTCCCTGATCGTGAATGACGGCGTGGCGATGCGTGAAGGTGCCACGCCCCGAATCCTGTCCGGACAGGCGTACGCCGTAGCCGCTCGCCAGCAGGCTAGCGAATGCAAGGTGTTCACCCATCCCCCAGTCGAGCGGCATCTCGCCCTGGCCCATCTTCCTGCGATCGTCCAGGACCCGCTTGACCAAGGGATGAACCTTCACCTGCTCGGGTACCGAGGTGATCCGATCGGCAAGGCGTTTCAGGTCCGCGATCGGAACAGCCGTATCGGCGCTGTCGGTCCATCGGCGATTCAGGTAGGGCATCCAGTCGACCGCGAACTTGCTCTTGAAGTTCGATAGCACCGGATCCAGGGTGTGACGCCCCGCATCCATGGCATCGCGGTAGGCGCGCATCCGGGACTCGACTTCATCGGCCTCGATCACGGCCTGGGCCACCAGCTTGTCACCGTAGATTTTGCGGGTGCCCGGGAGTGCCGCGATCTTTCGATACATCAGCGGCTGGGTCAGCGAGGGGGTGTCCTGTTCGTTGTGCCCGAGCTTGCGATAGCAGACGATGTCCAGCACGATGTCCTTGCGAAAGGTCGTCCTGAACTCCATCGCGACCTGGGCCGCATAGACCACTGCTTCGGGATCGTCGCCGTTCACGTGCAGGACCGGGGCCTCGATCATCTTGACCACATCGGTGCAATACAGGGTCGAACGTGAATCGCGAGGGTCCGACGTGGTGAATCCGATCTGATTGTTGATGACGATGTGCACGGTCCCGCCGGTGCCATAGCCTCGCGTCTGGGCCATGTTCAGGGTCTCCATCACGACCCCTTGCCCGGCGAAGGCAGCGTCTCCATGTACCAGGACGGACAGCACCTCCGAACCCTCGGTATCGCCTCGGCGATCCTGGCGCGCCTTTGTCGAGCCCTCGACAACCGGATCCACGATCTCGAGATGCGAAGGATTGAAAGCCAATGACAGATGGACGGGCCCCCCGGGCGTATTGACGTCGCTCGAGAAGCCTTTGTGATACTTGACATCACCGCTGGGCAGATCGTCGCCCGCCTGCCCCTCGAATTCCGCAAACAGTTCCTTGGGCAGCTTCCCAAGCATGTTCACCAGGACGTTGAGCCGGCCACGGTGGGCCATGCCGATCACGATCTCCTGCACGCCTTGTTCGCCGGCGCGCTGGATGATTTCATCCAACGCTGGAATAAAGCTTTCGCCCCCCTCCAAAGAGAAGCGTTTCTGGCCCACGTACCGCGTGTGCAGATACTTCTCCAGCCCTTCGGCCGCCACCAGCTTGTCGAGGATTCGCAGCTTCTTTTCCCTGGAGAACTTGGGGTTGGTGCGCGTGCTCTCCAGGCGTTCCTGCATCCAGCGCTTTTGAGCAGGATCAGTGATGTGCATGAACTCGGCACCAATCGTTGCACAGTAAGTCTCGCGCAAGGCGTGGAGCAGCTCGCGCAAGGTGCAGCTTTCCGTGCCGAAGAAGGTGTTTGCGACCGAGTAGATGTTCGCCTGATCGCTCTCGGTGAAATCGTAGAAGGCGGGCTCGAGCTCTGGAATCGACGGACGCTCGTGGCGCTTGAGCGGATCTAGGTCGGCCCAGCGATTTCCCAGCGAACGATAGGCAGCGATCAGCGACTGAACGAAGACCTGCTTCCTGGCCGTGGCCGCATCGCCGCCCATCACCTGGGGCGCTAGCCGACCCTCCTTGGCGCGATCCGCGAATGACTGGACGATCGGCGCGTGAGCGACGTCCCGGGTCTGGGAGCTCCCGTCAGCGGCCGGGACAACTTGCATGTTGTCGAAGTAGGCACGCCATTCCTCGGGAACGGAGCTGGGATTGTTGAGGTAGCTCTCGTAAAGTTCTTCGATGTACGGCGCATTGCCGCCGAACAGATACGAGTTCGACTGGAACGATCTCATCATGGACGCATCACCTTTTGAAACGAGCTTCTCGTCAAAGATGCAAGCCACGCGCGCGACGCGCGCAGGCCATGGCGCGGTGACCGGCTTACGATCACCAACACCCGCGGAGCTTGGTGGGTGGCTCTACATCATCGGACAAAATTCGGTAAAGCGAAAAGCATAACCCTTCGAGTATCGTGACTGGAGAATCCGCTCGGATGGACGGCCTTTCGGGCTCCTTGTAGTGCCGTTGTGCGAGCCGAGTGTTGCATTGCAACAACCCGACCCACTCACGCGAAGCCAATGAGCCCCAGCCTGACACCCGACTTGCGCGCCGACTCGAAGAAAAAAGGCCGGCATTGCCGGCCTTTTGCGCGCAGCAGCGAGACGATCAGCGCTGCGCGATCGGCACGAGATCGCGGCGAAGCGCGCCGGTGAACAACTGACGCGGCCGACCGATCTTCTGGTCCTTGTCGCCGATCATCTCGTTCCATTGGGCGATCCAGCCGACCGTGCGCGCCAACGCGAATACGCAGGTGAACATGTCGACCGGAATACCCATCGCTCGTTGAACGATGCCCGAATAGAAGTCCACGTTCGGATAGAGCTTGCGCTTGACGAAATAATCGTCTTCGAGCGCGATCTGCTCGAGTTTCATCGCGAGGGCGAAGAGCGGATCGTCCTTGAGGCCCAATTCGTTCAGTACCTCGTGGCAGGTCTCGCGCATCAACTTGGCACGTGGGTCATAGTTCTTGTAGACACGGTGACCGAAACCCATCAGACGCACCGGCGAGTCGGGATCCTTGACCTTGTCGATATAAGCACCGATCTTCTCGATCCCGCCGTGCTCCTGGATCTCGTTGAGCATCAGGAGGCACGCCTCGTTCGCTCCGCCGTGAGCAGGGCCCCAGAGCGTCGCGATACCTGCCGCAATGCACGCGAACGGGTTCGCACCCGACGAACCCGCCAGGCGAACCGTCGAGGTAGAAGCGTTCTGCTCATGATCCGCATGCAGAATCAAGATGCGATCGAGCGCCTTGACGAGGATCGGATTCGGCTTGTAGTCCTCGCACGGCGTCGCAAAGAGCATGTGCATGACATTGGCTGCATACGAGAGCTCGTTGCGCGGATACATGAACGGCTCGCCGCACGAGTACTTGTAGGCCATGGACATCAGCGTCGGCATCTTCGCGATCAGACGGATCGCGGAAACGAAGCGATGGTCGGGATTGTTGATATCGGTGGAGTCGTGGTAGAAGGCCGAAAGCGCGCCGACCACGCCGACCAGGATGGCCATCGGGTGCGCATCACGCCTGAAGCCTGCATAGAAGCGGGTCATTTGCTCGTGAACCATCGTGTGATGAGTGACACGATGCTCGAAATCCAGGCGCTCGGCCTCGTTGGGGAGCTCGCCATTGAGCAGCAAGTAGCATGTCTCGAGAAAATCGCAGTTCTCGGCAAGCTGCTCGATCGGATAGCCCCGATACAGCAATTCGCCCTTGTCGCCGTCGATATACGTGATCTTGGACTCACAGGCCGCTGTCGACATGAAGCCCGGATCGAAGGTGAACTTACCCGTCTGACCATAGAGCTTTCGGATGTCGATGACGTCCGGCCCGACGGTTCCCTGGTAGATCGGGAACTCGACCGACGGGGATCCGTCCGAGAAACTCAGGGTTGCCTTGTGCTCGCTTTTCATCTGTTCACCTGTCTCGAAGTATCACGTTCGGCGCGGCATGGCCGACGCCGTCTCGCATGGATTCGCTGCGCTAGACCTCCTGCAGCTTTCGGAGAACGGTCACGACGGGGTCGTTCGCCAAATCTCCGCTTGCGGGCGTTCGCCCCAGAATCAGATCGAGCAACTCGTTGTCGGGAAGGTCGAGGAGCAAATCCAATCCCGCGACATCTTCGTCGCTCATCCCGGCTTCGAAGCGATCGAGAAACCGGGTCAATATGAGGTCGTTCTCAAGAAGCCCACGGCGAGCACGCCAACGCAGTCGGCGCCGCTGTGCCGGGTCCGCCTGATGCCCGATCCCGGCAGGCACGGTGTCGACCACGATCAGACCGCCCGGCGTACCATCAGTTCCTTGATCTTTCCGATCGCACGCGTCGGATTGAGCCCCTTCGGGCAAACATCGACGCAATTCATGATCGTGTGGCAGCGGAACAACCGGTACGGATCCTCCAGGTTGTCCAGCCGCTCGCTGGTCGCTTGATCCCGACTGTCAGCGATGAATCGATATGCCTGCAGCAATCCGGCCGGGCCCACGAACTTGTCCGGATTCCACCAGAAACTCGGGCACGAAGTCGAGCAGCAAGCGCACAGGATGCACTCGTAGAGCCCATCGAGCTCTTCTCGCTCCTGCGGCGACTGTCGACGCTCCTTTTCGGGCGGCGGCTGATCATTGATGAGGAACGGGCGAACGGAATGATACTGGTTGAAGAACTGCGTCATATCGACGATCAGATCCCGCACGACCGGCAATCCCGGCAAGGGCCGAAGCACGACCGGCTCCTGCAGGTCACGCAGGTTGGTGATGCACGCCAGGCCGTTCTTGCCATTGATGTTCATCGCGTCGGAGCCGCAGACCCCTTCGCGGCACGAGCGCCGATACGCGATCGAATCGTCGATATCGCTCTTGATGCGCATAAGAGCGTCGAGCAGCATCTTGTCGGTCGGCTGCAACTCGACGTCCAGGCTCTGCATGTAAGGACGGGCGTCCTTGTCCGGGTCGTAGCGGTAGATCGAGAACTTCATCACGCGCGTACCCGTTGCGGCCGACTTGGCCGGCGCTTGAACAACGCTATTCATGCTCGCTTTCTCCGGATCATGCGTGCTCAGAACGTGCGCGCCTTCGGCTCGAAGGTGTCCACGGTCAGGGGTTTCATGTTCACCGGCTTGTATGCCAGGCGGCTCCCTTCCGAATACCAGAGCGTGTGCTTGAGCCAATTGGTATCGTCGCGGGATTCGAAATCGCGGTGGGCATGCGCGCCCCTGCTCTCCTTGCGGGCCTCGGCCGACACGATCGTGGCCTTCGCCGTCTCCATCAGGTTGGCCAGCTCGAGGGCCTCGACACGCGCGGTGTTGAATACCTTGGAACGATCGTTGATGCGGACGGCAGCCGCACGCTCGTCGAGCTCTGCGATTCGCTTGACTCCCTCGACCAACAGCTCGGAGGTTCGAAACACGCCGCAGTGTGCCTGCATGGTGCGCCTCACCTCGTTGGCGACCTCCTGCGTGTTCTCGCCGTCTCCGTCACGCTCCAGCTTGGCCAGCCTGGCCAGCGTCGCGTCTCCGGCGTCCGACGGCAGCGGCTTGTGCTCGCCCTTGTTGAGCCTGGACGTCACGATGTGATTGCCGGCGGCCCGCCCGAACACGACCAGGTCGAGCAGTGAGTTTGTCCCGAGCCGGTTTGCCCCATGCACGGACACGCAGGCGCATTCGCCGATCGCATATAGCCCGTTGACGATCGAATTCGGTTCGTCGCCCTTGGGAACCACGACCTGACCATTGAAATTGGTCGGGATCCCACCCATCTGGTAGTGAATGGTGGGCACGACCGGGATCGGGTCGCGGATAGGGTCCACGTTGGCGAACTTGATCGCGATCTCACGGATCGACGGTAGCCGCTTCATGATCGTTTCGGCGCCGAGATGATCGAGCTTGAGGAGCACATGGTCGGCATCCGGGCCGCACCCGCGACCTTCCTTGATCTCCTGGTCCATGGATCGCGAAACGAAGTCACGCGGTGCAAGATCTTTCAGCGTCGGGGCATAGCGCTCCATGAAGCGCTCGCCATCCTTGTTGAGCAGTATTCCACCCTCGCCACGAACGCCTTCAGTCACGAGCACACCGGCACCCGCGACGCCGGTGGGATGGAATTGCCAGAACTCCATGTCCTCGAGGGGGATCCCCGCTCGCGCGGCCATTCCCATGCCATCACCCGTATTGATGAAGGCATTGGTGGACGCGGCCCATATGCGCCCAGCGCCCCCGGTCGCCAGGACGGTGACCTTGGCCTCGAGGACCATGACCTCACCGGTCTCCATCTCGAGCGCAACGACGCCGACAACGTCGCCCTCAGCGTTACGAATCAGATCCAGCGCCATCCACTCGACGAAGAACTGCGTCCGGGCGCTCACGTTGCGCTGATAGAGGGTATGCAACAACGCATGGCCCGTGCGGTCTGCCGCGGCGCAGGCGCGCTGTACGGGCTTCTCGCCGAAGTTCGCGGTATGGCCACCGAACGGACGCTGATAGATCGTGCCATCGGGGTTGCGATCGAATGGCATCCCGAAATGCTCGAGCTCGTAGACGACTTTCGGGGCCTCACGGCACATGAACTCGATGGCATCCTGGTCTCCGAGGTAGTCGGAACCCTTGACCGTGTCGAACATGTGCCAGTACCAGTTGTCCTCGCTCATGTTACCGAGGGACGCACCGATCCCGCCTTGCGCGGCCACCGTGTGGGAGCGCGTCGGGAATACCTTCGACAGGACCGCCACCGAGAATCCGGCTTCGGCGAGCTGCAGCGAGCACCGCATACCAGCGCCACCTGCGCCGACGATGACGGCGTCGAACTTCCGACGTGGCAGGTTGTTCGCGAGGTGGTTCAGAACGTCTGCCATCTCAGACTCTCCACAGGATGATGACCGCCCAGATCAAGTATCCGAGCAGCGCCACGATCGTTCCGACCTGGAGCAAGAGCCTCAGTCCGGTCGGCTTGATGTAGTCCATGAAGATGTCCCGGACGCCAATCCATGCGTGGTACATGAGCGCCAGCAATGCGAGCAGCGTCAGCACCTTCATGTGGACGGCCGCAAAGAGTCCGGCCCATGCGGCGTAATCGAGCACGGGTGCAGCCAGCAGCTCCACCAGCAGCCATGCGGTATAGACCACCAGCACGACTGCGCTGATTCGCTGCGCCAGCCAATCGCGCAATCCGTAGTGCGCTCCGACGACGATTCGGTTCGTGCTCATGTCAGAAGGCTCCGAACAATTTGAGAGCAGCCACCAGCGTCAAGAACACGCTTGCCCCCAGCACGATCTTTGCACCGGCGCGGGCTTGTTCCTTCTCGACGCCGATATGCACATCGAGCAGAAGAAACCGGATGCCAGCGCAAAAGTGGTGAATGAAGCTCCAGATCAGCCCCAGCAGCACCAGCTTGGCAAACCAGTGCGAAGCGATCTGCTGGAAGTTCTGGTAGCTGAGCTCGGACGTCAGGCTCTCCTGGAACAGATAAAGCAGGAACGGAATGCCCAGCAGAAATAGCATTGCGCCGCTGATCCTGTGCAGGATCGACACCAGCCCCGGCGCCGGAAGGCGGTACTGGGATAGCTGCGACACGTCGATGTTTCGAAACCTGGGGCGCGCCCCGCCCTCGAGTCCAGACATGGAGAACCTCTTGGCGTCTTGATTTGTTATCGCGCCCGCCGGTTCAACACCGGGCCCGAACCATGCGAACCCGGTGTTCCCGATTGCGGCATGACGCGCCGTCGGAAGAGATGCCTCGACAACGAATTATTCTGACGCATCTTGCGCAACGCACCAAATCGCCGGTTCCGGATGACGAGGGATTCGCCCCGGATTCAGCCGACCTCGGTCGCATAGTGATGCGTCTCGGTTACATAGTGTCCCTTGCGCACTTCGACTGGAACGTTGTCATAGGTGAATGAGACTCGCTCGACCTGCAGCAGCGGCGCTCCCTCGGCAACCTGTAGCGCGCGCGCAACTTCGCGACCGGCGGCCACGGCCTTCAATCGCTCGTTCGCCCCGATCATCCGGGTCCCGAACTCGCGTTCGAACATGCCATAGAGGGGACCACCGCGAGCCGCCAGGCGCTCAGTGGTGAGGCCCCGAAAACGCCGGCCGGGCAACCAGATCTCATCTAGCACCGTGGGCGTCTCGCCGAGGGAGAGAAGGCGCCGAATGAGTATGACCGCCTCGCCGCTGCGCAACGCCAGGCTTCGGGCGATATCGACCGGTGCTCGCGCGCGACGACACTCCAGGATGCGATTGACGAAGCCCTGCTCGACGCCGTCATCCGGCCTGAGCCGAAGAAAGCGGAACTGCGTCCTGGGTTCGTCATGCGTGGCGACGAATGTACCGCGTCCTTGCCGGCGGACCAGCAGGTTCTCGGCCGCCAACTCCTCGATGGCCTTTCGCACCGTCCCCTGACTGACATTGAATCGCGCGGCCAGCTCCATCTCGCTGGGGATCGCCCCGCCAGGCAGCCAGGTTCCATCTCGCAGACCACGCGTGATCAGGGCCTTGATCTGGCGGTACAGTGGCACGAAGCGCGGGGCGTCGACCCCGGGTTCGATCGCGTCGGATTCGTTGGCGCCCATCGATGGCATTAAAGCAAAGTACGGGCAGCATGTCTAGTTACTTATATCTTATATAAGATACATCACTTGAATTGACAAGAATCGGGCCTGCGCACTACACTTCGCGCGGTCGCGCACGCGGCCTGGGGCCGGCCCACGCCCGTCGAGTGGGGCCTCGTCGGCGCGCCGAATGGCTTTCTTGCAAACGCCAGCCAGGCGCGGAAAGCGTACGGATCCCGGCTGGCGGGAGGCGGCATGCACATGCCCGACACAGAATCTGCTGTTTCGAATAACCATTTTCATTGAGAGGTCGCGATGTCCAAGCCCGTCAAGCGAGTCGCCATCACTGGCGCTGCCGGCCAGATTTGCTACAGCCTTTTGTTTCGAATCGCCAACGGCGACATGCTCGGGAAGGACCAACCGGTTGTTTTGCAGCTGCTAGACATCACGCCAGCGATTCCCGCGGTCAATGGCGTCGTGATGGAGCTCGAGGACTGCGCGTTCCCTCTGCTTCAAGGTGTCGTCGTGAGCGACGATCCAAAGGTGGCGTTCAAGGATGCCGACTATGCATTGCTGGTCGGTGCCCGCCCGCGTTCCAAAGGGATGGAGCGAAAGGACCTGCTCGAGGCCAACGGTGCGATCTTTACCGGTCAGGGGCGCGCTCTGGACGAGGTCGCGAGCCGCGATTGCAAGATCTTGGTCGTGGGCAACCCTGCCAACACCAATGCCTTGATAGCAATGACGGCAGCCAAATCGCTGCCGCGGCGCAATTTCACTGCCATGCTGCGCCTCGACCACAATCGAGCCCTGTCGCAACTGGCTGCCCGGACCGGCCGGCAGGTCGATTCGATCGAGAAGCTCGTGGTCTGGGGCAATCATTCTCCGACGATGTATCCGGACTACCGCTTCGCGGTTTCTGGCAAGGATTCGATCAAGGCGCTCGTCAACGACGAGGCCTGGAACCGAGACACCTTCATTCCGACCGTCGGTAAGCGGGGTGCGGCGATCATCGAAGCGCGCGGGCTGTCGTCGGCGGCCTCGGCCGCGAACGCTGCGATCGATCACATGCGCGACTGGGCGCTTGGTACGCAGGGAAAGTGGGTCACGATGGGCATTCCCTCGAACGGCTCCTATGGCATTCCGGAGGGCGTCATCTACGGCCTGCCGGTCACCTGCGAGGCGGGCGAGTACAAGCTGGTCGAGGGACTGGATATCGATGATTTCTCCCGCGAACGCATGCAACTGACCCTCAACGAGTTGCTCGAGGAGCGCAGCGGGGTTCAGCATCTGCTGGCCTGATTGCCCACACGCGGATCGACGCGCCCGCCAGCCTGGCTGGCGGCATATGCCAACGGAGTCCAAACAAGATGAGTCGAACGAGCGCGGGTGAACGGTTTCGCGAGGCGCTGGCCGCAGAGCAGCCCCTGCAGATTCCCGGAACCATCAATGCCAACCACGCACTACTTGCGAAACGAGCTGGATTTCGGGCCATCTACGTCTCGGGCGGTGGCGTCGCGGCTGGATCATTAGGGTTGCCAGACCTGGGGATCTCCGGGCTCGAAGACGTGCTGATCGATGTACGGCGGATCACGGACGTCTGCGACCTTCCCTTGCTGGTGGATGTCGATACCGGATTCGGGTCGTCCGCGTTCAATGTGGCCCGTACGACTCGCTCGCTGATCAAGGCGGGCGCCGCGGCGATGCATATCGAGGACCAGGTCGGCGCGAAGCGTTGCGGCCACCGCCCCAACAAGGAGATCGTCGGCCAGGACGAAATGGTGGATCGGATCAAGGCCGCGGTCGATGCGCGCACCGATGACAATTTCTTCATCATGGCGCGCACCGACGCCCTCGCGGTCGAGGGGCTGGACCGCGCCATCGAGCGCGCTGTCGCATGTGTCGAGGCGGGTGCCGACGGCATCTTCCCCGAGGCGATGACCGAACTGTCGATGTACAAGCAGTTTCGCGAGGCGGTGAAGGTACCGATCCTCGCCAACATTACGGAGTTCGGCAGTACCCCGCTCTTCACGGTCGACGAGCTCTCGACGGTCGACGTGGACATGGTGCTCTATCCGCTGTCGGCATTCCGTGCAATGAACAAGGCGGCCGAGAACATCTATGGGACCTTGCGCAGGGATGGGACCCAGGCAAGCGTCGTCGAGACGATGCAAACGCGCCAGGAACTCTACGACGCGATCGGCTACTGGGACTACGAGAACAAACTCGATGAGCTGTTCGCAAAGGGGCGTTGAGCCCGCCGACCGACGATCAGCAAACGCCTGGAGAACGAGATGAACAGAAAGAGTGGCGCCAAAGCGACCGAGGCGACGCCCGTCCCGCAGGGCCCGAAGCCAAAGAAGTCCGTCGCACTGTCGGGCATCACTGCCGGGAACACCGCACTTTGCACGGTCGGACGCAGTGGCAACGACCTGCATTACCGCGGATACGACATTCTCGAGATCGCCGAGGCTGCGGAATTCGAAGAAATCGCCCATCTCCTCGTGCATGAGGAACTGCCCACGAAGGCGCAACTCGTCGCGTACAAGGCAAGGTTGCGGGCGATGCGTGGCCTGCCTGCGGCGGTCAAGACGGTACTCGAATCCCTTCCCGCGTCGGCCCACCCGATGGACGTGATGCGAACCGGCGTCTCGGCGCTCGGTTGCCAGCTTCCGGAGAAAGACGATCACAACATTCCGGGTGCACGTGACATCGCCGACCGGTTGATGGCCTCGCTGGGATCGATGCTGCTTTACTGGTACCACTTCGCCTTCAATGGCAAGCGTATCGAGGTCGAGACCGATGACGACTCCATCGGCGGGCATTTCCTGCATCTGCTCCATGGCAGATCGCCGTCGAAGCTGTGGGTCGAATCGATGCACACTTCGCTGATCCTCTATGCCGAGCACGAGTACAACGCCTCGACCTTCACATCCCGGGTCATCGCCGGTACCGGCTCGGACATGTACTCGGCGATCACTGGGGGCATTGGCGCGTTGCGCGGTCCCAAGCACGGTGGCGCGAATGAAGTGGCCTTCGAGATTCAGAAGCGTTACCACAGTCCGGACCAAGCGGAGTCCGACATTCGTCGACGGGTCGAGAACAAGGAGGTCATCATCGGCTTCGGCCACCCCGTCTACACGATCTCGGATCCCCGGAACGAAGTGATCAAGCGCGTCGCTGCGCGCTTGTCCAAGGATGCGGGCGACATGCGGATGTTCGATGTCGCCGAGCGCCTGGAAGCAGTGATGTGGGACGTCAAGCGGATGTTCCCGAACCTGGACTGGTTCTCGGCGGTCAGCTACCACATGATGGGCGTACCGACAGCGATGTTCACGCCGCTGTTCGTGATCGCGCGCACTTCCGGATGGGCCGCTCACGTCATCGAGCAACGCGTCGACAACAAGATCATTCGTCCAAGCGCCAACTACGTAGGTCCCGAGAATCGCAAGTTCGTGCCGCTGGCCAAGCGCAAGTAGCACCGGGAATGGATGGGCCCTTGCGCAAAGGGGCCCCACTGGCTACGGGCATCTCGACACGGGGGGAGTTCAGCAATGCGAGATCGAATCAAGAACCGGCTTGCCGTGCTCGCGACCGCGGCGCTCGCTGGCGGTTGTACAACCATGTCGGACGATCTGCTGTTCGAGGTGCCCCTCACTGCCGTCCTATACCCCGCTGAGGGGGGGGACGCGCCGGTCTATGGATTGGCGACGGCGGAGCCTGGCACCTCCCGGATGCCCGAACCGGTCGCCGCACCGGTCGTGATCCGTTTCGATCCCGGCCTCTACCGATGCGAGTTGAAGCGTGAGGTCCTCGTACACAGCGTGGCCGCCGACCGTGGCCATGCAATGATCAAGTGGCGCAAGCGCGACTACAGGCTGACCGCGGTTCAGGCTCGCAGTGGCGCACTGAGGTACGAAGATCCGATTTCAGGGCTGATGTGGATCGTTATCCTCGACAAGTCGATGTTGCTCGATACGAAGCACGGGCGACAACTCGCCAACGAATGCCGTCTCTGAATCCACGGCCGCCCTTTGACGAGGCAAACGTGGGAGGCCTTCGAAACGTGCAAGTTGCGACGACGGCGTTGGCAGCCGCATGTACGCTCGGAAGTTCGCTGGCTGCCGATTTCCCGCGCCGCCGCTCCGGACTCTGGGAGGTACACAGTGCCAGCGCCCAGGCCCTGGGCCTACCCCCCACCCTGCAGTGCATCGGCGATCGAAGCGACAGCGCGAAATGGCACCTCGATCGAGCAGTCGGCAAGCGCGGGTCCTGCACACTGGGGGCGTTCCGCCGGATGGGAAATGCCTGGGTCGCCGATTCGATATGTCGCGAAGGTCGAACCGTCGTCAGTAGTCGCAAGATCGCGACAGGCGACTTTCTGACGTACTACCGGATCGATACGATCGTGCGCTACGAGCCGCCGCTAGGCGGGTCGCGAGACGAAGACAAGGAAGCGCTCGAGGCCAGGTACATCGGCCGCTGCGCCCCCGGTCAACGCCCGGGCGACGTTGTCGTCCCGGGAATGGGAACACTGAACATGACGGATGGAACATTTCGCGGCGAGCGCCGTGACAGCGCTGCGGCCCGGCGCTGACTCGATGCGGTCGCGATTTGCCGTCCAACCCCGATAACAACAGCCAATCATTCCGAGGCTAAGACCATGGCAACGACACAACTGAATATGCTCAAGGAGTTCAAGCTGGCGTCGGGTCGGACCGGACGGTTCTACTCGTTGCCCGCGCTTGCACGTCAATACCCGAACGTGAATCGACTACCCGTCTCGATCCGGATCGTGCTCGAGTCGGTGCTGCGCAACTGCGACGGCAAGAAGGTCACCGAGGCACATGTGGCCCAACTCGCCAACTGGTCGCCCAATGGCAAGCGGGTCGACGAGATTCCCTTCGTCCTGGCGCGGGTTGTCCTCCAGGATTTCACCGGCGTGCCGCTACTGGCGGACCTTGCGGCCATGCGCTCCGTGGCGCGCGACGCAGGCAAGAATCCCAAGGTCATCGAGCCGCTGGTCCCGGTCGATCTGGTAGTCGATCATTCGGTCATGATCGACTACTACGGATCGACCAAGGCACTCGATCTCAACATGAAGCTTGAGTTCGAGCGCAACAACGAGCGCTATCAGTTCATGAAGTGGGGCATGCAGGCGTTCGACACATTCGGCGTCGTGCCGCCCGGATTCGGAATCGTTCACCAGGTCAATCTCGAGTACCTCGCGCGCGGCGTTCACAAGCGAAAAGACGGCGTCTACTACCCGGATACGCTGGTCGGAACCGACAGCCATACGACGATGATCAATGGCATCGGGGTTGTCGGCTGGGGTGTCGGCGGCATCGAAGCCGAGGCCAGCATGCTCGGACAGCCGGTCTATTTCCTCACGCCGGATGTCGTCGGCGTGGAATTGACCGGAAGGCTGCGTGAAGGCGTGACCGCGACCGACCTCGTCCTGACGATCACCGAGATGCTTCGCAAGGAGAAGGTGGTCGGCAAGTTCGTCGAGTTCTTTGGCGAAGGCACGGCCAGCCTGGCGGTACCGGATCGGGCGACGATCGCCAACATGGCGCCCGAGTATGGCGCGACGATGGGATTTTTCCCGGTCGATGACAAGACGCTGGATTACTTCCGCGGCTCGGGGCGCTCGCGCGCCGAGATCGACGCGTTCGAAAGCTACTTCAAGGCGCAAGGACTGTTCGGCATTCCCAGGTCGGGCGAACTCCAGTACACCAAGGTGCTCAAGCTGGACCTGGGCACTGTCGCCCCCTCGCTGGCGGGGCCCAAGCGCCCTCAGGACAGGATCGAGATCGGAAATCTCAAGTCGACGTTTGCCGAGCTCTACTCGAAGCCGGCCGCAGAGAACGGCTTCAACCAGCCGGCTGACAAGCTCGACAAGCCCGTCAAGGCGGCCAACGGTGTCGAACTGCATAACGGCGACGTCCTGATCGCGGCCATCACCTCATGTACGAACACCTCGAACCCCGGCGTACTGCTGGCGGCGGGGCTCGTGGCCAAGAAGGCGGTCGAAGCCGGATTGACCGTTCGCAAGCACATCAAGACGTCGCTGGCGCCGGGATCGCGAATCGTCACCAACTATCTTGAAAAGGCCGGGCTGTTGCCCTACCTCGAGAAACTCGGGTTTGCGGTTGCGGCCTATGGTTGCACCACCTGTATCGGAAATGCGGGTGACCTCGCCCCCGAGATCAATGAGGCCATCGTCGCGAACGACATGGTTTGCGCCGCCGTTCTTTCGGGCAACCGGAACTTCGAGGCCCGGATTCATCCGAACCTGAAGAGCAACTTCCTTGCGTCGCCCCCCCTGGTCGTCGCGTTTGCAATCGCCGGGAACGTCACCGTCGACCTGATGACCGAGCCGCTCGGCAAGGGCAAGGACGGCAGGGACGTGTTCATCGGCGACATCTGGCCGACCTCGGACGAGGTCCATGCCTTGATGAAACATGCGATGAATCCTCGCACCTTCAAGGAAAACTACGCCCAGGTGCGTGGCAACCCGGGCAAACTCTGGGAACGGGTCAAGGGAACGACCGGCCAGGTCTATGACTGGCCCAAGTCGACCTATATCGCCGAGCCGCCGTTCTTCGAAGGTTTTGCGATGGAGGCCGCGTCGAATTCCAAGCCGATTGCTGGTGCACGGGCACTGGGGCTGTTTGGCGACTCGATCACGACCGATCACATCTCGCCGGCCGGCTCCATCAAGGAGGATTCGCCGGCGGGCCGCTACCTGAAATCTCACGGCGTGCTGAAAGCGGACTTCAACAGCTACGGGTCTCGTCGAGGCAACCACGAAGTGATGATGCGTGGCACCTTCGCCAACGTTCGGATCAAGAACCTGATGATTCCCGCACGACCCGACGGATCGCGAGAGGAAGGGGGGATGACGATTCATCAACCTTCGGGCGAGAAGCAGGCGATCTACGATGCCGCGATGCGCTATATCCGCGACGGGGTACCGACCGTGGTTTTCGGTGGCGAGGAGTACGGCACGGGCTCGTCACGCGACTGGGCGGCCAAGGGCACACAGCTCCTGGGCGTCAAGGCCGTCGTGGCACGCAGCTTCGAGCGCATCCACCGTTCCAACCTCGTAGGCATGGGCGTGCTGCCGCTGCAGTTCAAGGGCAATGATTCCTGGCAGTCGCTGGGCATCACCGGGACCGAGACCTTCGACATCGAGGTCCCCGCCGAACTCAAGCCTCAGCAGGACATTCGCTTGACGGTGCGCTACTCGAACGGCACGACGCGGACGGTGACCCTGCTGTCGCGGATCGACACCGCCATCGAGGTCGACTACTACCTGCATGGCGGCATCCTGCCCTTCGTCCTACGCGAACTGCTGGCGGCCTGAAGACCGGAAGCCAAGAGGTCTCGGGACGTTGCGCCCTAGCAGGTTCGCGGACACGAGAAAGGGGGCGCAAGCCCCCTTTCTCGCGTGTGTCGCTGGCAACGCGACGCTTGTCCAGTAAAATCCGCGTAACCCCCAGGCGAGACGTATGCCCGGCGTACGACGCCCCACCCGGATCCGATTCGACTTGCTCGCTGAAGCCTCCCCACCTCAGAACCGGATCGGCCCGGTGACCCGTGCGCTCCTGATCGGGGCCGGTGCCTTTCTGGCGTGCATGCTGGCCCAGTTGATCGCCGTCAACGATCCGCAGGCCGTGATCGTCTGGCCGGCATCGGGACTGGCATTCGCTGCAGCGCGGCGTTGGCACTGGTCGGCCGCCCTGCCGGCCGGAATCGGTGCAGCGGTCTGGACCGCAATGCACTTTCAATCTCCCGCGCTGGTCGCGGGTGCCGCATTGGCAAGCACGACGGGACCGATCTGCGCTGCTGCGCTGTTGACCCGGATCGAGGCCTGGAAGCCTGCTGAATATCGCCTCGAGTCATCGATCCGCCTGCTGTTGTGCGTCGCCCTGATCTCTGCTCCCGTCGACGCCCTGATCGCCAGTCTGGCCGGCTCGCTGTCGAGCGCAGAACTCCCGATCCACGCGATCAGCGCCTTCTTGTACTGGTGGCTGATCGACTCCCTGGGTACCTTGGTGGTGGCCCCGATGGTGCTGGCCTGGTTGCCCGCACGCGAATCTGCAACCGATGGTTCGCACCGGAGCGAGACTGCAATCGATCCGGGCGGCGTCATGCTCACCGGGATCGTGATTCTCGCCAGTCTCATTGTCGCCGGATTTGGACAAGGCCCCTACGGTTACGCGCTGGCCTTCTTTTACATTCCGATCGTCGCGTGGACCGCTGTTCGTTGCCAGGAGCGCGCTACCGCGACGACCTTGCTCGCCACTGCAGCAGCCTTGCTGCTCGCGCGAGCCTACGCTGTCGCCGACGGAAACGACGATCCATTCCGTAACGTCGAGGCTTCGATTCTGGTCTTTGCGGCAGTCCTGGTCGCCCAATTGCTACAGGCCACTGCGACCGATCGCCGCAACGCTTTGATTCGCGTCGCGCGCCAGGCGCGCCAGGACATGTCGACCGGATTGCTCAATGATCGAGGGCTGCTTTCGGACGTAGGTGAGCGCCTCGCCGTGCCCTCGCGCCCCGACTATGGCCTGATCGGCCTGCATTTGCACAATTTCGACACGCTGAACGACTTGTGCGGTGCAATTCAGGCGCTCCAGCTCGAACAAGGCGTTGCCGCCCTGCTCTCGCGCCAACCCGGCGCCTGCGCCGCCGCGCGCCTGTCGGCCGGTCGATTCGCCTTGTTGGTCCGGGCCGAGTCGGTGTCGCAGGTAAGGACGATTGCCCGAGAGATCTATGCGCAGCTCAATGGACAGGTGTACCGGACAGAGCACGGCAGCGTACGCCTCCAGGCCTGCGTCGGCGGCCTGCTCGTCGATCGCCATGCGCTGATCAATAGCGAAGATTGCCTCTTGTCGCTGTCGGATGCCATGGCCATCGCCGCCAGCGTGCGCGACCCGCAATTGTTCGTCGAACCCTTGTCGCAGACGATGATCGACGCCCGACGCGCTCACCAGGGCAAGATCGAGAGCATCCGGGAGTCGATTCGCGACCAGCGCTTTGCGATCCACGCGCAGCCGATCGTTGATCCCGATGCGCCCGAGAACATGCTCTCCTACGAGATCCTGGTTCGACTCCTGGATCGCGACGGTGGGCTCATCCGCCCGCCGGAATTCCTGTCGCTCGCCGTGCAGGCGCAGATGACGCCGGCGATGGATCGCGGGGTGATCCGCAAAGTCTTCGCTTGGCTGGCCGCCAATCCGCAGGCGCTGGATCGGACCTGGAAATGCTCGATCAATCTGTCGGGCCTGACCATGAGCGAAGGGACGATCGCCGGGTTCATCAGGGAGCAGAGATCGTTCTTCGGCATACCGGCCGAGAAGGTCGTCTTCGAGATCACGGAGAGCGAAGCGATTCGGTCGCCGGGTGCGGCGTCGCGCCTTGTCGACGAGCTGAAGAGCGAAGGATTCGGGATCGCTCTAGACGATTTCGGCACCGGCCTGGCTACCTTCGAATACCTGAAGCGATTTCCTATCGACTACCTCAAGATCGACGGCTCGTTCATCCGCAACCTGGTCACCAACCCCATCGACGAAGAAATCGTTCTGTCGACGGTACGCGTCGCGCGGCGGCTCAATGTGCGTACGATCGCAGAGCATGTCCACAACCAGGAGATCTTCGATCGACTGGGAGAACTGGGCGTGCTTCATATCCAGGGCGAGCTGATCGGGGCCCCGATACCCATCGAGTCGCTGTTTGCCGCGCAGAATACCCGTTCCGTCGGCGTCGGCGCGCCAGTTGCGCGCGCCGGGCAGGCCCCCGAGGCAGCCGCGACGTCTGGTCTGTCCGGTCAGGACGGCGGCACGCGTCGCGAAAGCAGCACGTCGCCGAAGTAGGCGGTCAGCCTGCCGCCCGACTGGTCGGTATCGGCGCCCAGCGCGATTGCCGCCAAAGGGGGCATGCCCGGACCGTATTCCGCACCGAATGCGCGCTGGAAATCGCGCATGAGATCTCGCCGCTCGCGATGCCAGACGCCGACACGCGGATCCTGCCGAGCAACCAGCATTCGCGCGCGCCCCGAATACGGCGAAATGGCAAGCGTGTCGACCGCAACGCTGGGGTGCCAGACATAAACGAGTGCGGCAGCCGGTACGTCCGAATAGAAGGCGCGCGCGATCCGGATCGCGATCCGCTCGCCAAAAGGCACCTTGTCGAGAGGGTAGTCGAAGATCACGTAGACCCGGGCAGCGAAATCGTCCAGATCTCGTTCGCCGAAGCCGCTGCGGCGCGGAAACCCCGATACCTGCCAACGCCAGTCGACATGGGTGGATCCGCGCAGGGAAACAGGCACCCGATGCACGAGCGCAGAGGCCGATTCATGAGACTCCAGCGCGAGCACCGGGGCGTCCCCGGCCGCCACGATCGAGGCCTTGTCTGGCGGAACCCCCCTCACGGTTTGAACACGCCAGCCATCCCGGCCCTCGGGGGGGATCAGGCCCAATGACATTGAAGAAAAGCGTGCCAGCTGGCGAGTCTCTGCCAACGCAAGCGCAGTTCGCCAGGGTATCGACGCGGCCGTGAGCACCGACACGCCGCCAACGGTCAGCAGCTGGCGTCGCGCAAGCATCGCAGTGCGTCCGTCAGGCGGTGCAAGCTCACTGTCCACGGGTTCGAGCCCTGCCCTCGCGGCTTGCCAACGCAACAGATCGGCAGCATGGTCCACGTCCCAGGCGCTCGCGGTGAAACCCAGCGTGAACCCGTTCGATTTCGCCGCATCGACGGTTTGTCGTGCGACTCGATCGCTGCCCCAATCGATCCCCTCGAACAGTCTCGCGATCCTTGTATCGCTCGGATCACGCAGGCCCACGAGCACATACCCGCCGTCTTCGGTCGGCGTAAGGACTGCATCGCGTCTTCCCAGAATCGAGAATGCCTGTTCGACCCTGGCCAAGTCGAGTATCGGACTATCGCAACCGATCAACACGACGGGTGTCGGATCCGATTCGCCGCCCACCGAGGCACGCATCGCGAGAAGCATCCGCGCGCCCAGATCCGCGCCCTCCTGCGCCAGGATTCGGACATCGTGCCGCTGGGCCTGGCCATGCAGCCACGTCCCTGCCAGGTTGCATTGGTGGATATCGGCCGCGATGACGACCCGGTATCCGTGCAGCCGCCCGCTCTCGAGGGCGAGGCGCAAGCTGCGACGCAGTAGCGCGCGGTATGCGACATATGCCGCTCGCTCCCCCACTTCGGCAGCAAGACGGGTCTTGACGCGCCCGCGAACCGGCTCGCGCGCGAACACGACTAGCGTTCCATTCGTATTCCGGCTCGTGATCTCACCCATAGTAGCGCCGGTACAAGCGCTCGGGATCGACCCCGAGTCGGAAGGCCGCTCGAAGGACCCACATCTCGATGATCGTGCGCACCACCCCGCGTTCACGCCACCGCCTCGAAGAGGTCGTCGCGCACGGTCTGATACGTGCTGGTCGACCGACCAGACGGCGAAGGCGGGCACTCAGCTCGATGTCTTCCATCAGCGAGATCGGCGCAAAGCCATCGACCTGGCGCCAAATGCTCCGCGACACGAACATGGCCTGATCCCCCGTGCAGATTCCGGTCAACGCGGAGCGGGCATTCATGGCGGAGCTGACCATTGCGAGCATGGGGCCCGACGAATCGAATCGTACGTCGAAGCGTCCCCAACCGCGCCGGGTTCGAGCAAGCGTACGGACGATCGCGGCGTGCCAGCCCTCGGGCAGAAGCGTATCGGCATGCAGAAACACGACGACGTCGCCCTGCGCCAGACCGGCGCCCGCGTTCATCTGGCTGGCACGCCCTCTTTTCGCGCGCAACACTCGGGCGCCATTGGCTCGCGCAACATCGACGGTGTCGTCATGACTGCCGCCATCCACGACGATCACCTCCAGGGCTTCGCCACGTACGGCGGATATGACGCGAGCGATGGCCTCGCCTTCATCGAGCGCGGGGATCACGATCGAGATCGTCACCGCGGAGCCATCAGGATCAACGGCGGTCGTTGAGTCGCCAATCGTAGTCAAGGAAGTCGATCTCGAGCTTGCCAGCGCGGATTCTGCTTACCTGACCGGCGTCGTCGCCAAGCGCATCGGCGTGCATTGCGAAGAACTGATTCAGCGAGTCGATGCCGCGGTAGCCCTTCGAAAAGTCACCGCCGTACCAGTCGAAGATCTTGGAGACACGGAGCTCGCCAGCCACCGGATCAAGACGGTTTCGACTGCGGTCACGCAGGAACCGCCGCGCGCTGTCTTCGAGTTGCGAATCGATCGTGGCGCCACGCATCGCCTCTGGTCGCAAGGCCGGACATCCGATCGAAGCGCAATTCACGACGAAGTGGATCCGCGGTTCATCGAACACGCCCGGTGCCCGGATCATTCCATGCTCGATGTCGTCCAGGCTTCGCTCTTCGCCCAGCAACCGGAAGAACTTCTTCTTCCATGGGCTGCTGAACAAGCCGCCGAGATCCTTGATCGACTTCAGATCCGGGTACTTCGTCAGTATCAGGTCGATCGTGAACGCGTTGTAGGCATTGATCAGGAAGGCCAGGCGGTCGGCTCGCGACATGGCGTCGTACGCGCTCCTGCTCACCGCTGAAAAAGCCTTCAGGACCGTATCGAGCGTGCTGCGAGCGCTCGAGATGGCCTTGTAGTCGACCGTCGACGCGACGCCCGCCTCGTTCCAGCGCACGTGCCGCTTGAGCAGCGCGTCCCAGGCATCGGCTGCATCCGGCGCGGCCCCGACCGCCCCCGGGGCGAGCGCCAGGATCGCCAACGAACCGGCCTTGTGGAGAAACATCCGTCTGGAGCTTGGGTCCTGCATCTCGTACTCCTGTGCTGTCAGGCCGCCGGCCCGCCGAGTCGCCAGCGATGAAATCGCCGCAGCCACTCGAGCACGCGTTGTGGCGCATGGGCACGCTTCCATTCGCCGGCCGCGTACTTGTTCGCCTCGGCCAAGGTCGGGTAGATGTGAATGGTTCCGAGCACCTTGTTCAATCCGAGACCGTGCTTCATCGCGAAGACGAATTCCGCAATCAGGTCGCCGGCATGTTCACCGACGATCGTGGCACCGAGGATTCGATCCTTTCCAGGCGAGGTCAGGACCTTCACGAATCCGTGAGCGACTTCATCGGCGATCGCCCGGTCGAGATCGTCTATCCCGTAGCGAGTGACTTCGTAGGGAATCCCACGCTCCCGGGCGTCCTGCTCGTTGAGCCCGACGCGCGCCACCTCGGGAGAAGTGAACGTCGCCCACGGAATCACCGAATAGTCCACCTTGAATCGACGGAACATGCCGAACAAGGCATTGACCGCCGCATACCAGGCCATGTGCGCGGCTGTATGAGTGAACTGATACGGGCCGGCCACGTCTCCGCAGGCGAAAATATTGGGATAGTTGGTCTCGAGGAACTCGTTGACTTCGATCGTGCGCGTGCGCGCGAGCGGAATCTCGAGGTCTTCCAGGCCGTAGCCGCTCACCCTCGCACTGCGACCGACCGCGCAAAGCAGTTCGTCGAACTCGAACTCGATCTCGCTGCCATCGGGCCGTTGCGCCACGAGCACCTTCTGGCCCTGCCGTCTCTCGAATCGGACCGCCTTGTGCTGCAACCGCAGGTCGATGCCATCGGCGACGAACGAGTCCTGCACCAATTGCGAAACGTCCGGGTCTTCTCGCATCATCAAGCGTGGCGCCATCTCGACCTGGGTCACGCGAGCGCCCAGCCGGGCGAATGCCTGCGAAAGTTCGCACCCGATGGGGCCGCCGCCCAGCACGAGCAGGCGCGAAGGCAACGTGCGCAACTCCCACAGGTTGTCGGATGTCAGGTAGCCGACCGCCTCGATTCCCGGGATCGGTGGCACGAACGGGCTGGCGCCGGCCGCAATGACGATGCTGCGGGTCCGGATTCTTCGCGTGGTCCCCAAAGACCCGCCATTCGGATCCTGTTCCGAGACCTCGACCTCCCATGGCGAGACGATCCGGGCATCACCAAGGACCACGTCGACACCCAGGTCGCGATATCGTTCGACCGAGTCATGCGGCTCGATCGCCGCAACCACATTCTTCACGCGCTCCATGATGTCGGCGAAGTCGAATTCCACATCCATGCGACGCAGACCATAACTGCTCGCATGCCTCGCCTGGTGCACGACCCGCGCGGACTTGATGAGCGCCTTGGACGGAACGCAACCGAAGTTCAGGCAGTCCCCGCCCATCCGGTGCTTCTCGACCAACGTGACGTTCGCCTTCACGGCCGCACCGATGTAGGCCGTGACCAGCCCGGCGCTCCCCCCACCGATGACGACGATGTTGCGATCGAAGCGTTCGGGCTTCTGCCACTTCGCATAGACCTTGCGCGTTCGCACGATGCGCGCGATGAAATTGCCGATCGGTGCCGCCAGGCCAAGCAGCACCAGCGAGATGACGACGCCGGGGCTCAACAGTCCGCGCAATGACTCGATGCTGGCGAGCTGAGTGCCGAAGTTCACATAGATAGCCGTACCTGCGAGCATGCCGAGCTGGCTTACGACATAGAACACCCGCGTCGGGATCGGGGTCACGCCCATCAGGAGGTTGACGAGCCAGAACGGAAAGATCGGGATCAACCTAAGTGTCAGCAGGTAAACCCAGCCCTCCTTCTCGACCCCGCGATTGATCGAGGCCAGGCGCGCTCCGAATCGGCCCTGGATGCTGTCACGCAGCAGAAAGCGCGACGCGAGGAATGCCAGCGTCGCGCCGATCGTCGACGCGAAAGACACGATCAGCAAACCCCACCAGAATCCGAATACGGCCCCTGCCAGCAGCGTCATCACCGCCGCCCCCGGCAGCGAAGTCGCCGCCACGAGCACGTAGACCAGGAAGAAGGTTCCCGCGACAGTAAGCGGGTTGCTCGCAAACAAGGCCTGGAACTCGCCCTGGCGAGCCTTGACCGCGTCGAGCGTCAGATGCTTGTGCAATCCGCTCGCAAAGAACGCGACAACGATCAGTGCCAACAATACGACGATAGCGAGCTTCTTCTTGTTCATGTCGTCTCCGGGGAGCGGAAGCACTCAGGTATCTGCAGATGCCGACTCGCGATTGCGAGCCAAGCGCTCGAATCCTGCGCCTGCCGCCGCGCTCACGTCGTATGCGGGACCCAGTCGAATGCGCTCGAGATACGAAACGGCCGCAGCAGAATTCGCGGGCCACTGGCGCGAAAAGGACTCCAACCAGCTCGACATGTCGAACGCGAGCGGAATCGCCTCGATCCTCAGCTCGCCCAGATCAGCGCCATAGATCGGGGCGACCGGCGACTGGCCCGCGTTGGCACGGGCGATCCGGGTAACCAGACCCCGAGGGTCGTCACGGAAATTCGCCATCCCCGCCGCCCCGTTGTTGATCGAGGCGTAGGACAGCCCCTGAGGCGACCCGTACACCCGGGCCACGGGCAGGCAGGTGTGGCTGCTCGCAATCACGCGCGCTTCGAGTTGCTGCAGCCGTTGGGACAGGCCCGAGCGCCAACTCGCGTCGACGCGATCGGCGCCGAGACTCCATCCGGCGAGCGATTGATCGTCACCGTGAGTGATCAGCACGCCCGCCCCCCCAACCTTTGCGCGCGCAACCATCGGCAGACGGCCCAGCGATTCGGCCAGCCCGAGTATCCGGGCAGTCGACTTCAATTCGGTCAGGATCGAGTTGGAGCGATCGACGTCGGCATCCGGAACATTCGGAGGATAAGCGCAACCACAGCCCGCCTCGTCGGTGTCGCGCGCGAGTTCGGTCTCTACGTTGCCCCGCAGGCGAACATGGCGCCGAGCACCAGCATCGACGGCTTCGAACTGCGTCGGATCGATATCGAACCAATGGAAGTCGCCGTTGAAGACGAGCACCGGCGCGGTGGACTCGGCCGCCGCGATGGCCTCCAGGCAGCTCAATGCCGCGAGATTTCCATACAGGCCGCCGACGACATAGAGTACATCCGCTTCGATCAACGGTGCGGCCCTGAACAGCGAGGGCGTCAGTCGGTAGTCGGTCGGACAGTAGCGGCCAGCCAAGGCGCCCGGCTCGGCAGGATTCATCGTTCAGGCACTCGCAACCGATGAATGGGCTCGCATGTCGCCATCCAAGGCGCCGCCGCAAGAACTGCCCTGCCCGGCCGTACACCCGTAGCAATGATCGCGAGTCACGATCGGCTTGCCCATCAGCGAGTCGAGGTCGGCGTCATCCACGTTCGGGGCGCGGCCATCGGTCGAACCGCAGCGTAGCCCGAGCATCTGATTGAAATCACAGTCGTAGATGTCGCCCTGCCAGTCGATGCTCACCAGATCCCGGCACATGACCGACTCGAGGTTCTCGTTTCTGTGCGACGCCTTGAGCAGCGACATATAGTCTGCGAACGCGCCCTTGCTCACGAGCGTGGAACCGAATCGCTGGATCGGCATGTTCGCCAGCGTGAATAGCTTCGTGAATACGATATCGAACCGGGCGCCAAGGATCCTCCGATAGTCCGACTCCAGCGTCGGCTGCGGCGGTGGCAGCACCGGCCCTTGCGGGTTGTATACGAGGTTCAGCGTTCGATGCCTGCCATAGCCGAGACGGTTCAGACGGCGCAGGGCCTCGATGCTGGCGTCGAACACTCCTTTTCCGCGCTGTCCGTCGACGTTTTCCTCGAGGTAGCAGGGCAACGAAGCCGTGATCGCCACATCGTTCTCAGCCAGGAATTCGGCCAGGCCCTCCTGACTCGGCTCGAGCAGGATCGTCAGGTTGCAGCGGTCGATGACCGACAGTCCGAGCGCTCTCGCACGCGTGACGAGCTCCCTGAAGTACGGATTCAGCTCGGGGGCGCCACCTGTCAGGTCGAGGGTCGACGCGCCGACTCGCTGGGCGAACCGCAGCACTTGCCCGATCGTCTCGCGCGACATCGACTCGGTCCGATGCGGGCCCGCATTGACATGACAATGCAGGCACGACTGATTGCATCGATAGCCGAGGTTCACCTGGCAGGTCGAAATGCTGCGTCGACGCAGGCTAGGAAAATCACCACGATGAATCAGGGGCAGGACGTCGTGCATCGCTGTATCCGTTGCTTGTTGGTCTTTGTCGATCGAGCGATGCCGCCTTACATGGCGGGCATCGCCACCTGCCGAATCATGCTAACCGATCGCCCGATCGCGTGTTCCGGCGACTGCGCTCAGAGCGCCAACAGCGCGGGGCGCACGAACATCACGATCAGTCCGCCCATGGCGAGACCAATACGCCAGAGCGGGCGCCCGGGAACGATCAGGGACCGCGACACCAGCGCCAAGCCGACGGCAACGACCGCAGCGGACAGGATCGCGCCAAGCGGATCGCCGTCGAGCCGGATGATGCCGGGATTGGCGACCATGGCGAGCGGAATCAGGTACAGACCGACGCCCAGGGCCATCGAGGTCGCGGCAACCTTCAGCCAACTCTCGTCGACCATGCCGGCCGCAATGAACACCGCACCGCACACGGGCGGGGTGATCGTGGACAGCAGCGCGAACCAGAACACGAAAAGATGCGCCTGAAGCGGCTCCAGTCCGAGTTCGATCAGGGCAGGCCCCGCGACCGCCACGCAAATCACATAGGCAGCCGTGGTTGGCACTTCCATCCCGAGGATCAGGCACGCCAGGGCGGTCAGCAGTAGCGCCGGCCAGAGTGCCCCGCCGGCGCTCGAGAGGATCAAGGAGGTGATCTTGACGCCCAAGCCGGTGATGCCGAGCACGCCGACGACGATCGCCGCACACAGAATGATCGAACCGATGACCGCGATCTGGCGGCCCGCCCCGACCATCGCCGTTTCGAGTCGCTGCGCAAACTTGCGGCCATCGACGCGAAGCCGTCGATCCACGAGCAGCAGAGCGAAGCCGGCGAGAATCGCGAGACACGCCGCGAACTGCGGAGTGAAACCGCCAACGAACATGCCGTATAGCAACACGCCAAACGGCACGAGGAAGAAGCCCGCGGTGACAACGACCTCATTCCAGCTCGGCCGCTCATCCGGAGGAATCGGCGCCAGCCGATGGCGATGCGAGTAGGCATCGATGCCGAACCAGACAGCCAGGAAATAGAGAACTGCCGGCAACAGCGCAGCCGCCATGATTCCCGTGTAAGGCACGCCGATCAGTTCGACCATCACGAACGCACCGGCGCCCATCAATGGCGGCATGATCTGTCCACCCGACGACGCCACCGCCTCGACTGCGCCGGCCAGCGAGGCTGGGTAGCCAAGCCGCAACATCGCCGGTAGCGTGATTGCACCAGTGGAGGCGACATTGGCCGACGCCGACCCCGAGATCGAGCCGAAAAGCGCGGAAGCGATCACCGAAACCTTCGCCGCCCCTGCACGGAGCCGACCAGCAGCCGCGCCAGCGATGTTCATGAACCCCTGGCCTGCTTCGCCGGCATTCAAGACTGCGCCGAATATCACGAAGATCGCCACCACGCCGACCGATACGCCCGTCAGAGCCCCCCAGATGCCGCCTTCGGTAATCGTCAGCGTGCCGAGGAAGCTCTCGACTCGCATGCCCGGGTGGCCAAACTCGCCAGGGATCAAATGCCCCAGGAGCCCGTACGCCAAGGCGATGGTGGCAACCAGCGGCAAGGGCCAACCAATCGCGCGACGGGCCATCTCGAGCACGACGATCAACAAGACGAGCGATCCGGCGACCTGCGGCGCGCCGCTCAAGGCCCCGTACTGATCGCCGAGCGCGGATTCGTTCGCCGCCACCCAGATACACGCGCCGGCGCCGAGCCCCGTCAGAATGACGCCCGAAACCTGGCCCGCCCGTGTCCTGGCGGTCCCGATCAGAGCCCAGGGCAGCGCCAGCAACATGTGCACCGGACGACTGATCAGATTCGGGACCAGGCCCGAGAAGATCAGGCCGACATGGAACAGCACCGAGGCTGCGCCAAGTGCCAGCCAAGCAAATCGAATGGTCATCGCCAAGCCACCGGGTAAGGATCGAGGCCCCGGTGCGCAGCTAGCCGGGACGCGAGCTGCGCGCGCCCGGGAACATCACTGGTGCTGGGCAGCCAACGGAAACCCCGCCTCACGGTAGTACTTGAGCGCGCCCGGATGGATCTTGCCCGGAATGTTGGCCAGAAGCTTGCCGTCGACCCCCTTCCACCATGCCGCGCTGGCAGCCATCTTTCCCCGCTGGCTCCAGAACGCCTTGGTCAAGGCGTAGGCAGTGTCATCGGACATGGACGACGTGGTGTAAGCCACGACTGGCAGTGAGGTCGTGACGACGTCGGCACTCTGTCCGGCATAGGTACCCGCCGGGATCACCAGACGCGCCCGCTTGGTCGCCTGCACCTGCTCGTCGGTCAGCGACAATACGCGTACCCCAGTACCGGCAGCCGCTTCGATGACGTTCGGCGCCGGGTAGGACCCCGCCGTCACGAAGGCATCGATCTGCCGATTCTTCAGGGCAGCCACCGCATTGCCCAGTTCCGCACTGGCGACCTTGACCTTATCCTTCAGGCCGAAGAGCTCCAGGTACTTCGCCCCTTCACGTGCGCCGAAGCTCCCTTTGCCCAGCAAGATCGTCTTGCCGGCCAGCCCGGCGAGGCGATCGACGCCGGCATCCGCGCGAACGACGAAGTGCATGGTCAGCGACGGAATGGGAAAGAGCGCGCGAATCTCGCCGAACTTGGGGTTCTCCTTGCCCTTGAAGGGCCCCTTTCCCGTCTGTGCCGCACCGACCAGCGCCGGCGGCGTGGTGAACACATAGTTGCCGGTTCGCGACGCGGCCTCCATGACGTTCTGAACCGATCCCTGGCTTTCTTCGACGGTCACCAGCACTTGTCCGCCCGATCCGATCTTGGCGGCCTCGGCGATCTGGACCGCCATCTGGTAATAGGACGATGCCGCCTTGGCGGACTTGTAGGTGACACGCGTCTCGCCGTAAGCCGGTTGCAGGCTGGCCGTCGCGACAGCTGCAGCCCACACGATCGTGGTCAACGCCTTCATCTTTTCTCCCCGGTTGTTTGCGTTCGGCAGGTGCCGTCCCCGCCTGCTTGAGCACGCCGGTCGGCATGGCACGGGCGCGATCGGCCGCGGCCCCCTCGCACACAAGGCAACGGCGGTCCGATTCCTAGGAAACCGGACCGCCGTCTTCACCTATGGTCGGGGCGGCGGGATTCGAACTCGCGACCCCTTGCACCCCATGCAAGTGCGCTACCAGGCTGCGCTACGCCCCGAAGCCCACGATTATATATGAGTCTTCGGTTCGATTAGTCGGTTCTCAGCAATTCGATCGCAGCCAGAAGGTCTGCGCGAGTCGCGTCGAGATCCGATTCCGCCATCATGTGCTTGGTGTCGGCGACCACGAGCTGGTCGACGTCGCGGACCTTGCCGTTGACACTCACGTCACCGAGGCGATTTCGCGCCCCGCTGATCGTAAACCCCTGCTCGTACAGTAGCTCGCGGATCCGACGCACGAGCAGCACTTCGTGGTGCTGGTAGTAGCGCCGATTGCCCCGCCGCTTCATCGGCCGCAGCTGGGTGAACTCCTGCTCCCAGTAGCGCAGCACATGGGGCTTCACGCCGCAAAGCTCGCTGACTTCGCCGATAGTGAAGTAGCGCTTCGCGGGAATCGGCGGCAAGGTGAGCGGAGCGTCGTTCTTGTGTTGCATCTCGATGAATCAGGACGGGCGCGCTTAGCGCGATGCTGCCTCGATCTGCGCCTTCAGTTTCTGGCTGGCGTGAAAGGTAACCACCCGGCGTGCAGAAATCGGAATCTCTTCGCCGGTCTTTGGATTGCGTCCAGGTCGTTGCGGCTTGTCACGCAGCTGAAAGTTGCCGAAACCCGACAGTTTCACACTCTCGCCTCGCTCGAGCGCATCCCGAATCTCCTCGAAGAAGGTCTCGACCATGTCCTTGGCTTCACGCTTGTTCAGCCCGACCTGCTCGAACAGCAGTTCGGCGAGTTCGGCCTTGGTCAAGGTGAAGCTGTCTGCAGAACCGACAATCCCAGCTCGTTCAGCGCCGAGGCCATCCGCCGTGTCCGCCGCGGCCTTGACCTCGTTTTGGTTCGGCCCGATCTCGCCCGAACCGGCAGCGAAGCGCATCTGCGACATGGTCTAGCGTTTCTTCCTGCGTAATGAATGCGCCGGATCGATCAACTGCCGGATCGCAGCCGTGCACCGAACTCCCTCTCGAGCCGAGCGACCACCGCCGTCACTGCCGTCGCAGCCTCTGCCTCGCTCAGGGTCTTGCGAGTATCTTGCATCCAAAGTCTGAAGGCAAGGCTTTTTTCCTTATTTTCCAAACCCTTACCGCGATATTCGTCGAACAACTTGATGTTCTTGACGACATGCGCCGAGTCGTTTTCGCGACACTCGTCGGCGATCGCGTCGGCCACCCGTTGCGCCGACAGCGACGCATCGACGACGACGGCGATGTCACGAATGGCAGGGGGAAACCTCGAGACCTCCTCAAAGCGTGGCACGCCCACCTCGAGCATCGGCGAGAGGTCCATTTCCCATAGAACGGGCGCGCGTGGCAGCTCGAGCGCCTGCTGCAAGGCCGGGTGCAATTCGCCGATCCAGCCGGCAGCATTGCCGCCGACGAAGACTCTAGCGCATCGCCCCGGATGCAGCGCCGGATGCGCGGCGGACTCGAATCGCATGGATCCCCCCGGCAGCAGTGCCTCCAGATCGCCCTTCAGATCGAAGAAGTCGACCGCGCGCGCCGCGCTTGCCCATTGCTCGTCATGGCATGAGCCGTATGCAAGCGCGGCAACGCGACTCGGCTGGGCGACGCCCTCGACTCTCAACGGCCCGCCAGCCGCACCCGCGTCGACCTCGAAGACCCGGCCGACCTCGAAGATCCGCACCCGCGAGGCCTTGCGATTCAGATTCGCGCGCAGGGTCTCTACCAGGCCACCCAGCAGACTCGTGCGCATCGTGTTCATTTGCGACGCGATCGGATTCAGCAACCGAACCGGCCTGGCATCCGGGTTGAATCGCTCATCGAGTTCACCATCCACGAAGCTGTAGTTGATGACCTCTTGGAAGTCGCGTGCAGCGATGGCTTGTTTCAGTGACAGTGCGCTACGCCGTCCCTCGGGCGCCGCTCGCATCCCGGCCGAGGCTGTCGGGGGGCGCAGCGGCAATCGCTGATACCCCCAGACACGCGCGACCTCCTCGATCAGATCCTCTTCGATCGCGATATCGAACCGCCAACTCGGCGCCCTCACGATCAGATCGCCTCCGTCCTCGACGACATCGAGCGAAAGCCTGGAGAGAATGCCGATGATCTCGGAATCGGGGATTTCAACACCGATTACTTGCCGTACACGGTCAGCACGCAGACGCACCCGCGGGTTTTCGGGCAGGGCCGTCACCTGGTCGTCGGCCGGGCCGGCCTGTCCGCCGCAAACCGAGACGATCAACGACGTCAGGTACTCGAGGTGATCGAGCGTCGATGCCGGGTCGACACCGCGCTCGAAACGATGCGAGGCGTCGGTCGAGAAGTTGTAACGGCGCGCACGCCCAGCTATCGCTTCCGGCCACCAGAACGCCGCCTCGAGATAGATGTTCGTCGTCTCCAGCGTGACCGCGGTCGATTCGCCGCCCATGATGCCCGCGAGACTTTCCACCTGGGCCTCGTCGACGATGACGCCGACATCCGTATCGAGCTCCACGGTCTGACCGTTGAGCAGTTCCAACCGCTCTCGCGGGTGCGCCCATCGAACCGTCAGCCCACCGTGGATCCGGTCCAGATCGAAGACATGGGACGGCCGCCCCAACTCGAGCATGACGTAGTTGGAGATGTCGACCAACGCAGAGATCGAGCGCTGCCCCGCCCGCTCCAGGCGTTGGCGCATCCATGCCGGCGTTGGCGCTCGCGCGTCGACGCGCCGGATCACGCGCCCCGAAAAGCGCCCACACAGATCAGCAGCCTCGATCGTGACCGGCAGGCGGTCCTCGATCGTAGGTTCGACCGTGACGAAGCCCGGGCCGGTCAGCGCCGCGCCGCTGAGCGCGGAGACTTCCCGCGCCACCCCGAAGACACTGAGGCAATGGGCCAGGTTCGGTGTGAGCTTGAGCAAGAACACCTGCTCGTCGAGGTCCAGCGCTACACGGAAGTCCGTTCCCGGCGCGAGCGACTCGTCGAGAAGCATCAGCCCGCTGTGATCGTCGGACAGCCCCAGTTCGCGAGCCGAGCAGAGCATGCCGTCGCTTTCGACGCCACGCATCCGTACCGGCTTGATCTCGAAGCCACCAGGCAACACGGCACCAGGCAGTGCGCACGGCACCACGATCCCTTCAGCGACGTTGGGGGCGCCGCATACGATCTTTCGGTGTTCGCCACGACCGACGTCGACCTCGCAGACGCGAAGCTTGTCCGCATCGGGATGCGGTACGACTCGATGGACGCGAGCAACGACCACGCCAGCGAACGGGGGCGCGAAGCTCGTCGACTCCTCGACCTCCATGCCGGCCATCGTCAGGTTCTCGGCAAGCGCCTCGCTGGACCAGTCCGGCGAGCAGTAGGCGCGAAGCCAGTTCTCGGAAATTTTCATCGCAGTCCCCAGGCAGGCTCAGCGCTCGAACTGGCGCAGAAAGCGCAGATCGTTGTCGAAGAAAAGGCGAAGATCGCCGATGCCGTAGCGAAGCATCGCCAGACGCTCGACGCCCGACCCGAACGCGAAGCCGACGTATCGCTCGGGGTCCAGACCGATGTTCCGGATCACGTTCGGATGCACTTGCCCTGACCCGCTCACTTCGAGCCACCGTCCCGCCAGCGGCCCGTCGGCGAAACGCATGTCGATTTCGGCCGAAGGCTCGGTAAACGGAAAATACGACGGCCGAAACCGCAGATCGATGTCCTCGCGCTCGAAAAACCGATGGATGAAGTCGGCGTAGACGCTCTTCAGGTCTGTCAAGCTGATCCCTTCTTCCACCCATAGGCCCTCGACCTGATGAAACATCGGCGAGTGGGTCGCGTCGGAGTCCACACGATAGGTCTTGCCCGGCGCGATCACACGGATCGGCGGTTCGTGCATTCGGGCGTAGCGGATCTGCATGGGGCTGGTGTGCGTGCGCAGCAGCAATCCCCGCCGACCCTCGTCACCCGCATCGACATAGAAGGTGTCGTGCATCGAGCGCGCCGGATGGTTCTCCGGCGTGTTCAAGGCCGTGAAATTGAAGAAGTCTTCCTCGATCTCCGGTCCATCGGCCACGTCGAATCCGATCGAGCGAAATATTCGTTCGATTCGCTCGAGGGTGAGCGTGATCGGATGCAGGCCCCCCGCAGCCAGCCCACGCCCCGGAAGGGTCACGTCGATGGCTTCTTCGGCCAGGCGGGCGTCGAGCTGTGCCGCCTCGATCTCGTGCTCCCGGTTGCGCACCACGTCCTCGATGGCCCGCTTGACCGAGTTCAGCGCCTGGCCCGCGGCAGATCGTTGGTCGGCCGGTAACTTGCTCAGGGACTTGAGCCGACGGGTGATCTCACCGTCTCGCCCGAGGAATCGGGCCTTGGCATCGGCCAGCGCAGCCGCATCTGCGGCCGCGCCCGTTTGCCGCTTGGCCTCGGCGATCAGTTGATCGGGTTCCAGTGCATTCATCACGCCTGCTTCCGGGATCGATGGAAAAAAACGGGGCCACGAAGGGCCCCGTATTCGGTGTGTCGACCAAACGCCGAAGGCGTCGGTCGACGAGCGGCGCCTAGACGCCCAGCGACGCCTTCACCTTGCCGACGATCGCGGCAAAGGCGGGCTTGTCATTGACGGCCAACTCGGCCAACACCTTGCGATCGAGACCGATCCGGGCCTTGTTGAGCCCATTGATGAAAGAGCTGTAGCTGATGCCATGCTCGCGCGCGGCCGCGTTGATTCGCGTGATCCACAGCGAACGGAACACACGCTTCTTGGCCCGGCGGTCACGGTAGGCGTACTGCCCGGCCTTCATCACCGCTTGCTTGGCGATCCGGTAGACCGAACTACGACGGCCTCGATAGCCCTTTGCTGCAGCAAGAACCTTCTTGTGACGCGCGCGGGCCGTCACACCTCGTTTGACTCGTGGCATTTCCGGTCCTCCTCAGGCGTACGGCATCATGGCGCGGACATGTGCCGCGTCGGAGGCGTGCACCTCCACCATCCCGCGCAGCTGACGCTTGTTCTTCGTCTTGCGCTTGGTGAGGATGTGACGCTTGAATGCCTGCGCTCGCTTGATGGTCCCACCGGGACGCACCTTGAAGCGCTTGGCGGCGCCTCGCTTGGTCTTCATTTTCGGCATGATTGCCTCTGACACTCTCTTCTATACCTCGTCAGGTGGCCGGTCGACGACCAGCACTTCGACACCTGCTCGGCTTCTGTCGGGCCCTTGGGCCCCACCACCCCGAAGCGTGCGAACCTACTTGCGACGCTTCGGCGCAATGACCATGACCATCTGACGCCCCTCCATCCGGGGCATCGATTCGACCGTAACCGTCTCTCCGAGTTCCTCCCGGACGCGCTCGAGCAGTCGCAGGCCGAACTCCTGGTGCGCCATCTCGCGCCCCCGGAACCGGAGAGTCACCTTGACCTTGTCCGATTCCTCGATGAAGCGCTTGATGTTCCTCAGCTTGACCTGGTAGTCGCCTTCTTCGGTACGGGGCCTGAACTTGACCTCTTTGACCTGGACGATCTTTTGCTTGAGCCGAGCCTCGTGCTGGCGCTTCTGCTCCTGGTACTTGAACTTGCCGTAATCCATGATCCGGCAAACCGGCGGCGTCGCATGCGCGGCGATCTCGACCAGATCGAGCTCGGCCTCTTCGGCCATTCGACGCGCGTCTCGCAAGCTCACGATTCCCAGCGGCTCGTTGTCGGCGCCGCTCAGACGCACCTCTAGAGCGGTGATTTCACCGTTTACCCGGTGACTTCTTTCAGTAGCGATGCTCAGTTCCCCCGTGTTGCCGCCTCTGGCCCCTTCCCACGTCATGATCCCGGGTCGATTTCAGGAGCACGGCGAATGCAAAGCGGTCCCTGGAACCGCCTTTCTCGATTGCGTTCAATGGTCGATCATCGAAAACAGCCGCGCAGACGATCACGCTTCCGGGTTGGCGCGCTTGCAATCGACATCGTCGCGCATGCGCTTTGCGAATGCCTCGACCGACATCGTGCCAACTGCAGCCCCGCCGCGTGCCCGCACGGCAACCTGCCCACTGTCCATCTCCCGACCGCCCACGACGAGCAAATACGGGACCTTCTGCAGGCTATGCTCGCGGATTTTATAGTTGATCTTCTCGTTTCGCAAATCGCTTTCGACCCTAAACCCTTGTTTTTTCAGTGTTTGGGCAACATCGGCCGCATAATCGCGCTGAGCATCCGTGATGCTGGCCACGACCGCCTGGACCGGCGCCAGCCAGATTGGCATCGCCCCCGCGTGATTCTCGATCAGGATGCCGATGAAACGCTCGAGAGAGCCGACGATTGCGCGGTGCAACATGACCGGATGGCGCCGGACGTTGTCCTCGGCGACGTACTCTGCGCCCAGGCGCTGCGGCATGAAGAAGTCGACCTGCATCGTCCCGCATTGCCAATGCCGACCCAGGGCATCCTTGAGCGTGTATTCGATCTTCGGACCATAGAAGGCCCCCTCTCCCTCGGAGATCTCGAATTCGACGTTGGAACGTCGCAGGCTCTCGATCAGGGCGGCCTCGGCGCGGTCCCACTGGGCATCGTCGCCGATGCGCTTCTCCGGCCGCGTCGCGATCTTGTAGAGGATATGCTCGAAGCCGAAATCCGCATACACCCGATGCAATAGCTCGGTGTAGGCCACGCACTCATCGAGGATCTGATCCTCGGTGCAGAAGATGTGACCGTCGTCCTGGATGAAGCCGCGGACCCGCA
Organism: Burkholderiaceae bacterium; assembly: GCA_024235875.1. GTDB lineage: Bacteria > Pseudomonadota > Gammaproteobacteria > Burkholderiales > Burkholderiaceae_E > JACKLP01. The sequence goes on along the minus strand of JACKLP010000001.1, from coordinate 30,786 downwards.
TGATCCCGTGCAAGGCACCCGACGGCTCGTTGCGATGGCATGAGCCGAATTCACCGTAACGGAGCGGTAGATCGCGATAACTGCGCAAGCCGGCGTTGAAGACCTGCACATGACCGGGGCAATTCATCGGCTTGACCGCGTAATCGCGGTTTTCTGACGCAGTCGTGAACATATGTTCGCGATAGTTCTCCCAATGCCCGGTCTTCTGCCAAAGGCTTCGATCGAGAATCTGCGGGCAACGGATCTCGCGGTAGCCGTTTTGCTCATAGACCCGTCGCATGTACTGCTCGACCTGCTGCCACAAGGCCCATCCACGCGGATGCCAGAACACCATACCCGGCGCGTCATCCTGAAGATGAAACAGATCGAGTTCGCGGCCGAGCTTGCGATGATCGCGCTTCTCGGCCTCTTCGAGCATATGGAGGTAGGCGTCCTGATCCTCCTTGCGCGCCCAGGCCGTACCGTAGATGCGCTGCAACATCTCATTGTTCGAGTCACCGCGCCAATAGGCGCCGGCGAGCTTCATCAACTTGAAAGTCTTCAGCTTTCCCGTGTTCGGCACATGGGGGCCGCGGCACAGATCGACGAACTCGCCTTCCCGATACAGCGTGATGTCCTGATCGGCCGGAATCGAGGCGATGATCTCGGCCTTGTACTTCTCGCCGATCGACTCGAAGAATCGAACCGCGTCGTCACGTCGCCACAATTCTCGAACCACGGTTTCGTCTCGACGCGCCAACTCGGCCATCTTGGCTTCGATTGCCTCGAGGTCCTCGGGCGTGAACGGGCGCTTGTAAGAGAAGTCGTAGTAGAAGCCGTTCTCTATGACGGGCCCGATCGTGACCTGGGCATCAGGAAACAGCGTCTTCACCGCATAGGCGAGCAGGTGAGCCGTGGAGTGGCGGATGATCTCCAGCCCCTCGGGATCCTTGGCCGTCAGGATCGAAACCCGCGCATCGGACTCGATGCGGTAGGACAAGTCGACCGCGACGCCATCGACCTTGCCCGCTATGGCGGCCTTCGCCAGGCCGGCGCCGATGTCGCTCGCCACCTCGGCCACGCTCGGCGCAGACTCGAAACGACGAGCCGATCCGTCGGGAAGCGTAATCTGAACCACGGCGATCCTTCCTTTTCGATAGTCGCGGCCCGGCCTTCGGCCGTCGCATCAACAGACCCGCTCGGGCGAAATGCCGCGGTTGCCGACCAGCCGACTCGCGCCCCCGACTCGTTCTTCAGGGCTCGTTGCATGATCGACACGTTCAACACAAAAAAAAAGCGCGGACGAGCCGCACTTCGGGGGTCCATCAGACGGGGGCACCGTCTGCCAGACCGTGCAAACTCGAATAGCGCCTAGACGCCGTTCGTAGTTCGCTTGATCATTTCCGCATACTCCGCTGGTTCCGGACGGGCCGGCCGGCGCCTTTCAAGACCGCACACGAGGTTGCGCGAATCGTCCAACCAATGTGCGGCTGGTAGGCGCGATTGGATTCGAACCAACGACCCCCACCATGTCAAGGTGGTGCTCTAACCAACTGAGCTACGCGCCTGTGCCCAAGCCACAAATTATAGCAGATTCGGATGTTGCGGAACCGCCGACCGTCGGTGTCCTCGGGGCCGACCGGCGCAAGTGTCATTAGCCGATCGAATCAGGCTGCTCGAGCGGGTTCGATCGCGAAGGCGCGGCCATCGACGAAGCGCGTCCGAAGCTCGCTCATCCGCAAGGACAGCGCCCGGCGATCCGGCGACCTGACCAGCAGACAGACTGTCCTGCGCCGGTTGATCCAGGCGATCTTCAGAAAGCTGCGCTCGCCGTTTCTCCCCTCCAGTTCGACCCAATCGCCTCGTCGGATCGCCGCGAATGCGGCTTCGGGCGCCATCAGTCGCCGATTGGCATCGGTGGGCAGATCGGACAAGTCGGCTGCGCCCAGGACTTCCAGCAGGCGATGATTGCCTGCGCTATCCGATGCTGGCGCGGCGGATTCCGTCGGCTCGGCCGCCTCTTGGTCGGCGGCGTCGAACGCCTGCCCCCCCACCCCATCCGGCTCGGCTTCACCCGCTGGCAGATCCGAAAGCGTCTCGTTCAAGGTTGGCACCACGGGCTGGACGTCATAGACGGTCGTGCCATGGTCGCCCGCGCTCTCCTCGGGTGGCCTGACCACGGCCGGTGCCTCCCCGGCAGCCGCATTGGCCGGGTCGGCCGCACCATCGCGCCGCCGCTTCTGCATGCGACGCAGATGAATAAGGAACAACTCGTCGAAGAACGACTGATGCTCGTCCTCGCGTGCGCCGATCTCCCGAAGACCCTGCCCCAGGACCCTGATCAGCGGCGGAATCCGCTCGGCGAGCAGCTTGCGGCTTGGCTCGGGCTGACCATCACGTGACTTTCCGTCGAGGGTCCATAGCAAATCGTCGACGACCTGAAGCGCGATCTTGAACTCGACGCTGCCTTCACCGTCACGCAGCGCAGCCGTACGCAGCTGCCGTAGCCAGACCTTGCTCAGGAACTCGCGCACCGACTCGGGATATTCGCCAGCAGCAAGGCGCTCCTCGATCAATGCCGAGAGCTTCTCCGTCACGGCCTGTTCGCGACCTCGGTCGGGGCGGCTGGCGTAGTTGCGGCGATTTCGACGCCCTGGCGTGGACTCGAGCGCGGTTCGCTCGCGCACCACGCGGTCGACGAGTTGGCCGACGCCGAGCGCCGCACGCTCGTATTCCCGATCGACTTGATGCGCGATCACGGCGGAGCGCGCCTGCAGCGCTCGGGTCACGATCTCGACCGCGCGTACGACCGTCTCCAGCCGACGATGCAGCTCGCTGCCACGGGTGACGTCTTCGCCGTAGGTCGTCAGGATCGCGCCGAAGTTCTCTACCAGTCGACGAAGGGAGCGCTGGTCGTCGCCCAGGTAGCCCGAATCGAGCAACGTGAGCACGACCGCCGGCTGCTGGAGCCGCCAGACGAGCGGCTTGGCGGCATCGGGCATGGTCCGGTCGTCGACGACATAGTCGAACATCGCGCCAACGACGTCGACCACGGCGAGCTGCTCCGCGCCGGCACCATTGTCGGCCAGCCGTTGACGCACATTGCCGAAAAAGTGTCCTCGAGCCCCGCGACTGTAGGGTATCTCGCCGATCGAATGGGCGAACGCAACGGCGTTTTGCTCGATGCTCGCGACAGGCTCGAGCGTCGGCAGGCGTCTCAGCGGGCGCGCGGCGCGATGGCGAGCCAAGGCAGAGGTCTCCAGCAAGGCGGCGTCCCCCGCCGAACCCGCTATCGCATCGGGCGCCTCCTGTGCGAGGTCCCCGATCACAGCATCCTCACCGGCGTGACGCTCGCGGGGTGTGTCAACGGGATGCACGCTCGGCGCCGAGATGATCGCCGGGTCTGGCTCGCCGGAATCGGACGGCTCGGCCGATTCGATCTCCACGCGAGTGGGCTCGATTCCGTGGCCATCCAGCCATGCCTCGATCTCGACCAGGACCTCGGCGACCGGTAGCGCGAAGTGCGACTGCAGTCCGGTACGAAGCATCGCCTTGACCGGTGCGCTCGAAAGTGCGGGCCCCACGGCGGCAACGACCGCAGATGCGATGACCCCGGCACCGAATGGATTGAGCTCGTCCTCGATCCATTGGCTCGGCGAAACCGTCCGGACCCGGTCGGCGTACGACGGGTAGGTTCCTGCCGCGGCATCTCGGATCGAGCGGGCCAGATCCTGTGCAATGATCTGCAAGTCCAGTGCTTCGTCGTGGACCAGTGCGAGTGATCGGGTCGCGGCGTCGCCAAGACCGGCAGCGTTCAGGGCGCGAAGGACGCGATCCTCGAAAGCGGCGGTGAACACGCCACGACGCGCGCCGGGCGCAAGCTTGAGTTGCGCGCTCGCTTCCAGAAGTGCCTGCCGGTCTCTTCCGGCGCCGCTGCGTCGTGCGGCGGCCTCGAGGTCGGCCGCGAGCGGCGGAAGCTGGTTCGCGACCAGCTCGCCGAGCCTCGTGGACAGCATTGTCCGAAGCTCGGCAAAAGTCTGCGACTTTCCAGTCGAGCCGTCTTTCGCCATAGGATGCCAGGTGGTGCCGTTCGGGCGGGGTGCCCTCGTACGGTTTGCATCCTAACCGAAGCCCGATGGCTTCGATGTGACCTAGTTGGACTCCTGAATGTCAAGAATTCCGACACCAACGGCTCGCGTCGTGCCGAATGCCGCGTGCGGCCCACACGCGACAAGGCCCGCAAGACGCGGGCCCTGGTGTTCGCCCGATGGATCGAGCGGCTTCGAACTTAGCATTCTGGCGGAAAGGGTGGGATTCGAACCCACGGTACGGTAAAACCGTACACCGGATTTCGAGTCCGGCCCGTTCGACCACTCCGGCACCTTTCCTGGCGGTTCGAAGCGGCAGAGTATAGCAGAAAGCCCAACCACCGAATCGCGTCCGCGATGCGTTCAGTCGTCGATTCGACGACCGTTGTCTGCGCGAAAAAGGTGCAAGCGATCGGCGGACAATACCAGTGCAAGCGCGCGCCCCGCCTCGATCTCGCGGTCGCCGTGGATTCGCAGTGCGACGAGCTCGTCCTCGAGGCCCGGCAGCCGTCCGTGAACGACGGTGTCGGTGCCCAGATGCTCGACGAGCTCCACCGCCATCTCGATTCCTTTCTCACCGTCGGCCGCCAGTCTGAGGTCCTCTGGCCGCACGCCGATCGCCACGGCACTACCGGCCGACAGCCCCGACGGCAGCTTGGCGGCCACCGCGGAACGGCCGAACTCGAGTGAGGCCCGATCCGCGCCGACCCGTCCCGGCAGGAAGTTCATCGCTGGAGACCCGATGAAGCCCGCCACGAAGACCGTGGCCGGTTTCATGTAGACCTCTCGCGGGGTGCCGATCTGCTCGGCGACACCGTTGTTCATCACCACCAGGCGATCCGCCATGGTCATGGCCTCGACCTGGTCGTGGGTCACGTAGACGCTGGTGGTGCCGAGCCGGTGCTGCAGACGCCGGATCTCCACCCGCATCTGGACCCTAAGCTTGGCATCGAGATTGGACAAGGGTTCGTCGAACAGGAAGACCGATGGCTTGCGCACGATCGCCCGCCCCATCGCGACGCGCTGGCGCTGCCCGCCCGAGAGCTGTCGCGGCCTGCGATCGAGCAACTCGTCGATCGCAAGTAGCTTGGCGGCCTCACGGACCCGTTTGTCGACCTCGGCAGCAGGCGTGCGTCGATTCCGAAGGCCATAGGCCATGTTGTCGAACACGCTCATGTGCGGATAGAGCGCGTAGTTCTGGAACACCATGGCGATGTCGCGCTCGGCCGGCTCGAGCGAGTTGACCACACGATCGCCGATCGAAATCGTGCCGTCCGTGATCGATTCAAGCCCTGCGATCATTCGCAACAAGGTGGACTTGCCGCATCCGGACGGGCCCACGAGCACGATGAACTCGCCATCGGCGACATCGACCGACATGGACTCGATCGCCTGCACCCCGCTGGGGTAGACCTTGCGCACCGCGTTGATTGAAAGATTCGCCATCGGATCTCCGTCGCCTTGATGCTCGTCCGCTGCGCGCGGCTATTTCTCGATCTCGATGAGACCCTTGACGAAAAGCTTTTGCATCACCAGCACCACCAGCACGGGGGGCAGCATCGCGAGAATCACGGCCGCCATCACCAACGGCCACTGCGGATCGGTATCGGCCACGTTGAGCAGGCGCTGGATGCCCATGACGACAGTGAAGTACTCCTTCTCGGTCGTCATCAGCAGCGGCCATAGATACTGGTTCCAACCGAACGTGAACATGATCACGAACAGCGCCGCGATATTGGTGCGCGACAGCGGAAACAGGATGTCCTTCAGGAATCGCAGTGGCCCCGCCCCGTCGATTCGGGCAGCCTCGGCCAGTTCGTCGGGAACAGACAGGAAGAACTGCCGAAACAGGAAGGTCGCCGTGGCCGACGCGATGATGGGCAGGCTCAGGCCCATGTATGAATTGAGCAGCCCCAGGTCGGCCACCACCTTGTAGGTCGGCAGGATCCGTACCTCGACCGGCAGCATCAGCGTCAGGAAGATCGTCCAGAACGCGACCATCCGGAACGGAAACCGGAAGTACACGATCGCAAAGGCCGCCGCGAAAGAAACGACGATCTTGCCGATCGCGATCGCCAGCGCCACGATCAGGCTGTTGCGCATCATCAGTCCGACCGGCACGCCGCCAGCAGTCGGATTGTCCAGCCCCTGGGAAAGCACGGCCGAGTAGTTCTCCATGAGTCTGTCGCCCGGCCACAGGGGAATTGGTGACTGCATCAATGCCTGGGCCTCGTGCGTGGAGGCGACGAAGGTCACCCAGATCGGGAACACGAGCACAGCCACGCCGGCGATCAGGATTGCATGCGAGAAGAAATTGAGCCAGGGGCGACGTTCGACCATCAGTACTCCACCCTGCGCTCGATGTAGCGGAACTGTACGACCGTCAGCACGATCACGATCAGCATCAGGATGACCGACTGCGCTGCCGACCCCCCAAGATCGAGCCCGATGAACCCATCGTTGTACAGCTTGTACACCAGGATCTCGGTCGACTTGCCAGGCCCCCCGCTCGTGGTCGCATGGATGATGCCGAAGGTATCGAAGAAGGCATAGACGATGTTCACGACCAGCAGGAAGAAGGCGGTCGGCGACAGCAGCGGGAAGACCACGGTCCAGAACCGCTTGAACGGACTCGCGCCGTCGATCGCGGCGGCTTCGATCAGCGAGCGGGGAATCGATTGCAGGCCCGCCAGGAAAAAGAGGAAGTTATAGCTGATCTGCTTCCAGACCGCCGCGATGATCACGAGGGTCATCGCATCGTTGCCATCCAGGATGTGATTCCAGTCGTAGCCCATCGCCTGCAGGTAGTAGGCGACGATGCCGATGCGCGGATTGAACAGGAACCACCACAGCGCGCCCGCCACGACCGGTGCCACGGCATACGGCCACAAGAGCAGCGACTTGTATGTCGACGCCGACTTGATCACCCGATCCGCCATGGTCGCCAGGAGCAAGGCGATCGACATCGACAGGAAAGCGACGGCGCCGCCGAAGAAGATCGTTCGCCCGAATGCGCCAAGATAGTAGCGGTCGTCGAAGAGCTCCACGAAATTCTGGAACCAGACGAACTTCGTCGACAGGCCGAAGGGATCCTCGACCAGGACCGATTGGAACAGCGCCTGGCTTGCCGGCCACACGAAGAAGATCAGCGTGATCGCGAGCTGCGGCGCAAGCAACAGCAACGGGACCGCCAGACCTCTGAATGTCGAACGCTTTTCCATGGGAGTCCGGTCGCCGCCACGCGCCCGATCAGGGGCACGTCGCGGCGGTTCTCACAGCGATCGGAACCCGGCTACTTGTTCGCGGCCTCGAACTTGCGCAACAACTCGTTGCCGCGCGAAACAGCTGTGTCGAGCGCGGCCTTGGCCGATTGCTTGCCCGCCCAGACGCCCTCCAACTCCTCGTTGATGATGTCGCGGATCTGAACGAAATTGCCGAAGCGCAGTCCCTTGGAGTTGGGCGTCGGCGGCTTGCCGGTCATTTGCCGGATCGCCACGTCGGTGCCCGGATTCTTGTCGTAGAAGCCCTGGCTCTTGGTCAGTTCGTACGCCGCCTTGGTGATGGGCAGGTAGCCGGTGAACTGATGCCAGTCCGCCTGCACTGCGGCCGACGACAAATAGTTGAAGAAGGCCCCGACGGCCTTGTACGTTGGCGCCGGATGACCCTTGAGCACCCAGAGCGTCGCGCCGCCGATGATCGTGTTCTGCGGCGCTCCCTTGACATCGGGCCAAATCGGCAATTGTCCGACGCCGAACTCGAAGCCCTGGATCTCCTTCTTGGTCTTGGCGTCGACCCGGGTCTTGGTGTTGGCCTTGATGCCCGCATAGGCTGCCGAGGAGTTCATGTACATCGCGCATTCCTGCGTATAGAACTTCGGCGCACTGTCGGAACGACGACCACCATAGTCGAAGATCTTCGACTTCTGCCAGTCGGCGAGTTGGCCGATGTGCTTGACATGCAGCGGGCTGTTGAACGTGAACTTCGTGTCCAGGCCACCGAATCCGTTCTCGCGCGTCGCGATCGGGACGTTGTGCCAGGCCGAGAAGTTTTCGATCTGGACCCAGGACTGCCAGCCCGTGGTCAGGCCGCATTTCACGCCCGCGGCCTGCAGCTTCTTGGCGAACTCACCGAGTTCGGGCCAGGTCTTGGGCGGCTTCTCGGGGTCGAGCCCCGCCTTCTTGAACTGGTTCTTGTTGTAGTAGAGCACCGGCGTCGAGCTATTGAACGGCATCGACAGCATGTTGCCGTTGCTATCGGTGTAGTAGCCGGTGACCGTCGGCAGGTAGGCCGACGGATCGAAGTCCAGCTTGTTGTCCTTCATGAGTTGATAGACGGGATAGATGGCCCCCTTGGCCGCCATCATCGATGCCGTTCCGACCTCGAAGACCTGAACGATGTGCGGCTGCTTCTTGGCGCGAAACGCTGCGATGGCCGCTGTCATCGTCTCGGTGTAGTTGCCCTTGTAGACGGGCACGACGCGGTAATCCTTCTGGGACTCGTTGAATCCCTTGGCGATCGCATTGACCTTCTCACCCAGGCGCCCGCCCATCGCGTGCCACCACTGCACCTCGGTCACGGCCGAAGCCGGCATGGCATGGCCAAGCATGACAGCACCCGCTGCCCCGAGAATCAGGCTACGAGAAAACCTCATGGGAACATCCTCCGTCGATTGGCACCCGGCCCCTATGGGCGGGGCCCATCGTGCTTGCTTCTGATTGTTTCTGACCGCAGTCTGGCAGAAACGCCGAGCCGTCACAATATTCGTGGTCAATGACCGGACGATGACCGCAGGTTCCGCTCAGCCGATCAGTTCGTCGCGCCCGGGAGTCGCCGTGAAGCGCGCAAGCGACTGCATCGTGGCATCCGCGCGTTTCGGGTCTGATGTTGCGCGAAACGTCACCTCGAGTGCGTCGCGGCTCAGTTTGCACGAAAGATAGCCTCGGTGCCCGCCGTCGGCAAAGCGGATGTCCGGGTTCAACAGCAATCGATCTTCCTGGGTCCGATGCCTCGGATTCGCCGAACTCAGCGACCCGGCATTGAACTCGGCACCTACCCAGTGCCCGCGTCCCGGCGCACTGCGATCGCGAAGCGACGCGGCCACGAAGGCGTGTATGTCGCCGCCGAAGACGGCCCTGCCGTCTGCCGGCGAAGCAGCCAATGCCTTGATCAGGCGATCGCGCGCCGCGGGATAGCCGTCCCAAGTGTCGTTGGAGACGCGGCCGGAAACCGACGGTGCCGGACTGAGCAAGGTGCTTTGCATCACGAGTTGCCAGCGCGTGCCCGTCGCTGCGAGTCGTCGCGCCAGCCATCGCTCCTGTTCCGTGCCCAGCATGCTGCGCGCCGGATCCGCCATGGCGGCGCATGGCGTCACCCAGCGCGCACCACCCGAATGGGGCGGATTGCAGGCCTGGGAATGCCGGTACTGGCGGCAATCGAGGAAGTGCATGCCGGCGAGCGCGCCCACCATCGCAGAACGGTACAGCGCCAGCTGGGCATCTTGCGGCCGATTCGTCGGGCGTAGCGGCATGTGTTCGTAGTACGCGCGATACGCAGCCGCCCGACGCTCGCGGAAGAACGCGACCGGATGCAGGTCCTGCGACTGATCCCCCGCATAGTCGTCCTCCACCTCGTGGTCGTCCCAGATCACGAACCACGGCGCGGCCGCATGCGCGGCCCGGAGCATGGGGTCGCTGCGATAGCGCGCATACCGCGCGCGGTATTCGCCCAGCGTGGTCGGGACGCTCATGCCGTGTCGACGCACGGGGTTCGGGCCCAACGCCCCGCGCTCGTAGATGTAGTCGCCCAGGTGCACGACGAAATCGAGCTCGGACGAAGCGATCTCGCGATAGGCAGAGAAGAACCCGTCCTCGAAGTTCTGGCACGACACGACGGCGAACCGGACGGACCCCGGCAAGCTCGCTTGCGACGGCAAGGTCTTGGTCGCGCCGAGCGGACTTCGATGTGATCCGGCCTCGAAGCGGTACCAGTAGCGCGTCCCCGGCTTCAATCCATCGACGCTCACATGGACCGAATGAGCGTCTTCGGCCACGGCATCGACTTCGCCCCCCGCAACGAGGCGGCTTGCCGCGGGATCCTCGAATACTTGCCACCGCACCGGAACTGGCGGATGAACGATCGGCTCCCAGCCGTCGCCCTCGTCGAGCAACAGCCGGGTCCAGATGACGACGCTGTGGGCATCCGGCTCGCCCGAGGCGACGCCCAAGGTGAACGGATTCGATTTCAACCTGCCCGCAGCACCACGGGCGATCACTGGAAATGCGGCGATCAGGCTGGCCGGCACGCCCGCCTGCAGGGCTCGACGTCGCCGGAGGCTGGTCGGTGCGCCTGCACGATCCATCGCGTCAACTCCGGAGAACGCTGAGGCCGCCCATGTAGGAGCGCAGCGCATCGGGCACCGTGACACTGCCGTCGGGGAGTTGATAGTTCTCGAGAACAGCGACCAGCGTGCGCCCTACGGCCAGGCCGGACCCGTTCAAGGTGTGGACCAGCTCGGGCTTGCCCTGCTCGTTTCGAAATCGGGCTTGCAATCGCCGCGCCTGGAAGTCGCCGCAGTTCGAGATGGAGGAGATCTCGCGATAAGTGTTCTGAGCAGGTAGCCAGACTTCCAGATCAAAGGTTCGCGCTGCCCCGAATCCCATGTCGCCGGTACACAAGGCCATGACGCGATACGGCAATGCCAGTCGCCGCAGAATGGTCTCGGCGTGTCCGACCATGGCCTCGAGCGCGGCATCGGATTGCGAAGGTTCGACGATCTGCACCATCTCGACCTTGTCGAATTGGTGCTGCCGGATCATGCCCCGGGTATCGCGGCCATAGGATCCGGCCTCCGAACGAAAGCACGGCGTATGCGCAGCAAGACGCATCGGCAGCTCGTCCCGGGCGAGGATCTCGTCGCGGACGAAGTTCGTGAGCGTGACCTCGGCGGTCGGAATCAGGTACATCGGCGCGGCGTCTTCTTCCTGGCCTCCCTTGCGCGCCGAGAACAGATCCGCGCCGAACTTCGGCAACTGGCCCGTGCCGAACAAGGTCTCTTCGTTGACGACATACGGCGTATAGCACTCGGTATAGCCGTGCTCACCGGTCTGGACATCGAGCATGAACTGCGCGATCGCCCGGTGGAGTCTCGCGACCGGACCGCGCATGACCGCGAATCTTGCGCCCGAGAGCTTGGCAGCGGTCTCGAAGTCCAGGCCCAGCGAAGCCCCCACATCGACGTGATCCCGTGCCTGGAATCCAAGCGGGGTCGGATCCGGGCCCGCGGGCGCCCAGCGCCGGATCTCCTGGTTGTCGCGCTCGTCGCGACCAAGCGGCGTGGCGGGGTCCGGAAGGTTCGGAATACCGGCGACGAATCGCCTGAGTTCCGCCTGCACGGCGTCGTTGCCCTCGGCCGCTTCTTTCAGGTCCTCACCAAGGCTGTTGACTTCGGCCATCACGCTGCTTGCATCTTCGCCGCGGGACTTGAGCTGGCCAATCTGCTTGGACAGGGTCTTGCGCTTGCCTTGAAGCTCCTCGGAGCGGGTCTGGAGCGCCTTGCGCCGGGTCTCGAGCGCCTGGAAGGCATTCATGTCGAGCTCGTATCCGCGCGACGCAAGGCGGCTGGCGACGGATTCGATGTCCTTGCGGAGCAGAGTCAGATCGATCATCGTGAGTTCGGGATGGAACGTTTGGGCTCGCGCCAAAGGCGACGATATTATCAGTCGCTCGAAGCGCGACCGCCCCGGTTGCGGGCTCGCAGCGCGGCCAGTTTCTCGCCGATCCGGATCTCCATTCCGCGATCGGTCGGCTCGTAGAAACTTGCCTCGATGCCATCCGGAAAGTACCGCTCGCCGGCGGCGAAGCCGTCCGGCTCGTCGTGTGCGTAGCGGTAGTCCTTGCCGTAGCCGAGGCCTTTCATCAGCTTGGTCGGCGCATTGCGCAGCCGCAACGGCACTGGCGCGGAACCCTTGTCGCGCACGAAACGCCTCGCCTGCTGGTAGGCGACATAGACCGCATTCGATTTCGCGGCGCAGGCCATGAATACCACGGCCTCGGCCAATGCCAGCTCACCCTCGGGCGACCCGAGGCGTTCATAGGTCTCGGCGGCGTCCAATGCTATCCGCAGGGCCCTTGGATCGGCCAGGCCGACGTCTTCGGTCGCCATCCGGATGATTCGCCGCGCCAGGTAGCGAGGGTCGGCACCACCGTCCAGCATCCGGCACAACCAGTAGAGCGAGGCGTCGGGATCGGACCCCCGCACGGACTTGTGCAATGCGCTTATCTGGTCATAGAAGGCCTCGCCGCCCTTGTCGAAGCGCCGCAAGTCCTGGGAGAGCGCGTTTTCCAGGAACTGCGTGTCGATCATCGGCGCGCCGCTCGCATGCGAAGATTCCGCCACGATCTCCAGCGAGTTGAGTAGCCGACGCGCGTCGCCGTCGGCCCATGCGACCAGACGCGACAAGGCCTCAGGCTCGAAGTCGACATCGATCTGCGCGAGCGCGCGCTTGGCCAGTTCGGTCATCTCGATACTGGAAAGGGGCTCGAGCACATAGACACGAGCCCGCGAGAGCAACGCCCCGTTGACCTCGAAAGACGGATTCTCGGTCGTGGCCCCGATGAACACGAACAGACCGCTCTCGACATGCGGCAGGAAGGCATCTTGCTGCGCCTTGTTGAACCGATGCACTTCGTCGACGAAGACGATCGTTCGTCGACCGGACGCGGTCGCAAGCCGCGCGGATTCGACCGCCTCCCGAATATCCTTGACGCCGCCGAGCACCGCCGACATCGCGATGAATTCGGCATCGAAACCGTCTGCCATCAGTCTTGCGAGCGTGGTCTTGCCCACGCCGGGCGGCCCCCAGAAAATCATCGAATGCGGCCGCCCCGCATCGAAGGCGACACGAAGCGGCTTGCCTTCGCCCAACAGGTGGCGCTGGCCGATGACCTGGTCGAGCGAGCGCGGCCGAAGTCGCTCGGCCAGTGGCGCCGACGCCGGAATCGGCGCGAACAGGTCAGGCACCGGCACTCACCAGGCGAGCGCGACTCCGTGCACCGGCAAAGAATGCCGAAGCGATCAGCAACATCTGGAAGACCGCGATCGCGACCCATACAGCAGCCGGCCGGCCGCTGTCCATCAGAAAACCGAACAGAACCGGTCCGAATGCCATGCCGACGTCGAGGCCCGAGTAGACGACACCGTAGACCCGACCGGTGGCACCCGGAGGCGAAGCGCGACGCACCAACTGGTCTCGAGCCGGGGAAGCACTGCCGGCCGCCAGGCCCATCACCGCGAACACGACCGGTACGAACCAGGCAGGCCACGACACCAGCACCATCGACAAGGCCACCAGCCCGGCGCCGCCGAATCCCGCCGCGATGACGCGCTCGGCACGTGCCGGATCCTTCGCCAGAAAACCGCCACCGATCATGCCGAGCGCGGACGCCAGCATATACGAGGTCAGGCACAGCGCGACGGTACTCAGCGGGATACTGTGAAGCGCACCGGCCGCCGTGGGCGCGAAACTCTGTACCCCGCCCATCGCCAACGCGTAGACGGTGAAGAACAGGAAGCTCAGCCAGACCGCGGGCAAGCCGAGAAACCCGAACAGCCGGCCGCCGTCGGCACCCGCCCCGCCCCCCGCCGGCTCGGCACGCCCGACACTCAGATGCCTGCGATTGAGGAACACGACGACCGACACCAGCGCACATAGTCCGGCAGCGGCGAACAGGGCGCTACGCCAACCGGCGATCCCGGCGATCCCGGCCAGGTAAACGGGCGCCACGGCCCAGCCGATGCTGCCGGATAGGCCATGGATCGCATAGGCGTGGCCGAGTTTCGGCGTGGCAACTCGCGAATTGAGGATCGAGAAGTCGATCGGATGAAAGGGCGCATTTCCGATTCCGGCCAACGCCGCTCCCAGACACAAGACCGCGTAGGATGGCGCCGCCGCCAGAAGTAGGCAGGCCAGTACGAAGCAACTCAGCGCGCCGAGCAGCACCGGCACCGGCCCCACTCGATCGACGACGAAGCCGGCCAGGAACTGGCCGATCCCCGAGACGACGAAGAACACGGTCATCAGCAGACCGAGTTCCGCATAGCTGAGCGAGAAGGCGTCCTTGAGCCAGGGGAACAAGGGGGCGAGCAGCAAATGGGTGAAATGGGACAGACCGTGTGCGAACGACACCACGCCGATCACCCGACGGTCGCGATGATCGGAAGCCGACCCACCTGCCTCAACGTGCGCCTCGGTCGTGCCGTCTCGATTGGATCCGCTCAAGTTCCACCTCCTGGCCCCAAGGACCCCGCCGGATGTCGCAACCCGCCCCGCCCGACCCCGGAAACGCCTTAGGATAGTCCTACGATCGCCAGCAATCCGGCGAGTAGGGGCAACGCATCAGAACACGGCGCCCCGGGCGTCGACCGGCCAGACCGCCTCGACCGTCTCGCCACGATAGGCGACGATCCATTCATGCAGATTGACGGTCGGGTCGCAATGGCCGGGAACCATCGAAACCAAGCTGCCCAACGGCGGCAGGACCGTGTCCGCCGGAACCTCGACCAGGGCGTGTTCGTCCGACACGCCCACGCACCGCCAACCAGTGATCTCGGGTACCGGCAGACCGGAGTCCACCGCGAAACTCTTCAGCCCCCCGTCCAGCACCAGCGTGCGCCCATGTCGGCTGATCAGCGCACAACGGACCGCCAGTGCCTGTTCGAAGGCGGGCTCATCGGGCGCGCCTTCGTTGGCGCCATAGTCCGCGTCCATCAGCACGTACGACCCGGGCTGAATCTCGGTGTAGACGCCGCTGCGCGCCTCCAGCAACCAGGTTCCGGTGCCTGCACCGGTGATTTCGAGGCTTGAATGCCCCTGTGCCTCGAGCTCGCGCTGCATGCTCGCCGCAATGTCGGCTGCCTTGCCGATCGCGTCGCGCCGCTGCGCCGGCAATCGCAGGTGCTGTGCCTTGCCGTGGTAGGCCTGAAGGCCCCTGAGCGACAAGCCGTCTCGGTCGGCGATCATCCGCGCCAGTTCCAGTGCGGCCTCGACCGTATGAACGCCGCAGCGCCCCATGCCCACGTCGATCTCTATCAGCACCTCGAGCGTGGTCGGGCGCCCGGCCATCGCTCGAGCCAACAATTCGATGTGCTCGGGTGCATCGACGCAGACGCCGATGCGGGCATGTTCGGTAAGTGCGGCCAGCCGCTGGGCCTTCGCGATCGACGCGATCTGGTTGGTCAGCAGCACGTCCTTGAATCCGGCGGCCACGAAGACCTCGGCCTCGGCCAGTTTCTGTACGCAAAGGCCAACGGCGCCAGCGGCAATCTGTCGGCGCGCGATCTCGACGCACTTGTGCGCCTTGGCGTGCGACCTGACCCGCACGCCCAGCGTGTTCGCACGCTCATGCAGACGACTCAGGTTGCGCTCGAAGCGATCCAGGTCGAGGACGAGGGCCGGCGTATCGATCGCGTCGACCGATTGACCCGGACAGGCGGGCGCCCGCTGACGTGTCGCCAGACCGAGCGACGCGCTCACTGCTTCACCACGTCAGCGCCTTCGGGCACGGTGAACCGAAACAGATCCGCCGACAAGGCTGGATTCGCGCGCAGGTCGACGAACTCGAAGCTCAATGTCCGCCCGAACGCGTCCTGGACCACCATCTTGCGTGGAAGGCCATCGGCGAATCCGATCCGGATACGCTCGAACCCGGCCTCCTTGTCCCTTGGCACCGCGTCGAGCCAATCGAGCCCCTGAGCGGTGCCCGATTCGAGGATCTCGAAACGGCTGTCGAGGTCCGAGGCGCCGAAGAGAATCGCGGCAGGCGTCGCGCCCATCGCATCTTGTAGCGGTCTGACAGTGACCTGGTTCAAGTCCTTGTCGAGAAAGTACACCTGCTTGCCATCGGCAACCATCAGTTGCTCGAACGGCGACTCGACGACCCAGCGGAAACGACCGGGGCGTTCGAATGCAAACCGCCCTTCACTGTTCTCGTCTTTTGCGCGCGTACCCGCCGTCACCCGCTGGACGAAGCGTCCGTCGGCGCTTCGGGTTTCCTTGACGAATCGGTTGAGTTGGTCGATCGCGCCGGCGCTGGCGACGCCGCAAAGAACCAGCGCGCCGACGAAAGTCGCCAGTTTTGCTAACACATCAATCTCCGAGGTATTGCGCGAACGGCCAGGAAGGCGGTCGGAAAGCCCGACGCCGGCGTTACGATTCCTCGGCGTTCGCCGGCACGAGGATATCGCGATTGCCGTTCGAGGCCATCGCGGAGACCAGCCCCGATCGCTCCATCTGCTCGAGCAGCCGCGCAGAACGGTTGTAACCGATCCGAAGATGGCGCTGGACCAGCGAGATCGACGCGCGCCGATGCTTGAGCACCACGGCCACCGCCTGGTCGTAGAGCGGGTCGGACTCGCCCTCGACGCCGGCTTCCGTCAGCGTCTGCGACAGCCCGCCAAAACCCACGGCACTGCCCGCATCGATTTCCTCGGGCATTCCGCCTTCGAGCAGCCCCTCGACATACTGCGGCTCGGCAATGAGCTTCCAGTGCTCGACGACCTTGTGGACCTCTTCGTCCGCAACGAACGCACCGTGGACCCTGACCGGCAAGCCCGAACCCGGTGGCAGGTAAAGCATGTCGCCCTGCCCCAGCAAGGACTCGGCACCCATCTGGTCGAGGATCGTGCGCGAGTCGACCTTCGAAGACACCTGGAAAGCGATGCGCGTCGGAATATTCGCCTTGATCAGCCCCGTGATCACATCCACCGACGGGCGCTGGGTGGCCAGGATCAGGTGGATCCCGGCTGCGCGTGCCTTTTGGGCGAGCCGCGCGATGAGCTCCTCGATCTTCTTGCCCACGACCATCATCAGGTCGGCCAGCTCGTCGATGACCACGACGATCATGGGCAATCGCTCGAGCGGCTCGGGCGCATCGGGGGTCAGGCTGAAAGGATTCGGAATACTCTCGCCACGCTTCTCGGCATCGGCGATCTTGTGGTTGTAGCCGGAAAGGTTGCGAACCCCCAGCTTGCTCATGACCCGATAGCGCCGCTCCATCTCCGCAACGCACCAGTTCAGCGCATTGCCAGCCTGACGCATGTCCGTGACCACCGGCGCAAGCAGATGCGGAATGCCCTCGTAGACGCTCATCTCGAGCATCTTCGGATCGATCATCAGCAGCCGGACCTGGGTCGGATCCGACTTGTAGAGCAGCGACAGGATCATCGCATTGATGCCAACCGACTTGCCCGAACCCGTCGTGCCCGCGACCAGCAGATGTGGCATCTTCGCCAGATCCGCGACGACGACGTTGCCCGCGATGTCCTTCCCGAGCGCCAGCGTGACGGGCGATGCGCCGTCGGCATAGACCTTCGAGCCCAGGATCTCGGACAGGCGAACGGTCTGGCGACGTGCATTGGGTAGCTCGAGACCCATCAGGTTCTTGCCCGGGATCGTCTCGACCACGCGCAGCGACACCAGCGACAAGGCCCGCGCCAAGTCCTTCGACAGATTGACGATCTGGCTGCCCTTGACCCCGGTTGCCGGCTCGATCTCGTAGCGCGTGATCACCGGCCCCGGATAGGCGGCCTCGACCCGGGCGGCCACATTGAAATCCGCCAGCTTCTTCTCGATAAGCCTCGAGGTGAACTGCAGTGTCTCTTGGTCTACGGCCTCGACATCGACCGGTGGCGGGTCGAGCAAGGATACGGGCGGCAGCTCGGTGTCCGCCGGCAGCTCCGAGAACAAGGGTGTCTGACGTTCGGCCTCGACCCTCGCGCTGCGCTCCACCTTGACGACCGGTGGCGCGATCTTCACCGGCTCCGGATCCTCCTCGAAGATCCGGCGCAACTCCTGCACCTGGACATCGCGCCGGGTTGCCGCACGGGCACCGAACTTACGGTCCTTGGCAGCCTGGTAGGCGCCGACCAGCTTCAGGGCAATCCACTCGAGCCCGTACCCGACGCGCTCCGAAATGCTCAACCAGGACCAGCCCGTCCACAGGCTGAAGCCTCCTGCCGACAGCACGAGCGTCGCCAGCAGGCTGCCCACCGGCCCAAGTACCACCAGCAACCATTCGGACAGCGACGACCCGATCAAGCCGCCCGGGTCCAGCGGCAGCATCGCGCCATGCACATGCAGCCGGGACGACTCCAGCATCGCGCAGCCGACCAGCATCACCACGAAACCGACCCAGCGTTCCCATGCGAAGCGAGCAGCCGAACCCGGCCGGGTATTGCGCGCCGCCCGGGCACCGCGAATGACCGCAACAGCGAGCAACGCGACCAGCAGGTAGGCGCAAAGCCCGAACAGGTACAACAAAAGGTCCGAAAGCCAGGCGCCGAACTGGCCGCCACCATTGGCGACCCGCTCGCGCTGGACCGCGTGTGACCACGACGGATCGCCCGAGTCGTAGGTCAGCAGGATCAGGGCGAGATAGGCCGCCAGCGCCCCCAGGGCAATCCAGCGGATTTCCTGGAGCAGCCTGACCGCCCGTTCCGGCAGCCCGGCGACAGACGGCGACTGCGCCCGGCTCGCGCCGAGCGCGACACTGGCCCGTGCCATCAGTTCAGGTAGGAGCTGATCTTCTCGCGCAGGACCAGCTTTCCTTCTGGTAGCGGCACGATGTAGCCGTCGATCTCGAGCCCCTTCATGACGCGCGAAACCATCTCGCGCGAGGCCCCGATCATCTTGGCGATCTCCTGGCGCGGAAGCTTGTTGCGAATGATCCGCTCTTCACCCTGTTCCTCGGAGAAGTCGAGCAACACTCGGGCGACACGGCCATAGACATCGAGCAGTGCCAGGGTCTCGATCTTCTTGTCGGCCTCGCGCAGTCGCTTCACCAGCCCTTTCATGACCTCCATGGCCATTTCCTGGTTCTGCGCCAGCATCGACTTGAAGCTGTCCTTGTTGATCGCCATGAAGTCGCACGACTCGACGGTGATCACGCTGGCAGAGCGAGGGGCGTCATCGATGAGGCTCATCTCGCCAAACGCTTCACCGGGCCCGAGCATGGCCAGGATCACTTCCTTTCCCTCGGCATCGGATCGCTGAACCTTGGCGCGGCCCGACAGCAGGATGTAGAGCGACGCCGACGGCTCGCCCTCTGCGACGATCGTGCGTCCCTTGGGGAAGTTGCGCCGAACTGAACCGGCGGCCAACTGGTCGAGCTGCGCCTCGCTCAGACTGGAGAACAAAGGCACTCGTCGAAGAAATGCCTTGTTCTGTTCGTGCGCCATACTCACGGTGCGATCTCCTGCATCGGGCGGACCGAGGCCCTGTGTTCGTATAATTCTGCCTCAGGCCCGGATCAAATCCAAAAATCAGTTGAAGAGCACTCTATAACTCGCTGATTTTTTGAGTTTATTGCAACGGTTAGACGACGAATGGCAGATTCAAGACACTGTCGGCTCCTGATCCTCGGATCGGGCCCAGCCGGCTACACGGCGGCCGTATACGCGGCACGCGCAAACCTGGCACCGGTGCTGATCACCGGGATCGCGCAGGGTGGACAGCTGATGACCACGACCGAAGTCGACAACTGGCCCGCCGACGTTGACGGCGTACAGGGGCCCGATCTGATGCAGCGCTTCCAGGCGCATGCGGAGCGCTTCGGCACCGAGATCGTGTTCGACCACATCCACACGGCCGAACTCGGCAGCCGCCCCTTCCGGCTCTTGGGCGATTCGGGCACCTACACATGCGATGCCCTCGTCATCGCCACGGGCGCCTCGGCCAAGTACATCGGCCTTCCATCCGAACAGGCGTTCATGGGCAAGGGGGTCTCGGCGTGCGCCACCTGTGACGGCTTCTTTTATCGGAACCAGGAGGTGTGCGTCATCGGAGGCGGAAACACCGCGGTCGAGGAGGCGCTCTATCTGTCGAACATCGCATCGAAGGTCACGCTGGTCCATCGCCGCGACAAGCTGCGGGCCGAGCCGATCATGATCGACAAGCTCATGGAGAAGGTCGGGGCCGGAAAGATCGTGCCGCGTTGGTTCAACGAGCTAGACGAAGTACTTGGCGATGCCTCGGGGGTCACCGGGGTCCGGGTTCGAGACAATCGCACGGGGCAGACCGAGGAGATCTCCCTCGCCGGCTGCTTTGTGGCGATCGGGCACCAGCCGAACACCGAACTGTTCGCTGGACAGCTCGAGATGGCCGGCGGCTACCTGCGCACCGAGGGCGGAACCACCGGCAAGGCGACGCAGACCAGCGTCGCGGGCGTGTTCGCAGCCGGT
The DNA here is from genome assembly GCA_024235875.1 of Burkholderiaceae bacterium. GTDB lineage: Bacteria > Pseudomonadota > Gammaproteobacteria > Burkholderiales > Burkholderiaceae_E > JACKLP01. The sequence goes on along the minus strand of JACKLP010000001.1, from coordinate 10,485 downwards.
GACGTCCAGGACCACGTCTATCGACAAGCCATCACCAGTGCAGCAACCGGCTGCATGGCCGCCCTCGACGCACAGCGCTACCTGGAAGCGCTTGGCGAGGGATGATCGAGGTACGGGAGCGGATGGCGCGTCGCAGCAGCCGATCCAGGGAAGCGGCGCACGCCGGTCGCTACCAGACGCTCGCCGGACCGGATCCCTTCGCGGCCCTGCGCGAATCCCTGCGAGTCCAAGCCGCCGAGCAGCAGGCACAACGCCAAGCGGAACGCGCCAAGGGGCAGACCGAGGCTCAGGCGAGAGAGGCTCGACGATTCGAGCGCGAAATGCGTGACGTCACGCCGCTTCGGATACCCACTCGGGCGGTGCCCCAGGCAACGCGTCCGGCCCCGTTGCCGCGCCAGCGCCAGCTCGACGAGCGCGCGGTACTGGAGGCATCGCTTTCGGACGAAATCGACATCGAGCGCTACCTGGAAACCGACGACGCCCTCTCCTACCACCGCGACGGGGTCGGCCCGGACGTCCCGCGACGCCTGCGCCGCGGCGAGTGGACGGTGCGCGCGCAACTCGATCTTCATGGCATGCGGGTCGACGAAGCGCGTAGCGCCTTGGCCGAGTTCCTGGCGACTGCCCGCCAACGCGAGCAACGTTGCCTGCGGATCATTCACGGCAAGGGACTGGGATCCGCGAACAAGGAGCCGGTCCTCAAGGGGAAGGTCATGCGCTGGCTGATACAGCGCGCCGATGTACTGGCCTTCTGCCAGGCGAGGCCAAACGATGGCGGCAGCGGCGCGTTGGTCGTGCTCATTTCGCTCGACTGACGAGTCGTCCGCGAAACGCGCGGCCCTCAGGCCCCTGCTTCTGCGGCGATCGCGAGCAGGCGATCGGCCAAGTCCCGCGGCGCCAGCAGCATCGCATCATGTCCGCAGGCGATCTCGCCAAACCGCCAACCCGGATCCTGGCGCACGCGCTCGATGACCGAGGCCATCCGCGGATATGCCGGCGCCGCCGCGGCGATATAGGTCCGCGGCAACCCACGCGACCCACCCGCAAGCAGCGCGATTCGCCCCTCGAATGTGCCGCGCGGCATGGGAGTGAGCCGAGCAGCCACGTCGGCGGCCATCTCGGGATCGACGATCCCGAACACGGCCGGTGCCGGCGGTGGAAGACACAAGCCATTGCCCTGTGTCTCGATCGCGTGGATGCGCTCGGCTCGTTCGGCCGGGCTGGAAAAGTCGGCCCAGCACCAGGAAACGGCCTCATCGGGCGGCGCGACCGCATCGAGGTATACGTACTGAGCGACCCGCTCGCGAAGGCGGTCGGCAACGCCCGTGATCACGTTGCCACCGTAACTGTGCCCCACCAGAATGCAGTCCTCGATGCGCTCACACGCCACGAGATTGACGATGTCCTCGACATGAGTGCCGAGCGATACCGAGGCCGCAAACAGGTGTGCACGATCGGATAGTCCGGTCAGACTGGGCGCAAACACCCGGTGACCCGCCATGCATAGGCGCTGAGCCACGGCCGACCAGCACCATCCGCCGTGCCAGGCACCATGAACCAGGACAAAGGTACGGCAGCGCATGCCGTATCGACGCGAGCAAGCGGCCTCAGACGGCCGATTCGCCCGTTTCGCCGGTCCGGATCCGGATGACCTCGTCGACATGGGTCACAAAGATCTTGCCATCGCCGATCCGACCGGTCCGAGCTGCCTTGATGATCGCCTCGGTCGCGGTTTCGGTGCTCCCATCGGCCACGATGACCTCGATCTTGACCTTCGGGAGAAAGTCGACGACGTACTCCGCCCCCCGATACAACTCCGTGTGTCCTTTCTGCCGGCCGAAGCCCTTGACCTCGGTGACGGTCAGACCGGTGATCCCGACTTCTGCCAGGGCCTCACGAACCTCGTCGAGCTTGAACGGCTTGATGATGGCGGTAATGCGCTTCATGCAGTCTCCTGATGGTACTGGTCTATTCGCGGAACTTCGAAGTGATCGGTTGGCGCCAATCGCGCCCGAACGCGCGATGAGTGACCCGGATGCCGATCGGCGCCTGGCGACGCTTGTATTCGTTGATCCTCATCAGCCTGACGACCTGCTCGACCGCTTCTCGCGGATAGCCCGCCGCGATGATCTCGACGACGCTGCGGTTGTCCTCCATGTACATCTGCATGATGCCATCAAGGATGTCGTACGCAGGCAGCGAGTCCTGGTCTGTCTGATCGGCCTTGAGCTCGGCCGACGGCGGCCGGGTGATGATTCGCTCCGGAATGATGTCCGACACGGTATTGCGCCACCGGCATAGCCGCCACACCAAGGTCTTGGAAATGTCCTTGATCACGGCGAATCCGCCGGCCATGTCGCCGTAAAGCGTGCAGTAGCCCACCGCCATCTCGCTCTTGTTGCCCGTGGTCAGCACGATCGAGCCGTATTTGTTGGAGAGCGCCATCAGCAAGGTGCCACGAATTCGAGCCTGGATGTTCTCTTCGGTCGTGTCCTCCGGCAAGCCGGCGAACTCCGCGGCCAGGGTACGCCCGAAGGCCTCGAAGACCGGGGAAATCGGCAGCTCGTCGTAGCGAACTCCCAGCCGGTGCGCCATGTCGGCCGCGTCTGTCCAGGAGATCTCCGCGGTATAGCGAGAGGGCATCATGACCGTCCTGACCCGGTCAGCCCCCAGGGCATCGACGGCGATCGCCAGTGTCAGGGCCGAATCGATCCCACCGGACAGGCCGATGATCACACCCGGGAATCCGTTCTTGTCGACATAGTCGCGCACCCCCAGAACCAGCGCGCCATAGACTTCCTGCTCGTTGGCAGGCGACGGTTCCACCCTGCCCGGCAACACCCGCGCGACCGGCTCGTCGGCCTCGAGATCGACCAACAACAGGTCCGGCTCGAAGGCCTTGGCCTGCGCACGCATCTCGCCACGCGAATCGAGCGCGAATGACAGACCGTCGAAGACCAACTCGTCCTGCCCCCCGACCATGTTGGCAGCCAGGATCGGCAGACCGAGCGACGAGACGTTGCGCCGGGCCACGTCGGCACGCTCATGGTGCTTGTTCAGGTGATATGGGGATGCATTCAGCGCCAACAGCACCTGCGCCCCGGCCGCATGCGCGGCCGCGGGCGCCGCGGCCGACCAGAAGTCCTCGCAGATCACGACACCGCAGCGAATGCCGCCGGCGTCGAATACAAAGGCCCGGTCGTCGGACTCGAAATACCGCTCCTCGTCGAAGACGTCGTAGTTCGGCAGGTCGTGCTTGCGGTACTCGCCCACGACCTCGCCGCCGCGAAGCAGGACGGCCGCGTTATAGCGCCGATCCCCCTGCATCAGTGGCAGCCCGACGAGCAGATCCACCGACAGTTGCGCACAGGCCTGGCGCAAGGTCAGGAGTGCCGCATCGGCGGCGTCATAGAAGGCTCGCCGCAGAAGGAGGTCTTCAGGTGGATAGCCGGTAAGCGATAATTCGGGCGTGAGCAGGATCTGGGCGCCCTGCGCCTCGGCCGCCCGCGCGGCCTCGATGATCCGACGGGTGTTGCCGTCGAAATCTCCGACGGTCTGATTCAACTGCGCAAGCGCGATTCGCATGAATACGTCACCGGAATGAACGGGCAGGATTATCGCACGCGCATCGTGGGTCGCCTGGCTGGCGTCCCCGAGCGCGATTGGGACGCTCTGATCGATCCCGAGGCGCCCGGCGCCGTATTCGTGTCACATGCGTGGCTTGGCGCCCTCGAGGCGAGCGGGTGCGTGGGTCCCGGCACCGGCTGGCGCCCACAGCACGTCCTGATCAGCGACGACGCCGGCGGCCTCGTGGGCGCCGCCCCGCTCTATCGCAAGACACACTCATATGGCGAGTACGTATTCGACTGGGCGTGGGCCGACGCCTATCAACGCCACGGGCTGGATTACTACCCGAAACTGGTTTGCGCGGTGCCGTTCACACCGGTTCAAGGGCCTCGCCTGCTCGGTCCAACGCCCGGCGCCAGGCGAGTGGCGGCCCGCGAACTGCTGCGGCATGCGGTCGGCGCGAATGTCTCGTCGCTACATGTTCTGTTTCCAGACACTCCAGCCGATGAGGCGCTGGCGCCTGCAGGCCTGATGCGACGCACCGGGGTGCAGTTCCAGTGGCGCAATGCAGGCTACCGAGACTTCGACGATTTCCTCGCGGCCCTCACCCAACCCAAGCGCAAGAAGATTCGTGCCGAGCGCCGAAAGGCTGCCGGCGCCGGGATCCGGTGCCGCCGCCTCCTGGGCGAGCAGATCGACGAGTCGCATTGGCGGTTCTTCCACGCGTGCTACTGCTCGACCTATGCCGCGCATCACTCGACGCCTTACCTGAACCTCGAGTTCTTTCTACGGATCGGCAAATCGCTGTCCGATCATTGCGTGATGGTCGTCGCGGAGCGCAACGGATCGCCAACGGCGGCGAGCCTGCTGATCAAGGATCGAACCCGGCTCTACGGCCGCTATTGGGGGGCAGTGGAGCCGATCGCCTTCCAGCATTTCGAAGTCGCCTACTATCAGGCGATCGAGACGGCCATCGAGCTGGGTCTGCAGACGATCGAGGGTGGCGCACAAGGCGAGCACAAGATGGCCCGCGGGTTCGAGCCCGTCGAAACCGGCTCATGGCATTGGCTCGCGGAACCGGCCTTTGCCGACGCGGTCGAGCGCTACCTGGCGCGTGAAGGCCAGATGATGTCCGGCTATCTGGACGAACTCGACGATCGGTCGCCCTATCGGGCCAACGCAGTCACGACGCCACCACCAACACGCGACACCGACTGAGGCACGCTCCGCGACCGGTTCACACTCAGAAGGCAGGCTTGACCTTCGCCCGTGCGAAACGCTCGACCCCCGCCACGATCTCCGCAGCCGCCTCTTCGGGCCCACCCCATCCCGCGATCTTGACCCACTTGCCCGGTTCAAGGTCCTTGTAGTGCTCGAAGAAGTGCTGAATGGTCGCCAGTCGCTCGGGCGCCAGGTCCGAGGCCTTGCGCCAGTGCTTGTAGATCGGGAGGATCTTGTCGATGGGCACGGCCAGCAGCTTTGCGTCGCCGCCAGCCTCGTCTTCCATCTTCAAGATGCCCAGCGGCCGGCACCGCACGACCGCACCGACAGTCACCGGAAACGGCGAGATCACAAGCACATCGACCGGATCGCCATCATCGGCGATCGTGTGAGGAATGTAGCCGTAGTTGCACGGGTAGTGCATCGACGTGATCATGAAACGGTCGACAAACAGGGCGCCCGTTTCCTTGTCGACCTCGTACTTGATCGGATCCGCCGCCATCGGGATTTCGATGATGACGTTGAAATCATTGGGAATGTCGGTGCCGGATCCGACGCGATCGAGGTTCATTCCGAATACCTTTGTCTTGGGCTCGCGGCCCTTTGTCGCAGGCGCGATGATACCCGCCTCGCCGTCGCCGTGCCTGACGACGCGCTGACGCTTTCGCGTCGAGCTGGCGCAAGCACGTTGCCCACACCCCAGCGCGCGCGGCCGTCGAGCGCACTTTCATTTCCACGGAGCACCCCCATGGCATCCGAGCCCAACGCGGTCGCCGAAACGTCGACTGCATCCACCACAGCCTATGGTCTGTTCATCGACAACCGCTTTCGCGATGCGATCACCGGCCGCACGCTCGGGGTCGTGGATCCATCGGACGGTTCGATCTTCGCGACGATCCCCAGGGGTGACACCGACGACATCGCGGTCGCGGTAGCGAGCGCCCGACAGGCATTCGACGGTGCCGGTACGGCCGACGGTGTGTGGGGGCGCAGCACGGCGCTCGAACGCAGCCGCCTGCTCCGGAAGCTGGCCGATGTGGTCCTTGCGCACGTGCCGGAACTCGGTGCGCTGGAAGCGCGCGATACCGGCAAGCCGCTGCGCCAGGGCATCGCCGATGCCACCGCCTTGGCTCGCTACTTCGAGTTCTATGCCGGTGCAGCCGACAAGCTGCATGGACAGACCTTGCCCTACCAACAGGGCTACACGGTCATGACGATCCGCGAGCCCCATGGCGTCACCGGCCACATCATTCCCTGGAACTATCCGATGCAGATCTTCGGACGTTCGGTCGGGGCAGCGCTGGCCGCCGGCAATGCCTGCGTCGTGAAACCGGCGGAGGACGCATGCCTGTCGTTGCTGCGAATCGGCGAGATGGCCGCCTCCTGCGGTTTTCCCCCGGGCGCCTTGTCGATCGTCACCGGCCTCGGCACCGAGGCCGGCGCCGCGCTCGCGTCGCATCCCGGCATCGACCATATTTCGTTCACCGGATCGCCGCAGACGGGCGAACACGTGGCAAGCATGGCTGCACGTCACCATTGCCCGGTAACGCTGGAACTCGGCGGAAAGTCGCCCCAACTCGTCTTCGACGATGCGGATCTCGACAACGCTCTACCCGTGCTGGTCAATGCGATCATCCAGAACGCGGGACAGACTTGCTCGGCTGGGAGCCGATTGCTGGTCCAGCGCGCGATCGCCCCGATGATCCAAGAACGGCTCAGCGAGATTTTCGCGGGACTTCGCGCCGCGCCAGCAATGCAAGACGCGGACCTGGGCCCGCTGATCTCCCGCCGACAGCAGCAACGCGTCTGGGATTGCCTCTCCGAGGCTCAGTCCACGGGGGTACGCGTGCTCGCGCAGGGTCAAATCGACCCACTGGCCCCTGCCGGTGGTTTCTATCAGGTCCCCGTGTTGCTCGGGGAGGTACCGAACGGGCATCGGATCGAGCAGGAAGAAATCTTCGGGCCAGTGCTGGCCCTGGACATCTTCGACGACGAGTCGCAGGCGCAGCGAAAGGCCAACGCCACTCCCTATGGCCTGGTGGCGGGCATCTGGACACGCGACGGCGCTCGACAGCTAAGGCTCGCCAGACGTCTTCGCGCGGGACAGGTCTTCATCAACAACTACGGCGCCGGCGGCGGCGTTGAACTCCCATTCGGCGGCGTGGGGCGCAGCGGATACGGTCGCGAGAAGGGGTTCGAAGCCTTGTATGGCTTCACGGCGCTCAAGACCATCGCGATCCGCCACGACTGAGCCCCAGCCTCGGACGGGTCAACCTGCCTCGAGGGTGTTCCCGCCTGGCGATCGATTCGGCGCCTGCACAAGAGTCGGCGGTGCAGCGCCCGGCGCCGGTAGCGCTGGCTTTGTCGTGGCGAGCTCGCGATGGATCCGGGCCGCATCGGCTGCACGATCCAGGTGCTCGTAGACCGAGGCCAGGGCAAGCCTGGCCTCGCGCGAAGCGCCCTTGCCGACGGCACGGGTCAGGTACTCCTCGGCCTTGCCCCAGATCTGCTGGGACGCACACAGGCGACCGAGCGCAGTCAGCAGTTCAGGGTCGTCGGGCTCGCGATCGAGCCATGACTCCAGACTGAGCATGCGCTCGCGCACCGGCACCGCCGCCTCTTGGATGTAGATGTCGAGCAGACGCGGAACCACGCGCTTCTCGAGCACGCCCTGGACAAGTCGAGCGCCGCGCGCGCCATCGCCACTGCGCGCAAAAGCGAGAGCCGCGGCATGGACGAGCTCGTCATCGTCGCGCTCGGCAGGGGTCAGTCGACGATAGAGCTCGCGCACGGCGGCCGCATCACCCTGTCGCGACTCGAACAGCGCGAGCAGTGCGCGGTGTCGCATTTGGCCCGAATCCTCGGGGCTCACCGCCTGTCGCTTCTCCAACTCGCGAAGGACATCCAGACTGCGTTCCCAGTCGAGCTGCTGGGCATGCGCATCGAGCTGAAGCCTCAAAGCATGCGTGTTGCGCCCGCGCGCAGGGACGGCCTCGGTCATGGCGGACAATGCATCCGCCGCCCGGCCGTCCGCCAGCGCTATCTCCGCTCTGAGCAGACCCGCCGCCATGATGCCGCCCTTGTCCTCGCTGGCCATCGAGAGCCATCGGTCTCGGCGTTCGCTGGCGTGAACCCCTTGCGCCGCGCGGGCGCCGAGCAGGGCCGCCACATTGTTGAACTCCGGCTCCTGCCGAACACGCTCCGCGAGTCGCTCCGCGCGACCGAACCGCCCTTCGAACAGCGCCATGACCCCGTCGCGCAGTGCGGCGGCGGCCCGCTCGCGCCGTCGGCGCGCCCGATAGCGGCGAATTCGAGCCGGCAACCTGACGGTCTGGCCGATCACGCGAGCCAGCAGATAGAAAGCCAGAAAGCCGAGCAACACGACCAGTAGCGCCAGATTGACCGAGATATCGAGCCGATAGGGTGGCCAGACGATCGCGAGGCTGCCCGTATTGACTCGAAGCAACATGGCCACTGCGACCGCCGCCGAGAGCACCAGGACCAGTACGACCAGCCGTCTCATCGGGCCGCATCCCGTGCTGCACGTGCGGAGCGGATCGCGGCCAGGCTCTCGCTTATCGTGGGCGCGTTGTCGACCGCCCGTGAACCGCCGAGCTGCCGAAGCTGATCCAGCGCGTTGACGACCTGTGGATTGGATCGATCGAAGTATCGTTGCAGCCACCCGCTCGCGCGCTCGATATCAGCGCGAAACAAGGCGTCGTTTCTCGAGAGCAGGGCCAGTCGGGCATTCAGGAGTCTGAGCCTTAGGTTCTGTCGCAGGAAATAGGCTTGCGAGGGCGCGACCAAGGCCCCCTCGGCATTGTCGATACGGCGCACCCGAAACAGAGAAGAGATCTCCCGCCACAACAGGTCGACCCTGACCCAGCGTCGCCAGCCACTGCCTTGCTCGGGGTCGGCGCCGTCGCGATCCGGTGCACTCGACTCTGCTACTGGCAGCTGCACCAGAGGAAGAGAATCGATCGCGCCCGCCAGCACATCCAGGCGCGCGGCAAGCGCGCCGATATCCCCACCGGAGGACGATCGCAAGCGCTCGACATCGCGAGCGATCGCGCGCGCCACCCCGAGCAACGCGGGGTCGTCGAGGCGTGCGAGACGCAGCTCGGCACTCTGGAGCGCCAGCAAAGCACCTTGCGAACTGCCACCGGAGGCAAGCTGCTGCGCCGCCAGCGACAGCGAGCCTTCCAAGTCGCTGAGCACCGATTCGGCACTATCGGTCGACAGCGTCTTGTAGAGTTTCTCGAGTTGCGCCTGCTGGCCGCGGGCCTCGGCCAGCTTGTCCTCGGCCAGCTTGGTCTTGGCCGACAGATCTCGCACGAGATCCTCGGCACGCTTGAGGCGCGACTCGATGCCATCGATCCGTCCGCTGCCGTCCTGTACTCGACGCGCCAGCGTACGCGCATCCCTCACCCCGACCTGCCAGGCTGCATAGCTCGCACCGATCGCCACCAGCAGCGCCAGCACCGCGATCACCAGCGTGAGCCGGCCGGACTTGCGCGGTTGTTTCGAATCGCCAGCCTTCGCCTCCGGATCCGAGGGCGTCTTCGCCACACCGGCTGCATCCTTGCCACGGACGGAAGCCTTGGGCGATACCGGGTCGGCGCCTTTTAGCTTGGGCTTGGCGCCGGCCTTGTCGGGCCGCGCATCGGCCGGGGCAGCATTCGTGCCCCCCCCAGCAGCCTTACCGTCCGCCGACACGGGACCGGCACTCGCCTTGTCACCGGGATCGACCGGCGGTGGTGGCGAGGAGGCGGGCTGGTTCGGTTCCGTCATTGATGGCCTTCGGTGTTTGGCGAACGCGATTCGACTGTTCCCGATTCTATCGCGGCCGCCACCAAGCCCCGTCCGCCCCCGGCGACCCGGGCGTCCTGCCAGCCCGAGGCCTCGAGGGACTCCGCGATCCGTCGATGCGGCACCCAAGCGACACACCGCGTCGCCTGCTCCAGGAGCACCCGCTCGCGGAGCCAGTCTGCGAGAGAATCCGCCATGCTTCGCGTACTCACGACGAAGCAGATCGCGCCTGCCTCGGCCAGCCATCGACGCAGTGTGGCCTCGGCCGTGCGGGCAGGCGAGATCGCCCGACGTCCATAGAGCGACACTTCGTGTACCGAGAATCCTCGCGCACGCAGGGTCTCGATCCAATCACGGCGTCCGCCCTCGCCGCGCACCACCAGCACGCGCCGACCGCTTCCTCTTGCGAATTCGGGCAAGCCGAGCAGTCCGTCGGCATCTTCCCGGCCGGGTTCCGGAACCAGCACTCGGGGCTGGCACGATCCTTCGGGCCAGAGACCCAGGAGCGCCGAACGGCTGCCGGGCCCGACCACGGCGAGCGCCCCGGCCCGGGCGAGCACAGGGCGCAGAACCCGTATCGCACGGCGCACCGCATAGGGACTCACCAGCACGACGAAGTCATGGGCCGCCGACTCGGCCGCGAGCGCCGCGTGGTTCGGAGCATCCAGCGGCTCGAGCACCGCGAACGGCAGGACGACCGACTCGTGGCCGGCGGCCAGCACAGCCTCCAATTGCTCGCTCGCGCGGGGTTCGGGCATCACCAGGACGACCCGCAACCCGACGGCCGTTCGCTCAGATGCCGCCATCGGAGCGTGACCGTCAGCCGGCCGAAAGGTACTGCTGGGCCCCCATCCGGAGCAGCCGATCCGCCACTCGGCGGCCGGCCGC